>CAWECX010000010.1:0-1145757 GCA_963807805.1 uncultured Actinomycetota bacterium | reverse complement strand
CGCGGCACCACCATCGGCCTGCGTGAACCGGACGGCGAAGTCATCGACGTGCGCTCCCGGCCTGGCATCAAGGACGGCCAGAAGGTCCGTGTCCGCGGCAAGGGCCAGTATGGTCCGGCCGGATACGGGGACCTGATGGTCATCGTCTCGGTGAAGCCCCACGATTTCTACGTCCGCGACGGCGACAACCTGCGCATCCACGTGCCGGTCACCTTCCCGGAGGCCGCCCTGGGCGCCGACATCGAGGTTCCGACCATCGACGGCGACAAGGTCAAGGTCCGGTCCCGCGGCACGCCGTCGGGCCGCACCCTCCGCGTCAAGGGCGCGGCGTCAAGCACGCCAAGGCCACCGGGGACCTGCTGGTGACCATCGACGTCGCCGTCCCGCGGAAGCTGAACAAGGAAGCCGAGGAGGCCGTCAAGGCCTTCGCCGCGGCCACCGCCGGCGAGGACGTCCGCGCCGAACTGGCAGCCAAGGCCCGGCTCTAGGAACGGGTGCCTGCGATGGCCATCGACTACGAGCAGCCGATCTTCGTCATCTCCGTCGCCGCGGAGCTGGCGGACATGCACCCCCAGACGCTGCGGCAGTACGACCGGCTGGGCATCGTCTCGCCCAGCCGCGCCCCCGGCAAGTCCCGCCGCTACTCGCAGCGGGACATCACCATGCTCCGCGAGGTGCAGCGGCTCTCCCAGGAGGGTGTCTCCCTCGAAGGGATCAAACGGATCCTCCAGCTGGAGAACCAGGTGGCAGCCCTGCAGCGGCGTGTCGCCGAACTGAGCGAAGAACTCGAACGCCGCCCCCGCGGGCTGGACTCCCGCATCTTCGCCGCCGGAGCCGCGGGCGACGTCGTCAGCCTGGCCCGCGGCAAGCGCCCCCGGGCCCGCTCCCAGGCCGTCGTCGTGTGGCGGCCGCGGAACGGCGAGTGACGCGCCGCGTTGTCGCCTCCGTCCGTCCAAGTAGTCGACGCGCCCGGGCAAGTCGCCGGCGCGCGGGGACCGGGTAGCCGCCGCGGAAAGACGGGTACAGGGTTTGCGTGACTTCAGGGCCGCCCGGCCGTTTGAATTGTCCTGGCAGGTAGCTGGCATCACAGCCAGCGAAACAGCGAGGACAGCCGGGGGGCACCGCATGTTTGATCCCTCTTCGCCGGGTAAATCGGCACCTGGACCCGCACTGATCGCGGGCAGGGCATGAACTCCGGGCTCCAGGCCCCTTGCCATGTTCGCAGGATCCCTGACGGGCTCGATCCTGCTGTCCCTGGGCCAGACCGTGGTGGTGGTGTGTGTCTGCTTCGACATGGTCCGCGCCCTCTCGGTGCCGCGGTCCCACCGCCGCTACGTGGCCAACACCGTCTTCACAACCCTGGCCTGGCCGTCGATCCTGATCAGTGCCGTCAGCGTGCTGATCCATGCCGCCAGCGGGACGTGGCAGGACGTCGCCGGCGGGTCTTCATCATGGTCATGGTGATCTTCCGGTGGCGGAACGGCGGCGATGAGGACAGCTGGTGGAAGGGCAAAGGCAAGAAACTGGCCGCCTGGTTCCGCGACCAGACGGCCTCCCGGACCGCGGCCGCACCGGCCGCGGCCTGAGCCACGCAACGCGGGGTCACTCCGCGCGCCCATCCCGTCGGCTCTTACCGGCGCTAAGTGACCCCCGCATTCAGTAGTCTGGCGGGGGTGCCGCCGTCAGCGGGCGGGATGTACTGGGCCGCCAGGGCTTCGGAGCCCCGGGCCAGGAGGGCGACGTCGGCGCCGACCAGGATGAAGTTGGCGCCGTTGTCGAGGTAGTGCTGTGCGGTGTCCGGGTTGAAGGCGTTCACGCCGGCCGGTTTGCCCGCCGCCTGTGCAGCGGCGAGGCAGTGCTCGACGGCGGCGCGCACCTCGGGGTGTTCCTGCTGTCCCAGCAGGCCCATGGACGCGGCGAGGTCGGAGGGCCCGAGGAAGATCGCGTCCACGCCCTCGACGGCCAGGATGTTCTCCACCGCGTCAACGGCCGCCGTCGACTCGATCTGGACCGTGACGCTGATGGTTTCGTTGGCCCGGGCGAGGTAGTCCGGCACGCGGTTCCAGCGCGCGGCCCTGGCCAACGCGGACCCCACGCCGCGTATGCCCTCCGGCGGGTAACGGGTGGCCGCCACTGCCGCCTCCGCTTCCGCGGCTGAGTTGACCATGGGGATCAGCAGGTTCTGCACGCCCAGGTCCAGGTACTGCTTGATGAGCACGGTGTCGTTGACCGGCGGGCGCACCAGGACCTGGACGGGGTAGCCGTTGATCGGCCTGAAGCTGGGCAAGGACGGATTCGAGACCGTTGGGGCTGTGCTCGGCGTCGATCAGCAGCCAGTCCAGGCCGGAGCCGGCGCAGAGCTCGGCGATCAGCGGGCTGCCGGAGCAGACCCACATCCCGGCAAGCGGCCGGCCCGCTTCACCTTTTTCCTTCGCGCAAGGCATCCCGGAACGTGCCTTCTAGTCGAAGCGGCATGTCACAACTCCCCAGTGGTCCGTAGTCTGCGTGGACGGTATCGCCTTTGTACACCCACAGCGGGCGGGTGAAGGATCCGGCCAGGATGATATCGCCTGCCTTCATGCTGTCTCCGTGGGCTGCGATCTTGTTGGCCAGCCAGTGCACTCCGTTGGCGGGGTGGTCCAGGACGCCGGCGGCCACGCCGGTTTCCTCTACGGTCTGGTTCTTGTAGAGGATGGCGGAGACCCAGCGGAGGTCCACGGCATCGGGCTTGACCGGGCGGCCGCCGATCACCATGGCGCCCATCGCGGCGTTGTCCGCGATGGTGTCCACGATGGTCCGGCCCTCCATCTCGATCCGCGAATCCAGGATCTCCAGGGCCGGGACCACGTAGTCCGTAGCCTTCAGGACGTCGAAGATGGTGCAGCCGGGGCCCTTGAGCGCGTCTTTCAGCACGAACGCCAGCTCCACCTCCACCCGCGGGTGGGTGTACCTGTCCCACTGCACGGAGCAGCCGGTTTCCAGCACCATGTCATCGAAAATGGCGCCGTAGTCCGGTTCGGTGATGCCGGTGGCGGCCTGCATGGCCTTGGACGTGAGGCCGATCTTGCGCCCCACCAGGGTACGGCCGGCTTCCTCGTTGCGGCGCCGCCACAACTGCTGGACGGCGTAGGAGTCCTCCACCGTCATGTCCGGGTAGCGGGCCGTCAGGCGGGGGACCGGGGTGCGGGTCCGCGCGGCTTCCAGCAGCTCGTCCGCGATGGCCTCAATCGTCGTCGGCTCCAGCATCGGTCAGACCTGCGCTCCCAGCTTGAAACCCTGTGCTTCCCCGGCTGGCCCGGAGTCCCCGTCCGCTTTGCGGGTGTAGGAGAAGCCGTCGGCACCGACGGTGACCGCCATTTCGGACTTTTCCTCGCGTTCGATGACGGGCTGCGGGTTGCCGTCGAGGTCCAGGACCAGGGAGGCTTCGGTGTACCAGGAGGGGACCACGGGGTTGCCCCACCAGTCGCGGCGCTGGTTGTCGTGGACGTCCCAGGTGATGGTGGGGTTGTCGGGGTCGCCGGTGTAGTAGTCCTGGGTGTAGATCTCTATGCGGTGGCCGTCCGGGTCCAGGATGTAGAGGTAGAAGGCGTTGGAGACGCCGTGCCGGCCGGGGCCGCGTTCGATCCGGTCGCTGATGCGCAGGGCGCCCATCTTGTCGCAGATCTGGATGATGTTGTGCTTCTCGTGGGTGGCGAACGCGACGTGGTGCATGCGCGGGCCGTTGCCGCCGGTCAGGGCGGTGTCGTGGACGGTCTGCTTGCGGTGCATCCACGCGGCGTAGGTGACGCCGTCGGAATCCTGGATGTCCTCGGAGACGCGGAAGCCGAGGTCTTCGAGGTATTTGCGGCCCGTGGGGACGTCCGGGGTGACCTGGTTGAAGTGGTCCAGGCGGACCAGTTCGCCGGCGGAGTAGAGGTCGTAGCGCTGGGTGAGGCGTTCCACGTGCTCGGTCTCGTAGAAGAACTCGTAGGGGAAGCCCAGCGGGTCCTCGACGCGGACGGAGTCGCCGATGCCCTTGGTGAAGCCTTCCTTGCGGCGCTCCACCCGGCAGCCCAGTTCCTGGTAGTAGGCCTCGGCGGCGTCCACCTCGGCGGGGGACTTCACCCGGTAGGCGAACGCGGCGACGGCGGCGATGGGTCCCTTGCGGAGCACCAGGTTGTGGTGGATGAACTCCTCGAGGGAGCGCAGGTAGATGGTGTTCCCGTCCTCCTCGGTGACGTGCAGGCCCAGGAGGTCCACGTAGAACGCGCGGGATTTGGCGAGGTCGGTGACCACGATTTCCATGTAGGCGCAGCGGACGATGTCCGGTGCCGGGACGGTAGGGGTGGGGACGAAGTTGGTCATGGGATTCTCTCTTCTTTGAAAGGGGGCGTGGCAGGTACGACGGCGGTCGGTGGCTCAGGCGCCGAATTTGGGGGTGTGGACGGTGCCGAGGGTGATGTGCACGGCCTGCTGGTCGGTGTAGAAATCGATGGAGCGGTAGCCGCCTTCGTGGCCCAGGCCGGAGGCTTTGACGCCGCCGAACGGGGTGCGGAGGTCGCGGACGTTGTGGCTGTTCAGCCACACCATGCCGGCCTCGACGTTCTGGGAGAAGTTGTGCGCCCGGGTCAGGTTCTGGGTCCAGATGTAGGCGGCCAGGCCGTACTTGGTGTTGTTCGCCAGGGCGAGGGCCTCGTCGTCGTCCTCGAACGGGGTGATGGCGACGACGGGACCGAAGATTTCCTCCTGGAAGATCCGGGCGTCGGGGGCGACGTCGGCAAACACCGTGGGTGCGATGTAGTTGCCTTCGGGGAGGTGGTCGGGGCGGCCGCCGCCGGCCAGGAGCCGGCCTTCGGACTTGCCGATCTCCACGTAGGAGGCGACTTTCGCGTAGTGCTCCGGGTGGACCAGGGCGCCCACCTGGGTCTTGGGGTCGTGCGGGTCTCCGACCACGATGTTCTTGGCCCGGGCGGCGTACTTTTCGCAGAACTCGTCGTAGATGGCGCGTTCGACGAGGATGCGGGAGCCGGCGGTGCAGCGTTCACCGTTGAGGGAGAAGACCCCGAACAGGGCGGAATCGATCGCGGCGTCCAGGTCGGCGTCGGCGAACACGACGCAGGGGGACTTGCCGCCGAGCTCCATGGACAGGCCCTTGAGGTTGGTGGCGGCGTTGCGGAAGATCGTCTGGCCGGTGGTGGTCTCGCCGGTGAAGGAGATCAGTGGGACGTCCGGGTGCTTGACCAGGGCGTCGCCGGCTTCCTCGCCGAGGCCGTTGACCAGGTTGAATACACCGTCGGGCAGTCCGGCGTCCTTGAAGATGGTCGCCCAGAGGGAGGCGGAGAGCGGGGTGAACTCGGCGGGCTTGAGGACCACGGTGTTGCCGGTGGCCAGCGCCGGGGCCAGCTTCCACGATTCGAGCATAAACGGGGTGTTCCACGGCGTGATGAGCCCGGCGACGCCGATCGGCTTGCGGTTCACGTAGTTGATCTGGGAACCGGGGACCTTCATGGCGTCGTCGAACTGGGCCACGATCAGGTCCGCGAAGAAACGGAAATTCTCCGCCGCCCGCAGTGCCTGGCCCTTGGCCTGGGTGATGGGCAGGCCGGTGTCGAAGGTTTCCAGTTCCGCGAGGCGCTCTTCCTGGGCTTCGACGGCGTCGGCGATCCTGTTCAGCACCCGGGCGCGTTCGCGCGGCTTCATTTTCGGCCAGGGGCCGTTCCTGAAGGCTTCACGGGCGGCAGCGACGGCGAGGTCGATGTCCTCTTTCTGCCCGGCGGCGGCGGTGGCGTAGTTGGTGTTGGACACCGGGTCCAGGACGTCGAAGGTCTTCCCGCCCACGGAGTCAACGAACTCACCGTTGATGTAGTGCTGGATGTGGGTGGGGAGATCTTCTGGAATGTGGTGCTTGGAAGTTTCTGTTGAGGTCGTCATCGTTGAAGTCCTAACTGGTGGTCAGTGGGTGGGGTGGGCCTGGTGGTTTGCCTGGGCCAGATATGCGTCCAGGGTGGCGGACCGGTGAGCGCGTGCGGCTTTTTCGATGGAGTCAGGGTCGGCGCCTGACGCGATGAGCTTCAACAGTGCGTCGTGCTCGTCCACGGACGCGTGGGCCCGGCCCGGGACGAAGCGGAAGGTGGAGGACCGCAGCGCCGCGAGCCGGTTCCAGCCACGGTGGACCAGGTCCAGGATGTGCGGGTTGGGGCAATGCTCAAAAAGGACGCTGTGGAAATCCTGGTTGAGTTTCGTGAACCGGACGGGGTCGAAGTGGCCCAGGCACTCGCGCATCTCCTCGTTGATGGCCCGCGCCCGGGCGATCTCCGCGTCCCCGATCAGCGGAGCGGACAGCGCCGTGGCTGCCCCTTCCACGATGCTGAGGGTCTGCATCGTGTAGAGGTATTCCGTAGGGTCGATGCCGGCGACGGTGGCGCCGACGTTCCGTTCGAACGTCACCAGGCCCTCGGCTTCCAGCCGTCGGATAGCCTCACGGACGGGTACCACGCTGACGCCGAGGTCCTTCGCAATGGCGCCCAGGACAAGCCGGAAGCCCGGCGTATACGTACCTTCCACAATGCGGGCCTTCACGGCCTGGTAGGCCTGCTCGGACTTGCTGCCCGTCATCAGCAAAGCTTCAGTCATTGTTGCCCGCTTCCCACTCCGCGTACCTGGCCTGCCATTCTTTGTTCATGGGGTAGAGGCCGTCCACGCTGTTGCCCTGCCTGACCATCTCGAAGATGAACGTTTCTTCCTGTTCCTGCCGGATGCAGTCGTCCGCGAGTTCTTCGGCGATGGCCGGCGGGATCACCAGGATGCCGTCTGCGTCGGCCACGATGATGTCTCCGGGCTGGACGGTGGCACCGCCGCAGGCGATGGTGATGTCGGTGTCCCACGGGATGTGGCGGCGGCCCAGGACGGCCGGATGCGGGTTGGCGAAGTAGGTGGGCATCTCCAGGCTGGCCACGGCAGTGAAATCGCGGACTCCGCCGTCGGTGATAATGGCCGCGGCGCCGCGGACCTGGGCGCGGAGGGCCAGGATGTCACCGACCGTTCCGGTGCCCTTTTCGCCGCGGGCTTCCATGACCAGGACTTCGCCCTCGCGGACGGAATCGATGGCCTGCTTCTGGGCGTTGAATCCGCCGCCGTGGGTCTTGAAGAGGTCCTCGCGGTTGGGGACGTAGCGAAGGGTCCGCGCCAGGCCCACCACCTTGCGGTCCGGTCGGGTGGCCTGCAGTCCGTCGATGCTCACGTTGTTAAGCCCGCGTTTGCGCAACTGGGAGGACAAGGTGGCTGTGGCGACGCTCTCGAGCTTGGCCTTCAGTTCGGGGGAGAGGGCAGGCCCGACGGCGGCGCCCGCCCCGGGTGCCTCGCCAACGGGTGCCAGGCCTGCGGCCTCGCGGGAACCGTAGGCTTCCTCCCGCTGCAGGTCGTCAACCTTTGGCCGGGCACCAAAGTCCGCGAACGCCGTCGTGCCTTCCCTCACCGTGGTGACAAGCCGCCCGCTGCTGAGACCGCCGTCGACAGTGCTCACTTCCACTTCCAGGACGTCGCCGGGCGCGGCAACCGAGGCGCCGGCCGGGGTACCGGTGAGGATGAGGTCGCCCTCCTCGAGGGTCATCAGCTGCGAGAGGTCTGCCACCAGCCGGGCAAACGGGAACAGCAGGTCCTCGGTGGTGTCGTCCTGGACCAGTTCGCCGTTGTGCCAGGTGCGGATCCGAAAGTTGGCCGGATCGAGACCGGCTGCTGGGATCAGTCCCTGGCCCACGGGAGTGAACCCGTCCCCGCCTTTCGACCGGACGTTCGAACCCTTGTCCGCCCAGCGGAGGTCGTAGACACCCAGGTCATTGCTGGCGGTGACGGCGGCAACGTGGCCCCACGCATCGTCGATACTGACCCGCCGGGCGGCCTTTCCGATCACCAGGGCGATCTCGCCCTCGTAGCCGAGCAGCTCGCAGCCGGCCGGGCGTTCCACGGTGCCGCCGCTCAAGGAAAGCGAGCTGGAGGGCTTGAGGAAATAGGACGGCTGCTCCGGGGTGCGGCCCCGCTGGGCGGCCCGGCTGGGGTAGTTGACATGCACTGCGATCACCTTGCGGGCTGCCGCCAAGGTGTCTCCGTCGACTTGGTCCACAACCATCTCCTCATCGAGTACGAAATCGTATACGATCACTATGGATGGCTTGTTCAGGTTTCGTCAACCCCAAACATTGCCACCACGGTGATGTTTCCGGCGCCCCGGGTGCAGCCCGCCGCCGGGGTCGGCATCGCCCGGACCCGGCTTCCTGCCGAGCAGGAATCACATTCGGCCTATCGGGACGTCGCCCTTTCCAGCACCTCAATCCTGCAGCCATCAGGCAGACGCGCGTTTCTACGCCGTGATGGGGTGGTCTGGCAGACCACTGTTCATCCCGCCCTTCCGGGAAGCCATGCCAGCGGGTTGACTTGATGGTGGAACGAGAGGATTGACATGACGAAGAAGACGATCGCCCTGAACAACGGGGTGGTGATGCCCGCTTTGGGGCTTGGGGTTCTGCAGAGCGAGGGCGGCGAGGCGACGGCGGCGGTGACCACCGCGTTGAAGTCGGGATACCGGTTGATTGATACTGCGGCCGCCTATTTCAATGAGCGCGAAGTCGGTGAGGGCATTCGTGACTCGGGAGTGGACCGTGAAGATATATTCCTCACTACGAAGCTGTGGATGACTGATTATGGATTCGATAGCGCATTGCGGGCTTTCGATACCAGCATCGCGAAGCTCGGTGTGGACTATGTGGACCTGTACTTGCTGCACTGGCCTTGGCCTTCGAACGTCAGCCAGACCATCGACGCCTACAGGGCCGCCGAGCGGCTGCTCGGCGAGGGCCGGGTTCGCGCGATCGGAGTTGCGAACTTCAAACCCGACCACTTGCGGGCGCTGGTGATTGCGACCGATGTAGTGCCGGCGGTGAACCAGGTCGAGCAGCACCCCAACTTCCAGCAGCCCGAGCAGATTGCCCTGCACCGGGAGCTCGGCGTAGTGACACAGGCGTGGTCGCCGATCGGCGGCGTGTACGGCTGGGCTGGTGAGAACGGTGCTGTCCCTCCGCTGCAGAACGAGACAATCCAGATGATCGCCAAGGCACGCGGAAAGACGCCCGCCCAGGTGATCCTGCGCTGGCATTTGCAGGAGGGGCGCAGCGCCATCCCCAAGTCCGTGACCCCTGAACGGATCGTCGAGAACTTTGACGTGTTCGACTTCGAGCTCTCTGCCGGGGACATGGCTGCCATCGCCAAGCTCGACACCGGCCGGCGGGGTGCAATCGACCCTGACGATGCAACTCCTGCGGTCATCGATCTCACCATCGACGCGGCCTGAGATGGCATCTCAAGAGGAGATCAGCAGCTTTCTCACCTCGCGCCGGGCACGGATCAGCCCCGAGCAGGCGGGCGTGCCGGTTTTCTCCGGCAACAGGCGTGTTCCGGGCCTCCGGCGGGAAGAAGTCGCCCATCTGGCGGGTGTCAGTACCGACTACTACTCAAAACTGGAGCGAGGAAATACGCGGGGCGCTTCCCGCGAGGTCCTCGATGCTATCGCCCGGGCCCTGCAGTTGGACGACACCGAGCGTGAGCACCTGATGAATCTCGTAGACATCACAACATCTCCGCATCGACGAAAAGCCCGTCCCAGGAGCCGGACGGTAGTGGCCCCGGGAACCCAGGCGGTGCTCGATTCCATGACTGTTCCCGCCCTGGTGCAGAACGCCCGGTTGGACTTCGTCGCAGCCAACAAGCTGGGGGCTGCTTTATATGGTTTGCACTATCCGGCGAAGAGCGGCCAGCTGTTCAACGCCGCAAGGTTCCAATTCCTGGATGCCCGCGCCGAGGACTTCTTCGTGGATTTCGAACGGGCGAAAAGAAATGTCGTCGCGTTGCTGCATCAAGCGGCGGGGCGGGACCCTTTTGACGAGGAACTCATCCGGCTCGTCGGCCAGCTCTCCACGCAGAGCCCGGAGTTCCGGGCGCTGTGGGCATCCCACGACGTCATCCGCTACCAGCGCGGCACTAAGAGATACCGGCACCCGAACGTGGGCGACCTTGAGTTCGGCTACGAGTCCTTCGACCTCACTACCGAACCCGGACTGACCATGCTCGTTTACACGATAGAACCCCGCTCTCCCACGGCTGAACGGATGGCGCTCCTCGGCGCCTGGGCCAAGACCCCCGGCACCGTTGAAGGCACCGACACAGACCCCGCGCTGCACGCCCCATCCCGAGCACTTTTCTCACCGGAGGACCCATGAACAACGCAAGAACGCTGAACAACCTGCTGGCACTGAACAATGGCATACGCATGCCCGCCCTGGGCTACGGCGTCTTCCAGAGCGCGCCGGAAGAAACCGCAGTTGCAGTCGAGGCGGCGCTGACCGCCGGCTACCGGCACATCGACACGGCCGCAGGGTACGGAAATGAGCGCGAGGTGGGTGAGGGTATCCGCCGCTCCGGCATCGACAGGGACGATGTCTTCATTGAGACCAAGGTCTGGGTCAGCGACTACGGCTACGAGCAGACGCTGCATGCCTTCAAAAAAAGCGCGACGAAGCTCGGCGTCACGCAGATCGACCTGCTCATCCTGCACCAGCCCATGCCGCAGCACTTCGAGCGCACCCTGGAGGCGTACCGGGCCCTTGAACAGCTCCTTGCAGACGGGCGCGTGCGGTCCATTGGCGTCAGCAACTTCATGCCGCATCATCTGGCGGCGTTGCGCGAGCGGACCCATGTGGTCCCTGCGGTGAACCAGGTGGAACTGCACCCGTATTTCACCCAGCCCGCCGTGCAACGTGCCAACACTGAACTCGGGATTCTCACGCAGGCGTGGTCACCGATCGGCGGCATCACCTTCTACCCGGGATGGGGAGAGAACCGCGCGAGCGTTTTGGAGGATCAGACGATTGGCCGTATCGCCGAGACACACGCCAGGACCCCTGCCCAGGTCATGCTGCGCTGGCACCTGCAACAGGGCCGGTCGGTGATTCCCAAGTCAACAAACGCAGAACGGATCGCGCAGAACATTGATGTCTTTGACTTCACGCTCAGCGATGCTGAACTGGCTGCCATCGACGCGCTTGACCGCGGCGTGCGCGGCGGACCCGATCCCGACGTCGTCGACCCCTCGACGTGGGACCTCGAAATCCCGGAACCCTGACCCCGCCACTTGCGACGAAAGGAAAAAATATGCACACGCGAACTCTCGGCCGCGGCCTCGAAGTATCCGCCGTCGGTTTGGGCTGTATGGGGATGTCGCAGAGTTACGGACCCAACCCGGGGGACCGTTCTGACATGGTCCGTGTCCTGCGGTCCGCCCTGGACTCAGGCGTCACATTCTTCGATACGGCCGAGGTGTACGGCCCCTATCTGAATGAGGAACTCGTCGGAGAAGCCCTCGAACCCGTGCGCGACAAGGTGGTGATCGCAACGAAGTTCGGGTGGCAGATCGAGAGCGGCAAAAGCATCGGCCTCAACAGCCGTCCTGAGCAGATCCGCCGGGTCGCCGAGGAATCGCTCACCCGCTTGCGCACCGACGTCATTGACCTGTTCTACCAGCACCGAGTCGACCCATCGGTGCCCATCGAAGACGTCGCCGGGACGGTCGGCGAACTCGTCCAGGAAGGAAAGGTCAGGCATTTCGGCCTCTCGGAGGCATCAGCTGCGACCATCCGGCAAGCGCACGCAACGTTTCCGGTCACTGCGGTGCAGAGCGAGTACTCGTTGTGGACGCGCGATCCGGAGCCCGAGGTGCTCCCCACGTTGTGGGAGCTGGGCATCGGGTTCGTCCCATTCAGTCCGCTTGGCAAGGGCTTTCTCACCGGCACGGTCGGTACCACGACAACGTTTGGCGCCGGAGACATCCGCGCCAGCATCCCACGGTTCGAACAACAGAACCGGACCGCCAACAGTGCTCTGGTCGACTTCATCACGGAGCTTGCGCGCAGCAGAGAATCCACGCCAGGCCAGATCGCCCTCGCATGGCTGCTCGCCCAGCATCCGTCGATCATCCCGATCCCCGGAACCCGCCGGACCCCGCGGATCGAAGAGAACGCGTCCTCGACGACGGTGGCACTCTCAGCGGACAACCTTCACGATCTCGACACCCTCGCGCGACGCCTCGGCGTCGCGGGTGATCGCTACAACCCCCATCACCTCTCACTCGTCGGACGGTAGGACTCAGGTGTAGGCCCGGAGCCTGGCAGCGATCGTGACGCCCGCCCATGACGTGGGGGAGACGACGGCGGCCGCACGGGCGGTGCGGCGTCGACGGCAGTTGGCTGTCCGGCTGCAGCGGAGAACACCAGCAGCATTGTCGCGGAGACTGAGGATGCAGTCCCCAGCTGGAGACGACGGGCTACTGTGCGGGCCGGTGCCCCTGGGGTCGGGCTGGGGTGGCCGCCCTGAGAGGCACTGGAAGGGACTCCCTGTGGCGCAGGGGTTGGCTTAGCGTGTAAGTCATGAACAACCAAGCGGAAGTACGCGAATTCCTGATCTCGCGGCGTGCGCAGATTTCTCCGGAGGAAGTTGGCTTGCCCGCGGGTTCGAACAGGCGGGTCAAGGGTCTGCGCCGCAGCGAGGTTGCCACCCTTGCCGGTCTGAGTGTCGAGTACTACACGCGGCTCGAGCGAGGGGCGATCAGCGGCGCGTCCGGCCAGGTGCTGGAAAGCATCGCCCGGGCTTTGCGCCTGGACGACGCCGAGCGGGCGCATCTGTTTGATCTTGCGCAGGCGGCAAGTCCGGTTGCCCGGCCGCCACGGCGGCGGAGTTCGAAGTCCTACGTGCCGCATCAAAGTCTGCAGTGGGCCCTTGACGCGGTCACGGCCGGTCCCGCGTTCGTCCGTAACGGCCGGATGGACCTGCTGGCCGGAAACCCGTTGATGCGGGCCTTCTACATGCACTGCTATGACATGCCCGGCCAGCCGCCGAACATCGCCCGGTTTACGTTCCTGGATGAACGTGCCTACGAGTTCTACCCGGACTGGGATGCCTTCGCGGAGGTGACCGTTTCGATCCTGCGGACAGAGGCTGGCCGGGATCCGCGCAACAAAGAGCTCCATGACCTCATTGGTGAACTGGGCACCCGCAGCGAGCAGTTCAGCAGGCTTTGGGGTGAGCACAACGTCCGCCATCACGGCACCGGGTTCAAGACCTTCAACCACCCCATCGTGGGCGAGATGACCTTGGCGTTCGAGGGGTTGGAGATGGCCGCCGAGCCTGGGCTGACGCTCACGATCTACACAGCAGAGCCGGGGTCGCCGTCGGCTGAGCGCATGCAGTTGCTCGCCTCGTGGGCAGCCAGCGAGTACGGGAATGCCCCCCGGGCTGAACCGGGGCGGACCCGGACAGAAAGTACCTCCACGAAAGAGAACACATGAACACCACCATCGCCATTATCGGTGCAGGCCCCGGGCTGGGCCTTGCCTCGGCCCGCCGCTTCGGAGCCGAAGGCTTCAACGTTGCCCTACTGTCCCGAACGCAGGAACACGTGGACGCACTCGCCGCTGAACTGGCCCGCGCCGGGATCGCCGCCCACGGGTACGCCACTGACGTCCGTGACCACGAATCACTCACAACCGCCCTTGCCCGGGCCTCCGACGAACTGGGGCCTATCGAAATCCTCCAGTACAGCCCCGTGCCGTCCAAGGAATATCTCCGGCCCGTTCTTGAAACAACGTCCGAAGAGCTGCGCTCGGCCCTTGAATTCTCCGCGCTCGGCGCTGCCGCTGCCATGAACGCTGTACTTCCCGGCATGCGTGCTCTGGGGCGCGGAACCGCCCTGTTCATCAATGGCTCCAGCGCCGTCCGGCCCAACCACAACTATGCCGGCACTTCCGCTGCCTTCGCCGCAGAATCCGCGTATGCCCAGATGCTCCATGACGCCCTGGCGCCGGAAGGTATCCACGTAGCGCAGCTCATTATCCCGTTGGGCATCGGCGGAGGCGACCCTGCGCACGAACCGACCGTCCTGTCAGAAACGCTATGGCGGATCTACTCCCAGGGAACGGGCTTCCGTACATTCGTTACACCACTTGACTGAGTTTCACGAGGCTCAACCGCTGGGTGGGGCAGGGCCTGCACAAGCTAATGAAAGGACCATCACCATGGTCAGTTACGACTTCACCGGTAAGGTCGCCTTCGTCACGGGCGGGAGTGCGGGGATGGGCGCAGCAGCGGCGCGGGCGTTCGCTGAGGCCGGCGCCGCCGTCGCGATTGCCGATCTGGACGGCGGCGCGGCCGAGCGGTTCGCGTCCGAACTCAATGCCGCAGGGCACCGTGCCCTCGCCGTGGAATGTGACGTCTCCGACGAAGCCGCCGTGCAAGCGGCCGTCGCCCGCACAGTGGAGGTATTCGGCAGCCTCGACATGGCGTTCAACAACGCGGGGATCATGCTTCCGCCGGTTGACTCTGCGGACGAGACGGCCGAAGCGTTCGACAGGATCGTCGCGGTCAACCTCCGCGGTGTGTGGGCGTCCATGAAGCACGAGTTGGTGCAGATGCGGAAGCAGGGATCCGGCGCCATAGTGAACTGTTCGTCGCTCGGAGGACTCGTTGGAGGGAACGGCCGGGCCACTTACCACGCGACCAAGCACGGCGTGATCGGCCAGTCCAAGAGCGTCGCACTGCAGTACGCGCCGCTCGGAGTTCGGGTCAACGCCGTCTGTCCCGGGACGATCGAAACGCCGATGGTTGCCAGGATGACCGCCGGGGGAGAACTGGATCCCGAAACCGCAACTTCGTCCATCCCGCTGGGCAGGCTCGGAATGCCTGAAGAGGTAGCCGCAGCCGTCCTGTGGCTCTGCAGCGATGCCGCCAGCTATGTCACCGGAGTCGCACTTCCCGTTGACGGAGGCTATACGGCCTGAGGGTCCCTCCCAGTACCCCCAACAACAGGGGCTCCCACGCGGCTTTGCCAGCTGCTTTGCTGGAATGGACAAACCCATTCTGATCGAAGGGAACCATCCTCCATGCGCCTGAAGATACCGACGTTGGCTGCGATGTTCGTGCTGGCATTACCCCTCGCCGGGTGCAGCACTCCTTCACATGAGACGGACTCCGGCGCTGCGTCGCCGTCCTCCCCGCCGGAAACATCTTCGACAGGGGCCGGTTCGTCCCAGCCGCAGCAGGACCCGACCTCCGCCAGTGCGGCAGAGGGCACCCCAATTACTATCCGGGTCGACGGCGAGACCTTGACAGGTACCCTCTCCGACAATGCAGCTGCACGCTCCCTGGCCCGGCAGCTTCCGTTGACGCTTTCCTTCAAGGACTACGGCGGCCAGGAGAAAATAGCTGACCTGCCGGAGCCACTCCCGCTCGACGGCGTGCCCGCCGGCGACAGCGCTGATCCACTGGCCATCGGCTACTACGCGCCAGACCAGGCAATCGTCCTCTATTACGAGCGTGTGGGGTACTCCCGCGGAATTGTGCGGATTGGATCGTTCGATGACCTCGCCGCGATCCGGGACCGGACGGACGATTTCACCGCCACGCTGGCTCCCGCGACCTGAGCCGGACAACGCAGCTACACCGGCCAAGGCAGCACCAAGCTCCTCCACCAACGAACGGAACCATGTTGACTCGAGCAGACCTCCAGGATGACCTGGGCCAAGCGCCCGCCGACAGCCTGCCCTATGAAGACCTCGGAACCTACGGGGATTCGGAGGCTGCGGCACCGGAGCGCGATCCTGCCGCCCCGGCGGGACGGTTTCCCTGGGCCGCCTTGCTGGTCATGGCCCTGATGGGATTCCTCCTGATTGCCACCGAAACCATGCCCGCCGGCCTGCTGCCCCAGATTGCTGCGGGCCTGGACGTCACCGAAGGGACAGCGGGGCAGTTTGTCAGTGCGTATGCACTGGGCACAGTTGTTGCTGCCATGCCCGCCATCGCCTTGACCCGGGGTATGCGGAGGAAGCCCGTTTTCATCGTGGGCATCCTCGGATTCCTGGCAGCGAACCTCACGGCAGCCGCCTCCACTGACATCGTCCTCTCCCTGGGAGCGCGCCTCCTGGCCGGTGCATTCTCCGGCCTGCTGTGGGGGATGCTTGCTGGCTACGCCCGGCGCATCACCGCCCCCGAACATGCCGGGCGTGCCTTATCCGTCGCGTCCATAGGAACCCCGGTGGGCCTGGCAGTGGGAACGCCCTTCGGCGCCTGGGTTGGCACGACGTTCGATTGGCGTTGGTCCTTCGGCGTACTGTCGATCCTCACGGTCCTCACCTTGCTGCTGGCGGTCTTCCTGGTCCCGGATGCCCCCGGTCAACGTGCTGCGACACGGGTACCTCTCGCACGGGTCCTGGCTATTCCGGGCGTGGCGGTCATCCTCGGCGTCATCGTCAGTTGGATGCTTGGGCACAACATCATGTACACGTACATTGGCCCGTATCTGCGCGCGGCAAGCCTGGATATCCCGGTCGAGGCCGCACTGTTGACGTTTGGTGCGGCCGCCATCGCCGGGATCGCGCTGACCGCTGCGGTCATCGACAAGGGTGTCCGGCGCCCGGTCTTGCTCAGCCTCGGGACCTTCATCGTGGCCGGCGTGATCTTCATCGTTGGCCAGGCGTCAATGGTGGCAGTCTTTGCAGCCATCATCCTGTGGGGTATCGCTTTTGGCGGCGCGGCAGCCCAGCTGCAAACGGCCATCAGTGCCGCCAGCGGCGAAAACGCCGACGTGGCCAACTCAATGCTCGGCGTCGCCTTCAACCTCGCCATCTTCGCTGCGGGTGTGGCGGGCGCGATGGTGATCAGCAGCTTCGACGGGCTGGTCCTGCCCGTTGCCCTGGTGGGGCTTGCCGCCGTCGCGCTCTTATTCGCTCTTGCCGGACGCCGCACAGCCTTCCCCGCGTAATCACACGGCACCCGCCGTCGCGCACCCGTTCCCAAGCTCCGAGGAGAAATTCATGAAGACCGCTCCCATGCGCCGATCGGCCCTTGTGACCTTTACCCTCGGAGCCTGCGTACTGCTGGCGTCGTGCAGTACGCTCACGCCGGAGAGGGATTCACCGCCCGAGACGACGGCGGCTCCGTCCCCTGCCCTGTCCATGGCGGGGGCAACACCGCCATCCGGGAATGACACCCCGGCGGGCACGCCTCAAGCCGTGGCTACCGGACTGGAGGCTCCTTGGTCCGTGGTGTTCCTCAATGGCACCCCGTTGGTCAGCGAGCGGGACAACGGGCGGATCCTCGAACTCAGTCCCGACGGGACCCCGCGCACCGTTGGAGAAATCCCCGGCGTCGCGGGCACCGGGGAAGGGGGGCTGTTGGGCCTGGCTGTGGACCGCCAAAACCGCCTGTATGTGTACTCGACCGGGACGGACGGAAACAGGCTCCAGCGCTTCGAGGTCACCGGAGAATCAGGATCTTTGGCCCTGGGACAGCCCGAAACGCTCCTCGACGGGCTCGCCTCCGCGAGCTATCACGACGGCGGCCGGATCGCTTTCGGGCCCGACGGCATGCTTTACGTCACGGTAGGCGATGCGGGCCGGCGCGACAGTTCCCAGGACCTGGATTCCCTGAACGGGAAGATCCTGCGGATGACCCCCGACGGGGACGTACCCGATGACAATCCCTTCCCGGACTCGCTCGTCTACAGTTACGGACACCGCAATCCCCAAGGCATGGCCTGGGCGGAAGATGGCACAATGTTCGCCACCGAGTTCGGGCAGAACACTTGGGACGAGCTGAACATCATCACAGCGGGAGCCAACTATGGCTGGCCCACTGTCGAAGGAATAGCCGCCACAGGGGACTTCACCGACCCTGTGCAGCAATGGGAGCCCTCCCAGGCCAGTCCCAGTGGCATGACGCACGTCGACGGCATCCTCTATATTGCAAACCTCCGCGGACAGGTTCTGCGCGCCGTTCCCGTGGCCGACCCCTCGACGTCGAGCACGCACTACAACGGCGAATTCGGCCGCATCCGCGACGTTACGGAAGCCCCGGACGGCAGCGTCTGGTTCGTTACCAGTAACACCGACGGCCGGGGGACTCCTGGACCGGACGATGACCGCATCCTGCGTTCCACACCCGCGCCGAAGTGACGCCAGAGCTGGGAGTTCCCTGACAGGGGCCCTGCCGGTACCACCCTTAGCAGAGTCTCCCTCGTCACTTCCAACCATGATGTGCTCGAAAAGCAGAGAAACTCTGGTGCTCGATAATCCACAATGCGAGGAAGACAACAACATGACGACGAATACTGACGGAATGAAGACTGCCCTCGGGGCAGGCCTGGCAGAAGATGGCGTTTCGCGCCGCGCCCTCATTAAACTCACTGGTGCCGGCGCCGCCGCACTTGGGCTTTCCGGTGTGGCCGGCATGGCAACTGCCGGAGCAGCCAACGCGGCACCTGGCGGATCCGGCACTGACCTGGAGCCCGGTGACACCTCCAACGGTGCAGACAACTTCTACACCAGCGACCGGGTCACGGTCCGGAAGATCTCCTTCAAGAACCAGTACCAGATGAAGGTCGTGGGCAATCTGTTCCTCCCCAACGACCTGGACCGCAGGCTGAGCAACCCCGCACTGGTGGTGGGCCACCCGATGGGCGCCGTGAAGGAACAGAGCGCCAACCTCTATGCCACCAAGATGGCCGAGCAGGGCTTCGTCACCCTGTCCTTCGACCTTTCGTTCTGGGGAGAGAGCGCAGGGAAGCCGGGGAACGCCGTCTCCCCGGACATCTACGCCGATGACTTCAGTTCCGCGGTCGATTACCTGCGTTCTCTGTCCTTCGTGGACAAGGAACGGGTGGGTGCCATCGGTATTTGCGGAAGCGGCAGCTTCGTCCTCAGCGCGGCCAAGATCGACCCGCGCATCAAAGTCATCGCCACGGTGAGCATGTACGACATGGGTGCAGCCAACCGCGACGGGCTCCGGAAGTCCGTCACCCTGGAGCAGCGCAAGGAATTCATCGCCCAGGCTGCGGCGCAGCGGGACGTGGAGTTCGACGGCGGGAAGACCGCCTACACGGGCGGCACGCCCGATGTCCTGACTGCGGAATCGACCGCCGTCGACCGGGAGTTTTACGACTTCTACCGCACCGCCCGCGGCTACTGCCCGAACACCACCACCCACCCGGCCCTGGCGACGAACCCGAAATTCATGACCTTCTACCCTTTCAACGACATGGACCTCCTCGCGCCGCGGCCGCTGCTGTTCATCACCGGTGACCAGGCACACTCCCGCGAGTTCAGCGAGGAAGCCTACCGTTTGGCCTCCGGGCCGAAGGAACTCTTCTGGGTCCCGGGCGCCGGACACGTCGACCTCTACGACCGTGTGGGCCTGATTCCCTTCAACAAAATCACCGGCTTCTTCCGGGAACACCTCTAAGCGCCCCGCGCCACCTCGCAGCGGAGATGTGAGTGAGCCCGCGGCGCGTCATGTGCCGCGGGCCCACCTTGGCAGGAAGGGGCGACCCGAGATTCTTATCAACTGATGGTGTTTGAGGTGCTGGGCGAGGCGGCCGAGGCCGGCTGCAGGTCAGGCATGCTGTTTTGCTGCCGGTGCTGCTCGAGGACGTCCCGGGCGGTGGTCCACTTGCGGCGGCCGTACCTGTCGTTGTTGGTGTGGAGCATGTTCGCATCGCCGCTGAACATGCTGGCGAAGTATTGCATGCCCTGCCATGGCGGGAACGGGTCGTCCGACGCCGGCATGAGGGCTTTGACTGCCCGGCTCATGGCAGTCAGCGAACCGACGCTGCCCGCGTAGAGGAGCCGGAACTGGGTCCCGGTCAGGTCGGACATTGTGGATGCCAGCGTCCTGGCCGTGACTTTGTCTCCGGCGATCTGGAGAACGCGGGGTGCCCGCTCGTCGAGGGCGGCGGCAGCGGTGTAGGTGGCCGTGTCGTCCTTGGTGGTGAAGTCGAGCACCTGGTCCGGGTCGGACCAGAAGAGCACACGGTGCCTGGAGAACAGGATCAAAGGTGCCTGCCCGGTGAGCATGTCGGTGAAGGCGCCGTTCAGGATGGACGTGGCCCGGATTTCTGTTGCGTCCAGTCTCTGTGCGAAGTCCCGACGAAGCTGCAAGTTCCTGTTGCTTCCGGGCCGGATACCCCGGTAATCGATGGAGAAATCGGACGGGATGAACCGCGGCACGCCCGCTGCGGCTGCCGCCTCCAGCAAGCGCGCTTGAGCACCGACGATGACGTCGTCGAGACCGTTGACAGCGGAGACCACACAGTCCACGTCCTCACAGGCTCCCCGGAGGCCGGCCGGATCGTTGTAGCCCGTCTGGAACACTTCGGCGCCTTCGGAGCGCAGCTGTGCAATCCGCGCCGTGGTGGTCCCGGGCCGTGTCAGGACCCTGACGGTCGCCCCCAGCCCCACCAGATTCCGCAGGACCCGCCCGCCGAGATCCCCGGTGGCACCGGCGAGCAGGACGGTGCCTGGAGGAGGTGTCGCGGTCATGGTGTACCTCACGTTATTTCTGGTGGAGAATCGGTGGTCGGCTAAAGACTACGTGGACTCGGCGTTTTCAGTGGCAGCGCGGGGACCGAAGGTGTCGGCAGTGTCTGGCGGCGGAGGTGGCCGAGTGGGATAATTCGGTCATCCTTCAATTAGGGGGGGCCATCATGGCCGGCCTTGGTGCTCTTCGACCTGGCCGCCGCTACCGGGCATCGACGCCCCGGCTCCTGGCGGTTTTCCTTGTGTTCGCACTCGGCGTGCTGTTCGCTGCACCAGCCCGGGCAGTCGACTACGGGCATGATGTCTCCTGGCCACAATGTCCGGGCGGACTTCCGATGCCGCCGGACAACACCGGGTTCGTGGTCGTGGGGCTGACGCGCGGACTCGCGTTCACCGAGAACCCCTGCCTGGACGGGCAGTTCCAGTGGGTGCTCAACCACGGCGTCCGGGCTCAGGCATACGCCATGGCCACGTTTCCCACCACCGCGCAATACGCCACTTACGGCGACGGCGGCCCCTGGCCCGCAAGCACCAGGCCGGACCGGCTTCGCAACGTCGGGTACGCCGAAGGCCGTGCGGCTCTCGCGTCTCTGAACGGGGTGGGGTGGCGGCCGGAGAGAATCTGGGTCGACGTCGAGCCCCGCCCGCAGCAGCCGTGGCCCAGCTCGAGCGCAGCCCAGCAGCAGGAGAACCGGTATGTCATCTCCGGGCTCCTGGCGGCACTGGCGGATGCCGGGTACCCGCACGGGATCTACTCCTATTCGAGCGGTTGGGAGGCCATCACCGGGTCGTGGCAGCTGCCCGACGTGCCCGTCTGGTCACCGGCAGGGCGTCTGGACTTCGCCAGTGAAGCATCCGACCTCTGTGTGAATCGCAGCTTTTCCGGCGGCACCGTCCACATTGCGCAATGGACCGACGGCACCTACGACTACGACATGACATGCACCGGGGTCTACCAGGCCCACGTCGCGACGATCGGCTGGCAGTCCAGCGTCTCGGACGGCGCCACCGCAGGAACCACCGGCCGGTCACTGCCGATGGAGGCACTGCGCCTGTCGGTGGCAGGCGACCGCCTGTCGGGCGACATCCTGTGGAGGGGACACGTACAGAACATCGGCTGGCAGCCATGGACGACGTCGGCATCCCCGATCGGAACGACCGGGAGCGGTCTGCGCCTGGAAGCGTTCGAGGCGCGGTTGACGGGGAATCTGTCCTCGCAGTACAGCATCAGGTATCGGGCGCATGTGCAGGACGTCGGCTGGCAGCCGTCCGGGATCGACGGGGCTACGGCCGGCACCGTCGGGCAAGGTCGGCGGGTGGAGGCCGTTACGATCGAGCTGGTTCCGAAGGTCGCGCCCGCATTCACGGCCGTATACGCCGCCCACGTTCAAAACCTCGGCTGGACGGCGAACGTTTTGGACGGAAACGTCGCCGGGACCACCGGCCAGGCCCTTCGGATCGAGGCGTTGCGCCTCAAAGTCTCCAGCACGTCTTATGCCGGGGACATCGAGTGGCGTGGGCATGTGCAGTCGATCGGCTGGCAGCCGTGGACATCCTCGGCCAATCCCATCGGCACGATCGGGCAAGCGCGACGTTTGGAAGCGTTTGAAATCAGGCTCACCGGTGAGATGGCGAACCACTACAGGATCCATTACCGCGCCCACGTGCAGGATGTGGGTTGGCAGTCATGGGTTGCCGACGGCGGAACGGCCGGCACGTCGGGCATGGCCAAACGGATCGAGGCCGTGCAAATCCTCCTCGCGCCCAGGACCGGCGGCTAGTACTCCAGGCCCTGTGAGTGGCTGCCGTCCAGACCGGGTGTGCCGGCCCCGTCAGCGGGGGAGGAGCAGCCTGATTTGTGACCTGATGTCCGCCACCAGTGCCTCAAGGTCCACTCCAGCGTTCACACTTGCGGCCATGCTGACAAACATGATCGCCGAGACGATGCGTGCCTTCGTAGCAGCCTCACCGGCACCGGCCGCTTCTTCCCGGCCAAGGATGGCAGCGAGGGCCTCCTCGGTCTGCCCGACGATGGTGAGGGCCTCGCTGTGGTGCGGCTCCGTGGGGTCGCCGAAGACCATTTCCCGCAGGTAGAAGCGTCCGTTGTCGATCTGGGTTCGGTTGCATTCCACGATGGGCCGCACGACGGCCATCACCGCATCCAGCGCGTCCCGGATGCCTTCCGCATCCGCCCGGCCGCGCTGGAGCGCTTCGGCGTAGTTGGCGTTCTGAACGAGGAGGAGGAGTTCCCCCTTGGTTTTGGCGTAGAGGAAAAGGGTTCCGGTGCCGATGTCGGCTTTGTCTGCGATCTGCTGGGTGGTGACGTCGTCGACCCCGTGTTCGGCGAAGAGTTCAGTTGCTGCGGCGGTGATGCGGTCCAGCTTCTCTTGCTTGTTCCGCTCGCGCCGTCCGAGCGGCCGGGATGTGACAGGCATGTGGGTTCCTCTGGACGTAAAATGACTGGGCTCAATATTGAGTATATCGAGGCTGCGGAGACCGGGTCATGGAGGCCTTGCCGGTGCTCTTCGTAGCGGGGGAGGATCCGGCCAAGCCCGGCATACGTCAGTGCTGCTTCTATGGTCAGGGTTTGAGGAATTCGACGACGGCAGGTGCGAACGAGGCGTGGTACTGGAAGATGCCGCCGTGGCCGGAGTCGGGGTAGATGATCAGTTCGGATCCCCTGATGCGGTGATGCAGGTCCTCAGAGAGCACGGAAGGCACCATGCGGTCGTTGTCGCCATTGGCGATCAGCGCGGGCTGAGTGAGGATGGACAGGTCCGACGGCGCCGAGCGGCCGAACTTCTGGATTGCCTTCAGCTGCGTCTGAAATGCCCGGGGGCTGATTGGCTTGTCACGGTTCGCGGTCCGTTCCTGCAGGCGTTTGATGAAGGCCTTCGCAGCGGGTTTGCCCGTGGCGTTCCGGTTGAAGAACAGGAACTCCTTGGGGTCGGACCGGGTCAGGGTTGCCCGCAGGATGTCCCAGTAGGTAGTGCCGACAACTTTGTCGATGCCTTTGCCTCCGCGCGGACCGGTCCCGGTCAGCACGAGTTTGCGGACGAGATCGGGATGTTTGACGGCCAGGTCCTGGGCGATCATGCCGCCCAGAGAGAAGGAGAAGACATCAATCGTGTCGAACCCGAGGGCTTTGATGAAGGTGTAGGCGTCGTCGGCCATTGCCTCGATACTGTTGGGAACCTGCCCCGTGGAAGCACCAACGCCGGGCTGGTCGAAGGTAATAACGTGGCGGTTTCTGGCAATGGGGTCGATGATACGCGGGTCCCAGTTATCAAGGGTGGCCGCCAGGTGGACGAAGAAGACGACCGGGATGCCGCCCTTCGGCCCAAGCTCGCGGTAGGCGTAGCTGACGCCTCCCGCGGTGACAGTGGATGTGGGTGCCTTCGCGTACGAGGTGACAACTGGTTCGTTGGGTGCGCCGGTGGTGGCCATGACGGTTATTCTCCTGGATTTCTGCGTAAATAGTGGCTGGCTGTGGGTCAGTGGGTGAGGGCCAGTACTGCTTTTCCCCGGAAGCCCCCTGCGGCCACGGTCTGCAGTGCCTCTGGCGCCTGGCTGAAGGCGAAGACCTTCCCTACGATGGGGCGTAGTGCGCCGGCGTCCACCAGGGCACTGATCTGACGCAGCTGTTCGCCGCTGGCACGCATGAAGAGGAACTCATAGCTGACGCCGAGCTTCCTGGCCTGCCTCCGGATCCTGCTGCTGAGTCCGGTGATCGCCAGGCGCAGCACGGGGTTGAGGCCTGCTGTGCGGGCGAATTCCGGATCGGGCGGGCCGGAGATCCCAATGGCCTTCCCACCGGGTTTGAGAATGCGCAGAGACTTCTGCAGGGTTTCCCCGCCGAGGCTGTCCAGCACCAGATCGTATCCGCTGAGGAGCTGCTCGAAGTCCTGGGTACGGTAGTCGACAACTACGTCCGCACCGAGGTCCCGCACGAACCCGGCGTTGGAGCTGCTCGCTGTTGTTGCAACGGTCGCGCCGAGATGTTTGGCGAGCTGGATGGCGATGGAGCCGACCCCGCCGGCGCCGGCATGAATGAGGACCTTCTGCCCTGGCTGCACATTGCCCTGCTCTACGAGGGCCTGCCATGCCGTGAGCGCCACCAATGGCAGCGAGCCGGCCTCCTCCATGCTGGCCGATGACGGCTTGAGCGCAAGGTCTTCCTCCGCGATGGCAATGCGTTCGGCGAATGTTCCGATGCGGTCCGCGTGGGGGCGGGCGTAGACCTCATCGCCGGGCTTGAAGCCCGTCACTTTCTTCCCCGACGCTCAGAACGGTGCCGGCGACGTCGTTTCCGAGGACCAGCTGGAGCTTGTAGGGAAGGATCTGCTTGAACTCACCCAGGCGGATCTTCTCATCCAGCTGGTTCAGGCCGGCAGCCTGCACCTGAACCAGCACGTCCCGTTCGCCGACAGTTGGTTCAGCAACCTCAGCCTCGCGCAGCGGTTCCTTGTACCTGTTGATGACGAATGCCCGCATGCCGCGATGCTCCTTCTGGAAAGATTTATTGACTATACTCAATTATGACTGAACTCAGTTAAATGTCAAAGGAACAACGAAAGGCGCCGTGGTGATGCGTTGGATCCATCACCACGGCGCCGCCGCTGTTACTGGGACCTGCTGTGCGCCAGCTGGGGGTAGAGCGCTTCGATGGGGGCGCTGAGTCCAGCCTTGAGCTGCACCGACGTCTCGTCGGCAAGGACCTCGTACTCGCCGGCTTCAACGGCGTCCAATACCGTGGTGACCAGGTCGGCCGGGTCCATCTTGGGGTCGCTGGTATGCGAAGCCATGGCCGTGTCGACCCACCCGACGTGGACACCCACCACGTGCACCCCCTCGGGGGCGAGCTCCAGGCGCAAAGAGTTGGTGGCCGACCAGAGGGCTGCCTTGGTGGCACTGTAAATGCCGCCGACGGCGTACCAGCTCATGGCGGAGTGGATGTCGATGAGTGCGGAACTGTCCTTCGCTGACAGGATCGGTGCGAAGGCGCGGGCAAGAAACAGCGGGCCGAGGAAGTTCGTCTCCACATTGGTCCGGATTTCCGCGTCGGTGTGGCTGAGGATGCCTGGGGTTGCCACGGACGCTCCAGCGTTGTTGATCAGCACAGTGACGTCGCCCGCGGCCTCGACGGCGGCCCGTATTGAGTCCGGGTCTGTGATGTCGAGGGTGAGTGGGACGATGCGCTCGTCCTCCCAGGTCCGGGGGGTGCGGGCGGAGGCGTAAACCTTGCTGGCGCCGCGTGCGAGGGCGCCGTGGACGAAGTGGGTTCCGATACCGCCGTTCGCGCCGGTGACGAGGACAACTGCTCCATTGAGTGAGTGCATTTCACGAACTTTCCTGTGGTGCTTTCCATCCGCGCCGGTCGGCGTGGATGGCGAGAGCGAAGCGGCCCGGGGCGAAGCGTCTGCAAGGCCGGGCGCGACATCGCCGCCATTTGATGATGACTTCACTCATAACTGAGTGTGCTCAGGATAAATTCCCGGGAGACGTGATTAAAGTGCGACGGCGGCACTCACCTGAGTGCCGCCGTCATAGGCGTACAGCTGACTTCCCCGTCGGTCAGCTCTTCTCCGTGACGGGGACGTCGTCAGAGGTCCGCTGGGTGGCAACCCAGCTTGCCAGTACTTTCAGTCCGTCCTCCGAAGGTGTCGCGGGATCTGCTGTGTACACGTTGATACGCAATCCGGGATCCGCAGGGAGCTCCAGTGCCTCAAAGCTCAGGTCCAGGTCGCCCACGATCGGGTGGCGGAGCCGCTTGCGGCCTGTGCGGTGGTACTTCACGTCATGGCGTGCCCACCGGGTGCGGAACTCCTCACTGCGGGTGGAGAGCTCACCGATGAGGTCTGTGAGGTCCTTGTCGTAAGGGTTCTTTCCCGCCGCGGAGCGCAGGACGGCGACGACGTCGTCTGCAGCGCGTTCCCAATCGGCGAAGAAGTCCTGGGCTTTGGGATTCAGGAAGGTGAAGCGGGCGCTGTTCGGCGGGGTGACCTGCTCTGCCATCATGTCCAGATAGAGGGCCCGGCCCAGTTCGTTGGCCGCGAGGACGTCACCGCGGTCGTTGCGGACCCACGCCGGCGCCGTCGTGATCGCATCGATGACGCGCTGCACGCTGGGCCGCACCGTCAGCGGGCTGCGCTTGCGCCTCACCCGGGGGGAGGCCGTGGCTGCGCGGGCGAGGTCAAAGAGGTGGGCCGTCTCGGCGTCGTCCAGCTTCAGGGCGCGCCCGAGGGCTTCCAGGACGCTGTCCGAGGCGCCGGAAAGGTTCCCGCGCTCAAGGCGTATGTAGTAGTCGATGCTCATCCCGGCGAGCATCGCGACTTCCTCCCGGCGCAGCCCCGCAACGCGCCGGTTGCCGCCGTAGGCAGGCAGCCCCGCTTCTTCGGGCGTGATCCTCGCGCGGCGGGAGGTAAGGAATTTCCGCACGTCATCGCTGTGTGTCATGGCATCCACGCTACGCCGCCGCCCCGGAAGGAGGGAGGGACTGCCAGTACCCGGACCGACAGTGACTCCCGGCCCGACGGAAATCACGGTTGCATTGAAGCCGAACCATCCTGCCCGCCACTCAAGGGGGTACTGACATGCACTCCCAGGAGAGCCGTGGCCGGTGTTGACTGGAAACCGGCCCTCAACCCAGTAAGGAACCCACCATGCGAGCAACCCTGATGTACGGCGCCGGAGACGTGCGCGTCGAGACCGTTCCCAACCCCGCCATCCAGGAGCCCACGGACGCCATTGTGCGCATCGTCGCCGGCTGTATCTGCGGCAGCGATCTGTGGCCTTACGCCTCCAAACCTGAATCGGCCGAAGGCTCCCGCATGGGCCACGAATTCGTGGGCATCGTCGAAGAACTCGGCTCCCAGGTGACAGGCCTGGCAGTCGGTGACTTCGTCATCGCCCCATTCGTCGCCTCCGACGGCACCTGCGACTTCTGTAAGGAAGGACTGCAGACTTCCTGCCGCCACGGTGCCCACTGGGGCGGGCACGACGACGGCGGGCAGGGCGAATTTGCCCGGGTCCCGCAGGCGGCGGGAACCCTCGTGGTGGTCCCGGAGGGCTTCGACGAGAAGCTGATTCCCTCACTGCTGAGCCTGTCCGATGTCATGTCTACCGGTTACCATGCGGCCAAGAAAGCCCGCATCCAGCCCGGTGCGACGGTCACCGTGATCGGTGACGGCGCCGTCGGCCTTTCCGCAGTCCTTTCCGCCAGGCTTATGGGCGCGTCGACCATCATCCTCATGGGCCGCCACGAGGCCCGTACCGAACTCGGCCGCGAATTCGGTGCCACCGACGTGGTCGCCGAACGCGGCGAGGAAGGCATCGCCAAGGTCAGGGAACTCACCAACGGCGACGGAACGCACGTCGTCCTTGAGGCCGTGGGCCTCAAGCCGGCGATCGAGATGGCGATCGGCGTCGTGCGGGACGGCGGTGTCATCAGCCGTGTGGGTGCCCCGCAGTTCTCCGACGTTCCGCTCGGGTTCCGGGAGTTCATGCGCAACATCACCCTTACCGGCGGGGTGGCGCCGGCCAGGGCGTACATCGAAGAACTGCTGCCCCTCGTGCTGGACGGCACCATCAATCCGGGGAAGGTCTTCGACCGCACCATCGGCCTGGACGACGTCCCTGCCGGCTACCAGGCCATGGCCGACCGCGAAGCGCTCAAAGTACTCGTCCGCCCGTAACCACCCCAGAGAGGAATCTTCCACATGGAATACCGCCCGCTCGGCCGCACCGGCGTGCAGGTCAGCCCCCTATGCCTCGGGGCGATGATGTTCGGACCCTGGGGCAACGACGACCGCGCCGATGCCACCCGCATCATCCACCGTGCCCTCGATGCCGGCATCAACTTCATCGACACCGCGGACGTCTACTCCGGCGGAGCCTCGGAGGAGATCGTCGGCGAGGCGCTGGCCGGACGCCGCGACGCTGTCTTCCTGGCCACCAAGTTCTTCATGCCCATGGGCAAGGACCCCAACCACCGCGGAGGCTCCCGACGCTGGATCATGCGCGAGGTCGAAAACTCCCTGCGCCGCCTGGATACCGATTACATCGATCTCTACCAGGTCCACCGGCCAAGCCCAGATACGGACGTGGAAGAAACCCTCGGCGCACTCACCGACCTCGTCCGCCAAGGCAAGGTCCGCTACATCGGCTCCTCGTCCTACTCCGGATCGCAGATCGTTGAAGCCCAATGGGCAGCACGCGAACGCCGCCTGGAGCGGTTCGTCACCGAACAGCCTCCGTATTCAATCCTCGTCCGCGGCATCGAAGAGGACATCCTCCCGACAGCTCAGCGGTACGGCATGGGAACGCTTACCTACAGCCCGCTCAGTGGCGGATGGCTGTCCGGCCGTTGGCGCAAAGACTCCGCCTCCACGCCCACCTCTTCCGCGCGCCCCAACGCCCGGTTCGACATGACAAGCCCGGCCAACCAGCGCAAACTCGACATCGTCGAGGAACTGGCCCAACTGGCCGAACAGGCCGGACTCAGCCTCATCGAACTGGCCATCGCGTTCGCCATCAACCATCCCGGCGTGACTTCCGCCATCGTGGGACCGCGCACCATGGAACAGCTGGAGTCCTACCTGCCTGCCGCGGACGTCACGCTCTCAGCCGACGTGCTCGATCGCATCGACACGATCGTTGCACCCGGAGTAACGCTCAACCCGGATGACAACAGCTACGGGGCGCACGAACTCACAGCGCAGGCACGACGACGGACACGGCCGTGACCGCCGGAGCGATCTAATCGACCACCTGCGTGTCCAGACCTAGAGAGGAATACCATGACTGACCAGCCCAAACAGATCGGCGGCGGTCGGAACATGTTCGGCGACTTCGCCCCGAAGCTTGCCGAACTCACCGACGACATGCTCTTTGAGGACGTCTGGAACCGCCCCGAACTGAGCGCACGCGACCGCAGCCTCATCACCGTTGCCGTGCTCACCGCCGGAGGGAACACCGGGCAGCTGGGCCACCACCTGGGCCGCGCCGTCGAAAACGGCGTAACCCGGGAAGAACTGATCGAAGCCATCACCCACGTCACGCTCTACGCCGGCTGGCCACGGGGCATGTCAGCGATGGGCGTCGCCAAGCAACTCTTCACAGACAACCAGTAAGGACCAGCATGAACATCGAACCCACTGTGACGACCACCAAGAACCCGCCGGCGCAGTTCGCCGGCGACGTGTGGCTGGATCCCATCGCTCTTCCCCACGAGACTGACCAGACGATGGTGGTGGCGACAGTCCGCTTTGCGCCCGGAGCGCGGACGGCCTGGCACTCGCACCAGCACGGCCAGTATTTGCGGGTCACCCAGGGCATCGGCCGGTTCGGTACCCGGGACGGAAAGATCATCGAAGTCCACCCCGGCCAGACGCTCTACACCCCGCCCGGTGAGGAGCACTGGCACGCCGCCGCCCCCGGCTGCTTCATGGAACATATCGCCATGCTCCAAAACGGCGAGGACCCGTCCAAGACCACCACGTGGGCCGAGCACATCACGGACGAGGATTACAACGGCCGGTAACAGGCCGCGAACTGTTGGGAAGGAGATGACGTGACGACAACGCCTGCTGAGGGAGTCGGCTTCCGCTCGAAGCGCGGTCCGATCCTGATTTCCTTGATGCTCTCTACGGGGTTGGTGGCGATCGATTCGACGATCGTTGCGACCGCGGTGCCGTCGATCGTGAATGACATCGGCGGTTTCACATCATTTCCATGGCTCTTTTCCGCCTACCTGCTGGCGCAGGCCGTGTCTGTGCCCGTCTACGCGAAGCTCTCCGACGTCGTCGGCCGTAAACCGATCATCCTGATCGGTATCGGGCTGTTCCTGCTCGGTTCGATCCTCTGCGGAGTTGCATGGAGCATGCCTGCCCTCATCGCGTTCCGTGTGCTGCAGGGCCTGGGTGCGGGCGCAGTCCAGCCGATGGCGATCACGATCGCCGGCGACATCTATTCGCTGACCGAGCGGGCGAAGGTGCAAGGCTACCTTGCGAGCGTGTGGGCGGTGTCCTCTGTTGTTGGCCCGACGCTCGGGGGCGTGTTTTCAGCACTGGGCATGTGGCGTGGGATCTTCCTCGTCAACATCCCGCTGTGCCTCCTGGCATGGTGGATGCTGAGCCGGACGTTCCACGAGACTGTTGAGCGCACCAGGCACCGGATCGACTATCTGGGGGCGGGCCTGCTGACGGCCTCGCTGACGCTGATCATTCTTGGGGCCCTCCAAGGCGGCCAGGCATGGGGCTGGACCTCTATCATCAGCGTTGCGGTGTTCGGCGGGGGAGCGCTCCTGTTCGCCGTGTTCATCCTCGTTGAGCGCAGGGCCGCCGAGCCGGTCCTGCCGCCGTGGGTCGTCTCCCGGCGGCTGCTGGCGACGACGGCGCTGATCTCCTTTGGCGTTGGAGCGGTCATGCTTGGCCTCACCTCCTACGTCCCCACGTTCCTCGAAGGAGCCCTCTCGACTTCCCCGATCCTGGCCGGACTCGCGCTGGCAGCATTGACGATCGGCTGGCCGATCAGTGCGTCCCAATCGGGCCGGCTCTACCTTCGGATGGGGTTCCGCAGGACAGCCTTGATCGGAATCGCTGTCACGGTCATCGGTACAGCGGTACTTGCCCTCACCGCGTCCACACCCAACGTTCTCCTGGCAGCGGCGAGCTGTTTCATCGTAGGCCTCGGTCTTGGGCTGGTTGCCACCCCGAGCCTTATCGCCGCGCAGTCCAGCGTTGACTGGAACGAGCGCGGAGTTGTCACCGGCACCAATCTTTTTGCACGGTCGATCGGGAGCAGCATCGGCGTCGCGGTATTCGGGGCAGTTGCGAATGCGATCTACGCAGGCACTCCGGGCGGTAACACTGATCCCCATACAGTGGTCCTGGCTTCCAGTGCTGTGTTCATAGCCGTACTGGCCGCCGCAGTCCTCACCGTCGTCGCCGTCATCGCGATGCCTGCCATGCATGACAAGGCCACCGTCTCCCCGGCCACGGAACCGCTGGCGGCCGCCAAGCCCGGCGCGGCATCCGCTCAGGACTAGGACAAACCAGGCATTTTCCGCGGGAATTTTCGGTCGGTGCCGGCGTTAGGTCTGAGTATGAAAGCAATCGTGTACCGTGCCACCGGCGATCCGTCTGTTCTTGAGCTTGTCGAACGCGACAGCCCTGACCCGGGGCACGGGGAGGTGCGCGTAAGGATCGTGGTGTCCGCGGTGAACCCCACCGACTGGAAGTCGCGCCGCGGCGCCAAACCGGGCGAGCCCTTGCCCTTCGCGGAGGTCGTGCCGAACCAGGACGGTGCCGGAGTGGTGGATGCCGTAGGACCCGGCGTCGAACACCTGAACGTTGGGGACAGGGTTTGGCTGGCCCTGGCCGCCTACCAGCGCGCCGGCGGCGGGACGGCACAGGAGTTCGCCGTCCTGCCGGCCGAACGGGTTTTTCCGCTGCCGGGACATGCCGGGTTCGACCTCGGCGCAAGCCTGGGCGTTCCCGCCATCACCGCCCACCGTGCCCTGACCATTGCCGAGGACGGCCCGGGACGGCTGCACCCCGGAGCCCTGGGCGGCAAGGTGGTTCTCGTCGCAGGAGGGGCCGGTGCCGTAGGCCATGCGGCGATCCAGCTCGCCAAGTGGGCCGGTGCAGTGGTGATCACTACCGTGAGCGGAGCGGCGAAGGCTGCACTGGTCACGGCTGCCGGCGCCGATCACGTCATCAATTACCGCGACGCCGACGCGGCCGCGGAGATCCGCCGGATCGCTCCCGACGGCGTCGACCAGATTGTGGAGGTGGCACCCGCGCAGAACGCGGAACTCGACCTGGCAGTGATCCGCAACCGCGGCTCCATCGCCGTCTACGCCAATAATGGCGGCGATCTGGTGAGCCTTGACGTGCGCAGGCATTTCAGCCTCAACGTCCGGTACCAGTTCGTGCTGCTCTACACCGTTGGCATGGCCGCGGTGCAGGCCGCCGCCGAGGACATCAATGCGGCCATCACCGACGGCGCCCTGCCGGTGGGAGAGGCCGCCGGCCTGCCGCTGCACCGCTTTGACCTGGCCGACGCAGCAGCAGCCCACGCGGCGGTGGAAGGGAGCATCGTCGGCAAGGTGCTCATTGACGTGACGGCCAGCCACTGACAGGACCGGCCTCCCGGCACGGATAACCTATGGGTATGAAGAACCTGGACCTGAACCTGCTGCCCCAGCTGCAGGTCCTGCTGGAGTTGAAAAACGTGTCCCGGGCGGCGGAGCGGCTCCAGCTCAGCCAGCCCGCCACCAGCGCGGCCATGGCGAGGCTCCGGCGGCATTTCGACGACGAACTCCTGGTCCGGAACGGCCGCACCTACGATCTCACCCCGTTCGCGCAGGCGCTGGTCCCGCTGGTTGACGAAGCCTTGCTCCACATCCAGCGGGCCACGCGGGTGCGCTCCGGATTCGATGCTGCCACCAGCGAACGGGAATTCGTCATCGCTGCTTCGGATTATGCTGCGGCGCTGATGGTGGGGCCGCTCCGACGGATCCTCCTGGACGAAGCGCCGAACGTCTCCGTGGACTTCGTCCCCACGGCCGGCTCCGGGATCCAGGGCCAGATGGCTGACTATTCCAAGATCGACCTGCTCGTGGGGCCTACCGGCTACCACATGCAGGGAGCCACGAAGCAGCTCTTCCGGGACAGCTTCGTCGCCGTCGCGGATACCGGAAACCCGCTGCTCCAGCAGCCCCGCCTGACGCTGGCGGACCTGGCCACGGTGCCCCACGCCGTCGGCTACTTCGGCGAGGGCATCAGCACCCCGGCCGACAAGCTGTTCGAATCCCTCGGCATCCAGCGCAGCGTGGCAGCGGTGGTGGCAGGGTTCCTGTCGCTCCCGCTGCTTGTTGAAGGCACTGACCTGGTGGCACTGGTCCCTCGGATGCTGGCCGCCCGGGCCCGGCGCGGCGCCGACATCGCCGTGCTGGAATTCGCCGAAGGCACCGAAGCGTCCCTGGTGGAGGCCATGTACTGGCACCCTTCCCAGACGGAGGACCCGGCCAGCGCCTGGCTGCGCTCCGTGGTGCAGCGGGCGTGTTCACGCCTGCATGAACTGTTCCCGGTCACAGCCCACCCGGTGCCTGTCGACGCCGCGGATACCAAGTAGATCAAACCCGCCGTTCCCCATCCCGGGCGTCCCCTGGAGGCTGTGACCTGGACGACGACGAGGCGTCATACGTGACGGGCGCCAACCTGATGGTCGACGGCGGCTGGTCGGCGGTGCTGCCGGGCTGATCCCAGGGCGGGCTAACGCATCGCGTCGGAGACCGACTTTGCCCCGCCGTGGCCTGACTGGCCGCCGTCCACCGGGATCTCGGCGCCCGTGACGAAGGACGAGAGCGGGCTCAGGAGGAACAGCACGACGCCGGCCACCTCCTCAACGGTTCCGGTGCGGCCCAGCGGGGTCTGGGCCAGGGTCGCCTCCCGAAACTCTGGCTTGGCACTGGCCGTCATGGGCGTTTCGATGAAACCGGGATGGACAGTATTCACGCGGATCCCGCGCGGGCCGAGTTCCATGGCCGCCACCTGGGACAGGCCGCGCAGGGCCCATTTGCTGGCGGTGTACGCCACCGGGTAATGCGCCGTGAGGCCAGCAACGGAACCCACGTTCACGATCGAGGCGCCACTCCCCATCAGCGGCGCGAGGGCCTGGATGCCCAACAGGCTTCCGGCGACGTTGACCTCGTAGACCTCCTGCAGGTCGGCCACAGAGGCCTCCAGCAATCGGCTGCGCTGGGTGATGCCAGCGTTGTTGACCAGCCCGTCCACCGGCCGGCCCTGGGACTGGATCCACGCAGCGAGGGCGGCCCAGTCCGCGGCATCGCTGACGTCCAGCCGCCGGTAGGCCAGCGAACCGTGTGAGACTGCCGGCAGAGCCGCAAGCTCAGCCGGCACGTCCGCCGCCAGGTCCGTGGCGATGACCCGCGCTCCGGCCTCCACCAACAGCCGCGCCTCCGCAGCACCCTGGCCCTGGCCTGCGCCCGTGACCACCACGGTGCGGCCTTCCAGATTCAGGGACATCACCCTAGGTCCCGGAAGCAGCCGCAGCGACAACCCGGTTCCGCGGCCGTACCCGGGAAGGTACGCGGGTCACGGCTTCGCGCCGGGCACCCACGGTGTTCTCGATGGTCCCAATGCCTTCGACTGTCATCCGGACAACATCGCCGGTCTTGAGCGGCGGGGGAGTCCTGGACCCGTTCCGCCCCCAGAGCTCTGCGAGGCAGCCGCTCCCGCACGTGCCGGAACCCAGGACGTCGCCGGGCCGCACCACGGAGTCCTGCGACGCATACGCCACAAGTTCGGCGAACGGCCAGCCCATGTTGGAGAGCAGGTCCTGTCCGATGGCTTCGCCGTTGACCTCGACGGCCATGGAGATGGGCAGGAATCCTTCGGCGTCGTGCAGGTCCTCGAACTCGTCCGCGGTGACGATCCAGGGGCCCAGGGTGTTGGCGAAGTCCTTGCCCTTGCACGGGCCCAGGCTGACCTTCATTTCGCGGCGCTGCAGGTCCCGCGCTGACCAGTCGTTGAGGATTGTGTAGCCGAAGATGTGCCGGTGCGCTTCCGCCGCGGTCAGGTTGCGCCCCTCGCTCCCGGGAACGCGGCCGACGACGGCGGCCACCTCCGTTTCGAAGTCCAGGTCCGTACAGCCCGCAGGTATCCCGATAACCTCACCGGTGCCGGTCACAGTGTGCGGGTTGGTGAAGTAGAACGTGGGGGCTTCGTACCATTCGGGCACCACGCCGGCCACGCCGTCGATGCTCTTCCGCACTCCCTCGACGTGTTCCTCGAACGCCACAAAATCCCGGATGGTGCCGGGCACCAGCGGCGCGATCAGCTGCACGTCCGCCAGCGGTACCGGCGCGGCCGAACGGATGGTGTCGCCGGCGAGGGCCAGCGTTGCCTCGAGTCCGGCGTCCAGCAGGCTGTTGACGGTTTGGGCTGGGGGCAGGGCGTAGCAGGTGCCGTGGTCCACGAAGCCGGACTGCGTCGCGCCGTCGTGGTTCCAGCGTGCGATCTTGACCATTTGAGGGTTCCTATACGTTGGGGCGGGCGGCGAGAGCGGCCGCTGACGTGATGCCCAGGGTTCGTGCGTTGCCGCCCAACACCTGGGCCTCGCTGTCGTCCGGGAGCCCGGCAGCCTGCACTTCGTCCACAGGAAGGTCGGACCCCATATCGAACGGGTAGTCGGAGCCGAGCAGCACCTGCTCCGGTCCGGCGGCCACCAACAGTGCCCGCAGCTCAGCCGGGCTGTGGACCAAAGAGTCGAAATACAGCTTCTTCAGGTACGACGACGGCGGCTGGGCGCAGGTGCGTGCCTCCGGCCGTACCTTCCACGCGTGGTCGGAGCGCCCGATAGTGGTGGGAAGGTAGCCGCCGCCGTGCGCCGCGAGGACCTTCAGCTCCGGATGCCGGTCCAGGACGCCGCTGAAGATCAGGTGGGACAGTGCCACGGCGTTTTCGGCAGGCTGCGAGACGGTGTTGGCCAGGTAAAAACGGTCCAGCCGCTCATCCAGCGAGCAGCCGAACGGGTGCAGGAACACCAGGGCGCCCAGTTCCCCGGCCCGGCTCCAGAACGGTTCCAGGCGCGGGTCGGACAGCTCCACCGTGCTCCGCTGCGGATCGCCGGGAGTGGCTGCGAAGGAACCGATTTCCACTCCCAGCAGGCCGCAGTCCAGCACAGCGTGCTCAAGGGCTTCGACCATGAGGCCGGGGTGTTGCAGCGGGACCAGGCCAAGGCCGTTAAGCCGCTCCGGGGCGCGGTCCACGAACTCCCGGACCGCCTGGTTGGCAGCTCTCGCCAGCTTCAGGGCCAGTTCCCCGCCGGCGAAGTAGTAGAAGTGCGACGGCGACGGCGAGACCAGCTGCACATCGACGCCCTGCGCGTCCATGTCCGCGAGCCGGCGGTCGAGGTCGGTCAGCTGCGGCCAGCGTTCTTTGATCATCCTGCCCGACGCGGCCATGGACTCCGGCCCGTTGCGCCGCAGTTCCAGGGCCTGCTGGGCGCCGAAGCCCTCGGGATCCGCCTCGGCCACGAGTTGCTGCAGGGCCGGAAGCAGGATATGGGCGTGGACGTCCACAGTAGGTATTTGAACAGCATCGGTGCTCATGCGGGTTCCTTCAGCATGGTGGACAGCGAGTTCATCAGGCCGGGCACGTTGGCGTCGCGGACGCCGTCGAGCATCCACTGGCCAAGCTGGACGGAGGCCGTGACTACTGCCTTGGCCCGGTCCAGGCGTCGGTCGGTGAATTCTTTCCAGAGCGTTTCGGTGATCTCGTCGGCCTGGATCAGCAGTTCAGCGAGGACGGCCGCGTCCTCCAGGGCCATGGCGGCACCCTGGGCCACCGTGGGCGGGCAGCTGTGGGCGGCGTCGCCGATGATGACGGTGCGGCCACGGTTCCACGGCCCGTCCACCAGGTGCGTTGTGAACCACGTGTAGTTGATGCGTGCGCTGTGGTCCAGGTTGGCGCGGATTTCCTTCCACGGGCCGCCGTAGGCTGCGGCGAGTTCAGCCATGACGCGGGGGCCGTCCTCGTGTTTGCGCTCCTGCGCCTTTTCCACCAGGTAGGCGTAGATCGTCTCCGGTCCGGTGGGGCAGTAGCCGGCGATGAAGCAGGGGCCGCCGTAGGTCAGGTCCGTGCGGACCACGTCCTCGGGCCGCTCCACGAAGGCGCGCCAGATGCCCATGCCCGTGGACTGGGGTTCGACGTCGATGCCGACCGCCTTGCGGACGGCGGAGTGCAGGCCGTCGGCGCCGATCAGCAGGTCATAGCGGGACGTCCCGCCGTCGGCGGTGCTGACGGTGACTGAACCGCCGTCGTCCGTTATCCCGGTGACTGACTTGCCGTAGCTGATGCGGGCGCCGGCCTGCCCAGCCCGTTCGCGGAGGATGGCGGTGAGGTCGGGGCGGTACATGCCCATGGTGGCTGGAAGGTCATCGCCGCCGGTCCGGATGTCCTCAAGGACCGCGATGACGGTGCCGGCGGGGTCGGGGGCGCGCAGCCCAAGGGTGCTGAACGAGTAGCCCTTTGCCTCCACCTGCTCCCAGACGCCCAGCTGGCGAAGGACACGGAGGGCGTTTCCTTGCAGCGTGATGCCGGAGCCAAGGGTCTGCGGGGCGTCAGCTTTTTCAAGGATTTCGACCTGGATTCCGGCGTCGGCCAGGAGGATGGCGGCGGTCAGGCCCGCGGCTCCCGCCCCGACGATTCCGACGTTCTGTACTGCTGCCATCGCTGACTCCTTTGTGTTGACGGCGTTACTGCTGATGATGATGGGCGGTGCTGGCTGCACTGCCCTTTATCTGAGGGCGATCGGGTTCACGGGGGAGCCGACCGCGCCGGTGATGGGAAGCGGTGCCGCGGTGAGCAGGAAGTCGTACCTGCCGTCCGCGGCGCAGGCTTCGGCCAGGCCGTCAGGGTCCCACATTTCGCCCAGGAAAAGGCCAAGGTTGGGGATGGCGATCTGGTGCAAGGGCTGGAAGGCGCCGTCGAACTCATTGGGGCGGACTTCGAAGCCCCAGGTGTCGGTGGCGATCCCGGCGATTTCGCTGCGGTGCAGCCACGGCGCTGTTGTGAAGGACAGGCCAGGTGCGGCGCCGCCGGCGTAGTCTCCCCAGCCGTCACGCCGGACCCTGGTGTGCTGGCCGGTGCGGATTACCACGATGTCGCCCCGGCCCACTGTGGAACTTGCGCCCTGGAACTCGATGGTGCGCTCCAGGTGTTCCGGGGTGATCGCGAACCCGTCCGGCAGTTCGCCGTCGGTCCGTCCCAGCTCGGGGCCGAGCGCCCGGCCGACGTCCAGCAGCACGCCCCTGGTGACGATCTTGGCGGCGGCGGTTTCGATGCCGGTGACCAGGTCGCCCTCGGAGGTGACCACGTCGCCGGCGGCGCGGCCGTTCCATGCCTTGCCCTGGTCGAAAATGTGGCCCAGGCCGTCCCACTGGGTTGAGCACTGCAGCGGCATGGCGATCACGTCGTCCGCTCCGCCGAAGCCGTGCGGGAAGCCCTGGTTGCCGCGCTCGGCGTCCACACCGGTGTCGGTCATGGTGTGGACGGGGTTGGTGCGGCGTCGCCAGCCCTTCTGCGGCCCGTTGGTATCGAAAGGCTGGGAGAGCGAGTAGGCCTCACCGCTTTTGACGAGGGCCGCAGCCTCGATCCGCTTGGCGGCGTCGATGAAGTTCAGTGTGCCCAGGACGTCGTCTGCGCCCCAGCGGCCCCAGTTGTTGTGGGCCGCCGCCATGGCGCGGATGCTGCCCAGCGGATCCTCACGCCGGATCACCGGGGAATCGGCTGACTCCCCGGTGGCGGTGGGTCGTGCGGTGTCCTGCGACGTCACTGGATGCCGCCCTCAGCGGAAACTTCGTCCCTGCAATGGATCAGCTGCGTGCCGAGACCCGTGATGGTGCCCTCCATGACGTCGCCGTCCTGCAGCAGCCGGCCCCAGTGCTGGCCGTTGCCGGCAGGGCTTCCGGTGAGCACCAGGTCGCCCGGCCGCAACGGCATATTCTGCGATGCTTCGCTGACGAGCTTGGCCACCCCGAAGATCATGTCCTGTGTGGACTCGTCCTGCATGGCCTGGCCGTTCAGCTTCAGCGTCACCTGGACGTCCTGCGGGTCGCCGAAGAACTTCGCGGGCACCAGCAGCGGCCCGGTGGGGAGGAAGCCGGGGGCGTTCTTCGCACGGTACCAGTCCGAGCCGATTGCCGGCATGTCCTTGCGGAAGACGTACTCGCGGGTGGTGATGTCGTTGACCATCGTGTACCCGAAAACATAGTCCAGGGCTTCCTCCGGGGTGACCCGGAACGCCGTTTTCCCGATGACCGCCGCAAGCTCCAGTTCCCAGTCATGGGTCTTGCTGTAGGCAGGCAGGGTGAGGTCGTCCGTGGCTGACGCGATCGCCGTCGGGAGTCCAATGAAGAAGTACGGTGTGCCCTCGCCGGCGCGCTGGTCCATCATCGCAGCGGTCCTGGCGCGCACTTCGTCCTCGTCCTGGTCCGGTTCACGGTGGGCGGCGGCGAGGTCGATCACATGCTTGCGGTAGTTGGCGCCGGTCTGCAGGACCTGGACCGGTTCCACCGGGGCCAGGATGTCGACGTCGGCAGCGGCCAGGCCGGTGCCGTCGCCTGCCGAGGCAGCGAGGGCATCCAGCTGGCCCTCGGTGGTGTCCCAGTGCTCGATCAGGGAGTTGATGTCGCCGTCGACCGGCAGGACGCGGTCTCCCACCAGCAGGCCCACGCGGGCCTTGCCGTCGCCGGCCTCCTGGAAACGGATCAGGGAATAGGTAGCTTCAGTCATGGCGCCTTTAGCCCCGACCCTGCTTGGCGTAGGGGTTCAGGAGGGCTTCCTTCATCTCAGGCGAAGCGCCTTCTTCCGTGGCAGTGAAGCCCTCTGCCGGCGGGAAGGACTCGGTCATCGAGTGCGGCATGGCGCCGTTCTTGTAGAAGTTGTTGGAGCCCAGCGACGGCTTCCAGGTGTTGGCCTCCCAGTCGGGGACGTAGTTGCGGTAGCCGCCGGAATTGAGTTCGACGCGCAGGCCGGAGGGGTCGCGGAAGTACAGGAAGTTCTGCTCGCCCACGCCGTGGATGGAGGGCCCGTATTCCATGGGGGTGCCGTTTTCCATCATGACGTCCGCGGTGCGGAGCAGGTCTTCGGTGGCGTCCACCCAGAAGGCGATGTGGTTGACGCGGCCGGGACGGTTGGAGGTGTCCAGGACCACGCCGAGGTCGTGTGACTTTTCGTTGGTGGTGAGGACTGAGAAGACGGTGATGGGGGCTTCGTCCAGGTCCACGAAGGCCATGACGCGGAAGCCCAGGGCTTCGTTGTACCACTTGGCAAATCCGCGGACGTCGGAGCATGCCACGGTGACGTGGTCCAGGAAACGGGGTGCTGCGGCGTGGCTGCTGCGGCGCTCCGGGCGGTCCGGATAGGTGGACTCGAAGCCGGGTTCGGCAACGAACTTCTCCACGTCATAGAAGAGGCGCATGTGGTGGCCGTAGGGGCCGGTGAATTCGTAGGCCTTGCCAAAGCCGTGGCCGCCGGCGGTCCAGGTGCCCTGGACACCGGTTGCTTCCACCCGGGCGGCTGCTGCTTCGAGGGCCGTTTGGGAGTTGGTGCGCCATGCCATCCGGCCCAGGGATGCTTCCGGACCTTCGGTGATGACCAGGCTGTAGCGGTAGTAGTCGCCCCAGCAGCGCAGGTAGACGTTGCCGTCCACGCGGTCGATGATGCGCATGCCGAACTTTTCCTCGTAGAACCGTGCCGACGCTTCAACGTCCGGGGCGGTGATCTCGAGGTGGGCAAGATGGGAGAGGGGAGTTTCCACGTTGAAGTCCTTCTGGGTACTGGCTGCTTCGGTTTGCTGCAGGTCCTGGTACTACTGTGAACCAGCTCATGTATTTGGTGAAGGGGCATTTACTGATAGCAATCATCTATGCGGCAAATACCTGACGGGGGCGTTCGAAGGCCGCGCATGTCGTCGATAAGGACGCGTTGATGCCCGTCGCCGTGCCCGTCTCCCGTCGCCGGTCTGGCGTCGTGGGGTTCGACCACCATAAAGTGATCGTGACCCACAAGCACTTCAGGAGATGACATGTCCCTCGTCCGCGTGCATAACTTCTCGGTCTCCCTCGATGGCTTCGGCACGGGCGAGGGCCAGCAACTCGATGCCCCGTTCGGCCATGCAGGCTCACGGCTCATGGAATGGGCTTTCGAGACCCGCACCTTCCGCGAGATGGGCATCCACGGTGAGTCGGAGGGATCCTCCGGCGTCGACGAGGCTTTCGCAAGCAAATGGGGGCCAGGGATCGGCGTGGAGATCATGGGGCGCAACAAGTTCGGCCCCCACCGAGGACCCTGGGAGGACGGGGAATGGAAGGGATGGTGGGGTGATGACCCGGTCTTCCACACCCCTGTCATTGTCCTGACGCACCATCCCCGTCCTGTACTGGAAATGGAAGGCGGCACAACCTTCCATTTCGTTGACGCCGACCCTGTTTCAGCTCTTCAGCAGGCGCGCGCGCTGGCCGGCAACCTCGATGTCCGGATCGGTGGCGGAGTCAGCACGGTCCGGCAGTTCCTCGAGGCCGATCTGATCGACCATTTGCACATCGTCCTCGTACCGATCGTCCTGGGCCGGGGCGAACGGCTCTGGGACGGACTCGAAGGACTCGAACAACGCTTCGACATCGAAGCGACGCCCTCCCCCTTGGGAGTCATCCATCTGATCATGACCCGCCGCAGGTCCCGGTAGATCCACGTGGATCGATCGCCGCGGACGAACATCATGGAAGTTCCTCGCAAGCGGCGGTGACAGCGGCATACCAGGCAGGAATTGCAGAGAAATTTACTGTTGCTGGCGGCACACGGACCGAAAATATGCAGTATCCGGGCTGCTACCAGCATAGTTAAGCTCTTGGGGTTGCGCTGATGCCTACAGTCACCGCATGAAGTCAGCACGAATACGAACAGGGGCTTGATTTGGCAGGGAACGCAACCTTCCGGCACAGCAACACGGCGCTGCTTTCAGTGAGCAGCGTCGAGGCTCCGAGGATCGTCAGTTCACAAGACTTTGACCACAGGCTGGCTTCGACCTTGCAGCGGCTGAAATTCCCGCCCCGGCTCCTTGAGCGGGTTTCGGGCGTAACGCATCGCCGCTGGTGGGCCGCCGGGACCTCATTCGATGATGCTGCGGCAGAGGCAGGAGCGAAGGCCCTCGCCGAAGCAGGCGTCGAACCGTCCGACGTCGGCCTGTTGATCAATACCTCGGTCACGAGGCGGAATCTGGAACCATCCGTCGCGGTCAAGATCCACCACGGACTGGGCCTCCCGTCATCGGCCATGAACTTTGATCTGGCCAACGCCTGCCTGGGATTCGTGAACGGCCTGACTCTGGCAGCGAACATGATCGACTCCGGCCAGATCAAGTACGCGGTGATCGTCAACGGCGAGGATGCCGAGGCCACGCAGGAGGCCACGCTGGCAAGGCTGCAGCGGCCCGAGACAACCCGCGAGGACTTCAACCGCGAATTCGCCACCCTCACCCTCGGCTCCGGGGCTGCGGCAGCCGTCCTGGGCCCCGCAGACCAGCACCCCGGAGCTCACCGCATAGTCGGCGGTGTGATGCGCGCCGGCACTGAACACCATGAATTGTGCGTGGGCGGTATCGACGGAATGGCCACGGACACTAAAGGACTGCTCGACGGAGGGCTGCAGCTCGTGGTCGATGCCTGGCATGAAGCGCAGCCGGAGTGGGACTGGGCCGCCATGGACCGTTACGTCACGCACCAGGTGAGCAATGCCTACACCCAGGCCATCATCGGCGCCATCGACCTGGACCCCGCCAGGGTTCCCATCACGTTCCCGCACTGGGGCAACGTGGGCCCGGCCTCCCTGCCCATGACCCTCGCCGCAGAATCACAGTCGCTCGAAGCCGGTGACCGCGTCCTGTGCATGGGCGTGGGCTCCGGGCTGAACACCGCCATGATTGAAATCGTTTGGTAGCCGCCGCCTGGCCCGGCGTGGATCCGCAGTGGTCCCGCGAACTTGCCGTGCCGTCCACCTCAGACGTCGATCAGCCCGGAACCGTCCGCCGCTGGCACGTCCTCGATAACGGCGCCCAACTCGCCGCCCGGGGGCTGGAACCCGAGGGCACGCTTCTGTGCGTGCACGGCAACCCGACGTGGTCCTATCTCTGGCGGACGCTGCTGGCCGCCGGCTCCGATCCCGCCCACCCGTGGCGCGTGGTGGCCGTGGACCAGCTGGACATGGGCTTTTCGGAACGCACCGGGACGTTCCGGCGCCTCGCCGACCGGATCAACGACCTGGGTGACCTCACCGCGGCGCTGGGCCTGGACGGGCCGGTGGTCACTGTCGGCCACGACTGGGGCGGGGTCATCAGCCTTGGCTGGGCACTGGCGCACCCGGACCGACTCGCCGGGGTGGTCCTGACCAACACGGCCGTCCACCAACCCTCCACGTCCAAAATCCCGCCGGCTCTCCGGCTTGCCCTGCACCCTGCCGTGCACCAGTGGGGAACGGTGACCTCGGACTCCTTCCTGCGCGTGACCCATTCACTGGCCAACCCCCCGCTGGCCGCCGACATCCGCGCCGCCTATATGGCCCCCTACCGCGGAGTCCACCGCCGGGCCGGGGTGGGCAACTTCGTGGCGGACATCCCCGTTGACGAATCCCATCCCAGCTTCGCGGCACTGAACGGTGTGGCGGAAGGGTTGCGCGGGCTGACAGTCCCGGCCCTCATGCTCTGGGGCCCGCGCGACCCCATCTTCTCCGACCGCTACCTCAAAGACCTCACGGGCCGGCTCCCGCACGCGGACGTGCACCGCTTTGAAGGCGCGGGACACCTCGTGGCGGAAGACCGGGACATCGCCACACCGGTGTTCGAGTGGCTTGCCGCCCGGAAACCCGCCGGGGGACACCGCCCGGGACGGACGCCGCAGCGGATGAAACCGCTGTGGACCAAAATGCCGCGGACGAGACCGGGCCCGCGCCGGCAGTCGCCGGGTTCAGTCCACTCTGGGACCTGCTTGGCGGGCAGGCCGCAGGGCCGGCCGGCACCGCTGCCGCCGTCGTGGAAATGGCCGCCGACGGCACCGCCGCCCGCTCGCTCAGCTGGCAGCAGCTCGAGCAGAAAATCCTGGACCTCGCTGCCGGACTGGCGGAAACCGGAGTAAACGCGGCAACCGGGTCAGCCTCATGGTGCCGCCCGGGGTCGACCTTACGGTGGCACTCTACGCCTGCCTGCGCCTTGGCGCCGTGGTGGTGGTGGCCGACGCCGGGCTGGGAACCAAGGGCCTGAGCCGCGCCGTGAAAGGCGCCACCCCGGACTTCATCATCGGCATCGACAAGGCCCTGGCTGCAGCCGCCGCCCTTGGCTGGCCCGGCCGTCGGATCAGCGTGGGCACCCTCCCGGCCGCCCGCCGCCGGCTCCTCGGCGCCGAAACCTCCCTCCCGGAGCTGGCCCGCCCCGGCGCCGGACACGCCGCCACACCGTCCCCGGACGCTGACCCGGACGCCCCCGCCGCCGTGCTCTTCACCTCGGGATCCACCGGGCCGGCCAAGGGAGTGCTCTACACGCACCGGCAGCTCGCCGCGATGCGGGACACCGTGGCGGGCACCTTCGGCATCCGCCAGGGCTCCAGGCTGGTGGCAGGTTTTGCTCCCTTTGCCCTGCTGGGACCGGCGCTGGGCGCCGTCTCTGTCACGCCGGCCATGGACGTCACGGCCCCGCGCACGCTGACCGCCCGCGCACTGGCCGACGCCGCAAACGCCATCGACGCGACAGTGGTCTTCGCCTCGCCCGCGGCGCTGCGCAACGTCGTCGACACCCGCGACGGCCTCGACGAGGCAGGACTGAAGACGCTGGCACGCGTCGAACTGCTGCTCTCCGCCGGAGCCCCCGTCCCGGAACCGCTCCTGGCAGAGGTCCAGCAACTGGTCCCCGCCGCCTCGCTGCACACCCCTTACGGAATGACCGAAGCCCTGCCCGTCACCGACATCAGCCTTGAACAGATCAGGGAGGCTGATACGGAAACCGCGGCAGGCACCCTTCGCGGCGGCGGCAACGGCGTGTGCGTCGGGAAACCTGTCCATGGTGCACGCCTGGCCATCATCCCGCTCTCCGCGGACGGCACCGCCACGGGAGCCCAGCCTGTGACCGAGGCCGGCGTGACCGGCGAAATACTGGTCAGCGCCCCACACGTCAAGGAATCGTACGACAGGCTCTGGCTGACCCAGCGGGGGAGCGCCGACCTCCCGGGCTGGCACCGCACCGGCGACGTGGGGCACTTCGATGCCGCCGGCCGGCTCTGGGTGGAAGGCCGGCTCGCCCATGTGGTGACGGCACCCGGCGCTGCGGTCACCCCCGTGGGCGCCGAGAAGGCCATCGAACGGCTGGCCAGCGTCCGGATGGCCGCCGTCACCGGGGTGGGGCCGTCCGGCACCCAGGCGGTGGTGGCGGTCGTCGAGACCGTCCCGCCAGTACGTGCCGCGGGCCCGGCCGAACCCGCCCTTGCCTCCAGCGTCCGCGCAGCAGCCCGCACGGCCGGCGTCGAGGTTTCCGCAGTCCTCACCGTGCCTGCGCAGCCCACCGACATCCGGCACAACGCAAAGATCGACAGGACACGGCTTTCGCGCTGGGCCTCGCGCGTGCTGGCCGGCGGCCGGCCGGGGAAGCCATGAGGGTCCTCGTCACCGGCGCCAGCGGCATGCTCGGAGGGGCTGTGGCCCGGCTCCTGGTCCAGCAGGGGCACACGGTCACCACCCTGCAGCGGCGCCCGTCAGGGGTCGACGGCGCCACTGACCTCTGCGGCTCCATCACTGATGACGGGGTGCTGGAGGACAGCCGCCGAGGGCAAGGACGGCATCATCCACCTCGCTGCGAAAGTTTCCTTCACGGGCCGCGCCGCAGAGTTCGACGAGGTGAACATCGAGGGCACCCGCCGCCTCCTCGCCGCCGCAAAAGAGGCCGGCGTTCCGGACTTCGTGTTCGTGTCCTCCCCGTCCGTGGCGAATTCCGGCGCGGCCATCGTGGGCCTGGGTGCCGGGCCGGCAGACCCGGCCCACGCCCATGGTGACTACGCGCGTACCAAAGGCGCGGCTGAAGTGCTGGCCCTGGCCGCGGATTCGCCCGGTTTCCGGGTGGCCGCCGTGCGCCCGCACATCGTCTGGGGCCCGGGCGACACCCAACTGGTGGAACGCGTCCTGGCCCGTGCCGCCGTCGGACGCCTGCCCCTTCTGGACGCCGGAGCTGCCCTGATCGACACCACCTATGTGGACAACGCTGCCTCCGCCATAGTGGCCGCCCTGGGGCGCATGGACCACGTCCATGGACAGGCGGTGGTGGTCAGCAACGGCGAGCCCCGTCCTGTCGGCGAGCTGATCGCGGGCATCTGCGCCGCGGGCGGGGTTGCGGCGCCGTCGTGGGTCCTTCCCGGAGCGGTGGCCCGAGGCGTGGGAGCCGTCGTGGAAAAAGCTGTGGGTGTGGGCCGGGCGCAAGGAGGAGCCGCCCATGACCCGGTTCCTGGCCGAACAGCTGTCCACCGCCCACTGGTTCGACCAGCGCCGCACCCGGGAGCTCCTTGACTGGGCGCCTGAGGTGTCGCTTGATGAGGGGCTGACGAAGCTCGCCGAGCACTACAGTTCACGCTCAGGGGCAGCCGGTCCCCGATCCTGAGCATCAAGGTGGGTGATCGGCCCGGTGCCGGCCGGGGCCGGCCGTGTTCACCGCTCTTCTCTTGCGGTGCTGTGAAGGCCATCATGGGAGTCACGTAGCCCTGCCCGACAGATCGGAGTTGGCCATGTTCCAGGCTCTGCTGTGCAAATTCAATGTCCATCATGAATGGCACACGGAACACGCCGAGGACGGAGCGCTCTACAAGCGTTGCCTGCGATGCGGCAAGGACGGCGACACGGGGGACGGCGCCGACGACGGCTGGGCGCTGAAGAAGTGGTGGTAGGAGCGACGCGTCCGGAACGGACTTTGGTGCCGGTGGTATTAGTGTGAAGTTCGACGTCGGCCGCGCATCCAGGCGCGACGGCGTCGTTCATTCGTTCAGGGACTCAGGTGCGCCCAGCATGTGAAAGGGGACAGCATGCCGCTGTGGCTTCAGGCGTTGATGTGGGGCACGGTTGCCGGTGCTGCCCTTGTGTTGGGCGCGGCTGTGTCGTGGAAATGGGCTATCCCCTCCAAACTGGTCTCCTCGGTGATGTCCTTCGGAGCCGGCGTACTGATCTCAGCGTTGGCGTTTGAGCTCGTCGGGGAGGCCGTGGAAGGTGGGGGGCTATGGCCAACGGTGACGGGGTTCCTCACCGGCTCGGTCGTCTACGTGGGCGCGAACATGCTGCTGGCGAGGTCGGGGGCAAAACACCGCAAACGTTCGGGTGGGCAGCAGCCGTCGGAACAGGAGAGCCCCGGCAGCGGCACCGCCATCGCCTTCGGCGCCCTCCTGGATGGAGTGCCGGAATCCATCGTGCTCGGCGTCGGGCTCATCACCGCGGGCTCGGTCAGCCCGGCAATGCTCGTTGCTGTGTTCATCTCCAACGTCCCTGAGGGCTTGTCGGGGACAGCGGGGATGAAGAAGGCCGGCCGGGGGTCCCGCTACATCTTCGGGGTGTGGGGGAGCATTGCCGTCCTGTGCGGGCTGGCCTCACTGCTCGGTTACGTAGCGCTGGAGAACGCCTCAGGCGGGGTGGTGGCGTTCATTACCGCGATCGCGGCCGGCGGGATACTTGCCATGCTGGCGGACACGATGATCCCGGAGGCATTCGAGGAACACCACAACCTCACGGGGCTGACCGCGTCCCTGGGATTCCTTACGGCTTTCACGGTCCACCAGATCGGCGGCTGAGCACCACGCTCGCCACCCTCGCTGCCCCGGAACTCGTCAGGGCGGGCTTCACCTACTTCCAATGTATCGCCCGGGAGGGGGCTTGCCGCAAGGCCCCCCTCATGCCCCAGACTGGCCCGGATATCTGTGGATGGGACAAGCAGTAGGCCTGAGAGGGGCGGGGTTGTCATGGTGGATGTGATCGTTGCAGGAAGCGGTCCGACGGGCCTGATGCTGGCCGGCGAACTGGCCTTGGCGGGCGTGGAGACCGCGATCGTGGAGCGCCGCCCGTCGCAGGAGCTGGTGGGTTCCCGTGCGGGTGGCTTCCACTCGCGGACCATCGAAATCCTCGACCAGCGGGGAATTGCGGACCGGTTCCTGGCCGAGGGCAAGCCCGTCCAGGCGGCGTTCTTCGGGACCACCGGCGTGGACGTGAGTGACTTCCCCACACGGCATCCCTACACGCTGGCTCTGTGGCAGAACCGTATAGAACGGCTCCTTGGCGACTGGATCGCGGAACTGGGTGTGCCGGTCCATCGGGGGCAAAGTGTCACCGGTGTGGTGCAGGACGCGGGCGGGGTCGAGGTGCAGCTCGCCGGCGGCGGGCCGATGCGGGCGCCGTACCTGGTCGGGGCAGACGGCGGACGCAGTGTTGTCCGCAAGGCCGCCGGCATAGGGTTCCCCGGCTGGGATGCAACGAAGAGCAGCCTGATCGCTGAGGTGGAGGTCACTGAGGAGACCCCGGCGGGCCCGCGGATCGATGAGGTGGGGATCCACGGGCTGCACCTTATGGAAGACGGGCGGACCATGCGGGTAGTGGTCACCGAAAAGCGCATCGGACCCGGCGCTGAGCCTGGCTTGGCGGACCTCAGCAGGGCGCTGACAGAGATCTACGGCACTGACTTCGGGGTCCACAACCCGACCTGGATTTCGCGCTTCACCGACGCCACGCGGCAAGCCAGCACCTACCGCAGCGGCAGGGTGTTGCTTGCCGGCGACGCCGCGCACATCCATTCCCCTTCGGGCGGGCAGGGGATCGGTCTGGGCATCCAGGATGCGGTGAACCTGGGCTGGAAGTTGGCCCAAGTGGTGAAGGGCACCGCGCCGGACAGTCTGCTGGATACCTATCACACCGAGCGGCATCCGGCCGGGGCGCGTGCACTGAAGCATACGATGGCGCAATCCCTGATGCAGCGTGCTGACCCGCGGGTGGGCGCATTAGCCGATACGGTGGCGGACCTCCTGACGATCGACGAGGCGCGCAAGCGCATGGGCGGCCTGATTTCCGGCCTGGACGTCCGCTACGACGTCGGTGCGGGGCACCCGCTGCTGGGCCGGCGGATGCCGGACCTGGACCTCGTCACGGGCTCCGGACAGACACGCGTGTTCTCACTCCTGCATGGGGCCCGTGCAGTGCTGCTCAACGTAGGGACGCCGGGAAGCATCGGCCCGGGGGCGTGGGCGGACCGGGTGCGGGTGGTCGACGCCGCGTACGACGGCGGATGGGACCTTCCGGTCATAGGTCCCGTCAGCGCTCCCGCGGCCGTGCTGATCCGACCCGACGGGTACGTGGCATGGACGGGTGACGGCACCGGGCGGGGGCTTGAGCAGGCGATGGCCACCTGGTTCGGGCCGCCCGCCGGGATCGAAACCAGGGGCGTTGAACCGCCGTCGGGCTGATGCCGGCACCCGTCCACCATCCGGCGGCGTGCTCACCACCCGGCCGTCCCAGGGCCGCCCTTGAACGGGCCGACGATCTGCGCGGTGATCCAACCGCCGTAGAAGTCTCCGTCCTGGGCGGTCACCCGCTCGCCGTTGACCTCGCAGGATTCCATACGGCCCGGGTACAGGGCTACGCGGGTACTGAGGGCCTCGAAACCGGGGGTCGGTTCCGGGTAGGTCCACCCTGCCCGGGCAGCAGCAACGCCGCCGGCCACGACGTCGAAGTAGTGCGCTCTTCCCTTGAACTCGCAATAGCTGGTCCCCGGCACAGGGACGAGCACGCCGGCAGCGAAAGACGCCAAGGGCAGGTAGTAGACGGGAGGATGACTGGTCTCCAGGACGCGCACCGCATCGGTGGTGTCGGCTATCACCCGCCCTCCAAGCCGCACGATGACGCGTTCTGAACGTGGTTCAAGCCGCGGCGGACGTGGATAATCCCACACCGACTCCTGACCGGCCAGGGGTTTGACGGGCCGGGGTCGGCGGATGCCCGAAGAAGCGTTCGATGGTGTCATGGCCCTATGGTGCCACCTTCAGCCGTGACGTTAAAGCGAAGGCCCGCGAAATCCCGGAGGCTGAATGCGGTTGGCGTTAAGTGTCACTTGTCGGTGCCTGGACCAGACCTGCTCCCACATCCACTGGATCCGTGCCGGCTTTGAGGGCCTTGAACGTCCCCGAGCCGACCAGTTTGGCCTGGAGGAGCACGGGACTAAGCGGTCCCTGTGCAAGAATCCGCTCAGCCCACAGGGCGGCCACGCCAGCTACATGAGGAGTGGCCATGCTGGTCCCGCTGATGGTTTTTGTGCCGCCGTTAAGCCAAGCACTGAAGACCGCTACTCCGGGGCCGGCTACGGTGGCCATCGTGTTGGAGAACGGTGCCACAGAAAAACCTCCGGCACCGTCGGCCAAGGCTGCAACCGATGTGATTCCATAAGCCGCAGCCGGTGGGGCAACATTGATCTCGTAGGCAGGATTGCCGGTTCGTTCGCTTTCGTTACCGGCGGCTGCAACCACGATGGTTGTCTGGGCCACCGAGGCGCGGGCGTTAAGGAGATTCGCCAGCTGTTCGAATAGCCGGACGTTGGCGCGGTAGCCTTCCAAGGCGATAGACGTGGCCGCGGGGATCGCCAGACCGTTCACCTTGACCAGCTCCTCCACCCAACCGGGGAAGTCCATGCCCAGCGACATGGAGATCACGTGGGCGCCGTTGTCGGCGGCCCAGAGCATAGCGGTGGCCAGTGTGTCGCTGCTGCCGCCATTGGGGCCACCGAGGACCTTGCCGATCAGGGCCTTCTGTATGCCCGGCGCGACGCCGATGCGCTGCCCGGCCAAGTCGCGGCCGAAGATCGTTCCAGCGCAGTGCGTACCATGGCCGTTGTCGTCGTCCGCACTGCCGGCGCCGGTGAAGTCCTTGGTGACAAGGTCGACGCCGGCAAAGGCCGCGTGGCTGGCGTCAATGCCGGTGTCCAGGACTGAAACGACCACCCCCGCGCCCGTGAAAGGTGAGGTGTCAGCGCCCACGGCCTTGACACCCCAGGTCGCGGGAGCTGCCTGTGCTGCATCTGCCGCAAGGGGTTCAATGAGCTTCATTGGCATTGCGGGAGCGAAGCCGAGGACCGTGGGATCGTTTTGCAGCGCGTAGATGGTGGAGCCCGACGGGTTGTCTTCCCGTTCCACAGTCAACCCGGCTGCGCGTTCGGCGATGTTCTGGGCGGCTGACTCGCGACCCTGCGCACCCGGCCCATCAAAGGGATCCCGCGTGGCACGCAGGGCAGGAGCCCGCAATATGAAGAGCTTTTGTTGGGGCAGCTGGGACATGGCGGACTCCTGGGGCAAAGACGTTAGCTGTTCGGCACCGGGCAGTGGCTCCGGCTGTAATAGCGGACTCAGGTCTACACCGTCCGGCGTTACGTCGGCGTTACCGCAAACCCGCCGCGGACGTCTCAGCCGATGCCTTGTCCAAGGAGGCTGACTACCCCATCAGGCAAAACACCGGACGCCACGTTATCGTTGGTCCATCACCAAGCCAGGAGGACACGTGCCGTACGTTGTTGACTTCAAAGACGTTTCCACCGTCGGCCTGGAGGCGTCTCCGTTCGCGGAGGCGCTTGCCGGGTTGCGGGCCAACGAGGGGCGCTATTACCGCACCAAGTACAACCACGTCTTCAGCGTCAGCCCTGCGAGCGAGGTTCCGGAGGTTCTGGACCGGGTAAACCACATCCTCAAAGAGGAGCGCAAAATCGTCATCGGGTCCCGGCCCCTCGAAGCCACGACCTTCCACGTCGACGGCCTGCGGATGGATTATGTGTTCTACGAGTCGGGGCTGTCCGTCAACGTCATGTACAGCATCGCGGAGGGCGGCAAACGGGCTGTCGGCTTCAAACTCTCCGAAGGCATGGAGATCCCTGGCGAACTTGCAACGCGTTTCAAATTCGCCCGCCAGAAATCCAAGCTGGCAGGAGTCATCCGCGGTTCCTACTTCGTGATCAAGGGCGAGTACTGATCTGATCAGCTGGTCCCGGCCTCCTGTGGCCGGGCCGACCGGCAACGCGCGACGCCACGGCCTCATAGCCCTTCGAACAGGTCGCTCAACACGGGACTTGTGGCGGGACGGCCGGGCCATGCCATGACTGAGGATTCACGCGAGACGATCCTGGCCCATCGACGCTCGTCCACGCCGGGGTCAATGAGTACATGCCGCTGTGACTTGTGCTCGACGAGGCCTGCGACAATCCGGTGTGCCACCAGGTTCGTGTCCACATCAATATCGATGGAGTCATCGGGCACCGGGCGAAGGTGGTACTCGCGGGCGGGGTCCCAGGGCTCCATGCCCTGTTGTTGCCGCCGCTGGTTCCAGCGTTCAAAGGTGGACGACCGCAAGGCGCCGTGCACCAGCCTCCTCAGCCCCGGGCCCGGTACCCGCCGTGCCCGGGCGAAGGCCTCGTCAGCGGCCTTGCCCACCGCAATGTGGTCCCGGTGGCCGGTAATTCCGTCGGGGCCGAACGTCACCACAACCTGGGGGCGTTCCTGGAGCAGGATTTCCAGGATCCTCCCCACGAGCTCGTCGAACTCCACCTCAGCCACGTGTCCGTCCGCGTAGTCCAGCCATTCGTGCCGGTCCGGAATCGTGCCGTGGGCCCGCCACGCGTTGACGCTCTCACGCCGCCGCCAGGCACCCAACCCGGCGGGCGTCGTCGGGACACCCTCGGCGATCTGCCCGGCTCCGCCGTCGGTCGCGAGCACCAGGCAGAAACGGAAGCCCGGATCGTTCTCATGAAGGGCAATTGAGCCGGCGCACCCATACGCATCATCGTCCGGATGTGCCACTACTACCGCCAGTGAATGCGGTTCGTCCATACAAGAGACGTTAAGCCCTGGCGATGCGGAAAAACAGGCCGTGATGTTCCCCCGCGGAAGCAGCGGTGGTGCCGGGTGGCGGACCGTGGGACGTGGCGGCACCGCAGGGGTTAGTCTGGGGCGCATGGAGATGCGTTTGGAAGTTGTGCAGGTGCCGGTCGCGGACGTCGACAGGTCCAGGTTGTTCTATACGGAGAAGCTGGGCTTCGTCCTCGACCACGACGTGGAGCACATTCCGGGGATGCGGGTGGTTCAACTGACCCCTCCGGGTTCGTCAACGTCGATCGTGATCGGCACGGGCATGACCGGCATGATCCCTGGGAGCCTTGAGGGATTGCAGCTGGTAGTACCCGACATCGCCGGGGTCCATGCCGAACTGACGGGCCGGGGTGCCGGGATCAGCGATGTCCAGGACATGGGCGGTGTCCAGTTTGCCTACTTCAGTGACCCGGACGGTAACCGTTGGGTCATCCAGGGAGCCACGCCGTCCAACGTCAGGGACGCCCACCGCGACGGTCCGGCATCCACCCACGGAACGCCCTAAAGCGGGGCCCCGGACGAAGGAGGGCATGGAGCACGTGACGTCCAGCACCGGAACCACCAAGGAAGCTGCTGACCAGGGGCCAGCGGTCGGAGCTGACCTTGCCGCGCGGCTCAGCGACCTGGCCCGGGACCTTCAGCAGGAACAGGACATCGACGCCCTGCTGGCCGATGTAGTGCACGCTGCCCTGGACCTGATCCCGCACGTCTCCGATGCCTCCGTCAGCCTTGTGACGGGACGGCGGACAGTCCAGTCCCGGGCAGCGTCCGGAGACCTCCCGCGGAGGGTCGATGAGCTGCAAAGCGCCACCGGACAGGGCCCCTGCATTGACGCCGCCTACGAGGAACGGATTGTCCGGGTGCCGGATATGAGCCGTGAAGTACGCTGGCCGGACTTCGCGCAGGCAGCCTACGACGCCGGTGCCCGCAGCATGCTCTCCTTCCAGCTTTTCGTCACGGGTGACCATCTGGGCGCCCTCAACCTGTACGGCGATGACATCAACGTCTTCGACGAAGAATCGGAGCAGGTAGGTCAGCTGGTGGGGGCGCACGCTGCGGTCGCCTTTTCGGACGCTCAGGAAATCAGCCAGCTCAATCAGGCGTTGGACACACGGGACCTCATCGGACAAGCCAAGGGAATCCTGATGGAGCGGTTCAAGATCAGCTCTACACAGGCGTTCCAGGTCCTGACCCGTGCCAGTTCCGAAGGCAACATCAAACTCAGGGAAGTCGCCGACCACCTCGCCCGCAGCGGCGAAATCCTGACCCGCAACCGCAAACCTTCCAGGCAGTCCGCCAGCGATGAGTGACTGGTCCTCCAGTCCTGACCCAAGGAGATGACCGTGCGCGAACGAACAGCACAGGCATCATCAGCAGACCTGATGGTGGACCTGATCATTTCCCTGGATGGCTACGCCTCGGCCGAAGGATGGCCCGGCTGGTGGGGCCTGGAAGGCCCGGAATACCTGGCCTGGCTTGAGCTTGAGGGGCACAAGGATTACACCGTACTGATGGGAGCCACCACCTACCGGCTGATGTCCAGCATGTCCGAGGAAGCTTCGGAAGGCGTTTCCGGGTTCTCCGATGACGAGGGCGCCAGCCTGACCGGCCTCGCCGCCATGCCCAAGATTGTCTTTTCCTCCACTCTGACGGAGCCGTTGACCTGGCCAAATTCGGAGCTTGTAGCAGGGGACGCGGTGGAGGCCGTACGGCGTCTAAAGAAAACACGCACAGGCACCTTGAGCACCCTGGGGAGCCTCAGCCTCGCCCGGTCACTCCTGACCGCCGGCCTGGTGGACAGATTCCGCCTGGTCGTTTTCCCGGTGATCACCGGCCGTACGGGCACGGAGCGGATTTACGACGGGTACCCGGACGTCATGCTGGAGATGGTGGCCAGCCGGACCTTCGACGGCCGTCTCCAGTTGCTGGAGTACATTCCCACAGTTCTGGCCGGTCCGCCAGGAACCGGCGCGGCATAGGTCCCGGAAAATACCCTCAGTCCCTGGAAGGCCGCTGCCGTTGCTGTTTGGTTGCCGACCTTTGCTGCTTGGCGGCGAGGCGGCGGCGGTCCGAGCCCCGCGTGGGTTTGGTGGGCCGGCGCCTGGCTGGCCCGGGTGCCATGCCCTCGGTGATGAGCTCGGCGAGCTTGGCCAGGGCCTGTTCCCGGTTGCGGAGCTGGGAGCGGCGTTCCGAGGCCGACACGGTCAGCACCCCTCTGACCAGCTGGCGTCCCAGGCGTCCCAGAAGGGCAGCGCGCTGGTCATCCGAGAGCGCCGCTGAGTGGCTGATATTCCACGAAAGCTCAACCCGGCTGTCCGACGTGTTCACATGCTGGCCACCCGGCCCTGAGGAGCGCGAGAACCTCCAGTGGAGTTCGGATGCGGGAATCGTCAGCGCGGGCGACACCTCAAGATCCATGGAACCAGCCTTGCATAACAGTGGCGGGACCAGGTAGGAATCCATGCAGGCGCCGTTCGGGCGGCACCGTGGTTCCGCGGCATCGTCCCCGCGGATGTCCGCCTGACCCATGACGTGGGTCACCAGGCAAAGTGCCCGGACCCCACCCCCGGGGCGGTGTGCCTCAGATCAGGCCCAGTTCGGTGAACGCGTCAACCAGACCTTCACGGTGCGGGGGCGCGGCCGTCCGGTCCGCCAAGGCGAGGAGTTCCGGCGATGAACCCTCAATGGCGATGCCCACCCCGGCGAAGGCAATCATCTCCAGGTCATTCTGGCCGTCGCCCACCGCTACTGTGTCCGCACGCCCGATCCCGAAGTGGGCGATCACGGCTGCGACGCCGTCGGCCTTGCTGATGCCCCGCTGGTACAGTTCGCCGGCATGCCGGCCCTCGTTGGCGATCGAATTTGCAACGACGGCAATGCCGGCACCGATTTCGTCCGCGATCTGCTCCATGGGAACCGGGGCCTCAAAAACGGAGATCTTGGCAAACGCGGTGCCGGCGCGGTCGGTGGTGACGCTGACGGTGTCGAGGATTGCCGACGAACCCTGGGCCTGGCCTGCCGGAGCACGCCTGAAATGCTCGTCGATGATGGCGCGAAGCCTGGCTTCAGCCGCCGGGGCAACGTGGAGCGCGTCCTGGGCTTCCAGGATGTAGACGGCCTCATGCGCATCCAGAACGGACACGGTCCTGGCCGCGAGGCCGGCCGGGAACCGGCGGTCCAGCAGCACCTCGCCGCCCACCTCCGCGTACGCCCCGGCACTGGCCACCAGCCCGTCAAAGCCTGCTCCAAGGATGGCCTCCGGCAGCATGGACACCGGGCGTCCCGTGCACAGCAGCACCTTGTGGCCGGCTGCCCGGGCGGCGCGGACAGCCTGTACGTGGCCCTCGGGGACGATTCCGTAGTCAGCGTAGGTGCCGTCCACATCCAGGAAGACGGCGCGGATGGTTGCAGTGGCGGTGCCTGGCTCGGAGATCATGCTTCCGGATTCTACAGGTGGCTGCCGGACACGACGGACCCACGGTTACTGCAGGGCCGCCCGGCCTGCCTCCGGATCCGACACCGGAGGTTCTGCCACCGCGTGCACGATCGTCCATATATGCGCGTATTTTTGCTATGTGCCGGGGCGGCCCGACTCCGTAGGCTTGCTCCCGTGATGAATGCCGAAGAACACCAGAGCCGGATCTGCCTGCCGGACGCACCCCCGGACCAGCAAGCCTTCCTGGACAGCGGAGGTGTGGCCTGCTGGAGCGAGGCCGTCTCCATTGACACCTACGCGCCGGGCGAGCCGGACAGGTACCCGCTGTTCCTGGACCGCCGGGTCTACCAGGGCTCCAGCGGCAAGGTCTACCCCATGCCGTTCATCGACAGTATTGCCGCCACGAAGGAACCGCGCCTCTGGCAGGCCATCCACCTGGAAAACGAATACGTCCGCCTGATGCTGCTCCCCGAAATCGGGGGCCGTATCCACATCGGCTTCGACAAAACGGCAGGCTACGACTTTTTCTACCGGAACAACGTCATCAAGCCCGGACTCGTTGGCCTTGCCGGGCCGTGGATCTCCGGCGGAGTGGAATTCAACTGGCCGCAGCACCACCGCCCGGCCACCTTCCTGCCCGTGGAAACGTCCATAGAGCGTGGTGGGGACGGCGAGGTCACGGTCTGGCACAGCGACCTCGATCCGCTGCAGCGGATGCGCGGCACCCACGGCGTGCGGCTCAGCCCCGGACGTTCCCTGGTGGAGGTCGAGGCCCGGCTCTACAACTGCACCGACGTTCCGCAGACATTCCTGTGGTGGGCCAACGTCGCGGCCCGCGCGCACGATAAGTACCAGTCGTTTTTCCCCACGGACGTCCGCTACGTCGCGGATCATGCCCGGCGGGCCATCACTGCCTTTCCACGCGCCGACCGGCCCTACTACGGCGTGGACTACCCGGCCTTGGCCGGAGCGGGGGAAGAGCAGGGCCACCCGGGTCCGGACCGCATCGACTTCTACGCCAACATCCCCGTCCCCACCTCCTACATGATCACCGACACGCAGGACAGCTTCTTCGGCGGCTACGACCACCAGGCTGGAGCCGGTTTTGTGCACTGGGCGGACCGCGCCATCTCGCCGGGAAAGAAGCAGTGGACCTGGGGGACTGGACCCGTGGGCCGGGCCTGGGACGCCCACCTGACTGATACCGACGGCCCCTACGTTGAGCTCATGGCGGGCGTCTTTACCGACAACCAGCCCGACTTCAGCTACCTGGCGCCGGGCGAAACCCGCACCTTCAGTGAATTCTGGTACCCGATCCGCAGCATGGGTCCGGCCCACCAGGCCAACCTCGATGTTGCCGTCGCCCTGGACGTGGACAACGCCGGGCGGAACGCCGCAGTAGGCGTCTCCAGCACCGCGGACCTCGAAAAGGCCACGGTCCTGCTCACCGACAAGGGCACCGTCATCCATTCGTGGGAAGGGCGGATTTCGCCCGCGCACCCGCTCACCCTCACCGTTGAACTGGACTACCCGACGGCGGCAACGGACCTTACCCTGCGGGTTCTGGACAGTGGCGGGGAACTGATCTCCTGGTCACCGCGTCCGCCTGCGGACAGTCCAGCGGAGGGCCACCTTGAGCCGTGGATTGCCACCGAACCCGGGCTGCCGCCGGACATTGAGAGCCAGGACGAACTCTTCGTCACCGGAACCCATCTTGCGCAGAACCGCCACCCCACGCGGTCACCCCTGCCGTACTTTGAGGAGATGCTCCGCCGGGATCCCCAGGACTCAAGGGCCTCCACCGCACTGGGTGCGGCCATGTACACCGCCGGCCAGTATGGCCGGGCTCGTGAGCTGCTGGAGAATGCGCTGGCGCGGCTGACCCGGCGCAACCTCAACCCGCCGTCGGGTGAAGCAGGTTACCGCCTGGGCCTGGTCCTGGAACGCACCGGCCATCTTGACGCGGCCAGGGAGCGCTTCGGGAAGGCCGCCTGGGACAAGGCATGGGCCCAGCCCGCCCACCTGGCGCTGGCCCGGCTTGCCCTGCGCGCCGGGCAACCGGCCGAGGCCCTCCGGCACGCCGAATCCGCTGCGCGGCAGGACCCGGCAAGTCCGGCCGCGAAGCACCTCCGGGTCCTTGCCCTGCGCCTGCTGGGGCGCCCTGACGACGCCGCCGGCCTGCTGCAGGACACCTTGGCCCTGGATCCGCTTGATCCGGTGGCCTTGGCGCTCGACCTGCAGTTGGATACCGCCGACCCCAAGACAGCCCTGACGGTGGCGTGCTGGCTGGCCAGCGCGGGCCAGTGGCAGCTTGCGCTGGAGCTGACCGCCCATCCCGCCCCGTCCGGTGGCGCCGGTGCCGCCGGCAACCCGGAGCCCCTTCGCCGCTACCTGCGGGCCAGCTGGCTGGAGGAACTGCTGGATCCGGAGGCAGCATCAAAGGAGCGCTCCGCAGCCCGGAACAGCGTCACCGCCTATGCCTTCCCGTACGGACTGGACGACTACGACGCTCTGCACCGGGCCCTGGACGCGGACCCCAAGGACAAGGTGGCGCACGCCCTGCTGGGGTGCTGGCTCCTTGACGCCGGCCGCACCGGCGACGCCCTGCGCCACCTGGAAACGTCCACTGCACTGGGCTCCCGGGACCCCGTCGCCTGGCGGAACTTGGCACTGGCCACGGTCAATACCGGCGGTGACACGTCCACCGCTGACGCCTGCTTCCAGCGCGCCCTCGAGCTCAGCCCGGACGACGCACGGCTGGTCTTCGAACGGGCGGTCCTGGCAAGCCTCCGGGGAGTCCCGGTCAACCACCGGCTTGCTGCGATTGAACAGCACACCGCCACAGTGCTTGACCGGGACGATCTGGCGTTGCTCTACGTCAACCTGCTGATCGATGCAGGTCGTGCCGGCGAAGCCCTGCGGATCCTGACCACGCGAAATTTCCAGCCCTTCGAGGGCGGTGAAGGGATTGCCGTCGCCGCCTACGACCGTGCGGTGGTCCACCACGCACGCATGCTCTCGGCGCAGGATCCGACGGCGGCAATCACCTTGCTGCTCGACGGCATCGGGGCTCCGGCGAACCTGGGCGAAGGCAGGCATCCCGCCCTCAGCATGGCTGAACGCTTTGTGGCACTGGGCGACGCCTTTGAGCATGCCGGCAACGCTGAGGCGGCGGCCAACGCCTGGCGCCAGGCCTGCCTGGACGGTGGTCCGCTGGCAGTGGACCCCCTGCCTGCCGGCCCTGCAGACTACTGGAAGGGCATCGCGTACACCAGGCTCGGCAAACACCGCGAGGCAGAGAATGTGTGGCGCCTCCTCGAAACCCGCGCTGACGACCTGCAGGCCGGTCCCGCGGCACCCGACTACTTCGCCACCTCCCTGCCCGAGCTGCTGCTTTTCAACACTGACACCGCGGCGGCCCGGACGGACGCGGCGCAGGAGCTTCGGGGGCTTGCCGTCCGGGGCCGGGCCAGCCTGGCGACGGAGGCAACCCTGTGACCGAACAGGGGAGGTACCTCGGCTCCGGCACCATCGACGCCGACACCTCGTCCCTGACCGGCCCGACACCTCCGCACCTTCCGCCGCGGCTGACCATCACGCTATGGGACTTCTCCTGGTACACGCGGGCAGAGGACGGCGGCCCGTTCGCCGACCTTGACGCCGCCTGCGCCAAGGCCGCTGAACTGGGATACAACACCATCAGGATCTGTGCTGCCCCGCTGCTCCTGCACGGCAACCTGGGCCTGGAGGACCTGGCGGCAGACCTCCGCATTGAAGGGCTGGGCACCTCCCCGGACGGCGGCATCTACGGCAGGGGAACCCGCTGGTACGACGCGTCCGGCGGCTACTCCGTCGACCTGGGGGCGCGCCTCCTGGAGCTTTTCGACGCTGCGGCCCGCCACGGCCTGGTCCTCATCCTGGCCAGTTGGGAGTATCAGCAATCCACTGTCTTCGCAGCTTCCCCGCGCTGGTTCGAGGCCATCGATGCAGTCCCGCTGGACCGGAGGTATGAACTCCTCGCCGACGCCTGGGACGGGCTCATCGGTACCCTCACCGCGGCCGGCCACCGGGACCGGATCGCCATGGTGGAACTGCACAATGAGGTGGACTTCTCCATCCTTCCCGCCGTGGCGGACGGCGGCACCGGGCAACTGCGCCGGTTGCAGGCCCTCCACCCCGACCTCCTGGTCACAGCCAGCTATGGCAAGCCGCCGCATCTTGCCATGCACACGCTCCCGGAGGGCCTCGGCGCCGCACAGTTCCACGTCTACAGCTACGGCGTGCTGGACGCGCTCCAACAGCTGATCGACATACGGTCCGAGGGGAGCCATGGCTTTCCCAACCCGGCACTGGCCTCGCTGCTGCGCCCGGACGCGCCGTCCGTGGCGGAGTACGGGAGGCTGGCCGGCTGGAAATACCGCGCCACCGTGGTGACGGACCAGATGTTCTACGGCTATGACTGGATTGATCCGGATGCCTGGGACACCTGGCTGTACAACGAATACGGTCCATACCGGGAAGTCATGCGGCGTGAGATCGCCTCCCGCGTCACAGCCATAGCCGCCTGGGCCCGCTGGAAGGACCTGCCGGCCGTGGTGGGGGAAGGATGGATCGGCTACACCCCCGTCCACGGCACCTTCGAGGAAGGACCCGTCGGCCGGGACCTCGCCGAACGCGGTATCCGGACCGCACTGGACCACGGCGTCTGGGGAATGGTCCTGTGCTCGAACGCTGCCCCGCACCACCCCCTGTGGGCCGATGAAGCGTGGCAGCGTCGCATGAACTCACTCATCCTCACGGCCGGTTCCAGCAGTTGACCGGCACATCATCTACCGAAAGAACCATAAGCACATGACCGCAGGACAAAGCACCCGCCAGTTGCTCGGTGCCACCCACCGGCCCCACGAAACTGCGCTGGCATCCCCGTCCATGAGCAATACCGTGGACCCGCACAGCTCGTGGCGGCTGACCAACCACTACATCGAACGCGCCGGCGCAGCCTGCCGTGCCGGTGGCCGGCGAAATCCACTACAGCAGGGTTCCGCAGGCCCGGTGGGAAGAACGGCTACGGCTGATGAAAGCCGGCGGCATCACCGTGGTGGCATGCTACGTGTTCTGGATCCACCATGAGCAGACCGAGGGGCGAGCCCCGTTTCGACGGCAACCTCGATGTTGCCGGATTTGTCCGGCTATGCGGTGACGTAGGCCTGGAGGTGGTTTTGCGGATCGGGCCCTGGGCGCACGGCGAGGTCCGTAACGGCGGCTTCCCCGACTGGGTGCAGGCCGCCCCGGTCCGTCACCGCACCAACGACCCCGCTTATCTTGCCCTGGTGGAGCGCTGGTTCGCCGTCCTGGGTTCGGAACTGCGCGGCCTCACCGGCCCCGCCAGCGACGTCGTCGGCATCCAGCTGGAAAACGAACTTTACGACCAGCCCGAGCACATCAGGGAGCTCAAGAAACTCGCCCGGGCCGCAGGACTCAGCGCGCCGGTCTGGACGGCCACGGCGTGGGGCGGGGCAGAGCTCCCCGAGGAGGAAGTCCTGCCGGTCTTCGGCGGCTACGGTGACGGCTTCTGGGTGGACGCCGATGCCCCTTGGGACCCCACCTTCCGCGAGCACTATTTCTTCAGCCACCAGTGGGATGACCCCGGCATCGGCGCAGACCTCCGCGAACACCTTGCAGGGAGTACGGCTGCGCCGCCGCGGGCGCCGTCGGCCCTCTATCCGCCGGCCACCTGCGAACTTACCGGCGGCATGGCCACGGCCTACCAGCGCCGCCCCTGGCCCCGGAGTGCTGACGTTGCCGCTGTGGCCAACAACAAGATCGGCAGCGGCTCAGGGTGGCAGGGGTTCTATATGTTCACCGGCGGGACCAATCCGCCGGGCGGGCTGCAGGAATCGCAGGCAACCGGCTACCCCAACGACCTTCCCACGTTCGACTATGACTTCCACGCCCCCATCGGAGCCTCGGGCAGGCCGGCCGCCAGCTTCGCCCAGTTGCGGAAACAGCATGCCTTCCTCGCCGCGTTCGGCGACCGCCTCGCGCCCATGCCATCGACACTGCCGGACAGCCTGCCGGCAGGGATCGAAGACGCACAGACCCTTCGCTGGGCCATCCGCTCGGACGGCACGTCAGGATTCGTGTTCATCAGCTGGCACCAGCCCCATGTGACCCTGCCGGACTACGGGGCGGCGCGCTTCAACCTCGTCCTCGGGGACGAAACGCTGGCGTTCCCCGACACGCCGGTGGACATTCCGGCCGGCACCATAGCCCGCTGGCCCGTCAACCTGGACATCGCAGGTGTCTGCCTCAAGTGGGCCACGGCATCGGCGTTTACCCTCCTGGGCCCCGAATCGTCGCCGACGCTGGTCCTTGCCGCAGAACCCGGAATCGCTGCCCGGCTCTGCCTGGCTGAGGGAACCACCCTGGCAGGTCCGGCAGCCCGGTCCCAGGGCAACGTCTACACCGTGGAGTCCGCCGGTGCAGCCACCCTGACGGCGACCTCGCCTGATGGCTCGTTGACCATCCTGGTGCTGCCGCCGGCCCTGGCGGATCAGGCGTGGGCTTTGGACGGGCCGCTGGGACGGGACCTGGTCCTGTCCGCGGATCCGCTCTGGATCAACGCGGAGGGTGCCTTGGCCGGCAGGTCGCGGGGAGTACCGTCTGTCCGGCGCTATTCCACCGGTTCCGGCCGCTTCGAGCATGTGGAGCTGCGGGCCACACAGCCCGTCCCGGACAGTCAACACCCCACTGCGGAACGGTGCCGGGCGGCCAAGCCGGTGCCTGCTTCCTTCGGTTCGCTGGCGGGCCGCGCGGCAGCACCCTCCGAGGATGAGATCAGCGACCTGGCCGGTGTGTACCGGCTGCGGCTTGACCCGGCAGTCCTTGCCGCCGGCGGGGTCACTGAGCTTGAGGTCAGCTGGGCCGGGGACGTTGCCCGGCTGAGCGTTGACGGGACAGGTGGTTGGTGACCGCTTCTGGGACGGTTCGCCGTGGATCGTGGAAACGAACGACGCCGGCATCCGCCCGGGCTCGGAGGTCCTCCTCACCATCCTTCCGCTGTCGAAGGAAGCGGCCGTCGGGCTTCCACAGGCCGCCCAGGACAGGCGCGACACCGTTGAGGGTGACCTGGCCTCCCTCGACGGCCTGTCCGTCGTCCACTGGACCGGCTGGGAGGAGAAGCGGCCTCCGGCCGCCTGAGGTGTGTCCTTCCCGGGAAGCGTCCGCGGCGGAATACACTGGACGTTTCGCGGGCGAGGAGGAGCGGTTGGATCGGGCAACGGGCTTCCACAACCAGCGCCTCGCGGTGGTGCCGCGTCCGGTGGTTGCCGAAGCACTCACGCGACCGGTCACGCGCCGCCTTGTGGTCACCGATGCCGGCGTTTTTCCCACCGCCGCCGACCACGGGCGGCACCGCCCCGCGGGCGCTGCGGAGACCATAGTGATCCTCTGTGTCGCGGGCTCGGGGTGGGTGGAAACCGGCGGCGCCCGGTATGACGTGGGCAAGTCCACCGCCGTCGTACTTCCCGGGGGTACGGGGACCGCGCACTCCTACGGTGCCTCCGCGGCTGACCCGTGGACCATCTGGTGGTGCCATGTGCGCGGGACCGATGTCACGGAACTCATTGAAGAAGCCGGGGTCCGGCCGGACCGGCCGCTGATTCCGTTGGTGGCCGTGGACCGGCTGACGGCGATGCTTGATGAGATCATTTCCGCGTTGGAGCAGGATCAGTCACCTGCCCGCCTGGTGGCAACAGCCGGCATGGCGTGGAGAATGCTGGCCAGCCTGGCCGTGGACCGCCGGCTCCCCGAGCAGGGGGCGCCGCTGCAGCAGGCCATGAAGTTCCTGGAGGACAGGGTGGACGGCACCTTCCGGCTCCCGGACCTGGCGTCGCTGGTGGGGGTCTCGTCCTCGCAGCTGAGCAAGCTGTTCCGGGAGGCCACCGGCGGGGGAGTCCTGGCCCACCACACCTCCTTGAAGATGGCCCGCGCACGGCTCCTGCTGGACACCACCGACCTGACCATCGCCGACGTAGGGAGGGAAGTCGGGCTGGCGGACCAGTTCTATTTTTCCCGGCAGTTCCGCAAACTGCACGGCGTGAGCCCCAGCGCGTACCGGGCGGACCGGAAGGGCTGAACCGGCCCATGGCCCCACGCCCGGCAGGGGGCTACCTTAGAGGGGTGAGTGATCGCCCCGATATCTTCACCGTTGGTGAACTGCGTGCATCCGGCCACGTCCACAAGGACCTGCGCCACGAAATCCGCGACAACCTGATCGCGGCGCTCGCCGGCGGACGTGACCCCTGGCCGGGAATGTACGGTTTCGGCCGTACCGTCCTTCCCCAGCTGGAGCGTGCCCTGATTGCCGGCCACGACGTCGTCCTTCTGGGTGAGCGGGGGCAAGGCAAGACCAGGCTCCTGCGCACCCTCGTGGGGCTGCTGGACGAGTGGTCCCCGGTGATCGAGGATTCGGAACTGAACGAACATCCCTACGATCCGATCACCGAGCACTCCCGCGCCCGGGCCCTTACCGAAGGGGACCGGCTGCGGGTCGGCTGGCGGCACCGCTCCGAACGCTACGTCGAGAAACTGGCTACCCCGGATACTTCCGTAGCAGACCTCATCGGTGACGTCGACCCGATGCGCGTGGCCGAAGGCCGCCGCCTCGGGGACCCTGAAACCATCCACTACGGGCTGGTCCCACGCTCCAACCGCGGCATCATCGCCATCAACGAACTGCCCGACCTCGCCGAGCGGATCCAGGTTGCAATGCTCAACGTGATGGAAGAGCGGGACATCCAGATCCGCGGCTACGTGTTGCGGCTGCCGCTGGACGTCCTCGTCGTTGCGTCCGCCAACCCGGAGGACTACACCAACCGCGGCCGGATCATCACGCCCCTGAAAGACCGGTTCGGGGCAGAGATCCGCACGCACTACCCCGTGGAACTGGACGACGAGGTCGCCGTCATCCGGCAGGAAGGCCGGCTGATGGCTGACGTCCCGCCCGTCATCCTCGAAATCCTGGCCCGCTACACCCGTGCCCTGCGCCAGTCCCCGGCCATCAACCAGACCTCCGGTGTTTCCGCACGGTTCGCCATCGCCGGCGCCGAAACCGTCGCGGCGGCGGCGCTGCGGCGCGCCAGCGTACGCGGCGAGGAGGAGGCCGTGGCCCGGATCGTCGACCTTGAGACCGCCGTTGAAGTCCTGACCGGAAAGATCGAGTTCGAGCCGGGCGAGGAAGGCCGGGAACAGGCAGTCCTCGACCACCTGTTGCGCACCGCTACGGCCGAGGCCGTGCGGGAGCACTACCAGGGACTGGACCTGGGACCGCTGGTGGCAGCCCTCGACGGCCACCGGACCGTGACCACCGGGGAACACGTCACGGCGCGGGAGTTTCTTGGGAACCTTCCATCCCTTAACGGCTCCGGGCTCTATGACGAGATCAGCGGGCGGCTGGGTGCCAGCAACGACGGCCAGCGCGCCGCCGCGATCGAGCTCGCCCTCGAAGGGCTCTACCTTGCCCGCCGGATCTCCAAGGAGTCCGACGACGAAGAGACCATCTACGGTTAGATCCGGCACTTCGGGTCAGGACAGGCAGACAGGCGGCACCATGGGAGTTCACCACGGATCCTCCAGGTACGGCCGGTACTCGGGCGGACCGGATCCGCTCGCCCCGCCGGTGGACCTTGCCGAGGCGCTCGACGCCGTAGCTGAGGACGTCATGGCGGGTTACCCGCCCCGGCATGCGTTGCAGGAGTACCTGCGCCGCGGCGGCAGGGACCGCGAGGGCCTCGATGAGCTCGCCCGCCGCGTCCAGCAGCGCCGCCGTGAGCTCCTGGGCCGGCACAAACTGGACGGCACCCTCGACGAGGTGCGGAAGCTGCTGGATACCGCTGTCCTCGAAGAGCGCAAACAGCTCGCCCGCGACGCCATGATGGACAACACCGACCGCGCGTTCCGGGAGATGCAGCTGCAGAACCTGCCCCGGTCCACGGCGGCCGCGGTCAACGGGCTGGCCGCTTACGACTGGCAGTCAGGCACTGCAAAGGATGCTTATGAGCGGATCAAGGACCTGCTGGGCCGGGAGGTGCTGGACCAGCGGTTCGCCGGCATGAAGCAAGCGCTCGAGAACGCCACCGCCGAGGACCGTGCAGCCGTCAACGAGATGCTGCAGGACCTCAATGAGCTGCTCGACAAGCACCGGCGCGGGGCGGACACCGACACGGACTTCCAGACCTTCATGGCCAAGCACGGGCAGTTCTTTCCCGAAAATCCACAGTCGGTTGAGGAGCTGATCGATGCACTCGCCCAGCGCGCCGCGGCCGCCCAGCGGATGCTGCAATCCATGACCCGGGAGCAGCGGGAGGAGCTGATGAACCTCTCCGCCCAGGCGTTCGGCTCGCCGGAACTCATGGCGCAACTCGGCCAGCTCGACGACAACCTGCGCGCCCTTCGCCCCGGCGAGGACTGGACTGGCTCCGAACGCTTCGAGGGTGGGGAGGGGCTCGGCCTGGGCGACGGCACAGGTGTGATCCAGGACCTCGCCGAGCTGGACGAGCTGTCCGAGCAGCTCTCCCAGTCCTATGACGGGTCCAGCCTGGACGACGTGGACCTGGACGCCTTGGCCCGCCAGCTCGGGCAGGATGCCGCGGTGACGGCGCGCACCCTCGCGGAGATCGAGAAGGCAATGCACGACGGCGGCTACCTCCGGCGCGGAGCGGACGGGGACCTGCGGCTGTCCCCCCAGGCGATGCGACGGCTGGGGAAGTCGCTGCTGCGGGATACCGCCAAGCAGCTCTCAGGCCGCCAGGGGCGCCGGGAAACCCGTGCTGCCGGTGCGGCCGGGGAACAGACGGGGTCCAGCCGGCAGTGGCAGTTCGGTGACGCCGATCCGTGGGACGTCACCCGCACCATCACCAACGCCATCACCCGTACCGTGGCCGAAGGCGGGGATCCGGGGAACCTGCTGCGCCTGAGTGCCGCCGATATTGAAGTGACCGAAACGGAGGCCCATACCCAGGCCGCCGTCGTCCTGCTTGTGGACATCTCATTTTCGATGGCCTTCGAGGGGCGGTGGGTGCCGATGAAGCGGACGGCACTGGCGCTGCACCACCTGGTCGCCACCCGCTTCCGTGGCGACCGCCTGCACCTGGTGGCCTTCGGCCGCTACGCACGCTCCATGGACATCGGCGAGCTGACGGCGCTGCCCTCACGGCGGGAGCAGGGAACCAACCTCCATCACGGCCTCCTGCTGGCCGGGCGGTTCTTCCGGCAACACCCGGCCATGCAGCCCATACTCCTGGTGGTGACCGACGGGGAGCCCACCGCCCACCTGCTGCCCGAAGGCGAGACCTGGTTCTCCTACCCGCCGGACCCGGAGACCATCCGGCTCACCGTCACCGAGCTGGACCGGCTCGCCAGGTCAGGGACGCAGGCAACGTTCTTCCGGCTGGGCACTGATCCTGGCCTCGAACGGTTCGTCAACCGCATGGCCCGGCGGATCGACGGGCGCGTGGTTGCGCCGGACACCGGCGACCTCGGGGCGGCAGTGGTGGGGGAGTACCTGCGCGCCCACTTCAGGGGCCGGCCGTACGACGACGCCGACTGGGCCCTCTAACCCGTCCACTGCGGGAGGCGCACTCCCCAGGTCCAAAGGCCCTGCAGCGGGCCCGATCATACTCGTAGCCTGAGGGCGGGAGAACATTCATCCGCTGCGAGAAACGGGCCTGCGATGCATTTCACGAGACGTCAGCTGCTGCAGGCCGGCGCGGCCGCCGGAACGGGCATGCTGATCCATCCTCCCGCCGCCACGGCTGCCCGTACCGCGGATTCACTGGGCCTGCCGACGATGTTCTCCGAACAATTGCCCACCCTGGCCGACCTGGGGGTCGTGGACATGAGGTCGGGCGGTGCTGCCCGGTTGTGGATGCGCAACGCCGGCCACCGTTTCCACGCGCAGATGCAGCCGACGCAGACCTTCGCTTACCAGGACACCAGCGGAACCCAGACGTACCTGGGACCCGTGATTCTTGCGCAAAGGGGAACTCCATTCAGCCTCACCGTACACAACGAGCTCGGGCGGCATCCGCTGGCGTCCGCCGTCGACCACGCCCTGGTTCCCCCCGGCAGCAACGACGCTGACGGGCCCCGGACCTCAACCCACCTGCACGGCGGCAACACCAGGCCCGGCTCGGACGGCGGACCCGAACAGGTCTTTGGGCCCGGCGGCTCCTACACCTACAGCTACGACAACAACCAGGAGGCTGCAGGCCTCTGGTACCACGACCATGCTTTGGGGATTACCCGCCTGAATGTCTACGCCGGGCTGGCCGGCGGCTATCTGCTCCGTGATACCCCCGGCCCCGGCGGCACGGGCCTCGATACCGGCGACGGCACGCATTTCCCGCCGCCACCCTACGAGGTGCCGCTGGTCATCCAGGACCGCATGTTCACTTCCGGCGGATCCTTCGCCTACCCGCCGAATCCGGACCTGCAGCTCGGTGACGGCACTGCCCGGCCGTGGGCACCGGAATTCTTCGGGGACGTAGCCACCGTCAACGGCAAAGCCTGGCCAAACCTTGACGTGGCCCGGGGCAAGTACCGGTTCCGGGTCTACAACGGATCGAACTCCAGGTTCTACAACGTCAAGTTCGTCGCGGACGGCTCCGCTCTCAGGTTTGCCCAGATCGGCACCGACGGCGGACTCCTCGACGTGCCCGTGATGCTCAACAAGCTGGTCCTGGGCCCCGGCGAGCGCGCAGACATCGTGGTGGACTTTGCCGCGCTGGCTGCCGGGACCAAGGTGATCCTGACCAACGATGCACGGACCCCCTATCCCGACGGGCCGGTCTCTGTCCGCGGGGGCGCCGTCCCGCTCCGGCAGATCATGCGCTTCACCGTGCAGAGCGGGACCGGCTTCACGGCACCGTTGCCGGCATTGCTCCGGCCCCGGCCCATGACCAGGCTCGCCGGGCTCGCCAGTGCCGCCACCCGGACCATGAGCCTCGTCGAGGTCCTCAACGCCGATGGTGTTCCGGTCATGGCACTGTTGAACAACCGGACGTTCCACAGCCCGGACATCACCGTGGTGCGGGGGGACACGCTGGAGCAGTGGGAGCTCGTCAACACCACCGTGGACGCCCACCCGATCCATCTTCACTTCACCCAGTTCCAGGTGCTGGACCGGCAGCGGTTCCACGTCGATGACTATCTTTCCGCCACGGGGTACCTTGATCCGGGAACCGGGCTCGTGACGCCGGGCCGCGGGAACGCCGTCCCTGCCGCCCCGTTCCTGATCGGCCGGCCAACCCCGCCGCCAGCGAACGAGCGCGGCTGGAAGGACACCGTGGTGGCGATGCCCGGTGAGGTCACGCGGATCCTTGTTCCCTTCGGGGCGGGCGCCGCAGGAGGAGCCCCGCTGGCCATCGGCTCGTCATTCACGGGTGAATACGTCTGGCACTGCCACATCCTCGAACACGAGGACAACGACATGATGCAGCGCTACCTCATCACCTAGACGTGCCCCCGGGAACGGCCTGCACTGCCCCAGCGGGCGTCACGGCGGGTCGTAATGATGAATCTCACGTAAATTTTCTCCATCGAAATGCTAAACCCGGGCGGGGAGCCGTATCATAAGGGCGTCTCATCACTTGAAACCCCGGGGGAATTACCTTGAGCTATCCGCAGTATTCTCAGCAGCAGCAGTCCCAACCGCAGGCGTTCCAGGGCGGCGAGCCGCCGCTGTGGGCTCCGCATTACGGGGCGCCGCTGCCCGTAGCCGTCAAGCGCTTCTTCAAGAAGTACGCCACATTCTCCGGGCGGGCCAGCCGGAGCGAGTACTGGTGGTGGACCCTCATTGCGGTTGCCGTCAGCATCGTCCTGAACATCATCATTTCGTCAGGCGCCGCGGCAACCACCGCGTCCAGCCTGGACAGCACCCCGGCTTTGGGCCCCGGTGCGCTGATCGGAACCATCCTGCTCGGCATCTGGGGCCTGGCGACCATCGTCCCGTCCCTGGCACTGACCGTCCGCCGCCTTCATGACGGCAACTTCAGCGGTTGGCTCCTGCTCCTCATCCTGGTTCCTTTCCTGGGTGCACTCGCCGTCCTGGTACTGACGATCCTGCCGTCCAACCCGGCGGGCCAGCGTTTCGATCAGCCGGCCGGCGCCTAGCAGCCAGCCTTCTGGCCGTCAGATCCGGCCGGCCAGCATTGCCGAAGGGCCCGTTCGGGGGAACGGGCCCTTCTTGGCGTCCAGGACCTTTCAGGTTTTGTCCAGACTCGTCCGGGAAACTGGAAAGTTGCAGGAGGGGGCCTGCTGACCAATGACGAAAGAGCCGCTCCTGCCTGCACCAGCTGGTGCCGGAGCCGGTTTCTGACAGACTCCGGAGGTTATGTGACGTTACTCGCTGGCAGGACCGTGGACACGGCTGCACCCCACAGCACGGTGCGGCGACGGCTGGAAGGCCTGGACGTTCTCCGCGGCGCCGCCGTCGGCAGCGTCCTCCTGGGCCACTCCTGGCCGGGACTGTTCCAGGGCGCGGGCATCACCGGCGTCATAGCCTTTTTCGTCCTCAGCGGGTACCTGATCACCGGCGTGCTGGTCCGCGATATCGAACGGCACCGCAAGGTGCGCTACGGCCGGTTCTACGCCCACCGGGCCTTCCGGCTCCTCCCTGCCCTCATCGCTTTCCTGGGCGTCTATGCCGGCGTCGAACTCGTGGCAGACGTCCTCGGCGACCGGTCCAAGGGAATCATCGGATACACATTGCTGGCCGGGTTCGGCTACCTCAAGGACCTCCCGCTGCCCTTCGATGTCAGCATGGCCATCGGGCCCCTGTGGACCCTGGCAGTGGAGGAACAGTTCTACCTGATCTGGCCGGCGCTGCTGGTGCTGGCCCTGCGAAAAAGCCGTCAGGGCCGGCTGGTGGGCTGGTCCGCCGCCGTCGTCATTGCCCTCATGGCCGCCAGCGTCCTGGCAATGCTGGCCCTGGCCCCGCACCTGCATTCCCTGGTCTACGCCTTGCCCACGACGTGGGGCCTCGGCCTGGTCATCGGCTCGGCGTTGCGGCTCTACCGCATGCGGATGTTCGCGCTGGTTCTCCGGGGTGCAGCGCCGACGGGCCGCGTTTTTGGCGGCGGCGGCTGTGCTGGCCGCGTCCATGTTTTTCCCCAAGGCCAACGAGTCTCCCGCCTTCTTCTTCATCGGCGGACCCGTGGCCATGGTTGCTGCCGGTGTCCTGGTGGTCCTGGCTGCTTCCCGGACAGAGGGGATGCCTGCGTGGACGAAGCCCCTGCAGCTGCTGGGCACAGTGTCCTACGCCGCCTACCTCTGGAATTACGTGGTCATACTCTGGCTGAACAACGGTTCCACCGCCGATCTGCCGCCGCTGGTAGCTGTCGGGGCAATCCTGCTGACCCTGCTCATGGCCGTCATCAGCTGGCACACCGTCGAGAGGCTCGGCCGGGAGGCGCGCCGGCGCTTCGACCTGAGGTACGGGGGCTAAGGATCGGTTTCGCCGGTCACGGGCCCGGATGAGCCGTCGGCCACATCAGCGGGGGAGCGCCGCAGTCTGCTGGCCACCAGGAACGGAACGGCCAGGACCTGGACCACCCCTGCCATGGCCAGCGATGCAGGATAGCCGTACAGGTCCGCCCCCCGGCCGAGCGCCGGCTGGATCACCACGCCGCCGGTGGATCCCATCAGGGAGTCGAAGCTGAGCACGGTGGCCCGCTGCCGGGAGGGGATCATGTCGTTGACGTACGCCTGCCGTACGGGTGCCGCCGCGGAATCGACGACTGCCCAGACCGTCAGCAGAAGCAGCGCCACCCAGAACACCCGCGTAAACCCGAGCACCATCAGGAGCACCGCACCGACGCTTGCACTGAGGATCAGCACCGTGGTCCGTTTCCGGAACCTGTTCCGGATGTGGGGTGCGAGCCAGCCGCCTGCCACCTCAGCGCCGGCCACGATGGCTGCCGCCAGCCCTGCCACCGAGTAGGCGCGGGGGTCGCCGAAGAGCTCCAGAAGGTACGGCTGCAGGGCGTAAAAAACGTAAAATCCGACGCCGGTAGTGAACGGCGCTGCCAGCATCACGTAGCGGACAGACGGGATTTTCAGGCCGTTGTCGATCGAGGCGGACAGCACGGCCCGGGTAGCGCGCAGCGGGTGCGCTGAGCGTTCCGGGGTGAACCCGACGTCGTGCATCACAACGAAGGCCACGCCGAACAGGACCAGCAGCAGGCCCACCCGGACAAGGAACGGCACGCCAAGGTCCGTCACCTGGGCGATCACGCCACCGGCCACGGAACCGGCAAACATCGCTACCCCTGACACCATCTGTCCCCGGCCGAACACCGCTTCCATCCCGCCGTCGTAGCCGGTGGAGTGCAGGGCGTCGACCAGCCAGGCCTCCACCGCGCCGGAGAAGAAGGTGAAGCCCAGGCCCAGGAGGACTGAGACCACCGCCCACCAGACAAAGGGGGCGGACAGCTGCCACAGCAGGTAGTAGAGGTATGTTGCCCCTGCCAGCGTCAGCGTGCCCAGCAGGAAGGACACCCGCCGGCCCCAGCCGTCCGCCACCACGCCGGTGGGCACCTCGAACAGCACCATTCCGGCAGTGAAGAAAGCGTTGGCGGCAAAGGCTTCGAAGTTGCTGAGGCCGGCATCGAGCAGGAACAGCGTGTTGACGCCCCAGATGAAGGAGGCCGCAAGGGTATTGCCCAGCGTCAGCATGAGGTAGATGCGCTGGATCTTTCTGGCGGCGGCGTTCATGGGCTCGCCGTCCCTGCTTCGGCCAGGACGGACCACGAGGCAATTCTCGTCCCGTTCCCGTCCAAGTGCCAGAGCAGCAGTCATCCATTGCCGGTTCGGCCCCCGACTGCCATTCTGGGTGCATCCGCCACCGCGACGGTGAACGAAAGGACGGGGCCATGCCTCTCTATCTGTCCAAGTTCAGCTACACGCCGGAAACCTGGTCCAGGCTGATCAGCAACCCCGAAGACCGGAGGAAGGCCGCTCAGGCCTACATTGAGTCGGTCGGCGGGAAACTCCACGGGTTCTGGTACGGCTTCGGCGCCCACGACGGCTACAACCTGTGGGAGGCGCCGGACAACGTTTCCATGGCAGCGGTGGCGCTGGCGATCAGCGGGGGCGGCGCGTTGAGCTCCATGGAAACAACGGTGCTCCTGACTGTCGAGGAGACGATGGACGCCCTGCGGACGGCCAGCCGGATCACATACCGCCCGCCGGGCGCCGGCTAGCGGAAGGATGCCTGGCGCGCGCATCCATGTCAGGATCAGGTATGTCCCAACGCCTGATGCTGCTCGACACTGCGTCCCTGTACTTCCGCGCCTTCTACGGCCTGCCCGACACTATCCGCCGCCCCGACGGCACCCCGGTGAACGCCGTCCGTGGATTGCTGGACATGATCGCACGGCTGACCACCGAGTATGGGGCCACGCACCTGATCGCCTGCTGGGACGACGACTGGCGCCCGCAGTGGCGGGTGGACCTGATTCCCACCTACAAGTCCCATCGTGTCGCCGAGGTGGTCCCGGACGCACCCGACGTGGAGGTGGTCCCGGACGCCCTGGAGGCCCAGCTGCCCATGATCCGCCGCGTGCTGGAGCTCGCGGGTATCGCCGTCGTCGGGGTTCCTGAGCATGAGGCCGACGACGTCGCAGGCACCTACGCGACGAAGGCCGGACTCCCGGTGGATGTGGTCACAGGCGACCGGGACCTGTTCCAGCTCGTCGATGACGAACGCCAGGTCCGGGTCATCTACACCGCGCGCGGCATGAAGAACCTCGAAGTCATGACCGACGTCGTGGTGGTCGGCAAGTATCGGGTGCTTCCGCAGCAGTATGCCGACTACGCCACCCTCCGGGGCGACGCCTCCGACGGGCTGCCCGGCGTTGCCGGAATCGGCGAAAAGACCGCGGCCTCCCTCCTGGGCGAGTACGGCACCCTTGAGGACCTGCTGGAGGCGGCGGACGCCGGGGACAAGGGCCTGTCGGCGGCTGTGCGGGCCAGGCTCGCCGCCGCCGGCGACTACCTCAAGGTCGCACCGACAGTGGTGCGGGTGGTGTGCGACCTCAAAGTGCCGTCGCTGGAGGAGGCCGGAGCCCGGCTGCAGCCGGTGGCCGGCGATTCACGCACCGAACTGGAGCGTCTCGCGGTCGAGTGGAACCTGGGCGGCTCCGTCACGAGGCTGCTGGCCGCCCTTGACCGGCGTTAGCGGTGCGCGTAGGTGAGGCAGTCTGCGTTGTCCCGTCCCGGCCCGACATGGACTTCGGCCGCCTTGCACATCAGATGGTCGTTGTGGATGCACTCCGAGCGCTGGCAGGCGCCGACATCAGCCAGCACCTTCGGCAGGCCCCCGTGCATGCCGGTGTCGATGAACGTGGCACAGGAAGCGTGGTCTTCGGCCCCGGCCACCGTGATCGCGGCGGCGTTGCAGTGGGAGTGGTCGTTAAAGGAACAGTTGGAAACGCTGCAGTCTGCGACGTGCGTTGTCATGGGAACCCTCCGTTTCAGGCTGCCGGGACAGGCAGCTCGGTGTGCCCACGGTAACGTCGGAGGTCCTGATGAAAAAGACCCAATCGTTTGACCTAATTAGGCCGGAAGGTACTGCCCGTTCCTGATCCGCGATTCGCCGAACGTGAGGGGCACCGGCGCTATGGCCACTGGCTCGCGGGACCGGGACATCGGCCTGCCCACGGCCACGTGCGGTATCCAGCGCGGATACTTGTACCCCAACGCCGGCGAACTGAGGATGAAATCGTCGACGTTGTCCACATACAGCCGGTCCAGGAGCCCGCGCAGCCCGTCCACCAGTGCGGCCTGGTAGTCGCGGACGTCGTCCGGAACGTGCACCTCCAGCGCTGAAACCCCGCCGCCGCCGAACACAACAAGCCGTTCCGACGTCGCGGAGAAACCGGACAGGACCGGCAGCTCCCGGAGCCAGCGGGCGCTCTGCTGGAGCGCGCGTCCGGCCGGGGTGGCGCCTTTGGTCCAGGCCGCGACGTCACGTGCGAACTCCGCCAGGATCCCGATGTGCAGGAGGGTCAGGTGCAGGCCTTGCTGCCTGCGCAGGGAGAGAACGTGGCTGCCCAGTTCCCCGTAGTCGCCGGGCCCCGTTCCGACGCTCAGCACGGGCACCTCCACCGTGATGCGCGGCAGGCTCTGCATGCGTGCCTCCTCCTCCCTGGGCGGTGAAGCCTGCGGCCTCCACGGCCATGGCCTCCAGGCAGCAATTATCTCCCCGTGGACGGGACCGTGGACGCATCTGTGCCCTGACATTGGACCCTTGCCGTCCGGCGCGGGAGGGTGTCGAATCGAAGGACACGTTCGGCCAGTGTGGATGGCGAAGATGCCAGGAGGTTCCAATGTCGGTGAAAGGCACCAAGGACGCAGCCCGTACGCCAGGCCGGGGCGGACCCGAGGACCGCAAGGCAGACTCCCCACCGGGCCTTGCCGCCCAGAGCCCGGCAAAAGTCCGGAACGTCGCTCTGGTGGGACACTCCGGCGCAGGGAAAACGCTGCTCATCGAGGCGCTGCTGGCCGCGAATGGAACCATCACCCGCAAGGGGTCGATTGCGGACGGGACCACGGTCAGCGACGCCGATCCTTCCGCCATCCACCAGCAGCGGTCCGTGACCTTGTCTGTGGTTCCTTTGTTCCTCGACGGCATCAAAGTGAACCTCCTGGACACACCGGGCTACCCGGATTTCATCGGGGAACTCAGGGCGGGGCTGCGGGCGGCGGACGCAGCCCTGTTCGTCGTCTCGGCCGTGGACGGCATTGACGCCACCACTACAGCGCTGTGGGGCGAATGCGGACGCCTGGGCACGCCGCGGGCGATCGTCATCACCCGCCTGGACCACCCCCGCGCCGATTACGACGGCGCCCTCGCCGCCTGCCGCGGCGCGTTCGGCGACTCTGTGTTCCCGCTCTATGTCCCGGTCCGGACCGGGAACGACGCCACGGGACTCCTCGGGCTCCTGTCCGGGACGGTCACCGACTACGTACCGGGGCAGGCCCCTGCCCCGGGCCGGCCAGCCACTGCGGCAGACCAGCAGGCAGCATCCGGCGCCAGGGCTGAACTCCTCGAGGCAATCATTGCCGAAAGCGAAGACGAGACGCTGATGGAACGCTACCTCGGCGGCGGGGAACTCGACACCGACGCCCTGACCGCAGACCTGCAGACCGCCGTCGGACGTGGTTCCTTCTTCCCTGTCCTGCCGGCCTCGGCAGTGACGGCCGTGGGCACCGTTGAGCTGATGGAAATCCTGGCCACGGCGTTCCCCTCGCCGCTGGAGCGGAGCCTGCCGGAGGTGACCGGCCTCGACGGGAACCCGGCCGGCCCATTGGCCTGTGACCCGGCGGGGCCGCTGGCCGCGGAGGTGGTCCGCACCGGCAACGACCCGTTCCTGGGCAGGGTCTGCCTGGTCAGGGTGTTTTCCGGGGAGCTCCGCGCCGATACGCCCGTCCATGTGGGCGGGCACGGACTGTCCGACCGCGGCCACCAGGACCACGACACCGACGAACGACTCACGCACCTGTACTCCCCGCTGGGCGCCGTCCTCAGGCCGGTCTCCTTCTGCGTGGCCGGGGACATCTGTGCGGTGGCCAGACTCGGAAGCGCCGAAACGGGGGATACCATTTCGGGCCGGGAGCGGCCGCTTCTGCTGGGAACGTGGGAGATGCCGGAGCCGCTCATGCCGGTGGCCATCGAGGCGGACTCGCACAGCGATGAGGATGCCCTCGCGAGGGGCCTCGGCAAAGTGGCGGCAGGCGATCCGACCCTTCGGGTGGAGCGCAACGCCGAGACACACCAGCAGATCCTCTGGTGCATGGGGGAGGCACATGCGGACGTTGTCCTTGACAGGTTGCGCGACCAGGGCGTGAAACTGCATACCGTGGGCGTCGTGACGCCGCTGCGGGAAACCTTTGCCGCACCTGCCGCGGGGCACGGACGGCACGTCAAGCAGTCCGGAGGGCACGGCCAGTACGCTATCTGCGACATAGACGTTGAACCGCTGCCACGTGGCGGCGGGTTCGAGTTTGTGGACCGGACCGTGGGCGGGGTCATCCCCGGCACCTTCGTTACGTCGGTGGAGAAAGGCGTCCGCGCCCAGATGCAGAAAGGCGTCTCCGCGGGGTTCCCCGTGGTGGACGTGCGCGTGACGCTGACCGGGGGCAAGGCGCACAGCGTGGATTCCTCGGATGCCGCCTTCCAGGCCGCCGGTGCACTGGCCCTTCGGGAGGCAGCGGCCGCAGGGCGGATCCAACTGCTGGAACCGGTCTCCTCGGTGATCATCAGCGTCTCGGACGAGCACGTGGGGGCCGTGATGAGCGACCTGTCCGCACGCCGGGGCCGCCTGACCGGAACCACGTCCTCAGGGAACGGGCAGACGGAGATCAGCGCAGAGGTGCCGGACCAGGAACTGCTCAAGTACGCGGTGGAGCTGAGGGCCCTGACCGCCGGGACCGGCCGGTTCCGCCGCCGCTACCTCCGGCATGACCCCGTGCCGGCCAGCGCTGTTCCGGTGTCCTGACGGACGAGGGTACCCGGCCACCGTTGAATGTCCCACCGGCCGGGAGTAGGCTGGCGCCCACCCCACCCCGACTGACCCTCACCAGGGAGCGACCATGGCACATCCGCAGCGTCGATTTGCTGCCGTTACGGCGGTTCTGGCTCTAACTGTCACCGGCGGGGCGGTGATGAGTCCGGCGTCGGCCGATCCCCGGGAGATCAAGAAGGAGTCGTCGGCCGTCGGCTACGGCGGTGCGGTAAGTACCGTCGATCCGGAGGCAACCGCTGCCGCGATCGAGGTGCTGCGCGACGGCGGCAACGCGGTGGATGCCGCGGTGGCCGCCGCGGCCACCCTGGGAGTGACCGAACCGTACAGTGCGGGCATCGGCGGGGGCGGCTACTTTGTGTTCTACAACGCGAAGAACGGCAAGGTGGACACCATCGACGGCCGCGAGACAACGCCGGAGGCCATGCCCAAGGATGCCTTCATCGATCCTTCGACCGGGAAGTTCTACACGTTCGCGGAGCTTGTCTCCAGCGGGGTTTCAGTGGGCGTTCCCGGCACGCCCGCGACCTGGGAGCATGCCTTGAAGCGCTGGGGAACGCTGGACCTCGACGACGCCCTCGAACCAGCCATTGAGGTGGCGGACCGGGGCTTCCTTGTTGATGAGACCTTCCGTCAGCAGACCCTGGACAACAAAGTCCGGTTCTCCGCGTTCAGTTCGACCAGTGAGCTCTTCCTGCCCGGAGGGGATGCGCCCGCCGTCGGGAGCGTCTTCAAGAACCCTGACGTCGCCGAGACATACCGGCTGCTCGCTGACAAAGGAACCCGCGGGTTCTACCGCGGCGCGCTCGCGGAGGAGATCGTGGCTGCCGTCCAGGCCCCACCGAAAGACCCCGCCTGGGTGGCCCCGGCCCCCGTGCCGCCTGCAACAACGCCTGCCTCAATCCCGGCAGTTCCCGGCCACATGACAACGAAGGACCTGGCCCGGTACCGCGTCCTTGAACAGGCTCCCACCAAAATGACCTACCGGGGCTATGACGTCTACGGCATGGCACCGTCCAGCAGCGGCGGCACCACCGTGGGCGAGGCGTTGAACATCCTGGAGACGTTCAACCTCCGGGGCATGTCCCGCGCGCAGGCCCTGCACCTCTACCTGGAGGCGAGCGCCCTCGCCTTCGCGGACCGTGGCAAATATGTGGGCGATCCGGCGTTCGTGGACGTGCCCACCAAGGCCCTCCTGGACGACGTGTTCGGTAAGGAGCGGTCCTGTGAGATCAACCCCGTGGAGGCGGCAACCAAGCCCGTCGCTGCCGGCGACGTGAAGGACTACAACGGTGACTGCGACCTTTAACCCGGCGGCCGCCGCCGCCGAGGTGGACACCGAGAACATCTCCACCACCAACCTGACGGTTGCTGACAAGTGGGGCAACGTGGTGGAGTACACGCTCACCATCGAGCAGACCGGCGGGTCCGGGATTGTGGTGCCCGGCCGCGGCTTCCTCCTCAACAATGAGCTGACCGACTTCTCCTACGACTCCACGAATCCGGAAGATCCCAACCGGATCGAGCCGGGCAAGCGTCCCCGGTCGTCAATGTCGCCCACCATCATCCTCAAGGACGGGGACCCGTTCCTGGCCCTGGGATCGCCTGGAGGCTCGACGATCATCACCACGGTGCTGCAGACCATCGTGAACCGCGTGGACCTGGACATGGGTATTGCAGCGGCCCTGGCGGCGCCGCGTGCAGCGCAGCGGAACACCAAAGTCATCAGCGCCGAACAGGAGTTCATCGATAATTACGGGAGCGCCCTGAAGGCCCGCAACCACGCGTTCAACGAGGCCGGCGACGGCCTGACTTCGCTGCCGGAGATCGGTGCAGCCACCGCCATCGAGTTCGGGCCGCACGGAAAAATGACTGCCGTGGCAGAACCCGTCCGCCGAGGGGGAGGCTCGGCGATGGTGGTCAAACCCGCAAAGTAAGCATCCCGGGCCGGCCCGATCCGTAACGCCGGGGTAACGCCGCCGGTCCATACTGTGGCTCGTGAAGTCCACATCACGGCACAGGAACAAGATCTGGGCGGAGCAGGTCCTGACCCGTACCACCCGGCTCCGGGCCCTCTCCGTCTGGATGCAGTCCCGCAACAACGACCAGTTCCTGGCGGTCCTTGACGAGGGCATCAACCGGCACCTTGATATCGCCGAGTCGTCCGCCGGGGGCAGGAACCACCGGGGCTTCACCGACTTCGGCGGGTCAGCCATTGAGTGCGCCATCAGCAACCTGGACGCGGCCGAATCGCTGCTTTTGCTGCGCGCTCCGGATGACTACATCCAGGGGCACTTCCCCGGCATCCACTCCGACGTCCGCAGGTTCCTGGAGGCCGAGGACCCCCGACGTCGGCGCATCGAGGTACTTTCCAAGCAGATCCAGCTTGAGCAGCCGGTGAGCGTGGACACCCGGGAAAGCCTGGGCCTTGCCCTGACGGCGGCCCGGTCGCATTCGCGCCAGCAGTACCTGAAGGTGCGCAACTTCCGTAACGCGGTCATGGTAGCCACCGTGGTGCTGTTCACCGTTGCAGTGTCACTGGGGATCTGGGGACTGTCGGCGCCGGATTCCATTCCGTTGTGTTTCAACCCGGAGGACAAGATTGTCTGTCCGGCCGCGGAATCGGTATTCCGCCCGGAGGCCGGGGACGACAAAAACTCGGTGGTCCGGCAGACTGCGCTGCCTGGTGACATCTTCCTGATCCAGTTTGTGGGCCTCGTAGCGGCAGCGGTCTCCGGCGCCACGTCGCTGCACCGGATGGAGGCCACAGCGGTTCCCTTCAGCCTGCCGATCGCCCTGGCCGTCCTGAAACTTCCCACGGGCGCCCTGACAGCCGTGCTTGGCCTGGTCCTGATGGGCGGCGGCTTTGTCCCCGGACTCAGTGCCCTGGATTCCGCGCCGCAGATCCTGGCGTGGGCCATCCTGTTCGGCGCCTCCCAGCAACTGCTGACAGGGCTGGTGGACCGGCAGGCGCGCGGCGTGCTGGAAGGCGTCGGGGGAAAAACGTATGGATCCCGGACCTAGCTGCCCTGCCATGAGGAGCCGGCGTGGGTGAATCCGTGGAGGTCCTCGTGGTGCTGTCCGAAGGCGACGCCGGCGGTTCCCGGCTCGATGAAGTACGCCGGCACGCCGAGGTGCTGCAGTGGCTGCCGCCGCGCATAGCCATAGTCCGGGTGGCGGCGGATCGGCCCTTGCCCGGGGCGATGCCGGGTGCCGGCTGGTTCGCCGCAGAGATCCCGGAGGCCGTTGCCGCGGACCTAACGCCGACGGAGCGGCTCTTTGTGGACGCCTGGCTGTCCCGCCGGGAAGCGAAGGTAAGGCCTGCGGACGGCCTGGCGTGGGACGCCCCCGGAATGGAGCCCCCGGACTGGCCGGACGGACCTCCTCCGCCGTAACACTCCAGTAACGCCGCCGGGCGCATAGTCCTTGATGTACGCCGCGGGTGAGGAGAGGGTAATGTCTGGAGATTTGAATGTCAGGGAGCAGGCCGTCCTGGACGATTTTCCGGGACTGCGGAGCGGTGCGGAGCCGAACCCGCCGATCCACCAGTACGGGCGGATCAGGATTGCTGTTGTGCCGGAGGGCAGCGGCCCCCTGAGGAACGGGCTGGCGCCCGGCGCCCCGGTGGAGGATCTTACCGAGACGGAGCGGCTGGGCCTGGGTGCACTGCGCCTGCGCGACTCCCAGGAGTTCCGTTCCGCCAAGGAGAACCGGCGGCGCCAGGGGGAGCCGTGGAACATGACCGGGTGCACCGACGTCGCGCCTGTCAACGATGCGGAGACCGGCGCCGGGCGCCAGGCCCTCGCGGCAGCACCCACCAGCAGCTACCTGGAAGGCACCGTGGCGGTGGGCATAGTGATAGTGCAGGGCCCGACGGCGGCGCTGCAGTTTTCGGACGCCGAGGTCCTGAAGGTCGTGGCGGAGGTCCAGAACGGGCTGGGCTATCTGGCAACGGCCAACCCTGTCGCGGGCATCAGCTTCGCCTACGACATCCAGAACGTCACGCTGGGAACCCCGGCAGACCCGGCCGCCGCGGACCTGGAAGGTCTATGGCGGAATCCGGCCATGGGCGCCATCGGTTACAGCGCCGACTGGAGCGGCGTGGGCACCTATGTGGAGGAGCTGCGGACGCGTTTCGGGACCCGGTGGACGTATTGCGGGTTCTTCACGAAGTATCCGCTGGGCCATTTCGCCTATGCCTCCATCGGCGGGCCCCGGATCGTGATGGACTACAACAACGACGGCTGGGGACCTGACAACATCGACAGGGTGTTCGCCCACGAAACCGGACACATCTTCGGCTGCCCCGACGAATACGCGGTCAGCGGCTGCACCTGCGGCGGAACCTGGGGCCGGTACGGCACCGCCAACGGCAACTGTGAGAACTGTGCTGCCGGCGGGGGCGTCCCGTGCCTGATGAAGGGCAACACGTTCACCCTCTGCGGCTACACACCGGCCCACTTTGGCTGGTCTCCGCAGCTACTGGTCCGGAACTACGGGGCGTCCGCGGGTGGCTGGCAGGTGGGCCGCCATCCCCTTGTCCTGGCCGACACGACGGCGGACGGACGGGCCGACATTGTGGGGTTCGGCGACGCCGGCGTCTACCTATCCCGGGCCCAGTCGGATGGGCGGTTCGAGGCCCCCCACCTGGCCGTGAACAACTTCGGCTATGCGGCCGGGGGATGGCGGGTGGAGAAGCACCCGCGGTTCCTTGCTGACACGACGGCGGACGGCCGGGCGGACATTGTGGGGTTCGGCGACGCCGGGGTGTACGTGTCGCGGGCGCAGGCGGACGGCTCCTTCGATGCCCTGCGCCGGGTGGTGGACAACTTCGGCTACGTGGCCGGGGGATGGCGCGTGGAAAGCCATCCGCGTGTCCTGGCCGACACCACGGGGGACGGGCGGGCGGACATCGTCGGGTTCGGCAATGCCGGGGTGTACGTGTCCCGTGCGCAGGCCGACGGCAGCTTTGACGCACTGCGGCTGGTGGTAGAGAACTTCGGTTACGTGGCCGGGGGATGGCGGGTGGAGAAGCACCCGCGGTTCCTTGCTGACACGACGGCGGACGGCCGGGCGGACATTGTGGGGTTCGGCGACGCCGGGGTCTACATCTCACGGGCGCAGGCGGACGGCTCCTATGATGCCCTGCGCCGGGTAGTGGACAACTTCGGCTACGTGGCCGGGGGATGGCGGGTGGAGAAACACCCGCGGTTCGTGGCGGACCTGACCGGGGACGGCCGCGCCGACATCCTTGGCTTCGGTGATGCGGGTGTCTACGTCTCCCTCGCCCGGGCCGACGGCAGCTATGGACCTGTCACCCTGGCGGTTGCCAACTTCGGCTACGTGGCCGGCGGGTGGCGCGTCGAGCGGCACCCCCGCGTCCTGGCCGACACCACAGGCGACGGCCTGCCGGACATCGTGGGCTTCGGCGACGCCGGCGTCTACGTCTCACGGAACCTCGGAGGGGGCACCTTCGAAGCTCCGGGCCTCGTGGATACCCATTTCGGGTACGCGAACACCGCGGGCGGATGGCGGATTGAACGGCATCCGCGCTTCGTGGTGGACGTGACCGGCGGCGGCAAAGCGGACATCATCGGGTTCGGCGAAGCCGGGGCCTACGTGGCCAGGGCCTAGCGCCGGGTGGAGGAACCGGATCACCAGCGGATGTCCGCGGGACTGTCCAGCGGGTTGCGGGGGCCGGACTCCGGTGGTGCGGGGAAAGCATCGGCAGTCCGGGCGTGCCCGAAGCGGACGCCGGTGCGTTGCTCAATCTCGGCCATGCTGACCTGGTAGGCCCGGAACTCGTCCCGGTCCAGGGCTTCGAACGGGTTAAGGTTCTGCGTGAGCAGGAAAGCGCTGGTCTTGAAGATCCCCTGTTCAACGTAGGCCAGGACTTTCCAATACTCGCGGGGCAGTTTCACGCCGCGGTACTCCCGGTCAGTGTCCTGGAAGACGGGGCCGCCGAACACACTGACCCGCAGGTCCTGGACATCGACGTCGGCGAACACCGCCTCTTCGAGCCTGCCCCACACGCCGTCCTTGCTGCTCTGGTTGAAGTCGTCCATGTGCGGGGCGATGTTGGTGAAGAAGAAGGAATCGTTGTTCGCCGCCTCCGCTTCCTCCAGCGGCCCCCACACCAGGTCTGCCCGGCGGGCCAGGTGTCCCCGGTCCAGGCGATTGGCGCTGTAGAGCTCGTCACCGTTCTGGTACTCCCCGGGGATCCGCGGGTCCTTGGTGAAGGACAGGCCCTTCCGGTTGATCCTCCTGAGGCTGCCGCCGTCGATATTCCAGGCGACCCAGCGCGCAAACCCCCGGGACCTGCTCAGGGCGAGCGAGAAGTGCGTGTAAGGGATGACCTCGGAGCCGTTGAGGCGGGCCGTATCGTCCTGGAGCGGGGCATCGATCTGCGGCACCTCCAGGTGGTTTCCGAGGAAATCCGGGGAGAAGCCGCTGCCGTTGAAGTCCTGGTTCAGTGCCATGCCGGCAGGGTAGCCCCGTCATGTTATCCGCGCGTTACAGCGCAGTGCGGCGCTGCCCGTCCATGACACACAAGGCCCTCCCCGTGCGACACATGAAGAATGTCATTGACATCCCGCAGCAAACTGCGGATCGTCATTGCTACATCTGTTCCAACGCTTCAGACCCAGACTGAAATGGGGGGAACCATGGGCAACGACGACTGTGGCCAATTTCAGTTACGCCTGCTCCAATCCTGGCAGCTCCGCCAGGATGACGAGGTGGTCCATGTGGCGGCGAGGCAGCAACGGCTGATCACCGCGCTGGCCCTGACGGGTCCACGCCCGCGCAGCTACCTCGTGGGGCTCCTCTGGCCCGAAAATACTGAAGCCCGCGCCCTGGAGAGCCTCCGTGTCAGCGTCCACCTGGTGTCCCGGCAGGTGCCCGGGCTGCTCGTCAATGACGGTGCTGTGCTGTCCCTGAGCGGCGCGGTGGACGTCGACCTCCACCGTGTCAGGACGCAGATCCGAAACCTGGCCCAGGCCGGGCTTAACGGAAACGCTGCCTCAAGCCTGGCCGTGCTCAGGGATGCTGAACTGCTCCCCGGCTGGTATGAGGACTGGGTCCTTTTCGAGCAGAGCAGGCTCAGCCAGGAACGCCTGCATGCGTTCAACATCATCGCCAGGGAGTCGCTGGTCCGCGGGGACTATGAAACCGCCCTTGAGGCGTCCGAAGCCGCACTGGATATCGAGCCGCTGTATGAAAGCGCTGTAGGGCTGCTGATGCAGGCCGAAGGCAAGCAGGGCAATGCCGCCTCGGCCCTGCGCGCTTTCGAGAAGTACCGGACCAGGCTGCGCGACGAGATGGGATTGGCGCCGTCGGAGCCGATGCTGCGGCTGGTTGCAGAGGTCCGGGAGGCCCAGGCCTCCCGCAGCGGGGATACCTAGTGAAGGCCTCCCGCGCCGGGCTGCGCGCGGAGCCACTGGCGCACTGCGCTCAGCACCTCCTCCGGATCGGCGGTTGCGAGCATGTCCATGCCGGCACCCGAGGGGGGCGTCGCGGTAATCCTGGCCCTGAAGCCTGGCTGATGGCCCGGCTCCTGCCACGTACGGATCACCAGGGTAGTGCTGGGGGGAAGCGCAACGGAATCCGGCTCAGCGTGCTCGGCGCTTCCTGACGGACCGTCCCCGTTAGCCATGGCATTCCACCTTAGTCCCAGCCGGCTGCCCGGCCGGGTGCTTCCGATGGTGCAGCATGAGAATCAGGAATCGGCGTGGTTATGCAAAAGTTTTGCTCAAGATCCGTGTCGTGACGGCTACCAGTACATCAGGGCCGTCTGTCCTGACTCGCCGGCCCAGTACAGCCGGACCCGTACTACATACTTCCGGCCTTGGAACAGCTTGGCGCTGACGCGGGAGTTCCGGTCTTCACCGCTGTCGTCGTCACCGGCCACAAAGCGGAGTTCACCGTTCACTTCTTCGAAGAGCACCAGTACCGTGTCTGCCGTGCCGAACGTGGCGATCTCGTACGTGCGCGAAGCCTGGGGCTCAATGGAGAAGTCGGCCTGCCCGCCGGGGCTGAGGGACAACGGAACTGACTGGAACGGCTGGATGACGGGAATGGTGGGCTTGAGCTCCGGGAAGAACCGCAGCACCCATTCCTTGTCGGCAGGTGAGAGTCCCCCCGGCGGGTTCAGCCCGGCCTGGAAGCGTGCCGGCTCCTTGATCAGCCCGGCGGGGAACCAATACTCCATGACGGAGTCGGGGTCCCAGGAGGAGCCCTCCACTTCGCTGGTTTCAATTTTCCGCAGCACATTGTGGAGTGTCTGCTCCGGGGTCCAGTGGTTAGGAGCTCCGGTGAAGTATTCGTAGACCTTCGGCTCGTCCCAGACGATCCCGGCGAAGGGATTCTGGTGCTCGTGCGGCATTCCGAGGGTGTGGCCGATTTCGTGCAGGGCGGTGGTCCGGCCGTAGTCGTCGGTCAGGTCCCAGCCGAAGTTCATGGTGGGCTCGTTGGCGCTGATGCTCAGGACATCGCGTCCGACGTAGGACCAGGACCCGTCGGCCTGGTCGAAGGCAACCCGCACCTCAGCTTCGCTGCGGTCCGCCACTTCCGTGAATTCCAGGCCGATCTTCAGGTCCTTCCATTCTTTGAAGGCTTTCCGTACGGCCTCCTTCTGCGGAGCCGGGCCGTCAAGGAACCAGTAGTGCAGCACCGTGCCGTTGACCCACTTCAGCCGCAGCAGGCGTATGAGGCGGTCCCGTGCGGGGGAAAGGTCCGGCCGGAGGAGGGGCCGGGTCTGCGGCCGGACATCACAATGCGGTTGGCGGACAGTCTTGGTCTTGGTCATGGCGTGCTCCTCGGTGCAACAGCTTCCGGTCAAGTAGAACGGACGCCGCGTTACTGCCGCGTTATCAGGTTCCGCAGGCGAAGGTGCCGGCAGTAACACCCCAGTAACGGCATCAATGGTCTACTCGCCCCACGGGCGCACCGGACCGCAGCGGCGGGCCGGGCGCTGAGTTCCTGAAAGAGGGCTGCAAGATGGGCAATCCCGGCGACGACGGCAGGCTCCCGGTGATCTACGTCCGCGGGTTCGCCGGCAACGGCTCCGCCATCAACAGCGCCGTGGACGATCCGTTCTATGGCTTCAGCCAGGGATCCGTCCACGTCCGTGCCGACAGCGCGGGCCGGGCAAAGTTCCACCAGTTCGAATCTCCCATGCTGCGGCTGATCACCGACCACAGATATGAGGTCCCGGTCCACGGTGACCAGTGGGCATACCTCCAGAGTGTGGAACCGGGCTCCGTCAACCCGGCGTCCGTGTGGATCCACCGTTTCTACGATGACGCCGCAGGCACCTTCTCCGAGGACCCGGACAACTTTTCCTTTGAACGGGCGGCCGCGGACCTGTTCGAGCTCATCAAGATCGTCCTGGCCAAAACCGGCGCACCCAAAGTGTTCCTCGTCGCCCACTCCATGGGCGGCCTGATCTGCCGTTCCCTCCTGCAGCGTGTCATCCCTGAACAACTGGCGGACGAGGACGGCGTGATCGACCCTGCCGCCGGTGCCAAATATGTTGCCCGCGTCTTCACCTACGCCACCCCGCACGGAGGCATCAGCTTTGCGGTCGGCTTTGGCGTGCTCGAGCGGATCCGGGATGCCACGGGGTTCCAGGGGGCGGATATTTTCGGGCCGGACCGGATGTATGAATACCTCACGCCGCCCGCGCTGCGGCGGAAGCACCCGCGCGCCGGATTCATGGCGACGACCATGCCGGACGACGGGTTCCCGGTCGATGAGCTGTTCTGCCTGGTGGGGTCCAATCCTGAGGATTACGACGTCGCGTTCGGGCTGTCGTCCAAGGCGGTAGGTGCGCGCAGCGACGGCCTGGTCCAGATCGACAATGCAGCCGTCCGTGGTGCGCCGCTGGCTGTGGTCCACCGCAGCCACAGCGGCCGGTACGGGATCGTCAACTCCGAAGAGGGTTACCAGAACCTGCAGCGGTTCCTCTTCGGTGACCTCAAAGTCGAGCTTGAACTGGTGGGATTCACTGTCGGCCGCGATGCGCCCGGCGACATAGAGTTCCAGCTTGACGTGGGCCTGGCCATCCGGGGGCTCCCGGTGCTGGTCCACGAGCAGAGCGCGGCACATTTCTGCCCCGTCCAGATTGAGCACTGGAAGGACGGGAACCCCATCGATTCGCCCGTCCCGCTGCTGACCACCTTCCTGTCCTCGCGAGCGCCCCGGCCCCGGGTCGCCGGCAAGGAGGTGCCCCGCCTGCGGCACGCCCTTAAGCTGCGGCTCATGTCCATCAAGGAACGCCAGGGACGGTTTGCCTTTGATGACCACATGGAACAGACGGAGGACTGGCAGGACGCCCTGCTCGTGGACATCGAACCGCCCGGTCCCACGGGCGGCCTGCCGCGGGCCTGGGCAGCATGGACCAGCACCATCCCAACCGCCATCCGGGACTGGAACCCCGAGGACAAGGACTTCCTTGCGGACACTGAGGCCACGCCCAGGTTCTGGCGTGGACGGATCGACGTTCCCGAGTTCTGCAAAGACCTGCTCGGAGCCAACGCCGGAATCCGGCTGACCGTAACGCCGCGGAAGGTCTCCGTCTGATGCCGCCCCGGGACGGGGAAGACCCGCTTGACGTCCGGCTGCTGCGCACCCAGGACCTCGTCGACCTGAGGCTGGAGGCGCCGGGCTGCACCCTCGAACCCACCGACGGCGGCGCCGAGCTGGTGGCCGGCCCTGATGCCTGCCTGGTGGTACATTTCCCGCCCCAGCACGTGGGGGAGGAAGTATGGCAGGCCGGCGCTCCGCCGCCCCCTCCCGCACAGCCGTCCCGGCCGTCGTCGCACGTCGCTGCCGGTCCAAGCCGCCTCGTCTACGACGTCCCCGAGGGTACCCGCATAACCTACACTCTGGAAAAGGTGCTGGAGGCACTTCAGGGGCTGATCCTCCGGGTCTCACCGAACGCCACGCCCGCCGGCGAGTCCGGCTATCGCGGGGTCCACAGGCCCGGGGACCTGGAGACGGCCATCGAGGCCCCTTACCGCCTGGTGGTCTCGCCCAGCAGGCTCGGCGCCTTCCGCCATTCGAGCACGCCGCAGGGTCCGCCCGGCCGCTCCGAACTCTGGCGCACCCACCTGACGGTCCGCACGGACACCGGAACGGACGACGGCGACGCGCACCAGCGCATCGTCCGCGCCCTCTGGACCCGCGACAATGAGCTGCCACCCCCGGGCTTCGACCAGGCGCTCGTCCCCTTCGACCGCACCGCGATCGTTGACCAGACAAGTGGCGGTGACCCCGCAAACGCCGACACTCCGTTGCTGGTCAGCAACCTGTCGCTGTCCAGCCTGGGTGCCTGGTTCGACTGGAAGCAGTCGTGGGAGTTCCCGTCCAACATTGTCGACTACCGGCACCAGGCGTTTATGGGCCGCGACGGGTACGTCCGCGTGGCCTACCCCGGGATCCTCTTCCCGTTCGGGCACCGCTGCTTCCTGGTGAAGATCACCGAGCGCGAGGTCAGGCACCGCGACAGGCCGGTTGCCTACCTGTGGCAGCGATGGTTCATCATCGTCCGCCAGCCGACGCGCACGTATCCGCCCGAGGACAGGGACAACCCGTTCGGCCAGGTCACGGTCAGCCCGCTGGTCACGCCGGACATCGATAAGCCGCCCGAGAACCACTACCCGTTTGTGCCCACCCGCAACGGAGTTCCCTTCCCGTTCACGCTGACCACCGTCGACCGCGGCGGCGGGACACGAAGCTGGGCGGCACCGCTGGTCTTCGTCCAGGCCGGCAAAGACGGACCGCAGGCGTTCATCTTCCATGCCGAGGAAGCGTCTGCCCGGTACTTTCCGGTGCGCCAGATCCCGGGACGCGGCCAGGCGCTCGCGGTAGCTCCTCAGGCGCTGGCAGGGGACACCTCCGTGGACGTGGCGCATCTGGTCTTTGACGGCGACATCGACCAGGCGAACGTCACGTCGCGGCCATTCCTGACCGAGGCGCGCGCAGTGGTGCCCTCAATGCGGCACCTGGCCCCGCAGGCGCCGGCGGTTGACCTCGTCTTCGCCAAGCCATACCTCGCCGACGGCCTGCCCGCCCGGGGCCCGGACGGCAAACCAGTGCCGGGCACTCCCAACGCCGGGGAGCTGGTCCTGGCCCTGAAAAGCCCGCCCGCCGCCGTCGACTTCACGGCCGGTTCCGACCGGGCAGGCGGGTTCATCGCCCCCAACCTGACCGTCAAAGGGATCTCCCGCGTCCTCGGCGCGGTCGGCGAAAGCGGCAACGGACCCTCGCCGTTCGACGCCGGCACTTTCGATCCGGCGTCATTCCTGTCCGGTGCCATGCCCAGACTGTTCGGACTCTTCAGCCTGCTGGACCTGCTCGAGGCGGCCGGTTTTGACGAGGCACCGGCCTTTGTTTCCGACGCCCTGGACGCCGTCGCCAGGCTGCTGACCGAGGCGCAGCGCCTCCGCGATGCGCTGGACGACGCCGGCACCCGCCTGGCCCGTGAAGTCACGGCGGCAGCCCATGACGGCGCGCGGTCGGTCGCACAGCACGCCAAGGACCGCCTCGACGCGCGGACAGCGGAACTGGAAGCGCGCCTCGACGCGCTCATCGCGGCCGTCCGGGGCCTGCCCGGCAGCCCGGACGCCGTCAGCACTGCCGCAGCCGCCCTGGCCGGGGAACTGCAACCGCTCCTTGACGCCATCGGTGCGCCAGGGGTTCCCGCCGCCGTCCGGTCGGCACTGCAAAAGCCGGTGCAGGCGCTCAAGACCCTCACCGGCCTCGCCAAGGACGCCGCCGGGCTTGCGCAGCTGCTGCAGGGCGCGGGCGCGGGACAAGTGACCTCCCGGCTGCACTGGCGCCCCGCGATCAGGCCGTGGGGCCTGCCCGGTGTCCCCAATATCTTCAACCCCAAGGATGAGCACGCCCTGCACGTTGACGTCGAGGTCCGGGCATCAGCAAGCGCGGCGCCCGCGGTGGACGTTGTGGCGGAGATCGTCGACTTCGACCTGAACCTGATCGGCGACGGCTCCTCGGGACTGATGAAGCTGATGTTCCGGCGGATCGGGTTCCACGCCGGAACAGCCGGCAAACCCGAGGTGGACGTGGTGTTCGGCGGCATCGGCTTCCTCGGGCCGCTGTCGTTCGTTGACCGGCTGCGCGAACTCATCCCGTTTGACGGGTTCGCCGACCCGCCCTTCGTGGACGTTGCCCCGTCCGGGGTGACAGCGGGCTTTGACCTGACACTGCCCAACGTGTCCGTCGGCGTGTTCAGCCTGGAAAACATCTCACTCGGCGCCGATGCCCGCGTCCCGTTCCTCGGCGAGGCGCTGACGGTGGGCTTCAACTTCTGCTCGAAGGACGCACCCTTCAGGCTCACCGTGATGTGCATCGGCGGCGGCGGGTGGCTGGTCCTGCGGGCGTCGCCCAAAGGCCTGGTGCTCCTGGAACTGGGACTGGAGGCGTGCGCCTGCCTGTCCGTGGACCTGGGCGTGGCGTCGGGCTCGGTGTCCATCGCCGTCGGCGTCTACCTCCGGCTTGAGGCGGACAAGGGCCTGCTTGCAGCCTACTTCCGCATCCGCGGCGAGGTGGACGTGCTGGGCCTGGTCAGCGCATCGATCACTTTGGAACTTTCGCTGATCTACCACTTCGAAACCGGGAAGCTGATCGGCCGCGCTTCTCTGGTGGTGGAGGTGGAAGTGCTGTTCTTCTCCGCTTCCGTGGAGATCTCCGTGGAACGCAGGCTGGCAGGTTCGAAGGGGGACCCCACCATGTACCAGGTGATGCCGCCCGACGCGGACGGCATGAACGCGGACTGGACAGAATACTGCGGCGCGTTCGCGCCCGTGCCGGCCTAAGGCAGGAGAGAACAATGCCCACCACCGTCCTGGCCACCGCTCTGCCGCACTCGCTGGCCGACGACGCACCGTTCCACCTCACCGTCTTCATCACCCACAAGCTGACGGGCGGCGGTGCCCTGCTGTCCGACTATCCGGCGGCTGCAGACTGGCCGGGTACGCTGGCGGGCTGCACGTTGACGCTCACCACTTCGGCCGATCCGGGCACGGCTTTGCCGCTGCGGATGGTGTCCACGGCCGACGCCGGCTCCTGGGCCGCCGTCCTGCCGCCGGGGACCCCCGTGTCTACGTTTCCCACCCCCGTGCTTTCCGGCGAAACCTGGCACACCAATCCTGCGAGCCGGCTGAGCGACCACGCCGTAGACCTCCACCTTGCGGCCATCACGGCCGCGCCAGCGCTCAAGCCAGGACCTGGAACCGACCCGGTGGCGGGAGGCCTCCTGGAAACGCTGGCAAACCTTGACGAGCGGGGCGCCCTGCGGCGGCTGCTCCGGGACGCCCCTGCACGGGCACGCCGCGCATTGCAGGTCCCTGCCCGGCGCCTCCGGGATGCCCTGGCCACCATCGGCCCGCTCACAGACCCCGAGGACGGGGACCCGGAACGCGGCCATGGCCGGGAGCTGCCGCCGCTGCCGCCCTACCAGTCGGACATCGCCGACACCCCCTCACCGGTCCAGGTGCTGCTCGATGACCCTGACTCCGACCGGAGAGTGAGCCGGAACCTCGACCGCCTCGTCGGGCAGGACCTCACGGCCAACCCGCAGCTGCAGCTGATGGTGGATGCCCATGCGATGCGGCGGTACTACGAACGGCCCGAACAGCCGCAGCAGGAACCACGGACCGAGCCGGATCCTGCCGCGCCGCCCCCGCCGCGCCCGGACCGGCCGCAGCACGATTTCCACGCCAAGGCGGCCTCCTTCGGTTCAACGCCGGCGCTGCTGCGCCGGCTGGGCCTCGCCATCGACGTGGTGCTCGACGGCGTGGACGCCGCCGGTGCCAGGACTGCGCTGGCTGGTGCAGCCTGGGTGAGTGTGACGGTCTCAACGCCCCATCCCGACGTCGACGTCCTCCCTCCGCGGCGCACTGCGGTGCTGGTGGAAGGCCCGGTGTTCGCGGCCCGGTCAAGCAGTGCCTGGGTGGGCGGGGCCCTGCCGCTCGGCGACGACGACTGGGTGGTGCTCGACGCCGACCCCGACGCGTCGGGACTGAAACTTGAACAGCATGTCCGCAACCTCCCCCGCCAGTACGCGGGCGAGGCCAACGGTGACCCCGCCACATCCGCCCCCGGCACGCTGCGCGCCACCGGCTTCGCCCTGGCGCGCCGCAACCGGGCATCCCAGCTGCGGGCCCGCGTGCAGCAGGCCGAACAGCTGGCCGCTGACGACGGCAGCCGCGAACTGCTCCTGGATGACCTGGTCCGCGGTATCCGCGTGGAGGTCTGGGACGATGCCACCCGGCAGTGGCACAGCCTCCACCGCCGCCGCCTCACGGTGACCGGGCAGCCCGGGGACGTCCCAGTCCTGGAAGACGCACCCGACACCGGCTTCCTCCAGCTCTCCGCGCTCAACCGGGCCCCCGGAGACACCACCAACGGGTACTACCTCCACGAGGTGGTGGCCGGCTGGGACGGCTGGAGCCTGTCCGCCCCGCGGCCCGGGCTGACCATCGTGCACGTGGAACCGGCCGGGCCCGACGGCGCCACGGAAGCCGTCGTCGAGACCCCGCCGGATGAGCCAATCGACGGCGCACACATCACCACCAGGGTTGAACAGGGCACGCTCCCGCGGCTGCGGTACGGCACGTCCTACAGTTTCCGGGTGCTCGCCGTGGACCTGGCCGGCAACTCCGTGCCCCAGGTGGCGCACCACCGCCGGATGCCGCCGGATGCTCCCGACGAGGCAGCAGTGGCCGCCGCCAGCACCCACCTTGACCGGCTGCGGAACTCCTACCGTGCCCGCGACCGGGCAGGGGTGGCAGCGGCCCGCCGCGACGCCGTCGTCGAGCATCTCGGCTCCGCCGGGCGCGCAGCCGGCGGCACCGCGCCGGAACCCGCGCTGCCCCCCGAACTGCTGTCCGGTGACCCCGGCATCGATGCCACACTGGCCGGACTCGTCACGCAGGCGTCCGGCGCCGAAGGACCGGCGGCGGCGCCGAGCCTGCTCGACAATGTTGCCGCGGCCTCGCGGATCCTCGCCGCATCCAGGGACACGCTCCGGGTCCGGCCGCAGCTGCGCATCGACCCCGCCGACTTTGCCCGCCTGGCAAGGAACGATGACCTGCAGCTGCCCGGGGAGCTTCGCCGGCCCGCCCGGCCCGCCGTCACCACCCCGCGCCCCTACCTGAGGTGGGAACCGGTTCCCGCACCGGCCATCGTGGCCCGCGAGGACCTGGGAACGGGGGAGCAGCCGGCCCATCTGGTGATCCGGAGCGGCCTGCCACCGGGGGAGGCGGTGCCAGGTGGCGGGCCGGACGCCCGGCCCTCCGCCGAGCGGCACATCGCACCGCCGAAGGCCACGCAGCTGGAGGCCGAGGCTGCCGGATATTTCGACGCCGCCATCGGCACGGGCAACACCGCCGAGATCCGCCGGCTCTACGCGGTGGCGCTGGCGGAGCGTGGGACACTGTTGGACCAGTTCGTGCCCAGCCTTACTGATCCGCGGTCCACGGAAGAGCAAAACGGGATCGCCCTCGTGGACCGGCCGGGGGCGGACACCGGCTCGGCCCACCGGGCCACGCTGGCGGACATTACAGCCGACCGCGGCAGGCCCATCGGTGAGGGCCAGTACGTGGTGCACCACACCGACGCCCTGCGGCTTCCCTACCTGCCTGACCCGTTTGCCACGGGTGTGTCGCTGGTGTTCTTCGAGGCCGGCGCTCCGCATGGCCTCCGGGAACCCAGGGCGCTGCAGTCTGTCACCGTTCCCTATCCCGGACCGTGGCCGTCCCTGCAGCCGCTGCGGCTTGTCCTTGAGCCCGGCGGGATGCTGGGCGCCCGCGTCGACGGCCACGTCATCCACGTGTCCGTCCCGCCCGGGGAACAGGTGCGGGTGGCGCTCTCCAGCACCCTGGACCTGGCAGCCTTGGACAAATTCGGCCTCTGGCGGTCGCACCTGGCCAGCGTCGCGGACCCCGCCGACGGCTACACTTCCGACGAGGTGGTGGCCGCGGCCGCCCTCATGCGTGCAGCGGCATCGGGCTGGACCTGGTGGCTGACTCCGTCGACCGACCTGCGGCTGGTTCACGCAGTCCCGGCGCCCGTCCGGCCACCCGAACTCCGGGCCCTTGAGGTGTTCCTGCGTCCGCCCGGCCGGGCGGTGGCGGCACTGACCGGCCTGGTGGACGTGCACGGACCCAGCACCGACACCCTGTACGTGCGCGCCCGGTGGACCGAGACCATCGATGATCCCGCCCTGCCCGGTCCGCAGGCCGTGTCCAGGTCCGACGTCGTGGTCCGTTCCGCCGTCGCCGAAGCCGAACGGACCGGGGTCCTGTTCCTGTACGACTTCCTGCCGGCCGGTCCGCTGGCGCAGGCGCTTGGCAACGTCGGCTTCCACCGGATGCTGCACACGTTCGAGGACACCCACTACCGGCGGGTCACGTACGTGCCGTCCGGCGCCACACGGTACGGGGAGTATTTTCAGGCTGTACCAGGGCCGGAAGATCCAGCCCTGGCCGGCGAACCGGTCGAACTCGACATTCCATCATCGGCACGTCCCGGCGCGCCCGTCGGTGCTCGATGCCGTTCCGCTGCTGCGCTGGGAGGCGGCGCCCGAACCGGCCGGGCCCTTTGCCTGGCGGCAGGTGCGGCGTTCCGGAGTACGCATCTGGCTGGCCCGCCCATGGTTTTCCTCCGGCGACGGGGAACTGCTGGGGGTCCTCGTCTTCGACCCCGACGAGTGGGTGCAGCAGCCGGACGGCACCTGGGTCCGCGGGCCCAAGGCCCGGCAGGCACCGGACGGCGCCACCAGCCTGTGGGCAGCGGATCCGATCATCCAGCATGGCGGCAGCACGTCCTCGCCCACCGTTCCGCCCCTGCTTACCTTCGGCCAGCTGGTCCTGGATCTGGTGGAAACCGGCGCCGCGGAAAGCGTCGGCATCAGGCCGCCGCTCGGGGGCCGGCCGCCAGGCGGGCGGGACCGCGCCTGGCCTGACGGACCCGGCAACCCGGTGGCCGTTGCTCCTGCCGTGCCCCTACGGGATGTCCGCGGCCGTCCGGCGGTGCGGGTCCTGGGCTACCGGCCGGAATACGACCACGCAACGGGCCGCTGGTTTGCCGATGTTGCCATCCAGGACACTCCGGCACTGTGGCCCTTCGTACGCCTGGCCGTGGCCCGCTACCAGCCCCATTCCATTGCCGGCTGCGAGCTCTCCGCGGTGGCTCTCACCAGCTGGGTGCAGCCGCTGCCCACCCGCACCCTGACGGTCAGCCGGCCCGACGCAGGGCACGTCCAGGTGACCTTGACGGGCGTCGTCAGCTGGCTCCGCTGGGATCCACACGGCGCGCCGGGGCTGCCGGGCGAACTGCTCAGCGCCGACAGTCCCACCGGTGACGACGCCACCAGGGCCGCGCGGCTCCAGCAGTCCCGGACCGTTCGCGCCTCGGTCCAAAACCTTCCGGCGGGCGGGGGAGACCTGGAATGGCAGACAGTGTCGAGCTGGATGTTGCTGGCTGCCAGCGTCGAGGAGTCCGGGGGATTCCGGGCCACCTGGTCCGGGGCGCTCACCCTGCCTGCAGGGGCCGGCACGCCCGCAGGCGAAGCCGGTGGGGTGCCGGGCCTGCGGCAGCCGGGCTACCCGGAATCGTCCTGGCGCGTATTGGTCGAGGAACATGAACTGCTCGACGCCGACCCGGCAGGACCTGGTGAAACCGCGGGCCGCGCCGCGCGCCTCGTTTACGCAGACAGTGTGACGCTGTAGTCCGCTTCAAAGGGCGACATGTGTCCATGACGAAATGCGTTCTGCGATGTCTTCCTATTAACCAGTTTGTTGAATAAAGAATGGGCATTACTTCAAATTGAGAATTGTGTGAATGTGCGTCGATGAAATTGGAGTATTAATAGCGCCACGAATACTTTTCGATGGTGACTACAACCCAGACCGAAGCCGCACCCCGCGCCGTCGAAAAACTCGTCTCAGACCTCGCCGAACAGCACCCCGACATCGAGGTCTGGCGGGCATCGGCACTGACAGGGCATTACCGCCATGACGCGGCGACGGCGAAGACCGCAGCCCCGTCGGAATCCGGGCCCGCCGTCGCGTTCCCGGCCAGCGCCAGACAGGTCCAGGACGTGGTGCGCGCCGCTGCAGCCCATGGCGTCGCCGTGGTTCCCCGCGGCGCCGGCACCGGCCTGTCCGGGGGCGCCAGCGCCCACCAGGGCCAGCTGGTCCTCTCGACCGAGCGGCTTAACCGGATCGTGGAGGTATCCCCGCTGGACGGGGTCGCCGTCGTCGAACCTGGCGTCATCAACGCTGACCTGAACGCGCACCTCGAACCCCACGGCCTGTTCTACGCCCCTGACCCCGCGAGCTTCGAGATCTCCTCCATCGGCGGAAACATCGCCACCAACGCCGGCGGACTGCGGTGCGCCAAGTACGGCGTGACCAGGGAATCGGTCCTGGCCCTGGACGTCGTCCTGGCCGACGGCAGCCTCATCACGGTTGGACACCGCTCCATCAAGGGCGTCACCGGACTGGACCTGGTCTCGCTGTTTGTGGGATCGGAGGGAATCCTCGGGATCGTGGTCAAGGCAACTGTCCGCCTCCACCCCATCCCCGTGGCACGCCGCACGCTGACGGCGTTCTTCGACAGCACGGCGGACGGCGCCGCCGGCCTCTCGGCCATCACGCTCTCTCCGGTCCGCCCTGCCGCGATCGAGTTCTTCGACACCCCCACCCTGCAGAACATCGACGAGCACTCCGCAGCCGGACTCCGCGAGCGGGGCGCAGCGCTGATCCTCATCGAGCTGGACGGCTATGGCATCGACGAGCAGGCGGCGGACCTCACCGCGGCCCTGGCCAGGAGCGGCGGCCGGGTCACCAGTGAATCCGACAGCGAAGGAGTCCGCCTGTGGGGGCTCCGCCGGCACGGCCGCGGCCTGCCCTCGGACCAGTGGTTCATCGGCGAGGACATCGCCGTCCCGAAGTCGCAGCTGCCCAGGGTCTATGAAGCATTCCCCGCCCTGGAGGCCCGGTACGGCGTGCAGATCTCGGCCGTTTCGCACGCCGGGGACGGGAACCTCCATCCCCTGATCACCCTGGACAGGGAGCCCGACGCCGACCCTTCCAACGCGCCTGCCCCGCTGCAGGAGGCGGCGACGGAACTCGTCCGTGTGGCCCTCGCCCTCGGCGGCACGGTCACGGGCGAGCACGGCGTGGGCACCGTCAAACGCGACTGGGCGGCCCTCGAACTTTCCAGCCGCAGCCTGCAGGCCCAGCACGCCATCAAGGCAGCGCTCGATCCCCGGCAGCTGTTGAACCCCGGCAAGGCGATCTAGCTCTTTTCCCCGCGCACCCCGGCGCATCTTCCCCGCATCGTTCATCAAGGAGAACCCCCATGCACTCACCCGACATCAGGCGCCGCGCCTTCCTCGCAGGCGTCAGCGCCATCACCCTCACCGGTCTGCTCACCGCCTGCGGCGGCGCCGCAACGTCCAGCTCCAGCAGCTCCGGCACACCGGTCGACGGCGGCAACATCACGTTCCTGATCCAGGGCTACGACACCGGCTGGGTCTCCAGCAAGACCTCGATCTCCAGCTACGAGGGAAACCTCTGGGGCCAGATCACCGACAAGCTGGTGTACGTCGATGAAAAAGGCGCGCTGAGCCCCTGGATCGCCGAAAGCTGGGAGGAACTCAACGGCGCCCAGGAGTTCGTCCTCCACCTGAAAGAGGGTGTGACCTTCTCGGACGGGACCGCGCTGGACGCCGCTGCCGTGGTGGAAAACCTCAACGCCTGGGCCAAGGGTGACCCGGCCCGCGGCATCAGCAAGGTGGGCCTCTTCCCGTCAAGCAACTACACGGGTGCGGTGGCAACGGACGCGCAGACCGTGAAGGTCTCCTTCTCCTCACCTGCCCTCGGCTTCATCGCCACGCTCGGCTACCACGGCTGCATCCTGCTCTCACCCGGGACGTTGGCGCTCCCGCCGGAGGCGCAGGCGGACCTGGCCCGGGAGATCGGCAGCGGCCCGTTCAAGGTCAAGTCCTGGAAACAGGGCGACAGCTATGTCCTGGAGAAGCGCGCAGACTACAACTGGGGTCCGGCGGCGCTGGGCCACACCGGCCCGGCACGGCTCGACACCATCACCTACAAAGTCATCAAGGACACCTCGGTCCGGACCTCCACGGTTGCCTCCGGCCAGGCCGAGGTCGCCTTCAACATCGAGCCGCAGGAAATCGAATCCCTCAAAGCTGCGGGCTTCACGGTGGGCACGCCCCGCTACCTCGGGTTCGTGGACGGCTTCCAGGTCAACACCCAGGCATTCCCCACCAACGAACTCAACGTACGGCAGGCCATCCAGCACGGCATCGACCGTGAGGAAATCCGCACCACCGTCTACACCAGCGACTGGGATGCTGCCACCACCTTCATCCAGGGCAACGTCCCCGAAGCCGGCGACTACAGCAGTTCCTTCGCCTACGATCCGGACCGCGCCAAGAAGCTGCTGGACGACGCCGGCTGGACCTCCGGCGCCGACGGCTACCGGGTCAAGGACGGCAAGACCCTCGAGTTCACGCTCTCGCCCAACCCCTACGTGCCGTCCACCAAGGCCGAGGACGAACTGATCGCCCAGCAGCTGCAGCGCATCGGTATCAAGGTCAACCTGAAGGTGGTGGACGTGGCCGGGTACTCAGCCATCCAGGCAAGCCGCCCGCCGCTGTTCCAGACCTCGCGGAGCTTCGTCGACGTCGGCACAGTTGCCGGGGTGCTGACCAGCCAGAACAACGGCGAGAACTGGTTCAACGTGGGAACCGGCGACCAGACGCTGAACGACCTGTCCACAGCGATTGCCAGCGCCTCGGACCGTGAGTCGCGCCAGAAGGTTGCCGGTGACCTGCAGGAGTATGTGCTGGAGCAGGGCTACTTCATCCCCCTGAACCAGCTGGTCCAGCGCCTCTACCTGATATCCCCGCAGGTCAAGGACGTGACCTACAACGGACTGGCCTACGCAAACTTCTACACCGCATGGATAGCCAAGTGACCGCCGGGTCCGGCATCCCCGAGGCGCGCAGGGGGCCCGCATGACACGGGACTACCGCAGGTTCGCCCTGACCCGGGCTGCGCAGGCTGTGGTGGTGGTCCTGCTGGCCTACGTGCTGACGTTCCTGGTGATCAGTGTGCTCCCGGGCGACTCCATCACGAACACGCTGCGCGATCCCCAGCACGGCCTGAGCGAGGAGGACATCCAGCGGATCGTGGCGTTCTATGGGCTGGACAAGCCCGTGCTGGTGCAGCTGGCACTGTCCCTGGGCCGCTTCGTCACCGGACAGCTGGGATTCTCGCTGCAGTCCAACCTGCCCGTGGCCCAGATCGTGGGAGATGCCCTGCCGTCCACGCTCACCCTGGCCTCGACGGCCCTGGTCATTGCCGTGGCCTTCGCTGTCGCCATTGCCTACGGCGCGCACTACCTGCCGGGCAAATGGGGCGGAATGCTTCGTTCCATTCCCTCGCTGTTCCTCTCCGTACCGAACTTCGTGATCGGCCTGGTGCTGATCGAGCTGTTCGCTTTCCGGTTGCACGCCTTCACCACCACCGACCCGAACAGCGCTGCCGCCACCCTCTTCGCCGCAGCCACGCTGGCGATTCCGGTGTCAGCGCCGCTGGCGGAAGTCCTGATTGCCAGCCTCGACCACGAGTCCCGGCAGGAGTACGCGCTGGTGGCACGTTCCCGCGGCCTGACCGAAGCCACCCTGTTCGTCAAACACCTGGTCAAACCATCAGGGCTCCCGTCGGTTGCGATGGTTGCCCTGATCATCGGGGAGCTGCTGGGCGGCTCGGTCATCACCGAAACCATCTTCGGCCGGGACGGGATCGGAACCGTGGTCCAGAAGGCCGTCACCGGCGAAGACCAGCCGGTCCTGCAGGCCGTCGTTTCGCTCTCCGCCATCATCTTTGTGGCCGTCAATCTGGCCGCAGACCTGGTGACGCCGCTCCTGGACCCGAGGGTCAAAATCCGAGAGGCAGCCAACGCATGACATCCACCCTTGCCTTCACGCGCCTCCGCAGCGCCGGCAGCGCCGCACGGTCCTCTGCCGGCCTCCCACCCACGGTCCTGCTCTCCTTCGCTGTGGTGGCCATCGTCATCCTCTGGTCCCTCGCACCGGGCCTCTTCACCTCCTTCAGCCCCGTCACCGGAGAAACGTCCTCGAAGCTGGCGGCACCGAGCACCCAGCACTGGTTCGGGACCGACTATCTCGGCCGCGACCAGTACGCCCGCGTAGTCTTCGGCACCGCATCCTCGGTGACCAGCGCACTGGTTGCCGTCATCATCGGCCTCGTCGTCGGAAGCATCATCGGCCTGGCCAGCGGCTTCCGCGGCGGCTGGGTGGACGGTGTCCTGGGACGCTTCGTCGACGTCCTCCTGGCAATACCCGGGTTCCTGCTGGCCGTGGTGATTGTGAGCTCCCTGGGGTTCCAGACGATCAACGCCGCGATCGCCACCGGTGTCTCCGCCGTCGCAGTCTTCGCCCGGCTCATGCGCGCCGAGGTGGTGAGAATCCGCAGCGCAGCCTACGTTGAGGCGTCCTACCTGGAAGGCGGCAACCACCTGCACGCGCTGCTGACACACATCCTCCCCAACGCCTACCGTTCCGTACTGGTGCTGGCCGTCCTCCAGTTCGGCACCTCGATCCTCATCATCGCCTCGCTGGCCTTCCTCGGCTACGGCGATCCGCCGCCGGCCTCGGACTGGGGCCTGCTGGTGGCGTCCGGCAAGACGTACCCCACCGCCCCGTGGCTTGTGTACGCGCCGGCGCTGGTCATCGTTGCCACCGTCCTCTCGGTCAACCGGATCAGCCGCTGGCTGCGGAAGGTCAAGTGAACGCCATGACCCTGCAACTGAAAGACGGCAAAGTGACGGGACAGAACGACGCCGGCACCCTCCTTCGCGTGGCGGACCTGACGGTCGCGTACGGCCCGGACACGGTGGTCCGTGACGTGGGCTTCTCCCTGCCCCGCGGCGGAAGCCTCGCCCTGATCGGCGAATCAGGCTCGGGCAAGTCCACCATCGCCAAGGCCATCCTGAGGCTCCTGCCGCACGATCTGGCCACGGTCTCCGGCAGTGTGCAGCTGGAGGGACGCGAGGTCCGCCCGCTGCCCGAGAAGCAGTTCCGCCCGCTTCGTGGCAGGTCGCTGGGCTACATCCCGCAGGACCCGGGTTCGGCCCTGAACCCCGTCCGCACCATCGGGGCACAGGCCCATGAGGCCGCTGCCCTGACGGGGGAAACCGACGCCGATGCCAGGCGGGCCCGGATCCTCGATGTCCTGAAGGACGTGGGACTGCCGGATCCGGTCCGGGTCTATGACTCGTACCCCCACCAGCTCTCGGGCGGCATGCTGCAGCGCGTCCTGATCGGCCTGACCGTGCTGCCGCGCCCGGCCCTGATCGTCGCCGACGAGCCGACGTCGGCTTTGGATGTCACTGTCCAGAAACTGATCCTGGACATGCTTTCGGAGCTCCGGCAGGACCTGGATATCGGGCTGCTGCTGATCACCCACGACCTTGCCATCGCTGCCGAACGGACCGACTCCCTGGTGGTTCTCAAGGACGGCAGCGTACAGGAGAGCGGAGCCTCCGCCCAGGTGTTCTCGGCACCCAGGACCGACTACGCACGCAGCCTCCATGCCGACGTGCCGGCACTCAACCCGGACCGCTACCGCAGGCACCGCCTCCAGGCCCGCCCCACGGACCTTCCTCCTGCCGGCGGGCAGGAAGTGGTGCCCCGCATCGACGTCAGGGGCGTTTCCAAACGCTTCGTGACGGGCGGGAAGGAAACCGTGGCCCTGGACGACGTCTCGTTCGCAGTGGACCGCGGGACAACGCACGCACTGGTGGGTGAATCAGGCTCGGGCAAGACCACGGCCGTCAGGTTGCTCCTGGGCCTCGAGCAGCCCGACGGAGGCGGGATCACCGTGAACGGAGAAGCGGTCCACGGCCAGACACGCGCCGGACTCCGTTCCGTCCGCAGGCACCTGCAGCTTGTCTACCAGAACCCGTTCACGTCCCTTGACCCGTCGTGGCGGGTGGGCCGGATCGTCGGGGAACCGCTGGAGCAATTCAACCTCGGAGACAAAGCGGAGCGGTCCGGGCGCGTCCGCGAGGCGTTGGAATCCGTAGGGCTGGAGGAATCGTTCCTCAGCCGCCGTCCGGCCAATCTCTCCGGCGGGCAGCGGCAGCGGGTGGCCATTGCCCGCGCCCTGGTCATGCGCCCGGATGTAGTTGTCCTCGACGAACCCACGTCCGCACTGGACGTGAGCGTCCAGGCAGGCATCCTTGAGCTGCTGACGCGGCTCCAGGGCGAACTCGGACTGACGTACCTCTTTGTCTCCCACGACCTGGCACTGGTCCGGCAGATCGCGGACACCGTCACTGTGCTGCGGCGCGGCCGGGTGGTGGAGGACGGACCGGTCCGGCAGATCTTCACCGCGCCCCGGCATCCTTACACCCGCGCCCTGCTGGACGCGATTCCGCGCGTCGATGCAGGCCAGCCGCCCACCGTCCCATCCACCCACGAACTTTCAAAGGCAACGTTATGACCCTGAACCTGACCACCGCGCCTCCCGCCCTTTCCGTGCCGTCCCGCCGCCCCGCCCTCATTGAAGGACTGAGCGCCCCGAAGGGCTTCGGCGATGCCAGCCTCCGCGACCGGCGCGCCGACGCCATCGAACTCCTGGGCGGCGTTCCCGATCCGGGCGTGCTTCCCACGGGCGAGCTGGCGGAGGCAACAGCGCGCGTCCTCTCCCGCCCGGGAGTGCCGGCCCTGCAGTATTCCCGGACGGAAGGCATCTCCCCGCTGCGGGAGTGGATTGCCGAACGCGAGGGTGTCGGCGTCGACCGCATCATCATCACCAACGGAGGATTCCACGGCCTTGCCCTTGCCATCCAGGCGGTGGTGGAACGCGGTGACCTCGTGGCCGTGGACAACCCCATCTTCCCGCTGTTCCTGCGCGGGCTGGAGCTTTCGGCGGCCGGCGTCCTCCCCATTCCGGTGGGGAGGCACGGCCTGGATGTCGAAGAGCTGGGGGACCGGCTCCGCGGCGGCGCACGGCCGTCTGCGCTGTATACCGTTCCGGATTTCCACAACCCCACCCAGGGCTCCCTTCCCGCGGCTCAACGGCGCGAACTGGTCCGGCTCGCGGAGCACTACGGCTTCATCGTCCTGGCGGACAACCCCTACCGTGAGCTCTGGTATTCCAGCCCGGCCGAAGGCGCGGACATCTTCAACAACTCAGACCACGTCATCCACATCAACACGTTCACCAAGACCCTCGGTCCGGGACTGCGACTGGGCTGGGTGGTGGTGCCCGAGCGCCTGGCCCAAGACATCGTCGCCCTGCGCAGCCGGCACGACTCCCATACCTCCACACTGGTCCAGGCGATCGTGGGCGAACTCCTCGACCTCAGAGCCCGACCTCTTCGACAGGACGCTCGAAAAAGCACGGACCCTGTACCGGACCCGGGCGGAACAGCTCGTGGCTGCCCTTGAACGGGAAGCGCCGGGTGCCTTCACAACGGAGGTTCCCGGCGGCGGGCTCTTCCTGTGGCCCCGGCTGCGCGATGATTCCGTGGATGCGGGCAGGCTCGCGTCCGACGCGGGTGCTGAGGGCGTGGAGTACCAGCAAGGCGCGTTCTTCCCGTCCGGGCCGGGAACGGATGCCGAACGTCACCTCCGCTTTGCCTATGGACACGTTGATGTTCCGCTCTTGGAGGAAGCGGCGGCCCGGATCGGCCGTGCCCTGCGGAGGCAGGGCCGCTAGCACGCCGGCCCACCAGGAGTACGGGCGCCGGGAGGAAGCCCGGCTACCCCTGGCCCGGCGCCGCGGGCACGCCGGCGCGGAGCTGGTCAACGAGTGCGTCGAGGATCGGCAGCTGGCCCCGGACCAGCAGGGTGCGGGCGCCGGCTTCGGTCACCCATTCAGCGCGGTCGATCTCCGGAAAGTCACGGACTATACCCGACCCCCGGGGCCACTCCAGCGGGAACGTATTGCTGAGGATGCGGTCCGGGGCGAAGTCTGCCTCGGCCGTGAAGACCGCGATGATTTTGCCGGACGGTTGCCGGAACGTGCCCAGCTCCCGGTAATCTCCCGGCGGCGGCGGCGCCCCCATCTCCTCGGTAAACTCCCGGCGGGCGGCAGCCCGGGGATCCTCGTCGCCGGTGTACTCACCCTTGGGGATCGACCAGGCGTGGGCATCCTTCCGGGCCCAGAACGGGCCGCCCATGTGGGCTATCCACACGTGGAGCCCCGCCGCCGGATCACGGCGGTATAAGAGAATGCCTGCGCTGCGGACTGTCATGTTCCCTCCACCGGGCTAGGTTATCCCTTCTGCGGGGCAAGGTGTTGCCAAAGTGATCCCGGAGGTTCACAGTGAAGTAGGCCACACCAGGCCGGCCAGCCGGTGGTGTGCTCCCTGGAACCGTTTAGCCGCGTGGAGGCCAGCCATGAGTAGAACGTCCGAGGAAGTTTTTGACGCCACCCCCGCAGGGGACGGCCCCGAGCTGAAGCGGGTCCTCGGTCCCAAGCTGCTCCTGCTCTTCATCGTGGGAGACATCCTTGGCGCCGGTGTCTACGCGGTGACAGGCACCATGGCCGGAACGGTCGGCGGCATTGTGTGGCTCCCGTTCCTGCTGGCCTTTGTCGTCGCCACCCTGACCGCGTTCTCCTACCTTGAACTGGTCACCCAATACCCCCAGGCAGCCGGTGCCGCACTCTATACCCACAAGGCCTTCGGCATCCACTTCGTCACCTTCCTGGTGGCGTTCGCCGTTGTCTGCTCCGGCATCACCAGCGCCTCCACGTCCGCGAACGTCCTGGCGCAGAATTTCTTTGGCGGGCTGGAAATCAACGGCTGGATGGAAGTGCCCGGCCAGGGCGTCATCACGGCAGTTGCCATGGGCTTCATGCTGCTGCTGGCCATCATCAACCTCCGCGGGGTGGGCGAGAGCGTCAAGTTCAACGTCGTCCTGACCATCGTTGAGATGACAGCACTGTGCATCGTCATCGGGGTGGGCTTCTCCGTGATGATGCAGGGGACCGGAAACGTCGGGGAGGTCTTCGTCTTCAACGACTACCAGGACAAGGGAATGTTCCTGGCAGTCACGGCGGCCACGTCCATCGCCTTCTTCGCCATGGTCGGGTTCGAGGATTCGGTGAACATGGTCGAAGAGACGCAGAACCCGGAGAAAATCTTCCCCCGGACCATGCTCACGGGCCTGGGCATCGCGGTCATCCTGTACATGCTTGTGGCCATTTCGGTGGTCAGCGTGCTTTCACCCACCGAACTTGAGGGGATCCGGGAAGCCGAAGGTGCTGCGCTGCTGGAGGTGGTCCACAAGGGTTCGCCTGATTTCCCGATCGACAAGATCTTCCCGTTCCTTGCGGTTTTCGCCGTCGCCAACACGGCCCTGATCAATATGCTGATGGCAAGCCGGCTGATCTACGGGATGGCCCGCCAGCATGTCCTGCCCCCGGCGTTGGGCAAAGTGCTCCGGGTGCGCCGCACGCCGTGGGCCGGCATCACCTTCTCCACCGTCCTCGCGCTCGGGCTGATCTGGTACGTCACCTCGGATCCGGACAGCAACATCGTCGCAAACCTTTCCGGCACCACGGCGTTCCTCCTGCTGTGCGTCTTCACTGTGGTGAACGTCGCCTGTGTGGTCCTTCGCCGCAAGCGAGACCCCAACCGGAAGGTCTTCTTCACCTCGCCCGGGCAGCTGCCCCTCCTTGCTGCCCTGCTGTGCGCCTTCCTCGCGGGCCCGTGGGTTGGCCGGAACATCATCCAGTACCAGATCGCCGGAGGCCTGATGGCGATCGGAGTGGTGCTCTGGTTCATCACGTGGCTGATCAACCGGCGGACCAACTCCGGCCCCGGCGGACCGGTAGGTCTGCAGAACGTGGATCGTGACGGCCACAGCTGACTGCAGCGGCACGAGCGCGGCAGGCCGGGACGGAGCGAAGAAGGCGTACGGGGTCCGGTTACTGCCCCGCTGACATCCCCGGGTGGACGGCCACGAACTCGATCCCGGTCTGGACCTTTTTCTTCGGACCGCGGGAGAAGCCCTTGGCATCGAGCTGGTTCTGGCCCGGTACTCCGCCAGGGCCTCGTCGTAGATCGTCGTTGAGCCGGCGGCCGGAGAACACCTCCTGCGGAGCCGTCGCTGAATGTGACGGTCACGGTGGCAGGTTGCCGGGAAGTGCCGCTTCATGCGGATGAAGCCTTCGGAGTCCTGCTGGAGGTTGATCAAGGGGTCCCGCTTTCGTCGTGGCTGACCTCCAGTCTGACCCATGAGCAGCCAGCGGAGCCGACACTCCGGACGATTGCGGCGACAATGGATGGGTGACTTCCGACGAGCCCTGCCCCCATCTTCGACCTCGCCGCCATCGGTGCCGGCCTGGCTTTCGCCGCCTCCCTCAGCAGCCTGGAAACTGTGCTGCGGCGCGCCGGCGGGGCTGCGGGACCGCCGTGGTGCAGGCCCCGCCGGGAACGGGCAAAACCACCCTGGTCCCGCCGCTGCTTGCCAACCTGCTGGCCGGCAGCACCACGGGACCAGGACCGCGCGTGGTTGTCACCCAGCCGCGCCGGGTTGCAGCCCGTGCGGCGGCCCGGCGCCTGGCCGCCCTGGACGGCAGCCGGCTGGGGGACCGCGTGGGCTACACGGTCCGCGGCGAACGCCAGGCCGGGCCCGGCACCGCTGATCGAGTTCGTCACCCCGGGCATCCTGCTGCGCCGCCTGCTCGCCGATCCGGGACTGGAGACCGCCGGCGCCGTCATCCTCGACGAGGTCCACGAGCGCGGCCTGGAGACCGACCTGCTGCTGGGCATGCTCGCCGAAGTCCGCCAGCTGCGCGGCGACCTCACGCTGGTGGCCATGTCCGCCACCCTGGACGCGCCGCGCTTCGCCGCCCTGATCTGGGCGGAGTCGGGAGGCAGCGGAGACCACGACGGCGGCGGGCCGGCTCCCGTCGTCGACTGCCCGTCCGCGCTGTACCCGCTGGAGGTGGACTGGGTGCCCGCCGCCGGTGCCGCGGCTGGATGACCGGGGCGTGACGCGCGCGTTCCTGGACCACGTGGCGGACACCGCGGCGGCCCACGCCGCAGCGCATGCGCCGCCGGCACGGACACTCGACGCCCTGGTGTTCGTCCCGGGGGCCTGGGAGGTGTCCTACGTCGCCGGCCGCGCTGCGCGGCCGGGCTGGGCCGGGGCGGAGGTCCTGGAGCTCCACGGCCAGGTCGGCCCGGCCGAGCAGGACCGCGCCGTGTCCGGGCGGGACGCCCGGCGGGGCCCGCCGGATCATCGTCTCCACGGCCCTGGCCGAATCCTCCCTGACGGTCCCGGGCGTCCGGCTGGTCATCGACTCCGGGCTGTCCCGTGAGCCGCGGCGGGACGCCAGCCGCGGCATGTCCGGCCTGGTGACCGTGTCCTGCTCCCGGGCCTCCGCCGAACAGCGGGCCGGCCGGGCCGCCCGGCAGGGGCCGGGACGGGTGGTGCGCTGCTACGACCAGCAGACGCTACGGCGCCGCCCCCGCCCACCCGACGCCGGAGATCGCCGTCGCGGACCTGACCGGCGCCGCCCTGGTCCTGGCCTGCTGGGGCTCTCCCGGCGGCCGGGGACTGGCGCTGCCCGACGCGCCGCCGCCGGCCGCGATGGACGAGGCCGTCGAGGTGCTGCGGGAGCTCGGTGCCGTGGCAGGCGGACGGCCACGCCACCGCCCTGGGCAGGACGCTGGCCCGGGTTCCCGGCCGATCCCCGGCTGGCCCGGGCCCTGCTGGACGGCGCCGCCGCCGTGGGTCACCGCACGGCGGCGGAGGCCGTCGCCCTGGTCGCCGGGGACCAGCGCGCCCCGGGCGCCGACCTCGCCGCGCCTCCTGGCAGCCCTGCGCGCCGGCAAGGAACCCGCCGTCCCGGCGCTGGGCGGAGGACGTCCGGCGGATGGAGGCGATCGCGCGGCAGGAGGGCGCCGCCGTCGGCGTCCCTGCCGTGCACGGCGGCGCCGTGACCGCCGCGGAGGCGGTGGGCGTCGTCGTCGCCCTCGCGTTCCCGGACCGGGTGGCGCGCCGTGTCCCGGGCGAGGGGCCGGAGCGGTACCTGCTGTCCTCCGGCACGCGGGCCGGGCTGCCGGCCGGCAGCTCGCTGTCCGGGCACGAGTGGCTGGCCGTTGCCGAGGTCTCCCGGGCCGAGGGCCGGGACGCCGCCGGCACCGGCGCCGTGATCCGCTCCGCGGCGCCGCTGACGGCCGACACCGCCGAGGCCGCCGCCGGGCACCTGCTGACCGACACCGTGGAGGCGACGTTCAGCCAGGGCCGGGTCACGGCCCGGCGGGAACGCCGGCTGGGCGCGATCGTCCTGTCCTCCACCCCGGTCCGGCCCGTCCGCCGGCGGAAGGCCGCGCGGCGGTGGCCCGCGCGCTGGCGACGGACGGGCTGGGAACCATCGGATGGTCGACGGCGGCGGACGCCCTGCGCCGCCGCCTCGCCCTGCTGCACCGGGAACTGGGCGAGCCGTGGCCGGACGTTTCCGAGCAGGCGCTGCTGGCCCGGCTCGACGACTGGCTCGGCCCGGAGCTTGAGGCGCTGGCCGGCGGCGCCGCCACCGAGCGGCATCGACCTCACCGACCCGCTGCGGCGGCTGCTGCCGTGGCCGGACGCCGCCCGGCTGGCGGAGCTGGCGCCGGAAGCGCTGGAAGTGCCCAGCGGATCGCGGGTGCGGATCGACTACCCCGAGGTGCCGGATCCGGCGGACGGCATCGGGCGCGACGACGGCGGCCGGCCGGTGGTGGCGGTCAAGCTGCAGGAATGCTTCGGCTGGGCCGAGACGCCGCGGCTGGTGGACGGCAGGGTGCCGGTGCTGTTCCACCTGCTCTCGCCGGCCCGGCGGCCGCTGGCCGTGACGGATGACCTCGCGTCGTTCTGGTCCGGGCCCTACGCGCAGGTCCGGGCCGAGATGCGGGGCCGCTATCCCCGGCATCCCTGGCCGGAGGACCCCTGGACGGCGCCGGCGACCGCCCGGACCAAAGCCAGGATGTAAGCGGCAGCGGCGTCCGGTCTGCACGGTGCCCGCGGCGGCCCGGGTGAGATGTCCGATACACTGGCCGAAACGTAGCGTCGACGCGCTGAAACATGCCGCGGTTAGGCTCGTTGCTACTTGGACAGACGTGGTCCAGCACCACAACACGAAAGGACGCAACAATGTTGCTTTTGAGTAGCCTGAACCTCTTGCTGGACGGCCGCCGGAGTGACGACAGCCGCCCGCACGGCGGCGGAAACGGCAAGACCGAATTCCCTGACGGACAGCTGACGCTCCAGCCGCCTGGGAAGGCTGGTGGCACGACGACGCCGCCTAGCCGGCGCGGCCGGCGCCTGGTACCGGCGGGTTCCAGGCTCAGCCGCGGGTCCGGATGAACCCCGCGACCACCGGCGCCAGGGACGCCCCGATCTCGGCGGCGCTGCGCTTCCTGCCCGCCACCGCGAACGAGTGGTCTCCGCCGTCGATCCACTGCAGCACCGCCGACGGCCCGATCCGGGACACCACGCCCTCCAGCAGCTCCCGGGTGGCGAAGGTGTCCCGGGTTCCCTGGAGGAACAGCATGGGCAACGTGAGGCCGTAAAGGTGTTCATCGCGGAGTTTTTCGGGCTTGCCCGGCGGGTGGAGCGGATAACCGAGGTAAATCAGGCCGGCCGCCTCCATTCCCTCCGCTACCGCCATGGATGCCATCCGCCCGCCGAATGACTTGCCGGCCGCCCAGACCGGCCCGGTGTCTCCGTGTGCCGGCTCCCAGCGGCGTCGCCTCGTCCATGGCAGCCCGCCAGGCTGGCGATGGCCGCCGGCGGCCGGTCCGGGAACTTCCGGCCGGCTTCGCGGTAGGGGAAGTTGAAGCGCAAGGTGGCAACGCCGTCGTCGTTCAGGGCGTCGGTGAATCCGCGCAGGAAGGGGTGTTCCATGCCCGCGCCGGCCCCATGGGCCACCACCAGGGTGGCGAACGGGCTGTCCGGGCCGGCGTACAGGGCCGAACACTGCCACATCGCCCACGGGGATGGTCAGGGAGGATTCTGAGACGGTCATGGGTCCATCATGCCGGAACCCGTGGGTTTGTTTGCCGCCGGAAAGACGGGGTGTACGTTGTCCCCATGGCGAGCGAACAGACCACCCTCACTGTCCCGGGTCCCGACGGCGGGCGCGAAATGCGGATTTCCAGTCCCAGCCGGGTCCTGTGGCCGGAACAGGGACTGACCAAACTGGACCTGGCCCGCTACATGGTGGATGTGGGGGAGGCGTTCATCGCCGCCAACGGTGACCGGCCGGTGGCGCTGCAGAGGTACTCGGACAATATCGACGGCGAACAGTTCTTTTCGAAGAACCCGCCAAAAGGAACGCCGGACTTCGTCCGGTCCGTGAAAGTGGTGTTCCCGAGCGCACGCTCACACCCCATGCTGGTGCTTGACGAGCCGGCGGCCGCCGTGTGGGCCGTCCAGATGAACACTGTGGTGTTCCACCCATGGCCGTCAAGAGCCGGCAACACGGACAATCCGGACCAGCTCCGGATTGACCTTGACCCCCAGCCGGGCACGGATTTCGACGACGCGGTCCCGGCAGCGCTGGCGCTGAAGGAGGTGCTGGCCGAGGCCGGCCTGGACAGTTTCATCAAAACCTCGGGGAACCGCGGGCTGCACGTCTATGCGCCCATCGAGCCCACGCACGAATTCCTGGACGTCCGGCACGCCGTCATCGCTGCCGCCCGGGAGCTGGAGCGGCGGATGCCGGACAAGGTCACCACCGCCTGGTGGAAGGAGGAACGGGGCGAACGAGTCTTCCTGGACTTCAACCAGGCCAACCGGGACCGGACCATCGCCGGCGCCTACAGCCCCCGCGCCCTGGCCCATGCCCCCGTCTCCTGCCCCATCACCTGGGACGAGCTGGAACGGCATCAGACCCGAAGAACTTCACCATCCTGACCGTCCCGGAGCGGCTGAAGACCGTCGGCGATCCCTGGGCGGACATGAACGGCAACCCGGGCACCATCGACGCGCTGCTGGGTGGTGGGACCGCGACGCCGAAGCCGGGCCTGGGTGAGCTGCCTTTCCCGCCGGACTACCCGAAGATGCCGGGCGAGCCGCCCCGCGTCCAGCCCAGCAGGGCCCGGAAGCAGGCCGGGCAGCTACGCCGGACCCCTACTCGAAGCGGGACGGGTCCCCGGCGCCGCGCCGCACCACTTCGGCCACGCCGCTGGAGAAAGTCCACCACCGTGGTGGGCTCGGAGCCGCAGTCGCCGGCGTCAATCACGGCGTCCACCTCATGGTCCAGCCGCTCCTTGATCTCCCAGCCCTGCGTCAGCGGATCCTCCTCGTCGGGGAGCAGCAGCGTGCTGGAGAGCATCGGCTCGCCGAGCTCTGCCAGCAGGGCCTGCACCACACGGTTGTCCGGGATGCGCACGCCCACGGTCTTCTTCTTTGGGATGCAGCAGCCGTCGCGGAACTTCCTTGGTGGCCGGCAGGATGAACGTGTACGCGCCGGGCGTGACGGCCTTGATGCTGCGGAACACATCGTTGCCGATGTGCACGAACTGGCCCAGCTGGGCGAAGTCCTTGCAGACCAGCGTGAAGTGGTGTTTGTCATCGAGCTTCCGGATGGAACGGATCCGGTCCAGTGCGTCCTTGTTGCCCAACTGGGCACCCAGCGCGTAACAGGAATCGGTGGGGTAGGCGATCAGCCCGCCGTCGAGCACCATCTTGACGGCCTGCGTGATCGCACGCGGCTGGGGATCCTGGGGATGAACATCGAAGTATCTGGCCATGCCCTGAGCCTACGGCCCGTCCGGGAATCGCGCACCCGGCAGCACCGCCGGTTCCGGATCAGCCCACATGCACCCACGGACGCTTCGTGACGTCCGGTTCGGCCTCGCGGAGGATCTCGCGCGTGACGGGGGCAATCTCGCCTTCGCCGAGCACGAGGAACTTCAGCAGGTTCAAGGCGGGGTTGCCCTCGGTCCAGCGGAAGTAGACGTGCGGCATCAGCCCGGTCACATCCCGGATGTGCAGCAGCACCGAGGCGATCGTGTTGGGGATGCCCGGTCCGTGGACCTCCAGGACGGCAAACCCGTGCCGCGTCACCCCCCGGACCTCCAGCGCCGTCTCAAAGTCGGAGGAGTCGTCCACTATGACCTCGAGGAACAGGGTCTGGTAGTTTTCCGGAAAGTGGCTCGCCTCCATCGCTGAGGCCAGCTTGTGCCGGTACGCCTCGGCAGTCTGGCGGACAGGCTCGTGCGCGATGATCCCGATCGGTCCGGACAGGTTCCCGGCAAGGAACTCGAGGGCCTGGGTGTCCAGCCGGACATGCGTGGCATGCAGTTCGAACGAACGCAGCACCCTGGACAGCAGGGAGATGCTGATGATGCCGAGGATGAAGAACCCGGCGATCCGGATGCCCTCGGGACGCTCAAAAATGTTCGTCACGGTCGTGTACAGGAAAAGCACCGTGATGACGCCGAAGCCGAAGGTCCGCTTTTTCTGTTGCAGGCGGCGGGCCGAAAGCGTCACTGCCACTGCCGCCGAGGTCATCAGCACCAGGACGCCGGTGGCGTACGCACCGCCCTGGGCGTCGACGTCGGCCTCGAACAGCCAGGTGATCAGGAACCCTGTCAGCGTGAAGACCAGCACCAGCGGGCGGACCGCTTTGGCCCACTCCGGCGCCATGCCGTAGCGCGGCAGGTAGCGGGGGACGAGGTTGAGCAGCCCCGCCATCGCGGACGCGCCGGCGAACCACAGGATGGCGATGGTGCTCAGGTCATAGACGGTTCCGAATCCTGCACCCAGGTATTCGTGCGCAAGGAAAGCCAGGGCCCTGCCGTTCGCCTGCCCGCCGGGCAGGAACTCGTGTTCTGGAATGAGGACCACCGTGCTGAAGCTGCTGGTGACCAGGAAGGAACTCATGATCACCGCCGCCGTGGTCAGCATCTTCCGGGTTCCCCGGATCCGCCCGGCGGGGTGGGCATCGGTATCGCCTGCGCCGCCCCGGATCTGGGGCATCACCGCCACCCCGGTCTCGAAGCCGGACAGGCCCAGCGCAAGCTTCGGGAAAACCAGCAGCGCGATGGCCACCGCCATGAGGGGGTTGCCGTGCGAGGTGTTCAGGGTCAGCCACCAGTCCCCGACAGCGGCAGGGTGGGTGAACGCCTCGACGAGGGACCGGGCGATCACCACCACGTTAAGGCCGAGGTACAGGACCACCAGTACGACCGCCACACCGATGGCCTCCTTGAATCCGCGCAGGAAGACTGCTGCGAGCAGCGCCAGGAGGACCAGCGTCACTGCCACTTCCCGGCCATGCAGGAAGTCCGGCGCGAACGGATTCTCGACCAGGTGCGCCGTGGCGTCAGCGGCGGACAGGGTCATGGTGATCATGAAGTCCGTCGCGGCGAATCCCAGCAGCACCAGCACCAGCAGCTTTCCGCCCCAGCGGGGCAGGAGCCGCTCCAGCATGGCGATCGATCCCTCACCGCGGTGGCTCTCACCGGCAACCCGGCGGTACACCGGGAGGGCACCGAACAGGGTTACCGCTACCAGCACCAGCGTGGCCAACGGTGAGATGGCGCCGGCGGCGAGCGCCGCGATGGCAGGCTGGTAGCCCAGTGTTGAGAAGTAGTCCACGCCGGTCAGGCACATCACCTGCCACCAGTGGTGCTTCTTCTCCTCGTCCGCGGCCACACCGCCCGGACCCTGATGCGCACCCTTGGCGTCCTGCAGTCCGAACAGCAGCCACCCGGTGAGGGCCGCCTTCCGGGTCGGGCGGAGGGCCGACGGGTCCGCCGGCGGTCTGCTCATGGTGGTCATGGAAGCCTTTCAGTCCGCAGCACGGCGCCGCGGGCACAGCCGAATCTAGTGCCGGCCGCGGCCGCCTGGGCCTGATTTCCCGGGATCTTGACGCATCCTTAACGCCGCTATGGCGGAGATCACGTCCGGCCCGGACGCGCGGCGGAACAGCGCCGTTCCGGGTGGCAGAATGGCCGCATGGCACGCGAACGGATAGTCATTGGCCTCAGCGGCAGCGATGACGCAGGAGTGCTGCTCCGCCGTGCCGCCCGGATTCTGGAACGAAGCGAGGACGGCGAGCTCGTTGCCGTCCACGTCCGCACCTCAGCCGGCGCTCCCGCTGAGTCGCCCCAGGTCCTGGAGGCCCAGCGGCGGCTCGCCCTGTCCCTCGGCGGGAGTTACCACACCCTGTCGGGGCCCGACCCGGCCTCGGCCCTGCTCGACTACGCACGCAAGACCCGTGCCACCCACATTGTGGTGGGCCAGTCCCGGCGCCGGCCGCTGACGGGACTGCTTTCCGGTCTGCTGGCCGGCGGCACCGTGGAAACCCGCGTGGTCCGCGGCGCCGGTGACATCGACGTCCAGGTGGTTCCCCGCGCCGACCCCCGGCCTGTTGCCCGGGGCACACATCCTGATCTTGGCCGGGCCAGGGTGGGTGCTGGCTTTATGCTCGCTGCCTTGCTCCCGGTTCTGCTTCAGCTGCTGCTGGCATCGTTCGAGCACAGTGTTGCCACCGCTGTCCTGATCCAGCTTGCCGGCGCCGTGGTGGTGGCACTGGTGGGCGGGCTGTGGCCTGCCGTGGTCGGCGCGCTGTGGAGCAGTGTCCTGGTGAACTACTTCTCCACGCCGCCGCTCGGCGACCTGGCGATCAGCGATCCCCAGGACTTCCTCTCGCTGGGCGTTTTTGCGGGCGTCTCCGTGGCAGTCGCGGGCGTGGTGGACAGGTCCGCCCGCCGTTCCAAGGAAGCCGCCAGGGCACAGGCGGAGGCGGCGACGCTCGGTGACCTCGCCCTGGGTGCCTCCCGTGCGGACGACACCCTCGAGGGCATCCTGGCCGAGGCGCTGGACGCCTTTGGCGTCACGGGGGCCGGCGTGTTCAGCAGCCCGGAGGGCGCCACAGCGGGTGGGGGAACGCCGTCGGACTCCACTGCGGCGGGCAGCGCCGGAGCCGGCGGCCGGACCTGGCGGCTGGTGGCGGGTGCGGGGAACACGGCAGCGTGGATGCCCGGCGTCACCCGGCAGGCCGGCACCACGGCGGAAGTGGTCGACGCCGACACCTGGCTTGTGCTGTTCGGCAAGGAGGTGCCTGCAACGGAAAGCCGGTTGCTGGGCGCGTTTGCGGTCCACGTCCAGGCGCAGCTGGAACGGCGCCAGCTGGCGGTAAGCCGGCGTGAGGTGCTGCGGCTGGCCGAAGGGAACACCATGCGCACCGCCATCCTGCGGGCCGTGTCCCATGACCTGCGGACGCCCCTGGCCGGGATCAAGCTTGCCACCGGCGGCCTGCTGCAGCGGACCGTCACCTACACCCCGGAGGAGCAGAGGGAACTGCTGGAAACCATCGACGAGTGCACGGACCGGCTGGACCAGCTGGTGGGAAACCTGCTGGACATGTCCAGGATCACCGCCGACTCAGTACGCCCAATGCTCGGACCGGTGCGGTGGAGCGATGTCGTGGCGACGGCGCTCCGCGGGCTCCCGGATGGTGAAGTCAGGGTGGAGCTGCCCGCCAACATGCCCACCGTGGAGGCAGATCCTGTCCTGTTGGAACGCGTCGTTGCCAACATCGTCGAGAACGCCGTCAAGTACGCACCGGGTACAGGGATTACCGTGACCGGCGCCTCGGATGGCCTGGGCGCAGCCACCCTGGACGGCTACCCGTCGGGTGAGCTGCGGATCATCGACCACGGCGCCGGGGTTCCCGCCCGGACGGTGGTAGAGATCTTCCAGCCGTTCCAGCGGCTCGACGACCGGCCCCGGGCCACGGGTGTGGGGCTTGGCCTGGCTGTTGCCGACGGGTTCGTCAAGGCCATGGGCGGAACCCTGACGGCGCAGGAAACCCCCGGCGGCGGGCTGACCATGGTGATCGCCCTGGCCCTTTCCACCGGCTCCACGGGCGCGCGCCACGCAGCCGGCCAGCCGCGGGAGGACGGCACGTGAGCACGGACCGGACCCACGCAACAGGGCTGCCGGGCGGCCACGGAACCCGCGTGCTGGTGGTCGACGACGATCCTCACCTGCTCAAAGCGCTGCGGATCACCCTCCAGGCACATGGCTACGCTGTGGACACCGCAGCCGACGGCGGCACGGCCCTGAGTGCGGCCTCGCACCGGCCCCCCGACGTGATGATCCTGGACCTCGGGCTGCCGGACCTGGACGGAGCCGACGTCCTGCGCGACCTCCGCCGGTGGAGCAGCCTGCCCGTGCTGGTCCTGTCCGCGCGCCACGGGTCCTCGGACAAGGTCGAGGCCCTGGACGCTGGAGCGGATGACTACATCACCAAGCCTTTCGGCCTGGATGAACTCCTTGCCCGGCTGCGGGCACTGCTCCGCCGCGTCCCCGCCCCCGAATCGGAGCCCACCGTGGCAGCTGCATCCTTCACCGTCGACCTTGCGCAGCGGCGTGTCGTGAAGGACGGCAACGCCGTCCGCCTGACTCCGACGGAGTGGAACATCCTGGAGCTGCTGGTCCGGAACCCTGCCCGGCTGGTGACCCAGCAGCAGCTCCTGCTGGACGTATGGGGCCCGGCATACCAGAAGGAAGCGAACTACCTGCGTGTGTACATGGCCCAGCTGCGCAGGAAGCTGGAAACAGACCCGGGAAGCCCTCGCCATCTGCTCACCGAACCTGGCGTCGGGTATCGGTTTGTTCCGTGAACTCTGAGGGGAATATCGGGAACGGCCACCCTATGAACCGGTCCGGAATTGCGGCAGGATGTTGTCTGTTCCAGTCCGATGCAGTACTGAACCGCAAGGAGAACCGGCCATGCCCACGACGCTCAACCCCTACCTTGGCTTCCGCGACAACGCCAGGGAGGCCCTGACGTTCTACCAGTCGGTCTTTGGCGGGGACCTGGCGCTCAGCACCTTCGGGGAGTACCACGCCAGCGACGATCCGGCCGAGGCAGACAAGATCATGCATGGCATGCTGACCACCGGCAACGGACTGGTCCTGATGGGGGCCGATACCCCGAACGGCATGGACCTCGCTTCCGGCAGCTCGATCTCCGTCTCGCTCAGCGGCGACGACGAAACGGAGCTCCGGGGCTACTGGGACAAGCTGGCAGGCGACGGCGGCACGGTGACCGTCCCGCTGGAGGCCGCGCCCTGGGGTGACGTCTTCGGGATGTGCACCGACAGGTTCGGGACCGCCTGGCTGGTCAACGTCAACAACCCCCAGGCGGCCCCGGCAACCTGACGCCGCCTACCGGCTCCCGGCGGCCGGCTTTGTGGCGACGAAATAGGCGTTGAACGGGTCCTCATCGAGGTCAAGGACCCGGACGTCGCCGAAGCCGGCCTCCCGGACCATCGACTCCGCCAGTTCAACACCCCAGACCGTCCCGAGGCCGTCCCCGCCCTGGGCGAGGGAAACCGACATGCAGTGCGTCGTCGAGATCGCATAGAGGAACGTGGCCCACGGCAGCCCGAGGTTCTCTTCCAGCCGGCTGGAGGCCTTCATGTCCACCATCAGGAACGTGCCGCCCGGCCGCAGTGCCTGCAGGATGTTGCGCAGGACAGCGGCCGGGTGGGCCTGGTCGTGCACGGCATCGAACACCGTAACCAGGTCCACGGCGTCGGTGAGGCCCAAGGCGGCCGCATCGCGCAGTTCGAACCGTACGTTGGCCAGTCCCAGGCTTTCAGCTTCCGCGCGGGCAACGGCGAGCGCATCCTCGGCGAAGTCGTAGCCGGTGAAGCGGCTGTTCGGAAAGGCCTGTGCCATGAGGTTGACTGCATGCCCTGCGCCGCAGCCGATATCCGCGACATCTATTCCTGTCCGCAGGTCATCTGTCCTGCCCGTCAGCGGCAGGATCGCCGTCACCAGCGAGGCGTCATGGACGGCTCCACTGTCGGCCGCCTGGATCTCAACGAAGTCCGGGTAGTCCTGGTAGGCCAGGCCTCCGCCCGTCCGGAACTTCTCGACGATCCTGCCCGCGACGCCGCCCATCAAAGTGATGTACGTGAGTGTCCGCGCAAGGTTTTCGGGTCCTGGACCGGTCAACGAGGGGACGTACTCAGGGCGAAGCCCGTAGGTGTGCGCCCCGGCCCGGTAGTCCACGAATCCCGCAGTCACCATTCCGCCGAGCCACTCCCGGACATAGCGTTCGTTCAGGCCGGCCGCGTCCGCGATCTGCTCGCTGGTGGCGGGCGGCAGCTCCGCAAGGGTGTCGAAGAGCCCTGTCTGGTGCCCGATACTGGCCAGGACAGCCGTGGCACCGTCATTCAGGATTCCCAGCACCCGGCCGGCGGCCGCTTCCACTTCCGCGGTGCCGGCGACACCATCCGCTGCGGGCGCCTCAACCTCATACGTTGTCATGATCGTGCCTTTCCACCTGTTCCGGGCCGGTTAATCCGGTTGCTTCGACGCTACGGGTGAGCCCGAAGGCGGCGCGTCGGGCGAATGGTGCATCTTTTGCGGCAGGACATGGTGCGGATGATGCAGGTCTCGGGCCATGGTCAGGCCCGTCGCGTGAAGAACGACGGCGGCAGGTGGCGGTCGCCGCGCATGGGTACCCCGCGGCGTCGTCCGTCAGCCGAGTCCCTGGGCATGTGCCCAGCCGGCCGCGGCTGTGCGGGAGGTGACCCCGATTTTTGCGAAGATGTTCGCCAGGTGACGGCCCACGGTCTTTTCGCTGATGACCAGGGCGTGGGCCACTTCCCGGTTGCTGGCCCCTCCGGTGACCAGCCTGAGCACTTCGGCTTCACGCGCGGTGAGGCCGCCGGCGGCGCCGGCGCTTAACCGCCGTACATCCGGGAGCGCCCCTAGCTGCCGGTAAATGGCCAGCGCGGTGGCCAGGTCCGCCTCCGCTGTGGCGGTCTCGCCTGCCTGCCGCCTGCACGCAGCAGCCAGTTCGTGGGTCCGGGCGATGCTGTAGCGGGCGCGCTGCCCCCGATAGATGCGCGCAGCGTCGTTGAGGCTGTCCAGTGCTTCCGATGCCTGACCGGAGTCCAGGAGGACGATGGCGCGGGCGTGCTGGGCCCAGGCCCGGATACCCGGCGACGCGAACCTTGCAGCTGTCTGCTCAAGTCCGGAGCAGAACGCCTCGGCGCGGGCACGGTCACCGAGGGCCACGGCCAGCTCCGTGGCCGGCAGGAGGAGCCGCACCCCATCAACGGGGCCGCTTTCCCCCAGCGCAGCTGCAAGCTGCTCCAGCGCCCGGGTCTGCTCCCCGGCAGCGAAGCGCAGCAGGGCCTCGCCGGGCTGCGGCTGCACTCCCGCCTCGCTGGCCCGGCCGTAAGCGGCCCATGCTCCTTCAGCGTCGCCGCGCAGCCGGCGGATTTCGCCCAGTTCGTAGAAGCCTGCACCGGCCATCCAGCCGTGGGCTGTTGCCAGCGTTTCACTCAATGGTCCGATCTCGCCGAGCACGGCCTCCCAGTCACCCTCGGTGGCCAGGAGCTGCAGTTCGTGGACCCGGGTCACATGGGCGTAGACAAAAGTACGTGACATGCCGGTAGTCCACCGGTCCAGTGCCCGGGTCCACGCCCTCATCCGGGCATAGTCGCCCAACGCATGGCACAGGTGGATCACGGTGCAGTAGATGTCCCCGGCCCATTCCGGGGGCACCGCTCCGGCAAGCACCGGGAGCATGGCCTCGTCCAGCACGCCGAAACCGGCCTCGGCGTGGCCGCTGCGCACCTTGGCCAGTCCCTCGAGGACGCGCGCAAAACAGGGCAGGGCAGGGTCATCGAAGATCCGGGACAGTACGTCCACCGCGGCTGCGGCTGCTGCGGCACCTGCAGGGTCGGCGCCGCTGAAGTCCAGGGACATGGACGCCTCCAGGTACAGAAGGTATCCGTGTTCCGCCTGGTCTTCCCGGCCGTCCAGCATCCGGCGTGCGCGGTTGAGCCAGCCTGAGGCGACCGCGACGTCTCCACGCGTGCCCCACCGCAGCGACAACTCGATCGCCGTCATGGCCGCCCGCGCCTGGCTGCCGTCCGCCGCGAGCAGGTGAAACAGCTCCTCGGACGCAGCCAGCGATTCCGGCACCTGCCCCAGCCACCACGCCGAGCCCGCGAGCGCTTCCAGGTCACCGGCCGCCAGGGGTGCAGCCCGGCGGGCAGCCGAAAGGTCGCGGCCCGCGGCTGCCCAGTCCCGACGGACGTAGGCGTCCCGGCCGGATGCAAGGAGTTCCTCGAGTTCTGGCATGTCACGGCTCCCGGATGATGCATCCAGCGTACTGCCGGGACACAGGGTGGCACAGCGCCCGGAGTACATCCCGCCGGACCGGCAGGCCTTGAGGAGGGGCCCTGGCGGTGCGACGATGGAAACGTGCAGCCCATCCTTGACTTCATGGCCCACTACTGGTGGTTGGTCTTTCCGCTCAGCGGCGTGATGGGCGGCTGGGCGCGCTCGTGGCAGACTTCCACCGAGCGCCGGCACCAGCGCAGGGTGGAGCTTTACACACTGAAGAACCAGGCACTCCAGGCCGAGCAGGTGGCGGAGGCCGAAGTAGCGTCACTGATGGCGGCCCATGAGGACGTGAACAGGAAATGGCTGGATTATGAGCTCGATGTCGGCAAGCTGATCGATTTTCCCCTGATGACCGACGTCCGGGAGCCGCTGACGGTGGCCTTCCTGCGGGCCAAGCGGGAAGCGGACGGCCTCCGGCCCGATGCCGCCGGAGACGTGACGGCACCTTCCCGCCTCGAGGCGTACCGTACGGCCGTGAACAGCTACGAAGTCGCTTTCGCCGTTGCGGAGCGGGAAGCCCGGCGTGTCCGGGACTCCAACTTCACCGGACCCGAGCGGGAGCGGCTGGCGACTGCCCGGACGCTGCTCCGGCTGGCCGGGGACAGTGCAGCCACGCCTTCTGAACGGCAGGCTGCATACAAGCGGGCCCGCCGTGAACTGGACGGACTCATTGTCCTGCCTGATGCCACCCTTGCCGCCCTGGAAGAAAAGGTCGCCCCCATGCTTGACTCCGGCCGGACACCGGATTTCCCCCTGCGCTGAGCTGCGGCGGAACGGCTTTGGTCAACGTCACCCTGTACCTGGACGTGGACGGCGTGATCTGCCCGTTCGGGCCGTCCGGAAGAAGCCCGTGGGGTTCTGCATGGCGCCAAGCGGACGCCGGGCTCCTGCCCGTTGCCTTTGCCCGGGAACTGGTGGACGGGCTTAATGTCCTGGCCGGCGATCCAGGTGTGCGCTGCGTCTGGCTCACGAGCTGGGAGGACATGGCCGCGGACGTCCTCTCGCCGGCCCTCGGGTTGAACGGCGCTGGCTGGCCGTGCCTGGCAGCGGAGGGTGGCGGCACAGGGGAGGGGTGGTGGAAGCTGGAAGCACTCCAGGCCGACATCGAGGCGCATGCTCCGGTGCGCATCGCCTGGGTCGACGACCAGCTCCGGTACGAGGAGCAGGCCCGGCAGTGGGCCAGGTTCCTCGGCAGACGCATCCTCATGGTCTCACCCGATCCAAGGCGCGGCGTCTCGCCTGCTGAACTGGCAACTGTCAGTGCGTTTCTCACACGGAGGCCAGGATCCGGACGGCACTGAGGGTGACGAACGGGTTCGGACCGGACCTGCCCCAATCAGCCACCCCGGTCTGGCCCGCCGCGCCGGCCGGGCTCCACCAGGCGCCCTCCACGGGCCAGCGTCCGTCAGGCAGCATCTTCTGCCGCAGCAGGGTGATGGCTTCCTCAGCCCTGGGATCGCCTGCCAGTCCCATCCTGGCCAGCAGCAACAGGGCCGGGAGAATGCCGTAGTGCCAGAACTCCGGATAGCGGAGTTTGACCCACAGCGGGTGGATGGTATGTCCGGTTGACAAGGATCTGAACAGCCGGTGCTGGAGCAACAGTTCCGCAGCGCGTTCAGAGCCGGCCCGTGCTGCGGGGTCACCGCTGGCCTTCCAGTATTCGTGGAGTCCCTTGGCGGCTGGCAGCGTCTCATGGAAGGAGGACCGGCGGCCGCTGGCCTGCACATCACAGTTCCAGCCGCCGTCGGGCCATTGCCAGGCTGTGAGGTCGCGGGCGAGCCGGATGACGCGCGGATCGGCCGCCATCCCCAGCCGGCAGCAGACATAGACGGCGTTGCCTTCCTGCGACGCGCAGCGGCGCGTCAGGCCGTTGACGGACCGGATCGTGTTCCGGTGCCGGTCGCTGAGCAGCCAGTCAAGCACTGTCCCGGCCGCCTGCGGCAGGGACGCTGCGTCTGCCCCTGTGACACCGAGGTCCACCAAGGACACCAGCCGCCAGTGGGCGCCGCTCCACTTCCGGTAGGGGTGGACGCCAAAGCTGCCGTCAGCGAGCTGGCCGGACAGCAGCGTGGAAACGATCCGGCCGCCGGCAACCGGTCCGCCGTTCCAGGCGGTGTCAAGGAATTCGCGGTGGGCCGCCCTGCCGACGGCCGGCTCGGGCGAGGCCGCGAGCCAGGTCACAGCGGGAAGTAAAGCGTCGTGGACCATGGACCGAAGATAGTCCCGGCAGCACCGCGCCGCCAGTGGCCCGGCCTCCGGACTGTCCGGGCCGCCGCCAACGGAACGCCCGGCTGCGGCGGGCAGGACTGCGCGCAGGCTGTTTTGACCTGATGCCCCGGGCGCGTACGATCGATAGGGTTTCAAACCGGTCCTGTTAACACCGCAGGCCATTTCACGTGAACTGCAGGTGAATTATGCTGTGCAGGACAGGCGGGGGTTAAGAAACTGCTGAACGTCGACTCTGCAGATTGGGCAACAGGTGGATATCACCTTCATGGTGGCGCTGGTCATCGCGCTGGCACTATTTTTCGACTTTACGAACGGCTTCCATGACACCGCCAACGCGATGGCCACGCCCATCGCCACCGGTGCCATCAAGCCGAAGACTGCAGTGACCCTGGCCGCCATCCTGAACCTGGTGGGTGCCTTCCTCTCAACCGAGGTGGCCAAGACCGTGTCCGGCGGCATCATCCGGGAAGGCTCCGGCGCCGCACCGATCACCCCGGAAATCATCTTCGCCGGCCTGATGGGCGCCATCCTGTGGAACATGATCACCTGGCTCAAGGGCCTGCCGTCCAGTTCGTCGCACGCCCTCTTCGGCGGCCTCATCGGTGCTGCCATCGCAGGCATCGGATTCAATTCGGTGAACCTGGAGACCCTGCTGCAGAAGGTCATCCTGCCGGCGATCTTTGCCCCCTTGATTGCCGGCATTGTGGCCTACATCTGCACGCGGCTGGCTTACGCCCTCACGGCACGCCAGGACCCCGAAACCGGCAGCAAGCTGACACAGAAACGCGGTGGCTTCCGTACCGGCCAGATCTTCACTTCCAGCCTGGTGGCGCTGGCCCACGGAACCAATGACGCGCAGAAGACCATGGGCATCATCACCCTGGTGCTGATTGCTGCCGGTTCGCAGGCCCCTGGCTCCGGCCCGCAGTTCTGGGTCATCGGTGCCTGTGCCCTGGCCATCGCCGTGGGCACCTACGCCGGCGGCTGGCGGATCATCCGGACCATGGGTTCGGGCCTTACCGAAGTCAAACCTGCGCAAGGTTTCGCCGCCGAGACCAGCACGGCGTCGGCCATCCTGGCCTCCTCCCACCTGGGCTTCGCCCTCTCCACCACCCAGGTTGCTTCCGGATCGGTCATCGGCTCCGGCATGGGCCGCAAGGGAACCACCGTCCGCTGGAACATGGTGGGCAAAATCGCCCTTGGCTGGCTCTTCACCCTTCCCGCCGCAGGCGTCGTCGGGGCGCTGACCGCGCTGCTTGTGAACACCGGCGTGGTGGGCGTGCTCATTGCGGCCATCGCCGGCACCGGGGCGGTGCTGTTCATGTTCTTCTACTCCCGCAAGTCCCACGTCGGCCACCATAATGCCGTGGAAGTCGAGGAAGCAGGGCAAGCCGTCCGCTTCGCCAAGAAGAAAGCAATGGCCCGTGCACGCGCCAAGGCCAACCAGGAGAAGGACAACAAGCGATGAAGTGGTTGGAACTTGTCACCGTAGCCGGTGCCACCCTCGTGGCTGCGGTCACCGTCGTCGTCCTCTACTCGCTGGGTGTCCGGCTGACGGCCATCGCGGGGGACACCGAGCAGCCCTCACCCCGCATCAAGCGGACCTTCGCCTACATCTGCTTCGGTCTCTGTGGCGTCGCCGTCCTGTTCGGGCTCTACCTGATCATCCCGTACTTCAGCAAGTAGGCGCAGCGGCCGGGCGCTGATAGCACGCGGCTGCCCGCGCGGCTACGCTGGAGCCATGTCACGCTTCCAGTACTTTGTAGCCGCATCCCTGGACGGTTTCATCGCTACAGCCAAGGACGACCTCGCCTGGCTGCTTCAGTTCGACGGCTTCGAAGGCGGCCAGGACAGCTACGAGGCCTTTATGGCGGACGTGGGCTGCATCGCGATGGGCGGCGAAACCTACGCCTGGCTCATGGAACACGAGGCAGGAACGTGGCCGTATCCCTCCACACCCTGCTACGTCTTCACCCACCACGAGCACGCCGCCCCTGCCGGCGCGGACGTGACGTTTGTCCGCGGTCCGGTGGGCGAGTTCATCCAGGACTTCAGGGACGACGCCGGCCCGAAGAACGTGTGGGTGGTCGGGGGCGGCAACCTGGCCGCCCAGTTCGCTGCGGCCGGACACCTGGATGAACTGATTCTCTCCGTCATTCCCGTGGTGTTGGGCGACGGCAAGCGCCTGCTGCCGTTGGAAGGCCCGACGCCGCCGCTGGAGCTGACTGCCTCACGCACCTTGGGACGGGGCATCGTTGAGCTCCGCTACAGCCTGAATCCGGTGGCGGCGGAGGGTGGCCACCTCCAAGGAAGAGCCGGGTCCTAACCGTTCTCCGGAGCGTTGTCCCTGAGCATGTTGGTGATGCGTGCCGTTGACAGCCGGCGGCCCAACTCGTCGGTCATGACGATTTCGTGGGTGGCCAGCGTCCTGCCCAGGTGAATTGCCGTGCAGGTTCCCGTGACGGTGCCCGCCGCGATGGACCGGTGATGGGTGGCGTTGACCTCGATGCCCACGGCGTGCCTGCCGTCGCCGGCGTGCATTCCTGCCGCGAAGGACCCCAGCGTCTCCGCCAGCACCACGTGCGCGCCGCCGTGCAGGATGCCCGCCACCTGCGTGTTTCCTTCCACTGGCATGGTGGCCACCGTCCGTTCGGGGCTCATCTCCAGGAAATGGATGCCCATCTTGACCACCAGGGCGCCGATGCCGAACTGGCTGAGCCAGCCGTGGAGGTGGTCCGGGATGCCGGCTGTGACCAACTCCTCAGTGAAGGGACCGGGCGTGAAATTGTCCATCATGGCAACTAGGCTGGCACCTGTGAGTGAAACTACCAAACCGGCCCCCTTCCCGATCGAAACCGCTGCGGCCATCGCGGACGCCGCCCTGCAGGACATCACGGTCCCGCCGTCGGCCGGGAGCCGGGCTTCAGCCACCGAAGCACCCGTCATCCCCGCGACCGGCCAGCCGCGCCTCCTGGTCCTGGACGGGCATTCCATGGCCTTCCGCGCTTTCTTCGCCTTGCCCGCTGACAAGTTCTCCACGGCCAACGGCCAGCACACCAATGCCATCCACGGCTTTACGTCCATGCTGATCAACCTGATCAAGGAACAGAAGCCCACCCACATCGCCGTGGCCTTCGACGTCTCGGATGAGACCACCCACCGCAAGGCCGAGTACAGCGACTACAAAGGCGGCCGGAACGAAACTCCACGGGAGATGAGCGGCCAGATCGACCTTATCGACAAGGTCATGCAGGCGTGGGGCATCAAAACCATCAAACTGCCGGGCTACGAGGCTGACGACATCCTTGCCACCCTCTCCGTGCTGGGGGAGAAGGCAGGCTACGAGGTCCTCCTGGTTACCGGTGACCGCGATGCCTTCCAGCTCATCACGGACAACGTCTTTGTGCTGTACCCGCGCAAGGGCGTCAGCGACATCCCCCGCCTGGACGCGGCGGCCATCCAGGAAAAATACTTCGTGACGCCCCCGCAATACTCGGACCTCGCTGCCCTGGTGGGGGAGTCCGCTGACAACCTCCCGGGCATTCCCGGCGTCGGCCCGAAAACCGCTGCCAAGTGGATCAACCTCTATGGCGGGCTCGAAGGAGTACTGGACCAACGTTGATGCGATCGGCGGGAAGGTTGGCGATGCCCTCCGCGAAAATGTCGAGGACGTCAAGCGCAACCGCCGGCTGAACCGGCTGCACACTGACCTGGAACTGCCGGTCACCCTGGACGACCTCGCCGAACCACGGCCGGATGAGGCTGCGCTGGAGGCACCTCTTCGATGAGCTTGAGTTCAAGACGATCCGCACCCGGCTTTTTGCCCTGTACGGCAGCGAGGAGCTGGAGCCTGCGGAGCGCGAAAGCCTCGACGTACCGGAGTTCGCCATCCCGTCCGGGGCCGCAGAACTGGGCGCCTTCCTGTCGGCCGGCGCCGGGCACCGCTCGGCCGTCGCTGTTGACCTTGTCCCCGGCCGGATCGGCGAGGACGCGGCTGCGGTCGCCATCGTCCGCGACGACGCCGCCGTGTACATCGACCTCGCGGCCCAGGACGCCGAAGCCGAGAACGTCCTGGCAGCCTGGCTGCGGGACCCGTCGGCGCCGAAGGTCATGCACGGCTACAAGGCCGCCCTGAAGGCCCTGTCCAGCCGTGGCCTCGGCCTGGAAGGTGTTGTGGATGACACCTCCATCTCGGGGTACCTTATCCAGCCCGACCGCCGCACCTACGAGCTGGCCGAACTTGCCCAGCACCACCTGAACATCAGCATGTCCTCGGAAACAGCCAAGGCGGGCCAGCTCGAGCTTGTCGTTCGACGGCGACGACGCTGCCGCCGCCGGTGCCCTGGTCCAGGTAGCTGCCGTGGTCCAGGCCCTGAGCGGGTACTTCGAATCCGAGCTCAAGGAACGTCAGGCTGCAGACCTGCTGGCCACCCTGGAGCTGCCTGTCAGCCGCGTCCTGGCCGACATGGAAACCGCGGGCATCGCCATCGACATGCAACGCATGGATGAACAGCTCGCGGACCTGGCCAAGGTCATCGACAACGCCCAGGAGCTCGCCTTCGCCGCGATCGGCCACGAGGTCAACCTCGGCTCGCCCAAGCAGCTGCAGACCGTCCTCTTCGAGGAACTCCAGCTGCCGAAGACCAAAAAGATCAAGTCCGGCTACACCACGGACGCTGCTTCGCTTGAAGAACCTGCTGGAAAAAACCGGCCACGAATTCCTCGTCCAGCTGATGGCCCACCGCGAGTCCTCGAAGCTGCGCCAGATGCTGGAGTCGCTGAAGAAGTCCGTCACGGAAGACGGCCGGATCCACACCACCTATGCGCAGAACGTCGCCGCCACCGGCCGGATTTCCTCCAACAACCCCAACCTGCAGAACATCCCCATCCGCAGCGAGGAAGGCCGGCGTGTCCGCGGCATCTTTGTGGTCAGCGAAGGGTACGAATGCCTGCTGTCCGCGGACTATTCGCAGATTGAGATGCGCATCATGGCGCACCTTTCCGGTGACGCCGGGCTGATCCAGGCCTACAAGGAGGGGGAGGACCTCCACCGCTTTGTCGGCTCGAACATCTTCCACGTGCCCACGGAGCAGGTCACCGTCCGCCATGCGCTCCAAAGTCAAAGCAATGTCCTACGGCCTCGCTTACGGCCTGACCTCGTTCGGGCTCTCCAAGCAGCTGGAAATCTCCGTTGACGAGGCCCGGACCCTTATGAAGGAGTACTTCGACCGGTTCGGCGCCGTCCGCGACTACCTCCGCGGCGTGGTGGACCAGGCCAGGATCGACGGCTACACCGCCACCATCGAGGGCCGCCGCCGGTACCTGCCGGACCTCACCAGCACGGACCGCCAGCTGCGCGAAAATGCCGAACGGATTGCGCTGAACTCGCCCATCCAGGGCTCGGCAGCGGACATCATCAAGCGGGCCATGCTGGGCGTCCATGCCGAGCTCGCAGCCCAGGGCCTGAAGTCCCGCATGCTCCTGCAGGTCCATGACGAACTCGTCCTGGAAGTAGCAGCCGGCGAGCGGGAAGCTGTGGAAAAGCTGGTCACCGAGCAGATGGCAGGCGCCGCAGACCTGACTGTCCCGCTTGAAGTCCAGATTGGCGTGGGGCCCAGCTGGTACGACGCCGGCCACTAGGAACGGGCGGGCCGGGACTACGCCGTCGGGCCCCTGGAAGGCCTGTGGAGCGCCGATGACCCCGGCGTCTTCACCAGGGGCGAACGGGACAGCTGGAAATGGACCATGATGATCCACCAGCCGTACTGGATCGGGGCCGCGGAGGTGCAGGACGGCATCGCCAAAGCGGCGGCGAAGAACGTCCCGGGGCTCGACCTGCTCCGGCTGGAGACCCTTGATGAAGGCCTCGCCGTGCAGATCCTGCACACCGGCAGCTACAGCGACGAGGCGCCCACCCTGCACCGGCTGCACCACGACTACATGCCGGCCCACGGCTTGGTCTTCGCCGGCCGGCATCACGAGATCTACCTCAGCGACCCCCGCCGGGTGGCGCCGGAGAAGCTCAAGACCGTTCTCCGCCAGCCCGTGGTGCGGACCTGACCCCGCCCGGGCAGCCTTCCTGTGCGGTCCCGGTGTGTTGCGGCTGGCCAGGCCACTGCACCATTGGCTAGGCTCAGCGGTGTGGCCAATGTGAGTGGGGACTATGAAATCCGGCGGTTTGAGCCGGCAGCCAAAGATGACCCTGCGTATCCGCAGACGGTCGCGTGGATGCGGGCCGTGGCCTTCGGTTTCCACGATGAGCGCCGCACCGATGAGCGGGTGGACAAAGGCATCGAGATGCAGCGGGCGGACCGTCGGGTGATGACCGGCGCCTACCAGACGGGAACGGTCGCAGGTCATTCTTTGGGCGCGGACGTGCCAGTGGCCACGTTCGGAACCATGGTCAAGACCCTCAACATCGGATTCGGCCGGCTGCTTCCCACCCGCCTGGTGACCGCGGTGACCGTACGCACGTCCCACCGTCGCCGCGGGCTGCTGCGGCGCATGATGGTCGAAGACCTGGCGCTGGCCCAACAGGACGGTCTCGCGATGGCCGCACTCACGGCCTCCGAGGCATCCATCTATGGCCGTTTCGGATTTGGCGTGGCCACCTCCGAGCAGTCCATCACAGTCGATACCTCGGCACGGTTCCGGCTGAACCACGATCCGGTGGGCAGCGTTGAAGTGGCCGATCCCAAGGTCCTGCTTGACCTGGCTCCGGCGGTCTTTGACCGTAAACACCGTCTCACGCCGGGGTCCATAGACCGCCACGAGTTTTACCGGGAGTTCATTTCCGGATCCATCCGCCGCGACGGCGGCGAGGACCCGAAGGTCAAGGTGGCACTGCACTACGGTCCTGACGGCGACGTTGACGGCTATGTCTCCTATAAGTTCCGTGGCTGGGACACCGAGCCCTACACCATGGAGGTCCTTGACCTGGTGGCTTCCACAGGTCCGGCATACCTGGAGCTGTGGCAGTACCTCGGTGCCATAGACCTGGTGGAGCGGGTTTCCTGCGAGGAGGCCCCCGTGGACGACGCACTGCGCTGGGCCTTGGAGGACGCCCGCTGCATCCAGGCTTCCGCCGCCCGGGACATGCTCTGGCTCCGGATCCTGGACGTCAAGCGGGCCCTTGAGGCCCGCCACTATCCCGCCGATGGTCGGCTGGTGCTGAAAGTAACCGATCCGCTTGGCCTGACGGACGGCGCGTTCGCCCTCGAAGTGGTCGGCGGATCCGCAACGGTCACGGATGCGGGCACCAGCGCAGCCGACCTTGAACTGGACGTGGCAGCATTGTCATCAATGTATCTGGGCGGCGTGCATCCAGTGACACTGGTCGACTCGGGGCAGGTCCGTGCCCGGACACCGGACGCAGCGTTCCGCGCCGCCCGGATGTTCGCCGTCGAACGCGCGCCTCACTGCCTGACGCATTTCTGAGCCGCTTCGGGCCCTCGGGCCGGTGCCTGCCGCTTTGACCGGCGTTGGAGGGTACGACTAGAATAAACGGGCGTGTACTACGTGCGCGTTTCTAGAATCCACAAAATCAGGATGACCCGGCAGATCCCTGCGATCGGCTGAGGCCTGCGCCTGCGTTCCATAACGCGGGCGCGGTGGTTGCCCTGACCGACTAACTATCCACAACGGAGCCCCTACTACATGACCATCACCTCCACCGAGAAGCCCGGTACCCCCGTAGTCGCGATTAACGACATCGGTACCGCTGAGGACTTCCTCGCAGCAGTCGACGCCACCATCAAGTACTTCAACGACGGAGACCTCGTCGAAGGTACCGTCGTCAAGGTCGACCGCGACGAAGTCCTGCTCGACATCGGTTACAAGACCGAAGGTGTCATCCCCTCCCGCGAGCTTTCCATCAAGCACGACGTTGATCCCGGAGACGTTGTCTCCGTTGGCGATCAGGTCGAAGCCCTGGTGCTCACCAAGGAAGACAAAGAAGGCCGCCTGATCCTCTCCAAGAAGCGTGCTCAGTACGAGCGCGCCTGGGGCGACATCGAGAAGGTCAAGGAAGAAGACGGTGTTGTCACCGGTACCGTCATCGAGGTTGTCAAGGGTGGTCTTATCCTCGACATCGGTCTGCGCGGCTTCCTGCCCGCATCCCTCGTCGAGATGCGCCGTGTGCGCGACCTCGCTCCGTACATCGGTCAGCAGATCGAAGCCAAGATCATCGAGCTGGACAAGAACCGCAACAACGTTGTGCTGTCCCGCCGTGCATGGCTCGAGCAGACCCAGTCCGAGGTCCGTTCCACGTTCCTCAACAAGCTGGAAAAGGGCCAGGTCCGTCCCGGCGTCGTTTCCTCCATCGTCAACTTCGGTGCATTCGTGGACCTGGGCGGCGTAGACGGCCTCGTCCACGTTTCCGAGCTGTCCTGGAAGCACATCGACCACCCGTCCGAGGTTGTCGAAGTTGGCCAGGAAGTCACCGTCGAGGTTCTCGAGGTCGACCTGGACCGCGAGCGTGTTTCCCTGTCGCTCAAGGCTACGCAGGAAGATCCGTGGCAGACCTTCGCCCGCACCCACGCCCTCGGCCAGGTTGTTCCGGGTAAGGTCACCAAGCTCGTTCCGTTCGGTGCGTTCGTCCGCGTCGAAGACGGCATCGAAGGCCTCGTGCACATCTCCGAGCTGGCTGTCCGCCACGTGGAGCTGGCCGAGCAGGTTGTCTCCGTTGGCGACGAGCTGTTCGTCAAGGTCATCGACATCGACCTCGAGCGCCGCCGCATCTCCCTCTCCCTCAAGCAGGCTAACGAGGGCGTTGACGCCGAGTCCACCGAGTTCGATCCGGCTCTCTACGGCATGGCCGCTGAGTACGACGAAGAGGGCAACTACAAGTACCCGGAGGGCTTCGACCCGGAGTCCAACGAGTGGCTTGAAGGCTACGAGAACCAGCGCGCCGCCTGGGAGCAGCAGTACGCTGACGCCCAGACCCGCTGGGAAGCCCACAAGAAGCAGGTTGCCCAGCACGCTGCCGACGACGCTGCAGCTGCAACGTCCGGTGACAGCGATTCCGGCACCACCAGCTACTCCTCGGAGCCGGCTGCCGAGTCCAACGCCGGTGCAGGCACGCTTGCATCCGACGAGGCTCTCGCCGCTCTGCGTGAGAAGCTGACCGGCAACTGATTGCCACTGGTCCGGAGTTTCCCGGACTGACACAGCAGGCCCCCGCCTAAGGCGGGGGCCTGCTGTGCTTAACCCGCCATCCGACTGGCAGCAAACGCACTCAAACGCTCGTTTGCGTGCGTTTAGTGCGAGTCAGTGGCGGAGTACGACGGCGGCACTCACGGCGCCGTCGTCGTCGTGCCTCAGCCGGGCTCCCGCTCCGGTGAGGATACGCAGGGCGCCGACGTTGCCTGCGGTGGTCCGGGCAACGACCTGCAGGAGCCCGGCCCTCCGGGCCTCCGCCAGAACCAGCTTCAGGGCCGCTGTACCCACGCCGCGGCCACGGAAGCTCCGGCCCAGCCAGATACCGGTCTCCGCTGTGTTCAGGTCCGCGGACCTCTTCAACCGGATCGAACCGGCCGGTGTTCCGTCGCACAGTACCGCCCAGCTCTTCTCCTGAGATGGTCCGTTGAGTCCGTCTGCGGCCGCCCGGTGGTAGGCGCGGAACCACTGGATCCGTTCAAGATTCCAGGCCGACCCGCTGCCCAAGGGCGGGGTGACTTCGTCCGGCAACGCATCATGGTGGGCCAGGTGCAGGAGCGCCTCCAGCATGGCTTCGTCGACGTCGGCCAGGCTGACCTCAGGGGAGCGGGACATCGAGCCACTCCGTCCCGCCGGGCACGAGTTCCACTGTTCCGGCGGTCAACGAAAGCATGCGCTCTCCGGCTGCCGCGAGTTCCGCCGGGTGATCCGGTACAGCCAGCCGAAGGACGGTCTCCTCTGCGCCATAACTGGTATCCGCCATGACGAATCCCGCCGCCCGCAGGTCGTTCTCCAGCCGCCCGGCGGCGGAGTGGGGCACGGATGCCGAGCAGATCCGCAGCCGGCGGCGCCGGACCATGGGTGCCCGGTCGAGGGCTGCAGACACCGATTCCGAGTAGGCGCGCACCAGGCCCCCGGCACCCAGCAGGATGCCGCCGAAATAGCGTACGACGACGGCGCTGACGTCGCTGAGGTCAGTCACCCCGGGTGCGGCTTCCCGCTTGAGGATCGCCTCCAGCATGGGGATGCCCGCAGTGCCGGAGGGCTCGCCGTCGTCATGGGAACGCTGGATGTTCCGGTCCGGTCCTATGACGAAGGCCGAGCAGTGGTGGCGGGCGTCGTGGAATTCGCGCCGCAGCCCTGCAACCAGGTCCCGGGCCGCTTCCTCGTTGTCGGCGCGGCGCAGCACTGTGATGAACCTGGACCGCCTGACCTCGATCTCGTGCCGGAAATCCGGACCTTCCGCCAGTGCGGTGTACGCGGTGACCCGGCTCTCCTGCTCTTCCACCGCCCAAGTCTATTCCGCTGGGTGGCGCACACCGGGACTAGGCTGGTGGGGTGCTGAAAATCGGATTGACGGGCGGCATCGCCTCAGGGAAGTCAGTGGTCGCCTCGCACCTGGCGGAGCTTGGTGCAGTCCTGGTGGACGCGGACGCGCTGGCCCGCGACGTGGTGGAGCCCGGCACGCCCGGGCTGGCCCGCATCGTTGAGGCTTTCGGGGCCGGCATCCTCGACGGCGCCGGCCGGCTTGACAGGGCAAAGCTGGGGTCAGTGGTATTCGGCGATGCTTCCCGGCTTGCCGTGCTCAACGGCATTGTCCATCCGCTGGTCCGGGAGGCTGCGGCCTGGGTCATCTCGGGTGCTCCCGACGGCGCCATAGTTGTCCAGGACATCCCGCTGCTGGTGGAGACCGGCCAGGGGAGCAGCTTCCATCTGGTGCTGGTGGTGGACGCGCCGGATGAACTTCGGGTCAGGCGGATGGTGGAGCACCGTGGCATGACTGCCGAACAGGCGGAGTCACGCATGGCTGCCCAGGCCCCACGCGGCGTACGCCTGGCTGCTGCGGACGTGGTCCTGGACAATTCCGGCTCCGTTGATGCACTGCTGGCCCAGGTGGACAGCTTGTGGGCTGACCGGTTGGTGCCGTTCGCGGACAACCTCCGGCGCGGGGTCCGGGCGGCCAGGCACGGCAGCGCAGTCCTGTCGGTGCCGCAGCCTGGCTGGGCCGGCCAGGCGGAGCGCCTCGGCGCACGGATCCAGGCAGCGGCGCCGGACCTCATCCTGGCCGTGGACCACATCGGATCCACTGCTGTGCCCGGCTTGGCGGCCAAGGACGTGATCGACCTCCAGGTCGCAGTGGCCGGCCTCGATGCCGCAGACCGGATTGCCCCGATGCTGGCAGCTGCAGGCTTCCCGGCTGTGCCGGGCGCCGGCTTCGATACCCCGAAACCCACCCAGCCTGATCCGGGGCAGTGGCAGAAGCGGTTCCACGCCAACGCCGACCCCGGGCGGGCCGTCAACGTCCACGTCCGCGCAGCCGGATCACCCGGCTGGCGCTACGCGTTGCTTTTCCGCGACTGGCTCAGGAGCGACGCAGAAGCGGCGGCCCTGTACGTGGGCCATAAACAGGCCTTGACCCGCGGATTGGCCGGTGTCAGCGGCACCCGGGCGTATGCCCAGGCCAAAGAGCCATGGTTCACCGATGTCGCCTGGCCCCGCATGGATGCCTGGGCCGCCCGCACGGGCTGGATGCCGCCGTCGTACGGATCCTGAGGTTCGCTCACTGAAGGGTTGTTCGCCTGTAACGGATCCCGGCCTGGCTGTCGGTCCCCGGTTGTAGATTAGATGCATGAGCCTTGCCCAGGAGATCAACCGCGTCGTCGCTCCGTTTGAAGTCATCAGCGAGTTCAAGCCTGCCGGGGACCAGCCGGCCGCCATCGCCGAACTGACTGAGCGGATCAGGAACGGCGAGAAGGACGTGGTCCTGCTCGGTGCCACGGGCACCGGCAAGAGCGCTACCACGGCCTGGCTGATCGAGCAGGTCCAGCGGCCCACCCTGGTGATGGTCCAGAACAAAACCCTCGCCGCGCAGCTGGCCAACGAGTTCCGCGAACTGCTGCCCAACAACGCGGTGGAGTACTTCGTCTCGTACTACGACTACTACCAGCCCGAGGCCTACGTGGCGCAGACGGACACCTTCATCGAGAAGGACTCCTCCATCAACGAGGAAGTCGAACGTCTCCGGCACTCCGCCACGAACGCCCTGCTGACCCGCCGCGACGTCATCGTCGTCGCCACCGTCTCCTGCATCTACGGCCTTGGCACACCTGAGGAGTACATCGCCGGCATGGTGACGCTGCGCAAGGGTGCCCAGATGAACCGCGACGACCTCCTCCGGAAGTTCGTGGCCATGCAGTACGCCCGCAACGACATGGACTTCCACCGCGGCACCTTCCGGGTCCGCGGCGACACCGTTGAAATCATCCCGATGTATGAGGAACTGGCCATCCGGATCGAGTTCTTCGGCGACGAGATCGAGAACATCCACACCCTCCACCCGCTGACCGGCGAAGTGGTCCGGGACGAAGAAGAGATGTACGTCTTCCCGGCATCGCACTATGTGGCCGGTCCCGAGCGGATGGCCCGGGCCATCAAGCGGATCGAGGACGAACTCGCCGAACGGCTGCAGGTCCTGGAGAGCCAGAACAAGCTGGTCGAGGCACAGCGGCTGCGGATGCGCACCACCTATGACCTCGAAATGATGCAGCAGATGGGCTTCTGCAACGGCATTGAGAACTACTCCTCGCACATTGACGGCCGCGCGCGGGGCACCGCCCCGCACTGCCTCATTGACTACTTCCCGGACGACTTCCTGCTGGTGATCGACGAATCCCACGTCACGGTTCCCCAGATCGGCGCCATGTACGAGGGTGACATGTCCCGCAAGCGGAACCTGGTGGACTTCGGCTTCCGGCTGCCCTCGGCCATGGACAACCGCCCGCTCAAATGGGACGAATTCCTGGACCGGGTCGGCCAGACCGTCTATCTGTCCGCTACCCCCGGCAAGTACGAACTGGGGAAGGCCGACGGCTTCGTCCAGCAGATCATCCGCCCCACCGGCCTGATCGACCCCGAGGTGGTAGTCAAGCCCACCAAGGGCCAGATCGATGACCTTCTCGGCGAAATCAACACCAGGACCGCCAAGAACGAGCGCGTCCTGGTGACAACACTGACCAAACGCATGGCGGAGGACCTCACCGACTACCTGCTCGGCCACGGCGTGAAAGTTGAATACCTGCACTCCGACGTGGACACCCTGCGCCGCGTTGAGCTTCTGCGTGAACTGAGGATGGGAACGTTCGACGTCCTTGTGGGCATCAACCTGCTCCGGGAAGGACTCGACCTTCCCGAAGTCTCACTCGTCAGCATCCTGGACGCAGACAAGGAAGGCTTCCTGAGGTCCTCCACGTCGCTGATCCAGACGATCGGCCGCGCAGCCCGTAACGTCTCCGGCCAGGTACACATGTACGCCGACCGCATCACCGATTCCATGGCCCACGCGATCGACGAAACCAACCGGCGACGCGCCATCCAGGTGGCTTACAACACCGAAAAAGGCATCGATCCGCAGCCGCTGCGGAAGAAGATCGCGGACATCACGGACCAGCTTGCCAAGGAGGACGCCGACACCCAGGAGCTGCTAAACAACAACCGGCTGGCGAAGGGCGCCAAGAGGAACAAGTCTGCGGCCAAGGGCGCAGCCCAGGTCCGCAGCGACGGCCTCGCCGCTGCGCCGGCGGAAGACCTTGTGGGCCTGATCGAGCAGCTGACCGAACAGATGCATGGCGCAGCCGCTGAACTGCAGTTCGAAGTCGCGGCCAGGATCCGCGACGAAGTGAGCGAGCTCAAGAAGGAACTCCGCCAGATGCAGGCCGCCGGACACGCGTAGCTACGGGTACAGTTAAGGTCACGTAGGGGAGTATCCTGAGCGCTACGATCGTCAACACGCGGGGCATGGTTGCCTCGCCGGGCGTAGCGGGCCGCCACATCAGCACTAAGTGCACAGGCTGGCCGGAGAGACTTACACCGCTTCTCTGTACCCTGCGAAAGGCTACCCTGTGCTCGATTTGCCCGTGTGGTTCGAGGTCGGCTCCCTTGTCGTCCTCGGCCTGATCCTCCTGATTGACCTCCTTCTGGTAGTGCGGCGTCCGCACGAGCCCTCCATGAAGGAAGCCGGCCTGTGGGTGGCCTTCTATGTCAGCCTGGCCCTGGTGTTTGCCGGTGCCATGTTCGCTTTCACCGGCCCCGAATTCGGCGGCCAGTTCGTTGCCGGCTGGGTCACCGAATACAGCCTCAGCATTGACAACCTGTTTGTCTTCATCATCATCATGGCCCGGTTCTCCGTCCCCCGGAAATACCAGCAGGAAGTGCTGATGGTGGGCATCATCATCGCCTTGATCCTGCGCGGAATCTTCATTCTCCTGGGCGCCATCGTCATCGAGCAGTTCAGCTGGGTGTTCTACATCTTCGGTGCCTTCCTCCTCTGGACGGCCTGGAAGCAGGCCCAGGACGAGGGTGAAGACGAAGAGGACAAGGAAAACCCGCTGATTGCCCGCATCCGCAAGGTCATCCCCATGTCGGAGAAGTTCGACGGCGGGAAGCTGCGCACCACGGTGGACGGCAAGAAGGTCTTCACCCCCATGCTGATCGTGTTCATCACCATCGGCCTGACCGACCTCCTCTTCGCCGTGGATTCCATTCCTGCGATCTTCGGCCTGACCCAGAGCCCGTTCATCGTGTTCACCGCCAACCTGTTCGCCCTGATGGGCCTGCGGCAGCTGTACTTCCTGCTGGGAGGCCTGATGAACCGCCTGATCTACCTCAAACACGCGCTGTCCTTCATCCTGGCGTTCATCGGCGTCAAGCTGGTACTGCACGCCATGCACGTGAACGAACTGCCGTTCATCAACGGCGGACAGCACATTGAGTGGGCACCTGAGATCCCCACGTTTGTTTCCCTGGCTGTCATCGTCGGCACCATCATCATTGCCGTCGTCGCCAGCCTCGTCAGCTCCAAGGCCAAGACGGCGCACCTGGATCCGCGCCTCGAGGAGGACGTGAAGAAGAGCCTCAGCGACGCCGAGTAGCACTTCAGAACCCGTCCAGCAGAGAATCCCGGCCGCCCTCCGCAGCCGGGATTTTCTGCATCCGGGTTGCCCCCTGCAGGCGGTGTCGGCAGGGGACTATGCTCGAAGCATGGCCGGCACGCTGTTCACTGAAGGCGGGGTGCGCCAGGTGCAGCGGCGCACCGTGGCGCTGCTGAGCGTGGTCCAGGTCCTTGCCGGAATCGGCACCGGCGCCACAGTTTCGATCGGATCGATCCTGGCCGTTGAGCTTTCCGGCTCCAACGCATGGGCCGGATCCGTTGCCACGGTCATGACCCTGGGTGCGGCGCTGGCAGCCCTCCCGCTGGCTTCACTGGCCAACCGCAGCGGACGCCGGACCGGACAAGTTGCCGGACTCTCAGCCGCCTTCATTGGGGCCGTGCTGATGGTGCTCTCGGTGGTGTGGGGCGCGTTCCCCCTCCTCGTGGTGGGGGCGGCCGGCATCGGGGTGGGCACCGCTGCCAGCCTCCAGGCGCGCTTCGCTGCCGCTGACCTCGTGGACCGGGAACATCGCGGGAGGGCGTTGTCCACCGTTGTCTGGGCCATGACCGTCGGCGCGGTCGCGGGCCCCAACCTTATCCAGCCTGGCACTGCCCTGGGAGAAGCGCTTGGACTGCCGCCCATCGCCGGTCCCTTCGTGATTTCAGCAGCGGGACTCCTGGCGGCAAACGTCCTGTTGCTTGTCGGGCTGAGGCCCGATCCACTCCTGCTGGCCCGCTTACTCGCCTCACGGCCGGCAGACGGAACTGTCCCTGGGCCCGCGGGAACGGCAGCCGCAGCAGCGGCCACAACCGGGAGCGCACTGGTCAGGGGCTGGCGGGCGATCCGCCGGTCGAGGCCGGCACTGCTGGCGGTGTCAGCCGTTGTCGGCGCCCATGCCGTAATGGTGGGCGTTATGTCAATGACCCCGCTGCACCTCCAGCAGCTGATGGCTGGTCCGGGCGGAGCCCACGCCGGCCATGCGCCGTCGGACGATGTACTGGTGGTCATCGGATTTACCATCTCGCTCCACATAGCGGGGATGTTCGCACTGTCACCGGTCATGGGCTGGCTGACAGACAAGGCCGGCAGGCCGGAAACAATCCTGCTGGGATTCGCCACCCTGCTTTCCGGGGTGGCCGTTGCAGGATTCGGGCAGGGCTCAACCGCTGCAGTGGCGACCGGGCTGGTCCTGCTGGGCGTGGGGTGGTCGGCGGCCACCATCGCCGGATCAACTCTTCTCGCCGAGAGTGTCGGCCAGGACTCACGGGTGCTGGTCCAGGGCGTTTCGGACATGCTGATGGGTATGGCCGGCGCAGTGGGCGGCGCGACGTCGGGCCTGGTCCTCAGCTGGGCAGGCTACCTGGGACTTAACCTGGTGGCCGGTGCGGTGGGTGCCGTGGTGCTGGCAGCGGCCACGGCTGCAGCCATCGGCCGCCACCGCAGCGCCGCAGCCGGTTCACGCCCGGGTTGAACGCACCATCCCCAGCAACCGGCCGAAAATGGCCTCGCCGTCGTCGGCTATCCCGTCATGGTGGAAGTCGGCGGTCTCCCACACCTGCAGCCCCCGGACGGCCGCGGCCGTTTCCAGGGACAGGGCACGGTCCACGTAAATGTCGTCGTGGTAGACCGCTGCCGCTACCGGGACGGTGTTGGCGGCCAGCCGGTCAGGGTCGTACAGCGGTTTCCAGTCCGGCTTGGCGGCCAGCAGGTGCGCCACCGGCTCCAGCGGCCGCAGCGCAGGATCCTGCTCGAAATACCACGGATAAACCATTTCGCCGGTGAGCAGGAGTGGCTGGGCGTCGGGGCGGAATCCGGGGTATTCCCCAAGCACACGCCACGCTGCCCAGCCGCTGGGCTGTCCCTGTCCGTAGATGGATTCGTGCATGAGTGCATAGAGCGGGTTGGCCGAGCGGGAAACGATGGCGTGGACCTGGTCGAGGAAGGCGTCGGAGAGCCGGCTGCCGTCGGGGGTGTCGGTGAACGCGTCCTCCAGCAGGTAGTGCAGTCCGTCCACCCTCGTGTTTCCGCCGAGGAAAGCGCCCACCATCTGGAATCGCTCCACCGTGAGGCGGCCGCCGTCGGGCAGTAATTCTTCGGCGGTCCTGAGGTGGGACGCGATCCTTTCCACCGTCCGGCGGTCCTCCGGGTACCAGCTGAAGTACTCGGCGTTCCGTGCCGCTACCCGCTTGAAGGTAGCCCGGTAGACGTCGTCGGCGGGGCCGGCCAGCGGGGCCAGGCCGCCGGTGATCAGAGCCTCCTTCAGCCCCTCGGGGGCGAAGGACAAGTACGTGAGGGCGCAGAATCCACCGTAGCTTTGCCCATAAATGCTCCACGGGCCCGAGCCGAGGGCGGCGCGGATCAGTTCAGCATCCGCCACGATCGAATCAGCACGGAAATGCTCCAAGTACGCTGCCTGGTCCTCGGCCGTTCCGCGCAGGGGCAGCGATTTCCTGTCGATGGGGGAGGACAGGCCGGTGCCGCGCTGGTCCAGCATAAGGATCCGGAAGTCCCGGGCCGCCGCTTTGCTCCAGCCGCCCAGGGACGCCAGCCTGTTGCCGCGTCCGCCCGGGCCGCCCTGGAAGAAGACCAGCCAGGGAAGGTCCTCGGACTCAGCCTCGGTGTGTGCTGTGGAAACGTACTCCCGGGCGAAGACCGTGATGTTTTCCGGGGCGGCCCCAGGCCCGGCCGGGGCAGCGGCGAAGTGGTCCAACGGCACCGTGAAGTAATGCTCAGCAGTCCTCATGCCACGGAACTCGTGGCGGGCCCTGACGGTGTGCGCCACCGCCCTGCGGGTCTGCAGGGCGGAGCCGGGTGCGGACGGCTCAGGCACGGACAGCCGCTGAGGTGGTGCTTCCGAACCGTTCCAACGCGTCACCGGTCAGGCGGAAGGTTGACCACCCATCCATGGCACCGGCTCCCAGGCTGCGGTAGAAATTGATGGACGGTTCATTCCAGTCCAGGACGCTCCATTCCACCCGGGCATAACCGTTGTCGACGGCGGTGGCAGCCAGGTGCTGCAGGAGTGCCTTGCCGTGGCCCTCGCCGCGCGCGTCGGGGCTGACGTAGAGGTCCTCGAGGTAGATGCCGTGGACGCCTTCCCACGTGGAGTAGTTCAGGAACCATAGCGCGAATCCCTGGACCTGGCCGGCGTCGTTCTCGGCCATGGTGGCGTACACGCGGGGATTCTCGCCGAAGAGGACCTCCGCCAGCTTCTCCGGTGTGTTGTGGACGGCGTCAGGTTCCTTCTCGTAGATGGCCAGTTCGTGGATCATCTGCAGGATTGCCGGGACGTCGTGCCGGGTGGCGGGGCGGATTACACTCATGGTCCGAGTTTACTAGGGCGTCAGAGCCGGTTGACGTCGGTGACCCGGACCACCGCAGTTCCGGTTTCGTCGGAGGCAGCCAGGTCCACTTCGGCGGAAATGCCCCAGTCGTGGTTGCGTGCCGGATCGTCGAAGATCTGCCGGACCTTCCACAGCCCCGGCTCCTCGGTGATGATCAGCAGCCCGGGTCCACGGGCATCGGGCCCGGTGCCGATGTCGTTGTGCTCGTCGAAGTAGTCGTCCAGGACGTCTTCCCAGCGTTCGGCATCCCAGCCGGCGCCGCCGTCGAGCTCACCCAGCGCTGCGGCGTCCTCGTCAGCGAAGAGTTCCACGCGGCGGAACATCTCGTTGCGGACCATCACCCGGAAGGCGCGGATGTTGGACGTCAGCGACGGCGGCGGGGGAGGCGGCGCATCGTGCGGGGTCGGCGCGGCCCCGGAAGTCAGTTCCTCCCACTCGTCCAAGAGGCTGGAGTCGACCTGCCGGACCAGTTCCCCGAGCCACGCGATGAGATCCTCCAGGTCCTCCCGGAGCAGGTCCTGCGGCACGGTCTGGCGCAGCGCCTTGAAACAGTCGGCGAGGTACCGCAACACAATGCCTTCGGAGCGGGCCAGCCCATAGAACTGGACAAACTCGCCGAAGTTCATGGCCCGCTCGTACATGTCACGGACCACCGACTTTGGGGCCAGCTCGAAGTCGCCCACCCAGGGCGCGGCCTTGCGGTAGACCTCGAAGGCTTCACCCAGGAGCTCCGCAAGCGGCTGCGGATAGGTGACCTCCTCCAGCATCGCCATGCGCTGGTCGTACTCGATGCCGTCGGCCTTCATCGCAGCAATGGCTTCGCCGCGGGCCTTCTTCTGCTGTGCGGACAGGATCTGCCGGGGCTTCTCCAGCGTGGATTCGATGACGGACACCACATCAAGGGCATAAGCCGGCGACTCGGGGTCCAACAGTTCCAGCGCGGCAAGCGCGAATGGCGAAAGGGGCTGGTTCAGTGCAAAGTTGGCCTGCAGATGGACAGTGAGCCTCACGGTCCTGCCATCGGGTCCCTGCTCCCGGGCCGGAATCCGTTCCACCACTTCGGCGGCAAGCAGTTCACGGTAGATACCCAGGGCCTTTTTCATGAGCTGGAGTTGGGACGAACGGGTTTCGTGGTTCTCGGTCAGCAGCCGGCGGGCCGCCGTAAAGGGGTCGCCGGGACGTTCCATCAGGTTCATCAGCATCGAATGGGTCACGCTGAAGCTGGAATTCAAGGGATCCGGAACTGACTCGACAAGGCGCTTGAACGTCGGTTCGCCCCAGGAGACAAAGCCTTCCGGCGGCTTCTTCCTGACCACCTGGCGGAGCTTCTTCTGGTCGTCGCCGAATTTGGCGGTGGCCTTGGCCATGGCCTTCACGTTTTCGATCACGTGCTCCGGTGCCTGGACCACTACTGTCCCGGCCGTGTCGTAGCCTGCCCGGCCGGCCCGGCCGGCGATCTGGTGGAACTCGCGTGAGTTAAGCAGCCGGGTGCGGACGCCGTCGTACTTGCTCAAAGCGGTGAGCAGGACGGTGCGGATGGGCACGTTGATCCCCACGCCCAGCGTGTCCGTCCCACAGATAACCTTGAGCAGTCCCGCCTGGGCGAGCTGTTCCACCAGGCGCCGGTACTTCGGCAGCATTCCGGCGTGGTGGACGCCGATGCCGTGCCGCACCAGCCGGTTGAGGGTCTTCCCGAAGCCTGCGGCGAAACGGAAATTGGCGATCAGCTCCGCGATCTTGTCCTTCTCCTCGCGGGTGCACACGTTGATGCTCATCAGGGTCTGGGCCCGGTCGATGGCTTCGATCTGGCTGAAATGCACCACATAGACAGGCACCTGCCGGGTGGACAGGAGTTCTTCCAGGGTCTCGTGGACAGGGGTCTCGTGGTAGTAGTAGTGCAGCGGGATGGGCCGTTCGGCCGAGCTGACCGTGGTGGTGGGGCGGCCGGTGAGCTGGGTGATGCCGTCCTCGAACCGGCTCACGTCACCGAGCGTGGCGGACATCAGGAGGAACTGTGCCTGCGGCAGCTCCAGCAGCGGGACCTGCCATGCCCAGCCGCGCTGCGGATCGGAATAGAAGTGGAACTCGTCCATGATCACCGCGCCGAGCTCTGCGCCGGCGCCTTCGCGAAGGGCGATGTTCGCCAGGATTTCGGCGGTGCAACAGATGATCGGTGCGTCCTGGTTCACGCCGGAATCGCCGGTGATCATGCCGACGTTTTCGGCGCCGAAGATGTCGCACAGGGCGAAGAACTTCTCTGAAACGAGGGCCTTGATCGGGGCGGTGTAATAGCTGCGCTGCCCGCGGGCCATCGCCTGGAAGTGCGCGGCAATGGCAACCAGTGACTTGCCCGGACCCGGTGGGCGTGGCGAGAATGACGTTGGCGCCGGTGGCCAGCTCCATGATCGCCTCGTCCTGGGCGGCGTACAGCTCCAGTCCGCGGCTGTCGGTCCACTCGAGGAACTGTGTGTAGAGGGCGTCGGGGTCGATGCCTGCACCGGCGGATGGATTGGGCGGGCAGGGCGGGCAGCTGGTCAACGAGTTTCATTGTTTTCCAGCTTAGTGCCCAGCCGGTGCCCCGGATCCTGGCAGCTCTGGGCTAGGCTTCGCGGTATCGACGGCGACCCCGGATGTGGAGACAGATATGAAATGGGACCCCCTCAAATACGTCCAGTTCGGTGACTACCGGGACAGGCCCTTTTTTGACCTGACCGGGCGGGTCCATGCAGACAACCCGCGCGAGGTCGTGGACCTGGGCTGTGGGCCCGGGAACCTCACGGCAACCCTTGCCCAGCGCTGGCCTGCTGCCCGTGTTACCGGGGTGGACTCGTCCGCCGAGATGCTGGCCAAGGCCGCCGCAGAGGAAGAACAATACGACGGACTGGGCTTCCGCCTGCAGGACATCACCGCCTGGGTGCCTGCGGCCGACACCGATGTGGTGGTAACCAATGCCGCCCTGCAATGGGTTCCGGGCCACCAGGACCTGCTGGCCGGGCTGGCTTGAGGCGCTCAGGCCCGGTGCGCTGGTTCGCCATGCAGGTGCCCGGGCAACTTCAACGCCCCGTCGCACACGCTAATGCGTGACCAGGCGGCATCGCCGCGCTGGGCGGAAAAGCTGGGCGGCGTTCTCCGCGGCGGCGAATCGGTGGGCGAACCGGCTGAATACCTCGGCATCATGCTGGACGCGGGGTGCACTGCTGATGCCTGGGAAACGACCTACCAGCAAGTCCTGACCGGAACCGACCCGGTCCTGGAGTGGGTCCGCGGGACCGCCCTCGGCCCGTGCTGGCCGCACTCAGCCCTGCGGAGGGAGCGGCCTTCGAAGCCGAGTATGCGGCCGCGCTGCGGAAGGCCTATCCCGGGACGGCCCATGGAACGGTGTTCCCCTTCCGCCGGATTTTCGCCGTTGGGCAGAAGAAGGGCTGACCGGCGATGTCCGATCCGAAGGAGCAGCTCTACCGGTCTTGTCATCCTGCATGACAGGGAAACGAATGTGGCGTATCTTTCAATGAAGTGGCGGCTGTTGGGGGAGGCCATCCGTCATTCCGAAAGCCCTCCAAAGCACCCTCTGGAGGTTCAGTGCTGTTCGGCCTGATGACCCGGCTGCTCGCAGCCCATAAGGCGCGTGTGGGAGCAATTGTCCTGCTGCAGCTGATCCAGACCCTCGCCAGCCTGCTGCTTCCCACCATCAACGCAGCAATCATCGACGACGGCATCGTGCCCGGCGACACTGCGGTTATCCTGCGGCTTGGCGCCCTCATGGCCGGCGCCGCCGCTGTCCAGGCGGCTGCGGCAATCACTGCCGGGTACTTCGGGGCTGACGTGGCAATGAAGATCGGCCACGAACTCCGGCACGAAGTTTTCCGCAGGATCCAGTCACTCTCCTCGCAGGAGGTTGCAGGCTTCGGACCCAAAGCCTGGTCACCAGGGCCACCAACGACACCCAGCAGATCCAGGCCTTCGCTGTCCTGGTGTTCACCATGCTGGTGGCGGCTCCCGTCATGGGGGCAGGCGGGATCGTCCTGGCACTGCAGCAGGACCTGGCGCTCTCTGGCGTGGTCATGGCGATCGTGCCGCTGCTCCTGGCTGATCATGTATGTCATCGTCCGGCGCCTGGTTCCCCTGCTACCGCGATGGACAGGAGCTGCTGGAGCGAACCGGTGACGTGCTTCGGGAACAGATCATCGGTGCCAGCGTGATCAGGGCCTTCGTCCGGCAGGACCACGAGATCAGGCGTTTTGCCCGGACAAACAGCAGGCTGACGAGGAACAACCTTCAGTCCAACTTGCTGGTGGCGGCCATGCTGCCCCTGATCATGATCGTGGTGAACCTCTCTTCCGTGGCCGTGGTCTGGCTAGGTGGCCACCGGGTGCAGGCCGGAGAAATGAAGCTGGGCGCACTGACGGCCTTCATCGCTTACATCCTGCAGATCATGCTGGCCATCATGATGGCCATGTACGTGATCATGACGGCGCCCCGGGCAGCTGCCTGCGCTGAACGTCTCCGGGCAGTCCTCGATGCGGTACCTTCCATCCAGGAGGCCGCCGGCCCGCCCGGCCCGACCGGACGGCCCGGGGGACGGGCCTCTTCGGCTCAGCAAAAGACATTCGACGCCGGTGACATTTCGTTCCGGAACATCACGTTCCAATACCCGGGAGCAGAGGCTCCTGTCCTCGAGGAAGTCACCTTCACGGCACAGCCCGGAACCATCACGGCGATAGTGGGCTCCACCGGGAGCGGGAAATCAACGCTGGTCAACTTGCTTCCCCGGTTTCTCGACGCCACATCCGGGAGCATCACCCTGTGGGGGCAGGACATTCTGGACCTCCCCCTGGACGTCCTCCGCGCCAATATGGCCATTGCACCGCAGCGGCCGCACCTGTTCTCCGGGCACCATCGCCGAGAACCTGAAGATTGCGGCACCCCATGCGACGGAGACCGACCTGTGGGCCGCCCTCGATACCGCGCAGGCGGCAAAGTTCGTGCGGGAACTGCCGCTGCAGCTGAAGTCGCCGGTGGGACAGGGCGGAACCAACCTCTCCGGCGGTCAGCGCCAGCGCCTGTGCATCGCGCGGGCCCTGCTCCGCAGCGCACCCGTCTACCTTTTCGACGACAGCTTCTCGGCGCTCGACTTCGATACCGAGACCCGGCTCCGCCGTGGCCTCGCAAGGACGTTGGGGGACGCCGTCGTCATTGTCGTTGCCGAACGCATCGCCACCGTCGCAGGGGCAGACCAGATCCTCGTGCTCGATGAAGGACGCCTGGTGGCGCAGGGAACTCACCGTGAGTTGCTGGAGACATCGTCCACCTACCAGGAAATTGCTGAGTCGCAGCTTGCACTGGGACGGGCCACGTGAGCATTCCGCTGGCTGGGGAGGGGGGAACTGCCGGCTTCTGGGCTACGGCCCGCAGGCTGCTGGGCCTGTTGCGGCCGTTCCGCTGGGCGATGGCCGCAGCCATCCTGCCACATGCATTTTCGCAGGACTCAACGTCGCCGCACCGAAATACCTCGGTGACGCGACCGACGTCGTGGTGGACGGCGTCCGGGCCGGCGCGCTCGACCATCCCCGCCTCGGCGGCCTGCTGGCTGCAGTGGCCCTGATGTACGTGGGCGCCTCGCTCTTCAACTGGATCCAGGGCTCGCTGACTGCTGCTGCTGTGCAGGGCGTGATGTACCGGCTCCGGGCCTCAGTGGAAGAGAAGCTGCACCGACTCCCGTCCACCCTACTTCCAGGACCAGTCCAGGGGCGATGTCCTCAGCAGGGCCACCAACGACATCGATAACATCGCCCAGGCATTCAACCAGGCCCTGACGCAGCTGATCATGTCCATCCTCATGCTGTGCGGGGCCTTGGCCATGATGCTGTGGATTTCGCCGTTGCTCGCTTGCATCGCGATACTGTCTGTCCCGTTCTCAACCCTGATCACGGTTCTGGTGGCACGCAGGTCCCAGTCCCACTTTGCCCGCCAATGGACCGAAACCGGGGAACTGAACGCCCACGTCGAGGAGTTCGTCACCGGCCACGAGGTCATCAAGGCGTTCGGGTACCAGGACCACGCAGCGGCCGTGTTCGCTGCCAGCAACGATCAGCTGGCGCGGGCCGCTGCCAAAGCGCAGTACTCCTCCGGCCTGGTCCAGCCATTGCTTGTCCTCGTGGCGAACCTCAATTACATAGCTGTGGCCGTGGTGGGTGCGCTGCAGGTGACTGCCGGAGCCATGACCATCGGGGGCATCCAGGCCTTCATCCAGTTCAGCAGGCTGTTCAGTCAGCCTGTAGGCCAGATTGGCGGCATCCTGAACGTCATTCAGTCCTGCGTGGCGTCTGCCGGCCGCGTGTTCGCCCTCCTCGATGCCAAAGAGCTTCCGGCAGGGCCCGGGGAAGGGGCGGCCGCCAAGGAACCGGCGGGGCGTATCTCGTTCGAGGACGTCACCTTCGGCTACCGGGAGGGGGCGCCGGCCGTCAGCGGCCTTTCCTTTACGGTCGAGCCTGGCCAGACTGTTGCCATGGTGGGCCATACCGGGGCCGGAAAAACAACAGTGGTCAATCTGCTGATGCGGTTCTACGAAGTGGAGTCCGGCCGCATCACGATCGGCGGCAGCGACATTGCCGAACTTCCGCTCGACGCGCTGCGTTCAGCCTTCGGCGTAGTCCTCCAGGATCCGTGGCTTTTCGCCGGAACAATCCGGGAGAACATCGAATATGGCAGGCCCGGGGCAACGGAAGAGGAAATCATCGCCGCCGCTGAGGCAAGCCACGTGGACCACCTGGTCCGCTCCTTGCCTGCCGGCTACGACACGATGCTGCACAACGGCGGAGACCCGCTCAGCCAGGGACAACGCCAGCTCGTCGCCATCGCCCGTGCACAGCTCTCAGGCCGGAGCGTCCTGATACTTGACGAGGCCACCAGCTCCGTGGATTCGCGGACCGAGATTCTGGCACGGCAGGCAATGCAGCGCCTCCGGCACGGAAAAACAAGCTTTGTGATCGCGCACCGTTTGTCCACGGTGCGGGACGCTGATCTAATCTTGGTCATGGACCACGGACGCATCACGGAACAGGGAACGCACCAATCCCTGCTGGCCACCGACAGCCACTACGCACGCCTCTACGCCGCCCAATTTTCCGAGGCGGCCGTGGATCCGGAGGCAGCCCCCGGAACATGGGACGCAGACGACCCCGATGCAGCCAGCCGGGCCCGGCAGGCTGATGCTTTGGGCGCCGGCGCCCTGGAGGCAGGGATTTGAGCGCCGCGTCGTCGTTTCCGGGAACCTGGAAGCCCAACGAGGGCAGCACTGTCGCGCTCTTCGAGCAGCTGCGGCTGCGGGTGATTGAGCTCGCGGACAGCGGCGCGTTGGCGCCCGGTACCCGGTTGCCGGCGGTCAGGTCCCTGGCCGAACAGCTCGGCGTGGCGCCGCACACCGTGGCGCGCGCCTACAAAGAGCTCGAGGCGGCCGGAGTCGTTGCTACGCGCGGACGCAACGGGACGGTGGTTTCTGCCCGCGACGAACGGTGGCAGTCGCTATCCGCCGGCGCGGCCGCCTACGCGGCAGCGGCGCGTGCGCAGGGCGCTACGTTTGCCGAGGCGGTGCAGCTTCTGGCCGCCGCCTACGACGCCGAGTAGGACCGCCGCATGGATATTCGAAGAAGTTTTCGATTAGCATTAGTGGGTGCCTAAAGCCGTAGCTGAAGAAACAGCAGTCGAGTCCGTTCCCGCCACCGTTGAAAAGTCCCTCGCCAAACCTGCGCGCCCGGACCTGTCCCGCCTTGTGGTCAAGGGTGCGCGTGAACACAACCTGCGCAACGTGGACCTGGACCTGCCCCGTGATGCCATGATCGTTTTCACCGGCCTGTCCGGCTCCGGCAAATCGTCCCTCGCGTTCGACACCATCTTCGCCGAGGGCCAGCGCCGGTACGTTGAGTCGCTTTCGGCCTATGCCCGCCAGTTCCTGGGCCAGGTCGACAAGCCCGACGTCGACTTCATCGAGGGCCTCTCCCCGGCCGTTTCGATCGACCAGAAGTCCACCAGCAAGAACCCAAGGTCAACGGTGGGCACCATCACCGAGATCTACGACTACATGCGCCTGCTGTGGGCAAGGGTGGGCCGTCCGCATTGCCCTGTCTGCGGCGAGCCGGTGGCCAAGCAAACCCCGCAGCAGATTGTGGACCAGCTCCTGGAGCTGGAAGACGGCACCCGCTTCCAGGTCCTCGCTCCGGTTGTCCGTGGCCGCAAGGGCGAATTCGTGGACCTTTTCAAAGAACTGACAGCCAAGGGGTACTCACGGGCGAGGGTGGACGGTGAGCTGGTCCAGCTCAGTGACGCGCCGAAGCTGGGCAAGCAGTTCAAGCACACCATCGAGGTGGTCGTGGACCGGCTCGTGGTCAAGGAAGGCATCAGCCAGCGCCTCACGGACTCGATCGAAACAGCCCTGGGGCTGGCCGAGGGCCGCGTACTTGCGGAGTTCGTGGACCTGGACGCCGAAGACCCCGGAAGGCTTCGCGCGTTCTCCGAGAACCTCGCGTGCCCCAACGAGCATCCGCTCGCCATCGACGAAATCGAACCGCGTTCGTTCTCGTTCAATAATCCTTTCGGCGCCTGCTCAGCCTGCAGCGGCATCGGCACCCGGCTGGAAGTGGACGAGGAACTGATCGTCCCCAATCCCGAGCTTTCGCTCGCGGAGGGCGCCATCGCGCCGTGGTCCCTCGGCACCGCCACCACCGAATACTGGAACCGGTTGCTGGAGGGCCTGGCCAAGGAACTGGGCTTCTCCATGAAGACCCCTTGGGAGAGCCTGGGCAAGGACGTCCGCCAGACCGTCCTGCACGGCAAAGACCACAAGGTGGTGGTCCAGTACAAGAACCGCTTCGGCCGTGAGCGCAAATACAGCACCGGTTTTGAAGGCGCGATCCAGTACGTCCACCGCAAGCACGGTGAGACTGACTCCGACTGGGCCCGTGACCGCTACGAAGAGTACATGCGGCAGATCCCATGCCCTGCCTGCAACGGCGCCCGTCTGAACCCCGCTTCCCTGTCGGTCCTCATTAACGGCAAGTCCATTGCCGACGTCGCCGCCCTGCCCATGCGCGACTGCGCCGACTTCCTCAACAACCTCGTACTCACCGGCCGTGAAGCCCAGATCGCCCACCAGGTTCTGAAAGAGATCCAGGCGCGGCTGACCTTCCTGCTGGACGTGGGGCTGGAGTACCTGAACCTTGAGCGTCCCTCCGCCACCCTGTCCGGTGGTGAGGCGCAGCGTATCCGCCTTGCCACGCAGATCGGCTCCGGGCTTGTAGGGGTGCTCTATGTGCTGGACGAGCCCTCCATCGGGTTGCACCAGCGGGACAACCGGCGCCTTATCGACACCCTCACCCGCCTGCGCGACATGGGAAACACGCTCATCGTCGTTGAGCACGACGAAGACACCATCCACGTGGCTGACTGGATTGTGGACATCGGGCCGGGCGCCGGGGAGCACGGCGGCCAAGTGGTCCACTCCGGCTCATACCAGGACCTGCTCGCGAACACGGAATCCCTGACCGGCGACTACCTTTCGGGACGCAAGAAGATTGACGTGCCCAAAAAACGGCGCAAATACGACAAAAAGCGTGAACTTAAGGTTGTCGGCGCCCGCGAGAACAACCTGGTCAATGTAGACGCCGCGTTCCCTCTGGGGCTCTTCACCGCGGTGACCGGAGTCAGTGGCTCCGGCAAATCCACCCTGGTCAATGAAATCCTCTACAAGGTGCTGGCCAATAAGCTCAACGGCGCCAAGCAGGTGGCCGGCCGCCACAAGTCGGTCCAGGGCCTGGAGCACCTCGATAAAGTGGTCCACGTGGACCAGAGTCCCATCGGCCGCACGCCGCGTTCCAACCCTGCCACCTACACCGGGGTGTTCGACAACATCCGCAAGCTCTTCGCGGAAACCACCGAGGCCAAAGTCCGCGGCTACCTTCCGGGCAGGTTCTCCTTTAACGTCAAAGGCGGCCGCTGTGAGGCGTGCTCCGGCGATGGCACGCTGAAGATCGAAATGAACTTCCTCCCGGACGTGTACGTCCCCTGCGAGGTGTGCCACGGTGCCAGGTACAACCGGGAAACCCTGGAAGTCCATTACAAAGGCAAAACCATCGCGGACGTCCTGAACATGCCCATTGAGGAGGGTGCGGAGTTCTTCGCCGCGTTCTCGCCCATCGCGAGGCACCTGAACACCCTTGTGGATGTCGGGCTGGGCTACGTCCGGCTGGGGCAACCCGCCACGACGCTGTCCGGTGGCGAGGCCCAGCGCGTCAAGCTCGCCGCGGAGCTCCAGAAACGGTCCAACGGCCGCAGCGTCTACGTCCTCGACGAGCCCACTACGGGCCTGCATTTCGAGGATATCCGCAAGCTGCTGATGGTGCTTCAGGGGCTTGTGGATAAGGGGAACACCGTCATCACCATCGAGCACAACCTCGACGTCATCAAGAGCGCCGACTGGATAGTCGACCTCGGTCCGGACGGCGGTTCGGGCGGCGGGCAGATCATTGCCACGGGCACTCCGGAACAGGTGGCAAAGTCAACGCAGAGCCATACGGCGTCGTTCCTCGCGGAAATTCTGGCCTGACCACTGCCTGACGAGCGGAAAAATTCGTGAAGTATTCCGTGTCGGGCATGCGAGTTTCAGGCTGGACTGGTGTCGTGAGAAACTAAGCCGGTGACTCAAACAACAGTGCCCGTGATCTTCGACCTGGACGGCACTCTTGTCGATCCTGCCGGTGGCATTACAGACGGAATTGCCTCGGCCCTGCGCGAGGTGGGGCTTCCTGTTCCCCGCCAGGCCATTCTGGAAGCAATGATCGGACCCAAGCTGAGCGACTCGCTCCTGACGGTCGCCCAGGTGCCGGCGGAGCGGCTTGAGGACGTCATCCGCCTGTACCGGGAGTTCTACGTGGTCCAGGGCATCGGCCAGAGCCGCGTGTACCCGGGGATCCGCGAAGTGCTTGGCAGCTTCGTTGCGTCCGGGCGGCCGGTGGCCGTGGCCACGCAGAAGCCGCAGCGGCTTGCACGGATCGTGCTCGAGCATCACGGCATCGCTGACCTCTTCACCTCCGTCCGTGGCTCTGCCGATGATGAGTCCGCCGCCGCGGCCGGGCCCGTTGGCAAGACGGAGATCATCGCTGCCGCCCTGGGCGACCTCGCGACCGGGCACGCTGTGATGGTGGGCGACCGCGCCCAGGACGTGGCCGGCGCCATCGCCAACGGACTGGACTGCGTCGGCGTCAGGTGGGGTTTCGCTCCCGACAATGAACTGGAAGATGCCGGAGCCGTTACGGTTGTGGACAGCGCCGCGGAGCTGGTGGCGGCCATCGAACGGCTGGAAGCCATCCACGCCGCAGCAATGAGTGAGGTGCACAACGATGGCATTGTTTGAGGCGGTCCGCTGGACGTTTCGCGGGCTCGTCGCGGGCACCTGCCGGCCCACCGTCGTCGGGCTTGAAAACGTTCCGAAAGAGGGGCCCTTTATTGTGGCGCCGAACCACCTGTCGTTCTTTGACAGCGTCATTGTCCAGGCACTGATGCCGCGGCCCGTGGCCTTCTTCGCCAAAGCCGAGTACTTCACCACCGGTGGCGTCAAAGGAAAGGTCATGAAGTCCTTCTTCGAGTCCGTGGGCTCCATCCCGGTGGAGCGCGGCGAACAGGCAGCAAGCGTCCAGGCGCTCAAAACCCTCATGGACATCCTGGAGGACGGCAAGGGCATCGGAATCTACCCTGAAGGGACACGGTCGCGGGACGGCATCCTCTACCGCGGCCGCACCGGCGTCGGCTGGCTTGCCCTGGCAACCGGAGCCCCGGTAGTCCCCGTCGGCCTGATTGGCACCGAAAACCTGCAGCCGGCGGGGGAGAAGGGCTTCAAGCCCCATCACTTCACCATGAAGGTGGGTGAGCCGCTCTACTTCGACAAGACCGGGCCGGACCACTCCCTGCCCGCCCGCCGCCAGGTGACAGACCGCATCATGGATGCCATCGCCGAACTCAGCGGCCAGGAACGCTCCACCAGCTACAACCAGAGCAAGGCTACCGAGTAGCCGGTCACAGGACACCGGTGGCACAAGCCGCCGCCCTGCCTCAGTAGACTGGATAGGTGGCAAATCCAGCAAGTTACCGGCCCCAAACGGGAGAAATTCCCACCAACCCGGGGGTCTACAGGTTCCGCGACCCCCATGGCAGGGTCATCTACGTCGGCAAGGCCAAGAGCCTCCGCTCCAGGTTGAATTCATACTTCGCCAACCCGGCAGGCCTGCTCCCCAAGACGTACGCGATGGTCCACGCCGCGAGCAGCGTGGAGTGGACCGTGGTGGGCAGTGAACTGGAGTCCCTGCAGCTGGAATACACCTGGATCAAGGAATTCAAGCCGCGCTTCAACGTGGTGTTCCGGGATGACAAGACGTATCCGTACCTGGCCCTGACCATGAGTGAGAAACTCCCCAGGGTCCAGGTGATGCGTGGCGACCGCCGGAAGGGCACCCGCTACTTCGGTCCCTACACGGCGGGTGCTATCCGGGAAACCATGGATACGCTCCTGCGGGTCTTCCCCGTCCGGAGCTGCAGCACCGGCGTCCTGAAGAGGGCGCAGGCCAGCGGCAGGCCTTGCCTCCTGGGCTACATCGACAAATGCGCTGCGCCGTGTGTGGGAAGGATCTCGCCCGAGGACCACCGGGCGCTGGCCGAGGACTTCTGCGCGTTTATGGGCGGCGAGGCAAAGCGGTTCATTTCCCGCCTTGAAAAGGAGATGGGAGCTGCCGTCGCCGAGCTGGACTATGAGCGTGCCGCCCGCCTCCGTGACGACATCACGGCGCTGCGAAAGGTCTTTGAACGCAATGCCGTGGTCCTCGCCGAAGACACCGACGCGGACATTTTCGCATTGCACGAGGACGAGCTCGAGGCTGCGGTGCAGGTTTTCCATGTCAGGGGCGGCAGAGTCCGGGGCCAGCGCGGCTGGGTCGTGGAGAAAGTGGAGGATTCCACCCCGCCGGACCTCGTGGAGCACCTGTTGCAGCAGGTCTACGGCGAAGACGGTGACAGCCACGGGAGGCTTCCGCGCGAAGTTCTGGTCCCTGTCGCCCCCAGCAACCAGGCTGAGCTTGCAGAGTGGCTGGGCGGGTTGCGGGGTGCGAAGGTTGACATCAGGGTGCCGCAGCGGGGGGACAAAGCTGCACTGATGTCCACCGTCCGGGAGAACGCCGAGCATGCCCTGAAGCTGCACAAGACCCGGCGGGCCGGTGACCTTACCGTCCGGTCGCAGGCGCTCCAGGAGCTCCAGGAAGCCCTTGACCTTCCCGTGCCCCTCCTGCGCATCGAATGCTTCGACGTCTCGCATGTGCAGGGAACCAACGTGGTGGCGTCCATGGTGGTGGTGGAGGACGGCCTGCCGAAGAAATCGGACTACCGGAAGTTCTCCGTCACCGGACCTGCAGCCACCGACGACACCGCAGCCATGCACGATGTCCTGACCAGGCGCTTCAGGCACTACCTGACGGACAAGACTGCGCAGGTGGAAGCATCTGCCCTGGCCGGGCACCAGGCCGCCCTGAACGCCGCTGCTGACGCGGCGGTGCAGGACACCACCACGCCGGCGCCCCGCAGCAAATTTGCCTACCCGCCCAACCTGGTGGTGGTCGACGGCGGCAAGCCCCAGGTCAACGCAGCAGCGCGGGCACTGGCTGACCTCGGCATCGACGACGTATACGTGGTGGGCCTGGCAAAACGCCTGGAGGAGGTATGGCTGCCGGACAGCGACTTCCCGGTCATCCTGCCCAGGACCTCCGCCGGGCTCTACCTGCTTCAGCGCATCCGGGACGAGGCCCACCGCTTTGCCATCACCTTCCACCGCCAGAAGCGCGGCAAGGCAATGACCGTTTCGGCCCTGGACGGCGTCCCGGGCCTGGGGGAGTCCAAGCGCAAGGCGCTGCTGGCCCATTTCGGTTCCGTCAAAGCGATCAAGGCGGCGACGGTGGGTGAACTGTCCGAGGCTAAGGGAGTCGGTCCGGCCCTGGCCACCGCAATCGTGACCCATTTCAGCTCTGACGCTGTAACGGCCGAACTGGTCCCGGCCATCAATATGACCACCGGCGAAATCCTGGAAACTTAGCTAGTGTAAAGGACGGGGATTCCGCGGATGCGGTTCCCCGCCAAAGCGTGGACAGGAACAGGGGCGGAACTCATGGCAGACTCGACGGCGGAACCCGGAACGGGGCAGGACGGGCTGCAGCCGATCAAGCCCCTCGAAGCGGAGCTGCTGGTGGTCACGGGAATGTCCGGCGCAGGACGGAGCACGGCGTCGGACGCGCTGGAGGACCACGGCTGGTATGTCGTGGAGAACCTTCCGCCGCAGATGCTGGGCACCCTTGCGGAGCTCGTCTCGCACGCACCCCAGTCCATTCCGCGCCTGGCCGTGGTCATGGACGTCCGCAGCAAGGGGCTCTTTGCCGATATCCGTGCCGCACTCGGGGCACTGGCCGCCAGCGGCGTGACTTTCAGGGTCCTGTTCCTCGATGCGACAGACGACGTCCTGGTCCGCCGCTTCGAGCAGGGCCGCAGGCCGCACCCGCTCCAGGAAGGCGGCCGCATCCTCGATGGCATCGCCGCCGAGCGTGAACTGCTGAAGGAACTCCGGAACAGCGCCGACGTCGTCCTTGACACCTCCACCTATAACGTCCACGGTCTGGCTACCGCGATCACCGAGCTGTTCAGTGAAACCGGGCCGGTAGCCCTGCGCCTGAATGTCATGAGCTTCGGCTTCAAGTACGGGCTTCCCGTTGATTCGAACTACGTGGCGGACGTCCGGTTCATACCCAACCCGCACTGGGTACCCCAGCTGCGCCCCCACACCGGGCTGGACAAGGACGTCAGCGATTACGTGCTGGAAGCCGAAGGGGTCAAGAATTTCGTGGACCGGTACGTCCTGGCGCTGGAACCCGTGCTGGACGGCTACCGCCGCGAAAACAAGCACTATGCCACCATTGCCGTGGGCTGCACCGGCGGGAAGCACCGGTCAGTGGCTGTCGCCGTCGAGCTTTCCAAGAAACTGGCCCAGTATCCCCGGGTCACCGTGACAACCACCCACCGGGACCTGGGCCGCGAATAATGGGGCTGCTTACCGGCCCGCTGCCGCTCATACCGCCTTCGGGCAGCACCTCAGCGAACCAGCAGGACAAGGGTCCCACCGTGGTGGCACTTGGTGGCGGCCACGGATTGTCGGCCTCATTGTCGGCGCTGCGGCTGCTCACCTCTGAGCTCACAGCTATCGTGACGGTGGCAGACGACGGCGGTTCCTCGGGGCGTCTGCGCGAGGAGTACGGCGTGCTCCCGCCTGGTGATCTGCGCATGGCGCTGTCGGCATTGTGCGACGACACAGACTGGGGGCGGACCTGGCGCGACGTCATGCAGCACCGGTTCAAGCCCGGGCGGGGCTCCGGCGGTTCCCTCGACGAACACGCGATGGGCAACCTGCTGATCGTGACCCTCTGGGAACTCCTGGGCGACGCCGTCGCCGGACTGAAGTGGGCCGGCGCCCTGCTCGGCGCCCGCGGCCAGGTCCTGCCCATGTCCACCGTGCCGCTCACCATTGAAGGCGACATCCGTGTCACCGCCCCGGACGGAACGTCCGCGCTGCAGACAGTACGGGGGCAGGCACGCTGCGCTGTGGCCGGATCACTGGAACACGTCCGCCTGCTGCCCGAGGACGCGCCCGCCTGCATCGAGGCCCTGACCGCCATTGAACTGGCGGACTGGATCATCCTCGGCCCCGGTTCCTGGTACACCTCCGTCCTGCCGCACCTGCTGCTGCCGGAGATGAGGCAAGCCCTGTGTGGAACGGCCGCCAAGCGCTGCCTGACGATGAACCTGGCCACGGACACCAAGGAGACTACCGGCATGAGCGCCGCTGACCACCTGCATGCGCTCCGGAAGTACGCGCCCGAGTTCAGCGTGGACGTGGTTCTCGCGGACCCTGCGTCCGTTCCGGACCTACAGGAGTTCCAGAAGGCGGCGGAGATGATCGGAGCCGAGGTCGTGTTGGGTAAAGTAGGGGCGTCGGGCCGCCGTCCCGTCCATGACCCCCTGCGACTGGCAACGGCGTACCACGACATTTTTGGGAACAGTTAGGAAGGTGCCATGGCACTGACAGCATCAGTCAAGGAAGAACTGTCCCGTCTGGACATCAAGAAGTCCTCGGTCCGCAAGGCTGAAGTCTCTGCGATGCTCCGGTTCGCCGGCGGCCTGCACATCATCTCCGGCCGGATCGTGATCGAGGCGGAAGTTGACCTCGCGTCCACCGCCCGCCGCCTCAGGGCAGCGATCGCCGAGGTCTACGGACATCAGAGCGAGATCATCGTCGTCTCCGGCGGAGGGCTGCGGCGCGGCAGCCGCTACGTGGTCCGTGTAGTACGCGACGGCGAGGCGCTGGCACGGCAGACCGGCCTCCTCGATGGCCGCGGCCGGCCCGTCCGCGGACTGCCCTCCGCCGTCGTCAACGGGTCCGCGGCCGACGCCGAAGCCGTGTGGCGCGGTGCGTTCCTTTCCCACGGCTCCCTCACGGAGCCCGGCCGTTCCTCCTCCCTGGAGGTCACCTGCCCCGGCCCCGAATCCGCGCTGGCCCTGGTCGGGGCGGCCCGCCGCCTCGGCATCCAGGCCAAAGCCCGGGAAGTCAGGGGAGTGGACCGCGTGGTCATCCGCGACGGCGACACCATCGCCGCCCTCCTGACCCGCATGGGTGCCCACGACGCCCTCATGGTGTGGGAAGAACGCCGCATGCGCAAGGAAGTCCGTGCCACCGCCAACCGGCTGGCCAACTTCGACGACGCCAACCTGCGGCGCTCAGCGCAGGCCGCCGTAGCTGCCGGTGCGCGGGTTGACCGCGCCCTGGAGATCCTCGGAGACGACGTCCCGGACCACCTCAAGTACGCCGGGGAACTCCGTGTGGCCCACAAACAGGCCAGCCTCGACGAACTGGGCCGGCTGGCTGACCCCGTGATGACCAAGGACGCCATCGCCGGCCGGATCCGCCGGCTGCTGGCCATGGCCGACAAACGGGCCCTTGACCTCGGCATCCCCGGCACCGACGCCAATGTGACGCCGGAAATGCTGGACGAGTAGCCGCGCCCTAGAATCAAGACCATGTGACGGAAGTGCCTGCCACCTCCGCCACAGCAATCTTCCGGATGCCCGCCATCCGGATGCACAATCCGAGAGTTACCAACCGGACAGACCGTCCACGACAATGGAGGATTTTGTGACCGAGTACGTATTGCCCGAACTCAGCTACGACTACGCCGCCCTTGAGCCGCACATTTCTGCGCGCATCATGGAGCTGCACCACAGCAAGCACCACGCTGCCTACGTGGCAGGCGCCAACAACGCCCTTGCCCAGCTGGCAGAAGCGCGCGAGAAGGGCGACTTCGCCAACATTAACCGCCTCTCCAAGGACCTCGCGTTCCACACCGGTGGCCACATCAACCACTCGGTGTTCTGGAACAACCTGTCCCCGGACGGCGGCGACAAGCCCGAGGGCGAACTCGCGGCAGCCATCGATGATGCCTTCGGATCGTTCGACGCCTTCCGCGCCCAGTTCAGCGCCGCGGCGCTGGGCCTGCAGGGCTCCGGCTGGGGTTTCCTCGCCTACGAGCCCATCGGCGGCAACCTGGTCATCGAACAGCTCTACGACCAGCAGGGCAACGTTGCGCTGGGCACCACCCCGCTGCTGATGCTGGACATGTGGGAGCACGCTTTCTACCTGGACTACGTCAACGTCAAGGCTGATTACGTCAAGGCATTCTGGAACATCGTCAACTGGGCAGACGTTGCCAAGCGTTTCGAGGCCGCCCGCACCAACGCCACGGGCCTGATCACCCTCCCGTAGTGACAGGCGCAACATATGCCTGTAACAAACTTCACATTTCAGCCCGTTAGGGCCGGAATGTGGAAGGTCCGCCCCCGCACTTGCGGGGGCCGACCAACTTAAACGTAAGATGGATCACGGAAGGCGGTTAGCCTTCAGCAATGTGGCTGGTCGCCCTCCGATCTGGTAATCATCTCTGCCCAATGGCGTGCGGGATCTGTTAGTTGGCTTGAACGCCCGCTCAACTAGTTGTGCTTCTACAAGCACCAAGGAGACTGAAAAAGTGACGACCCGTATTGGTATCAACGGCTTCGGCCGTATCGGCCGCAACTACTTCCGCGCAGCACTCGCCCAGGGTGCAGACCTCGAGATCGTTGCTGTCAACGACCTCACCAGCCCCGAAGCGCTGGCTCACCTCTTCAAGTACGACTCCGTAGGCGGGCGCCTGAAGGAGAGCATCGAGGTCAAGGACGGCAACATCGTCGTCAATGGCAACGTCGTCAAGGTCCTCGCCGAGCGCGATCCTGCGAACCTCCCCTGGGGCGAGCTCGGTGTCGACATCGTCATCGAATCCACCGGCTTCTTCACCAAGGCCGCCGCAGCACAGAAGCACATCGATGCCGGCGCCAAGAAGGTCCTGATCTCGGCACCGGCCTCCGACGAGGACATCACCATTGTGATGGGTGTGAACCACAAGCTGTACGACAACGCGACGCACCACATCATCTCCAACGCCTCGTGCACCACCAACTGCCTCGGCCCGCTGGCCAAGGTTGTCAACGACGTCTTCGGCATCGAACGCGGCCTGATGACCACGGTCCACGCCTACACGGCCGACCAGAACCTCCAGGACGGCCCCCACAGCGACCTCCGCCGTGCGCGCGCAGCAGCCATCAACATGGTTCCCACCTCAACCGGTGCCGCCAAGGCAATCGGCCTGGTCCTGCCGGAGCTCAAGGGCAAGCTGGACGGCTACGCCATCCGTGTTCCGGTCCCCACCGGTTCCGCCACCGACCTCACCGTCACCGTCTCCCGTGAGACCACCGTCGAGGAAGTCAACGCAGCGCTCAAGAAGGCAGCCGAGTCCGAGGAACTCCAGGGCTTCCTCACCTACACGGACGAGCCCATCGTCTCCTCCGACATCGTCGGTGACCCGGCATCGTCCATCTTCGACTCCGGCCTGACCAAGGTCATCGGCAACCAGGTCAAGGTTGTTTCCTGGTACGACAACGAATGGGGCTACTCCAACCGCCTGGTGGACCTGACGGAGCTCGTCGCATCCAAGCTGGGCTAGGGTTAGACACATGACATCTCACACCCTCAACGAACTGATCGCTGAAGGTGTCCGCGGGCGGTACATTCTGGTCAGAAGTGACCTGAATGTGCCGCTCGACGGCTCTACAGTGACTGACGACGGCCGGATCAAGGCCTCCCTTCCAGTCCTGACGAAGCTCACGGACGCCGGTGCCCGCGTGCTGGTAACAGCCCACCTCGGACGCCCCAAGGGCGCTCCGGAGGAAAAGTACTCCCTCAAGCCTGCCGTCACCCGGCTCGCGGAGCTCGCCCCGTTCAACGTCACCCTCGCCGGTGACACTGTCGGAAGCTCAGCAAAGGAACTCGCAGCCGGGCTGCAGGACGGCCAAGCGCTTGTCCTGGAGAACGTCCGCTTCGACGCCCGGGAAACGTCAAAGGACGACGCCGAGCGTGGCGCCTTCGCGGACGAACTGGTCGGTCTGACCGGAGAAAACGGTGCGTACGTGGACGACGCCTTCGGCGCCGTGCACCGGAAGCACGCCAGCGTCTACGACGTCGCAACGCGGCTGCCGTCCTACCTGGGCGACCTGGTGCACACTGAGGTGGAGGTGCTGCGCAAGCTCACGGCTGACACCCAGCGTCCCTACGTCGTGGTGCTGGGTGGTTCCAAGGTCTCCGACAAGCTGGCTGTCATCGACAACCTCATCGGCAAGGCGGACACCATCCTGGTGGGAGGCGGAATGCTCTTCACCTTCCTCGCGGCGGAAGGCCACAAAGTGGCCGGCAGCCTCCTTGAAGAAGACCAGATCCCCGTGGTCCAGGACTACCTCAAGCGCGCAGCCGACGCCGGCACGGAATTTGTTGTGCCCACCGACGTCGTGGTGGCCGCCAAGTTCGCTGCGGACGCCGACCATGAGACCGTTCCGGCTGACCGCATCGAAGCCAGCAGCTTCGGCGCCGAGGGGATCGGCCTGGACATCGGCCCGGAGTCCGCAGCGGCCTTCGCCGAACGCATCAAGGGCGCCAAGACGGTGTTCTGGAACGGGCCCATGGGGGTCTTTGAATTCGAGGCGTTCTCCAATGGCACCCGGGCCGTGGCCCAGGCCCTCACGGAAGCTGACGCATTCACCGTAGTGGGTGGCGGGGATTCCGCGGCTGCCGTGCGCACGCTCGGCTTCGAGGACGACCAGTTCGGCCACATTTCCACCGGAGGCGGCGCAAGCCTGGAATACCTCGAAGGCAAGGAACTGCCCGGCCTGAGCGTCCTGGACCGCTAAGGTCCAAAGCCCTCAGGTACTTGGACCGCCAAGTCCCAGGCCGGCAGGGAGCCCCCGGTTCCCTGCCGGCCGAATACATTTCGAAAACTTTTGGAGAACACGTGACCACGTCAACGAACGGTACTTTTGACCGTACGCCCTTCATTGCGGGCAACTGGAAGATGAACATGGACCACGTCCAGGGCATCACGCTCCTGCAGAAACTGGCATGGACCCTTTCCGACGCGAAGCACGATTACAGCCGGGTGGAAGTTGCTGTCTTCCCCCCGTTCACCGATCTTCGCGGCGTGCAGACGCTCGTCCAGGGTGATGAGCTGGACGTTGCATACGGCGGGCAGGACCTGTCCCAGTTCGACTCCGGCGCCTACACCGGTGACATTTCCGGCCAGTTCCTCGGAAAGCTCGGCTGCAAGTACGTCCTGGTGGGCCACAGCGAACGCCGCACCATCCACCTTGAGTCTGACGAGGTCCTGAACGCGAAGGTCAAAGCCGCGTACAAGCACGACCTGGTTCCGGTGCTGTGCGTCGGCGAAGGGCTGGAGATCCGCCAGGCAGGCACCCACGTGGAGCACACCCTGACGCAGCTTCGCGCCGACGTCGAAGGCCTCAGCCCGGAGCAGGCCAGCGAACTCGTCGTTGCGTATGAGCCCGTCTGGGCCATTGGCACCGGCGAAGTTGCCGGTCCCGAGGACGCCCAGGAAATGTGCGCCGCAATCCGCGCTGAACTCGCCACCATCTTCGGAGACGATGTTGCTGCGAAGATCCGGCTGCTCTACGGCGGTTCGGTCAAGGCAAACAACGTCGCTGCCATTCTCAAGGAACGCGACGTCGACGGCGTGTTGGTCGGCGGCGCAAGCCTCGATCCGGCGGAGTTTGCTAATATTGTCAGGTTCGAGAGCCACCTGCTGACGGACTGATCCGCCAAGCAGCTCAAGGCTCCCGCAATTCCGTTTCTTCCGAAAGGCCGTCGTGGACGTTCTTCATGTCATTCTGCAGATCCTCCTGGGCATCACCAGCCTGCTGCTGACGCTGCTCATCCTCCTGCATAAGGGGAGGGGCGGTGGCCTGTCGGACATGTTCGGCGGCGGCATGAGCTCCGGCCTGAGTTCCTCAGGGGTGGCAGAACGGAACCTGAACAGGTTCACCGTCATCCTGGGCGTGACCTGGGGAGTGGTCATCATTGCATTGGGCCTGATCATGAGGTTCAGCGGTTCGGGCGACTCCTAGGCCCCAAGCTGACCCATTCCGGCGCGGCACTGCCGCCGGGGGAATCTCCGAACTAAACTGTGGCTGTTGGCTCCCAACAGCCACAGTTTTCGTTTTAAGCAGCCAGGAGTCCCGATGGTACATACGGCATCAAGCTTTCCGCGGCACCCGGGTTGGTGTCACCGAGTGGCGCCGGCCCCAAGAACCAGTCCGATGATCCGCACGGCGAACTGCTGCCACGGATCCGGGTGTCCTACTGGTGCGCCAAGGGCCATGAGACAAGCCCGGTGTTCATCAAGCTCCCGGAAGACCAGATCCCGTTGACGTGGGACTGCCGCAGGTGCGGTGCGCCCGCATCCCGTGACGGCCAGGAGGCTGCCGGGATGGAGAATTCCGAGGAAGGCTACAAGAGCCACCTTGAATACGTTAAAGAGCGGCGCTCCAGCCAGGACGCTGAAGATGTCCTGGCTGGAGCGCTGGAAAAGCTACGCGCCCGCGGCGTCCTTCCGGACGAGCTGCTCGGGGACGCGTGAAGCTGCGTTTTCGTCAATAAGCCAGAGGGTGCGGGAGGTGCCCCGCGGACCGGCTGCCGGCACCTGTACCGGGTTCGCGCCGGCAAGGGCGAGTCCCACCGCGCCTGCCTTGTCCTCGCCTGCCACCACCATCCAGACTTCGGATGCCGTATTGATCGTGGGCAGCGTCAGGGAAATGCGCTCCGGCGGCGGCTTCGGGGAATTCCGGACGCCCACTACGGTCTTGACTTCTCCCTGATACCGGCCTGCTCCGGGAAGAGGGACGCGACGTGGGCGTCGGGTCCAACACCCAGCAGGACCACGTCCATCCTCGGGAGGATTCCCGGCTGGTCGGGCCGGTCATCTGACATGTCCGCCGCGTGCTCTGCCTCAGCTGCCTCCCGCAGCCTGCGGGCATAGTCCTCGGCCGCCTCCTCGGGAGTTTCGAAGTCATCTGCCGATGCCGGCTGGTTGATCCTGGCCGGATCCACCGGGATGTGTGAGAGCAGGGCATCGAACGCCTGCTTGGCGTTCCGGTCCGGATCGTCTGCGGCAACAAACCGCTCGTCCCCCCACCAGAAATTGACCTTCGACCAGTCCACGGCGGGCGCAGCCGGAGAGTCGGCAACTGCCTTGAGCGTGCCGATGCCCACGGTTCCGCCGGTGAGCACCACCGTGGCCTCACCGTACTTGTCCTGCACATCCACCAGCTTGGTGATCAGGCGGGCCGCGATGGCAGCCATCAGGACGGACGAGTCAGGATGGATGCTTACTCTTGGGCTCAACGCTCACTGGGTCGGACGCTCCTTAGATTGGTACGTGGCAGTCCAATAGTAATCACTTCTCCGAAGACCTCGTCGGGGTCGAGCCGGCGGAGCTCTTCGGCGAGGCAGTCGCGCAGGCTGCGGCGCGGCAGGGAGATCCGCTGCGCGGGCTGGCCCGGCTGGGTCAGTTCCGCGACGGAGAGGCCCGGACGGAAGAGCTGCACATCGCCGCCGGGCCGGCTGAGCCGGACCCGGCGGATACCGGTCCCGGCGGGATCCGCCACGATGGTGACCGGCGCGTCCAGTGACAAGGTAAGCCATGCCGCCAGGAGTATGGTCGACGGAGAGTCGGAGGCGCCTTCGACGGCGACGGCCGTCACCGGGGAAGAGTCCACCTGGTCCAGGACTGCGGCGAGCTGGATCCGCCAGTTGGTCAGCCGGGTCCAGGCGAGGTCGGTGTCGCCGGCCTTGTACGTGGAACGGATGTTCTCCAACGCCAGCTGGGGGTCCGCCTCGTTCGCGGAGTCGGTGATCCGGCGGTGCGCGATCCGGCCGATCGGACGTCTCGCAGGCGTTCTCCGGTGCCCCGTGCGGCCACCAGGCCACGATCGGCGCGTCCGGCAGCAGGAGGGCCGCAACGAGGGACTCGCTTTCGTGGGACAGTTCGCCGTACCCGCGGAGCACGATCACTTCCGAAGCTCCGGCGTCACCGCCTACGCGGATCTGCGCGTCGAGCCGGTCCGGAGCCGTGGCTCCCGGCGTCGGCAAGGACGATGATCCGGCAGGGGTGTTCCCTGCTGGCCTCGTTGGCGGCCTCGATGGCTTCTTCCTCGAGCCCGGACTTGGTGACAACCACTAGGGTCAGGACCCGGCCCAGGGCGATCACGCCGCCCTGCTCGCGCAGGGACATGATTTTCTTGGAGATCTTCGAGGTGGTGGTATCCGGCAGGTCTACAATCATGGCCTTCTCCAGGTTCGTCCGTCGCGGGCCAGCAGTTCATCGGCCGAGGCCGGGCCCCAGCTGCCCGGGGCGTAAGGCTCGGGCTGTTCGTTCAGTTCGGCCCAGTAGTCCTCGAAGGGGTCGAGGATCTTCCAGGACAGTTCCACTTCCTGGTGCCGCGGGAACAGCGGCGGTTCACCCAGCAGCACGTCAAGGATGAGCCGTTCGTACGCCTCAGGGCTCGACTCGGTGAAGGAGTGCCCGTAACCGAAGTCCATGGTCACATCGCGGACTTCCATCTGGGTCCCCGGGACCTTGGAACCGAAGCGGATGGTGGCGCCCTCGTCGGGCTGGACCCTGATGACCACGGCGTTCTGGCCGAAGTCGTCTTCGCCATGGTCACGGAACAGCAGGTTCGGTGCACGCTTGAACACCACGGCGATCTCGGTCACGCGGCGTCCCAGGCGTTTGCCGGCGCGGAGGTAGAACGGTACCCCGTGCCACCGGCGGGTGTTGATGTCCACCCGGATCGCAGCGAACGTCTCGGTGGTCGAATCGGCGGGAATGCCTTCCTCTTCCAGGTACCCCTGGACCTGTTCCCCGCCCTGCCAGCCGCCGGCGAACTGACCGCGGGCCGAGTGGGTGGAGAGATCCTCGGGCAGCTTCACGGCAGCCAGGACCTTTTCTTTCTCAGCGCGAAGGTCATCGGCGTTGAAGGAAATCGGCTCCTCCATCGCGGTCAGGGCCAGCAGCTGCAGCAAGTGGTTCTGGATCACGTCGCGGGCAGCGCCCACGCCGTCGTAATACCCGGCGCGGCCGCCCGTGCCGATGTCCTCGGCCATGGTGATCTGGACGTGGTCCACATAATTCGCGTTCCACAACGGCTCGAACAGCTGGTTCGCGAAGCGCAGCGCCAGAATGTTCTGCACCGTTTCTTTGCCCAGGTAGTGGTCGATCCGGAAGACGGCGTCAGCCGGGAATACCGACTCCACAATGTCGTTCAGCTGCCGGGCGGACTCAAGGTCGTGACCGAATGGCTTCTCGATCACCACGCGGCGCCATTTGTCGCCGTCGGCCTGGGCCAGGCCGTGCTTGGACAGCTGGCGGCACACCTGCTCGAAGGCCTTCGGCGGGATCGAGAGGTAGAACGCGTGGTTTCCCCGCGTTCCGCGCTGCTCATCGAGCTCATCGATGACCTCGCCCAGGCGCTCGAAGGCGTCGTCGTCGTCGAACTCGCCCTGGACAAAGCGGATACCCTCAGACAACTGGTTCCACACCGCCTCGTCAAAGGGCGTGCGTGAGTAGGCCCTCACGGAGTCCTTCACCTCGGCGGCAAAGTCCTCGTTGTCCCATTGGCGGCGTGCGAACCCCACCAGGGCAAAGCTCGGCGGCAAAAGCCCACGGTTGGCTAGGTCATACACGGCAGGCATGAGCTTCTTGCGGGCAAGGTCACCGGTGACTCCGAAGAGCACCAGCGAAGAAGGGCCGGCAATCCGGTTCAGACGGCGGTCACGCGGGTCCCGGAGCGGGTTACGCCCCCGCCCCGCTGACTTCGTGCCGTATTCGGTTTCTGGCATGGTTGCTGTTGTGCCTTAGCTTTCAGTGACGGACGCTGACCGGGCGGCAAGCGCAGCAATGATCTCCTGCAGCTGTGCCACGCCGGCGGAGCGGTCGGTCAGGTGCAGACGCAGGACGGGCCGTCCGTGCCCGGCCAGGACCTGTGCATCGCCGGCGGCCTGGGCAGAAATCAGTTCCCCGAAGGTGAAGGGACGGTCCGGGATGGCAAGGTCCTCCGCGGGGGCCGCGGTGACCTGGAGGAACACTCCAATAGCCGGGCCGCCCTTGTGGAACTGGCCGGTGGAATGCAGGAAGCGGGGACCCCACCCGAAGGTGACCGGCCGGCCGCTGACTTCGGCGAGCTGGTCGCGTACGGCTTCCAGGGCGGAGAAGGCCAGGCGGTCGAAGTACGCCTGGACGCTGAGGTAGCTGTCGTCGTCGAGCGTTCCGAGGAGGGCCCCGACCGCTTCCTCGGCCGTGGCCGCGCCGCGCAGCCAATCCCCGCCGCGGACCTCGATGGCGCCGTCGACGAACGCGGCCGGCGTAGGCTCCGGCTGCGCATCCAGCAGCCCGCGGGCGGCGACCTTGGCGGCCTCCACATCGGGCTGGTCGAAGGGGTTGATCCCCAGCAGGCGGCCTGCCACAGCCGTTGCGAACTCCCACACCATCATCTGAGTGGGCAGGCCGCCGGCGATGGCCACTTCGTTTTCACCGAGCTCGACGTCGGCGTCCGCAGCTACGAGCCGCACCACCAGGACATCGGACGCACCCGAGGTGACCTCCGGCGAAGTCGGCCCGGCGACGACGGGCAGGACGCCGGTGCCGAGCTTGCCGGTGGACTCGGCGATGAGCTGCTCGGCCCAGTCAGCGAAGCCCACTATGCCGGAGCCGTCTTCGGCGATGACAATCTTGTTGCGCAGGGGGCTGGTGCCGCCCAGGGCGGTTCCCAGCCTCAGCCCGATGTTCTCGGGGGCGTCGTCGTTCAGGACCTCGGCAGCTTCCTCGGCTTCGTCCAGGAAGGCCTGGATGTCCACGCCGGCCAGGCCCGAGGGTACCAGGCCGAAAGCGGTCAGGGCCGAGTAGCGCCCGCCCACGTTGGGGTCGGCGTTGAAGACGGCGCGGTAGCCGGCTTCCCGGGACGCCTTGTCCAGCGGGGAGCCTGGATCGGTGACGATGATGATCCGGCTCTTGGCGTCGACACCGGCTTCGGTGAAGGCGTGCTCGAAGATCCGGCGCTGCGAGTCTGTCTCGAGCGTGGAACCGGATTTGGACGAAACTACGATGGCGGTCTCGGCCAGCCGGTCAGCCAGGGCGGCACGGACCTGGTCCGGGTCCGTGCTGTCCAGTACGGTCAGCTCGACGCCAGCGGTGCCGGCGATGACCTCAGGGGCGAGGGACGATCCGCCCATGCCGCAAAGCACGATCCGGGTGACACCTTCCGCCTGCAGGGCATCGCGCAATTCCAGGATGTCCGCAACCAGGGCCTGTGAGACGGTGGCCGCCTCAACCCAGCCGAGCCGGACAGCCGACTCTGATTCAGCGTCGGGACCCCACAGTGTGTGGTCTTTGGCGAAGATCCGGGTAGCAATGCGTTCCTCCACCAGGGCGGGGAGGTGCTGTTCGAGTGCCTGCTGTGCGGCACCGGTGGCGTCGTAGCTGAGTGTGCTCATGTGGGTCAGGAAGCCTTCCGTGCGGTGGCGAGAGCGCCTTCGACGTCGGCGAGCAGTTCCTTCCAGCTGGCCACGAACTTGTCGAGGCCTTCGGATTCGAGGAGTGCGACGACCTCGTTGTAGGAAATGCCGAGGGCGTCGAGCGCATCCAGCGTGGCGTTCGCCTCGGCGTAGGTGCCGGAGACGGTGTCGCCGGTGACGATGCCGTGGTCGAACGTGGCGTCGAGGGTCTTTTCCGGCATGGTGTTCACCACGCCGGGGGCAACGAGCTCGGTGACGTAGAGGGTGTCCGGGTAGGCCGGGTCCTTGACGCCGGTGGAGGCCCACAGCGGACGCTGGGGGAGCGCGCCGGCTTCGGCCAGCAGTGCCCAGCGCTCGGTGGCGAAGAGCTCTTCGTAGACCTGGTAGGCGAGGCGGGCGTTGGCCAGGCCGGCCTTGCCCTTGAGGGCCTTGGCCTCGTCGGTGCCGATGGCGTCGAGGCGCTTGTCGATTTCGGAGTCCACGCGGGAGACGAAGAACGAGGCGACCGAGTGGATCTTGGCGAGGTCGTGCCCGTTTTCCTTCGCCTGCTCCAGGCCGGACTGGAAAGCGTTGATGACCGCGCGGTAGCGCTCGAGGGAGAAGATCAGGGTCACGTTGACGCTGATGCCCTCGGCGAGGGTGGCGGTGATCGCTTCCAGGCCCTCAAGGGTCGCCGGGATCTTGATGAGGACGTTGTCCTTGTTGACCTTCTTGTACAGGTGCTTGGCTTCGGCGATGGTGCCGGCGGTGTCCCAGGCCAGGCGCGGGTCAACTTCGATGGACACGCGGCCGTCGACGCCCTTGGTGGCGGCCGCCACGGGAGCGAACAGGTCGCAGGCGTCGGCGACGTCGGTGGTGGTGATTTCGAAGATGGTGTCTTCGACGCTGGCACCGGCTGCGGCCTGCGCAGCGATGGTGGCGTCGTAGTCGGTGCCGGCCGTGATGGCGGCGTGGAAGATGGACGGGTTGGTGGTCACACCAACCACGTTCTTCTCTTCGATGAGCTTGCGCAGTGTGCCGGTTTCGAGGCGGCTGCGGGAGAGGTCATCGAGCCAGATGGAAACTCCGGCGTCGGAGAGCTGCTGTGTAGGGGTAGTCATGTTTGTTATCTCCTGGAATTCTGGGTTAGGCCTGCAGGCCTGCGAGGGAGTCCTTGGCAGCGGCGGCAACGGCCTCCGCGGTGATGCCGAACTCCTGGAAAAGGCGCTTGTAGTCAGCGGAAGCGCCGTAGTGCTCGAGGCTGATGGAACGGCCGGCGTCGCCGACGAATTCCCGCCAGCCCAGGGCCAGCCCGGCTTCGACGGATACCCGGGCCTTGACGGCGGCGGGGAGCACGGACTCGCGGTAGGCGGCGTCCTGCTTGTTGAACCACTCGACGCACGGCATGGAGACGACGCGGGCGGCGATGCCTTCGGCCTGGAGGGCTTCGCGGGCCTGGACGGCCAGCTGGACCTCGGAGCCGGTGCCGATCAGGATGACGTCGGCCGGAACGGTGGCGCCGTCCTTGGATGCTTCGGCCAGGACGTAGCCGCCCTTCGCGACGCCGGCCACGGAACCGAACGTGTCGCCGTCGGCCGCGCCTTCGCCGCGGGCGTAGGTGGGGATGTTCTGGCGGGTCAGGACGATGCCGGCCGGGTTGTCGTGGTTCTCCAGCATGGTCTTCCATGCAGCGGCGACCTCGTTGGCGTCACCGGGGCGGACAACGTCCAGGCCCACGATGGCGCGCAGGGAGGCCAGCTGTTCCACCGGCTGGTGGGTGGGGCCGTCTTCGCCCAGGCCGATGGAGTCGTGCGTCCAGACGTACAGGGACGGGACGCCCATCAGGGCACCAAGCCGGATGGCCGGACGCTGGTAGTCGGAGAAGATCAGGAACGTGCCGGAGAAGGCGCGGGTCCTGCCGTGCAGGGAGATGCCGTTCACGATCGAGGCGGCGGCGTGCTCGCGGATGCCGAAGTGCAGTACCCGGCCGTAAGGGTTGCCGGACCAGGCATCGGTCTGCTTGGAGGCAGGAACGAACGACGGGGAGCCTTCGATGGTGGTGTTGTTGGACTCGGCGAGGTCGGCGGAGCCGCCCCAGAGTTCCGGCATGACCGGGCCCAGTGCGTTCAGCACCTTGCCGGAGGCGGCGCGGGTGGAGACGTCCTTGCCGGCTTCGAAGACCGGAAGGGCAGCGTCCAGGCCCTCGGGCAGTTCGCGTGGCTTCGACGCGCTGCAGCAGGGCCGCACCCTCGGGGTTGGCGGCCTGCCAGGCGTTGAAGGACTCTTCCCATTCCTTGCGGGCGGCGGCGCCGCGGTCCACCACGGAGCGGGCGTGGGCCAGGACGTCCTGGTCAACGTCGAAGGACTTGGCCGGGTCGAAGCCCAGGACGTCCTTCAGGCCTGCAACTTCCTCGGCGCCCAGGGCGGAACCGTGGATCTTGCCGGTGTTCTGCTTCTTCGGTGCCGGGTAGCCGATGATGGTGCGCAGCGAGATGATGGAGGGCTTGGAAGTCTCGGCCTTGGCAGCGAGCAGGGCCGAGTAGAGCTCCTGGACGTCTTCCTTGTATTCGCCGGTCTTGGTCCAGTCCACGCGCTGGATGTGCCAGCCGTAGGCTTCGTAGCGCTTGAGGACATCCTCGGTGAAGGCGATGTCGGTGTCGTCTTCGATGGAGATGTGGTTCTCGTCGTAGATGACAACGAGGTTGCCCAGTTCCTGGTGGCCGGCCAGCGAGGAAGCCTCGGAGGTGACGCCTTCCTGGAGGTCGCCGTCGGAGGCGATGACCCAGATGGTGTGGTCGAACGGGCTCTCGCCGGCGGCAGCATCGGCGTCGAACAGGCCGCGCTGGCGGCGCTGGGAGTAGGCGAAGCCCGACCGAGGAGGCCAGGCCCTGGCCCAGCGGGCCGGTGGTGATCTCCACGCCGGCGGTGTGCTTGTACTCAGGGTGGCCCGGGGTCAGCGAATCCCAGGTGCGCAGCGCCTCAAGGTCCTTCAGTTCCAGGCCGTAGCCGGAGAGGAACAGCTGGATGTACAGCGTCAGCGAGGTGTGGCCGGGGGACAGGATGAACCGGTCACGGCCCAGCCAGTCCGGGTTCCGGGGATCGTGGCGCATCAGCTTCTGGAAGAGAAGGTACGCGGCCGGGGCAAGGCTCATGGCCGTGCCGGGGTGGCCGTTGCCGACCTTCTCCACAGCATCCGCGGCCAGGACGCGGACGGTGTCCACGGCGCGCTGGTCCAAACTGGTCCATGACAGTTCTTGCTCTTCCAAATGTGGCACGAAAACCGGGCCCCTCTCTGTGCTGACGGCAGGCTGGTACACCGGATCCGGTCTGGAGGCACGCAATGGGGTGCCCGCTGCGGTGTGTACCAGCCGTTCACCATCGAAACGTTGATCTATCACTCAGCCACTGCTGCTGTGGGAATGCGTTTTCCACCGCATTCCCTGCTGCGTGCTGATCTGGTGACAGCTTAGCTCCATTCCACTCTCCGGGCGGCGCAAATCTCACGTTGTGGACGCAATTTCGCCTTATGTGAATCGTCGTGCCGTGAGGTTGAGTTAATCTGCTCGAATCGGCCTGCGAGCGATCATCAGGGCCTATTGAGCGGGGCATCTGTTACAAGAGCGCACGGTATGATATTCGGAGGCCGACGCCGGGTGACCGCGCCTCTTCGGAGATTCCGGCGGTCTTCGGGCACTGCCGGGAACCACCGCTGGTTCATTCGCCGGCACCCGGGACAGCCGGCCGCAAACAAGCTGCACTGCCAGACAGAACTGCCAACACAGAACGGGTGACTGCCACCGTGAGCACAACAGATACGCCGCTGAACGCTTCCCGCGCCACAGGGGGAGCCGGGTTCGCCCGTAAGGCCAAGGCGTATCTCGCCCTCACCAAGCCCCGTGTCATCGAGCTGTTGCTGGTCAGTACGCTGCCCACCATGATCTACGCCGAGCGGGGCTTCCCGTCCATCGGCCTGATCCTGGCCACGCTGGTGGGCGGCGCCTTCGCGGCCGGCAGCGCCGGCGCCTTCAACTGCTACATCGACCGCGACATCGACAAACTGATGCACCGCACGGAGAACCGGCCCCTGGTCACCGGCGAGGTGACGCCGCGCGAGGCGCTGGTCTTCTCCTGGCTGCTGGGCGCCGCCGCCATCGCGATCCTGTGGTTCGGCGCCAACCCGCTGGCGGCCTGGCTCGGGCTGGCCGCGATCTTCTTCTACGTGGTGATCTACACGATCATCCTGAAGCGACGCACTGCGCAGAACATTGTCTGGGGCGGCGCCGCCGGCTGTTTCCCGGTCGCTGATTGCCTGGGCCGCCGTAACCAACTCGGTGGAATGGCCGGCCATCATCCTGTTTATGGTGATCTTCCTCTGGACGCCGCCGCACTACTGGCCGCTGTCCATGCGCTACGGCGAGGACTACCGCAACGCCAAGGTGCCCATGCTCGGCGCCATCGCCGGCGCCAAGGTGGTCTCCGTCCAGGTTGTCCTCTATGCCTGGGCCATGGTGGCCTGTTCGCTGCTGATGGTTCCGGCCGGCGGCGCCGGGTGGGTCTACACGGTCACGGCCGTACTGGCCGGCGCCTGGTTCCTCTACGAGTCGCACGCCCTCTACAGCCGGGCGCAGCGTGAGGACATCTCGGACAAGCGCGCCATGAAGGTCTTCCACGGCTCCATCAGCTACCTGACCCTGCTGTTCATCGCCCTGGCCGTGGACCCGTTCATCGGCTCCGGCTGTCATCGGCAGCTGACTCTCCGACGCTCTCTCACTCCCTGCGGTATTTTTCGAAACCCTCTTTCACCTTCCGCAGGCATTTTCAAAACCCTCTTTCACCGTTGGTGGGGGAGGGTTTCTGCGTTGCTGCGGGAAGTGACCGGGCGTCGCCGAAAAACCTTCAGGAAGTGACCGAGCGTCGCGGAAAAACCTGCGGGAAGTGACCGGGCGTTGCAGAAAAACCTGCGGGAAGTGAGAGAGCGTGCCAACGGCGGGCGCCCCGGTTCGGGTGAACCGGGGCGCCTTTCTGTCCAGGATGTTGTGGGGGCTCGGCCGCTCAGGGGAGTCCGGGTGATCAGGGGCGGCCGTGCTGTCGGGCTATTTCACCGGGCTGGAACGTGCGACGTCGGCGGCGTTGGTGGCCGCGCCCATCAGCAGTGCGGCACCCAGCATGTGGGCGCCCACCAGCAGTGCGGGAATGCCGTTGTAGTACTGCGTGAAGCCGATGACCGCCTGCAGCAGTGTGACGCCCAGCAGCATCGAGCACGGCTGTCCGGTACGGCCCGGTGATCCGGCGGATAAGGACCAGCACCAGCGCGAACAGGGTTCCTGCAGTGATCAGGTACGCGGGGACGGCATGGATGTGGGAGAAAAGGTCCCAGTCCAGGCCGTTGCGGGGTGCATCAGCGTCACCCGCATGCGGTCCGGCTCCGGTGACAACCACGCCCAGGATTACGGCCAGTGCGGAGAAAAGCGCGACGGCGGCGCTCACCGGACGCAGTACGCCCGGCACGGCGGGCAGGGCGCGCGGTGGCAAAGCGTCCGGTCCGCCCATACGCACGGTTGACCAGCAGGGTGGCGATGACCACCAGTGCCATGGACACCAGGAAGTGCAGTCCCACCACCCAGGGATTGAGGTTGGTCAGCACGGTGATGCCGCCGATTACTGCCTGGGCCGGGATGCTGGCCAGCAGGCCCAGGGCCAGCAGGAACAGGTCGCGGCGTTCCTTGCGGAGGTTCCACAAGTACACCAGCATCAGGACGGCAACGGCCGCCAGGGCGAAGGTCAGGAGCCGGTTGCCGAATTCGATGAACCCGTGGATGCCCATTTCCGGCGTGTTGACCAGGGAAGTGTCGGTGCAGCGCGGCCAGGTGGGGCAGCCCGAGGCCGGATGCCGTGAGCCGGACAGCGCCGCCGGTGACCACCAGCATGGTCTGGCCGATCGAGGGAGGCCACGGCGAGGCGCCGGACGCGGGCGTCGACGGTACGGGGCAGCCGCGACTGCCAGGCGGCCGGCGAGCTGGGGAAGGCGTGAAGCCGTGCTCACGGATATCTCAATTCCACTTGAACCAACGGATGGCTGCTGCGCCGGCAAGGACTGTCCAGAGCAGCAGGATAAGGGCGGCACCGAAATCGACGGTGCCAATGCAGGAAGGCCTCGCGCAAGGCCTCGCCCAGAGCGCCGGAGGGCAGGTAGTGCACAATCCCCTGGGCGAGCGGCCGGGAGGCGTTCGGCGGGAATGACGATTCCGCCCAGGGCGCCCAGCAGGATCCACAGCAGGTTGGTGATGGCCAGCGTTGCCTCGGGCCGGACGGTCCCGGCAACCAGCAGCCCCAGGGCGGTGAACGCCGCGGCGCCCAGCACCAGAAGGGCAAGGCCCGGCAGCCAGCCTGCGGCGGGCGGGCTCCAGCCGAGCGGGAACGCCACCGCGGTCACCACCACCACCTGCAGGCACAGCACCGCCAGCACAGCCAGAACCTTGCCGGCGATCAGCCCCGACGCGGCCCAGCGGCGTGGTGGAAAGGAACCGCAGAACGCCGTACCGGCGGTCGAAACCGGTGGCGATGCCTTGGCCGGTGAAGGCCGTGGACATGGCGCACAGTGCCAGGATGCCCGGGACGGCCACATTGACCCGGCTCCGCGCCCAGCCCGTCGAGGAGGGGAGTAACGGTGAGCCCCACCAGGGCGAGCAACGGCAGGACAACGGCCAGGATCAGCTGCTCACCGTTCCGGAGCATGGTGAGTGATTCGTACTTGCCCTGCAGGAGGATGCGGCGCGCCAGTGTGGCGGGCCCCTGGCGTTGAACCGTGGCTGAAACGGCGTTCATCGGATGTCCTTTCCCGAGATGTCCAGGAAGACGTCTTCGAGGCTGCGCGCTTCGAGGCTCAGGGAGCCAGGCATCACGCCGTGGGCTGCCCACCAGGCGGCGAGTGCCGCCAGGTCCTGCGGGGTGAGCGGGCCGGTCGCAACATAACTGCCGGCGCGGGTTTCCCTGACGGCGACCGCTTCGGGAAGAACCCCGTCAAGGTCCAAGCCCGCCGGAGCTTCGAAGAACAGGGTGCGGATGTGCTCAGTGCCCGATTCCACGGCGGGGTCTCGCTGGAGCAGTTGCGTTACCGTGCCCTCGGCGACGTTCCGTCCGGAGTCGATGATGTAGACGTAGTCGGCCAGCCGCTGGGCATCGTCCATGAGGTGCGTCGTGAGGATGATGCCCATCCCGGCGTCCCGCAGCTCCTGGATCAGTTCGAAGACAAGCTGCCGTGACTGCGGATCAAGCCCTGCGCTTGGCTCGTCGAGGAACAGGACCTCCGGGTTGCCGACCAAGGCTGCCGCGAGTGCCAGGCGCTGCTTCTGGCCGCCGGAGAGCCGCCGGACGGAGGTCCGGCTGAAAGCGTCGATGCCCAGCCGGTCCACCAGTTCGTCCACCGGACGGGGGTTGGCGTACATCCCGGCGATGTGCCGCAGCAACGGGATGGGGCGGGCCGACGGCGGCAGCCCGCCGTCCTGGAGCATCACGCCGACGCGGGCACGGAGGTCAGCACCTGCCGTGGCAGGATCCTGCCCCAGCAGTGAGATGGTGCCGCCGCTGCGCGGCTGCAGGCCCTGCGCGCATTCGATGGTGGTGGTCTTGCCGGCCCCGTTGGCACCGAGGAGGGCCGTCACCTGTCCGCGCTCGGCGATGAGGGAGACGCCGCTGACCACCCGGAGCATTTTTCCATCCAGGCCGGCCAGCGGACCAACATCCTTAATTAACCCGCTGATGGACAGAACCGGGGATTCGGGGGAACGCACCCCAGCATTCTACGTGATGTAGTACTTCACTCCCTTACTGGAGCCCTGCCGCAGGCCAGCCTCGCCTTACTGGAACGGGGGACTAAATTACGACATGATTGTGTTGTGTATTCCATGAGCAACGCTACAGCTGCGCCTTTTGCCGGGCACGCGGCACCACGGGCCGCTTCTGAGCGCGCCCATGCCGCTGCCGGTCCGGCAGCGGACGCAGACGAGCGCACCCGGGACCGCGTCCTCGGCGCCGTTCTGGAGCACGGGCCCGTCAGCGCTGCCGAACTCGGAGACCTGCTGGGCTTCACCCCGGCTGCGGTCCGCCGCCACCTGGATCATCTCTCGCGCTCCGGTGTGATTGAAGTCAAGCGTGTGGCGAGGGCAGGTGCCGGTGCAGGACGTCCCGCCCGCCGGTATGTCCTGAGCTCCCAGGGCCAGTCATCACTGGGCAACGACTATCTGGACATTGCCAGCCTTGCGCTCAAGCAGCTCCAGGACGCTGGCCGGCGAGGAAGCTGTCCGGCAGTTCGCCGTCGAACGCTTCTCCGAAATGGAGCGGCGCTATGCACCGGAGATCGAGCAGGCGGGCCCGGACATCACCGCCCGTGCCCGGGCTGCTGGCCGACGCCCTCAGCCGGGACGGGTTCGTCGCCTCGGCCGCCTCGATCGAGGCCAAAGCCCCGTTGCCCGCGGCTCTCTCCAGCGTCCAGCTGTGCCAGGGCCATTGCCCCATCCAGCAGCTCGCTGCCCAGTTTCCTGTCTTCTGCGACGTGGAGACCGAAGTGTTCTCCCGGCTGGTGGGCGTGGACGTCCGCCGCCTTTCCACACTTGCCCGCGGCGGCCACGTCTGCACCACCCATATACCCACAGGCACGGCTGGCTGCCGGGGGACCCCAGGTCCCGCCAACAGCCCCCGCCAGCCTGGATGAAGTAACCAACCATCAGCAAGAAAGGCCGTGATGACGGACCAACTATCAGAGAAAGCGGTAGCCGAAGACACTGTGATCTCGGAGATTCTGGAAAAGAATCCCGAGCTCCACGGCATCGGCACGTACGAGTACGGCTGGTCCGACAAGAACGACGTCGGAGCCAACGCCCGCCGCGGCATCAATGACGAAGTAGTCCGTGACATCTCGGACAAAAAGAGCGAACCCGAGTGGATGCTCGACCTCCGCCTCAAGGGCCTGAAGTACTTCGACCGCAAGCCCATGCCCACCTGGGGTGCAGACCTCTCAGGCATCGACTTCGACAACATCAAGTACTTCGTCCGGTCCACGGAGAAGCAGGCCGCCACCTGGGAAGACCTGCCTGAGGACATCCGGAACACCTACGAAAAGCTGGGCATCCCGGAAGCTGAGCGCAGCCGCCTGGTTTCCGGCGTCGCCGCACAGTATGAGTCCGAGGTGGTCTACCACCAGATCCGCGAGGACCTCGAACAGCAGGGCGTCATCTTCCTGGACACCGACACCGCGCTGCGTGAGCACCCGGAGATCTTCCAGGAGTACTTCGGCACGGTCATCCCCGTGGGCGACAACAAGTTCGCCTCGCTGAACACGGCCGTCTGGTCCGGCGGGTCCTTCGTGTACGTCCCCAAGGGCGTCCACGTGGATATCCCGCTGCAGGCCTACTTCCGCATCAACACGGAGAACATGGGCCAGTTCGAGCGGACCCTGATCATCGCCGACGAGGACTCCTACGTCCACTACATCGAAGGCTGCACCGCGCCGATCTACACCTCGGACTCGCTGCACTCCGCCGTGGTGGAAATCATCGTCAAGAAGGGCGCCCGCGTCCGCTACACCACCATCCAGAACTGGTCCACCAACGTGTACAACCTGGTGACCAAGCGTGCCATCTGCGAAGAGGGCGCCACCATGGAATGGGTCGACGGCAACATCGGCTCCAAGGTCACCATGAAGTACCCGGCCGTCTACCTGGTGGGCGAGCACGCCAAGGGCGAGACCCTGTCCATCGCCTTCGCCGGCGCCGGCCAGCACCAGGACACGGGCTCGAAGATGGTGCACATCGCGCCCAACACCAAGAGCTCCATCATCTCCAAGTCCGTTGCCCGTGGTGGCGGACGCGCCGCCTACCGCGGCCTGGTCCAGGTCCGCGAAGGCGCCAAGCACTCGGCCAACACCGTCCGCTGTGACGCGCTGCTGGTTGACACCATCAGCCGCTCGGACACCTACCCGTACATCGACATCCGCGAGGATGACGTGGTGATGGGCCATGAGGCAACTGTTTCCCGGGTCAGCGAAGAGCAGCTCTTCTACCTGATGTCCCGCGGCATGCGCGAAGACGAGGCCATGGCGATGATCGTCCGCGGCTTCATCGAGCCCATCGCCCGCGAACTCCCGATGGAGTACGCACTTGAGCTGAACCGCCTGATTGAACTGCAGATGGAAGGGTCCGTCGGATAACGATGACTGAAATCACTACTGAAAAGGCGCGCATCGGCGCGCCCTCGGCCCAGCCGTTTATCGACGGCTTTACCGAAGAGGGCGAAAGCCTGTCCCCGATCAATGCCAACGGCTCAAAAGCCCCGCTGGCCGGCGAAGCGGTCAAGAGCCACTCGCATGGCGGTGGAGTGGGAATCCCGGACAGTTCACGCGCGGGACGCCTGACCTCGTACAAGCTCGCAGACTTCAAGCCCCTGACCGGCCTGGAAGAGGACTGGCGGTTCACCCCGCTCAAGCGCCTGCGCGGCCTGCACAGCGAGGTCCTCTCCGGGGCGGCTCCCACCGTCACCGTCAGCGGCCCGGACCGCGTTACGGTGGAAACCGTGGCGCGTGGCGACCAGCGCATCGGCTCTGCCGGCATCCCGGAGGACCGTGTTTCTGCCAATGCGTGGGAGAACTTCAACGAGGCCACCGTCATCACGGTCCCGGCGGAGTTTGAAGCCGACTCCGAGATCGCCGTCCTGATTGAAGGCACATCCACGGACGCTGCGGCCCAGCACATCGTGATCGTCGCGGAGAAGTTTTCCAAGGCCGTTGTGATCCTGGACCACCAGGGCTCCGCCGTGGTCTCGGAGAACGTCGAAATCGTCCTCGAAGACGGCGCCGACCTCACGGTAGTCACCCTCCAGGAATGGAACGACGACGCCGTGCACGCGTCATCCCAGCAGGCGAAAATCGGCCGCGACGCAAAGCTCAAGCACGTCCTGGTCAGCCTCGGCGGAGACCTGGTGAGGGTCACACCGTCGGCCCGCTTCACCGCTCCGGGTGGCGAAGCTGAAATGTTCGGCCTGTACTTCGCCGACGCCGGCCAGCACCTTGAGCAGCGCCTCTTCGTTGACCACGCGGTGGCGAACTGCAAGTCCAACGTGCTGTACAAGGGTGCGCTGCAGGGCCGCAATGCCCACGCTGTGTGGGTGGGTGACGTCCTGATCCGCAAGGAAGCAGAAGGCACCGACACCTACGAAGCCAACCGGAACCTCCTCCTGACCGACGGCGCCCGCGCCGACTCAGTGCCGAACCTGGAAATCGAAACCGGACTGATCGAGGGTGCCGGCCACGCCAGCGCCACCGGACGCCTGGACGACGAGCACCTGTTCTACCTGATGGCCCGTGGAATCCCGGAAAACGTTGCCCGCCGCCTGGTGGTCCGTGGCTTCCTGCACGAGATCATCCAGCAGATCAAGGTGCCGGCACTCGAAGAGCGCCTCACCGACGCCGTTGAGCGCGAACTCGCGCTGACCGACAACTGAGACTGCAGGGGAGCAGCACAGATGACTGACCAGCCAAAGGGCGAGCTTGTCTGCAAGGTGGATGAAATCCAGCTTAAGCAGGCACTGCGGATCCTGATCGACGACTACCCGGTAGCCATCGTCAAGGACTCCATGGGCGATATCCACGCCATCGGGGATACCTGCTCGCACGCGGACATCTCCCTGTCCGAAGGCGAAGTCGAAGGTTGCATGATCGAATGCTGGGGCCACGGTTCCCAGTTCGACCTTCGCAGCGGTGAACCGCTGCAGCTGCCGGCCTACGACCCGGTCCCGGTGTTCGCCGTCGAGATCCATGGCGACGAGGTCTACGTGGATTTCACCAACGTCCTCAACGGCGCAGAAGCCCCGAACTTCAGCTAGCAGCATCATCCCGGCGCCGGCCGTCCAACCAGCCGGCCGGACACAGCAACAGAACCAAACTTCCAGACAAAGACCGCACCGCCGCCGGAGGGCACGGTGCAAAGGAGAACAAGACCTATGTCTACTCTTGAGATCAAGGACCTGCACGTCAGCATTGACACGGAGCAGGGCACCAAGGAGATCCTGAAGGGCGTCAGCCTGACCATCAGGACGGGCCAGACGCACGCCATCATGGGCCCCAACGGTTCCGGCAAGTCCACGCTGGCTTCCACCATTGCCGGGCACCCGCGTTACAACGTCACGTCAGCGGTTCCATCACTCTCGACGGCGAAGATGTCCTGGCCATGAGCGTCGACGAGCGCGCCCGTGCCGGTGTCTTCCTGGCCATGCAGTACCCCGTGGAGGTCCCCGGTGTGAGCATGACCAACTTCCTGCGTACCGCCAAGACCGCCATTGACGGCGAAGCACCCAAGCTGCGCACCTGGACCAAGGAAGTCAAGGATGCCATGGCCCAGCTGCGCATCGACGCCGACTTCGCCCAGCGCAACGTCAACGAAGGCTTCTCCGGCGGCGAGAAGAAGCGCGTTGAGATCCTCCAGCTGGAGCTCTTCAAGCCGAAGTTCGCCATCCTGGACGAGACCGACTCAGGGCTGGACGTTGACGCCCTGAAGGTCGTCTCGGAGGGTGTCAACCGTGCCCACGCCGAGGGGAATATGGGCACGCTGCTCATCACCCACTACACCCGCATCCTGCGCTACATCAAGCCTGACTTCGTCCACGTGTTCGTTGACGGCCAGGTTGTCGAAGAGGGCGGCCCCGAACTCGCCGACCGCCTCGAAGAAGAAGGCTACGACCGTTACGCCACCGGCGCCGGCGCAGCCACCATTGCCGCAGCCGCACAGGCCTAGTAAGGACTTGCCATGACCGAAATCAAAGCGGCCCGCACGGGCCTCGAGGATGTCGAAGAGGCACTGAAGGACGTCATCGACCCTGAACTCGGCGTGAACATCGTTGACCTGGGGCTGCTGTACGGACTGAAGTACTCTGACGACGACGGCGCCCTCCTGATCGACATGACGCTCACCACCGCCGCCTGCCCGCTCACCGACGTGATCGAGGAGCAGGTGGGCAAGGCACTGGACGGCATCGTTGACGACTGGCGCCTGAACTGGGTCTGGATGCCGCCATGGGGTCCGGAACGGATCACCGACGACGGCAAGGACCAGATGCGGGCCCTCGGCTTCAACATCTAGATTAAGTACGACGACGGCCGGTTACCTTCATCGCGAAGGTAACCGGCCGTCGTCGTTCCTCCACCACCACCATCCGCTGCTCCGTACGTGTCGTTTTCACCGCTCTAAACGACAGGTACGGAGCAGTCGATGGGGCCAAAGATGCGGAACGCTCGGCGGACTTAGAGGGTGGGCGCCGAGAAGGTGTCGCACTGGTTGATGTCGCCGGTTTCATAGCCCTTGTAGAACCAGCGCTGGCGCTGTTCGCTGGAGCCATGGGTCCACGCTTCGGGCGAGACCCGCCCGGTGGACGCTTCCTGGATCCGGTCGTCGCCAACCGCGGAGGCAGCGGACAGGGCGTCGTTCAGGTCCTGCTGGGTGAGGGCTTCGAGGAACGGCTGGCCGTCAGGCCCGGGCTGCGTTGATGCATGCTTCGCCCACAGGCCCGCGTAGCAGTCGGCCTGCAGTTCCACGCGGACGGCGCCGGATTCCGGGTCCCTGCGGATCCTGCTGGGCCTGGTCGAGGTTTCCCAGCACGTTCTGGATGTGGTGCCCGAACTCGTGGGCCACCACATATTCCTGCGCCAGTGGTCCACCCGAGGAACCGAACCTGTCCACCAGCTCCTGGAAGAAGCCGGGATCAAAGTAGGCAGTGGTGTCGGTGGGGCAGTAGAAGGGGCCAACAGCACTGGAGGCCGTGCCGCAGCCGGTGCTGACACCCTGCTCAAAGATCACCGTCTCCGGCTGCGGGTACTGGACGTTGTATTGCTGCAGGTAGGCCGGCCAGAAGGCGTTCAGGCTGTTGACGGTGCCGGTGATGCGGCAGTCCACCCTGGCATCCGCGTCGGCTCCGGTCTGGCAGGCCGGCGCCGTGCCCTGGCTTTGCGGCTCCTGCGCCCCTCCCGTGAGGCCTTCGAGAAGCTGCGGATTGACTCCGAGCAGGGCAGCTATCAGGAGGATCAGCCCGCCGCCGATGCCGCCGCCGATCAGGCCGCCACGGCCCCCGCGCCTGTCCTGTACCTGGGAGGGATCCAACTTGACGTTGTCATTGAAGCTCATAGAGTCACAATAGACCCCGCCGGCAGGGAGAAAGCAGAGCCCGGACGGTAAAGTTGAGTCGATGCCTTTCCTGAACAGAATCCAGCAGTGGGCCGAAGAACGTCCCCGGGACACCGCCGTCGTTGTGGCCGGCAGGCGCCTGAGCTGGAGTGAACTCCGCGACCAGGCCACGGACGCTTTACCCGCGTCCAAGGCGGTCACCGTCCTGTCCGAGGCCAACTCTGTGGACTTTGCCGTCCGGTTCGCCGCGGCCGTGGCCGGGGAGCGCCAGTGTGCAGTCCTGGACCCCGCCTGGCCGTCGGCACTGCAGCACGAAATCCGCCAGCGGCTGGACGGCTCCGCCCGCCCCGGCCAGGTGGCGGCCGACGACTCCTTGGCCGACGGTCCGCCGGACACCACCTTCCTGGTGGGCCTGACCTCCGGCACTACGTCAGTGCCCAAGGCTTTCACCCGCTCGCGGCAGTCGTGGCGTCAATCCTTCGACGCGTCCATCGAGTTCTTCGGCCTTCGGCAGGATGACGTGACACTGGCGCCCGGGCCGCTGGCGGCAAGCCTCAACCTGTACGCCCTGTCGGAGTGCCTTTACGCAGGCTCCGAGTTCCAGACGCTGGAGTCCTTCGACGTCGGTGACGTCCACGCTGCCGTCCTGCACGACGGCGTCACACGCCTGGTCCTGGTGCCCACCATGCTCAGGCTCCTCAGCGAGCGCGGCATCACCGGAGGCGTGGACGCGGCGGGCGTGCGGACCATCATCTGTGCGGGTTCGAAACTCGATGCCCGCACGCTCGAAGCTGCCCGCCGGTGGGCCCCCAACGCCACCATCTTCGAGTACTACGGTGCATCCGAACTCAGCTTCGTCTCGGGCGCCGGACTCCCGGCCGGGGAGCTTGACGCCGGCGGAACGGGGATCGGGCAGGCGTTCCCCGGTGTTGACGTCCGGATCCTCGATGACGCCGGCACCCGGTTGGCCGACGGCGACGCAGGCAACATCTGTGTCCGGAGCGGCATGGTGAGCAACGGCTACCTGTGGGGCGACGACGGCCAGGCCCTGAGGTCCTTCGGTGCCTGGTTTACAGTGGGGGACCAGGGGTACCTCTCGGCCGGCGAACTGCATATCCTGGGCCGGCGGGCGGACATGATCCTGACCTCGGGAAAAAACGTCTACCCGCACGAGGTTGAGCTGGCATTGGCCTCCGTGCCGGGTGTTGCAGCGGCCCTGGCGGCCGGCATCGCCGACGACGTCCGCGGCCAGCGGGTGGTGGCCGCGGTGGTGCCGTCCCACGGCGGGATCACGGCCACCCAGCTTAAGGCCGGTATCGAGGACGTCCTCCCGCGCGACAAACGCCCCCAGCAGTACTTCGCCCTGTCCGAGCTTCCCACCACCGACCGGGGAAAGATCAGCCGCGGCCTGCTGGTGGAATGGATCAGCAGCAAGGACCCCAGGGTGCGCTTCCTTGGGCACTGAACCTGCAGCCGCCGGACTGTTGCCCGCCGACAGGCAGCCGGTGGTCATCGCCGCCCGGCGGACTCCGGTCTGCAGGGCCAACGGAGCGTTGAAGGACCTGCGTTCCCATGAGCTCCTTGCCCCGGTCCTGCGGCAGCTCCTGGCCGAATCCCGGCTGTCCCCGGAAGACGTGACTGATGTGGTCATCGGCAACGCTGTGGGCGGCGGCGGCAACGTCGCCCGCCTGGCCTTGCTGGAGGCCGGCCTGCCGGTCAGCGTACCGGGCCTGACGGTGGACCGGCAGTGCGGATCCGGCCTGGACGCGATCGCCCTGGCCGCCAGGCTGGTTGCGGCCGGCGGCAACCCGGTCTACCTCGCCGGGGGAGTCGAGAGCATCAGCACCGCGCCGCTGCGGGCCCACCGAAACAGCGGAGGCGGACCGGAATTCTTCGCCCGTGCGCAGTTTGTGCCACTCAGCTTCGGAGACCCCGATATGGGAGTGGCAGCGGAGAACGTGGCTGCCCGGTTCGCCATCGGCCGGGAACGCCAGGATGCCTTTGCACTCACCAGCCACCAGCGTGCCGTGCGGGCTGCCGGAGCGGGGCGCTTTGACGGCGAGATCACGCCCCTCCAAACTCCGGCAGGAACCATCCGCAATGACGACGGACCGCGCCCGGGCCTGACCGCCGCCGTCCTCAAGCGGTTCCCGGCCGCCTTCGTTGACGGCGGAACAGTCACCGCGGGAAATTCCTGCTTTGACGCCGATGCCGCGTCCGCCGTCGTGATCACCTCCCTCGAGCGTGCCCGGGAACTGGGAGCGGGGGACGGACTGCTGGTCCTGGCCACGGACACGGCAGGTGTGGAACCCGAACTGCTGGGCATCGGTGCGGCGGCGGCCGGCACACGCCTGCTGGACGCGGCCGGGCTGACGCGCTGCCGACGTGGGGCTGGTGGAATTCAACGAAGCGTTCGCCGCGCAGGCCCTTGCCTGCCTGGACCAGCTGGGAATCGACCCGCGGCGGGCCAATTCCGACGGCGGCGCGCTGGCGTTGGGACATGCCTACGGGGCGTCAGGTGCCGTCCTGGTGACGCGCCTGCTCGCACAGGCCCGCTCCAATGCTGATCAGGGTCAGCTGGCACTGGCCCTGATCAGCATTGCCGGCGGCATGGGTACCGCCGTTCTGCTGCGCTATGAGGCCATCAGCAGCTGACGGCGGCCGGTGTGGCCCGGCGGTCAGTCCTCGGCGTCACCAAGGCCGCGGGCGGCCAAAGCCTCCCCGGTCTGGCGTGCAAAGGCAACAGTGCTGATGAAGACCGGCAACACCAGCGCGCGCGGATTCCGCTCCAGCCCTCGTGCACGTGCTGAGTCGCGGACGTCCGCGAAGGCGCCGGCAATATAGGGGATGCTCCGCAGCATCACGGCGATGGTCAGCGCAAAACGTTCGGGGTCTGCCCCGAACCGACGGAACGGGGTGGCCAGGGACACTACACCGTCCAGCAGCCGCTGCATGGGTGTGGTGGCCGTCAGCAGGGACGCCGCAACGACGCATACCAGGATATTCAGGACGATCCGGGCGGCGGTAGGACCCCCGAGCTGCCACCACTGGAACAGCCCTATCACTGGAAGCACCAGGAGCAGGGGGCGGATGGCGCCCACGAGCCTGCGCGGCCCGGCCCCCGTCAGAAGGTACAGCGCGCACATCAGGGCAAGGACGCCGGCGGAGACCAGCCAGTCCACCACCAGGAAGGACGCCAGGCCGCAGCCCAGCACCAGGAGGAATTTGACCACCAGCGGGCACCGGTGGATCACAGAATCCCCCGGGACGTAGTTCGCCAGGAGGAATCCGTGGCCCCTCACGGTGCGGCCAGGCCCTCGGTGCAGAGGATGCGGTACCTCTCCACCGCCAGGGCGGGCGCGCCATCGAACACCACGCGGCCCGCTTCAACCACCAGCACCCGGTCCATGTCGAGGGCAAGATCCAGGTCGTGGGTGGACATCAGGATCTGCTGGTCCAAGGTGCCCAGTGTTCGCCGGAGCAACTCGCGGTTCCGCAAATCCAGCAGGGTGGATGGTTCATCGAGGACCAGGACGGACGGGTTCACGGCAAGGACCGCGGCCAGCGCCATCAGCTGCCGTTCCCCGCCTGAGAGTTCGTAAATGCTCTGGTCGGCGAGGCCAAGCAACCCGAAGCGCTCCAGCGCGGCCTCCGCCAGCTTCCGGCGCTCGGCACCGTTGCGGACCGGACGCCGGAGCGAAAGTTCGACGTCTTCGCGCCCGGTCGGCATGACCAGCTGCGACAGGGGATCGGTGAAGACAAACCCGACGTTGCGCCGCACTGTCCGGACCTGCCGAACGGTGTCAGCACTGTCCACCTCCACCCGTCCGGCACTGGGCTGGACCAGTCCGTTGACCAGGCGCAGCAGCGTCGATTTGCCGGAACCGTTGGCGCCGATGACGCCGATGCGCCGTTCGGTGAGTTCGAGAGTGACGCCGTGGAGCAGCGTCTTGGGTGTCGGGTGGCCGTCAACGGCGACGGCCACCGACACTTGCTGGAAGGAAACGGTTGCCATGGCCTAGCGGTTGGTCTGCTGCGCGCGGCGTACCAGCAGGTCCGGGAAAGCCCGGTGCAGGGCAACCGCGATTCCTGCAGCGAGGATGTTCTTGATGACGTCCCCCGGGTAGAAGACCAGGTCAGCCAGGAAAGCCTCACCCAGGGTCGATTTGGTGTTGAGGGCGATACCTGCGATTCCCAGCGTGTGCACCACCAGGATGGAGGTCACCATGGCCGATGCGAAGAACCACACGGCCCGGGCCCGGGTGGTGCGCCGGATGACCACCGTTGCGAGCCAGCCCACAAGCGCCGCTGCGATCGGGAACGCGATGATGTATCCCGCGGACGGTCCGGCCAGGATGGCCAGGCCACTGCGTCCCTGGCTGAAGATCGGCAGGCCTGCGAGGCCCAGCAGGGTGTAGAGGCCGACGGCGGCGAATCCGCGGCCAGGGCCCAGCATCAGTCCGGTGAGCATCACCGCGAGGGTCTGGAAGGTGATGGGGATGCCGAAAACGTTGGCTGCGATGCCAGGGACGAGGGCTGACCCGGCGACGAGCGCCGCAAAGACGGCGATCAGGCCCAGGTCCGTGGCGTTCCAGCGGCGGGGCCCGGTGCTCAGCGGGGTGTTGACGGCGGTGTCGGCGTTGCTCATGGTGGTCCTGTCGGGGGCATAAAGGCGGAAATTGATCTACTTCCGACGTTACTGACCCGCAATGGCGGGCATTTTGTAGGGTGTCTACTACGCGGGTTGCCTGCCGCTGATGGCTGGCCACAACTGCGGCATTGGACGAGCCCGTGCTGCACGCTCCCATCCTTTGCCTCCGGGGCCAATTCCGGATGACGGGCGCAGGGGTGACCCCGGGTGACGGCACCTCAAGATTTGCTGAAGAAACCCGACGGATGGAACCCAACTCTTCCGTCAGGGGTCAAGGCTTCCTATGGTGTAGTTACAAGCTCGTCAAGGGGGAATCAGTGGTTATCGCCGTTGTGCCGTATCTGATGCCCGGCCCGGACCCAACCCATCCCGCCACGTCCCGGTTATGACGGACCCGGACCACGCTCCCTGTCGAGAAAGGACCCGCTGATGAGATTCGCTCCGCCCGCCCTCGTGTCCGCCGGCCCGGTACGGAAAATATCCGGAATTGTGTGGATCTTACTGGGCGTCGCGGTGGTGGTCGGACTTGTGGGGTACGCCGTGTTCAGTGCCATAAACCCGGCCCCCGCAGCGCTTCCCAAATCAGCCAAGAATGTCATCTACCTTCTCGGTGACGGCATGGGGCGCACCCATGTGACCGCTGCCAGGGAGCGCTTCTACGGTGCCGGGGGCAACCTGGTCATGGAAACCTTCCCGTCACATGGTTCGGTCAGCACGTACGCCGTGGAGAAGAATTCCGGCCAGCCGGGCGAGGATGACTTCAGGCCGGAGTTTGTCACCGATTCCGCGGCGGCCGTCACGGCCTTTGCCTCCGGGGTGAAGACCTACAACTCGGCTTTGGGAGTGGACGCTGGGGGCGCCGTGGTGTCCACGGTAATGGAGCTAGCCAAGCAGGCCGGCTACCGCACAGGCAATGTGTCCACGGCAGAAGTTACCGACGCAACACCCGCCGGGCAGATGAGTCACGTCCTTGCCCGCGGCTGCCAGGGACCGGACTACTCTGCCGATGCGTGCCAGGACACCGACATCACGGGAAAACCTGTGCCCACCAGCGATGTGCGGGTGACCCCGATTGCAGACCAGATCGCCCGCAACGGTACTGCCGATGTCATCTTCGGCGGTGGCATGGCCCGCTTTGACGCGTCGGACGAAACCGAGCTGAAGGAACAGGGCTACGCGATCCTGGGGTCGGTCTCAAGCCAGATTCCCGCCACGCGCGCCGATCTGGACTGGGCGTCGGGGGAAAAAGTCTTTGGTCTGTTCAATAAGGGAAACCTGACTCTGGAAAAATCCAAGAAGGACAATCCCGAAGCCCCGCAGGCGAAGGAGCCCTCCCTGTCCGAGATGACAAAAAAGGCCATCGAACTGCTGGATCAGCAGGCAACCGGCGGCAAGGGATTCTATTTGCAGGTCGAGGGCGCCTTGATCGACAAGCGCTCCCACGACAACGACGCGGCCCAGACACTGGATGAAGTCAAAGCCTTTGACGACGCCGTCGCCGCAGCCCTGGACTTTGCGGAAAAGGATGGGGATACCTTGGTCATCGTCACCGCAGACCACGAAACGGGAGGCTTCAACATCATCGAAAAGGGTTCCTTCACCAACGCCGAGGCAGCCGGGCCCCCCGTCAACATCGATTCCGGGAACAGCGCCAACAGCTCTACCCCTGCCCGGCGCGACGGAAACGTCAAGGACCCGGACCGCTCCAGTGGTATCAGTAACGGCGAAGGCTCCGCGGACCCGGATAACTTCGGCCCCGCCACTTTCCGTACCCCCGATGACCCGGCCGAGGTTGAGGACGGATCCAAGGACGCCAGCCTGTGGCTGTCCTACGCCTCCGGAAACCACTCCGGCGCTGACGTGCCTGTCTACGCCTATGGACCAGGTTCGGAACAATTACAGGGCAGCGTGGACAACACCGATCTGTTTGACATCGTGGGCAAGGCCCTGCGCGTGCTGCGCTGACTTCCGCATGAACTACGACTGCACACTGGCCGCAGACCGCGGTGGAAAGCCGGCCGGTTCCAGCACACTGACGGGGACACCATGAACCGCATGCCACGGCTTTTCCTGATTGCCGGCGTCATCGTCTGCTCTCTGGCGGTCGCTTTCGTCGTGGCTGGCGGTCCGGGATCAACGCCGGTGCCCGGTGACACCTCCCCGCCGGCGGCCGCGGCCATAACGACCTTCCCTGGCCTGGCCAGAGCCGAGGGTGAACCGGACCTGTCCGGACTCCAGTCAGCCCGCCCGTCTCCAGGACAAATCCTCCAGGTCCGGGGCCCGTTCGATGACAGGCTGGTGTTTGAGGACCTTGCGTTCGATGGACAGGCGGCCACCGGGGCCGTGAGGATCACCAGTGATGTGAGCCACCTCCTGGAGCTTCAGGTACTTGCCGGCTTCTACGATGACGGCGGCAACTTCCTTGGCGCCGGGCGGTTCGTGCACCACCTCGGCAGTGAAGGCCCTGGCCATCAGGAGCCGTCCGAAGGAGGTCAGGTGTTCAGCATCCCGGTGCCGGCCGAGCTCCGGTCCCAAGCTGTTTCAGCGGCGGTCGGCGTACCCGTCCTCGTCAACGAGTAGCAGAGGCACCGCGCGGCACCGTTCGGGAGGGTGCCACCCCGGGTGCTGCAGCCAGTGCGTCAGCAGCTGTTCCCCTTGCAGTTGCCTCCGGCTAGGATTTTCCTGAGACATCCGTGAGGACCATCCCGCCATGGAACTACCCTCGAGACGATTTGGACGCCGTACGCTCCTCAAAGGGGCGGCTGCCGGTGTGGCATTTCCCGCTCTGCTCGCCGACGAGCAGGGTGACGCCCGGGTGACCGGGAAAACGCGGTTCGTCAGCGCCTACGGCGCCGATTCGGATCCGGGCACCAGGGCAGCTCCGTGGCGCAGCCTCGCACGGGTCCGCAAGGCCCTCAGCAGCGGAGAGCTGCACCGCGGCGACGCTGTCCTGCTCAAACGGGGAGACACGTTTTTTGGCACTCTCCATGAGCCTTCCATCCAAGGCACGGCCGGCGTCTTCACGGTCGGCGCATACGGAACCGGCCCCCGCCCGAAGGTTACCGGTTACAAGATCAGCAGGGCTGCCTGGGTCCGGCACTCCGCTGGTGTCTGGAAGCTGGACATCACCGGCCGTTCCGGCAACTACAGCGGCAACATTTCCGCCACGTCCACCAATGTCGGCTTCCTGAAGGTGGCCGGTCTCATCCGTGGCTGGAAGCGTTCGGGCCTGGAAGAACTGGCGCAACAGTGGGACTTCTACAGCGACGCCAGGTTCGTGTATGTCAGGTCATCGTTGGATCCGGGCGCTGGCATTGCCATCGCCGTCGACCAGGACGGTATCAGGCCGGCGTCGAACAGCGTCCTGGACAGTATCCACATCGAGGGCCATGGGGCGCATGGCATTGCCACTGGCGGCTCGGAGAATATCCGCATCACGGACTGTCGCCTTGAGGACCTGGGCGGAGCCCGGTTGAAGCAGGACGGCACCCGGTACGGGAACGGCATCCAGGTCTGGATCGGGGCGTCCAGCATCATCATGGAAAACAACGCAATCCGGGAATGCTACGACTGCGCCTACACCATGCAGGGCACGGCCACCGCGGAGGCCAAGGCCTGGACGGACATCCACTTCAGGAACAATCGGGTCGAGAACTGCAGCCAGAGCTTTGAGATATGGTCCTCCGGCACGCCCACCCCAGGCTCCGGGCACATCCGTTGCACGTTCAACGACAACGTCTGCATCAACGCGGGCTATTCGTGGGCGGCCACCATCCGGCCGGACAAGGCCGGCAAAGGCACGCACATCATGACCTACGACACCGATCTGCCCCTGGACATCGAGGTAACCCGGAACCAGTTCATCGGCGCGCGGGACAACTACCTCCACAACAGTGATGGGAAACAGCCCCCTTCGGGTCTGAACATGCACCACAACACCATCAAGCTCGGCCCAGGCAAGAAAACCGCCTACCTGAACGACGAAACCATCGAGCAGTCAGCGCAGTGGCAGGCTCGCACCGGGCAGGAACGCGGCTCCACATTCGGTGTGCTTACCCTCGACTGCTGCGACGCAGAGTAGCTGCCCGGCAGCGCGTACCCAGCATCCGATGCTCAGGATTGGATCAAGGGCATTGATCGGTGGCCCGGCCAGGCCTAGCATCAGATGCATGACTCCAGGATCGAACCGCCCAGACGCCATATCGGCCGGCCCCGAAGGGTAACCGGACCGATGAGGCAGCGGAACTTCCCCAGCGTAGGTGGACTCCTCATCGGAGGCCTGATCCTGGCCATATCGCTTGTCGCCCAGCCTGGCAACAGTGATTCGGAGCTGGCCAGGGAACTTCTGATCGCCTTCAGCGCCGTTTTCACCGGGGCTAACGCCGTTGGACTCCTGGAGTTGCGTCGGCGGCGGGACGCCCCGGACGTGCTGAACAAGAAGCTCACCTAAGGCTCCCCGAAGGCCTCTTCGCCCCAGGCGGCATGTCCGGGACTGCAGGGTCCCCGGCAGGACAGTTCTTCATGCACGGCGCCGGACGGTATGCTTGCATGGGCCGTTCTCCGGCCATTCAGCCCCGGTATGCCCAGTTTCCATCTGCTGTGCCGCGGCGTTCCCTGTTGTGAAAGGCCTTACCTGCATTGATTACCGTCCAGGATCTCGAACTGCGCGCCGGCGCCCGCCTCCTTATGGACCAGGTGAGCTTCCGGATCGACAAGGGAGACAAAATCGGCCTTGTGGGCCGGAACGGTGCAGGCAAGACCACCCTTACCAGGGTCCTCGCCGGTGAAGGGCTGCCGGCCGCCGGAAAAGTCACCCGCACCGGGGAGATCGGCTACCTGCCGCAGGACCCGCGCACCCCGGACATGGAGCAGCTTGCCCGGGACCGGATCCTTTCCGTCCGCGGACTCGATGTCGCCGTCGGCAAACTCCGGGTGGCCCACGAAGAGATGGCCAGCGACGACGCCACCATCCAGCGCAAGGCGATGAACCGGTACGACCGGCTGGAATCGGAGTTCCTTGCGGCAGGCGGATACGCTGCCGAGGCGGAAGCCGCAGCCATCTGCTCCAACCTCGCCCTCCCGGACCGCTTGCTGAACCAGCCGCTCAAGACCCTGTCCGGCGGGCAGCGGCGCCGTGTGGAGCTGGCCCGCATCCTGTATTCGGACGCCGAAACCATGCTCCTCGACGAGCCCACGAACCACCTCGACGCTGATTCCATTGCCTGGCTGCGTGACTTCCTCAAGAACCACCAGGGCGGGCTGATCGTGATCAGCCACGACACTGAACTGCTTGAGGCCACGGTCAACAAAGTGTTCCTGCTGGACGCCAATCGGGCCCAGATCGACTTCTACAACATGGACTGGAAGCGCTACCTGACCCAGCGGGAGACGGACGAGCGGGCGCGCAAGCGCGAACGGGCGAACGCTGAGAAGAAGGCACAGGTCCTGTTTGACCAGGCCAACAAGATGCGCGCCAAAGCCACCAAGGCCGTCGCTGCCCAGAACATGGCCAAGCGCGCTGAACGCTTGCTCAGCGGCTTGGAAGCCGTCCGTGAGAACGACCGCGTGGCAGCCCTCCGCTTCCCCGATCCGTCGCCCTGCGGCAGGACTCCGCTGACGGCTGAAGGCCTCAGCAAGTCCTACGGTTCGCTGGAGATCTTCACGGACGTGGACCTGGCCATCGACCGGGGCTCGAAGGTTGTGATCCTCGGGCTCAACGGTGCCGGCAAAACCACTCTCCTGCGGATGCTCGCCGGTGTGGACAAGCCCGACACCGGCGATGTCATTGCCGGGCACGGCCTCAAGGTCGGGTACTACGCCCAGGAACACGAAACCCTCGACGTCGACCGTACCGTCCTGGAAAACATGCGCTCCTCGGCACCGGACATGAAGGACGCGGAAGTCCGGGGCATCCTGGGCTCGTTCCTGTTCTCCGGTGACGACGTCGACAAGCCGGCCGGCGTGCTCTCCGGCGGTGAAAAGACCCGGCTTGCACTGGCCACCATCGTGGCCTCCAGCGCCAACGTCCTGCTCCTTGACGAGCCCACCAACAACCTCGACCCCGCCAGCCGCGCCGAAATCCTCGGAGCCCTGCGGAACTACTCCGGTGCTGTTGTGCTGGTGAGCCACGACGAAGGCGCCGTAGAGGCATTGAACCCTGAGCGCGTTGTGCTGCTGCCGGACGGTATCGAGGACCACTGGAACGAAGACTACCTGGACCTGATTACGCTGGCTTAGTGCTTGCCCCGGCGGCCCGTCAGTAGCCCTGGGCGTCGAGGAGGGCGTCTTCTTCTTCTTCGGCCGTCGGGTGTTTCCGTTTCCGGGGGACCGGCCCGCGACGGCGTGCTGCCGCCGCGGCAGAGTGGATTTCGCTGCCCGAATTCCGTGATCCGTCGTCGTCCTCTGCGTCTTCGGCGTCGATCGCAGCATTCCTGGCCTGCTGCCGTGCGGCGTATCCGAACCCGATAAACATGAGCACGCCGAAGGCAAACCATTGCAGGGAGTACGACAGGTGCGTGCCTTCCTCCGTGGAGGGCATCGGGAACGGGAAGGGCATCTCGGCTGCGGGCGGAGTTTCCGAGGCAAGCTGGCCGTAGGCCCCCGTCAGCAGCGGGATAGCCCAGCTCCTCCGCGTAGGCCGGCAGGTCGATGGACGCCAGCTGGCCTTCCGGAGCGCCACGCTGAAGCGTCGGCTCGCCTGCCTTGAGGCGGACGACGGCGGTCACCTCGCCTGTGGGCGGGGCGGGGATGGAGTCCGGACGGCCGGGGTTGTTGTTGCCGATGGGCAGCCAGCCGCGGTCAATAACCACGGTCTCGCCGGTGGCGAGCTTGAAAGGCACCACGACTTCATAGCCGGGCTGGCCGTTCAGCGGACGGTTTCGCACAATGCGCTGGCCGTCGGCGTCGTAGCGTCCCCTGAGCTCAACCTGGGTCCACTCCTTGGCGGGATCCAGTTCTGAGAACTCGTCCTCAACCGCGGAAAACGGGACCGGCGCCGCGGAATAGTTTGTCAGCACGCGGTTGATCTCTGCGAGTGTCTCGGCCCGGCGGTCCATCTGCCAGCGGCCCAGGAAAACGCAGGCGGCAGCGAAAATAGCCGCCAGCAGGAGGTAGCCCAGCCATTTACTGGAAAAGAGGAAGCGGTACATTCAGCCTTCCTGACCAGGGGCGGCTCCGGAGCCGGGTTCCAACGGGAGGGTCTGCTTCCAGAGTCCGCGGGTCTGCAGATAGTCCTCAAGCCAGCCACGGTGTTCCCCGCAGGCCAGCCAGGTCTTCCGGCGTTCCGGGGTGTGGATTTTCGGGTTGTTCCACAGGAGTTGCCACGCTGCCTCCGAGCGGCAGGCTTTCCGTGAGCACATGGCAGCTGTGGCCGGCGGGGGACCGGGGGTCCCTGCGGCCAGGTCGAAGATGTTCATGAAGCGTGCCGTTCCTGGCCGTGGGTGGGTTCGTCGTCGTCCTCGATGAGTTCGCCCTGGAGGACGTCGTCGCCGGGACCGGCCTGGGGCGGAACCCAGGCAGGCGCCTCGAGCTCGGCAAGCGGGGCGGCGTCGAGCAGCGAATCGCTGTGGACCTCGGCTTTGTCGCTCCCGTTGGCAATGACCACAGCGAACCAGGGGAGGAAGACTGCCCCGGCCACCATGACAATCTTGAACCAGCCATCCACGACGAAGATGAGGATGAGGCACACCATGCGGATTCCCATGGCAAGCGCGTACTTGACCATGCGCTGGCGCATGTCCTCTGAGTGGGCTGCTGAGGCGTCCGTGATGCTATGGACCGCGGAATCGCCGGAGAACCGTTCAGGATCTCCGGGCAGGGGCTGTCCGGCATGGTTTTCGAGGGTCACGGCTTTTTGATCACGCTCCAAAGGCTTACCTCAATTCTCTCACCATCGGCAGGTGCACCCAAACGCGGGCTAAGATCGGAGGCAGCAAAATCCTCACCCCTTCCTACAGCGGCCCAGCCTGCCGCAGAATCCCGGAGCGTTTAATGTCTGAAGCAGCTACGGCCGCCCGCAGCGTCCTCATTACCGGCGGAAACCGCGGCATTGGCCTGGCCATTGCCGAGGCCTTCCTGGCGAACGGGGACAAGGTGGCCGTGACCTATCGGAGTTCAGCCGAGCTGCCGGCCGGGATCCTGGGCGTGAAGGCTGACGTGACGGATGAGGCCTCGATTGACGCTGCCTTCAAGGAAGTCGAAGAGGCGCACGGCCCCGTGGAGGTCCTGGTGGCCAACGCCGGGATCACGAAGGACATGCTGCTCCTGCGCATGACCGAGGACGATTTCACCTCGGTGATCGACACCAACCTGACGGGCGCTTTCCGGGTCATCAAGCGTGCCTCCAAGGGGATGATCCGGATGCGCAAGGGCCGGGTAGTCCTGATTTCCTCGGTGTCTGGCCTCTATGGCGCACCGGGCCAGATCAACTATTCCGCGTCCAAGGCGGGCCTCGTCGGTGTGGCCCGTTCACTGACCCGGGAACTGGGATCGCGTGGCATCACGGCCAACGTCGTGGCCCCCGGCTTCATCAACACGGACATGACCGCAGAACTTCCCGAAGCGACCCAGAAGGACTACCTCGCCAGCATCCCGGCCAACCGGTTTGCCGAGGCTTCGGAAGTGGCAAACGTGGTCCGGTGGATCGCCAGCGATGAAGCCGCCTACATCTCCGGTGCGGTGATTCCGGTGGACGGCGGACTGGGAATGGGCCACTGACCGTTCCCTCATGCGGCGGCGTCGAACGCTTCCCTGAGCCAGGTCTTCACTTCCGCATCTACATCCTCAGCCGCGTTGAGTTCCACATGATGCATCCATAAGCCGGGGGACGGCTGGACCACTTCCTTGATCCGCTGGGATCCGAGCCGGCGGGGAAGGACGAAGGACAGTACGGCCGCAACCCGTGTCTTCAGATGCTGGCGGGGATTCCAGACGTAGGCAAAGGCCCGCCGGTTCCGGAACGCGATCTGGCTGGCGGTGGCCCGTTCAGTTACCGCGACGTCACTGGGAAGGGAAGCGCGGACCACATGGAAAAGGGCAAGTCCCTCCGGGGAGTTCCGGAAAATCTCCTCTGGACTGGAGGGAGTGCCGGCGCGCCCCGTCATGGACGGCCCGGTACCGGGTCCCGGTGCCTGTGCATGGCCCAAGCCTACGCCCACCGGCAGGTGTCATGGGAAGGTTCCGGATGGCACCGGCAAGGTGCCAGGGAACAGGGCGAAACTAGCATGGCCGGGCTTCTTTGTGGGGGTCACACAAGCGCACACGGCCCCAGCGCTGGCATGATGGTCTGCAGACCTTTAGCGATTTAGACGTTTCGAACAAAGGAGCCCATGTGGGACTGCTGGACAACAAGACCGCCATTGTTACCGGATCATCGCGCGGGATTGGCGCTGAAGTAGCGAAGAACCTCGCTGCCGAGGGTGCCGCCGTTGTGGTCAATTACCGCCAGAAGGCGCCGCGCGCGAACAAAGTAGTCACGGGCATCGAAGCCGCGGGCGGCCGGGCCGTTGCCGTCGGCGCTGACCTCACCACGCAGGAAGGCGTGCAGGCCCTGGCCAGCGCAGCCATGGAGAACTTCGGTTCGCTGGACGTCCTGGTGCTCAACGCGTCCGGCGGAATGGAATCCGGCATGGAGGACGACTACGCCCTGAAGCTCAACCGGGACGCGCAGGTCAACATGCTCAACGCCGCCGTGCCGCTGATGAAGGAGGGTTCCCGCGTGGTCTTCGTGACCAGCCACCAGGCGCACTTCATCGATACGGTTCCCACCATGCCCGAGTATGAGCCGGTGGCCCGCAGCAAGCGCGCCGGCGAGGACGCCCTCCGTGCGCTTGTTCCGGATCTGGCCGGGAAGGGCATCTCCCTCGTGGTGGTATCCGGCGACATGATCGAGGGCACCGTCACGGCGACGTTGCTGGACCGGTCCAACCCCGGCGCCATTGAGGCCCGCCGCGCCGAAGCCGGCAAGCTGTATTCCGTGGAGGAATTTGCTGAGGTTGTGGCAGGCATGGCCACCGCCGACGTCGAATCGGGCCACACGGAGTACGCTGGCGGCTCCGACTACTTCGGCAAGGGCGGCGACCAGGCGTAGCCCCAACAAGGAAGTCCGGCAGTTGCCTTCAGCTGCCGGACTTCCTTGTTAACACCTCTGTTGTGTAATCCGCGCCGGGTCAGACTCCGGCGATATGCCTGACCGCGTCGAGGTAGGGCATGTTCACGGCGGAGTCGGCCACGGCACGGACGGCGGGTTTTGCGTTGAACGCCACGCCGATCCCTGCGGCGCCCAACATGTCCAGGTCATTGGCGCCGTCGCCCACCGCGATGGTGTGTTCCATCGGGATCCCTTCGGCGGCTGCCCACTCGCGCAGGTACTTTTCCTTCGCGGCACGGTCAATCACAGCACCGAGCACCTTCCCCGTCAGGGCGCCGTCCACAATCTCGAGTTCATTGGCAATCCAGTAGTCCAGGCCCAGGTCCTCGGCAATCGGCCGCAGGATCTGGTTGAAACCACCTGACACCACGGCCACCACGTGACCCGCGGCCTTGAACGCCGCGACCAGTTCAGCGGCGCCCTCACTCAGTTTCACTTCCGCACGGACGGACTCGACGACGGCGGCCGGCAGTCCTGCCAGTACTGCCACCCGTGCGTGCAGGCTCTGCGCAAAGTCCAGTTCGCCGCGCATGGCGGCTTCGGTGACGGCGGCAACTTCCTCGCGCTTGCCCGCGTACGCGGCCAGGAGCTCAATGACCTCCTGCTGGATCAGGGTCGAGTCGACGTCCATGATCAGGAACTTCCGCTGGGCTGTGCGGAGCCCGGAGGGAACGATGGCGGTATCCAGGCCGGCTTTGGCCGCTTCAGCCACCGCCAGGCGAAGGGCCGCAATGCCGGAATCCATGGAGCCGGCGACGGCCAGCTCGGCGGTGTGGACCTCAAACCGGCTGTTCCCGTTCCGGTATTCGGACTGTAGGACCGCGCCGCTTCCGGCCAGCACGGAGCGCAGCCGGTCGAGCTCGGAGGCAGGAAGTTTCGGGCCGTAGCTGACGGCCGTTACGTTCGAAGTCATGGCTGCAATCTTAGCCAGCGCGGGGGTGGGGCCCGAATTCGTTGCGGAGCTTCTATCCCGCGGGCCGTGACGCAGGTCGCACGGCCTGTATCAGTTATCAGTCGGTCCCGGTTTTGTCCTAGTGTCTACTCCTATGAGTGATGTTCTGGAACTGGCTTCCGTCAGCGTTGTCCGTGGCAAGAAGACCCTGCTGGACAAGGTTGACTGGCAGGTCAACGAGGGCGAACGCTGGGTCATCCTGGGCCCCAACGGGGCAGGAAAGACGACGCTCCTCCAGATTGCCGCCGCACGCCTGCACCCGAGCAGCGGCACTGCCGGGATCCTGGACGAGACCCTGGGCCGCGTGGACGTCTTTGAACTCCGTCCCCGGATCGGCCTGTCCTCAGCGGCACTGGCCACCCAGATCCCGGAACACGAGAACGTACTGAACGTTGTGGTCACCGCCGCCTACGGCGTGACGGGCCGGTGGCGCGAAGGTTACGAACGCGATGATGAGCGCCGTGCCTTCCGGCTCCTGAATGCCTGGGGGATGGGGCCGCTGCTCAACCGGACGTTCGCTACCCTGTCCGAAGGTGAGCGCAAGCGCGTCCAGATTGCCCGCGCCCTGATGACAGATCCGGAACTGCTTTTGCTGGATGAGCCGGCGGCCGGCCTGGATCTGGGCGGACGCGAGGAACTGGTCCACAAGCTGAGTGAACTTGCCCTTGACGAAGCGGCCCCTGCCATGGTCCTGGTCACCCACCACCTCGAAGAAGTCCCGCCCGGCTTCACGCACGCCATGCTGCTGCGTGAGGGCGGTGTTGTTGCTGCGGGCCCGATTTCCGAGGTGCTCACCGATGCGCACCTCACCACCACATTCGGCCTGGCCCTTGACGTGACGGAGAACGCCGGCCGTTATTCCGCCACCGCCCGCCGTTAGTCCTGGGCGCCGCCCGCCGTGGATCTCCTCAGCAGTATCTTTGTGTTCATTGCCGGCCTGTGGGCCGGCACCATCAACGCCGTCGTGGGCTCCGGCACCCTGGTCACCTTCCCCGTCCTGATAGCGCTGGGCATTACTCCGGTGGTGGCCTCGATGAGCAACGCCATGGGCCTTGTGGCCGGTACGGCGGCGGGCGCCTGGGGGTACCGGCGCGAACTCAAAGGCAGGGGTAAGCAGCTGCTCAAGCTCCTGCCTGCATCGCTGCTGGGTGGCATTTCGGGCGCGTGGCTCCTGCTCCACCTGCCGGAGAAGGTCTTCCACTATGTCGCGCCCGTACTCCTGGTGCTGGCGTTGCTGATGGTGGTCTTCCAGCCCCGGCTGCAGGCCTGGGTCCGCAACCGGGAGGAAAACCCCGAGCACGCTGTCCGCGACAAGCGCCACGGTATCCTCCTGGTGGTGCTCGTGTACCTCGCCGGCGTGTACGGCGGCTACTTCGTGGCCGCCCAGGGCATTTTGCTGGTGGGCATCCTGGGCGTGTTCCTCACCGGCACTATCCAGAACGCCAACGCCATGAAGAACATCCTTGTGCTCGGCGTGAACCTGGTGGCCGCCGTTTCCTACCTGATTTTCGCCTTTGACCGCATCCACTGGCTGGTGGTGCTCCTGATCGCTGTCAGTTCCACCATCGGCGGCCTGGCGGGCTCAAAAGTGGGACGGAAGCTCTCGCCGGCGGTCCTGCGCGCGGTCATCTTTGTCCTCGGCCTGGTGGCCCTGGGCTTCATGATCGCCAACCTGCTGAAATAATCAGCCGGTGCCAATCCATTACCTTGACTCGGCCCGGGATCCCCGGGTGTCCGACTACACCCAACTGACAGACGTCCATCTCCGCAAGCTGCGCGAACCGGCGGAGGGCATGTACATTGCGGAGTCTTCCCGGGTGCTGCGCCGTGCCCTGGCGGCCGGGCACAGGCCACGTTCCTTTTTCCTCGCCGAGAAATGGCTGGCGGACCTCGAGGACGTGCTTGACGCCTATCCGGAGGTGCCGGCCTTCATCGGCCACGCTTCCTTGTTGGAGGAAATTACCGGCTTCCATCTCCACCGCGGGGCCATGGCAGCCATGGAACGTCCGGCGCCGGTACCGTTGGGGGTCCTGCTGGACGGCGCGCGCCGGGTGGCTGTGCTGGAGGACATCGTGGACCACACCAACGTGGGGGCAATCTTCAGGTCAGCGGCTGCGCTGGGAATTGACGCCGTCCTGGTATCGCCACGCTGCGGGGATCCGCTCTACCGCCGCAGCGTCCGCGTCAGCATGGGCGCAGTGTTCCAGGTTCCGTGGGCACGGCTTGAGGCCTGGCCCGATGACCTCGGTATCCTCAAAGGACTTGGATTTGCCGTGGCTGCCCTTGAACTGACAGGCGACGCAGTCGATGTCGACGAAGTGGCGGCCCGGAATCCGGACCTGCTGGCATTGGTGCTGGGCACGGAAGGAGCCGGGATGAGCGCAGAGACTCTCGCCGCTGTCGACCTCGCCGTGAAGATCCCCATGCGGGCCGGCGTGGACTCACTGAATGTGGCCGCGGCATCCGCGGTGGCGTTCTGGGAGCTCAGGCCCCGCCCCTGAAGTTCGCCCCTGACGTTCCCGGACCGGGGCGGTTCGCGGCGCCTCCCGGGATCAGCTATTATTGGTAGCTGGCCGCAACACTGTTCTGCTCCTGGTGGTGCAGGATGCGGCCATCCCACTCATACCTGGCAGCTGGCAAAATCCAGTTGTGCGAACAAAGGTCCCAATATGAAGTCTGATATCCACCCGAAGTACGAAGCTGTTGTTTTCAACGACCTGGCTTCCGGCGTCAAGTTCCTGACCAAGTCCACCGTGTCTTCGAAGAAGACCATCGAGTGGGAAGACGGGAACACCTACCCGATCATCGACGTCGAAATCTCCTCCGAGTCCCACCCGTTCTACACGGGCAAGCAGCGCATCATGGACTCTGCAGGCCGCGTCGAGCGCTTCAACGCTCGCTTCAAGGGCTTCGGCGGCAAGAAGTAATTCACTTCACCCCAAGGTTCTCTGGAAAGCCCGCACCGTTGCACGGTGCGGGCTTTTCGCGTTCCTGCCGGGTGCAGGTGTTGCGGCAATATGCGGCAGGATGGAAACCATGACTGACATTGAGCTCCCCGCCGGAAACTCCCACCCGCCTGCACGGCGAGTACAAAGTCCCCGGCGGGAAACTGGTGGTGGTGGACCTGGACGTCGCTGACGGCCTCCTTGCGGCTGTTTCGGTAAGCGGGGACTTCTTCCTGGAACCCGATGAAGCGCTGCTGGACATCAACCGTGCCCTGAACGGCCTGCCGGAAACAACGACGGCGGCGGACCTCTCCGCTGCGGTCAGCGCCGCGTTGCCGCCCGCGCCGTCCTGTTCGGCTTTTCCGCCGACGCGGTGGCCGTCACCGTCAGGCGGGCCCTGGCCAAGGCAACGTCGTGGTCCGACCACCACTGGAATGTCATCGCGCCGGTGGTACACCCCACCCACGTCAACGTCGCCCTCGATGAGGTCCTCACCGAGGAAGTCGGCGCCGGCCGCCGAAACCCCACGCTGCGGTTCTGGGACTGGGAGGAGCCCTCCGTGGTCATCGGCAGCTTCCAGTCGGTCCGGAACGAGCTTGATCCCGACGGCGTTGCCCGGCACGGCATCAGCGTGGTCCGCCGGATCAGCGGCGGCGGGGCAATGTTCATGGAGGCAGGCAACTGCATCACGTACTCGCTGTACCTGCCCCAGACCTTGGTGGACGGAATCAGCTTTGCGGACTCCTACGCCTTCCTGGACTCCTGGGTGATGGCGGCCCTGGAGAAGATCGGGATCACGGCGTTCTACGTCCCCCTGAACGACATCGCCACGGACCAGGGCAAGATCGGCGGCGCCGCGCAGAAACGCCTGGCCAACGGCGGCATGCTGCACCACGTCACCATGAGCTATGACATCGACGCCGACAAGATGGTGGAGGTCCTGCGCATCGGCAAGGAAAAGCTCTCCGACAAGGGAACCCGCAGCGCCAAGAAGCGGGTGGACCCGCTGCGGCGGCAGACGGGGCTGGCCCGCACAGAAATCATCTCGGCAATGATCGAGGTCTTCAGCGAACGTTACGGTGCCACGCAATCGGAACTCACGGACGCCGAACTCAGCGCCGCCCATGACCGCGTTGCGGCAAAATTCGGCACCGCCGAGTGGCTCAACCGCGTCCCCTGACCCCACGGTTGATCCCCTCCGGCCCCTGTCACATCACAGGTTCGGCCACGCACCGTGCCGCAGAGCACCCTCGGGCCCTTGCGGGGGGAGCTGAGGGGCGTTACGGAGCGGTCGTTGCCGTGTACGACTGCCTGGGCGGTCAGCGCGCGGAGCAGGTGGCTGCGCTGTTCCACGACGATCCTGCGGAGCGCGCGGGGGGCGTCCGTGTTGGCTTCCAGCCACGCATCCGTGCGGAGCACCACCGGATGCTTCCCCGGCAGGGTGTCCGCCGGAAGGTCCTGCGCCAGGGGATACAGGCCCCGCACAATCCGCCCCGCAATCTCGATGCTCCGCGACTCCCACACGCCGCGGAGGGACTTCGAAATAGGGCTCCACGTAGGGCTCCAGCAGCGCAGCGGGCGCTGTCATGAAACCGGTGATGGTGGCGCTGAGCAGCTGGTTGGACAACTCGGTCCCGTGCACCGCCGCGTTCCAGGCGGCGGCCTTGACGCCGGCGTCCGGGCGGGCGGCCAGAGCGGTGGCGTGGCCGGCGCGGCCGGACGCCGTGGTGTCGCGGCTGAGTTCGGCGTCCAGCTCAGCCTCCGTGGCCTGGCCGTGGGCGGCGAGGGCCTGCCAGATGGTCCAGCGCAGTTCCGCGTCCACGGCCAGGCCAGCCACCCCGGCTGTCCCGTCCAGCAGGCCCTTCAGGCGGGGGAGAAGGGCTGCGTCGTGCCGGCTGACGGCGGCCACGGTCCGTGCCCAGGCCAGCTGCTGGTCCGACCCGGAGGCGGCCTGGTCCAGCTGGCGCTCTGCTGCCGATGAGGAACCGGCGGCGTACGGTGTCCCGCCCGGCCGCCGGAGTGTAACGTTCGACGGCGGTCTGGGCGTTGTCGAGGATGTTCAGCAACACGCCGATTCCGGTTTCGGACGGACCGAACGCCGTGACCGCGTCCACGTAACGGCTTGCAGGCCTTTCGCCGTCCCGGGCTGAGTTCCACAGCGCGGTCCAGCAGAGCGCACGCGCCATGGGATCGGCGATCCGGTCCAAGGATGACAGGACCGTGGCCTCGGACGCCGGGTCCAGCCGGACCTTGGCGTACGTGAGGTCGTCGTCGTTGAGGAGCAGAAGGGCGGGCCGGGGCTGGCCGGTGAGCTCCGGCACCTCCGTCCGGGCGCCGGACACGTCGGTTTCCACGCAGCCGGTCCGGACCAGTGCCCCGTCGGCGTCGAAGTTGTAAGAGCCCACCCGCAGCCGATGCGGCCGCAGCTCCTCCGCGTCCGGTGACAGGGTCCACTGCGTCCTGGACGATGGCCACGGAGCCGAGTACGCCGTCGTCCGCCACTACATCGGCCGACAGCGTGGAGATACCCGAGGTCTGCAGCCAGGTCGCCGCCCAGGCCCGAAGGTCGCGGCCGGAGGAAGCGCCGAGGGCGGCGAGGAGGTCTTCCAGCGTGGTGTTGCCGTAGGCATGGTCCCTGAAGTACTGCCGGGAGCCGGCGATGAAGGCGTCGAAGCCGACGTACGCCACCAGCTGCTTGAGCACGGAAGCGCCCTTGGCGTAGGTGATGCCGTCGAAGTTCTGCTTGGCGGCCTCAAGGTCGGGGATGTCCGCAACGATCGGGTGCGTGGTGGGAAGCTGGTCCTGGACGTACGCCCACGCCTTGCGTTTGTTCGCGAAGTTCACCCACGCCGTCTCCCAGCCAGTGGCACGGTCCACGCCCAGCGTACCCATGTAGTCGGCGAAGGATTCCTTCAGCCACAGGTCGTCCCACCACTGCATGGTCACGAGGTCGCCGAACCACATGTGCGCCATCTCGTGCATCAGGGTGTTGGCGCGGGCCTGGTACTGGGAGTCGGTGGCCCGCGAGGTGAAGACGTAGCTCTCGGTGAAGGTGACCAGGCCCGGGTTCTCCATCGCCCCCAGGTTGTATTCGGGCACAAAGGCCTGATCGTACTTTCCCCAGGGATAGGGGAAGTCGAACAGCCGGTTGAAGAAATCCAGCCCGCTTTTGGTGAGGCGGAACAGCTCGGCGGCATCGAACGAGTCCGCCATGGAGGCCCGGCAGTACAGTGCCAGCGGAACGTCCACGTCCGTGCCGTCGTCGAGCGTTGCCGCCCAGTGGTCCTCGGCCTTGAAGTAGGGACCGGCAAGCACGGTGGTGATGTAGGTGGACATGGGCCGTGTGGCGGCGAAGTCCCAGCGGCTGGTGGCCGGATCGCTCGTCAGCTGCGTCCGGGCTGGCCTCAACACCGTTGGAGGCCACTTCCCATCCGGACGGCGCCGTCACATGGAAGGTGAACTCGGCCTTGAGGTCGGGCTGCTCGAAGTTCGCGAAGACACGCCGCGCGTCGGCCGGTTCGTACTGCGTGTAGAGGTAGCACTGGCCGTCTGCCGGATCCACGAATCGGTGCATGCCCTCCCCGGAGCGGCTGTACAGGGCCGTTCCTGTGACCGTGACCTGGTTCTCGGCCTGCAGGTTTTCCAACCGGATCCGGGAACCGTCCACCACGTCCGCCACCGGCAGGTCCTTGCCGTTGAGGAACACGCTGTGGACCTCAGCTGCAGATGAAGTCCAGGAAGGTTGACGCTCCCGGCTCGGCGGCGGAGAAGTTGATGACACTGCGGCTGGTGTAGCCCGCCACGTCCGGATCCGCCGCCTGGCGCACGTCCAGGGACACGTCATAGCTGTGGGTGGTGATCAGGGCTGAACGTTGCGCGGCTTCATTCCGCTGCAGATTCTCATGTGACACTCCGCTATCTAATCACGGGACCATGCCGGCCCCGCGCGGGCCGGGGACCTCAGGGTTTGGCCTCTGCTACCGGGTTATCAACAGGGCTGCCGCCAGTCCCAGCAGTGCTATCAGCAGCCACGAAGCCAGCGCTGCGAGGAGTGCACGGGCACCGGTGTGCAGGAGCGTGCGGATGCGGACCGCCGATCCGAGGCCGAAAAGGGCTGCGCCGAGGAGGATGTCCTGCAGGACGGCTCCTGCCTCAAGCATGCCGGCCGGCAGCCAGCCGGTGGACCGCAGGGCCACCATGGCCACGAAGCCCAGCACGAACAGGGGGACCACGGGTGGCAGGCGGCTTCCGGGGTGGCCCTGCAGGGGCGGGTCGGGCAGGGCCGCTGCCGCCCGGGCCGCGCTGTGGCGGTGCTGGATCCCTGCTGCTGCCACCACCGGCGCCAGCAGCAGGACCCTGGTGAGTTTGACGATAACGGCGATGCCCAGGGCCGCCGTCCGGCGGTCTGCGCTGTTGCCACCACCTGGCCGACATCATGGACCGAGGCTCCCGTCCAGGCACCGAATGCCAGGGGACTCAACTGCAGCGGATGGACCAGGAGGGGCAGCACGCCGATGGCCAGCGTGCCGCAGAGCGTGACCAGCGCCACCGGCAGCACCGTATCCGCGTGCCTGATCCGCCGGACGGCAGCCATGGCGCCGATGGCCGACGCGCCGCAGATCGAGAAGCCTGTGGCCACCAGGAGTGATGTGTCCGCGCGGCAGCCGGAAAAGGCGGGCGATTCCGTAGGTGCCGGCGAAGCTGGCCAGCACCACACCGGCAATGAGCAGCAAGGCCAGCCAGCCCAGGCCGAGCACGTCCATGATGCTGACCTTGAGGCCCAGCAGCACAATGCCCGCCGCGCATGAAGTGCTTGCCGGAAAAATCCAGTCCCGGCCGGGCCCTGCCGGCTACCCAGACCGCTGTGCCGGGGAGGTTCGCGGCGAGCAGGCCCAGGACGACGGCCAGTGTCATGGCGGGAAGGGCAGGCACCAGGCTGTGGACAAGGAAGGCAACAGCCAGTGCGGGGGCAGCCGTGACCAGGCCCGCCGAAGGCGGCCCAGGTCATGGCGCTTGCGTGCCGGCGTGCGTTTCCGCGCCGCGCGGCGGGCTTCCGCTGCCGGGCTGCGACGGCTTCTGAACTCTGGCACTCACCTACTTTGCCGGACGGAACACGGATTCTACGAACCGGCCGCGCCCCGTCCAACACGCCACAATGGATGGCAGTAATGAATTCGAAACAAAAAGATGGTTGGCTAAAGGACATGTCAGACCTATTCCAGGATTACTCCGAGGCCGCCGGGCGGACCGGTGCCTACGACGAGATGTTCGCCCCCGGCCAGGAAGCACGCGACTCATACGGCGCAGGTGGCCGACGCCCTCAGCAAGCTTTCCCTTGCCGATGTCAGCGCCCGGGCAGATTCGATGGCGCGCACCTTCCTGGACCGCGGTGTGACTTTCGACTTCGCGGGGGAGGAGCGGCCGTTCCCCCTGGACATCGTTCCCCGCGTTATCCCCGCTGATGAGTGGACCGTCCTGGAACGGGGCGTGGCGCAGCGCGTCCGGGCCCTGGAGGCCTTCCTCAACGATGTCTACGACAAAATGACCGTGGTGGCTGACGGCGTCATCCCGCGCCAGCTGGTCACCACCAGCGCCCACTTCCACCGCCAGGTGCACGGCTTCGAGCCCGCAGGCGGCGTCCGGGTGCACATTTCCGGCATCGACGTTGTCCGTGACGCCGCCGGAACCTTCCGCGTCCTGGAGGACAACGTCCGGGTCCCTTCCGGCGTCAGCTACGTCCTGGAGAACCGCCGCGCCATGGCCAAGGGCCTGCCGGAAGCGTTCGGCCAGCAGCTGATCCGCCCGGTGGAGGAATACCCCCGCCGGCTGCTCTCCGCCCTGCGCAAAACGGCCCCGTCCGGCGTCGACGATCCCACCGTGGTGGTCCTGACCCCCGGCGTCTTCAACAGCGCCTACTTCGAGCACACCCTGCTGGCCGGGCTGATGGGCGTGGAACTCGTTGAAGGCCGCGACCTCATCTGCCGCGGCAACCGCGTCTACATGCGCACCACCGCCGGCGAACAGCGCGTGGACGTGATCTACAAGCGCATCGACGACGAATTCCTGGATCCCCTGCAGTTCCGCTCCGATTCCATGCTCGGCTGCCCCGGCCTGGTCAACGCCGCCCGGGCCGGCGGCGTGACCATCGCCAACGCCGTGGGCAACGGCGTGGCCGACGACAAGCTCGTCTACAGCTACGTTCCGGACCTCATCCGGTACTACCTGAACGAGGAACCCGTCATTGCCAACGTGGACACGTTCCGGCTGGAGGAGAAGGAAGCCCGCGAGTACGTCCTGGACAACCTGCCAGAACTGGTGGTCAAGCCCGTGGACGGCTCCGGCGGCAAGGGCCTGGTCATCGGCCCGGACGCCTCCAACGACGAACTCGAAGCGCTGCGCAAGCGGGTCATCGCCGATCCCCGCGGCTGGATCGCCCAGCCGGTGCTGCAGCTGTCCACGGTCCCCACGCTCAGCGGGGACAAGTTCGGCCCCCGCCACGTGGACCTGCGCCCCTTCGCAGTGAACGACGGCGACGACGTCTGGGTCCTTCCCGGCGGCCTGACCCGCGTGGCGCTGAAGGAGGGCTCACTGATCGTGAACTCCAGCCAGGGCGGCGGCTCCAAGGACACCTGGGTCCTGGCGGACTCGCCCCAGGTGCCGGTGGAGACGCATTCCGCGGCCGTCGATCTCCATCCGTGAACGGGTGTCAGTCTGGCCGGTCGAAAGCAACTGGCGTGACCGCCAGTCGGAGCAGCAGCAGTGAGCCGGGCCTTGTCCCACGGTGGCAGGTACATCCACACAGATTCCAGGACCCGCAGGAGGTAGCCGCGAATGCTTAGCCGTATTGCTGAGTCCCTATTTTGGATCGGCCGTTATGTGGAGCGGGCGGACGGCACTGCCCGCATCCTCGACGTCCACCTCGAACGCCTGAACCACCTGCCCATGGACGAACGCCGCAGCGTGGCCCAGGAACTCCTGGCGGTGATGGGCGCCCGCCCCCAGAGCGAGGACTTCGGCCTGCCCGAACTGCTTCATGCCCTGGCGTACGACAAAACCAGCGCCACCTCCATTGCCGGCTCCCTGGGCGCTGCGCGGGAGAACGCCCGGCGTGCCCGTGAAACCGTGTCCTCGGGCCTGTGGGAAAGCCTCAACACCACCTACTACGGGCTGAGCCAGCACCGCAAGGACGTGGTGGGCACCTACCGCTTCTGCAACTGGACGCTGGAACGGACCGCCATGGTCAGCGGCCTGGCCGACACCACCGTGAGCCACGACGAAAGCTGGCTGTTCCTGGTGCTCGGCCGTTCCCTGGAACGCGCCGACATGACCGCCCGCATGCTCTCCACCCGGGATGTCCTCTCCGCAGGCATGTCCTGGGTCAACATGCTGCGGTGCGCCGGTGCCTACGAATCGTTCCTGCGGACCCGGCGGGCCGCCTTCGGCGACCAGCACGCCGCCGAGTTCCTGCTGCTGGACCGGCTGTTCCCGCGCTCCATCGTGTACGCCCTGCGTGACGCGGACGAGTGCCTGGCCAAGCTGGATCCGTCCGCCCAGCGGGTGGGCTTCATCAACGACGCCCGCCGGATCGTGGGCCAGGCCCGGACGTTCCTCGAGTTCCACCGCACGGACGATCTGATGTCCGAGCTTCCGGAGCACATGGAACGCGTGCAGAAGGCCGTTTCCCAGGCCTCGGACGCCATTTCCCGTAAGTACTTCAATCAGGCGGACGAACTGGCCTGGGTGGGAGAAGTTTCATGACCCGGCTGAGTATCATCCACACGACGGCCTACAAGTACAACAAGCGCGTCACGCTGTCCTACAACGAGGCCCGCATGACGCCGCTGACGGATCCCCAGCAGGTGGTCCTGGAGTCCGTGCTCAAGGTCTCGCCGTCCCAGGCGGCCGTGAGCACCTACCGCGACTACTGGGGTACCCGGGTCACCGCCTTTGACATGCAGATGCCGCACGACCACCTCGAGGTCGTCTCCAACATCACCGTCGAAGTCCACCGGGCGGAGAAGATCCCGTCAGAAGCGGACATCGCCGGCTGGGATGTCCTGGCCTCCCCGGACACCCTGAACACCTACAGCGACTGGCTGCCGCAGTCCCAGCTCAGCGGCCCGGGCGCCGAAGTGCTGGGCATCATCCCCGGCGTCGTGGAGGGCAAGAACCCGCATGAGGCGGCCATGGCCATCTTCGAGTGGATGCGCGGCGAGATGACCTACATGTCAGGCTCCACGGCAGTCACCACCAATGCCGAGGAAGCCTGGGGCCAGCGGCAGGGCGTCTGCCAGGACCTCGCGCACCTTGCCATCGGTGCCCTGCGCAGCTGCGGCATCCCGGCCCGCTACGTCTCCGGCTACCTGCACCCGCGGTCGACGGCGGACATCGGCGAGACAGTCGCCGGCCAGTCCCATGCGTGGCTGGAGTGGTGGGACGGCGCACTGGCGCAGCTGGGACCCCACCAACCACAAGCCCGCCGGCGACTACCATGTCACCGTGGCCAGGGGCCGCGACTACCGCGACGTCCCGCCGCTGAAGGGCATCCTGTCCGGCGGTGGCGGATCCGCGCTGAGCGTCAGCGTGGAGATCACCCGGCTCGCCTGACCACCCTGTAAACGTGGCTGAGTGGGCGGTGCCTGTCGGTGCCGCCCACTTCGCTGTCATTCCTGGGCAGGCTTTAGCGGCTCCGCTGAGCTGGGTCCACCACGTCATCGGGGCGGTGACCTTGAACCGGCGGCCCGTGATGGAGTCGGGGGCTCACCCGGACGAAGACGTCCTTCTTGCCGGCCTGCCAGGGGAAGAGGTACAGGGCCGCGGTATCCAGGATCTGTTCGGTTCCCTTGACCGCCGCTGCGGTTCCTTTGACCACCACGCTCCAGGCGAGGCCGTGACGGCGTCCACGCCGTCAGCCTCCACTGCCACCGTGAGTCTCCGGCCGTGGCGGCCGCCAGCTTGGTGCCTTGGCCGGTGCGGAACACCAGCGTCCCGCCGTCCACCGTGTAGTTGATGGGGAAGATGTCCGGCCTGCCGTCGGCACAGGACGGCCAGCCTGCCCACGGAAACGGTCCGCAGCATGGCCCAGCACTCGTGGTTTTCCAGGTTCTGCACTTCAGGAATTGATGTCGCTACTCATGCCGTGAGCCTACGCCGGAGACGGCGGGCGGGACAGCCGGCACCCGGGTATGCGTGCAGCGGCTGTTCCGTGACGGCTGCTACCAGGGGCTGGGCTTGTAATCCTTCAGGAAGACCCCGTACTGGTCCTCGCCCTTCTCGCCCATCACGATGGGATCGTAGACGCGTGCGGCACCGTCCACCAGGTCCAGGGGAGCGTGGAAGCCTTCCTCCATCAGCCGGACCTTCGTGAAGTGCGGCCGTCTCATCGGTGATCCAGCCGGTGTCCACGGCAGTCATCAGGATCCCGTCGGTGTCCAGCATTTCCTGGGCACTGGTCCGGGTCATCATGTTCAGCGCCGCCTTGGCCATGTTGGTGTGGGGGTGGCCGGGACCCTTGTAGGCGCGTGAGAACTGGCCTTCCATGGCGGAGACGTTGACGATGTACTTCCGGTGTGCGGTGGAGCGCTTCATGGCGTCCCGCAGCCGGCTGACCAGCAGGAACGGAGCCGTGACGTTGCACAGCTGGACCTCCAGCATCTCCAGGGGGTCCACCTCGTCCACCACCTGGGTCCAGCTGTTGATGGCGGCAAGGTCCGGGACCAGCCCGCCGGCGTCGATTGCTGTACCGGAGGCGATGCGCTCCAGTGAGGCAGAGCCCGTGGACAGTGCCAGCGACGTGATCGCGTCACCGGCGAGTACCGGATGTTCGGTGACGCTGCTAGCGAGGGCCAGCGGGTGTTTGTCGTGGGCGTGTCCGAACGTCACAAGTTCAGGGCCGCCATTGGCAGCCTCCAGTTCCGCGGGCAGCGGTTCGTCTTCGGCGTCAACCAGGGGCTTGTAGGCGTTGCCCGACCGGCGGACCGTCTGGGCGGCATTGTTGATGATGATGTCCAGCGGGCCGGCAGCGTTCAGGGAGTCAGTCAGCGCCATAACCTGTGACGGATCACGGAGGTCGATTCCCACGATCTGCAGACGGTGCAGCCACTCAGCGCTGTCTTCCATGGCGGCGAAGCGTCGCGCCGCATCCTTGGGGAAACGCGTGGTGATGGTGGTGTGCGCGCCGTCGCGCAGCAGGCGCAAGGCGATGTACATGCCGATTTTCGCGCGTCCGCCGGTGAGCAGCGCCCGGCGGCCGTCGAGGTTGGTGCGGGCGTCCCGCTTGCTGTGGCTGAAGGCAGCACACTCGGGGCACAGCTGGTGGTAAAAAGCGTCCACCTGGGTGTAATGCTGCTTGCAGATATAGCACGGACGGGACCGGATGAGGTGTCCCGCGACCTTCCCGGTGGCTGAAGTCTCCAGCTTGTTTCCGCGGGTTTCGTCGTCGATCCGGTCCGGTGCGGCGGTGGCAGTCTGCGCCAGCACCGCCCGGTCCGCCTCGGAGATGAGATCGCGCTTCGTCACCCGGCGGTGCCGCTTGACGGCCTTGAACATTTTCCCGGTGGCGCGCCGGACTGAGACGTAGTCCGGATGTTCCTCGTCGTAGGCGTGGATGGTGTTCAGGACCTTGAGGCAGGCCTGGATTTCCTCAGGCGTCAGATCGGGGGAGCTCATTGTACCGATTTTACAGCCTGAAGCGGTCCTGCCGGCCCGCGTCTCGGGGGAGTGCGCCCGGACGCGGGCAAACTGTCAGCCGCGGCGGGCGGGTGAAGCGTCCCCTACCGTGCTGGCATGGACTTCGGCCACCTGTTCCACCGATTCCCGAAGTTCCGGGTATTTGGCGGCAGCTGCCTTGATGGCGTTGGGCACCAGGTGGAGGTTCCGTGCTGACAGTTCACGTTCGGCGTCGCCAGGTTCCGGTACCTCCTGGCCCTTGGACAGAACCGTGATGCCTGAGTCCGTGACCTTGAAACCCCGGGCGCGGTCAAGGTCCGGGTCAAGGCCGATTGCGGCTCCGGCCGGCACCTTGACGTTCTTGTCAAGGATGGCCCGGTTCACCACGGCACCCTCGCCGATGACCACTTTATCCATCAGGACGGAGTCGATGACCCGGCTCCCGGTTCCCACGAAAACGTCGTTGGAAAGCACTGAACCCTCCACCACGCCGCCGGAGATCACGACGCCGCTGGAGACGATGGAATCCAGCGCGGTGCCCACGGTATCGTTTTCGCCGCGCACGAACTTGGCGGGTGGCGAGATGCTCTGGCGCGTGTAGATGGGCCACTCGGAGTTGTAGAGGTTGAACACAGGCAGGGGTGAGATGAGGTCGATGTGCGCATCGTAGAAGGAGTCGATGGTGCCGACATCCCGCCAGTAGGTCCTGTCACGTTCGGTGGATCCGGGAATGTCGTTGAGGGTGAAGTCGTAGACGCCGGCTTCGCCTTTGTTCACGAAGTAGGGGATGATGTCGCCGCCCATGTCGTGCTTGGTATCAAGACGCTCGGCATCAACGTGCAGCGCTGCAACCAGGGCGTCAGCGTCGAAGACGTAGTTGCCCATGGAGGCCAGGAACTGGGTGGGATCCGCGGCGAGGCCGGGGGTGCTTGCAGGCTTCTCGACGAAGGCTGCGATTTTCTGGGAGTCATTCGGGTCAACTTCGATGACGCCGAACTGGTCGGCCATGCTCAGCGGCTGCCGTACTGCAGCAACCGTGGCCTTGGCGCCGCTGAGGACGTGCTGTTCGACCATCTGTGCGAAGTCCATGCGGTATACGTGGTCGGCGCCGACCACCACCACGATGTCAGGATTGGCGTCGTGGATCAGGTTCAGGGACTGGTAGATGGCGTTGGCGCTGCCCAGGAACCAGCTCTTGCCGACACGCTGCTGCGCGGGTACTGACGCGACATAGTTGCCAAGCTGCGTGGACATGCGCCACGTTTCGGAGATGTGGCGGTCAAGGCTGTGCGACTTGTACTGCGTCAGCACCACGATCTGGAGGTACCGGGAATTGACCAGGTTGGAGAGTGCAAAGTCGATGAGGCGGTAACTGCCGGCAAAGGGCACTCCTGGTTTTGCGCGGTCTGCCGTCAGTGGCATCAGCCTGTTTCCCTCGCCGCCTGCGAGGACAATGGACAGGACTTTTTTGTTCAACGGCATAATGATCGCTCCTGTACGCCTTCGTAACTCCCCAAACAGTCCGGCATGCCCGGACCCCTTCACACTAGAACAGATAAGCCGGAAGGACTACCTTGGGTATCGTGCGAATAGACATTGTGACTAAAGAGTTCCCGCCGGAGATCTATGGAGGCGCCGGAGTCCACGTGGCCGAATTGAGCAGGGTGCTTAGTAAGCACGTTGACCTGCAGGTTCGTGCTTTCGGCGCTCCACGAGACAGCGACTATCACGGCGCCGGGGTGACCTCTTATTCCGTGCCCGAAGACCTCGGCTCGGCCAACGCTGCAGTCCAGACGTTGGGGGTTGATCTTCGGATCGTGCCGGACATCGAGGGCGCCGACCTTGTCCATTCGCACACCTGGTACGCCAACATGGCCGGCCACCTGGCCTCGCTCCTGCACGGCATCCCGCACGTGCTCAGTGCTCACAGCCTCGAACCGCTCCGGCCGTGGAAGGCCGAACAGCTCGGTGGGGGCTATGCCCTGTCTTCGTGGGTTGAGAAGACCGCCTACGAGGCCGCGGCCGCCATCATCGCCGTTTCCGAGGGCATGCGCCAGGACATCCTCCGCAGCTACCCTGACGTGGATCCGGCCAAGGTACGGGTGGTCCATAACGGCATTGACGTGGAACTGTGGCACCGTGACGAAGGTGAGGATGCCGTTCGGGCCCTGGGGATCGACCCCGCGAAACCAAGCGTCGTCTTTGTCGGCCGCAACACGCGGCAGAAGGGCGTCCCGTACCTTTTGCGCGCCGCCGCCAAGCTGCCGGCCGATGTACAGCTGGTCCTGTGCCTCGGTGCCGCGGACACGCCGGAGCTCGCTGCCGAGACCGCGCGCCTGATCGAAGAGCTCCAGAGCCAGCGCACCGGTGTGGTGCTGATTGAACGGATGCTTCCCCGCCATGAGCTGATCCAGGTGCTCAGCCACGCGACGGCGTTCGCCTGCCCGTCCATCTACGAACCGCTGGGCATCGTGAACCTCGAAGCCATGGCGTGTGGTGCGGCCGTGGTCGCCAGCGCCACCGGCGGTATCCCTGAGGTTGTCCAGCACGGCGAGACCGGCCTGCTCGTGGAACTGGAACAGGTCACTGACGGTACGGGAACTCCGCTGGACGCGGAGAAGTTCGTCACCGAGTTCGCAGCAGCCCTGACGGAGGTTGTCTCCGACCCCGAGCGGGCCCGCGCCATGGGCCAAGCTGGCCGGCGCCGCGCCGAGGAGCACTTCTCCTGGGAATCGATCACGGAAACCACCCTTGAGGTATACCGCTCAGTGCTCAGCTGACCCGGTGATCAACGCACGACGGCGCCGCTCCCAACCGTGGGAAGCGGCGCCGTCGTGCGTTGGCTGTTGGGTGCATCCGTTAGTTGCGGCTGACCCGGCCTTTTCCGCCTGCGGCAGGAACGGCCGCTGAGGTGCGGGCGAGGAGAACTTTTTCGTCCACGGGGGACTGGCCGCTGGCCCGCTGTTCGCGCAGGTAGTTGCGGGCTTCGTCCTGCCGCTCCTTTTCAGCGCCCGTGGCAATGGCGGCCCGGATGTGGTCCTGCCCGTAACCGAAGGCGTCCACCAGGTCCACCGCATGCGGTCGGATCTTGACCAGGAGCCGGTTGATGTACTCACCCACGGTACGGCCGCGCTGCATGGAGAGCCGGCCGTTCATGAGGTACCACGAGAGGTTCTTTTCGATCAGCGAGAGTCCGAAGAGGTCCCTCAGCCAGGTGAGCACAGTTCTGGTGCCTGGGTCGGCCACATCACCCAGGGCCTCCGTGAAGGCCTCCCACTGCAGCAGTTCGGCATGGGCCTGGGCCGCCTCGATCAGTTCGTTCTGGTGCTGGTTGAACAGGGCAGCACCCTTTTCCTGCGACATCCTGTTGGCACCCTTGAGCGCCGATCCGACGTCGGCCACCATGGTCTGCACGCGGTCGGTGAGGAGTGCGCGCTGCCCCTCCTCATCACGAAGGGCCAGTGCTGCTTTCTGGACGGAACCGGTATCGGCCATGAACTGGGCCACCTGTCGCAGGCCCGTGCGATGGATCGCCACACCGGTGGCCTGGCCCACAACGTAGCGTGCCAACACGCCGAAATCCACGCTCCGGAATTCCTTGGCATAGTCCGCGAGGAGGCGCTTGGCGACGAGCTGGAGCAACACGGTGTTGTCACCTTCGAAGGTTGCGTACACGTCGAGATCGGCCCGGAGCGAAGCAAAGCGGTTCTCGATCAGGAAACCTGCTCCGCCACATGCTTCGCGGCATTCCTGCAAGGTGTCCAGGGCATGCCACGTGCTGAGTGGTTTCAGTGCTGCGGCGAGGGTTTCCAGGTCCTGGCGGTCCTCATCAGTGTCGTGGGCGCCGGAGAACACGTCGTCGAATTTTTGCAGGAGCTGCTCATGGGCAAAGCCGGCCGCATACGTGGTGGCGAGGCGGGTGAACAGGCGCCGCTGGTGGCGCTGGTAGTCGAGGAGGACCTCCTCATCGGTGTGGGACGAGGCGTTGAACTGGCGCCGCTCGGTGGCGTACTGGATGGCGGCCTTGAGGGCAATCTTGGACGCAGCCACGGCTGCCCCGTCGAGGGAGACCCGGCCTTGGACGAGTGTGCCGAGCATGGTGAAGAACCGGCGGCCGGGGCTGGCGATCGGCGAGCTGTAAGTGCCGTCGGCGTCCACGTTCCCGTAACGGTTCAACAGGTTGGCGCGGGGAATGCGCACGTTGGAAAAGTGCAGCCTTCCGTTGTCGATGCCGTTCAGGCCCCCTTTGACGCCGTCGTCTTCGCCCCCAATCCCTGGGAGGAACTCCTTGGACGCGGGATCGCGCAGGTCCAGGTAGAAGGCGTGGACGCCATGGTTCACGCCCTGGGTGACCAGCTGGGCGAAGACGACAGCGCCGAGACCATCATTGGCGGCATTGCCGATGTAGTCTTTCCACGCCGCCCGGAACGGGGTATTCACCACAAATTCCCCGGTGTCGGAATCGTAAGTGGCAGTGGTGGCGATGCTGGCAACGTCCGAGCCGTGGCCCGTTTCGGTCATCGCAAAGCAGCCGGGTATGTCCAGGTTCATGATGCCGGGAAGCCACTTGGCATGGTGTTCTTCAGTGCCCAGGTGCATGACGGCGGACCCGAAAAGTCCCCATTGCACGCCGGCTTTGATTTGCAGCGACGGGTCTGCAGTGACCAGCTCTTCAAATCCGGCGATGTTTCCGCCGTGGTCATCCGAACCGCCCAGCGCGGCAGGGAATGCACGGTGGACTGCTTCGTTGTCGACCAGGTACTTCAGCTGGCCGAAGGTGCGGGTCCGGTGCTCCGTGTGGGTCAGGCCTTCTGTCTTGTGCAGTTCCGGGCGCGCAGCCAGGGTGCGTGCCTGCCGGCGGATGTCCGCCCATTTTCCGAGGAGCTGTTCGCCCAGGGCGGCGACGTCGACGGCGGGGGCCGCTGCTGCCGGCCTAGGTGCGGCGTTCGGCCGGCTTGCCGTCCGCGGGCCATTCCCGGTGGGCCGGTCCACTACTTCAGTCATGTCAATGTCCTTCGTTGGTTCTGACAGGTGGGTTGTGCTGGAAGCTGTTGGGGTGAATGTCACCGGCTCACCGCGCTAGCGCGTCACGGAGCCGGGAGAGGGTCAAGTTCAGGGGCGATGCCCACGCATAGCCACGCCGTGATCTGCCGTGCCATGGCTTCCTGGTCGGGCTTGGCCGGCGAGTCCGGTGTGCCCAGCCAACGCTCGCCGGCATTGCGGACCAGGCCGATTGCTGCCGTGGGCCAGTAGCCGATCACGGCTTCCTTCCCGTCACCCAGGTGGGTACGCATGGGGGAAGCGATCATCTCTGAGATGGAGTCGAAAAAGTGGCCGAGGGCGCCGGAAATCGCCGGGCTTTGGGAGTTCTCCGTCTCGGTGCCGGACGCCCGGGTCACAAAGGTGTACACATTGGGGCTGGTTTCGGCCATCTGGAGGTAGGCCGACACCATGGCCAGCAGGCCTTCGCGTGGTGTCTGGGCACTTTCGGCGGCTTCTCCGATCCGGCGCTGCATCTGGCTGAGGACTACCTCACCGACCGCGTGCTGGAGTCCGGCCTTGTCGCCGAAATACCGGTAGAAGACCGATTTGGATGTGCCGGCGGCCGTGGCAATCTCTTCCATCGATGCGTCGCTTCCCAGCGCGTGGACGGCCCGGCGTGCGGACTTGATGAGTTCGCGGCGGCGCTCCTCGCGGTGGCTCTGCCAGCGTGCTGATCGGCCATCGGCGCTGGCGCCTTCGGACGGGAGTGTCGGCTTCGCTTGGAAAATGTTCACGATACCCAGCGTATCAGGTACGCTGGGTATCGGTAACAGCCCAGAACCAGAGGAGACCCTATGTCCGTCGATGGCCATTCCGTTACAGGACCCCAGGAATCCGGCAGCAACGCCCCGGCCGGTCAGGCACCAACGCTGAGGAAGGCCGTGGTTGTGGGTGGAAACAGGATCCCGTTTGCGCGGTCGGGGGGCGCCTACACCAAGTCGTCGAACCAGGACATGCTGACGGCCGCATTGGACGGGCTCGTTGCCAGGTTCGGCCTGCAGGAGGAGAGGATCGGCGAGGTGGCAGCCGGTGCCGTCCTGAAGCACTCAAGGGACTTCAACCTGACCCGGGAGGCGGTCCTGGGCTCGGCCCTCTCCGCTGAGACCCCGGCCTACGATCTCCAGCAGGCGTGCGCAACGGGACTTGAAACCGTCCTTGGCCTCGCCAACAAGATCAAGCTCGGCCAGATCGACTCAGCCATCGCCGGCGGAGTGGACTCGGCGTCCGATGCCCCCATTGCCGTAAGTGAGGGGCTTCGCGAAGTCCTCCTCGACCTCAACCGTGCCAAAACGCTCCCGCAGCGGCTCAAGGTCCTCAGCCGGATACGGCCCAAAGACCTCGCACCTGACGCACCCAACACCGGCGAGCCACGCACCGGCTTGTCCATGGGCGAACACCAGGCCCTGACCACTGCACAGTGGAACATCACCCGCCAGGCCCAGGACGAGCTTGCCTTCAACAGCCACCGCAACCTGGCGGCGGCCTACGAGGCCGGGTTCTTCGACGACCTGCTGACGCCCTACCGCGGCCTGAGCCGTGACTCCAACCTGAGGGCCGACACGTCCCTGGACAAGCTGGCTACGCTGAAGCCGGTCTTCGGGAAGAACCTCGGAGCGGAAGCCACTATGACTGCGGGCAATTCCACGCCGCTCACCGACGGCGCCGCCACGGTGCTGCTGGCCGCCGAGGAGTGGGCGGACTCCCACGACCTGCCGAAACTGGCGTCCGTAGTGGACGGGGAAGCGGCAGCTGTGGATTTTGTCCACGGCAAGGACGGGCTCCTGATGGCTCCTGCATTCGCTGTTCCGCGGCTGCTGGCACGCAACGGCCTGACCCTGGCCGACTTCGACTTCTTCGAAATCCACGAAGCATTCGCCGGCACGGTCCTCAGCACGCTCGCCGCATGGGAAGACGACGAGTTCGGGCGGACGAGGCTTGGGCTGGACGGCGCCTTTGGCACGGTTGACCGGTCGAAGCTGAACGTCAACGGTTCCTCCCTGGCTGCCGGGCATCCGTTTGCCGCCACGGGTGGCCGGATAGTTGCTTCACTGGCCAAGCTGCTGCACGAAAAGGGCAGCGTTGACGGGCGTCCGGCACGGGGGCTGATTTCCGTCTGTGCCGCCGGCGGACAGGGCGTCGTAGCAATTCTTGAAGCACTCTGAGGGGGACCGGATGACTGATAAATATACGCAGTTAGTGAACATGGGGCTCGGCCGGAACGTTGCCAAAAAGCTTGGCCTGCCACAGCCTGCCATCCTGCGCCGGTACGAGCCCGGCCAGGCGCTGATCACCGGCCCGGTCCTCGTCCAGGGAAGTTCGGCGGGCGCCGATGCCCTGGCGGCTACGTTATTGGCCTGGGATCTCGATGTCCGCAGGCATGCCGTGCCCAGGGAGAAGCTTGGTGCCATCATCCTTGTCCTGGACGAACTGGAGCATCCCTCCGATTTGGAACGGCCTGTGTTGTCGGCCGCGTCATCCCTGCGCGATCTTGGCCCCAGCGGCCGGGTCATCACTGTATCCAGGCCTGCGGTCCGGGAGGCCGGCCCGGCTCGGGCTGCGGCCCGGCAAGGCGTGGACGGATTCCTGCGGTCCCTGGCGATGGAGCTTCGTTCGGGCTCCACAGGCAACGGGATCCTGCTGGAAGATGGAGTGAATACCACCAGTCCCAGCGCGGTGGCCGCTGTACGCTTCCTCCTGTCGGGCCGTTCCGCCTACATTGATGGGCAATTCCTGACCGTCAGTGCCGTTGATGGCAAACTCCCGGACGACTTCGATAAGCCGCTGGCCGGGAAGGTCGCCGTCGTGACCGGCGCGGCCCGAGGCATCGGCGCAGCCATTGCAAGGACACTGCATCGGGACGGAGCCACCCTGATACTGGTGGACATCCCGGCTGCCGGGGACCACCTCGCAGCCGTGGCCAACGAGGTCCGTGGTACCGCCTTGCAGCTGGACATCAGCCGTGACGACGCGGGCCAGAGAATCATCGATCATGCAGTGCAGCGCCACGGCCGCCTGGACATCGTCATCCACAACGCCGGCATAACCCGGGACAAGCTGCTGGCCAATATGGATCAGTCACGGTGGACCTCCGTCATCAATGTCAACGTTGCCGCCCAGCTGAAGATCAACGAAGTGCTGCTCGCCTCGGAGCAGTTCCGGGAGTCACCACGGATCGTGTCAGTTGCGTCCACCAGCGGCATCGCGGGGAACCGCGGACAGACCAACTATGCAGCCTCCAAAGCGGGGGTCATGGGGCTGGTGCGGGCGACCGCCCCGCTGTTGGCCGAACGGGGCGGCACCATCAACGCCGTGGCACCGGGGTTCATCGAGACGGATATGACCGCCCGCGTGCCGCTGGCCCTGAGGGAAGCCGGACGCCGGCTCAATTCCCTCCGGCAGGGCGGCCAGCCCGGCGACGTTGCCGAAGCAATCGCCTTCCTTGCCAGCGATGCAGCCGGCGGTATCAACGGGGGAGTGCTGCGCGTCTGCGGGCAATACATGGTGGGGGCATGACCGCAGTCCAGCCCGTGATCCTGGGGGAGATGCCGTCCCTCTCCAAGCTCTACGTCAATGCTGCCGCCCAGGCTGCACGGCGCCGGGTGACGGGCACCCACCAGGGTTCGAGCCTGCCGGAAACAGGCCATGAAGTCCGGGGAGTCCGGACGGATGTGGGCAACCTGACGGCCTACCAGCACCTCATCGGAGAAACGGCCAGCGACGTGCTGCCCGCCGGTTTCATCCATGCGCTGACGTTCCCGCTGGCCATGAGCGTGCTGGCCAGGGACGATTTTCCCTTGCCGCTGCTGGGAATGATCCACCTCGCCAATCATGTGGAACAGCATTCTCCGCTCCGTTTCTCTGACCCCCTGGATATCTCGGCGCGGGTCGCGGACCTGCAGGGGCACCGGTCCGGCACCCAGTTCAACATGATTGCCGAAGTCCGCGCCGGGGGTTCGGCCGAGCTCCGGTGGCGGGGAGTTTCCACCTATCTCGCCAAAGGGGTGTTCCTGCCCGGTATCGACAAACCTGGACCCAGCGGGCGGGACGGCGACTTCAAAGCACCGGATCCGACAGCCCTGTGGCACTTGGGAGTTGATACGGGACGGGCCTACGCAGCTGTATCCGGCGACTTCAATCCGATCCATTTGAGCGTGTTATCGGCTAAAGCCCTCGGCCTGCGACGGTCCATAGCCCACGGCATGTACCTGGCTTCAAGGGCGCTGGCAGACGTCGGAGCAGTCAAAGGCGATTCCTTCAGCTGGCAGGTGCAGTTCGAGGCGCCGGTCTTCCTCCCGGCGCGCGTCGCGCTCAACATCAGCACCGACCAACTTCCCGGCGGTACCTGGCGGAGGTCAGACTTTACGGCGTGGAATCCACGGTCCGGCCGGCGCCACTTTTCCGGCTCCGTGAAGGCCCTGGCCTGCTAAGGCCGGACGGCCCGCAGGACGCGGTGCAGGCTGAGCAGGATCGACTCGGATGCCGGGACGGCCCCTTCCTCCGGTTCCCTGGCTGCGGTGGCATCCATGCAGGCTTCCACCGCGGCCTCGGCTTCAGCGAACAGTTTCTTTTGCTCCTCCAGGTCACCATCCTTGAAGGAGCACAGCAGATCCCCGGTAGCAGTCATGGCGGCCGCCAGCGGGCCGCAGTCCTCCGCCGGCAGGACATACGGAACGTCGCTCTCCCAGATGACATCGGAAAGCACGTCGGTCATGTCCTGGATATGGAAGGTCACCCTTTCCAGCTGGCGAAGATTGCGGTAGTCCAGGTCCACGTCGCGCGGATGCAGTTTCCGGCGGGGATTGGCCCGGCGGCTGGCATCTGCTTCCTGGACAAGGTGGCGCACGGAGCGGGCAGCATGTGAGAGCTCATCGGAGCGTCGGGACCAGTCCTCATGTTCGGGTGGCCAGTTCTCCCGCAGGGCAGCGCCCATATCGGTGAGCTGCTTTCCGAGCGCCAGCCTCAGCTCATCGAGGCTGGCTGCCGCTGCGTTGAAATGCAGGGGAGGAAAGACCAAGAAGTTCACCGCAATTCCCACCCCGACCCCCGCACCCATCTGGACGAGGTACCCATAGGAAAAGTCGTCGGGATTACTGCCGCCGACGAGCAGCACCAGCAGGGCCGCCGTCGGAATCCAGTCGCTTCCCGACCCGATCCGCGGGAGGCCGCCGAGCAGCACGCCGATGCCCATGAAGATGGCAACCGTCAGCGGCGAGGGATCCGTCACGCTGACCAGCAGAAACGCCAGGCCGATGCCCATCGCAAGGCCGATCAGGGTCTGCAATCCCTGCCGGACAGACCCGGCCACGTTGTGGTACATCGCTACCAGCGCCCCCAGCGGCGCGTAATACGGGTAGTTGGCGGCAACCCCGGGCATCATCGGCGCAATCAGGAACGCCAGGCCCGCGGCCAGCGCTGCCTTGGCTGCCAACTGCAGGCGCTGTGCGGCGAACGCCGCAGCAAGGCCTGCTATGGCGTTACTCAGCAACCGGGTGCCTTTGGCCCACCGGCTTGCCGGTCCTGTTCTTGAATTTCCCATCCGCCCAACCTTAGGGCCGCGCAACTGCTACGACAAGGCGGCTGCTGAGCGTCTGACTTCCGCCGCCAGGCGATGGGCCTTGCCGGGGGTGCGGCCGTCCTCGGCGCGCTGGGGGATGTAGCCGAATGCCAGCCCGTAGGAGGGGTCGGCGAAACCTAGGGCGGCGTTGGCCCCTTCGTGGCCGAAGGCGCGGTGGCTGCCAAAATCACGTGAGGGGTGGGGCTTCATGAAGACGACGGCGAAAGCGTTATCCAGGCCTGAGGAACGGTCAAGTCCCCAAACCTGCTCCTGGGACATCACGTCAACAGTGGCCGGTGTAAGCATCGGCGCACCGCCCTCCACGCCGGTGGTGGCCGCCGCATACAGCCGGGCGAGGCCATCGGCTGAACCCACACCGCCGGCAGCGCTCATTCCGGCGGCGCGAATGACAGCCCGGTTGGGAAGCTCCATGATGGTGCTCACGGCAGCATTGGAGTTCAGGCCTCCCAGGCTCAGCGGGTCCAGCCACGGCTGCTGCGCGTCGACGTCGTAGCGGACGTCCCTGTAGCGGCCATCAAGGCCTGTGGGCAATCCCAGGAAAAAGTCGATCCCGAACGGCAGCCGGATGTGCTCGTCGTAGAGGGCTTGCAGTGACTGGCCCGTTACGCGGCGGCACAGCTCTTCCATGATGATTCCGATGGTCAGAGCGTGGTACCCGAAGCAGGCGCCGGGCCGCCAAGCGGGGGGAGTTGCCGCCAGCCGGGCAGCAGCCTCGGGAGTGGTGAATTCCGCCAGCGCGAGTCCGCCCTCGACACCCATGACGCCGGCCTGGTGGGACAGTGCCTCACGGACCAGGAGATGGTCTTTCCCGTGCACGCCGAATTCCGGCCAGTAGTGGGCCACCGCCTGGTCGAGGTCCAGCCGCCCGTCCTGGACCAGCAGCGCCATCACCATTGCCGCAACCCCTTTTGAGCAGGAATACGCGCCCGTGATGGAGTCGCTTGAGATGTGCGGGCCGCCGTCGAGCGCAACCACCTTCCGGCCGGCTACGTATGCAGCGACCTGCGCACTGTAGTCAGGGTCGTCGGCAAGGAATGAATCAAAAAGGTTTAGAACGCCTTCGAAGCCGGGCGCTGCAAAGCCACGAGAAATCTGCATGGCTCAAGCCTAGCTGCTCAGAAAGCGCTTTCCACCCCGTTGCCAGCTCCATGTCCGGGAGCAACTTCCTCCCCTTGGTGCACTGGGCCCGGGGGAGTACCGTCACCGAAGGGCCGGCCGCCCAGCGACTGCCTGCCGTGATCCTCCAGCCATCCCGAGACGTCCGGGCCTTGGGGCACTATGCCGGTGGGGTTGATGTCTTCGTGCACGATGTAATAGTGCTGCTTGATCTGGACGAAATCGATGGTGTCGCCGAAACCGGGTGTCTGGAAGAGGTCCCGGGCGTAGCCCCACAACGCGGGCATCTCTGCAAGCTTCTGGCGGTTGCATTTGAAATGGCCGTGGTAGACCGCGTCAAACCGGGCCAGGGTGGTGAACAGCCGGACGTCGGCCTCGGTAATCGTGTCCCCAACAAGGTAGCGCTGGCCGGTGAGCCGTTCCTCGAGCCAGTCCATGGCCGTCCACAGCCGCTCGTAGGCGGCATCGTAGGCCTCTTGCGAACCGGCGAAGCCGCAGCGGTACACGCCGTTGTTCACCTCAGTGAAGACGCGGCGGTTTACGGCGTCAATTTCTGCGCGGAGGTCCTCCGGGTAGAGCTGTGGCGCACCGGGGCGGTGGAACTCGGTCCACTCCGTTGCAAAATCCAGGGTGATCTGGGGGAAGTCGTTGGTGACCACTTCTCCGCTGGCAACATCGATGATCGCGGGGACGGTTATTCCCCGCGGGTAGCCGGGAAAGCGCCTGAAATAAGCGGCCTGTACCCGTTCGATGCCAAGCACGGGATCTACGCCGCCGGGATCGAGGTCGAACGTCCAGGAGCGGGAGTCGTGCGTTGGTCCCGGCTGGCCGAGTGAAATAGCGTCTTCAAGGCCAAGCAGCCGCCGGACAATGACCGTCCTGTTCGCCCAAGGGCAGGCCCTGGCGGCGACGAGGCGGTAGCGGCCGGCCTCGACCGGCCAGCCCGGCTCGCCATGGGGACCGGCAGTGCCCGCGCGGGTGATCCTGTCCTCAATGTAGTTGGTGTCCCGGGTGAACTCAGCGCCGCCGGTCACGTAGGCGCCGCGCGTGCTGTGGTCCTTGTTTTCGTCGGCTTCTTTGACTGACTGGGTTTCCTGGCTCATGGCACCAGCCTATGCTCCGCGAACAGAATCGCGGAGATGGGCTGCCAGGCGACAATCCATGACGCAGCCACAAAGGCGCAGAACATTGCGATCCAGATAAAGGACGGCACGGACGTGGCCCGGTACAGCAGGAAGGCGTCCGAGCTGGCCAGCCTGTCGCGGCACCGAAGGTGTACCTGGGTCAGCTTAATCAGGTCACGGACAGCAGCCACCAGGAGTGCCAGCCCAAGAATGATGCCCACGTGGCCCAGGAACCCGTGCGGAACGTAAAGGATGAGGGCCGCACTCAGCAGCGACTGCGGCGGCGGTGATGATGAAGCCGGCAACATTTCGGATGAAGATGAGGGAGAGCACCAAAATCAGGGCACCCGTGGCCAGTGCCGCCGGACCCCAGCCGTTGAACCCGCACCACACGAATGCGGCGCCCGTCAGGGCGGGCACGGGATAGCCCCAGAAGCAGGACCACACCGTCGCCAGCCGTCCCCGGCTGAAACTGGTGGTTGTCCCGGAGTGGTCAAGCCGGAGCCTGATCCCGCCCAGGCGCTGGCCGCTGGCCAACGGCTGCGAAAGCGTGGCCCAGTTCGTGCGTTGCGGTGGCCAGCAGTCCGAAGTAGCGCCACGTGATCCGCGGGACTGACAGTGCCGTTGCAACCAGGAGCACCAGGGACAGCTCGAGCAGCGATACGTCAGGGGCAGCTGTCCTGCTGAACGCCTCAGCCAGGCGTTGCCACAGTTGGTCTGCGTTCATTCGCTGCCGGGCAGACTGTAGTCAGTTAGAGCCATAGCCAACTACGGTACTAGAGGGATAACCAGGAACTGCCCATACGCGGACAGTGCTGCATCACGGAACGGGGAACACAGTGTCCACCTTGAAGGAACGCCTGCACGCAGACGTCGTAACGCACATGAAGGACCGCAACAAGACAGCCCTCACAACAGTGCGGAATGTCCTCGGAGAAATCGAAACCCGGGAAAAGTCAGGCAAAGCCCCGATCGAGCTCGACGATGTCCAGGTGACCGCACTGTTGCAGAAAGAAGCCGCAAAGCGCCGCGACACTGCAAGGATCTACTCCGAGGCGGGCGAGCCGGAGCGGGCAGCGGCTGAGATTGCCGAAGCCGAAATCATCGAGGAATACCTGCCCACGCCGCTGACCGAACCAGAGGTCGAGGCAATCGTCGACCAGGCCATCGCGGAGCTGAGAGCCGGCGGCACCGAGCCCGGGATGCGCCAGATGGGCGATGTGATGAAACCTGTGACAGCGAAGGTTGCCGGCCGCTTCGACGGCAAGGCTGTCAGCCAGATGGTACGCAGCCGCCTCAGCTAGGTGTACAACCAGGCCTGGACATACGAAAGGCACGTCCACTGATTCGTGGGCGCGCCTCATCGTATTCCGGTGCTCAGCTTTGGCGGGCACCCGGAGGTAATCCGGTATGGTCCGGAATCAGCCTTCGCAGTCCGTGCAGTAGCTGTGTCCGTCTTTCTGCCGCGCGATCTGCGAGCGGTGCCGGACCAGGAAGCAGGAGTAGCAGGTGAACTCGTCCTCGGCCTGCGGAATGACCTGGACAATCAGCTCCTCGGCAACGAATTCGCCACCCGGAACGCCTGCACCGTCCAGTCCATCTGCCTCGTCCAGTTCGAGCACAACGCTGCGGGCGTCGGGCGCATTGGCGGACTGGAGTGCCTCAAGCGAGTTATCCTGCGATTCCTTGACGTCGGAGCGGAGTTCGTCGTAATCGGTTGCCACTTAGGTGTTTCTCTTTTCTTTGGTTCTGTGTGTCGCGTATGCAACGTACAGCATGGCGCTGGTATTCCCCAACGGGCTGGTGCCCTTTACACGTATGGCGGACAGATATCGATCCGAATGTGACCAACGGCACTTCTGCGGGCTACTAAAGCACGAAGCCCGGGCCAACACAAGGGGAACGGCTGGCTGCGTCCTTCCGGTACACCCCGGCTATGACGAAAGCCCCGGAATCCAATGGATTCCGGGGCTTCCCTTTGTGCGCGGAGGGGGACTTGAACCCCCACCCCCTTTCGAGGACTAGCACCTCAAGCTAGCGCGTCTGCCATTCCGCCACCCGCGCAGGTGGTAATCCGGACTCCCATCACGCCTTCCGGCGTTTCGGGTTTCTCCGAAGCAGCGAGAAAGACTCTACATGAACTTTCCGGGAACATGAAATCGGGCTGGATGGGTAGGCTGAGGGCAAGCGATTCCGCCCCTGGTTCCCTGCAGCCGTCCATCTTTATGAGGAGTGCCTAATGACCGAAATCCGTCCCGAAGACGAAGTTGTCCGGATCTGCCAGGAACTCATCCGCATAGACACGTCCAACTATGGTGACGGTTCCGGCCCGGGGGAGCGCAAGGCGGCCGAATACACCGCCGGCCTTATCGAGGAAGTGGGCCTGAGCGCTGAAATTTTCGAATCCGCTCCGGGGCGCGCCAACGTGGTGACACGGATGGCCGGTGAGGACCCGTCGGCCAGCGCCCTCGTGGTGCACGGCCACCTCGACGTCGTGCCGGCCCTGCGCGACCAGTGGTCAGTGGACCCGTTCGGTGCCGAACTCAAGGACGGGCTCATCTGGGGCCGCGGCGCCGTCGACATGAAGGATATGGACGCCATGATCCTTTCTGTCCTGCGTGACTTCGCCAGGACCGGACGCAAGCCGAAACGGGACATCATTTTTGCGTTCTTCGCTGACGAGGAAGCGGGCGGCGAGTATGGAGCCCGCTATGCAGTGGACAAGCGCCCGGAGCTTTTTGAAGGCGCCACGGAGGCCATCTCGGAGGTAGGCGGATTCTCGGCCACGATCGGCGGGCAGCGCACCTACCTCCTGCAAACTGCAGAAAAGGGGATCTCCTGGCTCCGCCTCGTTGCACATGGCCGGGCCGGTCACGGTTCCCAGATCAACACCGACAACGCCATCACCCGGCTGGCCGGTGCCGTGACCCGGATCGGCGAATACAAGTGGCCGATTGAGCTGACCCCCACCACGCGCCAGTTCCTTGACGGCGTCACCGAACTGACTGGCGTGGAGTTCGATCCGGACAATCCGGACGTCCTGCTCAACCAGCTCGGAACCGTGGCGCGCTTCGTTGGGGCCACGTTGCAGAACACCACCAATCCCACCCTGCTCAAGGGCGGGTACAAGCACAACGTCATACCCGAGTCTGCCGAGGCCCTCGTTGACTGCCGGACGCTGCCCGGGCAGCAGGACCAGGTGCTGGAAATTGTGCGTGGGCTCGCCGGAACCGGCGTCGACGTCAGCTACGTCCACAATGACGTCTCGCTCGAGGTCCCGTTCGCAGGAAACCTGGTGGACTCCATGATCGACGCCCTCCATTCGGAGGATCCGGGTGCGAAGGTCCTCCCGTACACCCTTTCCGGCGGCACGGACAACAAGTCACTGAGCCGGCTGGGTATCACCGGCTACGGTTTTGCCCCGCTGCAGTTGCCGGATGACCTCGACTTCACCGGGATGTTCCACGGAGTGGATGAGCGCGTTCCCGCAGACTCCCTGAAATTCGGGGCAAGAGTGCTGAATACGCTCCTGACCAACTACTGAGGAAGTGCGGGAATGACGCCCGAAGACTTACTGCCGCCGCAGCTGCTGGAACGCATCCGTGGCCGGGCGGCAGGCTACGACGCTGACAACACGTTCTTTCATGAGGATCTTGCGGAGCTTACCGGGGCCGGTTACCTCTCGATGTTCGTTCCGGCGTCCGACGGCGGTCTGGGGCTCGGTCTTGCGGCCGCGGCGCAGTGCCAGCGCAGGTTGGCAACGGCGGCACCCGCCACGGCACTCGCTGTGAATATGCACCTCGTGTGGACCGGAGTCGCGCAGGTGCTTGCGGCCAGGGGCGACCACTCGCTGGACTACGTGCTCAAGGAGGCGGCGGCTGGTGAGATCTTCGCGTTCGGGAACTCAGAGGCCGGTAACGACGCCGTTCTTTTTGATTCCCGCACGGTGGCAACACCGCTGCCAGCTGGCGGGTACGCCTTCACCGGGACAAAGATTTTTACCAGCCTTTCACCTGCGTGGACGCGGTTGGGGATCTTCGGGAAGGATGCCAATGCGCGGGAAGGGGCCGGGGAACTCGTTCACGGGTTTATCCGACGGGACACACCGGGATACCGGGTCCTGGACGATTGGGACACCTTGGGCATGCGCGCCAGCCAGTCCGGCACCACCATTCTGGAGGGAACCGAGGTCCCGGCAGAGCGGATCTTCCGCCGCCTGCCGGTAGGCCCGAACGCCGATCCATTGATCTTTGCGATCTTCGCGTGCTTCGAGACACTGCTGGCCGCTGTCTACACGGGTGTTGGCGAACGCGCCCTGCACGTGGGCGTGGAAGCCGTCAAGCGGCGCACATCCTTCAAGAATTCCGGAAGGAGCTATGCCCAGGACCCTGACATCCGGTGGAGGATAGCAGATGCGGCCATGGCCATGGACTGTCTCTACCCGCAGCTGGAAGCCGTGACACGCGACGTCGACGCCTTGGTTGATCACGGGCCGCAATGGTTCCCCAGGCTCGTCGGTGTGAAAGTCAGTGCAACAGAGACCGCCCGCCGTGTTGTTGACCTGGCCATCAGGGTGAGCGGCGGCTCAAGCTACTTCCGGGGGTCCGAGCTGGAGCGGCTCTACCGCGATGTACTGGCCGGCATGTTCCATCCGTCAGATGACGAGTCCGCCCACAACACGGTTGCCAACGCCTGGCTGGGCCCCCTTGAGGCCTAGGCCGGATTCAGGGGCTCCGGATGGATCAGACCGTGCGCTGTACCTGCATGACCCTGCGGCGCAGCCAGAAACGCCGGCCACCGCCTACGTAAAGCTTGCTGCGCTCCAGTTCCCACTTGCCGTACTCCGAATGTTCCACCAGGCGGCGGCGCGCATCAGGCAGGGAATCGTCAGGGCTGACCGTCAGTACAAGGTACTCGTACTGCCTCAGATAGTCCCGTTCCCGCTGGACCGAGCTGGTGAGAAATTGTTCCTTCATTGCTCTCCATTCTCGTCCTTTTCCGGCTAACGTGAAGTCATGAGCATCGATCCGCGTGTCGCGCTTCAGTCCCTGACTTCCGCCTTGGAAGAACACCTTATAGCAGCCTCCAACCGCCGTGGAGATGGGGACCCCGCCGTCGAGGCGGCTTTTTTTGCTGTTGCGGACGCCTTTGAGGTTTACGACGACGCTCTTTTCGAGGCCTACAGCGAGGTCACCCCGCTCCAGGTCTTCGACGACGAAGAAGATGACGAGGAAGACCAGGACGTGGACGAGGAAGACCTGGAGATCGTGGACGACTAGGCCGAAACGTCTTCCAGCGCCAGGGATATCTCCGGCGGCAGCGGCGTCAGCTGGGAATCCAGGATCTCCTTCAGTTGGACCGGCGTTCGGGGCCCAACCATCGCGGTGGCCACTCCATGCTGGGCAAGCAACCAGCTCAGTGACACGTCCAGCGGGGAGCGTCCGAGGCCCTTGGCGGCCATCGCAACCGCCTCCACCACACGGGATGGATGCGGGGCGAGGTACGGCTCCACGTAACCGCCCACGGCGGGATTTGCGGCCCTCGAGTCTGCCGGAATGGAGCCGCGATACTTTGCTGTCAACGCTCCTCTGCCCAGCGGAGCCCACGCCATAAGCCCCAACCCGGCGTCCTCCACGGCGGGGATGAGCTCCTCTTCCGGTCTCCGCTGCAGCAGGGAATACTCCGCTTGCGCCGCGACCAGCGGAAAACCTGCGACGGCGGCGGCCTTGGCTGCCTGCCAGCCGTTGAAATTCGAGATGCCGGCGTACCGGGCACGCCCGCTCCGCAGCGCGAACTCCAGGGCGGACAGTGTCTCGTCCAGGGGCACCTGGGGATCCCAGGCCTGGGCAAACCAGATGTCCACGTAGTCGGTGCCGAGCCGTGCCAGGCTGGCGTCGAGCCCGGTCAGCATGGCGTTACGCGACGTGTCCACCGTTCGCCGGCCATCCGACGTCGACATTCCCGCCTTGGTGGAGATGCAGACTTCGGTCCGGGAGACGACGTCGCCGAGCAGGGTGCCGAGCATCGCCTCCGCGCGGCCCTCAGCATAGGACGATGCCGTGTCCATGAGCTTTCCGCCGGCATCCACGAAGGTGCGCAGGAGCTCCGAAGCTTCCTGCTCATCGGTTTCGGTGCCCCAGGACATGGTGCCCAGGGAAAGGGCGGAAACCCGCAATCCGCTGTTTCCGACGTAACGCTGCTGCATAGCTGCTAGCTTACGGGGAATCAACCCAGATCCATGACGTAGGGTCTTACCGTGAACTGGTTTGAGGCGGCCCTGCTGGGCCTTGTGCAGGGACTGACCGAATTTCTTCCTATTTCATCAAGCGCCCATCTGCGGATCGTGGGGCAATTCCTGCCCAACGCCGCCGACCCGGGGGCGGCTTTCACGGCCATAACGCAGCTTGGAACAGAGACCGCGGTGGTGGTCTATTTCTGGCGCGATATTGTCCGGATCGTCAAAGCGTGGCTGGGTTCGTTGTCCGGTAAGGTCTCCCGCCAGGATCCTGATGCCCGGATGGGCTGGCTGGTGATTATCGGCAGCCTGCCGATCATTGTCCTGGGACTGCTCTTCCAGGACCAGATTGAGTCCGTTCTGCGCAGCCTGTGGATCGTGGCTACCATGCTGATTGTCTTCGGCCTCGTTCTGGCGGTGGCAGACGCTGTCGGCAAACAGGAGCGCGACCTCACGGGCCTGACATACAGACATGGTGTTTTCTACGGCCTTGCGCAGGCGATGGCCCTGATCCCGGGCGTCTCCCGCTCCGGGGGTACCATCACCGCCGGCCTCCTGATGGGCTACACCCGGGAAGCTGCTGCCCGGTACTCCTTCCTGCTGGCTATTCCAGCCGTCTTTGGAAGTGGCCTCTACCAGCTCTACAAGGTGGTGTCGAAGGACGGCATCACCGGTCCCTACGGGCTGTCCGAGACCGCCCTGGCCACGGTCATTGCCTTTGTTGTGGGATACGTCATCATCGGCTGGTTCCTGAAATTCGTCTCCACCCGCAGCTACCGGCTCTTCGTCTGGTACCGGATCCTGCTTGGACTGGCGCTGTACCTGCTGCTCGGTTTCAATGTCATCAGCGCCTAGAAGTAGGCTTGGTCTGTGAAATCCTGGACTTCCCGCCCCGTTCCTGCGCTGCCCGGCGCCATGCCTGCGATACGCCTGTTCGACACCGCGCAGGGGCGTGAGGTCAGCTTGCCCGACAGCCGTGAACAGTCAATGTACGTCTGCGGAATCACCCCCTACGACGCCACGCACATGGGCCACGCAGCCAGCTACGTAGCCTTTGACCTGCTGAACAGGGTCTGGCGCGACGCCGGCCGGCACGTCGCCTACGTGCAGAACGTGACCGACGTCGATGACCCCCTGCTGGAGCGGGCAACCGCCACCGGTGTCGACTGGCGCGACCTCGCCGCAAGCCAGATTGAGCTCTTCCAGACGGACATGGAAGCCCTGAACGTGCTCGCACCGGACCATTACGTCGGTGCCGTCGAATCGATCGCGCTGATAGTTCCCGAGGTCGAACGCCTTCTGGCGATGGGGCTGGCCTACCGGGTCCCGGGCGGCGACGGAGAACCCGACGGAGATGTCTACTACGACGTTGAGGCGGCGGGAAAAGACTCTGCTGCTGCGGATGCCTGGACCCTGGGTGACATCTCTGGCCTGGGCGAGACTGAAATGCTCGAACTGTTTGCCGAGCGCGGCGGCGACCCGGGCCGTGCCGGCAAAAGGCAGGCCCTGGACCCCCTCCTGTGGCGCGTCGCCCGGGAAGGCGAACCCCGCTGGGCCGGCGGCGAGCTGGGGGAGGGTCGCCCCGGCTGGCACATTGAGTGCACTGTTATCGCCCAGAAGTATCTTCCTGCACCCTTCACTGTCCAGGGCGGCGGCTCGGACCTGATCTTCCCGCACCATGAGATGGGCGCCGGCCACGCCTATTCCCTCGCCGGCGTCCCGTTGGCGCACCACTATGCCCATGCCGGCATGGTGGGCCTCGACGGAGAGAAGATGAGCAAGTCCAAGGGAAACCTGGTCCTTGTTTCCCGCCTGAGGGCAGCAGGCGAAGATCCGGCTGCCATCCGGCTTGCCATCCTCGCCCACCATTACCGGTCGGACTGGTCCTGGACGGATGCAGGCTTTGCCGCGGCTAAGGAACAGCTGGCAACCTGGCGCGAAGCAGTCGCCATCGCGCCGGAGGGTTCTGCCGGCGGACTCATCGCTGACATGCGGACAGCCCTCGCCGCTGACCTGAATGCTCCGGCGGCGTTGGATGCGGTCGATCGCTGGGCTGCTGCGGCAATGTCGGCCGCGGCAGCGGGCAGCCCGACTGACCAGAACCTGGTGAAGGACGCCATTGACGCTTTGCTCGGCGTCGTCCTCTAGGACTGTGGGGCACCGCGATGCTGCCTGTCCGCCTCCGCGGACAGGCAGCATCCGGTTTATGGCTTGTCTTTGCCGCGGCGTTTGAGGTAGCGCTCGAACTCGCGCGCAATGGATTCTCCACTGGCCTCAGGCAGGTCCGCGGTGTCCTTGGCCTCTTCAAGCTGCCGGACGTAGGCGGCGATCTCCGGGTCTTCCGTGGCAAGCTCGTCCACACCCCGTTCCCAGGCGTCTGCCTCTTCAGCAAGCTCGTGGGTGTCCAGCGGTACCTGCAGCAGTTCCTCGATCCGGTGCAGCAGCGCCAGCTGGGCCTTGGGCGAAGGTGCCTGGGCAACGTAGTGCGGTACCGCTGCCCATAGCGAAACGGTGGGGATTCCCGCCAGGAGGGCGACCTCGGACAGAACTCCCACGATCCCCACCGGGCCTTCGTACTGGGAGGCCTCCAGGTTGAGCCGTTCGCGCAGGGGCGCATCGTCCGAGGAAGTGCTGACCGGAATGGGCCTGCTGTGCGGAACGTCCGCAAGCAGTGCACCCACCAACACGACGTAGTCCACGTTCAGGGCCTCCGCGTGCACGAGCAACTCGGCAGTGTAGGCACGCCATTTATAGGACGGCTCGGTGCCCTGCACGAAGATGACATCGACGTTGGACCCCGGAGCGCTGGCCTTGTAGATACGGGTGGATGGCCACTTGATTTTCCGTTCGCCGGCAGCGTTGCGCCGCACGGTGGGCCTGGTGAACTGGAAGTCGTAATACTCATCGGCGTCGATGGACGCCACCTTCTTGCCTCCCCAGAGCTTGTTCAGGTACCTCAGCGAGTCGCTGGCTGCCTCTCCGGCGTCATTCCAGCCCTCGAAGGCAGCAAGCATTACGGTGATGCGTTCACCCTCGGCCACTGGCTGCAGGAACCGCTCCGGTCCGGCCTCGGCACCCGGTTCGGTGGTGTCTCCGTCGAAGCTATTCATCCCATCACCCTACGTCCAAGAACGTGGCCGGTGCATTGATGAAGCGCCGAATAATCGACAGTGGCGGCCTCCGTTGCGGGCTTTTCACCCCGTATTCGCCAAGGGCGTAGCCCCCAGCCCGCGTCCAGCACCACACCGTAGACTTGGCTCATGCGACCCCCAGCCACAGTTACTCCCCTCAAAGCGGTCCTCTGGGACATGGATGGCACCATCGTGGACACGGAGCCGTACTGGATTGCGGCCGAACACGCGCTGGTCGAGGCCCACGGCGGGACCTGGTCCCACGAGCAGGCCATGCAGCTGGTTGGCCAATCCCTGACATTCTCCGCCGGGATCCTCCAAGAGGCCGGTGTTGACCTTGAAGTCCGGGAGATCATCAACACCCTGACGGCCGAAGTGATCCGCGGCGTGCAGCGCAGTGTGCCGTGGCGGCCCGGCGCCCGCGAATTGCTGGACGAGCTCCACCAGGCGGGTGTGCGGTGTGCCCTCGTCACCATGTCCGAAGGACCCCTGGCCCGGGAGGTCGTGGCGAGCCTGCCCAAACCCTACTTTGAGTTCCTCGTTACCGGTGACACCGTCACCCGGGGCAAACCGCATCCGGAGGCCTACCTGACAGCTGTGGAACTGCTTCAGGAGGCTGACCCGACGCTCACGGTGGACCACTGTGTTGCCCTCGAGGATTCCGCCCCCGGCATTGCCGCGGCGGTGGCGTCCGGCGTGTCCACCGTTGCCGTACCCCACATCGTGCCTATCCCCGAGAACCCACGGCACACCACCTGGGAGTCACTGGCAGGCCGAACCGTGTCAGAGCTCGCAGCCCTCGCGGGCCGGCGGAGCGGGGACACCCAGGACGCCCGCTCCGAGGCAGCTCTCCTGAGGAGTTCCGCAGGTGACTGAAACCACCAGACCGGGCCGCCGTGAAGGAATTCCGCTCGGCAGGATCGCCGGAATCCCCGTTATCCTGGCGTACTCCTGGTTTGTTATCGCCGCATTTACCGTGATCGTCTACGGTCCGGTGCTGCAGGGCAACAATCCGGCGTTGGGCGCCACAGCATACGCTGTAGCGTTCGCGTATGCCCTCCTGCTGCTGGTTTCCGTGCTGGTCCATGAACTTGCCCATGCGTTGACGGCCAAAAGGTACAACTGGCCCACTGAGAAGATTGTCCTCAATCTTTGGGGCGGGCATACACAGTTCGAGAACTTCACAGCCACCCCCGGACGTTCGGTCCTGGTTGCACTTGCCGGCCCGGCCGCCAATTTCGTGCTCGCCGGCGGTGCCTGGCTGCTCCTGTCCGCAGCCAGCATGGGAACCATCGCGGAACTCCTGACCAACATCTTTATGTGGGCCAACTTCGTCATTGGCATCTTCAACGTGCTCCCGGGCCTGCCCCTGGACGGCGGGAGGATTGTCGAGTCAGCAGTCTGGCGTGCCACGGGCAGCCAGGACAAGGGCACGGTAGCAGCCGGGTGGGCAGGCCGGGTGATCGTTGTGGCCCTGGCCTACTGGTTCATCATCCGGCCACTGCTGGCAGGCGAGACCCCGGAGTTCAGCCTCCTCATGATTACCATCCTGGTGGGTGGATTCCTCTGGATGGGAGCATCCGCCTCCATCCAGCAAGGGACCATGCGCGGACGGCTCCACCTCGTCAGCGCCGCAGCCCTGGCGCGCCCCGCCGTCGGACTCCCCGCAACAGCCACAGTGGCCGACGTCCTGCAGGTGGCGCCGGGCGGGCACCGTGCCGTGGTGACGTATGGTCCGGACGGCCGCCCACAAGGTGTGGTGGATGCCGCAGCGGTAGCAGCGGTACCGCCGGCTGCAGCCTGGTCCACCCCCATCACCGCGGTGTCCTATGCGCTGGGCGCGGGAGCCTATGTTCCCGAGTGGTCCAAGGGCCAGGAGCTCATCGCGTACCTCGGCCAGCTCGAGGGCCGTAACTACGCCGTAGTGGACCACAACGGCAAAGTCACCGGATTGCTGTCCCAGGACGCCGTGGTGGCAGCCATCACCGGCAAAGGCACGCGCCCCGATAGGGACCCACAGCGCCAGAACCGGTAGAGTTACCTGCCGGTCGCGTTTAGCTGCCGCGCGGGTGCCCGTTTGTGTGCCAACGTCCGCCAGGCATGCCTGCCGGTGCGCAGCCCCACAGTTTCACAGGAGCGAGGAAAATCCATGAGCAGCGAATCCGCCGCCACCGACACCGCAACAACTGAGGCCGGAATTACGGCCAATGGCGCCCAGCCCGTAGGTGCCGCCCGGCGACGGGGACCCTTCCGCGAAGGGGAACGGGTCCAGCTGACGGACGAGCGCGGGCGCATGAACACCATCACGCTCGAAGCGGGCGGTGCCTTCCACACCCACCGTGGATTCCTCAACCACGACGAAATTATCGGCAAAGTCGACGGTTCCGTAGTTGTTAACAACGTGGGCCAGCAGTACCAGACGCTGCGGCCGCTGCTGTCGGACTTCGTCCTTTCCATGCCGCGTGGCGCCGCAGTGGTCTATCCCAAGGATGCCGGCCAGATTGTCACCATGGCGGACATCTTCCCGGGCGCCCGGGTGGTTGAAGCCGGCGTGGGCTCCGGTGCGCTTTCCATCTCCCTCCTTCGTGCCGTGGGCGACAACGGTTACCTGCATTCCTTCGAACGGCGTGAGGAATTTGCAGACATTGCCCGAGGCAACGTGGAGACCATCTTCGGCGGACCGCACCCGGCGTGGAAGATTTCCCTGGGCGACTTCCAGGAGGAAGTAGTCCGCAGCGAGGCCCCGGGCTCTGTTGACCGCGTAGTACTGGACATGCTCGCCCCCTGGGAGTGCCTCGACGCAGTGGCCACGGTCCTTGCCCCGGGCGGCGTCTGGATCAACTACGTTGCCACTGTCACCCAGCTCTCCCGCACTGCCGAAGCCATCCGCGCCGACGGCAGGTTCACCGAACCCGATGCCTGGGAGTCCATGGTCCGCGGCTGGCACCTGGAGGGCCTGGCCGTACGTCCCGATCACCGCATGGTGGCCCACACCGGCTTCCTCCTGGTCACCCGCCGGCTCGCCGACGGCGTTACCGGCATCTCGGTCAAGCGCAGGCCCTCGAAGACCGACTTCAACGAAGACGACGTCAACGCCTGGACGCCCGGCGCGGTAGGGGAGCGGCTGGTTTCTGATAAGAAACTCCGTCGCGCCGCCCGCGACGCCATTGCAGGCACCAACGTCAAGGACGGCCCGGAGGTCACGAACTAGTCCACATTTCGGGAGTCTTCAGCTGTACCCGCCATCTTGGGGCTAAGGTCTTAAGAGAAGAGCAGGAAGGGGCTGATGCATCATGGAGACACCGAACCAGGACTCCGGACGTACACCGGCAGAGCAGTCTGCCGTCAATGACCTGTCTGTTGCCGACAGGCAGGTCAACATCCTCCGGGACAAGCTCCGGCATATAGACCGCCAACTGGCTGCTGCATCGCAGAACAACGCCAAACTGGTCACCATGCTGGAAGCTGCGAAGGCCGAGATCCTGCGGCTGAAGAACGCACTGGACCAGGAGGGGCAGCCACCGTACAGCTTTGGCACCGTCCTCCAGCTCAACCCGAAGCGGCCGCCGACCGCCGGCAGCAGCGGACAGGCCGCCACGGAGGAATCCGTGGATATCTTCAACGCCGGGCGGAAAATGCGGGTGGGCATCAGCCCCCTGGTCAGCATGAACCAGCTCGCCGTCGGCCAGGAAGTACTCCTCAACGAGGCCCTCCTTGTCGTTGCCGGCCTGGGCTACGAACGCGCGGGCGAACTGGCCACCCTCAAAGAGATGCTCGGCACGGACCGGGCCCTGGTGGTGGGGCGGGCGGATGAGGAACGTGTCATCAGGCTGTCCGGGGCACTCCTGAACGAAAAACTCAGGGTCGGAGATGCCCTGTCCATTGACTCTCGGACCGGCTATGCCTTGGAAAAGGTTCCGCGCTCCGAAGTGGAAAACCTGGTCCTTGAAGAAGTCCCGGACATCACCTATGAGGACATCGGCGGCCTCGGTCCCCAGATTGAACAGATCCGTGACGCCGTTGAACTGCCGTTCCTCCACCCCGACCTGTACCGTGAGCACGGCCTGAAGGCACCCAAGGGCATTTTGCTGTATGGCCCGCCAGGATGCGGAAAGACGCTGATCGCCAAAGCGGTGGCCAACTCGCTGGCCGCCAGGGCAGCCGAACGTTCCGGCAACGTGGACCTGAAAAGTTACTTCCTGAACATCAAAGGCCCGGAGCTGCTGGACAAGTACGTCGGTGAAACGGAACGCCATATCCGGCTCATTTTCTCGAGGGCGCGGGAGAAGGCGTCGGACGGCAGCCCCGTGGTGGTCTTCTTCGACGAAATGGACTCCCTGTTCCGCACCCGAGGCACAGGAATATCCTCCGACGTCGAAACAACCATCGTTCCCCAGCTGTTGAGCGAGATCGACGGGGTTGAGCGGCTGGACAACGTCATTGTCATTGGCGCGTCCAACCGCGAGGACATGATCGACCCCGCCATCCTCCGGCCCGGCCGCCTGGACGTGAAAGTCAAGATCCAGCGTCCGGACGCCGAAGCCGCTGCTGACATCTTCAACAAGTACATCACCACGGACCTGCCCTTCCACGAGACCGACCTCGCCGAATACGACGGCGACGTGCAGGCCACCGTGGACGCCATGGTCCAGCGCACCGTGGAGGCCATGTATTCCACGGAGAAGTCCAACGAGTACCTGGAAGTCACGTACGCCAACGGGGACACCGAAATGTTGTATTTCAAGGACTTCAACTCCGGCGCTGTGGTCCAGAACGTCGTGGACAGGGCGAAGAAGTACGCCATCAAGGACCTCCTGACGCTTCACCAGAAGGGCCTGAGGATCGAGCACCTGCTCCGTGCAGTAGTGGATGAGTTCCGGGAGCACGAAGACATGCCCAACACCACCAACCCTGATGACTGGGCTCGCATATCCGGCAAGAAGGGGGAGCGGATCACCTACATCCGTACCATCGTCCAGGGCAAGGCGGGTCAGGAGCCGGGTAAGTCCATCGAGACAATGCCCAGCACAGGGCAGTACCTGTGACGGCTGCGCCTGATCACGCCGTCGGAGGCTCACTTCCGGTCGGCGGGGCCATGCGCGTCATGGGGGCGGAGACAGAATACGGGATCCATGCGCCGGCCGCGCCGGGGGCCAATGCCACCATGATGTCTGCCCGCGTGGTTCAGGCATACGCGCAGGTGACGCGCCAAAGGGCAGCCGGCGGTGCAGAAACCCGCTGGGACTATACCGATGAGGAGCCCCTGCACGATGCCCGCGGCTGGACGTTGGACCGGGGGTCGGCCCACCCCAGCCAGCTCACAGACCAGCCTCCGGTCCTCGACGCCGAAGCCGTGGCTTTGGCGTACGGCCGTGAGGAACTGGAGCTGGATGGCCAGGACGAGTCCGGCACGCTCCTGATGAACATGGTCCTGGGCAACGGTGCCCGCCTGTACGTGGACCACGCCCATCCGGAGTACTCGAGCCCTGAAGTCACCAACCCCCGCGACGCCGTGACGTGGGACGCTGCGGGAGACCTGGTTGCCTTGGCATCCGTGCGGCGGCTTGCCGCGGATCCTGAACTCCCGCCGGTGAACCTGTACAAGAACAACACGGACAACAAATCGGTGTCCTACGGTTCGCACGAGAACTACCTCATGCCGCGGTCTGTGCCCTTCGGCGAGATCGTCCGTGGACTGACTCCGTTTTTTGTCACCCGGCAGATCCTTTGCGGGGCAGGCCGTGTGGGCCTGGGCCAGGACAGTTCCACACCGGGCTTCCAGATCAGCCAGCGGGCCGACTTTTTCGAGGCCGAGGTCGGCCTCGAAACCACTATCCGCAGGCCGATCATCAACACCCGTGATGAGCCGCATGCCACTGCTGACAAATACCGCCGGCTGCATGTGATCATTGGCGATGCCAACCTCAGCCAGGTCTCGAACTACCTTAAGTTCGGCACCACCGCGATGGTTCTGAGCCTCATTGAAGCAGGGCTTGCTCCCAAGGTGGAGGTCCACGAGCCCGTCTCCGCGCTCCAGACGGTCAGCCACGACACGTCATTGACCGCAAAGCTGCGCTTGCTGGATGGACGCCGGGTGACGGCGTTGGACCTGCAGTGGATGTACCACGAGGCCGCTGCCAAACTCGCCCAGGACACCGGGGTCGGTGACGCCATCGACGGCGACGGACACACCCATCAGGTCCTGGAATACTGGGCCACGACCCTGACCCGGCTGGACTCGGACCGGGCAGCGGCAGCTTCCACGGTGGAATGGCTGGCCAAACTTTCCCTCCTTGAGGGCTACCGGGACCGCGACGGACTCGCCTGGAACGATGCCCGGCTGGGCCTCGTGGACCTCCAGTGGGCCGACATCCGGCCGGAAAAAGGACTGTACTACCGGCTCCTCGCCAGGAACCGGATGCAGCGCATTGTCAGCGACGGCGACATCGCCGTTGCGGCAACAGAACCGCCGTCGGACACCCGCGCGTACTTCAGGGGCCGTTGCGTCAGCAGCTTCGGCAAGGACGTCGTTGGAGCAAGCTGGGACTCCGTGATCTTCGATGTGCCGGGCTACGGCAGGCTCCAGCGGGTCCCCACCCGGGAGCCGCTGCAGGGGTACCCGGTCACTGACCGGTGCCCTGTTCGCCCGTCATCGGGAGGCTGGTCCCTTCCTGGCCGAACTGCTGGGACATAACACCAGTCCGCCAGCGGCGTAAACCGCGCCGACAGGACCGGCGCGTGGCAATATGGGCATATCGGATGTTCACCCGGACCCGAGGTTCGAAAAAGGGAGTGAAGACAATGGCAGGCCAGGAGCAGCAGCAGCCCCAGTCGCGCGACAGCCAGGTCGAGGAGGACGTGCCCGAGGCCCCTCCCGCGCCGCCTGAAGCGCAGGCGTCACCCGCTACGCAGGGCGTGGATGACCTTCTGGACGAAATCGACGGTGTTCTGGAATCCAACGCCGAGGAGTTTGTCCGGGCATTTGTCCAAAAGGGCGGTCAGTAACCGGACCAACCCGGCGGCGGGTGCCGCGGATGGCCGGAGATCTGAAAAGACGTTGACTTACTACGTTGAAGGAGTGCATCAGTGCAGGAATCAACCGCCAATCAGATAGCCGCCAACGCGACGTCGTCGTTCACGGAACATCTGCAACGCGACCGGCCGGACCTCTTGCCGTACAGCGCTGACATGCTGGCCGGCAACAGTACCGTCCCCTTGCAGGTGCCGCATGCCACCACAATTGTGGCCATGACGTACGGTGGCGGAGTGCTGATGGCCGGAGACCGGCGGGCCACAATGGGAAACGTGATCGCAAGCCGGCACATTGAGAAGGTTTTTCCCGCCGACCAATACTCTGTGCTGGGCATTGCCGGCACGGCCGGAATAGCGATTGACCTGACGCGGCTGTTCCAGGTGGAACTTGAGCACTACGAAAAAATCGAGGGCACCCTCCTGAGCCTGGAGGGCAAGGCCAACCGCTTGGGAGCCATGATCCGCGGCAACCTGCCCATGGCACTCCAGGGACTTGCCGTGGTGCCCCTGTTCGCAGGCTTTGACACCGCAGCCGGGATCGGCCGTCTGTTCTCCTACGATGTGACCGGCGGCCGGTACGAGGAACGCGAGCACCACACCGTTGGTTCAGGATCAGTCTTCGCCCGCGGCGCCCTCAAGAAACTTTGGCGGCCCGCCATGACGGAAGCCGAAGCGGTCTCGGTGGCAGTGGAGTCCCTCTACGACGCTGCCGACGACGACTCAGCGACCGGTGGGCCGGACCCCGTCCGCCAATTATGGCCGGTGGTCTACTCGGTCAGCAGAGCCGGGGCCAGGCGGGTGCCGGAACAGGAATTGGCCGCCGTGGCTGGCAGCATTATTGACGCCCGGACCCTGGCCCGGCGGGAGGCCTGAACATGACGCAGCAGTTTTACGTTTCCCCTGAACAGCTGATGAAGGACCGCGCGGACTTCGCGCGGAAGGGCATCGCCCGCGGCAGGTCCGTAGTGGTGGTCAGTTGCCAGGACGGCATCGCCCTCGTGGCTGAGAACCCGTCCCCGTCCCTGCACAAGATCGGCGAAATCTACGACAAGATCGCCTTCGCGGCCGTTGGGAAGTACAACGAGTTTGAGAGCCTGCGCCAGGCGGGCGTCAGGTACGCCGATGTCCGGGGCTACTCCTATGACCGTGAGGACGTGACCGCCCGCGGTCTGGCGAGCGTCTACGCCCAGAGCCTCGGTGCCGTGTTTACCGCCGAACAGAAGCCCTTCGAAGTTGAGCTGGCTGTCGCTGAGGTAGCGCAGACCCAGGAACAGGACCACCTGTACCGGCTGACCTTTGATGGGTCCATTGCGGATGAACAGGGTTTCATCGTGATGGGCGGCCAAGCTGACAAAGTCTCCTCCGCGATCGCCGGAGGCTGGCATCCCTCGCTCCGGTTTCCAGGGGCGATCCGCCTGGCCATGGGAGGACTGGTGTACGACGCTGAAGCCGGCGCCTTGCCCGCCGCAGCGGTGGAGGTGGCGGTCCTGGACCGGCTGTCCGAGAACTCCCGCGGAACCCGACGCGCTTTCCGGCGGCTGAATGACGCCGACATCACAGCCTTGCTGGCTGAGGAGGACTGACATGGACAAGAGGATCTTCGGGATTGAAACCGAATTCGGCATTTCGTATTCGAGCCCGGATTCGCGGCCGCTGGCCCCGGAGGAAGTGGCGCGCTACCTGTTCAGGAAAGTAGTCAGCTGGGGACGGTCCTCCAACGTCTTCCTGACCAACGGTTCCCGCCTCTACCTCGACGTCGGGTCGCACCCCGAATACGCCACGGCAGAATGCGACGACCTCGCGCAGCTCATCGCCCACGACCGGGCCGGCGAGCTGATCCTCGATGACCTCGTGGATGAGGCCCAGTCACGGCTGGCCGCGGAAGGTTTCAACGGCACCGTCTACCTTTTCAAGAACAACACGGACTCCGCTGGAAACTCATACGGCAGCCATGAGAACTACCTCATTCCCCGGCGCGGAGAATTTTCACGCCTCGCAGAAATCCTCATCCCGTTCCTGGTTACCCGGCAGCTGATCGCCGGTGCGGGAAAAATCCTGAAAACTCCGCACGGCGCCACGTACGCGTTCTCTCAGCGGGCGGACCATATCTGGGAAGGGGTCTCGTCGGCCACTACCCGTTCCCGGCCCATCATCAACACCCGGGATGAGCCACACGCCGACGCCGAGTTCTTCCGCAGGCTCCACGTCATCGTGGGAGATTCGAACATGTCCGAGACCACTGCACTCCTCAAAGTCGGCACAGTTGACCTCATCCTGCGCATGATTGAAGCCGGCGTGATCATGCGGGACATGCGGATGGAAAACCCGATCCGCAGTATCCGCGAGATTTCCCATGATCTCAGTGGCCGGGCGCTGGTACGGCTGGCCAATGGCCGGCAGCTCACGGCTTTGGAGATCCAGCAGGAGTACCTCACGAAGGTCACCGCATTTGTGGAGGAACACGGTGCGCACAATCCGCACGTCCCCATGATCCTGGATCTCTGGGGCCGGACGCTTCGGGCCATCGAAAGCGGCGACACCAGCTCCATTGATACCGAGATTGACTGGGCCATCAAGAAGAAGCTGATGGACAACTACCGCGAGCGGCACGGACTGGGCCTGGACGCACCCCGCATCGCTCAGCTGGACCTGACCTACCATGACATTTCCAGGACCAGGGGGCTGTACTACCTGCTCCAGTCCCGGGGTGCCGTGCGCCGTGTGGTCGATGACACCGTGATCAAGGATGCCGTGGACGCTCCGCCCCAGACCACGCGCGCCAAGCTCAGGGGAGACTTCGTCCGGCGGGCACAGGAGCTGGGCCGCGATTACACCGTGGATTGGGTCCATCTGAAACTGAATGACCGCGCCCACCAGACCATTCTGTGCAAAGATCCGTTCCGCAACGTCGACGAGCGGGTGGATGCCCTGCTGGACTCTATGGGCTGACACCCAGCTTCAGGGGCTATTCTGGATAGGGCCGTTCTTTGGCCCCTTGCTGTGCCGAGCCACCATGCCAGGCACGGCGTCCACCCTGCCCCGACGAAAGTTCTCTTACGTGCGCCGACTACTTGCAATCCTTATCCCCGGTCTGCTGCTGCTTACCGCCTGCGGAGGCGGCACGCCCGCAGCGCCGGAGCCGACCAGCCAGTCCGCAGGTGATACTGCCAAGTTCGACTCCCTGAAACTGACGGACAACGGGGAGAAAAAAGCCCCCGGAGTGGAGTTCACCAAACCGCTGGATGTTGCCGAGCCCACCATCAAGGTGGTAGCCGAAGGCAGTGGCGACACCGTTAAGGCCAACCAGGTAGCGAACATCTCCATCCTCGCCCTGAACGGCACCGACGGCGCCACCCTCGAGGACACCTTTGCCGCCGAACCTGAAGCCCTCGAGCTTAACGAGGAACTCAAAACCGGCAGCGCCGTCATCTACAACGCCTTTGTCGGTTCGAAGATCGGTTCAACCCTGGCCCTCGCTGTCCCTGGCCAGGCCGCTGCCGCAGAAGGTGCCCAGGCCCAGCCCACGCAGCTGCTGCTGATCAAGGTCCTTTCCGCCACTGACGTCGCTCCGGTACTTGAAAAGCCGGAGGGCGAAACAGTGACCCCACCGGCCGGGCTGCCGACCGTCAAGGAAAACGACCAGTCCGTTCCGGAGATCTCCGTTGAGGGCGTCGCGGCTCCGACCGCTCTCGTGTCCCAGGACCTCATCAAGGGCACTGGCGCCGTAGTCAAGGAAACCGACACCCTGACCGTCAACTACGTGGGCGTCAACCTCGTGGGCGGCACCAAGTTCGATTCCAGCTTCGACCGCGGCGAGCCCGCGAGCTTCCAGCTGACCGGCGTCATCCCCGGCTGGACCCAGGGCCTTGCGGGCAAGACGGTGGGCTCACGCGTCCTCCTGGTCATCCCCAAGGACCTCGCCTACGGCGATGCAGGCCAGGGTGAAGCCAAGGGCGACCTTGTCTTCGTTGTGGATATCCTCGGCGCCAAGTAGGCCCCTCCCGCGGCCTCCGGTGGAAGCCGCCCAGATTTAAGCACCACCACCCGCCCAACCCATCAAAGGAGCAAACATGTCATTTGGTCAGCGCGACTTCGACCGCCAGAAGCCGGAAATTGACTTCCCGGAAGGCGACGTACCCACTGAACTGGTCATCACCGACCTGATCGAGGGCGACGGTGCCGAGGCCAAAGCCGGCGACACCGTATCCACCCACTACGTCGGCGTGGCCTGGTCCACCGGCGAAGAATTTGATGCCTCCTGGGGCCGCGGCGCGCCGCTGGACTTCCGCGTTGGCGTCGGCCAGGTCATCCAGGGCTGGGACCAGGGCCTTCTGGGCATGAAGGTCGGCGGACGCCGCCGCCTGGAAATCCCCTCCGAACTGGCGTACGGCTCCCGTGGCGCCGGCGGGGCGATCAAGCCCAACGAAGCCCTCATCTTCGTCGTTGACCTCGTGGGCGTCCGCTGATCCGGACTCCGTGAGCCTTTGAAGGCGCGGCAACAACCTGGCTGACACCCGGTTGTTGCCGCGCCTTCTGCTTTCCCCGAAGGATTTTAGTAACGTTGCATGGGTGCTCCCATCCCGTACAGAACGCCTGCTTAACCTGCTGATCGCCCTCCTCAATACCAAATACGGCCTGCGCCGCAGCGAGCTGCGGGAGAAGGTTTACCGTGACACGTCCGGGAACGACGTCTCCTTCGGCCGCATGTTCGAACGGGACAAGGCAGACCTGCGGCAGTTCGGATTCGATGTGGAGACCGTAACCGACCTGGGCTGGAGCGAAGATGACCCCGCAACAACCCGCTACCGGATCGGCAAGGAGTCCAACAGGCTTCCCGATGTCCAGCTGAGCCCCGGCGAGTGGACCGTCCTGATGCTCGCCTCACAGCTGTGGGAGCGCGCGGCGCTGGGGAGTGCGGCAGCGAATGCGCTGCGCAAGCTGCAGGCCTCCGGTGGCGTTGCGGACGTTGAACTGCCCGCCGGCTTCCAACCCCGGATCAAGCCTGCGGGCCAGGCCTTCGATGACCTGATAGCAGCGATGCACGCCCAGCACCCGGTTACTTTTTCGTATCTCGCCTCCAGCACCGGGAAAGAGGAACAGCGGACGGTGGAGCCGTGGGGGCTGGGCAGCCGCTTCGGCCAGTGGTACCTCGCCGGCTTTGACCGGACCCGGCAGGAGACCAGGCATTTCCGCCTGTCGCGCTTCACCAGCGCCGTCACGGTGTTGGAAAGGGAAACCTATTCACCGCCGAAAGGCTTCAATATCCGGGCGGAGCTGGAGCGGCTGCCGGAACTGCCCCTGAGGACGGCGGCCATCAACGTCAGGACCGGGCGCCATCTCGGGTTGCGCGGGCGCGCGCTGCCCGCCGCGGAGCCTGCAAAGAACGACGGCGGCTACGAACGGATCCAGGTACAGTTCCGGGACGCCGAGGTGCTTGCGGAGGAGGTGGCATCGTACGGACCCGACGCCACTGCGGAATCCCCGGCTGACCTGGTGGACGCGGTGATACGGCGGCTCCAGGCAGCCGACCGGTTCTCCGCAGCACCCGTTCCTCCGTTTCATTTTGCGGATGCCCGTCCCAAACCGGTCCGCAAAAGGACCTCGGAAGACCAGCTCAAACGGATGCTCCAATTGGTTCCGTTCCTCGTCCACAACCAAGGTCTTCATATCCAGGAGGTGGCCGACCGTTTCGGGGTCACCCGGGAGGAGCTGGAGGACGACCTCCAGATCCTGATCTGTTCGGGACTGCCCGAGGGCTATCCGGATGATCTGCTTGATATCCAGTGGGAAGATGACCATGTCTACATCATCGAAGACCTGGACCTGAAGCGGCCTGTCCGCTTCACGGTGGCAGAAGCGTGTGCCCTCCTGACAGGCCTTGAGACCCTGAACGGGCTGCCCGGGCTAGCAGAGGGCGGCGCCCTCGAATCGGTGACGCTCAAACTGATGGCGGCCGCCGGTGAGGAAGGACTTCGTGCCGCTTCGGTAGCAGGGCCCGCGGTGGGTCCCGCAGACGTGGCCACCCACGAGACCGTCCGGAATGCCGTAGCCACGGGATCCCAGCTTCATCTCCACTACCTGTCGGCCCATGGGGACCGGATCTCGGAACGCGATGTGGACCCCCTGCGCCTGTATTCCCTGGACAACACCTGGTATTTCGAGGCCTACTGCCATTCCGTCAACGGCCTGCGGAACTTCCGGCTCGACCGGGTCCGCGAGGTCCGCCCCAACGGCAGGACCGCAACGGCGGTGCTTGCGCCGTCTGGAGGATTCCCGGCGAAGCTCTTCACCCCCAGTGATGACGACATCACCGTCACCGTCCAGCTGACGCGGCAGGGGAGCGGACTGGCGGACGACTTCTACGCGGAACGGACCGCCCCGCTTCAGGACGGCGGCCTCGTCGCCGAGATCCGCTTCGGCAACGCTGCGTGGCTGCCGATGTTTGTTGCCCAACATGGCGGTGCTGTCCGGATCCTTGAACCCCTGGATCTCGCTGAGGACGCGCGGGCCTGGATCGCGGACGCGCTGGCCCGGTACGGCGGCTAGACTTCTCAGCATGCCTTGGTGGTCCTGGATACTGATATGGACAACGCTTGTAGCGGTGTCCCTGCTGTTTTATGTCCTTTTGGGGTTCCGGCTGTTCCGCCAGTTCATGGCGACGGTCAAGGACCTGGGAGCGGCCGGCGAGAAGCTGGGCAGCCTCGCCCCGTCGGCGCCGCTACCACCGGAGTCGGGTTCCACCTACTGGGGGATCGGCCGTTTTTGCCTCTCCAGAGCAGATGAGACATGATTACCACACATCCAAATCAGCCCGCCGGGAGGACCGCCGCCTGAGGCGGGTCCAGCGCCGGACTGACCGTGGCCAGCGGCAGTCGCTTGGCGATCTGGACTTCACTTAGACGTAGGATGTTTTTAGAGGAAAGGAATTCCCGTGGGAAGACTCTTTGATGGCCCCTGGCCGATCGTCATTATTATCGTTGTAGCGTTGCTGCTCTTCGCTGCCCCCAAGCTTCCGGCCATGGCGCGCAGCCTTGGCCAGTCCATGCGGATCATCAAGTCCGAGGTCAAGGAAATGAAGAACGACGGCAAAGCTGACACTCCTGCCGACGAAACCGGACCGGTGGAGGGCAAAATCGTCAACCACCCGCAGGCAAAGCCCGGTGCGCCGACGGACGGTACCGATGTACCGCCGTCAAACCGCGCCTAACCTGCAGTGGCACTGTCGAGGAGCCGGAAGGCGAACCCCGAGGGCGGATGGCTCTTTGGGACCACCTCAAGGAACTCAAGAACCGGCTGATCAAGTCAGCCATCGCTGTGGTTCTGGCCGCAGTCGCAGGCTGGTTTCTCTACGATCCCGTAGTGTTCAACCTCTCCGAACCGCTCATCACCATCGCAGAGCAGACGGGGCGGACTGCGGTCCTTAACTTCGCCACCATCGCGGATCCCTTTGCGTTCAAGATCCAGATAGCCATCCAGATCGGGCTGGTCATCTCCAGCCCCGTCTGGATATATCAGTTGTGGGCCTTCATTACCCCGGGGCTGACCGGCAAGGAACGCAGGTACACCCTGGGGTTCATGGCGGCCGCCGTCCCGCTGTTCCTTGCCGGCGTCTACGTCGCCTGGCTGGTTTTTCCCACCGTGGTCCGGGCACTGCTTCAGTTCACCCCCACGACGGGTGCCAACAACGTCTCGGCCACTGATTACCTGACGTTCGCCACGCAGATGTTCCTGATCCTGGGCGTCTCCTTCCTGGTGCCGGTCCTCCTGGTCGGCATCAACATGGCTGGTGTCGTCCGGGGACGGACCATCCTGAAGGCATGGCGGATCATCGTGTTCCTGGTCTTTGTTCTGGCGGCCCTGGCGGCCCCCGGCACCGATGCGCTGTCCATGTTCATGCTGGCTGCACCCCTCCTGATCCTGTTCTTCGCCGCCATCGGACTGTGCATCCTGAACGACAAGCGCAGGGATAAGCGTGAGGCCGAAACGCGCCGCCGAAACCGACGCCACAGCCAGACGTCGCGACGCCGGGAAGCGAACTGAAGAACCTGTAGTCCCGCGCCCAGTAGGCTTGGAGTTATGTCCTCTATTTCCGGGCCTTCCCCTTCGGTTCCGTTCCCACCCTCCCGGCCTGCCGGTCCCGCGGAGCTCTCGCCGTCCGAAAGCTACCGGGCAAGCGCGGAGCGGGCGGCTGAGGCCGCCAGCTACCTCGGCGGTTTCGTCCGGACCCTCGACTTTGAACTCGACGACTTCCAGCGCCAGGCCTGCAGGTCCCTGCAGGAGGGCAGGGGAGTGCTGGTTGCCGCGCCTACCGGCGCAGGCAAGACCATCGTGGGTGAATTCGCCATCTACCTCGCACTCGAACGGAACCTCAAAGCCTTTTACACCACCCCCATCAAAGCACTGAGCAACCAGAAATTCACCGAGCTCGTCGGAAAAGTACGGCGCCGGAAAATGTGGGTCTGCTGACAGGAGATACCAGCATCAACGGCGAAGCGCCGGTGGTGGTCATGACCACCGAAGTCCTCCGCAACATGCTCTACGCCGACTCCGCCATCGCTGGATGACCTTGGGTTTGTGGTCATGGACGAAGTCCACTACCTGGCCGACCGGTTCCGGGGCGCCGTGTGGGAAGAGGTCATCATCCACCTGCCCAGCGAGGTCCAGGTGGCCTCGCTGAGCGCCACGGTGTCCAACGCCGAAGAGTTCGGCGCATGGCTGGACACCGTCCGCGGTGACACGGACATCATCGTGTCCGAACACCGGCCGGTACCGTTGTGGCAGCACGTCATGGTGGGCAAGGAAATTGTGGACCTCTTCGCCGGGCGAGACCACCTTCGACGAAATAGCGCCGCCCGCGGACGCGGAGACCGGTGCTCCGGTCAGCTGCAATCACCGCTGATACCTCGCCACGGGCCGCGGGTTCGAGGTCAACCCGGACCTGCTGGCCATGGCGCGCAGCGAGAGCCAGCAGAGCTTCCGCGGCCGCTTCGGCCACGGCGGCCGGAGCCAGCGCCGCCAGCACAGGCAGCGGGATGACCGTCCGGGCCAGGGAGCCCAGCCCGTCGGCGTCCGGAAGGCCAGCCGTCCCCAGGTCATTGCCAGCCTGGACCGGCAGGACCTGCTGCCCGCCATCACCTTCATCTTTTCCCGGGCCGGCTGCGACGCTGCGGTAGCCCAATGTGTTTCATCCGGCCTCTGGCTGACCACCGAGAAGGAACAGCGCATCATCGCCCAGCGCGTTGATGAGGCCGGACAGGACATTCCGCTCCGATGACCTCGACGTCCTTGGCTTCTGGACCTGGCGCGACGGCCTGCTGCGCGGTTTCGCTGCCCATCATGCGGGCATGCTTCCAACCTTCAAGGAAGTGGTGGAGAAGCTCTTCGTCGAGGGACTGGTCAAGGCTGTGTTCGCCACCGAGACCCTTGCGCTGGGCGTCAACATGCCCGCCCGTTCGGTGGTGCTGGAAAAGCTGGACAAGTTCAACGGCGAAGCCCATGTGGACATCACCGCGGGGGAGTACACCCAACTGACCGGCCGTGCGGGCCGGCGCGGCATCGACGTCGAAGGCCACGCCGTGGTGCTTTGGCAGCCGGGAACGGACCCCACGGCGGTGGCTGGCCTGGCCTCGAGGCGAACCTATCCGCTGAATTCCAGTTTCCGGCCCACCTACAACATGAGCATCAACCTGCTGGCCCAGTTCGGCCGTGCCGCGTGCCCGGGAAATCCTCGAGTCCTCGTTTGCGCAGTTCCAGGCGGACCGGTCCGTGGTGGGCCTGGCCAAGCAGGTGCGCAGCCGTGAGGAATCCCTGGCAGGCTACGCGAAGTCCATGACCTGCCACCTGGGCGACTTCACCGAGTATGCCCGGCTGCGCCGGGAACTGTCGGACGCCGAGAACATGACCTCCCGCACCAAGTCACGCGCCCGCAAGTCCCTGAACGACGACTCCCTGGCCCGGCTCTGCCCGGTGACGTCGTGGATGTTCCCGGCGGCCGGGCGCCCGGGCCGGCCATTGTGCTCAGCTCGGACCACAGCAGCCGGGAACCCCGGCCCGCCGTGCTGACCCTGGACAACCAGCTGCGCCGGATCGGCACCGAGGACCTGGAAGGGCCCCATCGCGCCGGTAACGCGGATCCGCATCCCCAAGTCGTTCAACGCCAAAGTACCCAAGTCGCGGCGCGACCTTGCCTCCTCGGCCCGGAACGCCCTGCGGGAAAACCGGCCGCCGGCCCCCGGCCACCAGCCGGAACAACGATTTCGGCCTGTGCCGCTGCCCTGCCCAACCAGGAGAAGCGCATCGCCGACCTGCGCCGGGCCCTCCGCGCCCACCCCTGCCACGGGTGCAGCGAACGGGAAGACCACGCCCGGTGGTCGGAGCGCTGGTGGAAGCTGCGCCGCGAAACGGACGCCCTGGTCCGCCAGATCCAGGGCCGGACCAACACCATTGCCAAGACCTTCGACCGCGTGTGCGACGTCCTGTCCGCCTACGGCTACCTGGAACCGGCATCTGACGGACGGCAGACCATCAGCCCCGACGGGCAGCGGCTCCGGCGGATCTACGGCGAGAAGGACCTGCTGATTTCGCAGTCGCTGCGCCTGGGCGCCTTCGGCGACCTCGACGCCGTCGAAGTCGCCGCCCTGGCCAGCGTCCTGGTCTACCAGGCCAAGCGCGAGGACCGGGGCCTCCGGCCCCGGATGCCCAGCGTCTCCCTGGAAACGTCCGTGGACGTGGTGATCCGCGAATGGTCCGCGCTGGAGGACGTCGAAGAACAGAACAAACTTCCGCTGACCGGTGAACCTGAACTCGGACTTGTCTGGCCCATGTACAAGTGGGCCAGGGGCGGCACCTGCAGGAGGTGCTCAGCGGCACGGACCTCGCAGCCGGGGACTTCGTCCGCTGGGTCAAGCAGGTCATTGACCTGCTCGACCAGATCGCCAAGATCCCGGGACTGGAACCCCGCCTGGCCCGCCTTTGCGCAGAGGCCATCTCCCTGATCCGCCGCGGCGTCGTGGCCTACTCCTCGGTCGTCTGAACCCCTGCCTGTGCCGGCGCCGTCCAGGCGCTGCCCCCCAAACCCTAGGAGCCTTGCCCGCAATGACTGAAGCACGTTCTGCCACGTCCAGCACAGCAGGACCGAAAAGTGGTGCTGTACCGCAACGGGTCCGTCTATACCGCGGCTGACCCGTTTGCCACCGCCATGCTGGTGGACGGCGACACCGTTGCCTGGGTGGGTTCCGAACAGGCAGCGACGTCGATAGCGGACAGCACCATGGAGATCATCGACCTCCGGGGCGCCCTGGTGGCGCCCGGGTTTGTGGACTCCCATGTGCACCTGACGGAAACCGGCATTGCCCTGGACTCCCTGCAGCTGGGCGGAATCCGCTCCGCCGGGCAGCTGCTCGACGCCGTGGCTGCTGCGCCGGGGAACGGGCCCGGTCCTGGGCCATGGCTGGGATGAGTCGGCCTGGGCAGACCCCACGCTGCCCGATGCCCGAGGAACTTGACCGGGCGGCCGGCGGCCGGGCTGTGTACCTGTCAAGGGTGGACGTCCACTCGGCCTTGGTGTCCTCTTCGCTTGCTTCAGCGGCCGGGCTGGCGGACCTTGACGGCTATGCCAGCAGCGGCGCACGTCAAGCGGGCAGCGCATACCGCCGCCCGCCGGTGCCACCCGCCAGCTTCCCGGACGGCACGTTGCGCGGCTACCAGCAGCGCGCCCTGGCAGAGGCCGCAGCCAACGGCTACGTGGCCGTCGCCGAGATGGGCGCCCCGCACATCGGCGGCGTTGATGACCTCCGCCTTGCTGCGTCGTGGAACAACGGCGGGCACGGAGCCGGCCCGGCGCCGGAGGTCCTGCCGTACTGGGGTGAGCTGGCCGGAACCGAGGAACAAGCCCAGGCTCTCCTCGACCAGCCTCGGCGTTCGTGTCCGCGGGCTGGCAGGCGACCTGAACATCGACGGGTCCGTCGGCTCCACGGACCGCGGCCCTGCGATCCGACTACAGCGACGCCGCGGGGGAGCGGGGCAGCCTGTACCTTTCGGTTGAGGAAGCAGCGGCGCACCTGGCAGCCTGCTCGCTGCTGGGCATCCAGGGCGGATTCCATGTCATTGGCGATGCCGGCCTGGACACGGCCCTGGAGGCGCTTGGACCTCGCCGCAGCGGACAGTGGGTGAGCAGCGGATCCGCGCCGCCGGCCACCGCTTCGAACACGTTGAAATGGCGGATGCCGACGCTGTGGCACGGCTGGCCCACTACTCGGTGACCGTCAGCGCCCAGCCGGGTTTCGATGCCGCCTGGGGCGCGGCGGGCGGCCTGTACGAGCAGCGCCTGGGCGAGCCGAAGCTCCGGTCCATGAACGCTTTCGCCGCCTTCTACTCGGCCGGGGTTCCCATTATGCTTCGGCAGCGACAGCCCCGTGACGCCGCTGCGTCCCTGGTCCAGCGTCCGCGCCTGCCTGGAACACCACAACCACGTGCCCAGCGGATCTCAGCGCGCGCAGCGTTCCTCGGCCACACCCGCGCCGGCTGGCGCGCCGCCAAGTACCGCAACCCGATGGCCGGCCAGCTGGTTCCGGGCGCACCGGCCAGCTTTGCGGTCTGGGACGTCGAAGAACTCATGGTCCAGGTTGCCGACGGCCGGGTACAGTCCTGGAGCACCGATCCCCGCGCCCGCACACCCCTGCTGCCCGCCCTGGACACCGGAACCGACCCCGTCTGCCTCCAGACCGTGCGGGACGGCGTCGAGCTGTTTGCCAGCCCGGCCCTGCGGTCCTGAAGCATCCCCGCCGGCATCACCCTATAATGGGTAGTTGCGCCCGCCAGTGAACCCGCTGTGCACCAGGTGCTCCGACCGCTCCCATCCAGGAAAGGCCCTCTGTGCGCGTCCTCACCATCATTCCTACGTACAACGAGCTGGAATCGCTGCCCAAGACCCTCCAACGCCTGCGGGCAGCCGTGCCGGCCTCGGATGTGCTGGTGGTGGATGACAACAGCCCGGACGGAACCGGCCAGCTGGCCGACCGTTTTGCCGCCGAGGACCCCAGGTCCATGTCCTGCACCGCAAGGGCAAGGAAGGCCTCGGCGCCGCCTACATCGCCGGGTTCAAGTGGGGACTGGACGCCGGGTACGACGTCCTGGTGGAAATGGACGCCGACGGCTCCCACCAGCCCGAACAGCTTCCCCAGCTGCTGGAAGCCGTTGAGCAGGGCGCCGACCTTGGCGATGGGTTCCCGCTGGGTGCCCGGCGGAAGCGTGGTGAACTGGCCGCTGTACCGCCAGGCCATCTCCCGGGTGGGAAGCACCTACGCACGGCTCATGCTGGGCCTGAAGATCAAGGACGTCACCGGCGGCTACCGCGCCTTCCGCAGGACCACGCTCGAAAAACTGAACCTGGACCAGGTCGATTCAGTGGGCTACGGCTTCCAGGTGGACCTGGCGTGGCGGGTGGCCAAGATGGGCCTGCGCATCGAGGAACGTCCCATCACGTTCGTGGAGCGGGAGCTCGGCGCTTCAAAGATGAGCGGCAACATTGTGGTTGAGGCCATGATCAATGTCACCAAGTGGGGCCTTCAGGCGCGCTGGAACAAACTGACCGGCAAGAAGGACGCTTCGCAGTCCTGACCGCAGGAAGCCGGGCAGGCCAGCCCGCTACGGATGACAAAGGGGCCGTCCCGGCACCGTGTTGGTGCGGGACGGCTCCTTTATGTCTTACCGCTCAGCGCGGCCGTGAACTGCCTGCGGGATCAGGCAGTGCGCCGTTCGCCGCGGCGTTCGCGCAGGATGGTCAGCCGGTCTTCGAGGATCTGCTCCAGCTCCGGGAGTGAACGGCGCTCCAGCAGCATGTCCCAGTGCGTACGGACAGCTTTTTCGTTGCTGGTATCGGGACGTTCGCCGTCAACGAGGAGCGCTTCCTTGCCGGTCTTGGAGACCCACACGGGGGGAATTTCGGCTTCGGACGAGAACGTGACGAAAACCTGCTCGCCGTCCTCGCACCGGTACTCGACACGCTGACGCGGAGCCGGCTCGACGCCGGACTCGGTCTCCATGCTCTGCGCGCCAAGGCGCATACCCCGCAGGCTGCGATCGCTCATGTTTTCTCCCTCTGGTCGGTTCGCGGAGCTGGGCCCCACGCTAGCCGGTGGCGTCGAAACGCCGCCGGACTACTGTGTGCACTGTGCTGCATCATATAGATTCAACGCATTGCGAAGCATTCTTGTTCCAGCGGATTCCTACCCGACCGGACAAATATCCAATTATACGGGCTGCACGTGCCCTCACACCAAAACGGAAGGGGACCCGCACCGGAGTGCAGATCCCCTTCCGCCTGTCACGGAAGCCGTCAGGCGCCGGGTTGTCTTCGCAGCGTTCGTCATCGAACAGGCCGCCGCCGGCCTGCGGATCAGGGTTGGTTCCGCCCAGGGCGTTACCGATGCCTTTGAGTGCCTCACCGACCTCGCTGGGGATGATCCACAGCTTGTTGGAGGAACCCTCCGCAAGCTTCGGCAGTGTCTGGAGGTACTGGTAGGCAAGCAGCTTCTGGTCAGGGTTGCCCTTGTGGATGGCGTCGAAGACCTTCTGGATGGCCTGGGCTTCACCGTCGGCGCGAAGGATGGCGGCCTTGGCGTCACCTTCTGCCGCGAGGATGGATGCCTGCCGCTGGCCTTCCGCGGTGAGGATGGCAGACTGCTTGGTGCCCTCAGCGGTGAGGATGGCGGCGCGGCGGTCACGCTCGGCGCGCATCTGCTTCTCCATGGAATCCTGGATGGAGTGTGGCGGGTCGATCGCCTTCAGCTCTACCCGGGATACCCTGATGCCCCAGCGGCCGGTTGCCTCATCCAGCACGCCGCGCAGCTGGCCGTTGATCTGGTCGCGGGAGGTCAGTGCCTCTTCGAGGTTCAGGCCACCAACGACGTTTCGCAGGGTTGTGGTGGTCAGCTGCTCAACGGCCTGGATGTAGTTGGCAATCTCGTAGGTGGCCGCCCGCGGATCCGTGACCTGGAAGTACACCACCGTATCGATGGACACCACCAGGTTGTCTTCGGTGATGACGGGCTGCGGCGGGAAAGACACCACCTGTTCGCGAAGGTCGAGGAGCGGCAGCAGCCGGTCCACGAACGGAATCAGGATGGTCAGACCCGGGTTCAGGGTCCGCTGGTATTTGCCGAGCCGCTCAACGACGCCTGCCCTTGCCTGCGGAATGATGCGCACCGAGCGGACCAGCACGATAATCACGAACACGATCAGGACCACCAGCACAATGGCCACAGCGGTTCCTCCTGCGTTATCCATACGTTTCCTCTATCCCCAGTTGTAATAAAGCTCTGTTCAGGCCGGGTTGGCGGTGTCCGGCGGCACGGCCACTACGGCTGTGGCGCCGTCGATCGCTGCAACCACAACTTTCTGGCCGGCAGCCAGTTCTCCGGCGGCAGAGCGGGCGCTCCACACGTCGCCGCCGATCTTGACCAGGCCGCCGGTGGACGTGACGGGTTCCATGACCAGTGCCTGCTCGCCGATGAGCCGGTCCACGTTGGTGCGCTGTTCGCTGGGCCCCTTCTTCAGGTGGGTCAGTGCAACCGGCCGGACAAACGCGATCATCAGCAGCGACACCACGCAGAAAACCACGATCTGCAGCCATAGGTCTGCTCCGGCGAAGTCAGCAACCAATGCAGCCAGCGTCCCGCCGCCGAGCATGATGAAGAAGAGGTCGAGGGTGATCATTTCGATCACTGCGAAGGCAAGGAACGCGGTCAGCCACAACGCCCACCAGTTCTCACCAAGCCACTCAAACATTCCGTCCCCCTTCGACAGCAGCCGCCTCCGCCGCGCTCTACGGCGGGCCCGCGGGTACTGTGCTTCCATCCTAGTCCGCAGGGAGGCAGGGCGGCAGATTGCCGGAACAAAGCCAGCGATAGTGGCCAAGTCGTTATGGCGGCGGGCCCACCGGCCGGAAGATGGTGATCCGGAAGCGTGCCTCCACGGGAGTGCTGCCCTGCAGCCCCTCCAGCCGGGATGCGAGGGCAGCCCGGTCGAGGTGGTGCCCGGCCGGTCCCATAAAGGCGAGGTCGGCAACCTCCTGGCGGGTCAGCTCAAGTGGAACATCGAGATCCAGGGCAGACTCGACAGCAAACCGGGGTGCCATCGACTCGGCGAGCCGGTCCTCCTTTCCTTCCTCGATGCCGAGCATGCCCGTCCGCCCGGCCACGGCTGCGAGGTGCCCGGAGCGCGGTGTGACCACTACCAGCCGTCCGGTTGGCCGGAGAACCCGAAAAAATTCAGCCGGGTTGCGTGGCGCGAAAATGACTGTGACCACATCGATTGAATGGTCCGCCACCGGCAACGGCTGCCACACATCGCAGACGAGGTTGATCGCTTCGGTGTTCAGCCGCGCGGCACGCCGCAGGGCGAACTTCGAGATGTCCAGGCCGATCGCCGTATGGAGGCCGTTCTGGCGGCGGCTGCGTCCAGAAGCACCCTGAGGTAGTGCCCCGTTCCGGTCCCCGAGTCCAGTACCGTGGCTGCTTCTGTCGGCAATAAAGGCACGACGGCGGCCGCCACCGCATCAGCCAGGGCGCGGTAGTGACCGCGCTCGAGGAAGTCGTGGCGGGCTGCCACCATCCCGGCCGTGTCGGCTTCGAAGACGGTGCCCTTGCCCACGAGAGATTGAAGTAGCCCTGTTTGGCTGCGTCGAAGCTGTGCCCGGCCGTGCACACCAGGCCCTGGCGCGGACCCGGCGTCCCGGCGTCGTCCGCGGCGCCAAGGGGCGACCGGCACACAGGGCAGCGCAGGGGCAGGGCAGGGGAGGCGGGCATTCCTTTATCTTAGGTGGCCGGAACGCACCGCCCGGCGTAGCCGGGGCTGCTTCTCCCGTGCATGCGTGCAAGCTAGGCTCACGTGGGTGAAGCCAGAACACCTCCCGCTGTTGATATCCGTTTCTGCTCCTGCCGTCCATCCCGACGGCAGCCGGGCAGTTGTTGCCGCGACACGCCCTGATTTCGACGCCGACACGTACGTTGGCCAGCTGTGGAACATCCCGGTGGACCCGGAAAAGCTGCCGCGCCGGATCACCCGGGGCTTCAAGGACACGGCTCCTGCCTTCTCAGCCGACGGGCTGGCACTGGCCTTTCTCCGCGTGGCCGGGCCGGGCGCCAAACCCCAGCTGTTCGTGGTGGAAGCCGGGGGCGGCGAGCCGCGGCAGCTGACCGGCCGGGTGTTGGGCGTCGAATCATTTGCGTGGTCACCGGACTCGCACCGGATTGTCTTTACTTCCCGCGAACCGGCAGACGGCCGGTACGGCACGTGCGACGGCGTCGGAGCCGGCGCCGAAGATCCGCGGCTGGTCACCGGAAACCAGTACCGGCTCAACGGTGTGGGATACACCGAGGACAAGCCCTGCCAGGTCTTTGTGGTGGACGTTCCCGAATTCGGCGAAGAACCGCGGGTGGTTCCCCTCGGACGGGCACGCCGGGACGCCCCGGGCACCTCGCCGGGTCTGGCAGCGGAGCCGGACGTGGGCGACGTGCCACCGGCGGTGCAGCTGACCTCCGCCGGTGTGGATCATCACAGCGCCGGGTTCAGTGCGGACGGCGCCCGGGTCTATTTTGTCTCCGCCGTGCCGGGCGAGGAGGACTCCCTTGAGCAAGGCATCTACCATGTTCCGGCCGGCGGAGGGCAGGCCGTGCGGATGTACGCGGAGGGGGTGCCCCGGCTCGCCGTAGAGGACGTCCGCCAGTCACGGGACGGCGAATGGGTGTTCTTTATCGCCCGGGAGCTTGCCGGCTCCGCAACTGACTTCGTGGCACGGAACGCCGTTCTCTACTGCATGCCGTCGGCCGGCGGGAAGGCCACAGCACTGACCGATCCCGAGATGATGGACGTTGCCTGCCCGGGTAACCGCATTGAACTTCGGGGACCGGCAGGTGCCCTCGTCCTGAACAACGCCCAGGGCACCGTGGAACTCCTGGAGCTGCGCGCCGACGGCGACCATGGGCTGCTGGTCCACGGGGACACGGTGGTCGCCGGCGCCGCCTGGGCGGGAGGTTCCCTCATAGTTTCCTTCAGCGACCCCTCCACCGCAGGGGATGTTGCGGTCCTGGACGACGGGCAGCTGCGCCTCCTTACGGACTTCTCGGCAGCACTCCGGGTCCAGGCCGACGTTATTGTTCCGCAGGAGGTGACCCTCCCTTCAGCGGACGGATATCCCGTTCATGGGTGGCTGGTGAAACCAGCCGGCAAAGGGCCCCACCCGGTGCTGGTGTCCATCCACGGCGGTCCTTTCGCCCAGTACTCGGTGGCACTGCTCGACGAAGCCCAGGTCTATGCGGCCGCAGGCTACGCGGTGCTGATGTGCAACCCCAGGGGCTCTGCCGGGTATGGCCGGGATCACGGGAAGGCCATCCAAGGGGCCATGGGAATCCTTGACCTGCAGGATGTGCTGGCGTTCCTGGAGGGTGCCCTGGCGAAATTTCCTGCGCTGGACACAGGACCGCCTGGGCATCATGGGCGGCTCATACGGCGGATACCTGACGGCCATGGCCATCGCCCAAGACCACCGTTTCACCGCGGCCATCGTGGAACGAGGGTTCCTGGACCCGGTCAGCTTTGAGGGCTCCGCCGACATCGGATGGTACTTCGGTGCTGAGTACATGGGTCGGACCCGGGCAGCGGTAGCTGCCCAAAGCCCCATGGAACACGTGGACACGGTCCGCACGCCGACGCTCGTCATTCACAGCGAGAACGACCTTCGGTGTCCGGTGGAGCAGGGCCAGCGCTACTTCGCGGCCCTTAAACGGAACAAGGTGGACAGTGCACTGCTACTCTTCCCGGGCGAAGACCACGAGCTGTCACGCTCAGGAACCCCGCACCACCGGCGGCAAAGGTTCGAACACATTCTGCGCTGGTGGGGCCGGTACCTTCCCACAGCGGCCAACACTGCTGAACATCCCGCCGGCAGCACTGCCGGGCCTGCGGTCTAGTGGTGGGGGAGGTCCGGCAACCCCGGCAGGAAACCCAGGGCCGCCCGGGCTTTGCCGATGCCGGACTCCGCCCAGTGGGCTGCGTACTCCGCGTTGCTGCTCAGGGACCGCAGTTCAGCCCGGTCCAGGTAGAGCGTTCCGTGCAGGTGGTCGGTTTCATGCTGGACGATCCGTGCCTGCCAGCCCGCAAACTCCCGTTCCATGGCGGTTCCCCCTGGGTCATCGAAGGTCAGCCGGACCCGCTCTGGCCGGACCACCACGGCCTGGAGGCCATTGACTGACAGGCACCCCTCGAAAAAGGCTGCTGCCTGCGTACCCACGGCGCGGTAGCGCGGATTGATGATGGCGAGGAAGTCCAGCGGCACCCTGTTCCGCACCGCGGCAGCGTCGGGGTCGACGTCGTACTGGTCCTCAAGGACGGCGAGCTGGAGGGGAATGCCCAACTGCGGCGCCGCCAGACCGACGCCCGGAGCTTCGTGCATGACCCGCCGCATCAGGTCAATGAGCTGCGCCAGTTCAGCGGCGCTGACCTGCCCCTCGAAAGCTGCGGCGTGCTGGCGCAGCACGGGATGCCCGGCCTGGACAATGGGCGGCAACAGTTCTGCCGAGAGCAGTTCCTGGACCATCTCCTGGATCCGGGCAGGACTGGAAGGCGTTGGCGGCGATGCTGGGCTCATGGAAAACAGCCTAGCGGGGGAGAGCGTCCGCGCCGACAGCAATCAGTTAGTCTCGATCCCATGGCTGAAGATTTTTCGACGAACAGGCAACCCCGTGACATTGTCCTCGATTTTGTCCGGACCCTCGAGGCAGGGGGAACGGGCGCCGATATCCGGCCCTACCTGGCAGACGGGTTTGTCCTGGTGGAAGCGCCCCACCTGCTGGCACCTGAGGGATCCACGCGCACCCTGGAGCAGGTACTGGCCGGTGCGGACCACAGCGCCACCGTCGTGGAAGGCCAGAAGTTCGATGTCCGGCGGACTACCTGCGAGGCCGGACGGGTGGTCCTGGAGGCCGACTGGTCTGCGCAATCGCTGATGGATCTGCGGTATTGGGATGCCGGGGAAACCATCAGGGCTCGGACGTCATCGGTCTTCGAAGTCCGGGACGGCAGGATCGTCAGCCAGGACAGCTACGACTGCTACTTCCCGGCCTCCTGAGACCTCGGGCCCGGGTGCGGCCTATTGCATGGTGAACCGCCTGGCCACCAGGGAGTTCAATGACGGGATAGAGGCAGCGGCGCCAATCAGCTGGTTCCGCGCACTGAGCCACGGCTCCGGCAGGGGACGGCCCAGCATCATGTTGACTTCGGATTGACGGCGGGCGGTTCCCGCTGCCCTTGACCTGGCCCGCACATACTCCCTGAGCTGCCGGCCGGCGGACCGTCCGGCCAGTGCATCACGCAGGATCGGTGCCAGGGCCTGCGCATCAAGCCAGCCCAGGTTCATCCCCTGGCCGCCGATGGGGCTGATCTCATGCGCGGCGTCTCCCACCAGGACGGTCCGTCCGGACACCACACGCCGCGCGAGGGCTGACCTGACGCTGAAGCTGCTGATCATCGTATTCGTTGTGGCTTCCAGGCCGATCCCGGTCCGATGACGCACAAGCTCCGCCAGCGTCACGGCGTCGGGTGCACGGCAGGGCTGACCGAGTCGGACCACCCAGCGGCGGAGTCCGCCCGGAAGTGGAAACGACTCAACAATTCCGCCTGCCTCCAGGAAGAGCACGGCATCCTGGCCAAAGAGCGCACTATCCGCAAAGTCGCCCATGACGTAGTAGTCCGGGTAGGCCCGGGTGGCCACGGGAATCCCGAGGAGCCGGCGCACCGCCGAGCGGGCGCCGTCGGCCGCAACGGACAGCCGGGCGGACACATCCGACCGGACCCCTTCCGTTACCACGGCCAGGGTGACATGGCCGCCGTCGTCACGCACCCCGATCACCTGCGCCCCCGTGGCGAGCGCGGTGGCGTCCAACTCCTTGACCCGGTTCTCCAGATGCTCCTCCGTCCGGCATTGCGGCAGGGAAAGGACGAAGGGGTACTGCCGGGAGACCCCGGAGAAGGACATCGTGCCCACGGTGCGGCCCCCGCTGACCGCGCGGCCGCGGCGGATGTGCACCCCTGCGGCTGCCAGCGAGGATGCGACACCCACCCGGTCCAGTGCGGCAAGGGCCGGGGGATGGATGCCGATCGCCCGGGAATGGCTGCCGCGCCGGGTCCGCTGTTCAAAGACCCGGACGCTGAGTCCCTCCTGCAGCAGGAGGGCGGCGAGATAGAGGCCTACGGGACCGCCACCCACAACCGCCACGTCAAGCATGCGGGGACTCCGGCCACCGGACCAGCAATTGGTGGAAAGCCGGGCCGGGACGGGTCTGCCATCCCGCTGGTGCCACGGCTGCCAGTTCTGCGGGAGTGTAGCTGCGCCGGATGGACGTCAGACCGTCCGCACGGATGAACGAACCCCGGAACGGCAATGCCGCCACTGCGAACAGGGCGTAGGCTGCCGGACTGCGGCGAAGATCGTTGTGCAGGACGGTACGCCCAAGCGTTGCGGTCTCCGCGAGGAAGTCCTGGAGTTCAGACGGCTGCAGGTGGTGGAGCACGTGGTTCGAAAGGACGATGTCGAACCGCTGCCCTTCACGGACCAGGTCCTTGGTGCCGGCCTCCCGGAACCGAACGCCGGGGACGGAGGCCCGGGACGCGGCGAACCGGTGGGCCCGGCTGTCCGGATCGATCCCGGTGATGTCCAGCCGGGCGTTGTCCCTGGCGGCCCAACGGGCCAGCGCGATCGGGAGGTCGCCGCCGCCCGATCCAACGTCCAGCAAGGTGGTAGCCGTTCCGGGGGACAGCAGCGGCAGGATTTCGGTTCGGTACAGCCGGCGCCACCCTGAGAAGAGGGTGTTCACTGCTGCGAACTGCCGGTAGGTCCTGTCCAGCCGGACAGGGTCGCAGTCCGGCAGGTCCATTTTTTCGACGGCGTCCGCTGCACGCCTCCGCAGGAGCAGCACCCGGGTCAGGCGACGGATAGCTCGGCGGCCGTCCCGGTGGCGGCTGCTGCCGGAATCCGGTCCGTGCTCTGGCGCAGTTTGGTGAACAGGCCCGTTTCCACCGTCAGCCCGGGGCCGAAGGCCATGGAGCAGATACGTTCGTCGCCGTCCGCCAAGGGCTGGTCAAGGATGTGCCGGAGAACAAACAGGACCGTGGCGCTGCTCATATTGCCGTAGTTCCGCAGCGTCTCACGGGCGGGCACCAACTGCTCGTCCGTGAGTTCCAGCCGGGCCTGGACCTTGTCCAGGATGCTCCGGCCACCGGGGTGGATGGCCCAGTGCCGGATGTCCCGGTAGGGGAGGACCTGCACGAGGGGTTCCCGGGCAAGCAACGGGGCCAGGGCGCCGACAATGTGGTCGTCGATAATGTGCGGGACATAGTTCCCGAGGACCATTTCGAATCCGTGGTCCCCGATGTTCCAGGCCATGGACTCTTCGCCGACCGGCGTGAGGACGGTTTCGAAGTGGTCCAGCTGCATCAGCGCGGGGACATCGGGATTCTCCTTGGCGGTGACGACGGCGGCAGCGGCTCCGTCAGCGAAGAGCGCTGAGCCCATGATCGTGTCCGGGTCGTTGGACGTGCGCACATGCAGGGAGCAGAGCTCGGCGCAGACCACCAGCACCACCGCCCCGGGATCTGCCTCACAGAACGACTTCGCTGCCCGGAGCGCGGGGAAGGCTGCATAGCAGCCCATAAAGCCCAGGTGGTACCGCTGGACCGCCGGATCCAGGCCCAGGGCACGGACGATCTTGTAGTCGGGGCCCGGGTTGAAGAAACCGGTGCACGAGACAGTGACGAGGTGGGTGACGTCAGCTGCCGCCAGGTCCGGGCATGCGTCGAGGGCAGACTGGGCCGATTCAATGAACAGTTTGGTGGCCTCCCGGCCGAAAATTTCATTACGGACTTTCGTGCTGGGGTTCAGGAGCAGGCCAGTGGCCGGGTCGAAGAACTGAGGCTCGGCTGCCCGGAAGTCCATGGTCATTTCCTCAACTGCCGTGTAGCGGGTGTCAATGGCAGCCGAATCGAAGCACGTGCTGACAAGCCGCGAACCGAGGCGGGTCAGGCCGGGCTGGGCCGCGAAAACGTCGCGCGCCTCAGTCTGGACAAGCTGTGTTGGCGGGACTGCAGTTTCAAGGGAACGCACGTAGACCGTCATTGGTTCATTCTTGGTGAGCCCGGCAGATATGACAATGGGCATGGGCGCCCGAAGCCCTGCTGAAGTGCAGCGATACCGCCGGGGCCGGTTGGTCCCGGCCGCTGTACCGTCGGCCCGGAACTGGTTAGATAGAGCCAGGACAACCCGGGGGCAGCAGGGCGGCCACGCACCATGATGGAGGACCAATGAGCACGGCTACAGGCACGCACGCACAGGCATCCGAGCCGCATGTTGCGGACACCCACGAGGTGATCCGGGTTCAGGGCGCGCGGGAGAACAACCTGAAGGACATCAGCGTCGAGATCCCGAAGCGGCGCCTGACGGTGTTCACCGGTGTCTCCGGCTCCGGAAAGAGCTCCCTGGTCTTCGCCACCATCGCCGCAGAGTCGCAGCGGATGATCAACGAGACCTACAGCGCTTTTGTGCAGGGGTTCATGCCCAATCTGGCCCGTCCCGACGTCGACATGCTGGAGGGGCTGACCACAGCGATCATTGTTGACCAGGAACGGATGGGGGCGAACCCGCGTTCCACCGTGGGCACTGCCACGGACGCCAACGCCATGCTCCGGATCCTTTTCAGTAGGCTCGGGACCCCGTACGTGGGACCGCCCACGGCGTTCTCCTTCAATGTCCCCACCCGGAAGGCCAGCGGTGTGATGAGCACCGAGAAGGCCGGCGGCCGGGTGGAGAAGGCTGTGGTGCAGAATGCTGTCTACCTGGGCGGAATGTGTGCGCGGTGCGAGGGCATGGGCTCGGTCTCCGACTTTGACCTCACTGCCTTGTATGACGACAGTAAGTCGCTCGGCGACGGCGCGCTGACAGTCCCCGGCTACAGCATGGACGGGTGGTACGGCCGGCTGTTCGAGGGAATGGGCCTCCCGATGGACAAGCCGATTGCTGCGTTCACGAAGAAGCAGCTGGAGACGATGCTGTACGCGGAGCCCACCAAGATCAAGGTTGAAGGCATCAACCTTACATTCGAGGGCATCATCCCCAAGATCCAGAAATCGATGCTCTCCAAGGACGTCGAGGCCATGCAGCCACACGTGCGCCGGTTCGTGGAGAGTGCCATCACGTTCCAGGCCTGCCCCGAGTGCAACGGCACCCGGCTGAGCCCCGAGGCACGGTCATCAAGGATCCACGGCAAGAACATCGCGGAGTTGTGTGAGATGCAGATCAGCGACCTGGCGGCCTGGGTCCGTGCGCTGAACGAGCCTTCGGTGGCGCCCCTGCTGAAAGGCCTGCAGCACCTGCTCGACTCGTTCGCGGAGATCGGGCTGGGTTACCTGTCCCTGGACCGGCCGGCCGGGACGCTGTCCGGGGGAGAGGCGCAGCGCACCAAGATGATCCGGCATCTGGGATCGTCCCTCACTGACATCACCTACGTGTTCGACGAGCCGTCCATCGGACTGCACCCGCATGACATTGAACGCATGAACCAGCTGCTGCTGCAGCTTCGGGACAAAGGCAACACTGTGCTCGTGGTGGAGCACAAACCCGAGACGATCGCTATTGCCGATCACGTCGTCGACCTCGGTCCCGGCGCCGGGACCAAAGGCGGCAGTGTCTGCTTTGAAGGGACCGTTGAGGCGCTGCGGGGGAGTGACACCATCACCGGGCACCATCTCGACGACCGTGCAGCGATCAGGGAACAGCTGCGCAAACCCTCCGGAGCCCTGGAGATCCGTGGCGCGTCAACGCATAACCTGCAGGACGTTGACGTTGACGTGCCGCTAGGCGTGCTCTGCGTCGTGACCGGTGTTGCCGGTTCCGGGAAGAGCTCGCTGATCCACGGCTCAGTGGCGGGCCGTGAGGGCGTCGTGGTCATCGACCAGGGCGCCATCAAGGGCTCGCGCCGCAGCAATCCTGCAACGTACACGGGCCTGCTTGAGCCGATCCGCAAGGCGTTCGCCAAGGCCAACGGCGTGAAGCCCGCACTCTTCAGCTCTAACTCCGAGGGTGCATGCCCTACCTGCAACGGCGCGGGCGTCATCTTTACCGAGCTGGGCGTCATGGCCACTGTCGAGTCAACCTGTGAAGACTGCGAGGGCCGCCGCTTTCAGGCGTCCGTGCTGGAGTACACGCTGGGTGGGCGCAACATTGCTGAGGTCCTGGCCATGTCCATGACCGAAGCTGAGGAGTTCTTCAGTGAAGGCGATGCGCGCACTCCGGCGGCCCACAAGATCCTGGACCGGCTCGTCGACGTCGGCCTCGGTTACCTAACGCTCGGCCAGCCGCTGACCACGTTGTCCGGCGGCGAACGGCAGCGCGTCAAACTGGCCACCCAGATGGCCGAGAAGGGCGACGTCTACGTCCTGGACGAACCCACCACCGGCCTGCACCTCGCTGATGTGGAGAACCTGCTGGGCCTGTTGGACCGGCTGGTTGACTCCGGCAAATCGGTGATCGTCATCGAGCACCACCAGGCGGTGATGGCACACGCTGACTGGATCATCGACCTCGGTCCGGGTGCCGGTCACGACGGCGGCAAGGTCGTTTTCGAGGGAACGCCGGCTCAGCTGGTGGCGGCGAAGCCGACGCTGACAGGAAAGCACCTGGCGGCTTACGTCGGTTCCTAGGAGTCGGGTGTTCAGCGCAACGCGGCGTCGAGTTATGTCAACCTGGCACGTTGCGGGGCTTGGCGTCCGGCATCCAGCAGGTGTGCAGTTCGCGGCAACATGGCCTCGCGTCGTCACTGAGAGCTGCAATTCCATGGATGTTCCGCTGCATTGACGGTTCTTCCGGTTGGCCGTCTCGAGGCACTTGTGTCGCTGTCGGCTAGCGACGTTGCGGCGATGTCCGAACTTTCGTGAAGCAGGAGTTCTCTCGTCCACTTCCAGCCCCATGCCTTTAACGCCGATAATCTACATTATGTAAAGTAAAACCGAGATTGTTGCATCCGATGCACGATCATCCCTCCTCCGCCCATTACCACCCGACAGGAATTCGATGACTACATCAGATCGGAAATGGTGAAGGTCCACCCAGGAAAGGAAGTACGACGGATTGCCACAGCGCCAGCTGGACAGCAGAGGCGCCAGTGAAAGTGACAGCCGGAACCAACGCCCGCAACCACCACCGCATTCGAGTGCCAACAACAGCACAAACGGTCATACTTGCCGCTGCCAACAACGCTGGGGCAGCAAGCAGCAACTCCTGGTACGGCCGGGGAAAGCAGTCGCCGTGGATGCACAGGTCATCTGGTCCGGTGAACTCCAGCCCGGATACAAACGGCAGAAGCATCAGGAGCAGACAGATCTCCGACGCCGATCCAGAAGGCCCCGACGACAAGTACGGAAAATCCGAAGCCTAGCTTCAGGAAGTGGAACAACCCTCCAACAAGCCATCTGCCGGGTTTATTGTCGGCGGCGCAATCGGCGCTGTTCAGATCGGCACTTCGTCCTTGCAACTTGCGACAGCTCACCAGGGTAAGCCTCGCAGGTCAACGGTTCCCTCGGGCCATGCTTCCACCGGCCTGGTTCCCGGGCAGATCAGGGTCGGGCCAGCGGTTTCAAGGACGGTCATGGCGTCGTGCGGCGAAACGTCGCGGATGACGGACTCAACGAGGGTGAAGCCGCACGACTGATAGAAAGGCACAACTTCCTCGCGGCACCCCAGGATGCCAAAATCGGCAATGGCAGAACCTCGCATTGCGTCCTGCAGCGCCGAAAGCAGCGCACGGCCGACACCCCGGCCGCGGACCGCCGCCCCGGTCAGGACACCGCCGATGCCTGCCACGACAACCTCGGATCGGCCCACGCCTACGAAACGGCGTGCTGACGCGGCGTAGCCGACAAGCTCGCCGCCGTCCCGCCCGAGGCAATGCAGTTCACCCCTGGCGTAGCCGTACCCCTGCTTCGGATTCCAGGGGCCCCAGTCCCCCGCGTACTCACTGTCGAAAAGAACAGCCATCTCCGCGTAGTCAACGGCGGAGAGTTCGGTAGTCCAGCGAAGGTCGACGGAAGTCATAACCCACCCTAACAATCCGTACATCCTGGACCGGAACCACCTGCCCCCTCCCCCACACTCCGGCCCACGCGGAGACTGGAACACGCAAACCTCCAGGAATGTGACGCAGCTCACGTGAATTACAGCGTGAGGTTCGGCATCTCCGGTGCGTCTTTATGTGGACAGGGCGCAAACGGCGCCCCATACCGACACAGGAGACACCGCCATGACCACGCAAACGCAGACCCCCGCCGACGTCGCCAACAAGAACCAGGCCGCGGCCAGCGCGAACGCTCCCGCCCTGCCCAAGGGGAAGGACGGACGGGGTGCTACCACCATTGAAGACGCGGTGGTGGCGAAGATCGCAGGCATCGCCATCCAGGAGATCAACGGCGTACACGCCCTGGGCGGCGGTGCGGCCCGTGCACTGGGATCGCTGAGGGAAAGAGTCGGCCAGAAAGACCTGACGCAGGGAGTGAGCGTCGAGGTAGGCCAGACCCAGGTCGCCGTGGACATCACCCTGGTGGTCGAATACCCGCACCCCCTCCAGGACGTTGCGGACCGTGCCCGGGACGCCGTGTACACAGCCATAGAGGATCTCGTTGGCATGGAGGTGGCCGAGGTAAACATCGCTATTACGGACATTTACGTCCCCTCCGACGATGCCGATGAAGAACTCAGCCAGGAGCCGAGGGTAGCGTGAGCCCGGCTGTAAAAGGATCAGCAGCCGGGGCCGTCCTGGCTTTGGCCGCCTTGGCGTTCGGATTCTGGGGATTCCTGCTGACCGCGGCCTTTATGGCCGGCGGTGCAGTGCTGGGCCGCACCGCCGAAGGAACCCTGGACCTTGGCGCAGTCCTTGACGCCCTGCGCGGCAAGCGCTCCTCCTCATGACGAGGAAGGGCCGTACGGCGATCAGTCCGGCGGCGCTGCGGCACACCCTGGAAGCCGTCACGGCCCACGCGTTCGCTGTCCCGCGGAGCAGTGTCGGGGCTGAACTGCAGGATGATGCGGGCAAGCTGGCAGCCCGCATCACGGTGCGGCTCGCCCTCCCGCTCCTTACGGATCAAGCTTCCGGCAACGCCGGATCTACCCTTTTCGAGCAGACACGGCACGCACGGGCCGCCATTTTTCGTCGGGGTACCGAACTCAGCGGCCTGCTGCTGGGCAGGCTGGACATCACACTCACGGGCACGAGGCAGCCCGCCCAGCTGAACAGGGTCGGCGCGCCTCCCGCAGGTGGGCATGAACGGCGCCACAGAAGGAGGTTGACATGAACCGGAACCGGACCATTGAGCGAATTGTCCGCAGGGAAACCCACTCGTCGAGGGCCGCGGCCTCGGTGCTGACGGCAACGGTTCTCCTTGCTGTGCTTCTATGGCTGGCCCTGGAGACGGCGCTGCGGCTGGCGGGCGTGCCCGCGCTGCTCATGGCACCGGGGCCCTTCGTCAAGTGGCTGGCAGGGGTGCCCACCGCCAGCATCCCGGCATGGCTGGCTGCTGCAGGCATCGGAATCACTGTTGCAGGAGTCCTGCTTGTCCTGTCCGGGGTGACAGCCGGTCGCCGGCCACGCACCGCGGTCCGCAGTTCCCGCTGCGCCATCGTCGTCGATCACGAGGTCATCGCATCGTCCGTTTCGCGCGTAGCGCGGCTCAGCGCCGGGGTGGCCCCGGGGCAGGTGACCACCACACTGACTGGCCGCTCCGCAAAAGTGATGGTGCGCCCGACGTCGGGCGTTACTGTCGACGCCGACGCCGTCGAGGCCGCTGTCCGCGCCGAGCTCGCCGGCTATGGGCTGACCCGAAACCTCACTCCCTCCTTGCAGGTCGACGGCGCGGGGGTGGTGGGGCAATGAGACGGACGAACCGTGCCATCAACCGGACCCTGCTGACCTTTATCGGCTTGATCGTGGCCACCGGAGGTGCCCTGGTCACGGCGGCGGCCTTCCTTCCATCCGTAGCGGATGCCTGGGCGGCCACTGGCACATCACTTCTCGATCAGTCTTACGCCCTCCTTGGAACCGCGGCCTTGCCCGGGCCGGCCCGAAGCTGGTGGGTAGTTGCCGGCGTCGGCGGACTGCTCCTTGCCGCAGGTCTGTGCGTCGCCTGGATCGCTTCGCAAGGCGGCGGCAGGACCCGGCGGGTTGCCCAGGAGGACGACGGCGGCCGTGGCAACACGGTGATCGATATTGGACTCATTGCCACGGCAGTAAAGGAAGCCACGGCAACCAACCAACTGCTGGCGGCCAGCAGGGTATCTGCCTGGGAAGTGCGCGGCGGCAGCGGACTGGTGCTGCGACTCCAGGCACGCCCCGGTGCGCCCCTTGACGCCCTCGCCTGGACGGCAGAGGACCTCGTGAACGGACTCGATGCGTGCCTGGGCCATCACATCCCAGTGCTGGTCCGAATAACCAGCGGTGCCCGGAGCGCTACAGCACGGCGCTCCACGGTCCAATGAGCCCCGCCGCAATGGTTGGTGCGCTGCAGCACACAGGAAGCTTGCCGCCGTCCGGCGGTATTGAAGGAAAGGAATAACCATGGGAATCGACGACAAAGCAAAGAATGCTGTGACCAACCACGTGGGCGCGGCCAAGGAATCCGCCGGGAAGCTCACAGGCGACGAACGGCTTGAGCGTGAGGGCCAGCACGACCAGGCAGAGGCCAAACTCAAAGACGCAGGAGAGAAGGTCAAGGACGCTGCCGCGGACATCGGCGGCAACATCAAGGATGCCGCACGGAAACTTAAGGATGGGTTCACCAGGAACTGACCGCATCCGCCCCGGGGAAGCCGCCCGGCGGGCCGCTTCCCCACCCCGTCGACACAACACAGCACCCCAACAGCAGCGCCACGGCGCCCGAGGAAAGCAGAAGAAGTGACCGGTTCACCCGCCGCCCCGCACCAGCTGGACCTCGTGCCGGACGGTCTGCTGGCAGCACGTGCGGCAGACGGCGATGCGGCAGCCTTTGAGGCCCTGGCCCGGCGTCATGGTCCGCTGATGCGGGCCAGCGCACGCCGGCTCACAGGCTCTGTCGCTGACGCCGATGACATCGTGCAGGAATCGCTGATGCAGGCATGGAATCAATTGGACACATTGCGGGACCCGGCCGCTGTCAAGGGCTGGCTGATGCGCATCACGGGCAGCCGTGGCATCGACCACCTGCGCAGGCGCCGGTTCGACGCCGGCATGGACGCCGTCGACGAAGCAAAGAACACGCCCGTCACCCCGGCGGCCGCCAAAGCTGATCCCGAGGCCGCGGCGCTCAACGGCTCACGCATCGAGGCACTCAAAGCAGCCCTGGCGCGGTTGCCGGAGGAACAACGCCGGTGTTGGGTGCTGAAGGAGTTCAACGGACAGAGCTATGAGGACATTGCCCGGACGCTGAACATCAGCACCGACAGTGTCCGCGGCCGGCTTGCACGCGCACGGATTGCCTTGGCGGGCACAATGGAGGAGTGGCGATGAACACACCGGACAGCAGGTTCGATTGCGGGCACAGCCTGGACGAACTCAGCAATTACCTGGACACGGGTGAGTTCCGGGACCCCGGACACCTGGAAAGGTGCCCTGAGTGCCAGTCCGGACTTGCCTCGTTGCGCAGGCTCTCAGACCTGGGCAAGGAACTGCTCGACGCCGACATCGCCGACGCGGGACACGGCACCGACGGCTGGATGCAGAAGATCCTCAGCAACCTCAGCCTCGAGCTCAGGCCAGGCAGGAGCATCCCGCTGCGTACCGATGATCCGGCAGATACCCTGACGCAAACCGAAGGTGCCGTCTCTGCCCTCATCAGGTCCATTGCGGACACCATCCCCGGAACCACTGCGGGACGCTGCCGGCTCCACGGGGACGTGGCCAGACCCGGCGCCCCGATCGCCGTCGACGTCCAGCTGGCGATAGTCTTCGGGCACCCCCTTGAGTCGCGGGCGCGGAGCCTGCGCCATCAACTGGCTGCAGCGCTCGCGGCCCAGACGGAACTGAACATCACGTCAATCGACATCACCATCACTGACGTGCTGGAACCCCCGGGTAACCACACTGCCCACGCCGGAGATGGGTGGCCAGCCACGACCATGCTTGAGGAGACGCCATGACCGATGCCTTGGTACCACCGGCAGCAGGCCCATTGCCGTCCCCTTCAGCCAGCCTCGCCGCGCAGCTTCAGGCCGGGGTGCTGGCTGTGGAGGGCGTCAGCTCGACCTATCCGTCGCAGCCGCTGTGGAAGGCGTTCGCCGCTGACGCCGTCGCCGCGGTCATGAAGGACGCCGCGCCGCACGTCGACATCGCTGCCGCTGGAGACGGCTTCCGGGTCAGCGTCCGCATCGGCGTCGGCCCGGACCACCATGCTCCTGAAGTGGGCCGCGCCGTAGCCGGTGCCATCCGCCGCCACCTCGCCCCGCACCCTGCAGAGGTCCAGGTATCCATCGTGAAGATCGACGCCTGAAAGTGCGGATACACCGGCCCGTCAAGGCCGCTGTGGCGGGTACTCCCCCGCCGTGACCTTCGGCCCTGTCAGGACCTGTGCTTCAGGCGCATCCTGTGTCTATGGCTCCCGGTCCGGATCCCTCGAGGATCCACTGCGTCCAGCAATGGTCCTCAGTCTGTGCCATGCCGGAACACCGACCCGGACCGTGGATGCAGCCCCTCTGACACAATGTGGGAGTACTACCTGAACGGGCCTTCGACAGAACCGGATCCTTCGCAATGGCAGACAAGAACAGCGCAGCCAGTCGCCTGACGTTCCACCGGACGCCGTCCCACGTGGCCCGCCCCACCCGGATACCCCTGCTCCTGGTCTTCATGCTTCTCGTGACAGGCACGCTCAGCCTCGCCACCGGCCTGGCAGCCATGGCCGTCACGCCGGCCGAGGTTGTTGTTGAAGACCGGGCGGGAGTCCTCGACAGGAATACGCTTGACCCGGCCATCAGGTCCATTGAATTCCATGACCCCACGAAGGTTGCCGTCTATACGTACAACGGCAGTGCCACGGACAACCTGAACGAGGAAGTCCTCAGGTTCGCCCGTGCCGAACACCCGGACTGGCTCAGCCCCGATGGCCAGAAATGGGCGGACGGCCTCTTCATTTTCGCCGTGGACCCCGTTGGCCGGCACGTGGGCACCTACATGGGTGAAGACCGCAAGGTCTCGCTGGAACAACGCGATGATATCCAAGATGCCGCCAAGGACCTCCTCCGCGATGCGCAATGGACCGACGGCACCATTGCAGGAGTCCGGCGCGGGGCTGAACTAATCAACCAGCCGTGGTACCAGTCCGCGGCTTTTGTCGTCGCGGCCTGGGTGACAGGCGGCCTGGCCGCACTGGGCGCCGGGGCATGGCTGACCGTAAGGGCGGTCACCAGGACGGCCAGCCGGAAGGAACTGGCCCGCGGCGACCGCAGTTACGCCAACGTGAGCACGGACCTGGATGTCACGGAACTGAACGCCGGCACCATCCCGGCGTCGTCCAGGTACGGCAGCAGTGTCCTGGAGAAGCACCGGCACTTCCTCAACCGCTACAACGCGGCAACCGGACTCTCGAACCAGGTGCACGCCCTTACTCCGAAGGCCCTGAGCCGCCGGTCGAACCTCAAGGTGGTGCGCGAATACGCAGATGCCGCGGCAGAACTGGATGCCCTGGACGACGTCATTGCTGACAGCAACGCTCTGCTGAACAAGTTTGCCGCCTGGCCCGCGGCCTGGGACCGCCAGCTGGCCCCTTTCCGAAGCGACCTTGCGGGGGTGGAGCAGCTCCTCAGCAAACGCAACGGGCAGGGCGGCTCTGCTACCGCCGCGGCACTGCGGTCCTTCCGTGATGAGAGCCTGCGGGATATTGAACACTGGACTGCTGAGCTCTCTGAGGGTGCACTTACCCCGGAGTCCGCCCTCGACCGGCTGCGTGACGCCCGCAGCCATCTGTCAGTCCTCCTGAAAAACCACGCCGAGACGGTCATCGAAGGCTTCGCCAAGACCGAACGCGAAGCGAAGCTGATGCGCAAAGAGATGGAGAACGCCCAGGAGGGCCTGACACGCAACCACAGGCAGCACTACGAGCCCAGCATCCTTGGAACGGTCTATCCGTCCTACTATTTCTTCTCCGTACCGGCGTTCACCTCCGGACTCAGCACCGGCGTCGGAAGCGTCAGTACGGCCCGTGGCGGCGGAAGCGGGACCACGGGGTATGGAAGCAGCGGCGGCAGCTTTTCCGGTTCCGGCAGTTCCTCCAGCTTCTAAGTGACCTTTGGCCCTACAGCTCCGCCGCCAAACGCCGCAGGCTGGAGGCGGAAACGCAGGCAGGGAAAGGGAACCCGGAAATGGATGACTCAGCGGCGGACAGCGCCATGTTCGTGGTAGGCGTCGATGGATCGGAAGCGTCGGTGGAGGCACTCCGCCAGGCCCAGAGGCTTGCCGCGCCGGTGGGAGCGAAAGTGCTGGCCACCGCCTACTGGGACGATCCCCAGGTATATGCGGGCTATGTAGCCATGGGTATTGACCGTTTCGAGGAGCGTGTTGAGATGGTCCTCAACGAAGCCCTGGAAAAGGCTTTTGGAGAACACCTTCCCCCGAACGTGATCCCCCGTGTGGTCAGGGGCCACCCCCGCGATTCGCTCATCGACGCCAGCCGCCACGCCGACATGATCGTTGTGGGGCGGCGGGGCCACGGCGGCTTCGGCGGAATGCTCCTGGGTTCTGTCAGCTCAGCCTGTGTGGCCCACGCCCACTGTCCCGTCCTCGTTGTCCACACCCCTGACAAGAAATAAGAGAGGCCAGCTGTGAGAAACACCAAGCCAATCGCCGTCGCCACCAACGATTCTCCCCAGAGTCAGGCCGCGGTGGCGTGGGCGGCCCAACGGGCCGCACGTGCGGGCGTGCCGCTGGTGCTCCTGTACGTCGTCGACGACCGGTGGGTTGCCGAGCCGATCCCTTGGACCGGGGTCCTCCTGGAGAACGCCGGCGAACTGCTGCAGACAGCCGCCGGACGCGTCCGGGGCACCGTCCCGGTTGACATCACCACCAAGGTCCTGGAGGGAAGCATCGCCGGCGCCTTGGGCAAGTATTCCTCGAAGGTATCAATGCTGGTGGTGGGGTCCGGCAGCGGGCACCTGGGCGGCTCGCTGACAGACCGCGCGCTCCAGGTCGCCGCCACAGCGAAATGCCCGGTGGCGGTCATCGGCGGCGAGGCAGCCGAAGGACGCCAGGGCGTCATTGTCGGAGTAGACGGCTCCGAAGAGGCCACCCAGGCTGTGGCCTTCGCCGCAGCGGAAGCAGACCGGGAGGGCCAGGAGCTAACGGTGGTCTACGCTTTCAGGCCACCTGACCGTCTCACCGCGGGTGGCCTCCTCACCGAAAACCTGGAGCAGCTCATTGTCGAGGAAGAGCAGGTAGTGCTGGCCGAAACCGTCTCCGGGCTCCGTGAGGACTACCCCGACCTAGTGGTCAAGACGGTCCTGGAGACTGAGCGGGATCCGGCGGCCGCCCTGGTCCACGCGGCCTCCGACGCCCAGCTGCTGGTGGTGGGAAGCCGTGGCCGGGGAGGTTTCAAACGGCTGCTGCTCGGGTCGACGGCGCATGCGGTGCTGACCCACCTGCCCTGCCCTACCGTCATCACCCCGATCCGACGCATCAAGCACAAGGAATAGGAGCCGCCGGCATGGAAGGCAACGCCGCGGCAACGGAAACGGAAATCCTGGACGTCCACGACTGTTGGAAGTACCTCCGCTCAGCCTCCGTGGGCCGGGTGGCAGTGACCACGGACGCAGGACCCGAGATTTTCCCCGTGAACTACGTTCCCGATTACGGCACCGTGGTCTTCCGGACCGGTTCCGGCACCAAACTCGATGCCGTGCTGGCCGGCAGTCCGGTAGCGCTGGAAGCTGACGGATTGAACAGCTACGGGACCATCGCCTGGAGTGTGATCGTCAAGGGCACCGCCGCCGTGGTGGACTCGCAGGAGGACTTCCAGGAGGCTGCCGACGCCGGACTGTCCCCCTGGCAGACCGGCGACAAAGACCACCTGGTGCGGGTCACGCCCTCTGAGGTCAGCGGCAGGCGGTTCGTGATCGGTTCCCCGGCGCGCTGGTGGCCGCCGCTGGACACTGGCGGGCACTGACCGCCGGGGGCACCAAAGGAGCGTACGACGTCGGCACTCACTTCGCGCCGGCCACGCTGACCGGCCTGCTGCCCACCGCCGTCGTGCTTTCCCTGCGTCCGCCGCGGAGGGCTCGCAGGGCGTTGAGGATGGTGGCCAGGTCCACCAGCTCCTGGAGCAGTGCGCCGGCAACAGCGGGAATGAAGCCGAAGGCTGCCGCAACCATCAGCCCTATGCTGAGCAGGATTCCGGTCCAGATGCTCGCAAGCGCAATCCGGATTGTCCGCTGGCCGATGTCCACGGCGAGCGCTGCTTTGGACAGGTCATCGAGCATGATGACGACGTCGGCGGACTCGCTCGCCGCGGTAGAGCCTTTTGCGCCCATGGCGATTCCGACGTCGGCGGCGGCCAGCACCGGGGCATCATTGACGCCGTCGCCAACCATCATGACCGGGCGTTGCCGCAGCCCGGCCACGATGGCAACCTTGTCGCCGGGCAGGCAGCCCGCCTGGACACGTGTGATCCCCGCCTGCGAAGCGATCTGTTCCGCCGTGGACGGCGCGTCTCCTGTCAGCAGGAGGGTTTCCTGGATACCAAGCCGGCGGAGCTCCGCCAGGGTGGCCACCGCATTGGAGCGCAGGGGGTCGCTCATGACCAGCGCTCCCACGAACCGCCCGTCAATCCCCACGTAGACGGCCAGCTGTCCGCCGGCCACAGGTGCCTCCTCAAAACCGGTGGTGACAGAGCGGACGAAACCGGGTTTACCCACCACCACCACATGGTTGCCGCAGGTTGCTGAAACCCCCTGCGTGGCGTGTTCACTGGCCTCGCTTCCAGGCAGGAGGTCCAGGCCCCGGCGGCGCGCTGCCTCAATGACCGATGATGCCAGGACGTGGGAGGAGTACTGCTCCGCTGACGCGGCAAGCTGCAGGAGCCGTTCCTCGGTCATCAGGCCTGCGGCCGTTGCTGGAATCCTGACCGCGTGCAGCGTCGGCCGGCCGTGGGTCAGGGTGCCGGTCTTGTCGAACACGGCAGTCCGCACCTTGGCAAGCTGTTCCAAGGTGCCCCCGTTCTTGACGATGATGCCTGAATGGGCCGCCCTGCTGGTGCCGGCAAGGAAGGCCACCGGCGCTGCGATGAGCAACGGACAGGGGGTGGCCACCACCAGGACCTCGGCGAAGCGTCCAGGGTCCTGGCTGAGGTACCAGCCGACTCCGGCCAGGACGAAGGCCAGGATCGTGAAGGGGACGGCGTACCTGTCCGCGAGCCTGACCACCGGCGGCCGGCTCGAGGCAGCCTCCTGAACGAGGGCCACGATCTTGCTGTACTGCGAGTCCTTCGCCGTGGACGTTGCCCGTATCCTGACGGCGTTGTCGCCATTGACCGACCCGCTCAACAGCGGGTCGCCCTCCGTGTGCTCCACCGGCAGGCTCTCCCCCGTCAGCATGGATTCATCGAAGCTCCCGGCAGCTGTCAGCAGGACACCGTCCACGGGAACCACTTCCGACGGTTTGATCAGGAGGATCTCGCCCGGGCGGACGTCCTCGGCCGGGATGTCCTCGGGCGGACCGCCGTTCCGCAACCGGTGGGCTGTCTGCGGGGACCTTTCCAACAAGGACCTCAGCTCGCGGGTGGCCCTTCCCTGGGCGATCTCTTCCAGGGCCTCTCCCCCGGCAAGCATGAGCACGATGATCAGGGCCGCAACGTATTCGCCCACCGCCACGGTGGCGCAGATGGCGGTCACCGCCAGAAGGTCAATCCCCCATCGGCCATGGAGGAGCGCCTTGATCATGGAGCCGGCCCGGAGTGCGGCAACGGCGACGGCATACGCACTCGCCGTCCAGCGGGCTGGTGGTTCCGCCCCTGCTGCCACCAGCACGCCTACTGCTCCTCCGACTGCCACCGTGGCGGCAACGAGGGGGAAACGCACCATCACGGCTTTGAGGTCTGCTGGACTCATGATGTCGACCCTAGGGCCCTGCGCCGGCCACAGCTAGGGGCCTTCGGATCTACGGCACTTGCCTATCCGGGCACTGCGTGCGTGGGCGCCTGTACGTCGTCAGCCTCCCGGGCACCTTGGTCGAGGCGGAACGGCGGGTACTCATCGCTCATCAGCGAAACGTAGGCGGCCACCCGGTAGATCCAGCGGTTGAGGCCCAGCACCAGGTCAAACAGCGGGCGCTGGTACCGGCCGCTGAACAGCAGGATCACCGCCGCGACAAAGACGAGGAAACCCAGCAGCGAAATGCCGGAGCCCGTCTCGTACCGGATTCCCTGGGTCTGGGGATCGCTCCAGCGGACGGTGCTGGTGCCGGTCAGCGCCGCGGTGATGATCAGGTGGGGCAGGGCCAACAGCCACCATTTGACCAGGACGAGGCCCCTGGACAACCGCTCGGGATATACAACATCGAAGTCGGCAGGGTAGTCGGTCCTGGCCAAGGTGAACGGCGGGTACCTGTCGGTTCCAAGTGCGGCGTAGGCGTAGAAGGCCACGCGCCAGCTCCACCGCATGACTCCGACGTTGAAGTTGAACAGGGACCGGGGAAAACGGCCGGTAAAGAGAATGGCGAAGCCGGCAATGATGGTGACCACAATGAACGCGAACCAGAGGAAGACCAGCACGATGAAGTGCGGAATGGCCAGGAACCACTTCACCAGCCACAGCCATCTGGACAGCACCGGGTCGAGGTCCCCCCTCAGCCGCGCCGGATACGGAGGCACCGTGCCCGCGACTGGCTGAAGGGGAGCCTGCGCAGGCGTTACGGGAACCGCCGGAGGCGTCATCATTGCTGGAGGCGCGGTTCCCGGTGTCATGGGCACGGCCGCGGCTCCCGGAGCCATGGGCACGGGCGCGGTTCCCGGAGCCGTCGGTACATGGCGTCCCAGGCCGTGGGCACCAAAGACCAGGAGCGGAACGCCGATCACCAGCAGGAGCGCTCCTCCGATAAGCAGGGCGGCTGCCAGCGGCCCAAAGAGCCCGGACCGGAACCCGGCCTGCAGTTCAGCTGAAATCCCCGGGCTGGCATCGGCATTCATGACCACAACCGACCAGTTGCCTGCCTGGATGTCCCAGTCAAGCTCCTGCTCACCGGCACCGGACGCTGACGCCACCCAGAAATCCTGCGCTGCGGGCGGTGGTGGCTGCTCTGTCCCCTGGGTCTCCCTGTACTCCACGTGGAAGGGCCGGAAACTGACGTCCAACAACTCGGAGTAGTTGGCACCGGCCAGGTAGCGCTGCGCGTCGGCCCTGTCAGCTATACCGACGAAAATCTCCTTGCCCGGGGTCGCTGATTGCGCCCCTATCCGGACACTGCCGACGTCGAAAGGCAGCGGACCCGGCATCTCGTCACCGCGCATGTTATCCGCGCCGGCGGAGATGATCGCGGCGGAATCAACATCAAACCTCTCCCGGGGTGAGGTGAGGTAGCCGCCGTCGTTCTGGAATGAATTGGCCCATGACGCCCCGATGCCGCCGAAGAGCAGGCCAACGCCCAGCATGGAAGCCAGGATACCGAGAATGAGCATGATGATGGAACGGGCACGCATGGAAGTCCCTCCGTTGTCGCTGTCCGGTCGCTGCCAGCCCGCCCCGTGTCTGTCCCTCCAAGGGTCACCCCTGGCGGCACCTGCCAACAGGGCCGAAGGTCACTGCGCGGCGGTCTTGTGGCCCGGAGCCCCGGGGTCTTTCGTCCCTGTTACGGGCAGCATTGCCGGTATCTACTGGACACGTACACAGGATGCCGGTGTTCAGCGGAGGATAACGATGACAAACGTAACAATTCTTGGCAGCGGGCAGATGGCGCGCGGGCTCGCCATGACCATGCTGCGGGGCAACAACCCGGTACAGATCCTGGGCCGTGACGGAGCGAAAACGCGCTCGCTGGTGGAAAGCCTGGGACCCGGTGCTACCGGGGGCGTGACCGGAGGGGTTATCACCGGCGCCATTGTCTTCCTGGCTGTACCGCACCACGAAGTGCACGATGCCATCCTCGAATCCGGCGATTCCATTGAGGGGCGGGTGGTGGTGGACATCAGCAACCCTGTCGATGTCGCCACGTTTGACCGGCTTACCGTTCCGCCGGGTACCTCCGCGGCGGAACAGACTGCCCAGATGCTTGCCGGCCGTGCGGATGTTGTGAAGGCGTTCAACACCACTTTTCCCGGTACGCTGGAGGCCGGAACGGTGGCCGGGCAGCATCTTGACGTCTTCATCGCCGGCGACTCGGAGCAAGCCAAAGAGAAAGTCAGCGCAGTGGCCGCGGCAGCCGGGATGAGGCCGATTGATGTGGGTCCCCTGCGGCGGTCGCGGGAACTTGAAGCGTTTATGCTCCTCATTATGGGACTGCAGGTCAGCCCGGAGCACGAGCACTTCAACTGGGATACCGCGCTGCGCATCTTCCCCTGAAAGCGCAGGCAGGGTCAGGGGCACGCCTGGCGGACGACCGGACGCGGTGCCCTTGTGGCACACCGGCTGTTCCTAAAGAATGAACTGGATGCCGGACGGAACAGTCCCGCCTCCGGCGCAACCGCCGCTGAACGTGCGGGTGTGGAGTTGAACCGCTGACGAGGAGGGACGGACATGGACACCCCAGGAACTGAACAGGAACCTGCTTCGGCCAACAACGGCATCCGGGTGTTCGTCCTGGATGACCACGAGCTGGTGCGACGGGGGTTGCAGGACCTTCTGGAGAGCGAAGGATTCGTCGTTGTGGGCATGTCCGGCTCAGCCGCTGAAGCAGCCCGCCGCATACCGGCCCTCCGCCCCGACGTTGCCATCCTCGATGCGCGGCTGCCCGACGGTACGGGGATCGAAGTCTGTCGCGACGTGCACTCCGTCGACGCTACGATCAACTGCCTGATCCTCACCAGTTACGACGACGAGCAGGCACTCAGGGGTGCAGTCCTCGCAGGGGCATCCGGCTACGTCCTCAAAGAGATCGGCGGGTCCGACCTTATCGGAGCCTTGCGCAGGACGGCCCGGGGCGAATCGCTGTTTGACGCGGACCTGAAGACGCGGATCATCCAGGGACTGGCGGAGCCCGAGCGTGTGGACCCCCGGGTCGCATCGCTCACGCCCCAGGAGCGCCGGGTCCTGGAGCTCGTCGGAGAAGGACTCACCAACAGGCAGATCGGCGAGCGCATGATGCTGGCCGAAAAGACGGTCAAGAACTATGTCTCGTCCTTGCTGGCGAAGCTCGGTTTTGAGCGGCGTACCCAGGCCGCAGTACATGTGGCACAGCACGCTCCCCCGGAGGGTTGAGCAGACTGGTGCCGGGAAGGTGCCCTGTGCGGTCAGAACACCGGAGCAGTCCAGGTCAGAGTGGTTCCGGCCCCCGGGGCGCTGGCTACATCAAAGGTTCCGCCCAGCGCCTTGGCGCGGTGCGCCATGTTGGAGAGCCCGTTGCCGGGCGCAGGCGAGCCAAAGCCCTCTCCGTTGTCCTGGATGCTGACGCAAATATGGCCTTCGGAGACTGACACGGTCACCTGGATGGAATCAGCACCCGAGTGGCGGACCGCGTTGCTCAGGCCCTCCGTAATGACCGCCAGGACGTTCGCGGCTGTCTCCTCGTCCCGGACAGCGTCAACGGCGCCCGTGAGGGTCAGGAGGGGAACAAAGGGAAGTGGCTGGGTGCTGGTGCGGACGGTCTGGAGGATTCGGCTGCTCAGCAGTTCCTTGCCTGCCTCGGAATCACTGAGGGAGTAGATGGTGTTGCGAAGTTCGCGGATGGTCTCATCCAGTTCCGCCGTCACTTTCCGGATGGTGCTGGCCGCGGCGTCATCGGACATGTAGCGCCGAAGGCTCTGGATGCTCAGTCCGGCGGCGAAAAGACGCTGGATGACCAGGTCGTGGAGGTCCCGGGCGATCCTGTCGCGGTCGCTGAAGACAGCAATCTGTTCCCGCATCCGGTGCGCCCGGGCAAGCTCGAGGGCCAAGGCTACGTGTGACCCGAAAACCGGAGCCATTTCCATATCGGTTGCGCTGAAAGCCCCTGACGAACGTTCCCTGAACAGGACGAGGAGGCCGTGGTGTATCCCATGGGCGCTGAGGTCCACCACAAGGAGCCTTCCTGACGGGCGGACGCCGTTGCCACCGAGCACGCAGGCAGCGTCCTCGATCAACGCCGCCTTTCCCGTGGCAATGACGGCATTGATGTCCGCAGATTCAAGCGGCAGAAGGCGTCCCAGCCAATGCGACCGGGCATCTCCTGCAGCTCCGGCTACCCGGAACCGGTTGGCGACGCCCATCGGCGCCGGGACGTCCTGCGCACGGTCCTCCTGCACCAGGATCATTGCCAGAGCCGAACTCGATTCCCGCAGTGCCCTCGCTGCGATCATGTCCAGGCCCCCTTCCTGGCTCTCGGGGTTGTCTTCGTAGGCCAGCATTTTGCCGGTGACGTCCATGCAGGCCTGGAGCCAGGCTGCCCTGCGCCGTGCGTCCTCATACAGGCGGGCGTTTTCAATGGAGACGCCGGCAGCCGCGGCGAGCGCCTCCGCCAGCCGTTCATCTTCCTCCGTGAAGTCGCCGCCACCCTTCTTCTGGGTCAGGTAAAGGTTCCCGAAGACGACCTCGCGGACCCGGATGGGCACACCCAGGAAAGAGCTCATTGGCGGGTGGTGGTCTGGGAAACCCGTGAGCGCCGGGATGCCGGCTGAGATCATGCAGGCGCAGCGGCTTCGGATCGCGGATCAGCAGGCCAAGGACGCCGTGGCCGGTGGGCAGCGGACCGATCTTCTGTGCGAGTTCGTCGTCAATCCCTACGGTAATGAAGTGGCTGAGGGCCCGGTCGCTTCCGATCACTCCCAAGGCGCCATACTCTGCTTCCACCAGGTGGCAGGCTGAGCTGACCACGCGGTGCAGCACCGCTTCCAGGCTGAGGTCCTCGGCAAGGGCAACGACGGCGCTCAGCAGGCCCTGCATCCGCTGCTGCGCGTTAACGGGTGCGGGCGCGTAGCCGGCAACGTCCGTGGCGAGGTCCCCGACCGTGGGACTGCCGGCAGGCTGGAGGTAGTCTCCGACCGGCTGGATGGGTTCGCTCACGGGAACCACCTTCCACGGAGGTCAGTCTCGTCTACCGGCTGCTGCAGTGCTCACAGAGTACCGCGCCCGGCGCCATTGAACCATGGACGCCGATCCACGACGGGTCTTTGTGCCCTAGCTGCGCGTCAGGGTCCTGCATAGTATCGGGGCCATGACCGAAGATGCTTCCATACCGTCAACCGCAGTGTTGCAGGCAAATGACTGCTGGCACCTCCTCAAGGGCGAATCCATAGGCCGGCTTGCGGTCTGGGTCAATGATCATCCGGAGATATTTCCACTCAATTACAGGGTGGACCACGAATCGCTGGTTTTCCGGACAGGTGCGGGCACCAAACTGGCTTCTGCCCTGGGAAAACAGGTTGCACTCGAAGCTGACGGCGCCGACACCGAGGCGGGTGTTGCGTGGAGTGTCATTGTCAAAGGACACGCCACTGCGCTGACCCGGACCCCCGAACTCCTGGGCTCGGTCGGCCAGTTACTCTTCCCCTGGGAGACGGGAAAGAAGGACCATTTCATCCGGATCGTTCCGGACAGCATCAGTGGCCGGAGGTTCAGGGTCGCTGCACCGCTGACCTGGGGCGGGCCGCTGGACGAGGCCACAAGGGCCGGACTCGAGTAACGGACAGTCTTGGCCCGGACAGCCGGCCGGAGGAAAGGTACTGCCATGAGTGACAGCAAGCGGATCCTGGTGGGGATCGACGGCTCCGAGTACTCCCCCGCGGCGCTGCGCCTGGCAGGACGGCTGGCAACCGCGTTCGAAGCACCGTTGCACGTCGTCACGTGCCTGGGATTGTCGGACTTCTACCTGCCGGCGCACCTGCCGCCGGGATACATCGACAGTGCGGCTGAGCTGGAGGCGGTCGCCAAACGGCTGATGGAACAGGCAGTGGATAGAGCCTTCGCCAATGACCGGCCTGCTGACCTGTCCACCGCCGTGCAGGTGGGACCGCCGGCCAAAGTCCTGGTCGACGAAAGCCGCGGCGCACAGCTGCTGGTGGTCGGCCGGCGGGGCCACGGCGGTCTCTTCGGTCAGCGGATGGGCTCCGTGAGCGCCGCATGCGTTGCCCATGCACACTGCCCGGTACTGGTGGTCGGCCAGGAATCGGAGCAAAGCGATGAACCCGAACGCTGAGCAGCCGGCCCTCGTCGTCGGCGTTGACGGCAGCGCGCCCTCCATCCTTGCACTGCGCTGGGCCGGCGCCTTGGCACCGTTTATCAAAGCCCACATCCGGGCCGTGACGTCCTGGCAATTCCACGTCGCTTTCGGAACGTTCACCCCGGTGGTCTGGCACCCTGATGATGAGGCGCGGCGGATCTGCGTGGAGGCTGTGGCGAAGGCATTCAACGGCGCGCCGCCGGAGGACCTGGAAATGGTCGTCTCCCAAGGACCGGCCGCGAAGGTGTTGGTGGCGGAAAGCTCGACGGCGGCACTGGTGATAGTGGGCAGCCGCGGTTACGGGGGTTTCGAGGGACTTCTCCTGGGTGCCGTGAGCGCTACGGTGGCCGAGCACGCAAAGTGCCCGGTACTGATCGCCCACGGCACAGACCTGCCGGCCGGTCTCCTCGCCGGTCCCGGGCAGGAATCCCGCGAAGGAGGCAGCCGGGCCGGGTCCAGCCATGCCCGCCCCTGAACGCCTGGTGGTGGGCTATGACGGTTCCGACACAGCCACCCTCGCGGTCCGCTGGGCCGCACGCCTCGCCGCGTGCGCGAACGCAGAACTTGAGGTGGTCCACTGCTCCATCTGGCCGCTCCTGACCAGCGATCTTGGCCCGGTCCGGGGCATTGCCGGCAGCGGCCTGCTGAACCAGGCCAAAGCCCTGTTGGAGCAGGGAACAGCGGAGGCCCGTGCCGTGGCGCCGACGGCCGCCGTGCGGAGCACCCTGCTGTACGGCCTGCCCGCAGCACACCTGCGCAGGATCTCCGAGAATGCCCGGATGCTGGTCCTGGGCAGCCGCGGAGCCGGGGGCTTCATGGGGCTGCTGGTGGGGTCGGTGAGCCTGGAACTCACAGCAACCGCGTCATGTCCCGTCGCGGTGGTCCGTTTCGACAGGAACCCTGAAGGCCGCATCGTCGTGGGCCTGGACGGGTCCGGGTCAGCGGGCGCCCTGGGTACAGCCTGCGGCATCGCCGCCGCTGCCCACGCCGAGCTCCTCGTCATCCACGTCAGCCGGCCGTATCACGGCCCGGCCGGCCAGCCTGATGCCACCTCCGATGCGGGCGCGCGCCGTCTGCTCCGCACGGCAATCGAGGAGGCACGGACCTTGGCGCCAGAGGTGATTGTCAGCCAGGAACTTGCACACGACACCTCTGTCCCGCGGGCACTGCTGAATGCGTCCCGCGGCGCGTCCCTGACGGTAGTCGGCAGCAGGGGGCATGGCATCGTCCGGGGAACCCTCGGTTCCACCGCGCACGCCGTCCTCCACCATGCCACAGGCCCTGTCCTGATCGCCCGGCAGCCCCGGATGTCCTAGGTGCGAGCCCGCCGGTGACTTTCCTGAGGACGCCGCGGCCAGTGCGCCTTCGCGATTGTTGTGGTGGCAGAGACCTCCGTCTTCCGGCCGGCGTCGGCCTGGCGGGACTTTCGTCCCTTACGGCCGGTGAGTCCCGGCGCCATCGTTGAGACGGAGCGGCATTCCGCGCCCGCCGTAAACCCGGTGATCACCAACAGCAAGGGAACTCCATGAAAGCGATTGTCTACGGCGGTCCAGGAAAGAAGTCCTGGACCGACGTGCCGGATCCGGCCATCAAAAATTCCAGTGATGCCATCGTCCGGGTGGACACCACCACCATTTGCGGGACGGATCTGCATATCCTCAAGGGCGACGTGCCGGCTGTGCAAGCCGGCAGGATCCTGGGCCACGAGGGCGTAGGAACGGTCACCGAGGTGGGGCCGTCCGTGACCACCCTGAAGCCCGGCGACCGGGTGATCATTTCCTGCATCAAATCCTGCGGCCACTGCGCAAACTGCAAAACCGGACTCTATTCACACTGCATGGGAGACGAGGGCGCCGCCGGCATCGGCTGGGTCTTTGGGCATCTGATCGACGGCACCCAGGCTGAGTACGTCAGGGTGCCGTACGCAGAGAACTCACTCCACCTGCTGCCGGACGGAGTCACTGACGAGCAGGCAGTCATGTTGTCCGACATCCTCCCCACCGGGTTTGAAATAGGGGTTCAGTACGGCCGGGTCAAGCCGGGCGACACCGTTGCCGTTGTCGGGGCGGGTCCGGTCGGCCTGGCAGCCATTGCCACCGCAGGGCTCTACGGGGCAGCGACCATCATCGCTGTCGACCTTGACGCGAACCGCCTGGCGAAATCGCGCGACTTCGGCGCCACACATGTGGTCTCCTCAGGGGACGCAGACTGGAAAGACCAAGTACTGGCCCTGACAGACGGACACGGCGTGGACGTGGCCATCGAAGCAGTCGGCATCCCGGCCACCTTCAGCATGTGCACCGAGATTGTCCGTCCTGGCGGGAACGTAGCCAACGTCGGCGTGCACGGGAAATCCGTGGAATTGCATGTGGAAACCCTCTGGATCCAGAACATCAACATCAGCATGGGACTGGTCAACGCAAACACCACACCGATGCTGCTGAAACTTGTAGCCCAAAAAAAGCTTCCGGCGGAGAAGTTCGCTACGCACCATTTCAGCTTCGACGAATTCATGGACGCCTATGACACGTTCGCAAGGGCCGCCGAAACGAACGCCCTGAAAGTGGTCATCTCAAAATGAGGGCGCACATCGTGTACGACTCAGCCTACGGAAACACCAAAGCGGTGGCCGAGGCCGTGGCGCAGGCGCTGAAACCTGTTCGCGCTGCCGCGGTTTCGGTCTCGGACTTCGATCCAGGCAGCCTCTCAACCGGCGACCTCCTGGTAGTTGGCTCCCCTATCAATGGCTGGCGTCCCACACCGAAGGTCACCGACCTGCTGGGACGGCTTGGCGACGGGAAGCTCAAGGGTATCCGCGCGGCAGCGTTCGACACGAGGGTCCGCTTCTTCATCCATGGCGACGCCGCCAGGAAAATGACCAGGCTGCTCAAGGAAGGTGGCGCCACCATCATCTCCAACCCCGCACCGTTCTACGTCCGTGGCACTGAAGGGCCGCTCCGGGACGGCGAACTTGAAAAAGCTGCCGACTGGGCGAAAACACTGGCAGCGTTCTTCGGACAGAAGGGACATTGAAAAGCCACTTTTGAGGCTCACCGGGCGAGACGGGCCGGGTCCCGCCAGTCCGGCCTCAGAGCCAGTCTGCTGAGAGGTCCTGCGGCGGCCACCAACGGCTACGGGGCGAAACCGCAAACCTGCGCCCGGAAATGTCGGTCGACCTGATCTGGACCAGATGCTCCTTCGCACCGGCCTCCCATGGCTGGCGGTCCGGTCCGCCCGCCTCCGCCAACTGCGCCGGATCTCCGTCGAACCGTCCTGGGGCTCCCTTCACCACTACGCTCCAGACTTCCGTGGCATACGCATTGAGCCCGTCGGCTTCAAATGCCACGGGGGCGCCAGTGAGCAGCGTTGTCAGTTTCGTCCCCGGAGCCGTCCGGAAAACCAGCGTCTCGCCGACCACCAGGAAGTTCACCGGAAAAATCTCGGGCGCCCCGCCGTTGATAACCGCCAGCCTGCCGATGTAAGAGGAGCGCAGGTACTTCCAGCAGTCCTCAGGCGGGAGGACTTCCGTCTGCGGCTCGGGGATGGAGGTGCTCATGCTAGTGATCCTAGCCCTCGAGGCGGTGGAGTGCCCGGCTGCAACGATACCGCTCCGAGTTTGCAGCCGCGCAAAGCGGCCGCCCCAATCCCTATCCGGAGCTCTCGGCGTCGGCGATGACGCGGACGGTTTTCAGGTACGTGTCCGGGTTCAGGGAAATCGAATCGATCTCCTCCGCGACCAGGAACCTGGCGAAGTCCGCGTGGTTGCTGGGTCCCTGGCCGCAGATCCCGATCCTGATGCCCGCCGAATGCGCACTCCTGATGACCTGGGCGATCATCGAGGTCACTGCGGCATCGCGTTCATCAAAAAGTCCAGCCAATTGTTCTGAGTCCCGGTCAACACCCAGGACAAGCTGTGTGAGGTCGTTGGAACCGATGGAGAATCCGTCAAAGCGCCGCGCGAACTCTGCTGCAAGGATCACGTTCGACGGGATCTCGCACATCATGTACAGCTGGAGTCCGTCTGCACCGCGGACCAGTCCGTTCTCGGCCATCACGTTGATGACCAGGTCCGCCTCCTGGACAGTCCGGCAGAAGGGAACCATCACCACGACGTTGGTGAATCCCAGCCGCTCACGCACCCGTTTCAGGGCACGGCATTCCAAGGCGAATCCTTCCCGGTAGCGCTCGTGGTAGTAGCGGGAGGCCCCCCGGAAGCCGAGCATGGGGTTCTCTTCGGCGACTTCGAAGCTGCCGCCTCCGATCAGGTGGGCATACTCATTGCTCTTGAAGTCGCTGAGCCTGACAATCACGGGACGCGGATGGTACGGCGCCGCGATCTTGGCGATACCGGTGGCGAGGACGTCGACGAAGTATTCCTGCAGGTCGCTGTATCCGTACGTAATTTCCCTGATGCGGGAGGCCTCGCCGGGATCTGTGATGCGTTCGGGGTGGACCAAGGCCATGGGATGGATCCGGATGAGGTTGCTGATGATGAATTCCATCCGTGCAAGGCCCACGCCGGCCGCGGGAAGGCGCCACCACTGGAAGGCGGCCGCAGGGCTTGCAATGTTCACCATCACGGCGGTCCGGGTTGCGGGCAATGCGCCCAGGTCCACCTCCTCGACGTCGAAGGCCAAGGTGCCTTCATAGACCTCGCCATCCTCGCCTCCGGCACAGGAAAGCGTGATGGGTTTGCCGTCCTCAAGGACTGAGGTGCCGTTGCCGGTCCCCACCACCGCCGGGACACCCAGCTCCCTGCTGACAATGGCGGCGTGGCTCGTGGGGCCTCCATGGTCCGTGACGATGCCTGCGGCGCGTTGCATGATGGGGACCCAGTCAGGATCAGTCATCATGGTCACCAGTATGTTGCCGTCGCGGAAGTTGTCGATGTCCTTGGGATCCCGCACCACGCAGGCCACGCCATGGGCGATGGATTCGCCGACGGCGGCCCCTCCGGTGAGCAGGCGTCCCTGTTCCTTGAGGTGGTAGACGCTGAAGACTGATGCGCTGCGCCGCGCCTGCACGGTTTCGGGCCGTGCCTGGACCATATAGAGTTCCGCGGTGGCGCCGTCTCTGGCCCATTCCATGTCCATCGGGCGGCCATAGTGGTCTTCCACGGCCACGGCCCACCGCGCCAGGGTCAGGATCTCAGCATCGGTGAGGACAAAAGACCGTCGTTCCTCGGCTGAGGTGTCGACGGTCCGGGTCCGCGCGTGGCCGCCGCGGCTGTACACCATTTTCCTTTCCTTGGTCCCCAGCGTCCTTTCGATGATGGGATTGAACTCGGGGTTCTGCAGCAATGGCTTGAATACCTGGTACTTATCCGGGTTGATGGTGCCCTGCACTACGGTCTCGCCCAAGCCCCATGCCGCACTGATCAGCACGCTGCGCGGAAATCCGGATTCTGTGTCAATGGAAAACATCACTCCCGACGCCCCCAGGTCCGAACGCACCATCCTCTGCACGCCGATGGAGAGGGCAACCTCCAAGTGGTCAAACCCCTTGATCTCGCGGTAGCTGATGGCCCGGTCGGTGAACAGGGAGGCGTAGCACCGCCTGCATGCTTCCATGAGTTCGCGCTCGCCGGCTACGTTCAGGAAGGTCTCCTGCTGGCCGGCGAAGCTCGCGTCGGGAAGATCCTCGGCGGTCGCACTGCTGCGCACAGCTACCGGGGCCTTGGCTTGCCCTGCACTCTTGGACAAGACCCTGTAGTGCTCCCTGATGTCCAGGGCGACGTCCGGCGGGAACTCGCCGCCAAGAATGAGCTCGCGTATGGCCTCGCCGCTCACGCGAAGGGTGGTCCGGCCCGCGCGGTAGTCATCGAGTGCGGCGCGGATCCCCTGCTCGAGGCCGTTTGACGCGACGAACGCCCGGTAGGCAGCCGCCGTGGTGGCGAACCCCTCCGGGACCCGGACGCCGGAGCTTCCCAAGGCACGCAGCAACTCACCCAGCGAAGCGTTCTTGCCGCCCACGGCTCCAACATCGCCCATTCCCACGTCTTCGAGCCACACAACGTGGACGTCAGCCGCCGTCGTCGTCCGTTCATCCATGGACTGATCCTCCCGGGCAAAGCGCGGAAGGGGCAGGGGCTTTGGTCCCGCGGGACACCAGCGGTATGGCGGCCGGGTGGAACAGGCTGTCACGCGGCTGCGGCGGACCGCACCAGCTTCTTGTAGGCGAAATCGGCGGCAAAGACAGCCGGGACGGCCAGTGCCGCCACCGCAAAGCCGAGAGGGGGCGGCGGCAGCTGCCCCAGGGCCGTGGAAACCGCGGGCAGGAACAGGCAGACCGTTAATGCTGCTGCTTCTGCCAGCACTGCCCACAGCAGCAGGCGGTTGCTGAACCATCCCAGCCGCCAGGGGGGCATCGAGGCGCTGCGGCACGCGAAGGCGTTCGCCAACTGCCCGAGAACAACGGCCGTAAAGGCGGCGCCGGAGGCCGTCATCAGCAGGCCTGCATCATGCGGTTCTCCGCGGCTCCACCCGCCGCCGAACAGCACCAACGAATACGCGGTCATTTCCATGACAGCCTCCGCCGGGCCCATGACGCAAAACACCCTGAACATCACTGCACGGTCCATCAGGTGCCGGCGCTCCGGCGGACGCTTCAGCACACCTTTACCGGGTGCCTCGCCGCCGAGGGCGAGCGCAGGAAGCAGGTCGGTGCCGATGTCGAGGGCGAGGATCTGCAGCACGCCAAGGGCCAGCGGGAACTGTCCCCCGGACAGCGCCCAGACAATAAACGGAGTCAGTTCAGCCACGTTATCCGTGAGGTGGTAGGTCAGGAACCGGCGGATGTTCGAATAGGTGGCACGGCCCTGTTCGATGGCCGCGACGATCGTGCCGAAGTGGTCGTCCAGAAGGACCAGGTCGGCCGCCTCCCGCGCTACGTCCGTGCCGCTGAGTCCCATCGCCACCCCGATGTCGGCCTCCTGCAGGGCCGGACCGTCGTTGACGCCGTCACCTGTCATGGCCACGACGTGGCCCCGGCGCTGCAGGGCCTTCGCCACGCGCAGCTTCTGTTCAGGGGAAACCCGGCTGACCACAACCCCGTCCCGGTCCAGCAGGGCGCCGAGGACCTGCTCGTCGTCAGGCAGCTGTGAGCCCTCAAGAACCGTTTCCGGCGAACCCATCAGTCCGATCTCCCGTGCGATGGCAGCGGCGGTGGCTGGATGGTCGCCGGTGATCATGCCGATCCGGATGCCGGCCGTGCGCGCGGTGCGGATAACCTCGCCGACGTCCGGCCTGGGCGGATCGTGGAGCGCCGACCAGGCCGAGCAGCACCAGCTCCGCCTCAAGCTCAGCCTGCGGACGTTCCAGCCAGTCGTCCACCGGTGCCTGGAGCTGGCGCGGATGCCACCGCCATGATCCTCAACCCCCTCGACGCCATCTCTTCGACGTCCTCCGCAGCCGCCGCCCCGGAATCTCCGCAGAGCGGAAGAACTGATTCAGGTGCTCCTTTGACGAAGAGGGTGGTGCCCGTGATCGCGGACTCGCGGCGCCGTCGCGGATCGAAGGCAAACCGCCGCACCGGGCGTGGCCTCCGGCAACGCGGCAGGGGACAGCCGACGGGCCAGGACATCGAGTGCGGCCTCCATCGGGTCTCCCTCAGGCAGCCACTCACCGCCGCGGAGAACAGCCCGCCCCTGGGAGGCTGCCCGTGCCGCCAGGGCAGCACGCGGCGGCCGCCTGCGTTGCGGTTCCTTCGACGACGGCTGCCGGCTGGTACCCCTCCCCCGTAATCCGCACCCGGCCCGCGGCCGTGTGGACTTCGACGGCGTTCATCCGGTTCTGCGTCAGGGTCCCTGTCTTGTCGGTGCAGATGAAGGTGGTGGACCCCAGAGTCTCCACTGCCTCCAGGTTGCGGACCAGCCCGTTGCGCGCGGCCATCCGCTGAGCACCCATGGCCAGAGAGAGCGTGACCGTCGGCAGGAGCCCCTCAGGGACCAGGGCAACTGCCACCCCGATGGCGAAGAGGAAAGCGTCCCGCCAGGAGATGCCCACCAGCAGGGAGATGACGAAGAAGGACCCTGCGACGGACAATGCCAGCCAGGCGATCAGGCGGACGATCCTGCGCAGTTCACGTGCAAGGGGCGTCGCCGGCGAGACCGTCCCGCTGGTCAGCGCGGCAATGGCTGCAAGCCTGGTGTGGCCACCGGTGCCGGTCACGACGGCGTCGGTACTCCCGTTGACGAGGAATGTGCCGCCCCAGGCGCTGTCACCTCCGGCCTTGGCAACGGCGTCGCTCTCTCCGGTCAGCATGGACTCATCGATGGCGCAGCCTGAGGCTGCCACCAGGAGGACATCGGCCGGTACGCGGTCACCCGCCGACAGGACCACGGCGTCCCCGGGAACCAGTTCGCTGGTGTGGATCCTCACCAGGTCCCCGTCCCGGCGGACCGAAACATCCGCCGGCAGGAGACTGCGGAGTTTTGCCGCGGCCTGCTGGGCGCGTTCCTGCTGGATATGGGCGAAGATTCCGTTGACGATGACCACCACGACGATCGCGACGCCAAGCTCAGGCATGCCGGCGACGAATGCCAGCCCGGAGGCGCACCACAGCATCAGGGCAAAGAAGTGGGTGAGTTCTCCCAGGAGTTTTCGCCACTGCGGCACGGTCTTCACTCCGGGAAGAACGTTCGGCCCACACTCCTGAAGCATCTGCGCGGCGCGCCGGGAAGTCAGACCGGCCGCGGCTGGCTTCTGTACGGACGGATCGCCGGGCAACGTCATTGTTGCCCCCTGGCGGCGGTGTCCTGCCACGGCCGAAAGCTGGAACTGCCGGCGTTCGCCCGCACTGAGGAGGACTTCCACGGAGCCGACGCGCAGGCGCATGGCTGCGGCATCGCCGGGAGCGGCAGAAACGGTCAGTTTCCCATGTTCGAGGGCTATGTCGAGCAGGTGGTCCCGGTAGCGGACGTGAAAGGTGACCGTTCCTGATCCCCTTGGGCATTTTCGGTGCGAAGTGGAGTGCGTCCCGGGTGATCCTCAGCCCGGCAAAGCTCCGCTGTACGACGTCGAGGGTTCCCGCCATGGCGCCGAGGTGGATGCCTGTATGTGTTGTGCCGCCCTGGGTGTCGTCCAGGTCTGCGCTGAGGGCCTCCCGGAACGTGCTCCAGGCCCGGTCCGGGTCCCGTGCGGCCAGTACCGAAGCGTGGGCCACTCGGCTCAGGGTGGACCCGTGCGCTGTACGTGCCAGGTAGTAGTCAACCGTGGCCGCCAGCTGCCTCGCCGAGACGTGGTAGTCCAGCCTGGCCAGAAAATCCGTCAGTTGCTGCTCCCCCAGGACATACAGCAGCATCAGCACGTCCGCCTGTTTGGCAAGCCTGGTAGCGGTTGGTGCTGTCTTCTTCGGCTTCAAGGATCAGGTCCAGGCGTTCGATATTTCCGTAGGTGGACCGGTAGTGGTCCCAGTCCAGCTCCAGCAGGTCCCCGTACCCGGCGAACTGGCTGATGATGCCGTCATGGAACGGCACGTACATCCGTTCGCTGACACGCTTCCACGCGTCAATCTCGTCCGGGCCAACGGACAGCCTGGCCTTGAGGTCCTGGAGATCGTGGCCTTGAAGGAGCACCATGATGTCGCAGGCCTGGGCGCACACCCATGCCGCCATCACATTGGTGTAGGCGTTGTCGTCCAGCCCGCCGCCAGGGTTGTCCGGATAGCCGGTGTGGTATTCGTCCGGTCCCATGACCCGCCGGAGGTGGAACCTGTCGTCGTCCGGCTCATACTCAGCCATGGACGCCATCAGCCGGGCCACGTCCACGATCAGCTCAGCCCCGTGCCGCAAAAGCCATTCCCTGTCCTGCGTCGCCAGGAAATACTGCCAGGCGTTGAAGGCCACGGCCAGGCCCGCATGTTTCTGGAGATGTGAATAGTCCGGCATCCAGCGGCCCGAGCGCCGGTTGAACAGCCAGCGCGGGGTCTCCTCCCTGCCGTCACTGCCGCTCTGCCATGGGAAGAGGGCACCGCGGAGACCTGATGCTGCGGCTGCCTCGCGGGCGCCGGAAGCCGCCTCCACCGGTAGTTGATCAGGGAGCGGGCGACGGCGGGCAATCTGGAGGTCAGGAGGGGCAGGACAAAAAGCTCGTCCCAGAAGATGTGGCCGCGGTAGCCCTCCCCGTGCAGCCCCCGGGCGGGGACGCCGGCGTCCAGTTCCGCCGTGTGCGGGCTCAGGGTCTGAAGGAGGTGGAAGACGTGGAGGTTCAGGATCAGCTGGACCTGGGGGCCGCCGTCGACATCCATGGCGAACAGGTCCAACAGCCTGCCGAGCGCATTCCCGTGCTCCGAGGCCATCCGCTCGAAGTCGTGACCGGCGGTCCGGAGCACGGCCAGCGCAGCCAGTGACGGTGAGGACACAGCCCGGTCGCGCGAGGTGGCTACTGCTGCCGTCCCCGTGACCCACAGCGGTGTGGCATCGGTCAGTCCGGCCTCCCAGGTCCGGTAGTTGAGACCGTCGCGGGAGCCGGCAACTCCATCCCCGGTCTGCCCTGAAATTTCGGTGCGCAGCGCTATGGCGATCCTGATGTGGCTCTGGCTCGTCTCCACTTCAACCACGGGTACATCGGCCGCCGGCGGCGACCCATCAAGCCGGACCAGATGATGATGGGACAGGAGCGCGTCCTCCGGTACATTCTCGTTCGTGACCCCGGTGTCCACGCCGCTGCGGAGGGTGACGTGCCGCTCCACCCTATGGCTGTCACGGTGGTCCTGAGGGCCACCAGGTGCGGCTGGGCCATCGAGACGAACCGGCATTGGGAAACCGCCAGGCGCCGTCCGTCCGGTGCTTCGAGCGTCACCTGCCGCTGGAGGGTTCCCCGCATCATGTCCAGGACGCGTCGCTCTGTGAGGGCCTTCAGTCCGCCTTCGGACCACCAGCCTGTGCCGTCCAGCCTGATGTCCATAAACAGCAGGTTGGGTGCATTAACCATGTGTTCGTCTTCGGTGACGTGCCCCTGGACGTCGCTCGTGAGCCGGTTGTACACGCCGGCCAGGTAGGTCCCCGGATAGTGGACACCGTCCATCCGGGTCTCGGGTGCGGCGCCGCGGACGGCCAGATAGCCGTTCCCGAGCGTTGTCAGGGCCTCCCGGTGCCCCTCGTGGGCAGGATCATACCCCTCGTACGTCAGGCGCCACGGATCGGTCAGGACACGGCCCAGGTCCAGCTGACTGACATCGGTCAGCACAATGTCGGCTCCCGCCGCTTCAAGGGCTGCCCGCCTGTCCGCCCTGTCAATGCCGACGACCAGGCCGAATCCACCGCGCCGTGCCGCTTCCACCCCGGCGACCGCATCTTCGACGACGGCGGCCCGGGCCGGCGGGATCCCCAAGCGGCGGACACCTTCGAGGAACAGTGCAGGATCAGGTTTGCCGGGAAGTCCCAGCTCTCCTGCTATGACCCCGTCCACCACCAGGTCAAAGGACGCCGAAAGGCCCGCCGCGGCGAGGACTGCAGCTGCGTTGCGGCTTGAGGTCACCAGCACCACCGCTATCCGCGCCGAATGCAGCCGCTCAATGAACTTCACGGTCCCGGGAAAGGTGTCCACGCCGGCACGGTCCAGCCGTCCCAAAAAGATCCGGTCCTTAAGCTTTGCCAGGCCGTGGACCGTCCAGTCTCCGGCCGCATCGGAGGCTGTCCCGGTGGCAAGTGTGATGCCCCGCGAGGCGAGGAAGGCGTTGGCCCCGTCTTCGCGCGGTTTGCCGTCGACGAAAGTGAGGTAATCGCTCCTGGTGAAAGGACGCCTTGACGCCCGCGCCGGGACCCGCTGGTCTTTCAGGACCGATTCGAAGAGCTCACGCCAGGCAGCTTCGTGCACCGTCGCCGTGTCTGTCACCACTCCGTCCAGGTCGAAGAGGACAGCGTCGAATGGTGACAGGGCCGCTGACGCGGTGGGCGAATCGGACATGGCCAATCCCGTCAGCGGTCAGATCGGGTATGCAGGGGCTGTTGTCCTGACCACGCCTCCAAAGTATGCGCAGGGCGCCGGATTGTGGCAGGGGCTTTAGGCCCCCGGAGACGTGCACCTGTCGCCGTTCCATGGCCCAAGGCACGCTGTTGGACCGCGTCAGCGGCGCGGCCGGACCCCCGCTCCGACGACGGCGCCCAGGCCGGCTCCCAGGACTACACAGATGAACGGGCTGTCGAATACCGCCAGGCCAACCGCGATTCCGACTGCGGCCCCCAGCAGGACGCCGATCCACAGGGAATTGTTCATCTGCGGACCAGGCGGGACGATCTAGCCGTCATAAGCGCTTTGGAGACGTGCGATATCCAGTTTCCGCATCCCAAGCATCGCCTGCATGGCGCGCTGGGCTCCCTCGGGATCCGGCCCTGCAATAAGCGAGCCCAGGACTGAGGGCACCACCTGCCAGGAGACTCCGTACCGGTCCTTCAGCCAGCCGCACCGGCTTTCGGTGCCGCCATCGGTCAGTGCCGTCCAGTAGCGGTCCACTTCCTCCTGGTCCGCGCAATCGACGACGAAGGATACGGCTTCGGTGAAGTTGGCCTGAGCGCCTCCGTTGAGCGCCAGGAAGCGTCGTCCGGCGATGTCAAACTCCGCAGTGATGACCGTGCCGGCCGGCCCGGGACCGCCCTCTCCGTAGCGCGAGATGTCCGTGATCCTGGAGTCGTCAAAGACCGAGGTGTAGAACTGTGCGGCCTCCTCTGCCTGGTCCTCGAACCACAGGCAGGTCGAAATCTTCTGCATGGGACGCTCCTCTCCGGCTTGAGCCTAGCCCCGGGGCCTCTGACGCACAACGACTGGAGCAGTGCGGCTGACCAGGCCCAGCGTGTTTCCTTCACTGTCCCGGATGAAGGCCATCCACTCGTCGGTCCCCGCCGGCCCCAGCGAGCCGTCGTCATGGTGAAAGATGATGTGTGGCGCAGCAATGACTTCAACTCCCTGGTCCTGGAGCCGGGTAAGCGCACCACGGACGTCGTCCACTTCCACATAGAGCACCGCGGACGGTGCACCGCGCTCCAGCAGGAGCCTGACGCCGTCGAGATGGAAAAACACCAGCCCTGGAGGGTCGTAGGTTGCTGTCGGTCCTGTTCCCAGCAACATCGCGTAGAACGCTGAGGCGCGTTGGAGGTCATCGGCGTGCTGGGCTACTTGGATAAGACGCAAGGTACCTCCACGACGCAGGCGGGTGCAGTGTTCCGGCCATTTTCCGTGATGGGACGGAACGGGGCAACCCAGGGAATCACGCTGCTCCCTGCCTCCGCGATAGGGTCGAAACCATGAGTTCTTCGACCCGCCAGCCTTCCTTCTCCGGCGGCCGTCGGGCCGCCGTAACTGCGGCACTGGCAGACGCCGCCCTGATTTTGGCCTTCGCCGCCATTGGCCGCGACGCACACCAAAGGGGCGAGATTATCTCCGGGGTGCTTCAGACGGCCTGGCCCTTCCTTGCCGGCGCCGCCCTCGCCTGGATGTCCGGCCCGGTCCGCCGCAGCCCGCTGTCCGTCAGGGCCGGCGTCGTGGTCTGGCTCGGCGCCGTTGTTGGCGGCATGATGCTCCGCGCCATCACCGGCCAGACAGTGGTTGTCGCCTTTGTGATCGTGGCGCTCCTGAGCCTGGGCCTGTTCCTGCTGGGCTACCGCGGACTGCTTGCCCTTGTCCGCCGCTTACGGAAGCAGTCGGCAGCCTAGGAAGGTCCGGGAATACGGTCCTCCACCCGGCGGCGAACACCCCGCGCCAGCCGTGCCGATGTAATAGGCTGGCAGCACTGAACAGTCTTGCCGGGCAATGCTACGGCGCAACAGGTCCGGAAGGATTGAAGTGATCACCGCATTCGTTCTGATCAAAACCGACGCAGCCCGCATCCCCGAAACTGCCGAAGAAATCTCCGCCATCCAGGGAATCAGTGAGGTTTATTCGGTGACGGGCGAGTGGGACCTCATTGCCGTCGCACGCGTGGCCAGGCATGAAGACCTCGCCGATGTCATTGCCGACCGGCTCTCCAAGGTTCCCGCAGTGGTGCACACATCAACCCACATTGCCTTCCGTGCCTACTCCCAGCACGATCTCGACGCTGCGTTTTCGCTGGGCTTCGAGCAGTAACCCCCGCCGTCCTGCCAGCCGGCTCAGGTGTGGCTCAGCGACACCCAGCGGTCCAGGACCGCCGCTGCCGCTCCCGAGTCAACCGAGTCCGCTGCACGGCCGAGCGCTGAGCGCATCCGCTCCAGGAACGTACCCTCGGCTGCCAGGTCGAAAGCAACCAGGCCCGCGGCGGCGTTGAGCAGGACTGCGTCCCGCGCAGGGCCCGGCTCCCCGGCGAGCACCCTGCGGACGACGTCTGCATTTGCCGCTGCGTCGCCCCCGCGCAGTTCTTCCACGGTCGCCTGGCGGATTCCAAGGTCCGCCGGCGAAAAATCGAGTTCAGCGACTTCCCCGTTCCGGATTTCCCACACCACCGAGGGGCCGGTCGTCGTCAGTTCGTCCAGGCCGTCGTTGCCCCGGAAGACGAGCCCGCGGCTCCCCCGCCGGGCCAGCACACCGGCCACCAGCGGCGCCATGCGGGCGTTGGCAACACCGACTGCGGAAGCCTGGACCCCGGCCGGGTTGGTCAGCGGGCCCAGGAAGTTGAAGGCGGTAGGGATGGCCAGCTCTTTCCGCGGCACTGCCGTGTGGCGGAAGGACGGGTGGAAGACCTGGGCGAAGCAGAACGTGATGCCTGCCTCTTCCGCATTCCGGGCCACCTGGCTGATGGACAGATCCAGCCGCACGCCCAAAGCCTCAAGGACGTCGGCAGAACCAGAGGAGGACGACGCCGCACGGTTGCCGTGCTTGACCACCTTCGCTCCTGCCCCGGCTGCCACCAGGGCCGCCATGGTGGAGATGTTGACGGTATTGAGCTGGTCCCCACCGGTCCCGACGATGTCCAGTTTTTCGCCGGAGATCGCGACGGGGTTCGCGTGCCCCAACATGGCCTCCACCAGCCCAGTCAGCTCTTCCACGGTTTCACCCTTGGCGCTGAGCGCCACCAGGAACCCGGCGATCTGGGCAGGAGTAGCCTCCCCGGACATGATCGTGTCCATGGCCCACGCCGTACTGTCCGCCGTGAGGTCATGGCCTCTGATGAGGGCCGAAATGAGCCGGGGCCAGGTATTGCCTGCCGCCGCTGCTGATGCCTGTGAAGTCACTCCCCGATGCTATCGAGGGACGCAGGGCCATGACCAATGTGAACCCTGCCGGGAACTTTTCCCGGTGATTTCGCGTCTTTGTAGAAAAAGTCCCCCGAAAAGGCGGTTTGCGTTGGGAGGAACGGACTTTTATAGACATAATGTCTATGTGACATCTGCGACCCATGCCCCCAGTACCCCGGCGCACCCCACGCTGAACCGCCCCAATATGGTTTCCGTTGGAACCGTAGTGTGGCTCTCCAGCGAGTTGATGTTCTTCGCCGGTCTCTTCGCCATGTACTTCACACTGCGCTCCACGAGCGGACAGATGTGGGCGGAAGAGACAGCCAAGCTCAACTTCCCCTTTGCGCTCGTTAACACGATCGTCCTCGTGGCCAGTTCGTTTACTTGCCAGATGGGCGTCTTCGCGGCCGAACGGCTGCAGCCCCGCAAGACCGGCGGCGCGTTCCAGTTCGCCCGTTGGGGCATGAACGAATGGTTCACGCTGACCTTCATCATGGGCGCCTTCTTCGTTGCCGGCCAGGCCACTGAGTACGCGATGCTGGTCTCCGAGCACGTCTCACTCTCCTCGAATGCCTACGGCTCCGCGTTCTACATGACCACAGGCTTCCACGGCCTGCACGTCATCGGCGGACTGGTCGCGTTCCTGTTCATCATCGGCCGCTCCTTCGCGGCCAAGAAGTTCGGACACTTCGAGGCGACCTCGGCAATTGTCACCTCCTACTACTGGCACTTTGTGGACGTCGTCTGGATCGGCCTCTTCCTCGTCATCTACGTGCTCAAGTAGTCAAGCTTTGATTCTTTTTCTACAAGAGGCAGAATTTCAAGAAGCGGCCCATAGAGCCGGCGCAGGATCGAATAAAGGAACCACCACGTGAAGGCACTCTCGCAAAAGCGGCGTCACCCACTTGCAGCCATAGCGCTGCTCCTGATGGGGCTCCTCCTCACGGGTGGACTGTATGCCGTTGCCACCACCGTCAACGAGGCGAAGGCATCCACCACCACCTTCAGCGCCAGCGACACGGAGGAAGGCGAAAAGCTCTTCGAGGCGAACTGCGCCACCTGCCATGGCATGGGCGCCAGCGGCACCCAGGACGGACCCTCACTGGTCGGCGTAGGTGCAGCCGCGGTTGACTTCCAGGTCGGAACCGGCCGTATGCCGATGCAGATGAACGGACCCCAGGCCTACAAGAAGCCGGCCCAGTTCAACGACGAACAGACCCACCAGTTGTCAGCGTACGTAGCTTCCCTGGGAGCCGGCCCGGCAATTCCTGAAGAAGGCCTGTTGGACGGCGAAGGTGATGCTGCCGCCGGTGGCGAGCTGTTCCGCGTGAACTGCGCAATGTGCCACAACGCTGCCGCCGCCGGTGGTGCTTTGACCCGAGGCAAGTTCGCTCCTGCCCTGGCTGATGTGACGGAAAAGCACATCTACGAGGCCATGGTTACCGGCCCGCAGAACATGCCGGTATTCAGTGACGCCAACGTCTCCCCCGAAGGCAAGCGCGACATCATCACCTTCCTGAAGCAGATCGAATCCAACGGTTCCCCCGGCGGAGCAGACCTGGGGTCCCTCGGCCCCGTCGCTGAAGGCCTGTTTGTTTGGGTAGCGGGCCTGGGCGTCATCATCGCCTTTACCATCTGGCTGACGTCCCGGACGTCCTAGGCGCTCTGCAACTTACATAGAACTCCTGCTGATGAGTCAGCAGTTTGACATTGAAAAACTAACTCGGCATAAGCCGGGACGAGAGAAGGATGAGGCGAATTATGGGCAACCATAGTGACGGCAGTCCGAACCACTCGGGCACCGTAGCTACGGCTGGTCAGAATGAGGTGGAGAAGTTCCAGGATCCTGGAATTCCCCCGCACCGTTTGCGCCTGGCTGACACGGACCCGAAGGCCGCCAAGCGTGCAGAACGGCAGGTCGCCCTACTCTTTGGCGACCTCCGTTGTCGGCACCCTGATCTTCCTGGTGGCGTACTTCGCGATTGACCTGGGTGAAGGTGCGGATATCGCTACCATCCGCCTGCAGAATGCCCTGCTGGGTGTCGGCACCGCGTTCGCGATGCTCGGTATCGGTACCGGTATTGTCCACTGGGCCAAGGCCCTGATGCCGGACCACGAGGTATCCGAAGAGCGCCACGCGATCCGTACCGAAGAGGACCGGCAGGCAGCAGTCCGGATTGTCGACGACATCGTCGAAGAAACCGGCATCAAGCGCCGCCCCCTGATCCGCAACACCCTTCTCGGTGCAGTGGCCCTTGCTCCGCTGCCCGCCCTGGCCGTTTTCGGTGACCTCGGTCCCCGTCCGGACAAGAAGCTTTCCCACACCATGTGGGCCCCGGTGGAAGGCAAGCTCAAGCGCCTTACCCGTGATCCCGACGGAACGCCCATCAAGGCTTCGGATGTGACCCTCGGCTCTGCATTCCACGTGATCCCCGAAGGCCTCAATGAACTCCACGAGGGCAAACTCAACGAAAAGGCCAAGGCAGTTGTGCTGCTCATGCGCCTTGATCCCGCTTCGCTGAACCCTTCAGAGGGCCGCGAAGAATGGGGTTACAACGGAATTGTTGCCTATTCAAAGATCTGCACCCACGTTGGCTGCCCGGTTGCTCTCTACGAGCAGCAGACGCACCACCTGCTGTGCCCGTGCCACCAGTCCACCTTTGACCTCACGCAAGAGTGCAAGGTGATCTTCGGCCCCGCCAGCCGGCCACTCCCCCAGCTGCCAATCGCAGTTGATGACGAGGGCTACCTGGTCGCTACCAGCGACTTCAAAGAACCTGTTGGACCGAGTTACTGGGAGCGTGATGAGCATGAGCGCATCATCAACAGCTAAAGCCCCCGCCTTCGTCGCCACGACTAAAGCCGGACGCATCACCGACTTCGTGGACTCACGGGTCGGCGGATCCGGGATTCTGCGTGAGTTCGGCCGGAAGGTCTTCCCTGACCACTGGTCGTTTATGTTCGGTGAGGTGGCGCTGTACTCGTTCGTCATCCTCCTGCTGTCGGGAACCTTCCTGACGTTCTTCTTCGATCCGTCCATGGCGGAGACGCACTACGACGGTTCCTACATTCCATTGCAGAACGTCGAAATGTCCGTGGCATACAGCTCCTCGCTCGACATCTCCTTCGACGTCCGTGGCGGCCTCTTTATGCGCCAGGTGCACCACTGGGCAGCGCTCCTGTTTGTCGCGTCCATCGCCGTCCACATGCTTCGCGTCTTCTTCACCGGCGCGTTCCGCAAGCCGCGTGAGATGAACTGGGTTGTTGGCAGTGTCCTCCTGATCCTGGCCATGGCTGCCGGCTTCACGGGCTACTCACTCCCCGATGACCTCCTCTCCGGAAACGGCCTGCGGATCATCGACGGCGTCATCAAGTCCATCCCCGTGATCGGCACGTACATCTCGTTCTTCCTCTTCGGCGGGGAGTTCCCGGGCACTGCCGTCATCGGCCGCCTGTACATGCTCCACATCCTCCTGGTTCCGGCCCTCATCCTGCTGATGATTGTCCTCCACCTCTTCATGGTGGTTGTTCACAAGCACACGCAGTACCCCGGTCCGGGCCGCAACGACGGCAACGTGGTGGGCTACCCCCTCGGCCCCGTCTACGCGGCAAAAGCCGGTGGCTTCTTCTTCATCGTGTTCGGTGTCATTGCCCTGATGGCAGCATTCTTCACCATCAACCCCATCTGGAACTACGGCCCCTATGACCCCTCACCGGTGTCCGCGGGAACCCAGCCTGACTGGTACATCGGCTTTGTCGACGGCGCCCTGCGCCTGATGCCGGGTGTCATTGGTGACTTCCACTTCGAGTACGTCATCTTCGGCTACACGCTGACGCTGAACGTCCTTCTCCCGGCCCTGGTGCCGGCAGGCATTCTGTTCACGATCATGTTCATGTACCCGTGGATCGAAAGCTGGATCACCAAGGACAACCGCGAACACCACGTCCTTGACCGTCCTCGTAACGCTCCCACCCGTACCGCCATCGGCGTGGCCGGTTTTGTCTGGTACAGCGTGATGTGGGCTGCTGCCGGCTCGGACCTCATTGCCACGCACTTCCATGTGTCGCTGAACGATGTCACGTACTGGCTGCGTGCCCTGTTCTTCATTGGACCGGTCATTGCGTTCATCGTGGCCAAGCGGGTGGCCCTTGCGTTGCAGCGGAAGGACCGCGAAATCGCCCTGCATGGCCGCGAAACCGGACGCATCGTACGACTCCCCCATGGTGAGTTCATCGAGGTGCACGCACCGCTGGACGAATACAAGCGGTACAAGCTGGTTGGCTTCGAATCTCCTTCCCCGCTTCCCGCAGTCCCCAACGACCACGGAATCGTCACCAGCAAGGAAAAGCGCCGCGCATTCCTGTCCAAGTGGTTCTTCGAGGACCGGGTAGCCCCGGCAACCCCGGCAGAGCTGGAGGCCGCCCACGGTCACCACGCCCAGCCGGCAGTCGAAGCGGCCGAGGCCAACCAAGAGCCTCAGCCACTAAGCAGCCACTGCTGAAGATCACGGAAAGGCCCGGTCCACAAGGACCGGGCCTTTCCCGTTGTCTGCTGCTACTGACGTTCAGTGGTTGCGGTAGCTGGCAGGATTCCTGCTTGTCCGGGCGCCGGGCCGCTGCAGCGGAACCCAAAGCTTGTAGCGGTCCGCCCGGTAGTAGGAGACCGAGTAGTCCACCATTGCCCTCGCCACGAAGGCATGACGCTGTATCTTTAAGCAACGGGGCGCCGACATCGACGTTGAGGAGGCGGGCCGTCGAGGGCGAAGCAGCCGTAGCCTCAATCATGTCCTCGCCCCACTCCATAACCAGCCCGAACTGCTCGCTCAGGACGTTGTACAGCGATGTTGGGGGTTCCCCGTCCAAGAGGCCCGGCACACGGTGCGCCGGAATGAAGTTCTCATCCACGCTCATGGGTTCGCCATCTGCCAGCAACAGCCGCCGGAACCGGACCAGGGGCGTTCCCTCGTCCAATTGGAGTTCCCTGGCCAGGAACGCACTGGCGGCGATCTGTTCGAAGCTCAGGACCTTTGCAGCCGGGACCATGCCACGGCGCTGCATCTCCTCGCTGTAGGAGGTCAGTTTCACCTGCAGGTCCAGCTTGGGTTTCCGCACAAACGTGCCGAGTCCCACGACGCGCTCCAGGACCTCTTCGCCCACCAAAGCGTCGATGGCCTGGCGGACAGTCATCCGGGCGAGCCCGAACCGCTCCGCGAGGTCCCGCTCAGACGGCAGTGCCGAACCCGGTGGACACGAGCCCGTGATGTAGGTCCTGAGGATCTCCCTGAGCTGGACGTAGATGGCCGTTCCGCTGCGGCGGTCAATTTCACCGGCAACGCCCGACGCATTAGCTGGCATGCCCTGCACATCCTGCTTCAGTGTTCACTCTTCAATGTTAAGGCAGCTGCGGGCAGGTCTAGACCAGTCCTGCCGGAGCTGGTGCTTTGGGCGGACGAATGCCGGGGCGGCTATATTTGAACAGGAAAAAATCGTGCGGCATGGGCCGTCCGGAGGAAGGAGTTGCGTTGCCAGTTCACAAGGCAGTTGTTTCTGCATCAATTGGCCTGCATGCCCGCCCCGCAGCCGTGTTCGTCAGGGCTGTAACGGAAACCGGCCTTCCGGTCACGATCCGAAAGGCCGGAAGCCGGGAAGTGGATGCCAGGTCGCTCCTCGAAGTGATGACAGCGGACTTCCACCACGGCTGCGAGGTTGAACTGCGCGTTGCTGCAGCCGCCACGTCGTCCCCTCAGGACCTCACGACAGCGGAGGCCGCCTTGGTGTCACTGGTGCAGCTGTTGGAGTCCCAGGGCACCCGCTAAGGCCCTCCTGCCTGCCTTCTCCGCGGCTGCATCAGCTCGCAATCGGACGGTAGGCGGCAACAGAACGACGGCGGGCCCCACCTCAGGGTGGGGCCCGCCGTCGTTTTTGTGTTCAGTGTGTTGCTGGCACCTCAGTGCGCGTGGTCACCACGGCTGTATTCGTAAACCCAGCCGACGAGCGCCACAACGGCGAGGCCGGCGCTGACAAACAGGATCCACCAGCCAATCGCAAGCCCGAGGAAACCGCCGGCGCAGGCAAGGCCCAGGACGAGGGGCCACCAGCTCCAGGGGCTGAAGTGCCCCTGTTCGCCGGCGCCTTCGTGGATCTCGGCGTCATTGCGGTCTTCCGGGCGGAGCCCGACGCGCTTGCCGGTGAATCCGAGGTAGGCGCCAACCATGCCGGCCAGTCCGCCCACCAGGAGAACACCCAGAATTCCTACCCACTCGGACCAGTTGGTCAGGAACCCGTAGATAACCGACACCGGGACAAAGAAGAAGACTCCGGCTCCAAAAATCCATGATTCGATCTTCACTTGGCAGTGTCCTTCTGGTCGGCGTTACCGAGAACCGCCGCAGCTGCAGACGGAGACTCGACGGTGTGGACCTGTGCCAGTTCGGGGTGGTGCAGGTCCAGGGCGGGGCGCTCGGAGCGGATCCGGGGCAGGGACGTGAAGTTGTGCCGGGGCGGCGGGCAGGACGTGGCCCATTCCAGTGAGGCGCCGAAGCCCCACGGATCATCAACCTGGACCTTTTCCGCACTCCGCCAGGTGATGTACACGTTCCAGAAGAACGGAATCAGCGACGCGCCCAGGACGAAGGAGGCGATGGTGGAGAACTGGTTCATCCAGGTGAAGTTGTCCTCCACGAGGTAGTCGGCGTACCGGCGGGGCATGCCCTCAACACCCAGCCAGTGCTGGATGAGGAACGTGCCGTGGAAGCCGAGGAACAGGAGCCAGAAGTGGATCTTGCCCAGGCGCTCGTTCAGCATCTTGCCGGTCCACTTGGGCCACCAGAAGTAGAATCCGGCGAACATCGCGAACACCACGGTGCCGAACACGACGTAGTGGAAGTGCGCCACCACGAAGTAGGAGTCGGAGACGTGGAAGTCCAGCGGCGGTGAGGCAAGGATGATGCCGGTCAGGCCGCCGAAGAGGAACGTGATCAGGAACCCGATGCTCCACAGCATGGGGGTCTCGAACGTCAGGGACCCCCGCCACATGGTGCCGATCCAGTTGAAGAACTTCACGCCCGTAGGTACTGCGATCAGCATGGTCATGAACGAGAAGAACGGCAGCAGTACCGAACCGGTGACGTACATGTGGTGTGCCCATACGGTGACGGACAGGGCCGCGATGGCGATGGTGGCGTAGACCAGGCCCTTGTAGCCGAAGATGGGCTTGCGGCTGAAGACCGGGAAGATCTCGGAGACGATGCCGAAGAACGGCAGGGCAATGATGTAGACCTCGGGGTGGCCGAAGAACCAGAACAGGTGCTGCCAGAGGACTGCGCCGCCGTTCTCCGGATCGAAGATGTGCGCACCGAAGCGTCGGTCAGCACCCAGTGCGAACAGGGCTGCGGCCAGGGGCGGGAACGCCATCAGGACCAGAATCGCCGTGACCAGCACGTTCCACGTGAAGATCGGCATCCGCCACATGGTCATGCCCGGGGCGCGCATGCAGATGATGGTGGTGATGAAGTTGACCGCGCCCAGGATGGTGCCGAAGCCGGACAGCGCCAGGCCGAACACCCACAGGTCGCCACCAATGCCGGGGCTGAACGTCGTGTTCGACAGCGGCGCATACGCGAACCAGCCGAACGAGGCAGCACCCTGCGGGGTGATGAAGCCGGACACGGCGATGGTGGAACCGAACAGGAAGAACCAGAAGGCCAACGCGTTCAAACGCGGGAAGGCGACGTCGGGAGCACCGATCTGAAGCGGCATGATGACGTTCGCGAACCCTGCAAACAGAGGTGTGGCGAACATCAGCAGCATCACGGTGCCATGCATCGTGAACAGCTGGTTGTACTGCTCTTTGGTCTGCAGGATCTGCATGCCCGGCTCGAACAGCTCGGCGCGGATCAGCAGCGCCATGACGCCGCCGAAGCAGAAGAACACAAACGACGCGATCAGGTACATGTACCCGATGGTCTTGTGGTCGGTGGAGGTGATCCAGTTGACGACGATGCGTCCCTTGGACTTGGGAACCACGGGAGCGGTGAGAGCTCCGGTGGGTGCGGATTGAGTGTATGTAGCCACGTCGCTCCCCTTACTTAATTTCGTTCAGGTTCGGGTTGCGGTCGTACTCTTCGCCGAGGAGACCCGTGTTGCCTGAATCGCGCAGTTCGTCCATGTGGGACTGGAATTCAGTCTCGGACACAACCTTGACGCGGAACAGCATCTCGGAGTGGTACTCGCCACAGAGTTCGGCGCACTTGCCGTCGTACGTGCCCTCTTTAGTGGGCGTGAACCTGATGTAGTTGGTCTTTCCGGGGATCATGTCGCGCTTCTGCAGGAAGGCGGGAACCCAGAAGGAATGGATCACGTCGCGGGAGTTCAGCTCCAGGTCCACGGACTTGCCCACGGGCAGGTACAGGGTGGGGAGCTTCTCTTTGTCGATGGTGTCGCCGGTCAGGTGTGCCTGGACACCGGCTTCGTGGACATCCTCTTCGATGACGTCGCCGGACTTGTAGTTGAAGTCCCACGCCCACTGCTTGCCGCGGACGTCAACGACGACGTCGGCCGGCTGTGAGCGGTCATCGATGGCCTGCTGGTCACGGTCGGTGAAGTAGAAGAACACCAGCACCATGAACAGGGGGATGGTCAGGTAGAAGACCTCAAGCGGAAGGTTGAAACTGATCTGCTTCGGGAAACCCTGGGTCCCCTTGCGGCGGCGGTAGGCCACGACGCACCAGACGATCAAACCCCAGGTAATGATGCCCACAACCAGTGCGGCAATCCATGAGTTGACCCAGAGGTCCATGATCCGGTCAGTGTGATTGGTGGTGCCACGCTCGGTAGGCAGCCACCCCTTCTCTACCTCTGGCGAACATCCAGTCAAAACCAACGCGCCGGCAAGTGCCAAGCCTGAGATCGAAGTGATCGTTTTGCGTCGGCTGCCGGTTCGGTTCTGCGAACTCACAGACGGCCCTTCCTACTTGTTGCTGTTGCCCGGCAGCGTTGGCTGCGCGGGCACACTAAAAGTTTTACTACTCGGTGTAGAGCTTACCGCTCCCCCGGGCGTTTCGCCCACATGTCGGCGCCTTGTGGCCGTGCCGTTTTCGGCGGGGCGGCACAAGGCGCCGGCATCGGGCGAAAAGTCCGGGTCAGTGGAACGAATCCCCACAGGCACAGGAGCCGCCGGCGTTGGGGTTGTCAATGGTGAAACCCTGCTTCGAAATGGTGTCTTCGAAGTCGATGCTCGCGCCGCTGAGGTAGGGCACGCTCATCTTGTCCACCACAACTTCAACGCCGTCGTAGTCGCGGACGGCATCCCCGTCGAGGAGGCGCTCATCGAAGTAGAGCTGGTAGATCAGGCCCGAGCAGCCGCCGGGCTGCACGGCGACGCGGAGGCGGAGGTCGGTCCGGCCTTCCTGCTCCAGGAGGCTGCGTACCTTGCCTGCGGCGACGTCGGTCAGCTTGACCTCGTGGGCGGCCAGTTCATCGCCGGCAGCGCTGGTGGTTTCGGTGCTGTTCTCATTGGTTGCGGTGCTCATTGGCCTACCTTCTTAGGACGGTCCTTGGCGGCCCCGCGTCAGCGGTGCCTGCCCCTACGGAAACGGTATGGGCTATAGCTACATGCTACGTCGGTCAGACGTGTAGCTCTAACTCCTGACGTAACCATGGGTGCCTGGTGGTTGTTCCCTGCGTGCGGCGCACGGTTCCCCTGACGGTGCAGGGAGGTGCCGGCGTCGTCCGCTTACTTCAGGCCTTCGGCATTCAGGCGGGCAAGAAGCAAAGCTTCGGCCACGATTGCGTTCTTGAAGTCCCCGAGATGAAGGGACTCGTTGGCACTGTGCGCGCGCGAATCCGGGTCTTCGACGCCGGTGACCAGGATCTGGACGTCGGGGTAGAGCTCGGTCAGGTCCGCGATGAACGGGATGGAACCGCCGATGCCCATTTCGACGGCGGGCACGCCCCAGGCTTCTCCCAGCGCCCAGAGGGCGAGTGAGGCTGCCTTGGAGGACGTATCGGTCTTGAAGGAACTTCCGCTCTCACCCGGTGTGAAGACCACCTTTGCACCGAACGGTGCGTTGGCCTCCACGTGCCGGCGCACGGCCTCCATGGCCTCGGCAGGGTCCTGGCCGGGGGCTAGCCGGAGGCTGAATTTCGCCCGGGCCCTGGGAAGCAGGGTATTGGAGGCCATATCCACGGCCGGGGCATCGAACCCGATGATCGACAGTGCGGGCTTGGTCCACAGCCGTGAGGCGATGGTGCCGGAGCCTGCCAATTGAACCCCGTCCAGTACTGAGGCATCAGCGCGGTACTCGGCTTCCGTCAGGTCCACGGCAACGTTGTCGGTTGAGACGAGGCCCTGGACTGCCACGTTTCCTTCGGCGTCGTGCAGGGTGGCGATGAGCCGGGACAACAGTGTTGGCGCGTCCAGCACCGCCCCGCCGAACATGCCCGAGTGGACGGCATGGTGGAGGACCTGGACCTCGATGGTGCCGTCCACCAGTCCCCGGAGGCTGGTGGTGAGCGCCGGAACGCCCACCTTCCAGTTGCTTGAGTCGGCGACGACGATCACGTCAGCCCGTAGCTGTTCGCGGTGGGCTTCAAGGAACGCACGGAAGGTGGGCGAGCCTGCCTCCTCTTCACCTTCAAAGAAGAACGTCACTCCCAGGCCCATCTCACCGGACAGGACCTCGGACACGGCGGAGAAAGCCGCAACGTGGGCCATGATCCCCGCTTTGTCGTCGGCAGCGCCGCGGCCGTAGAGCCTTCCTCCGGTTTCGACGGCGGTAAAGGGCTCTGTCTCCCACAGCGCGGGGTCTCCCGGGGGCTGCACGTCGTGGTGGGCGTACAGGAGAATGGTCGGTTTGCCCTCGGCGGCCTCGCGGCGGGCGACGACGGCGGGACCTCCCGGCGTGCCGTCGGCTTTGGCGGCACGCAGCACCTGGACATCCTCAAGCCCGGCACTGCGCAGCAGGCCGGCGACCGCCTCGGCGCTGCGGTCCAGCGGCTCGGGGTCAAAACTGGGCCAGGCGATGCCTGGATTGGAGACGAGCTCCTTGAGCTGGGCCACGGTGGCATCGAACGCCCGCTCGACGGTACGCCGGAGTTCCCCGGCGTGGATGGTGCCTGCAGGACTGCCGGATTCGTTGGGGGATGTCCCCGAAGGAGAAGTCATGGCAAAACCCTACCTGCGCCGGTCCGTCACAGGGCAGGAGGCCCGCCGCCGCAGGGTATTCTGTTGGGGTGTTCGGACGTAAAAAAGAAGCGCCATCGGCGCAGGAGATCATAGACCAACAGGCTGCTGAAGCAGCCGCCCGGTGATGCCGCGGCCGGCAAGGGCGTGCCCACGCCCAAGCGTAAAGCGCAGGAAGCAGCCCGCAGGCGCCCCCTGGTGCCCGAAGACCGGAAGGCCTCGAAGGCTGCGGAGCGCCAGGCCGTCCAGGACCAGCGCCTGAAGATGAGGCAGGCCCTGGACTCCGGAGACGAGAGGCACCTTCCCTTCCGGGACAAGGGCCCCCAGAAGCGCTTCACCCGTGATTACGTCGATGCCCGCTTCAGCCTCGGTGAGTACCTGATGTTCGGCGCGCTGGTCTTTGTCATCATTTCGCTGCTGGTACCGGCCAGCAGCGACCAGATGATCTACGTCCTGGGTGGCTTCTGGGTCATGTTCCTGGCGGTCTTCGTTGACGTCTTCATCCTCTCGCGCCAGCTCCGTAAGCGGCTGGCTGAAAAATTCGGCGAGGTGGAGCGCGGCACTGTCTGGTACGGCTCCATGAGGTCCCTTCAGTTCCGTAAACTGCGGCTGCCCAAGCCGCAGGTAAAGCGCGGCCAGTACCCGTCCTGAACAGATTCCGCTGGTGCGCCAGCGCTCTTTCCTGGGCATGAATGAGCAGAACCCCGGCGGAATACCGCCGGGGTTCTGCTGTTCCTGCTCTCAGGCCCGGCGCATCCTGGCCAGCTGCCTGTTGATCCGCGCCGCCCAGAACGGCCCCTCATAAAGGAAGGCCGTGTAGCCCTGGACCAGGGTTGCGCCGGCGTCGAGCCGTTCCTGGACATCCTTTGCAGTTTCCACCCCGCCCACAGCCACGAGGGTGACCGCGCCGCCGGTGGCCTCCTTGAGCCGGCGCAGTACTTCGAGGGAACGCTGCTTGAGCGGGGCGCCGGACAGTCCGCCGGCACCGCAGGCGGCCACCTTCTCTGCCGACGACACCAGCCCCGACCGGCCGATGGTTGTGTTGGTTGCAATGATGCCGTCAAGCTTCAGGTCCAGGGCCAGCCGGGCGACGTCGTCAATATCCTCGTCGCTGAGGTCGGGCGCGATCTTGACCAGCAGGGGCACGTGCCTGCCCGCCGCACGGTCCGCTTCTTCCCGCACCGCGGTCAGCAGCGGCCGCAGCGTCTGGACATCCTGCAGGAGTCGCAGGCCCGGGGTGTTGGGTGAACTGACGTTGACCACCAGGTAGTCCGCCGCCGGGGCAAGGCTCCGGGCACTGACAAGGTAGTCCCCGACAGCGTCGTCGAGTTCCACCACCTTGCTCTTGCCGATGTTCACACCGATGACGGGCCGCACACCAGGATGCTTGCGCTGCAGGGCAGCCCGGGCAGCTTTCAGCCGCGGCTCAACCGCTGCGGCACCGTCGTTGTTGAATCCCATCCGGTTGATGACTGCCCGGTCCTCAACCAGCCGGAACAGGCGGGGCTTCTCATTGCCGGGCTGTGCCTGTCCGGTGATGGTGCCCACTTCCACGTGCCCGAATCCGAGTTCACGTGAGGGCATCGATTCCGTGCCCTTCCTTATCAAAGCCTGCGGCGAGGCCGAACGGCGACGGGAACGTTACGCCGAAGGCCGTGGTCTGGAGCGAAGCGGCGGGGGCGGTGAATTTCCGCAGGATCCTTCCGGCGCCTGACGCGTGCGCATACCTGATGCCCTTGAATCCGATTTTGTGGGCGCGTTCGGCGTCCATCCATGAGAAGGCCAGCCTGAAGAATGTGGGATATACGCGCATGACTCTAGTTTTCCGCCTGCGGCGGTCCAGACCAAACCGGCACCGCAGCGTGGGCTCCCCTGGGTGGAGCAGTCCCGGATACTCACGGGTAGGGACGCGGACTAGCATAAAGCCATGAACTGGCACCCTGACATCCTGGGCAGCGGCTTCGAAGCGCGCGCCTTCCAGGCTGTCGGGGATGACGGGGTGGAACGGACGGCGACGCTCGTCAGGCTCCGGCCACCTGCGAGCCTGCGAACCCCACCGGCCCCCGTTGCGCCGTTCTCTTCCTGCATGGGTGGAGCGACTACTTCTTCAACGTGGACCTCGCATACTTCTGGGCCGCCCGGGGCTACGAGTTCTATGCACTGGACATGCATAACCATGGCAGGAGCCTGCGTCCGGACGCGCCCGGCGGGTACGTCGCGGACCTGGCCGACTACGACGCCGAAATCGGCACGGCCATGGCCATCATCGGCGAGGATGGTCCGCAGTCCCGGTGGCAGACCTGACAATGCTCGGACATTCCACCGGAGGACTGGTGGCCGCCCTCTGGGTCAGCAACCACCCCGGAACGGTGTCCCGGCTGATCCTGAACAGTCCGTGGCTTGAGATGCATGGGAGTGCACTGGTCCGCCGCGCGGCGTCCACCATGGTGGGGCCCGTGGCACGTTTCCGGCCCGAGGCCATCCTGCGCCTGCCGGAGCGCGGCTTCTACTGGCGGACCATCAGCAGTTCGGCGGAGGGCGAATGGGCGCTCGATGACCGCTACCGGCCCCCGATGGCGTTCCCGCTGCGCGCCGGGTGGCTGCACGCCGTCCTGGCGGGCCATGCCAGGGTGGCCCGTGGCCTGCAGATCGACGTCCCCATCCTCGTGCTGCTGTCCAGGGGCAGTGCCAACGGACCGTTCTGGACGGAGGAGATGCGGCGGACTGACGCGGTGCTGGACGTCAATATCATTGCTCTCAGGGCCTTGACGCTGGGGCGGACGGTGACCGTGGAACGCATCGAGGGAGCGCTTCACGATGTCTTCCTGTCCCCGCCGGGAGTGCGCGCTGATGCCTACACCCGGCTGGAGCGCTGGCTGCGTGGCTACGCCGCCCCGGGTGCTGGCCTGGGTGGAGCGCAGGAAGTGCCATGAGGGATACGGGTGCCGACGCCGGGACCGGTACAGCCCTATGGCAGGAAGACTTCCTGGGCCCCGGCTTCCAGTGCCAGGATCTTCCCCTTGCCCCCGATGAGGAAGGGGCGGTCTCGGCAACACTGATCCGGCACCACCGGCCTGGAAGCACGTTCCCGGCGGCGCCAGGGCACCGCGGCAGCGCGCGTGGTGCTGTACCTCCACGGCTGGGCGGATTACTTCCTCCAGTCCGAGCTGGCCGAACACCTGTCCGCGGCAGGGTTCCGCTTCTACGCCCTTGACCTGCGGAAGTTCGGCAGGAGCCTCCGGGACTGGCAGACCGCCGGGTACGCCACGGACCTCACCGTCTATGACGAGGATCTGCAGGCAGCCCTGGCGGCCATCATGGATGACCTTCGCCACCAGGGCACCCGCGCAATCCAGCCCGACCGTCCATCTGCTGGCCCACTCCCTGGGCGGACTGATCGCCGCGCTCTGGGCCCACCGCCACCCTGGCGCCCTCGGCACACTGGTCCTGAATGTCCCTGGCTTGAACTCCAGGGCAGCAGCCTGCTGCGGAACATCGCCTCGCACCTGGTGGACCCGATTGCCCGGTCGGACCCGCGGCGGGCCTTCAGGTTCCCGGAGATGCCCGGCTACTGGCAGAGCGTGAGCAACGAGGCCCACGGAGAATGGCACCTTGACCCGGCCTGGCGGCCGGTTTCTTCATTTCCTGTCCGCGCTGGCTGGGCGAAGGCTGTCCTTGCCGGGCATGCGGCAGTCGAGCGCCGTCTGCACATCGGGGCGCCGGTCCTGGTAATGCTCTCTGACCGCACCAGGATCCAGGCTGAATGGTCTCCCGAGCTGATGCACGCCGACGCCGTCATCGACGTGGAGGAAACGGCCCGCCGCGCCCTCCGTCTGGGCAGGAGGGTGGCTGTGTTCCGGTATCCGGGAGCCATCCACGACGTCTTTCTCTCCCGTCGCGGCATCAGGCAGGAGGCCTACCGCGACCTCACCATCTGGCTGGATTCCTACCCGGACTGACCTGACGGCCCGCTTCCCCGCCCCGGGCGGGCGGCATCCACGGCGCCGCCGTAGCGCCGGTCCCGCCGGGCATAGATTTCGACGGCGTCCCACAGGGTCCGCCGGTCCACATCCGGCCACAGCGTGTCCATAAAAACGAACTCGGCGTAGGCGGACTGCCACAGCAGGAAGTTGGACAGCCGCTGTTCCCCTGAGCTGCGCAGGAACAGGTCAACATCCGGCAGGTCCGGTTCGTCAAGGTATTTCTGGATGGTCTTTTCCGTGATGGCACCAGGCTTGAGGCGGCCTGCGGCCACCTCGGCCGCGATCGCGGAGACGGCGTCAGTGATCTCAGCGCGCCCACCGTAATTAACACACATGTTCAAAGTGCACGTGCTGTTGCCGGCGGTAAAATCCTCGGCCTCCTCGAGCTCCCGGATCACCGAACCCCACAGCTTCGGGCGGCGTCCCGACCAGCGGACCCGCACACCCCACGCGTCCAGCTGGTCCCGCTGGCGTCGAAGCACATCCTTGTTAAAACCCATCAGGAACCGGACCTCTTCAGGGGACCTGCGCCAGTTCTCCGTGGAGAAGGCGTAGACGCTGACGTGCTCAATGCCCAGTTCAATGGCTCCCGCCATCACATCCAGCAAAGCGGGTTCGCCTGCCTTGTGCCCTTCAATCCGCGGCAGGCCGCGCTGGTTGGCCCAGCGGCCGTTGCCATCCATCACAATTGCGACATGGCGCGGAATAAACTCCGGGGGGATGGACGGGGCAACGGCACCGGACGGGTGCGGGTACGGAGCCACCACCGGAGCGGTCCTCGTCCTGGATGGGCTGTTCTTTTTTCCCAAGGCCACTGTCAGTTACGCTCCACATGTTTGAGTGATTTCAGGACACGTTCCAGATGCCACTGCAGGTAGGCAGCCACCAGGCCCGCGGCTTCCCGGCGGTGAACCGGCAACGATCCGTCCGCAGTCTGCCAGTCCCCTGTCAGGAGGGCACCCAGCAGAAGTACTGTGTCTGCCGCGGGAGCCGGGGAACCGGGCGGCCTGCAGTCACCGCAGACCATTCCACCCAGAGGTGCCGAGAAAGCGGTGTGCGGTCCGGGCCGGCCACAGCGGGCGCAGACGGTGAAGCTTGGCGCCCAGCCGCCCGTGGCCAGCGCCCGCAGCAGGTACGAGTCGAGGATGAGCCCGGCGGCGTGTTCATTCCGGCTCAGGGACGCCAGCGCTCCGACCAGCAGGTTGTATTGGGCCGTGCCCGCTTCGCCGTCGACATCTGTCAGCTTTTCGGCCGTCTCGGTCATTGCCGCCGCCACTGTGTACCGGCCGTAATCCGCGGCGATATTGCCTCCGTAGGCCCCCTTGGCCACCGCCTGGGTGACGATGTCCAGGGTCCGCCCGGAGATCAGCTGGAGGTCGGCCACCATAAACGGTTCAAGCCGTGCCCCGAAACGGCTGCTGGTCCGACGCACTCCCTTGGCCACTGCACGGACCTGGCCGTGATGCTTGGTCAGCAACGTGATGATGCGGTCCGCTTCCCCCAGCTTATGGGTTCGGAGCACTACGGCGTCGTCCCGATATGACCGGGAGGAGAATGATTGTTGGACCACGCTTTATCTTCCCACTGTCTAAGGGAAGGCCGGGCATCCGGCCACCCGGCAGGGCGCGCCGGAAACTCCGGCGCGCCCGTGCCAGCCGCTATCAGGCCCGGGAATCCCGGATTGCCCGGTTGACGGCGGAAATGACTGCCTTGAGCGAAGACATGCTGGTGTTGGCGTCGATGCCCACTCCCCACAGCACCCGCTCCCCCACGGCGCATTCAACGTACGCGGCGGCCATGGCGTTGCCGCCCTCAGACAAGGCATGCTCGCTGTAATCCAGCACCCTGACGTCAACCCCGTCCTGGCCGAGGATGTCCAGCAGCGCAGCAATGGGACCGTTGCCTGTGCCCGTCCTGCTGACCTGGTTGCCCTCGATGCCGAGGGAGGCGTGGAGGGTCATTCCGCCGGCCTCGTCGGTTTCCGTCCGGACGGTGCCCAGCGAGTATCGTCCCCACTGGCCGTCGGCCTGGGCAGACGGCAGGTACTCGTCCTGGAAGATCTGCCACAGCTGGGCGCCGCTGACCTCTCCGCCGACGGTGTCCGTACGCTTCTGGATCACGCCGGAGAACTCGATCTGCGCGCGGCGGGGCAGGTCCAGGCTGTGCTCGTTCTTCAGCAGGTAGGCCACACCGCCCTTGCCGGACTGTGAGTTGACCCTGATGACGGCCTCGTAGCTGCGGCCCAGGTCCTTGGGGTCAACCGGGAGGTACGGGACCGCCCAGGTGAAGTCCGCAACGTCCTTGCCTGCTGCAGCGGCGTCCCGTTCCAGGGCCTCGAAACCCTTCTTGATGGCATCCTGGTGCGAACCGGAGAAGGCGGTGAATACGAGGTCGCCGCCATAGGGGGAACGCTCGGCGACCGGCAACTGGTTGCAGTACTCGACGGTCCGGCGGACGTCGTCGATGTCTGAGAAGTCAATCATGGGGTCGATGCCCTGGACGAACATGTTCAGGCCCAGGGTGACCAGGTCAACGTTGCCGGTGCGTTCACCGTTGCCGAACAGGCAGCCCTCGATCCGGTCGGCGCCGGCGAGGTAGCCCAGTTCGGCAGCGGCCACCCCGGTGCCGCGGTCGTTGTGGGGGTGCAGGGACAGGATGATGCCTTCGCGGGGGTGCAGGTGCCGGCTCATCCACTCGATCGAATCCGCGTAGACGTTGGGGGTGGCCATTTCCACGGTGGCGGGCAGGTTGATGATGACCTGGCTGTCCGCGGAGGCTTCAAAAACATCGGCGATGGCGTTGCAGACCCTGACCGCGTACTCGAGTTCGGTGCCCGTGAAGGACTCCGGCGAGTACTCATAAGTGATGTGGGTGTCCGCCAGGGTTTCCTCGTACTTCTTGCAGAGGCGGGCACCCTGCAGTGCAATGTCCAGGATGCCGTCTTCGTCCTGGTTGAATACCACGCGGCGCTGGAGGACCGACGTCGAGTTGTAGAGGTGGACGATGGCCTGCTTGGCACCGACCAGGGACTCGTAGGTCCGCTCAATGAGGTGCTCGCGGGCCTGTGTCAGGACCTGGATGGTGACGTCGTCCGGGATGTGGTTGCCCTCGATCAGCTGGCGGACGAAGTCGAAGTCAGTCTGCGACGCCGACGGAAATCCGACCTCGATTTCCTTGTAGCCCATGCGGACCAGCAGATCGAACATCTTCATCTTGCGGGCCGGGCTCATGGGGTCAATCAGGGCCTGGTTGCCATCGCGCAGGTCTACGGCGCACCAGCGCGGGGCTTTGGTGATGACCTTGTCAGGCCAGGTGCGGTCAGGCAGTTCAACGGTGATCTGGTCCTGGAAGGGCAGGTACCGGTGGGCGGGCATTCCAGAGGGCTTCTGTGCGTTTCGCATTACTATCGGGGCCTTTTCTGTGGTTCATAAGTGAAAGGTGGCCGGGCAACACAAACTCCGCAGCGAGGGTGGGCCTTGCGCTAGATCGCGTCTGAGGCCTCGCCGCGGCAGCTAAGGAGAAGGAGTTCTGCGCGCACCATTTGAGAGTAGCACGCGTGCGTAAGATGAAAGTGCAATACCTCCCGCAACGTCCACCATGCAGACGCCGCGACGGACCAACCGGCCGCGGCACGTCACACGAAGGAGCTTCTGTGCCCATTTCGGGGATCGATCTTTCCAACATCGACCACAGCGTCCGGCCTCAGGATGACCTGTACCAGCACGTTAACGGGACGTGGCTCAAGGCCACCGAAATTCCGGACGACAGGCCCCTGGAAGGAACCTTCACTGCCCTTCGTGACGGAGCGGAGATCGCGGTCCGGGAAATTATCGAAGAGGCTGCCGGCAAAGGGGACGCCGCCAGCGGCATCGAGAGGAAGATCGGGGACCTCTACAACAGCTTCATGGATGAGGAGACCGTTGAGGCAAAGGGCAGCGAACCCATCCGAGGGCGCCTGGCCGATGTGTTCGCTACAACCTCGGTGGCAGAACTCATGGAACTGGCGGGCAGACTGTTCCGGGCTGACGTATCGGGACTCTTCTACATCTATCCGGCCCCTGACGCCGGCAACCCTGACCGGGTCCTGCTGTACACCGGGCAGGGCGGCCTGGGACTGCCGGATGAGTCGTACTACCGCGAAGAGAAGTTCGCGCCGATTGTCGCAGCGTACGAAGAGCATGTCAGCACAATGTTCACCCTCGCGGAGGTTGCAGCCCCCGGGGCGGCTGCGGCTCGGGTTCTGGACCTGGAAACGAAGCTGGCTTCCCACCACTGGGACAACGTCACCCTGCGGGATCCCCAGAAGACCTACAACCTCAAGACAGCCGAGGAAGCTGCCGGGCTGTTCCCCTTGCTCCGCACCTGGTTCGACGCCGCCGGCGTTGACGCGGGCAAGCGGGAGGAAATCGTGGTCAGCACTCCGGATTTCTTCAGCGGCGCGGCCGCCTTGCTGGAGTCCGAGCCCCTCGCCGCCTGGCAGGAGTGGCTGGCCATGCGCGTCATCGGAGCGGCCGCGCCCTACCTGTCAGCGGCCTTCGTTGACGCCAATTTCGCGTTCTACGGAACCACCATCAGCGGCACCCCACGGAACAAGGACCGCTGGAAGCGGGGTGTCGGCGTCGTCGAAGCATCCCTCGGAGAAGCTGTGGGCCAGATCTACGTCTCCCGGCACTTTCCTGAAACGCACAAGGAACGGATGCAGACCCTGGTGGCCAACCTCATCGAGGCCTACCGCCGAAGCATTTCGGGCCTGGAATGGATGGGCGAGGACACCAAGGCCGAGGCCCTGAGGAAACTGTCCGCATTCCGCGCCAAAATTGGCTACCCGGACAAATGGATTGACTACTCCGCAGTGGAGATCGATGCGAAGGACCTGCTGGGAAATGTCGAACGGGCGCACAACGCCGACGTCGACCGCCACCTCGAGGAGGTCGGCAAACCCGTGGACCTGGACAAGTGGCTGATGACACCGCAGACGGTGAACGCTTACTACCACCCCATGCTGAACGAGATCGTCTTCCCGGCGGCCATCCTGCAGCCGCCGTTCTTCACGGCCGACGCCGATGATGCTGTGAACTATGGCGGCATCGGGGCGGTGATCGGCCACGAGATCGGCCACGGGTTCGATGATCAGGGCTCCCAGTTCGACGGCGGCGGCGCACTCCGGAACTGGTGGACCGAAGCGGACCGGAAGGCGTTCGAGGAACTCACCGCCAAGCTGGTTGCCCAGTATGATGCGCTTTCCCCGTACGCGGCTCCGGGCCACAACGTCAACGGAAAGCTGACGCTCGGAGAGAACATCGGCGATCTCGGCGGCCTGACCATCGCGTACAAGGCCTACCTCATCAGCCTTGACGGCAGGGAACCGGAGGTTCTGGACGGGTTGACCGGGCAGCAGCGGTTCTTCGCCTCCTGGGCCGCCGGCTGGCGCCAGGTCATCCGGGCCGAAGAGGCCATCCGCAGGCTCGCCACTGACCCGCACTCCCCCAATGAGTTCCGGACCAATGCCATCGCCCGGAACCTGGACGCGTTCCATGAAGCGTTCGGCGTGACGGATCAGGACGGCATGTGGATGCCGCACGAGGAACGCGTCAGCATCTGGTAGTTTCCGTGATGCAGGTCAGGCCGGGCACTCAGTGCCCGGCCTGACCTGCGTAAGGCCGACTGTCAGCCCGCCACAATCAGTTCCGGGTTTGCCTGCTGGCAGACGGCATCGCTGGCCGTCTGGTTGACAATGTCCGACGGCAGGGCAGCGGCACCGTATGTGGCGCCGCTGGTGAAGTCGGTTCCGAGATACGCCTGGACGCCAACGATTGCGGGGGCGGGAAGGACCTGGGCTGCCGGAATCCCAAGGAGGGCAGCGACGTCCGCGGCGACGTCCGCGAAATCCGGTCCGTAGTAGACCACTGATTGGGCTACGGACTGGGCCTCCAGCTGTCCGGTCTGGGTAAAGCCGCCGGAAACCAGCGCCTGGACGATCTCCACCGCCCGCCCGGGCACACCGGTACCGTTCGCCACCGACACCGGCTGGAGGGCCTTGTCGTAGGGCGGCAACGGCGCGACAGTCTCCGAGGGCGTGGCCGTCGGTGAAGCGCCGGGCGTCTCGGTCGGAGCCGGCGTGCTTGGGGCTGTGGGGTCCGTGAGGTCCACGTCCTTGCGGAGCGCTGAGAACAGCTGCTCACCTGCAGGCTCGGCAATCTCCAGCCGGTTGGGATCCAGCACGGCGGGTGTGGTGGGAACTGCTACGAAGGCAACCTTGCTGATGTCGATGTCCTTCAGGCGGTTTCCGATCGTCAGGAGGGAAGGCACTGAAGCCAGCCCTTCGTCGACGGTCAGGTTCTGGGTCACAACGTCGGCGATCCGTAGCATCTTTCCGGGATCCGACAACGTTCCTTCGTCCTTGATCTTGCGGGTCAGCGAGGACAGGAAGCCCTGCTGTGCCTTGATGCGGCCGAGGTCGCCGCCATCAGCGAAGGCATGGCGGGTCCGCAGGAATGCCAGGGCCATTTCACCTTCCACGGATGAGGTGCCCTTGGGAAGGCGCAGGCGCGAATCAGGGTCGTAAACGGCGTCGCTGATGCAGACTTCCACGCCGCCGACCGAATTGGACAGTTCCTTGACGGCGTTGAAGTCGGCCATCATGAAGTGGTCCACTTCGAGGCCGGTCAGCTTGTTCACTGTATCCACGGCACAGCCGATGCCGGCCTGGGCCATCGCTTCGTTGATCATGACCCCGCTGCGGGCAGGGTAGACCTCGTTTGTTTCCTGGTCCTTGCATTGGGGAATGTCCACCAGAAGATCGCGCGGGAAGCTGATGACGCTGACGCGTTTGTTGTCAGCCGAAATATCCATCAGCATCATCACGTCGGACTGACCGTACCCGGTGGAAAGGTCAGCCGCACCGTACTCGGCGTTCTTGCCGTCCCTGGTGTCCGACCCCAGGATCAGGATCTGCATCCTGCCGTTGGAGTCATTGCCGGCATTGGCCGCACCGTCCCCGGCGCTCAACGGCGCCGTCGAGATGTTGGACTGCAGCCGGAAATACCAGTAGCCGGCAAAGGCAAGACCAGCCACCACCACCACGGCGACGACTCCTGTTGCCACCTTCAACCACAGCGGCATCCGGCGCTGCGAACCAAGGTGGCGGGCTGCACCCACCTCAGCATCTTCCGCGTGACGGGAAACTGGTCCTGATCCGGCTGACAGGTCAGCTCCATCTTCGCGCTCGTCGCGGCCTCGCACCACAGGGTGTACCTTTCCTCTGAAATCTGACTCCGGCCATTTTATTGGCCAAGGCTGGGAAAACGCCGGGTGGCTCCGCTCCCGGCGCCTGCTGGGACGTTCTCAGAATCCTAGCTTGACCAGTTGCTTGGGGTCGCGCTGCCAGTCCTTGGCGACCTTGACGTGGAGATCCAGGTAGATCCGTGCGCCCAGCAGCGCCTCGATGGCCTTCCGTGCATTGGTGCCTACTTCACGCAGGCGCGCACCGCCCTTGCCGATAATGATCGCCTTCTGGGAGGGGCGTTCGACGTAGAGATTCACCCGGACGTCGAGGAATGGCCGGTCTTCGGGCCGGCCTTCGCGGGGAACGATCTCATCGACGACGACGGCCAGCGAGTGCGGCAGCTCGTCGCGGACGCCTTCGAGCGCGGCTTCGCGGATGAGTTCGGCGATCATGACTGCTTCGGGTTCGTCCGTCAGGTGGCCGTCCGGATACAGGGGCGGCGACGCCGGCATGTGGCTGATCAGGACGTCGGCGACAGTGGACACCTGGAAGCCGTCAGTGGCGGAAACAGGGACGATGTCCTTCCAGCCTTCCTCGCCCAGGACTTCCCTGCCCAGTGCGGCGACGGCGAGCAGCTGCTCGGTGAGGGCCTGCCGGTCTACAGTGTCAGCCTTCGTGACAATGGCGATCACCGGCTTGTTGCCGATGGCTGCGAGCTGGGCGGCGATGAACCGGTCACCGGGACCGATTTTCTCGTTCGCGGGCAGGCAGAACCCGATCGCGTCGACTTCGGCCAGCGTGTCTGCCACGAGGTCGTTGAGCCGCTTGCCGAGAAGCGTCCGGGGCCGGTGCAGGCCGGGAGTATCCACCAGGATGAGCTGGGCGTCGTCGCGGTGGACTATTCCGCGGATGGTGTGGCGGGTAGTCTGCGGCTTAGCCGAGGTGATGGCTACCTTCTTACCCACGAGCGCGTTGGTCAAGGTTGACTTGCCGGCGTTGGGGCGACCCACCAGGACGGAGAAGCCGGCGCGGAAGCCGCCGAAGTCCTCAGTGTCTGCGGCCTTATTTTTCTTGCTCACGTGGAACTCCCTGCTGGGTTGTTTCCGCCTCATCGAGGAGGTCTTCAAGGTCAGTGTCTACTTTTGGTACGGCTGCCGCAATGATGTGGCTGACACGGTTGCGGCGGCCCTCGAGCCGTTCGGCGCGGAGCGAGACGCCGTCGACAACCACCGAACTGCCAACGATCGGTACCCGTCCCAGCGCCTTGGCCAGCAGCCCGCCCACGGTATCAACCTCGTCGTCGTCCAGTTCGATATCGAACAGTTCACCGAGGTCATCTATGCCCATCCGGGCGCTGACCCGGTAGGACCCGTCGTCCAGCGCCACGGCTTCGGCGCTTTCGGTGTCGTACTCGTCAACGATCTCGCCCACGATCTCCTCAATCAGGTCTTCAAGGGTGACCAGGCCGGCGGTCCCGCCGTATTCGTCGATAACGATGGCCACGTGGGTGGATTCCTTCTGCAGTTCGCGCAGGAGGTCGCTGACGGGTTTGGATTCCGGAACGTACCGGACCTCCCTGGCCAGTGCTTCGACGGGGGGCGGCGCATCCCCGGGTCCGAGTTCGTGCAGCGTCGCGGCAACATCCTTGAGGTAGACAATCCCCAGGATCTGGTCGGAGTTTTCGCCGATGACGGGGATCCTGGAGTAGCCGGAGCGCAGGAACAGGGACATGGCCCGCCGGAGGCTTGACCCGGCGTCGATACTGAGGATGTCCGTCCTCGGCACCATCACGGCGCGGACCAGGGTGTCACCGAAATCGAAGACGGACTGGATCATCTCAGCTTCGGTGTCTTCGATCATGTCCGACTCACTGGCCCGGTCCACCAGTTCACGGAATTCCTGTTCACTGAAGAACGCTTCGTCCCCGCCAGGGGCACCGGGGGCTGCGGCGCTGCCCAACGCGACCAGCCACGCCGGGATGGGTCCCAGGACCCAGGTCAGGAAGCGGATGAGCGGGGCAGTGAATCTGACCACCGCCGCAGAGTGCAGCCGGCCGAGCTGCCGCGGTGAGACGCCCACGATGACGAAGCCGACCAGGGCCATGATCCCTGTGGCCGCCAGGCCGGCGAGCCAGACGTTGTCCAGCAGGCTGTGGAGCAGGACGGCGACGGCAACCGCCGAGGCCATCTCGAACCAGATCCGCCAGAACCTCAAGGCCCGGATGTGGGCCACCGGCTGGGCCATGATGTGCTTCATGGCGTTGCCCCGGCCCCGCTGGAGGGCTTCTTCGGCGTCGTGCCGCGGAAGGAAATTGAACGCGGCCTCCGCTGCCGTCAGGAGGGCGGCAATGCTCAGGAATGCCAGGGCCATGCAGACAAGGAGCAGGGGCGTCACTGCGTGGTCTCGGCGGGCGCTTCTTTACCGGTGAAGCCGGAGAGGAGTTCGCGCTGGAGCCCGAACATTTCAGCCTTTTCCTCAGGCTCAGCATGGTCGTAGCCCAAAAGGTGCAGGATCCCGTGCGTCGTCAGCAGGAGCATCTCGTCCTGGAGTGAGTGCCCGGCGTTTTTGGCCTGGACCTTGGCCACCTGCGGGCAGACCGCGATGTCGCCGAGCATTCCCTGCGGGCTGGGCCTGTCCGGCGTGCCCGGGGTCAGTTCGTCCATGGGGACGGACAGGACGTCGGTGGATCCGGGCTCGTCCATCAGTTCGATGTGCAGTTTCTCCATGGCGGGTTCGTCCACCAGGAGGATGGACAGTTCGGCCTGCGGGTGGATGAACAGCTGCTCAAACACGTATCTGGACAGGGCGACCAGTTCAGCCTCGTCCACCTGGACGCCGGATTCGTTGTTTACTTCAATGCTCATGCGTGCTCTCCCCGCTTCTCGCGGCCTACTGAATGCTTGACCCGGTTCCGCTGGATATCGTCCCAGTTGCTGTAGGCGTGCACAATGTCGCCGACGAGCCGGTGGCGTACGACGTCGGTGGCATCCAGGACGGAGAAGTTGATGTCTTCGATGCCATGCAGGATTTCCTCGACGATCCGCAGCCCGGACCGGGTCCCGAATGGCAGGTCCACCTGGGTGACGTCCCCGGTGACCACCATCTTTGACCCGAAGCCCAGCCGGGTGAGGAACATCTTCATCTGCTCGGGTGTGGTGTTCTGCGCCTCGTCGAGAATGATGAAGGCATCGTTGAGGGTGCGGCCGCGCATGTAGGCCAGCGGTGCCACTTCGATGGTGCCTGCCGCCATGAGCCGGGGAATGGATTCGGGGTCCATCATGTCGTGCAGTGCGTCGTAGAGCGGACGCAGGTAGGGGTCGATCTTGTCGCTGAGCGTGCCGGGCAGGAAGCCCAGCCGCTCACCCGCCTCCACAGCCGGCCGCGTCAGGATAATGCGGCTGACTTCTTTCTGCTGCAGGGCCTGGACGGCCTTGGCCATGGCCAGGTACGTCTTGCCGGTTCCCGCAGGTCCGATCCCGAAAATCACCGTGTTGGCGTCGATGGCGTCGACGTAGTTCTTCTGGTTGAGCGTCTTGGGACGGATGGTCCTGCCCCGGCTGGAAAGGATGTCGTGCGTCAGGACGTCAACAGGGTTCTGGAGCGATTGGCTGCGCAGGAGGGCTGCCAGCTGCTGGAGGACTGCCGGGCTGATCACGGTCCCGCGCGCCACGAGTCCGCGGACCTCCTGAAGGAGCCGCATGATCCGGGGGACGTCTGCGTTTGGTCCGCTGATGGACAACTCATTGCCGCGGACATGGAAATTCACGGACGGGAACTGTTCTTCTATGAAACGCAGGGCCTCATCATGGCTGCCAAGCGATTGGACCATCTGATCGGAGTTATCAAAGACGACCACCTCCGTCCGGATGCCGGGAAGGGTGTGCGGAAACTCTCCTGCGGTGCGCTCAGTGTTCAGCCGGCGCTTTCCGTTCGCTGATTCAGTCATGGTGCTGGCCCGCAGGCCTGTGGTCCCCTCCAGTTCAAATGGCATCCCGTTGACCTCGTCCCGGGCCTGTTGCCATCCCTGCCGGAGGTCTCCGGATTCATACCATCTTACGCCAGCACAGCGATGCAGGCAGATCCGCGGAGGTGTTCGCCGGTGTCAGAACGGTCATCGGCCCCGGCAGGTTGCCGTCTTTAGGTATCAACTTCATATCGGCCTCATATCGTTCCCGTTGCAGTTGGACGCAGCGGCGCCTTTGGACGCTTGGGGCGAGTTCCGCTGTGCAATGCTGGAATTCGAGGCCGTACGGGGACCGGCTGCTCACCACTACAGCCAGGAAGGACAGTGCCATCACAGTGCCGGGATCAACTATGCCCCACACGCCCGGCCCTGCCCTGAGGCGCCTCCGTTCCACCGGGGTGCTGGGCCTCCTGCCGCTGGTCCTGGTGATCTCGGGCTGCATTGCGGATCCCGGTCCGGACCCCACGCCGGCCCGTAATTCAACCCAGGCGCCGGCGAGCAGTGCCGCGGGCGTTCCCTCCACCAGCGCCCCGCTGGAAACCACACAATCCTCGAACAAGGCGCCGGTCTACTGGATCGGGCGCAGCAACACCAACGTATTCCTGTACCGCGAGTTCCGGGACGTGCCGGAGCAGGAGAACCCCGTGACGCGGGCCCTGCGGGCGATGATGTCCGAAAAGCCACTGGATCCCGATTTTTTCACTCCGTGGCAGAACCCGAAGAAGCTGGCCACCTCGATCTCAGGGAAGAACGTCATCACCGTTGATGTCTCGGAGGACGCCTTCAACAGCAATCTCGACGCCGACATGGCGGCACGCGCGATCCAGCAGCTCGTGTATACCGCCACGGCAGCCGGCGCGAGCTCCGGCCTCATCGACGCGGGCCAGCAGATCCAGGTGATGGTGCTCGTGGACGGACACACTGACTACCTGGCGTTCAACCACGTCCGGCTGGGGACTCTGATGACCAGGAGCACGGGGATGGTGGCGCCGGTGTGGATCATCGACCCGCAGGAAGGCGTGGAGGTGGCTGACGGCAGCGTCAAGATCACCGGACGCAGCACTGTTCCGGGCGGCAAGCTGCGGTGGCAGATCCTGCAGGCCCAGGACAACGGCGACAGGACGCCGTTCCTGACCGGGGAGACGACGGCGGCCGCGGAGGCCGCCCAATCCGGGCTTTTTACCCTGGCCCTGACGCTGACGCCGGGCGACTACGAGCTCCGCGTCTCGCAGGTTGACACCTCAGGCAATGACCAGGAGCTGAACGTCGACACGCGTAGGTTCGCGGTCCGCTAGCAGCGTTCGTCAGCTGGCCGGAACTGCCCAGCGGCCCAGCACGTCGCTGGCAAGCACCACTGCCGCCGGACCCGCTGTGGACGACCTCAGGACGTGATGCCCCAACAGGGCGGTCACTGCCCCGGCGCTGCAGAGGCGGGTCACCTCGCGGGGGCTGATGCCGCCTTCCGGTCCCACGACGAGGAGGATTTCACGTTGCCCGGATCCGGCGGCGGTCCCCCGCCAGGTTTCGAGGACCGACCGCAACGGGCGGACGGCATCCTCGTGGAGGATGATGGCCAGATCCGCTGTGGCGGCAGCCTCCGCCAGGCCCGGGGTGTCGACGGCGGCGCGCACCTCAGGGATCCAGGCGCGCCGCGCCTGCTTGGCGGCGGCTGTTGCCACCGACTGCCATTTGGCGTGGGATTTGGCGGCCCGGTCGCCCTTCCAGCGCACTATGGAGCGTTCAGACTGCCAGGGGATGACGGCGTCGATCCCCAGTTCAGTGGCTGTTTCCACAGCGAGCTCGTCGCGGTCGCCCTTGGCAAGTGCCTGGACCAGGACCAGCCGGATCTCCGGTTGCTCCTCGAAGGACAGCGCCGAACACTCCACTGTCAGTTCAGACGGCGAGGTTGCCACTACTTTTCCGGTCAGCCGGCTGCCGGCGCCGTCGGATATGTCGACGGGCTCACCGGCGGAGAGCCGTTTGACGGTGACCGCATGCCGCGCCTCCGGGCCCTGCAGGACAAAGTGTCCGCCGGGGGCCAGCTGGTCCAAGGCACCGGCGGCGCTGAAGAAAACCGGATTGCTCACCGCTACAGGTTACCGAGCCGGTCCCGCAGCTTGGCGAAGACGCCGCCGCTGGCAGCGAGCTTGCCCTCGGTGTACTGCTCACCGCGCATCTTGGCGAGCTGGCGCAGCAGGTCTTCCTGGGCGGCATCGAGTTTGGCCGGCGTCTCAACCTGGAGGTGGACCTTGAGGTCGCCACGGCCGTAGCCGCGCAGGTGGGTGACCCCAAGGCCGCGCAGGGTGATGATTTCGCCGGACTGCGTTCCGGACTTGACGTCGATTTCCTGCAGGCCGTCGAAAGTCTCAAGCGACAGTTCGGTCCCCAAGGCGGCGGCCGTCATCGGGATATTGAGGGTGGCGTGGAGGTCGTCGCCGTCGCGCACGTAGGTGGCGTCATTGTTGACCCTGATCTCTACGTACAGATCACCGGCGGGCCCGCCGGCAGGGCCGGCCTCGCCCTGGCCGGAGAGCTGGATCCGGGTCCCCGTGGCAACTCCGGCGGGGACCTTGATGGTCATTGACCGGCGGCTGCGGATACGGCCCTGTCCGCTGCACTCGTTGCAGGGGTCCTTGATGACCGTGCCGAAACCTTCGCAGGTGCCGCAGGGTGCGGCCGTCATGACCTGGCCGAGGATGGAGCGGACGGCGCGCTGCACCTGGCCGCTGCCGCCGCAGATATCGCAGCGTTCGGGGTGGGTGCCTTCCCGGCAGCAGGATCCCTCGCAGGTGGGGCATACGACGGCGGTGTCCACCTCGAGTTTCTTGTTGACGCCGAAGACGGCATCCCGGAGCTCGATCCTGACGCTGATCAGGGCATCCTGGCCGCGCCGGACACGCGAAGCGGGCCCGGACGATCCACCCGCGCCGAAGAAGGTGTCGAAAATGTCCTGGAAGGCGAAACCCTGCCCGGCGTAGCCGCCGCCGCCGAATCCGTTGTCAGTGCCGTTTTCGTTGCCGGTGGTGTCGTAGACCCTGCGCTTCTGGGGATCGGAGAGTACTTCGTAGGCGTGGGTTACGGCCTTGAAGCGGTCCGACGCGTCCTCACCGGGGTTGACGTCCGGGTGAAGCGTGCGGGCCAGCTTGCGGTAGGCCTTCTTGATCTCTTCCCCGGTGGCTTCCGGTGAGACTCCAAGGACGTCGTAGTGGCTGCTCAAAGTTCGTATCTCTTCCTGTTTGTACTGCCGCAGTTGTGCTGCGTGCACTGCTCTTTATGCCGGGCGCCCGGTGTCAGGGGCCCAGAATCCTTGACAGGTACCGCGCCACGGCCCTGACAGCGGCCATGGTGGTGGGGTAGTCCATGCGGGTGGGTCCAAGCACCCCGATCTTGGCGGTACTGTCGGGCCCGTAGGCTGTGGCCACCACTGACGCTTCGGCAAGGCCGTCATAGGGGTTCTCGCGGCCGATGCTGACCGTTACTCCGCGTGGATCCTGCGCCATCTCGCTGAGGAGGCGAAGCATGACCACCTGTTCCTCCAGCGCTTCGAGTACCGGTCCGATGCTCAGCGGAAAATCGACGTTGGACCGGGCAAGGTTGGCGGTACCCGCCATGACCATGCGTTCTTCACGGCTGTTGTGGGCCAGTACCTCAAGTCCGTGGGCCAACGCCTGGGCCGCTTTCCGTTGGCCCGGGGCAGTACTGGAAACGACGGCCGGAAGGGACTGGGACAGTACGCTCAGCGGGGTGCCGGCGAGGGATGCGAGGAACCTGCCACGAAGGGCGGCGAGGGTGTCATCACCAAGGTCCTGCCCGACGTCGATCACTTTCTGCTCCACCTTGCCGGTATTGGCGATCAGGACCAGGAGGACCTGGCGCGGGGCCAGCAGAACGAATTCGATGTGGCGGATGGTGGCCCGGCTCAGGTGCGGGTATTGCACCACAGCCACCTGGTTGGTCAGCTGCGACAGCAGCCGGACGGTGCGTTCCAGGACGTCGTCGAGGTCGTCCGGACCTTCAAGGAGGGTCTGGATGGCGCGGCGCTCCGCAGGCGACAGCGGTTTCATGGCAGAGATCTGGTCCACGAAGAGCCGGTAGCCCTTGTCGGTGGGGATCCTGCCTGCACTCGTGTGGGGCGCCGTGATCAGGCCTTCGTCCTCCAGAGCCGCCATGTCGTTGCGGATGGTGGCGCTGGAGACGCCCAGGTGGTGCCGTTCCACCAAGGCTTTGGAGCCCACAGGTTCGCGGGAGTGCACGTAGTCCTCCACGATGGCACGCAGTACTTCGAGTTTGCGCGGCTCGCTCACACTCCACCTCCATCCATGGTCCCAGGGCGGCCGGGGTTTCCCAGCCGGACGCGCCAGCCTGCTTCAGCACGGCTTAGCACTCGACATGCCTAAGTGCTAACAGTCTAATATGACTCGCCCCGTTGTTAGCATTGGTACCGCTCCGGGCGAAATTCCGGGCCAGGAACTAGGCGAGGCGGAACACTTCAATGCACTACCAGAACTGGGGTCCCCAGGATATTTCCGCGCCGGTCCGGAGCCAGCTCCCCGAGGTTGCGGTGGAGCGGGGCATGGTCCTGGAGGATGTCCAGTCAGGCTGGGTCGGAGCGGTCACCCGGGTGGAGAAGTCCGGCGGGATGCACGTTGTGGCGCTTGAGGACAGGCGCGGCAAGTCCCGGTCCTTCAAGCTTGGTTTCGGCTTCCTGCTGGATGGCCGGCCCATCAGGCTGATGCCTCCCGCGCCTCGTCCCGCAGTTGCGGCAGCCGCGGGGCGCACGGCCTCGGGCTCGGTCCGGGTGGCCGGCCAGCGCGCACAGGTAGCCAAGGCGAGCCGCATCTGGGTGGAAGGAAAGCACGACGCCGAACTCGTCGAGAAGGTCTGGGGAGACGACCTCCGGGTGGAAGGCATCGTCGTCGAGCCGCTGCACGGAATCGATGATCTTGCCGGTGCCGTAGCCGCTTTCGCTCCCGGCCCCGGCCGGCGGCTCGGGGTGCTGGTTGACCACCTGGTGCCGGACTCCAAGGAATCCCGGATCGCGGACGCTGTCATGGCCTCCCCCGGCGCTGCCGGCAACGTACTCATCGTCGGCCATCCCTACGTCGACGTATGGCAGGCCATCCGTCCCTCCGTGCTGGGAATTGAGGCATGGCCCGTGGTCCCCCGCGGCCAGGACTGGAAGACCGGGATCCTGGCAGCATTCGGGTGGCCGCACCGGACCAAGGAAGACATTGGCCTGGGCTGGCAGCGCCTGCTGGGGGCAGTCCGCAGCTACGCGGACCTGGAAGCATCCCTGCTGGGCAGGGTTGAAGAGGTGATTGACTTCCTGACGGTCCCCTAGCCGGACCGTTGCCTGGCCGCCAATCCGGCGGACTCCCGGCTGCGACCCCAGCATTTAGGCCGCCAGCCAGTATTCTTGATACTGCAGATACCGGCGCTCCTGCGCCCAGTGCCTATAAGTTTGATCGTCAGACACCCCCGCATCATTGCATTTTCGAAGGAAGACACCGTGGCAGAAAACGCACGTGAGCCCAGGGACCACCAGGGTGGCCAGGGCCGCCCCGAGTACCATGGCGTTCCGGCAAATGCCCTGCCGCTCACAGCGAGCGAGGACCGGCAGTGGGCCACCCTGGCACACTTTGGCGGCATTCTCGGCTGCGTACCCTCGCTGCTTATTTACCTCATCTTCAGGGACCGTGGCCCTTTCACGGCCCAGGAATCGAAGGAAGCGCTGAACTTCAGCCTTCCTCCCACCATTGCCGCCGTCGTTGCCAACCTGCTGGTGTTCATCCCCGTGGTGGGCAACATTTTTGCCGTCATCGCCACCCTCATCTGGATTGCGTTGACCTGCTTCTCCGTGTCAGCCGGCATCCACGTGAACCGTGGCCAGCCGCACCGGTACCAGTACAACCTGCGCTGGATCAAGTAGTCCCCCGCACCCTCGCCTCGCAGGCTCAGGGAACCCTGCAGGCGTGCCCACCACCCGCACGTGGCCTGGGACCCGGGCGTGACCCCGCATGGTCTCCCGAAGGCCCGGGTCAGTCCGGCAGGATCCTGCGGACTACGGCATCAGCGAGCAGGCGTCCCTTCAGGGTCAGCACCAGCTGCCCGCGGAAAGCCGAAGGTGGGTCCACCAGACCGTCGGCGATCAGCCCGGCGACTGCCTTCCGTCCGGTCTCTCCCAGCGAGCCCACGGCAACACCCGAGGCGAGCCGTGCCTCCAGCATGATCCGCTCCATGTCCCGGGTTCCGGCGTCGAGCGTTTCGCGCCCGGCCGCCGGTGACAGTCCCTGGGCGAGGCGTCCGGCGTAGGCCGTGGGGTGCTTCACGTTCCACCAGCGCACACCGCCCGCATGGGAATGGGCTCCCGGCCCGATCCCCCACCAGTCATCGCCCCGCCAGTAGGCGAGGTTGTGCCGGCAGGCCTGTTCCGGGGTCCGTGACCAGTTGCTGACCTCATACCAGCTGAGCCCGGCGTCGGTGATCATCTGGTCGGCGAGTTCGTACTTATCGGCGTGGTCGTCGTCGTCGATTCCCGGGACTTCGCCGCGGCGGATCTGGGCCGCGAGCTTAGTGCCGTCCTCCACGATCAGGGCGTAGGCGCTGATGTGGTCAGGCTCGTAGGACAGAGCCGTCTCAAGGGAGTACCGCCAGTCATCAAGCGATTCTCCGGGGGTCCCGTAGATCAGATCCAGGCTCACCGCCAGTCCCGCTTCACGCGCCCAGCGCACCACCTGCGGCACCCGGCTGGGGGTGTGGGTGCGGTCCAGGACCTTGAGCACGTGCGGGACCGCGGACTGCATGCCGAAGGAAACGCGGGTGAAGCCGGCCTCCTTCAGCACGGCGAGGGACTCGGGGGTGACGGAATCCGGATTCGCCTCGGTGGTGACCTCGGCGCCGGGTTCGATGCCCCACTCACCGATGGCTGCGGCGAGGATCCGGGCAAGGTCTTCGGCCGGAAGGAGCGTAGGCGTTCCGCCGCCGAAAAAGACGGTGCGCAGCCTGCGGGCGGGCAGGCCGGAGGCGGCCAGCGCCCGCGCCGCCAGGCTGACCTCCGAGATGGCAGTGCTGGCGTAGGCGTCCTGGGATGCCCCGCCGCCGAGCTCCGTGGCGGTGTACGTGTTGAAGTCGCAGTACCCGCAGCGGACGGCACAGAACGGAATGTGCACGTACAGGCCGAAGGCCCGGTGCTCCGCGCCTTCCGCTGCCTGGGCAGGCAGCAGACCGTCCGACGGCGCCGGGTCGCCAAGGGGAAGGACGCTAGGCATTGGTGCGGCCTCCTGAGGTGCGGGCCACGGTGTTCACTACTTCTTTGCCTTGTCCTTGGATTCGTCAGTGGTCAGCGCGGCGATGAAGGCTTCCTGCGGAACTTCGACCCTGCCCACCATCTTCATGCGCTTCTTGCCTTCCTTCTGCTTCTCCAGCAGTTTCCGCTTGCGCGAAATGTCCCCGCCGTAGCACTTGGCAAGCACGTCCTTGCGGATGGCGCGGATGCTTTCGCGGGCGATGATCCTGGAGCCGATGGCCGCCTGGATCGGGACCTCGAACTGCTGGCGTGGAATAAGCTCGCGCAGCTTGGTGGTCATCATCACGCCGTAGGAGTAGGCCTTGTCCCGGTGGGTGATGGCGGAGAAAGCATCCACCTGTTCACCCTGGAGCATGATGTCCACCTTGACGAGGTCAGCCACCTGCTCGCCGTCCGCCTTCCAGTCCAGGGAGCCGTAGCCACGGGTCTTGGACTTGAGGATGTCGAAGAAGTCAAAGACGATCTCCGCCAGCGGCAGCCGGTAACGGATTTCCACGCGGTCCTCGGACAGGTAGTCCATTCCACCCATCACTCCGCGGCGGCTCTGGCAAAGCTCCATGATGGCGCCCACAAACTCGTTGGGCGCCAGGATGGTGGCGGAGACCATCGGCTCGCGGACTTCGGCGATTTTGCCCGACGGGTATTCGCTGGGGTTGGTCACGTGGACCACCTTTTTGTCCTCCAGCGTCACTTCGTACTCCACGTTGGGGGCGGTGGAGATGAGGTCGAGGTTGTATTCGCGTTCCAGCCGTTCGCGGGTGATCTCCAGGTGGAGCAGGCCCAGGAAGCCGACGCGGAAGCCGAAGCCCAGGGCGGCGGACGTTTCCGGCTCGTACACCAGCGCGGCGTCATTGAGCATCAGTTTCTCCAGCGCATCACGCAGCACCGGATAGTCCGTGCCGTCCAGCGGGTACAGGCCGGAGAAGACCATGGGCTTTGCATCGGCATAGCCGGGAAGGGAGTCGGCGGCAGGCTTGGCAAGGTTGGTGACGGTGTCGCCCACCTTGGAGAGGCGGACGTCCTTTACACCCGTGATGAGGTACCCCACTTCGCCGACGCCCAGGCCCTTGGAGGGGGTGGGTTCCGGGGAGCTCACGCCGATCTCCAGGAGTTCGTGCGTGGCCCTGGTGGACATCATCTGGATGCGTTCACGCGGGTGCAGCATGCCGTCCACCACACGGACATAGGTGACCACGCCGCGGTAGGTGTCATAGACGGAGTCAAAGATCATGGCACGGGCAGGGGCGTTGGCGTCGCCCGTGGGTGCCGGCAGGTCGCGGACGATCTTGTCCAGCAACGCTTCGACGCCCATGCCGGTCTTGCCGGAGACACGCAGGACATCGTCCGGGTCGCCGCCGATGAGGCTCGCCAGTTCGGCAGCGTACTTCTCCGGCTGGGCAGCCGGGAGGTCGATCTTGTTCAGGACCGGGATGATGGTGAGGTTGTTTTCCATCGCCAGGTAGAGGTTGGCGAGGGTCTGCGCCTCAATCCCCTGGGCCGCATCCACCAGGAGCACGGCACCTTCGCAGGCGGCCAGAGACCGGGAGACCTCGTAGGTGAAGTCAACGTGGCCGGGCGTGTCGATCATGTTCAGGGCGTAACTGGTGCCGTCGAGTTCCCACGGCATGCGGACGGCCTGGGACTTGATGGTGATGCCGCGCTCGCGCTCGATGTCCATGCGGTCCAAATACTGGGCCTTCATATCGCGGGACTGGACCACTCCGGTGTACTGCAGCATGCGGTCCGCCAGGGTGGATTTACCGTGGTCAATGTGCGCGATGATGCAGAAATTCCGAATAATTGCCGGATCTGTCGCGGCGGGCACCGGGGCGGTGCGGGCCATGGGAGACACGCAGGGTCCTTACTGTTGGCATTCACGGGGCCATCGCCAGGACGCAACAACGCCGCCCTGCGGACAGGCCGCATATTTTCAACCTCAAGTGTCCCACGTCAGCGCCCGTGGCACCGCATTTACAGGGCAGCCGATGCCGGCCACAGCCGGCCCGGCTCCCCTGCGCCGGAGATATGGTTGGCCCATGGCATTGAACTTCCACTCCCTCGGCGAGCTCATCCGCACCTCCCTCCGGGTTATCGACCGGTTCCGCACCGGCTCGGGGACCGCCTCTGCGGGTACGGCGGCCCGGCCCGGCAAGACCGCGTCCAGGACAGCAAGGCCCGGTGCGGACCGCCCGGCATTCAACCCTTCCCCGGCGGGAACACACTCCTATCCCGGGGATTTCCAGGGCCGTGCCACGGTCAGGTACGCGCCGGATCCGGACGGCGCCCCTGACCCCGGCGAGGTGGTCTGGGCCTGGGTTCCCTACGAGGAGGACCACACCAGGGGCAAGGACCGCCCCGTCCTGCTCATTGGCCACAGCGGCCGGCACCTGCTGGGGCTGATGCTCACCAGCCGGGACCACGACCAGGATGCCCGTGGCAACAATGACTATGTGGACATCGGCACCGGCGCGTGGGACCGGCAGTCGCGGCCCAGCGAAGCGAACCTTCGCAGGATCCTCCAGCTCAGCCCGGACAGCATCCGACGCGAAGGGGCCGTCCTGGACCGGGCAAGGTTTGATCTGGTGGCCGCAGAACTCCGCAGGCGACACGGCTGGACGTAGCCGGGAAATGGCCAGCATCTGACCCCGTCTGCTATTCTTTATAGCTGTGTGTCCGTGCAGGTCGACGGCCACTGATGGTTGGCCGCCATAGGTATCCCCACGCCGCTCAGTCAATGGCCAATCTGAAAGCCCTCTAGACCATTTCCGCATTAAAAAGAGAGTTCACACGTGGCTAATATCAAGTCCCAGAAGAAGCGCATCCTCACCAACGAGAAGGCACGCCTGCGCAACAACGCAGTCAAGTCTGAGCTGAAGACGGCCATCCGCGCCGTCAACACCGCCGTTGAGTCCACCGACAAGGATGCAGCTGCTGTTGCCCTGGTTGCCGCCAGCCGCAAGCTGGACAAGGCTGTCAGCAAGGGTGTTCTGCACAAGAACAACGCAGCGAACCGCAAGTCGGCGATCTCCAAGAAGGTCAACGCACTGTAAGGTTTCCAGTTCCCTGAACTGATTTCTGTGGCCGGCACCCGGATGGGTGCCGGCCACAGTGCTTTAAGGCTGGTGGTCAGTGCGACACAGCCCGCCGCTGTCCATCGCCGCCGGCCTTCACAGCGCCCTGGACCGTGCGCCGGGGTTCAGTGTCCTCGGACGGACATGGCGATCACTGTCACGGCGTGTTCCACCGCGTAGACAGGATCCCGCGCAAGGCCCTTAACCTGGGCGTCGGCTTCGGCGGTGGCCTGGATGGACCGTACCAGTCCTTCGGGAGTCCACCGGCGCACGTCCCGCTGCGCCTGTTCCACGAGCCATGGCTGCATTCCGAGGTCGCGTGCAATCTGCGCCGAAGAACCTTGCGCTCCTGCCACTTTGGCAACTGTCCTGAGCTTGGCGGCAAGGGCAGCGACCAGCGGCACGGGGTCCGCTCCGGTAGCCAGCGCGTGGCGGAGCGTGGACAGCGCGGCCGGACCGTTGCCTGCCATGGCGGCGTCCGCCACTTTAAACGCCGTGGCCTCGATCCGGCCGCCGTAATAGCGGTCCACCAGCTCGGGAGTGACTGCTCCGCCGGCGTCCGCGATCAGCTGGCTGCAGGCCGCTGCCAGCTCGGAAAGATTGGCTCCGACGGCGTTGACCAGTGCCTGCACGGCGTCGCCGTTGATCCTTCGGCCGGCGGCCTTGAACTCCGCCGTGACGAAAGCTGCCTTGTCTGCGTCCTTCTTCAGGGGCTGGCAGTCCACCACGGGCCAGCCGCCCGCCTTGACGGCGTCCAGGAGCTTCTTCCCGCGGACACCACCGCCATGGCGAAGGACCAGGACGGCGTCGGGCTCGGGACGGGCAAGGTAGGCAAGGGAGTCAGCCAGGAAGGCATCGTTCATGCTTTCGACGCTCTCGACCTCAATCAGTTTGTCTTCACCGAAGAGGGACGGACTGACATTCATGGCGAGTGTTCCGGCCTCGTAGCTGCCGGCATTGAGGCGGCTGACCTCCACGTCCGGGGAAGCCGCCCGCACCTGGGCGCGGACGCGGTCCATGGCACGGATTCCCAGGTACTCCTCGGGACCGCCGATCAGGACCACTCCTGCCGGTTCCACGTCCCGCCAGGTGGCCGTGTTGGACGCCGCCGTCCGTGCTCGAGCTTTCGGCGCAGTGGCCATTCAGGGTTCCTTCCGGAAGTTTTGGTGCAGGTTCCAAGCCTGCCACGAGGGGCCCGCTGCTCCAAGCCGGAACGTGGCCGGGCGCTTCGGAGCCCGTCAGCCCGGCCCGGCGGCCGTTCAAGCCGGACGAGGGTCCGCTCGATTCGGCGGTGCAGTCCAAGGAGCAGGCCGCAGACCCACCGCGGACGCATGACCAGCAGCACGGCTGCGAAGGTAAGCAGCGACAGGGCGGCCATTGTGGCTGATCCGAAGATCCCCTCCGGCCAGGGCAGGGCCGCACCCGGCAACGAGGCCATGAACCGTGCCGTGGCAGCAACGGCCGCGCTGAAGGTCCCCGCCACCGCAATCAGTGCTGTGGCCGCCCACGGCGCCATCACCACCAGGGGAACAGCCGCAGTGCCCAGCAAGGTCACCGGTGCCACGAAGGCGGAGGCCACCATGTTGGCCAGCAGAGAGTATGTCGAGAACTGGGGCTGCAGGAGCACCGTGACGGGACTGCAGAGCAGCTGGGCGGACAGCGGTACGGCGAAGGCCGCAGCCAGCCAACGGGGCACGAAGCCCGGGGTGATATCCACCAGCCGCTGTCCCAACACGATGATTCCAAGGGTGGCAAGGACTGAGAGGAGGAAGCCGAAACTCGTGGCCAGGCCGGGGTCTGCCAGCAGGAGTCCGATGACCGCCAGGCACAGGAAACTGAGCCCGCGGCCCACGCGGCCGCCGGCAAGGGACGCCAGTGCAATCGAGCCCATGAGGGCCGCACGCAGGACACTGGCATCAGGACCCACCAGCAGGACAAACAGCGCCAGTCCGGCCAGCGCCATGGCAGCCGCCGCCATCCTCGGCAGCCGGAGGCTGCGCGCCGCCAGCAGCAGTGCACCCAGGACCAGGCTGCAGTTGGCCCCGCTGACTGCTGTCAGGTGCGTCATCCCCACCGCTCGCATGGCCGACTCGAGGCCTTCGTCGAGCGCACTCGTATCGCCGGTGACCATGCCGGGCAGGAGGCCGGCGGCGTCGGATGAGAGGAAGTCTGCGGCACCGACGTAACTGCGGCGCAGGTGCCCGGCCCCTTCGTGCCAGGCGGCCGATCCACCCGCCATCTCCACAGGCGCCGATGACGCGGCCAGGATCCCGGCCTCGGCCTGACCCGGCTCGGGGGACCGGAGTTTTCCGGTGGTGCGGATGCGCTGGCCCATGGTCACAGTGCCCCACTCCTCTCCGCCCATCACCACGATGTCCGCGCGCGTCCGCAGGACTTCACCACCCGCCGTGACGTCAAGGGTCGCCGCCTGCACCGCCCACCGGCTGCCCTGCCCCGGTGCTGCCAGTGACCGTGGCGGTCCCGTCACCTCCAGGAGGGCCACCACGGATTTTCCGGCCTCAACTGCGTCAGCAAGGGGTCCGTCATGACGCTGGGACGCCGTGACGGCGGAGTGCGCCGCCGCGGGGACAGCAAGCAGCAGCGCTATGGCTGCTGTGGTCAGGAAGCTGCGGCTGGCAGGCCGGTGTTGCCCGGTCCCGGTCCGGCGCCGATGTGGACGGGGCAGCGGCCCTGGCGGGTGCGGCTTCCGCACCCTGGCGCCCCGGTGGAGGAGGGCGGCTCCGAGCACGAGCGCGGCACAACAGACGGCCAGGAGCGCCCCCGGGGTCAGCCAGACCCCGGCTACCGCCGCTCCCCAGACCAGCAAAGCTGCCGGTACCAGCCGAACGTCTGTCCGGCGCCGCGGCCCCTCATCGGGAGCGGGGCCGTGGTGCTCCCTTGGTTCAGGCCTGATCCTGTGCCGAACCGCTGCCACGGCGGGTCCCAGAAGCGGCAAGGCCCGCGATGCTCCGGACGCAGCGGCCGGTCCCGCAGGAGTGTCCCCAGCAAGGTCAGCGTTGTCCGGAGGCCGGACCGCTGACTCGATGAAACGGTTCCAGCGGCTTGGTTCAGCCATACCGCGTGTCCGACCGGGTGTCCATCAGCCGACGCTTACCAGCGGGAGCAGGGTCTCGAGCATCTTGGGCCCCACGCCGTCAACGGCGTCCAGCTCTTCCACCGACGTGAAAGGGCCATGCTCCTTGCGCCAGTCCACAATCCGCTGGGCAAGCACCGGTCCTACCCGTGGCAAGGTTCCCAGTTCCTCGACGCCGGCAGTATTGAGGTTCGTTGTACCGCCGGCCCCGGTACCGCCGGCCCCGGCCCCGCTGGCACCGCCGGCCCCGCCGGTGCCTTCCGCGGCCGTGCCGGCAACACCGGCCGGCAGCGCTTCGCCGTGCGCCGGTACGTGGATTTTCTGCCCGTCCGCCACCACAGACGCCAGGTTAAGCCGGCCAAGGTCCGCCGCAGGCGTGCTTCCCCCGGCAGCGGCGATGGCATCGTGGACCCTGCTTCCCGCCGGCAGTTCAACGACGCCTGGTGAAGCCACAGCTCCAGCAACGTGCAGGACGACCGGAACCGCTGGGCTGATGCTTGGCTCCGGCATACCCCCGGCACCGGACCCATCTTGCCCTGAGCCCTCTCCCCGGCCGGTTCCCGCACCGCCGTCGTCCGCCGGCAGGGTCCCGTCCGCAGAGGTGACGCCGCTGAGCGGAAGAACCTCGGGACTGCCCGAGGCAACCTGCCACCAGAACCAGGCTCCGAGGGCGACTGCGACCGCGCCGGCGAACATCGCCGCCTTGAGGCCCACCCGCCACCGCAGCACCGGGCCGGTCCGGCCCGCAGTACCGGACGCTCCCCGCGCGGGCGCCGTCTCCTGCCCCGCCATCCCAGTGCCGGCGTACACGAAAGGCTCCTCAGCGCCGGGGAACAACCCACCCGTGCCTGACCCGAGGCTGGCCCTCAACCGGCTGCCGGCATGGCGTGCCCCATGGCTGGCTGCAGCTGCAGCGTCCCGGCGTGACATACCCCCACGCTAGGCAGGCAGGGCAGCCCGCACCAGCGCCGTCTCCAGCTATGTGGAAAGGATGGAAGGCCCTGATGCCGGCAGCGGGCCGTGGCCCTCCCCCACGATGACCGCCAGGACGCCCAATCCCGCATGGGCCGCCAGCACTGCGGGAAGGGAACTGATCTGCGGGCGGGGGCAGTCCGGTAACGCGGTGGCCAGGCGGTCGGCAAGCGCCTCCGCTTCCCCGGGGTTGCCAAAGTGGTGGACCGCGAGGATCACGCTTCCTGCCGGGCGGGAAGCTGCGTCCTGTGCCGCCAATTCCTCGAGCCGGGCAACGGCTTTGGCAGCGGAGCGGACCTTTTCCAACGGCACGATGGTGCCGCCGTCGACCGCCAGGATGGGTTTGATGGCAAGCATGGTCCCGAACAGGGAGGCGGCGGCGCCGATCCTCCCGCCGCGGCGGAGCTGTTCAAGGCTGGGCACGTAGAAGTACACCTTGGTGCGGGAAAGCCGTTCTTCGGCTACTGCACGGACCCGGGAAGCTTCGGCACCCCCTGCGGCTGCCACCACGGCGGCCTGGACGCCCATGCCCTGGGCCATCCCGACGGTGCCGGAGTCCACTACCTCGACCGGGATGCTCACGCGCTGTGCAGCCAGCCTGGCTGCGTCAGCTGTGCCGGAGAGCCCGCCGGAGATGTGGATGGACACCACCGACTCGTAGCCACGGCGTTCGGCGGCAAGGAAGGCCTGTTCGAACTGGCCCGGTGACGGGCGGGAAGTCTTGACGGAAGTGCCGGCAGCGAGGGCAAGGGCGATGGTTTCGGTGATGTCGTCCTCGCCCTCGCCGTAGATTTCATCGCCCACCATCACAGGCATGGGAATGACGGTGAGAAGACCATCGCCGGCGCAGGCTGTCACCCAGTCCGCGGGCAGCGCGGCCGCGGAGTCTGTCACGACGGCCGTGCGGACGATGGCGCGCCTGCCCGGCCAAGGGAGTGCCCGGGCGCGGGCGGGGCGAAGGGCTGCGAGCCTGTCCCGGAGCCAGAGCCAGGCAGCTGGATCACGGTCGGGCAAGTGCGCCTCCTGGAGCTGTGGCCGGCCGCCGGAGAAGGTCCGGCGGCCGGATTCCCGGCTAGGCCGGGACGATGTTGACCAGTTTAGGCGCACGGACGATGACCGTGCGGATACCCCGGCCGTCCATGGCCCGCTGGACATTTTCGCTGGCCAGGGCCAGTTCCCTCAGTGCGTCCTCGCTGATGTCCGGTGACACCTCAAGCCTGTCCCGGACCTTGCCCTGGACCTGGACTACGGCTGTCACCGAGTCCTGGACGAGCAGCGCGTCATCGTGGGCAGGCCAGCCGGCGTTTGCCACGGAGGCCGGGTGGCCCAGGACGTTCCACATGTCCTCCGCGGTGTACGGGGCGAAAAGGCTCAGGATGACGGAGACGGCCTCGGCTGCCTCACGGACAGCAGGATCGGCACCACCGGCGCCGGAAGCTGCATCTATGGTTTTGCGGGTCGCGTTGACCAGCTCCATCAGCTTGGCCACCACCACGTTGAACTTGTTGTTGTCCAGCAGAGCCGCGGCGTCGGCGATGGTGCGGTGGGTGACCGAGCGCAGTGCGCGGTCACCGGAGGCCGGGTCAACACCGGGTTCGCTGGTGACATCCTGCGCCAGGCGCCAGGCACGGGCCAGGAACTTCGCGGAGCCCGACGGCGAAACGTCCGCCCAGTCGACGTCGTCCTCCGGCGGGGAGGCGAAGATCATGGTGAGCCGCACAGCGTCCACGCCGTACTTGTCCAGCTGCTCGCCGAGGTCAACGCCGTTGCCCAGGGACTTGCTCATGGCCTTGCCCCCGTTGAGGACCTGGCCCTGGTTCAGCAGCGCGCTGAAGGGTTCATCGGCCTCGATCATGCCGAGGTCGTGGATGACCTTGGTGAAGAAGCGTGCGTAGAGCAGGTGCAGGATGGCGTGTTCCACGCCGCCCACATACTGGCCCACCGGCATCCACTCGTTGATCTTGGCCGGATCGAACGGCCCGCCGGTGTACTGCGGTGAGACGAACCGCAGGAAGTACCAGGAGGAGTCGACGAACGTGTCCATGGTGTCGGTGTCGCGCTTGGCGGCACCGTGGCAGTTGGGGCACTCCACGTTGACCCAGGCCTCGGCCGCTGCCAGCGGAGAGGTTCCCTTCGGTGACAGGTCCTCGCCGCGCAGGTCCGCAGGCAGGGTGACGGGCAATTGCTCGTCAGGTACCGGAACCTCGCCGCAGGCCGGGCAGTGGATGATGGGGATCGGGGTGCCCCAGAAGCGCTGGCGGCTCAGCAGCCAGTCACGCAGGCGGAAGTTGACGAACTTCTCGCCGGTGCCCTGTTTCTCCAGGATCCCGATAGCGGCGGGGATGGCCTCCGCCTTGGGCAGGCCATCGAGCTCGCCCGAGTTGATCAGGGTGCCCTCCCCCGCTGTGGCCTTACCGGACACTGCGGGGTCTTCCTCGCCGGTGTCCAGGACGGCGCGGACGGGCAGGCCGAAGGTCCTGGCGAAGTCGAGGTCGCGCTGGTCGTGGGCCGGGACTGCCATGATGGCGCCCGTGCCGTAGTCGGCCAGGACATAGTCCGCCGCCCAGACCTGCAGCTTCTCCCCGTTCAGGGGATTGACGGCGTACCGTCCGGTGAACACACCGGTCTTTTCACGCTCGGTGGACTGGCGTTCGATTTCCGAGAGGGCCTTGACCTGCTCGCGGTATGCGTCAAGGGCCGCTGCGTGCTCGTCAGTGACGAGTTCGACGGCGATCGGCGCATCAGCGGCGACGACGAAGAATGTTGCGCCGTAGAGGGTGTCCGGCCGGGTGGTGAAGACGGTGACGTCCTTGGCGGGTTTGCCGCCGTCGGCCTCGATCACAAAATTGACGTGCGCACCTTCGGAGCGGCCGATCCAGTTCTTCTGCATGGCGAGGACACGCTCGGGCCAGTGGCCACGCAGTTCGTCCATGTCATCGAGCAGCCTGTCGGCGTAATCGGTGATCTTGAAGTACCACTGGTTCAGGGACTTCTTGGTCACCGCGGTGCCGCAGCGTTCACAGGCGCCGTTGACCACCTGTTCATTGGCCAGCACCGTCTGGTCCTTGGGGCACCAGTTGACCGGCGAATCCTTGCGGTACGCCAGCCCCCGCTCGTAGAAGCGCTTGAACAGCCACTGCGTCCAGCGATAGTACTCAGGGTCCGAGGTGTGCAGCCGCCGCGACCAGTCCGCCGAGATGGCGTACCGCTTGAAGGAGGCCGCCTGGGTGTCGATGTTGGCGTACGTCCACTCGCTCGGGTGTGCGTTGCGCTTGATGGCGGCGTTTTCCGCCGGCAGGCCGAAGGAGTCCCAGCCAATGGGGTGCAGGACGTCGAAGCCCTTCTGGCGCAGGTAGCGCGCCACCACGTCGCCCATGGCGAATGCCTCCGCGTGGCCCATGTGGAGGTCACCCGACGGGTACGGGAACATGTCCAGTACGTAGCGGCGCTCGCGGGACCCGTCATCCACGGGCGTGAAGACCTTGAGGTCTTCCCACACCTGGGGCCATTTGGCCTCCATCGCCGCAAAGCTGTACGCACCTTCGTCCGGGGTTTCCGCCGTCGCTGCTGCTGTTCCGGTCTCTGTCTCCGGCTGAACGCTCACTGCTGCCCTCTTCTGTTCTGTTACGGCGTCTGTGCGGCCGTAACTTCTCTGATCCCTCCTGCTGCCGGTCCGGCAAACATGCCCGGACACACAAAAGCCCCTCTCCAGGGAGGGGCAGCCGCGCGGCACTACCGGTGCTTGACCGGATGCCGGGCGGCTAGCTAAGCAGAAGGATCGCACGCATAGGACTACTTTAGCGCACCTCCACCGCCCGCTAAACGTAAGACGCCACGAGCGGCTGAAGCAGCAGTTAACCGGAGAGGGGCCGGTGACTCCCCGCCATGGTGTGGTGGGCACCGCGAAGCGGGCGGGCGGGAGTCACCGGCCCCTCTGGGGGCTGCCCGGACCTACTTCACGTCCTCATCGACCCAGTCCATGGACTTTGTGACTGCCTTCTTCCACAGCCGCAGCTGGCGGTCCTGTTCGGCCTGGTCCATCTGCGGTTCCCAGCGCTTGTCCTCGGACCAGTTGGCCGACAGCTCCCCCAGGTCCTTCCAGAACCCGACGGCGAGGCCGGCAGCGTAGGCCGCGCCCAGCGCCGTGGTCTCCACGACCTTGGGCCGGATCACCGGAACACCCAGGATGTCAGCCTGGAACTGCATCAGCGCATCGTTGGCCACCATGCCGCCGTCGACCTTCAGCTCCGTCAGCGGCACGCCGGAGTCAGCGTTGACGGCGTCGAGCACCTCGCGGGTCTGGAAAGCGGTGGCCTCGAGCGCTGCCCTGGCGATGTGGTTCTTGTTGACGAACCGGGTCAGACCCACGATGGCGCCGCGGGCGTCCGACCGCCAGTACGGGGCGAACAGTCCCGAGAAGGCCGGAACAATGTACACGCCGCCGTTGTCCTTGACGGATGCTGCCAGCGTCTCCACTTCCGGAGCGCTGCTGATCATGCCCAGGTTGTCCCGCAGCCACTGGATCAACGACCCCGTAACGGCAATGGAACCTTCCAGGGCGTAGTGCGGTGCGGCGTCGCCGAGCTTGTACCCGACGGTGGTCAGGAGTCCGTTCTTGGAATGGACGATCTCCTCACCGGTGTTGAAGATCAGGAAGCAGCCGGTGCCGTAGGTGTTCTTCGCCTCGCCGGTCTGGAACGCCGCCTGGCCGAAGGTGGCAGCCTGCTGGTCGCCCAGGATGCCCGCCACCGGGACTTCGCGCAGCAGCTGTGAGGTGTGCACCGTGCCGTACACCTCGGAGGAGGACTTGATGTCCGGCATCATGCTCAGCGGCACACCGAAAATTCCCAGGATTTCCTCATCCCAGCTCAGGGTCTCCAGGTCCATGAACAGTGTGCGCGAGGCGTTGGTGACGTCCGTGACGTGCACGCCGCCGTTGACGCCGCCGGTGAGGTTCCACAGGACCCAGGCGTCGGTGTTGCCGAAGACCAGGTCGCCTGCTTCCGCCTTGGCCCGGGCACCGTCGACGTTGTCCAGGATCCACTTGATCTTGGTGCCGGAGAAGTAGGTGGCAAGGGGCAGGCCCACCTTTTGCTTGAAGCGGTCGGGGCCGCCGTCCTTGGCCAGTTCGTCAACGATGTCCTGGGTGCGGGTGTCCTGCCAGACGATGGCGTTGTACACGGCCTCGCCCGTGGTCTTGTCCCACACCACGGCTGTTTCGCGCTGGTTGGTGATGCCGACGGCGGCGATATCGTGGCGGGTCAGGTTCGCCTTCGAGAGCGCTGAGCCGATGACTTCGCGGGTGTTGTTCCAGATCTCTGCAGGGTTGTGCTCCACCCAGCCGGCCTGCGGGAAAATCTGTTCGTGCTCCATCTGGCCCGACGAGACAATGTTTCCGCCGTGGTCGAAGATGATGGCGCGGGAGCTGGTGGTGCCCTGGTCGATGGCGATTACGTACTGGTTCATGGTGACGTCCTTGTCGTGGGTCTGGTTGGTCTAAGGCAGGTGGTGCTGAACGGTCAGGAGGCGGCGGTGACAATGATCGGGACGATCCGGGCGACGATTCCGCCCAGGGCACCACCAACAAGCGGTCCCACTACCGGAATCCATGAGTAGCCCCAGTCGCTGCTTCCCTTGCCTTTGATGGGCAGCAGGGCATGGGCGATGCGGGGTCCGAGGTCACGGGCAGGGTTGATGGCGTAGCCGGTGGGACCACCCAGGGACACGCCGATGCCGACGACGAGCAGGGCCACAGCGAGCGGCCCCAGGCCGGAGGGGGTCCCGCCGAGCGTGAGGATGACGAACACCAGGACGAACGTGCCGATGATTTCGGTGACCAGGTTCCACGGAGTGGAGCGGATGGCAGGGCCGGTGGAGAAGACGCCCAGCTTGTTGGCGACCTCCGGTTCGGCGTCGAAGTGCTGCTTGTAGGCGAGCCCAGCAGATCACGGCGCCAAGGAAGGCTCCCAGCATTTCACCGCCGAAGTACGTCAGGGTTGAAGCAAAGTCGATCGGAACGCCCGGGGCGTATTCCGCTTTGCCGTTGATCATTATGCCGATTGTGACAGCCGGGTTGAGGTGGGCACCGGACTTGGCGGCAACGAAGACACCCGAGAAGACGGCGATGCCCCACCCCCAGGTCACCATCAGGAACCCGCCGTTGTTGCCTTTCGTCCCCTTCAGGGCGACGTTGGCCACGACGCCGCAACCCAGCAGGGTGAGCATCGCCGTTCCGAAGACTTCGGAAAGGAAAACAATTCCAAGAGACATCTTTGACTCCTCTATTTTCTGTTGTCGGTCCTTCGCGGGTTGAAGGACCGTTGTACCGGGACGGGTTTGGCGCCCCGGTTGCAGCCAGGCCCGTCTATGCGACCAGGCTGTGGATCTGTACGCGGTGGAAGCGTTCCAGCACGTCCTGGGCGAGGCGGATCTCAGCGGTCCTTTCCGCTGCGTCCCACCCCAGCGGGCCTGCCAGCACATCCGCCACCTCGTTGAGCAGCTCGCCTGTGACCAGGCCCCGGAACGCCAGCGACGTCCGCCTGATGAGGACGTCGGCGAGGTGGCCCACCTGTTCGTGGCCGGCCATGAATTCGAGCTCACGCACACTGAGTTCCCGGGTGGAGTGCAGGAGGCGGTCGGGCCCGCCATCGAGATGGCTGATGACGTCCTCCGCCCGGGTGCCGTAGCGCGTCAGCAACAGCGCAGTCCTGTCCGCGTCGCGGCCGTTGGACATGTGGGTCTTGATCCACTGCTGCACCCCTGCCTCATCCGCCGGGAACCCTGCGCCGCCACCGATGGGGAGTTTCGCGGTTGAAACCTTCCGTTCCATGCCCAGCTCGGCCAGCACGTCGTTGGTCATGTGCTCGGCCAGGGCGCGGAACGTGGTCCATTTGCCGCCCACCAGGCTGAGTACGACGGCGCCGGGCCCGGAATCCTGCCGTTCGATCCGGTAGTCACGGGAGACGAACCCGGGCTGGGTTGCGTCGTGGCGCGGGAGCGGGCGGACACCGGAGAACGTGTAGACGATCTGCTCGGCATCCACGGCAATGTTCGGGAAAACGTGGCCGATCAGCTCAAGGAAGTAGTCGATTTCAGCGTCGGTGCACACTGCGTCCTGCGCCATGTCCGCATCCACGTCTGTGGTTCCTACAAGTACCCGGTCGCCCATCGGGTAGATCAGCACGATCCGGCCGTCCGTGTGTTCGAAGAAAATCTCGCGTCCGTTGCACGCTTCGAGGAGTTCCGGGTGGTCCAGCACGATGTGGGAACCCTTGGTACCGCCCATGAACCGGGACGCTGCGCCCATGGCTTCGTTGGTCAGGTCCACCCATGCCCCGGTGGTGTTGACAATCACGTCAGCGGTGAAGTCGAAGATCTCGCCGGTGAGTTCGTCCTTCAGCTGGACGGTGCTGCCTGCCGGGTTTGCGTTGTCCGCTGGGGCCGGGCCCATCGAGTGGAGGGAGACGTAGTTGCTGGCCCGGGCCGTGCCAGGTGCAGAACCGTCTGCGGTACGGCCGGCCTTTTCTCCGTCCTGGAGCACGTCCAGGGTAAGGCGCTCGGGGTTGTGCACGGAGGCATCGAAGTAGGTGGCGGCGTACTTGATGCCCTGGTTCAGGTGCGGCAGTTCGGCGAGGGCGCGCTTGCGGCCCCGGAACTGGTGGCGCGGCACGGTCCCGCCGTCGCGGGAAAAGGAGTCGTACATGCTCAGGCCCAGCTTGATCAGGAAGGCACCGCGCTCCTTGGGTTTGCCCTGCTGCTTGTGGGTCAGGAACCGCATGGGAGCGGAGAGCACCCCGGAGAAGGTGCTGAAGATAGGGATGGTTGTCTGGAGCGGCTTGACGTAGTGGGGCGCGATGCGCAGGAGGCGGTTCCGCTCCACCACGGATTCCTGGACCAGCCGGAACTCGCCGTTTTCGAGGTAGCGGATGCCTCCGTGGATCATGTGCGAGGAGGCGCCGCTGGCGCCTTGGCAGTAGTCGCCGCGTTCCACGAGGGCGACGTCGACGCCCTGCAGCGCGAGGTCCCGGAACGTTCCGACGCCGTTGATTCCGCCGCCGATGATCAGCACCTTGGCCTGCGGCCGCTGCCGCAGGGCCTGCAGTGCAGCGCGGGGGCCGGAGGCGGTGGTGGCGGGCGCTCCGGTGCTGTGGCTCAAAGAATTCCTGGGTCCCAAAACAACTCCCTTGGGTCTGGTCCTGTACGGGCGCCGCTCGGCGCGCCGCAGTTCTTCAACTATTGTTTGGACTAATGGAAAATGTAGTCAACCTCTATGCACAAACGTGCAGAATGGAACCCGGATGACGCCTTCCCGCCCCTCAGATGCCCTGCGGGCTGCACAGATGTATTACCTGCAGGACCTCACCATGGATGCCATCGCACGGGAGCTCCGGACCTCCCGGTCCACGGTGTCCCGGCTGCTGTCCTCGGCCCGGGATTCGGGCCTCGTCCAGATCCAGATCCGCAATCCGCTGGACACCGGACCCGAGCTTGAAGGAAGGATCCGCACCAGGTACAACGTGGACGTCCACGTCGTCCCGGTACTGGAGACCCTGAATGAAGCCGAGACCCTGGACCGCGTGGCCATGCAGGCTGCAAGGACCATCGGCCCGCTGGTGGATTCCAACGCAATCATCGGCGTGGCCTGGGGTTCTACCCTGAGCGCGGTCAGCCGGCACCTGACGAGGAAGATCACGCACGACAGCGTCATCGTCCAGCTCAACGGTGCCGGCAACATGCACACGACCGGCATTACCTACGCCAGCGACATCATGCGGCGCTTCGGCAGCGCCTACGGGGCGCGGGTGGAACAGTTCCCGGTGCCGGCGTTCTTCGACCACGCGGCGACCAAGACAGCAATGTGGAATGAGCGCAGCGTGCAACGGATCCTGGAGCTGCAGTCCAGGATGAGCATCGCGATCTTCGGTGTGGGGTCGGTGGACGCGGACTACCCCAGCCACGTGTACGCCGGCGGATACCTGGACGAGGACGACCTGAAGATCCTGTCGAACTCGGATGTTGTGGGCGACGTCGCCACCGTCTTTTTCCGTGGCGACGGCTCCTCGGACGGCATCGTCCTCAACGAACGGTCCACCGGCCCGGCCCTGGCGGAGCTCAAACAGGTCAGGCGCCGGATCTGCGTGGTGTCCGGCGTGTCCAAGATCAACGGCCTGCGGGGCGCCCTCACCGCGGGGCTGGCTACGGACCTGATCCTCGACGAGGCCACCGCGCGCCGCCTGGTGCGGTACGACACTGCCATCTGACGGCGTCCGTGGACAGAATGGGTAGAGTCGTTGCTATGAAATCCTCCCCCCGGATCAGCCTCAACAACGGCGTTCTGATCGACCAGCTGGGATACGGCCTGTACAAAGTCCCTGTGGCCGAAGCCTCCGGCCTGGTTGCCACGGCCCTCGGCGCCGGTTACCGACATTTTGATACTGCTGCCATGTACGGGAATGAAACGGGCGTGGCCCGCGGCATCAGTTCCCTCACCGGCTTTGACGCCGGCGGCGGATCGGGTGGTTCGGGGGAAGCGTCATCCGCGCTCTCCCGGGAGGACGTCTTCGTCACCACCAAGGTCTGGAACGATGACCAGGGGTACGACTCAACACTCAGGGCGTTCGACAACTCCATGGTGAACCTGGGCCTGGACTACGTGGACATGTACCTGATCCACTGGCCCTGCGCCAAGCGCGGCCTGTTCCTTGACACCTACCGTGCCCTCGAAAGCCTCTACCGCGAAGGCAAAGTCCGGGCCATCGGGGTCTGCAACTTCCAGCCGGCCCACCTGGACCGGCTGCTCCAGGCAGCAGAAGTAGTACCGGCCGTCAACCAGGTCGAGCTGCATCCCTGGCTCCAGCAACCCGAGCTCCGCGCCCTGCATGACAGCCTGGGCATACGGACCGAGGCCTGGAGCCCGCTGGGGCGGGGACAGGTCCTGGCCGATCCCGTAATCCAGGCGTGCGCGGCCGAACACGGCAGGACGGCGGCGCAGGTCATTCTGCGCTGGCACATCCAGCTGGGCATCATCGCCATTCCCAAGGCAAGCACGGAGGCCCGCATCCGCGAGAACCTGGACATCTTCGGGTTTGAACTCTCGGACCGGGACATGGCAGCGCTCGCCGAACTTGACCGGGGCCACCGGACCGGGTCCCACCCCGACAACGTCAGCTAGGACCGAAGGCATGGACAGAGCAGATACACAGCGCGACGCCGGCACGGACTATTTCAGTCCGGAGCTGGCCTCACGTACCCGGGCCGAAAGCATAGAGCTCGACGGCGGCACGGTGGCGTACTGGACCTACGAACCGGTCCAGTCCACTCCTGAGACCAGGACCATCCTGGTTATCCACGGTTTCCGCGGCGACCACCACGGACTGGTCAGGGTAGCGGACCAGCTTCCCGGCATGCGGCTGATCATGCCGGACCTGCCCGGGTTCGGCAGTTCCGACGCCTTCGCCACCGGGGCCCACTCCGTTGAGCGCTACGGCAGGTTCATCACCGAATTCATGGACGGCCTGGGCCTGGGGCCGGACACCGTGCTCCTGGGCCACTCGTTCGGCTCCATCATCGCCGCGCACTACGTTGCTGCAAACCCCGGCAGCGTTACCCCGTTGATCCTGATCAACCCCATCGCCGCACCGGCCCTGGAGGGGCCAAAGGGGATCATGACCAAGCTCGCGGTACTCTACTACCGCCTGGCTGCCCGACTCCCCCGCGGGCCGGGACTTGCCCTGCTCCGCAGCCCGCTGATCGTCAGGGTCATGAGCGAGGCCATGGCCAAGACGCCGGACAAGGCACTGCGCCGGTTCATCCACGGCCAGCACCACTCCTACTTCAGCGCCTTCGCGGACCGGGACAGCCTGCTGGAGTCGTTCACCGCGTCCGTCAGCGGCCACGTGGCGGAAGTGGCCGGACAGCTGACGCTCCCTGTCCTGCTGATCGCCGGGGAGAAGGACGAGATTGCTACGCTCCCGGACCAGCACCGCCTCGCGGCGCTGCTGCCGGACGGCACGCTCACGGTGATTCCCGGCGTCGGGCACCTCATCCATTACGAGACGCCGGCACCCGCCGCCGCTTTCATCCGCAGCTTCCTTAAGGATCACCCCGCGTGAAAATTGTTGTCGATGCCCGCTTCACCAGGACCGACCACCATGACGGGATCAGCCGCTACGGCGCCAGCCTGATAGCGGCAACAGCAAAGATCGCAGACGTCTCCATGCTGATCAGCGACACCCGGCAGCTCGCCCTGCTCCCCGACGTTCCCTACACCCTGATCAACAGCCCCCTCTCCCCCGTGGAACTGTTCGTGGCGCGTAAGGTCAACCCGCTGGGAGCCGATGTGGTGGTCTGTCCCATGCAGACCATGGGCAGCTGGGGACGGAAGTACGGGCTGGTGCTGACCCTCCACGACCTCATCTACTACGAGCACCCTGCCCCGCCGGGGTTCCTTCCTGCGCCCGTCCGCGTGTTGTGGCGGCTCTATCACAAGGCGTTCTGGCCGCAGCGTCTGCTGCTTAACCGGGCCGACGCCGTGGCCACCATCAGCCGGACCACCGAAGCCCTCATGGCCAAGTACCGCCTTACCAGCCGGCCCGTGCGGATCATCAGCAATGCCCCGCAACCGGCCCAGGAGCCCCGGAGCCCGGCCGCCGGTGCGGACCGTTCGCTCGTCTACATGGGATCCTTCATGCCGTACAAGAATGTGGAAACCATGCTGGCCGGCATGGCCGACCTGCCCGACTTCACCCTTCACCTGTTGAGCAGGATCACGCCGCAGCGCAAAACCGAACTGGAGGCACTGGTCCCGGCGGGCGCCAAGGTTCTCTTCCACAACGGGGTCACCGATGACGAGTACGCGCAGCTCCTGCAAACGGGCCACCGCCCTGGTGAGCCTGTCCAGGGCGGAGGGGTATGGGCTGCCACTGGTTGAGGCGATGGCGCTGGGCACGCCGGTGATCGCCAGCGACATCCCCATTTTCCGCGAAGTGGGCGGGCGACTGCGCCTCCTACGTGGACCCCGCTTCCCCGGCCGACTTCGCGGCTGCAGCGCAAAGCCTGCGTGACGACGCCCACTGGCAGGATGTGTCGCGGCGAATCGGTGCGGCGGGCAGCCGGATTCAGCTGGGACGAGTCCGCCCGCCAGCTCGTCGACGTGGCGCACGACGTGGTCGCCATGCGCAAGGGCAGGAAACGCCGGCCTTAGAGGACGTCCACGCCGTCCAGCCGGAGCTGCACCGGTTCCTCGGTCCGTTTAGCTGCCGCAGCCGCGCGGGCTGCCCGGAGGACCCGGGTGACCCGGGCCGCCTCCGCGTAGGGGAAGAACAGCAGGGTCCGGACATCCTCAGTGGCGCGCTGGGCCGCTGCTGCGCTGCCCAACACCACAGGTGCCGGACCGGCCGTCCGCAAGCGTCACTCCTGCTGCCGCCAGTTCGCGCCCAACGCCGTCGGTGAAGTGCACGACGGCGGAGCGCGGCCCCGTAACGGAGGCAATCCGGACCGCCGGCGGCAGCTGGAGCTCGACCCGCAGCGCCAGTTCACGCTGTGCATACCCTGCGGGATCCCATCTGAGCAGCGCGCCGACCGGGCCTGTGTCCGACGCCGTGATCACCACCAGGCCGCCCTCGGCGGCCGGGCGGACAAGCGCGGCAGCGTTGAACCAACGGCGGACAGTGTCTTCGCCGGCGCGGAGATTTTCGCGGCGAAGCAGTGAGTCACCGTCCAGCAGAAGCGCTGCCGCGTATCCGCCTTCGGCGACAGGTTCGGCTCCGACCGTGGCCACCACCAGCGCGTGGGCGCCGCCGACCTCGGGCTTGACATGGTCCCCCGAAGACGTGACCACTGCCTTGCCCGGAAAGGCGCGGCCCAGCTCCTCGGCGGTCCGCAGGACACCCGTTGCACCCTTGCGGAGCCGGCGTCCGCTGCAGTGGACACACTGCCAGTCCGGAGCCGGCGTGGAACACCACCGGCACTGGGGAATGGCGGAACTGCCCGTGGCACCCGCGACGGCCAAGGGGCCCTGGCACTGGACGCAGCGGGCCGGTTCCCTGCATGTTTCGCAGGCCAGCGACGGTGCGTAGCCGGCGCGGGCCACCTGGACCAGGACCGGACCACGTTCGAGACCGTCCTTGGCGGCACGCCAGGCGGCCCCGGGAAGGCGGGCGATCCGGGCCAGCGGATCACGTTCCTGCTCAAAGCTGTCAGCGGTGTTCAGCACCCTGGGGACGGTGGACCTGACGGCCGAACGTCCGGCGTCCACCGGCATGGCCCAGCCGGCTTCCACCAGGCGCTGGGCTTCCGTGGTGCGGGTGTGGGCAGCCACCAGGCACGCGGCATCTTCCTGCGCGGTCCGCAACAGCAGGACCTCCCGGGCGTGGGCGTACGGTGCACGCTGTTCGACGTGGAGTTCGTTGCCGTCATCCCAGCAGACCACCAGTCCCAGGTCCCGGACCGGGGCGAACGCCGCGGACCGCGTGCCGATGGCCACCCGCGCCGAACCGTCCAGGACCCGAAGGAAATTCCGGTACCGCGGGGTAGGGCCGTCGTCGGCACTCAAGCGCGCAACATCAGCCTGGGGCAGGACCTCCGTCAGGGCCTTTTCAAGCCGGTTCAGGTCCCGGTAATCAGGAACCACCACCAGGGCGCCGCGTCCTGCCGCACGGACGGCGGCTACGGCTTCGGCTATCAGGTGGGGCCATCCGGCCGGCCCAAAGCCCTGCAGCGGACTGAAGACAGCATGCGGGGAGCCTCCGTCCCGGAGGTGCCGCAGGAAGGCCTGGCCGTTGCTGTAGGCGGACCAGCCACTGCCGGCGGAGGGTCGGGCAGCGACGGCCGGAGCCGTGTCGGTGGCGACTGATGCCGGAACGCCGGCGAGCTGCTCTTTCTCCAGTTTGGCCACCCGCGGCGGGACGGCAACGCGCAAAACATCGCTGATGGTTCCCGCGTAGCGGGCCGCAACGGCAGAGGCCAGGTCCCGGACGGCGGGTGTGAGCACCGGCAGCGGGGAGACGACCTTGTGCAGCGGGACAAGGACGTGGCCTGCGTCCGATTCAGCCGTACGTTCCATGATGAAGCCGCTGAGTTCCTGGCCGTTGAATTTCACCTTGACCCGGACGCCGGCCCGGGCTGCGGTGTCGAGTTCGGCGGGAACGCTGTAGTCGAAGGGCCGGTCCAGGTGCGGCAGCGATGATTCCACCAAGACCCTGGCCACCGGCAGGTGTGCCGCCAACTCAGGCCCGGCATGCCGCGTTTGCGGCGGGAATCCCTGCAGAAGGGACGGTTGGCGGGTGCCGGACAGGGCAAGCTCTGCCTGCGCACCTTCCTGGGCCATGAAGCCCACCCCCTTCACCATGCGTCAGCGGGGCGGTGCGGTTGCCCGCTGGGCGCCTGCCCCTGGCCAGATACCACCAGTGAACCACCCCGCCCGGACATTCGGCCGGGCAGGGTGGCTGGACCGGGTGCGCCGGTCAGGCGTTGAAGAATGCCTTCAGCTCGTCAACGCGGTCAAGGCGTTCCCAGGTGAAGTCAGGATCGTCACGGCCGAAGTGGCCGTGGGCGGCGGTCTTGGCGTAGATGGGCCGCTTGAGGTCCAGGGCATCGATGATGGCGCGCGGACGGAGGTCGAAGATTTCCGCGATGGCTGCACTGATGCGGGCCGGGTCCACCGTTTCCGTGCCGAAGGTTTCAACGTACGTCCCCACGGGGCGGGCCTGTCCGATCGCGTAGGCGATCTGGATTTCGGCGCGCTTGGCGAGGCCGGCAGCGACGACGTTCTTGGCGACCCAGCGCATGGCGTAAGCGGCTGAACGGTCCACCTTGGACGGGTCCTTGCCCGAGAAGGCGCCGCCACCGTGGCGGGCCATGCCGCCGTAGGTGTCCACAATGATCTTGCGGCCGGTCAGGCCGGCGTCGCCGACCGGACCGCCGATGACGAACTCACCGGCGGGGTTCAGGATGTTGGCGGCGCGTGAGATGTCCAGGTTGGCTGCTGCCAGCACCGGTTCAATCACAAATGAGGCCAGATCGGCGCGGAGCCGGTCCAGGCTGGTACCTTCGGCGTGCTGGCTGGAGATGACGACGGTTTCAACGGAGACGGGGACGTCTTTGTCGTAGCCGACAGTGACCTGGGTCTTGCCGTCGGGGCGAAGGTAGGCCAGTTCGCCGGACTTGCGGACTACAGTGAGCCGTTCGGACAGGCGGTGCGCGAGCCAGATCGGCGTGGGCATGTAGGACGGGGTCTCGTCACTGGCGTACCCGAACATGAGGCCCTGGTCCCCGGCGCCCTGGAGGTCGTAGTCATCCTCCTGGCGGCCTTCACGGGCTTCCAGCGAGTTGAACACGCCGCCGGCGATGTCGTTCGACTGCTGGCCGATGGAGACAGACACACCGCACCGGGCGCCGTCGAATCCGTTGGCTGAGGAGTCGTAGCCGATGCCGAGGATGGTCTCCCGGACGATCTGCGGGATTTCAACGTAGGCGTCCGTGGTGACCTCGCCGGCAACGTGGACCAGCCCGGTGGTGGCCATGGTCTCGACGGCGACGCGGGACTCCGGGTCCGCGGCAAGGAGGGCGTCGAGGATGGCATCGCTGATCTGGTCGCAGATCTTGTCCGGGTGGCCTTCAGTGACGGACTCGGACGTGAAGAGCCGGAGGGCTGAGGGCGTGGCCCCCTGGGCGTGGGGAAGGTGCAGCGGTAAAGTCACTCAACTACCTTACTGGTTGGGAAACGGACGTCAGGCAGCGTGTGTCCCCGTACTAAGGAAACCTCGCTGGCCTTGCGTCAGGCGCGGGGTGAAACGTGGTTCAACTCATAGCCGATCCGTTGGATGACGGCTGCGGCGACCTCGGTTTTTGATCCCGGAGGCCTCCTGGGGTTCGGAGCCGGCACGGGAGAGGATGACTACCGCGTTGGTGTCCTGCCCGAAGACCTTGTCCGTTCCCACGTGGTTCACCACCAGGAGGTCGCAGCCTTTGCGCCGGAGTTTGGCCTCCGCGTAGGCCAGGACGTCGCCCTGGCCGTCGCCTGTCTCGGCGGCAAAGCCGACGATCAGCTGGTTCCGGCGGTGCCCGCCGGTACCGGAAGCCTGGTCCCTGACGTCCACCAGCTCCTGCAGGATGTCCGGGTTGCGGACCAGGGTGATGACGGGGTCCGCGGTGTCATCGCGTTTTTTGATCTTGGTGCCGGAGATCTCCGCCGGGCGGAAGTCGGCCACGGCCGCTGCCATGATCACGACGTCGGAATCCGCCGCCGCAGCCAGGGCGGCTTCGCGCAGGTGCAGGGCGGTTTCCACCGTGACCACCTCGACTCCTGCCGGCAGCGGCACTTCCATGTGGGCCGCAATCAGCCGGACCGAGGCTCCGGCGTTGCGCGCCTCGATGGCAAGGGCGACGCCCTGTTTGCCGGAGGACCGGTTTCCGAGGAAACGCACCGGGTCCAGCGGTTCGCGGGTACCGCCGGCACTGATGGTCACGGTTTTTCCGGCCAGCGGGAGCTGGTAGTCGGACTTGCCCTGGGTCAGCGCGATGGCGGCATCGAAGATGACGTCGGGTTCGGGCAGGCGACCGGGGCCGGAGTCGGAGCCGGTGAGCCGTCCCGTTGCAGGCTCCAGGACGGCAATGCCGCGGCCACGGAGGGTTTCAACGTTGGCGCGCGTGGCGGCATGCTGCCACATCTCGGTGTGCATGGCCGGGGCGAAGAGTACCGGCCCCTTGGCCATGAGCAGGGTGTTCGTCAGGAGGTCGTTGGCCTGGCCCGTGGCTGCCCTCGCAAGGAGGTCAGCCGTTGCAGGTGCCACCACCACCAGGTCCGCCTCGTGGCCGAGCCTGACGTGATTGACCTGGTGGACATCGTCGAAGACGCTGTTGCTCACGGGATGCCCGGAGAGGGCTTCCCAGGTTGCCGCCCCGACAAAGCGGGTGGCCGCCTCGGTGGGGATCACGGTGACGTCATGGCCGGCTTCAGTAAAAAGCCGGAGGAGCGATGCCACCTTGTAGGCGGCAATCCCTCCCCCGACTCCGAGGACTATGCGCACGTGACCTCCGTCAACAGGCAGTCTTTGTTAGATTACTCTGCGGCTTCGATCGGCGTCGAGACAAGCTTGCCTTCGTTGATCTCGCGCAGGGCGATCGACAGCGACTTCTCGTTCAGCTTGGTGTCGACCAGCGGGCCGACGTACTCGAACAGGCCCTCGTGGAGCTGGGCGTAGTAAGCGTTGATCTGACGTGCACGCTTGGCACCGAAGATCACCAGGCCGTACTTGGAATCAGCTGCCTCAAGCAGTGAGTCGATCGGCGGGTTGATGATGCCTTCAAGGTTCGTGGACACGAATTCTCCAAATTCTAACGGGCCGACTGCTACCGGCACCTAGTGCGGGTGCGGTGTCAGCCCCATGAGTGAAACAAGCTCGTCCGCAGCCCGGCGAACGTCATCATTGATGACGGTGTGGTCAAACTCCGGTTCAGCGGCAAGTTCTAGTTTAGCGGTTTCCAGCCGTTGCTGCTGTTCGTCCGCTGTTTCCGTGCCGCGGCCCACCAGCCGGCGCACCATTTCGTCCCAGCTGGGGGCGCGAGGAAGACGAACTGGGCGTCCGGAACGGCGGCCTTGACCTGCCGGGCACCCTGCAGGTCGATCTCCAGGAGTACGGATTTGCCGTCCGCAATGGCCTCATTGACGGTGCTCTTCAGCGTGCCGTAGGTGTTCTGGCCGTGGACTACTGCCCATTCGAGGAACTCGCCGGCCGCGACGAGCGATTCGAACTCTCCCTTGGACTTGAAGAAGTAGTGGATGCCGTCCTGCTCACCGGGCCGCGGAGCGCGGGTGGTGGCTGAGACGGAAAGCCAGACTTCGGGGTAGTTGTCCCGGATGTAGGTGGACACGGTGCCTTTGCCAACAGCCGTCGGACCTGCGAGGACTGTCAGTCCAGGTTTCTTGCTCACGTATTCCTTTGCGCCGGAGTTCGGATGGGACGCAGCCCGGGGGTACGCCCTACTTCTCGTCTATAAAATCTACCAGCGCCTGGCGCTGGTGGATGCCCAGGCCCCGGACCCTGCGGGACGCCGCGATTCCCAGCTGCTCCATGATGGCGGCTGCCCGGACCTTTCCGATGCCGGGCAGCGCTTCGAGGAGTTCCGACGACGCGCATCCTGGCGAGGGCGTCATCAGCGCCGGCCGAGCTGATGATGTCTGCCGCCGAGGTTTCGCCGTTTTTCAGCCGTTCCTTCGCCGCCGCCCTGGCTGCGCGCGCTGCGGCAGCCTTGTGCAGGGCGTCGGCGCGTTCCGAGGCAGATAAGGGTCGCAGGCTCATGGAGGACACCCCCGGGAATCATCGGATCCATCCACGGCGGCCGCCGTTGGACTTGTCCTGAAACCTACCCTCTGGTGCCCCGCGAATCAATGGACCTGCGCTACGGCCGGGACTGCGGTCAGCGGAGCCCGTCGAGCGTCCGCCGGGCCGCGTCCTGGAGACCCGGGCCTGCCGGGGCCGGCAGCGAGGATATCGCGGCTGGATGTACCCAGCACCTGCGGGTACGCTGCACCGAACGTCTTCCTCAGGTCCGCCGGGGTGGCCCCCTGCGCACCAAGCCCGGGGGCAAGAACGGGGCCACGGACTGCCTGCGAGGTCCACCTGCAGATCGGTCAGGGCGGAGCCCACCGTGGCGCCGACCACCAGTCCGACGGAGCCCAGCGCGCCGTCATATCGTTCGTTCTCAGCCGCTGCGGCCTGCGGTGATCCGGCGGGCCACCGAATCGCTGCCTCCGACATGCTGGACGGAAGCGCCCTTCCGGGTTGGACGTCAGCGCAAGGACAAACACACCCCGCCCGGACTCGGCCGCAAGGTCCAGTGCCGGGCCGCAGCGACTCGAAGCCAAGGTAGGGGCTGAGAGTGACCGAGTCGGCTGCCAGGGGCGAACTGTCCCGAAGCCAGGCGTCCGCGTAGGCGGCCATGGTGGAGCCGATGTCCCCGCGCTTGGCGTCGGCGATGGTCAGCACCGCTTCGTCCCGTGCCTCGGCCAGGAGTTCCTCAAGGACAGCCATGCCCGGCCGAACCGTGGCGCTCGTAAAGCGCCACCTGCGGCTTGACCGCGGCAGCGAGCGAACCGACGGCCTCAAGGACGGTCAGCGAGAACCGCCGCAGCCCGGCGACGTCGTCGTTCAGTCCCCAGCTCTTCAGCAGCGCCGGGTGCGGGTCAATGCCCACGCACAGCGGCCCGCGGGCAGCCATGGCGGCCCCCAGCCGGGAGCCGAAGGACTCCCGGCCGGACGTCCGGCTGCGCGGTTCCGGCCGGCTCAGGCATGCTGGGCCGCTGCGTCTGCGCCGCTGCGTTCTGCGCGGCCGTGTCTGCGCGGCCGCTTCTGCGACGCCGACAGGGCCGCGGCGTGCTCCTGCAGGCTGGTCACTGACCACTCGTACGTGCGCATGGCCTCGATCGCCTGCACTGCGGCGTTGAACTCGGCCACCGTGGTGATGCAGGGAATGCCGATGGACGTGGCCGCGGCGCGGAGTTCGTAGCCGTCGCTGCGGGCTTCGCCGCCGGAGGGGTGTTGAAGACCATGTCGATCTCGCCGGCGATGACCAGGTCCGCGATGGTGCCTTCGCCTTCGGCGCTGCTGCCTTCGGCGACCTTGCGGACCGGGGTGGCCTGGATGCCGTTGCGGCGCAGGACATCGGCGGTGCCGCCGGTGGAGACGATCTCGAAGCCGAGGTCGGAGAGCCGCTTGACGCCCATGATGACCGAGCGCTTGTCCCGGTTGGCCACGGAGACAAAGATCTTGCCTTCGGTGGGCAGCGCGTTGTTGGCGGCGGCCTGGCTCTTGGCGAAGGCGGTGTCGAAGTGCTTGTCGATGCCCATGACCTCACCGGTGGAACGCATTTCCGGGCCGAGCAGGGAGTCCACCACCTTGCCTTCCGGGGTGCGGAAGCGGCTGAACGGCAGGACGGCTTCCTTGACGGACACCGGGGCGTCCAGCGGCAGCGTGGAGCCGTCGCCGGTTTCCGGCAGCATCTTGTAGGCGCTGCGGAGCTGGTTGATGGTGACGCCGGTGCCGATCAGGGCGGCGGCCTTGGCCATCTGCACGCCGGTGGCCTTGGAGACGAACGGCACGGTGCGGGAGGCGCGCGGGTTGGCTTCCAGGACGTAGAGGACGTCGGAGGCCAGCGCGAACTGGATGTTGATCAGGCCGCGCACGCCCACGCCTTCGGCGATGGCGCGGGTGGCGGTGCGGACGCGCTCCAGGACGTTGTTGCCCAGCGTGATGGGCGGCAGGACGCAGGCGGAGTCGCCGGAGTGGATGCCGGCTTCCTCGATGTGCTCCATGATGCCGCCGAGGTACATGTCGGTGCCGTCGAAGAGTGCGTCGACGTCGATTTCGACGGCGTCTTCCAGGAACCGGTCGATCAGCACCGGGTGGTCCGGGGTGATTTCGGTGGCGTTGGCGATGTAGCGGGAGAGGTTCGGCTCGTCGTAGACGATCTCCATGCCGCGGCCGCCCAGCACGTAGGACGGGCGGACCAGGACCGGGTAGCCGATTTCGTCAGCGATCTTCTTGGCGTCCTCGAAGGACACGGCGGTGCCGTTCTTCGGGGAGATCAGGCCGGCCTTGTCCAGGACGCGGGAGAAGGCGCCGCGGTGCTCGGCGAGGTCGATCGCCTCCGGGCGAGGTGCCCAGGATGGGGACACCGGCGTCGGCCAGCTGCTGGGCCAGCTTCAGCGGGGTCTGGCCGCCGAGCTGGACAAACACGCCCATGACGCCGCCGGTGCGTTCTTCGGCCGCGATGACCTCCAGGACGTCCTCGAGGGTCAGCGGCTCGAAGTACAGGCGGGTGGAGACGTCGTAGTCGGTGGAGACGGTTTCCGGGTTGCAGTTGACCATCACGGTCTCGTAGCCGGCCTTGCGCAGCGCCATGGAGGCGTGGACGCAGGAGTAGTCGAACTCGATGCCCTGGCCGATGCGGTTGGGGCCGGAGCCGAGGATCAGGATGGACGGCTTGGAGTGCAGCGCAACCTCGTCCTCCTCGTCGTAGGACGAGTAGTGGTACGGCGTGTAGGCGGCGAACTCGGCGGCGCAGGTGTCCACGGTCTTGTAGACCGGGCGGATGCCCAGGGCCTGGCGGACACCGCGGACCACGGCTTCGGAGTTGTGCGTCAGGGCGCCGATCTGCTCGTCGGAGAAGCCGTGGCGCTTGGCGCGCTGGAGCATCTCCACGGTCAGGGCGCCGGCCTGGCGGATCTCGCGGGAGATCTCGTTCAGCAGCTGCGAGCTGGTCCAGGAACCAGGGATCGATCTTGGTGGCTTCGTAGAGCTCCTCCACGCGTGGCGCCGCCCAGCAGGGCGCGCTGGACCTGGTGCAGGCGTTCCGTGGTGGGGCGCTTGGCCTTCTCGATGAGCTCCGGGACTTCCCATTCGGGGACGGAGCTGAAGTCCAGCTGCGAGCCCTTCTGTTCCAGGGAGCGCAGGGCCTTCTGCAGGGCTTCGGTGAAGTTGCGGCCCATGGCCATGGCCTCGCCCACCGACTTCATGGTGGTGGTCAGGGTGTTGTCTGCGGCCGGGAACTTCTCGAACGCGAAGCGCGGAACCTTGACCACCACGTAGTCCAGGGTGGGCTCGAAGGACGCCGGGGTCTTCTGGGTGATGTCGTTGGGGATCTCGTCCAGCGTGTAGCCGAGGGAGAGCTTGGTGGCGATCTTGGCGATCGCGAAGCCCGTGGCCTTGGACGCCAGCGCCGAGGAGCGGGAGACGCGCGGGTTCATTTCGATGACCACCACGCGGCCGGTGTCGGGCTCGATGGCGAACTGGATGTTGCAGCCGCCGGTGTCCACGCCCACTTCGCGGATGACGGCGATGGAGATGTCGCGCAGCCGCTGGTATTCGCGGTCGGTGAGGGTCAGGGCGGGCGCCACGGTGATGGAGTCGCCGGTGTGGACGCCTACGGGATCGAAGTTCTCGATGGAGCAGACAACAACGACGTTGTCGTTCTTGTCCCGCATCATCTCGAGCTCGTATTCCTTCCAGCCGAGGATGCTCTCTTCGAGCAGCACCTCGGAGGTGGGGCTGTACTGCAGGCCCTGGCCCACGATGCGGCGGAGGTCGTCCTCGTTGTAGGCGAGGCCGGAGCCCAGGCCGCCCATGGTGAAGGAGGGGCGGACCACCATGGGGTAGCCGAGGTCCTCGGCGGCCTTGAGGGCCTCGTCCATGGTGTGGATGATGTGGCTGCGGGCGGATTCGGCGCCGCAGCGTTCCACCACGCCCTTGAACTTTTCGCGGTCCTCGCCGAGCTCGATGGCGGCGATGTTGGCGCCGATGAGCTCCACGTTGTACTTCTCCAGCACACCGTTCTTGTCCAGCGCGATGGCGGTGTTCAGCGCGGTCTGGCCGCCCAGGGTGGGCAGGACGGCGTCCGGGCGTTCCTTGGCGATGATCTTCTCCACCACCTCGGGGGTGATGGGCTCGATGTAGGTGGCGTCGGCGAACTCGGGGTCCGTCATGATGGTGGCCGGGTTGGAGTTCACCAGGATGACCCGCAGGCCCTCCTCCTTGAGGACGCGCAGTGCCTGGGTGCCGGAGTAGTCGAATTCGGCGGCCTGGCCGATGACGATCGGGCCGGAACCGATGACCAGGACGCTCTTGAGGTCTGTTCGTCTTGGGCATTACTTCTTGTCCTCAGTCTTGTTGTCAGATCTTGGTCGGTGCTGCTGGGTGCGCCGGTCCACGGGCTCCTTGGACAGGTTGGCGGTCCTCCCGTCGCGGGTGCCCTCCATCAGGTCGATGAAGCGGTCGAACAGGTAGGCGGCGTCGTGCGGGCCGGCCGCGGCTTCGGGGTGGTACTGGACCGAGAAGGCGGGGATGTCGAGGCAGGCGAGGCCTTCCACGACGTCGTCGTTCAGGCTGATGTGGCTGACCTCGACGCGGCCGTAGCGCTCCTCCGGGGCCTGGGTGGCGCCGTCGAGCGGTGCGTCCACGGCGAAGCCGTGGTTCTGCGAGGTGATCTCCACCTTGCCGGTGCGGCGGTCCATGACGGGCTGGTTGATGCCGCGGTGGCCGTAGCGGAGCTTGTAGGTGCCGAAGCCCAGGGCGCGGCCCAGGATCTGGTTGCCGAAGCAGATGCCGAAGTACGGGCAGCTTCTCGTCCAGGACGGAGCGGAGCAGCTTGACCTGGGCGTCGGCCGTGGCGGGGTCGCCGGGGCCGTTGGACATGAAGAAGCCGTCCGGGTTGACGGCCTTGACGTCCTCGAGGGTGGCGGTGGCGGGCAGGACGTGGACGCGGACGCCGCGCTCGGCGAAGCGGACGGGGGTCATGGCCTTGATGCCGAGGTCGACCGCGGCGATGCTGAACCGGGCTCGCCTTCCCAGCCGTGGTCCTTGGGCTCCACGACGTAGGCCTCGTCGACGCTGACTTCCTCGGCCAGGCGGGCGCCTTCCATCGGGGCGCTGGCCAGGACGGCGTCCAGCGAGTTCCTTGTCCGTGGCCTGGGCGGCGTCGCCGGAGAAGATGCCGGCGCGCATGGTCTTGTGCTCGCGCAGGTGGCGGGTGATGGCGCGGGTGTCCACGCCCTGGATGCCCACGATCCCCTGCTCCACGAGTTCCTCGTCCAGGGACCGCTCGGAGCGCCAGTTGGAGGGGCGGCGGGCGGCGTCGCGGACGATGTAGCCGGCCACCCAGATGCGGCGCGACTCGGCGTCTTCGCTGTTGACGCCGGTGTTGCCGATGTGCGGGGCCGTCTGCACCACCAGCTGGCGGGCGTAGGACGGGATCCGTGATGGTTTCCTGGTAGCCGGTCATGCCGGTGGCGAAGACCGCCTCGCCCAGGGCGGTGCCCTGGGCGCCGTAGCTGGTGCCGCGGAAAATGCGGCCGTCTTCCAGGACGAGCGCCGCCGGGGTGGAACTGGAGCCGAAGCCGCTGGCGTTTGCTGTCACTGTTTCTGTCACTGTCTTACTTTCCACTCTGGGGATCCTGGCCTGCGGGGGCTGCGGCGATCAATTGCTGAAGGGAGTCGAGGAGGGCCGTCTTTGTCCGCGGCCCGGCGGGTGCGGAAGCCGGTGTCCAGTTCGTGGGTGCCGAGGATCCAGGTGAGGACCAGGAGGCCGTCCTTTTCCACGAACTTGCCGGCCATGCCGCTTTCCTGCCGGACGCCGGTCAGGCTGGCGGCCGGGATGTAGAGCGGCCGGGGCGCCGGACCGGTCGAAGAGGACGCCGTGGGGGTACACGCTGAGGGTCGGCGTTGGTCCGGATGCCGAGGCCGTGCACGGCGATCCGGTCCAGCCAGTCACCGGCGGTGGTGGAGGCAACGTACTGTCCCTCGGCGCCGGCCGAGCGGCTACGCCCGGTGCCGCGGGCACGCGCGGGCAAGGGTTCGACGTCGGCCTGCCGCCTGAGGCGGTTGCGCCAGCCGATGCCCGATCAGGACCAGGACGACGGCGATGAGCGCCAGCGGTGATGACCAGGTGAGGAGTTTGGTTGTCCATCAGGCGGCGCCTGCCGTGACTCGGCCGGGTGCCGGTACGGGGTGTTGAGCTTGCCGTCCAGGACGGTGGGGTGGCCCTTGTAGAAGGTGGCCACCACCTTGCCCGGGCAGCTCCAGGCCGGCGAACGGCGAGTTGCGGCCCATGGTGGCCATCCTGGCAGGGTCCACGGTCCAGCGGGCGGCGGGGTCCACCAGGATGACGTTGGCGGGCTCGCCGGCTTCCAGCGGGCGGCCCTGGTCGGCCAGCCGGCCGATCTGCGCCGCCGCGGTGGAGGTCACCCGGGCGAAGTCGGCCCAGGTCATCAGGCCGGTCTCGATCATGGTGTGCTGGACCACGGACAGCGCGGTTTCCAGCCCGGTCATGCCCATGGCCGCCTGCGCCCACTCGCATTCCTTGTGCTCGCTGGGGTGCGGGGCGTGGTCGGTGCCCACCACGTCGATGGTGCCGTCGGCCAGGCCGGCGCGCAGCGCCTGGACGTCGGCGTCCGTGCGCAGCGGCGGGTTGACCTTGTAGACGGGGTCGTAGCTGCGGACCAGGTCGTCGGTGAGCAGCAGGTGGTGCGGGGTGACCTCGGCGGTGACGTTGATGCCGCGTTCCTTGGCCCAGCGGATGATTTCCACGGAGCCGGCGGTGGAGACGTGGCAGACGTGCAGGCGGGAGTCCGACGTGCTGGGCCAGCAGGACGTCGCGGGCGATGATGCTTTCCTCGGCAACGGCGGGCCAGCCGGTGAGCCCCAGGACGGCGGACACCTCGCCCTCGTTCATCTGTGCGCCGGCGGTGAGGCGCGGTTCCTGCGCGTGCTGGGCCACCACGCCGTCGAACGCCTTGACGTACTCCAGCGCCCGGCGCATCAGCACCGGATCGTGGACGCAGATGCCGTCGTCGGAGAACATCCGGACCCGGGCGCGGGAATCGGCCATGGCGCCGAGCTCGGCGAGCTGCTCCCCCGCCAGGCCCACGGTCACGGCGCCGACCGGGCGGACGTCCACCCAGCCGGCGGCGCGGCCCAGGCTGTAGACCTGCTCCACCACGCCGGCGGTGTCCGCCACCGGGGTGCTGTTGGCCATGGCGTGGACGGCGGTGTAGCCGCCCAGGGCGGCGGCGCGGGTGCCGGTCTCCACGGTTTCGGCGTCCTCGCGGCCGGGTTCGCGCAGGTGGGTGTGCACGTCCACCATGCCGGGCAGGGCCACCAGGCCGGCGGCGTCGATGACGGTGGCGTCCGTCGCGTCGTGCTGCGTGGCTGCGCCGGCGCCGCGGGCGGCGATGACGCCGTCGCGGATGAGCAGGTCCTCGGCTGTCGCCGCCCAGGATCGGCCGCACCGCGGATCAGGTAGGTTCCGGTGTTGTCTGCCATCAGTTGCTCTCCTTGGTGGAATGGGCGTTCGGCGTGGCCAGGGTCCGGCGGGTGGCGGCTGGTTCGCGGGTGTCCCCGGAGAGCAGCAGGTACAGGGCGGCCATCCGGACCGAGACGCCGTTGCGCACCTGCGCCAGCACGGTGGAGCGGGGCGAGTCGGCGGCGGCGGCGGAAATTTCCAGGCCCCGGTTCATGGGGCCCGGGTGCATGATGATGGTGTCCTTCAGGCCCAGGCTGTCCAGGGCCCGGAGCCGGTTGTCATCGAAGCCCCAGCGGCGGGAGTATTCGCGGGTGGACGGGGAAGAACGAGGCGTTCATCCGCTCGCCCTGGACGCGCAGCATCATCACGGCGTCCACGCCCTGGTCGAGGGTTTCGTCCATGTTGTAGCTGACCTTGCACGGCCACTTTTCGACGCCGATGGGCAGCAGGGTGGGCGGCGCCACGAGGGTGACTTCCGCGCCGAGGGTGCGCAGCAGCCAGACGTTGGAGCGGGCCACCCGGGAGTGCAGGACGTCGCCGGCGATGGCCACGCGCATGCCCTTCAGGTCCGCGCCGATCGGAGCCGGTCCCGGCCAGTCTGGCCCAGTGCCGGCGCATGGTGAAGGCGTCCAGCAGGGCCTGGGTGGGGTGTTCGTGGGTGCCGTCGCCGGCGTTGATGACGGCGGCGTCGATCCAGTCGGTCGCGGCGAGCCGGTGCGGTGCGCCGGAGGCCCAGTGGCGGATCACGACGGCGTCCGCGCCCATCGCGGCCAGCGTCTGGGCGGTGTCCTTGAGGGACTCGCCCTTGGAGACCGAGGAGCCCTTGGCGGCGAAGTTGATGACGTCCGCGGACAGCCGCTTGGCGGCCGCTTCGAAGGAGATCCGGGTGCGGGTGGAGTCCTCGAAGAAGAGGTTCACCACGGTGCGGCCGCGCAGGGCCGGGAGCTTCTTGACTTCGCGGTCGCCGACGGCGGCCATCTCCTCGGCGGTGTCGAGGATGCGGATGGCGTTGGCGAGGCTGAGGTCTTCGGTGGAGAGCAGGTGCTTCACGCGCCGCCCTCGATGACCACTTCGTTGACCGGCGGTGCCGTCGGCGGCGGTGTCGGTCTCCTCGAGCCGGACCCGGACCTTCTCCGCGGAGGAGGTGGGCAGGTTCTTGCCCACGTGGTCGGCCCGGATGGGAAGCTCGCGGTGGCCGCGGTCGATCAGCACGGCGAGCCGGACGATGCGCGGGCGGCCGAGGTCGACGAGGGCGTCCAGGGCGGCGCGGATGGTGCGGCCGGAGTACAGGACGTCATCGATGAGGACCACGACCTTGTTGTCGATGCCCGGTCCGGGGCAGCTGGGTGGGGTAGCGGCGGCCTGGTGGGCTGGTGGGACAGGTCGTCGCGGAACATGGTGACGTCCAGCTGGCCGACGATGGCGGCGGCGTCAACGGTGGGGTCCGCGGCGGCGATCTTTTGGGCCAGCCGGACTGCCAGCGGGTAGCCGCGGCGCGGGATGCCCAGCAGGACCAGGTCCTTGGAGCCCTTGTTGGCCTCGAGGATCTCATGGGCGATACGAGTGAGGGCACGGTCGATGTCCGCCTGGTTGAGGACAACCCTGGCTGGAACCGGTGCGCTGGTGACAGAAGTCAACGCTCGTCTCCCCTTTCCCCGCCTCACAGGACGGAATTAAAAAAGGATCATTTGCGTTTCAAAATTACCACACGGCGCGCCGCGCGATGGCCTGCCGGGTAAGGCGTTCATCGTCACACTCAGCGCGCCGGGCGACTGTCCTTGGAGCGCGAGGCCGCACCTAGGCTTTCGTTATGCCGACGCATCCCGCTCCCGGCCGCCGGGCCCGCCCGGCGATCCCCAGTGCGCTACGGTTCCCGGGCAGGCCAACCCCAGCTGGATGGGCCACGTGGCAGCCGGCAGTATTACCGGCCGGCACCCGGACCACGCCGGCACGCCCGTCGCGCCGTGGTGCCGCCGCACGGTCCAGGGAGCCGGCGAGGCCCGCGCGGTCAGCGCGCGGCCTGCTGGCGCTGATGGTGGGCGGCGGCACCCTCGCGTTCCTCAGCCTGTTCCTGGTGGTGCCGTTCCTGCTGGCCAACACCGGGCCGGCCGGGTTCGCTGGTGGGTTTCGTCGCGTCGCTGATCCCGCTGTCGGCTGTGCTCCTGGCCGTCCACGTCATCGACCGGTGGGAACCGGAACCGAAGCGGCTCCTCTTTTTCGCCTTCACCTGGGGCGCGGCGGTCTCCATCGCCGTCACCCTGCTCATCCAGCCGTTCTTTGCCCTGACCTTCCAGTTCTCCGACGAGGCCGACCTTCAGACCTACATGGCCACGGTCCAGGCGCCCGTCGTGGAGGAGTTCGCCAAGTCCCTGGGCCTGCTGCTGCTCCTGCTGCTGGCCCGGAAGCACTTCGACGGCCCGGTGGACGGCGTGGTGTTCGCCTTCACCATCGCCGGCGGCTTCGCGTTCACCGAGAACATCCTCTACTTCGGCCGGGCCATCGCGGAGTCCGCAAGCCCGGCAGCGACCTCGCCCAGATCTTCTTCCTCCGCGGCGTGATGTCGCCCTTCGCCCACGCCATCTTCACCGGCACCACCGGGCCTGATCATGGGGTTCGCCGCCCGCCGCTGGCACGCCGGTGCCTCGGTGGCAGCCTTCTTCGTGGGGCTGCTGCCGGCGATGTTCCTGCACAACCGCTGGAACAGCATGGGCGCAGGGCTTCCTGGCGGACTACATCCTGGTCCAGGTGCCCATCTTTTTCCTGGCCGTGGGCGGCATCATCCTGCTGCGGGTGGCGGAAAACGCGGCTCACCCGGCAGCGGCTGCTGGAGTATTCCGCCGCCGGCTGGTTCACGCCGGCGGAGGTGGAGCTGCTGGCCACCGCTGGCGGCCGGCGGACTGCCCTGAACTGGGCCGCCGGCTACGGCCGGAAACCGCAGATGAAGGACTTCTGAAGGCGCCACCCGGCTGGCCTTCACCCGCCAGCGGATCCTCAGCGGCCGGGACGTGCAGCTGCACCAGGCTGAGGAGCGGCAGCAGCTGCAGCGGATCCTGGCCCTGCGGGCCGCCGTCGCAGCGCTGAACCGCCGCCGGCCCGCAGCGGGCCTAAGCAGAAGGACCGGCCTCCACCGTCGCGGTGGCGGCCGGTCCCTTCCTGCTGCTGCTGTGTGGTCTGCTGGATCGCTCAGGCGAGCAGCGACGGCTTCAGCTGCTGCAGGCGGCCCAGGAGGCCGTTGATGAACTGACGGCGACTCGTCAGTGGACAGGGTCTTGGCCAGGGCCACAGCTTCGCTGACGGCGACGCCGTCCGGGACGTCGTCGTTGTAGAGGAGCTCCCAGGTGCCGATGCGCAGGATGATCCGGTCCACGGAGGGCATGCGCTCCAGGGTCCAGCCCTGCGAGTAGGTCTCCAGGAACTCGTCGATGGCGGCCTGGTGGGAGACCACGCCCTCGACGATTTCGAGGGTGTAGGGGTTGACGATCTGGTCGGTCTTTTCGCGCCGCGCGCGGAGCACGTCAAAGGCCGAAACCGAGCGCTGCTCGGCTTCGAAAAGAACGTCCAGTGCCCTGTTACGGGCTTTACCGCGTGCGCTCACTACTCGCTGACCCGGCCGAGGTAGCTGCCGTCGCGGGTGTCGACCTTGACCTTGGTGTTGTTCTCGACGAACAGCGGAACCTGGATCTCGTAGCCGGTTTCCAGCGTGGCGGGCTTGGTGCCGGCGGAGGAGCGGTCGCCCTGCAGGCCCGGCTCGGTGTAGGTGATTTCCAGGACAACGCTCGGCGGCAGTTCGATGTACAGCGGGTTGCCCTCGTGGATGGCGATGTTGACCATCTGGTTCTCGAGCATGAAGTTGGTGGCGTCGCCCACGGTGGCGCCGGAGACGGTGATCTGGTCGTAGTCCGAGGTGTCCATGAACACGAAGTCCGCGCCGTCCTGGTACAGGTACTGGTAATCGCGGCGGTCAACCGTGGCGGTCTCGATCTTGAGGCCGGCGTTGAACGTCTTGTCCACAACCTTGCCGGACATCACGTTGCGCATCTTGGTGCGGACGAACGCACCGCCCTTGCCGGGCTTGACGTGCTGGAATTCGATGATGTTCCAGAGCTGGCCCTCGAGCTTCAGGACCGTTCCGTTCTTGATGTCGTTAGTGGTTGCCACTGGTTTCCTCTGGTTTCTCTGTCTGGTGCGCTGTCAGACGTTCTATGCCGGGCAGGCATGCCGAACGGCCCGCCAGCGCGTGTTTGTCAAAAATCCGGATGAAAAATTAAAAACCATTCTACCGGTAAATCGGGCGCGGCCCTGTCCGCCGGCGGCCCGAAGCGGCGGCTCAGCAGGCGAGGTCCAGGACGTCCCGGGCCCGCTGCAGCGACACCGTGGACGAGTAGATCAGGGCGGCATCGGCGGACTGTGCCACGCGCAGGTCCAGTGCCCGGGCGAAGGATTCCACCGCTGCGGAGATCTGGCCCGCGGTGTACTGGGTCTTGCCCAGGAACTGCAGGACCAGGGCTTCGCGGGGGTTCCCTGGACTTCGGCCAGCAGCTGCCGGAACAGCTCCACGGCCCGGTCCAGGCGGTTGGAGACCCGCAGGACCTCGGCCTCGAAGGCCCGCAGCCGGAACGATTCGGGGTCCTTGAAACGGGCCTCGGCGAGCAGTTCGGCCGCCTCGGCCGCGTGGCCCTTCGACGAGCAGCACAAAGATGTGGTCGGCGGGATCGGTGGACGCCGCCAGCGCTTCCCGGCAGGCGTCCTCGTTGACGATCTGCGGCAGCAGGGATTCACGGGTTGATCCGGATTCCCGGGAAGCCTGCCTCTGGCCAGTCGGCTGGTGCCTTCCATGTCGCCCTGCATCAGGAGGCGATTTCCTGGTAGGCGGCGAAGAGCAGCGAGGTGTCCGGAACGTCGAGGATGCCCGGCTTGGCCACGCCGTCCAGGACGACGAACCGCAGCAGGTCACCGCGGGACTTCTTGTCCCGGCGCATGCCGTCCAGCAGCCCCTGCCAGCGGTCCCGCCGGTAGGTGACCGGAAGCCCAAGGCGTTTCCAGGATGCTGCGGTGCCTGTCGGCGTCGGCGTCGCTGAGGCGGCCCACGCTGCGGGCGAGCTCCGCGGCGAACATCATGCCCACGGAGACGGCGGCGCCGTGGCGCCAGGAGTAGCGTTCCACCAGCTCGATGGCGTGGCCCAGGGTGTGGCCGTAGTTCAGGATTTCCCGGAGCCCGGATTCCTTGAGGTCCTCGGAGACCACCTTGGCCTTGACGGCGATGGCACGTTCGATCAGTTCGCGGAGGGCGTCCGGACCGCGGATCCGTGACCGCGGCTGGATCCTTTTCCATGAGTTCGAGGATGGCGGGATCAGCGATGAAGCCGCATTTGACGACTTCGGCCATGCCGGAAATGATCTCGTTGCGGGGCAGGGTGTCCAGGGTGTCCAGGTCCGCCAGCACACCGGCGGGCGGGTGGAAGGCGCCCACCAGGTTCTTGCCTTCGGCGGTGTTGATGCCGGTCTTGCCGCCCACGGAGGCGTCCACCATGCCCAGCAGGCTGGTGGGCATGTGGATGACCTTGACGCCGCGCAGCCAGGTGGCGGCCACAAAGCCGGCGAGGTCGGTGACCGCGCCGCCGCCCACGGCGACGATGGCGTCCGAACGGGTGAAGTCGTTCTGGCCCAGGACCTGCCAGCAGAAGGCGGCGACCTGGATGTGCTTGCCTTCTTCGGCGTCGGGGATTTCCGCGGTCAGCGAGGTGAAGCCGGCGGCCGCCAGTTCGTCCCGGACGGTGTCGCCGGTGAGGCGCAGCGCCCGGGGGTGGATGACCAGCACGCGCCGGACCCGCTCCCCCAGGAGTTCCGGAAGGCTGCCGAGCAGTCCCCGTCCGACGACGACGTCGTAGTTCTTGGCCGCCGGACTCGCCGGTGACCTTGATGACTGTTGATTCGACGCTCACTTTTCAACTTCCTGTTTGGCAGCTGCGTATTCGCGCAGCGCAACTTCAAGCCGGCTGTCCGATCTCGGCGACCGAGCCTTGGCGGACGTCCAGGACGACGTCGGCCAGCCGTTCGTAGACGGGCTTGCGGGCGGCGAACATGTGCTGTCCAGCGGCCCATGGCGTCCCCGGCGAGCAGCGGGCGGCCGGAGTTCCGGGCAATCCGGCGGGCGACGGTCTGCGCATCGCATTCGAGGTAGACCACGGTGCAGCGGCCCAGCAGCTGCTGGGTGCCGGAGTCCAGGACGGCCCCGCCGCCGAGGGAGATCACGGTGGCCGTGCCGTCTGCATGCTTCGACGGCGCAGGCGACGGTCCGGGCCTCGATTTCCCGGAATGCCTGCTCGCCGCGGCCGGCGAAAATGTCCGCGATGGAGCCGTGGCCTGCCACGATGACCACGTCGGTGTCCACGAACGGTGCCCCCAGCTGCTGGGCCAGCTGGTGGCCGATGGCGGACTTGCCGACGGCCATGGGCCCGATCAGGACGATGGGCCGGTTACCGCGGGGCACCGGTTTTGCTGCGATGGGGCACTACTGGCCGATCGAGTCCAGGGACGCCGGAATGTTGTCCAGGTAACCCTTGATGTTGCGTGCGGTCTCGGCCACGGAGTCGCCGCCGAACTTTTCGGTGACGGCTTCGGCCAGGACCAGCGCCACCATGGCCTCGGCGACGACGCCCGCAGCCGGCACGGCACAGACGTCCGAGCGCTGGTGGTGGGCCTTGGCCGCCTCGCCGGTGCTGACGTCGATGGTCTTCAGGGCACGCGGGCACCGTGGCGATGGGCTTCATGGCTGCGCGGACACGCAGGACGTCGCCGATGCTCATGCCGCCTTCGATGCCGCCGGCCCGGTTGGAGGTGCGGATGATCTTGCCGTCGGCGTCCTTGACGATTTCGTCGTGGGCGGCCGATCCGCGGCGGGCGGCCGTCAGGAAGCCGTCGCCGACTTCCACGCCCTTGATGGCCTGGATGCCCATGAGGGCCGCGGCAAGCCGGGAATCGAGGCGGCGGTCCCAGTGGACGTAGCTGCCCAGTCCTGGCGGCAGTCCGTAGGCGAGGACCTCCACCACGCCGCCGAGGGTTTCGCCTTCCTTGTGCGCGGCGTCCACCTCGGCGACCATGGCGTCGGAGGTCTCGCGGTCGAAGCAGCGCAGCGGATCAGCGTCCAGGGCGATGACGTTGGCCGGGACGGGCAGCGGGCGGCCCTCGGGAACGGTGACGCTGGCGATGGAGACGGTGTGGCTGACCAGTTCGATGCCGAGGTGCTTGAGGAACTGGGCGGCGACGGTACCCATGGCCACCCGGGTAGCGGTTTCGCGGGCGCTGGCGCGCTCCAGCACCGGGCGGGCTTCGTCAAAGCCGTACTTCTGCATGCCGGTGAAATCCGCGTGGCCCGGGACGGGGCCGGGTCAGGGGGGCGTTGCGCGCCTGGTCGGCAAGGATCTCCGGGTCCACGGGATCCGCGGACATGATCTGCTCCCACTTGGGCCATTCGGTGTTTCCCACCTGGATGGCCACGGGGCCGCCCTGGGTGAGTCCGTGCCGGACGCCGCCGAGGATGGTCACGACGTCCTGCTCGAACTTCATGCGCGCGCCGCGGCCGTAGCCAAGGCGGCGGCGGGCCAGCGAATCGGCGATCTGCCCGCTGGTGAGTTCCACACCGGCGGGGACGCCTTCAATAATTCCCATCAGAGCCGGGCCATGGGATTCACCGGCAGTCAACCAACGCAACATAATTTCCATCCTGCCACGTATGGCGGTCAGAACGCCCGTCGGGGAAGGCCGACTGAGTCACACATCACATCTATGACAGCTGCGTTAACTTCCTCCCCGCGGCCGGTAAAAAGCCGCACCTGCTCCACCGCCTGGTACAGCAGCATCTCCAGGCCCGGGACCACCGAACCGCCGCCCGTCCTGCCACACCGCGGCGATCCGGCTGGGCCAGGGATCGTAGGCGACGTCCAGCAGGACGCCCGGGGTGCCGGTCCCGAGCGCGGCCAATTCGGCGGCCAGGCCGTCTGCGGCGCGCGGCGGGAGGGTGGAGATGACGACGTCGGCAGCCGCACCGTGGGAGCAGCAGCTCGGACAGCGGCACGCACCTCGAGGTCCACGCCCACGCTCCGCCGCTGCTGCGCGGGCTTCTGCGGCCCGTGCTGTGTCGCGGACGAACAGCTGGCACGGTCCCGGCCCCGAGGTCCCTCAGCGCCGCTACGGCTGCTGCCGCGGTTCCCCCGCCGCCGAGCATGACGGCGCGGGGCCGGTACCGCCCCGGCATTGCCGGATGGCGTCGACGATGCCGGCAACATCGGTGTTGTAGCCGATGCGCCGGAAGTCCCGCGCCGTCGTCCTCGAACGCGACGGTGTTCACCACGCCCAGCACCCCGGCGATGCCGCGCACTTCGTCCACTTCGGCCACCATGGCCGTCTTCAGCGGCATGGTCACGGAGAGGCCGCGCCAGCCGCTTTCTCCCCTGACGCCCCGCATGAAAGCCGGCAGCGCGTCCACCGTCAGGTCAATGGCGGTGTAGCTCGATATCGATGCCAAGTTTGGCGTACGCCGCGAGGTGCAGGGCCGGTGACTTCGAATGGCTGATCGGATGACCCAGGACGGCAGCCCGCAGGCTCATGCGCAGCGGCCCGCGTTGGCCTCGCACCACGTGTTGTACTGCTCCACGTAGACGTTGTGCTCCGCCAGCGTCTTGGAGAACTTGGTTTCCTTGGTGTCCAGGTTGATGGTGACCCAGTACAGGTAGTCGTTGGCCTTGGGCCTGGCAGCGGCATCGATGGCGGTTTTGCCGGGTGACCCGATAGGGCCTGGCGGGCAGGCCGGGGTTGGCGTACGTGTTGTACACGTTGGACTTGTCCTTGCGCTCTTCATCCGTGAAGTTGAAGCTCTTGGTGCCGAGGCCGTAGGTCACGGCGGAGTCGACCTGGAGGTAGCCGTTGGTCTGGTCATTGGGCTTGAGGCGGTTGTAGATGGCTCCGGCCACGTCTCCGTATTCAGCCTGGCCGCCTTCGGCCTGGACGATGCTGGCCACAATCACGGCCTCATATTGTTTGGCCGGATCGGTGATGCCCTGGGACACAAGCTCATCAACCGTTACTTTGACCAGCGACTTCAGGATGTCCTTTGCCGGTGTCCCCAGCTCGAAGCGGTACTCCCCCGGGGCCAGGAAGCCCTCCAGGTTTTTCGCATTGGCGGGCAGGCCGAACTCGGCCGGAACGTTGCTGATGGCGGTCAGCTGCTCAAGGGGAACGCCGGAGCCCTCCGAGATTGCCTGCAGCGATTCGCCGATCCGCAGGCCGGCGCTCAGGGCGAAGTAGATCACCTTGCTCTTGTCGTGGCCGAGGAGGACGTTGACGGCGTCGGAGTTCTTCATCTCCTGTTTGAACGTGTAATCCCCCGGCGAAAGGATGCCCCCCGATGCGGTGAACGCCTGAAGGAAGGTGTCTGCGTTGGCCACCACTTTCCCGTTCTCCAGTTTGGCGGCCATGGACCGGGTACCTTCCCCCGGGTCCACAGAGACACGGACTTCCCCTGAGCCGGGACCGGGGTAATCGGTGGGCTTGTCGTTTCCGAGCAGCGGCTTGAGGAACTGGGCACCGATGGCAACGGCGGTCACAAAAACGGCAAGCGTCAGGAAGAGTGCAACAAGGCGCCGCCGGCGGCGCACCTTCTTGGAGGGCCGGGGCACTACGGTGACCTCTTCTGCGCTGCTGAGCAGGCCCGGAGTCGTGATGGTCATCGGGATGGTATTCCTCGTGCTGATGGGCGTCATCGTAGTAATGGCCGTCGGCGTCCTGCTGCCGCATAGTGGGCCGTGGGGATCGCTGGCCCTCGTAGTGCGCGGCGGTCTTCGGATGGCGCGTGGCCGTGGACCGCGTACGCCTCTGGAGGCGTAAGCGGCCGGCATCGTCTTCGCGACCCGTCGTGGCGGAGATCGTCGTGGACGGTAGTGCCGCGGGCACTTCGTGCTGGATGGACCGGTGCGGCATCGGGGACGGCACGGGATAACGGGTGCAGCGTCCGGACCTGGAGGAGACCGGGTCGCCGGGTATCGTGCCCGGTTTCGTAGGCCTGCTCCGGATCCACGTCTCCACCCTCCGGGCGCAGCGAATTCTCCCGCTCGCGGAGTTCCTTGCGGGTCAGCTGCCGGCCCGTGCCGTCGCTGGCGTTGCCGAGGTGTCATCGTTGTTGGCCGGGCTCACTGTAGCCTTCCGTTTTCTGAAGATCGTGTCTTGTCCTCCGGGGCAGGCGGCGAGGAAGTTTCCGCTGCGCTGCCTCCGGAAAGCCACGGACGTACCGGCGCGTACACGCGGCTGCCGACGTCCGTTCCCCTGGCTTTTTGCATGTCGATTGCGTGCTGGAGGATTCCTGCCGCCGCAACCTGATCCACCACTTTACGGTGGTTCCGGCTGCTCATGCCAGCTTCGTGCAGGTTCCGGTGGGCCGTGACGCTGCTGAGTCGTTCGTCAACGAGGTTGACAGGCACGTCCAGGCCGCGCTGCCCGAGCTCGGCAGCCAGCAGTTCCGCGTAGTCGGTGGCCATCCGGGCTGAGGCATGTTCCTCCCCCTTCATGGTGCGCGGCAGGCCCACAATCACCTGGACGGCGCCCAGTTCCTGGGCAAGCCCGGCAATGAGCCGGACATCTGAGTTCTTCTTTATGTTCCGGTCCAGGGTCTTGTACGGGGTCGCCAGGATACCGTCCCGGTCACAGAGTGCCACCCCGACCCGGACGGTGCCGACGTCGACCCCCAGTTTGATGCCCTGGGGGTAGGCGCCGGCTGCGGCAGGACTGGTCATGGAACGCTTATCGCCCTGAAATCGCGTCCACGACGGCGGCCAGCGCCGGTGCGACCTTGCTGGCGTCAGTGCCGCCGCCCTGGGCGACGTCGTCCTTGCCGCCGCCGCCGCCGCCGAGGATGCCTGCCGCGAGCCGGACCAGGGCGCCTGCCTTGACGCCTGCCTCGCGGGCAGCCTCGTTGGTGGCCACCAGGATCATGGGCCGGTCGTTGCTGACGCCGGCAACAGCCACGGTGGACGCGGCGGAACCGAGCCGGTTCCGCAGGTCGAGGGCGAGGCCGCGGAGATCGTCGGCACCGCTGACCTGCCCGGCGTCGTGCGCGATGACCCTGACGCCGGCGGCATCCTTCGCGGTGCCGACGAGCTGGCCGGCGGCGGCGGCAAGCTGTTCCTTGCGGAGCCGGTCAAGTTCCTTCTCCGCAGCCTTGAGCTTCGCCAGGGTGACCGAGATCCGGTCGGCGAGCTGTCCGGACGGAACTTTGAGCATCTCGGTCAGTTCCGTCACCAGCGCACGCTCGGCGGCCAGGTGGCGGAAGGCATCCATTCCTACGAAAGCCTCGACGCGGCGGTTTCCCGAGCCGACCGACTGCTCGCCCAGCAGCGACAGGCTGCCGATCAGTGAGGTGTTGGACACATGCGTGCCACCGCAGAGCTCCCGGGACCATGCGCCGTCGATCTCCACTACGCGGACTTCGCTGCCGTAGTTCTCGCCGAAGAGCGCCATGGCGCCCAGGGCCTTGGCCTCCGCCAGCCCCATGACCTTTGTGTCCACCCGGAAGTTGTTGCGGATGGCAAGGTTGGAGACTTCCTCGATTTCCGAGCGCGTGGCGGTGCTCAGCCCTTCGCCCCAGGCGAAGTCGAACCGCAGGTAGCCGGCCTTGTTGTAGGAACCGCGCTGGGTGGCTTCCGGGCCGAGGATCTGGTGGAGGGCAGCGTGGACGATGTGCGTGCCGGTGTGGGCCTGCTCAGCGGCGTGGCGGCGTTCGCGGTCGACGGCGGCGCGCACCAGGGCGTCGGAGGCGATCTCGCCTTCGCGGACAATCGCCTTGTGCACGCTGAGGCCCTTCAGGGGGCGCTGGACGTCGAGGACCTCGACGACGAATCCGTCGCCGGTGATCAGGCCGGTGTCGGCAGCCTGGCCGCCTGCTTCGGCGTAGAACGGCGTCTCGGCGAGGACCAGCTCGATCTCGTCGCCGGTAGAGGCCTGCGCCACCTTCCGGCCGCCGCTGAGGATGCCGCGGACCCGGGATTCGCCGTCGAGCTCCGTGTAGCCGGTGAAGACGGTCTCACCCTGGCCCAGGAGCTCCTGGAAGGCGCTGAGGTCCGCGTGGCCGCCCTTCTTGCCCTTGGCATCGGCCTGGGCACGCTGGCGCTGCTCAAGCATCAGCCGGCGGAACTCAGGTCTCGTCCACCTTGAGCCCGGCTTCCTCAGCCATTTCCAGCGTGAGGTCGATGGGGAAACCGTAGGTGTCGTGGAGGGCGAACGCGTCGGCGCCGGACAGCGGCTGGCCGGCGGCCTTGGATTCGGTCACGGCATCCTCGAGCCGGGCGGTGCCGGAGGCGATGGTGCGCAGGAAGGCCTTCTCCTCGGCGTAGGCGATCCGGCTGATGCGCGCGAAGTCCGTCTCCACCACCGGGTAGACGCCCTTCATGGCGTCGCGGGAGGCGGGCAGCAGGTCCGGCAGGCAGGCCTTTTCGACGCCGAGCAGGCGCATGGAACGGACGGCGCGCCGGATAAGGCGGCGCAGCACGTAGCCGCGGCCCTCGTTCGACGGGGTCACGCCGTCGGCGATCAGCATCAGCGCTGACCGGATGTGGTCGGCCACAACGCGCATCCGGACGTCGTCCGTGTGGTGCGGATCGTCGGGGGTTTCGGCGGAGGTGTATTCCTTGCCGGAGAGTTCCGCGGCCTTGTCGATGACGGGACGGACCTGGTCGGTCTCGTACATGTTCTCGACACCCTGCAGGATCATGGCAAGGCGTTCCATGCCCAGGCCGGTGTCGATGTTCTTCTTGGGCAGTTCGCCCACGATGTCGAAGTCGTCCTTCGAACGGACGTTGTCGATCTGGTACTGCATGAACACCAGGTTCCAGATTTCGACGTACCGGTTTTCGTCGGCGATGCGGGCCGCCGTCCACGCCGTAGGCCGGGCCGCGGTCGTAGTAGATCTCGGAGCAGGGGCCGGCGGGGCCGGGCTGGCCGGTGTGCCAGTAGTTGTCCGCCTTGCCCATGCGCTGGATCCGCTCGGACGGGCACTCCGGTGTTCTTCAGCCACAGGTCCCGGGCTTCGTCGTCGTCCTCGTAGACGGTGACCCACAGGAGTTCCGGCGGCAGGCCGTAGCCGCCGTCGTCCACGCTGGTGGTGAGCAGCTCCCAGGCGAACTTGATGGCGTCTTCCTTGAAGTAGTCGCCGAAGGAGAAGTTGCCGCACATCTGGAAGAAGGTGCCGTGCCGGGCGGTCTTGCCCACTTCCTCGATGTCGCCGGTGCGGATGCACTTCTGCACGCTGGTGGCGCGGGAGTAGGGCGCCTCTTCGCGGGCCGTCAGGTACGGGATGAACGGGACCATGCCGGCCACCGTGAACAGCAGGGAGGGGTCGCTGGAGACCAGCGACGCGGAAGGAACCGCGGTGTGGCCTTTGCTGACGAAAAAGTCGACCCAGCGCTTGGTGATCTCCTGCGACTTCATGAGCTGTTTACTTACCCTTCTTGGTTCACGCGCCGTGCGTGAGCAGTTTGATTCAGACGGCAGTCCCGCCGTGCGGGCACTGCTGGTTTAATTCTCGCGCTGGTTTGCCGGACGTCAGCGCCGGACCAGCGGTGATTCAACGCCGGGGACTCGACGCCGAGCGCGCTGCGGAGGTCGGTTTCCCGCTCGTGCATCCCGGACCGGACGGCATCGGCGAAGTCGTAGACGCCGTCGGCCAGCCGGCCCACTGCGCGGTTGAGGCCCTCGGGCCCGAGGTTCGACTGGGCCTCGGTGACCTTGCGGAAAGCGATGACCCCGATGGCCACGCCGATTCCCATCCAGACAAGTCGTTTCATATCAGTTCTCCGGTGGCTTAGCGGCTGCGACGGCCGGCGGCGGGCTTCTTGCGGTTGGCGAAGGCTGAACGCACGCCGTAGCTGAAGGCAGCCACCTTGATCAGCGGGGAACCCACGGTGGCCGCCACGAGCGAGGACAGCGCCGAGAGGTTCGCCGAGGCGTCGGATACGTTGGAGGAGATGCCGTCCACCTTCTTCAGCTGCTGGTTGGTGGTGGACACCGTGGCCGTGACTTCGTCCATCAGGGGCGTGGCGCCGTCGCTGATGGAACGGATGGAGGTCCGGATCTCGTCCAGCACGCTGCCCAGCTTCAGGATGGGCACCGCAAGCAGCAGCACCAGGAGCGCGAACACTCCGGCAGCGATCAGGCCGGCAATATCGCCACCAGACATAGACGTTCATCTCCTCGAAAACTAAGTGGATCTGTTCCATCTGCGCGCCCGTGTCGAATGCGAACCGCAGATGCCCCCCAAGTACCTTACATACAAAGAAGCCCGTGGCGCTTGCCACGGGCTTCTTTGGATACGCTGCTGGGATTCTAGCGTGCGTAGAATTCGACGACGAGCTGCTCTTCGCAGGTCACGGGGACCTCGGAGCGCTTCGGGCGGCGGACCAGGCGGGCCTGCAGGGCGTCAAGCTTGACGTCCAGGTAGGCCGGAACCTGGGGCAGGACGTCGCGGTGTGCGCCGGCTGCTGCAACCTGGAGCGGAACCATGGTTTCGCTGCGGCTGTGGACGTGGACCAGCTGGCCTTCGCCGACGCGGAACGACGGGCGGTCAACGCGGACGCCGTCAACCATGATGTGGCGGTGCACAACCAGCTGGCGGGCCTGGGCGATGGTGCGGGCGAAGCCTGCACGCAGCACGAGGGCGTCGAGACGCATTTCGAGCAGTTCGATCAGGTTTTCACCGGTCAGGCCCTTGGTGCGGCGTGCTTCTTCGAAGGCACGGGTCATCTGGGCTTCGCGGATGCCGTACTGGGCGCGCAGACGCTGCTTTTCGCGCAGGCGTACGGCGTAGTCGGAGTCCTGCTTCTTGCGGGCACGGCCATGCTCACCGGGGCCGTACGGGCGGCGCTCCATGTACTTGGCGGCCTTGGGGGTCAGAGCGATGCCGAGTGCACGCGAGAGGCGTGCTGTACGGCGAGCACGAGTGTTGTTAGCCACTTGTGTCCTTCCAATATCTGCGGTGTGTCAGTGTTACTGGCCTCCACGATGGAGAGCATCGGCCAACCGCTGCCTTTTGCTACTGGGCGCAGGGCATAACCTCATCAAACGTGAATTTTGGTGGATTGTGCGTCCGCGCCTTGCCAGACAACGAACTATCCTACCATGTGCAGGGGCGTGCCCGGTGGCCGGCTCAACTGCCCCGGATGATCTTCCGCAGCCGCTCCAGCCTGACGGCGATGTCGCGTTCAGCGCCGTTGGCCGTGGGCTGGTAGTAGTCCCGGCCCACGAGGTCATCCGGCGGGTACTGCTGGGTGGCCACCGAGTGCGGTGCGTCGTGGGCGTACTTGTAGCCCTTGCCGTGGCCCAGCTGTTTGGAGCCCGGGTAATGCGCATCGCGCAGGTGGGCGGGGATTCCGTTCCCCAGGCCTGCCCGGACGTCTGCCATGGCCTTGTTCATGTCCCATGTAGGCGGCGTTGGACTTCGGGGCCGTGGCGAGGTGGACCACGGCCTCGGCAAGGACGATCCGGCCTTCGGGCATGCCGATCAGCTGCACCGCCTGTGCCGCGGCCACGGCTGTCTGCAGTGCGGTGGGATCGGCCATGCCCACGTCCTCGGCGGCAGAAATCACAATGCGCCGGGCAACGAAGCGCGGGTCCTCCCCGGCTTCCAGCATCCGGGCCAGGTAGTGCAGGGCAGCGTCGACGTCGGACCCGCGGACGGATTTGATGAAGGCGCTGGCGACGTCGTAGTGCTGGTCTCCGGCACGGTCGTAGCGGACGGCAGCCACGTCCAGGGCCCGCTCGGTGTGCTTCAGCTCGACAGTGACGGGCCCGTCCCCGGCGTCATCGGCGTCGCCGAAGGCCACCCCGGCGGCAGCTTCAAGAGCGGTCAGTGCCCGCCGGGCGTCGCCGCCGGACAGCCTGACCAGGTGGGCCAATGCCTCCGCGCTGAGCTCCACTTTTCCGTTCAGGCCGCGGCTGTCCGCCACGGCACGCCGGATCAGCCCTTCGATGTCAGCGTCCGTCAGTGGCTTGAGGGTCAGCAACAGGGAGCGGGACAGCAGCGGGGATACCACCGAGAAGGAAGGATTTTCGGTGGTGGCGGCCACCAGTACCACCCAGCGGTTTTCGACTCCTGGCAGCAGGGCGTCCTGCTGGGCCTTGTTGAACCGGTGGATTTCGTCCAGGAACAGCACGGTGGTGGTCTTGTACAGGTCGCGGGCCGTCAGTGCCTCGTCCATCACGCGGCGGACGTCCTTGACTCCGGCGGTGATGGCGGACAGTTCCACGAACTTCCGGCCGCGGCCCTTGGCAATAACGTGGGCCAGGGTGGTTTTTCCGGTGCCGGGAGGTCCCCACAGGATGACCGACGCGGGCCCGGCAGGCCCGCCCGCATCAGCACCGGCGGCCAGTTGGCGCAGGGGCGAGCCCTGCCCCAGCAGGTGTTGCTGGCCCACCACGTCGTCCAGGGTCCGCGGGCGCATCCTGACGGCGAGCGGGCTGCGCGGGGAGGCGTTGCCGCCCGCCGCGCTTGCGGCAGCGGCGCCGGCACCGCTGCCGCCGCCGTCGTCGTCGTCGTTGTCGGGCCCTTGGCCGAAGAGATCATCCACATAGATAGGCTACTCATAGTTCACCGCTTCCTTCCGCCAGTCCCAGGGGTTCCACATGAGCGCAGCAGCATCGGATTCCGGGGGCCGTCGCGCCCCGGTGCGGAACGCCTTCGTGTCCGGGCCCCGGCTGCCGGGCTGGGTGCAGCGCTTCGGCGAGGCCCACGGCGGCTTCGAACTCCACGACGACGACGACGGCGTCCGCCTGCTGGCCGCCGACGGCACCTCCGCCCTGCTGCAGCCGCCGTGGCCGCCGGACGGCCGGCCGGGTCGCGGTGCGGACATACTTGAACGGCTCGCGTCACTCGCGTCGCAGCCGCGCCGGCTGGGACTGCTGCTGGTGCGCCGGGGAGGCTATGGGGTTGCGGTGGCCAGCGAAGGAGTCATCTCGGCGTCCAAAGTGGGTACCAAGTATGTCCAGTCCCGGACCGCGGCGGGCGGCCAGTCGCAGCAGAGATTCGCGCGCCGGCGGTCCAACCAGGCGGACGGACTGATCCAGGCCGTCACGGAGCAGGCCCGCCAGGTCTTCAGCAGCGGCTCCTTCGAATACATCGTTCCGGGCGGCGACCGCACCCTCGTTGACCTCGTCCTGGCAGAACCGTTGCTCAGGGACTATGCCCGGATCCCCCGGCTTTCGTACCTGGACGTGCCTGACCCGCGGGCCGCGGTCCTGCAGAAGGCTGCGGTGGACGCGTGCTCCGTACGGATCCAGGTGTCGGATCCGCCCGTGTGAGGGTCAGCAGCCAGTGAGGTGGCGCTTGGGCCGTTCCTGGCGGTAGATGTAACGGCCTGCCTCCCTGAACCCTGAGCGTGCGTAGAGTTCCTGTGCCCCGTGGTTCGCGGCAGTAACCAGCAGCCAGTAACTTTCCAGCGACCGTGCTGCACCGGCTGCCAGCAGCGCATCCACCACGCGCGTGGCGTAGCCGCGGCGCCGGGCATCCGGGCGGGTGGCCATGGCGTACAGGCCGCCACGCCTGACGCCGGCGGGCGGTAGGGCAAGGCGCCCGACGGCGGCGGGGACGCCGTCGTCGTCCCTCACCAGGGCGTACAGCGCAGGACAGCCCTCAAGGATCCCGCGGGCGGTGGCGAGCGAATCGGCGCCACCGCGGCCGTCGACGCTCCACCAGAGGCGCAGCCATTCCGCTGACGGCTGGTCGGCAAGTCCGACGCCGGGATAGGCGGCGGCCTCCCGCGCACCTTGGGCGCCACGCACCATGATCACGGTTTCGGACTGCCTGGTGAAGCCTTCGCCGTCGAGCAGCGCATTCAGGGCAGCGTTACGGGAGTCCTCGAACACCTGGAAAATCACCGGCAGCCTCCGGTGCCGGTACCAGGAACGCGCCTGCCGGAGCAGCTGCAGGTGTTCATGGGTGCTGCCCGCCGGTTCCCCGCGGCACCAGATGGAATTGGCCCGCTGCGTCACCCCGTCCGCGGCGCGGAAGACCCAGCCTCCGGTTTCTTCCCGATCCGGAGCCGGCCACGCTGCGTCCATGACGGCTTCCAGTTCGGGCAGGGTGGTGCGTGCCACGGTACCTCCATCCTTCGTTAAGCGCCGGAGGCTCCCCGGATGTCCGGAGAGCCTCCTGTTGGTGTTACCGCCTACGTGGCGTCCGGTTCGGCCTTCTTGGCCTCGTCCGGCTTCGCCTGGGGCTTGAAGTCCACGCCGGCCTCTTTGCGCTGCTGAGGCGTGATGGGCGCCGGGGCCTGGGTCAGCGGATCGTAGCCGTTGCCGGTCTTCGGGAACGCGATGACGTCCCGGATGGACTCAACACCGGCCAGCAGCGCCACCACACGGTCCCACCCGAAGGCGATGCCGCCGTGGGGCGGGGCACCGAATTTGAAGCCTTCGAGGAGGAAGCCGAACTTGGTCTGGGCGTCTTCCCGGTCCAGGCCCATCAGCTCGAACACGCGTTCCTGCACGTCCCGCTCGTGGATACGGATGGACCCGCCACCGATTTCGTTGCCGTTGCAGACGATGTCGTAAGCGTAGGACAGTGCCGACTCCGGGTCCTTGTCAAAGGTGTCCAGGAACTCCGGCTTGGGCGAGGTGAAGGCGTGGTGGACGGCGGTCCACTTGCCGGCACCGACGGCCACGTCACCGGACGCCACCGCCGCGGCGGCAGGCTCGAACATCGGCGCGTCCACCACCCAGCAGAAGGCCCAGGCACTGGGGTCGATCAGGCCGGTGCGGTGGCCGATCTCCACGCGGGCAGCGCCAAGGAGTGCCCGGGCCGCGGACTTTTCGCCGGCGGCAAAGAAGATGCAGTCTCCGGGCTTGGCGCCGACAGCGCCGGCCAGGCCGGCCCGCTCGGTCTCCGTCAGGTTCTTGGCAACAGGACCGGCAAGTTCGCCGTCTTCCTTGAACAGGACGTACGCCAGGCCCTTGTGGCCGCGCTGCTTGGCGAATTCCTGCCACCCGTCCAGGGTACGGCGGGGCTGGGACGCTCCGCCCGGCATCACCACAGCGCCCACGTACGGGGCCTTGAAGACGCCAAAACCGGTGTCTTTGAAGAATTCGGTGAGTTCGGTCAGCTCCACACCGAAACGCAGGTCCGGCTTGTCCGATCCGTACCGTGCCATCGCGTCCGCATAGGTGATGCGCTGGATGGGCGTCGGGATCTCGACGTCGATCAGCTTCCACAGCGCCTTGACGATGTTTTCGCCCACCGCGATGATGTCGTCCTGGTCGACGAAGCTGGCCTCGATGTCCAGCTGGGTGAACTCAGGCTGGCGGTCGGCGCGGAAGTCCTCGTCACGGTAGCAGCGCGCGATCTGGTAGTACTTCTCGAAGCCGCCCACCTGCAGGAGCTGCTTGAAGAGCTGCGGGGACTGCGGAAGGGCGTACCAGGAACCGGGGGCCAGGCGGGCGGGGACCACGAAGTCGCGGGCGCCTTCCGGGGTGGAACGCGTCAGCGTGGGCGTCTCGATTTCGACGTAGCCGTCCTGGTGCAGCAGTTCGCGGGCCACCCGGTTCGCCTCGGAGCGCAGCCGGAGGTTGCGGGCGGGGCCGGGGCGGCGCAGGTCGAGGTAGCGGTGCTTGAGGCGTGCTTCCTCACCTACCTCGACGTGTTCGTCGATCTGGAAGGGCAGCGGATCGGCGGTGTTGAGGATGACCACCTTGTCTGCCATGACCTCGATCGCGCCCGTAGCCAGCGCGGGATTTTCGTTGCCCTCTGGCCGCTGCGAAACGGTTCCGGTGATCTGCAGGACGTATTCATTGCGCAGACCGTGGAAGACCTCTTCCTCACGGACCACAACCTGCGCCACACCGGAGGCATCGCGCAGGTCCACGAATGCGACACCACCGTGGTCACGACGGCGGCCCACCCAGCCGGCCAGGGTTACGGTTTGTCCAATGTGCTCGGAGCGAAGGGATCCGAGGTCATGTGTGCGCAGCACAGCACGCCTTTCTGAAGGAGACAGCGGGTACGTCAGTAAACTTGAATAGGATCGTTCCGGGAACAATCCCGTTTGAGTTTACCCGTTGGAAAGGCCCCTCCTCCCCCATGACCGGGCACCAGCAGCTTCAGCGGAGGCTTGGCGTCTTCGATGCCACATCGATCGGACTCGGTTCCATGCTCGGCGCCGGAGTGTTCGTGGTGTTCGCGCCCGCCGCCGGGCTGGCGGGTAACTTCCTGGTCCTTTCGGTCCTGGTTGCCGGTGCCGTGGCCTACTGCAATGCCGTGGCCTCTGCAGAGCTTGCCGCCAGGTATCCGGCCAGCGGCGGCACCTATGTCTACGGGCGGAAACGCCTGGGTGAATGGCCGGGCTTTCTGGCCGGCTGGGGTTTTGTCACCGGCAAAACAGCCTCCTGCGCCGCGATGGCGTTCACTTTCGGCCATTACGTTGCACCCGGTTACGCCGTTCCGGTGGCTGTTGCGGCGGTGGTGGCACTCACTGGAGTCAACCTCCTGGGCATCACCAGGACCGCCCTCCTGACCAGGATCCTGCTGGCGGTGGTGCTGGCTACCCTGGTGTTTGTCGCCGCAGCGGCCATCGTGGGCCCTCACCCCGGGGGCTGGACGGCAGGAGGGGATGCCGACGGCGGTGCGCCAGGGCCCGCCGGCGTCCTGCCGGCAGCAGGGCTCATGTTCTTTGCCTTCGCCGGGTACGCGCGCATCGCGACGCTCGGGGAGGAAGTCAAGGACCCGGCCAGGACCATCCCCCGGGCCATCCTGGCGGCCCTGGGCGGCGCCTTTGCCATCTACCTTGCGCTGGCTCTGCTCCTGCTGACCCACCTGGGCTCCGCCGGACTCGCCACGACTGCCACGCCCCTGCTGGACGCCGTCCGTGCTTCCTCTTTGGCCGCAGGCGCGCCGCTTGTCCAGGCAGGCGCCGCCGCGGCCAGCCTGGGCGCCCTGCTGGCTTTGATCACCGGTGTGGGCCGAACCACCCTGGCCATGGCCCGGGAAGGCGACCTGCCCGGCCCGCTGGCGCTGATAGGCGGGAAGGCTACGGTCCCCTTTGTGGCTGAGCTGGCGGTCGCCGCCGTCGTCATCCTGCTGCTGGTCACCACCGACGTCATGACGGTGGTTGGTTTTTCCAGCTTCGGCGTGCTGATCTACTACGCCGTAACGAACGCGGCCGCCTTCACGCTGGAGGAACATCCGGCGCACGGCCCCCGGTGGCTGAACGTCGCCGGCTTTGCCGGCTGCCTGCTGCTGGCCTTCACCCTGCCGGTCACCTCGGTGCTGGGCATGGCCGGCGTCCTGGCAGCAGGCGTGGCCGGACGGCTCCTTGTCCTGAAGTTGCGCCGCTAAGGCGTCGTCAGGCCGGCTGGGCTGCCGCTGTGAGGACCTGGACGGAAAGGTCGTCCTCGGAGGGGGCCCAGCTGGCGGGGTCGGCGTCCACCTGCTCGCCGGATCGGATGTCCTTGACCTGGTGCCTGCCTTCTTCGTCCGTGAACCAGACAAAAGGTATCCCGCGGCGGTCAGCGAACTTGATCTGCTTGCCGAACTTTTCGGCTTTAGCCGCCACCTCGGTGGCAATCCCCCGGCCACGCAGCTGGGCCGCGACGTCCTGGGCAGCGCCCCAGCTGTCGTCGTCGGCCAGGGCAACCAGGACGGCGGTGGGGACGGAGCGGGAGGCCCTCGCGAGGTCCTGGCTGAGGATGCGGGACACCAGCCTGGTCACACCGATGGAAAGGCCGACGCCGGGGAACTTGCGGTTGCCCTTGCTGGCCAGCGCGTCGTAGCGGCCGCCGGAGCAGATCGAGCCGAGCTGTTCGTGGCCCACCAGGACCGTCTCCACGACGGTGCCTGTGTAATAGTCCAGGCCGCGGGCAATGCTGAGGTCAGCAACCACCTTTCCGGGGGCCCGCTGCACGGCCGCCTCGATCACCTGCTCGAGCTCGCTGAGGCCCTCCTCCAGCAGTTCATTGCTCACCCCGAGGGCGCGGACCTGGGCCGCAAAGGAGGTATCTTCGGTGCGGATGCCCGCCAGCTGCAGGGCTTTCTGCGCCTGGCCGTCTGTGGCACCGAGCTCTGACTTCAGCAGTTCGGCGACCCTGGCCGGACCGATCTTCTCAAGTTTGTCGATACTGCGCAGCACGCCGGCGGTGTCGTCCAGGCCGATGCCGCGGTAGAAACCTTCAGCCAGCTTGCGGTTGTTGATGCGCAGGCGGAAATCCGGGATGGGCAAGGCACTGAGCGCCTCGGCGATGACCAGCGCAATCTCCACGTCATAGCGGAACGGCAGGTCGCCGTCGCCCACGACGTCGATGTCCGCCTGGGTGAATTCGCGCGCCCGGCCTTCCTGGGGCCGTTCACCGCGCCACACCTTCTGGATCTGGTACCGCCGGAAAGGGAACGCGAGGTAGCCGGCATTCTCCACGACGTACCGTGCGAAGGGCACCGTGAGGTCGAAATGCAGGGCAAGGGCGTGGGGGTCGTGTTTGGCGGCGGCAGCGTCGTTGCCCTCGTCGTCCTGCAGCCGGCTCAGTCCGTAGACTTCCTTGTCGATCTCGCCCTTGCGCAGCAGCTGCCCGACGGTTTCAACAGCCCGGGTCTCGATGGAGGCGAAACCGTGCAGTTCGAAAACCTTACGGAGCGTGTCCAGCACATGAAGCTCCACCAGCCGCTCCTCGGGAAGCCACTCGGGGAATCCGGACAGGGAGGCGGTGCGTGCCATGGTGGATGTTCTCCTCTGGGTGAAGAGCGCCTGGGACTTTGCCCGGCGTTCAGCCCGAAACGGGCCCGTCAAACGGCGGCTGTCCAGCAACTCATGCATAAACTATGTGCGGCAGTCAGTTTATGCGCCTTCGGCCTGCATCTCTAATGACAGGCAGGGTGCACGGTACTGCCAACGACCTGCGGCTGCCCGGAGCACATCCGGCCTGGCCGCGGCCCTAGGACCAGGAGGACGACAAGTGGCGGCCAGTTCACGCAGTGCCCGCGAGGCAAAACGGCGCATCCAGCAGATGGAAGCCAAGCGCGAGCTCCGGCGCGAACAGGAAAAACGGCGCAGGCGCGACAACATCGCTGCCACCTCCGGCGCCGCCGCCGCAGTGGTGCTCGCCGTCGTCCTTCAGTTGACCGTCTTTTCCGGCAACCCCACCGAGGATGAATTCGCTGCCGCGGAGGCGGGCCTGAGCACGCCTTCCGCCACGGCCACCCCGTCGCCATCACCCCAGACCACCAACGGTCCGAACATCCCTGCGGCGGACACAGCAGCCGGCAAGGTATTCACGGGCGAACTGACCCTTAATGGAAACGTGCTCGGCGTTGAAATAGACGGCACCAAGGCGCCGCAGGCAGCCGCGGTCTTCAAGTCGCTGACCGACGAGGGGTTCTACAACGGCAGCGCCTGCCACCGGCTGACCACCGGCGAAACGTTCGCCCTGCTCCAGTGCGGCGGAGCCTCGGCTTCGGCGGACCCTGACTACACCTGGGGTCCGCTGGAAAACACCCCGGCAGACAACACGTATCCCGCGGGAACCATCGCCGTGGCCCGTTCCGGCGAGAATGCCTACGGCAACGGCAAGCAGTTCTTTGTGGTGTACAAGGACACGGTGATTCCCGCTGACAGCGCGGGGGGCTATACGGTGGTGGGCAAGGTGACGTCCGGCCTTGAAGCCGTGACAACCATTGCGGCCGCGGGAATCGCTGCCGGCGACAACGCGACCGACGGCGCACCTGTGCAACCAGTCACGATAGACTCGGTTTCTCTGAAGTAGGAGCAGCGGCCCCCGGGCTGCGGTTCAGTACCTGAGTATTTCCCTCCAAGCGAAAGACTTTTAGCGGTGACAGACAGTCAGAAATCCGACGAAACAGCAGCAGACCTGACCGAGGATACGGCCCCCGCGGCCGAACCGGCAGTGTCTGGCGACGCTACCCCCGAAGAACCCGCGGCTGAAGGAACCACACCTGTGGAGCCCGTTGCTGGCGAAGCCGTTGAAACGGAACCCGCAACTGCCGGGTCCGGCACCGGAACGGAGCCGGCTGTTCCCGGCTCCTCGGACGGCGCCGGCACGGAATCCGGGGACAGCACGTCCGCCGGGGCCGCCACCGGAAACGCACCCAAGCCTGCCGCCTCCCGGCCTGCGCCCTCACCCGCCGCTTTTGCCTCCCGGCCCAAGCCCGCCGCGGCACCGGCGGCAGCGCCGGTACCGGTAGCGCCGGCAACCTCGCTGGCTGAGGCTTCACGCTGGGGCAGGGTGGAAGGCGACGGCCACGTCTTCCTGACCATTGACGGCGACGAGCACGCCGTCGGCCAGTACCCCGGGGTCAGCGACGACGAGGCATTGGGATACTTCGCACGGAAATACGACGACATCGTGGCCCAGGTGGTACTGCTCGAACAGCGCGTCAGTTCCAAGGCGCCCAGCACCGACATGCAGAAAACCGTCACCCACCTGCGCGAGCAGCTGGCCGAGCGGAACATGGTGGGCGATCTCCGCTCCGCCGAAGGCCGCCTGGACGCTCTGTCCGAACAGATCAAGGACCTTGAGAAGTCGGAAAAGGCTGAGCACGACGCCGTCCGCGCCGCCGAACTGGCAGCCCGCGAAGCGATCGTGGCCGAAGCCGAAACCATCTCCGGACAGGATCCCGCCCAGATCCAGTGGAAAACCTCCAGCGCCCGGATGAACGAACTTTTCGAGAGCTGGAAGACAGCCCAGAAGAGCGGCGTCCGTCTGGGACGCAGCAACGAAGACGCCCTGTGGAAGCGGTTCCGCGCGGCCCGCACCGTCTTCGACCGTCACCGCCGGGCGTATTTCTCCCAGCTGGACAGCAACAACTCTGCGGCGAAGTCGGCCAAGGAAAAGCTGATCGCCGAGGCCGAGTCGCTGTCAGGTTCCACAGACTGGGGCTTCGCAGCAGGCGAGTACCGCCGGCTCATGGACGAATGGAAGGCCTCACCGCGCGCCAGCCGCAAGGATGACGACGCCTTGTGGGCACGCTTCCGCGCCGCCCAGGACGTCTTCTTCACCAACCGCCAGGCGGCCAACGAAGAGATCGACCAGGAGTACGCCGCCAACCTTACGGTCAAGGAAGCCTTGCTCGCGGAGGCCAACACCATCCTCCCCATCAAGGACCTTGCCGCCGCGAAAAAGGCGCTCCAGTCTGTCCGCGACCGCTGGGAAGAGGCCGGCAAGGTTCCCCGCGCCGACATGGGCCGCATCGAAGCCGGCCTGCGCAAGGTGGAGGACGCTGTCCGCCACGCCGAAGAGGAGAACTGGCAGCGCTCCAACCCGGAGACCAAGGCCCGCACCAACAGCGCCCTGACCCAGCTGGAGTCCGCCATTGCAGGCCTGCAGGAGGACCTCGCCAAGGCGGAGAAGGCCGGGGACGCGCGCAAGATCAAATCAGCCCAGGAAGCCCTGGAAGCACGCCAGGCGTGGCTGGACCAGATCCAGCGCTCCGCCAGCGAGCTCTCCTAGGCGGCAGCCCGGCCAGGGGCGCCACCAGACGGTTACGACAGGCCCGGCCCCGGTTATCCACATAACCGGGGCCGGGCCTGTCGCTGCTTAAGGCCGGCGCGGCAGGATAGCTGAATGGCTACACCTTCGTCCCACGCCCCACCACCTGTAACCGGCGCCGCCCGGGCTGCGGCGGCACTCCCCCGCTACCCGGAACTGTATGCGCCGGGAAAGCCGTTCGCCTGGCCGGAGCTCCAGTCCCTTGCCGGGGACGGTGTGCTCAGCCAGTTCCACCAGCATGGCTACACGCTTCCGGAGGTCACGGCGTCGCCGCAGTTGAGGGCACGTGCAGCGGCCAACGCCGTTCCCCTGGCTATCAGGCAGCGCGTGGTTGCCGGACGGATGACCGCGGCCTGGATCTACGGCTGCGCGGCGGAACCGGACAGGCTCGCGCTGCTGGTGGACGCCAAACGCCGGGTCTCAAGCCTGCGCAACACCAAGGGGTGCACCCTCCATGAGGTAAAGCTGGGCCCGTTCGACGTCGTCAGCCTCGGCGGCCTGATGGTGTCCAGCCCGCTCCGCACGGCGTTGGACATAGCGCTGCATGTGGACGCACCCCGCGCCGTGCCGGCCCTGGAAGCACTGCTGTCACGTCCGGAAAAAGACGTGCGGCTTCGGCTGCTGGTCCTGGCCATCGAGTCCTCGCCCCGGATGCCGCACAAAAGGTCGGCCTTGGAAAAGCTCGCCTCGCTAGCTCCGTCTCTTGTTACCGGTGGTCCGGTAGACGTCGAAAACTCCGTCGATGCGCCGCACGGCGCTGAGGACGTGACTGAGGTACTTGGGGTCACCCATCTCGAAGGCAAACCGTGAGATGGCCACCCGGTCCGTTGAGGTGTGGACGCTGGCGGCAAGAATGTTCACGTGGTTCTCCGACAGCACCCGGGTGACATCCGAGAGCAGGGACTTACGGTCCAACGCTTCCACCTGGATTTCCACCAGGAACACGCTGGACTGAGTGGGAGCCCACTCAACGTCGACAATCCTGTCCGGCTGATCCTTCAGGTCCGAGATATTGGTGCAGTCGGTGCGGTGGACTGACACCCCGGAACCCCGGGTGACGAAGCCCAGGATCGGGTCCGGCGGAACGGGGGTGCAGCAGCGTGCCAGCTTTACCCAGACATCGCCGACGCCGCGGACCACCACCCCGGAGTCGGAGAAACGGGTCTTCGCTACCTGTGTGGGGATGCTGACTTCAGTGATGTCATCGTCGGTGCTTTCGTTCCCGCCCAGGCTTTCGACGAGCCTCTCCATCACCGACTGCGCTGAGGTGTGGCCGTCGCCCACGCCCGCGTAGAGGCCGGAGATGTCCACGTACTTGAAGTCCTCGGCCACGGCGGCCAGTGCTTCGTGGGTCATCAGGCGCTGCAGCGGGAGGTTTTGCTTACGCATCGCCCGGGTCAGGAGTTCCTTGCCGCGGTCGATTGCCTCTTCGCGGCGTTCCTTGCTGAACCACTGGCGGATCTTGTTGCGGGCCCGCGCGCTCTTGACGAAATGCTGCCAGTCCTGGCTGGGTCCGGCACCCTCGGCCTTGGAGGTAAAGATCTCCACCCAGTCGCCGTGGTTGAGTTCGCTGTTCAGCGGGACAAGTTTGCCGTTGACGCGGGCACCGATGGTGCGGTGGCCCACCTCTGTGTGGACGGCATACGCAAAGTCCACCGGGGTGGAGCCGGCCGGCAGCGCCATGACCTCGCCCTTGGGGGTGAAAACAAACACTTCGCGGGCGTTGATCTCAAACCGCAGCGAATCCAGGAACTCGCCGGGGTCGGACGTCTCCTGCTGCCAGTCCACCAGCGACCGCAGCCAGCCCATGTCGCCGTCGCGCGGGCTGCCTGGACCCGTGGCGGTCCGGTTGGGCTGGTCCTTGTACTTCCAGTGCGCAGCCACACCGTACTCGGCTCGGCGGTGCATCTCGTGGGTCCGGATCTGGATCTCCACGGGCTTGCCGCCGGGGCCGATGACGGTGGTGTGCAGGGACTGGTACATGTTGAACTTGGGCATCGCAATATAGTCTTTGAAACGCCCGGGGAGCGGGTTCCAGCGGGAGTGCATGGTACCCAGCGCCGCATAACAGTCGCGCACGGAGTCCACCAGCACACGGACACCCATGAGGTCGTTGATGTCGTCGAAGTCTTTATCCCGGACCACCATCTTCTGGTAGATCGAGTAGTAATGCTTGGGCCGTCCGGTGATGGTGGCCTTGATCCTCGCGGTGCGCAGGTCCTCGGTGATCTGGTCCCGGATGACGCCCAGGCTCTTCTCACGTTCCGGGGTGCGGTCGCCCACCATCCTGACGATCTCTTCGTAGACCTTGGGGTACAGCGCAGCGAAGGACAGGTCCTCCAGTTCCCATTTGATGGTGTTCATGCCCAGGCGGTGCGCGAGGGGTGCAAAGATCTCCAGGGTTTCGCGGGCCTTACGCGCCGACGATTCAGCGGAGACAAAGCGCCACGTCCGGGCGTTGTGGAGGCGGTCCGCAAGTTTGATCATGAGGACGCGGATATCTTTGGCCATGGCCACAACCATCTTGCGGACGGTCTCGGACTGCGCAGCCTCACCGAAGCTGACCTTGTCCAGTTTGGTCACACCATCCACCAGCATGGCTACCTCGGGCCCGAAGTCCCTCTTGAGGTCAGCCAGGGTGTAGGGCGTGTCCTCCACGGTGTCATGCAGGAGGGCGGCCGCCAGCGTCGTGCCGCTGAGGCCCAGTTCGGCGAGGATGGTGGCTACGGCCACCGGGTGCGTGATGTACGGATCCCCGCTTTTGCGTTTCTGGCCGCGGTGGCTGCGTTCGGCGACATCGAAGGCCCGCTGGATGAGGTCGAAGTCCTCTTTCGGGTTGTTGGCCCGGACGGTCCTTAACAGCGGCTCAAGGATGGGTGAATACGTGGCGGCACCGCGGCCGGTCAGGCGGGCAAGCCTGGACCTGGTCCGTTCCCGCCGGCCAGGGAAGGTGGCACGCGCGCCCGGATTGTCCACCGGGACGGCCTGGCCTGGACGTGCGGCAGCGGCCAGTCCGGTCTGCTGTCCGCGGCCCGGACCGTTCTCCCCGTCTGCCGCTGGCGCCGGCGCCGAACGTTCTTCCAATGAAGCACCCCTCACGACCCGTTTAATTACCCCAGTCTATTCCCCTGGCGGCACACATCTGTAACCAGCGCCCAAATGCGAACGGACCGGCCGGCACCAGTGTCCTGGTGCGGGCCGGTCCGTCGTCAGGAGGTGTCAGGCGGGGGCGGATCCGACGGGGACAGAGGCTTTGGCAGCCTCTGCACGCCGGTGGTGCACGCGCTTGGCCTGCGCTACCAGTTCGGGTTCACCCTGGCGGAGCCACGCGTACATTGGCGCTGCCACAAAGATCGTTGCCGCCGTCCCGATGAGGATGCCCACGAACAGGGCCAGGGACAGGTCCCGCAGTGTGCCGGCACCCAGGAGTCCGGCCCCGATGAAGAGGATTGCACCGACGGGGAGGATGGCCACCATCATGGTGTTGATTGACCGGACCAGCGTCTGGTTCACCGCGAGGTTGACTTCCTCACCGTACGTACGCCGGGTGGACTTGCCGATCTCGGCGGTGTTCTCGCGGATCTTGTCGAAGACCACCACGGTGTCATACAGGGAGTAGCTGAGCACCGTGAGGAACCCGATGATGGCCGACGGCGTCACTTCGAAGTCGCTGAGGGCATAGACTCCGGCGGTGATGAACATCGTCACCAGCATGCCGGCAATCGCGGACAGTGACATCTTCCAGGTGCGGAAGTACAGCGCCATGAGCACCGCTGCCAGGGCCACAAAGACGATCAGGCCGATCAGTGCCTGCTTGGTGACGTCGGCACCCCAGGTGGGCCCCACGAAGGTCGAGGTCACCTCGTTGTCGGTGACCCCGTAGGCCGCGGTCAGGCCCTCCTTGATTTTCAGCGTCTCATCATCGGTGAGCTTGTCGGTCTGGATGCGCATGGTGCTGCCGGCGACGTTCGCAACGCGGGGAATGCTTCCGGGCACCACGTCCTGCACTGCTTTCTCTCCGACCTCGGCCTCGGTGGTCTGCACATTCGAAACAGTGAACTCCGACCCGCCGCGGAACTCGATGCCGAGGTTGAAGCCGCCCTTGACCACGGGGATCAGGATGGACAGCGCCACGGCGACGGCCGCGATGAGGAACCAGATCTTCTTGGATCCCACGAAGTCGTAGGATCGCTTACCGGTGTAGAGCTCGTTACCGAAAGTGGCAAAGCTGGGCATTTACTTGTTCTCCTTGGCTGCGCTCTTGGAGGAGCCGGTGAGCTGCTCCTGCTTCTCCGCAAGGCGGCGTTCAGCAATGGTCATCCGTCGTTCCGCCTCGGCAGCGGCACCGGTGTTCTTGGCCCTGACGGCGGCCGGCTTGGAGTCGGGAGTGCGCAGGCGGCCGGCGCCGCGATACAGCGGCACGGCGCCGAGGCTGCTTGGGGTCAAGTCCCGAGAACCGGTGGCCTTCGCCGAAGAACCTGGTACGTGCAAGCATCTGCAGGGTCGGATGGGTGAACATGAACACGACGATGAGGTCGGCGATGGCTGTCAGGCCGAGGGTGAACGCGAACCCGCGGACGTTGCCCACCGCAACGAAGTACAGGACCAGGGCAGCGAGCAGGTTGACCGCCTTGGAGGCCAGCACAGTCCTCTTGGCCCGCTTCCAGCCGTTCTCCACAGCCGACACCAGTCCGCGGCCCTCGCGCAGTTCATCGCGGATGCGTTCGAAGTAGACAATGAACGAGTCAGCGGTCTGGCCGATGGCCACGATGATGCCGGCAACACCGGCCAGCGACAGCCGGTAGTTTTCGGTCCAGCCGAGGATGGCAATGGCGAGGTAGGTCAGGGCACCGGCCACCACCAGGGAAGCGATGGTGACGAAGCCCAGGGCTCGGTACTGGAACAGTGAGTACACCACCACGAGCAGCAGGCCGATCACGCCGGCCAGCAGGCCCATCCGGAGCTGCTCGCCACCAAGGGTTGCCGAAATCTGCTGTTCGCTCTGGATCTCGAAGCTGATGGGCAGTGCGCCGAACCGGAGCTGGTCCGAGAGGGCCTTGGCAGTCTGCTCGGTGAAGCCGCCGGTGATCTGCGGACGGCCGTCGGTGATGACCGCCAGGGACCGCGGGGCAGAGATGACCTGGTCATCGAGCACGATGGCGAACTGTGCTTTGGGGTCGGTGCCGGCTTCTCCGCCGGCTGCCACGTAGAACTGGTTCAGGCGTTCGGTGACCTCTTTGAACTTGGCCGTGCCTTCGTCGTCGAACTGGATGTTGACGGCCCATTCGTTGGTCACCGCACCCTGGGCGCCCTGCTGGAGCTGGAACGAGGAAGTGACGATGTTGCTGCCCTTGACCTCCACCGGCCCCAGGATGTACTTGATTGCCGGAGTGGTGGCCGTCGCGGGTTCGCAGGTCACCAGGGGCTTGGAGGGGTCGGAACGCTCCTGCTTGTCCTGGGCCGGGTTGTCGCAGTCAAGGGTTTCGAACTGGCGGTAGACCTCTGCCGTGATCCAGTTGATGTCGCTGCTGTTGGCAGGTTCCGCCGCCGGCTTCGGCAGCTGGTCCTCAGGAGTCAGCGACTCGGTGGGCACCGCGGCGCCGGCACCGTTGAGAAGGACGGGACGGAAGTTCATGTCCGCCGAGGCCTGGATGAGCGCCCTGGTCTGTGCAGACGGCGTACCCGGAAGGCTGACCACCACATTGCGGCCGGACTGCGTGCTGATCTCGGCTTCAGCCACGCCGGAGCCGTCGACACGCTGCCGGATGATCGCCACGGCCTGGTTGAGCTGTTCCTCGTTGATGTCCGAACCGCCCTCGACCTTGGGCGCCAGGATCATCTGGGTGCCGCCTTCGAGGTCCAGCGCCAGCTTAGGTGCCCAGCTGGCCTGCCCGGCGATGGTGCCGCCCGCCAGGACGGCGGTCAGCACTGCGAGGACTACGCCGAGCCAGACGAGTACCCTGAGGCCTGATTTTTTGGGGCCAGTTCGTGCCATTGTCGATCTTTCTCTTATCCACTCCAGGAACCGCCGATGCGAGCCGTGGCTCCCATCGGCGGTACCCCGCTGCCGTGGAGGTCGTGTAGAAACCTTGCGCCGGTGAGGCGGCGCGGACTAGTTGTCCTTTTTGCCCTCGTCATTGAGGCGCTTCAGGGTCTCGTCCGGGGTTTCGGCCGCCGTGGCCGGGGTGCCTGTCTCGTGGGCTGTCAGCGAGGAGGCGTCGTCAGGGACAACGGTCGGCTCGTCCTCTGCGGCAACGGCAGGCTCAATGATCTTGGTCACGGCCTGGCGGTGCACCGTGGCAACGTTGCCCGGTGACAGTTCCAGGACCACTTTATTCTCAGCATCGTCGATGGAGATGATCCGGCCGAACAGTCCGAAGCTGGTCATGACCTCGACGCCGGGGGCGAACTGCGACTGCAGTGCGGCCGCCTGCTGCTGGGTCTTCTTGTTCCGGCGGAACATCATGAAGATGAAGATGCCGAGCATCACGAACAGGAGGATGGTCATGATGTCGATGCCGCCGCCGGGCTGGCTGGTGGTCTGGGCAGGGAGATGTCCGAACACGGGGAAGTTCCATTCTGTACTTGCGTAGCTGATTGACAGCGCCGTCCGCTTTGAACCGGGTGGCTTGGCTGATTAACGCCTGCCATCCACCGGCAGCTGCTGGAGCCGCCTGCGGGAACAAAGACCCGAACGTGCCGAGCGTCATACCAGTCTAAAGGGAAAAGCTGAAAGGACGGTGCTATTGGCTGTTCGGCGCCCATTCGGCGGCCGCGTCGTCGTCCTCGCCGTCCGATTCGAACAGGTCAAGCGGCTCCTGCCCGAACACTCCGGCCGGTACGGCAAAGCCCAGATGGGTCCATGCCGGGGCCATGGCGATACGCCCCCGCGGGGTCCTTCCCAGCAGGCCTTCACGGACGAGGAACGGCTCTGCCACTGTCTCGACGGTCTCGGTCTCTTCGCCGACGGCAATGGCGAGCGTTGAGAGCCCCACCGGCCCGCCGCCGAATTTGGTGATCAGGGCTTCCAGCACGGCACGGTCGAGCCGGTCGAGTCCACGTTTGTCCACCTCATACATGTCAAGTGCGGCGGACGCTGCGCGGGCGTCGATCTGGTCTATGCCGTGCACCAGTGCCCAGTCGCGGACCCGGCGCAAAAGGCGGTTGGCGATACGTGGCGTGCCGCGCGAACGGCCCGCGATTTCGCTGAAGCCCGCGGAGTTGACCTTGAGGTCCAGGAGCCCGGCGGAGCGCCGGAGGACAAGTTCAAGTTCCGGCACCGAATAGAACTCAAGGTGCCCGGTGAAGCCGAACCTGTCGCGGAGCGGGCCCGGCAACAGGCCGGCGCGGGTGGTGGCTCCTACGAGGGTGAACGGGGGGAGCTCCAACGGAATTGCTGTGGCTCCGGCGCCCTTGCCCACCACGATGTCGACGCGGAAGTCCTCCATGGCCATGTACAGCATTTCCTCCGCCGGCCTGGACATCCGGTGGATTTCGTCCAGGAACAGGACCTCTCCCTCCGAGAGGGAGGACAGGATGGCTGCGAGGTCGCCGGCATGCTGGATGGCGGGGCCGCTGCTGATCCGCAGGGGCGCGTTCATCTCCGCCGCAACGATCATGGCGAGGGTGGTCTTGCCCAGTCCCGGCGGACCGGAGAAGAGCACGTGGTCCGCGCTGCGCCCGCGCATCCGGGATGCCTGCAGCACCAGTGAGAGCTGTTTGCGGACGCGGTGCTGGCCGACGAAGTCGTCCAGGTTCTTGGGCCGGAGGGCTGCTTCGATCGCGCGTTCCTCGGGCTCCTCCCCCGCCGCAACCACCGAAGGCTGTTCAGCCACGGCTGCCTACCCTGTTGCCTGCCCGCGCGCCGTCCTGGCCCAGCCAGCGGAGGGTGGTCCGCAGGATTTCTGCGACGTTGCCGCGGAAGGAAACCTCGGGCTCGTCCGCGAGGGCCTTGTCGATGCTGGCCGTGGCGTCCTTTTCCGACCAGCCAAGGCTGGTCATGGCGGCCACCACCTGGGGCTTCCAGGCCGCCTCTGCCGGAGTAGCCGGTGCTGCCGCGCCGGCTGTGCCGTGCGGCACCAGCTTGCCGGCCAGTTCCAGCACGATCCGGCCCGCCACCTTGGGACCGATGCCGGGGACCTTGGTGAACGTCTTGCTATCTCCGGTGTGGGCGGCAACGCGGATCGCCTCGGGCTCGTGTACGGCCAGGACGGCAAGTGCAAGGCGTGGTCCCACGCCGCTGACACTGAGCAGGACATCGAAGACTTCGCGTTCGTCGTCGGAGGAAAAGCCGAACAGGGTCAGCGAATCCTCGCGGACGATCAGCGACGTGAAAAGCTTGCCTTCTTCCCCGGTCCGGAGGCGGCTGAGGGTCTGGGGTGTGGCGTTGACGCTCATGCCCGCGCCGTTGAGGTCGATCACGGCTGTGGAAAGGCCAACGTGCGCTACGGTTCCGCGAAGGAAACTGATCAAAGCCGGGCTCCTGGTCTACCGCCGGGCCCTGGAGCAGGACCCGGCTATCCGAACATATCTACGAATACCCTAGCAAGGTGCCGGCGGACATTCAGCGTGCGCGGCGCGCTTTCGCCTCGGCGTCCGCCCATGCCCGCTGGGCCGGTGTCAGGGAGAGGCTGCCGGGACCGGTGGTGGCCACCGCGGCGCCGCTGCCTGCCCGCCAGGCGTGGGTGATGGCCAGGGCCAGGGCGTCCGCGGCGTCCGCCGGTCGGGGCGGGGCATCGAGCCTGAGGATCTTGGTGACGAGCTTGGTGACGGCGTCCTTGTTGGAGTTTCCGCTGCCTGTGACGGCCGCTTTGACCTCCGACGGCGTGTGCAGCGCCACCGGGATACCGCGGCGGGCGGCGGCAGCGATCACCACCCCTGATGCCTGCGCCACGCCCATCACTGTGCTGACGTTGAGCTGCGAAAAGACGCGTTCGACGGCGAGGACGTGCGGTTCGTAACGGTCCAGCCAGTCGTCGATGGCGAGGGCAATGACCAGCAGCCGCTGGTCAAGGGTCTCGTCCGGGGAGGTTCCCACAACACCGACGGCCACCATCGTGGCACGGCGGTTCCGTTCGACGTCGACCACGCCGATCCCACAGCGGGTAAGGCCCGGATCCACGCCGAGTACGCGCAGGGTCACGCTACCCTGACCGCCCTAGGCCGCAAGGCTGGAGGTCACTCGGATTCCAGGGCGGCCTGGACTTCGTCGCTGAGGTCGGCGTTGCTGTAGACGTTCTGGACGTCGTCCAGGTCCTCGAGGGCGTCCACGAGTTTCATGAACTTCTTGGCGGCGTCCAGGTCCAGCGGCACTTCCATGGACGGGACAAACTCTGCTTCGTCGGTGTCGTATTCAATCCCGGCGTCCTTGAGGGCGTCGCGGACAGCCTGGAGGTCCTTCGGGTCCGAGTGGATCTCGAAGGTGTCGCCGTTGTCCTTGACTTCCTCGGCGCCGGCATCCAGGACAGCCATCAGGACGTCGTCCTCGGTGAGCTCCTTCTTGGGCAGTGAAACAACGCCCTTGCGGCTGAAGAGGTAGCTGACCGAGCCCGGATCGGCGATGGTGCCGCCGTTGCGGGAGATCGCCAGGCGCACCTCGGACGCTGCACGGTTCTTGTTGTCCGTCAGGCACTCGATGAGCAGGGCCGAGCCCTGGGGACCGCGGCATTCGTACATGATTTCCGTGTAGTCAACCACTTCGCCGGTCAGGCCGGCACCGCGCTTGATGGCGCGGTCAATGTTGTCCGCGGGGACGGAGGTTTTCTTTGCCTTGGTAACGGCCAGCTCCAGGCCGGGGTTGCCCTGGAGGTCCGGGCCGCCCATCCTTGCAGCAACTTCGATGTTCTTGATCAGTTTCGCGAACGATTTTGCGCGGCGGCTATCGAGGATGGCCTTCTTGTGCTTGGTCGTTGCCCATTTGGAGTGGCCTGACATGCTTTACGCTTCTCCTCTGATCATGCGGATAAAAAGTTCGTGTACGCGTTTCTCCCCAGTCACTTCCGGGTGGAAGGAGGTGGCCAGCAGGTGGCCTGAACGCACTGCAACAATTCTAGCTGTCCCCGGCAGGGTCGCTGCGTGGGACGCGTGTTCCGGGTCCGCCGGCTCCACCTGCGCCAGGATCTCCACGCCTTCGCCCACGCGTTCAACCCATGGGCCGCGGATGAAGACGGCGTGCACCGGCGCCACTCCGGAATCGGTGGAGCTGAACTCGAGCCCCTTGAAATCAAGGTCCGTCTCGAACGATTCGCGCTGGCGCCCGAACGCATTGCGACGCACCGTGATATCCAGGCCGCCGAAGGTCTGCTGCGGGTGGCCTGCAAGGTCCGTGGCGGGATCGGCGATCTCGTCAGCCAGGAGGATCATTCCGGCACAGGAGCCATAGACGGGCAGGCCGTCGCGGATGCGGTCCTTCAAGGGTTCCGCCAGGTCAAAGGCGCGGGCCAGCTTGTCGATGGCGGTGGACTCGCCGCCGGGAATGATGAGGCCGTCGAGGCCGTCAAGTTCCCTGGGCCGTCGGATTCCGATGCCGGCGGCGCCGGCATCCTCCACCGCATGGAGATGCTCGCGGAAGTCGCCCTGGAGCGCCAGGACGCCGATCCGCAGGCCGGAGCCCACGCGTGCAGAAGCGGCCGTGAGGGGGTTTGTCATCCATTCAGCATAATGGCCGGCCGGCGCGGCCCGGGCCTGGGAGACGCTGCCGGTCCGGGGTTCTATGCCGTCGCTGGGATATATTACAGAGCATGCTTTACATCAGTGTTCCGCTCGGCAAACTGGTCCGCCGGGTGTCCCGGCTCAGGGGCGGCGGGTCTGCCCTGCCCGGCCTGGTAGTCGAAAAAATCGATCCCGGGTTCATGCAGCGGACGCTCGCAACACTCCCCCACGGCGTGGCCGTGGTCAGTGGAACCAACGGCAAAACCACCACCACCAAGATGGTGGTGGAACTCCTGGAGAGCCAGGGCCTGAAGGTCTTCACCAACCGGACAGGAAGCAACTTCACCCGTGGCGTGGCAGCGGCCCTGCTGGGCGAGGTGGACTGGCGCGGCAGGCTCAAGGCCGACGTTGCCGTCCTGGAACTGGACGAAGCGCACGCCGTTCATTTCGTGAACCGTGTTCCGCCCCGCTACAGCCTTCTGCTGAATGTGCTCCGGGACCAGCTGGACCGGTTCGGCGAGATCGATAAAACAGCGCAGCTCCTGCAGCACATCGCCGCCAAGACCACCGGAACGGTGGTGCTCAACCGCGAAGACCCGCGGGTTGCCCGCATTGCCCAGACCCTCACCGCCGGCCAGGATGTCCAGTACTTCGGCCTGGATGATTCACTCCTGAGCACCTTTCCCAACGACGACGACATGCGGGCAGCTCCCGGAAGCCCCGCACCGGCCGCGCTGCCGGAAAAGCCGCATGCCGACGTCGTGCTCCGCACCGTGGGGCCGGACAGTGCCGGTTTTGAGTACGACGGCGCCACGGTCACCACATCCATGAAGCTCCGCGGCGTGTACAACATCTTTAATGCCGCGGCGGCGCTGACGCTGGCCCGCAGCATCTGTGGCGGTGGTGCTGCGACGGCGGACCACGCCACCCTGCTGACCGCCCTTTCGCAGGTGGAACCGGCTTTCGGCCGCGGTGAAAGCCTTACTGTGGACGGCCAGCCCCTGGACCTTGTCCTGGTCAAGAACCCCAGCGGCTTCCGGCTCGGGCTGAAGTCCTTCCCTGCCGGCGGATATGCCACCATGATCGCCATCAACGACAACTATGCCGACGGCCGTGACATGTCCTGGCTCTGGGACGTCGAGTTCGATTCGCTCCGTGAGGGCGGAGTGGACCAGCTCACTGGAGTCGCGCGCCTACGACATGGCACTCCGGCTGCAGTACGACGAAGTGCGGATCGGCGCTGTCCAGCCGGACATCGCACCCGCATTGGCTGCCTTCATCCGTGGTGCCCAGGGCAAGCCGAAGCGCATCTTCTGCACGTACACAGCCATGTTGGCCATCCGCCGAGAGCTGTCCAAAATCACCACAGTGGAGGTGGTCTCATGACCCACGAGGCGCCCGGAGCAGGATCAGCAGAGTCCAAGGGGACCATCCGCGTCCTGCAGCTCTACCCGCGGGATATGAACATCTACGGAGACTGGGGTAACGCGCTGGTCCTGAAACGGCGGATCAGCTGGCATGGCTATACCCCGGAACTGCTCGAATACAACGTGGGTGACCCCTTCCCTGCCGACGTAGACCTGATCGTGGGCGGAGGTGGCCAGGACAGCGGTCAGCTGGTCATCCAGGACGATCTCCAGGCCCGTGCCGGTGACCTTGCCGAACTTGCGGAGGACGGCGCACCCATGCTGGTCATTTGCGGGCTCTACCAGCTCTTTGGCCGGTTCTTCAAAACCCGTTCGGGCTCGGTCATCCCCGGGATCGGCATCCTGGACGTGGAAACCCACGGCACGGAAGAACGCCTGATCGGCAACGTCAAGGTGGCCACGCCGGAATTCGGCGAGGTGCTGGGCTACGAAAACCACAGCGGCCAGACCACTCTCGGCAGCGGCGTGCGCCCTTTGGGCACGGTGGCCAAGGGGACCGGAAACAACAGTTCCGACGGCCATGAAGGCGCCCGCTACAAGAATGTGGTTGCCAGTTACCTTCACGGCTCGTTGCTGCCGAAGAACCCGGCCATTGCCGACTTCCTGATCCGGACCGCGGCTGAGCGCAAGTTCGGGAACTTTGTACCCGGTAGCCCGGACGACCACTATGCAGTACTGGCCCGCGAGCATGCGGGACGCCGCCCCCGATAACCAGGTGGACACCCGCGGCACTAACAAACCTCAACGCCAGTGGAAGTACTCCCGGTGGATATTGGCAATGCCCACACCTGCCGAACGAAGGGCTTTACGGAACTGACGGACCATCGGCTCCGGTCCGCCAATGAAGACCGAGAGCTCCTGTGGATCGGCATTGACGGCGTTGAGCACCCGTTGCGGAGTCAGCCGGCCGTCAACAGTCGAGTCGACGAGGTGGACGGTCAGTTTCGGGTGCCCTTTCGCGATGGTTTCGATCTCGTCGGCGAAGGGCGAACGGCCGGCTGAGGTAACGAAGAAGTCGACGGTTTCTTCCAACTCCCCGTCGAGGGACCGGAGCCAGCTCAGAAATGGCGTGATTCCCACCCCGCCGGCCACCCATATCTGTCTGGCCGTGCCCGACAGGCGGTCGAACGTGCCATACGGACCGCTGACAACCGCCGGCATTCCTGGCTGGACCACCTCTGGAAGCCTGGTGGTGTGGTCTCCCAGCGCCTTGACCGTAATGCGGAGGCCCTTGTCAGCAGGAGCCCCCGACATCGAGAACGGATGACGCTGCCAGCCGTCCTTCGTCTCCAGATAGATCATGGCGAACTGGCCTGGCCGGAAGTGCAAAGGCTTTCCGAGGGGTCTGAGGTGTACATCGACCAGTCCGGGCGCGACGGTGCGCACAGCGTCCACCTGGTAGTCGTGATGCGGGAGGAAGCGTCGGGACAGCAATTCGCGATAGGCATAGAATCCCATTCCGATGCCGCCGATGGCCACATAGCTCCAGCGAAGTACGGGCGTGGCCTCGAAGGCCGTTGCATCCAGCAACCCGTGCAGGAAGCCGGCACCCACAAACAGGCCAGTCAGCCGGTGGAAGCCGCGCCACCGTTCATAGCCACCAAAGACCAGCGTAACGAGCCGTATAGGCCAGGCATCACGCGTTCGCAGGACAAGGCGGTGGAGGACGGCGGGGAGCATCGTGCGCCAGCGGGGCAGGATGGCCCAGGCGATGAGGGACGCCAGCCCGACGGCTGCCGATACCGCCAGCGCCTTGCCCAGGCTGGTGGCATGCGGGTTGGCCGCCAGCTCTATGTGGGGCAGCAGCAGGACGGACCCTGCGATGGCGAGCCGGCGATGCCAGATGGCTGCGTAATCGATGCCGCCGAAAACCGGCTCGACCAGTGGCAGTGTACTGATCAGGACCATGGCGATGGACATCAGCAGGATGGATTCCCCACCGAAAAGCTGGCCCAGGTGGTTGGTGAGGGTCGTTCCAACTGGCCGGGCCAAAAGCCAAAGAACCCCGTAACCGGCGGCGAGCAGACCGATAGCCAGCGGACCCAACAACCGGACGGGAACACCGAGAATTTCCGCTCTCCTGCGCCGTGCCGCAGAGTGCGGGCCGGACACGGCTCAGGGCTCCTTGGGCAGCGGGAGTCCATGGGCTCCCGCGGCGGCAGCTCCCGTGGAGTCGAGCACGGCGACGGTGCGCTCCCTGGTGGCTGCATCGGCTTCGGGAGAGACGCAGATCCCCTGCGTCGCGTCCGAAGGTCTTACAGGTTTGGCGATCATGGTTGGTGCGTCCAGCATGTCCACCTGCCCAGAGTACTGCGCATATGGCACGTTGAGATGAAGGACCGGATATGAAAGCTTTACTTCATGACGAATCCGCTCCTGAGTCCCAGTCCCCTCCCCTACCACCTGCCACCCTTCGCCGATGTTTCAGTGAATCACTATGCGGAAGCGGTACGCGCGGGCCTGGCCGAACACCTCACGGAGCTTCAGGCCATTGTGGACAACCCTGAAGCAGCGACCTTCGAAAATACGGCGCTGGAGATGGAGAAGGCCGGACGGCTCCTGGAACGTGCAGCGGCCTCCTTCTTCACTCTCGTGTCCGCCGACGCCACGGATGCCATCCGTGACCTGGAAACCGAGTTGACGCCCCTCCTTGCGGCCCACCAGGACGACGTCTACCTGAACCGCGGACTGTTCGACCGCTTCTCCAGCATTGACGCCTCCGGCCTGGATGCTGAGGGGGCACGCCTTGTCGAGGAGTACCTGAAGGAGTTCAGGCAGTCGGGCATCCAGCTGGACGATCCGGACCAGGAGCGGCTGAAATCCGTCAACGCTGAGCTCTCCCGGCTCGGCACCGACTTCGGCCAGCGGGTCAAGGAAGCGATGAAGGCAGCGGGCCTGCTCCTGGAGGATGAAGCACTCCTTGCGGGCATGGCCGCTGAGGACATCGCCGGCGCCGCCGAGGCCGCGCGGGCCGCCGGCCATGACGGCAAATTCCTGCTTACGCTGATCCAGCCCACCAACCAGCCCGCCCTGGCGGTGCTCGAAAACCGGGAAGTCCGCCGTCGGCTCTTTCAGGCCTCCATCGGCAGGGGCAGTGACGGCGGCAGCCTGGATGTCCTCGGGCTGGTGCGCTCAATGGCTGCCCTGCGCGCCGAGAAAGCGCGGCTGCTGGGCTTTGCCAACTATGCCGAGGTGGTGGTGGACCGGCAGACAGCCCCTGACTTCGGAGCAGTCCAGTCAATGCTGAACCGCCTGGCGCCTGCCGCCGTCCGGAATGCCGACGCCGAGGCAGCCGCCCTCACAGAGGTGGCAGGTCACCCGCTCGAGGCCTGGGACTGGGCGTTCTACTCCGCCAAAGTGCGTCGGGAGAAATATGCAGTTGACGAGCAGGCGCTCCGGCCCTATTTCGAGCTGGAACGGGTACTCAAGGACGGTGTCTTCCATGCCGCAACGACGCTGTTTGGCATCACCTTCCACGAACGGTCAGACCTCGCCGGGTACCACCCGGACGTCCGCGTCTGGGAGGTCCGGAACGAAGACGGGAGTGGGCTGGGACTGTTCCTCGGCGACTACTACACCCGCGAAACCAAGCGCGGCGGTGCCTGGATGAACTCGCTGGTTGAGCAGTCCGGCCTGCTGGGAACCCGGCCGGTGGTCATCAACAACCTCAACATCTCCAAGCCCCCGGCCGGCGAGCCCACCCTCCTGACGCTGGATGAACTGCGCACCACCTTCCACGAGTTCGGGCACGCACTTCACGGACTGTTCTCCAACGTGACCTATCCCCGGTTCTCAGGAACTGCCGTACCCCGGGACTTTGTGGAGTATCCCTCGCAGGTCAACGAGATGTGGATCCTGTGGCCGGAGGTGTTGGCGAACTACGCCCGGCACCATGCCACCGGCGAGCCGCTCCCCCAGGGTGTGGTGGACAGCCTCAACGAGTCCCGGTTGTGGGGTGAGGGTTTTGCCACGACCGAATATCTGGGCGCCGCGCTGCTGGACCTGGCCTGGCACGTCCTTGACGGCTCAGAGATTCCCGAGGACGTCCTGGCGTTTGAGGAAAAGTCGCTCGCCATTGCCGGTGTGGCCCACGCGCTGATCCCGCCCCGCTACCGCACGGGATACTTCCAGCACATCTTCGCCGGTGCCGGATACGCGGCCGGTTACTACTCCTATATCTGGAGTGAGGTGCTGGATGCTGAGACCGTGGACTGGTTCACCGAGAACGGAGGCCTCAGCCGGACCAACGGCGAACGCTTCCGGCACGAGCTGCTCTCCCGCGGCAACAGCCGGGACCCGCTGGAATCCTTCCGTGCACTCCGCGGGCGCGATGCCCGGCTGGAGCCGCTCCTGAAACGCCGCGGCCTCGAGTAACGTCCGGGCGTAACCACGAACGAAAAGCGGCGGGCCACCGTGAAGGTGACCCGCCGCCGTCGTACAGCTGTGGAGCTGTTACCAGCCGCGCTCTGCGAGGCGGTGCGGCTGCGGGATTTCGTCGACGTTGATGCCCACCATGGCTTCGCCGAGGCCGCGGGAGGCCTTGGCGATGACGTCGGGGTCATCGAAGAAGGTGGTGGCCTTGACGACGGCGGCGGCACGCTGGGCCGGGTTGCCGGACTTGAAGATGCCGGAACCGACGAACACGCCGTCAGCACCGAGCTGCATCATCATCGCGGCGTCAGCCGGGGTGGCGATGCCGCCGGCGGTGAACAGCACCACGGGGAGCTTGCCGGTGGTCGCGACTTCCTTCACCAGCTCGTACGGGGCCTGCAGTTCCTTGGCAGCGACGTAGAGCTCGTCCTCGGGCAGTGCTGCGAGCTTGGCGATCTCGGCGCGGATCTTGCGCATGTGGCCGGTGGCGTTGGAGACGTCGCCCGTGCCGGCCTCGCCCTTGGAGCGGATCATGGCCGCACCTTCGTTGATGCGGCGCAGTGCCTCACCGAGGTTCGTGGCGCCACAGACGAAGGGAACGGTGAAGTTCCACTTGTCGATGTGGTTGATGTAGTCGGCCGGGGTCAGGACCTCGGACTCGTCGATGTAGTCGACGCCGAGGGACTGCAGGATCTGGGCTTCGACGAAGTGGCCGATCCGGGCCTTGGCCATGACCGGCACGGACACGGCGTCGATGATCTTGTCGATCATGTCCGGATCGGACATGCGGGACACGCCGCCCTGGGCGCGGATATCGGCCGGAACGCGTTCCAGCGCCATCACTGCCACGGCACCGGCGTCTTCGGCGATGCGGGCCTGTTCGACGTTGACGACGTCCATGATGACGCCGCCCTTGAGCATCTCAGCCATGCCGCGCTTGACGCGGTTGCTGCCCGTGACGCTGTTCGCGGACGAACCGGCTTCGCTGCTTACATCAGGTGTAGACACAAAAACCCCTATGGGTAGATAGATGACCTTCGCCGGGCGTGGGGGCGGCACGGAGCCGAAAAATACACGCACCGGGTTGCCGGATCCATTGACCGGGCAGTCCCAATACTAGTCCCTCCGTGCCCGGCCGGCTTAATCACGCTTAATCAGCCGGGGAGATGTCGGCCAAGGCCTGCCGGCGGACCGAAACCACGCGCTGGACGATCGTGACCAGGCTTGCGGAGGCCAGCAGGGCGAGCGTTGCCTGCAGGACCATCAGGGGCAGGCCAAGGCCGGTGAATCCGGTGACCACCAGGACCGAAACCAGCCGTTCGGCTCTCTCAGCGATCCCCACGTTTGCGGTGAAGCCCAGTGATTCCGCCTTGGCCCGCGCGTAGGAGACCACCATGCCCAGGACGAGGCAGACCATGGCAGCCGACGGCGATCGCGAGATCGTTGCCCGCCAGTGAAGAACCAGACGGCCACGCCGGCGAAGAGCGCACCGTCGGCGATCCGGTCCAGCGTGGAGTCCAGGAAGTTGCCCCAGCGGCCGCCGGCGTCACGCATCCTGGCCATGATGCCGTCCAGTACGTCGGAAAAGATGAAGGCCGTGATGAACAGCGTCCCCCACCACAGCTGGCCGAGCGGGTAGAACACCAGGGCGCCCACCACCACACCGGCGGTGCCCACTGACGGTGACGGCGTCCGGGGAAACACCGATTTTCAGGAGCCAGCGGGCAAGCGGGGTGAACAGCGCGGTGAAAAAACCGCGCGCGTGCCTATTCAGCATCCGTCTCCCCGGGCCAGGCCTCGGCAACCAGCTGGCGGACCTCGTCGAGGGTCTGCGTGATGGCCTTGGTCTGGGCGATGATGGGGAAGAAGTTCCCGTCGCCGCCCCAGCGGGGAACGATGTGCTGGTGCAGGTGCGCTGCGATTCCGGCACCGCCCACCACGCCCTGGTTCATGCCCAGGTTGAAGCCGCCGGGGTTGGACACCTTGCGCAGGACCCGCATGGCCGTCTGCGTGATGTCGGCAAACTCCGCAGTCTCCTCGACGGTCAGGTCCGTGTAGTCGGGTACGTGCCGGTAGGGGCAGACCAGGAGGTGCCCGGGGTTGTACGGGAAACAGATTCAGCACCACGTAGCAGGTCCTGTCCGCGGTAGACGATGAGGGCTTCCTCGTCGCTTCGCCCGGGACCTACGCAGAACGGGCAGTCGTTCTCGTTCTTGAACTGGTGCTGCCCGCCCTTGATGTAGGCCATCCGGTGCGGAGTCCACAGGCGCTGGAAGGCATCCGGGACGCCGGCGAGGTCAAAATCGTCGGTCACGCCGGCATCGCCTGGATATCCTGCGCCTGTGTTCTCCTGCACCGTATCTGTTTCCGTTTCGCTAGCTGGTCCGGTTACGGACGGCTTCCGTGATCCGCTTGACGGCCTCGGCCACGGGCACGCCGTTGTCCTGGCTGCCATCGCGGAAGCGGAACGAGACCGCCCCGGCCTCGGCGTCGTCGCCGCCGGCGATCAGGACAAACGGGATCTTGTCCTTGCTGGCGGTGCGGATCTTCTTCGGGAACCGGTCCGAGGAGGTATCCACCTCGGCGCGGATGCCGGCCGCCTTGAGCTGGTCGACGACGTCGAACATGTACTCGTTGAAGGTTTCGGCTACCGGGATGCCCACCACCTGGACGGGTGACAGCCAGGCAGGGAAAGCGCCGGCGTAGTGCTCGGTGAGCACGCCCATGAACCGCTCGATGGAACCGAACAGTGCACGGTGGATCATCACGGGCCGCTGCCGGGTGCCGTCGGCGGCCTGGAATTCCAGTTCGAACCGTTCCGGCAGGTTGAAGTCCAGCTGGATGGTGGACATCTGCCAGGTGCGGCCCAGCGCGTCCTTGGCCTGGACGGAGATCTTCGGGCCGTAGAAGGCGGCTCCGCCCGGATCGGCGACCAGTTCCAGCCCCGATTCCTCGGCCACCTCGGCAAGGGTGCGGGTGGCTTCTTCCCAGGCTGCGTCCTCGCCGACGTACTTCTCCGGGTCCTTCGTGGACAGCTCCAGGTAGAAGTCGTTCAGGCCGTAGTCCTTCAGCAGGTCCAGCACGAACGTCAGGGTCTTGGTCAGTTCGTCCTTCATCTGCTCGCGGGTGCAGTAGATGTGGGCGTCGTCCTGGGTCATGCCGCGGACGCGGGTCAGGCCGTGCACCACGCCGGACTTCTCGTACCGGTAGACGGACGCCGAATTCGAAGAGCCGCAGCGGCAGCTCCCGGTAGGAGCGTCCGCGGGAGCGGAAGATCAGGTTGTGCATGGGGCAGTTCATCGGCTTCAGGTAGTAATCCTGGCCGGGCTTCCGGACGGTACCGTCCTCGTTGAGTTCGGCATCCACGTGCATCGCCGGGAACATGCCCTCCTTGTACCAGTCCAGGTGGCCGGAGACTTCGTACAGGTGGCCCTTGGTGATGTGAGGCGTGTAGACGAACTCGTAGCCGGCGTCGACGTGCCGCTGCCGCGAATAGTCCTCCATCTCCTTGCGGATGATGCCGCCCTTGGGGTGGAAGACCGGCAGGCCGGAGCCCAGCTCGTCCGGGAAGGAGAAGAGGTCAAGTTCGACCCCGAGCTTGCGGTGGTCGCGGCGTTCGGCCTCGGCGATGCGCTCCTGGTAGGCCTTCAGCGCGTCCTTGGTGGGCCAGGCGGTGCCGTAGATGCGCTGCAGCTGCTGGTTCTTCTGGTTGCCCAGCCAGTAGGCGGAGGAGGACCGGGTCAGGGCGAACGCGTTGGAGATGAGCTTGGTGTTGGGCAGGTGCGGGCCGCGGCATAGGTCGCACCAGACGGTGGTCCCTTCCTTGCGCTCCACGTTGTCGTAGATGGTGATGTCGCCGGCGCCGACCTCCACGTTGACGCCTTCGCCTGCTTCAGCGGCGTCGTTCTTTTTGCCGAGCAGTTCAAGCTTGTAGGGCTCGTTCCGCATGGCTTCGCGGGCCTCGTCCTCGGACACCACGCGGCGGACGAACTTCTGGTTCTGGTTGATGATCTTCTGCATCATCTTTTCGAGGGTCTTGAGGTCCTCGGGGGTGAAAGGTTCAGCGACGTCGAAGTCGAAGTAGAAGCCGTCGGTGATGTAGGGGCCGATGCCCAGTTTGGCATCCGGCCGCAGCTGCTGCACGGCCTGGGCCATCACGTGGGCGGTCGAGTGGCGCAGGACGTTCAGGCCATCAGGGGAATCGATGGTGACGCCTTCGACGTCGGCGCCCTCCGGCAGTTCCTGGTCCAGGTCCTTCAGCTCGCCGTTGACGCGGGCCACAACAACTTCGCGGCGCTCAAAGAAGAGTTCCGCACCGGTTGTCCCGGTAGTCACCTTGGTCTCTTCGCCATCGACGATGAGGGTGATCTGCTGGGCATCTGACACGGGTGTCTCCTATTCAAAGTTAAGGCTTCATAGCTTGTGGCATACGGGGACCACAGCCAGCCATCGTCAATGCTATCGGTTCCGCAAGGGGCCGACCAACGGGACCCGCAGGCCCGGGGAACCCCGGGAGGAAGGGGTGGAGGGGATCAGCCGCCCATCCCCGTGATGGCCAGGCTGCGGCTGATTCCATCCAGGGGATGCGGAACATCGGCTGATTCGGGACGTGCTTCCGGGAACGGCAGGGTGTGGACCTGGCTCAGGTCCCACGCCATGGAGGCACTCAGGCTGATCCCCCTGGGTCCTGTCCGGCGGGTGGTGCCTCGGATCAGCAAGCAGCCGGGTGCCGAACAGCAGGAGACCGGCCTGTTCCTGGGCTTCGTGGAAAAAAACGGAGTCTATGCAACCGGTGCCGTCGTCGATGCTGATGAACACCACGCGGCGGCCTCCGCGCATAGGTGGGGTCTGGGTGGCGATGCGCACGCCGGCAACGAGAACCTCGGTACCGTTGCGCAGTCCGAGCAGTTTATCCGCAGTGGTGACGCCGAGCCTGTCCAGCATGGGACGGTGGCTGTCCATTAAGTGACCGCTGACATCAATGGCCATCAGGTCCAGTTCAGCACGGACATTTTCCACCAGTGTGGGAGGGGGCAGCCCGGGTTTGACGTTTCGAAGCTCGACATCCCCCAACGGCAACGACAGCTGCCCTTCAATGACCTCGATTCCCTTCCGGGCACTTCCTGCGGACTGCATCCTTTGCAGGTGCTGTACGAGGTCTGCCCTGTTGGCAGCACCGCCTGATTCCCGGTGCAGGGAATCAAAGGCTCCCAATTGGGCAAGCCGCTTGATGCTGGGTTTGCTCAGCCTGGACCGTGCCCGGAGGTCTGCCAGCGAATCGTAGGGCTGGCCGGCGACTATGCGCTTGAGCTCAGCCCCGGACAGCCCATAGATACCGTTAAGGCTCAACCTGATCCCCAGTTTCCCCAGGTCCTTTCCGCCTGTTACCCGTTCAACCCTGTACTCTGCCTGGCTCCGGTTGATGTCCAGCGGGAGGATGGGAATGCCCAGCCTTCGGGCTTCGGCAACCAGCAGCCGCTTGGGATACATCCCGGGATCGTGCTCCCACAGCCCGGCAAGGAAGGCTTCCGGGTGGTGCGCCTTCAGCCACGCTGACTGGTAGGTGGGTACGGCGAACGCTGCCCCGTGAGCCTTGCAGAATCCAAAGCTCCCGAACGCCTTCAGGGTGCCCCAGACCTTGTCCACCACATCCGGGGAATACCCCTTGACCCGGGCCTCCTTGCGGAAGAACCCTTCCACCTTCGGCTCGAGAACCTCGTTTCCGAGCGCGCGCCGGAATTCGTCCGCACGGGCAAGCCCGCACCCGGTCATGACATTGAAGGTCTTCAGGATCTGTTCATGGAAGACCGTGACCCCGTGGGTTTCCTGCAGCACCGGCTTCAGGTCCGGATGGGGATAGATTTCCGGGGCGAACCCGTGCCTGTGTTCGAGGAATGGCCGGACCATGTCAGATTTCATTGGCCCTGGCCTGAACAGGGAGATGTCGATGATGAGGTCATTGAATTCACGGGGCGCCATCTTCCCGATCAGTTCCCGCTGCCCTGGCGACTCGATCTGGAAACAGCCCAAGGTGTGGGTGCTGCGGATCAGCTCATAGGTTGCTTCGTCGTCCAGCGGAACAGCGTTGAGGTTGATGTGCCCGTTGTCCTCAATGTAGTCGGGGCCGTTGCCGTCCGGGCCCGAAGGGTGCGCCCCGGCCAGCACCACCTCGGCCTTGGAGGGGTGGATCCTGATCACTTCCCTGACAGCAAATGCCATGGCGCTTTGCATCCTGACGCCGAGGACATCGAGTTTGAGCATTCCCATGGGGTCCATGTCATGTTTGTCGAACTGGCTCATGGGAAGCCCCAGCCCGCTGGGCTGGACCGGGGTCCGGTCCAGCAGGGTGGCGTCGCCCAGAATTACGCCGCAGGGGTGCATGGAAATATGCCGTGGAAGCCGGTCCAGGCGTTCTGTGAGGTCCACCAGCAGATCCAGCTGCTGGTTTTCGGCGAAGTCCCGTTGCTCCACCCGGCCGGCAAACTCCCGCAGTTCAGGTTTTTCCACCATTGCTTCCCGGAACTTCCTGGCCGAGAAGCGCCACAGCTGCTTGGCTATTTCCCCGACGTCCCCGTCATCCATGCCCAGGGCCATCCCGGCGTCACGGACCGCACCCCTTGCCCGGTACCCGTTCTGCATGCTCATCAGCGTGACGCGTTCGGCACCGAACCGGTCAAAGATCCTCCGGTAGACGTTATGGCGTTCAGCGCTCTCGACATCGATGTCGATATCAGGCAGCGTGGCACGGTCCTGGGAGAGGAACCGTTCGAAGATCAGGTCATGCTGCAAGGGGTTCACCTGGCTGACGTCTATGAGGTAGTTGACCAGGCTTGAAGCCCCCGAACCCCGGGCAGCAGCGCGGACCCCCATATCCAGGATCATCCGGGAAACCTCTGCAACAGTCAGGAAGTAAGAGGAAAAACCCAGGTTCCGGATGATGCCCAGTTCATGCTCCAGCCGCGAGCGCATGTCCTCTTCTGCGGCACCGGACACCCCGGGAAACCTCCTGCCGATGCCTGACTCGCAGCGCTGGACCAGTTCTGCATGGGGGTCCTGGCTGATACCGATGACGGAGGCTTCGGGGACCACGGGCTGCTTCCACCCCATGTCGGCCACGGGATCAATCCTGCACAGATCGGCGAGCGCCTCGGTCTGGGCCATCAGCTGCTTGAGGTCCGCGGCGCCATATCCGGCGGCCCCGATGATTTCCTTGCCCAGTTGCAGCATCTGGGCAGATGCTTTCAGCCAGGCCTGGCCGTTGGGCTGGAGCAAGGGTTCGGCAGCCAGTTCCGGCAGGGATTTAAGGGTCCTTGCGGAGTCCAGTACATCTGCCGTGGCAGCACCGTCCTCCCCGCAGTACCGGACTGCATTCGAAAGCACGGCAGGGACCCTGTGCTCTTCGGCAAGCTTGAGCATCCGTACTGCATGGGCGGTGCTCAGCGGCGAGCCTGGCGCGCTGAGCTGCGAAACGACCTCGGCGATCACCGTTCCGCGGGGCATGGCGTCAAGCCATTGCTTGAAAAGCGTGCGTGGCCGCAGGTACCGGCGGCCGCCCATGGCCCGTGCCGACGTCGGAATCCGGCCCGAGCAGGACCGTCAGGACCGGCTTGAGGGTTCGGGGGTCGAGTGTCCGGGAGGCCAGCTCAGCGCGGGTCACCGCCACAGGTACTGCTCCCCCCGCCTTTCCGGATGTCCGGGCATGGGCATCGGAAACCAGGCGGCACAATGCCCGGTAACCCGCACCGTTGTTGTGGCCCCGGGCCAGCACCACCACCCGTCCGGCGACCTGGGTGCGGTGGTCGCCGTCGTCGTCAAAGACCGCAAGGTCAACGCCCACGATTGGATCGATGCCGGCTGCCATGCAGGCTTTAAGGTGCTTGATGGTGCCGTACAGTCCGTCGCGGTCCGTGCAGGCGAGAGCCGTGGAGCCGTCAGCGGCGGCAACCTGGGCCAGTTCGTCAGGCCACGAGACCCCATAGTGGGCGCTGAAGGCCGTGGAGACATGAAGATGCGTGAAACTCATGCGGTTCTGGGCTGGAGGGCGTCGTGGATCCGCAGCAGCCGCCAGCGGCCGCTGCCGAGGTGCCTGCTCAGGTCCAGGGTGAGCGGTTCCTGCGGAAGGTGACCTGCAGCGGGACGCGGATTCTCCGGTTGGACCTGCACCCGCCAGATTTCGTGGTCCACCAGCCCCGGCCCGCTCCCCAGCGGAGCCCGGCGCTCCTCGGCCCACCATTGGCGGCGCTCGTACCACCGCACCGGCTCGGTACAGACGGTGTAACGGCGCCCCGCCCATTCGAGGGTGTGAGGCTGGCCGTCAGGGTTGCAGCCAACGTCCACTGACTCGCTGAACATGCCCATGGCGCCTCCTGAACGGAACTGATATGCGGTTCGGGACGGGCACAACCCTGTCCTGCCAAAAGTTTATTCGAATACATGTTCGAATAAATCCAGTCTACGCCGGTGCCCTGACAAAACCTAGGCAGGGGTGGACGGACGGGACGGCAGGGAGCAGGATGGTGCCATGAGCACCCATGACGCACTCCTCAAGCACGTAAGCATCAAAGCCCAGGACTCCACGCTCGTGGCTACCTTTGATATAGACGGCAACATCCCTGGGCAAGGGGCGTACGTGGTGGGGCTCGTGGCGGCAAGCCCGGACTATTCATCCCAAAGACGGCTGGGCATTGAATTCATGAACGGGGAGGCGATCGCCTTCTACTCGTTCAGCCACGAACAGGGCACCGAGGAAAACTATGACCTGAGCGGTGTCACCCACTCAGGCAGCACCATTACGGGCAACTTCCCCCTGGCGGCCATCCATGGCCTGGGCAAGGGACACATCATGTCAGCGTTCAGCGAGGCTGACGGCAGGGAATTCCAGTCCGGCGTCGCGGTGGAGGAAGCACTCTAAACAGCGGCCGGAGCCGGAGCTGGTCCTGCCGTGGCAGGACCAGCTCGACTTTCAACTGCTTTCTTTGTGGACCTTCAGTTCCAGTTCGATGAAACCCGAGATCATGGCCCGGTACGTCGATTCGACGATGTCCGGATCGATGTCCTTCTTTTCCGCTGCGGACCGGACGTGCTCGATGATCCGCTCCACCCGGCCGGGGGCGCGGACTTCGGCGTCGTCGCCCTTCAGGGTTCCGGCGATCCTGATCAGCCGTTCACGCCGGGCAATGAGGGTGACAATCTGCTCGTCCACTTCGTCGACCGCAATCCGCACGGCAGCGAGCTGCTCCTTGTCGGCCAGCGCGTCTCTATCGTTTCCTTGAATTGTCGCCATCATCTGACAGTATCGAAGCATGCAGCCCAGAGTCGACTTCATCTCACTAGGTGTCCGCAGTGTTGCCGCGTCCCGGCGCTTCTATGTCGACGGACTTGGCTGGCCGGTCCACCGGGAGTTATCCGGCGAGGTGGTGTTCATCCAGGTCAACCACGGCCTGGTCCTCTCCCTGTGGGATGCCGGCCAGATGCACGCCGAGGCAGGAGTGGGCGCTTCCCGGCCCGGTGCCCTGCATCACCCTGAGCCATAACCTTGCCAGCACGGACGAGGTGGACCGGGTCATGGCAGAAGCCCGTGCTGCCGGCGCAGAGATCGTTGCTGAGCCTGTCACCCAGCCGTGGGGAGGGTACAGCGGTTACTTCGCAGATCCGGACGGCTTCCGGTGGGAGATTGCGTACAACCCCACGTGGGCCGTGGACGACGACGGGAAGGTCACCGTCTAGGCGCAAGGCGCCTGGACGGCACCTGAGGAACTGTGCCTTAGAACAGTGCCTCAACCGGCCGGATGAGTTCCGGGGAATTGTTGCGCACGTTACCCACCTCGCGCCCTACGGAATCCACGTGCCAGTCCTGCTGCCACGTCCTTCACGTGGGCGCGGACCAGGTCCACGAGGAACGCGGCGTCATCGATCTGCGGGTCGATCCAGGACTCCATCGTTGCCCGGTCCATGGGCAGCGGGACGCGGTCGTGCAGGGCGGTCAGCTTACCGAAAACCGTTGACTCGGCTCCCGGCGGCGGCGTGTCCGCCGTCAGGATGGAGGTGGAGAGCAGCCACCGGCCGGGCTCGCCCTTCTGCCTTGGACGGGTCCTTCCACCACTCGTACAGTCCGGCGAAAACCAGCCCGCTGCCCTCGCCGGGGTGGACATAGTAGGGCTGTTTGGCCTTGCCGGTCCCCTGCTTCCACTCGTAGTAGCCATCCGCCGGGACGGCGCAGCGGCGTGACTGGATGGCTTTGCGGAATGCCGGCTTCTCCAGCACGGTCTCGCTCCGGGCGTTGATCATCTTGGATCCGATGCCCGGATCCTTGGCCCAGGAAGGCACCAGGCCCCAGCGGGCCACGTGGAGCTGCCGGACCGCAGCGTCATCGATCAGCCGTTCCAGGACAATGGGCACATCATCGGTGGGTGCCACATTCCACGACGGCGGCAGCTCCACGTCCTCTTCCAGCCGGGCATCGAACTCAGCCAGCAGGTCTCCCACGGCACGTGCCATCACATAGCGTCCACACATGGCACCAGCATGCCATTCCCGTTATGCACTGTCATCCGGGGCCGTCAGCCTCAGGGGAATAGCGGCGCGCACGATACCGTTGACAGGAACGAACCCCCACCCTGATTTGAGGAGAGCTCCGTGGACTTTACCCCCGAGAACGGCACCATCACCATGTTTTCCACCACCTGGTGCGGCTACTGCAACCGGCTGAAGAAGCAGCTGGATGCGCAGGGCATCGGCTACACGGAAATCAACATCGAGGAAGTTGATGGCACCGCCGAACTCGTGGAGCAGCTCAACGGCGGCAACCGGACCGTTCCCACGGTCCTTTTCCCGGACGGCACGGCCGCCACCAACCCCTCAGCCGCCGAGGTCAGGAACAGGCTCGCCGCCTAAGCGCCGGTCGCTTGTGATAGACAGAACGGGACCAACATCCGCTGTTGGTCCCGTTCTGTCTATCTGCGTTGAGGGAGCCTTCCGTGGTCCATAAAGTTAAAGGTGTCGTAGCCCGCTCCAAGGGCGCCCCCGTCACATTGGAGACCATCCTGGTCCCGGATCCGGGTCCGGGTGAGGCATTGGTGGACATCCTCACCAGCGGCGTCTGCCACACGGACCTGCACTACAAGCTCGGCGGGATCAGTGACGATTTCCCGTTCCTGCTCGGGCACGAGGCCACGGGAGTTGTCAGCGCCGTAGGTCCGGACGTCACCGAGGTGGCCCCCGGTGACCGTGTTGTCCTGAACTGGCGCGCGGTGTGCGGCGATTGCCGGGCGTGCCGCCGCGGCGAGGCGCAGTACTGCTTCAACACCCACAACGCCACCCAGAAGATGACGCTTGAGGACGGCACCGAACTCTCCGCCGCCCTGGGCATCGGAGCCTTCATTGAGAAGACCCTCGTAGCCGCCGGGCAGTGCACCAAGGTGGATCCCGACGCCGATGCTGCCGCCATCGGCCTGCTGGGCTGTGGTGTCATGGCCGGGCTGGGTGCGGCCATCAACACCGGCGGCGTGAAGCGGGGCGACTCCGTCGCGGTCATCGGCTGCGGCGGCGTAGGGGTCGCGGCAGTCGCAGGTGCCGTGCTGGCCGGGCGCCACCACGGTGATTGCCGTGGACATCGACGCGAAGAAGCTGGAGCGGGCCAAGGAGCTCGGCGCAACCCACACTGTTGATTCCTCCACGTCCGATCCGGTGGAAAAGATCCGCGAACTGACCGGCGGGTTCGGTGCTGACGTGGTGATCGACGCCGTCGGCCGTCCCGAAACCTACAAACAGGCGTTCTACGCCCGTGACCTTGCCGGCACCGTGGTGCTGGTGGGAGTACCCACGCCGGAGATGACCCTGGAACTGCCGTTGCTGGACGTGTTCGGCCGCGGCGGATCATTGAAATCCTCCTGGTACGGCGACTGCCTGCCTTCCCGGGATTTCCCGATGCTGATCAGCCTCTACAAGCAGGGCAAGCTTGACCTGGATGCGTTCGTCACCGAGCGGATCACCATCGACCAGGTCGAAGAGGCTTTCGGAAAGATGCACACCGGTTCCGTCCTGCGTTCGGTGGTGGAGCTGTGAGCCTGCGGATCGACCGCCTGGTCACCTCCGGCACGTTTTCGCTCGACGGCGGCACCTGGGACGTGGACAACAACGTCTGGATCGTGGGTGATGACGAGGAATGCATCGTCATCGACCCCGCACACGACGCCGGGGCCGTGGCAGCGGCCGTAGCCGGACGGACGCTGAAGGCGATCCTCCTCACGCACGGCCACGACGACCACATCCGGTCCGTCGGTGAATTCCGTGACCTGGTGCAGGCGCCGGTCCACCTCCACCAGGACGACTGGATGCTGTGGCACAGTGTCTACCCCGACGCGGATCCCGATGCCGCCATCAAACACGGGGACAGCTTCGCCGTCGGCGGGCAGGCGCTCACGGCGCTGCACACTCCCGGGCACTCACCGGGATCCGTATCCTTCCACCTGCCAGGCGGACCCGGCGGCGAGGGCACAGTCTTCACCGGCGACACCCTGTTCCAAGGCGGACCGGGCGCAACTGGCAGGTCCTACAGCGATTTCCCCACCATCATCGAATCAATCCGGACCTGGCTGCTGCCGCTGCCGCCGGAAACCGTGGTGCGGACAGGCCACGGGGACACCACCACCATCGGCGCCGAAGCACCGCACCTGGACGAATGGATCGCCCGGGGTCACTGACCACAGGGTCCCGGCCCATGTGGCCCGGCGCCGCCAGGCCAGCCTCGGACTACGCTTCCCTAAGACCGGCGAACCGGTCGACATCGGAGAACCGGAGGGAAGCGTAGTCCGCATAGGTGGCGAGCACCGCATCCTCCACGGCCTGGACGTCCAGGCCGGGTACCAGGTCGTTGGCAGCGCCGGCGGTGGCGGGGTCCCATTCCAGCCCCAGGGCCGCATAGCTGTCAGTCAGGACTCCCCGGATGGGACCGGAGTCCTCCACGACAATCACCGAACTGAAAAGCCATCCCCCGGCGACCACCCGTTGGGCTGTCCCCACGAGCTTCACCCGGTGGGCAGGATCGGCAGGGTCCGTACCGTGCACGCTGAACTCGCCGGGGCAGTACTCACCCGGGATTTCCCCTACGGCAGCGTCAACACCGGCGCTCCTGAGCGCCCGCGCCAGCAGGTCGCCAAAGAACCCGAACCGGTCTTTTGACCCTGCGATCGCGTCGGCGTGCGGCTGGATATGGTCTACCACCAGGGTGCCCTGGTGGTAGGCCGCGGCGCGACCGCCCGCCTTGCGGACCAGTGGCTCGAAGCCGCGGCGCCTGCAGGCCTCGGCAGCAGCGCCGAAGCCGGGCAGCCGGGTGTCCCGCTGGCCGAAGGCCACGGTGGGAACAGGACGGTACAGCCGAAGGGTGGGTCCGATGCGGCCTGTCTTTGCCAGGCCCAGCAGTTCCAGCGCGAAATCAAGGTCCCCGGCCGCCCCCAGCGACCGCTCCTGGCGCACCACGGTGAGCTCCTGCCTTCCGGCTCCGGCATCCTGCATGTTGCTAAGCTCCCTTATGGTCATATTGCAATTCCTGGTGGTCGCGGCCGCGTTCGCCGTCATTGACGGCGTGTGGCTGAAGCTGATGAACCCGTTTTACCGGAGCCACATCGGCGAACTGCTGGCGGACAAACCACACCTAGGTTACGCCGTGGCGTTCTACGTCATTTACATCGCGGGAATTGTCTTCTTCGCCCTGCGGCCCGCGCTCGACGGCGGGAGCTGGCTGACCGCCGTCGGCTACGGCGCCGCGCTGGGCGCCTTCGCCTACGCCACCTATGACCTGACCAACGCGGCCACCCTGAAGACCTGGCCACTGCAGCTGATTGTGGTGGACATGCTCTGGGGCGCCGCGCTGACCGGCCTGTCCACGCTGGCCGGCTGGCTGGTGTTCCGCAGCACCTGACAGCCGGTCCTGGAGTTCTCCAGGCCGGCACTGCGACTTCGGAGGGATCATTGCGCAGCGACTGGATCAGCAGGGCCGTCCCGGCCATCGGGGTGGCGCGCCAGTACAGACTGTCGTGGCTGAAGGCGGACCTCGCTGCGGGGGCCGCCCTGAGCGCGGCCCTGATTCCGGCTGGAATGGCCTACGCGGAGGCCTCGGGGCTACCGGCCGTGAACGGGCTGTACGCCTCCGTGGTGCCCATGTTCTTCTATGCCCTGTTCGGGCCGTCCCGGGTGGTCATCGTGGGCCCGGATTCGTCGCTGGCGCCCATGATCGCCGCCGCCATCCTTCCGCTGGCCGGCCGCGAACCGGCCCACGCCGTCGCCCTCGCCGGGGTGCTGGCGGTGCTGATCGGAGTCTTCCTGGTTGCCGCCCGGCTCCTGAAGCTTGGTTTCGTCACCGGCCTGTTGTCCAAACCCATCCGGATCGGCTATCTCAACGGCATTGCCCTGACGGTGATCGTGAGCCAGCTCCCCAGGCTGCTGGGAATCTCGATTGATGGCGACACCCTGGTGGAGCGGGTTGCGGCCACCGTGGACGCCGTTGTCGGCGGTGCGGTCAACCCGGTTGCCGCGGCGTTCGGGGCGGGCAGCCTGGCGGCCCTGATCATCGGCAGGCTCCTGCCGTGGAAGGTGCCCGGGGTGCTGCTTGCCGTCGCTGCGTCGGTGGCGGCCGTGGCAGCCCTGGAACTGGCCCCTGCCTTGCCGGTGGTCGGGGCGATGCCGGGCGGCCTTCCCGCCCCGGCGCTGGGCGGGATCAGCCTGGAGGATGTCCTGGCCCTCCTGCCTCCGGCCGCCGGCATTGCACTGATCGCCTTTGCCGATACGTCCACGCTGGCCAAGAGCCTCGCGGCGCGCCACGGACACCGGGTCAGCGGCAACCACGAAATGGGCGCGCTGGGGATCGCCAATGTGGGCAGCGGCCTGCTCGGCGGTTTCCCGGTCAGCGGAAGCGCGTCAAGGACCCCGATCGTCCTCGACGCCGGGGCACGCACGCAGTTCAGCGGAATCGTCGCCGCGGCCATCGTTGTGCTCTTTATGGTGGCTGCCCCCGGGGTTACCGCGTTCCTGCCCACGGCCACCCTTGCCGCGGTGGTCATGGTGGCGGCGTTCTCCCTGGTGGACGTCAGGACGCTCATCCGGCTGGTCACCATGAGCAGGACCGAAGCCCTGCTCCTGCTGGCAACCTTCCTGGGTGTCGCATTTATCGGCGTCCTTGAAGGGATAGTGGTGGCAATCGGCCTGTCCCTGATGGCGTTCGTCCGCCGCGCCTGGGACCCCTACCGTACCGAGCTGGCGAGCCTTGAGGATGTCCCCGGCTTCCACGACCTGAACCGGCATCCGGAAGGCGAACGCGTTCCGGGCGTCGTCATCGCACGGTTCGATGCACCCTTGTTCTTCGCGAACGGGGAAGTCTTCGCCGAACATATCCGCAGCCTGGTCGCCGCGGCTCCCCGGCCGGTCAGCTGGGTCATTGTCGCCGCCGAGCCCATCACCGATCTGGACACCACCGCCCTGGACGAACTCATCCAGCTTGACGACGAGCTGGCCAAGCAAGGCGTCAGCCTGGTGTTCGCGGAGATGAAGGGGCCGGTCAAGGACCGGCTGACCAGGTTCGGCGCGGCTGCCCGGTTCACCGCCGACCACTTCTACCCGACCGTCCACAACGCCGTCCGCAGCTACCGGAAACAGGCTGGCCTGGAATAGGGCTCCGGCAGCGCTCCGTCCACTTCAAAGTGTGGCGGAGTCTCAGGACTTGCGCAGGGTCAGGATCTGTTCGGCACGTCCGAACGGGCCTTTCAGGTCGTGCAGGACGGTGGAGGTCAGGCCGATACCGTCCGCACCGAACGACACCGCGTTGTCCAGGCCCAGCCACTCGCCCTCCGGCCGCCTGTACATGTGGATCTGCAGGTCCAGGTTGGGGAAGGCATAGCTGTCCCTCCCCGGCGGCACACGGGCTGCGATGCCGTTGGCAGTATCCACCAGGCCCATCAGGCGGGCAAGGTCGCCGCTGTCATCGGCGTCGGTCAGCGGATACGGAGTCCGCAGCCAGACTTTGCCGGCACCCGGCCGGTGGCCGTCGGCAACACGCATCTCCAGGGAACGGATGTACCCGCCGGGCCACACGCTGGCGCCGTCGTAGGGTTTGCACTCTTCCGGCGCAGGAATTGCGGAGTCCTCGACGGCGGCAACAGCACCGGTGTCGCTGGTGGCCAGGCGCCAGGCAGTGGCGCGGATGGCTGCGCGGCCGTCCGCGATGAGTTCGGCCTGGAGCAGTTCGATCGTCCTGCCGGGCCGGAGCGTGGCGGTCTCGATGTGGAACTCGCCGCCGGGAATCAGCCCCAAAATCTCGTAGCTAAGTCGGGCCATGCGCATGTCAGCACGGGGTTCGTGCCGTTCCAGGCTGTCAGCCATCAGCCCGGAAGCCGGAGCCATGTGCTGCTCGTGTTCATTCCAGGCGCCCTGGGCGTGGATGGTGGACCGGAACCGGCCACCGCCCAAGGACTGGTAGTAGAAGTTGCCATCGGCTGGTTCTGGCAGGTCTCTGGTCAACGTGGCCCCTTCCGGCTTTTTGGGTGAATGGTCACTAACTCTAGCGCTTTCGCCCCGACGCTTTGCCCTGACTTGGCGAAATGTTGGCGCCGGCGGAGGACGATCTGATGTAAACTCGGAAACTGGTCCTGTCAGCAAACCCTCTGAAGAGGTGTTCCACGAATGCGCGTCATCAGCTACAACCTTCGCGAGCATAAAGCGAGTGGCGAACTCCTTGCGCTCGCGCGGAATTTCGACATTGACGCCCTGTGCCTGCAGGAGGTGGATTCCAGCGACCTGCCGGAAACCCTCGGGCCGCTGCACCTTGCCGACAGCACCCGCGGCAACAGGCTCGGCCTGGCCATCTATTACCGCACCAGCCGGTTTACCGCCCTGGACACGCAGTCCTTTGCGTTGAAGAAGTCGCTGCACGACAGAGTGCTGGCTCCGGCGCATGAACGCCTGATCGGCACGCGCGTTGTGGACAATGAAACCCAACATGAGCTGGTGATCGGCTCCTTCCACGCCGCGCCTCTTACAGCCTCCAACTCCCTGCGGCGCAAGCAGATCCACGCCGCCCATGCCGAATTGCTCAGCATGGGCAAGCGGCCTGATGACGCTGATGGTGGGCGACTTCAACTATCCGTTCTTCACCAAGAACCTGCATGCACACATGAAGGACTCGGGTTATGCCCTGTCCCTCAGCAACCGGCGCACCTACACCCGCTACAAGGTGTTCAAGGGGCATTTCGACTTCGCCACGTCCCTGGGCCTGGATATCGAAAGCGTCGAAACGCTGCCCCGCGGGAAGTCCGACCACCTGCCCATCCTGGTCACAGCGGAGTACGGCCAGGACACCTGAGGCGCCGGACCCGCCCGGCTATCCGGTGGCTTCGGCCAGCGACAGCATGCGGGGCCGGAGGGCCGGCCAGGCAGCTGCGAAGCCGGGGTGCAGTTCCATTTCACGGACTGTTTCCGCCGGAACCCACCGCAGTTCGATGCTTTCGGGATCGCTGATCACGGGCTCAAACGGCTCGGTCACCAGCACCACCACCGTGGTGTAGGACCAGTATCCGAAGTCCAGGACCGATGTAAAGAGCACAGTCCACGCGCTCTTCCGGAACAGCCGCTTCTTCATGGGCTTCCCGCAGCGCGCCGGTAACCGCAGTCCTCCCCCTCGTGCAGCGCACCGCCGGGAAGGCCCCAGGTGCCGCCGTTGTGGCTCCACTCAGCGCGGTGCTGCAGGAGCACGCCTTTGGCGGGGTCGTACGCCAGCACCCCCGCTGCGCCGAACCTGCCCCAGAAACGCCCTCGCGTCCCCTTCAACCCAGGCGTCGCCTGGGTCCCGCGGACCTGTCCGGACAGGAGGGCCCTGAACGCCTGGGCTCCTGGCGGTCTGGCTTTGGCATTCGGCGGCGGACGGCGCGGCGGTCAGGCGATGATCCATTGGACCAGTCTGACAGGTGCCGTGGCCGCACTATCAGCCGTCCTCAGCCGGTGGGCGCTTTCTGCTCGACCGAAAAGTCCCCGCCCGGGTACATGACGGTCTCGTGTCCGTCGTCGAAGCGGACCACGTACGGCGGGTGTCCTCCCTGCCCCTTGACCTCCAGGATTATCCCGTGCCTGTCGCTGGAACCTACCGTCCGGCCCCGGACGATGATCCTGTCACCCTGCGCTGCCTCCATGGCAATCACCTCCAGCCCCAGAGTACGACTCAACGGCAGGCGGTGACAGGGCTGCATGGCAGGCGGTCTTACCTATCTGACAGCAGTGGTTGACGGCGGAGTGTTGCGGGACGTGGAGCCGGTGATCGTCCGCAAGGAATGACCGGGCTTGGCAGGGCAGCCCCTGATTGCCTAGGCTGGAACTATAAGCTTACTTAGCTTTTCCGGTTCGGGCGGCCATCCGCCCGTTACCGCCGCCTAGCTCAGGAGGAACATCATGACGGACCAGTACACCTTCCGGAACCCGGTGACAGCCTACGAGAAGATTTCGCCGCCCAAGCAGCACCAGCCGGAGCCGGGCCTTGATGCGGAGCTGAAGCCCACAGCAGACCTTGGCGAGCACAGCTACCGGGGAACGGGCCGGCTGGAAGGCCGGAAGGCAATCGTCACCGGTGCCGACTCCGGCATCGGAGCCGCCACCGCCATCGCCTTCGCCCGCGAGGGCGCCGACGTCGTGCTGTCCTACCTGCCGGAGGAAGAAGAGGACGCGGCACGCATCGCGGGCCTGATCGAGGCCGCCGGCCGCAAGGCCGTGAAAGTGCCGGGGGACCTGAAGGACGCTGCCGTGTGCCGAGAGCTTGTGGACACCGCCGTCGCGGTCCTCGGCGGTGTGGACATCCTGGTCAACAACGCCGGCAAGCAGGTAGCGCAGGAGGACATCGCGGACATCACTGACGAGCAGTTCGACCACACGCTCAAAACCAATGTCTACGCCATGTTCTGGCTGACCAAGGCCGCCATTCCGCACCTGCCGGCCGGGTCCACCATCATCAACACCACCTCCATCCAGGCATACAACCCGTCACCGACGCTGGTGGACTACGCCACCACGAAGGCGAGCATCAACAACTTCACGAAGGGGCTGGCCCAACAGCTCGCACCCAAAGGCATCCGGGTCAACGCCGTGGCGCCCGGCCCGATCTGGACGCCCCTGCAGGTCAGCAGCGGCCAGCCCAAGGAGGAACTGCCGGAGTTCGGGCAGTCCACTCCCCTGGGCCGGGCAGGCCAGCCGGCAGAACTGGCCCCGGCGTACGTCTTCCTCGCTTCCGCGGAATCCAGCTACGTAGTGGGCGAAACACTGAACGTCAACGGCGGCACCCCCTCACCATAGGCGGCCGGTTCCGTTCAGCTAGTCCCGGGCGGCCGCGAGCAGGGAGTCGGTGGCGGGATCCGGCTCGCCGTTGAAAAACTGCGCCAGAACGGTCTTGAAAACGGTCTCCCCGGGGGCCGCCCGCAGGAACAGCGTCATGGAGGAGTGCAGCTTCCTGGCGTCGATGCCGCCGAGGATGTCCTGCGCCGGCCGGCCAGCGTGGGTGGCGACGGCGGCCGCGCTCTCGAGCAGGCGCGGTCCCAGAACGGCGTGCTTGAGGTAGGCCTGCGCTTCGGCCAAGGACGTGATGGCGTACCTGACGGACGTCGGGCTGCTGCCGAGGCCTGCCAGCTGGGGAAAGACAAACCACATCCAGTGGCCCCGTCTTGCGCCCAGCTCAGTTCGGCCAAAGCGCTGCTGTATGTCCCGGCGCTGTCCTGCGCCTGCAACAAACCGTTCCAGGTTGTGGGTGTCTTCCATGTGCGTCTCCTCTTCCTCACGTGTCCTGGCGGTGATCACGCTGATCGCTCCATCATGTCGGACAGAATCGAGGCCGCGTGGCGCACCCAGGGATCCCGGTCCCGGTGCCACCGGGCAAGCACGACGCCGGCGCGTTGCCGGTCGGTTCCCTGCAGGGCCGTCAGCAGGGGAACAACGACGTCGGCGGTCAGGGGGTCCACCAGTTCGGCGGTCTGCGCAGTTCGGATGAAGCCCTCAAGGCGGGTCAGGTCGGAGTGCCGCAGCAGTGCCACCCGTGACTTGCAGCAGCACGACGGCTGCGAGCCGGCGCTCATAGACGGGCCGGCGGCCGGGTCCTGGCCGGCCCCACAGCTCGGAGGCAAGGCTGTGCACGTCGTCGTGGCCAAGGCCCTTGAACTTCCGGCCGGCGTCGCGGACGGTTCCCCGCACGGCACCCACGGATGCGCCGTAGGAGCCCAGTGGTCCCGCCCAGCCGTGACTCCACGTCCTCGGCCCGGTACCAGGCGCCCTCATTCTGCAAGGTGGTGTCGATGAATCCGGCGGCCTCGCGTACGCTCTCCATGCGTTACCGGCCTGCCCGGCGGCCCGCCGAGGAGTGGTCTATGCAGAACGGCGTCCAGGGACGGGCCTCAAGGCGGCCCTCGGCGATTGGTCTGCCGCAGACGGCGCACGCGCCGTAGGTGCCGTCCGAGATCCGCTGCAGTGCCGCCTCGACCTGCTCCAGCCCGGAACTGCTCTGGTCCAGCAGTGCCGAGGCCTGGGACAGCTCAAAGGCAATGGTGGCACCCTCGGGGTCGTGTTCATCGTCAACGTTGGAATCCATGGCGGGCGGCATTGGCGGCGGCGAAATGTCCGCCCGGAGCGCCGGGAGCAGCGCGCAGTTTCCGTGTCGCGCTCCTCCTCCAGCAGGATCCGGAACCGTTCGAAATCAGCCATGGGAAAAGCCTAGCCCCGTCTCCGGCCAGAGGGTCTCGACAAGCCGGGCTGACGGAGGATGCTGGCTCTCGTAAGCGCCTCGGATACCGTCTGGCAGCCAGGGACAGACCGTTGACGGGCACACCATCCACAGAGAAAGCCTGCACGTCATGCATACCAACGTCGTCACCAAGCTGGCAGTCAAATCCCATGATGCTCCGGATGAGAAGCGCCGCCCGGACAAGACCGAAGTGGACGTCGTCACCCTTGGCGACTACACCGTTGGCCGCTTTACGTTCCATCCCGGCTGGCGCTGGTCCGACTGCATCAAACCCGTGGTCAACACCGAGTCCTGCCAGAACAACCATGTGGGATACTGCGTTTCCGGGGCCCTCACGGTCGAAACAGCGGACGGCGACCGGATCAACATCACCGCCGGCCATTCGTACACTATTCCGCCCGGGCCATGACGCCTGGGTTGAGGGCGACCAGCCCTTCGTAGGCATTGAGTTCCTCAGCGCGGCGGAATTCGCCAAACCGTCCGGCGGCACGGCATAAGCCTGGACGGGCCGGCGGGAGGCTCAGTACCAGCTGTAGGACACCGAATGGCTCCAGGCGCCGCAGGGTGAGCCGTATCGGTCCTTGATGTACCCGAGACCCCACTCGACCTGCGTCCTGTAGTTCGTCGAGCCAGTCACTGCCGGCACTGGCATACTTCCCTGCCGGCAAGGCCTGGGCGATTCCGTACGCACCCGAGTAGGGGTTCGTGGCCGTTGTCAGCCAGTTGGACTCTTTCGTCCAGAGCTGGGCCAGGCACTGGAACTGGTCCTGGCCCCAGCCGAAGGCCGCCAGCCGCCCGGAGCGTAGCTCTTGGCTCCGGCCGGATCGTTGACTGCTCCTCCGGGGACAGAAGGGACGACGACGGGCGGCTGGGCAGGGCTGGGCGTTGGCACCGGCGCGGGCGCGGGCGCCGGAGCTGGCACGGGCGCCTGCACCACGGCCGGCGCAGGCGCGGCGGGTGCGGCAGGCGGGCCAGGGTTAGGGATGACGGGTTTCTGTGCGGCGGCCAGCACCGCAGCCTTGGCTGCGTCCTCGGCCTGCCGGCGGGCCTGGGTTTCTGCCGCAGCCCGCTTGGCATCCTGCGCAGCCTCGTAGGCGGCCTGGGCGGCCTGGCCTTGACGGAACTCACCCTCAACGGCTGCGGTGGTGCCCTTCAGGGACGCCAGCTGAGCGGTGAGCTCGCCGCTGTGTTCCTGTTGCTCTGACACCTGCCGGCTCATGGCCTGCTGGGCCGACCTGGCAGCGGCGAGCTTGGCCCCGGCCTCCCCCGAAAGCCGTTCCCGTTCCGACCGTGCGGCCTGTTCCTGCTCCGCGAAGGCCCGGGATACCCGCTCGGCGGCTGTGGACCTGGCCACCAACGAAGCTGTTTTGTCGCCGACGATTTTCACGACATTGAGTCCTTGGATGCTGTTGGTCTGGACCGCATCGAGGGCTACGAAGAATCCCATGTTGGTGCCGCCGGTCTTATACGACTGGGCAGCCAACGCTCCGATCTCCCGCCGGTACCCGGCAAGTTCGGCCGTGGCACGCGTTGTCTGGGCAGTGAGCACCTCCACCTTGGAGCTGGCTGCCTGAAGGGCCGCTTCCGCCACCGCATAGTCCGCAGCTGACGTGACTGCTGCTTCGCCCAGGGATTCCGCCTGTGCCTGCAACCCGCCGAGCAGATCGCCGATCCTGGAGATCTCCGAGGCGGTCGCAGCCTCGTTCTGCTTCGCGTCCTGAACGTCCTGCCAGGACGGGTAGCCCCCGGGAGGTGCGTCGTCCTGAGCGCCGGCGGGCACCAAGGGAAAGGCCACCGCCAGGGCAAGGGCAAGCACACCTGCCAGGGCAGGGATTCTCACTCTCACGGCAAACGGCGACATAGTTGGTGAGCTTACCCGGAAGAACGCGCAGTTCAGCGGTGTTTGTTCAACATTGTTACCCAGCAGAGATACCGCCCCGGACTCCCACCACGACCAGACGCCGCCTACGGTGCAGCGGCAACCGCTCCTTCACCGGTGAGCGCGGACGCTCTCCCCGGCTGTCCGGCAGCGATTTCGGAACCGTGTTGGGATCTTTTGGGGCATATATGCTTTCCCTCCCTGACCTGCACCGTTCGCATCAGCCCGGAGCCCAACGGCCGGCGGGAGGAAGACCCCGAAGCCTACATGCCGTTATCGGAATGTGACAATCGCGCGGACAGAGGTTAGGCTCGATCGGTGCCCCGGCTGAAGCCGGGACATTCCCGTCAGTATGCCGAGCCCTGCCGCTGAACCGGGATCCAGTCTCTTTCACTGGCAGGGACGGGGGAACCACATTTCCAACGGCTTCACGCGAAGCCTTGGGGTTAAGTCGGTATGCGCTCCGTTCCGTGCGGAAGCGGTACCGGCCGGGTATCTCCAACCCGAACCCGACAGCTCACCCCGCAGGCATGGGAGAGGCGATCAACCGTGTCCAAGAATTCCACTTCCGCACGCCACCGTGCAGTTCCTGTCCGCCCCACCGCGCTTGTAGGCCTGCAGTCAACGGCCAAAGCCAGTGCACGTACCATCGGCAGGCCAGCACTTATCGCCGTAGCCGCGTCCGGCATGCTCTTCAGTGCCGGCACAGCAGCACAGGCCGGGGTCCAGGGCCCGGACACCACCGGCAGCACCAATGTCCAGGGTCAGGCCAGCGCCCCTGCAGTGGCACCTGTGGCCGCAGCAGCTCCGGCAGCTGCCAACGTCCATACCGTCGTTTCAGGCGACACGCTTGGCGCTATTTCCGCCAGCTACGGTGTTGCACTCAATGACTTGCTGGGAGCCAACGGCCTGGGGCTTGCCAGCATCATCTACCCCGGCGACCAGATCCAGATCCCCGGTGCCGGCTACACCGCGCCCGCTCCGGTTGCAGCGGCCGTAGCAGCCCCTGCGCCCGCAGCGGTTCCGACGGCCGCCGCGGCCCCGGCGAATACCGGCATCAACCTGGCCTCAGCCCCGGCGGCACAGGCTTCGGCCGGTACCGCCGGCTCGGCGATCCTGGGATCCGCATACTCCCAGGTGGGAATCCAGCAGGACTGCACAGCCATGGTGGAGAAGGCGCTGCGCTCCGTAGGGAAGAGCGTAGGAGACCTGGCGCCCGCCCAGTTCTTCCAGTACGGCACCACAGTTGGCACCCCCGCTCCCGGTGACCTGGTCATCACAGCCGGCCACGTCGGCGTGTACGCCGGCAACGGACAGGTTGTCAGCGGCGGCGTGGACGGTTACAAGACCGAAGTCCACTCCATCAGCTGGCTCGGCGGGGCATCCTTCGTACGCGTAGCGTGACCCCGGAGGATCCGGCGGCGGCGCGCGGCACCCAGCCGCACGCCGCCGTCGTCCATCCTTGGTGCTTGCTCAGGTCCCGCAGTAGGTCCGGTAGCTCCCAAAGCCTGCAGGAGCGGGACCGGCGTAACGCTCCAGTCCTGGACGCTCGACAAAGGGCTGCGCGAGGACGTCCATCAGGCGTTCAAAGGGCCCGAGGTCTCCGGACGTCGCAGCAGCAAGGGCTTCTTCCACCAGGTGGTTCCTGGGGATGTAGACGGGGTTGATGCGGTCCATCATGCCCGCGTCCGGCGCCAAGGCGCGCCAGCGGTCTGCCCATGCTCCGAAGGCGGCTGCGTCCCCGAACGTGTCCTGACTATCGTGGGTGCGGCCGTCGGCTGCTGCACCCAAGGCCCGGAACGCCGAGGTGTAGTCGGCTTCCGTCTCGCGGAGCAGTGCCAGCAGGTCGTCCACCAGGGGCAAAGCCAGACCGTCAGGGACCACCGTGGACAGGCCAAGCTTGGCTTTCATTCCGGCGAGCCACGCAGCACTGTACTGCGGCCGGAATGCACCCAGGGAGTCCACTGCGAGCGCGACGGCCTGTTCCTGGTCCTCGTGGAGCAGGGGCAGCAGGGCCTCCGCCAGGCGGGTGAGGTTCCATTCGGCGATGCCCGGCTGGTTGGCGTAGGCGTACCGGCCCCCGGTATCGATCGAGCTGTACACCGCTCCAGGGTTGAAGGTGTCCATGAAGGCGCAGGGTCCGTAGTCGATGGTCTCACCGGAGATGGCCATGTTGTCCGTGTTCATGACGCCATGGACAAATCCCACAAGCATCCATTGCGCCACCAATGTTGCCTGGGCGGTGATGACCGCGTCGAAGAATGCAAGGTACGGCTGGCTGGATTCCGCCGCCGCCGGGTAATGGCGGCTGATCGCATGATCTGCGAGGCGGCGCAGCAGGTCCGTGTCGCCGTTGGCCCGGACGAACTGGAAGCTGCCCACCCGCAGGTGGCTGCCGGCCACCCGGGTCAGCACGGCACCGGGAAGCAGTGTTTCACGACGGACCGGCCGGCCGGTGGCTACGACGGCGAGCGACCGCGTGGTGGGGATTCCCATGGCATGCATTGCCTCGCTGACGATGTACTCGCGCAGCATGGGACCGACGACGGCGAGTCCGTCGCCTGCCCGGGCAAAGGGTGTCCGGCCGGAGCCCTTGAGATGGATGTCGCGTAACCTGCCCGTGAGGTCGGTTGCCTCGCCGAGCAGCAGGGCGCGCCCGTCGCCCAGAAGCGGAGAGTAGCCGCCGAACTGGTGGCCGGCATACGCCTGGGCAACCGGTGTTGCACCTTCAGGGAGCCGGTTGCCGATCAGTAGGCGCGTGCCCTCCGGCGTCCGCAGCGCACCGGCGTCCAGGCCCAGCTCCCCGGCCAGCGCCACGTTCAGGACCAGCAGATGCGGGTCCGGTGCCTCCTCCGCCTGCCACGGGACTCCCAGCTCTTCGAGTTCCCGGGCGAACCGCCCCTCGAGGATGAGCTCTGATGCGGTGATGGGACTCATCTTCCAAGACTACCTGCGGACCGGCCCCCTGGAGCAGGAACTGCCCAGCCCCCGAATCGAAGCGACGGAGCGCGAAGCGGGACATCGGTGTGGTTGGTGCAGGTGCCCGCGCCCTCAGACATGCTTCTCGAACCAGGACAGGGTGTCGTTCCAGGCGGCCGTGGCCTGCGCTTCGTTGTAGCGTTCGCTGGTGTCGTTGTGGAAGGCGTGGTCAACCCCCGGGTAAACGGTCAACTGATGGGTCACGGATGTGGCCGCCAGGGCGTCCCGAAGCGCCGGCATGGCTCCGGTGATGCGCTGGTCCAGTTCAGCGTAGACACCAAAGACAGCGGGTTTGATGCCAGGGACCTTGTCCAGGTCCGGGGCTGGCCCGTAGAACGCCGCCGTGGCCTTGAGCCCGCTGATTTCCGTGGCGGCCTGCCACGTGATGCCGCCGCCGAAGCAGTAGCCGTTCATGGCAATCCGCGCGGGGTCCACAAAGTCCTGGGACGACAGATAGTCGAACCCTGCCATAAAGTCGGCAACGTGGCGCGCAGCGCCCGCGCCTGTCAGGGCACCGGGTACTGCGTCGGCGTCCATGTTCGCCGTGCCTCCCTCCCTGCTCAGCAGGTCAAGGGCCAGTGCCGTGTAGCCTGCCGTGGCGAATCGGCGGGCGACGTCCCTGATGTGCGGTGTCAGGCCACGGTTCTCATGGCACACGAGCACGGCCGGCCCGGACACGGCTCCGTCGGGCCTGGCGAGGTAGCCACTGATCCCGGTTCCGCCGGACGGGAAGGTGACTGTCGACGTCGTTATTCCCGCCGGCCCCTCAGGAACGGACAGCGGGCTCTTTGCCCCGGGGACGGCGCCCGTGGCAGCCCCGGTGGCCCCTGCGGAAGGGGAGGCTGAGGGTGTGGGCATGGGGTCGGTGCTGCGCGGCACTTCCTCCGGTGTGCAGCCCACCAGGAGCATGGCAGCCGAGGCAGCGGCCATGCTGCCGGTGATAAACGCGACGCGGCGTGTGAACGTCCGGTGGGTCATGTCCCCCGAACGGTAGTCGTCGAAGAATTCCTCGATCAGATATTTCTCAAACTTGCCGAGCTGGACCATGCTGGCCTCCTGGAGTCACCCTTCATCCTCCTCCCGGACAGCGGGTGGGACAAGGGTCCGGGGCGCGCTGTGGGCTGGCCTTTACACCTGATCCAAGTCCCGGGCAAGGGGACATTGCCCCGTCTGGGCCAACACCGCACCTGCTACATTGGCACAGCCAAGGCAACGTCGGCTTGGCTGCCGGTCTCCGGAAGGACCCACCATGCTTTCTGACTCAGCACGCCCCGTCATCCAGGCAACGCTGCCTGTGGTCGGCCAGAATATCGAGGAGATCGCCAAGCGGTTCTACAAACACATGTTCGAGGCCCGGCCGGATCTGCTCGACGGCCTGTTCAACCGGGGAAACCAGGCGGACGGCCGCCAGCAGCAGGCCCTTGCAGGCTCGATAGCCGCGTTCGCCACCTACCTGGTGGAGAAGCCTGACCAGCTGCCCGACCACCTGCTGTCGCGGGTGGCCCACAAGCACGTTTCCCTGGGGTTGAGCCCGGACCAGTACCAGGTGGTCCACGACCACCTGTTCTGGGCGATCGTGGATGTGCTCGGCGATGCGGTTACCCCCGAGGTGGCGGCGGCGTGGGATGAGGTCTACTGGCTGATGGGCAACATGCTGATCAACAAGGAGCGCGGGCTGTATAACGCCGTGCACCTGTCCCCCGAAACCATCTGGCGGACATGGCGGGTCGCCCAGCGGATCCAGGAGACCGAGGACGTGGTCACGTTCGTGGTGGAGCGGGTTGACGAGCGCGAGGTGAAACCCTCCCTACCCGGACAGTACGTGACCATCAAGATGCTGATGAAGGACGGCGTGCACCAGCCGCGGCAGTACAGCCTCACCCGCGCTGATGACGGCAAGCACCGGCACTTTGCGGTCAAACGGGTCCACGGCCTGTCAACACCCGACGGCGAGATGTCCAACCTTCTGCACCAGGACATCGAGGTGGGTGATGAAGTGGTGCTCTCGGCGCCGTTCGGGGACGTGGTGCTGGAGTACACCGACCGCCCGGTTGTCCTCGCCAGCGCGGGAATCGGCATCACGCCGATGGCGGGGATGCTCTCGCACCTGGTGAAGGCCGGCTCCCAGCGCCAGGTGGTCCTCCTGCATGCCGATGACGGCGAGGATTCGTTTCCGCTCCGCCGGCAGGTCACCGAGGATCTTGCCCAGCTCGCCGACGGCTCACTGCATACCTGGTTCCTCAACGGGTCCGCAGACGCCTCCGGACCCGCATTCTCCGGCTTCATGGATGTCAACGCCGTGGAGCTGCCTATCGACGCCGAGTATTACCTCTGCGGCCCGCTGCCGTTCCTGCAGTCGGTGCGGAGCGGCCTGATCGCCAAGGGCGTCCCGGCCAAGGACATCCAGTACGAGGTGTTCGGTCCCGACCTTTGGCTGGCAGATTTCCAGTAGGGCGGCCATCCGCAGCGCCGACCACATCAACAGGAGGGCATCACCATGGCACAGTTCACGGGCAAGGTTGCGTTGGTCACCGGAGGCGGTTCAGGCATCGGCGAAGCAATCAGCAAGGAGCTGGCGGCCAAGGGCGCCAGCGTGGTTGTCACTGACATCAACCTGGAGGCGGCCCAGCGCGTGGTCCAGGAAATTACCGGCGCCGGTGGGACAGCTTCAGCGGTACGGCAGGATACTGCCCGCAAGGACGACGCCGACACAGTGGTCCGCCACGCGGTGGACACCTACGGGGCGCTCCACTTTGCCGTCAACAACGCCGGCATCGGCGGCAAGCAGGCGCCTGCCGGAGAGACCGACCTGGACGAATGGGACAAGGTCATCGGCATCAACCTCAACGGCGTGCTGTACGGGATGCGCTACCAGATTCCTCAGATGCTCAAGGCCGGCGGGGAGAACTGCGCGATTGTGAACATGGCGTCCATCCACGGCACCGTCGCTGCGTTGGGCAATGGCGCGTACACGGCCGCCAAGCACGGCGTCGTAGGCATTACCAAGAACGCAGCCGCCGAGTACGGGCCGCAGGGCCTGCGCATCAACTCGGTAGGCCCGGGCTATATCAGGACGCCGCTGGTGGAGAGCGCCCTCAGTCCCGAGGTCCGCAAAGCCCTGGAGGGCAAGCACGCCCTGAACCGGCTCGGCACCTCCGAGGAGGTCGCGCACCTGGTCAGTTTCCTGTTGTCGGAGGACGCATCGTTCATGACTGGCGGATATTACCTGGTCGACGGCGGCTACACGGCCGTCTGAGGTTCTGCAGCGTCCGCCCGCCTGGTTTCCTCCGCCGGGGCCCCGGTGCGGGCGGCGGACCTGATGTTCCGGGCATGGGCGAGACCGGCAATGATGAGCAGCGGCACGTGTATCGCCGGCAGGTTGTGCGCAAACCACCGGGGCAGGTAGATGTCCGTGACGGAGCCGGTGGGGTCACCCAGACGCTGCGCCAGAGGGGTGAGCGGACAGTGGAATCCGTTGGCGGCGAAGATGAGGATCTCGCCGCCAACCACGGCTGCCGCGGCACCGGCACGACGGTCCGTCTTTCCGCGCGCTCCCGAGTACAGCAGATAGACCATGCAGGCCTCGATAGTGAACCACGCGAAGGTGTGCAAGGCCTTCACTGCCCGAAGTGCCGTGCGATGGTCCCTCATGTTCCCACTGAAGCAGGTGTCTGCCGGATGCGACAGGGACCTTCGCCCCGCAACCGGCCTCCTCCGTGGCGCACCGTTCCGGTGGGCAGGGGACCAAAACGCCGCGGACCCGAATGGATTCCGCGGCGTTTATGGTGGTCCCGGCATGGGCTACCGGGTGGAGCGCACCCGCCCAGGCCGGTTCAGATCAGTGGTGTCCGGGTTGTTCCTGAACGGCACCGTTTCCGGTGGCGTGCTGAGCTGCGGCGGGGTTTGTTTTTCCAAAGCCCTTCAGCATTTCGATGACGTCGAAACCGGTGGTGTCCTTGAGCATCTGTGCGGTCTGCTGCACGCCCGAGGACACATTCTTGCTGACCTGGCCCGCGCCGTCATTGGAGATCACCGTCATATTGCTGATGGCACTCATCGGCGCGGCGATTTCCCTGGCGATGGAAGGCAGGACCTCCAGGAGTTTGTTCAGGATTGCTGCCTCGTTGAACTCGCTGTACGCCTTGGCCTGGGCTTCGATAGCCTCTGCTTCGGCCGTACCGCGCAGACCAATGACGTCAGCTTCGGCAATACCCTTGGTCTTGGTCACTTCAGCTTCGGCAAGGCCGCGGATCTTGTTGATCTCCGTCTCCGCGTTGCCCTTGGCGGTGTTGGCGGCTGCCTGTGCCCGGGCCTCTACTTCATTGCCGGCGGCCTTCAGCTTGCGGGTTTCAAGTTCGGCCGCAGCCTCAACTTTCGTGGCCTCGGAGATGCGGGTACGGCGGGAAAGGTCGGCTGCTGCTTCGGTTTCCACTTTGTACTTGGCGGCGTCCGCGGGCTTGCGGACCTCGATGTCGAGTTCCTTCTCGCGCAGTTCTGCCTGGCGTGCCACCACCTGCTGGTTCTTGAGGATGATCGCTTCCTGCTGGTCGGCCTGCGCCAGCGGGCCGGCGGCGTCGGCCTCCGCCTGGCGGGCATCGGTTTCCTGCTTCAGTTCAGCGCGCCGAAGAGCAAGCTTCTGTTCAGCCTCGGCCGTCTTCTGGTCCGCGAGTGCCTTCGCTTCCGCGGCCTCACGCTGGGAATTCGCTTCGGCGATACTGGCGTTACGGGCCACCAGGGCGGCCTCGGGGCGGCCGAGGTTCTTCAGGTAGCCGCCCGTATCGTCAACGGACTTGATCTGGAACGTGTCGATGACCAGGCCCTGGTTGGTCATCGAATGCTCTGCTTCTTCCTTGACGGAAGCCGCAAACTGCGCCCGGTCCTTGATGATCGCGTCCACGCTCAGGGTACCGACGATGGAACGCAGGGAGCCGGACAGGGTTTCCTGCGTGTAGTGGTCTATGGCATCCTGCTGGTCGAGGAAGCGCTGCGCGGCCTTACGCACGGAAATTTTGTCGCCGCCGACCTTCACCTGCGCAACGCCGGTGAGCTTGAGCTGGATGCCGTTGTTGGAAATCGCTTCGATAGTGACTTCCACCTGGCGCGAGGACAGCGAGATGTGGCTGACGCGCTCCGTGATCGGGTTGACGAACGCCCGGTTGTTGATGATGACCCGGGACTGGTCATCGGAGGTCTCATTCGTCGTGTTCGGATCGCTCTTGCCCGTGATGAGCATGGCCTCATTCGGCTTGGCGAACCGGATGCTCGACGTGTAGAAAATAAATCCTGCGATGAGCAGGAGCACAAGTGCGCCCCCGCCGATCAACAATGCTGTCATTGTTCCCCCAATAGATGTGCCGGATCGCGGTCGTCGCAGATCCTGGAACCCCGCCGTCCCGGTACGGAATCAACACGTCATAGCGAACCCGTGTCTACTCCCCCGTGCGACAGGTGTCCTACCATCCAACCTTAAGTGCACCGCTCAGTACAGGAAGATTGGCAGCCAGTCCCGGTTATGGGCGTGCACCAGTGCGAGAAAGAGAACGAAATCGAAGAGCAGGTGAACAGAGACGACGTAGGTGAAAGACTTGGTCAGTTTGAAGGTGTATCCCTGCAGCAGGGCGAACGGGAAGGTCAGCATCGGACCCCACGCCATGTAGCCTATCTCCCAGAGGAACGATGAGAAGATCACAGCCTGCAGGATGTTGGCGAGCCAGTCCGGGAAGTGCTGCCGCAGCAGGGTGAACGTGGTGCAGATGAAGAACAGTTCGTCCCAGATGCCCACTGCGTTCACGCCGAGGAAGAGCCGCCAGAAGATGGTGGGGTCTGATGCGTCCGGCCAGTTTTGGTAGACCCCGGTATTGATGAGGTACCCGGGAAGGATGAGGTAGCCCAGGGCGACGACTGCCAGCAGGTAAAGCTTCGCGCTCAACGGCCATTTACGGCCAGTGTTCACGGGAAAAGTGATAATGCTTTCGCGGTGGATGAAGCGCGATACCAGCCACGGAACAAGCACTGCAAAGCCGAGGGCTCCCCCCATGAGAATCATGTGCGTGATGCTCAGGTCGGCGTTCAGTGGAACCAGGCTGATGATCACCATGCCTGCTGCCACCAGGGCGAGGTGCCGCAGGAAGACGCGGTCGAACACAGCAGCGGTGACCAGGCTCGTGGCCAGCATGCTGTAACCGGCAAGGTCATTCTCGACGCCGAAAAGCAGTACCCCGGATGCCGACAAGAGGACTGCCGGCACAAGCTTCCACGTGAGCGCGGTGCGGGGCTGTTGCGTCGAAAGGACTGTCACCTGTTAAGCATGTCACGGCCGCTTGAGGAAGGGGTGGATCGAGGGCGCCGGCACCCGTCACGGGCCACTTCGTTGGCGGCCATTAGCCGTGGCGCACGCCGGGGCTTCGGATACCGCTGTAAGCGACCCCGGCCCCTGCAAGGAATAGCCCGCTGGCAAGGTAGACCGGGCCGAGGTGCCCCAGCGTGGCCAGGCCCCATGGATAGTGCGCGGGGAGGGCAACCGCGAGCCCCACGGCGGGGACAACAAGGGCAACAGCAAAGGCCCACCTTTCTCCCCTGCGCACGCCGAACCAGGAAAGCCCTGCGATGGCCAGCCCGGTGGCAGCGATGAAACCACTGAGGGCAATGTGCAGGTGGCTGATGTAGTGACGCAGTTGCGGGCTGAAGGCCTCGACCTCCGCCATTCCCTTGTCCACCTGTTCGGGGCCGATTCCCAGCTCAAGGAAGGCGCCCATGAAGTTCAGTGCCAGGAAGACTGCGGCGTAGGCGACGAAGGCCAGTCCGGCCAGGGTCATGAGCACCGAACCCGCCCGAAGGCGGGCCAGGTTTCCTGGAACAGTCCGGTTGGCATGCAACGCCATCACCGCCCCTCGAATTCGTGCCGGTACTCGATAAGAGCCCCTGGTCCAGGGGCTGTCAAGACTGGCCAACTACTAAAAGTGCGGGCGTGGTTCAGTTGCGGTCGTACGTGAGGACCCGCACGCCGGAATCCAGCAGGGTCTCGTCCACGGGCCGGAACAGGTGGGGCTGGAACGGGCCGTTGAAGAGCGGGATTCCGGATCCGATGACGGAACGGTTCTGCTTGAGCACCAGCCTGTCGATTTCCGGCAGCAACGAGTGGGCGAGTGTGCCGCCACCCACCAGCCACAGATCCTTGCCTTCTTCGGCTTTAAGGGCCCGGACCCGGTCCAGGGCCCCGGCACGGACGATCTCGACGGCGGGATCGCGGCTTTCCAGTGTGGCTGAAAATACGAGATGGCGAAGGTGGGGGTAGGCGTCGGTCAGTCCGGCGGCGAGTCCGACCTCGTACGACGCGCGTCCTTCCAGGACTGTGTCGAACGCCTGGCCTGGGCCGTCGATGCCCAGCGCAGCCCGCGCGGGGCCGGGAAGGGTCTCGGGGTAGTTCCCAACGATGTACCGGATGACATCGGGCGTCACGGGGAAGTAGTCCGCCCCGCTTGGGTCGCCGCCGCCAGGGCCGGCGATGAAGCCGTCGAGGGTGGTGGCCACGTAATACACGAGCTTCCGCATGTCTGGTCCTTCCTGGGGTGTCTGGCCTGGCCTGCGTTCGAAGTGTCAACGAGTCTAGTACCGGCAAAAACCTTTGCCGGGGATCCGCCTGGTTCCTTTCGCCCGCCCGCAAGGGATAATTTCCTGCATGACCAGCAGTGAACCCGGATCGGCGGAAGGCCGGGAGCCGGCCAAGCCCGCACCAGCGGCCGACGTCGCCTTTGCTCTTCCGGAAGCAATGACCGGCAGGGCGAGCCCCGCGAAAGCTGCGGTCGGCGACAAACCCGTCTTCGCCTACATCGCCAGCCTGCCGGAACCACAACGAGGCATCGCCGAAGCGGTCGATGCGCTGGCGGCGAAGACGCTGCCTGACCTCCAGCGTTCCGTGAAGTGGGGCATGGCCTACTACGGCGTCGGCGACGGGTGGTGCTTCAGCTGCGGCGGCTTTGCCGGCCACGTCAAACTCATGTTTGTCAACGGTGCTGCGCTCCAGCCTGTACCGCCAGTGACACCCGTGGGGATGGGCAAAGCGACCCGCGGCGTGGAGCTCGCATCAATCGGCGATATCAATGAGAGCCGGATCGCCGCCTGGATGAAGCAGGTCACGTCTGTGCCCGGCGTTGGCGGCAGGAAGCGTTAGGAGCGCGGATCCCCGCAGGCGGATGTGCTGCCAGTGGTCTGCTTGGCGCTGCGACGGCGCAAGCCCACCGGGCCCTCGCGCGGTTCCACTACTGCCCTGTCTTGAGGATGTAGCCGCCCAGCTTTTTCTGGATCTGCTGTGGGTCTACGGCTTCCACTGTCCAGTTGCTGCCCACGTTGATTGCGCGTTGCCCGATCGGCTTCCACTGATCCAGCTGTGAAGCCAGTGACGCGTCACCGGAATAGACCGCAAGCGCTGTGGTTTCGCCGCAGGATCCGGACGCCGCGGAATACTTGGCGTGGTTGTGCATCACCAGCTCGGGGCAGGGCTGGCCCGCCGCTTCCACCGCTTTTTGCAGGTCCTGGATCGTCTCGAAAGACCCTCCGTCCTCTGGTGGCGCTACGCCGCTGGGACCACTGCAACCCGTCACCGCCGCCACCATCAAAAGTGCGGCGATGGATGAGCTCGTCCTCCTGATTTTCATTCTTTCCCCCATTCTTGTTCCCTTCTGAACCTATCGCAGAGGCTTGGGCGCTGCCATCGGCGAATCGCCACATCTTGCTAAGCATGCTTATGATTCTCTGGTGCATGGGCGAGAACAGCAGAAGTTCCACGGAACCGCGCGCCCGGTACTTCGTGGAACGGGCGGATCATGACGCCCGCCCTTCCGCGCCACAGGTGCACCGGAACCACGCCAGTGCTGGTGGGCATCGTCTCGATGGTCCTTGCGGCCGCGCTTGCCGGTTGCGCCCCGGAGGCCGTGGGCATACAGAGCGAGACAGCCACTGCGTTCCAGCAGCGCGTACTCATGGTCAGTGAGGCCGTCGCGTCGGAAGACACTGCCGGCGCCCTGAGCGAAGTGGATGCCTTGGAAGCTGATCTTGCTTATGCCGCGCAGAACGCTCAGATCTCCGACGACAGACGCCGGAGGATTGCCACCGCCCTCGCTGCAGTCCGGGCTGACCTTCGCCAGGCCGTAGAAGCCGCACAGGCCCGGGCTGCCCTGGACGCCGAGGCCGCTGCCGCCGCGACAGCCCTTGCTGCTGCAGAAACAGCGAAGGCGGAAGAGGTGGCGGCGGAAAGTGCCACGGTGGTTCAGCAGCCCGCTCCAATATTGCCTGCCCCTGATCCCCAGCCCGCGAAGAGGTCCAACCCGGGCAAGGCCAAGGGCAAGAACGGCTAGAGGTCAGTCCATTCATCACCGCACCGGAACCCTGTGGTGGAGTTCAATGGCCAGCGACGACGAACTGGTGGATAGTCTGGGTGGATGGCGACAGTTATTCTCGTGCGGCACGGCCGCACCACAGCCAATGCCACCGGGCTGCTGGCCGGCCGGGCCTTGGGGGTCAGTCTTGACCAGATCGGGCGTGAGCAGGCGGCTATAACCGGAGACCGGCTCGCGGCCGTGCCGGTCGTCGGGGTGGTTTCGAGCCCTCTTGAACGTTGTCTGCAGACCGCCCGCTTCATCCTCGACCGCCAGCAAGGGACTCCGAACGCGCCCGTGGAACCAGACCTTACCGAGTGCGATTACGGCCGTTGGCAGGGCCGCAGCCTCAGTGATCTCGCAACCGAGGATTTGTGGCCGGCTGTGCAATCCCAGCCGTCCGCCGTCGTCTTTCCCGGCGGTGAATCCATGGCCGCGATGCAGGCCCGGTCGGTGGCAGCGGTCCGACGCCACGATGCAGCCTATGAATCCGAGTACGGGCGGGCGGCCGTGTGGGTGGCGGTGAGTCATGGTGACGTCATCAAGGCAATCCTCGCCGACGCGCTCGGCATGCACCTCGACCTGTTCCAGCGAATCAACGTGGGCCCTGCCTCCATATCCATCGTTCACTATGGCGCCAGCAGGCCGAGCGTCTACGCGACCAACACCGACGCGGGGGACCTGTCGTGGCTGTCCAACGGCGTAAACTCGGGCGACGCGCCGGTGGGCGGCGGTGCAGGGCACAAGGCCCCTTGAACGTCTTGTGCCTAAAATACTCCTATGCCTACACGTGTTCACGAGTTTGACTGGCCCGATCGGGTCGTTGTTGGCACCATCGGCCTTCCCGGGGCGCGCACGTTCTACCTTCAGGTGAGGGCAGGGACCCAGATCGTAAGCATCGCGCTGGAAAAGCAGCAGTCTGCCCTGCTCGCCGAAAAAATCGACGAGATCCTCGACCAGCTTCGGACCGTGGAGGGCAACCCCCACAGTGTTCCCACCAGCACTCCCGTTGAATTGGTTGACAACGACCAGCTCGAGGCCGTCCAGGAGCAGTTCCGGACCGGTGCCATGAGTCTGGGTTGGGATCCGACGACGGCGCAGATTGTGATCGAGGCCTACCCGATCACCGACGTCGACGCTGATGACAACGAAGCACCTCTTGATGAAGACGACGCTGAGGTGCCCGAAATGCTGCTGGTCCGGATGCCGGTTGGAACTGCCCGTGCCTTCGCCAAGCGCACACGCGAGGTTGTGGGCGCCGGGCGTCCCGCCTGCCCGCTCTGCGGTTATCCCGTAGACGCCGAAGGGCACTCCTGCACCCTGCCCGAGGTCTGATGCCGGCGCCCGACCTGGTGACCGCCGACTTGACGCTCACTGGGCGCATCACGACAGCGTCGAACGCGACCTTCCTGGGCACCATCGGCGACACTCCGGTTGTCTATAAGCCGATAGCCGGCGAGAAACCGCTGTGGGACTTTCCCGACGGCTTCCTTGCCCACCGGGAGGTTGCCGCCTACCTGGTCTCGGAGGTCGTCGGCTGGAACGTGGTGCCACGCACCTGGCTGCGCGATGGCCCGTTCGGCGAAGGGATGGTGCAGCTCTGGCAGGAGGCAGATCCCGGCCAGAACGCGGTGGACCTTGTTGCGTCGGACGACGTGCCGGAGGCCGGGTGGAGACAAGTCCTTGAGGGTGAGGATGAGCGCGGACGGAGGGTCGCCCTCATCCACGAGGATTCTCCGGCACTCAGGCGTATGGCGGTGTTCGACGTCGTCGTGAACAACGCCGACCGTAAAGGCGATCACATCCTTGCCATGTCCGGCGGACACCGCCATGGCGTGGACCATGGGCTCACCCTTCACCGTGACCACAAGCTGCGCACCGTGCTCTGGGGGTGGCTGGGAGACGCCCTGACCGTCGAGGAAATTGAGGGCATCGACCGTATCAGCGAGGGACTGGACGGTGAGCTGGGACGGAATCTGGCGGGGCTGCTGACTGCCGAAGAAATTGCCGCGCTCGCCGCGCGCTGCGCCCGGTTGCGTGCGGCGGGCCGGTTTCCGGCTCCGGGCGGTGAGATGTCGGCGGTGCCCTGGCCGCTGTTCTGAGATGGCGCCCGGTCCATCGGGATGCTGAAGGACCCTGAACACGAATGCCCCGCACGCTTGGCGTGCGGGGCATTCCCGGCTTAGGAGGCAGTCTGGGCTAGAAGTCCCAGTCGTCATCCTCAGTGTTGACGGCCTTGCCGATCACGTACGAGGAACCTGACCCTGAGAAGAAGTCGTGGTTCTCGTCGGCGTTCGGTGACAGCGCCGAGAGGATGGCCGGGTTCACGTCGGTGACGGACGCCGGGAACATAGCCTCGTAGCCGAGGTTCATCAGGGCCTTGTTGGCGTTGTAGTGCAGGAACTTCTTGACGTCCTCAGCCAGGCCGACGCCGTCATAGAGGTCGTGGGTGTACTGGACTTCGTTTTCGTACAGCTCGAAGAGCAGCTCGAAGGTGTAGTCCTTGATTTCCTGCTTGCGCTCGGCGGAAAGACCTTCCAGGCCCTTCTGGAACTTGTAGCCGATGTAGTAACCGTGAACGGCCTCATCACGGATGATCAGGCGGATCAGGTCAGCCGTGTTCGTCAGCTTCGCCCGCGAGGACCAGTACATGGGCAGGTAGAAACCGGAGTAGAACAGGAAGCTCTCCAGCAGAGTGGAGGCCACCTTGCGCTTCAGGGGGTCATCGCCCTGGTAGTAGTCCATGACGATCTGGGCCTTCTTCTGAAGGTTGACGTTCTCGGTGGACCAGCGGAAGGCCTCGTCGATCTCCTTGGTGGAAGCCAGCGTGGAGAAGATGGAGGAGTAGCTCTTGGCGTGCACGGACTCCATAAACGCGATGTTGGTGTACACGGCCTCTTCGTGCGGGGTGAGTGCATCCGGGATCAGTGAAACGGCGCCCACGGTGCCCTGGATGGTGTCCAGCAGGGTCAGGCCAGTGAACACGCGCATGGTGAGCTGCTGCTCGTCCGGGGTCAGCGTGGCCCACGACTGGACGTCGTTGGACAGCGGGATCTTCTCCGGCAGCCAGAAGTTGTTGACCAGGCGGTTCCAGACGTCGACGTCTTTTTCGTCCTGGATGCGGTTCCAGTTGATCGCCTCAACATGGCTGAGAAGCTTTACTTTTTCGGTCATGACTCCGACTCACTTTCTGAAGGGAGACTTGGTTTGGCTGAGTCCTCGACGCAATATTTGCAGTCGGCTTTCTCTACGCCTTTGTTGGTGTGATGTCTGGTGTGTGCACTGCGTTGGCTGGACGGCTTGGGGACGCCTTTTCGGACCGCAGACATTTTCGCTCGGGTTTCCGCGCTGGCCTTCTTCCCGAAGTTCGGGTTGCCGGCTCCCTTCCGCGCTTCGGAGAGGGCGGCTCGTGATTCCTCGCTCATTTCGCGCCCGTAGCTCGGGTGCTCGGGGCCGAACTTGCCGAAGTTGGGATTCTCCGCACCAGCATACGTACCCTTGCGGTCTTCGGACCACTTCTGGCGCTGCTCAAGGCTGTGGTTCTTCCCATAGAAGGAAGCCCCTGTCCCGGACTCGCGAACAATCTTGCGGCCGGTTGATCGGATGCGGGCGGCTTCCCGCATCTCTTCCGTCCACACCACCCCTGTCGGCCCAAGGCCACCTTCTGAGAGGTTTAGAAGCCGGTCGCCTTCTCTCCGCAAATAGCTGATCCAGTCGATCTCAGCCTGCCCCAGCTCTGGGAGTCCTTCGATCCAGTCCAGCTCATCGGCAATGACCTCCGAGCGATCTTGCTTCCGCAGCCAATCGTAAAAGGGCGTCTTGCGCCCCTCCGCCGCAACGCGGAAGTGTTGATGGAAACGACGACTGGCCGTCTTGGTGGTGATACCTACATAGCGGTACTCAACCTCCCGCCGAAGCCGGATGCCGTAGACCAAGCCGCCCGTCGCCGTCGTCGTTTCCATCATTTCATCCCTTAGCAGAAATCAACCGAAATAGGTTTCATAGTGCACAGCTGACGCAACCCTCCACCTCCGTCCCTTCCAGCGCGAGCTGGCGGAGACGGATGTAGTAGATGGTCTTGATGCCCTTGCGCCAGGCGTAGATCTGCGCCTTGTTGATGTCCCGGGTGGTGGCGGTGTCCTTGAAGAACAGAGTCAGGGACAGCCCCTGGTCCACGTGCTGCGTGGCGGCGGCGTAGGTGTCGATGACCTTCTCGTAGCCCAGCTCGTAGGCATCCTGGTAGTACTCCAGGTTGTCGTTGGTCAGGTACGGCGCCGGGTAGTACACGCGGCCCAGCTTGCCTTCCTTGCGGATCTCGATCTTGGACGCCACCGGGTGGATCGAGGAGGTGGAGTTGTTGATGTAGGAGATCGAGCCGGTGGGCGGCACAGCCTGCAGGTTCTGGTTGTAGATGCCGTGCTTCATGACCGAAGCCTTCAGCTCGCGCCAGTCATCCTGCGTGGGGATGTGGATGTTCTTGAACAGCTCCGCAACCTTCTCGGTCTGCGGCACCCACTCCTGCTCCGTGTACTTGTCGAAGAACTCGCCCGACGCGTACTTGGACTTCTCGAAGCCGCCGAAGGTCTGCCCGGTCTGGATGGACAGCAGGTTGGAGGCGCGGACCGCGTGGTACACCACCGAGTAGAAGTAGATGTTGGTGAAGTCCAGGCCCTCTTCGGAACCGTAGTGGACCCGCTCGCGGGCCAGGTAGCCGTGCAGGTTCATCTGGCCCAGGCCAATGGCGTGGCTCTGGTCGTTGCCGCGGGCGATGGACGGCACCGAGGTGATGTTGGACATGTCCGAGACCGCCGAGAGGGACCGGATGGCCGTCTCGATGGTCAGGCCGAAGTCCGGGCTGTCCATGGTCTTGGCGATGTTCAGCGAGCCCAGGTTGCAGGAGATGTCCTTGCCGGTCTGGTCGTAGGACAGGTCATCGTGGTACGTGGTGGGCTGCGAAACCTGGAGGATCTCCGAGCACAGGTTGGACATGATGATCTTGCCGTCAATCGGGTTGTCCCGGTTCACGGTGTCCTCGAACATGATGTACGGGTAACCGGATTCGAACTGGATCTCGGCGAGGGTCTGGAAGAACTCGCGGGCCTTGATCTTGGTCTTCTTGATCCGGGAGTCGTCCACCATCTCGTAGTACTTCTCGGTGACCGAGACGTCGGAGAACGGCATGCCGTAGACCTTTTCGACGTCGTACGGAGAGAACAGGTACATGTCCTCGTCCTTCTTGGCCAGCTCGAACGTGATGTCCGGGATGACAACACCCAGCGAGAGGGTCTTGATGCGGATTTTTTCGTCCGCGTTCTCACGCTTGGTGTCCAGGAACCGGTAAATGTCCGGGTGGTGGGCGTGCAGGTAGACAGCACCCGCGCCCTGGCGGGCACCGAGCTGGTTGGCGTAGGAGAAGCTGTCCTCGAGGAGCTTCATCACGGGGATGACGCCGGAGGACTGGTTCTCGATCTGCTTGATGGGCGCGCCCACCTCGCGGATGTTGGTCAGTGCGAACGCCACGCCGCCGCCGCGCTTGGACAGCTGCAGGGCGGAGTTGATGGAGCGGCCGATCGACTCCATGTTGTCTTCGATGCGGAGCAGGAAGCAGGAGACCAGTTCGCCGCGCTGCTTCTTGCCGGCGTTCAGGAACGTGGGAGTGGCCGGCTGGAAACGGCCTTCGATGATCTCGTCCACCATCTGCAGGGCGAGCTTTTCATCGCCGCGGGCCAGGTGGAGGGCCACCATGCAGACGCGGTCCTCGTAGCGTTCCAGGAAGCGCTTGCCGTCGAACGTCTTCAGCGTGTAGGAGGTGTAGAACTTGAAGGCGCCAAGGAAGGTTTCGAAGCGGAACTTCTTCTTGTAGGCGCGGTTGTACAGCTCGCGGATGAAGTTCATCGTGTACTGGTCGAGGGTTTCGCGCTCGTAGTACTGGTTCTTCACCAGGTAGTCGAGCTTCTCTTCCAGGTCGTGGAAGAACACGGTGTTGTTGTTCACGTGCTGCAGGAAGTACTGGTGGGCCGCCTCGCGGTCAGCCTCGAACTGGATCTCGCCGTTCGGGCCGTACAGGTTCAGCATCGCATTGAGCTCGTGATAGCCCAGGCCCTTGTAGGCGGCGGGCATCTCGGGCTTCTCAAGGTCCACGCCGTGCTTCTCGACGGCGGCACCTGCGCGGGTGCCCTGGCCTTCGGCCCTGGTTACTTCTGTGTCTGCGACAGTCGTGTCCAAAACGTGTCCAATCCATTGGTTACGCGGGCGACGTCTTCTGGCGTGCCCATAAGTTCAAAGCGGTAAAGCCGGGGTACCTGGCATTTCGCCGCGATGATGTCCGCGGCCATGCAGTAGTTGTCCCCAAAGTTTGTGTTGCCGGCGCCAATAACCCCGCGGATGAGTTGCCTGTTCTGCGGGCTGTTCAGGAAGCGGATGACCTGCTTGGGCACTGAGCCCTCTCCCCCGGTGCCGCCGTACGTCGGAACCACCAGCACGTACGGCTGGGTGGCGAGAAGCGGCGCGTCCTTTGCCTGGAGCGGGATCCGCGCCGCGTCCATGCCCAGCTTCACGACGAAGCGGCCGGTGTTCTCGGAGGTGGAGGAAAAATAGATGAGCCGGCTCTGCGTGGTGACAGGCGGCAACGGGGCCGCCTGGGCCCTGGCCTCTGCCAGTACTGCCACGGGAGTCACCTCAGGTGTGGGTCGAAAGATTGCCGGCTGGCTGGAAGTGGAGGCTACGCCACTGAGGAAACGGCAGCCTGCGCCAGTTCCTCGATCTTGTCCGGCCGGAAGCCTGACCAGTGGTCCTGGTCGGTGACTACAACAGGTGCCTGCATGTAGCCAAGTGCCTTCAGGCGCTCGAGCGCATCGGCGTCCTGTGAGATGTCGACGCTCTGGTAAGCGATGCCTTTTTTGTCCAGTGCTCGGTACGTTGCGTTGCACTGCACACACGCAGGCTTGGTGTAAACCGTAACGGTCATAGTCCCTGTCCCCTTTATCGAAATCTTCGCTCGTCTTTGTCCCGCCCAAGCTGTACGTCGATACTACATGTAGTGCAGACGGCTCTTCGGAACCCCAAGATGATGTATTACAAGTATGTCATTTTATGCACTTTTAATCCACAGGCAGGTGCCGTCAAAATGTCCGGAATCCAGCGTATTTTGAGGACGAAATCCACACCCTGTGGAGTAGTTAGGCACAATAAACGGCCCGCGTGTCGTCTCCTGGACGGCGTGTCGCACCCAGTGGACAACGGTCCGGAAAGCGTCCCCGGCCACTACAGGTAGTGGCCAATGACACGCGGCGACGGACACACCGGCGCCTATTATCGAGTTGTGGCGGGACTCCCCCGCGCGGTACCCCTCGACGGGAACAGAGGCTCTGACATGAAACTGACAACCTTGGCCTGGACGGCGGCGGCCACCGCCGCCACGGCCGCTGCCGGTGGAATTGCGACCGATCCGGACAGTTCCTGGTACATGCGGCTGCGCAAGCCCGAATGGCAGCCGCCGGCCCTTGCCTTTCCTGTTGTGTGGACGGCCTTGTATGCGGACCTCGCGGTGACTTCCGCCGTTGCCCTGGACAGTGCGGCGTCGGCAGAGACTCACCCGGCTGCCGGATCCGACAGGCGGCTGGAGATCCGGGCCTATCGGGGGGCCCTGACGGCAAACCTCCTTCTCAATGCTGCGTGGAGCTGGCTTTTCTGGCGGTCCCGCCAGCCATGGCTGGCCGCCGCGGAATGCGCCGTGCTGGCGGCGAGCAGCGCGGACCTGGTCCGGCGGGCGTACAGCCTGAACCGCGCCGCAGGGATATCCCTCGCACCCTACGCAGCGTGGTGCGGGTTCGCCACCATACTGTCCACAGCCATCGCCCGGCTCAACCCTGGAACCGGCAGCCGGTAGGCCGCAGTTCAGCGCTGCGCTACGAGGTTGTCACGGATCTCACGGCGCAGGACTTTGCCGATAAGCGAGCGCGGCCGGGAAATCGAGCACCACCACCCGGCGCGGTACTTTGTAGGCGGTCAGCCGCTCCCGGGCAAATGCCAGAAGCGCCTCGGCATTGATGGAAGTACCGGGGATCGGGACGACCGCCGGTACCACATCCTCACCCCCGCCGGGCCTGGGCAGGCCCACGACGGAGACTTCCGCAATTCCGGCGAAAGCGCCGATGACGTCCTCCACCTCACTGGGCGAGACGTTGAAGCCGCCGGTGATGATCAGCTCCTTGATCCGGTCCCGGATGGTGACGAAGTAGTCGTCATCGACTGAGACGATGTCGCCGGTGCGGAACCAGCCGCCGTCGAGCAGGGCATCCTCAGTCTCCTCCGGCCGGTTCCAGTAGCCGGCGAACACCTGCGGGCCGCGGATCAGGAGTTCCCCTTCCGTCCGGTCAAGAGCCACGTTCTTCGGATCCACCACCCGTATGTCTGTCAGCGGGACGGCACGCCCACCGTGCCCGGCTTCCGGCGTGAAGGTAGGGCGACGTTTCGGCAGCCCGTAGCCCGGAGGTAACCGCCGGTGGCTTTCTTCCAGATCTCACACCGTGGCGGCCGGCAGGCATGGCCCCCGGAGGAAAAACGGATGCTCTCCAGCCCGATGCCGCGTTCTGCGGCTGCCGCGGCAATCCGGTCGTAGATGGGCGGCACGGCGGGCAGGAACGTGGCCGGCCCGGGCAGCGGGACGCGGATACTTCTTCTTGAGCTCTCCGGCCTCAAGGAGCTGCCGCCACGGCAGCACGGGGCGCGGTGCTGGCTCCGGCCGGCCCTTCGGCTCACCCCTGCCTGCAGTAAGGCTGCACGGGCCTTGCGTGCGGCGGGCACCGGAGGCCGCAGCGCCAGGCGCTGCGGCAGCGGCATCGCCGGGATAAGTTCCACCGAGACTATGGTGCGGAGCCCGACGTCGGCCGGCAGCTGACGGACACGCTCCACGGCCTTGTCCCACCAGCTTTCCGAGCTCACGGTAGCTGGTGCCGGCGCCGAAGAACTCCAACGCGGTCCTGGACCCGTAGCGGCGGACGGACGCATCCAGGAGGTCCGCCAGCGAACCCGCCGGAAGCACCAGGCCCGCCGGGACGCCGGGCCCATACGAACCCGTCCGGGGGCGGTCAGCCCACAGCCCCCCGGACAGAGGAATCCCGCCCAGCCCCGTCCCGCCGTCGGGCGCGTTCCGCGCCGGCTCCTTTTTCAACCACATCGGTCAGAGCTGCGCCTCCCGGCGGTCCAGCACGATCTGCTGGACATCCAGGTAGCCCGACTGGAAGCCGGCACGCGAGTAGCAGAGGTAGAACAGCCACATACGCTGGAACACCGGGTCGAAGCCGAGCCCGCCCACTTCTTCCGAACGGGCCAGGAACCTCTCCTCCCACAGCCGCAGCGTTGCCGCGTAGTGGTCCCCCATGCCCATGCGCTCACGCACCCGTAGCGATGTGTGCTGCTGGGTCACCCCTTCGATGGCGCGCACCGACGGCAGGAAGCCGCCGGGGAAGATGTACTTGTGGACCCAGGTGTAGGCGTTGCGGGTGGCCAGCATGCGCCCATGCGGCATGGTGATGGCCTGGATGGCCACCTTGCCGCCGGGGGCCAGGACCCGGTCGATCGTCTGGAAGTAGATGGGCCAGTACTCGTAGCCCACTGCCTCGATCATCTCCACGGACACGACGGCGTCGAACTCGCCTTCCACGGCCCGGTAGTCCTGCAGGGCCACCGTCACCTGGCCGGCATAGCCGGCAGCAGCGATCCGTTCCTGCGCCAGGGCCTGCTGCTCGCTGGAGAGGGTCACGCTGTAGACAGTCGCACCGCGGGCCGCTGCCCTCAGTGCAAGCTCCCCCCAGCCGGTGCCGATCTCCAGCAGCCGCGTCCCGCTGCCCACCCCCGCCTTGTCCAGGAGCCGGTCGATCTTGGCCTGCTGCGCGGTCGCGAGCCCGTCCCAGGGGACAGTCGTCAACGCTCCGGCGTCGGCCGGAAACAGAGCCGACGAGTAGCTCATGGTGGAATCCAGGAAGTTGGAGAAGAGCTCATTGGAGAGGTCGTAGTGCCGCGAAATGTTGCTCCGCGTGTTCTGCTCCTCGTTGCGCTCCTGCTTGGGGGTCCGGGGCAGGTAGAGCGTCCTCAGCTTCTGAAGCGGAGTGGGGATCAGCGTGTCCACCGACGCGGCGAAGACCTCCAGGACGGCGGCGAGGTCGGACGCCTCCCAGTCCCCTGCCATGAACGATTCGCCCAGGCCGATCAGGCCGTTGTCCCCGATCCGGGCCTCGAACGCGTCCGGCCGGAGCATGGTCATCACCGGAGCCTCGGCGCCGCCGGTGCCCAGCACCGAACCGTCAGGGTAGGACACCCGCAGGGGCAGCCTCCGGACGGCTGCCTTGAACAGCAGGCCCGCGGCCTTGCCGGCAACCAGGGCTTTGGTGCCCGACGGCGCCTGGGCAACACCGGGCCAGACGTCCGGATCGATGGTGGCCGGCGCTGCCGGCACTGCGGCGCTGCCCTGAGCCGTCCCCAAGGGCCGGACCGGTGTCTTGGCTGTGGCCTCTGGGGCTGCAGCTGTTCCGTTCTCGTCGGTCATTGTCATTGAACTGCCTCCTGTGAGGGGTGGTGGGGCCTTTTGACGACGGGCAGCCGTCGTGCCCAGAGTTTAACGCCCTGGAACCTGATCAGGGCGGATGCCAGCAGCGGCGCGGCCGGGACGGCCAAAGCCGCTGCAAGAATGTTCCGGACGGTGGCCGGGTGCTTTTCGCCATCCATGGTGGCGATGAACGGACGGTGGCCGTCCCGCTCCAGGACAATTGATACGGCCAGACGTTCATCCGGCGCCGGCAGCCTCATGCGGTACTGCCCGTCGACGTCATTGAACGGTGAAACGTAGAACGCCTTTGGCACGCTCGCCCGGCCGGCGGGGTCGGTGTGCAGGAGGTAGCAGTGGCGTTCGCCGTACGTGTTGTGGACCTCCGCGATGACGCACTGCAGGTCCCCGGATGCCCGGTAGCACCAGAAAACCGTCAACGGATTGAAGACGTACCCGAAGACCCTTGCGCTGGCCAGCATCCGGATCGCGCCGCCGTCGGGCTCTATTCCCTGCGTCCGCAGGAACCGCTCAACGTTGGCGCGGATGGTGGCCGACGGGTCACCCAGGTGGTCCGAGGCGCGGAATACAGCCAGCGGCCGAAGGAAGAACGGCAGCCGCGGCAGCCGGTCGACGTCGACGAACCAGCTATAGCTGCGGTAGGTGAAGGCGTTCTTCAGTGGTGTGTGCCGCACATGGGAGATCGAGGTGCGGTAGATGGCTGCGGCAGGGCTCATGCACCCTCCATGGCTGTCATGAGTTCGGGCTCCCCGGCCACCGCCGGTGTCCAGTCCCGCCCAAGGCTGGCTGCGGCCCGTACACCGGACAGGGCGCCGTCCTCATGGAAACCCCAGCCCAGGTAGGCGCCGGCAAAGGCAACCTGATGGTCGCTGAGCGCGGCAATGCGCTCCTGGGCCTGCAACGACTCGGGGGTGTACTGGGGGTGCTCGTAGACCATACGTTCAACGACCTGGTCGTCGGCGATGAGCTCAGACTCCCCCAGGCTGACCAGGTAAGGACGGCCGTCGGCTGGTTCGAGCCGCTGGAGGCGGGTGAGGTCGTAGCTGACCAGGACCTTGTCCGGGCGGGCGTCGCAGCCGGGAAGCCGGTAGTTCCACGAGGCCCGGGCGTTCTCCGCGGCGGGCAGGACAGCGGGGTCGCGGTGGAAGAGCGTCTGGTTGACGGAATACGGCATGCCGCCCAGCGCTTCCTTCTCCTCCGGGCCCGCATCCGCCAGGAATCCCAGCGCCTGGGCCGGGTGGGTGGCGATCACCACGGCATCGAAGCTCTCTACACCGGCCGCGGTGGCAACATCCACGCCGTCGGAGTGGCGCCGGACGGCGGAGACCGCAGTGCCCAGCCGGATGTCCGGCAGCGTGGCCGCAAGTTTCTCCACGTACCTCCCCGACCCGCCCGTGACGGTGCGCCACTGGGGCGAACCCTTAACGCCCAGCATGCCGTGGTGGCCCAGGAAGGTGAAGAGGTACCGCGCAGGGTAGGACAGCGCCGTCGTGGGGTCGCAGGACCAGACGGCGCTCACCACCGGGGTCATGAAGTGCGAGATGAAGTACGGGCTGAACTTTTCCCGCGCCAGGAACTCGCCGAGGGTCTGTTCGGGAACCGTGTGGCCTCCGGGGGCCGACGGCGGCGCTGCCGCCAGGAGGGCACGGGCCCGGCGGTAAAAGCGCATCACTTCAACCAGCATCAGGAGGTAGCGGCCGCGGAGGAGGCTGGACGGGCGGGCGATGATTCCGCGGGCCCCGCCACGGGCACCGGCATATTCAAGTCCGCAGCCGTCGCAGCGGATGGACATGCTCATCTCGGAATCCTGGGTCTCAACGCCCAGTTCAGCGAACAGCCGCAGGAGGGTCGGGTAGGTCCGTTCGTTGTGCACGATGAAGCCGGTGTCCACGCCGAGCACCGAACCGTCCTGCTGCGGAACATCGTGGGTATGGGCGTGGCCGCCCAGCCGGGTGTCGGCTTCGAAGAGGGTGACGGCGTCGTGGCGGTTCAGGACGTAGGCCGCGGTGAGGCCGGCCACGCCGCTCCCGATAACGGCCACCCGGCGGCCCCCCGGCAGTGGTGTGCCGGTCAAATTCCCTGCGATGGACACTGGTCTGCTCCTGTTGCTCGGACTCGATGTTGCGTCGTACATGCTCTAGGGGCAGTTCGTCACCGCTTGGCCGGCGGATGAGTGTGTTCCCAAGATTCTTTTGTAGCTCCGATTCTCCAATGCCGGCACGCAGGGGCAGGTGCGACATACCGGCGGTGATCATTCCTGTGCCAGAATGAACCCGGCCGACCGGGCCCGGCCCACTGCGGAAAGCCCGGATCCTGATCCCGAAGGACAGCGTTGGTAAATCCGGTACACCTGAAGACACTCCTCGAAGTGACGCGGCACGGCTCGTTTGCTGCCGCAGCTTCGGTCCTTGGCTACACTGCATCGGCGGTCTCCCAGCAGATGTCCGCCCTTGAGCGGGATACCGGCGTGGTGCTTTTCCAGCGTTCGGCCCGCAGCGTGGTCCCCACAGAGGCGGCGATGGTGATGGCCCGGCATGCGGCCAAGGTGCTCACGGACATTGAAGCGCTGATGGCGGCCGCGTCCAGGACCCAGGACAGCACCAGCCAGGAACTCCGGCTGGGCATTTTCCCCAGCCTTGCCACCTACGTACTCCCCCGCATCCTCAAGAACCCGGCCTGGAAGGACCTTGGAATCGACCTGCGGGTGTCGGTGGCCGAGCCGTCGCAGACCATCCAGGGCCTGCGCGCGGGCGGCGATCTCGATGTTGCACTGGTCTTCCAGGTGGGGCAGTCCGGCCTGGCCTGGCCGCATACCATCAACCGGCAATGGATCGGCGACGACAACTTCCGGGTGGTCCTGCCGGCCGGCTGGGGCTTCCGCACCGACGCCAAGGTTGCCGCCGACCACCTGTCCGAGATGCCCTGGATCATGCACCACCCCGGAACTCCCGATGCTGTGGTGATTGAACGGCTTTTTGCCAGCTGCAACCTGCATCCGAGGGTGGTGGCGCACAGCGACGATTTCCACGCGAGCCTGGAAATGGCCGCCGCCGGGCTGGGGGCGGCGCTGGTGCCGGAACTGGCCCTCCTGCACCGCCCCAAAGGCGTGGTGGTACTGGACGTTCCGGAGATCAGGCTTGCCCGCAACGTCTTTGCGCTGCTGATCAATGAGAAGAAAACCGCCCGTGTCCAACTTTTCGTTGACCTGCTGGCCGAGACATTCGCCGCGCTGGGGCACTCATCCAATTAGGGCTGAATGCTTGGAACCGGGCGCCTGGCGGGTCTATGTTGAAGATATGAACAAGGTAGCGAGCCAGCACTTTGGAGAGATCGAGCTCAATCACGGCCAGGATCACAACATTGCGGCGCAGCATCAGCTGGGCGGCAATGTGCTGGAACTCGACCTCAACATCAACGCCCATGATCATTTTGATGAAGCGGCCATGCACAAGGTGGACTACCGGCTGCGCTACCTGCCTGAGCTCGTTGATGAGGTCCGGGACATGATTGCCGAGGAGCTGGAGCAGGAAGGCACCAGCCCCCAGGAGTATCTGCGGTTCCATTGCAACGCCCTCAAGGACGAACACCTGAAGAAGGTCTTCGGCGTCGAAGACCGCAGCCAGTTGACCAACGCGGTGTTCCTGAAAGCACTCAAGCTCGGCCACGTGGGGATCTTTCCGGGCCAGCCGGAGCGGTACTTTGTCCTCGACTTCACGCTGGGCCAGCACTTCACCGACGAGGTCCTGGTGGCGTCCGCCGATGAGGACGGCGTAGTAGACGACGAAATCGTCTGGGAGTCCTGAGCCCCGGCCCCGGAACCAGGGCTTTCAGCCCTTGCGGGCGCTGCTGACGGGGTTCAACCATGGAACATGGACAAGCGCAGAAGGTGGCGGCTTGCGGGATGGCTGCTGGTTGCGGGCGTGGCTGTCTCCCTCGTCGCCGGTGTGTTCCACGCTGAAGCAGGGGACGCCAACGACCACGTGGCTTCGTTCGCCGCTTATGCCGCCAGCGGGATCTGGACCTTCGTGCATCTGGGCCAGTTCGTGGGGATGGCGCTGCTGACCGCCGGATTGTTTGTCCTGCTGCCCGCCCTCCAGAGCTTCCTGCTGGGAACGGCCCTCGTCATGTTTGGGATCGTCATCGCCGCTGCCCGGCAGGTATCCCGGGTCATCGGTTACCTCATGGCGGTCTCCGGGGCGGCATACCTGGTCCAGGGCTGGATCATCGGAGCCGAAGGCTTCGCGGCCGCGAATACCTGGCCCACCCTGGCGGGTATTGCCGCGACGGTCACCTGGACCGTGTGGTTGCTCATCAGTGCCCTGCGGATGAAGACACCGGCCCGCCCAACCGCAGGACGTTAACGCCCGACGGCGACTGGCCACCAATGGTGGCCAGTCGCCGTCGGGCGTTACTCATTGGTTCGGTTTGAACCCTTACTTAGCCGTTGCCAGCAGGCTGGCCCGGACCGATTTGGTGGCGGTAACAAGGTTGCGCAGGGACTCTTCGGTCTCGGCGTAGCCGCGGGTCTTCAGGCCGCAGTCGGGGTTGACCCAGAGCTGTCGGGACGGCACGTGCTTCACAGCGGTGCTGAGCAGTTCGGTGACTTCCTGCTCACCCGGGACGCGCGGCGAGTGGATGTCGTAGACGCCCGGGCCAACGCCGCGGCCGAAGCCGTGGGACTCGAGGTCGTGCACAACCTCCATGCGTGAACGTGCGGCCTCGATCGAGGTGACGTCAGCATCCAGGCCGTCGATCGCGTCGATGATGGCACCGAACTCGGAGTAGCACAGGTGGGTGTGGATCTGCGTGGCGTCGGCCGCACCGGCGGTGGCCAGGCGGAACGAGTTCACGGACCAGTCCAGGTAGGCTGCCTGGTCGGCTTTGCGCAGGGGCAGGAGTTCGCGCAGTGCGGGTTCGTCCACCTGGATGACCTTGATGCCGGCCGCCTCGAGGTCCGCGATCTCGTCGCGCAGCGCCAGTCCCACCTGGTTGGCGGTCTCGCCCAGCGGCTGGTCATCGCGGACAAAGGACCAGGCCAGGATGGTGACCGGACCGGTGAGCATGCCCTTCATCGGCTTGTTGGTCAGCGACTGGGCATACTCGGCCCAGGCCACCGTGATGGGGGCGCTGCGGGTGACATCGCCCCAGAGGATGGACGGGCGCGTGCAGCGCGAGCCGTAGGACTGGACCCAGCCGTGGACCGTGACGTCGAAGCCTTCGAGGTTCTCGGCGAAGTACTGGACCATGTCGTTGCGCTCGGGCTCGCCGTGCACCAGGACGTCGTAGCCGAGCTCTTCCTGCAGCTCCACAACGCGCTTGATCTCGTCCTTCATGAGCTGCGTGTACTGCTCGTCCGTGAGGTCGCCCTTGTTGTTGCGGGCGCGGGCCGAACGGATGTCGGAGGTCTGCGGGAAGGAACCGATGGTGGTGGTGGGCAGCGGCGGCAGCTGCAGCGCCTCTTCCTGGGCGGCTTCGCGGACCGAGTACTCGGAGCGGTTGAAGTCGGCCGGGGTCAGAGCGGCGGTGCGGGCCCGGACGTCGGAGCGCTGTACACCCTCGGCGGCGGCGCGGGAGGCGATGATGCGGGAGGCCTCGTCGATGGCCGGCTGCACGGCGGCAGCGTCGGTCAGCAGGCCCGCGAGGGTGACAACCTCAACGGCCTTCTGGTCCGCGAACGCCAGCCAGCTGCGGAGCTGCGCGGACAGCTGTGCCTCTTCCTCGACGTCGTGCGGGACGTGCGCTGTGGTGGTGGAGGTGCTGATGGCGAGCCTGGCCACGGACTTCTTCAGTTCGGTGATCTTCCCGGCGGAGGCGGCGAGATCGTTGCGCCAGATGTTGTGGCCGTCCACGACGCCGGCAACCAGCGTCTTGTTGCCCAGTGCAGCCAGTGCCGCTGCAGAGGGAACGGCGCCCTTGAAGACGTCGATGTGAAGCGCATCGATGCTGGTGGCGGCGAGCGTGCCGAGCTGGCCGTCCAGTGCGCCGTACGGGGTGGAAACGAACAGCTGCGGGCGCCGGGGTGCCGAGGACAGGACCTCGTAGGAGCGGGCAACGGCGGCCTGGATCTCTTCGGCAGAGGTGTCCTGGTCCACCACCAGGGCGGGCTCGTCCAGCTGGACCCAGCCGGCGCCGGCGGCGGAGAGCTTCTCCAACAGGGCGGCGTAGACCGGCAGGACGTCCTCGAGGCGGGACAGCGGGCTGAAGCCGGCCGGGGCGTCGTCGGAAGCCTTGCTCAGGAGCAGGAACGTGACCGGACCTACGATGTACGGGCGTGTTTCCACACCGTTCGCGAGGGCGTATTCGAACTCCTCAACGATGCGGTTGGAGGTCAGCGCGAAACTGGTTTCCGGGCCGATTTCCGGGACGAGGTAGTGGTAGTTGGTGTCGAACCACTTGGTCATTTCCAGTGGCTGCTGGTCCTTGGTGCCGCGGGCCAGGGTGAAGTAGCCGTCAATGTCCAGCTGTCCCTCGGCGTTGAGGAGGTTGCCGAAACGGGCCGGCACGGCGCCGAGGTGGGCTGCGGCGTCGAGGACCTGGTCGTAGTAGGAGAAGGTGCCCGGCACGGCAGCGGCCTCGGTCAGGCCCAGGCCCTGGAGGTGCTTGGCGGTGCCCAGCTGGATCTCCTTGGCGGCGGCGTCGAGGGCGGCGGCGTCGATCTTGCCGGCCCAGTAGGCCTCAATGGCCTTCTTCAGTTCGCGCCGGCGGCCGATGCGCGGGTAGCCGAGGATCGAGGCGGACGGGAAGGGGGTGTTCAATTCAGACATGGGAGATTCCTTCAGGTGTTGGAACTGTGCCTTTGAGGGCGCTCCAAAGGGCGCCTTGAGGCTGGGCGATAGTTTTTGCGGTTTGCTCGGAGGTCAGCTGGCCAGCTGGCGGCGGGCGATGGCGCTGCGGCGGCCGGCGGAGCGTGAATGGCGAGGAAGTGCCAGTTTGTCCAGCACCTCCAGGGCGCTCTGGTGCTCGTTGAAGGTGTAGAGGTGGATGCCGGGTGCCCCGGCGTCCAAGGCCGCGTTGGCCAGGTCCACCGTGGCGCGGACGCCGATCCGGAGCCGCTCGGCGTCGGAGTCGGCTGCACCGAGGCGCTCCAGGAGTTCCGGTGCCGGCGCGACGCCGGCCAGCTCCCCCAGCCGAATGACCCGGCGCAGGCTGGTCAGGGGCATAACACCGGGGATGATCGGAATGGTGACCCCGGCGCGTCGGGCCCGGGTGACCAGGCCTGCGTACTGCTCGGCGTGGAAGAAGACCTGGGTGATGGCGAAGTCCGCGCCGGAGCGCTGCTTGGCCAGCAGCACCTCGATGTCATGTTCCTCACTGGGCGACTCCGGGTGCTTCGTGGGGTACGCGGCCACGCCGACGGCGATCTTCCCGGCGCACAGCAGGGCTGAACGCCGCTGTTCCACGCGGCGGATCAGGTCGATCAGGTCCTGGGCATAGGCCAGGGATCCGGCGGCCGGCTGTGCGCCGTCCTGGGGCTGGTCGCCGCGCAGGGCGAGGATCCCGCGAACGCCGGTGTCCAGCAGGTCACCGATGATCTCCGCCAGTTCCTGAGGCGTGTTGCCGACGCAGGTCAGGTGGGCCAGGGGCCGCAGGGTGGTTTCCAGGAGCAGCCGGTTGATGAGCTCGACGGCGGTGTCCCGGTTGGAGCCGCTGGCACCGTAGGTGACCGAGACGTAGTCCGGGTCGGTGGTTTCGAGTTCCCGGATGGTGGTCCAGAGGGATTCCGCAGCCGCGGGCGAACGAGGCGGGAAGAGCTCATAGGAGAGCGCCACCGGGGCGGCGTCTGAGAGGTTTGGATGGGTGTCAATAAGGCTTGGTGGTGACATTTGCGTCCTTGGCTTTGGGCCACTGGCGGCAACCTGCGTCAAAGGTGCGACGTTGGTTCCGTCAATGAATTGAGTTTGGGGAACACGGAAGGAACTTCACAGGACGCAGCCGCGACTGTTACGCCTGTCATGAAGTTGTCCGTGAGCAAATGTCAGGCCCACATGGGGGCACCCACACCCTCCGGCACGGAGGATCGCTGACACGTTACCGCGGTAACTTGTAATGAACTCTAGGATTCCTTGCGGGAGCATTCAAGTCGGTTACCGAATTAAGACGCACCTTTACGCTCTGTTTCGCCGCAGCGCAGAATTTTGTTCGCCCGGACTGTCACCAGGGTTTGTCCGGCCCCGAACCGTAGTCGCCGTCCCGCAGGTAGTCATCGCGTTCCTTGCCGTTGTTACGGTCAAGCTGGGACTGGCGGGCGGTTTCCTTGAGCTGTTCGAGCTGAGACTGCTGTTCCGGGTCATCCGGAGCCGCGTCCTGCGCGTCGGAACCTGATGGTTCCTGGGGCACCGCCCCGGTGTTGGCGTCCTCTGCCTTCTGGCGGAGGCGGGTTTCAGCCTCCTCCAGCCTTGTTTCCGCGTCCCCCGCATCTGCCGGGTCCTGCTGGCCCGGGAAGCACTCCTCCGGTGCGCCGGAGGCCACGGCCAGGCCATCTGCGAAAAACCGGCCCGCCGCCGTCGGATCCTTCGCGGCGAGCTGTGCGTCACCGAGCCTTTCGATGCTGAGCACCAGGTTGACCCGGATGACGCATTGGTCTTTCGGCCCGGCGAGCCCCAAGGCCTCCTCGAAGCGCTCACGTGCACCCTCGAAGTCTCCTGACAGCACCCGGGCGTCACCTTCGGCAAAGGCCGCTTTGTGGGGCTCAATGACATTGGCGGGGCGCAGGCCGGCAGCGGCGGATGCCACCGCCCGGGCGTCGTGCGCGTCGAAGCCGGCAGCGGCGTTCCCAGCAAGGACGCCCACACTGAGCAGCTTGGCGGCCACGCAGAGGAGCAACAGCACCGGAAGGGCTGACCAGAGCAGCAGGCGGCGCCGTCGTCGGCGCAGCGGGGACGACGTCAGCGAAGAACCGGCGTTCATTGGGCGGCCTTCGCCGGCTGCCGGAGATCCTGGCCGGTCCGGGAGTGCTGCTTCGCCCGGACACCACCCGTTGGGCGGAGTTCCCGTAAATGCCGCAGCACCAGAACGGCTTCGCGCAGTGCCAGCAGGAAGGCGCCGGCAGCAAGGATCCAGTACAGTTCGGTCCGGCCCGCCAGGCTGTCGTCCCCCTCGCCCCGTTCCAGGGTGCCCGGATCGGCCCCCTGGAGCATCGGCGCTGCCGGATCGCCAGCGGAACGGTGGACATAGGGGACGCCCAGCTCGTCGGCGATCAGGCGGAGCCTGCCTTCATCGATGATGGAGACTGCGTCCCTGGCGCTTCCTCCGCTCCGGTCCGGGATGTAGCCGGCACCTTCGTCCTTGCCCGGACCGGTGTTTTCCTTCATGCGCCCTCCCTGGGCTGTGCCGTAGCCGAGGACGGCTCCCCCGCTGACCAGCCCGGCGTCGAGGCGCATGGGCGCCGGAGCCTTGCCGCTGGTCTGCTCGCCGTCGCCAAGGTAGAAGACGATCCGTGGCATCGAAGGGTGCGCCTCCCGGGCAGCCCCCAGGCGCTGGCCAAGGACTTCTGCCGCCACGGTGACACTGCTCCCCTTCGAGTAGGACGCCACCTGGGGCTCCAGCACACTGACCAGGGTGTCCAGGGCCGAGGTGTCATGGGTGAGCGGCATCCTGACGCTGGCATTGGTGTCGAACGTGATCAGCGAAAAACGTGCGCCGGCCAGTCCCTCGGCGATGGTCCGGATATCGGCCCGGACGCCGTCCAGCCTGGGCTGTGCGTCCCCGTAATCTTCGGCCGCGATGCTGCTGGTGGTGTCCACCACAAAGAACACGTTGGCCTCGGCCGTCGCCGACTGGGCGTTGCCGCCAGGAATTCCGGGGCGGAGGGCCGCCGCAAGGAGGAGCACCACCAGGGCGGTCCGGAGCAGCCAGTCGCGGCGTGGACCGGCCGGTGCCGCCGGTCCACCCCGGAACACGGTGAGCAGCCGCCAGCCCAGGAAGATCAGGGCTGTGGCAGCCAACGCCAGCATGAGCCATGCGGGCAGGACAGGATGCAGCGTCATGGCCGTAACCGCCAGGACGCGCCGGCCAGCACCAGGCTGGACAGAAGGGCAACGGCAAGGGGAGCGTCCGGGCGGTCGAAGACTGCCGCCCGGGGGGCACCCTGGATGGCTGCGGTCTCTGTGGCCTGGACGTCACGGACTATGCCTGCCACGGCGTCCGGGCTGTCGAGCGGGAAATACGCTCCGCCGGTGGCTTCGGCTGCAGCTTGCAGGACGGCGCCCGGCTGCCGTGGGTCTGTCCCGTAGTCGAAGTCGCCGGGGTTGAGGGCGTAGACGCGGATATCCCTTTCCTGGGCCATGGCACCGGCCTGTTCCAGGGTGAAGATGGGATCTCCCGAAAGGTAGTTGTCCGTTGCCAGCACCACGGAGCGGGACCGTTGGGGCTGGTCCGGTGCGGGGCTCCCCTGCTCCGAGGTGCCCTCCGGGGCGGGGAACCCGTCCACGCAACTGGCCAGGCCGTCGCCGATCAGCGAGGAGCCGCGGCCGTTCCAGGTGCCTTCGAGGAAACCTGAGCTGCCGCTGGCACCGTCGAAGGCGTCCTTTGCCATCGTGAGCTGCTCCTGCACGTAGTCGTAGTCGTCCGTGAGGGGAAACACCTGGATCGCGCTGCTGTCGAAGATGGTGAGCCCGATCCGTTCGCCGTCAAAACCTTTCGCCAGTTCGGCAAAAACGTCCACCACTGCTGCGTCGGCGCTGCTCATGGACCCGGAGGCGTCGAGGCAGAGGACGATGTCCCGGTTGTGCTGCTCCGGCCGGACCGTGGTCAGTTCGATCGGCCGCGCTGCTGCCACTGCGGCGGAGATCACCAAGGTTCCGCCGGCGACCACCGCAACCCACAGCCACCGCCGGTATCGCCGGACAGCTTCCTGGTATTCGGGCAGCGCCGTCAGCCGGTCCGCATTGGCGACCGGCCGCCGTCGGCTGTTCCGCCGTGAACCGCTCCCCAGCGCGACCCATGCCGCCACGGCTGCGGCAGCCGCGGCCATGGGAAGGAGCCACCAGTACATCAGTTCCATGAGCGCACCGTCTCCCGGGCCGTGGCGGCTGAGCGGGCAAGGGGCGGTAGCGGTTCAGCTGCGAACTCGGCGGGGTACAGCACGCCGACGGCGGCGGCGGCAGCGGGCAGGGGATGCCGGTGGAGGTCCGCCAGCGTCATTTTCGGGGCGTCGACGCCCGTGACGTCTCGGACGAACTTTCTGACCAGGAGGCTGAGTTCCTGGTGTGACTCACGCCCGGACAGGCGTCCCGCCGCGGCGTCTGCCATCACAGCGTCGATCCGCAGCAGGTACGCCTCCTTGAGGCTGTTAAGGTCCGACGGCGGCGTGAACCTCGGGGCGGCGGCCGGCAACGGCCGTTTGCGCGTGCTCAGGAGGACAAACACGTACCAGCCCAGCACAAGGGCCAGTACTCCGAGTCCTGCCCACTGCCACACCGCGCTGTACTGGAGCGGGCCGTAAAATCCGGCGTTATCCTGCACGCCGGTGCCGTTCCAGCAGTGCGAACAGTCCGGTCATGACGTCATGGCTGTTGGCGACGTTACCTTCGGAAATGCCCACCCGGCGGAGCATGGCCCTCCGGCCGGCTTCCCGTTCTGCCGTTGCCGTTGCATACGCAGCCGCTACTGCGGGTTGTTCCGCGAGATGGCGCAACAGGGGCGTGGAGTCAGCCACGCTGAACGCATCCGGCGCGGGACCGGGCACGGCAAGCCCTGCGTCCAGGATGGTCAGCCAGAGGATCTCGTGCTGGGCGCGAAGGCGGCGGAGAACCTGCTCCAGGCCGGGACCGGCGGCAAGTTCGTCAGCCACGACGAACAGGAGCAGCCTTCCCTTGACTGTCCGCGCGACGTGCTGCAGTTGTTCCTCCAGCCGGCTGGGCCCACCCTCAAGGCTGGTGCCGGAGTCCACGTCCTGCAGGATCCTTTCAAGGTGCGCTTCCCCTGCCTTGGCCGGCAGGGTACGGGACCCTGACGCATCCCCGCTCACCAAACCCACCACGTCGCCATGCCGGTGCGCGAGGTAGCCGATGACTCCCAGCGCCATCACGGCAATGTCCTTTTTGATTTCCCCGTCACGGGACTCCGCGGCCATGTTCCGGCCCGTATCGGCAACCAGCATGACCGTCTGCCGGCGTACGGCCACGTACCGCTTGATCAGGGGTGACCCGTGCCGGGCCGAAGCTTTCCAGTCGATATCCCTGACCTCATCCCCGGGGACATAGGCCCGGAGGTCGTCGAAATCGAGGCTGCGGCCGCGGAAAACTGAACCGTATTCGCCGTCGAGCATCCCGCGGGCTTTACGGTGGGCGAAGATGGACATCTTCGATTTGACGCGCTGGAGCAGGCTGGTCACTGCGGCTCAGGGTGTCTGGACAGACGCCACAATGGCATCGATAACTGTTTCCACCGGCACCTGTTCCGCGATCGCTTCGAAGCCCATGATGAGCCGGTGCCGGAGGACGCGGTGAGCCAGGGATTTGACGTCCTCCGGGATGACGTGGTCCCGGCCATTGATCAGCGCCACGGCCCGGGCAGCCTGGCTGAAGGCAATGCTCGCGCGCGGGCTGGCACCGAACTCGATGAACCCTGCCAGCCGCCTGTCGATGTATTGGTCCGCATTACGGGTCACAAACACCAGGCCCACGATGTAGTTGATGATGGCCGGATCGATGTAGATGCGCTTCACCAGCTCCTGGACCCCTGCTACCGCATCCAGTGACGCTGCTGCCGCCGGAATCTGCTCAGGGGTGTAGATCCCGGCATCGATGCGCCGGATGATCTCGGCTTCCTCGGCCGGCGACGGATAGTCAAGGACGTCCTTGAGCATGAAGCGGTCCATCTGCGCTTCGGGCAGCTGGTAGGTCCCTTCCTGTTCAATCGGGTTCTGCGTGGCGAGCACCAGGAAGGGCGAGGGGAGCTTGTATTCCTGTCCCCCGATGGAGGTCTGCCGTTCCTGCATGGCCTCCAGCATGGCGCTCTGGGTCTTGGCGCTGGAGCGGTTGATCTCATCAAGGAGGACGATGTTGGCGTGGACCGGGCCCAGCTGCGTCACGAAGGTTCCCTTGGCCGCATCATAGATCTGCGTTCCTACGATGTCGCTGGGGAGCAGGTCCGGGGTGCACTGGATCCTCCGGAACTCCGCGCTGACAGCCTCGGCCACCGTCTGCGCAGCCGTGGTTTTGGCCAGTCCGGGCACACTCTCCAGGAGGATGTGCCCTCCGGTCAGGAGCCCCACCAGCAGCGATTCCCTAAGCCGGGTCTGGCCCACCACTTTGGCGTCGAAACTGCGGGAGATGTTGGCCACCACCTGCTGCGCGCGGGCCAGTTCAGCGGGTTCGATCCTCGCGGCTGTCGTGGTCTGAAGCAATGGATTTCCCCCTGGTGGACGGTGTGGCCGGCGGCTGCCTTCCTGACTGCACTCCGCCGCCATCCTATCCAAGCCAGCCGCCTGTCCGCGTGCAATGGGGACCCCTCCCCATCCGCGGCACCTCGGGTCTATCCTGTTGCCATGAGCGAGCTTCCAGCCAGTTACAAGCAGTTTCTCGCCGACAAAAGCGAGAGCTTCGTCCTTGCAGTAAAGCCGGTTTTGCAGCAGTCCGCTGCGGACCAGCTGCACGGTGTCCGGGTCACCTACAACGTCGGCCCCACCGGCCACCAGGCCCATCTCGACGACACCCTTCCCTTCGGTGTGGTGATCGAGGACATCGACTGAAGTCCACCGTGGGCGGCCTCCGTGCGGGCCCACGACGGGACATCTTCAGTGGATTCTTGGGTGCTACGATTCCGCCATGCGCAATGGCCGATCTGTAGCACTGGTGACCACCGCTGCGGCCCTGATCGTGCTGGCTCTCGTGGCGGTGGTCGTCGTGCTCGTGCAGCAACGTGATGCTCCCAGACTCCACGTGACCGCCGCGGGAGATTATTCTTCAAGCCGGGCCGCCGAGGGCGTACTTGCGCGGATAGGAGCCATCAGACCCGATCTGCACCTGGCCCTGGGAGACCTGTCGTACGGCACTGCCGGAGATGAACAGAGCTGGTGCGACCTGGTCAACTCGAAAATAGACCCAGGGTTTCCGTTCGAAGTGCTGGCTGGAAACCACGAAAGCAATGGCAGGAACGGCAACGTCAACGACTTTACGGCCTGCCTCCCGAACCAGTTGCCCGGCGTCGTCGGCAGCTACGGCCGCCAGTACTACGTGGACGTTCCGCAGGACAGGCCGGTGGCCCGCTTCATCATGATCTCCCCGGGAATTCCCTTCCCGGACGGGACGTGGAACTACTCAGAGGGCAGCAAACGCTATGACTGGACGGCGCAGGCCATCGACGGCGCCCGGGCTGAATCCATCCCGTGGGTCGTCGTCGGAATGCACACGCCGTGCCTGTCCATGGGGCGGTACGACTGTGTGGCCGGAAATGACATCACCAACCTGATGATCAGCAGGAAGGTGGATCTGGTCCTTAATGGCCACGAACACCTGTACCAGCGCAGCAAGCAGCTGTCCACGGCGGATGAATGCAGCGGGATCAAACCGGATGAGTTCAATGCCGCCTGTGTCCGCAATGACGGCAATGAGCTCACCAAGGGCGCGGGCACCGTGTTCGCCACGGTGGGCACAGGCGGCGTGGGGCTCAGGGACGCGGAACCGTCCGATCCGGAGGCCCCCTATTTCGCCGCCCACTCCGCCCGGAATGCCAGTCCGAGCCACGGGCTCCTGGACCTCCAGTTCACCGCCTCGTCGCTCACAGCCCGGTTCGATGCCACCGAAGGCAGCTTCGAGGATTCCTTCACCATCGCCGGGCGCTGACGGCGGCGCATCGTTGCCCCGTCCCGTCCGGACTTATCCTTTCACAGCACCCGACAGGGCAAAGGAGCTGCCGGCGCCCCGCACCACGATGAGGTACAGGACCAGGACAGGAACTGAATAGAGGATGGAGAACGCGGCCAGCTGGCCGTACGCCACCGCCCCGTGCTGTCCGAAAAAGCTGAAGATGGACACCGCGGCCGGTTGCCGTGATTCGGAGAGCAGGAGGACGAACGGGACGAAGAAGTTACCCCACGCCTGGATAAAAACGAAGATGAACACCACACCGAGTCCCTGGCGCATGAGGGGAAGGACGATGGTGCGCAGGGCGGTCAGCCCGGAGGCGCCGTCAACCCAGGCTGCTTCCTCCAACGAAACCGGCACGGCATCCATGAAGTTCTTCATCATCCAGATGGCCATGGGCAGCGTGGTGGTGGCCATGAAGAAGACGGTGGCCGGCATGGAGTCGAGCAATTGAAGCTGGACGAAGAGCCCGTACACCGGCACCATGATGGCGGTGACGGGCAGGCAGGTGCCGAACAGGACGGCGTAGAGGAAGGGCCGGTTGAACCGGGACCGGTACCGGGACAGCGGGTAGGCAGCCAGCACGGCTGCCACGAGGTTGACCGCCGCCGTTCCGGCCGACAGGACCGCACTGTTCCAGAGCGGCTGGAACAGCAGCCCGGGGGTCATGACGGCGGCAAAGTTATCCAGCGACACCGCCCGCGGGACGCGTGCCTGGTATCCGGCTTCCGCATCCACCGAGGCCAACACCAGCCACAGGAAGGGCAGCAGGAAGCACGCCCCGATCACCAGAAGTGCCACGTCCGCCGGAAGCCTGGCGCGGCGACGGAGCGGAGCCGCTGCCTGCACCTGGCCGTTCGTGGCCGGCGCCGCCGTCGTCATTGCCTGCCGTCCCTGAGGAGCCGGACGTAAGCCGCCCCGAATACGGCACCAATGAGGATCAGTACGGTGGCCACCGCTGTGCCGTAGCCGATATCACCGAATTTGAAGGCCTCCACGTAGGCGAGCACGGGCAACGTGGTACTGCCGTTGGACGGGCCGCCGGCGGTCATGACCCAGATCAGGGTGAACACCGCAAGCGTCTGCAGGGTGATGAGCATCAGGTTCGTGGCGATGCTGCCACGGATCATGGGCAGTGTGATGAAGGCGAGCCGCTGCCACGGGTTCGCGCCGTCCATCAGGGCAGCCTCCGTCACGTCGCCGGGCACGTCGTCGAGCGCGGCCCTGTACACCAGCATCGAAAACGCGGTGCCGCGCCATATGTTGGCCAGCATGAGCGCCACCATCGGGAACGAGTACAGCCAGTCCGGCTGGCCCAGGCCGAGCCCGCCCAGCAATTGGTTGAGCGTGCCGTCCCGGCTGAAATAGGCATACGCAGCAAACGCCGCCACAATCTCCGGAAGGACCCAGGCTGCAACGACCGCTGTGCCGACGACGGCGGCAACGGGCTTGCGCGCCTGCCGCATCAGGACAGCGAGCGCCAGGCCGAGCAGGTTCTGCCCCAGGATGGCCGAACCCGCGACAAAGAGGACTGTCAGTCCCAGCGACAGCGGGAAAACCGGGTCGGTGAACAGCCGCTGGTAGTTCTCCAGCCCCACCCAGCCCGGGACTGCGGGCGTTCCGTCCGGTCAGCGAAGCGTTGGTGAAGGAAGCCTGGAAAGCCCAGAGAACGGGCCCGGCGAGGAACACCAGCAGAAGCAGGATGGCCGGCAACACCGGCACCAGGCGTGCACGGCGCCGCAGCAACGGGCGGAGCCGCGTCCCGGGGCGTGGACGCTGGAGGGAGAGGACCGGCACGCGGCTACTTCCGGACCGTCTTGTCGCCGCCAACAATTCCTGCCACGGCGGCGTCATAGTCCGCTGCGGCCTGGTCCGCTGACTTCGCTCCCGTGATCACTGCTTCCGTGGCCTCCTGCACTGCTGCGGAGATCCTCGGATAGTCGGCGGTGGCGGGCCGGTAGTGTGTCACCGACACGAGGTCCGATACCTCCTTCACGAAGGGGTTCGCTGCCTGGTAGGCCGCGTCGGCTGCAACGTCCTCGCGGACGGCGATCTGCGAACTGGCGATATTGAACGTCAGTGAGTTCTCCCGGTTCAGGGCGGTGCCCAGGAAGTCGAAAGCCAGTTGGGGGTCCTTCGTACCGGCGCCAAGGGCCAGCGTCCAGCCCCCGGACATGCTGACGCCGCCGGGGGCCTGTCCGTCCTGGGTGGGAAAGGCGGCTACTCCCATGTCTGTTCCGTAGTCGGGCCACTCATAGCTGCCGCCTTCCTGCCAGAACGACGGCGCATAGGAACCTTCCACGGTGGCCCCCATCTTTCCCTGCGGCAACCATTCTCCGAACACCTTTTTCCACACGTTGGCGTCGAGGGCTTCAGCCGGGGAGACGGCGAGCTGCTCGTCGTACAGGGTCTTGAGGAATCCGAGGGAGTCCTTGAACCCGTCCGAACCCACCACCCATTTCCTGGCGTCAGCGTCGTAGAGTTCATCTCCGGTGCCGTAGAGGAGCTCATAGAATCCCTGCATGACCGTGCCCTCCCCGGTGGCCTTGCCGGCGTACATATTGAAGGGCACCACTGAGGGGTCGCTGGCCTTGACTTTCCGGGCGGTATCCAGGATTTCCTGCCACGTCCGGGGCTTCCACGGGAGGCTGACCCCTGCGGCGGAGAGGACTTTCCTGTTGTACCAGATCGCACGGGTGTCCGTGCCCAGCGGGACAGCGTAGGTGCCGCCGTCGTCCCCCTTGCCTGCGGCCTTCGAAGCATCATCGAAGGTGTCCCAGTCCTCCCATTCCGAAAGGTAGTCGTCCAGTTTCAGCAGGAAGCCGGCGTCCACGTCGGAACGGACTTTGAAGGTGTCCTCGTAGAAGACATCGGGGGCGGTTGACGGCGACCGCAGGGCAAGGGCCAGCTTGGTGCCGTAGTCGTCATCGTTGGCCTGGATGGGCTGCAACTCCACCGTGACGCCTTCGTTGGCGGCTTCGAACTCCGTTTTGGCCGCCTTGAACAGCTCATCCAGCGCGGCAAAGGAATCAGTCTTCTGGTAGACCACTTTCAGGGTCTTCGCCTGCCCGGCCGGTTCGGCCGGTGTGCAGGCGCCCAGCGAGAGGGCGGCTGCAGCAAAGAGGGACGTAACGGTCAAGGCCCGGCGACGCATGGGTGCTCCATTCAGTCAATGGCTGCAGTCCTCTTTGTCTGCGGGCCCCAGCCGCGGCAATATCCAAATGCTAAGTGGCCCCCCGGCCGGGGGCAAGGTGTGTCAGGTCATCCCTCGAGGAGGAGCCGCTGCGCCCGTGGTGCGAGCATGTGTTCCAGGACGAGGCAGGCGGCGCCGATCGCCCCGACGTCCTCCCCCACCCCGGTGCCCACCACCTCGATGGTGTGGATCAGCCGGGCCGCGCTGTTGTCCTCCAGAAGCGCCGGAATGACAGGCAGGTAGTGCTCCGCCAGCCTGCTCCAGTACGGCCCGCCGAAGACAACCCGCTCAACGTCCAGGGTGTTGGTCACCACGGATACGGCACGGGCCACCAGGACAGCGGATTTGTCGATGATGGCAAGGGCCTGCGGGTTGCCCTCATCGGCGAGGTCGCAAAGCCTTGAGAAGCTCTGTTGGACCACGGCGCCGCTGTTGTCCGCCCGGGGACGTTCCAGGAGGCCTGCCGCTTCGGCCTCGGACACCAGCACCTGCGGAATGCACGAGGACTTCACACAGCCCCTCAGGCCGCAGTCGCAGGCCGGACCGTCCGGGTCCACCACGATGTGCCCGATTTCGCCGGCATTGCCGGAGGTTCCGCGGACCACCTCGTCGTTGAGGACAATCCCGCAGCCAATACCGGTGCCCATGTACATAAAAACGAAGCTGCCGGCGCCGCTGGGGCCCCCTGCCCAGGTTTCGGCCACGGCTGCGCTGGTGACGTCCTTGTCCACCAGCACCGAGTAACCGGTCGCTTCGGCGAGGGCGTTGCGCAGCTCAACCCGGTCCCAGCCGGGGAGCAGCGGCGGGTCGACCACAGTGCCATTGTCCAGGTCTATCGGGCCGGGGGCGGCAAGCCCCAGGCCGGCTATCTTGGTGGCGTCCACCCCGGAGGCCGTCACCAGCTGTTCGATTTCCGCGGCGACGGTGGCAATGACGGCTGCGGGGTCATTGCCACCCGGGGTCTTGATCCGGGAATGCTGGACTACCGCACCGACGAGGTCCAGCACTACAAACGTTGTCACTGCGGGGTCGAGGTGGACGCCGATTGCGTACATGCCCGAAGGGTTCAGCCTCAGTATGGTGCGGGGCTTACCTGGACCGCTGCCTTCCTTGCCGGCTTCAACGATCAGGTTCTGGTCCAGCAGGCGACGCGAAATGTTGGAAATGGTCTGCGGGGAAAGGCCCACGATCTGGGCGAGTTCCACCCGGCTCAAACCGCCGGCGGATCTGCGGATGGCGTCGAGGATGACCGTGAGGTTGAAGTCCCCCATCCGTGGCAGGTTGGTTCCGCGCCTGGGCGATGGCTGCCGGATCTCGGACACGGGTTCCCCTAAAAGTCTGCGGCTATTAAATGATGTCTGAATGGTACGTTACCGCTTGCCATCCGCCCATGCGCGCAGGCACGGCGCGGCGCAGCATCCCGCTACTGCCGGGGCGCCCTGGTGCTGACAGCCACCGTGAACTTGGGGTTCTGGCCTTTGACGGTTGTGGGGCCCACATGGCGTTCCAGGGCCGGAAGGTACTGGAGGTGCCGGTTGAATACGGTCCACAGCTGTCCTTCGGGGGCCAACACCCTGCCCGCCGCTTCAAACATCTTGATGCCGGCCCCGGCGTGGACGGCTGCTCCCAGATGGAAGGGCGGGTTCAGCAGGATGAGGTCTGCGCTGGCATCCGGGAGGGTGCTCATGGCGTCGTCCTGGAGAACCTGGATGCGGTCCGCCAGCCCGTTGGCTTCAGCGGTTTCCCGTGCGGATGCCACGGCCGCGGCTGACTGGTCCGTGGCCGTCACAACAGATCCGGGATTGCGCCGGGCGTACATGGCGGCCAGGATCCCTGTCCCGCAGCCCAGGTCCACGGCATGGAAGGCTGCGGGCATATCCGGCAGGAATGACAGCAGGAACCTGGTCCCGATGTCCAGTTTTGATCCTGCGAAAACCGCCCCGTGCGCTGCCACATCCAGGTCGAGCTCCCCGATGTGGGCTACCGCGGGCACCGGCTCCGGGCTGTCGGGGGCAATGGCCTCCCGCGCCACGATGATGCGGGACTTCTGCCTGGCAAGTTGCGGCTGGACGGTGGTGAAATGCCGTTCAAGAACCGCGTTCATGCCGAGCGACATGTGTTTGACCCGGCCTCCTGCCAGCAGGACGGCGCCGGGTGGGGCGTGCCGGGCCACGGCGGCGGCAATGTCTTCAAGTTCGGCAAGGGTCCTGGGCAGCTGCAGCAGCACAATGCCGGCACCGCCCAGCAGCTGCCCGCCCAGCGGCATGTGCTGGTAGCGGGGGATTGCTGATGCCGGCAATGGTGTGTCCGCCTCCAGGGGTCCGCCGTTTAGTCCGAGGGCCGCTGCGTTGTTCCGCAGGGCGCGCTCCCCCGTGATCAGGTCCTGGTGGACACGGACGCTGGCAGCTCCGAGGCCTGCCAGGGCGCCGAGGGTCAGGGCGCCGTAGCGGTCGCCGATGACGGCCACTTCACTGCCCGCCGTCACCAGTGGCGCCGCGGCATCCAGCAGCAGCCTGTCAGTGGCATCCCAGGCCTGCAGGTTGGGGGCTTCCACGTCCGGCCGACGCCGGAGCACTGCGAAGACGTCCTCAAGACTGTTGTGTGCCACTGGACGGTGCCGCCTTTTCGTTCGGTGATGACTGGGTGTTCAGTTGCTGCAGTCCGGGAAGCTTCAGGATGGCCGCCACCGCGGCCCGGCCGGCCCGGTTTGCTCCGATGGTGGACGACGACGGCCCGTAACCTACCAGGTGCACCCGCGGCTCCGCTGCCACCTGGGTGCCGTTCATCGCGATGCCGCCGCCGGGCCCCCGGAGGTGCAGCGGGGCAAGGTGCTCCAGTTCGGCGCGGAACCCCGTGGCCCACAGGATCACGTCAGCGGCCAGGAACCCGCCGTCAGCCAGCCTGACGCCGTCGGCCTCAACGGAGGCAAACATGGGACGGCGTTCCAGCGCACCGCGCGCGGCGGCCGACCGCAGTGCCGGTGTCCACAGCAGGCCGGTGACGGAGACGACGCTTTGCGGCGGCAGCCCCTGCCGCACCCGCTCCTCCACCAGGGCGACGGCGTCGTGCCCCGCCTGCATGTCGAAGTCGGCGGTACGCCAGTGGGGTTCCCTGCGCGTGAACCAGCTGGTGGAGGTCACCTGGGAGATTTCATCCAAGAGGCCGACTGCGGAGATTCCACCGCCCACCACGATCACGTGCAGCCCGCGGAATTCCTCGGCGGCGACATAGTCTGCCACGTGCAGCTGCCGGCCGCGGAAGGTGGACTGTCCCGGATAGATTGGCCAGAACGGCCGGGTCCAGGTTCCGGTGGCGTTGATGACAGCCCTCGCCGACCAGTCGCCCGCCGAGGTCCGGAGGTGGAGCCGGCCTGCGGGGTCCGCATCCTCACGCGAGACCGCGCTGACCTTGACAGGGCGGTGGACGGCCAGGCCAAGGTCCTGCTCGTAGCCGCCGAAATACCGGCTGAGGAACGCGGAACTGGGTTCGGCGGGGTCCACGTCTGGTTTGGCGATGCCCGGAAGGTCGCTGATCCCGTTGACCGTGGCCATCCGCAGGCTCTTCCACCGGTGCCGCCAGGCACCGCCGGGACCCTGCTCGGCGTCGAACACTGCGTATGTCCTGGTCCCGCTGCCGTTGGCGGACCCCAGTCCCCGCCGCTGCAGGTGGTAGGCGGCCGAGAGCCCGGCCTGCCCGGCGCCGATTACCGCAACGTCCACGAACTGCTTCTCCATGGTGGCTGCTGCTCCGGCTAGGCCTTCTTCACAACGGATGACTTGAGCTGCATGGGACCGACGCCGTCCACTTTGCAGTCGATATCGTGGTCTCCTACCCCGTCCACCAGGCGGATGCCGCGGACTTTCGTGCCTACCTTGATGACGCTGGAACTGCCCTTGATCTTCAGGTCCTTGATGATGGTGACAGTGTCGCCGTCGGCCAGGACGTTGCCCACGGCGTCCTTGATCACCCGACCGGGTGCCTCCGGCTCCACCGCGGCGGGACCTGTGTCGGCGGCCCATTCCTTGCCGCACTCGGGGCACACCAGGAGGGCACCCATCGCATAGGCGTAGGGGCTGGAGCAGTCCGGGCAAGGGGGAAGGGTCTCAGTCACCTCCCCATGATAATCGCGGCATCCGATGTCCCCGGGACGGACCAAAATATTGCCGGGCCGCTGACAGGCACCCGGGAGCGGCCGTACTGTTGGCCCATGGCGGAAGAGAGGCAACCATCGTGAAGGAAACCACTGCCGCATCGCGGCTTGCCAAAGCCCTGGGGATCGTCCTGGGCACCGGGGAGATACCGCTCCGGCTCCGGGCGTGGGACGGCTCAGAGGCCGGCCCTCCCGGGGCTCCCGTGCTGGAGTTCCGGAACCGGCGCGCGTTACGCCGGATCCTGTGGTCACCTGGCCAGCTGGGACTGAGCCGCGCCTACGTGGCCGGAGACATCGACTCACCCGGCGACATTTTTGCAGCCTTCACGGCCCTGAGTTCCGCGGGAAAGTTTGCTGAGCCCGGCCCGTTCCGCCCCCTGAGCCTGGCTGAGCTCCGGACCCTGCTATGGACGGGCATCAGGCTCGGTGCTGTCGGATCCAATCCGGCCCCGCCCCCGGAGGAAGCCCGCGTCCAACGGGCCGGCCGGACCCACTCCAAGCGGCGGGACGCGGCAGCGATCTCGCATCACTACGACGTCGGCAACGATTTTTACGCGTTGGTGCTGGGGCCGTCCATGGTGTACTCCTGTGCCGTCTGGGACGGCGGCCCAGGTGTGACAGCCGCGGGCGACGGCGTAGGTTTGACAGCCGCGGGTGACTCCCCCGGAGGCAACCCTGGGGACGGTCTGGTGGCAGGCCTCGACGTTGCCCAGGAAGCGAAACTGGACCTTGTCTGCCGCAAGCTGGGACTGACGGCTGGGATGAGGGTGCTCGACGTCGGCTGCGGCTGGGGAAGCTTCGCCCTCCACGCCGCGGAGCGATACGGGGTCAGCGTGGTCGGGGTGACCCTGTCCAGCGAACAGGCAGTCCTTGCCCGCAAGCGGGCAGCCGATGCCGGACTCACGGAGCGGATCGACATCCGGGTCCAGGACTACCGCGACGTGGACGACGGTCCGTTCGACGCCATCAGTTCCATTGGCATGTCCGAGCACGTGGGCCGGGAACAGACTCCACATTATGTCTCCAGGCTGTTCAGCCTGCTCCGTCCCGGCGGACGGCTCCTCAATCACGCAATTTCCTGGAACGCGGGGCCCGCCAGCCCTGACCCGGATTCCTTCATTCCGCGCTATGTCTTCCCCGACGGAGAAATGATCGGCCTCGGCGACATGGTCTCCGCCCTTGAGTCAGGGGGTTTCGAAGTGCTCGACGTCGAGGCCCTCCGCAGGCATTACGCCCTGACACTGCGGGCGTGGGTCCGGAGGCTGGAAGCGAACTGGGATGAGGCAGTGCAGCTCACAAGCCTGGGCAGGGCGAGGGTGTGGCGGCTGTACATGGCCTCCAGCGCCTTGGGCTTCGAGGGGGGAATGACGGGGGTCAACCAGGTCCTGGTCCGGCGGCCGGGCGGGGCGGAGCCGCCGCTGCGCAGGACAGACTGGATCTGACCGGTACCCGGCCAACAAAAAAGCCACCCGGACGGGTGGCTTTCTTGTTGGCTGGCGCCTTCGGGCGCCTGAGCGTTTGGTGGAGCTGAGGGGACTCGAACCCCTGACCCCCTGCATGCCATGCAGGTGCGCTACCAGCTGCGCCACAGCCCCAAACATTTCTTCCGGCCGATGGTCTCCCCCGGAAGCAACCTGATCAGCTTAATCGAACTTTGCCGCCGACGCCAATCGGCGCACTCTGCCCGGACCTCACGGACATCACGGCCGGGGTCCGCGCATCCGGCCCGGTGTGCCCAGCTGTGCCGGGGTGCCCCGGCAACAAAAAATCCGCCGGAATCTTTCGATTCCGGCGGATAGTCCGGTGGAGCTGAGGGGACTCGAACCCCTGACCCCCTGCATGCCATGCAGGTGCGCTACCAGCTGCGCCACAGCCCCGTACCTCTGTGTTGTTTCCGCTCTTCGGCGAAGCAACTCAAATATCTTAGAACAGCGATTCCGAAAATTCCAAATCGGGCATATTCGGTTCCCGGCGCGTATTACTCCGCGTCGGAAACGGCCGCCGCCTTGGCCGAGGTGTCATCGCCCAACTGCAGGTCCACCACCGGGCAGTCCTTCCACAGGCGTTCGAGCGCATAGAAGACGCGGTCCTCCTCGTGCTGGACGTGGATCACGATATCGGAGTAGTCCAGGAGGACCCAGCGCCCTCCGGAGCGGCCCTCACGGCGCACGGGGCGCAGGTCCTGCTTGGAAAGTTCCTCTTCGATGCCGTCAACAATTGCATTGACCTGGCGTTCGCTCGGCGCCGAAGCAATCAGGAAGACGTCTGCCAGCGCAAGGCGCTCACTGACGTCCAGGGCAACGATGTCCTGCGCGATTTTTTCGGCAGCTGCCTTTGCGGCGTGGCGGGCTATGGCGATGGATGAATCTGATGCAGTCACGGGACTCCTTGTAGTTTTCTAAGATCTGGGTGTGGCTGGCCGCGGCCAGGATCAGCGGCTGATTCCGCTGATGATGAGCATGACGCCTGAAATGAGGGCGACGATCCCGAAGGCGAGTACGCAGACTTGCATGATTCGCATCCGCTTTGCCCGGGCGAGTCCGGCCGTGGCCGCATCCAGGGGCTCAAGGCCGTAGGCGGAGCTGGCCGGGATACGGGGAAGGTCGTCGAACAGGTCATCGGACTGCCCGCTGGCGGGCTGTGTGGCAGCGTCTGCGGGCAGGCTTGTTTCGGCAGCAGCCCTCGCCGCGGCCTCGGCACGTGCAATCACCGTGGAGCGGCCGCTGGCAGGCTGGGGCTGGTCCTTTCCGGGTGCTTGCCGGAGCCCGGCGGGCTGGCGTCCGTTGGAAGCGGTCGGCCGGACTTTGGGACCGGGTTCGGTGACCACGGGTACGTGCGAGGTAGCGGGCCGCTTCATGACCGGACGGTCGATTCCGGGAACCTGGACAAACTCCAGAGGCGTCACCATGGCCAGGTTGCTCGCTGCGGCAGGGTCCGGTCGCTGCACTGCTGCAGTGGCGGGGGCTGGTGGTGCTGCCTGTTCGGCCAGCTTTTGTTTGGCCAAGGCGCGGCGGTTCAGCACAGCGGCACGTTCGGCCAGGGCAATCTGCTCCGCGAGAATATCCGGGTCCACGGACTCGGGGTCCATGGAGGCTATGTGTTCCATCTTGGCCAGCTGGTTCCTGGCCTGTTCGGCAATCAGCGAACGCGCTGCCAAAGCCTGTTCGACGCTCATGCCGTTCGGTACCCGCGATGAGTCAGTCACCGCGAGCGGCTGAGGCTCGGAGGGCGGCGCCGGCCGGGGTCCTGCGGGAGGTTTCGCGGGCGGAGCATTCTTTCCCGCAGCTTCGGCCGGCGGAGGGCCGATGACGGGGATGGCCGACGTGAGGGCCTGTTCCTTCAACTGCTGAAGGCGAAGCTGCCGGCGGGTCGGCGGACCGCCCGCCGCAAGCTGGCCCTCTTTTACTTCGAGTTCCTTGATGGCACGCAGTGCAGCCCTGTCCCGGGCCCTTATCTGTGATGAGCGCTGGGTGTGGGTGGAGGCTGCCACCGAATCCACGGGGCTCTCGGCGACCCGCCGGACCCGGCCCGTATCCTCACGGGCTGCCGGTGCTGCCGGATCCTGTGTGCCTGATGCGACGGGCGTACCTGGCTGCCTGGCGGCAGAGCTCTGCGCAGCTTGTTTGGAGGCAGGCGAAACCGGGCCCGGACCCGTGGACCCGTTAGCCTGTTTCTCATCTCTGGCCTGCCGCAGTTCGCGGCGGCTGCGGACGGGGGGCTGTTCCTGACTCATGAAGAACTCATTCAGTACTGGCTGGTTCGTTTGTTTCGGTGGTACTTGCGTCGTTGGGGGCTGCTCCCCCGGCATACAGTCCGTATTTGGCGATGTATTGCACCACGCCGTCCGGCACGAGGTACCAGACGGGGTTGTTCTTCGCGACCCTCGCACGGCAGTCCGTGGAGGAAATAGCCATGGCGGGTACTTCCAGGAGACTGACGTCTTCCCGGCCCATCCCGTCGAGCACGTGTCCGGGCCTGGTCACACCGACAAAGTGCGCCAAAGACCATAGTTCGTCAATGTCTTTCCAGGAAAGGATCTGCGCCAGTGCATCCGCCCCGGTAATGAAGAACAGGTCGGCGTCCGGACGCTGGGTCCGAAGATCACGCAAAGTATCAATGGTATACGTTGGGCCCGGACGGTCAACATCGACGCGGCTGACCGTAAACCGGGGATTGGATGCCGTGGCGATCACGGTCATCAGATACCGGTGTTCGGGTTCGCTGACCTGCTTGTGGGTCTTCTGCCAAGGCTGCCCGGTAGGGACAAAGACAACCTCGTCAAGGCCGAACTTCGCGGCCACTTCACTGGCTGCGACAAGGTGGCCGTGATGGATGGGATCAAACGTCCCGCCCATCACGCCGAGCCGCAACCGCCCTTCGGCACCCTGGCGGTGCAGGACGCGGGAAATGTTAGTGGCCCTGGCCGTGGTCGTGCTTGTTGGGGTGCTGGCGGTGCGGATCAGCGTGCTCTTCCGTCACAGAGTGGCGGTTGCCAAGGTTGGAGTAGGACAGCGTGATGAACATCATCACCAGCAGGATGGCGAAAATGACCACCCCGAAGACCCACGGCTCGGCCCAGATCGGGGCGAGTTCGTGTTCTTCGCCTTCGGCGATTGTGGTGGCGATCTGCTGCAGCAGCATGTTCTCCCCTAGGATTCAAAGGATCTGACAGCGGATCTTCCCGCCGTTCCGGACTTCTGTCTATGTTACCGCGTTGCTAGCCGCGGACCTGGCCCTCGCCCTGCACGATCCACTTGGTGGTGGTGAGTTCGGTCAGGCCCATCGGACCGCGGGCGTGGAGCTTCTGCGTGGAGATGCCCACCTCGGCGCCCAGGCCCAGCTCCCCGCCGTCGGTGAAACGGGTAGACGCGTTGACGATGACCGCAGCGGAATCGACCTCCGCGATGAACCGCTCCGCGTTGGCAAGGTTGTTGGTGAGGATCGCTTCAGTGTGCCCCGTTGACCACGTGCGGATGTGCTTGACGGCGTCATCGAGGCTGTCCACCATGGCCACAGCCAGGTCCAGGTCCATGTACTCCGTGCCCCAGTCCTCCTCGGTGGCGGGTTCGGACGCTATGCCGGACGGCAGTGCTGCCCGGACACGCTCATCAGCGTGCAAGGTAACCCCGGCCGCGCGCAGGGCAGCTGCGACAGCCGGCAGGACGGTGGAACCGGAGTGCACCAGCAGGGTCTCGACGGTGTTGCACACACTGGGCCGTTGGGTTTTGGCATTGAGCAGAATCTCCACCGCCATGTCCTCGCCGGCGGACTCATCGATGAAAATGTGCACATTGCCCTCACCGGTCTCAATGACAGGCACGGCCGAGTTGGTGACGACACTCTGGATGAGCTCGCGCCCGCCGCGGGGAATCAGGACGTCCACCTTGCCCCGGGCACGCATAAGGGCGGTGGCGCCCTCGCGCCCGTACTGGTCCACCGTCTGGACTGCATCGGCAGGCAGCCCCACAGAGTCCAGCGCTTCGCGGAGCACGGTGACCAGCGCTTCATTGGTTTCAGCAGCTGCCGTTCCGCCGCGGAGGATCACTGCGTTGCCGCTCTTCAGTGCCAGGCCGGCGATGTCCACGGTGACGTTGGGGCGGGCCTCGTAGATGGCGGCAACCACACCCATGGGAACGTTGACCTGGCGCAGGCGCAGTCCGTTGGGGAGAGTCTGCCCGCGGACCACGTTCCCGACGGGATCCGGGAGGTTGGCGAGGTTCTCCAGGGCGGCCACCAGTCCGGTGACCCGGGACTCGGTCAGGGTAAGGCGGTCCAGCATGGCCGCGGACGTGCCGTTGGCCTTGCCGGCGGCGACATCCTTGGCGTTGGCCTTAAGGATGAGGTTCTTGTGTTCGAGCAGGGCGGCCCCGATGGCGCGCAGGCCCCGGTCCTTCCACGCACGGTTGGCGCTGGCCATCCGGCGGGAAGCATGGCGGGAACGGTCGGCGATGGCATGGACCGCAGCTTCGACGTCTGCCGCGGACAGCGGCGCGGCTGACTGCGGGGTTGAGCCGCCCTCCGGAGCAGCGGGGGCGCCGTGGTTGTCCCCGGATGTCGCAGCGGTGGTGTGGATCAGTGCCTCAGTCATGATCCAAGTTTAGGCGAGGCGCAGGCTCACACCAGCACCAGGTCGTCAACATGAACAACTTCACGGTCGTAGCCGCGGCCCAGGGACTTGCCCAGTTCCCTGGTGGAGCGGCCCAGCATCTGGGGCAGTTCGGCGGCGGAGTAGTTCACGAGTCCCCGGGCGATGACAGTACCGTCACTGCTGACCATTTCGACGGCGTCGCCGGCCTCAAAGTCGCCGTCGACGGCGGAGATGCCGGCGGGCAGCAGCGATGTGCGGCGGTGGCGGACGGCCTTGACCGCACCGTCGTCGAGGATCAGCCGGCCATGGACGGACGCCAGGTGGGCAAGCCACAGGAGCCGCACCGGCTTCCTGGCGCCGTTCACCCGGAACCAGGTGCCGACGTCCTCGCCGGCCATCGCTGCCGCAGCGTTCGCGGTGGACGTGACCAGGGCGTGGATCCCGGAGCCGGCGGCGATGGTGGCGGCCTCCACCTTCGTGGCCATGCCGCCGGTGCCCACTCCGGCTTTGCCTGCCTTGCCGATGGTGACGCCGTCGAGGTCGTGCGGGCCTTCAACGAGTGGAATCCGCTGTGCGCCGTGCGATGGCGGTCCGTCGTACAGGGAGTCGACATCGGACAGCAGCACCAGTGCATCAGCGCGGACCAGGTGCGCCACCAGGGCGGCGAGCCGGTCGTTGTCTCCGAACCGGATCTCGTGCGTGGCCACGGTGTCGTTTTCGTTGACTACCGGCACGACGCCGAGGTTGAGGAGCCGGTCCAGCGCCCGGAAGGCGTTGGTGTGCTGGCTGCGGCGCATGAGGTCGTCAGCGGTGAGCAGTACCTGGCTGACCGTGACCCCGTGCGCCCCGAATGCCTGCGTGTAGCGGGCCATCAGCAAGCCCTGGCCAACACTGGCCGCGGCCTGCTGCGTAGCCAGGTCGCGGGGCCGCTTGGCGAGCCCCAGGGGCGCAAGCCCGGCGGCGATGGCCCCCGAGCTGACGAGGATAATCTCGGTCCCAGCGTTCCTTTTGGCTGCCAGGGCATCCGCCAGCGCAGTCAGCGCCTCTTCCGAGATGCCTCCCTTGATGCTGGTCAGCGACGACGACCCCACCTTGACGACGATCCTGCGGGCGCCGGAAAGCACACTCCTGTCCGCGGTGCGCAGGCCAGGCACCGCAGTGACGGCGCTACTGGTCATCGTCTGCGCCCAGTCCACTCTCCTTGAGCGGCTTGGCAACCCTGCGGCTGCTGACGGATTCGGTCCAGATACCGGCCTTGCGTTCGGCTTCCAGTTCCGCCCGGGCCGCAGCCTTGGCGTTCTTGCGCTCCTGCTGCTCGTCCCGCTTCTGGCCGCGGGTGGGGCGGTCGCCGATATCGGCGAAGCGGACGTCCGTTCCGCGGGGAGCGGCAAGGAGTTCGGCGCCGGCCATCATGGTGGGTTCCCAGTCGAAGACAACGCCGTCATCCTCACCGATCACTACGGTGTCGCCCGGCTTGGCGCCCTGCTTGAACAGTTCGTTCTCCACGCCCAGTTTGGCGAGCCGGTCCGCGAGGTAGCCGATTGCTTCCTCGTTGGTGAAGTCGGTCTGCTTCACCCAGCGGACGGGCTTGTCGCCGAGCACGCGGAAGAGCGGCTCGAGGTTCTTCTCCTCACGGCGGATCTTGAAGCCGGATTCGTTGACGGCGCGGGGACGCAGCACCGGAGGCTGGACCTTGGGCGGTGCTGCAGCCAGGTTTTCGCGGGCCGCCTGGACGATTTCGGCCATGGCGAAGCCAAGCTGGCGCAGGCCTTCGTGGCTGGTGGCCGAGATCTCGAAGACGCGGTATCCGCGGGATTCCAGTTCAGGACGGACGAATTCCGCCATGTCCTTGCCGTCGGGCAGGTCAACTTTGTTCAGCGCTACGAGGCGCGGGCGGTGGTTCAGCGGAACCACCTCGCCGTCCGTACCGGCGTAGCTCATGTCCACGGCGTACTTTTCCAGTTCCGCCTCGATGATGGCGAGGTCCGCCAGCGGGTCACGGTCAGACTCGAGGGTGCCGCAGTCGAGCACGTGCACCAGGGCGGCGCAGCGCTCAACATGGCGCAGGAAGTGGTGGCCCAGGCCCTTGCCCTCGCTGGCCCCCTCGATCAGGCCCGGCACGTCAGCGATGGTGAACCGGACATCGCCGGCCTGGACGACGCCCAGGTTGGGGATCAGCGTGGTGAAGGGATAGTCGGCGATCTTGGGCCGGGCTGCGGACATGGCGGCAATGAGGCTGGACTTGCCGGCGGATGGGAACCCCACCAGTGCGATGTCCGCAATGGACTTCAGCTCCAGCACGACGTCGCTGGACTCCCCTTCGATGCCAAGGAGGGCGAACCCGGGGGCCCGGCGCTTCTGGGAGGACAGCGAAGCGTTGCCCAGGCCGCCCTGGCCGCCGGCGGCCGCAACGTATTCGGCACCTTCGCCGACGAGGTCGGCAAGGACCGTGCCGTCCTTGGACTTGACCACGGTGCCGTCAGGAACGGGAAGGATCAGGGTTTCGCCGTTCTTGCCGCCGCGCCAGTCGCCCATGCCGGGGCCGCCGTTGGTGGCGTGGCGGTGGGGTGCGTGGTGGTAGTCAAGCAGCGTGGTGGTCTGGTGGTCAACGCGCAGGATGACGTCGCCGCCGTCGCCGCCGTTGCCGCCGTCGGGTCCTCCCAGGGGCTTGAACTTCTCCCGGTGGACGGAGACACAGCCGTGGCCGCCGGTACCGCCGGATACGTGCAGTACTACCCGGTCTACAAAGCTCGCCACGTGGATCTCCTCAGTGCTGTTTCCTCGACGCCCTCAGGCACCAAGACGATTGTAATGCGGTTAAAGAACAGTGGAGCGGACCAACAGGCCCGCTCCACCGCTTCAGAACTATTTGTTACTCTGCAGCTGCAGCAGCAACGATGTTGACTACGCGGCGACCGCGGCGGGTGCCGAATTCGACAGCGCCCGGGGTCAGTGCGAACAGGGTGTCGTCCCCGCCACGGCCTACGCCGGCGCCCGGGTGGAAGTGGGTGCCACGCTGGCGGACGATGATCTCGCCTGCGGAAACTACCTGGCCGCCGAAGCGCTTGACGCCGAGGTACTGGGCGTTGGAGTCACGACCGTTGCGAGTGGAGCTCGCGCCTTTTTTATGTGCCATTTGGAATGCCTGCCTCTAAATTCTGGGGAATCTGCTGAAAACCTGAACAGTAACGAAGGTTACTTGATACCAGTGATCTTGACCTTGGTCAGTTCCTGACGGTGACCCTGGCGCTTCTTGTAACCGGTCTTGTTCTTGAACTTCTGGATGACGATCTTCGGACCACGGAGGTCATTGAGGATCTCAGCCGTAACAGTTACCTTGGCCAGGTCCGCAGCTGCGGAGGTGACCTTGTCACCGTCTACCAGGAGCAGGGCGGGCAGCTCAATGGTGCTGCCAGCTCCACCGGCGACGCGGTTGAGGGTAACGAAGTCTCCAACGGAGACCTTCTCTTGCCGGCCGCCTGCGCGGACAATCGCGTACACCACTTGGGAACTCACTTCTCTCGACGTTTATTACTAAATTTGCGTGCGGACCCGATTCCAAAACTGGCTGGGTTTCCCGCTGTGCCTCAACGCCGTGGGGTCATAACCCAAGTGTTGGCGTAAGCACCGAAGATCTAGAATACGCTAATTTTGCCTTCGGCCGCAAATGAGGCTGGTGACGGCCAGTTGTCTGTGATAGGCGCCACTAGCGCGCCCGGCATCGACATCCTGAACGTTGCCCGACTATCGTACCGGCTGGTTACGGCTGGAAGCGTCAGGCGTGGAGGCGCGGCGCGTCGAAGAACTCAACTTCGAAGCGGCAGGACTGGCGGAACGCCGTCAGCATGGCCGCACGCTCCTCCTCGGAGCCGCGGCGGCCGGCTTCGTCGGCAAGGGCGATGGCTTCCCGGGTTGCCCGGGCAAAATCCTCGTCGGCGTAGGTCCGCAGCCACTCGGCGTAGGGATGTTCCGCCGGTGCACCCGCAGCGAGGAATTCGGTGTGCAGGGCCTGGCCCACCTCGGCATACAGCCAGAAGCACGGGAGGACGGCCGCCACCAACACCCCGTAGCTGCCGGAGGCAGATGCCGCCAGCAGGTGGTCCACGTACGACTTGGTGACGGGCCCCAGGTCCGGCTGCACGGTGCGGGTGCTGAGCCAGCGCCTGTGAAGCTCGGATTCCACTTCCAGGCACTGCTGCGCGGAGCGGGCCCAGAAGAGCTGGGCTTCCTCCGTGGGCGCCAGGGCACTGGCGCGGGCCAACACCCTGGAGTAACCGTTCAGGTAAAGGGCGTCCTGCGCGAGATAGTAGGCGAACTGGCTCTCGGCCAATCCACCGGATACAAGGTCCTTGATGAACCCGAGTTGGTAAATCGCCGCAAGATCCGGCTTCGACGCCCGGCGCAGCGTCTCCGTGAATTCGCCCGCTGCCGGAACCTGGCGCAGGTGATGGAAGTGATGGATGGGCCCGTTCCCTGAACCGACGTCGAGCGTCCCTGAGCCTTCGAGAGCTCCGGCCAGCCATAGCTTGACGTGCCGGAGGGTCGACTCCCAGTCCCCCAGCCTGGCCTGGACGGTTGCCATGGCGGAGGAGAGCGAACAACCGGTGCCGTGGCTGTTCCGGGTGGCAACCCGATCCCCCGGCACCTCCACGATGTCCGCGGACAGCAGCCCGGTGGCGCTGACAAGCGCGTCCGGACAGGCGCCACCGGCCAGGTGCCCTCCTTTGACCAGGACCGTGGCTCCGGTGCCCGCTGCCAGCCGCCGGCCCTGGTCCAGGGCTTCAGCCCAGGAGCCGGCGGTCTCCTCACCCAACAGCATTCCCAGTTCGGCGAGGTTGGGGGTGATGAGGTCGGCCAGCGGAAGGAGGCCGTGGAGGGCGGCCTCTGCCGACGCCTGCAGGAGCCTGTCGCCGCTGGTGGCCACCATCACCGGATCAAGGACCACGACGCGGGGCCGGACCTTCTCCAGCCAGTTGCGGACTGCGGCAATCACGTCGGCATCGCCGAGCATGCCGATCTTGACAGCGTCGATGGCGATGTCGTCGCTGACCGCGTCGAGCTGCTGGGCCAGGAAGGTCGCGGGTGGCACGTGGACAGCGCGGACACCTTGGGTGTTCTGCACCGTCAGGGCGGTGATGGCCGCCATCCCGTAGCCGCCGTGAGCGGCGATGCTCTTGAGGTCAGCCTGGATGCCCGCGCCGCCGGACGGGTCGGAACCTGCGATGGACAGGACACGGGGCACGTCCCGGAGGAGGGTGGCCGATGCCGGTTCGTGGGGTGATGCTGCGGTGGGCAGGAGAAAGGTCGAAGACAAGGAAGACATCCCTTCGCCGGTGCTAACCGGACAGGTTCAACGGGTGTGGATCTCAGCCGGCCTTCTGCGCGGCACCCCGTGTCGGTAATCCAGCCTAGCGTCATGCCGATGCCACTGTCCGAAGATGAAGCCTTTAAACCCGGAATGCCCGGGCCCGCCTGGTGAGGGCGGGTCCGGGCATCCTGAAGGGCGTCCCAGGAGGGTCAGAGCTCGGAGGCAGGGACTCCGACACCGAGGATGATGGGCGCATTGTCCTGGGCCTTGCCACGTGTGGCCGCGGCGGCGGGCTCCGGTGCTTTCGCTGCGTGGGAGTGCCCGCCCGGTGCTGACGGCGTTGCCTCGTGGTGTTCCACGGTGGTGGCGTTGGCTGCTCCCTGGGCCCGGCTGGCGCTGCGGTTGCGCCGCGGGCGGCGCGTACGGGACTGGTCTGCAGTGTGGTCTGAGTAGTCCTTCTCCGGGGCCGGAACCGGGGCCTGAACAGGAGCGGTAGCCGGGGCCGACGCCGGTGAAGACTCCGGTGCCGGTGCCTGGGCGGGCCTTGCCTCGGCGCGTTCGGGGGCCGGAGCGGGATCGCCAAGGTGTGCGAAGGCCTCCGCCAGGCGGTCAAGGGTCAGCGCGGGTTCGTGCTGCTGCCCGCCGGCGTGTTCGACGAACGGCAGGACTACCTGCTCCCCTCCGAACGTGAGGACGGCGGCCGGACGCCCGGACGTGTCAGCATCCCGCTGTGCGGGAACTGCCGGAGACGTACTGCCGGCGGGCGCCGCCGGTACCTGCGGCGCCGCGGGTGCAGGAGCATTGGCAGCGCCGGCCGCGCTGGCCACCTCATCATCGTGAAGGTGCGCTGCATGGGCGGCCGCGGCGATGTTCGCCAGGGCAGCCCTGGTGGCTTCTGCCTTGGCGTGGCGTTCGGCGTCGTTCGGCTCCGGGTGGACCGTGTGGACCTGGACCGGCGCTGCCGGGGCAACATCGAGCGGCTGGCCGCCGCGTCCGCGGCGGCGCTTGCGGTCGTTGCGGACGCCGGGCTGGTTCTCGCCCCGCTGGCTGTCCGGGCGCTGCTCCACACGCGGCGTTTCGGTGCGGTGGCTGTCCGCCCGCTGAACATGGTGCTCGGCTGCGACGGTGTTGGCGCGGCGGTGTTCCACGGGGTCGTCATGGGTGACGATGCCGCGGCCCGCGCAGGTCTCGCACTGTTCACCGAAGACTTCCAGCAGCCCGGTACCCATGCGCTTGCGGGTCATCTGCACCAAGCCAAGCGAGGTCACTTCGGCTACCTGGTGCTTGGTGCGGTCGCGGCCCAGGCATTCCACCATGCGGCGGAGCACGAGGTCGCGGTTGGATTCGAGGACCATGTCGATGAAGTCGATGACAATGATGCCGCCGATGTCGCGGAGCCGGAGCTGCCGGACAACTTCCTCGGCCGCTTCGAGGTTGTTCTTGGTGACGGTTTCCTCGAGGTTGCCGCCGCTGCCGGTGAACTTGCCGGTGTTGACGTCCACTACGGTCATGGCTTCGGTGCGGTCAATGACCAGCGAGCCGCCGGAGGGCAGGAAGACCTTGCGTTCCAGGGCCTTGTGGATCTGCTCGTCGATGCGCCACGCAGCGAAGATGTCCTGGTCCTTGGTCCACTTCTCCAGGCGGCCCACCAGGTCGGGGGCGACATAGGTGACGTAGGCCTCGATGGTGTCCCACGCCTCCTCGCCGGAGACGATCAGTTTGGAGAAGTCCTCGTTGAAGACGTCCCGGACCACCTTGATGGTGAGGTCCGGTTCACCGTAGAGCAGCTCCGGAGCAAGGATCTTCGTGGACGTGGACTGGCTTTCAATGCCGTCCCATTGTGCCCGCAGCCGGTTGATGTCGTGGGTGAGTTCCTCCTCGGATGCCCCTTCGGCAGCGGTGCGCACGATCACGCCGGCGTGCTCGGGGAGGCGGTCCTTCAGGATGCGCTTGAGGCGGTTGCGCTCGACGTCGGGAAGTTTGCGGGAAATGCCCGTCATGGATCCGCCCGGTACGTACACGAGGTAGCGGCCCGGAAGCGAGATCTGGCTGGTCAGGCGGGCGCCCTTGTGGCCAACGGGGTCTTTGGTGACCTGCACCAGGACGGTGTCGCCGGACTTGAGCGCGTTCTCGATCCGGCGCTGCTTGCCTTCAAGGTTCACAGCCTCCCAGTTCACTTCACCGGCGTACAGCACGGCGTTGCGGCCGCGTCCGATGTCGACGAACGCCGCTTCCATGGACGGCAGGACGTTCTGCACCTTGCCCAGGTAGACATTGCCGATCAGGGAATCCTGCTGCGTCTTGGACACGAAGTGTTCAGCCAGGACGCCATCTTCGAGGACAGCAATCTGGATTCTGTCATCGCGCTGCCGGACGATCATCTGGCGGTCCACGGACTCGCGGCGGGCCAGGAACTCGGCCTCGGTGATGACGGTGCGGCGGCGGCCGGTGTCGCGGGATTCCCGGCGGCGCTGCTTCTTGGCTTCCAGCCGGGTGGAACCCTTGACGGACGTCACCCGGTTGTTGACCACAGGTTCGGAGGCGGCTCTGGGCGCCCGGACGCGGGTCACGGTGTTGGGCGGATCATCGCCCTCTCCCCCGGTCAGTTCAAGATCCTGGTCGCCGCGACGGCGGCGGCGACGGCGGCGCGACGTTACGCCCTCTTCCGGCTGGCCGGCTGGGTCCTCGTCGGCTTCATCAGAGGAGGTGTCCTCAGCGTCGGTATCGCCATCGATATCGCGGTCACCGGCGCGGCTGCGCCCGCGGCGGCCACGGCTGCGGCGGCGGCGGCGGCCGTTGGCGTCGTCTTCGTCACCGTTGTCGGCGTCGTCTTCCTCCGGCTCCTCGGCCGCGGCAACGGCGGGAGCAGGAGCGGGACGTACCACAGTGCTCAGGTCAGGGGCCTGGAACAGCACAGACGTTGCCGAGCCCGGCTCCAGGAACAGGGAGCCGAACGGGCCCGCGGGTTCGGCGGCCGGTTCAACAGCACTTTCAGCCTCGGCTGCCTGCACGACGGCGGGTTCAGCGGCTTCCGGTGCAGCGGTTTCCGGTTCGGTGGCTGCCGCTGCTGCGGAGGGTGCGACGGCGGCCTGGGCTGCCACAGGTTCGGGAACCTCTTCGGGGGCAACAGCCGGCCCGGGTGCTGTGGCGACGTCGGGAGCCGACGTCTTGCGGGTGGCGACGCGGCGGCGGCGCACGGGCTTGGTTTCGGGTTCGTCCTCCACCGCCGGCGCGGGGGCGGCGGATTCGTTGGACGCTGCAGACCCGCCGTCCTGGCCGGCTACGGCGGCTGCGCCAGCCACGTCGGGGGCCGAAACCTCCGGGCCGGTCAGGTCGGCACCAAAGACGGGCAGCGGTTCTGCGGTATCAACCTTCTTGCGCGAGCGGGTGCGACGGACTGGCGCTGCCGCCTCCGGAACAGTGACGCCATCCGTGCGGGCCGGAGCGCCGCCGTCGGTATCCGTCACGTCAGGTGCTGCGGCTTCAGCTTTCGGGGCGGCCTTGCGGCGGGTCCGGGGGGCCTTCTTCGGCGCTTCCGGCGCTTCGGCTGCCGTTTCTTCATTATTAACGGCCGGTGCTTGTTCGTTGTCCATATGTGGCTACACTCCTGCCCCTGACGTACCGCCACATCCGGCACCCATTGGGGCACATATTGTCAAAACCCGCGGGCGTTGACAGAAGTCAAGTGGATTCTCCCAGGTTCGCACCGGCAGTGGGGTGCGGCAGCCCGTGGGAGCCGTTGGCTTTGTTCTGAAACCCGTTGTTCTACGTGCCACAACCAGGTGCCGACCAATGGAATGGCGGGAGGTCGGGAATCCGATCCCTGCCAGCTCATCATTGGCGGTCTTGGGAACAAGCCACCGGACCGGAGTCCGAATGTGGGTCGGCCTCCAGCCAAGATCATTGTCTCATACGGAGGATAAATCTCGGCGGAAGCAGTGGCGCCGGATTGAAGCGGGTATTCCTGACGGTGGCAAAGCTGGGCGCTTCCTTCAGCATGCGGCGTTACAATCGGGCAAAGAGCTCACGACGAACAGGACTCCAGCAATCATGCCCAGCATCTCGCCCGTCAGTGGCACAGACACCGGCAGCCCGGCCTCCGTGCGGGCAGGGACGGCACCGGAACCCGCGGCGTCAGTCCCGCCGATGACCCGCGACCGGCCGCTTGGCTGGCTCATGGTGGTCACCGGAATCATCGGGTGGCTGGCCTCCGGAACCCTGGTCCTCGAGAAGCTCGAGGTGCTCAAGGATCCGAACCACACCACCGTCTGCGACGTGAACCCCTGGATCTCCTGCGGCCAGGTGATGCAGACCTGGCAGAGCTCCGTCTTCGGGTTCCCCAACATGTTCATCGGAATCGTGGCGTTCGCAGTGATCATCACCACCGGCATGGGCCTGCTGTCCGGGGCGGTGTTCGCCAAGTGGTACTGGGCAGGGCTTCAGGTGGGCGTAACCCTGGGGTTCGCATTCGTTGTCTGGCTCTGGTCCCAGGCGCTGTATGCGATCCACATCCTGTGTCCGTTCTGCATGATTGTCTGGGCGGCGATGATCCCGCTCTTCGTCTGGGTGAGCGTCAGGAACGTCTCCCATGGCGTCCTTCCAGTACCGTCCGGCGCCGCCAGGATCCTGGGCGATTCCGGCTGGGTCATTACGGCGCTGCTGTATGTGGCAGTCATCGCAACCATCTTCTTCGCCTTCATCCAGGTCTTCGCCGGAACATCGGGCTTCTGAGGCCTGGCCGCAACAACACGCGGTGACGCTAAAGGCCAATGTCCCATGGGACATTGGCCTTTAGTGTGGCCTCAGGCGAGGTTGCCGGGCGGACCTAGCCCTGGAACCAGATTGTGATCTCGCGCTCGGCGGACTCGACGGAGTCGGAGCCGTGCACCAGGTTCTGCTGGACCTTCAGGCCCCAGTCCCGGCCGAAGTCACCGCGGATGGTTCCGGGGGCGGCCGTCGTGGGATCCGTGGTCCCGGCGAGGGAGCGGAAACCTTCAATGACGCGGTGGCCTTCAAAGATCGCGGCTACCACCGGGCCGCTCAACATGAACTCGACGAGGGGCTCATAGAAGGGCTTGCCCACGTGCTCTTCGTAGTGCTGCTCCAGGAGCTCCCGGCTGGCGTCGACTTTCTTCAGCTCGGACAGGGTGTAGCCCTTGGCCTCAATGCGGCTCAGGATGGCCCCGCTGAGGTTGCGGGCCACGCCGTCGGGCTTGATCAGGACTAGGGTGCGCTCAATGCTCACAGTTGCTCCAATGCGTTGGTGGGGTTTCGGGACAATTCTACGAGGCTTCCGGGTGCGCGGCGGTCCACTCGGCCTGCTCCCGTTCGCGCTTGGCTGCCTCGGAGTCGATCCGGATACCGGTCCGGATGCCATACCACCAGGCAAGGCCGAACAGCCCGCCCACGAGGAACATCATCGGTTCGACGATGCCGGTCAGGATGAGGACGATCTGCAGGATCCAGCCGAGTCCGATGCCCCAGGGCCTGGATAGGACGGAGCAGGCCAGGACCAGCACCACGCTAAGGGCGATGCCGAGGCCGAGGATCAGCGCGGGCGGGAACTCCCCCCGCCTGAGGCCAAACACGGCAAGCGTGGCGAAAAAAGCAACAAACGCTTCCAGCAGGAGGACGGTGGAGGCAAACATCACTTTGGTGGAACGGCGCTTTTTCGGCATACCGGGACGCCACTCCCGCTGGGCTTTGGTCAGCTTGGCCATGGCTCAGGCCTCCGTCTTTCCGAGCAGGATCCTGGCCTCGGCCACCAGCGTGATGGAGCCCGTGACCAGCACTCCCCCGGCGAGGTCGTCATTGGCTTCAGCACGCTCCACTGCCCATTCCAGGGCGTCGTCCAGTTTCTCGGCGATGTGGATGTTCTCTTCCCCGAACCCCAGCTCAACAGCCAGTTCGGCAAGTTCCCCGGCCGGCACCGCCCGTGGAGAGTTGGACTGGGTGAAGCAGTACTCATCTGCCATCTCTCCCAGCGATTCCTTCAGTTGCCGGAGGATTTCCTCGGCGTCCTTCTCCTTGAGGACCCCGACCACGGGCACCAGTTTGCTGAAGCTGAAGGCTTCCTGGATTGCTTCGGCGGAAACGCGGATGCCGTCCGGGTTGTGGGCGGCGTCCACGATGATCGTCGGCGCAGTCCGGACCACCTCCAGGCGGCCCGGCGACGTAACGGAGGCGAAGGCTTCCTGGAGCACTTCGGCGTCGAGTTCCTTGTCGCCGCCGAAGAAGGCCTCAAGTGCGGCGACTGCCACGGCCGCGTTCTGGGCCTGGTGGGCGCCATGCAGGGGTACCAGCACCTCCGGGTATCGGCCGGCGATCCCCTGGATGGTCACCACCTGGCCGCCCACGGCGACAGTCCGGGACTCGACGCCGAACTCAACGCCTTCGAACCGGAACGGCACCGATACCTCCCTGGCTTTTTCGAGCAGGACCTGGGCGGCATCTACCGGTTGCGCCGCGCTGACCAGGAACCCGCCTGGCTTGATGATGCCGGCCTTCTCGTAGGCGATGTCCTCAGTGGTGTCCCCCAGCAGGTCCGTGTGGTCCAGCGAGATGGGAGTGACCACCGAAACCTGGCCGTCACCGACGTTGGTGGCGTCAGTGATGCCACCGAGCCCTACCTCGATGACGGCTACGTTGACCGGCTGGTCGGCGAAGATGGCGAAGCCGAGGATGGTCAGGCATTCGAAGTATGTGAGCCGCGGCTCCCCCGCGGCCGTGAGTTCGTCGTCGACGATCTGGAGATATGGCCGGATCTCGTCCCAGATCCGGACGAAGGTTTCGTCAGGCACGGGGTGACCGTCGATGCTGATCCGCTCGGTGACCTTGGACAGGTGCGGGCTGGTGTAGCGGCCAGTGCTCAGGCCGTGGGCGCGCAGCCCCGCCTCGATCATCCTCGCCGTGGAGGTCTTCCCGTTGGTGCCGGTCACATGGATGATCGGGTACGCCTTGTTCGGCTCCCCCAGCACATCCATGGCCCGGAACAGCGGCGCCAGCCGCGGTTCCATCTTGTTTTCGGGGGCGCGCCCCAGGAGTTCGGCGTAGACGCTCTCTACGGAGAATTCGTCGGTCATATCCTAGGCCTCAATCTTTTCGACGGTGATCTGGAGCGCGGTGCCGTCCCCGTTCGAGTGCAGGCCAAGCTCCGTGGTGAGGGTTTCGGTGACCACAAGGTTTTCGTGTGCCTTCACGGCGTCCACAACGTCCATCGTGGCGGTGACGGACGTCCGGATCCTGTCGCTCACGTTCAGTCCGGCGTCCTTGCGCGCCTGCTGGATGGCCCGGACCATGTCGCGGGCGATGCCCTCGGCTTCCAGTTCCGGCGTGACTTCGGTATTGAGGACCACAAACCCGCCGCCCGGCAGCACGGCGGCTGCGCGGGATCCTTCGCCTTCCGCGGCTTCTGCCACTACGGTCTCGAGGGTGTATTCCTGCGGTTCCAGCTCCAGGCCGCCCGAAACAACGACACCGGCGACGCCGTTTATTTCCTGCACGGACCAGTCGCCGGACTTGGAACCCTTGATGGCCTGCTGGACGTTCTTGCCGAGGCGGGGACCCGCGGCGCGGGCGTTGACCACGAGCTTCTGCTCGATGCCAAATTCCTCCGGGGAGGCGCTCCCGGCGTCCAGCAGGCGGACGGAGCGGATGTTCAGTTCGTCGGCGACGACGGCGGCGAAGCCTTCCAGCGCGTCTGCGCCGGGTGCCACCACAGTAAGTTCCTGCAGCGGCAGGCGGACGCGGAGGTTGGCTGCCTTGCGAAGCGAGGATCCGGTGGAGCAGATCTGCTGCACCCGGTCCATGGCTTCCACCAGGGCCGCGTTGGCCGGGAACAGGTCCGCCTCCGGCCAGTCAGCCAGGTGCACGGAGCGGCCGCCGGTGAGGCCGCGCCAGATCTCCTCGGAGACCAGGGGCAGAAGGGAGGCGGCCACTCGGGACACTGTCTCCAGTGCCGTGTACAGCGCGTCGAAGGCATCAGCGTTCTCGTCGAAGAAGCGCTGCCGGCTGCGGCGGACGTACCAGTTGGTGAGCATGTCCAGGTAGCTGCGCAGCTCGTCGCAGGCTCCGGAGATGTCGTAGCTGTCCAGCTGCGCTGTCATGTTGCGGACAAGGTCGCCGGTGTTGGCCAGCAGGTACTGGTCCAGGGTGTCGGCGTAGCCGTCGTAGCGCAGCTTCGCGTCGTAGCCCGAACCGCCGTTGGCGGCGTTCGTGTACAGGGTGAAGAAGCTGTAGACGTTCCAGAGCGGCAGGATGACCTGGCGGACGCCGTCGCGGATGCCCTGCTCGGTGACCACGAGGTTGCCGCCGCGCAGGATGGGGCTGGACATCAGGAACCAGCGCATGGCGTCGGAGCCGTCGCGGTCCAGGACCTCGGAGACGTCCGGGTAGTTGCGCAGGCTCTTGGACATCTTCTGCCCGTCCGAGCCCAGCACGATGCCGTGGCTGATGACGTTGCGGAAGGCGGGCCGGTCGAACAGCGCGGTGGACAGGATGTGCAGCATGTAGAACCAGCCGCGGGTCTGCCCGATGTACTCCACGATGAAGTCGGCCGGGTTGTGGGTATCGAACCAGGCCTCGTTCTGGAACGGGTAGTGGACCTGGCCGTACGGCATGGAGCCGGAGTCGAACCAGACGTCCAGGACGTCCTCGACCCGGCGCATTACGGACTGGCCCTCTTCGGGGGTCCGGGGATCGTCCGGGTTGGGGCGGGTCAGTTCGTCGATGAACGGCCGGTGCAGGTCAACCTGGCCGTCTTTGTTCAAGGGCAGGCGGCCGAAGTCGGCTTCGATCTCGGCGAGGGAGCCGTAGACGTCGGTGCGCGGGAATTCGGGGTCGCTGGACTGCCACACCGGGATGGGGCTGCCCCAGTACCTGTTGCGGCTGATGGACCAGTCGCGGGCGTTGGCCAGCCATTTGCCGAACTGGCCGTCCTTGACGTTGCCCGGGATCCAGTTGATCTCCTGGTTCAGTTCGGACATCCGGTCCTTGAACTTGGTGACCTCCACGTACCAGGAGGACACCGCACGGTAGATCAGCGGATTACGGCAGCGCCAGCAATGCGGATAGCTGTGCTCGTAGCTGGCCTGGCGGACGAGGCGGCCCTGGGCGCGCAGCACCTGGGTGATGGGCTTGTTCGCTTCGAAGACCTGCAGGCCCACGATGTCGTGGAGTTCGCCGTGGCTGAACAGCGGCAGGAACTTGGCGCCTTCATCCACGGACAGGACCACGGGGATGCCGGCCTCTTCGCAGACCTTCTGGTCATCCTCGCCGTAGGCCGGGGCCTGGTGGACGATGCCGGTGCCGTCGGTGGTGGTGACGTACTCGGCCACGAGGAAGCGCCACGCGTTCTGCGTGCCGAACTTCTCGGTGTCGCTGAAGTCGTTCCACAGCGGCGCGTACTCCAGGCCTGCCAGGTCCGAGCCCAGGTGCGTGGACACTACGGCTGCTTCGGCGGAGTCCGCATCCTCATAGCCCAGGTCCTTCGCGTAGGTGGCCAGCAGGTCAGCGGCCAGCAGGAAGCTACCTGTGACGGGGGCATCCGGCGAGGCGGCCTTGACTCCGTTGGGCCCTGCAGGCAGCACTGCATAGGTGATGGATGGTCCGACGGCGAGCGCCAGGTTGGTGGGCAGGGTCCAGGGCGTAGTGGTCCAGGCGAGCGCCTGGACGCCGGCGAGCTGCTTCGACAGCTCCGACTCCCCTGCCGTGATGGGGAACGTCACCGTGACTGTCTGGTCCTGGCGGTTCTTATAAACGTCGTCGTCCATGCGCAGCTCATGGTTGGACAGCGGTGTCTCGTCCTTCCAGCAGTACGGCAGCACGCGGTAGCCGTTGTAGGTCAGGCCTTTTTCGTGCAGCTGCTTGAAGGCCCACAGGACCGACTCCATGTACTCGACGTTAAGCGTCTTGTAGTCATTGTCGAAGTCCACCCAGCGTGCCTGGCGGGTGACGTAGCTCTTCCATTCGTCCGCGTATTTCATCACCGAGGCGCGGCAGGCGTCGTTGAACTTGTCGATGCCCATGGCCTCGATCTGGGTTTTGTCCGTCATGCCCAGCTGCTTCATGGCTTCCAGCTCGGCGGGCAGGCCATGGGTGTCCCACCCGAACCGGCGTTCGACGCGGCGTCCGCGTTGGGTCTGGTAGCGGCCCACCAGGTCCTTGGCGTAACCGGTCAGCAGGTGGCCGTAGTGCGGGAGGCCGTTGGCGAACGGCGGACCGTCGTAGAACACGAATTCGTTGCTGCCTGGTTCGCCGCCGGGCGCGTCCGCGCTGCGCTGGTCGATACTTGCCTGGAAGGTGCCGTCCTGGTCCCAGTACTTGAGGATGCGCTCTTCGATCTCCGGGAACTTCACGGAGGCGGAAACGCCTGATGCGCCGGCAGTAGAGGCTGAGGCCTTGGGGTAATACGTCATTCTCGACATCCTGGGTTGAGCTGGTGAACCGTCCGGCCGTTGCCGGAAGGCTCCGTTCAGGATGCGAGGACGGCTTCCGTCCAGTCCTGGGACTGCACGCTCACCGCGGTACCACCTCACTTACCGGTACTCCGCCGGCTCCGCGAAGGAGCTGGTGCTGTACCGGCCGCTCATTACTGCTGTGACGGGCTTACCCGTCCGGTTCTAATGGCCTTGGCCGCCGTAGCGCGGCGGTCAGGGCGTTCTTCCGGAAGCTCACCGGTGATAGCCGGGTCATAGCCATCCTCGAGTCTACTATCGCCAAGCCTTCAACCGCCATTCTCGGAATGCAGGAATTGAACCGCAACACCCATCGGAACTGCCCGCACTGCTGCCCATAATGGGATATGCACAACGGTGGCTCAAAGGAGCAGGGCATCCGTCGCCGCAGCTGCACCGTTTTCCGGGCGGCCGCGGCGCTTCTCTGCCTGCCGGGGGCTGCCCTCGCCGTCCTCCGTTCCATCCCCTGGGACCTGGGCACTCCCTGGATCCAGCTGCTGGCCCTGTTTCCTGCCAGTCTCGTGCTCACAGCGGTGGCGCTCGCAGTCGCCGTCCTGGCACTCTGCCTTGAACCCGTGCTTAGCCGGACCATCCTCGCAGCCTCGGTAGCGGCCGTCATGCTCCTGCAGCTGGCCATGGTCTTCCCCCGCCTCCTGCCATCGGAGGGGACTGCGGGCCCATCGGCTGCCCCGCCTCCTGCACGCCTGCCGGCCACGGAACGCACCATCACTGTCATGGCGCTGAACGTAGGCGCTACCGGCGTTGACGCTGAGGCCCTGCTTGCCGAGGTACGCGCCCATGGTGTGGACATCCTGGCACTTCCGGAACTTGCACCCGCAGGCCGGAAAGCACTTGACGGCGCCGGGCTGGCCGCGGAATTACCGCATCGGGTCCTGGACGTTGGCTGGACCGGTACCGGAAGCGCAGTATTTTCGGCATTCCCCCTGGCCGCTGAGGAGCGTGTGCCCGGCACGGCCTTCCACCAGAGCAGGGCTGTGGCCGCCGTCCCGGGGGCGGCCCGGGGAATCAACCTGACGGCCGTCCATGTCGCCTCGCCCCGTCCCGGCAACACGCCCTCCTGGCGAAGGGAACTTCGGCAGCTGGGCGAGCTTCACCGCACGGCGGCCGGCGCCCACTCATCCATCCTGCTTGGCGACTTCAATGCCAGCCAGGACCACCGGGAGTTCCGGGCCCTGCTGTCCACCGGGCTCACTGATGCCGCCCAGGTTGCAGGAAAAGGCCTGGCTCCCACCTGGCCGGCGAATTCGCCGGTCCCGCCATTCGTCACTTTGGACCACATCCTGGTGACGCCGGACATCGGCATCAGTCAGTTCTCCACCTTCCTGGTTCCCGGGACCGATCACGCCGGCATCGTGGCCGAACTGGTCGTGGGCGGCTAGGAACCAAACGTGCGATGGGGCATTGCCTAGACTTTGAGCCATGACACACCCCGTTCAGGGCTCCCCCGCCGTACCGCCTGCAGTTTCAGTGGAAACACCGGCCGCAGCGGACGGGCCCGGCCAAAGACCCCCCAGGCAACCGCTCACCTCGGCCTGCCGCTGGCTGGCCCTGCTGGCAGCATTGCCGGTGCTGGCCATCTCAGCGCTCCGGGCCCTGCCGGCGGAATGGCCGGTCCTGGCCGTTCAGCTGGTGTCGTTCACGCCGTGGCTGATTGTGCCGGCCGTTATTGCGATGTTCCTGGCGCTCCTGGGCCGAAGCAGGTTGCTCCAGGTTCTGGCAGCTGCTTTGCTGCTTTGCCAGGTGTTCTGGCTCTTTCCCTTTGATATCGCCAGGCCGGCAGCAGCCTCCGGCGCACGCGGCACCGTTGAGCTCAAAGCCATGAACATCAACTCGGAATTCGGCCAGGCGGACGCGGCCCGCATCGTGGAGCTGGTCAGGGACAACGGCATCGCCCTGCTGACTGTCCAGGAGCACACGGCTGCGCTCCAGGACCGGCTCACTGCGGCCGGCCTGGACGACATCCTGCGCTACCGGATCAGCGATCCCACAGACGACGGTGCCGGCAGTGCGGTCTACTCCAGCCACACCCTCGAACCGGTGGGCCTCATCCCGGACACGCCGTTCCTGATGCCGACAGTCCGGCTGACGGCGGAGGCAGGCAGCTCGGCCGCGGTCCTGGAGGTCACGAATGTCCACGCCATGGCGCCGGTGGACACCAGGGTGGGGCAGTGGCGCAGTGACCTGGCGGCGGTGGCCCGACTGGCGGAGCGTCCCGGCAACAGGCTGCTGATCGGGGACTTCAACGCCACCTACGACCATTCGGAATTCCGCGAGCTGCTGCGGGCCGGACCAGGACTTGTTGATGTCGGGGCGGCATCAGGCTCGCGCCTGGTGCCCACCTGGCCGATGGAAGGCCCGACGCTGCCGGGAATCACCATCGACCACCTGGTCACCAGTCCGGACGTCGGCAGCACTGGTTACCAGGTACACCAGGTCCCCGGGACTGACCATGCGGCCGTCATGGCCACCTTGGCCGTCCCGGCGGCCTGACCGGCCCCGGCTTCAGTTCCGGCCGCTCAGCCCTTGCGGATGAGCTTGTGGGTGGCGGCCTGTGCCACCGGGCGGATGACAATCTGGTCCAGGTTGACGTGGTGTGGTGCGCTGACGGCGTACCGCACCACATCTGCCACGTCCGCGGCGGTCAACGGCTTCTCCACTCCCTGGTAGACCTTTTCGGCGGCCTGGCGGTCTCCAAGCCGGTTCAGCGCAAACTCCTCGGTCTGGACCAGGCCGGGGGCCACTTCGATGACGCGGATGTTGTGCTCTGCTTCCTCCAGCCGCAGCGCCCCCGTCAATGCGTGCTGCGCAAACTTGGCGGCGTTGTAGCCGGCGCCGCCCTCGTAGGCCACCAGGCCGGCGGTGGATGTCAGGTTCAGGACGGTGCCTTCGCCCGTGGCACGGAGCATCGGGAGGAACGCGCGGGTCAGTTTCATGGTGCCGATGACGTTGACCCGGTACATCCACTCCCAGTCTTCGGTGCTGGCCGCCGCCACCTGGTCGGCGCCGCGCGCACCCCCGGCAATGTTGATGAGGGTGTCCGCACCCCCAGCCTCGGTGACGCGGGCGAGGAGACGGGCGACGTCGTCGTCCTCTGCTATGTCCGCCGGAATGGCGACGGCGCCGGTCTCGGCTTCCAGCGCCGCGAGCCGTTCGGCGCGGCGGGCCACAGCGAACACCTTCCATCCGTCCGCCGTCAGTGCCCGGACCGTGGCCTCACCGATCCCGGTGCTGGCCCCCGTAACTACTGCTGCCTTGCTTGTCGTGGCTTTAATGCGTGAATCCTCAGTCATGGCACCACCATAACGGGCACTGCGGGACCCCGGCCCCGGCCGATGTCGCCGGATGAAGTCCGGGCCATGAAACAATTGGCACATGGCTGAAGACACTCAGGGTACAGACACGCCCTCCACCGCCCCTATCAACGTTCCGGACAAGCCCGCACTCGAGGGGCTCGAAGCTGCCCTCACGAAGCGCTGGCTGGCCGAAGGGACCTACAAGTTCAATCCGGAGACCACCCGGGAACAGGTCTACTCGATTGACACTCCCCCGCCCACCGCGTCCGGCTCACTCCACGTGGGGCACATGTTCTCCTTCACCCAGACCGATGTCCTGGCGCGCTACCAGCGCATGATCGGCAAGAACGTGTTCTACCCGATGGGCTGGGACGACAACGGCCTGCCCACCGAACGCCGCGTGCAGAACTACTACGGCGTCCGCTGCGATCCCGCCATTCCCTACAACGCCAGCTACCAGCCGCCGGCACAGCCCGCCAAGAACCAGCGCGATTTCGACGTCGTCTCGCGCCGCAACTTCATCGAGCTGTGCGAAGAACTGGCCGTCGAGGATGAAAAGGTCTTTGAAAGCCTGTTCCAGCAGCTCGGCCTCTCCGTGGACTGGCAGCTGACGTACCGGACCATCGACGACGCCTCCCGCCAGGTCTCGCAGCGGGCGTTCCTTGCCAATCTGGCAGCCGGCGACGCCTACATGGCAGAGGCCCCCACCCTGTGGGACGTCACCTTCCGCACCGCCGTTGCCCAGGCCGAGCTCGAGGACCGCGACGTGGCCGGCGCCTACTACCGGTACCCGTTCTTCACTGAGGACGGCGAGAAGATCTTCATCGAGACCACCCGTCCCGAGCTGCTGGCGGCGTGTGCTGCCCTCGTGGCAAATCCCGACGACGACCGCTACAAGCCGCTGTTCGGCAAGAAGGTGACCTCGCCGGTCTTCGGTGTTGAGGTGGAGGTCAAGGCCCACCCGCTGGCCAAGGCGGACAAGGGCTCCGGCATCGCCATGGTCTGCACTTTCGGCGACCTCACGGACGTGACCTGGTGGCGTGAGCTCCAGCTGCCCACCCGTGCCATTGTGGGCAGGGACGGCCGGATCATCGGTGAAACCCCGGACTGGATCACCACGGACGCCGGCCGCACCGCCTTCGAAGCCATCGCCGGCAAGACGGTGTTCAGCGCCAAGGAGGCCGTGGTGGAGCTCCTCTCGGCAGAAGGCCTCATCGACGGTGAGCCGAAGAAGATCATGCACCCCGTGAACTTCTACGAAAAGGGCGACAAGCCGCTCGAGGTTGTCACGTCGCGGCAGTGGTACTACCGCAACGGCGGCCGCGACGAGGACCGCCGTGAACGCCTGATCGCGCGCGGCCACGAGATCGACTTCCACCCTGCTTTCATGCGATCCCGCTTCGAGAACTGGATCTCCGGACTCAACGGCGACTGGCTTGTCTCCCGCCAGCGGTTCTTCGGCGTGCCCATCCCCGTCTGGTACCCCCTGGACGCCGACGGAAACCCCGACTACGACGCCCCGATCGTGCCCTCCGACGAGCAGCTGCCCGTGGACCCCGCTGCCGATGCCGCCCCCGGCTACGAGGAAGCCCAGCGCGACCTGCCGGGCGGCTTCACCGGCGACGCCGACATCCTCGATACCTGGGCGACGTCTTCCCTGACGCCGCAGATTGTCGGCGGATGGAGCCGGGACGAGGACCTGTTCAGCAAGGTTTTCCCGTTTGACCTCCGCCCCCAGGGCCACGACATCATCAGGACCTGGCTGTTCTCCTCGGTGGTGCAGGCGGACGGACTGCAGCACGCTGCGCCGTGGAAGCACGCTGCCATATCGGGCTGGATCCTTGACCCGGACCGGAAGAAGATGTCCAAGTCCAAGGGCAACGTGGTGGTTCCCACGGACGTGCTCGACGAATTCGGCTCCGACGCCGTCCGTTATTGGGCCACGTCAGCGAAGCTGGGTGCTGATACTGCCTACGAGATCGCCCAGATGAAGATCGGCCGCCGCCTGGCCATCAAGCTGCTGAACGCCTCCAAGTTCGTCCTGAACCTGGGAGCTACGGAGAATTCCGTCGTTTCCACGGATGCGTCGGTCCTGACCAATGCACTGGACCGCGCGGTGCTGGCGCAGCTGGCCGATGTGGTGCGCCAGTCCACCAAGGCATTCGAGAACTACGACTACGCCCGTGCACTGCAGATCACCGAGAGCTTCTTCTGGCAGTTCACCGATGATTACGTCGAGCTCATCAAGGACCGCGCCTACGGTGCGGCCGGCGAGGAGGAGCAGGCGTCCGTGCTGGCGGCCCTCGCCACCAGCCTTGACACCCTGCTGCGGCTGTTTGCCCCCTTCCTGCCGTTCGCCACCGAGGAAGTCTGGGGCTGGTGGCGCACTCGGCTCGGTGCACCGTGCCGCATGGCCCACAGCCCTGGAGGTCGACGGCGACACCACTTTGCTCGCCACTGTCGGTTCTGCACTGAGCGGGGTACGGAAGGCGAAGTCCGAGGCAAAGGTCAAGCAGCGCACCGAGGTCCTGTCCGCCACGATCACCGCGTCCGAATCACTGGCCACGCAATTGAAGGCCGGGCTTGGGGATTTGAAGGCGGCGTCGAACGCCCGGGAGCTGAGCCTGGTTGCCGGGGAGGGCGAGCTGCGGGTCAGCGACGTTGTCCTTGCTCCGGCGGAGGAAGCAGCGCCCGCCTGACCGGTCCGGCAAGCAGCCTCTTGTGGGCAAAGGGGAAGCCCCATCAGCGTTTTGCCGTTGGTGGGGCTTCGACTTTTCGGCCATCCGGTGACGTCTTTGATGGTCTGGCAGAATCCTTGGAATTTCAGGTCTTCCTACCTCGTCACTGGTAGCCTGCATCTGACTTTGCCGAAGGCTGCGTCAGATACAAATCACTGAATCTTTGGTTCCTGCGTCCCTCTTCTTTCGAAGTGGGTAAGAACCATTCTGGCCCTGCCGTGGGGGATGCGCAAGAGCCCCGGGAGAACTACAATCGCGTAGTTTTCCCGGGGCTCTTTTCCACTGCCTGGGGCGCCGGATTCAGTCGAACTGGGGACGTTCGGAGCGGCTTCGTTTGATCTCGAAAAAGTGCGGGTAGGAGGCCAGCTCGACGGTTGCGTCCCACAGCCGGCCGGCCGTTTCACCCCGCGGGATCCGGGTCAGTACCGGGCCGAAGAAGGCGGTCCCGTTGAAGGCGACCACCGGGGTGCCAACATCCTGGCCCACCAGCGAGATACCCTCCTCGTGGCTGGCGCGCAACTGGGGATCGAAGTCCGAGGAGTCCGCGGCCTCAGCAAGCCCGGCCGGCAGCCCGCAGTCGGCCAGCGCCTTCCGGATGACGATGCCGAAATCCTTCTGGCCGTCCTCGTGGATCTGGGTGCCCATGGCATCGTACAGCGGCTTGACGACGTCGTCGCCGTGCTTTTCCTTGGCGGCGATGATGACCCGTACCGGACCCCATGCCTTGTCCATGGATTCGCGGTAGGCCGGCTCGAGGTCGCGCCCCTCATTCAGGACCGCCAGGCTCATGACATGCCATTCGGTCCTGATGTTCCGGACGGCCTCCACCTCGCCGATCCAGCGGGAGGTGATCCACGCGAACGGGCAGAGCGGATCGAACCAGAAGTCGGCCTGGTTGGTTTCAGTTTCGGTCATGCGGAAGTCCTCCGGGTCTGTTTCTGACGTCTTGGTGCGGGTGGTCGACAGGTGCCCTCAGGCTGATTTACGGCGCTTGGTCACGTGCGGGATCATGGTGGGCTCAGCCTTGCTGAGCACCACGTCCGCGGTGATCACCACACTGGCGATATCCTCGCGGCTGGGGAGGTCGAACATGACCGGAAGCAGTACTTCTTCCATGATGGCCCGCAGGCCCCGCGCGCCCGTGCCCCGTTCCAGTGCCTGGTCCGCAATCGCGTTAAGGGCGTCCTCGTCGAAGAGCAGCTCAACGCCGTCGATCTGGAACATCTTCTGGTATTGCTTGACCAGCGCATTCTTGGGCGTGGACAGGATCTGGATCAGGGCGTCGCGGTCCAGGCTGGACACGGTGGTGATCACCGGTAGCCGGCCGATGAATTCAGGGATCAGGCCGAACTTCAGGAGGTCCTCGGGCATGACCTCACCGTAGGAGTCGACCTTGTTGCTGGCCTCGTTGAGCGGGGCCCCGAAGCCGATGCCCTTGCGGCCCGAGCGGGAGCCGATAATTTCTTCGAGGCCGGCAAAGGCACCGGCCACAATGAAGAGGACGTTGGTGGTGTCGATCTGGATGAACTCCTGGTGCGGGTGCTTACGCCCGCCCTGCGGAGGAACGGAGGCGACTGTCCCCTCGAGGATTTTCAGCAGCGCCTGCTGGACGCCTTCACCGGAGACGTCCCTGGTGATGGAGGGGTTCTCGCTCTTCCGCGAGATCTTATCGATCTCGTCGATGTAGATGATGCCCTGTTCGGCCTTCTTGACGTCGTAGTCCGCGGCCTGGATGAGCTTCAGGAGGATGTTCTCCACATCCTCGCCCACGTAGCCGGCCTCGGTGAGAGCGGTGGCGTCGGCAACGGCGAACGGAACATTAAGCCGGCGTGCGAGCGTCTGGGCAAGGTAGGTCTTGCCGCATCCGGTGGGGCCGATCAGGAGGATATTGGACTTGGCGATCTCGACGTCGTCGTGATGTCCGCCTTCGGCGATGCTGCCGCTCTTGGGGGCATGCCCGGCCTGGATCCGCTTGTAGTGGTTGTAGACCGCCACTGCCAGGGAGCGCTTGGCAGGTTCCTGGCCAATGACGTACTCCTGCAGGAAATCAAAAATTTCGCGGGGCTTCGGCAGTTCAAAACTGCCAAGATCGGCGACTTCGGCGAGCTCTTCTTCAATGATCTCGTTGCAGAGTTCAATGCATTCGTCGCAGATGTAGACACCGGGCCCGGCAATGAGCTTCCGCACCTGCTTCTGGCTCTTTCCGCAGAAAGAACACTTCAGCAGATCCGTGCTCTCGCCAATCCGAGCCATATGTGAACCCCTTAGTATCTTGCTGCCAGGCAGCTGTGCACCGTTGCTGGAATCTGGACCTGCCTGGAGGGGCCGGCCGTGACAACTTCCACTCTAGGTCACAATCGGCGCCGAGGGTGGAAAGCGAAGGCCGGTGCCGCCCAAATTGAACTGGGCCGCACCGGCCTGGCGAGGACGTTACTACCTGGTAATCGCCTGCGGCTTGATCTTGCGGGAATCAAGCACCTGGTCGATGAGGCCGTAATTCATGGCCTCCGCCGCCGTCAGGATCTTGTCGCGCTCGATGTCATTGTTGACCTGCTCGGAGGTCCGGCCTGAGTGGTGGGCCAGCGTGTCCTCAAGCCAGGAGCGCATCCGCATGACTTCAGCGGCCTGGATCTCGAGGTCCGAGGCCTGGCCGCCCTGGCCGCCGGACAGTGCCGGCTGGTGGATCAGGACGCGGGCGTTGGGCAACGCCAGCCTCTTGCCCGGGGTTCCCGCTGCCAGCAGTACCGCTGCGGCGCTGGCGGCCTGGCCGAGGCAGACCGTCTGGATCTCGGGCCTGATGTACTGCATGGTGTCGTAGATGGCCGTCATGGCCGTGAACGAGCCACCCGGGGAGTTGATGTACAGGGTGATGTCACGGTCCGGGTCCGTGGACTCCAGGACCAGCAGCTGGGCCATGACGTCGTCCGCCGAGGCGTCATCCACCTGGACGCCGAGGAAGATGATGCGGTCCTCGAACAGCTTGGTGTACGGGTCCTGGCGTTTGAAGCCGTACGGCGTACGCTCCTCGAACTGGGGAAGGACGTAGCGGCTGGTCGGAAGGTTACCGGCAGTCGATCCGAAGTTGTAGGTCATTTTGTTGCTCCTGATCTGAGTGTTCTAAGTGCCGGTTTACTTCTCGGACGCTGACTCGCCGGAAGTGCCGTTGGCGGTTCCGCCGCCGCCGGACACTGTATTGGCGTGGGCCGCGATCTTGTCGAAGAAGCCGTATTCGAGGGCCTCCGTGGCAGTGAACCACTTGTCGCGGTCGTTGTCCTTGAGGATGGTCTCCACGGTCTGGCCGGTCTGCTCGGCGGTCAGTTCGGCCATGACCTTCTTCATGTGCAGGATGAGCTCAGCCTGGATCTTGATGTCGGAGGCAGTACCGCCGATGCCGCCGGAGGGCTGGTGCATCAGGACACGCGCGTTCGGAGTGGCGTAGCGCTTCCCCTTGGTCCCGGAGGAGAGCAGGAACTGGCCCATGGATGCTGCCAGGCCCGTGGCTACGGTGACGACATCGTTGGGGATGAACTGCATGGTGTCGTAGATGGCCATGCCGGCGGTGACAGAGCCACCCGGGGAGTTGATGTAGAGGTAGATGTCCTTGTCCGGGTTCTCAGCCGACAGGAGCAGGAGCTGGGAGCAGATCGCGTTGGCGTTGTCATCGCGCACCTCGGAGCCCAGCCAGATGATCCGCTCTTTGAGGAGGCGGTTGTAGATGTAGTTGTCCTGGGCTGCAGGATCGACAGTTGCCATCCGTGGGGCCTCTGCGTGCTGTGACATGTGTACTTACCTCTCGCTGGTGACGGTGACGCTACTGAACGACGCCACTGAACTTCACTACTTGGACACTAACCGTTTTCGCGGCCGAATTGTTCGCCGGAATCGCGCTGTTCGCTGACGGCGCACGAGCGCGAAACGCCCTTGTTAAAGCACCCAGCCCCCGGACCGTTCGTGGTCCGGGGGCTGGGTGTCAGGGATGACGGCAGTACTAGAACTTCACTGCTGCGGGATCGTCGTTCGCAGCAGATTCGGTCTTCGCATCTTCGGCGGGCGCCTCGGCTGCTTCGTCCTCAACGGCGGGAGCTTCCTCTTCGCCGCCGGGACGGACGAAGTCGCTCAGGTCAACGGTCTTGCCGTCGGTGTCGGTCACGGTGGCCTGGCCCAGCACGACTGCCAGTGCCTTGCGGCGGCGGACCTCAGAGACCATCATCGGGACCTGGCCGCTCTGATCGATGATCTGGGCGAACTGGTTCGGGTCCATGCCGTACTGGCTGGCGGTGGTGACGATGTAGTCGATCAGCTCGTTCTGGCTGACGTTGACTTCTTCCTTTTCGGCGATGGCGTCAAGGATGATCTCGTTCTGGAAGGCGCGGGCCGTGTTGGCCTTGACCTCTTCGCGGTGCTCCTCGGTGTCGTGCTCGCCTTCACCGTGGCCGTTGCCCTCCTTGAAGTGGGCTTCGAGCTGCTCTTCAACCACAGAGTCGGGAACAGGGACCTCGACGAGCTCGACGAGCTTGTCCAGGACCTTGTCGCGGGCTTCGACGCCCTGCTCTACAACCTTGGAGTCCGCGGCCTGCTTGGCCAGGTCTTCACGGAGTTCAGCGAGGGTGTCGAACTCGGAAGCCAGCTGGGCGAAGTCGTCGTTGGCTTCGGGGAGCTCGCGCTCCTTGACAGCCTTTACGACAACCTTGACCTGGGCGGCTTCGCCGGCGTGGTCGCCGCCCACCAAGGTGGTGTCGAAGATGGCATCCTCGTCGGCGCTGAGGCCGGTGACGGCTTCGTCCAGGCCTTCGAGCATGGTGCCTGCGCCTACCTGGTAGGACAGGCCGGAAGCGGAGTCGACCTCGGAGCCGTCAACGGTGGCGGTGATGTCGATGGTCAGGAAGTCGCCGTCGGCAGCCGGGCGGTCCACGGACTTCAGCGTGCCGAAGCGGCCGCGGAGTTCGTCCAGGGCCTTGTCGACGTCTTCGTCGGAAGATTCTGCTGCAGCAACCTCGACCTTGATGCCGGCGTAGTCCGGCAGTTCGATCTCGGGGCGGACGTCAACTTCGGCGTGGAACTTCAGTTCACCGTCGGTGGAGGTGGGGTCCGGAACTTCGGTGATCTCAACCTCGGGCCGGCTCAGGGGGCGGATGCCCGATTCCTGGACTGCGGCCTGGTACCAGCCGTTAAGGCCTTCGTTGATGGCCGTCTCCAGGACGTAGCCGCGGCCAACGCGCTGGTCGATCAGCTTGGAGGGGACCTTGCCCTTGCGGAAGCCAGGGACCTGGATCTGCGAAGCAACAGTCTTGTATGCCTCGTCGATGCTGGGCTTCAATTCCTCAAAGGGGACCTCAACATTGAGCTTGACCCGCGTGGGGGTGAGGTTCTCGACAGCGCTCTTCACGGTCTAAGTACTCCTGGGTTTGTGGGATGGGTATCTGCAAAGGCATTGGATCTGCCCAGGCCGTCGGCCCGGGCCGCAGAGTCGGGGTGACAGGATTTGAACCTGCGACTTCCTGCTCCCAAAGCAGGTGCTCTAGCCAAGCTGAGCTACACCCCGTAAGTGCACAGGCAAGTCTACGGTCATTCCGGCTGTGTTTGCACATTTGACACGTGGGGCATGAATTAGGTTTAGTTGTATCCGGCTTCAACAGCCAGCCCGAAAGTCCGGCAGCGAGCGTCTCAGCTGACTGCACAGGCCTTCCGGGGACGTAGCTTAATGGTAAAGCCTCAGTCTTCCAAACTGATTACGCGGGTTCGATTCCCGTCGTCCCCTCCACAAAAAGGACCCCTCTGCTGAGGGGTCCTTTTGCGTGCTGCTGCGGGGACCTTGTGCGTCCGGGTGAGGGTCATTTATTGCGTCCGGGGCGCCTCAGGAGGCCTGGCACACCGCGCACCAGTAAAGGTTCCGGCCCACCAGGTCGGCCGCCAGGACGGTGGCACCGCAGACCCTGCAGGGCAGGCCGTTGCGTTTGTAGACGTAGTGGGCGTCGGCCCGGACCGGTATCGCGGCGGTTTTGGCGGGCAGCGACATGGTGCCGTCCGCTTTCCTGATCCGGCCGGTCTTTCCGTTGCGCCGTGTCCAGTACTTGGCCGGGGTAGTGATGATCCTGCCGTCCGCCACACCGTCCTTCATGGCATTGACGACGTCGCGCCACAGCTTGCGTGCGGCGGCTTCGCTAAGTGCCCCGCCGGGCAGGTAAGGATCCAGGCGCTGCCGGAAAAGCACTTCTGCGCGGTAGACGTTGCCCACGCCGGCGATGATCTTCTGGTCCATCAGGAGGGCTGCGATGGACGTCTTCCTGCCCTGCAGGTTGGCAGCGAAGCGGCCGGCGTCACCGCGGAGGTTCCGCAGCGGGTCCGGACCCAGCCGGGCCAGCACCGCCCCGGTTTCGGCAGCAGTGATGGTTTCACAGGTTGTTGCCCCGCGCAGGTCCGCCCAGCCGTGGGTGCTGGCGAGCCGGACCCGCACCGCGCCTACAGGGGCGGGCGGGCCGGCGTAGGGGGCATCGGCGTCGTCCTCCCCGTCCGCGAAGGCTTCCCGCTCCCCCACCCGGCGGGGAGCGCCAATGCTGGAGGACCCGGCGAAAGTGCGGTCACCCCCAAAGCTCCAGGCGCCGTACAGGCCCAAGTGGACGTGCAGGACGAGGGAGTTGTCGAAGTGCAGGAAGAGGTGTTTCCCATGGGCCTCTGCGGCGACCAGCGTGTGGCCGTCCAGCAGCGCCGCTCCCCCGCTGAACCTGCCCTGCGGACTGGACACGTCGAGCCTCCGGCCTGCGAACACATCGCCGAACTGGGTGGCCAGGCGACGGACTGAATGTCCTTCCGGCACTACTCGATGACCTCGCCGGTTGCCTCGTAGGCAGCGATTTTTCCGATCCTGCGTACGTGCCGTTCGTCATTGCTGAACGGTTCCGCCAGGAAAGCCTCGATCAGCACGGTGGCTTCCTCGACGGTGTGCTGGCGGCCGCCGACTGCCACGACGTTGGCGTCATTGTGCTCGCGGGCGAGGGTTGCCGTGGAGTGGTTCCAGGCGAGGGCCGCGCGGACGCCCTTGACCTTGTTCGCAGCGATCTGTTCCCCGTTACCCGAACCGCCAAGGACGATCCCCAGCGCGTGGACCCCTGCGGCCTGGTCCGCTACGACGGCGAGCGCGGCGTTGATGCAAAAGGACGGGTAATCGTCCTGTGCGTCATAGACCTTGGGCCCGTGATCCACCACGTCGTAGCCCTTGGCCGCGAGGTGGCTGACGAGGTGGGCGCTCAGTTCCATGCCTGCGTGGTCGGTGGCAATGTGGACCCGCGGGAAGGCAGGGGAAGATGTCACGACAGTATCCGTTCGGTTTTGGCGGTGCGGCCCGGCATTGCCGGTCCAGCGGCGCCGGTTCAGCCAGGGTCAGATCAACAGGCACAAGGATACTAGGAGTCCGCGCCTGCCGCTCCGCTGCTTCCGCCATGTGCCCGCGCGGCAACCCGGGTAAGAACCTCCGCCAGCCGGGCAGCCGACGCCGGGCTTCCGCCGCTGACAGCGAGGCTGCGGCCGTCCGTTTTGCGGACCACGACGGCGGGCCCGCTGCTGACGAGCATGGCTGCGGTGCCGCTGTGGTTGCGGTAGCCCCAGCCGCCGTAGTCTGCGGCCCGGACCTCTGAGGCGCTGGCTGCAGAGATGGAAGCTGCCGGCACGTCCATGACCGGCAGCACCCCTGCCACCAGGACGCGCAGGCCGCTGCGGTCGGCCTTGATCCGGGCGCAGAGGAAAGCCGCCGCCACCACGGCCAAGGCTGCCAGGACGATGCCCAGCCACGGTATGGCGATGGCAATGAGGGCAGCCGGAAACAGGGTGGCGACCGCGATCATGACGAACACGGAGCTTCGCGCATGTACCCACAGCCGGATTGAGTCCCGTGCCAGGTCAGGGTCCAGTTCCCGGTCAAGGGCCATCCTGAGGGCCCGGTCATCTTCCGGGGACCACTGCTGGTCGGCCTTGAACACAAACCCCATCACGACTCCCAGTCCGAGCGCCGCCCCGCTGCCCAGGGCAAGCACCGTCAGGTCCACACGCGATTCCCGGGCGTCGGCGAGGCCGGACTGTCCCACCAGTCCTGCGGCGAGGACACTGGTGATGAAGAGGCTAAGGAACAGCCCGGCCCCCATCATGATCCGTCGCATGACGGTTGGGCGCGATACCGGGACCGCCTGCAACAGGACCAGCCAGCCCGCCGCCACAATGATCAGGGCTCCTCCCCATGCGTAGGAGGCGAAAGGAGCAAAGGAGGCTCCGCCGTCGGCCGTCCATGCGACGGCGACGGGGTCCGGAAGGCCTGGGCGCAGGAGGAATGCGCAGAAGACGAATGCTGCTGCCAGCACCACGGGGAAGCCCACGGCGAAGCGAAGTGCCTTGGCATCCACCGCATCCCTGAACGTGCCCATGGCTTAACGCTACCCCCCGGCCCCGCCGATGTGTCCGGCCACTTGCCATCGACCCGGGAAGTGAAAGAATGGTTTCACAGTGCCGGCGCAGGTAGCTTGCCCGCCGGCAGACGAACACCTTCTGGAGGTCCCACTTGCCGGGTATGAACCTGACGCGCGCCGAGGCCCGCGAGCGCGCCGAGCTGATCAATGTCGAGTCCTATGACGTCAGGCTGGACCTGACCCGGGGCGAGAAGGTCTTCGGGAGCACCACTGCGGTGAGGTTCACCGCCGTCCCGGGTTCGTCGACCTTCATCGACGCGGTCACCAATACCGTCCACAGTGTCACCCTGAACGGGAAGGCCCTGGACCCCGGGACGGTCTCCGATGGAGTCCGCATCCAGCTGCGGGACCTTGCCGCCAACAACGAGCTCGTTGTTGAAGCCGATGCTCCGTACATGAACACCGGCGAAGGGCTGCACCGCTTCGTGGACCCGGTGGACAACGAGGTCTACCTCTACACACAGTTCGAGGTGCCTGATTCGCGCCGCATGTTCGCTGTCTTCGAGCAGCCGGACCTCAAGGGCACCTTCACCTTCACCGTCACCGCACCGTCGCACTGGGACGTCATCTCCAACTCCCCCACCCCCGCGCCGCGGGAAACCACTCCCGGGGGCGACGGCGGCGCCCGCTCCGTCTGGGAGTTCGCGCCCACGCCCCGGCTCTCCTCCTATGTCACGGCACTGATCGCCGGCCCCTACCAGTCAGTCCGGAGTGAGGTCACCTCGTCCGACGGCCGCGTAGTGCCGCTCGGAGTTTTCGCCCGGAAGTCGCTGATGCAGTACCTGGACGCCGACAACATCTTCGAGCTGACCCGGCAGGGCTTTGAATTCTTCGAGGCCCAGTTCGGCTGCCCGTACCCGTTCGAGAAGTACGACCAGCTGTTTGTGCCTGAGTTCAATGCAGGCGCCATGGAGAACGCCGGCGCCGTGACCATCCTTGAGGGCTACGTGTTCCGCAGCAAGGTCACCGGCGCGCAGATCGAACGCCGGGCCATCACCGTGCTGCACGAACTGGCGCATATGTGGTTCGGGGACCTCGTGACCATGCGCTGGTGGAACGACCTGTGGCTCAACGAATCCTTTGCCGAATACATGTCCCACCTCGCGGCCGTGGAGAACACGTCCTTCACCAGCGCGTGGACCACGTTCGCCTCGGTGGAAAAGTCCTGGGCCTACCGCCAGGACCAGCTGCCCACCACGCACCCGATCTTCGCGGAAATCAACGACCTCCAGGATGTGGAGGTCAACTTCGACGGCATCACCTACGCCAAGGGAGCCTCGGTGCTGCGCCAGCTGGTGGCCTGGGTGGGGCCGGAACAGTTCATGGCCGGCGTCCGGGAATACTTCGCCAAACACTCCTGGGGCAACACCGAGCTCAGCGACCTCATGGTGGAACTGGAGAAGGCCAGCGGCCGCGATCTGGATGGGTGGGGACGGCTCTGGCTGGAAACGGCCGGCGTCAACACCCTCAAGCCTGAGCTGGAGGTCGACGGCGACGGGAACCTGGCATCCTTCGCCATTCTCCAGTCTGCGGTGGAGGAATGGCCCACCATCCGCCCGCACCGCCTCGCCGTGGGTTTCTACAACCTGAACGGGGCCGGCAAGCTGGAACGCGTGCACCGCGAAGAGCTCGATGTCGACGGCGAACGCACCGAAGTCCCCGCCCTGGCCGGGCTGGCGCAGCCGGACCTGATCCTGGTCAACGACGACGACCTCGCGTACGCCAAAGTCCGCCTGGACGGGAAGTCGCTGGCCACTGCCACCGCCCACCTGAAGGACTTCAGCGAAAGCCTGCCCCGCACCCTGGTGTGGAACTCCGCATGGGACGCGGCCCGCGACGGCGAGACCCCGGCGCGCAGCTACGTAAAGCTGATCCTTTCCAACGTTGCCGCGGAGTCCGATTCCTCCGTGATCCTGGTCCAGCTGCGCCAGCTCGCCACTGCCCTTAACTTCTATGTGTCCGAGGAGCACCGCGAGGCTACCACCGTGGCCGCGGTGGACACCCTGTGGGACCTCGCGCAGGCGGTCCCGGCCGGGTCCGATGCGCAGTTGCAGTTTGTGAAGTCATTCGCGCTGCTGGCCCGCAGCACCGGACAGCTGGATACCGTTGCCGGGCTCCTTTCCGGTGCAGCGTCCCTGGAAGGCCTGGCCGTTGACCAGGACCTCCGCTGGGAGCTCGTCGCATCGATGGTGGCCGGCGGCCGCCTCGGGACCGAAGACATCAACTCCGAACTGGAACGGGACAACACCGCCAGCGGGCAGAACGCTGCGGCGCTGGCAAAAGCTGCGATCCCCACGCCCGAGGCGAAAGCGGCGGCGTGGGAGTCGATCGTGGTCAAGGGCGAACTCTCAAACGCCCTCCAGGGCTCGGCGGTCGCCGGCTTCACGCGTGTCCTGGACAGATCCCTCCTCGAACCGTACGCGGAGAAGTACTTCGACGCCGTTCCCGGAATCGTCGCGGCCCGCACCCATGCCCTGGCACAGCAGATCGTTGTCGGGCTGTACCCGGCTCAGCTGACCACCCAGGCCACGGTTGACCGGACGGATGCCTTCCTGGCGGCCCTCCCGGCGGAAAGCGCCGCCTTGCGCCGCATGATGCTGGAGAACCGCGACGGCGTTGCCAGGGCACTGCGCGCCCGTGCCGCTGACGTCCTGCCGGGGCAGGCCTAGGCCACGCCATGGGACTGGGTGGGCATCACTATGCGCTGACGGTGCAGTGGACCGGTAACCTCGGCGAGGGAACGGCGTCCTACCGCGGGTACTCGCGGGACCACGACGTCCTGATACCGGGGTTGCCGGTGCTCCCCGGCTCGGCCGATCCGACGTTCCACGGCGACAGGACGCGCTATAACCCTGAGCAGCTGCTGTTGGCTGCCCTGGCCCAGTGCCACATGCTGTCTTTCCTGCATGTGGCAGTACGGCACGGCGTGGTGGTCACCGGGTACCGCGACGAGGCGACGGGGACGCTGCTGCTGAACCGGGACGGCAGCGGCCAGTTTGAAGTCGGTGACCCTTCACCCTCAGGTGACCTTGGCGGATGCCGCGCACGTGCCGCTGGCGGAGCAGCTGCATCATGAGGCGAACCAGGTCTGCTTCATCGCCCGCAGCGTCAACTTCCCGGTCCTGCATGAACCTGTGACGCTGACGGCCTGACCGGGCGGAAGCGGGTCGCCAGCGGACTTTCAGGGGCGGTTCCTACCGGCCGGCCAGGAGTTCGCCGGCCAGCCGGGCCTCCGTCGCGGGCGCAAGCCCGGCTTTCCGCCGGCGGTGGACACCGCGGAGCAGCTCGTCGTCGAGTGTGTCCCTCACCGTCTCCTGCCAGGGCCGCAGCCTCAATCCGGCGGCCTTGGCGGCTGCGTTGCTGCGGGTGGAGAAGCCGTCGTGGCCCGGTGGCAGCCACAGCGGAAGCGAATCAGGCCCCGCCCAGTAATCCACCCCGTGCTCCACGAGCCAGGCCTCGTCGGCGGTGAGCACCTCACCCTGGTACCCCGCAGCGGTCCTGGCATGCCTCCAGGTAGTCGCCGAATGGCACCGGGTCCCCCACCGCGTTCAGTGCTCCTGTGACGCCCTGTGATGCCGCGGACACTACCCACCCGGCGAGGTCGCGGACGTCGACGACCTGGGTGGCATGACCGGCGATGGCCGGCACCACGGCCGGCTGGTTGTCCCTGGCGAACCTCGCCGGCCAGTAGCCATAGCGGTCCGAGGCGTCTCCGGGCCCGCCGATGAGCCCTGCCCGGCAGAGGTGTGCCCGGTCCCCCGCAGCCGCCAGGGTTGCCCGCTCGATGGCAACCTTCGATTCACCATAATTTTCGGGGGTGGACGTGGTGCCTGGCGGCAGGGGTGCCAGGACGTCAGCGTCTTCCGCCTCACCGGGGGTGGCATGGCCGGCGTAAACGGAGCAGCTGGACACAAACGTCCAATGGCCGGCGCGGGCGGAGAGTGCGGCCAAGGCTTCCCCTGCCAAAACGGGATCCCTGGCCACCTCAACCACGGCATCCCAGTCCTCCGCCACCTGCGCATAGCTGTTCGCGCCCAGTGAACGGTCCGCCCTCACCCAGTGGACGCCGTCGGGCGGTTCCGCCGCCGAACCCCGGGCCAGGCAGGTTACACGGTGCCCGGAGGCCACCGCCAGGCGGGCGATTTCCGAGGAGAGAAAGGCGGTTCCGCCGAGGATCAGGATGCGCATGGGTCCACGGTACGGCGCTAGGGTTGGATGAGAACAGAGCCTTATGCGCCGGGCGAACCGCGCATGGGCGAACGATTCCGGCAGTCACCGGAAAACCCCAAGGAGCAAACCCACCTATGTTCAGCACGTTGTCGATCACCCCTTCCCTCGCCTCCGAGCCTGATGGAGTCAGCGTCACGGGCATCGTGATCAGCATCGGCGTCGGTATCGCCGTCTGGCTGGTGGCGACCTTCGTCATCTCCCGGATCAGCAGGCGCGTGGCGGCGGGCAGCAACTTCTTCAAGAAAAACCATTTCAAATGGGTGGCGCCGGCCATCCGCGCCCTGGACCACGAACGCCGGGTGCAGCGGGCGGAGACCATCGGTTCCCTGCTGAACAGCATCGTGGGCGTACTGGTGGCGGTGATCACCATCATGTACGTGCTGCAGAACCTCGACATCAACATCGCACCGCTGCTGACCAGCGTGGGCATCCTGGGTGTCGCCATAGGTTTCGGTGCGCAGCAGCTCATCCGTGACTTCCTGGCCGGGATCTTCATCACCATCGAGGACCAGTACGGCATCGGCGACGTCATCGAAACCAGCGAAGTTGTGGGCGTCGTCGAATCCATGGGGCTGCGCATCACCCGGGTCCGCTCCGAGGACGGTGCCATCTGGTACCTGCGCAACGGCGAGATCCTGCGGGTGGGCAACCGTTCGCAGGGAACGTACATTCCTGTCCCCGACGCCCCGGCAGCCGGGGCGGAAGCTGCCCTGCACGAGCCCGCCAGCAACACCGAGACGAAGAAGACTGACCAGAAAGCGGGAGAATAGGACCATGACCACACCCGCCGAACCACAGCAGCCGCGGCAACTGATGCAGAATGATCCGTTCAGCCAGCCGGGCTACACCGACAATTTTTATGATGCCGTGGGAGGCCATGAGACGTTCGTCCGCCTCATCGACGTCTTTTACGACGGCGTGGCCACCGACCCGTTGCTGCGGCCCATGTATCCCGAGGAAGACCTTGACCCGGCCAAACGCCGTTTCCTGATGTTCCTCGAGCAGTACTGGGGCGGACCCACCACCTACGGCGAGGAACGTGGCCACCCCCGGCTGCGGATGCGGCACATGCCGTTCCAGGTGACGCCGGAGGCGAAGGAACGCTGGCTGTTCCACATGCGGACGGCCGTCGATTCGCTGGACCTGCCCCCGCTGTACGAGGGGACGCTATGGGATTACATGGAACGCGCGGCGCTCTCCATGGTGAACAGCCCGTCCCAGGGCTGAGGCGCGGACCCTGTTGTCCTAGCCGAGTCCGCTGCCCGTCCGGGCAAGGACGTGTCCGCGCGGGCCTGTGAGCCGGAACCAGCGGCCGGCGCGGTAGAGCTTCTGGTCGCCGTCGGCAAGGAAACCCAGCGTCAGTGCGGCGAAGGCCGCTCCGGCGGGCAGCCCCGACCCGTCCAGTGGCCGGCCCCAGACTGCAGACCGGGCGTTGTTCACGATCAGGGCTCCGGGTCTGTCCGGCACTATGCCGGCCACTTCGGAAATGCCGGTTTCGGCAGCCTGGCGCAACTCCGAATCCGGCAACGATCCGACCAACTCCCAGCCGGACCGTGGCGCACCGACACCCGTCCAGGATTCCGTGACGGTCGACGGCGGGACCGGGAGTTCGACGTCGTCCCCGCCTGCCCTGGCGAGCCGGTCCAGGACGGCCGACAGCGGAACCGTGACGTCGGTGGCGGAGCGTTCAGCCAGCGCCATGGTGCGGAGCCCGAGGATGGTCGGGGTAGCTTCGCCCAGCAGACGCGGCCTCAGGACACACACGTAGGCGGCGAGGACAGACCCCGCGGCCTGGAGGCGGATGGCGCCGTCGTCTATTGCCTTGGCGCGGGCAGCGAAGGTCCGCAGATCGGCAAGATCCTGTGGATCGGCGAACCGGAAGGACTGGGTGAGTAGATCAGACACACTATGAACACTACCGGCTGGGCCTTTGTTGAGTGGTGCCGGGGCGGCGTCTAGAGTCGAACCATGACTGAAGCCGACGCCGGACTGCTGGCCCCACCCAGTGGCGATCCCACAACCTCGCTCATCAACCTCCTGGACCTTGGCGAGCTGGAGGGAGCCAGGACTGATGAGGACATCTTCCTGGGGCCTTCACAGCAGCAGCCGCACCAGCGGGTCTTCGGCGGCCAGGTGCTGGCCCAGTCCATCATCGCTGCGAACCGGACGGTCGATCCGGACCGCCATGTCCACTCCATGCACGGCTATTTCCTGCGGCCTGGTGATGCCAACAAGCCCATCACCTTCGGTGTCCAGCGCCTGCGCGATGGCCGATCCTTCTCCGCCCGCCGCGTCCACGCCTACCAGGACGGCGTGCCCATCCTGTCCATGATTGCCTCCTTCCAGGGCGAGGATGAGGGCATCGAGCACGAATCAGCCATGCCGACGGGCATCCCGGATCCCGAAACGCTGCCCAGCACCGCTGACCTGCTGGGCAAGTTCGATCATCCGGTGGCCCGGCACTGGGCTTATGAACGGCCTTTCGACATCCGCCATGTTGACCCGCCGCTCTATGTATCGGCCAAGGGCAAGCGGGAGGCACGCAACGCGGTGTGGATGAAGACTTTCGGCCCCATGCCCGACAACGCCAACCTGCACCGGGCAGCATTGGCCTACGCCAGCGATTACACCCTCCTGGAGTCCATCCTCCGCCGGCACGGGCTGAGCTGGATTACCCCGGGCATGAATGTCGCCAGCCTGGACCACGCCATGTGGTGGCACCGCCCGGCGCGCGTCGACGAGTGGCTCCTGTACGTCCAGGAATCCCCCAGCGCCCAGGGCGCCCGCGGCCTGGCCACCGGGAAGATCTTCAACCGGGCGGGTCAGCACGTGGCATCCGTCGCCCAGGAAGGCATGGTCCGGGTGCCCACCGACTTGAAGAACAAAGTTGTGGGCGCCTTCCAGACCAAGGTCCTGGAACACCAGATCCGCAAGGCAGGCCGGGACTAAGCCCGGACGCAGAGACGCCGGAGGCCGGCACCCAGTTGTGGGTGCCGGCCTCTTGCTTATGCCTGGCCTGGCCTCGCCTGGCCTCGCCTCGAATCAGTCGCGCGTCAGGCGGCGGTGTGTCACCCGGTGCGGTTTGGCTGCGTCGGGGCCGAGGCGGGCCACCTTGTTCTCCTCGTAGGATTCGAAGTTGCCTTCGAACCAGTACCACTTGGAGGGGTTTTCCTCGTCGCCTTCGTAGGCCAGGATGTGGGTGGCCACCCGGTCCAGGAACCAGCGGTCGTGCGAGACCACCACGGCGCAGCCGGGGAATTCCAGCAGGGCGTTTTCCAGGCTGCTGAGGGTTTCGACGTCGAGGTCGTTGGTGGGTTCGTCCAGGAGCAGCAGGTTGCCGCCCTGCTTGAGGGTCAGGGCCAGGTTCAGCCTGTTGCGCTCACCACCGGAGAGCACGCCGGCTTTCTTCTGCTGGTCCGGACCCTTGAAGCCGAAGGCGGCGACGTAGGCCCGGGACGGCATTTCCACGTGGCCAACCTGGATGTAGTCCAGGCCGTCGGAGACAACTTCCCACAGGGTCTTGTTGGGGTCGATCCCGCCGCGGCTCTGGTCCGCGTAGGAGATCTTGACCGAGTCACCGATCTTCAGCTCTCCGCCGTCGAGCGGCTCCAGGCCAACGATGGTCTTGAAGAGGGTGGATTTGCCTACGCCGTTGGGGCCGATGACGCCCACGATGCCGTTGCGGGGAAGGGTGAAGGACAGTCCGTCGATCAGGGTGCGGTCGTCGAAACCCTTCTGCAGGTTCCTGGCTTCCAGGACCAGTCCGCCCAGGCGCGGTCCCGGCGGGATCTGGATTTCTTCGAAGTCGAGCTTGCGGGTGCGGTCTGCCTCTGCAGCCATCTCCTCGTAGCGGGCCAGGCGGGCCTTGGACTTGGTCTGGCGTCCCTTGGCGTTGGAGCGGACCCACTCAAGTTCTTCGGTGAGGCGTTTGGCCTGCTTGGCGTCCTTTTTGCCCTGCACTTCAAGGCGCGCGCGTTTTTTCTCCAGGTACGTGGAGTAGTTGCCCTCGTAGGGGTAGAGGTGGCCGCGGTCAACCTCGGCGATCCATTCCGCAACATGGTCGAGGAAGTACCGGTCGTGGGTGACGGCCAGGACAGCGCCGGCGTAGTTCGAGAGGTGCTGCTCCAGCCACAGAACGCTCTCGGCGTCCAGGTGGTTGGTGGGCTCATCGAGCAGCAGCAGGTCCGGCTTCTGCAGCAGGAGCTTGCAGAGCGCCACCCGGCGGCGCTCACCTCCGGAGAGCAGGGTGACGTCGGCGTCGGCCGGCGGGCAGCGGAGCGCATCCATGGCCTGCTCCAGCTGGGAGTCCAGGTCCCAGGCGTCCGCAGCATCGATGGCTTCCTGGAGCTGGCCCATCTCTTCGAGCAGGGTGTCATAGTCAGCGTCCGGGCTGGCCATTTCCTCGGAGATCTCGTTGAAGCGCTGGATCTTGCCGTAGATTTCGCCGACGCCCTCCTGGACGTTGCCCAGGACGGTCTTTTCCTCGTTGAGGGGCGGCTCCTGGAGCAGGATGCCCACCGTGTAGCCGGGGCTCAGGCGTGCTTCGCCGTTTGAGGGGGTGTCCAGTCCGGCCATGATCTTCAGGATGGTGGACTTACCGGCGCCGTTCGGGCCAACAACACCAATCTTGGCGCCCGGGAAGAAGGACATGCTTACGTCGTCGAGAATAAGTTTTTCGCCAACGGCCTTGCGGGCCTTGGTCATTGTGTAGATAAATTCCGCCATGGTTCCAAATCTAGTGGGTTGGCGGGGATATCTCACATTCGTGGGTCAGGCGGCTGCACCCACAAAGCACTTGCCGCTGGCCAGAACCGGCAGCACGGTGACCGTGACGCTGCCGTCCCGGACCTGGCCGATGACGCAGTCAGAGCCTTGGAGGACGCCGGCTTCAATGGCATCCGCTTCCAGCCCGGTGGGAGTCCGGCTCTCTGAGACTTCCAGGGCTGCTGCCGGGATTCCTGCTCCGGTCAGCGCATCCGTCACCTGGGCCGTCGCCGGCTTTGGCGTGCCGGCGGCCAGGCGGTTAAGTGCGTCGGCGAGAGTCTGCTTTAAGGCACTGATTCCAGGGTCCGCCTCCGCGGGGGACCCTGCCGCGGCCGTTGCCGGAGGCGACGCTGACGGCGCAGGGTCTGTGGCAGATGGCACCTGGCTCGGCGAAGGTGCGGCGGCAGATACCGCCGGCGCCGTGTCCGTTCCCTGCTGGGGTGCAGCGCTGCAGGCCGACAGTAATGCAGCCAACACGAGGGGCCCTGCCACGGCGAGACGAACTGCACCGCACGGAGCAACAGCAGCTGACGAGCGTCCCGGCCGGGCTGCTTTGGGAGGGGTCGGCCGGTTCTTCCTCGTGCTGGTCATGCCGCCCATTCTGCCACGCCGCACCGGGGGGATTGTTGCGGCGTGGCAGAAGCGGGGAGGTCGCGGCGATGGTCTTCAGGCCGTGGCTCCGGCGAGTTCACCTGTCTCGGTATCCACGGAGACGTACTCTCCGCTGCCGTCCTCGAACACCACGCCCTCCGGCGTGGTGTCCTCATCCGGATAGCCCTCCGGACCGGCGTCCGCGCCCTCGTCATAGGCGTCGCCGGCGGGCTGGTCACCCTTTCCGGAGTCCTCGTTCTTCACCGTCTTGATGTAGTTGGCCGAACCCCATGTCAGGTCATGGCCAACGGCATCAGCGTTGATCTCGGCCTTGTGGTAGATGCGCCCGTCCCGCTCCCAGCTGGCCAGTTTCAGGCGGCCGACGACGATGACCCGCTGGCCCTTCTTGATGCTGCAGCCCATATTGCCGGCCAGCTGGCGGTAGCCCTGCACGGTGAACCAGTTCACGTTGTCCTCGACCCATGCACCCGAGGCTTTGTCGAAATGACGGGAGGGGGAACCCAGGCGGAATGAGGCCGTCCCCACCCCGGTGGTGGTGGTGGACGTGGTGACATCCGTAGCCACGAAGCCCCGGATGGTGATGATGTCTGTCATGGTGGTGTCCTGTCTCGAAGGTGGTGCCCTGCCGGGCAAGACCAGCTTCGCGCAGGCATCCCGCGCCCGGGAGGGGCGGGTCCGCGTATGTGCATAACGCAGCGCCGGATGGCACTGTGGAGGACGGGTGCAGGGTGACAGCGCGGGCTGCCGGGGGCATGTAAACTTTTTGAGGCGCCGGAACGAAGTTCCCGGCACCATGTGCCCCAGTAGCTCAGGGGATAGAGCAGCGGCCTTCTAATCCGCCGGTCGGGGGTTCGATTCCCTCCTGGGGCACCACCACAACGGGCTTCGGCCTGCGGTCCTTCCGCAGGCCGAAGCCCGTTGTCCTTAAGTGCCTCAACGGATTGCTGGTCAACATTCCAGCGACCGTCGCCACATCAAGCGGCTAGCCCGGCAGCCGGTGCGGAGCCTCCACCAGGGATCTCACCACACTGCCGGCAGCACCCAGCAGGGCCCCGGCCTGGCCCACGGCGGACAGGGTGATGTTTTCGGAACGCACCTTTCCCGGGGCATAGGTGGCAAGGCTGCCTGTCAGGGCAGGCACCATCCACCGGCCGAGGATGGCGAAGTGGCCGCCCAGCACCACCGAGGAAATATTCAGTATCCGGACGCTTGAGGCAACCGCCAGGCCCAGCGCGTGGCCCGCACGCTCCACGGCGCTTGCCGCAGCGGGATCACCGGCCTCGAGCGCGGCGAGCAGCCGGGCCAGGCATTCCGAACGGGACGGACCCGCCAGGGCCTGGATGTCCGCTCCGGAGCGCCCGGGAAAGCCTGCAGCCGCGAAGATGGCATCCTGGCCGGCGATCGTTTCAAGGCAGCCTGTCCCGCCGCAGGAACAACGCCTCCCCTGGGGCTCAACCACAACGTGGCCCAGTTCTCCGGCGTGGCCGCCCGGGCCGGTAAAGAGTTCCGAGCCGATCACCAGCCCGCCGCCGACGCCGACTTCGCCGGAGACAAAGATGAAATCCGCGCCGCCGGCCGGGCGGTACCGCAGTTCGGCGAGGGCTGCTGCGTTGGCTTCGTTGAAAAGCGTTACACCCAGCGGCACATCGGGAAGCAGGGCCTGACGATCGATGGCTTCATCGTTCCAGCCCAGGTTGGGAGCGGTGATGAGCTCGCCGGACCTTCCATCCACCAGGCCCGGGACAGCGAGCCCGCCGCCAAGTACGCTGACGCCCTGCGCTTCGGCGGCGCCCCGGAGACCGGCAACGAGCCGGGTCAGCGCTGCCGCAACGGAAGCGGGCGAAGCGTTGCGGTTGTCCTGCTCGAGTGTTTCCTGCAACAGCAGGTTCCCGGCCAGGTCCGTTACTCCCGCGGAGATGTAGTCAACGTTGATTTCCATCCCCATCACGCCCTTGGCGGGACTCAGCACCAGGCCCGACTCCCGGGCGCCCCCGCTCCCCCTGGGGGTTAAGGCCGATTTCCCTGATGATGCCGGCGTCCAGCAGGTCCAGCACGAGGCTCGAGACGGAGGCCTTGGTAAGTCCCGTGGCTGCTGCGATCTGGGCACGTGAGAGGTGGGTTCCCTGGCCGGCGCTGTGCAATGTGCCCGAGCACCAGCGCCAGGTTGCCGCGGCGGACATCGCCCATGCTGCCCGGCATCCCCTGCTCGGGGACGCCGGTGGCCGGCAGTGAACTGGCCATCCGGGCCTCCTTCCAGGGTTCCGGTGCCCGAAGGCACCCTTTTCTATTGACCTTAGCTCATCGGCCCTTATATAGTTCAAGCGATAAACTAAGTCGCCGGGAGCTTCCCGGTTCCCTAATGCAAGGACGCATCATGACTCTTACGCCTACGCCTGACGACAAGTTCACCTTCGGCCTCTGGACCGTCGGCTGGACCGGCGCCGACCCCTTCGGCGTTGCCACCCGGAAGCCACTGGACCCGGTGGAGGCCGTCCACAAGCTCAGCGAACTCGGCGCCTACGGCATCACCTTCCACGACAACGACCTGGTGCCGTTCGATGCCACAGCCTCCGAGCGCGAACTGATCCTGAAGAACTTCAAGGCAGCCCTGGCCGAGACCGGCCTGAAGACTCCGATGGTGACCACCAACCTGTTCAGCCACCCGGTCTTCAAGGACGGCGGCTTCACCTCCAACGACCGCTCGGTCCGCCGGTTCGCGCTCAGCAAGGTCCTGCAGAACATCGACCTCGCCGCCGAGCTCGGCGCCGAAACGTTCGTCATGTGGGGCGGCCGCGAAGGCAGCGAATACGACGGCTCCAAGGACCTGTCCGCGGCACTGGACCGGATGAAGGAAGGCGTGGACACAGCCGCCGCCTACATCAAGGACAAGGGCTACGGCCTGCGGATAGCCCTGGAGCCGAAACCCAACGAGCCCCGCGGCGACATCTTCCTGCCCACCGTCGGCCACGGTCTGGCTTTCATCGCCCAGCTCGAACACGGCGACATCGTGGGCCTCAACCCGGAAACCGGCCACGAGCAGATGGCCGGCCTGAACTTCACCCACGGCATCGCTCAGGCACTCTGGGCCGGCAAGCTCTTCCACATCGACCTCAACGGCCAGCGCGGCATCAAGTACGACCAGGACCTCGTATTCGGCCACGGCGACCTGACCAGCGCCTTCTTCACCGTGGACCTCCTCGAAAACGGCTTCCCCAACGGCGGCCCCACGTACGACGGCCCCCGCCACTTCGACTACAAGCCCTCACGCACCGACGGCTACGACGGCGTCTGGGAATCCGCGAAGTCCAACATGTCCATGTACCTCCTGCTCAAGGAACGCGCGCTCGCCTTCCGCGCCGACCCCGAGGTCCAGGAAGCACTGAAGACCTCCGGCGTCTTCGAACTGGGCGAACCCACGCTCGCCGCCGGGGAAACCACCGCAGACCTCCTGGCCGACGCCGCCGCGTTCGAGGACGTTCGACGCCGACGCCGCCGCCGAGCGCTCCTTCGCCTTCGTGCGGCTCAACCAGCTGGCCATCGAGCACCTGCTCAACGCCCGCTAGCCGACAGGTACCAACCACCAGCACCACGGCGCCGCCGGATCAGGACACGATCCGGCGGCGCCGTTGCATCAAAGGAATCCCCATGGCCCTCGTTGCCGGCATCGACAGCTCCACCCAGTCCTGCAAGGTGGTGATCCGCGACGCGGACACCGGCGCGCTGGTCCGCCAGGGCCGCGCCAGCCACCCCGACGGATCCGAAGTCCACCCCGACCACTGGTGGACCGCTCTCCAGGAGGCCCTCAGGCAGGCAGGTGGGCTCGCAGACGTCAGCGCCGTTTCCGTCGGCGGGCAGCAGCACGGCATGGTCTGCCTCGACGTCACCGGCGAGGTCATCCGGCCGGCCCTGCTGTGGAACGACACCCGGAGCGCCCCTGCCGCCCTGGACCTGATCCGGGAAGCCGGCGGCGGCGACCCCGCTGAGGGTGCCCGCTACTGGTCCCGGGCCACGGGAACAGTCCCGGTAGCGTCGCTGACCATCACCAAGCTGCGCTGGCTTGCCCGCAACGAACCGGACAACGCATCCCGCGTCGCCGCCGTCTGCCTCCCCCACGACTGGCTCTCCTGGCGGCTGGCAGGTTACGGCCCCGGCAGCGGCGAAGCAGGCCTGGCGGCACTCCGGACCGACCGCTCCGACGCGTCCGGCACCGGCTACTACTCGGCGCCGGCGGGCCAGTACCTTCCCGACGCCCTCGAAAAGTCCCTGGGCCACGTCCCCCGGCTTCCCGCCGTCGTCGGCCCGCTGGACATCGCCGGGAAAACCCCGGACGGGTGCGCTCATCGGCCCGGGCGCCGGGGACAACGCCGCCGCCGCCCTGGGCGTCGGCGCCGGCGTGGGCGACGTGGTGATCTCGCTGGGCACGTCCGGCACCGTTTTTGCCGTCTCAGCCACCCCGGCAGCCGACGAGTCCGGGCTTGTCGCCGGATTTGCCGACGCCACCGGCAACTACCTGCCGCTGGCCTGCACCCTGAACGCAACCCGCGTCTTCGATGCCACGGCCGCGCTGCTGGACGTCAGCCTGGCGGAATTCAACGAACTGGCCCTGGCGGCCCCCGCGGGAGCCGGCGGCCTGACGCTGGTTCCCTACTTCGACGGCGAACGGACCCCGAACCTTCCGGACGCGGCCGGATCACTGCACGGCATCACCCGGGCAAACTACACGCCGGCGAACCTGGCGCGCGCCGCCGTCGAAGGCGTGGTCTGTTCCCTCGCCGACGGCCTGGCAGCCCTGCAGGCCCAGGGCGTGGAGGCCCGGCGCGTCATCCTGGTGGGCGGCGGCGCGCAGTCGCCGGCCGTTCAGCTGGCAGCCAGCCAGCTGCTGGGCCTGCCCGCCTTTGTGCCGACGCCCGGCGAGTACGTGGCCGACGGCGCCGCCCGCCAGGCCGCCGCTGTGCTGGCCGGGGCGTTCCCGGACTGGACCCTCGGACGGTGTGGAGCTGCCGGCAGAAGCGTCCGACGGCGGCATCCTGGCCAGGTACCGCAGGTACGCCGCCGCCTACCTCGCCTGAGCTGGCGCCGTGCCGGCAGACGCACAAAAGGACCTGCACCGCCGAAGCGGTGCAGGTCCTTTTGCTGGTGGGGCGCAGGCTCCTGCCGTGACGTAGCAGGAGCCCGCGGTCTGCATCAGGTCAGGCGTACGGGAGCACCAGCTCCGCGTAGCGCTCCTTCACCGTGGAAAGGACGGTGTTGCCGTCCGTGTCCCAGATCTCCTGATTGAAGATTTCCACTTCGATGTCGCCGGTGTACCCGGCGTCCCGGACCCAGGTGCCGATGGTGGCGAAGTCGATGACGCCGTCGCCCATGTATGCCGCGGGACAGCAGCGGATCCGCGGCGATGGGCATGTTGAAGTCGCACACCTGGTAGGAGGCGATGCGGTTTTCCCGGCCGGCGCGTTCGATCTGCGCCTTCAGTTCCGGATCCCACCAGACGTGGAAGGTGTCGACGGCGACGCCAACAGCCTTCGCGTCGAAGGGCGCCGCGAGGTCCAGGGCCTGGCCCAGGGTGGAGATCAGGGCACGGTCCGCGGCGTACATCGGGTGCAGCGGTTCCAGCACCAGCCGGACCCCGTTCTCCGACGGCGAACGGAACCAGGTCCGCGAGGCGGTCGGCGACGCGCTGGCGGGCAGCCACGACGTCCTTCTCCCCCGGCGCCAGGCCGCCGACCACCAGGAACAGTTCCCGGGTGTCCAGCGCCACGGCTTCGAGGATGGCGGCGCGGTTGTCGGCGAGCGCGGCGGCCTGCCCCTCGGCGTCGGCCGCGGTCAGGAAGCCGCCGCGGCACAGCGAGGAGACCCGGAGGCCGGCGTCCTTGATCAGCTTGGCGGCCTTGTCCAGGCCGGCTTCCTCAACGCGGTCCCGCCACGGGCCGATCGACGGGAATGCCGGCGCGGACGCAGCCGTCGACGACCTCGGCGAGGGTCCATTTCTTGGTGGTGGCGCTGTTGATGCGCCAGGCGGGAGAAGTCGCTCATACTCCCACTCCGTTGATCCGCAGGTAGTCGGACATCCGGAACGCGGCCAGGGCCGGGTCCTTCAGCAGCCCGGCCTGGTCGGCCAGTTCGAAGGTCTTGGCCAGGTGCACCACGGAGCGGCCGGAGTGCAGGCCGCCCACCATCTGGAAGCCGGGCTGCTTGCCGTTGAGCCAGGACATGAAGGCGATGCCGGTCTTGTAGTAGAACGTGGGGGCGCTGAAGATGTGCTTGCCCAGTTCCCGGGTGGAGTCCAGGATGGCGCGGGCCTTGACGGCGTCGCCGGCGTCGTAGTTCTGCAGGGCAACCGAGGCGGCCGGGTAGATGGCGGCGAAGATGCCCAGCAGGGCGTCCGAGTGGTGGCGTGCCGTCGCCGTCGATCAGTTCCGGGTAGTTGAAGTCGTCGCCGGTGTAGAGGCGGACGCCTTCGGGCAGGGCCGCACGCAGGGCCACCTCGTGGCTGGCGTCCAGCAGGGAAACCTTGACGCCGTCCACCTTGTCCGCGTTGTCGCGGATCAGGGACAGGAACGTCTCCGTGGCCGCGGCGACGTCGTCGGAGCCCCAGTAGCCGGCCAGGGCGGGATCGAACATGGTGCCGAGCCAGTGCAGGATGACGGGCTGGTCCACTTCCTGCAGCAGCGTGGAGTACACGTTCAGGTAGTCTTCCGGACCCGCTGGCCACCTTCGCCAGGGCACGGGAGGCCATCAGGATGACCTTGGGCCCGGCCTCGGACGACGACGGCGATCTGCTCGCGGTAGGCGTCGAGGACGGCCGGAGGCCGGCCTCGCCGGCGGGCAGGGAGTCGATGTCCAGCTGGTCGGTGCCGGCGCCGCAGGAGACGAGGTCGCGGACGGTCTTGCCGGCGGTGGCGGCGTTGCCGGACGGAAACCACCGACGCCGCCTCCACGCCGGTGCGCTTGATGAGCTGCTGGGTGGCGGCCCAGTCCAGGCCCATGCCGCGCTGGGCGGTGTCCATGGCATCGGCGACGCCGAGGCCGTAGGACCAGAGCTCGTGCCGGTAGGCCAGGGTGGCGTCCCAGTCGAGGCGGGCCGGGGCGCCGGGGGTGTTGTCCGCGAGGACCTCGGGGATGACGTGCGCGGCGGCGTAGGCGCGCCGGGACGTGAGCGGGGCGGTGGGCCGGGCCCAGGAGGTGGCCGCCCTGGAGGCGGTACTCGCGGGTGCCGCCGTCGTGGGTGGGAAGGATCAGGGAAGTCATCAGAGCGTGATCTCCGGGATGTCGATGGTGCGGCGTTCGTCGTTGGACTGCAGGCCGAGCTCGGCGAGCTGGACGCCGCGGGCGGCGGAGAGCAGGCCGAAGCGGTGTTCGCGGCCGGCGACGACGTCGCGGAGGAATTCTTCCCACTGCAGCTTGAAGCCGTTGTCCAGCTCGGCGTTGGCGGGGACTTCCTGCCACTGGCTCGCGGAAGGATTCGGTGACGGGCAGGTCCGGGTTCCAGACCGGCTTGGGGGTGTGGGCGCGCTGCTGGGCAACGCACTTGTTCAGGCCGGCGACGGCGGAGCCGTGCGTGCCGTCGATCTGGAATTCCACCAGTTCGTCGCGGTAGACGCGGACGGCCCAGGAGGAGTTGATCTGGCCGATGACCGGCTCGCCGGCCGGGGTCTCGAGTTCGAAGATGCCGTAGGAGGCGTCGTCGGCGGTGGCCTTGTATTCCTTGCCGGCCTCGTCCCAGCGGGCCGGGATGTGGGTGGCGGTCTTGGCGCTGACGCTCTTGACCTTGCCGATGATGCCTTCGAGGACGTAGTTCCAGTGGCAGAACATGTCCGTGGTCATTCCGCCGCCGTCTTCCTTGCGGTAGTTCCAGGACGGGCGCTGGGCAGCCTGGACGTCGCCTTCGAAGACCCAGTAGCCGAATTCGCCGCGGATGGAGAGGATGCGGCCGAAGAAGCCTTCGTCCACCAGGCGGCGCAGCTTGACCAGGCCGGGCAGGTACAGCTTGTCGTGCACGACGCCCGCGGTGACGCCGGCTTCCTTGCCGATGCGGGCCAGCTCGATGGCCTCTTCCAGGGTTTCCGCGGTGGGCTTCTCGGTGAAGATGTGCTTGCCGGCCAGCATGGCCTTCTTCAGGGTGGCGGCACGCAGGCTGGTCATGGAGGCGTCGAAGATGATGTCCACGGTGGGGTCGTTGATCACGGAGTCCAGGTCCGTGGTCCATTCGGCGACCTTGTGCAGCTCGGCGAGTTCGCGGATCTTGGCTTCGTTGCGGCCCACCAGGATCGGTTCGACCTGGACCTTGGTGCCGTCCTCCAGGGTGAAGCCGCCGGCGTCGCGGATGGGGAGGATGGAGCGCAGCAGGTGCTGGCGGTAGCCCATCCGGCCGGTGATGCCGTTCATGGCGATGCGGATCGTCTTTGTTTCGAAGCCCATGTGTCCTCCACGGTGAGTGAGCAGTGTTACTCAAGCTGATTGGGAAAGCGCATTCCCACTGCATCCATCATGCACCGCCCACGCCGAAATTGGCAAGCGCTTTCCGCGAAGTACTCTCAAACTGCCATAATGTGGTCAACGTCATGGGCGCCGATTCCGCCCGATCGACACAGGAGATCCCGTGGCTGCAAGTACCCTCACCGAGGTGGCCCGGCTGGCCGGAGTTTCGCCTGCCACGGCCTCCCGGGTCCTCAACGGCTCGGCGCGGAAGCCCGGCACCGGACATCGCCGAGCGGGTGCGCCAGGCGGCGGATTCCCTGGGCTACATTCCCAACGCCCAGGCCCAGGGACTGGCGAAGTCCAGCTCGGGCCTGATCGGCCTGATCGTCCACGACATCGCCGATCCCTACTTCGCCGCGATCGCGCGGGGCGTCCAGGAGGCGGCCCGCGAACAGCGCCGGATGGTGCTGCTGGCCACCACAGCAGGGGCTCCCGGGGACGAGAAGGAGGCCGTGGCCGCCTTTGCCGCGCGCCGGGCCGATTCGATCGTCATCGCAGGCTCGCGGTCGTCGCGGGCCGAGGACGCAGGACGGCAACGCCGACCTCGCCGCCGAGCTGGACAGGTACTGCCGCAACGGCGGCCAGGTCGGCGGTAGTTGGCCATCCGGTGGTGGGCGCTTCCGCCACGGAGGGCTACCACGTGGTGGCCGTACCCAATGAGGAACTGGCCGGCCGCCTTGCCGCTGCACTGGCCGGCTCGCCGGACAACGGGGATTTCGTGATCATCGGCGGACCCGAAGGGCTCTTCACCTCGGACGACCGCATCCGCGGGTTCCAGCACGGCCTGGCCGGTGCCGGCCGGCCGCCGGCCGAAGTCCTGCGGCACTCCTTCAACCGCGCCGGCGGCTACGACGCCGGGCTCGCCCTTGCTGCGCGGATCAAGGCGTCGCGCACAGGATCAGCCGGCCCGGAAGCGGCGGCGGCTGTGCATTTTCGCCGTCAACGACGTCATGGCCATCGGCGCCGCTGCCGCCCTGCGGACGGAGGGCCTGCGGATCCCCCGGGATGCCACCATCGCCGGGTTTGATGACATCGAGACGCTGCGCGATTTCCGTCCGGCACTTTCCACGGTCCACCTTCCCCTTGAGGAAATCGGCAGGATCGCCACCCGCAGGGCAGCCGGCACGGCCACCCTGGATCAGGATGCACAGGCGTCCCCGGTCACTGGAGCGGTGACGCTGCGGCGTAGCACCGAGCCGGCCTCCTGACGGTGGCGGTCTCCCTCACTGCTGTCCCGGCCCGGGCCATGGGGCCACGGCCCGCGGTCCTGGTCCTGCCGGGCGGCGGCTACGCCCGCCAGGCGGACCATGAAGCTGAGCCCGTCGCCGCATGGCTTGCTTCCCTGGGCATCCACGCCTATGTCCTCCGCTACCGGGTGGCGCCGCACCGGCATCCGGCCCCGTTGGAGGATGCAAAGGCCGCGCTGCTGCAGATCCGCGACGGAGCGCATGGACTCGACGTTGACCGCGGACGGGTGGGCGTCTTGGGATTCTCGGCCGGCGGCCACCTGGCGGCCACGCTGTCAACGGCGGTGGCTACAGGAGACGCGGCGCTCGACGTCCAGGGCGCGGTACCGGACCTCTCGGTTCTCTGCTACCCCGTGATCTCCTGCACCGAACAGGTGCACCAAGGATCCGTGGACAACCTGCTGGGGCTTGCCCCGTCGCAGGAACTCCTTCGTGAGATGTCTGCGGACCTCCACGTCACGGCGAAGACTCCGCCCGCGTTTGTGTGGCACACTGCCGATGACGCGGCAGTCCCGGTCCAGCACAGCCTCTCCTACGCGGGATCCTTGATGCGCGCCGGCGTCCCAGCCGAACTCCATGTGTTCCCGCAGGGCAGGCATGGCCTTGGGCTGGCTCCGGAGGACCCTGGGCCGGCCCAGTGGACCGGGCTGTGTGCCGGCTGGCTGCACCGGATGGGATGGGCTCAGTCCTCGCCGAGGGCGATGTAGTTCAGGAAGTCCGCATCGTGGCTGACGTTCTCGGGAGAGTCATCGGCAACGAACTCGAGCATCATGTCGATGGGCCTGCCCGCTTCGCGCAGCACGTCCGCAACTGACTGCCAGAGCTGTTTGCGGCCGTGCAGGGCGAGCCGCTCCTGAACGGGCCACCAGGAAAAGCAATGCACCCCGGCAACGTGCGGGAGCACCTGCCGCAGCGAAGCGAGTGCGGCCTGGTCGGAAAGGCCGACGGCGGGCTGCCAGTACGTGCCGACGTTCTCCCGGTTGATGTGCTCCAGAAGCTGCAGCGCAGATTCCGGAGTGTCCGTGAGGGTTCCGCCGTGGTATTCGAAGGCGAGCCCCACCCCTTGCTTCCCGGCAATCGCGGCGATCCTCTGGGAGTCGCGGACCACCGCGGACCAGACTTCACTGTCGGCGCCGTTGGAGCCCCGTTCGCCGGCCCAGATGCGGATCCGGGGCGCCCCGAGCCGCACTGCCAGCCGCGTCACGGAATCGAAATCGGCAAAGCTTCCCGCCCTGTAGTACGAGCCAAGGGACAGAACGTCGAGGCCGGCCTCCATCGTCGCCCCGCGTGCCTCGTCTGCCGTTGGGTCATCATGGACGTGGACATCGGTTCCCCACTCGATTCCGGCCAGGCCGGCCTCGGCGGCGATCCCGGCGACGTCGGCGATGCTGCGGTCCCGCAGCGTCACCGAACATAGGCCGGGCGTGAGCATCGACCGGTTCCAGTCCGCCGGCTCGCTGTGCTGTCCAAAAGTCATCGACGTTCTTTCCGTTGCTGCGGCCCCGTGTACGGTCAGGCCGGAGGGATCGCTGTCCAGCGTAGCGGGAATGCGTTTACCCCGTAAACCACCACATCGGGCGCCGGCCAGGGGCTCCGCAGCCGCTGGATCCGTTGAAGGACGTTCAGCCGAGCGCCCGGATGGTCCAGCCGGCCCGGTGGGATGCCCCCGGTGCCAGATGCACCAGGTCAGTTCCGGAGTTGAACGCATCGGGCGGACAGGTCATCGGTTCCACGGCGAGCCCCAGCCGGTCCTTGCCAAAAGGCTTGTCAGCGGTGTGGATCTGCACCCACGGCCACTCTTCGCCCCATTCAAGCTCAACTCCGGTCCCCGCAGGATCGAGGACCCGGACGGCAGCGCGGCCCTGCCCGTTCCGCTCGATCCCGGTAAACGCGTGGTCGATCCTGATGGCCCCGAGCCGGCGGGGCTCACGGAAATCAAACTCATGGCCATCAACAGCCGCCATGCCTTCCGGCAGCAGCCGGTCAGCGGAAACGGCCAGGAATTCGCGCGCGGAAAGCTCCAGCGTCCACTCGTCAAGCGGTGCGGAACCGGCTACCAGGTAGGGGTGCGGACAAACACCGTAGGGCGCGGTCTCGACGCCGGTGTTCAGTGCCTCCACTGTGGTGCCGAGCCCGTCAGCCGAGAGGGTGTACGTGACCGTGACGTTGAGGCCGGCCGGATAGGCAGGACCGGCGCCGACGCTGCCCAGAAGCGTGAGGGATTCGGCCGTGCGGTCCAGCAGGGCCCACTCCACGCCGGTCAACAGGCCGTGGAGCGCAGTGGCGCGCTCAGGCTCGTTGATGGCCGCCTGAAAGGACCGGCCGCCGTAAGTGTACGAGCCGTCGGCGAGCCGGTTGGGCCACGGGGCGCAGATGACGCCGCGATAATCCGGGATTGCGCCGTCCGGTCCGAAGGTGACCACCAGGTGGCGTCCTTCATGGCGGAGTTCGCGCAGCGCCCCGCCGCGGGCCGTGATGATGGCCGAGTACGGCCCGAATGCAATGCTGTGTTCCGTGCCTGCCATGGCGATCCTCTGCGTCCCATTACGTTTGTTAGCGCTAACTAGCCTATCGCAACCCCGTGGCTGGCTAAAGTGGCAGCATGGTGAACCGGGAGGTGCTGGCCGCGATCCGTGCGGCGCTGAACGAACACGCCGACGCCGCCCGGGGAGCGGGCGCGCAGGCGTACATGAAGTCTGCGATCCCGTCACTCGGAGTCAGGGTGCCCGAGGTCCGGCGCCTGGCGGTATCCGCAGCCGCCGCCCACCCGTTTGGTTCCCTGGACGAACTACGGGCTACAGTGCTGGAACTCTGGCGCGGGGCGACCGTCCGGGAGGAACGGTATGCCGCCATCGACCTGACGGGCCTGAAAATGGCAGCCAGTGACCTGGCCATGCTGCCGGTATATGAGGAAATCATCCGCTCAGGAGCGTGGTGGGATTTCGTCGACGGCGTGGCGCACCGGATCTGCACCCTCCTCCAGGCCCACAGGCCAGCAATGACCGACGTACTGACGGCCTGGAGCCGGGACGGGGACTTCTGGATCAGGAGGGCGTCCATCACGTCCCAGCTCAAGGCCAAGGAGGCCACGGACCGGGCGCTGCTCCGCGGAGTCATTGACGCCAACCTCGACGATCCTGAGTTCTTCATCCGGAAGGCGATCGGCTGGGCGCTGCGTGAGTTCGCGAAGACGGACCCCGAGTGGGTCCGGACGTTTGTTGCCGACCATGCCGGCCGGCTCAGCCCGCTGTCCCGCCGGGAAGCCTTGCGTCACCTTCCCTTAGATGACGGGGCGTGAGGTTACCGGCTGGTCCGACTTGCTGAACAGCTGCTTGGTCCGCGGGTCGAGGAAGATCAGGTACAACGCGAACATGAGGGCGATGATCGCCGCACCGTTCCGCGCCAGGGCCAGCGCCAGGCCAAGGTCTTCCGTCTGGAGGTACGGGAAGACTTCCAGCTGGTCCGAAATGGCGTAGACCATGAAGAAGGACACGATGAAGTAGAGGGCTTTGACCTGCCAGTCGTCGCGGATGCCGGTGACGGCGAACAGGGGAATGAGCCACACCACGTACCAGGACTGGATCATGGGCGCCAGCAGGACAATGGCGGCGAAGGCAAGCGTCAGGCGCCGCATGAGGCGGTCGTGGTCACCCTTGAAGATCTGCCAGGCGACGATGCCCACGGCAAGCAGCTTCCCGGCGTCGTACACCCATTTGGCAAGTCCCCAGCCGTCCAGGCTGAACGCGTTGGCGATCGAGGCGACCACCAGGCCCATGAGGCCGATGGGTGCGTACCAGATCCAGATGCTGCCGGGGGCCGAGAGTCCGTTGATCCAGCCGAAGCCGAAGCCGTTCACCCGGCTCATGGCGAAAAGCAGCCCGAAGCTCAGCCCGGCCGTGAGCCCCCAGTACAGGAACTTCCGCGGCCAGCTGGCGCCTTTCCCGGCCCAAAGCAGCCCGATGAAAGGCAGGAACACAATAGTGATGGGTTTGACGGAGATGGACAGGGTGACCAGCACAATGCCCAGCACCACCCGTCGTGTGGCGCAGTAGTACAGCCCGGCGAGGGCAAGCCCGATCATCAGAGCATCGTTGTGGACGCTGGCAATGAAGTTGGTCAGGAAGAGCGGATTCGCGGCCGTCAGCCACAGCGCCCGGTGCGGGTTGACGCCGTGCAGGTCGGCGAGCTTGGGCACATAGATAATGCAGAGCACGATTCCCACCAGCGCCGCCAGCCGGAACAGCATCACGCTGGCCTCGGGCTGGACGTTGGTGGACCCAGACTACAAACTGTTCAATCCACAGGAACAGCTGGCCATACGGAACCGGAGCTTCGGTCCACATCTTGTCGGCGCCGAGCTGGAAGTAATTGGACAGCGCGGAAATGCCGTTCTCGTAAGGGTTGAAGCCTTCCACCATCAGCCTGCCCTGGCCGATGTAGGCGTACACGTCGCGGCTGAACAGCGGCACGGTGAACATCATCGGCAGGCCCCACACCACCACCGCCTGCAGGGTTGCCTTGCGGGCCGGCAGACCCCAGACGCGGACCCGCTGGCCCAGCCGGAGCCAGGCACGGACCAGGAGCATGCCCCCGACGGCCAGGAGGATGATGGACAGCGCAACACCGATCGCCTCGGTCCGCATCCAGATGAAAAGCGGCATCCGGCGCAGTTCAGAGACGGGCGCCAGCCAGCCGACCCCCAGGGAGCCGATCATCATAAAGACCGACCCGATGAAGCCGGCGATCAGCGGAGACCGCGCGTTGTCCACCTCGGCCTCCGGCTGCTCCTGGGATCAGCGGCGGCCTTCTCCCCCGCTGCAGGCACAGGCGCCGTCATCTCAGGATCGTCCAATCTCTTGCGTTGCGTCTCTTGCACTGTGCGCATCCGCCCGGCGCGCCTCTGCGGGCCGGCCGGGGCATGTTCAACCGCGGAAAATCACCGCCGCGTTTCCGAAATCCTAGCATCGGACGGCTCTGACAGAGCTAAACGGTAGGCTTGTCAAGTGCCTATATCTAATGAACGCATCGTCTGGATCGACTGCGAAATGACCGGCCTGGACATCAAGAATGACGCCCTGATCGAGGTGGCAGCCCTGGTGACGGATTCGGAGCTGAACATCCTCGGCGACGGAGTCGACGTGGTGATCAAGCCCGACGACGCCGCACTTGCCCAGATGAACGACTTCGTCCGGGACATGCACACCCGCTCGGGGCTGCTGAAGGAACTGCCCGCACGGCAAGACCATGGCCGAGGCTGAGGCCGCCGTGATGGAGTACATCGAAAAGTGGGTTCCGGACCCCCGCAAGGCCCCGCTGGGCGGCAACTCCGTGGGCACCGACCGGGTCTTCCTTTCCCGGGACATGCCCGCCGTGGTGGAACACCTCCACTACCGGGTGATCGATGTGAGCACCATCAAGGAGCTCTCACGCCGCTGGTTCGCCCGGGCCTACTTCCAGTCCCCCGCAAAGAAGGGCGGCCACCGGGCCCTCGGCGATATCAAGGATTCCATCGACGAGCTCCGCTACTACCGGGAGGCAGTCTTCGTCCCGGCCCCCGGCCCCGACAGCGCGACAGCCCAGGGCATCTCCAGGCGCATCGCCGGCGGCACGGCGGCGGACGCGCCCTCTGCGGGAAAGTAATCTGCGCCACGTTTCAGGGATTTTTCGCGAAATTCCGGAAAACTGGCAAAAGCACCCCCGAACAGCAGGTAAGCTATTTGAGTTGCCTTTCCAGAGCGCCGGTTAGCCGGAAGATCTGAACGGCACATGGTGGGCTTAGCTCAGTTGGCAGAGCGCCTGGTTGTGGTCCAGGAGGTCGCGGGTTCAACCCCCGTAGCTCACCCTCACAGGATGGTCTTGCAGCCGTCCACCTAAGGAGGCCGCACCGGAGATCCGGTGCGGCCTCCTTTGCTTTGTCCCCCGCCCGGGGAAACCAGCCCGGGCCGCACGCCGAAGGACCACTGACGATGACTGTTCTGCCAATCACCATCTGGGGGGAACCCGTGCTGCACCGCCGGGCCTCTGAAGTGGACGTGTTCGACGACGAGCTCCGCACCCTGATTGCTGACATGTTCGAAACAAACGACGCCGCCAACGGCGTCGGCCTGGCGGCTCCGCAGGTGGGCGTCGGAAAACGGATCTTTGTCTACAAGTACGCCAATGACGACGGCGCTCCCCCTGTAGGGGTCCTGGTCAACCCGGTCCTGACGCTGTCAAAGATTTCCGGCGCCGTTCCGGACCCGGACGAGGAGGAGGAAGGCTGCCTTTCCTTCCCCGGCGGCCAGTACCCCCTGAAGCGGGCGGAGTGGGCCCGCGTCCAGGGCTTTGACGGACATGGACAGCCGGTGGAGTTTGAGGCTACCGGCTGGTTTGCCCGGGTGATCCAGCACGAATACGACCACCTGGATGGAAAGCTTTACGTCAACCGCCTGATGGACCGCTATGCACGCAAAGCCATGAAGCAGGCGAAGAAAAGCGGTTGGGGTGTCCCCGGCCTGACCTGGATGCCGGGCGTCGATCCCGATCCGTTCGGCCATTAGGTGCGCAGTGGGGATCAGCGGGCCATGACGGTGGCCTGCTCCGGGCAGCTGTCCAGAACCCGCTTCATGGCATCCTTTTCCGGCTGCGTCACCCAGAGACCGTAGGCCGCCTTCACGCGAGATCTGCCGCGCTACGTAGTGGCATCGGAACGCCTTGTTCTTTGGCAGCCAGGTTGCGGCGTCACCCGCGCTTTTCTGCTGGTTTGCCGGACCGTCCGCGGCGATGAGGTTGACGGGATCGTTGGCCAGGCTCTGGCGTTGCTGCGGCGTCAGCTGCTGGGCGCCCTTCTGCCAGGCGTCGCCGAGGGCCACCACGTGGTCGATCTGCACCGCTTTGCTGGTGTCCTGGCCCCGGCGGAAGTCCACCATCTGGCCGGTGTAGGGCTCATGGAAGGTACCGGCAGCTACCCTGCACTTGGAGCCTTCGGTGAAGACCACATTCGAGAGGTCGCGTCGCAGGATGTCGTTGCGGGTATCACAGCCGTTCCGGTCGACATCAAGCCAGGCCTGCCCGAACGCAGTGCGGCTGTACGTGTCCTTCGGGGCCCGTCCTTTGACCGGCAGGCCGTCAAGGACGGCCTGCGCGCTCCCTTGCGGCACCGCGTGGACAGGAACCACGGGCTTCATCCACGCAGCGTCGTAGACAGGCGCTGCAGTAGGGCCCGTGACGGCAGGTTCGGCAGCTGCGAACTGGCCCGCCGTGAAAAACCAGGCCACCGACGCCACCGTGGACAGGACCAGGAGGACCACCAGGGCCCACGCCTGCCTGGAGCGGCGCCGGGCCCGGCGGTAAGCGGACCAACTGACGGTCATGCGGATTCTGCCCTTCCGGAAAGTTCGGGTACCAGAAGAGCCTAGGCCACGGCCCTGACACCGTGGCCGATATCCACAGTGTTGGGGAGAGGTGCGGGTCAGTGCATGCCGTTACTGCTCCCGGGTGACCCTCTGGAGGTCCTGCGCCGCCAGTTCGAGCAGTTCCTCGAGTTGGCGCACTCGGTCCTCGCGGATGTCGCCGGCCTTGAAAGCGGACTTGGCTTCCTCAAGGAGGCGTACGGCCTCCTTGTGGTTGGCCTTGGCCACATCCAGGGCGTGTTCGAGCGTGGTGTCGTGGAGGGTTTCGTTATCCATGCCACCAGTGTGGTCCGGTTTCCCGGCTGATTCCAGAGAACCAGCCGGGAAATCTGCCCGGACCGGCTTGGATCAGACGGCGATGGCTGCCAGCGCCGCGGCCGGTTCCTTGGCGGGGAAGGACGGCGGATTGACCCCTGCCATCTCTTCCATGACCCGGACCACCTGGCAGCTGTAGCCGAACTCGTTGTCGTACCAGACGTAGAGGATGACGTTCTTGCCGTTGGAGATGGTGGCAAGGCCGTCCACGATGCCGGCGCGGCGTGAACCGACGAAGTCCGTGGAGACCACTTCCGGCGAATCGATGTAGTCGATCTGCTTGCGCAGGTCCGAGTGCAGGGACATCTGGCGCAGGTAGTCGTTCACCTCATCCTTGGTGGTGCCGTGTTCCAGGCTGAGGTTGAGGATGGCCAGCGAAACATCCGGGGTGGGGACGCGGATGGAACTGCCGGACAGCTTGCCCTCGAGTTCGGGCAGTGCCTTGGCCACGGCAGTGGCCGCTCCGGTCTCCGTGATGACCATGTTCAGGGCGGCGGAACGGCCACGGCGGTCACCCTTGTGGAAGTTATCGATCAGGTTCTGGTCGTTGGTGAAGGAGTGGACCGTTTCGACGTGGCCGTGGATGACGCCGAACTTGTCGTTGATGGCCTTCAGGACCGGGGTGATGGCGTTGGTGGTGCACGAGGCGGCGGAGACGATGGTGTCCGAGTCCTCGATGGTGCCGTGATTGATGCCGTGGACGATGTTCTTCAGCTGCGCCCTTGCCAGGTGCGGTCAGCAGAACGCGGGACACACCCTTGCTCTGCAGGTGCTGGGAGAGGCCGTCGGCGTCACGCCAGCGCCCGGTGTTGTCCACCACGAGGGCATCGTGGATGCCGTAGGCGGTGTAGTCGATCGTGGCGGGGTTGTCCGAGTAGATGACCTGGACCTGGACACCGTTGGCTGTGATGGTGTTGGCGTCCTCGTCAACACGGATGGTGCCTTCAAAGGAGCCGTGGACGGAATCGCGGCGCAGCAGGCTGGCGCGCTTGGAGAGGTCCTTGTCCGAACCGCGGCGCACCACGATGGCGCGCAGGCGCAGGCCGTGGCCGCCGCCGGCCTTTTCGATGAGGAGGCGCGCCAGGAGGCGGCCGATGCGGCCGAACCCGTACAGGACGACGTCGGTGCTGGTGCGGTCGTCTCCGCCGCGCTTGCCTACAACCTCGGCCAGTTCGGCGCGCAGGAACTCGTCAAGGGAGGCGCCGTTGCCTTCTGCCTTGTACTTCTGGTTCAGGCGCGCAATGTCGATCGCTGCCGCGCCCAGGTCCAGCCCGGCCAGCGCGTTCAGCAGCGGGGCCGTCTCTTCCAGGAGCAGCTCATCCTTGCTCATCCGCCGGGCAAACCGGTGGGCCTTCAGGATGTTCATGGTGGACTTGTTGATCAGGCTGCGGCCGTGGATGGAAGTCACCACGTTGTTCTCCCGGTACAGCCGGCCGATCACGGGAATCATGGCCTCGGCCAGGGCCTCCCGGCCCATCCACGTATCAAGACAAGAATCTGAGGTCTGGCTCACAGAACTACCTTCCTTGGGTCAACCACATACGTCCTCGTACGCGGAGGGCGGCCGCCGGAGGTGTTCCGGGGCGCGAGCGTCGGCGGGGATTCGGTCCACCCCGGACACCTTGGAGAAGCGCAAAGAAAAGCCACCGGCTGCGAACGCAGACCCGGTGGCGGAACTTCTACGTTCGCTCTCCATTCTAGGCTGGAGGGGCCTCCCGGAGGCCGCCCGGCGGCGTGAAGTCACTCACATCCCGGGGGCGCCCCGGTGGGTGGATGGGTTGACCGATACGCCGGGTTCTGTGCTCCCGTGCCGTTACCAGCGCGGGAGTAGCGGCCATCCATCTACGGACGCCGTTGCCGACGCCCTCCAGCGGCCTACCCGGACACTCGGGCGGGCAGCCCTCAAACGTGTCCTGTCTGGCCTTGCTCCGGGTGGGGTTTACCTAGCCTTCCCGGTCACCCGGGAAGCTGGTGGTCTCTTACACCACCGTTTCACCCTTACCTGCGGTTTTCCGTCGCCGGAAAACGCGGGCGGTCTGTTCTCTGTGGCACTGGCCTGCGGGTTACCCCGAGTGGGCGTTACCCACCACCCTGCCCTGTGGAGCCCGGACGTTCCTCGAGCCACTTGCGTGACGCGCGGCCGCCTGGCCAACCCATCCGGCGTCCATCCTACCGGGCTGGAGGGCGGGCGGGCGCCGGTAGGATCGTACGGTGCTGATTCTGCTCCCCCCTTCCGAAGGCAAGACTCCTGCCGTCCGCGGATCGGCCGTCGACTGGCCGTCCCTCAGCTTCCCGGAACTGAACGCGTACCGGGCAAAGGTCCTTGAATCGCTCGGTACGGTCAGTGCGCATGAGGATGCCCTCGCCCTGCTGGGCGTCGGTCCGTCACTGAAGGACGACGTCGAGCGGAACACCCGGCTGCACGCGGAACCGGCGGCTCCCGCGCACCGGATCTATTCAGGCGTTCTGTACGACGCCCTCGGCTACACATCGCTGACACCGGCACAGCGGCGCAAGGCCGATGAGTCGGTGCTGGTGGTCTCCGCGCTGTGGGGCGCCATCCGCTTCGGTGACCAGGTGCCTGCCTACCGGCTGTCGATGGGAACGGCACTGCCCGACGTCGGCCGCCTTGCCTCGTTCTGGAAGCCGCAGCTTTCGGAGGCCCTCACTGAGGCGGCTTCCGGTCACCTGCTGGTGGACTGCCGCTCCAGCACCTACGCGGCGGCGTGGACGCCGCCGCCCGCGCAGACCGTGGCGGTCAACGTGTTCACCGAGGTGAACGGCGTGCGCAAGGTGGTCAGCCACTTCGCAAAGCACACCCGCGGTGAGCTGGCGCGGCACCTGCTCTCCCGCCGCGGCAATGCTCCGCAGACGCCTGCCCACCTGCTCAAGGCCACCCGCGAAAAGTGGGATGCGGAGCTGGTGGAAGGCTCAGCGCGGAAACCCTGCGCGCTGAACATTCTCCTGCCGGGCTGACGCTAGCTGGCCGGCGCGGCCGTGTTCCACTCGGCGGAGCGGACCAGGATGGCCCCTGAATCCGGGCAGAAGACGATGTCGTCCTCAGCTGCAGCCTTGATCTCCGCAAGGTCACCGGGGCTCAGCTTCATTCCGGAGGCCTCGGACGTGCCGTGGAACAGCCGTGCAGCGCCGACACCACGCTTGGCCAGGGTCTTCTCGTATACAGCGACCAGCCCGGCGTCGAGTCCGGCAGCGAAGTCGGCCCGTTTGCCGCGGACCACCGACGCTTCGGCTTCCACCTCGGCCAAGGCCTCATCCAGTTCGGTGCGGATGCCACCGAACGAACCCTGGATGTTGTCGACGATGAGCTGCTGGGCCGCCTGCCTTGCGCGGAGCGCGTCAAGCCGTTCCATGACTTCCAGCTCCACGTCCTCGAGGTCCGAACGGCGCCGGTTAAGCGAAGCAATGTCCTTCTGCAGGGCCACCAGGTCCTTGGACAGTCCCGTTCCGCTGTTAAGCCGTGCTTCGTCGCGTTCGATCCGGGAGGCAACCTGTTCGACGTCGGCCTCTGCCCGTTTCAGCTCGGCTTCGGCGTCGTGGACGGCCACTTTGGCGGCGCCGAGTTCGCCGTTGGCGACCGAAAGGGCTGCCTGCAGATCAGTGATCCGCGGATCGGTTTCCAGGGTGCGGCGCCGGTTGGCGAGCGATTTCAGCCTGGCGTCCAGCCCCTGCAGTTCGAGCAACTTCAACTGTTCCGCCGGTGCTGCCTTGGCCACTGTTACCTCCGCTTGATCCCTCCGGCCTGCGCCGGGCACCTTTTCGGCGCTCCCTAGACTCTAGCGCCTGGCCTGCACCTTGCCCTGGCTTAGCCCGGAGTCAGTATGAAGTCCCAGGGGTCGCTGTTGGTGCTGCTGACCTGGATTTCCACGTCATGGCCCTGGTCGGCGAGGACGTTGCCCAGCGCCGAAGCCGCAGCCGGCAGCCACAGCCACTCGCTGGCAAAGTGCGAGACGTCAATCAGGTACGGCCTGCCATTCACGGCGGCCTCGCGCGCCTCGGACGCGGGATGGTGGCGCAGGTCGGCCGTAACGATATACGTCGGCGTTGCTGGCGCGGACCTCGTCGAACAGGGAGTCTCCCGCGCCGCCGCAGACCGCGATCCGGCGCACCAGCCCGTCCTTGTCACCTGAGACGCGGACTCCCCCGGCAACGGACGGCAGGATGCCGAAAACGCGTGCTGCGAAATCACCGAGGCTCATCACGTCGGCGAGGTCGCCGACGCGGCCGATGCCCTCTTCGGGCAGGCCGTTGCTGGCCGTGGTCAGCGGGAGCTGCATCCTGCAGCCCAAGGGCATCGGCCAGGACGTCAGAAACGCCTCCGACGGCGGAGTCCCCGTTGGTGTGGACGGTCAACAAGGCGGTTCCGGACTCGATCAGCCGGTGGATGGCCTGCCCTTTCGCCGTGGTCGGCCGCCACGGAAGTGACTCCCTTGAGGAGCAGCGGATGGTGGGTGATCAGAAGGTCGGCGCCCCATCCGACGGCTTCTTCAATCACCTCAAGGGTGGGATCAACGGCGAACATCACGCGGGTGACGGGAGCTGAGGGGCGCCCGGCCACCAGCCCTACTTCGTCCCAGTCTTCGGCCAGGGATTCCGGCCACAGTTCCTCCACGGCGAGCAGCACCTGACCCAGGGTGGGCGTTTCAGGAGCTACCGCGACCTCTTCGGCGGAGGAGGTGTCGCCGTCGTGCGGTCCGGCATCTGCAACGCCGGTGTCTACAGGTTCCATAGTCACAGTTTTACCCCATCGTTCCGATGAGCCGGCACGTTGGCCTGCACGCGGAAACCTCTCGTAGGGTGGTGAGGGAATCATCCGGGGCTCTCAACCATTGAAGAGGTCATGAAAACTTTTGTTCTTGGCGGGGGCTGCTTCTGGTGCCTGGACGCCGTCTACCAGAAAACCAAGGGAGTCGAACTCGGTCATCTCCGGCTACACCGGCGGCCACGACCCCAACCCCGATTACTACTCTGTATGCAACGGGACCACCGGACACGCCGAAGTGGTGGCAGTGACCTTTGACGAAGCGGTCATTCCGGCCGAGGTCATCCTGGACATGTTCTTCGCCCTGCACGACCCCACCACACCCAACCGCCAGGGCTACGACATCGGCACGCAGTACCGCTCCTCCATGTTCTACGAGACCACCGAGGAGAAGATCCTCTTTGAAGAGGCCATTGAGCGTAACCAGGAGCTGTGGTCCCACCCGATTGTCACCGAGGTCAGCCGCCTGCCGCGGTTCCACGTTGCCGAGGACTTCCACCAGGATTACTACGCGAAGCATCCCGAGCAGGGCTACTGCCAGGTGATCATCAACCCCAAGCTGGCCAAGGCGAGGAAATATTACTCTGCATGGCTTAATGCTTAGCAACGCTTGCAGCCGCCCTCGTTAGGCTGACCTCAGTATCCACACTTCTCCAGATAGGCGTATGTACATGGCACGGATCTATGACGATGTAACGCAGCTGGTCGGCGGCACTCCGCTGGTCCGCCTGAACCGGCTCAGCGAAGGCCTGGGCGCCACCGTCGCCGTCAAGCTCGAGTTCTACAACCCGGCCAACAGCGTCAAGGACCGGATCGGCGTGGCCATCGTTGACGCCGCCGAAAAGTCCGGCGCCCTCAAGCCCGGCGGAACCATCGTTGAGGGTACTTCCGGCAATACCGGAATCGCGCTGGCCATGGTAGGCGCTGCCCGCGGCTACAAGGTCATCCTGACCATGCCGGAGACCATGTCAACCGAACGCCGGGTCATGCTGCGTGCCTACGGCGCTGAAATCGTGCTCACCCCGGGCTCCGAAGGCATGCGGGGCGCCGTCGAAAAGGCCCAGGAAATCGTGGCCAACACCGAGAACTCCATCTGGGCACAGCAGTTCGCCAACGAGGCCAACCCCGAGATCCACCGCACCACCACCGCGGAGGAAATCTGGTCCGACACCGACGGCAAGGTGGACATCTTCGTTGCCGGCATCGGCACGGGCGGCACCGTCACCGGTGTAGGCCAGGTCCTGAAGGAACGCAAGCCTGAGGTCCAGATCGTCGCCATCGAACCGAAGGACTCCGCCATCCTGAACGGCGGAGCTCCCGGCCCGCACAAGATCCAGGGCATCGGCGCCAACTTCATCCCGGAAATCCTGGACACGAACGTCTACGACGAGGTCCTGGACGCCACCCTTGAGGACTCCGTGCGCGTTGCGCGTGAACTCGGCGTCAAGGAAGGCATCCTTGGCGGCATCTCCTCCGGCGCCATCGTCTGGGGCGCCCTGGAACTGGCCAAGCGTCCCGAGAACGCGGGCAAGCTGATCGTTGCCATCGTGTGCGACTTCGGCGAGCGTTACATCTCCACGGTCCTCTATGACGATATCCGCGGCTGATAAATCCGCCTTTCGCCCGTTTCCTGTAGAAAGAACTTTGTGGGCTTTTTTGCAAGACTGAAGGAAGACCTCGACGCCGCCCGGTCACATGACCCGGCGGCTCGAGGTTCTTTTGAGAACTTTTTCGCGTATTCAGGGCTGCATGCCATCTGGATCCATCGGCTGACGCACCGCCTCTGGCAGAATCCAGGGCTGCGCTTTCCGGCACGGCTGGTCTCCCAGCTGGGCAGGTTCCTGACCGGGATCGAGATCCATCCGGGTGCAACCATCGGCCGGCGCTTCTTCATAGACCACGGCATGGGTGTGGTGATCGGCGAGACCGCTGAAATCGGCGAGGATGTAATGATCTATCACGGCGTCACCCTTGGGGGACGTTCCCTGGCCAAGATCAAGCGCCACCCCACCATCGGGGACCGCGTGACCATCGGCGCCGGCGCTAAGATCCTCGGACCCATCACCATCGGCCGGGACAGCGCCGTCGGGGCGAACGCGGTTGTCGTCAAGGACGCGCCACCCGAGTCGATCGTCACGGGAGTGCCGGCCAAGTGGCGTCACCGGGACGCCCAGCGGGAGACCACCCCTGCTGTGGATCCGGCCGAATACGACATCGAATACCGTATCTGACCTACAGGGCAGCTGCCCGCCTCAGCACCAGCATGACCACCGGATCGAACAACCGGTCAGGCAGGACACGGCGCAGCCCCAGGATCGCCCGGGCGCCGCGGCCTGCCGGATAGCGGCTCCGCGGGCGGGCAGAACTGGCCGCGTGCAGAATGGCACCGGCAATGATCTCCGGCGCAGTTGACGATTCCGCCCGGTCCGTTGAACCCAGGGCGCCTGCCATCAGCCGGGCCTGCGAAGCGTAGGCGCCTGTCCCGCTCGTGTCCAGCAGCCCCCGGGCAGCGATGCCACCCCACTCGGAGATGGTGCTCGCCGGCTCGATGATGGAGACGCGGATTCCATGTGGCGCCAGTTCCAGCCGCAGCGCGTCGCTCAGCCCTTCGACGGCGAACTTGGTGGAGTGGTACCAGGCGCCGAGCGGTTCATAGAACTTGCCCCCGATGGACGAGACGTTGATGATCCGTCCGTGGCCGGCCGCCCGCATCGCCGGCAGGACCAGCTGGGTCATTCTTGCCAGCCCAAAAACATTGACATCGAACTGGTGCCGCGCCTCAGCCGGTTCCACGTCCTCCAATGCGCCGAATGAGCCGTACCCGGCGTTGTTGACCAGGACATCGATCCGCCCGCGCTCCTCCAGAACGCGGACGACGGCGGCCCGCATCGATTCCTCGTCCGTCACGTCAAGTGCCAGGACATGGATCCCCAGCGCCCTGAGGGGCTCCATCCTGGTCGACCCGGCGCGCCCCGGCGTACACGGTGAACCCGTTGCTGCTGAGCTTCCGGGCCGCCTCGAAGCCGATTCCCGCGGAGGCTCCGGTGACGAGCGCTACTGGTTGGGTCATGCCGGACTCCCTCTGGTGGACGGGTACCGCAGTGTGGCCGGACAGCAACGGCCGGCAGCTCCCAGAGTATCCGGGAACTGCCGGCCGCGGACCGTGCAGTGCTGCGGTTGTCGAAAACCCTGCCTAGTGGGTGTCTACAGCTTCAATTTCCGACTTGTCTTCGCCCCACAGGGTGTGGAAGGTGCCCTCGGAATCGACGCGGCCGTAGGTGTGGGCGCCGAAGAGGTCGCGCTGGCCCTGAATCAGGGCGGCGGCCACGCGCTTACGGCGCAGGCCGTCATAGTAGGCAAGCGACGAGGAGAATACCGGCACGGGGATACCCAGCTGGACGGCGGTGGCCACGACCCGGCGCCAGGCCGGCAGTGCGTCCGCGATGGCCTGGGTGAAGGCCGGCGCGAACAGCAGGTTCGCGGGCTTTTCCTCGGCCGCGTATGCCTTGGTGATGTCCTTGAGGAGCTCTGCGCGGATGATGCAGCCGGCCCGCCACAGGGAAGCGATCTCATCCAGTTTGAGGTCCCAGCCGTATTCCTTGGCTGCGGACGTCAGCATATCCAGGCCCTGGGCGTACGAGACCAGCTTTGAGGCGTAGAGGGCCTGACGGACGTCCTCGACGAAGGTCTCGGGGATATCCACTGCGGCCTCGGCGCCGGCGAGGAGTTCCTGGCCCAGTTTCCGCTGCTCAGCCTGGGAAGACAGCGCACGGGCGAAGACGGACTCAGCAATGCCGGAAACCGGGGAACCGAGTTCAAGGGCTGAGATGACCGTCCAGCGTCCGGTCCCCTTCTGGCCAGCTGCGTCGACGACGACGTCAACGAAGGGCTTGCCCGTCTTGGCATCCACGTGGCCCAGGACTTCGGCAGAAATTTCGATGAGGAAGGAGGAGAGCTCGCCCTTGTTCCACTCGGTGAAAATCTTGGACTGCTCGGCGGGCTCGAGGCCGGCGCCGGAGCGGAGAAGGTCGAATGCTTCGCCAATGACCTGCATATCGGCATATTCGATGCCGTTGTGGACCATTTTGACGAAGTGGCCGGCACCGTCGGTGCCCACCCAGGCGCAGCAGGGCTCGCCGTCGACCTTGGCGGAGATCTTCTCCAGCAGCGGTCCGAGGGCGTCGTAGGATTCCTTGGAACCGCCGGGCATGATGGACGGACCGTTGAGCGCGCCCTCTTCGCCGCCGGAGACGCCGACGCCCACGAAGTGCAGGTCCTTTTTGGCCAGCGCAGCCTCGCGGCGGCGGGTGTCCTCGTAGTGGGAGTTGCCGGCGTCGATGATGATGTCACCGGCTTCCAGCAGCGGCTCGAGCTGCTCGATGACAGAGTCAACCGGCTTGCCGGCCTTGACCATGATCAGTACGCGGCGCGGCTTCTCCAGCGAGTCAACCAGCTCCTGCAGTGTCTCGGTGCGGATGAAGTCGCCGTCTGTGCCGTGCTTTTCCAGCAGCGCGTCGGTCTTCTCCACCGACCGGTTGTGCAGGGCAACGGTGAAGCCGTTGCGGGCCAGGTTACGGGCCAGGTTGGCCCCCATCACCGCAAGGCCGGTGACACCGATGTGTGCTGACATCAAAAACTCCAATTCATTTTCCGTGCAAATGGATGTTCAGGTGGCCCCGCGACGGCTGCGGTGCGCGCAGTTACGAAGCGGGGGGATCCGAATAAAGCATATATATTCGGGGCGCCTGAGGAAAACGGCGCCCACGTGGTGGAACGCGCAGGTGCCACTGCCAGTGTAGGACGGCCCGGCTTTGGAGGCCTTTGCCGGTTTCCTCCGGCACCAGGACGGCAGGTCCCGCCGCAGGAATCGCACTAGGCTTGTCTGCATGTCGACCAGCCTGCACCACCGTGCCATCGAGAACCTTGGCACCCGGATTGTCGCCGGTGAACTCCCCGCCGGCCACATCATGTTGGCCGAGCAGCTGGAGGACGAACTCAAGGTCTCCCGGTCGGTCATCCGCGAAGCCGTCCGCGTGCTGCAGTCATTGGGCCTGGTTGAAACAACCAAGCGCGTCGGCATCCGCGTCCTGCCATCCAGCCGGTGGAATCCTTTTGATCACCAGGTCATCCGCTGGCGGCTTTCCAGTGACAGCAGGGGCGCCCAACTGCGGTCACTGGCCGAGCTCCGTTCCGCCGTCGAACCTGCCGCCGCTGAACTGGCGGCGCTCAACGCACCGGCCCAACTGCGCCGCGAACTCGTGGAAATCGCCCACGACATGCGGGACGCCGGTCATGCAGGTGACGTGCCGCGGTTCCTGGAACTGGACATAGCATTCCATTCGGTCCTGCTGTCCGGGTCGGGCAACGAAATGTTTGCCAACCTGATGGGGCAGGTGGCCGAAACGCTGACCGGCCGGACCGTGCACGGCCTCATGCCTGACCACCCGCATGAGGGGGCGCTGCAGTGGCATGTGGATCTCGCCGAAGCCGTCGCAGCCGGCGATGCACCGGCAGCCCGGGAAGCCTCCGCACGTATTATGCGCCGCACCATGACACGGATGTCGGACACCTGGACGGACCAGCCCCGGGTCTTCATCCCTGTCCACCGGGACTGAGCGCGAACACTCACTCCGCTCCCTGAATCCAGGGCGCGAAGTGCGCGTTCGCTCGGAATCTTCCTACGGCGGACCGAAGCTGAGGAGGACTTTTCCGGATTCTGCGGAGTTGCGGGCCACGTCGAAGGCTTCGAGGGCCCGTCCTGCCGGGTAGAGGTGGGTGATGACAGGTTCGATCCGGAGGGTGCCGTCCGCGAGGGCGGCGATGACGTCGTCGATCTCGTCGTTGAAGCGGAACGAACCCTTCAGGTCCAGTTCCCGGGTGATGGCCAGGGAGATCAGGACCGGTTGGGGTCCTGTGGGCAACAGCCCCACCATCACTACGGTCCCGCCACGGGCCGCACCCTGGATGGCGGAGGCCAGGCCGTGGTGGTTGCCGGAGGATTCGATCACGATATCGGCCTGCACGGCCGCGATAGCGTCCGTGTCGGCAGCGGGCAGGACCTCGTCAGCTCCGACGGCGGCGGCGATCTCCAGCGGCCTGGGATGCACGTCGACGGCGGTGATCCGGGCGGCGCCGGCACGCTTGAGGACCGCGACGGCCAGGGCACCGATGGGCCCGGACCCGATCACGAGCGCGGACTTCCCGGCCACGTCCCCGGCCCTTGCCACCGCATGCCAGGCCACGGACGCGGGCTCGATCAGGGCCGCAGTCCGCAGGTCCAGGGACGCCGGGAGGGCCCGGAGCATCCGGGCAGGCAGGTTTACATACCGGGCGAACGCGCCGTCGGTGTGCGGGTAGCGTGCGGCGGACCCCAGGTAGGTGCAGCCCGGGGAAAGGTTGGGCCGGTCAACCGGATACCGGACCTCCCCCGTGCCGGGCCCGGGGGTGGCCGGGTGGACCGCCACCGGCGTCCCCGCTGCCGGGCCGGTCCCGTCCGCCGCGGCCACCACCACGGTCCCGGAAATCTCATGCCCCAGCACCAGCGGGGCTTTCAGGATGGACTCCCCTGCCGCGCCATGGAGCCAGTAATGCAGGTCAGACCCGCAGATGCCCCCATAAGCGACCTCCACCACGGCCTGGTCAGGGGCAGGTGCCATCAACGGCACGTGCTCAATCCGCAGGTCCCCTTTGGCATGTGCCACTACAGCCGGAGCGGAAACGGGCAGGTCAGGACCCTGCCGGGCAGGACCGGAGAGGGTGGTTTCGGATGCTGCTGTGTTCGTGTCCATCAGACCACCACCGTCATTCCGCCGTCGATGAAGATCGTCTGACCGTTCACAAAGTCCGACCCGTCCGAGGCCAGCCACACCGCCGGCCCCGCCAGGTCCTGCACGGTCCCCCACCGGCGCGCCGGAGTGCGGCCCAGGATCCAGGAATTGAACTGCTCATCGTCCACGAGGTTCTGGGTCATCTCTGTATGGATATAACCGGGGGCGATCCCGTTGATCTGCAGGCCCGAGCCCGCCCACTCCGCGGTCATGGCCCGGGTAAGGTTCCGCAACCCGCCCTTCGCCGCCACATACGGAGCGATCGTGGGCCGGGCCAGGTCGGTCTGTACAGAACAGATATTGATGATCTTGCCCCTGCCCCGCGGAATCATGAACCGGGCAGCCTCCCTCCCCACCAGGAACGCGCTCGTCAGGTCTGTGGAAATCACCCGCTCCCAATCGGCGACATCCAGCTCCAGCATTGGCACCCGGTGCTGGATTCCGGCGTTGTTCACCAGGATCTGCAGCGGCCCGACATTCTCTTCAACCCAGGCGACTCCGCGCGCCGCTTCGACGTCGCTCGTCACATCAAAGGCGATGCTGTGGATCTGGCCCGGCGCGTAGTCGGCAGCCATCGCCGCCTCCGCCGCCTTCAAACGGTCCTCATTGATTCCGTTCAACACCACCGTCGCACCAGCATCAGCCAGTGCCCGAGCCAATGCATGGCCGATCCCCCGGCTCGACCCCGTCACCAACGCAACCCGTCCCGACAAATCAAAAAGCGCACTCATGCTGAAACTGACCTCTCCGTCACGTTGCCGTCCTGGGCATCGCTGAGTTGTGAAATTGCCTGCCTGACCACCGCAAGGTCCTGATCCCCAAGGCCTAGGCGCTTGAGTTCTGCGTAGAGTTCGACGCCGGCAGCCGCCATGGGCACCACCGCTCCCGCCGCGCGGGCGGAGTCCATGACAAAGGAAAGATCCTTGTGCATGAACTTGGCGGGGCCGGTTGGCCGGTAATCCTTGCTGACCAGGCGCGGGCCCACCACCTCCAGGACGCGGCTGCCGGCCAGTCCCCCGGCCAGGACCTCGAACAGGGCTGCGGGATTCATTCCGGACCGTTCGGCGAGTTCGGCGGCTTCGGCCAGTGCCGCCGTCGTTGTCCCTACTACCAGCTGGTTGCAGGCCTTGGCCAGCGATCCAGCCCCCAGGGCGCCCAGATGCCGCACCGTTGCTCCCATGGCACCGAAAAGCGGTTCCAGCCTCCGGAAATCCGAGGCGGATCCGCCCGCCATGATGGCCAGGGTCGCGTCCACAGCGCCCGTTGTCCCGCCACTGACCGGTGCATCGACGACACTGGCATTGCCGTTGCTCGCCTGCTGGACTGTCCGGCCGAACTCCTGGACTGCGGAGGGAGAGACGCTGCTCATGACCACCACAACGGTTCCCGGTTCAGGGGGTGTGACTCGCCAGCTCTGCAGCAGGCCGGCGGACGCTTCCTCAATGAACGGAAGGTCAGGCAGCATAAAAACAATTACCGGCAGGTCGCGCATGTCAGCGATGCTGTGGGCCCGCTGCCCACCCAGGGCTTCGAGGGTTCCCAGGGCATCGGCGGAACGGTTCCAGGCCGTGACCGCCCACCCTGCACGGAGCAGGTTGGCAGCCATGGGCCCGCCCATATGCCCAAGGCCCACAAAGCCCGCCGCTTGGTCCTTCATGTATGGTTCCGCCTCACATCGTCGTGGTTAATGAACAGAAATTTGTTCAATATCCTAGCCTCTATTCAGTATGATGAACACTATGACGTCTGAAACCACCGTCGCCATCGCCGTCCCGCTCGAAGCTGAGCTGGTGGACCGCATCCGCGCCGTAGACCCTTCTGTTACCGTCCTCTACGATCCTGAACTGCTGCCGCCGGAGCGGTTCCCGGCCGACCACGCCGGCGATCCTGACTTCAAGCGAACGCCGGAGCAGGAGGAACGCTACTGGTCCATGCTTAACCGGGCCCAGGTGCTGTACGGCATACCCAACGAGAATCCGGCAGGCCTGGCGAGGGTCGCCCGCGAAAACCCCAGGCTCGAATGGGTCCACGCCATGGCAGCCGGCGCCGGCGGCGCTGTGAAGGCCTCCGGGCTGGACCACGCCGCCCTGCAGAAGTTCAAGGTGACAACCTCCGCCGGTGTGCACGCACTGCCGCTGGCTGAATTCGCCGCGCTGGGAATCCTTAACGGCTTCAAGCGCAGCGCCGAACTCGCACAGGACCAGGCCGCAAAGGTGTGGCCGGAGCTCCGTACCCCCACCCGGCTGGTCAGCGGCTCCACGCTGGTGGTAACGGGCCTGGGCGAGATCGGCCTGGAAACCGCCAGGATTGCCCGGGCCCTTGGGATGAAGGTCAGCGGAACCAAACGCTGCGTGGAGCCGATCGAGGGTATCGACCAGGTCTCCGACAACGACGGCCTGGCCGGCCTGCTGTCCACTGCCGACGCCGTGGTCAACACCCTGCCAGGGACCCCCTTCACGGAAAAGCTCTTCAACCGGGACGTCTTCGCAGCAATGAAGCCGGGAACGGTGTTCGTCAACGTGGGCCGGGGCACCGTGGTGGATGAGGAGGCGCTGCTTGAGGCACTGGACAACGGCCAGGTTTCCTACGCCTGCCTGGACGTCTTCGCCGTAGAGCCCCTCCCGCAGGACAGCCCGCTCTGGAACCATCCCAAAGTTATGGTTTCCCCTCACACCTCAGCCCTGAGCGCGGCGGAAAACCGCCTGATAACCGAACGTTTCAGCAGCAACCTGCGCACTTTCCTCGACGGCGGGGACCTCCCCCACCTCGTGGACACCGTCCACTTCTACTAGGCCCGCACCGTCCCTGGCATACAAGCCCCTGCCGGGATCCTGACATCAGGACCCGGCAGGGGCTTTTCGCTTGCCCGGCCTTTCCGCCGCAGCGGATGCTGAGCCGACGCTGCCGCCCCGGGGCGGCGCCCAGCGCTGGCTGAGCACTCCGGACACCGGGTCCCGGTGCCCGCATCCGACACGCACAAAGCGGCCCTCCCGGTTTTGGGAAGGCCGCCTTCGTTTGCGTTGTGCGTGTCCTGCCTAGCTGGCGTCCTCCACGAGCACCAGGTCGCGGCCGTTGGTCTCTGGCGTAAAGAAGGTGGTGCCGAACGAAATCAGCGCCAGGACCAGCGAGTAGATCGCGGGAACCAGCCAGGAGTGGCCGGTGGCTGCCAGGAGGGCTACACCGATCATGGGGGCGAAACCACCGGCGAGGACGGCCGAGAGTTCGCGGCTCAGGGCAACTCCCGTAAAGCGGTGCTGGGAGCCGAAGAGTTCGGGCAGCAAGGCGCACTGCGGGCCCAGCATGGACTGCACGCCCAGGGAGATGCCCACCACCATGACTACCCACACGAGCGTGACATTGCCCAGGGTGACCAGGTAGAAGGCCGGCAGGGCGATGACGGCCTGGAAAAGGGCTCCATAGCGGTAGACGGGCACCCGGCCGAAACGGTCCGAGAGGGCTCCGAAGGTGACGACCATGACGGCGGCGAATCCGGCGGCGATGAGGAGGCCCGTGGGGCCGATGAACTTGTCGCCTGCGAAGATGCCCGCCGGCATGCTGATGAATGACACCAGGAGCGCGGAGTAGATGGAGGAGTTTCCGTTTTCGCCCATCCGCAGGCCGATGCCGATGAGCACGTTCTTTTTGGAGTGCTTCCAGATCTGGGTGACCGGGTTCTTCACCACGGCTTTGTGCTTCTCAAGCTCCTGGAACACCGGGGTTTCCTTGAGCCGGAGCCGGATGAATACCGCGATGACAATGAGGATGACGCTGGCCAGGAACGGCACCCGCCAGAGCCAGCCCTGCAGGACCTCCTTATCCGCCAGGGCCATGAGAGCGAAGGTACCGGCGCCCAGGAGCGTTCCGAGCTGGATGCCGACGAACGGCAGCGAGGCAAAGAATCCACGACGGCGGCGCGGTGCAACCTCGGAGATCAGGGTGGTGGCACCTGCCTGTTCGGCGCCGGCCCCCAGGCCCTGCAGGATACGCAGGGCGACCAGGAGCACGGCCCCCACCATGCCGGCCTGTTCGAAGGTGGGCAGCAGGCCGATTGCGAAGCTCGCCATGCCCATCAGCCCAATGGTGAGGATCAGGACCATCTTCCGGCCGAACCGGTCCCCGATGTAGCCGAAGACGATGCCGCCGAAGGGCCGTGCCGCGAACCCCACGCCGTACGTTGCGAAGGAGGCGATGACGGCACCGCTTTCGCCCAGCGGGGAGAAGAACAGCGGACCGAAGATCAGGGCGGAAGCGAGGCCGTAGATGTAGAAGTCGTAGTACTCCAGGGCGGAGCCTACAGAGCTGGCAAGAGTTGCCCTTCGCAGCTGCTCCGGATCGACGACGGCGCCGTCCACGTCAGCCTGCGGTGAATTAGTACGAGTTGTCACTGGAACTCCCTCAAAAACACTCCAGGCCCCCGTTGGCCTGGTGGGATAGCGAAGACACCTGTCGCGTCGATCACTATATTGAACAGAGTACAGCAAGTTGAACAGCTGGCAAGGGGATGTTCTCCAACTTTTTTGACACCGGCCGGCGCCGCCCTGCCTAGCCCATGGGGTTGCCCAGGGAACGGGCAAGTTCATTCAGCTCCTTGACCATCTGCGATCCCTGCTCTTCGGAATACGTCGCCTTCAGGGCGGTAACAGACAGGCCCAGGCTTGGACCGTGAGCACCGCGGGTGGGGACAGATACGGCAAGGCACACCACACCAGTGGTGGATTCCTCATCCTCGAAGGCATACCCCTGTTCACGGATAGTGCGCAGCTGCGCCTTCAGCTCAGCGCCGGTCCGCAGGGACTTCGGCGTGAGCACCGGCAATTGCTCGTCATCGGCGAACATGGCGTCGATGTCATGGTCGTGCAGCCGGGCAATCAGCGCCTTGCCGACCGCACACAGCGAAACCGGCATTTTGTCGCCGATGTTGGAGGTCAGGCGCACAGCCGGGTGGCCTTCGTAGCGGGCCAGGTAAATCACGTTCGTGCCGTCCAGCATGGCGATGCGGACGGTCTCACCTGAAAGCGTGGGGGCCTGCTCGCAGAAGCGGTAGAACTCCTGCACCTCGTCAAGCCGGCTCAAGTACGCAGCGCCGAGCTCAACGAGTTTCCGGCCCAGGGTGAATTCGGCGCCCTGCCGGTTGATCAGCCGGGCCTCCTCGAGGGCAAGCAGCAGATTGGAGGTCGAAGACTTGGGAATGCCCAGCTCGCGGGCCAGGTCACTGAGGGTCAGCCGCCCTGAAGCCGACGCTGACAAGGCGTCCAGGACCGCCGCCGCGCGGGTGACTGCCGGCGCGGGCGAGGCGCTTCCCAGGCCGTCGGCGGTGCGGGAGGTACGGGAATCAGCCATGATTCTCCTTCAATTGGCGCGCCAATGCGCTGGGTACGGCCATGAGTTCAATCCACTGAACAACAACCATCATAGTGGCTGGTACGCTGGCCTGCGCTGTCCGCTTAGGCTGCTAATTCGCGACACGGACCATTACGACCGCAGTATTTTTTGTTTCCGGAAGTTCACGGTATATTCATTTCAGGCCCTCCACCGCGGCATCCCCCAATAGTCGCGGTGGAGGGTTTTCCAATGCCCGGACGGCCGCCCTTTAACACGATGTACTGCTCAGGCTGCGTCGGCCACGGACTCCCTCAGCCTCCAGCCCCCACCCAGCCCGTCACGGACCAGTGTCATGGTGGTAAGGGCAGAGTTGGGGTTGCTGCCAAGACGGACCTGGACCTGTAAGACCTCTACGTCCACGCGGCTTTGGCCCTTGGGCATCCTGCGGTTTTCTTCCCACCAGCTGACGCGTTCAAACCACCTGACCGGCTGGGCCCGGACCGACCATTCCCTGCCCTGGCTGAGGACCGACGTCGGACTGCCGTTTGTTGTTGCCTTCAGCACTACATGTTCCATCATCCGTGCACCATATTGCGCAGGGCTGACATTTACGCCGCAACAAAGAAACCCCGCCGCTCCTGGCCAAGGCCGGAGCGACGGGGTTTTGTTGGGTGGGTCCTACCGGGATCGAACCGATGACATCCACGGTGTAAACGTGGCGCTCTACCAGCTGAGCTAAAGACCCAAGTCGATGATTTCCGCGCCGTCGCGCTTCAACCAACGAACATAGACTCTACCTGACCGCAGCAGCCAAAAGCGAATCGGCGCACCGGCTCAGGTAACGACGGGCAGTTCCGCCGCAAGCCAGGCAAGAGACTCGCTGACGCCGGCATGCAGCTTGATGGTGGCCCGGTCGTCGCCCCGGGTCTCTCCCCGGTTGATGATGACAACCGGCTTTCCGTCTTTTGCACGCATGCCGGACGAACCTCAGGCCGCTCATCACCGTCAGGGACGATCCCGCCACCAGCAGGGCCCCGGCTTCATCCACGATGGCATAGGAACGGTTCAACGCGCTCCTTGGGGACGTTCTCGCCGAAATAGACAAAATCGGGCTTCAACGTTCCGCCGCAGGCAGGGCAGGCCGCCACCACAAAACGACCGATCAGAGCCGATCCTCAACGGTGGAGTCGGCGTCGGGTGCCATCTCCACCAATGCCGGACTCTGTGGCCTCGCTCCAGGAACCCTGGATTGAGCTCTCAGGAGCATTCCTGCCAGAAGCTGCCGGGTATAGGTGCGGCGGCAGTCCAGGCATACCACCTGGTCGAAGCGGCCATGGAGGTCCACGACGTTGACGCTTCCGGCCTCCTCGTGCAGCCGGTCCACGTTCTGGGTGATGAGGCCGGTAAGCAGGCCCCGCCGCTCCAGATCAACCGCAGCCCTGTGGCCCTGGTTGGGATCAGCCTGCCGGAGGTGGGACCAGCCGATATGGTTCCGTGCCCAGTAGCGCTGACGGTTGGCGGGTCCCGGACGAACTCCTGGTAGGTCATGGGCGACCGTGGTGCGGAGTCGGGACCCCGGTAGTCCGGAATCCCTGAATCCGTGCTCAGCCCGGCCCCGGTCAGCAGCGCAATGCGCTTTCCTGCCAGCAGATTATGGATTCGTCCGAGTACTTCGAGGTCCGCGGCGGAGGGGGCGGCAGGCACAGCAGCCGGCATGCTGGCGAAGCCCGTCAGCCCTACACCACGCCTGCGCCTGCTCCATCGGCCGTCAGGCCCGATCCAGGCCGGCCAGCGCCGCTCGGTAGGCAGAAAGTTCGCGCGCCTGCCCGCGGGGGTTGACCACCACGTAGCGGACTGTTCCGGCAGCATCGATGATGAACGTTCCGCGGCGGGCCATGCCGCTGTCAGGGTCAAAGACGCCATATTCACTGGCCACCGCCCCGTGTGGCCAGAAATCGGCGAGGAGGTCGAAACTGTACTCCTCCTGCTCGGCGTAGGCCCTGAGACTGAATTTGCTGTCTACGGAAACCGCCAGGACTGCTGCATTGGCGTCTCTCGAAGACCGCAAGGTTGTCCCTGATCTCGCACAGTTCTCCCGTGCAGATTCCCGAGAACGCGAAAGGGTAGAAGACCAGGACAACATTCTGGCCTTTGAAGGAGGACAGCCTGACCGGCTCGCCGTACTGGTTACTGAGCTCAAAGTCCGGAGCGGGGTCACCGATCGCGGGAACATCCTTCCCGCCGGCGGAGCCCCCTGGCAGGGCGTCAACCGTAAATCCGGCGGTCACTTGTTCTTCTTGCTCACCAGCCGGGTTGCGCTCCAGTCTTTGGAGACACCGGCTGAAGTGGTGAGGTGCAGCCCGGCGGTGGGGGCAGCTTCCTGGATTTCCGCAGGAGAAACGTAGCCGGGACGCCCTGATTTGGGCGTCAGCACCCAGACCACGCCGGTTTCGCTGAGCGTCGTCAGGGAATCCATGAGTGTGTCGATAAGGTCTCCGTCGCCGTCGCGCCACCAGAAAATCACAGCGTCAACAACGTCGTGGTCGTCCTCATCAAGGAGCTCGGACCCGGTCAGGTCCTCAATATCGTCACGTAAGTCAAAGTCGACATCATCGTCGTAACCGAACTCCTGAATCAGATCCCCATTTTTGAAACCCAATTTTTCCGCCACATTTACCGAAGTGGCGGCGTCGGCCTCGCTCACGTGTTCCTCCAATGCCTAATACCTGCAGTTCGCATAGTGATTTCCATTACTCCAAGCCAACACCCTTTGTGCCTGCGCTTCAAGCTGTGGGCCCGCGATCCGCCTTATTCTGCGTCACACCGGCACCTCCAGCCTGCTTCGCAGCGGCTTTTCGTCACACAACCAGTATGACGGCGAAATACAACCCGGGTGCCGAAGGCGCGGCTACGCATCGCGCGGAAGTCACAGCTAGAGTGACTGGTGACAACTATGCCTGCGGGGCGACCGCCCTGGAAATTCATGCAGGCATAGGCGTGATAGGACCCTGCCCGGCGCACATGACCGGGCTGTTGTAACCGATACGTCGCACACGTCGCAGCTCACGCCGGACAGCCACCCTGCCCGGTCTGAGAGCGCCGATGAATGCGCGCAAAGAGAGGTTGGACGTGGCTGCAGGAGAAGATACCTCCCATATCCTCAGCGGGTTGACTAACCAGCTGCCTGATCGTGATCCGGAAGAGACCGCCGAGTGGGTTGAGTCCCTGGATTCGTTGATCAGGGAACAGGGCACTGAGCGTGCCCAATACATCATGCGGAGCCTGCTGCAGCGTGCCGGCGCGCAGAGTGTGGGCGTGCCGATGGTGACCACCACCGATTATGTGAACACGATCCCGGTGGACCAGGAAGCGGCGTTCCCCGGCAACGAGGAGTACGAACGCCGGTACCGGGCGTACATGCGCTGGAACGCGGCGATCATGGTGCACCGGGCGCAGAAGGCCAACATCGGGGTGGGCGGGCACATTTCCACCTATGCCGGGGCCGCGACCCTGTACGAGGTGGGCTTCAACCACTTCTTCCGCGGCAAGGATGCCCCCGGCGGCGGTGACCAGGTCTTCTTCCAGGGCCACGCCTCCCCCGGCATGTACGCGAGGGCGTTCATGGAAGGCCGCCTGACCGAGGAGGACCTGGACGGGTTCCGGCAGGAAAAGTCCAAGGAAGGCCACGCGCTCTCCTCCTACCCGCACCCGCGGCTGATGCCCGAGTTCTGGGAATTCCCCACCGTCTCGATGGGTATCGGGCCGATGAACGCGATCTACCAGGCCCAGTCCAACCGGTACCTGCACAACCGCGGCCTCAAGGACACCTCGGACCAGCAGGTCTGGGCGTTCCTGGGCGACGGGGAAATGGACGAGCCCGAGTCCCGCGGCCTGCTCCAGCTCGCCGCGAACGAGAACCTGGACAACCTGAACTTCGTGATCAACTGCAACCTCCAGCGCCTGGACGGGCCGGTGCGCGGCAACGGCAAGATCATGCAGGAACTCGAAGCGTTCTTCCGCGGCGCGGGCTGGAACGTGATCAAGGTCGTCTGGGGCCGGGAGTGGGATGACCTGCTCACCAAGGACACCGACGGGTCCCTGGTGAAGATCATGAACGAAACCCCCGACGGGGACTACCAGACCTACAAGGCCGAATCCGGCGGGTTCGTCCGCGAACACTTCTTCGGCAAGGACCCCGCCGACCAAGGACCTCGTCGCGGACCTGACCGATGACCAGATCTGGAACCTCAAACGCGGCGGCCACGACTACCGCAAGGTCTACGCCGCGTACAAGGCAGCCACCGAATTCAAGGGCAAACCCACCGTGATCCTGGCCAAAACGGTCAAGGGCTACGGACTCGGACCGCACTTCGAAGGCCGCAACGCCACCCACCAGATGAAAAAGCTCACCCTGGATGACCTGAAGAAGTTCCGCGACCACCTGCGGATCCCGGTCACCGACGAGCAGCTCGAAAAAGACCTCTACCACCCGCCGTACTTCCACCCGGGCAGCGATGCGCCGGAAATCAAGTACATGATGGAACGCCGCGCCGAGCTCGGCGGAGCCGTGCCGGAGCGCCGCTCCAAGCACCAGGACATCGCCCTGCCCGACGCCAAAACCTACGAGGTCGCCAAGCGCGGCTCCGGCAAGCAGCAGGCAGCGACGACCATGGCGTTCGTCCGGCTCCTCAAGGACCTCATGCGGGACAAGAACTTCGGCAAGCACATCGCCCCGATCATCCCGGACGAGGCCCGCACGTTCGGGATGGACGCGTTCTTCCCGACCGCGAAGATCTACAACCCCAAGGGCCAGAACTACCTCTCCGTGGACCGGGACCTGGTCCTGGCCTACAAGGAATCCGCCCAGGGCCAGCTGATCCACCCCGGCATCAACGAAGCCGGCGCCGTCGCAGCGTTCACCGCCGCCGGCACCGCCTACGCCACCCACGGCGTCCCGCTGATCCCGGTCTACGTGTTCTACTCCATGTTCGGCTTCCAGCGCACCGGCGACGCGTTCTGGGCCGCCGGGGACCAAATGGCCCGCGGCTTCATCATCGGCGCCACCGCAGGACGGACCACCCTCACCGGCGAAGGCCTCCAGCACGCCGACGGCCACTCCCCCCTGCTGGCCTCCACCAACCCCGCCGTGGTCACCTACGACCCCGCCTACGGGTACGAAATGGGCCACATCATCCGCGACGGCATCGAACGCATGTACGGGCCCGACTCAACGGACCGGAACCTCATGTACTACCTCACGGTCTACAACGAGCCCATCACCCAGCCCGCAGAACCCGAAGACCTCGACGTGGAAGGCGTCCTGAAGGGCATCTACCTGCGTCGCGCCGGCAAAGATCGACGGTCCCCGGACCCAGATCCTGGCCTCCGGCGTCTCCGTGCCCTGGGCCATCGAAGCCCAGCGCATCCTCGCCGAGGACTGGGGCGTCTCCGCCGACGTCTGGTCCGTCACCTCCTGGAACGAACTCCGCCGCGACGGCATGGCCGCCGAGGAAGAAGCCTTCCTCAACCCCGGCCAGCCCGCCCGCGTACCGTTCGTGACCCAGCAGCTCGCCGGCGCCACCGGCCCCGTCGTTGCCGTCTCGGACTACATGAAGGCCGTCCCGGACCAGATCCGCCAATTCGTACCCAACGAATTCGCCACCCTCGGCGCCGACGGCTTCGGCTTCTCCGACACCCGCGCAGCAGCCCGCCGCTTCTTCAAAAACGACACCCACTCCATCGTGGTCCGTTCCCTGGAGATGCTGGCGCGCCGCGGGGAAGTTGATGCCCAGGCCCCGGCCCAGGCAATCGAGAAGTACAAACTGCACAACGTCAACGCCGGATCCACCGGCAACGCAGGCGGCGATTCCTGATCCGGCTTCGCTGAATCCGTTCTGGAGAACTCACGACGGCGGTCCGCACCGAAAGGTGGGGGCCGCCGTCGTGCGTTCCCGTGCCGGCCACAGAACGCCGGGACTGTGACACGCAACTACCGCCGTTGTAGCCTTCGCACAAATGGAGCTTGCCGGGCGCGCACCGTATGCTCAAAGGATGCCAGAGCCAACCACCCCGCCCGCGAAACGCAAACCGTCCTCGCGCAGCATGACGCCGGAGAAATCCGAAACCCTGAAAAAGCTCCGGGCGAGCGTAGGCCAGCTGTCCACCACCACCCTGCGGCAGCTGGAAAAGTCGCTCCCCTGGTACAGCCGGCTCAGCTCTGATGAGCGGTCCGCGCTGGGCATGGTGGCCCAGAACGGCATTGCCGCGTTCGTCACCTGGTATGAGCGGCCCAGCTCCCCGTCGTGGATCCTTTCCGATGTCTTCGGCACTGCCCCCACCGAACTGACCCGCTCCATCAGCCTGCAGAAAGCCCTGCAGCTGATCCGGATCGTCGTTGAAGTGGTTGAGGACCAGGTGCCGGTGATCGCTCCCGAGGCCGACCAGCCCTCGCTCCGTGAAGCAGTGCTGCGCTACTCGCGGGAAGTGGCCTTTGCCGCCGCGGACGTCTACGCCAGGGCAGCGGAGTCCCGCGGTTCCTGGGATACCCGGCTTGAAGCGCTGATCGTGGACGCCATTCTCCGGGGCGAAAATACTGATGCGCTGCGGTCCAGGATCGCAGCGCTGGGCTGGAAAGCCCAGGAGCGGTTCACCGTGATGGTGGGAAATTCGCCGTCAGAACCGAGTGCCAGCTATGTCAGCGAACTGCGCCGCCTGGCCGGCCGCTACGCCGAGGATGCACTGGTGGGGATCCAGGGCGACCGCCTGATCCTGATCCTCGGCGGAGTACACGGATCGCGAAACGGCGTACCTGAAGCTCAGCGAGATGTTTGCCCCCGGGCCTGTGGTGTACGGGCCCGAAGCGAGCTCCCTGCTGGAAGCCAGCGGATCAGCCCAGTCGGCCTTCGCGGGACTGACGGCCGCCCGCGCCTGGCCGTCCGCTCCACGGCCGGTGGCGGCCGACGACCTGCTGCCGGAGCGGGTCATCTCCGGCGACGACGCGGCACGCCGGTCCCTGGTCAAGAACATCTACCGGCCCCTGGTGGCCGCTTCCAACGGCCTGGTGGAGACACTGGGCACCTACCTTGAACTGGGCCACTCCCTGGAGGCCACCGCCCGTGAGCTCTTCGTCCATGCCAACACCGTCAGGTACCGGCTGAAGCGGGTCTGCGACGTAACGGGATGGGATCCGCTGCTCCCCCGCGAAGCATTTGTGCTCCAGGCGGCACTGGTGGTGGGCCGGCTTTGCCGCCCCGCCGAAAGCGCCTGCTGAACGTCATCCGGCGCGGAATCAGAGCTGAGGCGTTGTAGACTTCCTACAACCTGACCCCGTGAGCTTGGTGCAGAGAAACACCGCTGAATCACACAGCAATTTGGAAAGCTGGTTACGTGCTTGCAATAGTCTGCCCTGGACAGGGCTCACAGACCCCGGGTTTTCTGGCCCCCTGGCTGGAACTGCCTTCGGTAGCAGGCCAGTTGGCCTCCCTGAGCGAAATCGCAGGCATCGACCTGACTGCCCACGGGACCACCTCGGATGAAGAAACCATCAAGGACACCGCCGTGGCGCAGCCCCTGATCGTCGCTGCCGGACTGGTAGCTGCCAAGGCCCTGTTCGACGTCGAACTCAGCTCCCTCCCGGTGATCCTCGCCGGCCATTCCGTCGGCGAGATCACCGCGTCCGCCCTTGCCGGAGTGCTCACCGAGCAGGAGGCCATGACCTTTGTGCGCGAGCGTGCCAACAGCATGGCCGCCGCCGCAGCCGTGACCCCCACCGGCATGAGCGCCGTCGTTGGCGGGGATCCCGCTGAAGTGCTGGCCGCAATCGGGGCATCGGGCGCAACACCTGCCAACGTCAACGGTGCAGGGCAGATGGTCGCCGCCGGAACGTTCGACCAGCTCAAGGCCCTCGCCGAAAACCCGCCCGCCAAGGCCCGCGTCATCCCACTGAAGGTTGCCGGCGCCTTCCACACCTCGCACATGGCTCCGGCCGTCAGCGCTCTGGAAGCCCTGAAACCTGACCTGAAGCCGCAGAAGCCGAACGTGCCGCTGCTGTCCAACTTCGACGGCCGGAAGTGACCGACGGCGGTGCCGCCGTCGACAGCCTGATCGCCCAGGTGTCCCGGCCTGTGCGGTGGGACCTCTGCATGGATACCATGGTTCAGCGCGGCGTCACCGGAGTCATTGAACTGGCCCCCGCCGGCACGCTCGCCGGACTCGCCAAACGCGGCATGCCCGGAGTCAAGACCGTAGCCGTCAAGACGCCGGAAGACCTCTCGGCCGCACTGGCACTCTTCGCAGAATTGGAGGGCAACGCATGAGCGTTCCCACGCTGAAACAGGCCCCCGTCCAGGAGAATACGCCGCATCCTGGGGATCGGTGCATACCGTCCTGACATCATCGTCACCAACGAGGACGTCTGCCAGTGGATCGACTCCTCGGACGAATGGATCCGCCAGCGCACCGGCATCGTGACCCGCCACCGCGCTCCCGCCGATGTCAGCGTCATCGACATGGCCGAGGGCGCCGCGCGGGAAGCCCTGGCAAAGGCCGGGATCGAAGCCTCCGACCTCGGCGCGGTGATCGTCTCCACGGTCACCCACCCCTATGCAACACCGTCTGCCGCTGCCAGCCTTGCAGACCGGCTCGGCGCGACACCGGCCCCCGCCTTCGACATCTCGGCCGCCTGCGCCGGATACTGCTACGGCATCGCGCAAGGTGACGCGCTGGTCCGCTCCGGGGCCGCCAAGTACGTCCTGGTAGTCGGGGCCGAAAAGCTCTCCGACGTCATCGACAACCATGAGCGCACCATCTCGTTCCTGCTGGGCGACGGCGCCGGTGCTGTCGTGATCGGCCCTTCCGACACGCCCGGCATCGGTCCGTCGGTGTGGGGTTCAGACGGCAGCAAGTGGGATGCGATCGGCATGACCCGGTCCATGCTCGACGTCCGCGCCCTGAGCCAGGCGGCACGCCAGTCTGACGAGTCCGGAGACCTCGCACTGCTCGAGGAAGCCCAGGACCTGTGGCCCACGCTCCGCCAGGACGGCCAGACCGTCTTCCGCTGGGCGGTCTGGGAAATGGCCAAGGTGGCCCAGCAGGCCCTTGAAGCCGCCGGTGTCCAGGCCGAGGACCTCGTGGCCTTCATCCCGCACCAGGCAAATATGCGGATCATCGACGAGATGGTCAAGAAGCTCAAGCTTCCCGAATCCGTCACCGTGGCCCGCGACATTGCCGACGCCGGCAACACGTCCGCCGCTTCCATCCCGCTGGCCACGCACCGCCTTCTCCAGGAGAACCCCGCAGCTCAGCGGCGGGCTGGCGCTCCAGATCGGCTTCGGTGCCGGACTGGTCTTCGGCGCCCAGGTAATCGTCCTTCCGTAGGAACGTCCCATACAGGCCGCATCCGCAGTCTGAACCGTTTCCGGCACCCCCTGCCGGCAATAACAAGAAAAGGAGCCATCAATGGCTAGCAACGAAGAGATCCTGGCCGGCTTGGCTGAAATCGTCAACGAAGAAACCGGCCTCGCCCCCGAGGCTGTGGAACTGGACAAGTCCTTCACTGAGGACCTGGACATCGACTCCATCTCCATGATGACCATCGTGGTCAACGCCGAAGAGAAGTTCGGCGTGCGCATTCCGGACGAAGAGGTCAAGAACCTCAAGACCGTCGGCGACGCCGTCAGCTTCATCGCCGGCGCACAGGCCTAGCCAACGCTTCGGCCGCTTGCGGCCTGGGCAGGCTGCCGGCCCCGGAGAAATCCGGGCCGGCAGCCCACCACATTTTTCCGGCAGTACGCTGCCGCACCTGCGGGACCCCGCCGGATATTTCCGGACATGGCCTGCCCACCGACAGAGAGTGATCAGATGACACGCAAAGTAGTCATTACCGGTCTGGGTGCCACCACGCCCATCGGCGGCGACGTACCCACCATGTGGGCAAACGCGCTCAAGGGGGTCTCGGGTGCCCGCACCCTCGAAGACGACTGGGTCGCCAAATACGAACTGCCCGTCCATTTTGCCGCACGCTGCACCACCCCCGCCCTTGAGGTCCTGAGCCGCGTCGAAGCCAAGCGCATGGACCCTTCCACGCAGTTCGGCGTCATCGCGTCCCGCGAAGCGTGGGCTGATTCCGGCATCACCGAGATCGACCACGACCGTCTCGCCGTGGCGTTTGCCACCGGAATCGGCGGCGTCTGGACCCTGCTGGATGCCTGGGACACCCTGAAGGAAAAGGGCCCCCGCCGCGTCCTGCCGATGACAGTGCCCATGCTGATGCCTAACGGTGTCGCCGCGGCCGTCAGCCTGGACCTTGGCGCCCGTGCAGGAGCCCATACCCCCGTGTCGGCCTGTGCTTCAGGCACGGAAGCCCTCCACCTTGGCCTTGACCTGATCCGCTCCGGCAAGGCTGACGTGGTCATGTGCGGTGGCGCCGAGGCCGCGATCCACCCCATGCCGCTGGCAGCCTTCGCATCGATGCAGGCGCTGTCCCGGCGGAACGATGACCCCCAGGGCGCGTCCCGCCCTTACGACCTGGGCCGCGACGGCTTTGTCATGGGTGAAGGGGCCGGTGCCCTGGTCCTCGAAGCCGAAGAGCACGCCCTGGCCCGTGGTGCACGCATCTACGGTGAGCTGGCCGGCACGTCCGTGACAGCGGACGCGTACCACATCACGGCGCCGGATCCCGAAGGCCTTGGCGCAACGCGTGCGCTGAAGGCTGCCATGTTCGACGGACGCATCCAGGCTGAAGACGTGGTGCACGTCAACGCCCACGCAACGTCCACGCCGGTCGGTGACAAGCCTGAGTACACTGCACTGCGCGCAGCCCTGGGCAACCACATCGATAACGTGGCGGTTTCCGCCACCAAGTCCCAGATGGGGCACCTCCTCGGAGCCTCGGGTGCTGTGGAAGCCGTCCTTACGGTGCTGGCAGTGTACGAGCGCAAGGCCCCGGTCACCATCAACCTGGAAAACCAGGATCCGGAGATCCCCCTCGACGTTGTTACGTCCGCCCGCGACCTGCCGGCCGGGAACATCGTGGCGCTGAGCAACTCGTTCGGCTTCGGCGGACACAACGCCGTGATCGCTGTGCGCAGCGTCTGATAACGCCTCACAGGCAAAGAGCAGGGCCCCGCCAAACCGGCGAGGCCCTGCTCTTTTGCTATGGCGGTGTCAGGACGCCTGTCAGCCCACTTGGTGCAGCCAGCGTACAGGGGCGCCTTCGGCAGCGTGCCGGAACGGCTCAAGCTCTTCATCCCAGGCTTCTCCAAGGGCAAGTGAGAGCTCGTGGTAAACGGCGGACGGATCCCCGGCACCGGATTCGTAGGCGTAGCGGATGCGGTCCTCGGACACCATGATGTTTCCGTGCACGTCGGTGGTGGCGTGGAAGATTCCAAGTTCCGGGGTATGCGACCAGCGGCCACCGTCAACGCCCTGGCTTGGTTCTTCAGTGACCTCATAGCGGAGGTGGGCCCAGCCTCGCAAGGAGGACGCGAGCTGCGATCCGGTCCCCGGTGCTCCGGTCCAGGACAGCTCCGCCCGGAACATTCCGGGCGCGGCAGGCTGAGGGGTCCACTCAAGATCCGTCCGCTTATCCACGACGGATCCGATGGCCCACTCGACATGCGGGCACAGTGCAGTAGGTGCCGAGTGCACGAACAACACACCGCGGGTCATTGAAACAGACATTCCATCCTCCATAGCTGTAGGTACGTCTTCCCCAACGACCTCTGCCTGGATGAAACAGCCTGTCCGTGTTCCCACGGTACCGACAATCATTGCCTGATGATGAAACTGTGTCCGGACTCACTGTGACGCGGGAAGCCTTGGGCTTCAAGCGGGACTTGAAAGTTGCCGGACGTGATTCTTATTGTGCCGTACGTCGCCTGATTGCGCCACCGTCCGTAACACATTCTCCAGTACCAGCAACTGTTACCCGGGCGGGCGGCTGCGCGGCAAGGACTCCGCGCCCTACGCCCGCGGGTGTGCCTGCTGATAGCTCTTCCGCAGGCGGTCCACGGACACGTGCGTGTAGATCTGCGTGGTGGCCAGGCTGCTGTGCCCCAGGATCTCCTGGACCGCGCGGAGGTCCGCGCCACCGTCCAGCAGGTGTGTGGCGGCTGTGTGGCGGAGGGCGTGCGGCCCGGTTGCCGAGGTATCACCCAGGGCTTCAAGAAGTTCCCTGACCACGGAACGTACCTGCCGCTGGTCAACCCTGTTGCCTCGGGCTCCCAGGAAGAGAGCGGGTCCGCTGTGTTCGGTGGCCAGCTTCGGCCGGCCCCTGCGGAGCCAGTCGTCAACAGCGAGCGCGGCCGGCACTCCGTAGGGAACGGTCCGTTCCTTGTTGCCCTTGCCCACCACGGTCAGTGTGCGGCGGTCCGGATTGAGGTGGTCAACATCCATCCCGGCGAGCTCGCCCACCCGCACGCCCGTGGCGTAGAGCAACTCCACTACTGCCCGGTTCCGCAGCGCCAGCGGTCCGCCGTCGGCGGCCCCTTCTTCGAGACGTGCCAGCAGCCTCGTCAGCTGTTGCGACTGTAAGACGCCGGGCAGGGACTTTTCTTTTTTTGGCGCCTTCAGCCGTAAGGACGGATCCTCGGAGATGAGTTCTTCTCGCATGGCCCACGCGGTGAAAGACCGCGCTGTTGCCGATCTCCGGGCAATGGTGGAGCGGGAGCTGCCGGCCTGGCTCTGGACACCCAGCCAACGGCGCAGGGTCCCCAGTTCCAGGGCTTCCAGATCAGTGACGCCCTCGGACACCGCGTGGGCCAGGAGGCTCCGGAGGTCGCCGAGGTAGGCACGGACGGTATGGCTGGACCTTGCCCGCTCACCGGACAGGTAACCCTCGTAGGCAGCGAGGGCACGTTCGAAGTCCGGGGGCAGCTGCTGATCTTCCACGTTCCTACTCTCCCAGCATTTTTCCTCCTGGTTGGACCGGACACCGTGTCCTAGTCCAGGACTTTTGCGCGTTTCCAGCCTCCGCGCTCAGAGACCGCAAGTCCCAGGAGTCCCAGCCTCCCCAGGCCGGCACGGACGGAATCCTGGCTGAGTCCTGCCACTGCACAGAGCTTATCCACTGAGCTGGTGGACCGGAGCGGAAGTGCATCCAGCAGGATCAGATCCTCAAGAGTCAGGCCGTCATGGTCTGCAGCGGGACCTGTCCTCACTTCGGGCAGGGAGTCTCCGCTGGGTGAAGCGAGTTCGGCTACCTCTCCTGCGTCTGTCACGCAGACAGCTCCCCCGTCGCGCAGCAGGCGGTGGCAGCCGGCGGAGTTAGCGCTGTGGACCGATCCCGGTACTGCCCCGACTGCCCTCCCCAGGGATTCTGCGTGATGGGCTGTGTTGAGCGCTCCCGAACGCCAGCGCGCCTCCACCACCACCGTCACGGCGGACAGTGCAGCTATGAGGCGGTTACGTTGCAGGAACCTGTAACGGGTGGGCGCCGATCCTGGCGGAACTTCGGCCAGGACAGCTCCCTGGTTGCAGACCGCCCGGAGCAGGTCTTCGTTTCCCGAAGGGTAGAACCGGTCCACGCCACCGGCCATGACGGCAATGGTGGGCACCGCCCCGCCTCCGCCTGCCAGGGCGGCACGGTGGGCGTGGGCATCAATGCCATACGCGCCGCCGGAGACCACTGTGAAACCGCGTTGGGCCAGTGAATACGCCAGGTCGCCGGTCACGGACGCGCCATAGCTGGTGCTGTCCCGCGACCCCACCAGCGCTACGCAGCGGGAAGCGTCAGGGAGCGTCTGCTCCAGGCCGCGCCACCAGAGGCAGATGGGCTCCTGAAGGCCAAGATCCCCGAGCTGCTCCGGCCACAGGGTGTCGGAGGGGATAATGAGGCGTCCGCCAAGGCGGGCCATGGTGGCGAGGTCCCGCTCCGGGGCAAGGTCAGGGACCCTGGGTGCCCAGCGTTTCAGGGCCGCCCCGATCCCTCCCCAATTACTCCCGGCCCCGTGGTCCGCCAGCAGTGCGGTGATTTCCTGCTCCAGGGCAGGGCCCGCGGCGAGCTGCCCGCTGGCGATCCGCAGGGCGTCCATTGCGCCCGCAGCCCTGACCAATGCGAGGCCGGCAACGTCCTGCGGTTCCATGAGCCTGGACAAGGAAGCCCTGGCAATCCGTTCATCGTCCATGTTCATTCCTTATGCCGCTGCCGTGGCAGCTTGTCGGAGGCTCAGGGCCTGTCCAATGTCGTCGGTGTCCGGCCGGTCGCGGAGTGCGAGGTCCGCCAGTGTCCACGCCAGCCTGAGCACACGGTCATAGCCGCGTGCAGTCAGGACGCCACGCTCCAGGGAGTGGTCAAGGATGCGTGTGGAGGCTGCCGGAAGCCGGAGGTCCCCGCGCAGGATCCGCCCCGGGATCTGGGAGTTGGTATCGAAGCCGAGCAGGCGGAGCCGTTCATGTTGGCGTTCACGGGCCGCGCGCACCCGCCGTGCCACGGCCACAGTGGCCTCTTCGCCGCCGGCCTGGCCGAAGTCCGACAGGGACACCCGTTCCACCTGGAGTTGGATGTCCACCCGGTCCAGCAGGGGGCCGGACATCCTCGCGAGGTAGCGGCGCCGCATCATGGGGGTGCAGGTGCAGTCCAGGCCTTTCCCTGACGCTTTGCCGCATGGGCATGGGTTGGCCGCGAGGACCAGCTGGAACCTTGCCGGGTAGGCAGCAGTGCCTGCGGAGCGATGAATGACCAGCTCGCCGCTCTCCAATGGCTGCCGGAGGGCATCCAGGACACGTCGCTCGTACTCGGGCGCCTCGTCCAGGAAGAGCACGCCACGGTGGGCCCGTGACGCCGCACCCGGACGTGGCAGTCCCGATCCGCCACCGATGATGGCCGCCGCGGTGGCCGAATGATGCGGGTTCTCAAAAGGTGGCCTGCGCAGGAGCTGGACGGCCGAAGACGGAAGCCCGCAGAGGGAATGGATTGCCGTGACTTCCATGGCCTCGTTATCCGCCAGGTCAGGCAGCAGGCCGGGCAGCCGCTCGGCAAGCATCGTCTTCCCGGCGCCCGGCGGCCCTGTCAGCAGCAGGTGGTGCGCCCCGGCCGCAGCCACCTCCAGCGCGCGGCGCGCATCTCCCTGGCCGGACACATCGGCCATGTCGGGGATCATGTCCCGGCCCGGTGAGTCGCCGTCCGGGTCCGGCTCATCCGCCGGTTCGAAGTCCAGTGCCAGTTCCTGCGGGTCAGCACCGCAGTCGAGGGCGAGCCGCGCCAGCGTCCGGTAGCCGCTGACGTTGGCGCCGGGCACCAGGGAGGCTTCGGCGAGGTTGGCGTGGGCAACCACGATATCCGGATAGCCGGCCTTGACGGCCGCCATGACCGCGGGCAGGATGCCGCGCACCGGTCGCAGGCGGCCATCCAGCCCCAACTCGGCAATGAAAACCGTCCGCCCGGTGGGCCTGATGTCGTTGGCCGCACGGAGGACCGCCATGGTGACGGCGAGATCAAAGCCTGATCCCCGCTTCGGCAGTGACGCCGGAATCAGGTTGGCGGTGATTTTCCTCCGGCTCAGCGGAATTCCGGAGTTCTTGGCGGCTGAGCGGATGCGTTCCTTCGCCTCGTTGAGGGAGGCGTCCGGCAGGCCAAGGAGGACAAACGCCGGCAAGGTCTGTCCGATGTCCGCCTCGACCTCGACGATGTAGCCGTTCAGCCCCACCAGGGCGACCGAATACGTCCGCCCCAGCGCCACTACCCCACCCCCTTGAGGTGTTCCACCACGGGCTCACCGGAGCCGTCGTCCACGACGCCCACCACGTCCACGCGCCGCAGCGGCATCCTGAGTTCGCGGTCCCGGCACCAGGCTGAACCCAGCCGGTGCAGGCGGGCGAGCTTTGAGGGCCCCACTGCTTCAAAGGGATGGCCGTAGTCGAGGCTCCGGCGGGTCTTTACCTCCGCTATGACCAGCGCATCGCCGTCCAGGGCCACAATGTCTATTTCGCCTTCGGTGCAGCGCCAGTTCCGCTCCACGACAAGCATGCCCAGTGATTCCAGATATCCGGCAGCGAGTTCCTCGCCACGCCGGCCCAACAGGTCTTTGGATTTCATTTCTACCTCCGCAACCAGCCTGCGGCGGCTGGCCTGGGGAGGACAGGGAGCTATTTCCCTATGTGGGCAACCACGTCACTGCAGCTGCTGTGGAGGAGTGGTGGCACCGGCGGCGGCGTCAGTTACCGAGGTCGACGTCCTTGGGCAGCGCGAGTTCCTCGTTGCGTGGAAGCTCCTCGACGTTGACGTCCTTGAACGTCAGGACACGGACACTCTTGACGAACCGGGCAGAACGGTACACGTCCCAGACCCAGGCGTCCTGCAGGGTCAGGTCGAAGTAGACTTCGCCGTCCGCACTGCGGGCCTGGAGGTCGACGTGGTTGGCGAGGTAGAAACGCCGTTCGGTCTCGACAACGTAGCTGAACAGTCCGACGACGTCGCGGTACTCGCGGTAGAGCTGCAGCTCCATGTCGGTTTCATAGTTTTCAAGATCCTCGGCACTCATGCTTCCATCTTGCACCATTCAGCGGGCCGCGGGCGTCACTCACTGTCCGCGATGGCGGGTTCGCCATCCGAGGCGGCCAGTTCTCCCCCGAGAAGGCGCCAGCTGACCCGGTGGTACGGGGTGGGCCCGACGGCACGGAGCGCGTCCCGGTGGACAGTTGTGGCGTAGCCCTTGTTGATGTCCCAGCCGAAGTCCGGGAATTCCGTGTGCAGCTGCCGCATCTGCTGGTCGCGTTCGACTTTGGCGATCACGCTTGCCGCGGCAACGCTCAGGCACTGCATGTCCGCCTTGACCCGGGTGTGGACCGGCGCGTCACATGCGGGACCGGCGGGCCCCTCGTCGAAGAGGGAAAGCTGAGCAGCGGGCGAGAGCCAGTTGTGGCTGCCGTCCAGCAGGACGACGTCAGGCGTTATCCCGGCGGCCAGGACATCGACCCAGGCCCGCGTTCCGGCAAGCCGCAGGGCGGCGATGATGCCCAGGGCATCGATCTCGGCCGCCGACGCGTGCCCTACTGCCGAGGCCACGCTCCAGGTGCGGACGAGCGGTTCGAGCCGCTCCCTTTCCGACGGGCTGAGCAGCTTGCTGTCCCGGACCCCGGCCAGCGGTTTCTGGGTGTGGAGGTCAACGACGGCGATCCCGACACTGACGGGTCCGGCAAGCGCGCCACGACCCACTTCATCCACTCCCGCGAGGTACCGGGCGCCCTGCGCTTTGAAGGTCCGTTCAAACCGGAGGGTGGGCGCCTTCGAGCGTGCTCCCGAAGCGGGCAGCGCGGGTCGCCTGGCAGGCGCGGCCGCTGGTGCGGTGGACATTGCTAGTCCCCTGCCGGCACATCCCGGAAGACGTCCGGGTAGTTGTCGAGGACTGTGATCCGGTTCAGCGGCCAGGCAATCACTGCCGCTTTGCCCTCAACGTCGGCCAGGTCAATGAAGCCACCGTTGGCATCCATGTGGGATCGGGAATCCGCGGAATGGTTACGGTTGTCTCCCATGACCCAGACTTTCCCTTCGGGAACAACAACATCGAAGTTGCGGATCTGCGGGACCTCGGCGCCGTTGACGTAGCTCTCATCGATCGGGGATCCGTTAATGGTCAGTTTACCGCCGGCGTCACAGCAGACCACATGGTCGCCGGGAAGTCCGATGACGCGCTTGACGAGGTGCTGCTCGGAATTGTCGGGCAAAAGGCCAACAAAGGTCAGGCCATCCTGCACCCAGGTGAACGGGCCCTTGGCTTCCTTTGCCGCCGGGGTAAGCCAGCCCTGGTCGTCCCGGAAGACCACCACGTCGCCATGGTTCAGGGAAAACGGTTCAGGCACCAGGAGGTTCACGAAGATGCGGTCATTGACGTCCAGGGTACTGACCATGGACTCCGAGGGAATGTAGAAGGCGCGAAAAAGAAAAGTCTTGATCAGGAATGAGAGCACCACGGCGATCACCACCACGGTGGCCACTTCCTTGAGCCACACCAGGAGCGGTCCGGGAGCGGAGGCCTCAGCCAGCGGTGCCGCCGCGTGCTTGCCTGCGCCCGGGCCAGGAGGGGCAGCCGGGGCCCCGGCAGGTGCAGGTGCGCTGGCAGCGGCAGGGGTGCCGGCCCCGGACGCCGCGGGCGTGGAGTCCGGGGCGCCACGTCCGGAGGCAGGAGAGGACGCTTCCGGTGCGCCCTCGTGGCCTGGATCAGGTGTCCGGGCGTGGTTCTCGGGCATCTACTGTCCATCCTCTGGTGTTGGTCCTGCCGGCTGCGGCCGGGATACTGCTGCAAATCTATCAAGCGGCCAGACAATCTGGACGGGACGGCCGATCACCCGGTCCATGGGCACCATGCCGCCGCCCGGCGCCCCCAGGAGGCTGCGCGAATCAGCGGACAGTGACCGGTGGTCACCGAGCAGCCACAGCCGCCCGTCCGGCACCACTGCGCTGAACTTCTGCAGGCTTGGTGCATCGCCAGGGAAGACGTACGGTTCGTCCAGGGGGACACCGTTCACAGTGATCTTCCCGCCCGTGTCGCAGCAGACCACAGTATCCCCGGGAAGGCCGATGACCCTCTTGACGTAGGTTGTGTCGCTTCCGGCCAGGCCCAGCCACTGTGCTGCGGCCACCGCTGTGTCCGCCAGCGGTCCCCTTCCGCTGTTCAGCGGCGCGAACGTTCCCCGGCCATCAAAGACCACGATGTCCCCGCGCCGGACGGGTTCAGCCTGGAAGTCGGTCCGGGACACCAGAATGCGGTCCCCGCCCTCCAGTAAGGGCTCCATGGACTCCGACGGGATGAAATAGACGTCCAGCCACATTGATCGGACGAGGCCGCTGATGGCAACGGCCAGGATCAGCGCCAGGAACGCAAAACGCCAGCCCATTCTCCTGGGCTGGCGTTTTGTGTGGTCCATGGTCCGTATCCTGGGGCGCTGTTGCAGATGGCGTCGGCGTTTGCCCTGGTACGGCTGTGGCCCTGCCGTGTAGGTCCGGGGGACTTACTTGGCGGTGGTGAAGTCGCGCTTTTCCTTGATCTTCGCGGCCTTGCCGCGCAGTGCGCGCATGTAGTACAGCTTGGCGCGACGGACATCGCCCTTGCTGACCAGTTCGATCTTTTCGATGATCGGGGAGTGTACCGGGAAGGTACGCTCTACACCGACGCCGAAGGAGACCTTGCGGACCGTGAAGGTTTCGCGGATGCCGTCACCCTGGCGGCCCAGGACGAAGCCCTGGAATACCTGGACACGGGAGTTCTTGCCTTCGATGATGTTCACGTGCACCTTGAGGGTGTCACCTGCGCGGAAGGCAGGAACGTCGGTGCGCAGCGAGGCTGCATCTACGGAATCGAGAATATGCATAATTCCACTCCTGGTGAACGCCACGGGTCATTCACTTTGGGTCACGGCGGCCAAGCCCGGACATGCCGGGAATTGCCGTCGAAAGTTTTTTGGGTCCGGTTCCATCACTGATTGACGGATCCGGGTTGTCTTGCTGTTGGCGACGCTCCCCCTGTGGCAGGTGCGGACCCAGCAGACACAAGGACTAATTTTGCCACACTCCGGGGCTTACGGCCAATCAGGGGCGCCGGCGGGCTGGGTGCTCAGCCTGCCGTGTCCGGACGGCGCCGGAGGCGGCCGTCGACGACGTCGTACCCCAGGTCCCCGAAGGCGGTGCGGTCGGCACGGGGCAGCGTGCCGGCGTCGAAGGTTTCGAGCAAGTCAGGACGGCGGTCCGCCGTCCTGCGGTACTGTTCGTGGCGGCGCCACTGCGCGATTTTTCCGTGATTGCCGCTCAGCAGAACCGGGGGAACTTCCCGGTCCCGCCAGACGGAAGGCTTGGTGTACACCGGGTATTCGAGCAGCCCGTCCGAGTGCGACTCTTCCACGAGGGAATCAGGGTTGCCCACCACGCCCGGCAGCAGCCTGCCGATGGCTTCGACCATGGCAAGCACGGCCACCTCGCCGCCGTTGAGCACGTAGTCACCGAGACTCACGGGGCGCACCGTGAAATGTTCCTCTGCCCATTCGATGACGCGTTCGTCGATGCCTTCGTAGCGTCCGCAGGCGAACACCAGCTGGTTCTCTTCGGCGAGTTCGTACGCCAGCGCCTGGGTGAAGCGCTCCCCCGCCGGTGAGGGAACGATCAGCACCGGCTTGCCGGCTGCGCCGCCGTTGCCTGCCGCCACCGAAGCCAGCGCCTGCGCCCAGGGCTCGGCCTTCATCACCATGCCGGCGCCGCCGCCGTAGGGAGTGTCGTCCACGGACCGGTGCCTGTCCGTGGTGAAGTCCCTCAGATCATGGACCTGGAGGTCCAGGATGCCATCCTGGCGGGCTTTTCCAATCAGGGAAAGCTCCAGCGGAGCCAGGTACTCCGGGAAGATGCTGACGACGTCGATCCTCATTTATGCGTTGCCCTCCGGACCGGCAGCTGAGGCGTCGTCGGTGTTGATGTCGAACAGGCCGTCCGGTGGAGTGAGGAGGATGAACCCCTCGGCTACGTTGACCTCCGGCACGATCTGCTCCACGAACGGGATGAGGATCTCCTTGCCGTCCGGGGCTTCCACCACCAACAGGTCCTGGACCGGCATCGTATGGAGGGCGGCGACCTTCCCCACCACAGTGGATCCGACCCGGGCCTCGAGTCCCACCAGCTCGTGCTCGTACCAGCCGTCGTCGTCGTCTTCGTCCAGCTCCTCGGTTTCGATGAAGAGTTTGGCGCCGCGGAGCGTCTCAGCCTGGTTGCGGGTTTCAATCCCCTCAAAGGCCAGCAGCAGGATGTCCTTGTTCCAGCGCGCGCTCTCAACAGTCAGGGGCCCGGCCGCCGCCGGCTCCACCACGAACCCGGTGCCCGGAACGAACCGGTCCGCGGGTGCGTCGGTCAATACCTGGACCGTAACCTCTCCGCGGATTCCATGCGGTTTGCCGATTCGTGCCACCTGAAGCTGCATCTGTTCCTCTGTTCCGGTTGTGGGACGGTGTTGCGGTGAAAGCACTCCGGCCCCTCCACCGTTGCGGGTGGAAGGGCCGGAGCAAAAACTGATGTTGCCGAGCGCTTAGCGGCGGCGGTCGGTATCGACGACGTCGACCCTTACCGGCTCGCCGTCTGCCAGTGCTGCCACGACGGTGCGCAGTGCGCGTGCCGTGCGGCCCTGGCGGCCGATCACCCGTCCGAGGTCATCCTGGTGAACGCGCACTTCGAGGGTGTCCCCACGGCGGTTGTTCTTTGAACTGACCTTGACGTCTTCCGGGGAATCAACGATTCCGCGGACCAGGTGTTCGAGCGCTTCTGCCAGCAATCTACTCAGCCTCGGTGGTCTCTGCTTCGGCGTCGGCCGGGGCCTCGGCTGCGTCAGACTGCTTGGACTTCTTGGTGATCGCTTCCGGGATGATCACGGAACCCTTCTCCGGTGCAACGAAGGCGGCCTTCGGAGCTTTGGTCTTCAGGGTGCCTTCCTGGCCCGGGAGGCCCTTGAACTTCTGCCAGTCACCGGTGATCTTGAGGATCGCGGCAACCTGCTCGGACGGCTGGGCGCCGACGGACAGCCAGTACTGGGCACGCTCGGAGTCAACCTCGATGTATGAGGGCTCTTCGGTGGGGTGGTACTTGCCGATTTCTTCGATTGCACGGCCATCACGCTTGGTGCGTGAGTCTGCAACGACGATGCGGTAGTACGGTGCGCGCATTTTGCCAAAGCGCTTAAGGCGAATCTTTACGGCCACTTTTGTGGTCACTCCTGTTTCAGAAAAGGGGTTGAACCCGGCGTTCTGCACCCGTGGGGCGGGCCATACTTGAGGGTTCGAAGGACAGGATCCGGACGCGGAGAGAGGGGCCACGCAGATCGAGTACCTGTTTATTGTGCCAGATCAGCGTCCGGATTTCGACTTGGGACCCGCCCGGGGCCGCACATCCCGGCCGGACCGCAGCTCAGGAGGACCAGACGTACAGTCCCGAGCGTTCGGCGTCGTCAACACCCTGGGCAAGTTCGGCGAGCCGGCGGACGTATTTCCGGGCCTCATCCACGCCGAACGGCATGTCGTCCTGGGCCGCCCACTGCTCGGCAACGTCGTCCAGGACATCCCCCTCGCCCTCGGTCTCGTAAGTGAGCAGCTCAGCCAGCGCACGGACCATGGCAGGCGGAACACCGAGCAGCGAATCGCTGGCCACGTCAACCATGGCCAGCTCGTAGTCAGCGCCACCGGCGTGTACTGCAGCGCCGGCGAGGTCCCCGAGCTGTTCAATCTCGAAGTCGCTGATTCCGGGGATCCGCAGGCCGGCAGTGGCGGGCGTGCCGCCGTCGTCCAGGATCACAGCGCGCTTCAGCGCGGCGTCGTGGGTTGACACAAAGATTTCGGTGAAGCCCATGGGAATCGCCCTCATTCCGTCGAAGGTGCGGCCCTGGCAGGCGGCTGCAGTGCCGCCCCGGCCGTTCGGATTCAGCCTAGTACACGGGCGGGCAGCGACCCTGCCCGTCCCGCCGGCTACCGGACCGCGACGCGGATGCTGTTACGCCACGGGTCCTCGAAGCGCAGTTCGGCTCCGGTGTGGTGGCTGGCAACCCCGGCGACCTTAAGCCGGTCGGCCAGAGCTCCGACGTCATCCCCGGAGGGTACCTCGATGAGCACTTCGCCCAGCCCGAGCGTGTCTTTGCGGGGACCTGCGCCGCGGCTGTTCCACACGTTCATGGCCATGTGGTGGTGGTAGCGCCCAGCGGACACAAAGAGCGCCTGGCCGTGCCAGCCTGCAGTCTTTTCGAACCCGAGGGTTCCCACATAGAAATCCTGGGCAGTGTGGACGTCGCCGACCTGGAGGTGGACATGGCCTACACCTGCACCGGTGCGCAACTGGCCGTCCATGGACTCCTGCGTCAGATGCTGCTGGAGGTAACGCTGGGGCGGCAGGGCCAGGCTGTCCATGACGACATCCTTTCCGTTCCACGACCAGTTTTCGCGCGGGCGGTCCCAATACAGCTCGATGCCGTTGCCCTCAGGGTCGTTGAAGTAGAACGCCTCACTGACCAGGTGGTCCGCGCTGCCGGTGAAGGACTGTGGCTCGAACTGCGCGGCGGTGGCTACGGTTGCCGCCAGTGCCGCCTGATCACTGAAAAGCAAGGCCGTGTGGAACAGGCCTGCCTCTCCCCTGCCGGGCAGGTTCAATCCCGGGGCGGCGGACAGGTGGACCAGCGGCTTTCCCAGGCGGCCGAGATAGAGGCCGCCGTCCTGTTCGGCTACCGCTTCAAGGCCCAAGGCGCGCTGGTAGTAGTCGGTCATCAGCTTCATGTCGCCTACCTTGAGCATCACCGTTCCCATGGTGAGCTCAGCTGGAAGAAGATCGTGGCTTGTGGATTCGGCACTCATTGAAAACTCCCGGTCCTGTGGCCGTCGGTTGTCGATGGCCTCTTACTATCTAAATTACTTGAAGCTTCAATTTATTCCCAGTCCTCGGGGATGTGATCCTGGACAGTCAGCGGATGATGTCTCCCCGCAACACCACGTGAAGCAGCGAGGAGACCGTGGCGGGCACCTGTCGGGGATCCTCGCTGCAGAGCACGACGTCGGCACTCGCCCCTTCTGATATGGACTCGGCGCCCAACCACGCCCGGGCAGCCCAACTGGCAGCATCCAACGCGGCCGTGGCAGGCAGGCCGGCCCGGTGCAGCGCCATGATCTCGTCGGCAATCCGCCCGTGGCGGATCACGCTGCCGGCGTCCGTTCCCGCATAGATCTTCACGCCGGCTTCATACGCCTCCAGGATGCGTTCGTCCCGTCGTTCCCAGAGCGCCATCATGTGCGCGGCGTAACGGGGGAACTTCCGTTCCGCCTGGTGTGCGATGTCGGGAAAAGTATCGATGTTGATCAGTGTGGGCACGATAGGTACCCCTAGCCCGGCGAGCCTGGGAAGGTGCCGGGGCAGCAGCCCGGTGGCGTGCTCGATGCAGTCGATCCCGGCGTCGAGCATCTGGTCCAGGGTGGGCTCGGCGAAGCAGTGGGCAGTCACGCGCGCGCCCTCATCGTGGGCGGCCTGGACAGCGTCACGGACGACGGCGTCCGGAAAGGACGGCGCAAGGTCGCCTGCGTCACGGTCGATCCAGTCCCCCACGAGTTTGATCCAGCCGTCACCCGCCCGGGCCTGCTTCCGGACCGCCTCGACAAGTCCGTCCGGGTCAACCTCGACGGCAAAGTTCCGCAGGTAGCGCCGGGAGCGGGCAATGTGGCGTCCTGCCCGGATCAGCCTGGGCATGTCCGGGCGCTGCTGCAGCCACCGGGTATCACTGGCGGCTCCCGCGTCCCGGACCAGGAGAGTTCCTGCATCACGGTCCGTGATGGCCTGTCCTTCAGCGACCTGGTCCGGGACCGCGCCCTCCGGTCCCAGCCCGATGTGGCAGTGCGCATCGACGAATCCCGGCAGTACCCAGCCATCCAGCACTGTGTCCGGCGGCGCGGCCGGACGATCAAAGGTCAAGCGCCCGTCCACGGACCACAGCCCCTGCCGTTCCTCGTCCGGTCCTTCGAGAACGGTTCCGCTGAATTCGATGATTCCGGCCATGCCCACCAGCCTAATCCGCTGGGCCCACGCCTGCTCTCCCGGTAACGGAAGAAGGCCCGTCCCGGTCTGTGGTAGCTTCGTCTACGACCACACGGGGGCCCACGCATGGGCTGAGATCAGGCTGACGCTGCCTGCGACCGTTGAACCTGTCCGGGTAATGCCGGCGAAGGAAGTGAGCATTAATTGAGTACACAAAAATCCGGGCTGATCGCTGCCCAAAATGAGACCTCCGCCCCCGGAACCCGGTCCCTGAAATCCCACTCCCTGGCTTTCATCACCGATGACGCCACGGGGATCCGTGTTCCTGTGACCGAGGTCGCCCTCGAGCCGTCGCCCAACGGCGTGCCGAACGGGCCCTTCCGGACCTACCGCACCGCCGGACCGGGCAGCAACCCGCTGGTGGGCCTGCGCCCGTTCCGCTCCGGATGGATCGCGGACCGCGGTGACACTGAGCCGTACAACGGCCGCGGACGGAACCTGCTCGACGACGGCACGTCGGCCGTGCGCCGTGGTGCCGCGTCCGCGGAGTGGCAGGGCGCCCGGCCGGTGCCCCGCCGCGCCGTCGACGGCCGCACCGTCACCCAGATGCACTACGCCCGGAAGGGCCTCATCACCCCGGAGATGCGGTTTGTTGCCCTCCGCGAAGACTGCGACGCAGAACTGGTCCGCAGCGAAGTGGCGGCAGGCCGGGCCATCATCCCCAGCAACATCAACCACCCGGAATCCGAACCGATGATCATCGGCAAGGCCTTCCTGGTCAAAATCAACGCCAATATCGGCAACTCGGCTGTGACCAGTTCCATTGCCGAAGAAGTGGACAAGCTCCAATGGGCCACCCAGTGGGGCGCCGACACGGTGATGGACCTGTCCACCGGCGACGACATCCACACCACCCGCGAGTGGATCATCCGAAACTCGCCTGTGCCCATCGGCACCGTGCCGATCTACCAGGCCCTGGAAAAGGTCAACGGCGACGCCACCAAGCTGACCTGGGACATCTTCCGCGACACCGTCATTGAGCAGTGCGAACAAGGCGTGGACTACATGACCATCCACGCCGGAGTGCTGCTGCGATACGTGCCGTTGACGGCCGACCGCGTCACCGGCATCGTATCCCGCGGCGGCGCCATCATGGCCGGCTGGTGCCTGGCGCACCACCAGGAGAACTTCCTCTACACGCACTTCGACGAACTGTGCCGAATCTTCGCCACGTACGACGTCGCCTTCTCCCTCGGTGACGGGCTGCGCCCGGGCTCGACGGCGGACGCCAACGACGCCGCACAGTTCGCCGAACTGGACACCCTGGCTGAACTGACCCGGCGGGCCTGGGAATTCGACGTCCAGGTGATGGTGGAGGGCCCCGGCCACGTGCCGTTCCACCTGGTCCGCGAGAACGTGGAGCGCCAGCAGGAACTGTGCAAGGGAGCCCCCTTCTACACACTGGGGCCGCTGGTCACGGACGTCGCCCCGGGCTACGACCACATCACGTCCGCCATCGGGGCCACTGAAATCGCCCGCTACGGCACAGCCATGCTGTGCTATGTCACGCCCAAGGAGCATCTCGGGCTGCCCAACAAGGATGACGTGAAGACCGGGGTGATCACCTATAAGATCGCGGCCCACGCAGCCGACCTCGCCAAGGGCCACCCCGGCGCGCATGAACGCGATGATGCCCTGTCCAAGGCACGGTTCGAGTTCCGCTGGCGGGACCAGTTCGCGCTGTCCCTGGACCCGGTGACCGCGGAAGCCTTCCATGACGAGACACTGCCTGCCGAACCCGCCAAGACGGCCCACTTCTGCTCCATGTGCGGCCCGAAATTCTGCTCCATGCGGATCAGCCAGGACATCCGGGACGAGTACGGTCCGGCGGAATCACAGGCTGCCCTGGCGGAATCGGCGGCAGGGATGCGCGAGAAGAGCGAAGAGTTCCTGGCGGCGGGCGGGAAGGTCTACCTGCCCGCCGTGACGGTACGTGCGCGGTAGCCGGTCAGGACGCGCGTGCAGTCAGCCCGCGGCTGACCTCGCCCACGAACGTGCGGATGATCCGGTCGCCTTCCACTGAATCCTGGGGCCGGTGCCCGCCCGCAGCAATGCGGTGCAGGGCACCGGTTTCGCTGAGGTAGCCGGCAATCTCCTCATAGAGGGGCTCCCAACCACCGGTAAGCACCAGTGTGGGCACTCCCGGGACGATATGCAGCGGGGCCTCCCAGGCCGGGGCCTGCAGCCGAAGCCGCCGGGCGGAGCGCCTTTCCTCCTGGGTGGCCGGTACGTTCAGGTCCGCGGCATAGACCCGCCGCACGAACTCGCGCTGGAAGTCGTCATCACCCAGCTGGTGGCGGACGTCGAAGAGAGGCTGCATAAGTTCCCGGTGGGCTGCCGTTGCCGGCAGTTCCGCGGTGAGCGACAGACATGCCGGTTCCACCAGCGACAGTGACATCACCAGGTCAGGACGTTCGACGGCGGCCATCATCGCGGCGATGGCTCCTTGGGAATGCGCAACAATGTGGCCCCCGGCGGCGCCGCGGCCGTCGTCAGCGAGGGCCCTGAGGATGATGGCCGCGTCTTCGGTAAAGGACGATTCCACCGGTTCTGCGACAGCGTCAAAGCCATGGCGCCGCAGGAACAGGGCATCATATGCGAGGCCCATCCCATGCTGCCGTGGCCAGGCCGCGGAGCCGAAGCTTCCGGCACCGTGCACGAACACTACCCTCTGCTTGAACATGACCCAACCCTATGGCAACCGTCGGACAGGGACGCGCAGGAGCGCGCCCCTACTTGCCGAGGAACTTGTCGAAACCCTTGGGCAGGTTCAGCTGCGAGGGGTCGAAGTCGCCGGACTGCTGGCCGAAGGCAGCGCCGGTAGGCAGGGCCTTCGCGGCATTGGTGCGCTTGGCTTCGGCGTCGCGCAGCTCCTGCGCTGCCTTAGCGGGATTGCCGGAGCGTGCCTTCTTCTTCGGCGCGTTCTTGGCAGCCTTGCGCTGGCCGCCGGGGCCACCAAGCCCGGGCATGCCTGGCATACCCGGCATTCCGCCGCCCTGGGCCATTTTCTTCATCATCTTCTGGGCCTGGGCAAAACGCTCCAGCAGTCCGTTCACCTCGGACACGTGCACGCCCGAGCCGCGGGCAATGCGCGCCCGGCGGGAGCCGTTGATGATCTTCGGTGCCACGCGTTCGTGCGGAGTCATGGAGCGTACGATCGCCTCGACGCGGTCGATCTCCCGCTCATCGAAATTCTCCAGCTGCTGGCGGATGTTCTGCGCGCCAGGCATCATCATGAGCATCTTCTTCATGGAGCCCATGTTGCGGATCTGCTGCATCTGGGCCAGGAAGTCGTCCAGGGTGAAGTCTTCCTGGTCGGCGAACTTCTTCGCCATCCGGGCCGCTTCGTCCTTGTCCCAGTTCTTTTCCGCCTGCTCGATCAGGGTCAGGACGTCACCCATGTCCAGGATGCGCGATGCCATCCGGTCAGGGTGGAAGAGCTCGAAGTCGTCCAGGCCCTCGCCGGTGGAGGCGAACATGACGGGCTTGCCCGTCACCGAAGCAACCGACAGGGCGGCACCGCCGCGGGCGTCGCCGTCGAGCTTTGAGAGCACGATGCCGGTGAAGTTAACGCCCTCATCAAAGGCCATCGCCGTGTTCACGGCGTCCTGGCCGATCATGGAGTCGATGACGAAAAGCACTTCGTTGGGGACGATGGCGCGGCGGATCTGGCGCGCCTGTTCCATCATGTCGGCGTCGACGCCGAGGCGGCCGGCGGTATCAACAATGACGACGTCGTGGAGCTTCTGCCGTGCTTCCTCGACGCCGGCGCGGGCAACGGCGACGGGGTCGCCGGCGGGGTGCTCAAGTTCGGAGGTGGCACCCGGGTGGGGGGCGTAGACGGGGACGCCGGCGCGCTTGCCCACCACTTGGAGCTGGGTGACGGCGTTGGGGCGCTGGAGGTCGCAGGCAACAAGGATGGGGCTGTGGCCCTGGGCCTTGAGCCATTTGGACAGCTTGCCGGCGAGCGTGGTTTTTCCAGCGCCCTGGAGGCCGGCCAGCATGATGATGGTGGGGCCGGTTTTGGCCAGGCGGATCCGGCGGGTTTCGCCGCCGAGGATCTCCACGAGTTCCTCATTGACGATCTTGACGATCTGCTGGCTCGGATTAAGTGCCCCGGAAACCTCTTCGCCCAGCGCCCGCTCACGGACCCGGGCGGTGAACTCCCGTACCACCGGCACGGCAACGTCGGCGTCCAGCAGGGCGCGACGGATCTCACGGACTGTGGCGTCGACATCTGCCTCGGTGAGGCGGCCCTTGCCACGGAGATTCTTGAAGGTTGCTGTCAACCGGTCAGAGAGTGAATTGAACACGCGCCGTGCACTTCTTTCAGTGGATGTACGGATGGCGGCCCTTCGGCACACCAGCGCCTCAGCTGTTGTTTCCAACTGCTTCGGCGACGGGACTCGACTATCTAGGGTACCAAGACGGACCTTCAAGATGGCATGCTGGCAAGGTGACGAGCCAATCGACTGTAAAAACCCTGCTCATCCTTGGCGCCTCGGGCGACCTCACCGGCCGCCTGCTGCTGCCCGGGCTCGCCCGGCTGGTGGCACGGGGCCGCGCGGACGGCCTTAAACTGGTGGGCGCCGGGTCCGACCCCTGGACGCCGGAGCAATGGCAGGGGCGTGTCCGTGACGCCTTTGCAGCGGCTTCAGAATCAGCAGACGCTGCCGGGAAGAATGCCCTGGCGGCCATGGAGGCCGGCACGGCCTACCACCAGCTTGATGTCACCGCCGGCGGTGCGCTGGCTTCGCTGCTGGCGTCCCTGGACGGACCGGCCGCTGTTTATTTCGCCCTTCCGCCGCAGGTGAGCCAACTGGCCTGCGAGGCCCTCCGCCCCGACGAGGTGCCGGCCGGGACCCGCCTGGTCATGGAGAAGCCCTTTGGTTCCAGCGAGGAATCGGCCAGGTCCCTGAACAGGACCCTGACTTCGCTGGTCCCGGAGGGCGACATCCACCGGGTGGACCACTTCCTGGGCAAAGCCACCGTCCTCAACGTCCTGGGCCTGAGGTTTGCCAACAATTTCCTGGAGCCGGTCTGGAACCGCGGTCATGTCGAGAAGGTGGAGATCATCTTTGACGAGGACCTGGCCTTGGAGGGACGCGCCCGCTATTACGACAAGGCGGGGGCACTGCGGGACATGATCCAGAGCCACCTCCTGGAGATCATGGCCCTCCTCGCCATCGAACCTCCTGCCACCATCGGGGAGCGCGACCTGCGTGACGCCGTCTCGGCCGTCCTTCGCGCCAGCAGCGTCAAGGCCCCCTATGCGGAATCCACGCGGCGCGCGCGCTACACCGCAGGCAAAGTCTCCGGCAAGAACATTCCGGATTACGCAGAGGAAGAGGGTGTTGACCCCGCACGGGGGACGGAGACGCTGGCCGAAATCACCGTGGAGATCGACAACTGGCGGTGGCAGGGCGTGCCGTTCATCCTGCGTTCCGGCAAGGGCCTTGGCGTCAAACGCAAGGAGGCCGTCGTAACGTTCCGTCCGGTCCCCCACCTGCCGGTCGGATTCACGGGACCTGATTTCCCCAACCGGCTGCGGATCGGGTTCGGCCCGGACACCCTGGATCTGGACATCGACGTGAACGGACCGGGCGACATCTTCAGGCTGGACCGGGCCACCCTGCACGCTGCCTTGAACGAGTCCGAACTCCTGCCGTACGGCGAAGTGCTCGAAGGGGTACTGAACGGTGACCCCTTGCTCTCGGTGCGCGGGGACACCGCCGAAGAATGCTGGCGGATTGTTGAGCCGGTACTGAAGGCATGGGCCCAGGACACCGTGCCCCTTGAGGAGTACGACGCCGGGTCTCCGGGTCCGGCAGTCTGGGCAGGGCAGGCGCCCGCTTCCTGAGGCCCGACAAAGAAGGGCGGGCAGGGTACCTTTTCAGGTTCCCTGCCCGCCCTTCGGCGTTCTTGCTGTGTTCTGTCCCGCTGGCCTAGATGGCGGCTACGCCGCGCTCGCCGGTCCGGACGCGGACTGCCTCGAAGACATCCATGGTCCAGACCTTGCCGTCGCCTGCCCGCCCCGTGTTGGAGCTGGCAATGATCACATCCAGGATGTCATCGGACTGTTCATCGGTGGCCAGCACTTCAACCCTGATCTTCGGCAGAAGGTCCACGTTGTATTCAGCGCCCCGGTACACCTCAGTGTAGCCGCGTTGCCGGCCGTAGCCACTCGCCGCGCTGACCGTCAGTCCCTGGACCCCGTAGGCCTCCAGTCCTTCCCGGATGGATTCGAGCTTCTCCGGCCTGACGATTGCTGTGATCAGTTTCATGCCCCCACGCTTTCCTTACCTGTAGCTGACTCTGTCTTCTTGGTGTCGGCAGCTTCGCCCTCTGCAGGGGTCCCCTTGCCGGTGATCAGTTCGTGGAGGGGCTGGAAGCTTCCGCCGTGGCCCCCGACACCGAACTCGTATGCGGTCTCAGCGTGCAGGCTGAGGTCAACACCCACCACTTCCTGTTCGTCCGAGACGCGGAAGCCCATGGTCTTGTGGATGGCAAAGGCGATGATGGCGGTCAGGATCGCGGAGTAGGCAATCGCGATGCCGGCTGCGGCGAGCTGTGCCCACAGCTGGGTCAGGCCACCACCGTAGAAGAGGCCGCCGCCAACACCGTCGGCGGGGAGGGCAATGAAGCCAAGTGCGACGGTGCCGATGATGCCGGAGACCAGGTGGACGCCGACGACGTCGAGCGAGTCGTCAAAGCCCCACCGGAATTTGAGGCCCACTGCAAGGGCGGAAGCGGCACCGGCGATGAGTCCGAGGCCCAGGGCGCCGATCGGGCTGACGTTGGCGCAGGCGGGGGTGATGGCTACCAGGCCTGCGACGACGCCGGAGGCTGCGCCAAGGGAGGTGGGGTGGCCGTCGCGGATGCGTTCGGTGATGAGCCAGCCGAGCATTGCTGCTGCCGGAGCTGCGAGGGTGTTGATCCAGATCAGGCCGCCCTGCTCAGCCGTGGTGGCTGCGCCGCCGTTGAATCCGAACCAGCCGAACCACAGGATGGCTGCGCCGAGCATAACGAAGGGAATGTTGTGCGGGCGGTGGTTCGGGTCCTTGCCGAAGCCGCGGCGGTTGCCGATGATGAGCACCAGCACCAGGGCTGCAACGCCGGCGTTGATGTGGACTACGGTACCGCCGGCGAAGTCGATGGCCGGGCCGAGTGCCTGTCCCACTGCGCCTTCGGGACCGAAGAGTCCTCCACCCCACACCATGTAGGCAAGGGGGCAGTAAACAAGCGTGACCCAGACGGGGACAAACACTGACCAGGCGCCGAACTTGGCGCGGTCGGCGATGGCGCCGCTGATAAGGGCCACCGTGATGATTGCGAAGGTGGCAGCATAGCCGACCTTGATCAGGCCGTCAGGGGTGGTGATTCCCTCGAGGCCGAACGTTGCGAAGGGATTCCCGACAATCTGCAGGAAACCTTCGCCGGAGCTCATTGACGCGCCCCAGAGAACCCAGACCACACCGACCATGCCGATGGAGATGAAGCTCATCATCATCATGTTCAGTGCAGCCTTGGCGCGTGTCATGCCGCCGTAGAAAAATGCCAGACCCGGTGTCATGAACAGCACGAGTGCTGCCGCCACCATGAGCCATACGTGACCTGCGGTAAGTTCCATGGTGCACGTCCTCCCTATGATCGATACTGCGGATCTCTCCGCCTGCCAACGCCTTTTGCGTCCTAATAAGAGTTTGTCGGCGGCGTGTTTCGCCCACGGAGGATTTAGATTGCGTGCTTGTTACAACAACCTCTAGGAAGTAAATGGTGCATATCTGCCTTGTTACGGTTATGTTTCATCACTCCCGCCGGTACCCGGTAAACAAAACTGCAAGGACCCAAGCACCATGACGGCAACACCCCCTGTGAGCGGCGCCACTGCAGGGATTCCGCGTTCCCCGCGCCCCGGTAAGAACCGGCTTTCCCGGGACATCAAGGTGATGCTGGCCGCAGCGTTCCTGATAGCCCTTGGATTCGGGCTTGTTGCGCCCGTGTTGCCGCAATTCGCCACAACCTTCGGCGTCGGCAACACCGAGGCTGCGGTGATCGTAGCGATCTTCGCCCTGATGCGGCTGGTGTTCGCCCCGGCAGGAGGCGCCCTGATCGGGAGGCTGGGAGAGCGCCCCGTCTATGTCAGCGGGCTGCTGATCGTGGCGCTGTCCACTGCCGCCTGCGCCTTTGCCCAGGGCTACTGGCAGCTGCTGCTGTTCCGCGGCCTGGGCGGCATCGGCTCGGTCATGTTCACTGTCGCATCCATGGCCCTGGTGGTGCGGCTGGCGCCGGCGGAGAGCCGCGGCAGGGTCTCAGGTGCTTACGCCTCGGCGTTCCTCATAGGCAACGTCTGCGGTCCGATCGTGGGCGGCCTGCTGGCCGGCTTTGGCTTGCGGGTGCCGTTCCTGGCGTACGCTGCCGCCCTGGTGGTTGCCGCCGTCGTCGTCCAGACCCAGCTCAGCCGCGACGGCGGAGCGGCTGGCCAGAGGCTTGAAGGAAACCCTGCCATGGGCTTGGCCGAGGCGCTGCGCGTGGGGGCGTACCGGTCCGCGCTGGTCTCCAGTTTCGCCAACGGGTGGGCAACGTTCGGGGTACGGATGGCCACGGTTCCGCTGTTTGCCGTCGCTGCGCTCGGTGCCGGCCCGGAGGCGGCGGGCCTGGCCCTGGCCGTGTTTGCTGCCGGCAATGCGGCCGTCCTGACCTTCTCCGGCCGGTTGGCAGATTCCTGGGGCCGCAAACCACTGATGGTTGCCGGACTGCTGGTGGCCGGAACCGCCACCGGGGCTATTGGCTTCACCCACGAGCTGGGCTGGTTCCTGGCAGCGTCAGCGCTGGCCGGCGCCGGCTCCGGACTGCTGGGACCGGCGCAGCAGGCGGCAGTGGCGGACGTGATCGGCAGCGGCCGCTCCGGCGGCAAGGTCCTGGCCGTCTACCAGATGACATCCGACATCGGCGCGATCGCCGGACCCGTCCTGGCCGGTGTGCTTGCCGACCGTCTGGGTTACGGCTGGGCGTTCGGGGTCACCGGTGGAATCCTGATCCTTGCCGCGCTCGGCTGGTCCGCAACGCGTGAGCCCCTTGAACGCCACGAGGGGTGAGATTCCGGCGCCAAGTCATCGTCCAGGCGCCGGGATCCCACCCCTCGTGCAGGGGGGCTGTGTCAGTTCAGCAAAGCGTCAACGAAGGCCTCGGCGTCGAAGGGCGCGAGGTCGTCCGCGCCTTCTCCGAGACCGATGAGCTTGACGGGCACCCCGAGCGTCTTCTGGATGGCGACGACGATTCCACCTTTGGCGGTGCCGTCCAGTTTGGTCAGCACGATGCCGGTGATGTTGACCACCTCGGCGAAGACCCTGGCCTGGTTGAGCCCGTTCTGTCCCGTGGTGGCGTCCAGGACAAGCAGGACCTCATCAACTTCTGCCAGCTTCTCAATGACCCGCTTGACCTTGCCGAGCTCGTCCATCAGGCCCACCTTGTTCTGCAGGCGGCCGGCGGTGTCGATCATGACCACATCGACTTCCTGGTCAATGCCGGCCTTGACCGCCTCGTAGGCGACGGAGGCAGGGTCAGCGCCGTCGACGTCGGACTTCACCGTGGGAACGCCTACCCGCTGGCCCCAGGTGGCCAGCTGTTCCGCCGCGGCTGCGCGGAAGGTGTCGGCCGCGCCCAGGAGGACGTCCTTGTCTTCGGCGACCAGGACACGGGCAAGCTTGCCCACAGTGGTGGTCTTTCCTACGCCGTTGACGCCGACGACCATCATGACGGCAGGCCGGTCTGCGTGCCGGGTGGTGTTCAGGGAGCGGTCCATGGTGGGGTCCACCAGCTTGATGAGTTCCTCGCGCAGCAGTGCCTTGACCTGGTCCGGAGTCCGGGTGCCAAGAACCTTCACGCGTTCCCGGAGGGCGTCGACAAGCTGCATGGTGGGTTCGGTCCCGAGGTCCGCCAGCAGAAGGGTTTCTTCGACTTCGTCCCAGACATTTTCGTCGATCTTGTCGCTTGAGAGCAGGGCAAGCAGGCCCTTGCCCAGGATGTTGTTGGAGCGGACCAGCCGTTCCCGGAGGCGGGTGAGCCGGCCGGCCACCGGAAGCGGCGTTTCAACCTGGATGGTTTCCAGGCCGGCGGCGTCGTCGGGGACGTCGGTGGTCTCCAGCGAGTCGAGGTCGACGTCGGCAGGAGGCGCAGTGCGGCCGGCCGGAGCCGTGGGGGCGTCCTCCACGAGGGTTCCGCCGGATGCCCTCGGCGTCTCGGGGTCGTTGGCGTCGCGGGTCCCGGGGTACTGGGTGATGTTCTTCCGCGTCTTCAACAGGACCGGGATCAGCCCGCCAATAACCGCCAGGGCAGCAACAATGGACAGAATAATGGGGAGGATGTCATTCACTCCCCTAGCTTCTCACAATCGGTTCGCGCAGCGATGACGGTTGGCGGCTGTTGGAGGGTTGGTACAGCTAGACGTCGGCGCCCAGGCGCTGGCTGATGACGGTGGAGACGCCATCCCCGCGCATGGTCACCCCATAGAGCGCGTCAGCGACTTCCATGGTCCGTTTCTGGTGGGTGATGACAATCAGCTGGCTTGACTCCCGCAGCTCCTCGAAGATGGTGATGAGCCTGCCCAGGTTCGTGTCATCAAGGGCGGCTTCGACCTCATCCATGACGTAGAACGGCGAGGGCCTGGCTTTGAAGATGGCAACCAGCAACGCGACGGCGGTCAGTGACCGCTCCCCGCCGGAAAGGAGGGAAAGCCGCTTGATTTTCTTACCGGCCGGACGCGCCTCCACTTCGATGCCGGTGGTGAGCATGTCAGAGGGGTCCGTCAGGACCAGCCGGCCTTCACCGCCCGGGAACAGCCGGGCAAAGACGCGGACGAACTGTGCCTGGGTGTCCTCGAAAGCTTCGGTAAAGACACGTTGCACGCGGTCGTCCACTTCCTTGATGATGTCCAGGAGGTCCTTACGGCTGGCTTTCAGGTCTTCGAGCTGGGTACTGAGGAACTGGTGGCGCTCTTCGAGGGCCGCGAATTCCTCCAGGGCAAGCGGGTTGACCTTACCCAGCGATGACAGGTCCCGTTCGGCTTTGCGCAGCCGCTTTTCCTGCTCCTCACGTACGTAAGGCTTACCCTCGGTCACGGGAGTGCCGTCCTCGTCCACGGGTGACCTGAGGGCCGCCCATTTGTCGATGCTTTCCTCAGCCGGGACGGGCACCGGTACCGCCGGGCCGTAGTCTGCGACGAGGACATCCGGGGTGATGCCCAGCTCGTCGATGGACCGTGTTTCCAACGCTTCGATCCGTGCCCGCTGCTGGGCGCGTGCCAGCTCGTCACGGTGGACCGAATCGGTCAATTCCGCCAGCTCCCTGGCCAGTGCATCGTTGCCGGTCCTGATCTCCAGCAGTGCGCTGTCGCGCTGCTCCCTGTTCTCCTCCGCGAGGTCGCGTTCACGCAAGGCCAGTTCCACGGAGACATCGACGAAGCTGATGGCAAGCTCTGCGCCTGCGGCCACGGCGGCGGCACGCTTGGCCTGGATCCGGCGACGGCGGGCCCGCTCGGCGGCTTCTTCGCGGGCCCGGCGTTCGGTGGCCGCTGCCCTTTCCAGCGATACCGCCCGGTTCCGGACTGCCGTCAGCTGCTCTTCCGTGCTGCGCAGCGACAGCCTTGCCTCCATCTCTGCCGTTCGCGCCAGGGAGGCGGCAACCGCTAACGCGTCCCGGTGTTCGGTGGACGGTTCCTCCTGCGCCGGAGCTTCCTGGGCCGCGGCCAGCCGCGCAGTGATGGCTGCGAGCGCTGTTTCCTCCGTGCCCACGCCGGCTTCAGCCTTTGCCAGTGCTGCGGCGAGCCTGTCGCTCTCGCCGACGGCGCTGCGCAGGACGGAATTCAGGTGTCCGAGCCGTTCGGCCACGGCGGCCAGCCGGGCGTCGGATTCATGCAGCCTGTCCATTGCCGCGTCGGCCTTTTCCTGGGCTTCGGTCCGCCTCACCTCGGCACCGGCCAGCGCGAACCGGTTGCGTTCCAGGTTTGCCGTGACGGCGGCCAGCCTCTTGTCGGCGTCGTCGACGGCGGCCTGGACCTCCAGCAGCGACGGCGCCTTGGCGGAGCCGCCGACAACACTCAGCGAGGTATAAATGTCTCCGTCGCCAGTTACTGCGGTGAGTTCCGGCCGCTGCGCCACCAGCAGCTCGGCGCTGCGAAGGTCCTCGACAACGGCGACGCCGGCCAGGAGTGCTGCGACAGCGGCCCCGTGCCTGTCCCCAGACACAAGGTCCGCGGCCCAGCGTGCGCCCGCAGGCAGCGGTGGGTCAGTGCGCGGAACGACCGCCGGTACGGCAGCGGCTGATTCCAGCAGCAGCGCCGCCCGTCCTGCGTCGTCCTCTTTCAGCATCCGGATAACAACAGCAGCGGCTGCGGGGTCACGGACCACGATGGACTCGGCGGCCTCACCCAGCGCGGCGGCAATCGCGGTTTCACAGCCGGGATGGATTGCCAGGTCAGCGGCCAGCGCTCCCACCACGCCGTCAAGTCCCGCAGCCAGTGCGTGTGCGGCCCCGTCCTTGCGCTTGAGTCCAAGCTGCAGCGCATCGCGCCTGGCCAGCAGGGCATCGCGTTCACGCACCGACTCCCTGCCCTCGGACGTCAGGTCCGGGATGTCCTGCACCACGGCGTCAAGTGCGGCGCTGGCTTCCTCGTAGTCCGCGTCAAGGCTTTCTTCGCCTTCCTCGACCCCGGCAACCTGGGTTTCCAGGGCGGTGAACTCGGTCTGGGCTTGACGGCGTCGTTCGTCTCCGGCGGCCAGGGACTCACGCAGCCTTCCGAGTTCGGCGTGCGCGGCTTCGACGCGCGACCTTGCTGCGCCGACCTGCCCCGCGAGCCTGGCCAGGCCTTCGCGCCGGTCCGCCGCTGCACGGAGGACGGCCGTGAGGCGCCTGTCCTCGGCTCCGGCGGCATCTTCCGCCCCGGCCTTGGCCGCCGTCGCCGTTTCCAGGGCGCTGCGCCTGTCGAGCAAATGGCGTTCCAGTTCCGTTGCCTCGTCGCGGACGCGCGCTGCCTGCCGTTCCAGCTGTTCGGGATCCCTTCCGGCGAACGCTCCTGCGTCCGCGGCGCCCAGGAGCCTGCCACGCTCCTGTGCCAGCGATCCCAGGGAACGCAGCCGCTCCCTGGTTGCGGAGAGCCGGTACCAGGTGTCCCGGGCGGCGTTGAGCCGTGGGGTTGCCTCGGCGGCGAGGCGCTCGAGTTCCGCCTGCTCCGCCCGGCCGGCCTCCAGTTGCTGCTCGACGACTGCGCGGCGGACTTTAAGGGCAGCCTCGTCAGCCACGTCCTGGTCGAGGGAGGCCTGCTGCTGCACCAGGTCGTCTGCCAGCAGCCGTGCCCGGGCGTCCCGGACATCAAACTGGACCCGTTGGGCCCGGCGCGCCACCTCGGCCTGCTTGCCCAAAGGCGTGAGCTGTCGCCTGATCTCCCCGGTCAGGTCGCTCAGTCGCTGGAGGTTCGCCTGCATGGCTTCCAGCTTGCGGACCGTCTTCTCTTTGCGGCGGCGGTGCTTGAGGATTCCGGCGGCTTCCTCGATGAAGCCGCGCCGGTCTTCGGGCGTGGCATGGAGGACCCTGTCGAGCTGGCCCTGGCCTACGATGACGTGCATCTCCCGCCCCAGGCCCGAGTCGGAGAGCAACTCCTGGATATCGAGCAGCCGGCAGCCGGCACCATTGATGGCGTATTCGGATCCGCCGGTGCGGAAGAGTGTGCGCGAAATGGTGACTTCGCTGTATTCGATGGGAAGTGCGCCGTCAGCGTTGTCGATGGTCAGGGAGACGTGTGCACGCCCGAGCGGCGGCCTGCCTGAAGTACCGGCAAAGATGACGTCTTCCATCTTGCCGCCCCGCAGTGTTTTGGCTCCCTGCTCCCCCATCACCCATGACAGCGCGTCCACGACGTTGGACTTGCCGGAACCGTTGGGTCCCACCACAGCGGTGACGCCAGGTTCAAAGTCGAACGTCGTGGCCGATGCGAAAGACTTGAACCCCCGGACGGTAAGGCTTTTGAGGTGCAAGGTGTTTCTGGTCTCCTGAGTGGCTGAACCGGGCGCTCTGCTGCCCTAAATCTACTGCGTCAGCGCGGATTTCCCCGGATTTGAAGCCTCCGGCCGGCATCGACCACCCGTTCGGGGCCAGGTGGGCGCGTTGGACTGCTACCAGCGCCCGTTCCGAGGACGGGGCTGGCAGACGGGGCAGGTGTGGGACGAGCGGTTCATGAACTGTTCCCGCCGGATCAGCGAACTGACGCCGGCGGCGGCGCACCGCGGACATGGCTGCCCTTCCCTGCCGTAGGCGTTGAGTGACCGGTCGAAATAGCCGGACGCGCCGTTGACGTTGACATACAGGGAGTCGAAACTGGTGCCGCCTGCTGCCAGCGCATCGCGCATGACCTCGCGCGCACTCTCGAGCAGGCGCTGTGCCTCAGTGCGGCGAAGCTTGTCGGTGGGCTTGGCGAAGTGCAGTTGAGCCCGCCAGAGGGCCTCGTCCGCGTAGATGTTTCCGATCCCGGAGATCAGCCCCTGATCAAGGAGGGCACGCTTGAGCCCGGTCCTGCGCTTGTGCAGCCGGCTGAAGAACAGGTCGAAGGAAAACGCCGGATCCAACGGGTCGCGGGCAATATGGGATGCTTCCTCCGCGATGAGGGGAAGCGGGGACTCTGCCAGACCGCCCGGGCCGCCGTCGTCCGTAGGCACCATGGCAGTGACGAACAGGCCGCCGAAAATCCTCTGGTCCACAAAGCGGAGCTGGTCCGGCATTCCCGCGCGGGGACTCAGCCGAAGCCTGACTTTGAGGTGTTTCTCGTCCGGGGCGGTGGTGTCCTGCATCAGCAGCTGTCCGCTCATGCCCAGGTGTGCCATGAGGGCGACGGCTGGTTGGTCAGGCGGGGGCGGTCCCGTCGCTGTGCCCTGGTCCAGCAATGGCATCCAGAGGAACTTCCCTCGTCGGACCACATCCGCCACGGCTGCGCCTTCAAGGTTCCCGGCGAAATCCTCGACGCCCAGCGCGTGGCGGCGGATGGACCGTGGATCCAGCACTTCCACGGCGGTGATGGTGCGGCCGCGGACCCAGCTCACCAGGCCCCGGCGCACCACTTCGACTTCCGGAAGTTCCGGCATGTTCCAGCCCCTAGATGGAGGCCGCGGGGCCTTCGGCCCCGCCGGCAGCCCCTGTGCGGGCAGTGCCGGAGAGGACCCGCCACGCATCGGCGGCGGCTTCCTGCTCCGCTTCCTTCTTGGAATGTCCCGAACCCTTGCCGTAGGCGTTTCCACCGATTTCCAGCACCGCAATGAAGGTCCTGGCGTGGTCCGGACCCGATCCATCCACGACGTAGTGGATGCTGCCGAGCTGCCGGCTTGCCGCCAGTTCCTGGATGCTGGTCTTCCAGTCGGTCCCGGCGCCCAGGGCGGCCGCGTCCTTAAGAAGCGGTCCGATAAGACGCATGACCAGCTGCCTGGCTGTCTCGATGTCGTTGGAGACGTAGGTGGCACCGATCAGTGCTTCCATGGTGTCCGCGAGGATGGAGGCCTTGTTCTTGCCCTCGGTGAGCTTCTCGCCCTGCCCGAGGTAGATGAACTCGCCAATGCCAAGGCTCCGGCCGATGCCCGCAAGGGCACGTGTACTGACGACGGCGGACCGGCGCTTGGCGAGGTCCCCCTCAGGCAGCGTCGGGTTGTCCCGGTAGAGGGCATCCGTGACTGAGAAACCGAGGATCGAATCGCCAAGGAATTCCAGCCGCTCGTTGGTGGGGATGCCGCCGTTTTCGTAGGCGTAGGAACGGTGTGTCAGAGCAAGACGAAGCGTCCCGGCGTCAATGGAGACACCGAGACGCTTCAGAAGCTCTTCAGTTGAAGAAGTCATGTCAGCCTGTTGGGCCGATTAGACGTCTGCGACCTTGCGGCCCTTGTACTCAAGGAACAGCGCAGTGCCAGCCGAGTCGGTAACGACCTTTGCCTGGTGCGGCAGGCTGTAGGTGACCTGGCCGTTCTCTACGGTCTTCACCAGGTGGGGGGCAGTCGCCTTCCACTGGGAGCGGCGGGCGCGGGTATTCGAGCGAGACATTTTCCGCTTGGGAACAGCCACGGCTAACTCATTTCTCTCTAGACAAACACGTACAAATCAATTTTGCCGGTCAGGCTTAGCCATATCAGCTAGGGCAGCCCAGCGAGGATCCAAGACCTCGTGGTGGTGCCCCGGCTCGTCTTCCAGGCGAACTCCGCATTCGGAGCAAAGGCCCTGGCAGTCTTCCCGGCACACCGGCTGGAACGGCAGCATGGTTACAACCGCGTCCCGCAACACCGGTTCAAGATCGATTACATCGTGCTCGACTCGACGTTGCTCTTCATCATCTTCTTCATCCGAAAGCAGGACGCCCTCGTAGAAGAAAAGTTCTTGCACATTGACCTCAAGGTCATACGCAAGGGGATCCAGGCATCGACCGCATTCGCCCGTTACTGCAGCGACGGCGGTACCTGATACCAGAATTCCTTCGTGTACGGCCTCCAGCCTCAGGTCCAGCCCGATATCCGAGCCTTCCTGAACGCCAATGAGCGCCACACCAAGTTCACCTGGTGCGGGTACATGTTCTTTCAGTGTCCGCATGCTTCCCGGGCTGCGCCCGAGGTCCTTGACGTCGAACGCCAAGGGCGAATTAGCATCTCGCTTAATGAGAACTCCTGTTGAACATATGACCGACGTACCATCTTAGCCTGAAGATCCGTATGGACTCAAACCGGGCCGGTGAAGGCCGCCAAGTACCGGACTAGCCTACCCTCTTGGCCGTTGTTCGGACGAAGGCTCGCCAGCGAGGAGCCTTTTTTGCACCGAACGCGGCACGTACTCCGACACGCTTCCGCCCAGGTCTGCGACTTCCTTGATGAGGGTGGAGGACAGGTGGAGGTAGTGGGCCTCGGCAGGCAGGAAGACCGTTTCCACCCCGCTGAGCTGACGGTTCATCGTTGCCATGGGCAGTTCGTAGTCGAAGTCCGAGGAGGAACGGAGGCCCTTGACGATCGCTGACACTCCCCGCTGCCGGCAATACTCTGCCAGCAGCCCCTCACCTACGGGTTCGACGATGATTCCTTTAAGGGATGCCAGGGTCTCGCGGGCCATGTCGATCCGGTCCGTGAGGCTGAACCTGTACTTTTTTGCGTAATTGGTGGAAACAGCAACGATGACCTCGTCAAACAGGCCGGCCGCCCGCGCAATGACCTCAAGATGGCCGTTGTGGATGGGGTCAAAGGATCCTGGGCAGACAGCTCGTCTCATGCTCCGAACCTACCGTATCCGGGCGCCGGGATACCATGACTGGATGCATCCACCACGGCAACTTTTCACCTCTGCGGCCCCTGCGCCGTGGCAGCGCGCGGCCGTCGGGGCCAACCTTCTCGGGAAGGACGGCGGCCTGGGCGTCACCATCTTCGAGGAGATGACCACCCTGGCGATGCAGACCGGCGCCATCAACCTGGGGCAGGGGTTCCCGGATGAGGACGGTCCTGCGGAAATCATGGCGGCCGCCCAGGCAGCAATCGCCGCGGGAGCCAACCAGTACGCGCCGGGCAAGGGCATCCTCGAACTGCGCGAAGCAGTTGCAGACCATCAGGACCGGTTCTATGGGCTGTCCCCGGACCCGCAGACCGAGGTGATCGTCACTACCGGAGCGACTGAGGGCATCGCCGCCTCGCTCCTGGCGCTGACCGGCCCGGGTGACGAGGTGCTCACGTTCGAACCGTTTTATGACTCCTACGGCGCCATCATCGGCCTGTCCGGTGCCACCCATGTGACAGCTCCACTGCTGGCGCCGGACTTCATGCCGGACCCGGCGGCACTGGAAGCCGCCTTCAGCGCCCGGACCCGGGTTGTGCTGCTTAACAATCCGCACAACCCCACAGGGGCAGTGTTCCCGCGGGACGTGCTGCAGCGCGTCGTCGACCTTGCCCGGAAGCACGACAGCCTGATCATTACCGACGAGGTGTATGAGCACCTCACGTTTGGCGAGGGCCACATCCCTGTGGCCACGCTCCCGGGAGCCGCGGAGCGGACCATCACCATTTCGTCGGCCGGGAAGACGTTCTCGTTCACTGGCTGGAAGATCGGCTGGCTGACTGGACCGGAGGATCTGGTGGCAGCCGTGAGGACCGTCAAGCAATTCCTGACCTACAGCTCAGGAACTCCGTTCCAGGCAGCCATAGCCGCCGCCCTGGCGCTCCCCGACGATTTCTACTCCGGCATTGCTGCCACGCTCCGGAACAAGCGGGACATCCTCAGCGCAGGCCTCCGCGCTGCCGGCTTCGAGGTGTTCACCCCGCAGGGCACCTACTTCGTCAACGTGGACACAGCCCCCCTGGGCATCGTCGATTCCGTTGACCTGGCCCGGCGCCTTCCGTCCCTCGTCGGGGTCGCAGCCATCCCTGTTCCCGTGTTCTGCCACCCCGAGGGCGCCCAACGCACGCGCAGCCTGCTCCGCTTCGCCTTCTGCAAGAAGGTGGAACTGTTGGAGGAGGCCGCCGGGAGGCTGGCCAACCTCAGCAGCAAGCTATGACGGCCCCGGGCGGCACCCCCCGCGCAGCCAGGTTCCTCAGGACCAGCGGCACGCACGCTTTCATCGAGCCGGATCCTTTTACCGACGGCGCCTTCGTCCTCAGCATCGGCGGGGCCGAACAGTCCCATGTGAACCTTGCACATCCCGAGGAGATCTTCTACGAATACCTGCGGCGCATAGGCCACGTGGTGGATCTGGCCGCACCGGCCGGCGTTCCGGTCACGGCACTGCACCTGGGTGCCGGGGCACTAACCCTGGCACGCTACATCCAGGCCACCCGGCCCGGTTCGGTGCAGCACGCCGTCGAGCTGGAGCGCGAACTGTTGGACTTTGTCCTGCAGCAACTGCCGCTGCCTGACGGCACTGACCTGCACACGATCATCGGCGATGCCAGGGAAGCCCTCGGCGAGCTGGACCCGGAGCTGCGCTTCGACGTCATCATCCTGGACATCTTCTCGGGTCCGGACGCTCCGGACCACATCGCCCGCAGCGAGTTCTACCAGGAAGCCCGCGACCGCCTCACACCGGCCGGGCTCCTGCTGGTCAACGTCGGCGATGAGCCAGGCCTGACACTCGTCCGCAGCCAGGCATCGGCCCTCCGCAAGGTGATGACGGACGTTGCCGCCTTCGCCGAAGCCGGTATGTTCGCCGGGCGCTACCCGGGGAACATCATCCTGGTGGGGACACAGTTTCCGTGGCCCGGCAGCTGGACCACGGAACTGGCAGCACGGGGTCCGCATCCGGCCCGCGTCCTGGCCGGGGTGGAGCTGGACGCGCTGGCTGGCTGAGCCTTAGCTGCCGCCTTCACGCTCGACATGCTGGTCAAAGAGCTCATCGTCACTTACGGCGTCGGGAACGGAGGGCTCGGCGAACCAGAGACGGGTTTCCCCATATTTCTTTTCGGCAAAACGCTCCACCCCCTCGGGCCATGTCGGTTCCGGTGAGCGGGAGGACCGTTCCACCACCACCACCGCGGAGGGGGCAAGGTGGACGGAGAGCTTGGCCAGCACGGCAGACAGCGCCGGCTCGTCCAGGGGGTACGGCGGGTCCAGGAAGACCAGGTCCCAGCTGGCGTCATCTGCCGCCCGTTCCAGGTAAGGCTCAACCTTGGCGCGGTGCACCGTGACCACCTTGCGGCCCACAACCCCGTTGACGAGGTCGGCGTTGCGCTGGCACACGCTGCTGGCTTTGGCATCGGACTCAACCAGGTCAACCGTGCCGGCCCCCCTGCTGCCGCTCTCCACTCCGAGGGAGCCGGAACCGGCGTACAGATCCAAGACCCTCGCACCGGCAATAACATCGAACGCATCCAGCCGGGAAAACAATGCCTCCTTGACGCGGTCAGTGGTGGGCCGTGTCAGTGAACCGGGCACGCTGGCCAACGGCGTGCCTCCTGCTGCCCCCGCAATGATCCTGCTCATGCGGAACACCTGCCGTACAGCCGCCATGCATCCGCTGCCACCGGGCTAACCTCGTTCAAGGAACGCCTCCTTCTCAGGGTTCAGGTATTCATCTATGGCTTCTGCCAGCTGCGGGTGCTCCACCAGAGACGGGTCGGACCGCACGATCTGCTGTGCGTCCCCGCGCGCCCTGGCAATGACATCCTCGTGCTCCAGAACCCTGAGGAGTTTCAGCGTGGAACGGCCGCCGGACTGCGAGGCGCCAAGGATATCGCCTTCCCGCCGCAGCACCAGGTCCTCCTGGGAGAGGACGAACCCGTCAGTGGTGGAGGCTACGGCATCGAGCCTGCGCCGGCTCGGGTGTCCGGGCTCCAACGCTGTAACCAGCAGGCAGGTCCCGGGGTGCCCCCCTCGGCCCACGCGGCCGCGGAGCTGATGGAGCTGGGAGATGCCGAACCGGTCGGCGTCGAGGATGACCATGAGAGTCGCGTTATGGACGTCGACGCCCACTTCGATGACGGTCGTGGAAACCAGGAGCTTGGTCCTGTTGGCGGTAAAGTCCGCCATTGCCGCCGTTTTGACCGCCGGATCCTGGCGCCCGTGCAGCGGCGCCACGGCCACCCCGGCCAGGGCCGGCTCCTGCATCAGGTGCTCGACGACGGCAGTCACCGACGCCAGCTCCCGCACCGGCCCCTCCTCCGCCAGGTCCGCCGCGGAGGGTTCCGTTTCGCCGGGGCTGAAGTCGCCGTCGTCGTCTGTCCCGATCTTGGGGCACACCACGTAGACCTGGTGTCCGGCGTCGATCTCTTCCCGGGACCGGGACCAGATGCGCCCTGCCCAGCCGGGGTTCTCATAAAGTCCCACCACGTGCGTGGCAATGGGTGCCCGTCCCACGGGAAGTTCGTCGAGGATGGAGGTTTCGAGGTCCCCGAAGACCGTCATGGCCACGGTCCGGGGAATGGGGGTGGCCGTCATGACCAGCAGGTGCGGCGGCTTGCTGGCCTTGGCCCGCAGGGCGTCCCGCTGCTCCACCCCGAACCGGTGCTGCTCATCGACCACAATCAGGCCGAGGTCGTAGAAGGAGACGTTGTCGCTCAGCAAGGCGTGGGTGCCGATCACAATCCCGGCCGTGCCGGAAGCGGCGTCGAGCAGCGCCTGCTTGCGGGCGGCCGTGGGCATGGAACCGGTGAGGAGGGTGACCTGGACGGCGTCGGTGCCAAATCCACCAAGGAGCCCGTCCCGTGACAACGGACCCAGCGTGCGGCGGATGGATTCGAAGTGCTGGGCGGCGAGGACCTCCGTGGGCGCCAGCAGGGCAGCCTGTCCACCGGCGTCCACCACCTGCAGCATGGCGCGCAGGGCCACGATCGTCTTGCCTGAGCCGACTTCCCCCTGGAGCAGGCGGTTCATCGGCGCGTCCTGCGCGAGCTCATCCGCCAGTGTCTTCCCGATCGCTGCCTGGCCGGCGGTGAGGGTAAAGGGCAGCTGCCGGTCAAAGGCGGTGAGCAGGCCGTCCGTGATGGCGCGCCGGGCCGTTGCTTCCTCGGCCGCAAGCACGGCCCGGCGGCGGGCCAGTGCGGACTGCAGGACCAGTGCCTCCTGATAGCGGAAGCGGTCGCGGGCTTTTTGCCAGTCCGCGGGCGATTCCGGTGCATGGATGAGTCTGTAGGCCGCCGCCATCGGCAGGAATTTCTCCCGCGCACTGACCTCGGCGGGTACCGGGTCCGGGAGGGTGTCGAGGTCTACTGTCTCCAGCAGGGTGGCAATGACCTTCTGGATCGACCAGCTGGTGAGTTTCGCGGTTGCCGGGTACACCGGCATGGGCATGGCCGCCAGTTTCTCCGGATCGGTGCCTTGGGCGAAGGGATCTTCATCAAGCAGCTGGAAATCGGGGTTGGTGAGCCCCAGGGACCCGCCAAACCGCGTGACCTTGCCCGAGAACAGGGCACGCCGTCCCTGCAGCAGTTCGGCTTTGGCCCGGTAGCCGTTGAAGAAGCTGACTTTGAGCGTGCCGGGCACTTTGCCCCGGTAGTCGCTGCCGCCTACCAGCCGGAGCCCTGGATTGCCGTCGTCGTCAGAGATGACGACGTCGGTGATGGTTCCGCGGCGGGCGCGCATGGAACGGGTGCTGCTGGACACTACCCGGGCGATGAGGGTGACGTCCTCATCCAAGGGCACTTCGCTGATGGGTGTCAGTTCACCCCGGTTCAGGTACCGGCGGGGAAAGTAGTTCAGCAGACCGCCAACCGTGGTGATGCCAAGGTGTTTGGCTATGACCGCGGCGGAGCGCTTGCCGATCCGGCGTTCCAGGCCAAGGTCAAGTTCAGCGCTCATGCCCGCTGGAGTTCACTGGCTCTGCATCGGGATCCCGCGGGAGGGCGAGCTCGCTGACGGTGATCTGGGTAGGTTCCCCGAGGGAGCGGATCAGGCGGACGGCGGGGTCAGCCTCCGGAACGTGGACGTGCACGCGCCAGCGGTAGTTGCCGTCCGGATCAGCCGTATTGCCAACCTGGCTCATGATGACCGACTCGCCGATCTCGTCCAGCCGCTGCCGCAGGGTGGCAGCATTGAGCGGGGAGAGGCTGATGGTGCACATGACTTCGACGCCGTCGTCATCAGGCATGGTGGCATGGATGTGGGGATCCTGGACGTCATAGCCGTGCAGCCCGTCCAGGAGTTCGCCCTGCAGCTCTTCGCCCAGCACTGCCGAACGGAGGCAGTCAAGAATGAGCAGCATGCCCACACCCCCTGCGTCCACGACGTGCGCTGCGTGGAGCGCGTCAAGCTGGTCCTCGGTGCGGACTACGGCTGCCAGGGCGCCTTCCACTGCGGCGTCCAGTGACAGGCCGAGTGCGTGGTTGCTGTCGTCACCGTTCTGCCCGGCGTCCATCGCGGCGGCAGCCCGGGCGGCAGCTTCCATGACGGAAAGCATGGTGCCCGGGACCGGATCGCTCAGCGCGGACCAGGCCCGGATCTGTGCGCGGTTGAGGGCCGCGGCAAGGAGGGTGGACGTCAGCCGGGCGTGGCCCGCCAAAGGCTCGGCTGCAGCGCACAGGAAGACGGAGAGCAATGTGCCGGAGTTGCCCCTGGCCTGCTCCATGGCTGCCTGCCCGGCTGCTGCAAGGACCGCACCGACGTCACTGTGGCCGGCATCGGAGTGGCGGGAATCCGAGGGCATGGTGGGACTCGAAGCTGCAGGACCGTTGACCGCCTGTGAGGCGGCACGAACAGTGAGGTACAGGTTGGTGCCGGTGTCGCCGTCGGGTACGGGAAAGATATTGATGGCGTTTATACGGTCACTGTGGTTGCCAAGAGCTGTTTCAGCCTTGCCCAACCACCGCTTCATCGCTTGCGCGTTGGCGGCAACCTTAGTGTGCAAAGTGATCCCATCCCCCGGTGTCTGCGGCGTGGCCCGCAATCGTGACGCCCGGGCTTTCGTTGTCTCCCACGGCTTGTACTGAGCCTATCGCAGTGAATCCGGCAGGCAGCTGAATGCCGGAAGGGAATGTGGCCAGCAGGCCGTGGTCCTCTCCCCCGGTCAGTACCCACTGCAGGGGATCGACGCCAAGGAGGTCCGACGCCGGCTCCAGTCCTTCGGCGAGCCGTCGGAGTGCCAGCGGATCAAGGTCGAGGACAACGTGGCTGGCCAGGGCGAGGCGGGTGCCGTCACGGAGCAGGCCATCAGAAATGTCCAGCATCCCCGTTGCACCCGAGGCCCTCGCGGACGGACCGGCAGCCAGCGGCGGGACCGGCCTGCACTGCAATTCCAGGAGTCCCCGCTGCTCCGGGGTGAGGGATTGAAACGCCGTTCCCGACTCCAGAAGCGCGAGTCCGCCGGCGGCCCGGCCTACCGTCCCGGCCAGCGCCACGACGTCACCCGGGCGTGCCCCTGACCGCAGCACGGGTTCGCCGCCGTCGAGCGTTCCCAGAACCGCCACAGTTACGGAGATTTCCTGCCCGCGGCCGAGGTCTCCCCCGGCCACGGAGCACTGGTGGGCACCCAGTCCGCGGATGCAGGCGGTCAGCCCGTCCGCGAGGTCCTCGACCCAGGCCACGGGCGTCCCGGGTGGAAGGGTCAGGCTGACCACCATGGACGTGGCCACAGCGCCCATGGCGTTGATGTCGCTCAGGTTCTGGGCCGCCGCTTTCCACCCGACGTCGTAACCGGCGGTGTTGTACCCGTTCGGCCAGCGGAGCCGGAAATCCTGGTCCTGCACCTGGGTGTCGATGCTGATGACTGTCCTGCCGTCGGGCGCGGCAACGACAGCGGCATCATCCCCCGGACCCAGCAGCGTTGCACGGGTGTGGCCATTGTCCAGGGCCAGGCGCGGAAAAATCCGGCTGAGCAGCTGGGATTCGGAGAGTCCGGCGACAGTCAGGGCAGGAACAGGGGGGCGGTTTTCGGGCACGTGACTACGCTACAGCCCGGCACTGACAACTTGCTCAGAACGTTGCCTGCCGGCAGCCCAGCTGGCTGTTGCCTCCCGACAGGCCCGCGGTGCCGATGCCCCAGGCGCACACAGTGTACGTTCCACGCTGAGTGACAGGAATGGCTTCCTCGTAGCCGTGGTCACCCACTACCCCGATGACCTTGTTCACGTCAGGCCGGCTGTTGTCCGCCACGTAAGCGGTCATCTTGGTGGTGCCGTCCGGGTATGTCACGTAGAGGTGGACCGGGATGCTGGCAGAGGCCACTGCCGGATCGAGGGCCCACCCCTTTGCCGTAAGGGTCGCCCCCTGGGTCACCGCCTGGACCTTGACCGAATCCAGAAAACCCACCGGCGCGGGCGTGGCGTTGGCCGTGGTGGTCTGGCACCCCAGGAGGGTGTTACCCAAAGGCAGGGAGCTGACCGGGAGGCCGTAGACGCAGACCCTGTAGGTTCCGGCCTTGTTGATGGGAACGGTGGCCTGGTAACCATGGTTGCCGGAGGTGCCCACGACACCGTTGACGTCGGCCCGGTACTGGTCAGCGGTGTGCGCCGTGTTGGTGGTGGTTCCGTCGGGTGCGGTGACGTAGACGTGGACAGGGATGGAAGCCGATGGTGTGCCAGGATCCAGGGACCAGCCCTTGACGGTGATGGAGGCCTTGGTGCTTGCGGTGTTCACCGCTGTTGTTTCCAGGTAGCCGATAGGGGCAGCTGTGGGCTGGGCAGAAATCGTCCTGCACCCCAGGGCACTGTTTCCGAGATTGAACTTGCTGACCGCCAGTCCATAGGCGCAGGCGGTGTACTGGCCGCCGAGGGTGATCGGAACTTCTGCACGGTAGCCGTGGTTTCCTGTGATACCCATCACGGCGTTTACGTCGGCTCTTGGCCTGTCTGCCGTGAAAGGCAGGGAGGTGGTCTTTCCGGCCGGATCTGTGACGTAGAGATGCACCGGAATGGAAGCCGCCGGCGTTCCGGGGTCGAAAGTCCACCCCTCGGCCCGCAGGACCGGGATGCCGTTACTCAGGGTGGCGCTCACGGAATCGAGGTAGCCGACAGGTGGCGCGGTACCTTCCAGGGTCAGGGACCGGCAGCCGAGGTCGGCATTTTCGACGGCGCCCAGAGCGTAGACACAGACCCCGTACGTCCCTGCTGCCGCCAGGTCATAGGAGGTGCTGAATCCGTGGTTGCCGGGCACCTGCATCACGGCGTTGACGTCGGACCGCGGCTGGTTGGCGGTCAGCGGGTAGATGGTACGCGCGCCGCCGGGAGTGGTCAGGTAAACATGGACCTGCGAGGACTCTGCAGGCTTGGACCCGTCAAAGGCCCACCCCCGTACCTCCAGGGAAGCTTTGTCGCCTGAACGCGTGATGGCCACTGAATCGGCAACACCCACGGCCGGCGCTCCCGGCGGGCGAAGGGTCACGGTGGCGGCGGTGTCGCTCACCGCGTCAATGCTCACCCGGGTGCCCGTGTGGGTCCTGAACGTGCTGCCGGCCTGCCAGGCCTGCGTCGAACTGTAGTTTCCGCTGATCGGAAGGGTCGAAGGAGGGAGCATGATGGAGGAGTTGCCTGAACCCTGCTGCGAAATCTTTACGCCGCGGTTGCCGCCAACGGCTTTACCTGCGTCGTATCCGACGGGGGCCCGCAATTCAAGATAGTAGACCTCGCCTGACTTCGGATCGGTGAACTTGGCCGCCCTCCCCGCCCCGGTCCCCGCCCACGGTTTGAGCGTGAGGGATCTTGTGGACGTCACCGTGCCGGCGTCGGCGATCTCATTTCCGTTGCCGAACCGGCCCATCTCCCACAGTGGTGCACCAATAACCGGCATGTAGTCGTAGTGGGATATTCCCTGCACGTCCAGGTTGTCGCCGTAGACCTTGATACTGCAGCTGGGATCAGCGAAACCGGAGAACTGGCCCGGGCCGACGTCAGGGATACCGCTGCCGCACTGGAGGCTGTTGGCGTGGTCAAGCCCGAGTGTGTGGCCGAACTCATGGGTGAGGACCGGAGTGCTCAACCTGCTGTTCTGGGGCATGATGATCCGGCCCCCGATGGAACCGTTGCTGAACGCCATCCCTGCGGCACCGTTGGTGAGGTAAGAGCCAGGGATGTACATAACGAGTGCGGTGTACGAAGTCTGGGTCCAGCCGAGTTCCCGCGAGACGATCTCCACGATCTCATTGGGCGACTGTGTGGACCGTGCTGCGGAGGATACCGCTGTGACCGATTTGATCAGGGGAATGCTCACCCGGCCGGAGGTCTGGGCCGACCAGTAAGCACTGGCGGCGTTCAGGGATGCCTGCGCCGCGCCCATCGGGACCGCTGCGTTGGTTTCATCCACTGTCTTGTCCGCCAGCTTCACGGTGACCAGCGTCGTCTTGATGGACCCGGACAGGGGCTGGTCGAGGTAGGTGTATTCGGACTCGACGTCCCGCTGCGGCTTGTCCGGGCCCACAAAGTCGTCCACGGGCAGCGGCCCGGGGGCGGTAACAGCGGGCACCGCCGCCGGCGCAGCAGGCAGGGACGGAGAAGCAACGGCCATTTGCGGAAGGGCCGAGGACAGCACGATAACGGACACGGCCAAGGCCGTCCGGCGCAGAATATTCAAGTGTGCTCGCTTAGGGGTGAGACCAGAAGTGATGGAGTCATCCTAGGGGAACGGCCGGCGCTGTGGGGGGTTCTTTCGCAAAAACTGAGCAAGCCCGGGCAGCGGGCCTGTGGGGAGATTGGCGCCGGCCCGGCTAAACGGAGATGATGGGAAGCATGCTCCGCTCCTTACCTGCCCTGACTATGCCCGCGCCGGCTTCGATGATCAGGGTCTCCGGTGCAGCGGCAGCCCTCGTCGGGGCGCTCGTGTTGAGCGCGTGCGCACCGGTGGTGGACGTCACCGCTGCAAAGGACGCCGCCAATCCCGCCTGCGCCCCGATGATGGTGGCCCTTCCCGATGCCATCGGGGATGCAGGCCTGAGGAAGACCAACAGCCAGGCAACCGCCGCGTGGGGCGACCCCTCCCAGGTAATCCTGCGATGCGGGGTCAACGTGCCGGGGCCGACGACCGACCGCTGCGTCAACGTCAACGGCGTGGACTGGGTCATCAAGGAGGGCGACCCGGTCTATACCCTGACGACGTTCGGCCGTGAGCCGGCAACGGAGATCCTCTTTGACCCTGAGGTCACCAGCTCAGCCACAGTCCTGGCCGACCTCGCAGCTGCGGCCGCCAAGGTACCGGCCACCGGAAACTGCGTCGGCCAGGAAGAGCTGCAGAACCTGCCCTCAACCCAGTAGCCGCTGTGGCGCTGCGCGGGTACTAGCGCAGGCCGGTCTTCCGGTTCAGGGCCAGGTGGATCAGCTCGTCGATCAGGTCTGCGTAGTCCAGTCCGGATGCCGCCCACATCTGCGGGTACATGCTTTTCGGCGTGAAACCAGGCATCGTGTTGATCTCGTTGATGATGAGCTCGCCGTCAGGGGTGTAGAAGAAATCGACCCGGCTGAGCCCCTCAGCCCCTACGGCGTCAAAGGCAGCGGCGGCCAGTTCGCGCACCCGTGAGATTGCTTCCCCGGGGATGTCCGCAGGACAGCTGAGGGCGGCTGCATCGTCCTCCACGTATTTCGCGTTGAAGTCGTAGAATTCGTGCCCTCCGCCCGCGACGGAGATCTCCCCGGGCATGGACGTCCGCGGCGCATCGGTTCCGCGCCCTTCCAGGACGGCGCATTCAATTTCGCGGCCCACGATACCCGCTTCGATGACGAGCTTGAGGTCGTGGCGGCGCGCCTCTTCGATGGCGGCGTCCAACCCGTCCATCGAGTCCACCTTGGAGATCCCCATGGAAGACCCGGCGCGGGCAGGCTTGACGAAGACCGGGAACCCCAGGAGGTCCACCTGCTTGCGCACCGATTCGGGGTCGTTGATCCACTGCCGGTCCGAGACAGCAACATAGGGCCCCACACGAAGGCCGGCCGACTCGAAGACCACCTTCATGAAATGTTTGTCCATGCCGACGGCCGAAGCAAGGACTCCTGCTCCCACATAACGGGTATCGGAGAGTTCCAGGAGTCCCTGGATGGTACCGTCCTCACCGAAGGGTCCGTGCAGGAGCGGGAAGACGACGTCCACGGTGCCCAGTTCCCGGGGTACCTGGTCCGGTGCGGCAACGATCAGCTGGTGCTCCCCGCCGATCTCGGCCAAAGTCACCGTTTCCGGCGACGCCGGCACTTCGGGGAGCGAGGACGCGGACAGCGACCACTGGGCGGTGTCCCCTGCCGCCAATACCCATTGGCCGGATTTGGCGATACCGATGGGAATGACGTCGTATTTGTCTTTGTTGATGGCGCCCAGCACGCCGGCGGCCGTCACGCAGCTCACTGCGTGCTCGCTGGACCGGCCGCCGAACAGCACGGCAACCCGCGGCTTGGCACTGCCGGCCGGAGCCGCTGCAGTCAGGTTCTTTTCGGACATCGTCAGTAATCGCCTTCGGGTTTCAGGTCCCGCGCCAGCAGCAGCGGCCCCAGTTGGTCAACGGAGAGTCTGCCGGCCAGGACGGCAACAACGGCAGCGGTGATCGGCATGTCGACCCCCAGCTTGCCGGCCAGCTCATGGACTGCCTGCCCGGACTTGATGCCCTCGGCAGTCTGGGTCATCTTTTGGGCAACCTCGTCCAGGGTCAGCCCCTCACCGAGCAGCCTGCCTGCCGTGTGGTTCCGGGACAGCGGCGACGAGCACGTGGCCACCAGGTCTCCGAGTCCGGCAAGACCGGCCATGGTCTGGGCTTCGCCGCCCAGCGCCAGTGCCAGGCGGGACGTTTCGGCAAGCCCCCGGGTGATGACGGAGGCCTTCGTGTTGTCGCCCATCTGCTTTCCCTCACAGATGCCGACAGCCAGGGCGATGACGTTCTTGACGATGCCGCCGATCTCCACGCCGACGAGGTCGCCGGTGGTGTAGGGGCGGAAATAGGGTGCGGTGCAACTGCGGGCGATCCATCCCGCCGCGGCCGAATCGGTGCAGGCGACCACCGAGGCGGTCGGCTCTTCACGGGCGATCTCCATGGCCAGGTTGGGCCCGGACACCACGGCGATGCGGTCGGTGGGAATTCCGAGTTCCTGGCTGATGACTTCGCTCATCCGGGCGTCAGTGTCCAGCTCCAGGCCCTTCATGAGGGACACCACCATGGCCTCGGGGGCAATCAGCGGCTTCCATTCGCGGAGCTGGAGCCGGAGGGTCTGTGCCGGGACCGCGAGGACCACCAGGTCTGCCCCGGCCAGCACCTCTGCGACGTCCGCTGAGGCCGTAATGCTCTGCGGAAGCACGATGTCCTTGAGGTACTGGAAGTTCCGGTGGATGCTGTTGATCTGCTCCACCACCTCCGCACGGCGGCCCCAGAGCCGGATCTGCCGCTCCTCGCCTGCCGCGGTGGCGGCGTCAGCGAGAATTTTGGCGAAAGTGGTCCCCCACGAGCCGGCCCCCAGGACTGCCACGGACCGGGCGGAGCCGGTGCTGCGTCCGACAGCGGTCACGTGGCGTCCGCCTCGCCGTCAGCCTGTCCGGTAGAACCGGATGGTCCGGACGCGGCCGTTCCGGACGCCGGGGCGCCTGAACCAGGCATATCTCCTGCCGTGCCGTGCACCGGGTTCTGGCCCCGCTCCACGAATCGACCGTGCTTGGCCTGGTTGTGCTTGGCGGGGTCCCACCGTTCAGCGGGCGGGGTTTCGTTCCGGAGCCCAGCCAGCAGCGCCGTCACAGCATCCATGATCACTTCGGTTGCTTCGTTCAAAGTTGCCTTGTCCAGCGGGCGGTCCGCGAAGGCACTAAGGTCTACGGGCTCGCCCACCACAACCCGGGAGGTCCTGCGGGGGAAGACGTGGAAGCGCTTCGCGTAGCGCGGGAAGACTTCGTGGGCGCCCCAGTGCGCGATCGGCACCACCGGGATACCGCCTTCCAGCGCAAGCCTCGCGGCACCGGTGTGCCCCTTCATCGGCCACAGGTCAGGGTCCCTGGTCAGGGTGCCCTCGGGGTAGATGATGATGGCCCCGCCCTCGGCCACAACCTCCTGTGCCAGCTGCAGCGAACGGTTGGCGCCCGCCGTCGAGCGCTCCACCGGGATCTGTTTCGTGGCCCGCAGGACCCAGCCCACCACCGGAACCTTGAAGAGCCCCGCCTTGGCGAGGAAGTGGGGCGCGCGCTTCTGGTTGTAGAGCAGGTGGCCCACAATCAGGGGATCGATCTCCGTGCAGTGGTTGGGGGCTGCAATGAAGCCGCCCGCAGGCAGCCTGTCGATGCCCTCCCACTTCTTGTTCATCAGCAGGTTCATGATCGGCCGCACAATGGCGGCAACCACAACAAACGTGGCCTGGCTCTTGGCCGTTTCCTTCACGTGCGCACCGCTACTTTGTCGAGGTGATGTCGAAATCGGCGCCGAGGCCTGCCAGCTTTTCCGTGAATCGCTCATAACCGCGGTTGATGATGTCAATCCCGGTGACGCGCGAGGTTCCCGTCGCAGCCAGCGCCGCGATCAGGTGGCTGAAGCCGCCGCGGAGGTCGGGAACGTCGATGTCAGTTCCTTTGAGCTGGGTGGGGCCGGAGATCACCGCCGAGTGGAGGAAGTTGCGCTGGCCGAACCGGCACGGCACGCTGCCCAGGCATTCGCGGTGCACCTGGATGCTGGCGCCCATCCGGATCAGGGCGTCCGTGAAACCGAAACGGTTTTCATAGACGGTCTCGTGGACAATGGACACGCCTTCGGCCTGGGTCAGGGCCACGACGAGCGGCTGCTGCCAGTCCGTCATGAAGCCGGGGTGCACGTCCGTTTCCAGCACGAGGGGATTGAGTTTGCCGCCCTTGTGGTAGAACCGGATGCCGTCCTCCCCGATGTCCATGCCGCCGCCCACCTTGCGGTAGGTGTTGAGGAACGTCATCATGTCCCGCTGCGAGGCACCTTCGACAAAGATGTCCCCCCGGGTGACAAGCGCCGCCGAGGCCCACGACGCCGATTCGTTACGGTCCGAGAGGGCGCGGTGGTTGTAGCCGCCGAGGTCGCGGACGCCCTCGATGCGGATGGTGCGGTCCGTCTGCACGCTGATGATCGCGCCCATCTTCTGCAGTACGGCGATGAGGTCGATGATCTCCGGTTCCGTAGCGGCGCCGGAAAGCTCCGTGATTCCTTCGGCGCGGGTGGCACTGAGGAGCACCTGCTCCGTGGCCCCCACGGACGGATATGGCAGGGAGATTTTGGCGCCGTGCAGTCCCTTGGGCGCAGAAATGTGGATTCCGCCAGGGCGCTTTTCAACAACTGCACCGAACTGTCGCAGGACATTGAGGTGGTAGTCGATGGGCCGGTCGCCGATTTTGCAGCCGCCCAGGTCAGGAATGAACGCCTCCCCGATGGCGTGGATCAGCGGACCACACAGCAGGATCGGGATCCTCGAATCGCCGGCGTGGGCATCGATGGCTGTGCTCGGCGCCGTCTTGGCCGCCTTCGGGTCCAGGGTGAGGTCGCCGTTGACGGGGTCCTTCACCACGGTCACGCCGTGCAGCTGCAGGAGGGAGGTAACGACCTCCACGTCCTTGATTTCCGGAACATTCCGCAGCACCGACGGCTCATTGCCCAGCAACGCAGCAACCATCGCCTTGGGAACAAGGTTCTTGGCCCCGCGGACACTGACGCGGCCAGTAAGCGGGACGCCGCCGCGGATTGTCAGAACACTACTCATATACCGGTTTCCTTACGATTACTTGCCCCCAAGTCCTTGCAAAGGCACCAGCTAAGCATATGAGGTCGTGTTACCGAACCGAAATACGCGGGCCCCGCCGGCAGGGTGTGGCGGCCCGCGTGGCGCCGTCCGCAGCCTCCGATATGGAGGGCTGTCCCGCTGATCAGGACAAACGTGCCGGGAGGGTCTTCGGCTTGAAGGCCGGGCGTGTTGCCTCGTAGGCGGTGATGTCTTCCTCGTGCTGCAGCGTCAGGCCGATGTCATCCAGGCCTTCCAGCAAACGCCAACGGGTGTAGTCGTCGATCTCAAACGGCGCAACGATGTTCCCGCAGACGACTGTCTTGGAGACCAGGTCAACGGTGACCTCCGTGCCGGGCGCGTTTTCCAGCTCTTTCCAGATCAGCTCGATGTCGTCCTGGGCAAGTTCCGCGGCCAGGAGTCCCTGCTTGCCGGAGTTGCCGCGGAAGATGTCCGCGAACCGGGAGGACAGGACAGTCTTGAAACCGTAGTCCTTCAGTGCCCAGACTGCGTGTTCGCGCGAGGACCCGGTGCCGAAGTCAGGCCCCGCCACCAGGACGGAGCCGCTGCTGAACGGTGCCTGGTTCAAAATGAAGGCGGGGTCCTTGCGCCATGCTGAAAAGAGGGCATCTTCGAAGCCGGTGCGGGTGATCCGCTTGAGGTAGACGGCCGGAATGATCTGGTCCGTGTCGACGTTGCTCTGGCGCAGCGGCACGCCGATGCCCGTGTGCGTGGTGAATTTTTCCATGGGGGCCTCCTAGGCTGCGTCGGTGCGGATGGTGGCGGATTCGGGAGACGGGTCAAGGTCCGACGGCGAGCTCAGCGTCCCGCGGATGGCTGTAGCGGCTGCCACGACCGGAGACACGAGGTGCGTGCGGCCCCCCTTGCCCTGCCGGCCTTCGAAGTTGCGGTTGGACGTGGACGCGCAGCGCTCCCCGACCTCCAGTTGGTCCGGGTTCATGCCCAGGCACATGGAGCAGCCCGCGAAACGCCATTCCGCGCCAAAGTCCTTGAAGACCTTGTCCAGTCCCTCAGCCTCCGCCTCGAGCCGCACGCGGGCCGAGCCCGGGACCACCAGCATCCGGATGTTCGGATCCTTCTGCCGACCGCGGATGATGTCGGCGGCGGCCCGGAGGTCCTCCATGCGTGAGTTGGTGCAGGAACCGAGGAAGACGGTGTCCACCCGGATGTCCTTCATGGGGGTGCCGGCCGTCAGGCCCATGTACTGGAGGGCACGCTCGGCTGCAGCCTTGGCGTTTTCGTCGCCGAAGTCTTCCGGGGACGGCACAGCGGATGACAGCGAGACACCCTGTCCGGGGTTGGTGCCCCAGGTGACAAACGGCTCCAGCGTGTCAGCGTCCAGGTCAACCTCGACGTCGAACGCGGCGTCGTCGTCGGTCCGGAGGGTGTTCCAGTATTCGACGGCGGCGTCCCAGTCAGCCCCCTGGGGAGCGTGGGGCCGGCCGAACATGTAGTCATAGGTGGTCTGGTCCGGGGCTACGAGCCCGGCCCGCGCGCCTGCCTCGATGGACATGTTGCAGATGGTCATCCGGGCTTCCATGGACAGCGCGCGGATGGCTGAGCCACGGTATTCCAGGACATAGCCCTGCCCGCCGCCGGTGCCGATCTTGGCGATCACGGCCAGGATGATGTCCTTGGCTGTGACGCCGGGGCGCAGGGTGCCTTCGACGTTGATGGCCATGGTCTTGAACGGCTTGAGCGACAGCGTCTGGGTGGCCATGACGTGCTCCACCTCGGAGGTGCCGATCCCCATGGCCAGGGCGCCGAACGCGCCGTGCGTGGACGTGTGGGAGTCGCCGCAGACCACGGTCATGCCGGGCTGGGTCAGGCCCAGCTGCGGGCCGACAACGTGCACAATGCCCTGCTCGGCGTCACCGAGGGAGTGCAGCCTGACGCCGAACTCTGCACAGTTGTTGCGCAGGGTCTGGATCTGCGTGCGGCTGGTGAGGTCTGCGATGGGCTTGTCGATGTCCAGCGTCGGAGTGTTGTGGTCCTCCGTGGCGATGGTGAGGTCGGGGCGGCGCAGTTTGCGGCCGGCAAGCCGGAGGCCTTCGAAGGCCTGCGGCGATGTCACCTCGTGGACGAGGTGGAGGTCGATGAAGAGAAGGTCGGGCTGGGCGCTGGCTCCTTCGCCGTCGCCTTTGCGCACCACGTGTGCGTCCCAGACTTTCTCGGCCAGTGTCTTTGCCACGGCCATCTCCCTTCACTGCATGTTTGGCTGTTAGGTCCACTGAATCAGGGCGGCCGCGCAATCCGCCACCCGAAACATTTGCATCTCAGATAATGAGACGGCAATATCATTACATGGACAATTCTAGTGGAGTCGGTGTCATTGATAAAGCGGCCCATGTGCTTGATGCACTGGAGGCCGGGCCTACCACCCTGGCACAGCTGGTGGCCGCCACCGGCCTTGCCCGTCCCACGGTCCACCGGCTCGCGCTGGCGCTGGTGCACCATCGGCTCGTGAGCCGCGATATCCAGGGACGGTTTGTCCTGGGCAGCAGGCTGGTTGAACTCGCCTCAGCCGCGGGCGAGGACCGGCTGATCGCCTCGGCGGGACCGGTCCTGATGCAGCTTCGGGATGCCACCGGCGAAAGCGCCCAGATCTTCCGCCGGCAAGGCGACTGGCGCGTCTGCGTGGCGTCGGCCGAACGCCCCATCGGGCTGCGCGACACTATCCCGGTGGGGACGCAGCTCTCCATGAAGGCCGGCTCCGCCGCCCAGGTCCTGCTGGCCTGGGAGGACCATGACCGGCTCCTCGAGGGCCTGCAGGCGGCCCGCTTTACGCCCACCGTCCTGGCAGGAGTACGACGCCGGGGCTGGGGACAGAGCCTTGGCGAACGTGAGCCCGGGGTCGCGTCAGTCTCGGCCCCCGTACGGGGCCCCTCCGGCCGCGTCATTGCTGCCGTCTCCATTTCCGGCCCCATTGAGCGGCTGACCCGCCAGCCCGGCCGGCTGCACGCCGAGGTGGTCTGCAACGCGGGCCGGATCCTCACCGAAGCGCTGCGCAAGAACAACGACTAGGTTTTCCTTCCGCGTCCGGACTTGTGCCGGGCTAGTCTTTCGGAATGAACAGCTATGCAGTCTTCCTCCGCGGAATCAACGTGGGCGGGATCAACATCAAGATGGCGGACCTGCGGGATGCCCTTCAGGCAAAGGGGTTCGACAACGTCAGGACGCTGCTGGCCAGTGGCAATGTGGTGCTGTCCAGTGGGCTGCCGGCGCCGGCGGTCAAGCAGGAGTCCGAAGCATGCCTGCGACAGGCGTTCGGCTACGACGCCTGGGTGGTTGTCCTAACCGCCGAACGGCTCTCCGAGCTTGTGGACGCCTGTCCGTACCCGGACGATGACAAGTCGACGCACACCTACATCACCCTCGCCTCAGACATCGCCGCCCTCGATGACCTGGACGCCGCCGGTGCAGCACTTGAGGGCTCCGAACAGCGGCGTCTCGGCCCTGAGGCCCTGGCCTGGCTTGCGCCCGCCGGCGGCACCCTGGACAGCCCCTTCAGCAAGATTTCCTCCAGGACCAGATTCAAGGCAACCACCACCACCCGCAACCTCCGCACCCTCATCAAGGTCCGGGACGCGGCCGCGGCTGTCCACTGAGCCCGGTGTTTACTTCGCTGCCCTGGCCAGCGCTCCGTTGAAGGACCTGTGCCGTTCGATCTCAACCTCCACCGGCTCCGTGACCAGCTCCTGTGCCACCTTCCCGACGGCGGCCTTCAGCTTCTTCCTCGCCGCGGCCGCCCGCGTCCTCGCAGCCGCGGCACCGATAAACCGGCCTGTCAGGGCGAGGAAGATTCCCAGGACCACTCCCCCGGCAATCATCAGTGTCGGGATGGGCCAGCCCTCAACGCGTGGCACGTCGGGGACGGGCATCTGGAAGTACGCGAGCCCGGCCAGTACCCCCAGCCAGCCGAGGCCGCCGAGGACTGTCAGCAGCGCGAGCCACTGGACGAGGTTGAACAGTGGCCACCACCAGGACCTGCGCGAGGCCAGCAGGTCGGTGCCAGCAATGGCCTGGTCGAGGGCGTCGGGCAACTGGTCCCTGCCTTCACGGGCAGCGCCACGGATCGCCGCCCGCCAGGGCCCCGGGGCGCCGTCGCTCGCTTCGTCGGCGAAGTGGCGTACGGCTGCGTCAGTCCGTGCCCGTTCAGGGGCACCGGCCGGGGGCAGCGAGGTGCGGCTGAGTTCGGACGGTGCCGGGCTGCGGAGATTAAGCCGGCGCAGCGGATCGGGGCGGAACTTCAGGAGCCAGCGGGTTACCGGCCATCCCGTGCGCCGCGCCGATTCCAGGCGGTAGGAACGGTCCACGGCGCCCACCACCAGGGGCACGTTGGCTGCAGTGGCGAGTTCATCGGCAAGCCGTGCTTTTGATCCTTGCCTGACGCCGGCTGCCACCCCGTCTCCCGAGGCGTCCTGCAGTTGGCGGGAAGCCCGTGCCACGTCCGCGGCCAGGCGCTGCGAGGAGGCCTGGCGTTCGCGGACTACGTGGCGGATGGCTGAACGCACTGTGTCCACTCCGGCGCCGGTGACCGCGGACGCTCCGAGCACCTGGACTTTGCCGAGGCCATCCCGGGCAAGGATGCCCCGCAGCGACTCCAGCACAGGCTGGAGGTCCTGCGCGGGCAGCCGGTCGATCTGGTTGAGCACCACCAGGGTGACGGCACCGTGTGCAGCCAGCGGGGTCAGGAAGTCGTTGTGCACGGCCGCATCTGCGTACTTTTGCGGGTCCAGGACCCAGACGAGGACGTCCACCAGGCCGACCATCCGCTGGACGATGTCGCGGTTGGCGGCCCGGGTGGAGTCGAAGTCCGGGAGGTCGAGGAGTATGAGCCCGGTCTCCTCGTCTGCGAACCCTTCCACCGGACTGGCGTGGTGCCGGCTGCGCACCTCCAGCCAGTCGAGCAGTGGCTCGCTGCCCTCCGCACCCCAGACCCCCGCCAGCGGTTCAGATGTCGTCGGCCGACGGACAGCCGCCGTCGCGATTTCCGCGCCGCTGACAGCATTGAACAAGGAGGATTTTCCGCTACCGGTGGCACCAAAGAACCCCACCACCGTGTGGTCGGCTGACAGGGAGCGCCGTGACGTGGCGCGTTCCAGGAGCTTGTAGACGTCCTCCAGGACGTCGTCGGGAAGGACCCCCTCGGCGAGTTCCCGCGCCAGGTTCAGTGCCTCAAGTTTGGTGTCCAGCTGCGAGGATGCGCGCGCTCCGCTGTGGCGGCTCATGCCTCCGCCGCCAGCCGGGTCAGTGCGGCCGCGTGGGCGGTCAATGCGGCAACGGGCTCCGGACCCTCGTCCGGCAGCCGGTCCAGGAACCGTTGCTGTTCAGCCTGCAGCAGCTGTTGGCATCGCCGGTGGAGGTCTTCGCGCGCTTTCTGGGCAAGCCTCCTCACCGCGTCCTCGCCGAAAACCGCCTCAAGCAGCTTCTGGCCGACGACGGCGGTGCCTCCGGCGACGCCGACCTCAAGGCCGGTGAGTCCGGCAGTCATGGAGAACACCACAATCATCAGTGCGGCGCCAAGTCCGTTGATCCCAAAGGAGAGCCATCTGGCCTGCGTCCGCTTGCCCTGCCCTTCGGTCCGGATCAGTTCCATGAGACTGGACTGCCAGGCCCTGATTTCTGCTGCTGTCCGCTCTGCGAACCCTGCGCTGGTGCCGGAGAGGTCGTCGGTGCCCAGCAGCTGGCGTCCGGTGGTTTCCTGTCGCCAGCGCCGGTCCGTTTCCTCGGCCGCGTTGGCTGCCTCGTCCACGATGACGGCCTGGAGGCCGGTTTCGATGGCCGTTTCAACCCGGACCGCCGGCGCAGGTTCGCCGCGGAAGAATGCGCCGGCACGGTCGCGGAACCGTCCGATGTTCTGTTCGAGGTTCCGGAAGAACTCGCCGGTGCCGACGAAGTCCTGCCACCGGGCAAGCACTTCTCCGCGCAGCAGCGCGCCGTCCTTGGTGGCGTCCAGGATCCGGGTTGCTCCGTCCCGGTACGCTTCCACGGCCACGGACCGCAAGGTGGCGGCAGCCTGCTCCTGCTGGTTCTTTGCCTCAGCGACACTGGCGACTCGGCCTGCCAGTGCTTTCACTGTTCCGTTCAGTGTCCGCCGGGCGATCGCGGACCGGCCCGCGGCGTCGGCGGCGAGTTCCTTCAGCCACTGGCGCAACGGGTCCACGGCGGTGGCCGGCAGCATGCCATAGGCATCCAGGGCAGCTTCCGGGACGATGAACAGACCCGCTGAACCGAGGCCTTCCTTATGCAGGAGGGCGCGCAGGTCAGCGCTGACCTCAGCCTCCGCCTCCGGAGGCACCCGGTCCAGGACAACCGCCACGAGGATGTCGCGGGAGGCGGCGTTCAGGAGCAGCTTCCACGGAACGGCGTCCGCGTAACGGTTGGCGGTGGTGACGAAAACCCACAGGTCCGCCGCCGCCAGCAACTGGCCTGCGAGCTTGCGGTTGTCATCGGAAATGGAGTCGACGTCCGGCGCATCGAGCAGGGCGATTCCTTGCGGCACGGCGTGGTCTCCTACGAGGACCAGTGACGAGATGGCGTCGGCGTCGGGGGTGGCACCTGCCCGGCTGGCAGGGACGGTATCCGTTGAAACAGTCCCCCGGATGCGGCTGAGGCTGGGCAGGACCCGCTGCCCTTCGAACCAGGCGGCGTCGGCCGGGTGGTGCAGCAGGATCGGCTGCCTCGTAGTGGGCCTGATGGCCCCCGAGCGGGTGACGGGGTGCCCCACCAGGGCATTGACCAGGGTGGACTTCCCTGCTCCGGTTGAACCTCCGACGACGGCCAGCAGGGGCGCGTCAAGGCTGCGGTACCGGGGCAGGATGTAGTCATCCAGTTGGGCGATCGCATTCCGGACCTCCAGCCTGGCCTGCTCAGCCCCGGGCGCCGAGAGCGGGAGGGTCACCTGCGCGAGGTCGGACCGGACCGCTTCGAGCAGCCCCACAGCCTCGGCTGCCGCGGCGGAAGGAGCCGGCTGGCGAAGAGTTGGCTGGTCAGGGTCCTGGTCGGTGCTCACAGCTACATCATGCCAGTTCGGCTACCTTGCGGGGCGATCCGTTTGCCAGGAAACGCAAAACGGCCCCGGGCTGATGCCCGGGACCGTCTTATCTGTGACCCCAGCGGGATTCGAACCCGCGTTACCGCCGTGAGAGGGCAGCGTACTAGGCCGCTATACGATGGGGCCCTTGTACTTCCGGAACAGCATTTCTGCCGTTCGTGCTAAGTGATTGTTTCATACACTCAGCAAGTGTTTCAAATCCGGCGAACCGGTTGAAACCCCTGATCAGCCGCGGAATTCCGCGATTTCACCAGAGCTGGGATACCAGGACTCGAACCTAGAATGACGGTACCAGAAACCGTAGTGTTGCCAATTACACCATATCCCAATGGAACTTTCGGGCCGGATCCGCAGGTCTAAACCAGCGCTCCCGGCGCCTCAGCACGAGTAATTACTTTACCCGAGACTTTTCCCGCGCACAAATCGATCCGCGTGAGGTGAGTCACGCCCGGCCTGCCGCAACAGGCGTCAGGCCAGCAGTTCCTGCAGTGAAGCGATTTCGTGCCCGGCAAAGCCCGGTGCCGGCTCCCCCGTCCTGTTGAGCCACACGCCCAGCAGGCCGGCCGCCGTCGCGCCTTCCGCGTCCAGCAACCTGTTGTCCCCCACGAAGAGTGTTTCCGCCGGGGCCCGCTCAAGGAGGCGTACTCCCTCGAGGTAGATGGCGGCTTCAGGTTTTGCCACGCCCACAGTGTCGGTCCCTACCAGGCGGGACACGCGTTCAAGGCCGGCGCCGTCGAGCTTCGCCCGCTGGTAATCGTGGACGTTGTTGCTTACCGCCCCGTAGGGAATGCCTGCCGCGTCCAGGAGGTCGAGAACCGGCGCGACATCCTGAAACGCGCGGACGTACCCGGGCTGGAGCCGCCCATAGGCGGACAGCCATTGGTGGGCCTCCTCGCCGTCGGACAATTCCACGCCAAAGTGTCCCAGCGCAGCCCGGCCGCGCAGGAGCCGCTGGTCATTGAACGTGAGCTCGCCGGAGAGGTAGCGGTCATAGTAATGCGTGGTCTCATGCGTGAAGATCCGGCCGAACCGCTCCCACCCGGCCTGGTCAAGGCCGGGCAGGAGATGCTCACTGACTTCACGCAGGGCCGTGGTCATGGCGTACTCAAGGTCCACCAGCGTGTCATCGATGTCGAAGAGGACACCCCTGACGGTCCCGAAGCGTGTCTCGAGGATCCCGCTGGGTGCGGTTTCGGCGCTCACCCTCAGCCGCGGAAGGTGCGGAGCCGGTTCAGGGATGAGTCCTTGCCCAGAATCACCATGGATTCGAACAAGGGCGGCGAGATCCGGCGCCCGGAGATCGCGGTGCGCACCGGGCCGAACGCCAGGCGGGGCTTGATGCCAAGCCCCTCCACCAGTGCTGTCTTGAGGGCAGCCTGGATGGTGTCGGGCGTCCAGTCCTGGACGGGCTCAAGGGCACCGATGGCAGCGTCAAGCACCTCAGCCAGGTTCTCCGGCAGGCCCTTCCTGGCGTCGTCCGCGATGTCGATGGCGTCGTCGGCCTTGAACAGGAAGCCCAGCATCTCAGGCGCTTCGCCCAGCAGGGTGATGCGTTCCTGGATGAGGGGCGCGGCTTCGGTAAGGATTTCCTCCTGGCGGGCGGTGGGCTGCCCGCCCACGAAGCCGGCGGCGGCCAGGTAAGGGACAAGCCGGGCCCTGAAGTCGCCGGCATCAAGCATGCGGATATGGGTGCCGTTGATGGCCTCCGCCTTCTTGATGTCGAACCGGGCCGGATTTGCCAGGACGTCCTTGACATCGAAGTTTTCAATCAGCTGGTCCACGGTGAAGATGTCCTCATCGGCCGAGAGGCTCCAGCCCAGCAGCGAGAGGTAGTTCAGGAGGCCCTCGGGAATGAAGCCGCGGTCGCGGAGCAGGAACAGGTTGGACTGCGGGTCACGCTTGGAGAGCTTCTTGTTCCCCTCCCCCATGACGTAGGGGAGGTGACCGAACAGCGGCAGGTAGCTGGCTACGCCGATGTCCATGAGGTATCGGATGAGCACCACCTGGCGGGGCGTGGACGAGAGGAGGTCCTCGCCGCGCAGCACATGCGTAATGCCCATCAGGGCGTCATCAACGGGGTTGACCAGCGTATACAGCGGGGAACCGTCTGCGCGGACAATGACGTAGTCCGGAATGCTGCCGGCCTTGAAGGTGATGTCTCCCCGGACGAGGTCGGTGAAGACGACGTCTTCGTCGGGCATCCGGACCCTCAGGACCGGCTTCCGGCCCTCAGCCTTGAAGGCTGCCAGCTGCTCTTCCGTGAGTTCGCGGTCGAAGTTGTCGTACCCGAGCTTGGGGTCGCGACCTGCCGCGCGGTGGCGGGCTTCGACTTCCTCGGGCGAGGAGTAGCACTCGTACGCATAGCCGGCCTCAAGGAGCTTTGCCACAACGTCCTTGTAGAGGTCAAGGCGCTGGGACTGCCGGTACGGTTCGTGGGGACCGCCAACCTCCACGCCCTCTTCCCAGCTGATGCCCAGCCATTTCAGGGCTTCGAGCAGCTGCTGGTAGCTCTCTTCGGAGTCGCGTGCGGCGTCGGTGTCCTCAATGCGGAACACAAACGTGCCCTTGGTGTGCTTGGCGTGGGCCCAGTTGAACAGGGCTGTCCGGATCAGGCCCACATGGGGGGTTCCGGTGGGTGACGGGCAGAACCTGACACGCACCGGCGTTTCGGCAGTGACGGAAGGAGAGGCAGCAGCAGTAGAAGTAGTCATAGTGGCTTCAACTTTACCGCTTGCCGGGCTTTGTCCCGTCCGGATCCGGGACGGCCCCGCGCGCTTGGGTCAGCGGCGGACGACGGGGTTGGACAGGCGCCCGATCCCCTCGATTTCCACCTCATAGCGGTCGCCCGCCTGGACCAGGCCAACACCGGCCGGCGTTCCGGTCATGATGACGTCTCCGGGCAGCAGCGTGAAGGCCTGCGACACGATGGACACCAGTTCCCGGACGCCGCGGATCATCTGGCTGGTGCTGCCGTCCTGACGCAATTGACCGTTGAGCCGGCCCTGGATCTGGAGATCCTCGGTGTCGAGCTCAGTCTCGATCCACGGTCCCAGCGGTGCCGAGGTATCGAAGCCCTTCGCCCGGGCCCACTGCAGGTCGGTTTTCTGGACGTCGCGGGCGGTGAGGTCGTTGCCGCAGGTGTAGCCGAAGATGACGTCGTCCACACGGTCCTCGGGCACGTCCTTGCAGATCCTTCCAATGACGACGCACAGTTCGGCTTCGAAGGAAACTTCCTCGGAGAACTCCGGCAGCACAATGGGGTCGTTGGGTCCCACCACGGAGGTGTTGGGCTTGAGGAAGAGCAGCGGCTGGGCCGGTACCTCATTGCCGAGTTCGTGGGCGTGCTCAACGAAGTTGCGGCCGACACCGATGACCTTGCTGCGGGGGATGATCGGGGCGAGGAGGCGGACGTCCTCAAGCTTGTGGTGGACCGCGGTGCGCTCCACACCGTTGAAGAACGGGTCGCCGTTGATGACAGTGATTTCCTCACTGCCGGGCTCGCCTTCAACAATGCCGTAGAGGGGATCGGAATCGACTACAAACCTGGCAATACGCATGGTTCCCAGCCTACAGTCTCACCGGGCGTGGCCGCGCCTTACCGGCCCGCCTGACCAGCGGGTGGCATTCCCCGCAGGTAGTGAAGCTGTGCTGAGACGGACAGCTCGGCTGCCCGCCGGACGGACGGTCCGACGTCGGCATAGACGGCGTCGGCGACGGCACCGACGGACGCGTCCCCGCCCAGCCGGTCCAGCGCGCGCCGGATCTGGACGAGTCGCTCCTGGCGGTGGTCGCGATAGCTCCGGGTGATGGCTTCCAGTGACGGCAGTGCCGGCCCGTGGGCGGGAAGCACGGTCGCGGGACCGCGCGCTTCGAGGGTGTCCAGTGACGCCAGGTAGTCACCCAGGGTGCCGTCCGGGTAGTCCAGCACGGTGGTGCCGCGGCCAAGGACCGTATCACCGGTGAGGACGGAGCCGTGCGGGCCATCGGCCGGAAGGTAAAAGCACACTGAATCGGAGGTATGGCCCGGGGTGGCGAGGACCCGGATTTCGAGCCCCGATGCCAGGATCTCCTCGCCGTCCCCCAACGGCGTGCCCCCGCCGTGGCAGTGAACGGGGTCCGCGGCACGCACCGGAGCACCTGTGAGCCGATGCAGCCGGGCAGAACCGGCGGTGTGGTCAGCGTGGCGGTGCGTGACCAGGATCAGTTCCACCGGACCGGCACCCGCGATGGCCTGCAGGTGGTCTTCATCCAGCGGACCTGGGTCCACCACGACGGCGGCCGGTCCGCCCGGGGCCCGCAGGACGTAGGAGTTGGTTCCCTCCAGGCTCATGGGTCCGGGATTGGGCGCCAGGATGAACTGCGTCAGCGCTGAGCTGCGCTGCAGGATGCTGTCCGAAGCTGAGGTCACCATCCCATCTTTGCATCCGCGCCACCACGGACGCGCCCCATGCCGGAATAGAACGCCGCACGGGCGGGGTTGACCACCAATGAAGACCACGCCACCTCCCCAGAAAGCCGGACCAGACACCATGAGCACCACAACGACGCTTGCCGCACTCCTCGCCGACGCGGACGCCGCCGGCCACGACCATGCGGCAACCGAAAAGAACAGCGGACTCCAGCACATCCATAACCACGCGACCGGTGCCATCGTCTGGTTCCCCACGTGGCGGAAGTTCCGCGAGACGTCCGATTGGCGGGAGGCAGTGGATGGCGTGGCGGAGGACTTGCGGTCACGTTCAACGCCGGTCGACGAACAGGCGGCCACTTCACTGGCCGGAGAGCTGGAGTCACTTCTCCAGCGCGCAGCGGCAGCAAGTGACGCGAACGTCTTTGTCCAGGAAAACCTGACAACGCACCTGACCCGGACCTGGGCCATTGCCGACGCCGTGGCGGAACTAAAGGGGAATGAGCTGCCCGCCGGGAGCACCACGCCGTCCGTCCTTGCCGGCTACCCCTATGATGTCTATGCCCAGGATGGCGGCGTTTTTGCCACGACGTTGTGGAACGACATCATTGATGCCCGCCGCAACCACGCCCTGGCCGAAGAGGCCGCCCGCAAGGCGCTGAAGCCGGTGTCGCGCAAGGCGCTGAAAAACGCGGCCCGGAAAGCCGCCCGTCGCTAAGCCCGGGGCCGGCAGGACTTAAAGTCCGACGGCGGCCGCCCGGCACTGTGTCTTTGTCGCCACAGTGCCGGCGAACCGCCGTCGTACATTCCGTTGGTGCTGTACCGCTCAGGCGAGGCGGGTCAACCAGCCGTGGGTGTCCGGAACCGTGCCGGTCTGGATCCCCAGGAGCTGTTCGCGGATGGCCATGGTGGTCTCCCCCGCCCTGGCATCCTCGGAGCCGATGAATTCCGTGGCGTCCTTGAGCACGCCGATGGGAGTGATGACGGCCGCCGTACCGCAGGCGAAGACCTCGGCGATGTCGCCGGAGGCCACGCCGTCGCGCCATTCGTCCAGGGTGATCTTGCGCTCGAAGACCTCACGTCCCATGTCCTTGGCCACCTGGATGACGGACATTCTCGTGACGCCTTCCAGGATGGTTCCCGAGAGCGCGGGAGTGGCGAGCGAGCCGTCCTTCATCACGAAGAAGACGTTCATGCCGCCGAGCTCTTCGACGGCGTTGTCGTTGAACTGGTCCAGGAACAGCACCTGCTTGCAGCCGTTGGCCTCCGCCTCCTGCTGGGCAATCAGCGAAGCGGCGTAATTGCCGCCGCACTTTGCAGCACCGGTACCGCCGCGGCCTGCGCGGGCGTATTCCCGGGAGATCCAGATCGACACAGGCTTCAGCTCACCACCGAAGTAGTTGCCGGCCGGAGACGCGATCACCCTGAAGGACACTTCGCGGGCAGCCCTCACACCGAGGAAAGCCTCGGTGGCGATCATGAAGGGGCGCAGGTACAGGGCCTCGCCGTCGCCGGACGGAACCCAGTCCTTGTCCGCCGAGACCAGCTCGCGGATGGCCCCGAGGAAGTACTCGGCCGGAAGCTCCGGCAGGGCCAGCCTGCGGGCGGACTTGTTCAGGCGTGCGGCGTTGGCTTCCGGGCGGAACGTCCAGATGGAGCCGTCGGCATGCCGGTAGGCCTTCAGTCCTTCGAAGATTTCCTGGCCGTAGTGCAGGACCGCCGCAGAGGGGTCCAGCGAAATCGGTCCGTAGGCCTCGACCCGCGGGTTGTGCCAGCCGCCCTCGCCGTGCTCGTCAACGCTGTAGTCGACGATGGCGGTGTGGTCGGTGAAGTAGTTGCCGAATCCCGGGTTGGCCAGGATGGCTGCACGCTCTTCAGCGGACTTCGGGGTTGCCGAGGGCAGCTGGGTGAATTCGACGCCATGGGCAGTCTGAGTCATGGTTCCTCCACGATCGGCTGCCGGTGGACGTGGTTCATCCTTGAACCCCGGGGGCAGCATTTGGTGATTCGAAACTAGCTTACGCCGGTTAACCGAGCCTCAAGAGCACCTCGCGCGGGGAGGCTCAGAGCGCTGCGGCGATGGCATCGCCGATGGCACTGGTGGTGCGGGAGCCGCCGTCGCGGTTTTCGACGTCGGCGATGACCGCCGCTTCGATCTTCCGTGCCGCCTCGGTGTAGCCGAGGTGGTCCAGGAGGAGGGCGGCCGACAGGATGGCGGCGGTGGGATCTGCCTTCTGCTGGCCGGCGATGTCCGGGGCCGAACCGTGGACAGGTTCGAACATGGACGGCGCGGTGCGGTCCATGTTGATGTTGCCCGACGCGGCCAGCCCGATGCCGCCGGTGATGGCCGCGGCGAGGTCCGTCAGGATGTCGCCGAACAGGTTGTCCGTGACAATGACGTCGAAGCGGGACGGGTCGGTGACCATGAAGATCGTGGCGGCGTCGACGTGGAGGTAGTCATGGGTGACCTCGGGGAATTCCTGCGCCACCGCTTCGACGGTCCGCTTCCACAGGTGCCCGGCGAATACCAGCACGTTGTGCTTGTGGACGAGGGTGACATGCTTGCGTTCCCGGGCGCTGGCCCGGCGGAACGCATCCCGGACCACACGCTCAACGCCGTGGGCGGTGTTCAGGGAGACCTCGGTAGCAACTTCATGCGGCGTCCCGGCGCGGAGGCTGCCGCCGTTTCCCACGTAGGGCCCTTCGGTGCCTTCACGGACCACGATGAAATCGATGGTGCCCGGGTTGGCCAGCGGGCTTCCCACGGTTCCATAGAGTTTTGAGGGGCGCAGGTTGACGTAGTGGTCCAGGCTGAAGCGCAGCTTGAGGAGCATTTCCCGCTCGATGATGCCGGACGGGATGCGGGTGTCACCAGGGGCTGCACCTACAGCTCCGAAGAGTATTGCATCGCGGGTCCGGAGGTCCGTCAGGACCTCATCGGGAAGGGTCTCGCCTGTGGCCAGCCAATGCTCGGCACCGAGCTTGTAGTGGTGCTGTTCGAGGTCCACGCCCTCAGCAGCGACGGCCTTTTCCAGGACCTTCAGTGCCTCGGCAATGACCTCGGGGCCAATGCCGTCACCGGGAATGACAGCGAGATTGATGGTGGATGCGCTCATGCTTTTCAGCGTAGCCAAATGATCCACATTCTGGTCAAACCGTCTCATTATCCGAACACCCTCCTGTACCGCCTCTCCCCTCCCCGCAGTAAACCGGGAAACGCTCTCCCACTCCCTGCCACACAACGAAGGACGCTCCTTCACTTTCCTCAAGAAAGTGAGAGAGCGTCCTTCCAGGACCCGCAGGTAGTGGGAGAGCGTCAGGGGGTCAGGCCCCGGACGGCTCCTCGTACTTCGGGAAGACGGGCGCCGGTGCGGGCAGGGCTGTCCCCGCCACGATGGGAGTGGCCAGGGCAGCGAACTGCCGGGCGTCGCCGTCGGGCTGTCCCAGCGTGTCCAGGAGGGCTGCGGTGGCCGTGGGCATGACCGGCTGGGCCAGGACGGCCACGATCCGCAGGACCTCCAGCGTCACGTACAGGACAGTGTTCATGCGTTCGACGTCGGTCTTCCGCAGCACCCATGGCGCCTGGTCTGCGAAGTAGGCGTTGGTGTCACCCAGCACAGCCCAGATGGCCTCAAGGGCACGGCTGAACTCCTGCTTTTCGAAGGCTGCCCTGGCCGTCTCGAGGAGACCGTTGGCCTGCGCAAGGATGGCGGTGTCCTCAGCCGTGAAGGCACCCGGAACCGGGACGCGGCCTTCACAGTTCTTCGCCACCATGGACAGCGACCGCTGAGCCAGGTTTCCGAAGTTGTTGGCCAGGTCCGAGTTCATGCGGCCCACAATTGCCTCGTGGTTGTAGCTGCCGTCCGCGCCGAACGGTACTTCGCGGAGGAAGAAAAACCGCACCTGGTCCAGGCCGTACTGCGCCACGAAGTCTGCCGGCGCCACCACGTTGCCGAGCGACTTGGACATCTTCACGCCGTTGTTGTGGAGGAAGCCGTGGATCATGACCCGCCTGGGCAGCTCCAGCCCGGCGCTCATCAGGAACGCGGGCCAGTAGATGGCGTGGAACCGGGAAATGTCCTTGCCGATGACATGGACGTCGGCGGGCCAGAACTTGCGGAACTTTTCTGAATCGACGTCGGGGTAGCCAACACCGGTGAGGTAGTTCGTCAGGGCATCAACCCACACATACATGACGTGCTTGTCGTTGCCCGGAACCGGGACGCCCCAGTCAAAAGTGGTACGGCTGATGGACAGGTCCTCGAGGCCGCGCCTGACGAAGCTGATGACCTCGTTGAACCGTGACTGCGGAGCACCGAATTCCGGATGCGCCTCATACAGGGCCAGGAGCCGGTCCTGGTACGAGGACAGCCGGAAGAAGTAGCTTTCTTCTGCCGTCCAGGTCACCTCGGTATCGGTTTCCTTGGAATAGCGCACGCCGTCGTCCTTGACCACGGTGTCGTCTTCGACGTAGAACGCTTCGTCACGGACGGAGTACCAGCCCTCATACTTGGAGAGGTAGATGTCCCCGTTGGCCTCCATCTTTTTCCAGATGGCCTGCGACGCTGCGTAGTGGTCCTCATCGGTAGTGCGGATGAAGCGGTCATACGTGATGCCGAGGGCAGAGTGCGCCGCCTTGTAGACCTCGGCGTTCCGGTCCACCAGCTGCTTCGGGGTGATGCCTTCTTTTTCCGCGGTCTGGGCGATCTTCATGCCGTGCTCGTCAGTGCCGGTCAGGAACATCACGTCAAAGCCGTCAAGCCGCTTGAAGCGGGCCATGGCGTCGGTGGCGATGTACTCGTAGGCGTGCCCGATGTGGGGCACACCGTTCGGGTACGTGATGGCCGTGGTGATGTAGAACGGGGTTTTCTCTGGAGCAGTCACGTGCGGACGGTACCTTTGGTGCGGAGGGACGGGCTAGATGAGTTCAGTCAGCGTATCGCTCAGACGTACCAGTTCGTGGTCATGTGAAGCGACCAGCACGGCGATACCGTCCGACGTGGTGTCTTTGAGGATGCTGATGATGCGGTTGGCGGACGCCCTGTCGAGGCTGGCCGTCGGCTCATCCACCACCAGCACCCGGGTGCCCAGGATCAGCGCACGGGCGATTGCCACACGCTGGCGTTCGCCGCCGGAGAGCTGCGCGGGGCGGTGCCGCATCCGGCGGCCCAGGCCTACGAGGTCAAGGAGGTCCTTGGCCATATCGCGGCGCTGGTCCACTTCGCCGTCCGGCACGGCCGGCAGCAGCACGTTCTCCAGTGCGCTCATGCCGTCGATCAGCGCACCGCCCTGGTCCACGTAACCGATCAGGGCCCGACGGCGGTCTGCGATTTCGTCGTCGCCCATGCTTTCGAGCGAATCGCCTTCCCAGAAGACGCGGCCCGACGTCGGCAGGGTCAGCCCGGCGCCGACGGTCAGGATGCTGGTCTTGCCCGAGCCGCTGCGCCCGGCAACGCAGTGCATCTCACCGGCATGCAGCGTCAGGTCGAAGCCCTCCACCACGCTGACGGCTTCGGCCCCGCCCTTGCCACCGCCGTAGCGGATGGTGATGTCGCTGAGCTCCAGCGGGGTTCCGTGGTCCGCGGCCTTGACGATCGTGTTGGCGCGTGTCTGGAGAGGGCCGTCGCCGGAGTCGGACCGGCGGCTCCGTTGAACATTCGTCTCGTTTGTCATTGGACCACTTTCGTTGCAATCGGTATCCAGCAAAGTACAGCCACCAGGCCGGCGACGCCGGCCCACAGTGCGGCATACGGGGCCAGCAGGAGCCCCACGCCAAGGGCGCCCAGGACACCGAGCGGCAACGCCACGGTGCCCACCAGGGCGTTTTCGAACAGGCGGACCTGGCGGAGCATGTCCGGGTTCCAGCCCATGGCTTCAAGGATGCCAAGGTACTGGCGTTTGGCATTGAGCTCAAACCGTCCGGTGACCAGGGTCAGGACCAGCCCTACGAGGACCCCCGAGAGTGCCAGGACGATGCTGGGCAAGGTGACGCTGGCCGCGGCCAACCCGCTGAGGGCACTGGCACCGGCTGCCCGTGGAATGTCGATGAGCAGGGCAATGAGTCCACCCACGGCTGCGCCGAAGACCCCCACGGCCACGGCCAATGACAGGGTATTGAACTTGTTGGTGGTCAATTGCCGGTTCGCGAATGTCAGCGGGGAATCGACGGCGATCAGCCGCTCATCACGCTGCGGTTCCTGGTCCACCTCATCGCGGTGACGCAGCTGCTGCGCGGCGAAGAACGCGGCGGCGGCGTATAGGACCAGGACCGAGACGGAGACGACGACGGTGGTGATGCTCCAGCTCAGCAGGCTCAGGACGATTCCGGCCACGGCAAGCAGGGCGGCACCCACCCCGAATTCTTCCAGGACCCAGGTACGGATCCGCCGCTGGGTCCAGCCCATGGCGCGCAACGTCCCTGCTTCACGCTTGCGCTTGCGGATGTAGCTCACTGTCGAAGCACCGGTCAGGAGCGCAGCGCCGCAGAGGGTGAGGAACAGGAGCGTGACGTTGGTCCCGGTGAGGGACCCGGAAACGGCGTCGGCGGCGTTCTGCCGGACCCAGGACTGCTGGACAGTGCCCAGCGGTGATTCTTTTCCGGCGCCGTCTTTGGAGTAGCCCGGCACAAAGATGCTGACGTCCTCGCGGGCCGAGCCCGCCACAACGGTCGCTTCCAGGCCCATTTCGCGGATTTCGCCGGCCAGTTTCTCGACGTCGGGCTGCGCCTGCTTCCAGCTTCCCGGTGCTTTGGCACGGACCCTCACGGCGTCGATGACTGCAGCGTCGCCGTCGTAACCACGGGCGGCTGCGAGGCCGTAGTAGTCAGTGATGGCACCTGCGGACTGGCTCGCAAGTCCGGTCGCACTCAGGGACGGTTCAAGCTCGGTGGCGGCGACTTCCTTGCCCGCAGCGTCTTTGGTGAGGGTGAACGGGGTGGGATCGTAGCCGCCGAGCGGAAGTCGGTTGACGTCGCCGGCAGCTTCTTCCACCGCAGCGGGATCGAAGGTTCCGTAGACCATGGCCAGCGGCGAGGCGAGCTTCTCCCCCGTCTCGAGGTCTTCGCGGTATGACCGCTCATCAACGGGTTCCCGCTGCGTCTGGTCCACCGGTGCGCCGGAGGGCGTCTTTTCGGGCAGCCGGTTCACCGTGACCCATTCGCCCGGGACTGCGGTCTTCTGGACGGCCCCGTTTGCCGCCGTGTCACCGTCGGTGTACTTCGGCGCGGCGGCGAAATCTGTGCTCCAGGTTGCCGGCGTGTAGAGCCCCTGGTTGAAATTGCCCTGGCTGCCCAGCAGTGAGGAGTGGTCGGTTGAACCGGGCCAGGACAGGGCAAACGGATCCTTGGAGACGAACGGCAGGTAATCCTTGTCCAGGGAGCGGGACGCCGTGCCGACTTCCTTGACCACCTTGCCGGAATCATCGATCTCTTCGATCTTGACGTTGTATTTAAGGTCCAGGGAGGTGCCGGAACGGACGATCAGAGGAATGGCCTGCGAGCCGTCCGTGAGCTGGCCGCTGCGCTTGGCCTGTTGGTATTGGGTCATCAGGGGTGCCCAGTACTTCAGCTTGACGCCCAGGAAGTCGGGCCCTTCTTCAAGCTCTTCCATGCTGATGCCGTTGGTGAAAAGGCTCTCGAAGTGACGGCCGATGGCTCCGGCGTTCCTCGCGTCAGCGGGCGGTGCCTTTTCCAGCGGGGCCAGGAAGTCCCCTGCGCTCCCCAGCAATGCGCGTTCAGCAACGGGGTCGACGGCGACGACGGACTCAGTCACCGCGGGTGAGAGGGGCAGTGATACGGAAAGGTTGAAGAGGTTGTGCTCGGAGCCGCCGGCCGGAGCCGGGAACTTGATGCCGGTTTCGCCTTCGGGAGCCTTGATGCGGATGCTGCTGCCTCCCGCTGCCTTCTCTTCAACCAGCGTGGCCTTGCCGAGGCTGCCTTCCGCCGTCGACTTGAACAGGGTCTGCTCCGAGACGCCGTCCGAGCTGACGGCGCTTGCCGTCAGGCGGTATTTTTTGGCGCTGCCGCTGAGCACCGACTCAGCGGCCGGCCACTGGTCCGGCGCGGTTGCCCCGGCTGCCTGGTCCGAGGTTGCTGTCCCGGCTAGCCCGGGGTTGTAGCCGAGGTAGTCCATGGCGTCCAGCCGGGGTGATTCGAGGTTCTGCGTCACGCGGGAGACAAGGCTGATCGGGGCTGCAACGGAGGTTCCGGAGAGGTCCCGGATGGACTCCAGCTGTTCGAAGGTGATGCCGCCCGAGCCGTTGGCGATGTCCGGCTGCATCAGGGCGCCGGAACCGCTCTTGGCCTGGACAAGGACGTCGTAGAGTCCGCGTGAATTTTCATCCACCGTCCGGTTGAGCGCGGCCTGAGACTGGCCTTGGACGAGGACCGACAAGCACATGGCTGCGATCAAGATGGCCGCGGTCAACAGCAGCACTTTGCTTCTGATGAACCTCTGGACGGCGTTCATTGGGCTCCCTGAAACCTGGATTGCGTGCGCACACCATCGGCCGCGGACGGCGGACATGAAGGACTTCACGCCTGGTGTGCAAAAAAGTATTGGCCGGTCTGCCGGCCCGGTCCTGAAACAGGACCTAGCCATTGTAAGCAGACCGGCCAATCATACGTGGCCGGGGTTAAGCCGGGTTCACGCGGAGTTCACGGCGGGGCGGACTTTAGTCCTCGAGATCGACCTCGCGCACCATCTCCGCGCCGATGCCGGCCTTGATGGCGTCAAGGACCTGCTGGGGCACGGAGCTGTCAATGGTCAGGAGGGCAAGTACCTGTCCGCCTTCGGCCTGCCGGGCCACCTGCATGCCGGCAATGTTGATGTTGTTCATGCCCAGGATGTGGCCGATGGTGCCGATCACGCCGGGGCGGTCGGAGTAGGCCACCACCACGAGGTGCTCGCTGATGGGGATTTCCACCTCGTAGCCGTTGACGCCTACGAGCTTCTGGATCTGCTTGGGGCCCGTCAGCGTTCCGGCCACCGAGATCTGGCTGCCGTCGCTCAACGCACCGCGCAGGGTGAGCAGGTTGCGGTAGGACTCGGTGTCCGGGGTGGTGATGAGGCGGACGTTGATGCCGCGCTGCTCGGCGATGACCGGGGCGTTGACGTAGGAAACCTGTTCGGTCACGACGTCGGCGAAGATGCCCTTGAGTGCCGCCAGTTCCAGGACCTTGACGTCAAGGGAGGAAATTTCGCCGGCAACTTCGACGTCGAACTGCGTCAGGGAGGCGTGGGTCAGCGCGGTGAAGATCCGGCCCAGCTTCTCGATCAGCGGGATGCCGGGGCGAACGTCCGGGGCGATGACGCCGCCGGCCACGTTGACGGCGTCGGGAACGAGCTCGCCTGCCAGTGCAAGCCGCACGGACTTGGCAACCGACACGCCGGCCTTCTCCTGCGCCTCATCGGTGGATGCGCCGAGGTGCGGGGTCACCACCACGTTGTCCATCGAGAAGAACGGGAGGTCTGTGCTGGGTTCCTTGACGAACACGTCGACGCCTGCACCGGCGATCTCGCCGTCCTTCAGGGCAGCGTGGAGTGCCTCCTCATCCACCAGGCCGCCGCGGGCAACGTTGATGACGTACGCGGTCTTCTTCATCTTCTTGAATGCGTCGGCGCCCAGCATGCCCACCGTTTCCGGCGTCTTGGGCATGTGGATGGTAATAAAGTCCGACTGCGCCAGGAGTTCATCCAAGGTGACCAGCTGCACGCCCAGCTGGGCGGCGCGGGCCGAGGTGATGTAGGGGTCGTAGGCCAGGATCTTCGTATCGAAACCCTTCAGGCGGGCTGCGACCAGGGCGCCGATCCGGCCCAGGCCGATGATGCCGATCTTCTTCTCGTACAGTTCAATGCCTGTGTACTTGGAGCGCTTCCATTCGCCGTCCTTGAGCGCGGCACTTGCCTGCGGGATGTGGCGCGCCAGGCTGAGGATGTGGCCTACGGTGAGTTCAGCGGCAGAGACAATGTTCGACGTCGGTGCGTTGACCACCATGACGCCGGCCTGCGTGGCGGCCTTGATGTCGACGTTGTCCAGGCCCACGCCTGCACGGGCGATGACTTTGAGGTTCTTGGCGGCGGCAATGGCTTCGGCGTCCACCTGCGTGGCGGACCGGACCAGGATGGCGTCCACATCAACGATTGCAGCCAGCAGCTGGGAACGGTCGGCGCCGTCGGTCTGGCGGATCTCGAAGTCCGGGCCCAGGGCCTCGATCGTGGCGGGCGAAAGTTCTTCGGCGAGCAGTACTACGGGTTTTGACACGGCTGATCCTCTGCGTTGCAGTCCGGGGGATAAATCAAGTCTAGGCTGACGGAAAGGCCGGGCTCACATTGTTAAGTGTGAACCCGGCCTCACTGTGGAACTCTGCCTGGCGGCTGATCGCCGGGCTTTAGCGGGCTGCGGAGCCTTCTACGTAGTCCGCGTCCTGCTGCTGCCAGGAGAAGAGGGAGCGCAGTTCGCGGCCGACTTCCTCGATCGGGTGCTTTTCAGCCTTGGCGCGCAGCGCCTTGAATTCGGTGCCGCCGTTGTCCTGGTCATCGATGAAGCGCTGGGCAAAGGCACCGGACTGGATGTCGGCGAGCACAGCCTTCATGTTCTCCTTCACCTCGGGGGTGATGACGCGCGGGCCGGAGACGTAGTCGCCGTATTCGGCGGTGTCGGAAACGCTCCAGCGCTGCTTGGCGATGCCGCCTTCCCACATGAGGTCAACGATGAGCTTGAGCTCGTGCAGCACCTCGAAGTAGGCGATCTGCGGCTGGTAGCCGGCTTCGGTCAGGGTCTCGAAACCGTACTGCACCAGCTGGGAGACGCCGCCGCACAGCACGGACTGCTCACCGAACAGGTCGGTTTCGGTCTCTTCGGTGAAGGTGGTCTTGATGACGCCGGCGCGGGTGCCGCCGATGGCCTTGGCGTAGGACTTGGCCAGGTCCCAGGCGGAACCGGTGGCGTCCTGCTCCACGGCGATGATGTCCGGGATGCCACGGCCGGCTTCGAACTCGCGGCGCACGGTGTGGCCCGGAGCCTTCGGTGCGATCAGGATGACATCAACGCCCTCGGGAGCCTTGATGTACCCGAAGCGGATGTTGAAGCCGTGGGCGAAGGCCAGGGCCTTGCCCGGGGTCAGCTTGTCCTTGATGGAATCGTTGAAGATGGAGCGCTGGTACTGGTCGGGCGCCAGGATCATGATGACATCTGCCCATTCGGCGGCGTCGGCGACGTTCTTGACCGTGAAGCCGGCGTCCTGTGCCTTGGCGATCGAGGACGAACCTTCCTTGAGGGCGATGGTCACCTCGACACCGGAATCGCGCAGGTTCAGGGCGTGGGCGTGGCCCTGTGAGCCATAGCCCACGATCGCAACCTTGCGACCCTGGATAATCGACAGATCGGCGTCGTCGTCGTAGAACATTTCAGTCACTTGGGTAACTCCTCTTGAGTGGTTTTGCGGGTAAATAGTCTGTGGTGTTGCGGTACTGCACGGGCATTGCGCTGCCCGCGGGGCCCGGGGGCCCTGCGGTATCTAGGCGCTGCGCAAAGCCCTGTCACTCATGGAGCGGGATCCCCGTCCAACGGCCAGGGTGCCGGACTGCACAATTTCGCGGATACCGAAGGGCTCAAGCACTGACAGCAGTGCAGTGAGCTTTTCGGGGTGGCCGGTGGCTTCAATGACAACGGAGTCTGTGGAGACGTCAACCACTGAAGCACGGAACAGGTCTGCAGCCTGGGTCACCTGCAGGCGTGTTGCGGCATCCGCACGTACCTTGACCAGGATGTGGTCTCGCTGTACGGAAGATTCGGAGGTCAGCTCAACGATTTTGATCACGTTGACCAATTTATTGAGCTGCTTGGTGACCTGCTCGATGAGGTCACCGTCTGCGTCGACGACGACGGTCATCCGGGACATGCCCGGAACCTCGGTCGGGCCGACGGCCAGGGAGTTGATGTTGAAGGCACGGCGGGCGAAGAGGCTCGCTACGCGGGTCAGCACGCCGGGCTTGTCTTCAACCAGAACGGACAGTGTGTGGCGGCTCATGATCAGTCCTCCTCTTCCCATTCCGGGGTCATGTTGCGGGCAACCTGGATCTGGTCGTTGCTTACGCCGGCGGGCACCATTGGCCACACCATGGAGTCGGGGCTCACCACGAAGTCGATGACCACGGGGCGGTCATTGATTTCGAGGGCCTTCTGGATAGTGGCGTCGATGTCCTCGTCCCGTTCGCACCGGAACGATGCGCAGCCGTAAGCCTCTCCCAGTTTGACGAAGTCCGGGATCCGGACGGTCTGGTGGCCGGTGTTGAGGTCGGTGTTGGAGTAGCGGCCCTCGTAGAAGAGCGTCTGCCACTGGCGCACCATGCCCAGCGAGGAGTTGTTGATGACAGCAACCTTGATGGGAATCTTGTTGATGGCACACGTTGCCAGTTCCTGGTTGGTCATCTGGAAACAGCCGTCGCCGTCAATGGCCCAGACCACGCGGTCCGGCTCCCCGACCTTGGCACCCATGGCCGCCGGGACGGCATAGCCCATGGTGCCTGCTCCGCCGGAGTTGAGCCAGGCATGGGGGCGTTCGTATTTGATGAACTGCGCGGCCCACATCTGGTGCTGGCCTACGCCCGCGACGTAGATACCTTCAGGGCCGGTCAGGGCGCCGATGCGTTCGATGACGCGCTGCGGTGCGGTGAGCCCGTCCTCCGGCTCGGTCCAGCCCAGCGGGTAGGTTTCCTTGAGGTTGTTAAGGAAGGCCCACCATGTGGTGAGGTCCGGGGTGCCGGAGGCGTCAAACTGCGAGCGGATCGACTCGGTCAGCTCGGGAATGATTTCCTTCACGGAGCCGACAATCGGCACATCGGCCGTGCGGTTCTTGGAGATCTCTGCGGGGTCGATATCTGCGTGGATCACCTTGGCGTGCGGGGCAAAGGTCTTCAGGACGCCGGTGACGCGGTCATCGAACCGTGCACCGAGTGTGATCAGCAGGTCCGACTGCTGCAGTGCCGTCACCGCGGAAACGGTCCCGTGCATGCCGGGCATGCCCACATGCTGCGGGTGCGAATCGGGGAAGACACCGCGCGCCATCAGGGTGGTGACCACCGGTGCGCCCGTCAGCTCAGCCAGTTCGCGCAGTTCGGCCGAGGCGTGGGCCTTGACCACGCCGCCGCCTACGTAGAGGACAGGCTTGCTGGCTGCCGCAATCAGCTTGGCGGCTTCGCGGACCTGCTTGTTGTGGCCGCGGGTCACGGGTCGGTAGCCGGGGAGGTCGATCTTCGGCGGCCAGGAGAAGGTCATCTGCCCCTGCTGCGCGTCCTTTGCAACGTCCACGAGCACAGGACCCGGACGGCCGGTGGATGCCAGGTGGAAGGCTTCCGCCATCACGTGCGGGATGTCGTTGGGGTCGGTCACCAGGAAGGAGTGCTTCGTGATCGGCATGGTGATACCGACGATGTCAGCCTCCTGGAAGGCATCGGTGCCGATGACTCCACTGGATACCTGGCCGGTAATGGCCACCAGCGGCACGGAGTCCATGTGGGCATCCATGATGGCGGTGACGAGGTTGGTGGCACCGGGGCCGGAGGTGGCGATGCAAACGCCAACCCGGCCGGTAACCATGGCGTAGCCTTGCGCGGCGTGGCCGGCTCCCTGTTCGTGACGGACCAGGACGTGATTCATGCTGGAGGCCATCAAGGGGTCATAGGTAGGCAGGATCGCGCCACCAGGCAAACCAAAAATATCGTCGACGCCGAGTTCTTCGAGCGAGCGGACAATTGCTTGCGAGCCGGTCATCACCGTTGGGGGTACAACGTTGTTCGGCCCAAGGACAGGAGAGACAGCAGCAAGGTCAGCGACGACGCCGGCATGGTCAGCCGTGCGGTCGGCGCGTTCCGGAGCCTTGGGGGCTCCAGCGGACTTAGTAGCCATCAGCGAGGGGCTGATCGGCGATCCTTTGCTCATCGGACTCTTCCTTGTGGATCATCTGTTTTCTGCGGAAACTGCGGGGAATAAAAAAACCCCTCAGCCTTGGCGGCTCTTCGAGGGGTTTGCGCGTGACAGTTCGTTGCCGGGGCTAGTGAGCCACGCGCTTGGTAAGGACGACGACGACGATGCCGGCGGAAACGAAAGTCATGCGTTCAGTTTTCCCTCTGGTGTGACGAGTGTCAACGAGGCTGCACCCGATCTCACCATGTGGACATCGGCGTCCACTCTTTGATCCTATCCCGGCAGGATCAGGCCGCAGCCCTGCCACTTTGACGGCGGGCAAAAGACTCCGGCACCAAGCGGGCGGCGCGGACGCCGCTCGCTTGGGGCCCCTCGGAGCCTTCTTTTTAACCTTGCCGCCTGAGCGATAAGGCTTAGGTTTGTTACCCGCAGTATGCGCCGGTGGAGGCGCTGTGCACCAGCTTGGCGTACTTGGCCAGCACACCCTTGGTGAACTTCGCCGGGAGCGGCTCCCAACCGACCTTGCGGGACTCCAGCTCGGCGTCGTCCACCAGGAGGTCGAAGCTGCGGGCAGCGATGTCCACGCGGATCCGGTCGCCGTCCTTGACGAAGGCGATGGGGCCGCCGTCGACAGCTTCCGGCGCAACGTGGCCGATGCACAGGCCGGTGGTTCCGCCGGAGAAGCGGCCATCTGTCAGCAGGAGCACGTCCTTGCCGAGGCCCGCGCCCTTGATGGCGCCGGTGATGGCCAGCATCTCGCGCATACCTGGGCCGCCCTTGGGGCCTTCGTAACGGATGACGACGACGTCACCGGCCTTGATCTGGCCCTTGTCCAGCGCGTCCAGGGCGCCCTGTTCGCGCTCAAAGACCCGGGCGGTTCCTTCGAAGACGTCGGCGTCGAAGCCGGCGCTCTTGACGACGGCGCCTTCCGGAGCCATCGATCCGTGCAGGATGGTGATGCCGCCGGTCTTGTGGATCGGGTTGTCCAGGGCGCGCAGGATCTTGCCGTCGAGGTCCGGCGGGTTGATGGAGGCGAGGTTCTCGGCCAGCGTCTTGCCCGTAACCGTCAGGCAGTCACCGTGCAGCAGTCCGGCATCGAGCAGTGCCTTCATGATGACCGGCACACCGCCGATCTTGTCGACGTCGGTCATGACGTAGCGGCCGAACGGCTTCAGGTCACCCAGGTGCGGGATTTTGTCGCCGATCCGGTTGAAGTCATCAAGGGTGAGCTCGACCTCGGCTTCGCGGGCGATGGCCAGCAGGTGGAGTACGGCATTGGTGGAACCGCCGAAGGCCATGGTCACGGCAATGGCGTTCTCAAACGCCTTCTTGGTCATGATGTCGCGGGCGGTGATGCCGAGGCGGAGCAGGTTGACCACCGCTTCGCCGGACTTGCGGGCGAATTCGTCGCGACGACGGTCGGCGGAGGGCGGAGCGGCGGAGCCGGGCAGGGACATGCCGAGCGCCTCGCCGATGCAGGCCATGGTGTTGGCCGTGTACATGCCGCCGCAGGCACCTTCGCCCGGGCAGATGGCCTTTTCGATGCGGGTGAGGTCTTCCATGCTCATCTTGCCGGCGGCGCAGGCACCGACCGCTTCGAAGGCATCAATGAGGGTGACTTCCTTTTCGGAGCCGTCCTCAAGCTTGACCCAGCCGGGCATGATGGAGCCCGCGTAAAGGAACACGCTGGCCAGGTCCAGGCGGGCCGCTGCCATCAGCATGCCGGGGAGGGATTTGTCGCAACCGGCCAGCAGGACCGAGCCGTCGATCCGCTCAGCCTGCATGACGGTCTCCACGGAGTCGGCGATGACTTCACGGGATACCAGGGAGAAGTGCATGCCTTCATGGCCCATGGAGATGCCGTCCGAGACGGAGATGGTGCCGAACTGCATGGGGAACCCGCCGCCTGCGTGGACGCCTTCCTTGGCACCCTGGGCAAGCCGGTTCAGGGAAAGGTTGCACGGAGTGATCTCGTTCCAGGAGCTGGCCACGCCGATTTGGGGCTTGGCGAAGTCGTCGTCGCCCATACCGACTGCGCGGAACATCCCGCGCGCGGGCGCGGCGTGGATTCCGTCGGTAACGACCCGGCTCCTGGGCTTGATATCAGGCGTGTTCTCAGTTGCGATCTGGGTGTCCTCACTCATGGGTCAAAGTCTATGACTCAGATCGGGAGGCCAACGACACCGGACGGCGCGTGAAGCGTATTTCCGGGAATATTTCGACCAAATAATGGACACGCGTCTCGAATATTGAGATCCAGCGGCGGTTGCCACCGGAAAAAGTGTCATGAATCACTCTGGCCGAGTCCGGCCGAGATCGAGCGGGCCTCGAGCTGCAGCAGGTCCAACACCTTCCGGATGGTTGTCCGGGCGGCGACATCGGGCCGGGCAAGGGCCACAATGCTTCGTCGGGCGGTCACCCCCACAAGCGGACGGAGTACAAAGCCGCGGTCCTGGTTCGCGGTTGCGGTGTAGCGGGGAAGAAGGGCCAGTCCGTGGCCCGCGCTGACGAGGGCTTCGAGAACGCGCAGGTCCGGGAACAGCTGTGCCCTGACGGCCGCCGAGCCCGCCAGTCTTTCTATCTGGCGCAGGACCGCATCGAAGGGGAATCCTTCGGGGACTCCCATCCACGGGTAGCCCACCACGTCGCGGGCCGTCAGCCTCGATTTTGATGCCAATGCGTGGCCGGCCTGCATCGCAACATCCAGCGGCTCGTTGAGCAGCGGAACCACTACCAGACCGTGCGGCGAAAACACCTCCGGACCATCCACGCTGTGCGCCAGGACAATGTCGTAGTCGGCTGCCAGGCCCGCAAAACCGTCGACACCCGGGTCTTCGAAAAGGGCCTCGATGTGGAGCCCTTCGATGGCCTTGACCCGATGCAGGAGGCCCGGCAGGAACATCTCGGCAGCACTGGGAAAGAAGGCGGCCCGCACATGGGCCTGCCACCCGGACCGGTAGGTGTCGATGGTGGCCTCGGCCCTGGCCATGGCCGTAGACACATCAGCGGCAGCCGCCGCCATGGCCACCCCCGCTTCAGTGAGCCTGACCCCCCTGCCCGATTTTTCGATCAGGACAACGCCCAGCTCTTCCTGCAGGGTCTTCAATTGCTGCGAGACGGCCGACGGCGTGACATGCAGGGCTTCGGCCGTAGCACCCACGGTTCCCCTGTCGGCCAACTCACGCAGAATCCTCAGCCGTTTGAAGTCCATGTAGTGAGGCTACTGGACCCACGGAACGCCGTGAGGCACAGCTTCAGGGTTGCCCGTGGCCGTCAACCGGGAGACGCAAACCTAGACAGTCCTGTTTACCCCGACGTACCGTCAGGGAACGGTAACTATGCCAACCGGACGGAGAGGCCCTGCCATGGACGTTGTCTTTTGGATCATTCTCATTGTGGTGATTGTCGGAATAGTCTGGTGGCTGCTCAACCGCGGCAGCACCTCCAAAACCGGCGGGAGCCAGGACGGAGACAGTGCCCGGCCGGCCGGTCACGACACCGCACACCGGGCGGATGGTGCGTTGTCGGGCGGCAGCGCCGCTGCGTCCGCTGACGCGGCCGGAACAACAGGGCTGGCCTCCGCGGCAGGCTTCGGACGCCCGGCTGAGCCGGTGCCTCCTACCACCGCAGAGGAATCCTCCGAAGTCTCCGCCCAGGCCCAGGATGCAGAGCCGGTCTTGGCCTCCGGCCCGGCAGCCAAGACCACACAGGTGCCTCAGCCAGAAGTGGCGGACGCACAGGTGGATCCTGCGGCCCCGGCTTCCGGCGCCGCGACGCCGTCGGACACCGACTCCGACGAATCCCGCCTGTCCAAGGACGCCGAGGTCCGCCACCCCCGCCAGGATGCCGCGACGGAGGCCGGCCAGGAGTGGGAAACCCAATGGTCCGAAGCCGGCGGGGCGTCGGCGGCGCACTCCACAGGCACGCACGCTGCCCCTGTCGTCGACCAGGACGGCACGGCCAGCTCATCTTCTCAGGTGCACCATGCCGAGTACACCGCCCCGCATGCACCCACTCTTCCCGGGGCGGAATCTGCCGCCGCCGAGGACGATGCTGCCACCGGCCAGGCGGTTGCCGGGGCAGCGTCCGGCGAGGCTGTCCCCGCCGGGCGGGCCTCCGTCGAGCCCGCAGTGGCTGAGCCTGCGCTGGTTGACCCGAACCTTACTGAACCTGCCCTGTCCGAGCCATCCCTGGATGATTCGGCAGCGGCAGGGCTGCCGGAGCCCGCAACCGGAGACGCCGGAAGGGGACCCTGGACCCACGATCCCGGCGCCGCGACCGAACCGGCAGGCCACCTGGCCGCAGACCGGCCCTATGGCGAAGGATCGGCGTCCCCCTCACCTGACGGCAGTGGACCGGACGATTACCCGGTCAAGGGCGACGCCGGCTCCATGGTCTACTACGAGGAGGGGCATCCCGACTATGAGTCAACCCGCGCAGGAGTCTGGTTTGAATCCCCCGCGCATGCCGAAGCGGCCGGCTTCCGCGCCCCGAGGAGGAGCAGGCTTCAGTAGCCGCAGCATCAGGACGCCCTCCGCGTCACTGGCCGCCTGCATTGCGTTGCTCATCGGGCCGCTCCTCGCCGGGTGCACCGGGGATGCGGCCGGACCACCCACCGGAAACAGCAGTGTGGCCGGATCCGGCACGTCAACGCCGGCGGTCGTGGAACAGTTGGACCTGGGACTTCAGGTCCCGTGGGCCGCCGTGTTCCTGCCTGATGGAACAGCCGTCATCTCCGAACGGGACACCGCGTTGATCAAGTCCGTCCGCGATGGCCGCTCCGCAACAGTGGGCCAGGTGCCGGACGTGGTCCCCGCCGGCGAAGGCGGGCTGCTCGGCCTGGCACTGTCTCCCGCCTACTCCACCGACGGCTTCCTGTACTTCTACTTCACGTCCGGGCAGGACAACCGGATCGCCAGGGCCGTGCTGCAGGCGGGGAGTGACGGGAGCCTGTCGCTGGGCGTGCCGGAGGTCATCTTCACAGGTATCCCCAAAGCGTCCACCCACAACGGCGGCCGGATACGTTTTGGCCCTGATGGATTCCTCTATGTGGGAACGGGCGACTCACAGCGCAGGGAGCAGCCGCAGGATCCCGACGCACTGGGCGGGAAGATCCTCAGGCTGACACCCGATGGCAATCCCGCTCCCGGCAACCCCTTCGGTAACGCCGTCTACAGCCTGGGCCACCGGAACGTCCAGGGCCTTGCCTGGGATGACGGGGGCAGGCTATGGGCGAGCGAGTTCGGCCCGGACGTCAACGACGAGCTCAATCTGATCCTGCCGGGTGCCAACTATGGCTGGCCCCAAGTCACAGGGGCGCCCCGCCGGGCCGGGCTGCAGGACGCGAAGGTGGTGTGGCCCTCCACCGCAGAATCCTCACCGAGCGGCCTTGAAATCGTTGACGGCACCGCGTACCTGGGCGCACTCCGCGGTCAGCGGCTGTGGACCGTTCCCTTGGACGGAGAAGAAGCAGGCAACCCTGTGGCCTATTTCACACGGGAGTTTGGACGGATCCGCGATGTCATCCACGCGCCGGACGGCAGGTTTTGGCTGTTGACCAACAACCAAAACCCCGACTTTGCGCTGGTTTTCGCCGCACCGGCGTGAGACAGCCCGCCGGCAGCACCACGATTTCACAAGGGCATAAAGTTCGTGTAGAGTTTCATGTCGTTGCGGAGATCAACGGGGAAATAAAAAGCCCCGGGAGATCGAAACACGAGATGCACCTCTAGCTCAATTGGCAGAGCAATTGACTCTTAATCAATGGGTTCCGGGTTCAAGTCCCGGGGGGTGCACCAACGGGAAAACAACCCCTGGCAAGCGGAAACGCTCGCCAGGGGTTGTTTTGTTTTTCCGCCGCGGCGCCGAACGGCAACGGGTGCTTAAAGAAAAGTGCGCAAGCACTGCATCCAGTGATTGCGCCCGCCCTGCTCTCCGGCGTATCAGCCCACGGCGGATCCGTCCGCCATCGCTTTGGACTCGGGATACGCAAACTGGCTCGCAAGTTCCCGCACTACGGCCTGCAGTTCCTGCCGCAGGACATCCGGGTCGATCGATGCCGCTGCAAGGACAGAGCGTTCCATCTCGACGGCAGCGGTGGCGGCCTCGCGGCCCCGGTCGGTCAGGGACACCACATGGCTTCGCCGGTCCGACGCACTGCGCACCCGGGCAATGTGGCCATGGGTTTCAAGCCTGCTGAGGGTCTTGCCCATGGTCTGCGCCTGGACGCGGACATGCTGGGCCAACTGCGCCTGGGTCATGGGGCCCTGCGCGGCAAGCACTTCGATGGCAATGACTCCGGCATGGGTCAGTCCAATGGCACCGAGTTTTTCGTTCCATGAATGTTCGACGAGACGGGCCGCCGTGGAAAGCAGGCGCCCAGTGGGCCAGTGATCCATATCAGGCATACCAGCAGTATAGCCAAGTGCCGATTAGCCGACGTCCGGCGCGCTTACTAAGCTGGTGTGTCCCGCCTGCAACAAGGAGATTAACAGTGGCTGACAGACTCGCGACCGGCACCGCAGCACCCGAATTCACCCTGAAAGACTCCGAGGGAAACGATGTCAGCCTTGCGTCCCGGCGGGGCCGAAGCACCATCGTGTACTTCTATCCGGCCGCGTCCACCCCCGGCTGCACCAAGGAAGCCTGCGATTTCCGTGACAGCCTCTCATCCCTGCAGTCTGCCGGATACGAAGTCCTGGGCATCTCTCCCGATCCGGTCGCCAAACTCGCAGCTTTCGCCGCCAAAGAGGGCCTGACGTTTCCGCTCCTGTCTGACGAAGACCACGCCGTCGCCGAGGCGTACGGTGCCTGGGGTGAGAAGAAGAACTATGGGAAGACCTATCAGGGCCTGATCCGTTCAACCGTCGTGGTGGATCCGGACGGGCAGGTTGCACTGGCGCAGTACAACGTCCGGGCAACCGGCCACGTTGCCAAGCTGCGGCGGGACCTGAAACTCGATTCCTGACGCTGCCGGCGGCTGACCGAAGCCGCCACTGCCCGGCGCTACAATGGAACCTGGCATCCGCCGTCGGGCATTTCCTGCGACGGGCCAAGCGCGAGTGGTGAAATTGGCAGACACGCAGGATTTAGGTTCCTGTGCCTTCGGGCGTGGGGGTTCAAGTCCCCCCTTGCGCACCAGCCAGAACGAATATCGGGGAATCCCCGGGCCGAAAGGTCCGGGGATTTCTTTTTGCGCCCAAACTCCCGGAATCCCGGGAAAAACACACCCTCCGGCGCCGCAACTGAAAATTCTCCCGCAGGTCCACCCATCCGTTCCCCGGCAGCACCCGAATACACATTGAGACACCAGCCAAGGGCAGGTGCCCACCAGTCGGAACCGCCACCTGCAGCAGGCAGACGCCCGCTGCAGGAAACGATCGGCACTAACAAGGAGAACCGAAATGCAGTCAATGAAGCGCACGACTTTCACCGTTGCAGGTGTTGCAGCTGCTGCCCTGCTGAGCCTTACCGCCTGTGGCGGCAGTTCCACCACGGCAAGCTCTTCGTCAGCACCGGCGTCCACACCGTCGGCATCCAGCATGGCCCCCTCCCCGTCGGCAAGCTCCTCCGCCGCCATGGACCCGGCCGCCAACCTGGTCGGGGCCGGCTGCGCCGGCTACGCCGAAAAAGTGCCCACCGGCGCAGGCTCGGTTGAAGGCATGGCCCTCGATCCTGTGGCCGTCGCAGCCTCGAACAACCCGATCCTGACCACGCTCACCGCAGCAGTCTCCGGCAAGCTGAACCCGAAGGTCGACCTTGTGGACACGCTTAACGGCAGCGAGTTCACCGTCTTCGCACCGGTTGACGACGCCTTCGCCAAGATCGATGCCGCCACCATCGAGACCCTCAAGACGGACGATGCCCTCCTGAGCAAGATCCTGACCTACCACGTTGTGCCCGGCCAGATCACCCCCGACAAGATTGCCGGCACCCACGCCACGGTCCAGGGCGGCTCGGTGACAGTAACCGGCAGCGGCGACGCACTCATGGTTGACGGCGCCAACGTCATCTGCGGTGGCGTCAAGACGGCAAACGCCACCGTCTACCTCATCGACTCGGTGCTGATGCCGAAGTAGGCCCGAACACCGGGCACCCGGAGCCGCCGGCCTGAATTCCTCCGGCGGCTCCACAACATCCGGCTCAGGCCCGGCCTTCCACAGGCCGGGCCTGAGCCGTGCCCGCCCGCGCGCAGGTCCGTCAACTAGACTGGGCTGGGCCCGCAGACCGCGGAGCCGGCCAGCAGCCCAGAGGTGATCAACGAGTGCCCAGCAGTACATCGCGACGAACGGTGATCAGGACCGGCGCCGTTTTCCTGGCCCTGGCCGTCACGTCGTGCACGGGCGCTCCTGCGCCTTCACCGACGTCCCCCACAGCTGCAACGCCATCTGCGGGGACGGATCCTTCTGCCACCTTCACGTTCGGCACGGCGTCGCAGCCGCTTGGCCTGGATCCGGCGCTGTCCAGCGATGTTGAGTCCTACCGGGTCACCCGCCAGATCCTCGAAGGACTGGTAGGAGTGGACCAGACCACCGGCAAACCCACTCCCCTGCTGGCAACCGAGTGGACCGAATCGGACGAAGGCCGCGCGTATACGTTCAAGCTCCGCAGCTCAGTGACCTTCCACGACGGCACGCCCTTTAACGCCGAAGCAGTCTGCGCCAATTTCAACCGGTGGTTCGGCTTCTCCGAAGCATTGCGGCAACAGGCCCCCGGAAGTTCGTTCAAGGGCGTCTTCAAGGCCCACTCGGACCAGGCCGCCCTTTCAATATTCAAGTCCTGCACCGCCGTCAGCGAGGACACCGTCCGCATCGACCTCACCCAGCGCTTCACGGCGTTCCTCCAGGCGCTGACCCTGCCGGCGTTTGCGATGGCCTCTCCGGCGGCATTGGCGGCCGGAACGGCAGATGTTCTGGACAAGGAGCGACGCGGGCAGCCCCTCTCCGCTTTTGCCACCAACCCTGTGGGCACCGGCCCCTTCAGCCTGGCTTCCTGGGACGAATCCAGCGTGACGCTGACCAGCAACAGCAGCTACTGGGGCGACCGCGGCCAGGTGGGCACCATCAAATTCGTCACCTATGACCACCCGCAGACGCGCCTGCAGGCACTGCTGGACGGCAAAATCGACGGCTACGACGCCGTCACCGTGGGAAACTTCGACCAACTGGTCAAGCGCGGCATGCAGATCGTCCAGCGCGATCCGTTCTCAGTCATGTATGTGGGCATCAACCAGGAAGTGCCGGCACTTCAGGACCTCAAGGTGCGGCAGGCAATCGAAATGGCCATCGACAAGGACACCCTGATCCGGAAGTTCTTCATCGACAACACCGCCCAGGCATCGCAGTTCGTACCCCCGAAAATCAGCGGCTTCAACAATGAGGCACCCTCCCTGGGCCACGATCCCGCCAAGGCGAAGACCTACCTCGCCGAGTCCCGCTACGCCGGCGAGGAGCTGAAGTTCTACTATCCGCTGAACGCCACGAGGCCTTACCTTCCAACACCCGAGAAGGTCTACGCCGAGATCAGCAGGCAGCTGACCGCCGTCGGGCTGAACATCAAGCCCGTTCCCGTGGACTGGTCTGACGGCTACCTCCAGAAAGTCCAGTCTCCCGGCGACCACGCCCTCCACCTGCTCGGGTGGAACGGCGCCTACTCGGACGCGGACAACTTCGTGGGGCCCCTGTTCGGCGAAAAGAACGGTGAGTTCGGCTACCAGGACCCGCAGGTGTTCTCCAAAATCAACCGGGCCCGCAGCCTCCCGGCGGGTGCTGAACGCGATGAGCAATATCACACCATCAACGCCCAGATCGCCGAGTCCGTCCCGGCCGTCCCCATCGCCTTCCCCATCTCCGCCCTCGCGTTGTCGGACCGGGTGGCCAGCTACCCGGCCTCCCCGGTCTTAAACGAAGTTTTCACGAAGGTGCAGCTAAAGCCTTGACGGGCAGGGCCAATTTCAGTAAGAGGCCCGTACGGGGATATTCTGTGACAGCCAGAGCCGCTGCCATCGGAGACTCACTGTGACCTTTATTTCCAAGACCCAACACGCCGACGTCGTCCTGATTGGCGGCGGCATCATGAGTGCCACGCTCGGGGCGTTCATCAAGCAGCTTGAACCCAACTGGACCATTTCCCTGTTCGAGCGGCTCGACGCGCCCGGCCTGGAAAGCTCGGATCCATGGAACAACGCAGGGACAGGTCACGCCGCACTGTGCGAGCTGAACTACTCCCCCGCAGCCAAAGACGGTTCGGTGGATCCCGCCAAGGCACTGCTCATCAATGAGCAGTTCCAGCTGTCCCGCCAGTTCTGGTCCCACCTGGTGGAACAGAACCTCATCGGCTCACCCAAGGGGTTCATCAACACCGTCCCGCACATGAGCTTTGTCATCGGCGAGGACAACACCAACTTCCTGCGGACCCGCTACGAGGCGCTGAAGCCGCACACGCTCTTCCGCAGCATGGAATACTCCGAGGACCACGCCCAGATCGCCAAGTGGGCTCCGCTGATCGTCAAAGGCCGCGACCCGAAGCAGCGCATCGCCGCCACCCGCGCAGCGGAGGGCACCGACGTCGACTTCGGCGCACTGACCCGTGAGCTGACCACCTATCTGGGCAACAACGGCGTCGAAATCAACTACGGGCATGACGTCACCGGCATCTCCAAAGCGTCCGACGGCGGCTGGGACCTCACGCTGAAGTACCCGGCTTCCGGGGAACACGGCAGGATCCACGCCAAGTTCGTGTTTGTCGGAGCCGGCGGCGGCGCCCTCCACCTGCTCCAGGCTTCCGGCATCCCCGAGAGCAAGGGCTACGGCGGATTCCCTGTTTCCGGCCAGTTCTTCCGCTGCACCGACGAAACCCTCGCCGCCCAGCACAGCGCCAAGGTCTACGGGCAGGCGTCCGTAGGTGCACCGCCCATGTCCGTACCCCACCTGGACACCCGCTACGTCAACGGCAAGCGTTCCCTGCTGTTCGGCCCCTACGCCGGCTTCTCCACGAACTTCCTGAAGAACGGCTCGTACCTGGACCTTCCGCTGTCCATCCGCCCCAGCAACATCATTCCCATGCTGGCCGTGGCCAAGGACAACATGGACCTGACGGCGTACCTCGTCAAGGAAGTCGCCAAGCGCCACGGCGACAAGGTTGAGGCTCTGCGCGAGTACTACCCCGAAGCCAAGGACGGCGACTGGGAACTGATCACTGCCGGCCAGCGTGTACAGATCATCAAGAAAGATCCGAAGAAGGGCGGTGTGCTGCAGTTCGGAACGGAGGTCATTGCCGGACGCGACGGCTCCATCGGCGCGCTCCTGGGCGCGTCGCCGGGAGCCTCCACCGCGGTGCCGATCATGATTGAACTGCTGCAGAAGGCTTTCCCGAAGGACTTCAAGGGCTGGCAGGGAAAGCTCAAGGACATGATGCCCGGTTACGGGACGAAGCTGGACAGCAACCCGGAGCTGGCAGCGGAACTCGAAAAGGCAACAGCCAAGGCCCTTCAGCTGGAGAACATTCCAGCAAACCGCTGACCCTGCAGGGGTCGGCGGGCAGCAGTACGACGTCCGCACTTGTCCGCCAACCCCTCCAGGAGTCCACGCGATGTTTCGGCTGGCACAACTTTCACTGGCAAACCGGGCACTGATCGCGCTGGTCACCGTCTTCGCTTCGGTGTTCGGCGTGATCACCATGTCCTCGCTGAAGCAGGAACTGATCCCCTCGATCGAGTTTCCTCAGATCACCGTGCTGACGGCCATGCCCGGGGCCTCCCCGGAAGTGGTGGACAAGCAGGTCAGCGAACCCCTGGAGAAGGCGCTGAACGGCGTTGAGGGGCTGGAATCGACGTCCTCGACCTCCAGGACCGGCGTCTCGCAGATCTCGATGACGTTCACGTACGGCTCCAACCTGGACCGGGCGCGCAACCAGATCGACCGTGCCATCTCCAACGCCAAACGCCAGCTGCCCGATGATGTCCAGCCGCAGGCGATTGCCGGCAGCATCAGTGATTTCCCCATCGTTTTCCTGGCAGTGTCCTCGGACAAGTCACTCAGTGAGCTCAACGCCGACCTCCAGCGCCTCAGTGTCCCGCGGCTGCAGAAGATCGAAGGGGTCCGGAGCGCGGACGTCACCGGCGGCGCCACCCAACACATCCAGATCCTGCCCAAGCCCGAGGCGATGGCTGCCAGCGGGGCGACGATCACCTCGATCCGCGACGCCCTGGCAAACAACGGATCCCTGATACCCGCCGGAACCATCGAAGAGGACGGGAAGACCCTCTCGCTCCAGATCGGCAGCCCGGTCGATTCCCTCGACGCCGTCCGGGCACTCCCCCTGGCCGGGGCCAAGGACGCCGCCACCATCGGCACCGTGGCTGATGTCGGCCTCAAGGACGATGAGCGCACCTCCATCACCCGGACCGACGGGAAGGAGACGCTGGCAGTCTCCGTCACCAAGAAGCCAGAAGGTGACACCGTGGGCATCTCGCACGCAGTGGCGGACATCGTCGGGGACCTTGAGGCGGAACTGGGCTCCAACGCGACGTTCACCCCCGTCTTTGACCAGGCACCCTTCATTGAAAAATCCATCAAGGACCTGACCACCGAGGGCCTGCTGGGCCTCGGCTTTGCTGTCGCGGTGATCCTGGTGTTCCTGATGTCCGCCCGTTCCACCCTGGTGACTGCGGTGTCCATTCCACTGTCGCTGCTGGTCACCTTCATCGGGCTCTCCGTGACGGGGTACTCGCTGAACATCCTGACCCTGGGCGCCCTGACCATCGCGATCGGCCGTGTGGTGGACGACTCCATCGTGGTCATCGAGAACATCAAGCGGCACCTCGCCTATGGTGAGGACAAAGTCACAGCCATCCTCACGGCCATCCGGGAAGTCGCCGGCGCCATCACTGCCTCCACCCTGACCACGGTGGCCGTGTTCCTGCCGATCGCTTTTGTGGGGGAACTGGCCGGGGAACTGTTCAGGCCCTTCGCCCTCACCGTCACCATGGCGCTGCTGGCCTCCCTGCTCGTCTCGCTGACCATAGTCCCTGTCCTCGCGTACTGGTTCCTTAAGTCGCCTGCCCAGGCAGCGCCGGTATCCCCCGCGGCGCGGGCTGCTGCCGCCGACGCGGTCCGGGCCAAGGCCCTGGAGGCAGAACAGCGGAGCCGGCTGCAGCGCGGCTATGTGCCGATCCTGAGCAAGACGCAGAAGCATCCGGTGGTGACCCTTGTTGCCGCCGGGCTGGTGCTTGTGGCCACCGGCGCCATGACCCCGCTGCTGGCCACTGACCTGCTGGGCCAGTCCGGCCAGAACAGCCTCACCGTGCGGCAGGTCCTCCCCGGCGGCACCAGCCTGGCCGAAACCAGCGCCGCCGCCGTCCGGGTGGAAGAGGTGCTGCGCAGCATCGACGGCATCAAGACCGTCCAGGTAACCTCCGGCAACGCCCAGGCCGGCTTCGCGGCGCTGACCTCCTCCGGCGCCTCGAACTCCACCTTCACCGTGGTCACCGACGAAAAGGCCGACCAGGGGGAACTGCAGGAGGACGTCCGCGCCCGGTTGGCCGCCGTGCCGGATGCCGGCAAGATCTCCGTGGGAACCCAGCAGGGCGGCTTCGGAACCTCCTCCACGGTGGACATCACCTTGCGGGCCGCCTCCTCGGCTGACCTCCGCGCAGCCAGCGACGCCATGGTCGAGGCCATGGGCGGCGTGCCGGGCACCAGCGAGGTGGCCACCAACCTCGCCGCCAGCCAGAACGTGGTGCAGGTGAAGGTGGACCGGGCCAAGGCCGTGGCCGCAGGGCTGAACGAGGAACAGGTGGCCGGTGTCCTGGCCGCCACCATCAGCCCTGTTCCCGCGGGAACCGTCCGGATAGACACCGATGATTTCCCGGTACAGATCGGTGAGGGAACCCGTTTCACCAGCATCGAGGCAGTACGGAACATCCCGCTGCCCGGAGGCCGGGTGACGCTCGGCGGGATCGCCGCCGTCGAGCAGGTGGAGGTCCCGATCTCCATCACCGCCAGCAACGGGCAGCGGACAGCGCGGGTCTCCCTGACGCCGTCGGGCTCCAACCTCGGCGCGGTCAGTGCCGAAGTCCAAGCCCGGCTGGGCAACGTCCAGCTCCCGGCCGGAACCACTGCAACCCTGGGTGGCGCCACCACGCAGCAGGCGGAATCGTTCCGGCAGCTCGGACTCGCGCTGCTCGCCGCAGTCGCGATCGTCTATGTCATCATGGTGGCCACCTTCAAGTCCCTGGTCCAGCCCCTGATCCTGCTGGTTTCCGTTCCGTTCGCGGCCACCGGAGCCGTGGCGTTGCTGCTGGTGACCGGGGTGCCGTTGGGCCTTCCTTCACTGATCGGGATGCTGATGCTGGTGGGCATTGTGGTGACCAACGCGATTGTGCTGATCGACCTCATCAATCAGTACCGCACTCCCGCTGACGGCCGGCCGGGAATGTCGGTGGCGGACGCCATCACCCACGGGGCAAGGCAGCGCCTGCGGCCCATCCTGATGACCGCGCTGGCCACTGTGTTCGCGCTGACGCCGATGGCGCTGGGCCTGACCGGCGGGGGCGGATTCATCTCCCAGCCGCTGGCGGTCGTGGTGATCGGCGGCCTGGTCTCCTCTACCGCGCTCACGTTGGTACTGGTCCCGGTCCTCTACCGCCTGGTAGAGGGACGCCGCGAGCGGAAGGCCCTGCTCAAAGCACTCCACGACCGCCCTGAACTGGGCCAGGGGAGCGACGTCGACGACGAGTTCCGCGACTGGACCAGCGGCATGATCCCCAAAGTGAGCGGCCGTCGCGCTGCCCCCGGCAGCCCGAAGTAGCGACCGGACACGGGCGGAATATTTCCGGGCAGGACACGTTATACCCGGCACTAGATGCATATGCATCTAAATCGGGTATAGTGGTGGCAAGACCACCACAGACGTCCAGAACGGAAGGCACCTCATGCAGATCGGCGTATTCAGCGTCAGCGACATCACCACTGACCCCACCACGGGCCAGACCCCCACGGAGAACGAGCGCATCAAGGCCTCCGTGGCGATCGCTAAAAAGGTCGAGGAAATCGGCATGGATGTCTACGCCATCGGCGAGCACCACAACCGGCCGTTCTTCTCGTCCTCGCCCACCACCACCCTCGCCTATATTGCGGCGCAGACCGAGCGCATCACGCTGTCCACGGCCACTACCCTGATCACCACCAACGATCCGGTCAAGATCGCCGAAGATTTCGCCATGCTCCAGCACCTGGCGGACGGACGGGTTGATCTTGTCCTTGGCCGCGGCAACACCGCCCCCGTCTACCCGTGGTTCGGCAAGAACATCCAGGACGGAGTGGAACTGGCCATCGAGAACTACAGCCTGCTGCGCCGGTTGTGGGACGAGGACACGGTGAACTGGTCCGGCAAGTTCCGGACCCCGCTGCAGAACTTCACCTCAACGCCGCGACCGCTCGACGGCGTCGCACCGTTCGTCTGGCACGGATCCATCCGCACGCCGCAGATCGCCGAAGTAGCCGCTTACTACGGCGACGGTTTCTTCGCAAACAACATCTTCTGGCCCAAGGAGCACTACCAGCAGCTGATCGGGCTGTACCGCGAACGCTACGAGCACTACGGGCACGGCAAAGCGGACCAGGCAATCGTGGGACTCGGCGGCCAGTTCTTCATGCGCAAGAACTCCCAGGATGCGGTCAAGGAATTCCGCCCCTACTTCGACAATGCACCGGTCTACGGACACGGCCCGTCCCTGGAGGACTTCACGTCACAGACCCCGCTCACCGTGGGCAGCCCGCAGGAGGTCATCGAAAAGACCCTTACGTTCCGCGAATACTTCGGCGATTACCAGCGCCAGCTGTTCCTCATCGACCACGCCGGCCTGCCGCTGAAGACGGTACTCGAACAGCTGGACCTGTTCGGCGAAGAGGTACTCCCCGTTTTGCGCAAGGAGTACGCCGCACTCAAGCCGGCGCACGTGCCGGAACCGCCCACGCATGCAGGCCGGGTGGCTGCCCTCATGGCAGCCCAGAGTGCCGAAACCGCACCCTCGGAGGCGTAATGGCCGCCGGGAGTGAATCACCGGTCCGCCTGGCTGCCGAAACGTGGGAGTCCCTGTTCCGGGCGCAGGTGGCGGTGATGCGCAAGCTCCAGGGCGGAGCCGCGTTCAAGAAGCTGGCGCTGAATGAATACGACGTCCTGTTCACGCTCTCCCGCTGCCCGTCCGGCTGGCTGCGGCTCAACGAGCTCAACGACAACGTCCTGCTCAGCCAATCCAGCCTCAGCCGGCTCGTGGAGCGGCTCGAGAAGCGGGGGCTGGTGGCACGCATGCCTGCCCCGGACGACGGCCGCGGCGTCCTGCTGAAACTGACCGATGAGGGCGCCGCGCTGCAGAAGGAGATTGGCCGTGAGCACGTCCGGGACATCTCCGGGCTGCTGGGACCGGCCCTCACGGCAGCAGAGCAGAAGGAACTGGCGAGGCTCACCGAGAAGCTGCGGCATTCCGTCGGCGCACGTCCCTGACGTCCGGGGCGGGCGCAGATTCCCCGCCCCCGCGCCTCCCGCCGTGCCGGGCCGGTCAAGCCGGCGCAGCAAGCTAGCGCAGCTTGACCAGCCTGGCAGGGTCCTCAACGGGCAGGCTGCCGTTGACAACAGCGGTGACCCGCATCTGGTTCAGGGTAAGGCTGCCCCCGACTGTGGACAGGAATGCGGTATCGGCGGAGTCGCGGCCTGCCGTGATCCTGAGCATTGACTCCCTCGGTGCCAGGCCGGTGGGATCGATCACGTGCCAGGCCCCGTTGACGTGCGCCTCCGCCACGGCATGGAAATCCATCGGGCTCAGGCCCGGTGCGTAGACGGCGGCAAGGCGTGCGGGAATGTCTTTGGAGCGCAGCAGGGCGATGGCCAGATGGGCGAAGTCCCGGCAGACACCGCGGCGGTTCAGGAGGGTTTCCACCGCGCCGTCCGTCCCCCGCGAGGAACCGCTGATGTACCGCAGCTCGCCGTAGACCCAGTTCCGCACGGCATGCAGGAGTTCCTCACCGTGAAGCCCGCCGAATTCGGCGTAGGCGGTAGGCAGGAGCCGGTCCGACTCGGCGTAACGGCTGGGCCTGACATACCGGATGAGGTCTGCCAGCGGCGCGTCCTCCGGCTCTGCCTGCCCGGCCACCGAGGCGCTGTAGTCCACGGTGACTTCGGATGGCTCCGCGAACTCCATGTAGTGGATCCGTCCGCCGTGGTGGTCGGAGAGTTCAGTCAGCGGAACCCCGGCACCCCCGGCCGTGACTGAAAGGGTCTCGTCAAAGCCGGTGAAGCCCGGATTACGGGCCACGGCGATGGCCAGCGCAACTTTGGTGTCGGCTGCGGTCCTGAAAACGAGGCGTGCGGAAACAGAGCGGTCCATGGATCTCCGGGGTGTGAGGCATCGGCAGGGCGGTCCCAGCCCTGGTCCGGCGGGGGGGTGGGGCCGGCAGCAGGTCTAGTTTTTGATCTCCAGAGACATTAGCATCCGTTGGACATTGGCGAATTCGGCGTTCTCGTCCACGTACTTGGCGGCCTGGTCAAGAGTGTCGAAGGCTTTCGCCGGCGCCACCTTCTCATCCGGGGCAAACGCCTTCAGCGCCGGCAGGTCTCCGAAGGAGTAGTCACCCTTCCCGGCAGGGCCTCGGACCACGTTGCGCAGTTCACAGGCCTGCCCGTCCGCGCCGCCGACGATGTTCGTGATGCCAAAGGAACCGAAGTACCGGTAACCCCTGATGACCCGGAACACCACGTGCGGGGAGATCATCCCCTCCCCCTGCAGGGCGGGCAGATTCACGGGGAGGCTGCTGATGACCGTGTACGGACGGCGCGCAGCCTCCGCGCACTCCGGGGTCGACGCCGGAAGTCCGGTCCGCAGCGACGCAATGACCGTGCCGTCCGGCTTCTTGACCTCCACTTTGAGGGCACCGGCCAAGGTCCCCTCCTCCGGTGCCACCGATTGGGCGATCCAGTCCTGGGGCAGTTCGAAGCTCACGGTCTTTGCCGGATCGGCGAAAGTCTTCCAGTCCGTGGACGTGGCTGCCGGGCGGGGCGTTGGAGATTCTGATGCACTGCCTGCACCAGGCTCCGGCGCCGTGGCGGCAGGTGCTGCAGGCGACGGGGAATCGGTGGTGGACGGATCCTGTTGGGCCGTCCAGGACGGCGCGGGCTGGCCGCCGGGGGTGCACCCGGCGGCCAGGGCGCCGCACGCCAGTAAAGCCATGATCCGGAGCCCGAACACCGTAGCCTTGCGTGTCATGCTGACAGCCTAGCCGTGCACGCCGCCGTCGCGAGGTAAGCACGCTCCGAGGGGCTAGGCTGGTGGCTATGGCGGATCAGCAGTATGGCGTGGCGGAAGACAGCCTGGCGGATATCTCCGCCGTGGACATCGCGGACTGGCGTCTGAGGACCTTCGCCTTGTATGACATGGTCCGGAAGTATTCGCTGGAGAGCCCGGCCGAAGCCCATTCATACTGGCGCCATGAACGCGACCGGATGTTCGCCACGCATCCGGCTTCGGCGCTGACGGCAGCAGACAAGGCGCAGTTCTCCGGCCTCAGGACTGCCGACTATGACCCCATCTATCGCTTCCATGTGCCTCTGACCAGCGAAGGTGCGGGCCGGGAAATGACGGTGGAGACCGGCACTGACGGAACAGTCCGGTTTGTCCGGCTGGGTACCTTCGACCTCCCGGAGATGGGACAGCTCGCCGTCTGGAAGCTGCAGGGTTACGGCGGCGGCATCTTCGTGCCGTTCCGGGATGCAACGGCCGGGCAGCCGGGCGGAAGCTATGGCGCCGGACGCTACCTTGTGGACACCATCAAGGGCGCGTTCCACGGCGTGAACGGCTCCGGTCCCGGCGCCGAGTTCGTCCTTGACTTCAACTTTGCCTACAACCCTTCGTGTGCCTACAACGAGGCCTGGGCGTGCCCCCTGGCCGGCCCGTCGAACCGGCTCGCAGTGGAAATTCCCGTCGGCGAACTGTACTGACGCCGCGGGCAGGGCATCTCGGGCGCCGCGCCCGAAGGACGTAGGATGCCATCATGCCTCGCACTCTCCCCCACCGCATCGCCCGTGTCCGCCCCACTTCCGGGGCTGTCCAGGGAGAGCAGTTCTTCGTTGCCAACGGCGCCCGGGAATTCTCCGGCGACGCCGGAACCACCTGGACAGTAATGGATACGCCGTTCCCCGGGTCGGCGGCCAATACGGGCAGTCCGGGGCGGCCCGGCTGGCAGGTGGGCGATTCAGTGGACCAGCAGAGCTTCACGTTCCTTGCCCCCAGTGTTCCTGCCAACGTGCTGGGAATGGCCCACAATACGGGCCAGCCTGGCCGCGACCTGCCCCCGCAGGCCTTCCACAAGGCCTCAACGAGTGTGATCGGCCCGGGGGTTGCCATTGAACTGGCGCCGGACGCCGGCCACGTTGATCCTGAAGCCGAACTGGCTGTGGTCATAGGGCGGAAGTCGCGCAGGCTGACGCCCGGCAATGCCCGCGATGCGGTGCTTGGCTTCACCATTGGCAACGACGTCACCTCTCGAGACCTGCAGAAGTCGGACGAACTCTGGATCAGCGCCAAGAGCCAGGACACCTTCACTCCTGCGGGACCGTGGATCGTCACGGGCCTTGATGACTCGGACCTGAGCATCGGCGTCGTCCACAATGGCGCGGCACTGCGGACGGCCAGCAGCGCGGACCTGGGCTGGAAGGTGGACGAGATCCTGGTCTATCTGACCTCTTTCATGACACTGCACCCGGGAGACCTGGTGCTGACCGGTTTTCCCGCTGAGTGCGCCCCTCTTGCCATCGGAGATACTGTCACCTGCCGGGTTGAGGGTATCGGGGAGCTTACCAATCCGGTCCGGGCCGCGGCCTGGGCGGAATCGGTGGCCTGATGTGTCAGGCTTGACCTATGGAATCCCCTGCCGCGCCCGCCGCCCAGCTGACGCAGCAGCCGAGTAAAAAGGGAATCCGCCGGGCACCCACCACCCGGCACTACCGGGGTGTACTCCGGTACCCGGCGGTCCGGCAGCTGATCCGGTTCACCGGCGTCGGCATTATCTGCACCGCTGCTTCGCTGGCACTGTACGCCCTGCTGCGGCCCTGGCTGGGACCGCAATTGGCCAATGCGGCGGCCCTGGTGGCAACGTCCTTCCTCAATACGGCCCTGAACCGCAGGTTCACGTTCAAGATCGCCGGGCCGGGCAGGATGGCCAGGGACCACCTGCACGGGTTGGCCGTCATCGGTGTGGCCCTGGTCATTACCGGCGGCAGCCTCGGTGTCCTGCACTGGCTCAGGCCCGACGCAACAGTGGCGGACGAGCTGTGGACCACCACTTTGTCCGGCTTCCTGGCCACGGCGGTACGGTTCACCATGCTGCGCCACTGGATTTTCCGCCGCGCCCGGCACATCTGAACAGGGGTCCGGGAACGGTCCCTGTCAGCCCTGGCCCAGGCTCCGGACACGTCCGACGGCGGACAGGACAGCCTGGGCGGCGGCCTCGAGGTCCGCTGCGCCCACGCCCGGGCCGAAGCTGAAGCGCACGGCTGTCTGCGCAACGTCCGCCGGGATGCCCAAGGCGGTCAGGACCGGGGAGGGTGCGTCCGAACCGGCTGCGCAGGCTGATCCGCTGGAACACACCACCCCCTGCCGCTCAAGTTCCAGCAGCACGGACTCCCCGCTGGTTCCGGGGAAGCAGAACGATGCCACTGACGGCAGGCGGTCGGTCGCGTGGCCGGTGAGGAAAGCTCCGGGAACGCCTGCGAGCACCGCCGCCACAAAGCGGTCACGGAGCACGCTTACCCGGGCCGCGATCCCCGCCCGGTCCTGTTGGGCCAGGGTCAGCGCCGTCGCCAGCCCTACGGCACCGGCCACATTCTCGGTTCCTGAGCGGCGCCCGCGTTCCTGGCCTCCGCCATGCACCAGCGGCTCGATCCGTGTCCGGCCGCGGACGAACAGTACGCCACAGCCCTTCGGTGCCCCCAGTTTGTGGCCCGAAAGGCTGAGGGCGTCCACCCCCAGCGCCCTGACGTCCAGGGGAAGCCAGCCGGCGGCCTGGACGGCGTCAGTGTGGAAGGGTATGCCCCGTGCCCGCGCCAGCGCCGCCAGCTCCGCTATGGGCTGCACGGTACCCACCTCATTGTTGGCGTACATGATGCTGACCACTGCCGTCCCGGGCCGGAGCACAGCCGCGAGCGCCTGGGGCGTCACCAGCCCGGTGTTGTCCACAGGTACAACGTCCACGGAAAAGCCGTGGAACCGCGCCAGATAGCGCGCGGACTCTTCCACGGCGGGGTGCTCAACGGCGCTGATGGCCACCCTGTTGAGTTGCGGATCCGCCGCCTGCCGCGCCAGGGCAATGCCTTTGACGGCCAGATTGTCAGCTTCAGTACCGCCTGAGGTGAACGTCACTTCCCCGCTCCTGCAGCCCAGTGCAGCGGCCACAGAAGCCCGTGCATCAGCGAGCGCGGCCGCAGCGGCCCCGCCGAGGCTGTGGTGGCTGGACGGATTGCCGAATTCGCCTGTCAGGTAGGGCCACATCGCATCCAGCACCTCCCTGCGGACGGGGGTGGTGGCGGCGGCATCGAGGAAGATCACCGTATCCTCACCCGGCAGTCAGTTCGACGTCCAGGCCCAGGTCCAGTGCTGCCACGGTGTGGGTGAGCGCGCCGATGGAGATGACGTCCACGCCCGCGGCGGCGATGTCCGCGACGGTCCCGAGGTTCACGTTGCCGCTTGCTTCGACGATGGCGCGTCCATCTACCTGTTTTACCCCGGCGCGGAGTCCGTCGATGGTGAAGTTGTCCAGCATGATGGTATCCACGCCGGCGTCAAGCACGGGTTCGATCTGATCGGCGTTGTCCACTTCAACTTCAAAGTGCGTGGTGTGCCCCAGTTGGGCCTTCGCGGCGGACAGCAGGGCTGTGAGCCTGGTGGGATCGCCCCCGGTCATCACGGCCAGGTGGTTGTCCTTGGCCAGGACGGCGTCGGAGAGGCTGTACCGGTGGTTCGCTCCCCCGCCGCAGCGGACAGCGTACCGCTCCAGGACCCGCAAACCGGGGGTGGTCTTGCGGGTGTCGGTGATGCGGGCCTTTGTGCCCTCGACCAGCCGCACGAACTCGGCCGTCCTGGTGGCGATGGCGCTCATGCGCTGGACCAGGTTCAGCCCCACGCGTTCGGCAAGGAGCACTGACCGGGCGCTGCCGCTGACCCTGGCAAGGTGCGTTCCGGCGTCGAACGTCTCCACCATCGGCGAGCAGCAGCTCGACGTCCGTGTCCGGGTCCACCAGCTTCATGGCATCACGGAAGACGGTCCCGCCGCTGAATACGCCGGGTACGCGGGCGTTGAGCACGGCTGTGGCGCGGGCCCCGGCCGGGATCAGCAGCTGGGAGGTGATGTCGCCGCTGGGCGAGTCCTCGGCGAACGCCCTTTCCAGGATGTCCCGGACGGGTGCTGCGGGGAGGGTCAGGCTGGTCATTGGACGAGGCTCGCTTTCCGGCTCATGGTGTAACGCTGGTCAAAAGGTTCGACGGCGGCCCCAGCCGTCACGCTGTCGCTGCGGTAATGCGCGCCGAGGGATTCCCGCCGCTCCCGCGCAGCGTGCACCAGCAGCTGCGCAGCCAGGAGGAGGTTGGCATCCTCGTGCACGCGGGAATCCAACGAGCCCGGCACGTTCAGCGGGATTCCGTCCGCTGCCCAGGCCCCCAGGACCGCCCCGGCTTCCCGCAACAGCACCCCATCCCGGATCACCCCGGCATGAGAAGTCATCACCCGCCGAAGAGCCCCCCGCGAAAAGGGTTCAGTCCGAACAAACGACATCTCCCGAGGCCCAGGTGCCGGGTCCAGCTCAAACTGCCAGGAAATTGGCGCGGGAGCAGACGCCGCAATTGGAGCCGGTCCGTTTTCGGTAGCCGCACGCAACGCGAGGGCTGCATCGTCGGCCGAGGGTGTTCCGGAAGCGAGCGTCAAGGGGAGGCCGCCAGCGGCCGAGGCAGCGAGCGGAGGAACAGCGTCGGGCGACACCCCACTCAACGCGTCCCCAAGGAAGGCAGCAACAGCCCGGCGCCCAAAGACAAGTCCTTCGAGCAGGGAATTGCTGGCCAACCGGTTAGCCCCCTGGACCCCGGTGCAGGCAACCTCACCGGCGGCCAGCAGCCCGGGCACGGACGTCCGGCCGTCGAGGTCGGTGACAACGCCGCCCATCCAGTAATGGGCCGCCGGGGCGACAGGGACGGGTTCGCAGGTCCAGTCGATGCCTGCCTCGCGGGTCCGGGCGCTGAGGGTGGGGAAACGCTTCGCCAGGAAACCGGGTCCCCGGCTGGCTTCGATCACGCGTGCGTCGAGGAAGACGTGCCCGTTGGGGTCACCGAGCGAGGCAAGGTGGAGGGCGATGCTGCGGGCGACCACGTCGCGGGGGGCCAGCTCGGCGTCGGGATGGTACGCGGGCATGAACCGTTCGCCGTGGGAGTCCACCAGGATGGCGCCTTCGCCACGGACAGCTTCGGAGATCAGGAGCGGCTCTGTTCCGTGGCCGCCGGTTTCGGTTTCCGGGACGACCGCGGGCCGGACCATGGCGGTGGGGTGGAACTGGAAGAACTCCAGGTCCGCCACGGCGGCGCCGGCCCGCCAGGCGAGGGCCAGGCCGTCAGCGGTGGCGACAGCGGGGTTGGTGGTCTGGGCGAACAGCTGCCCGGCTCCTCCGGTGGCCAGGAGGACGGCGTCGCCATGGACATCTCCTTCGTTGCCGTCAAGCAGGAAGTTCACGCCGGTCACGCGGCCTCCACGCTGAAGGAGGGTGGTGACCTGGGCGTGCCCGATCACCTGGATCCGACCGCCGGCCTGGCTGTCCAGGACGGCCCGGATCAATGCATGGGCAATCCTGGCGCCGGTGGCGTCGCCGCCGGCGTGGAGGATCCGCGGCGCGGAGTGGGCGGCTTCGAGTCCGAGGGCGGGATAGCCGTCGTCGGCAAGGTCGAAACCCACGCCAAACCGCTGCAGCCCGGCAATGTCCACCCGCGCTTCGGTGCAGAGTACGCGGACTGCTTCCTCGTTGCAGTGCCCCGCCCCGGCCATGAGCGTGTCTGCGATGTGCGCGGCCACGGTGTCCCCGGGCGCCGGCTCGTCCAGCACCGCGGAGATGCCACCCTGCGCGTAGGAAGTGTTGCTGTCCGCGAGCGCACCTTTGGTCAGCAGCACAACGTCTGCACCTGCATCAGCGGCGAGCAATGCGGCGTACAGTCCCGCAATACCGCTGCCGACGACGATCAGCCGCCGGGGACGCGGCCGGGTGGCTGGGCTCTCTGCTGACATGGCGGGCTCGTTTCGGTTTCCGGTATGACTGCGGACTATAGGGGGCGCGCGGCGAGCATACGCTCGAGCGCGATCTTGGCGTTGTCCTGGACGGCGTCATCCACCGTGATGCGGTTGACGATGCGTCCCTCGACCAGCTCCTCCAGGACCCAGGCCAGGTAGCCCGGGTGGATCCGGTACATGGTGGAGCACGGGCAGATCACCGGGTCCAGGCAGAAGATGGTGTGCTGCGGGTACTCAGCGGCGAGCCGGTTGACCATGTTGATCTCGGTGCCGATGGCGAAGGTCGTTGGTTCGGTGGCCGCGGCGATGGCCTTCTTGATGAAGTCGGTGGAACCGGCCGAATCGGCCGCGTCCACCACCTCCATGGGGCATTCCGGGTGCACAATCACGTTGACGCCGGGAAAGTCGGCGCGGGCTTTTTCGATCTGTGCCACGTTGAAGCGCTTGTGGACCGAGCAGAAGCCGTGCCAGAGGATGACCCGGGAATCGAGCAGTGCCTGTTCGTCGTTGCCGCCGAGTTCCTTGCGCGGGTTCCACATGGGCATCTGCTCCAGCGGCACGCCCATGGCTTTGGCGGTGTTGCGGCCCAGGTGCTGGTCGGGGAAGAACAGGACCCGCTGGCCCCGCTCGAACGCCCATTCCAGCACCAGCTTGGCGTTGGAGGAGGTGCAGACGATGCCGCCGTTGCGTCCGCAGAAAGCCTTCAGGGCCGCGGAGGAGTTCATGTAGGTGACAGGGATGACCGGAACCCGTCCCTCGGCGTCGGCCTCCGTACCGAAGATCTCCTCAAGCTGTTCCCAGCACTCCTCCACGGAATCTGTGTCAGCCATGTCTGCCATGGAGCAGCCGGCAGCAAGGTTGGGCAGGATGACGGCCTGCTCCGGCGTCGAGAGGATGTCCGCGGTCTCGGCCATGAAGTGCACGCCGCAGAAGACGATGGCCTCGGCGTCCGGCCTGGTCAGGGCCGCGTTGGCCAGCTGGAAGGAGTCCCCCACAAAGTCCGCGTACTGAATCACTTCGTCGCGCTGGTAGAAGTGGCCCAGGACCACCGCCCGGTCACCCAGTTTTTCCTTGGCAGCGCGGATACGCACGTCCAGCTCAGCATCGCTGGCGAGTTTGTACTGCTCAGGCAGCTGGCCCTGCCGCGGAGTTGCCGCGGGGGCGACGTCGGCGCTCGAGGCACCGGGGCCGTAAGCAGGGACGCCGGCGAGGGCTTCCGCGAGGTCGTAGTCCCACGGGCCCCTGGCGAGCGCCGGGCTGCAGGTACCGGCTGCTTTGCCGGCCCCCGCTGGTCCTGCTGCCTTTTCAGCCTGTTCGCGCGTGATCAGCTGGATTGCTGTGTTGACGCTGCTCATGGTGTGCTCCTGTTATCTGGGTCAAGGCCGGGACGGCCGGTGAAGCGGTATAGGCGGGGAGGCCGGTGTTTGCCGCCCTGGAGGTATTCGCCGGTTTCTTCGATCTCCGGAGTGGCTTTGAGCTGCCGACGGAAGTTTGCCGGATCGAGCTGCCGGTCCAGGACGGCCTCGTAGACTTCCCGCACCTGGGCCAGGGTGAAGTACTCCCCCAGGAGGTGGTAGGCCACGGAACCGTAGGCCAGCTTGTTCCGCAGCCGCCAGAGGGCGTAGTCAACGATCGCGTTGTGGTCGAAGGCGAGGTCACCGAGGCGGTCGGCCCTGAACCACTTCACGTTTTCGGACTCGTCTGCGAGCGCCGCCTCCGTAGGCTGGACCAGCGCCCAGTACACGATGGACACCACGCGCTGCGTCGGCGAACGGTGGAGGCCGCCAAACGCATACAGCTGCTCCAGGTAGCTGGGGGCCAGCCCGGTGGTTTCGCGCAGGTTCCGGGAGGCCGCGTCCTGCAGGGATTCCGCATGCGTCAGCGGGCCGCCGGGAAGGGCCCACAGGCCTTTGAAGGGCTCCCGGATACGGCGGACCAGGGGAAGCCACAGGGTGGGGCGTCCGGAGGCAGCGCTGGGCCGCAGGGCAAAAATCACGGTGGAGATGGCCAGTGAGGGGGGCGCAGCCTGGCGCTCGGCCACGTTTGCGGAGCTGGTGTACATGGCGGCCCCCTTTCCCGGGTTAGTTAAAGTCAAATTGACTAGAACTAATAATACGGGCAGCCAGGTCCGAATCAAAATGTTTCTCGGCCGTTTTCCGGCAACCCGGCGGTCCTCCAGGAGACCAATGGATGACCCTGAATCCGCGACGCCGCAGCCGCTGGGGAGCAACGTGCTGCTGAGGCGGTAAATTCGAATGGTCCTCCAAGGACCCGCACCATCCACCCCAAGAAGGTTTACGCATGACGATGAAGTCCCTCCAGGACCGGCCGCAAGCCCACCTGGGCCACACCATGAAGCCCCGCCAACTGACCATGATGGGTCTTGGCAGCGCCATCGGCGCCGGCCTGTTCCTCGGCTCCGGCGCGGGCGTCCAGGCCGCCGGTCCGGCCGTGCTGCTTTCCTATCTGGTGGCCGGAACGCTGATCATCCTGGTCATGTGGGCACTTGGCGAGATGGCCGCCGCAAACCCCACCAGCGGGGCTTTCTCCGTGTATGCCGAACGCGCCCTGGGCAAGACCGCCGGCGCGACCGTCGGGTGGCTCTGGTGGTTGCAGCTGGTGGTGGTGATCGCCGCCGAAGCACTGGGCGCTGCCGGGCTTCTGTTCTCCGTGTGGCCGGTCGTTCCGGTCTGGGCCCTGGCACTGGTCTTTATGGTCCTGTTCACTGCCATCAACCTTGCGGGCGTGAGGAATTTCGGCGAGTTCGAGTTCTGGTTTGCCATCCTCAAGGTTGCAGCCATTGTCCTGTTCCTGGGCGTCGGGGCGGCCCTGCTGCTGGGGCTGCTTCCGGACGTGGCCACGCCAGGGCTGGCGAACATCACCACCGATTTCGCCCCTGCCGGCCTTGGTGGCGTGGCCACGGCATTGTTCGTGGTGATCTTTGCGTTCGGCGGCACCGAGATCGTTTCTGTGGCCGCGGCGGAAACCGAGGACCCCGAGCACAGCGTGGGCCGGGCAATCCGTACAGTGGTGTGGCGGATCCTTGTCTTCTACATCGGCTCTGTCTTTGTCATCGCCGCCGTGCTCCCGGCCACGTCTGAGGGCCTGGCCTCCCCGTTCGCCGGTGTCCTGGACGCTGCCCGGATCCCAGGCGCCGGCACGGCAATCACCCTCGTGGCCGTTGTCGCACTGCTTTCTGCACTGAACGCGAATCTTTACGGGGCCTCGCGCATGGTCTACTCGCTGGCCGGCCGCGGCGAAGCGCCCCGTTTCCTGTCGAGGCTCAGCGGGGCTGGTGTGCCGATGCTGGCTGTCGGCGTCTCCGTGGCGTTCGGCTTCGCAGCTACCGTCCTGGAACTTTTGTTCCCGGAACGGATCCTTCCTGCCCTGTTCCAGCTGGTGGGCTCCACCTGCCTGGTGGTGTGGGGCACGGCCCTCGTCTCCCAGCTCATCCTCCGGCGCCGGGCAGACCGCGAGGGAACCCGCCTCCCGCTGCGCATGAAGGGGTTCCCGGGGTTCACCATCCTGGGCCTGCTGCTCCTGGCCCTGATCTTCGCCGTCGGATTCAGCGCCGACAGCAGCCGGGTCCAGCTGCTCAGCACGTTCGCGCTGGTCGCCTGCCTTGCGGCGGCATGCTGGGCAGGTGCACGGCTGGCCTCACGCGGCCGGCAGAGCACGTAGGAGAAACGCCACCACGGGGAGGTCAGTGACCGGGGGAACCGGAACCAGCTCCTGTGGGAAGTCGAAACCACCCCCAATCCGCTGTTGAACTGCCCGGTCCGCAGGCAGGTAAAGTGGTGCCTACCTTCGGCGGGCCAGGCGACAGGATATTTGTCGGCGAACCCCTGATCGTGTTCAAGGCGCCGGACACTACAGCCGGGACCGTGGGCACGGTCCCCAAGGATGAGGCACCGACGCGCCGGGTCCGCCTGAGCGCCGTACTTGATGAGGACTGACACCATGAGCGGCAGGCACACCGGCGAGATGCACTCCCACACAGTGGAGGGGACCGATCCCCAGCTGTACGTCCAGGTGCATGAGCCCTCCTCCGACGCCGGCCTGAGGCCGGTCCTGCTGCTGCACGGCTTCTCCTCTTCCAGCAAACTGAACTGGGAGGACACCGGCTGGGTTGCCGCCCTGCTCGACGCCGGCCGCCGGATCATCACCGTGGACCTTCCCGGCCATGGCCGCAGCGGCGCCCCCGAGGACCGCGACTCCTACTCCCCCAGCCGTATCCGGGCGGACCTGCTCCAGATAGCGTTCGACGCCGGAGTGCGGCCGCTGCAGGACGGTGACCCTTCCAGCGGGCTTGACGTGGTGGGCTACTCGCTCGGTTCACGGCTCGCGTGGGAATTCGGCGCCACGCAGCCCGAGATCGTCCACCGGCTGGTCCTGGGCGGCCCCAACGTCGCAGACCCGCTGGCAGATTTTGACCTCGCGGCAGCACAGCGCCACCTCGCCGACGGGACGCCCATCGCCGACCAGTCCACCGCGGGTCTGCTGAAGATGGCCATGCTGCTTCCCAGCAACAACATTTTCGCGCTGCTGTCGTTGGTGGAAGCGATCAAGGACGAGCCCTACGACCCGGCAGAGGCCGTCCCCCATGTGCCCATGCTCCTCGTGGCCGGTGACAACGACGAACGCGCTGCCACCATGCCGCAACTGGCTGGGCTCGCTGCCAAGGCGGGGTCGCTGGCCGAACAGTTGCTGCTCCCTGGCCGTAACCACACCAATGCCATCACCAGCCGTGCATTCAAGCAAGGTGCCATCAGCTTCCTCTCCGTCTGAGTGACAGCAGGTTCATAGCCGGCCCCGATGATTACCGTGGTGATGTCGCCTTGCCGGCGCCGCCTGTCGCCGCGGCGCACCTGGACGCATGCACCCGGCCGCCGGCCGCCGTCGGACTCTCCGGCGGGCAACCGCAGCGTGCTGCACTGTCCTCCCGCCGGCGCTGCTGCAGAAGGTAGGCTGGGAGCGGGGCGGAGACCGCCGGAGAGGGAGTCAATGAGCATGCGTTTTGAAGACCGCACGGATGCCGGAGAGCAGCTGGCGGCCGTGCTGACGCAGTTCAGGGAACGGCCCGACTGCCTGGTTTTGGGCCTGGCCCGCGGAGGCATCCCCGTGGCCGCTGCGGCGGCCAAAGCCCTGTATTTGCCGCTGGGAGCCATCCTCGTCAGGAAACTGGGCATCCCGGGCCACGATGAAACTGCCTTCGGCGCCCTGGCGTGGTCCCAGGGACGCGTGGTGCGGCTGCTCAACCGGCCCCTGGTGTCCCGGGTCCTGGAACACGGCGTCCGGCAGGAGTGGCTGGACGAGGTGGAGCAGCGGGAACGTGCTGAGCTGCTCCGCCGGGTGGAAACCTACCCCGCGATCGAGCACGATCTCATGGGCAAGACGGTGCTGCTCGTTGATGACGGACTCGCTACCGGAGCGACCATGCGGGCCGCTGTCGAAGCGGTCCGTGCCGGCGGGGCTGCCCACGTGGTGGCCGCGGCACCGGTGGGGTCGGTGGAGGCGGAAGCCGCCGTGGCCGAGGTCTGCGATGCCGTACTCTGCCTGCACCTGCCCGGAAAGTTCCGCGCCGTGGGAAGCTTCTACCGCCACTTCGAGCAGTTGTCCGACGAGGACGCGATCAGCCACCTCTCCCGGTAGCGGTGGGTACCGCTGCGAAAAGCTCCAGACTGCTGCACCTTGATGCCCCGCGGCCCGGAGCCCGCAGCACGGCCCACCCGCCGGAAGGACCCTGACCCTTACGGCTGGCCCGGTCACACGAAAGCAGGCCCGGACCACACGTCCGGGCCTGCTTTGCGTGGTTAGCGCCTGATGAGGGCGCATCCTTCCCCGTCCTAGTGGTGGCTGACGCCGAGGGGGCGGCCCTTGGTCTCTTTTGCCAGGAGGACGCCGATGGCTGAAATGACACAGAGGATCATGATGTAAATACCGATCGAACCGGTCCATTTGGTGCTCTGCAGGAGCCATTCGGCGATGGTGGCTGCAAAAGCGCCACCGAGGATGGCGCCGAATGCGTACCCGATCGAGATGCCGGAGTAGCGCACATTGGCGGGGAACATTTCGGCGTACATTGCCGACATGGGCCCGTAGGACAGACCAAGCCCGATGGTCAGGACGAAGAGAGCCACCCCGTAGAGCAGGATGTCCTTGGTGTCGATCAGGGCAAACATCGGGATCATCCAGGCAAAGACGATGCCGTAGCCGATCAGGAACGTCTTCACCCGTCCGATCCGGTCAGACAGCCAGCCTCCCACCAGGGTGAAGATCAGCCATCCAAAGGACGCCAAGGTGGTGGCAAGGAGGATCTGCGGAGTCGGCATCTTCAAGGTCCTGGTTGCGTAGGAGATGAAGAAGGCGATCAGCAGGTAGCCGGCGGCATTGTTGCCGATGAAGATCATGGTGGAGTAGAGCACTGCCTTCTTATGCTTGCGGATCAGCTCGCCCAGGGGTGCTTTGCTTGCTTCCTTGCGGGCCGCCATCTCCTTGAATACGGGGCTTTCGGCAACTGCCCGCCGGATCAGGTAACCGACCACGATCAGCACGATGGACAGCAGGAACGGAACCCTCCAGCCCCAGGCAGCAAAGTCTTCCTTGGACATGCTGCTGTTGAGGAAGAACAGCAGGCCGGTGGCCAGGATCATTCCCACCGGGACACCGATCTGCGGGTAGGCGCCGAACAGCCCGCGCTTGTTCAACGGTGCATGTTCCACGGCCATCAGGGCTGCGCCGCCCCATTCCCCGCCTGCGGAGAAGCCCTGGATGATGCGGAGGGTGATCAGCAGGATGGGGGCCCAGACACCGATCTGGGCGTAGGTCGGCAGCATGCCGATCAGTGCAGTCGCTGCTCCCATCATGACCAGGGTGAACACCAGCATCGCCTTGCGCCCAAGGCGGTCACCGAGGTGCCCGGCCACTACCGCACCCAGTGGGCGGAACAGGAAGCTGATGCCGATGAGCGCGAACGACAGGATCTGCGCCAGGCCGGGGTTGGAGTCATTCAGCGGCGCCAGGAACAGGGGGGACAGCAGCGTACCGGTGAGCTGGGCGAAGATGAAGAAGTCGTACCACTCAATAGTGGTGCCTACGAGGGTCCCGGCGAGGACCTTACGTTCCTCCCTCCGGGTGCTGGGGCCGGCAAGGGAATCCACCGTAGAAGGTGCGGTCATTGAAACTCCATTGTTTAAGGCAGGGGTGCTGCCGATTGAAACGCCTTCATAATTACCGACAGAACGGTCAGTTAGTTAGTAGGGTACTACGGATATGTGAGAGAGAACACGTCCTGCCGGTAATTTTTTCCCCTGGGCGTCCTCTGGCCGGGGGCCACGGGTCAGAGCAGGTCCTCCACCCCCAGTTGGGGCTCCGGAATAACAGTGAAGGCGCCGTGGGCGAAGGCCAGCGCATCGCCGCTGCGGTAGTTGAAGTCAACGACTTCCCCGACGTAGAGCGTATGGTCGCCTCCGTCATAGGCTGCCCACGGGGTGCACTCAAACCACGCCAGAACCCCTGCGAGGCGCGGGGCGGTTTCCCCTTCCACCCAGGCAGGCTCCTGCCCCGGCCGGCCGGAAAAGTGGTTGGCCAGGTGGCGCTGCTCGGCACCAAGGATGTTCACGGCAAAGGGCCGGCCAGCGAGTTCGTCGTGGGCTTTGCTGCTGCGGGCGATGCTGACCAGGACCAGCGGCGGTTCCATGGACACCGAGGTGAAGGAGTTGACAGTGATCCCGTGGCGCCTGGTGGTCCCGTCGAAGGTCACAATGGCCACACCGGTGGCGAAGCGGCCCAGGCTGCCCCGGAAGTGGTGCGACCGCGGCGCGGATGTCCGGCCGTCGGCCGGAGAATCCGCCGGGTTCCGGGAAGGGGAAATCATCGCTGAACCTCACGTCGAATCCGATTGCGCTGGGATCAGTGGACCGCTGCGGATGGGGAGTTCTATATTTGAACTTATGATTCTTATATAGGACGCTACTCGGGCGAGTGCGCCTGCACAAGAGCCGGCCGGCTGCCCTGCCGCTGGAACCTAGGATGGACATCATGAATTCCTCAGCCGCCGGCACCGAAGCAGCGCCTGCGCAGGCATCGCCCTCGCAGACGCTCTCCCGGGGCATCCGGGCGCTCGAAATCCTCGCCGCCGCCCCGGACCCGCTGACCATCGCAGAGCTTGCCGACGCCATGGGCGTTCACCGCTCAGTGGCCTACCGGATCCTTCGGACGCTGGAGGACCACTCGTTGCTGGTGCGCGACAGCGCCGGCCGCGTGCAGCCAGGCCCCGGCCTTGCCGTCCTGGCACGAGGAGTATCCAGGAACCTGCAGACCGCTGCCCTGCCCGAACTCACCCATCTGGCCAACACTCTGGATATGACCGCGTTTGTGGCCGTCTGGGACCACCTGGACTGCATCACCCTGGTAACGGTGGAACCGCGCCATTCAGGCGCGACGGTGGCCCAGCACCCCGGTACACGGCATCCCATCAGCGCCGGCGCACCCGGGATCGCCATCCAGTCTGCCGTGACAGAGGCCGAGTGGGCGCAACTGGCCCCGGGCATCCCGTACCGGACGGAGGCGGCTGCAGCCCGGCACTCCGGCTACTCAGCCAGCCATGACGAGGTCATTGCAGGCGTATCCTCATTGGCCGCCCCCGTCAGGGTTCCGGGTGGGCGCCCGGCCGCGCTCGCCGTCGTCTATATCCGTTCATCGCACGACGCTGCCGCCGTAGGAGCAGCCCTGGCCGAAAGCGCCGCCAGGATCGAACGCCAGCTGGCGTAGCAGCGTGCCGCGGTGCGGCCGGCTCATGCCTGCGTGCGGCGCAGCACGACGGCGGACGCGGCACCCAGAAGGACCAGCGCCGTCGCCGCCCCGACCGGCACGATGAACGCCAGCGCATAGCCTTGGGCCTGGGCCAGTTGGCCTGCCACCGCGGAGCCAACGGCAGTGCCGGCAACAATACCGCTGGCCAATGCCGTCATGACCGTTCCCAACCGGCCCGCAGGCGCCAGGAGACCGCCCATGGCAAAGACGGTCACCATGACCGGCCCCACCGGAATGCCAAGTACCAACAGCACCAGCACCATGCCCGCCGCGGATGGAGGGGACCAGGAGCAGCAAGGACAGGGCAGCCATCAGGGCAGCGCCGGCAAGCCAGCGCCATGATACGGAGATGCGCTGCGGCCAGTAGGCCACCGAAAGAGCCGCCGCCGCAGAGCTGACTCCCATGACCGCGTAGAGCAGCCCCGCGACCTCCGACGTGGCAAAGCCGGCCGAGAAGGAACTGAGCGCAGTCTGGGTTGAGCCGAAGAATGTTCCCATGCAGACCATGGCAAGGACAGGCAGGGCAGCAGCCGGCGGAATCCTGGGTGCCGCCGCTCTGTTTGGGCGGCCAGCGGATGTCGCAGGACCCCCACGATGGATGGGCACGGCGCGGTGCGTCCGGTGGACGGCAAAGGCCGGGACCAGTGTGAGGGTCAAGGCTGCCGCCAGCGCCAGCGGTAGCCATGGTGCCACCAGGCTGGCAAGGATTCCCACGAGGGCCGGACCCAGGACGAACGTGAGTTCATCAGCAGTACTCTCGTAGGAGAGTGCAGTATCCAGGTCTTTGGCGTTGGCCTCCCGGCTGCCACGGGACGTCAGGGCCATCCACCGAACCCGCGCCAGCGGCCCGACCTGCGGGCAACTGGCTCCGGAGACAGCAGCGGCGGCCAGCACTGCCACAGGAAATGCGCCGCCCGGCGCGCCCGCGTAAGCTGCGGCGATCAGCGCCAGCACGGCGAGGGCGTTGACAATTGCCGCGACCAGCAGAACGGGCCGCTGGCCCCTCCGGTCCGCCAGTGCTCCGAGCACCGGCGCGCCGATGGCCGAGCCGATCCCCACGGCGCCGGCGGCCGTTCCGCCGGTGGCGTAGGAGCCGCTGACCGACGTCACCAGGGTCAGGGTCCCTACCGTGAGCATGGCCAGCGGCAGGCGGGCAAACAGTCCCAACGGGACGAAACCGCGTCCCGCCAGCTGCGGCAGCCTGGAAAACCGGCTCCGGCTGGGCGGTGCATCGCCGCCCCCGGGACGGCCGTCGGGCCCGGGCGGGGAGCCGCGGTGAAGGGTCGGTGATGATGGGAGGGGTGAAGGATTCAATGTTCCGGGCTCGTTCAGTCGTGCGCATCGTCCCTCCTCCCGATGCGCGCAACCCGGTAACTCTCCGATTATAGCGTTTCAGCCACGCGCAGCAGGCTTCCTGGGCTGCGGCTCCCGCTGTTTGGTGACGGGGTCAGGACCGCCGCAGCGGCAGCATCGGAAATGTGGAGCGTGGATCCGTTGCGGCCCTTGACCACCTGGAGCTGCGCTCCGATGCGCTGCTTCATTTCACCCACGTGGCTGACGAGCCCCACCACCCGGCCGCCGTCCCGCAATCCTTCGAGCGCATCCATGACCTGTTCCAGGGACTGCTCGTCCAGGCTGCCGAAGCCCTCGTCGACGAACAGCGTTTCGATCTGGATTCCCCCGGATTCCTGCTGGACGACGTCGGCCAGGCCCAGCGCCAGGGACAGGGACGCCATAAAGGATTCCCCGCCGGACAGCGTGGAGGTGTCCCGGCGGTGCCCCGTCCACTGATCCACCACTTCCAGCCCCAGCCCGGACTTGGCGCCCGCGGGCGGCCTTGGCGTCGGTGTGCTGCAGCAGGTACCGGCCATCACTCATGGCCACCAGCCGTTCAGACGCCGCGACGGCGACCTGCTCCAGCCGTGCCGCGAGGACGTAGCTGTTCAGGCTCATCCGGTAGGTGTTGTCACCGCGTCCGGCTGCGGCGTCCGCCAGCCCGGCAAGCATCCGGGCCCGCTCGCTCGGTCCCTTTGCCGTGGCTTCCAGCTCCTCGTATCGAGGCCATGATGTCCGTCAGTGATTCCACGCACCGCGCGTGCCATGCCGGCGGCCAGCCCGGCAGTACGCGCGTCCGCCTCCGCGAGCTGCTGCAGCGGAACGCAACTCCCGCAGCCCGGCGTCGTCCGGGACCAGTTGGCCAGCCCGTTCCGCCAGGGCGAGTACCACGTCCTCGGAAGCAAAGAGTTCCGCGACCTTCGCCCGCTCGTCCTGGCCCGCGCGGACCTGTGCCTGGAGAGCGCGGGCATCAGCCGGGCCAAGAAGCTGGGCGCGGGCTTCTTCGGCGGTGGCGAACCCCGCCTGGGGCAACGCGAGTTCGAGCAGTTGCTGCGCCTCTGCCGCCCTGGCTTCGGCCTGGTCCAGCTGGGCCTGGGCTCGCACGGTTTTTTCGAGGGTACCGGCAGCGTCATGCAGCGCCCGCAGCCGATAGGTGAGGTTCCGGTGGCCGGACCTGAGGCCGGACAGGGCCTTATCCAGCGAAGCCACCTGTTCCTGGACCTCGGCGAGGCTGGACTGTGATTGGACAAGCTCAGCGCCGGTTCCTGCGCGGGCCTTCTCCGCCTCGGCGATCCGCGCGTCGATGGAGTTTAGCTGCGCCCGCAAAGCCGTGAGTTGTTCCGCCGCCTGCACAGCCCGTCCGGCTGCTTCCCGGGCCGCAACGGCGGCCTTACGGGCCTCATCTTCCGGTGTATCCCCGCCCTGCCCGGCAAGGACGGCCACGAGTTGCCGGGCCCCGGCCAGTTCGGCGCCGAGCGCAGACAGCCTCATCTCTGCATCTTCAAAGGCGGCCCGCGCTTCCTCTTCATCCTGGCCCAGCCGCAGCGCGGACTGGCCGGCCTGCGCCGGCGCCGGGTGCTCGGCGCTGCCGCAGACCGGGCATGGCTCATCGTCGGTGAGCTGGGCAGCCAGTTCCGCTGCGGCGTTGGCCAGCCGCTTCTCCCGAAGATCCAGCCAGAGCTGCTTCTTCTGCAGCTGGTCCTCGCGGCAGGCCTCGTACTGACCGGACACTGCGTCCTGGGCGGTGGCGGCTGCGCGGTAGCGCCGGACGACGTCCAGCAGCTCCTGGGCAGCTGCAGCTTCCTTAGTGTGCATGACTGCGGCAGCTGCCAGGTCTGACAGGGGCTCCACCCTTCCGGACAGCTCCGTGTGCTCTGCCCGCAAGGACTGGAGGCTGCCACTGAGTTCGCGCTCGGCGGCCTGGAGTTCCTCGCCTTTGCGCAGCAAGCATGCTGCGCCTTGCGGTGAGCTCTTCGAGGCGGTCCTCGTCCGGAAGCCGGGCTTCCACCACGGCCAGCAGGGAATGCAGCCGGCTCAGTTCACCTGCCGCGTCCGGTGCCTCGGGATCAAGGTGCTCCAGTTCGGGGTCTTCGCCGGCGGCAGCCGCAGCAGGGTGAGCGCCGACTCACGGGCGGCAGCCGCGCTGCGCAGCTGGGACCCTGTCTTCTCCACGGCCTGCAGCTGTCCGCTCAGGACCTCGGCCTCGCGGTGCCGGGCCAGCCTGGCTTCGTGGGCAGCCAGGGCCGGGGCGGACTCCCGGCAGCGGCCTTCCGTGCCTCGGCAGCTGCCAGCCGCCGATGCCGCTCCAGCCGTGCCTCCGCGGCATCAAGGAGACTCCGTTGTTCCCTGCCCAGCGACGCGGCCGATTCTTCGGCTGCCACCAGGTCAGCGGCGCGGAGGGCAAGTGTTGACTGCAGCCAGGCAAGCCGGACCGGGACGTCCTCGGCGGGCGGTGCCCCGGATTCGTCGAGCCCGACGGAGGATACTTCGGCCTCCGCCCGGGCCGCCAGGAGCACAAGCTGCCCTTGGAGCCGTGAGACGTCGGCAGTGGCGGCTTGGGACAGGGCCGAAAGTTCACGCTCCACCGCTTCGAAGCGCTGCGTACCGAACAGCTTCTGCAGCAGTTCCAGCCGGTCCGAGGCCTTTGACCTCAGGAAGGCGGCAAAGTCACCCTGCGGCAGCATCACCACCCGGGTGAACTGCTCCCGGTCCATGCCCAGCAGGCCGGTGATTTCTGCACCGGCCTCGTCGTTGCGGCCTGACTTTTCGATCCATGTCCCGCCCACCCGCTCCCGCAGGAGGGTCTTGGCCTGCTGTGTGGTGAAGCCGTTCTTGCCGCGGGCGCTGGGTTTGTCCCACGCCGGCGAGCGGGTGACTTCGAAGTGCCGGCCCTGGGCCGAGAACTCGCAGGTCACCGCGGGTTCCCGCGCCGGGTTCGGCATGGTCGCTGCGGAGGCGTTTGCCGTCCTGCCGTGCACCGGGCACAGATCCGTAGAGGGCGAAGCAGATGGCATCCAGGACGCTGGTTTTTCCGGCCCCGGTGGGTCCGTTCAGCAGGAACAGTCCGTGGCCGCTCAGCCTGTCGAAGTCCACTTCCTCGGTGCCGGCGAAGGGCCCGAAGGCAGAGATTTTCAGGCGGTGGATCCTCACAGTGAGGCCTCCTGGAGGCGCACGTTGTCCAGGGCTGTGCCGAGGGCTCGCCTCTCGTCACCGTCCGGTTCGCGGCCGCGGACATGCTCCAGGAAGCCGCAGCAGACGTCGAGGTCGTCCGGTGGCTGCGGCAAGCCTGCTGCTGTAGCGTCGGGGAGGCGTTCGGTGCTGCCGCCCTGGGGGTCGAAACCCAGGACCAGGGTGTCCGGGAAGCGGGCCCGCAGCCGTTCCATGGCCTGGGCGGGACGCTGGGCATCCGTCAGGGTGATCTGGCAGTAGGCGTCTTCCGCCCACGCATGGCTCGCCGGACTCCAGCAGTTCCGCCGATGGGGCCGCGGAGCACGGCCAGCTTCCGCGGAGCCTCCCACTGCAGTTCCTCCACGCCGGTGACTCCTGCCGGGCCGACGTCGATGAGCCAGGCGCCTTTGCGGTGCCTGGCCTCGGAGAAGGAATACGCCAGCGGCGAGCCGGAGTACCGGACCTGCGGGGACAGCGCCTGGCGGCCGTGGAGGTGGCCCAGGGCGGTGTAGCTGAAGCCGTCAAAGAGGTCCAGGGGAACCGCTCCTACTCCTCCGATGCTGAGGTCACGTTCGCTGTCCGAGCTGATGCCGCCGCTGGCGAAGGTGTGCGCGAGGACCACCGAATGGACGGGTCCTGCGCCGGTGCGCCGTGCTGATGTCCGCCCGGATGAGGTCCGTCGCTGCCCGGGTGACCTCGAAATGGCTGGCCGTCTCCACGCCCGAGCTGCTCCGCCACCAGACGCGGTTCCAGCCACGGGATGCCGTAGATGGCCAGGACTGGCGTTGTCAGCGGCAGCGTCCGCGGGGCTCCGTCAGGGGCAGGAGCAGGGGCTTGTCCAGCTCCGGAAGCCTGGTCCGCAGGTGCACTCCCCCGCGTTCCAGCAGCCGGGAGGCGAAGCCCAGGCGGATGGCGGAATCGTGGTTGCCGCTGGTGAGCACTACCTGTGGCTCCGGCGCCGGTGAGCCTGACCAGTGCGTCATCCAGCAGGCCCACCACGTCTACGCCGGGCAGGGCGCGGTCGTAGACGTCGCCTGCGATCAGGACCACGTCAACGGCACGTTCCGGTGACGGTGCTGACGAGCTGGTCGACGAAGGAGCGCTGGGCATCCAGCATCCCGACGCCGTGGAAGGACCGGCCCAAGTGCCAGTCCGATGTGTGCAATAACCGCATATTCCTACGCTATCGGCTGGCACTGACACTTTGCGCCAGCGCCGCTGCCGCCGGAGTACCGCAAACCGGCGTCAGTGCCTGGTGCCGCTTCCCGTCGAAGAACGCCTGCGCCTCGTCATCGGTGTTCGGGCGTTCCGGTGCTGCTACAGCTGCCGGCCCGGCTGGACGACGCACGGTACCGGCGGCGGAGCTGCCGGAGTCCGGAGCCGCCGTCGCATCAGCAGCGTCCGCGGTGCCGCCGAAGTCATCGTCGGTCTCCAGCCCGTCGTCGTCCACTTCTTCGTCAGCCCCGGCCGTCTGGCCGGTCCCTGGGGATGCGGGAGCGGCAGTGGCGGAGTCAGCGAAGCCACGGAAGACCAGGCCGGCGATTGCCGCGCCGACCAGCGGTGCAACCCAGAAAACCCACAGCTGCTCAAGGGACCACGCTGGAGCTGAAGATGGCTGAAGCAGTTGCCCGCGCCGGGTTGAACGGTGCGTTGCCCACGGACTGGCCCAGCTGGAGCAGGACGGCCACGGTGAGGCCAACGGCAAAAGGCGCTGCAGCCTTGTTCAGGTTGTGACGGGCGGTGGTACCCAGGAACACGGAGACCAGGATGGCTGCGCCGAGACTTCCAGCAGAAGAAGGGCTGCCATCGGCGCCTGGATGATGGAGTGCTCGCCGAATCCTGCCGTGACGGTATCGAACGCCGTCCGGGTGTCCTGGATGCTGGGGAGGGTGCGCAGGATGCGCAAACAGAGCCAGCGCGCCCAGGAGCGCCCCTGCCAGCTGTGCGCCGAGGTAAGCGGCGGCATCGCCGAGCCGGATCCGGCCTGCCACGGCATGGCCCGAGGGTTACGGCCGGGTTGAAGTGCCCGCCCGAGACGTACCCGAACGCGAGCATCACCGCAGTAACGGCCAGGCCTGCGGCGAGCGCGGCCGGCAGCGGGCTGGACTGCGGGATGGTGAAGAGAGGGACGCCCAGGCCTGCGACCACCAGGAAGAAGCTTCCCACCGCCTCCGCGGACAGCCGGGGCACCAGCCCGTGACGGATCGGAGCAGCGCCGGGTTCTGATGGCTCGGCGTTGTGTGCTTCGGATGCGGGCACAGGCGTGGTCATGTTCGGTTGATCCTTATCGTCGGGGCTGCAGCAATCGCAGGGAACTGCGCTGGACCGGAGTTCTCCAGGCGGCCCCTGCATTCTGCCAGCCAAGTCTGGACGTTGGCTGGACCCGTGCGTGGTGTGCGGCGCAGGCAGCGCCGCACACCACGGTAAATTTATTGCTATGAGCATTGACCCCGGCACCTCAGTTGTCCCCTCCCCGGCCTCCCGCATCCACGGCTGCCTGCTGGGCGGCGCCCTGGGCGATTCGCTGGGCTATGCCGTGGAGTTCGACTCCATCGCCCGGATCCGCGAACGGTTCGGAGCTGAAGGATTGAAGGATTTTTCCGCGCTCGACGGCGTCAGCCACTTTTCCGACGACACCCAGATGACCCTCTACACGGTGGATGGCCTGGTGGAGGCCCTGGAGTGGGCCAACTCGGGGGTGGGGGCCGATGCCAACGCCTGCCTGTGGCTGGCGTACCTGCGCTGGCTGGCCACCCAGGGTGAGGCGGCGCCGTCGTCCGCTCCGGTCCCGCAGCCACGGTGGATCGACTCCCACGCTGAGCTGAAGTACCGCCGCGCCCCGGGAGCAGCATGCATCAGCGGGCTGGCCACCGGTGAGATGGGAACCTCGTTCCGGCCGGTAAATCCAGACTCAAAGGGCTGCGGTACGGTGATGCGTTCGGCACCGTTCGGGCTGATCCCGCACGTGGGTCCCGACGCCGTCTACAAGCTGAGTGCGGACGCTGCGGCCCTGACGCACGGCCACCCATCGGCACGCCAGAGTGCCGGAGGATTCAGCCTGCTGATCCACCGGCTGGCGGCAGGCGAAAGCCTGCACGCCGCAGCGTCCGCGGTGCTTGAAGAAGTACGGGCCATCGCTGACGTGGCCGCTGAACTGCCGCTCCGGCTGGAGGCGGCTGTGCGGCTGGCCGAAGGCGGGCGCCTGGGCCCGGAGGAACTGGTGGAGCAGCTTGGCGAAGGCTGGGTGGCTGAGGAGGCGCTCGCCGTCGGGCTTTACGCCGCCCTTGCAACTGCCCGTGACGCGGGCACCCCGGAAGACCATTTCCGTTCAGCCATGGCCCTGGCCATCAACCACAGCGGGGACAGCGACTCGACCGGTTCGGTTGCCGGGAACATCCTGGGCGCCCTTTACGGCGAGGATTGCCTGCCCGCGGCGTGGCTGGAACAGCTGGAGGCGCCGCACATTATCCGCGGAATGGCGGACATGCTGGTGGGGGTTACGACCGCCTGAGCGAAATGTTGTTGCAGGCTTCACAGACATCGGCAGGAATCAGCCCACGCCGCTGCAGCAACCCGAAAATGACACACCCAAGGCAGAAACCGGCAAAAGCTTCCAGCGACGCAGCGAGGATCAGCACAGCCAGAACTGCCCATGCAGCCGGAGCTGCCCCCGCCACAAAGAGGATCAACGCCGTGGTTGACACCACGGTACCCATGCCTTGCGCGAATCTCTTGGGCGGACCCGGAACGAGGCGGGCCGGACCCAGCCTGGGTGCCAGCACCTTGACCGAGAGCAGCGCCAGCGGGGAGATGCGGGGGCCGAACAAGACGCGGAGCCAGAAACCAGCAGCAATCAGGGCCAGGCCCCACCCTGAACCTGTCATCAGCGTGGCTCCGGCCAGCAGGACCACCAGGGCTGCCGTGATCCGGGCGGCATATTCATTCACAGGGTTGGGAAACGCGAACACCGCACGCCAATCGGCTCCGGTCCGGATGGCGGCCGGAGTGGCGTTCAACGCCGGTGGATTTGCTCATCCTGCAAGGCTAGGAGCAGGCCCTGTTGCTGGGAAGGTTTATTGCGCCAGATGAATTCCGGCCCGACTGCCCGAAGCCCCGGCAGTGGCGTAGCCTCCAACCATCTGCAGGAACTCGCCCTCCGAGAGCACCTCGATCAGCTGGCCGCGGTCGTGGAGTTCCAGGACCCTCCGGGCCTTGCCGGTCAGCCGTCCCGACCGGAGGTCCGACGCCACGAACCCGTCCCCTACGACAAGGACCGTGGTCCGTGCCGTCACCCGGCTCTCCGGCCGGGCGCCCAGCTCCGCGGAGCGGACCTTGGCTTCGGGCCGGGGCATTGCCAGCTCGCCGGTAAAGACGACAGTCTGGCCGTACAGGGGGTGCCCTGGCTCGGCGTCGGCGTTGGGAAGCGGGTTGGCCCCTTCCTCGGGCCACCCGGACTGGAACGAAAGCACCCGGGCCGCTCCCCCGCCGCTTCCGCCGTAATCGCCTCCGGCGGCCGTTGAGCCGAGCAGCGCCAAGGCGGAGGCGGTCTGTTTGGACAGGGGGTCCAGTGTGGGATCAAAGGCCGCTTGCCGGGGCACTGCGAGGCCAAGGGACAGATACAGCTCAGCGATGCTGTTGGCCCCGTTGCGTGCAGCAATATCGATCAGGATGCCGGCACAGGCCCGGGCGTCCTCGGCGGCATCGTGGTGGTTGACCAGCGGCACGCCAGCCTCCTCGGCGGCAAAGGGCAGGGAGTTCGATACCAGCGAGTAGCAGCGCCGTGACAGCATGACGGTGCAGACGTAGTCGTACGCGGGCCCGGGAAGTCCCGACACCTCAAGGCCGGACCTGATGACGCCGAGGTCGAAGGCTGCGTTGTGTGCGGCCAGGATGTCGTTGCCGATGAACGCCCCGATTTCCGGAAACAGGTCACCGAACCGGGGAAGGCCCACCACGTCCCGGGCGCGGATGCCGTGGATCCGGACATTGTGGTAATCAAAGTGGTCGTGGTTGGCGGGCGGCCGCATAAGCCAGGACGCTTCGTCCACCACTTTCCCGGCCCGCACCTTCGTCAGGCCCACTGCGCAGGGTGAACCCCTGAAGCCGTTGGCAGTCTCAAAATCGATCGCCGTAAAGTCCAAACCCACGGCCCACACTTTACCGCCGGCCAGGCCGGTTGCCGCGTTGCCGCGTCGGCCTTGTCGCCGATATCACCATCAGGCCCTTCGTGCCGGAGCGTCAAGTACCCTGAGTAAGTGAACTTTCTTGCGATCAGCGACCTTGCCGCGCCCATGCTGGGGGGTGCGGGACCGGTCCAGCCTCAGCTGGCGTCGTTCCTGCCCGACTGGCTGAACCCCCAGATCTTCCTGGCCGATCCCGCCCTTGCGCCATGGGTGGTGCTGCTGGTGTGCGGCATTGTGTTCGCGGAGACCGGGCTGCTGGTGGGATTCTTCCTTCCCGGCGACTCCATGCTCTTCACCGCCGGACTGCTGGTGGCTACTGACACCATCAAGTTCAATGTCTGGCTCCTGGCGCTGCTGATCACCATCTCCGCCATCATCGGCAACCAGACCGGCTACCTGATCGGGTCCAAGGCCGGACCTGCCATCTTCAACAAGCCAAATTCACGCCTCTTCAAGCGCGAGAACGTGGAAAACGCGCACGCCTTCTTCGAAAAACACGGCGGCAAGGCCCTGATCCTGGCGCGCTTCGTGCCGATCATCCGGACGTTTGTTCCGGTGATTGTCGGCGTTGCGCAGATGGACAAGCGAAAGTTCTTCCTTTTCAACGTCATCGGAGCAGTCCTCTGGGGCAGCGGCGTCACCCTCCTGGGCTACCTCCTTGGCGACCGGGTGCCGTGGGTACGGGACAATCTGGACATCATTTTCATTGCCATCGTTCTGGTATCCGTGATTCCGATCGGGATCGAAATCCTCCGCGGCCTCTCGGCCAAGCGCCAGGCAGCCCATTTCGGAACCGACCCGGTGGACGAATTCATTGAAGAGCACGCGCCCCACGAGGAACGCAAGACCAACCTGGACTGATCCAGGCAGACATTTCCAGCAGCGGACAGCAGAGGGAGCCACACAGTGTGTGGCTCCCTCTGCTGTCCCGTGTGACGGTGAGGCCGGCAGTGCGCCGGCTTACTGCCGGGCCAAGGCCTCGGCAATGGCGGGCAGGAGCGCCCGGAAGGCCTTGCCGCGATGGCTGATCGCGTTCTTCTCCTCAGGCGACAGCTCTGCGCAGCTCCGTTCCTCGCCAACGGGCTGAAGGACGGGGTCGTAACCGAAGCCGCCGTGGCCGCGGGGCTCCCGCAGCAGGACACCCTCCAACTGGCCGTACTCCACCACTTCACGGCCAGAGTCCGACACCGGAACGGCAAGGGCCGCCGCGCAGACAAAGGCCGCTCCCCGGTGACCGTCCGGGACATCTGAGAGCTGGTCCAGCAGGAGCCTGAGGTTGGCAGCGTCGTCACCATGCCGGCCCGCCCACCGCGCCGAAAAGATTCCTGGTGCTCCACCGAGGACGTCCACGGCCAGGCCGGAATCGTCGGCGATGGCCACCAGGCCGGTGGCCTCGGCCACGGTGCGCGCCTTGAGCAGGGAATTTTCCGCGAAAGTCACCCCGGTTTCGACGACGTCCGGAGCGCCCGCCGCGGCTGCATCAACCACCTGGGTGTCGACGTCGAGCCCTGGGACCTGGCCGCGCAACAGGTCCCGAAGTTCCCGGAGCTTGCCCTGGTTGTGCGTGGCCAGCACGAGCCTCGGTCCGCTGTGGGACGGCCGCTCCGGAACCGCCTGGCTCACAGGGCGTCCGCTAGGGTTTCGCGCTGGATCGCGGCAAGCTGGGTGGTTCCGAGCAGCGCCAGGTCCAGCAGCTGGTTGAGTTCGTCGCGGTCAAAGGGTGCGCCCTCCGCCGTTCCCTGGACTTCCACGAACTTCCCGGACCCGGTGACCACAACGTTCATGTCGGTCTCGGCCCGGACGTCCTCGACGTAGGGAAGATCCAGCATGGGGACACCGTCGATGATGCCCACGGACACTGCCGCGATGGTGTCCACAAGGGGCTGGGCGTTCCTGGCGATCAGCTTGTTGTCCCGGGCGAAGCGGATGGCATCGGCCAGGGCAACGTAGGCGCCGGTGATCGCCGCCGTGCGCGTACCGCCGTCGGCCTGCAGGACATCACAGTCCAGCACAATCGTATTTTCGCCCAGGGCCTTTGTATCGATGATGGACCGCAGCGAACGGCCGATCAGCCGGGAGATCTCATGGGTCCGCCCGCCGATCTTCCCCTTCACTGACTCCCGGTCAGAGCGGGTGTTGGTGGCCCGAGGCAGCATGGCGTACTCTGCGGTGACCCAGCCCCGGCCCTCACCCTTGAGCCAGCGCGGCACGCCGGCCGTCAGGGATGCCGTGCACAGGACCCTGGTATTTCCGAACTCGATCAGGGCCGAACCCTCTGCCTGGTTGGACCATCCCCGGGTGATGCTGATGGGGCGGAGCTGGTCAGGGGTACGGCCGTCGGCTCGCACTACGGGCACTGCAGTTGCTTCTGAAGTCATGCCTTTAGCTTATCGACTCAAGCCCGGCAGCCCGGCAGCCGCAGCCGTCCGCGGACTAGGCGGACCTGTGGCAGAGCAGCTCGCCCACGCTGCATTCAAGGACTTCGCACAAAGCCGTCAGGGTGGAGAACCGGATGGCCTTGGCCCTGTTGTTCTTGAGCACCGACAGGTTGACCAGGCTCACGCCGACCTGCCGGCTTAGCTCCGTCAGGCTCATGCCACGCTCCACCAGCAGTTCATCAAGCCGGCAGTGGATGGCCGAATAGTCCTCAGCCGGCATCAGATGAGGCCCTCAGTGTCCTTCTGCAGCCGGCCGCCGAACTGGAAGACCCCCGCAACAAGCATCAGGACAGTGCCGGCCACCAGCGGTGCAATATTGAAGTCGGCCGCGAAGATGACGTTGTCCGGCTGTCCGTTCGCACCGATGTGCCGGGCTATCTCCGTGCGGGCAATGGCGTCGAGCACCTGCGCAGCGCCACCGGCTGCTGCCAGGACCACCCCGCACGCCCCGACAATCCATGCTGACGCCGGGGTGAAAAGGTTCTGCGCGCGGAGCCGGAACGCAAGGAGGAACATCAGGGCGGCGACTGCCAGGACACTGATCTGGTACAGGACTGCCGTCCATGCCAGGAGCGCCGCATCCCCGGCAGGAAGGACCGGGATGGTCGCCTCCATGGCGGTAAACCGTGCCGTGGAATCCATCTCCAGCCCGGAGGGGCTTTGGGCGGAGTCATGCAGGGGAAGGGTCAACGTCACGGGTCCGGTGAAGGTGTCGATGATTCCGGTGACCGTCCAGAAGGTGGTGGCAACGGCTGCCAGTGCGGCGAGGCCCATCACTGCTACCGCATCGACCCGCGACACCACCGGCTTCTTTCCAGTGCTTTGGCGGTCATTCATCAGTTCCATGCTTCCCCCTGTTATCGACAATCGATATTAACGATAAACGATAACCTACAGCTTAAAGCACACATGCGCCAGTACTGTGGGCGTGGGTATTTGAACTGCCGGCAGGGCCGCCGAGGATGGCTAGATGGTGTAGTGGACTCCGGCGACAGCTACCGCCACGTCACCGCCAAAGACTGGCCGGGCCTCAGCCATCACGGTGGTGGGAGACGTCCAGACCGGAATGTGCGTGAGCAGCAGCCTGCGTGCGCCGGCGGCTGCCGCTGCCTCACCGGCACGCTTGCCGGTCAGGTGCACATCCTTGATGCCGTCGTCCCGGCCTTCCTCAAAAGCGGCTTCGCACAGGAAAAGGTCCGCGTCCTTGGCAGCCTCTTCCAGCCCGGCGCAGGAATCGGTATCACCCGAATACGTCAGGACCCGACTGACGGGGTTGCCTTCCTTGTCCGGCTCGGTGACCTCCACCCGGAGGGCATAGGCCTCCTCCACCGGGTGGTTGACCGCAAACGGAGTGACGGTAAAGGGTCCGAGGGTCACTGACTGCCGCTCGGCCCAATTGCTGAAATCGAACTCTTCATGCATGCCGGGATCCAGTTCCAGGCCGTAGGCCGTAGCCATCCTGTTGGCGGTGGCGGCGGGGCCCCAGACGGGAATCCGGCCACGCCCCCAACCACCCGGCTTCCAGCGGACGGCCACATGCAGGCCGCACAGGTCCATGCAATGGTCCGGGTGCAGGTGGGTGAGGAAGATCGCATCGATATCTTCTAGGTCCGTGTAACGCTGGATGGCTCCCAAGGCACCGCTGCCCAGGTCCATAACGATCTTCCAGGTCCGCTCGCCGTCGTTCGCTGTCAGGAGGTAGCACGACGCCGGCGAGCCCGGCCCGGGGAACGAACCCGTGCAGCCAACGATGGTGAGTTTCACAGGGCAGGACCTCCGCCCCGGCCGCTCTGTGCGAGTCCGCTGTCAACGAAGTTGGACAGCCTCCGCGCTTTGCTGTTGCCGGCAGAGGCGTTCTGTGCCGCGGCTATCATTTCGGGAGTGATCCGGGCGAGGCTGCCGGTGGGGTACTGGGCGGAGACGTGGTCCACGTGCCGCACCGACAGGACCTCAGGTCCCAGGAAGCGCCGCGCCAAGGCTTCGAACTGGCCGGCGTCGCCGGTGGCAATGAAGTGGTGTTCCGGCGGCGTTGCGGTGGTCCGCTGGAGGTCATGTGTGGCCAGCGCCCGGTACACGTCCTTGGCGGTCTCCTCCGCACTGGACACAAGTGTCACGTCCTCGCCCATCACGTAGGAGATGACGCCGGTCAGCAACGGATAGTGCGTGCAGCCCAGCACTACGGTGTCTACGCCGGCAGCCTTCAACGGGGCAAGGTATTCCTCGGCAACGGCAAGCAGCGCCGGCCCGGTGGTGATTCCGGCTTCTACGTAGCTCACGAATTCCGGGCAGGCAACGGAGGTGATGGCAAGGTCCGGCGCGGCGGCAAAAGTGTCTTCGTACGCGCGGGAACCGACGGTGGCGGAGGTGCCGATAACACCGATGCGTCCACTCCGGGTGGCGGCGACCGCCCGCCTCACAGCCGGCTGGATCACCTCAATGACAGGAATCCCGTACTTTGCCGTGTACCGTTCGCGGGCGTCCCGCAGCACAGCGGCCGACGCCGAGTTGCAGGCAATGGTCAGCAGCTTAACGCCGGAATCAACAAGTTCGTCCATGACACCGAGGGCGTTTGCCCTGACTTCCGCAATGGGCAACGGCCCGTAAGGCCCGTGGGCAGTGTCCCCGACATAGAGGATCGCCTCGTTGGGCAGCTGGTCGATGATGGACCGCGCCACGGTCAGGCCGCCGACACCGGAATCGAAAACGCCGATTGGCCGGGATCCCAGGTGGCCGCCGGGGATGCTGCTGCTGGCTGGGGACTGGGCAGCAGCAGCTGCTGACGGGTCCATGCTCGAGGCTGTTGTCATGATTATTCGAGGATAGGTCTTCGTGGGGGTCGCGGCCATCACATTGTGGCGTCCGACTCATGTCTAATTTGTCACATTGCCGGACATATCGGAGCCTGCGCGGACGGTTCAGGTCCTGGTGTCCAACGACTGGAGCATGGCCTGGACCAGGGACTCCTGCAGCCAGGTGGCGAAGTTGTAGACCAGGGCAAGGTAGCTTTCGACGTCCTCGGCCTGCGACCAGTCCTGCATGAGGTGGACGTGCTCGGCGTCCTCTTCATCCTGGATGTCCAGCCGCTCAGCGAGGACCAGGCGGACATCGTTCAGCGCCATGGACCAGTGCCTTGCCCCGTCCGCGGACAGGACGATCTCGTCCTTGTCCAGGTCCAGGGCGGCAGCCCGCAGGGCGCCGATCTTTGTTTCCCGAAGCGAGCGCTCGGTGAGCTGGCGGAACTCCAGGGACGCGCCGTCGTCGTCCTTCATCACGTTGGGAAGCAGGCGCCGCACCGCCCGGTCCGTGGGCTCCTGGACGTCCATGTCCAGGCCGATCAGGGCCGCCAGCGGATCCTGGTTTTCCCGTTCCTCCGGCTGGAGCATGGAGATGACGTCCTCGATCAGGCTCCGGAGGAGTTCTCGCTCGGCCGGTTCGAGGAAGCCGGTGATGCCCTTGAGCCCGTATTTGAATGCCTTAGCCACGTTTCCCCTTGCCCTGCCCGGATCCGCCCGGTTTTCCGGAGTTGCCGCCGGGACCGCCGGTGGCTTTTTCCACCGTGGCCCACAGTCCGAAGCCGTGCATGGCAACCGCGTGGCGTTCCACCTGCTCTTTGCTGCCGTGGGCAACGATGGACCGGCCCTTCTTGTGGACCTCCATCATGAGCTTGTTGGCTTTGGACTCCGAGTAGCCGAAGTAGCTCTGGAACACATAGCTGACGTAGCTCATCAGGTTGACGGGATCGTTCCAGATCACCAGGTTCCAGGGGATGTCCGGGGCGGTCAGGGAGTCGGTGGACGCCTCTGTCCCGGTCCGGGTGCCCTCCTGGGTGTCAGGGCCGAGCGCAACGCTTAAGGTCATCTGTCCATTCTATGGGGCTGGTGGGCCCACGCCGGCGAGGGGCCCGCGGCGAAGCGCAGCGAGACGTGGGAGCCGGTGGGTGGGCCCACGCCGGCGAGGGGCCCGCGGCGAAGCGAAGCGAGACGTGGGAGCCGGTGGGTGGGCCCACGCCGGCGAGGGGCCCGCGGCGAAGCGAAGCGAGACGTGGGAGCCGGCGGGGACTAGAGTGAATTCCGTGAGTACCTCTGCCGGCTGGGACCATCCCCGCACGTCTTTTTACACCGACCACTACGAGCTGACCATGCTGCAGGCCTCGCTCCATTCGGGAGCCGCGCACCGCAGGTCGGTCTTCGAGGCCTTCGCCAGGCGCCTGCCGGACGGGCGCAGGTACGGGATAGTCGGTGGTACGGGCCGCCTGTTGGAGGGCATCGCCGATTTCCGTTTCGGCGAAGCGGAGCTCGAGTTCCTGGCCCGCGCCGGCGTGGTCAACCAGGAAACCCTCGACTACCTCGCGGACTACCGGTTTTCCGGTGATATCTGGGGCTACCCCGAGGGCGAGGCCTACTTCCCGAACTCCCCTATCCTGATCGTCGAATCAACCTTTGCCGAAGCCTGCATGCTGGAGACCTACGTCCTCTCGGTCCTGAACCACGACAGCGCCATCGCGTCCGCGGCTTCCAGGATGGTCACCGCCGCGGGCAACCGGCCGTGCATCGAAATGGGCTCCCGCCGCACGCATGAGGAATCCGCCGCCGCGGCGGCCCGGGCGGCCGTCATCGCCGGCTTCGACAGCACCTCCAACCTTGAGGCCGGCATCCGCTACGGCATCAAGACGGTGGGCACCGCGGCACACTCCTTCACCCTGCTGCACGACACCGAACGCGAAGCCTTCGAGGCGCAGATTGCGTCCCTCGGCGCGGGGACCTCGCTGCTGGTGGACACGTACGACGTCGAAGCAGCGGTCCGCACGGCCGTTGAGTTGGCAGGGCCCAGCCTGGGTGCGGTGCGCCTCGACTCGGGCGACCTCGTGGCGCAGGCCCAGTGGGTCAGGCAGCTGCTGGACCAGCTCGGCAACGAGAACACCAAGATCGTTGTCACCTCGGACCTGGATGAGTACGCGATCGCGGCGCTGCAGTCCGCGCCTGTCGATTCCTATGGTGTTGGCACCTCCCTGGTGACCGGTTCCGGTGCGCCCACCGCGAGCATGGTCTACAAGCTCGTCAGCCGAACCGACGATGCGGGGAACTTCGTGCCGGTGGCCAAGGCCGCCAAGAACAAGACCAGCATGGGCGGACGGAAGTACGCGCTGCGCAAACTCAACGAACGCGGCATCGCAACGCAGGAAATCGTGGGGATCGGCCACCGGCCCGAAGACGACGGCAACGACCGTCCGCTGCTGCAGCAGTTCATGAAGAACGGCGAACTCCTTCCCGGCTGGACCGGGCATGAGGGCGTCGTCCGTGCCCGCCGGCGCCATGCCGACACCATGGCCGAGCTGCCGGCGGTGGTCAACCGGCTCCAGCGGGGCGAGGCCGCCATTCCCACGATCTACGAGGAGGACTGATGTCCCGCGCCCTGATCATTGTTGACGTCCAGAACGATTTCTGCGAGGGCGGCTCACTGGCGGTGGCCGGCGGCGCAGACGTGGCCGGCGCCATCAGCGAGTACGTCGACGCCCACCACGGCGACTTTGACCACATCGTTGCCACCCAGGACTGGCACATCGATCCTGGAGCGCATTTCTCCGACACCCCGGATTTCAAGGACAGCTGGCCCCGGCACTGTGTTGCCGGGACGAAGGGCGCCGAGCTTCATCCGGATCTGGACACCGAATACATCGAGGCCTATTTCCAGAAGGGCCAGTTCGCGGCAGCGTATTCAGGCTTTGAAGGACTCCTTGCGCCAGAGGATGCCGTCCCCACCGGGAGACCGCCAACCCGGCGCCCTGCCCACCGGAGCAGACGCTGCTGCGGATGCGTTCGCTGCCGCCGATGAGGCCATCGGGCTGGATGACTGGCTGCAAAGCCACGACGTGGAAGACGTCGTAGTGGTTGGAATCGCCACTGATTACTGCGTGATGGCAACGGCGCTGGACGCCGTGCAGGCCGGCTACTCCGTGACCGTCATCCGCTCGCTCACCGCCGGCATCGCGGAGGACCTTGACGATGCGGTGGCCGAAATGGAACTGGGCGGCGTGGACGTCGCCTGACGTTACATCCTTGCGCGAGTGGCCCGGCGCTATTGCGCCGGGCCACTCGCTTTAGGCCAGCCTACTTCCGGCCGATGAACCAGTCCTGCAGCTTGCGCAGCCTCGACTGAAGCTGTTCCTCGTTGGCCTGTGCCACCGGTGGCCCGCCGCAGACGGTGCGCAGCTTGGTGTGCACCACTCCGTGCGGCGTTCCCGTCCGGGCAGACCACGCTGCCACGTTCTTCGCCAGCTCGTTGCGCAGGTCCATCAGCATCCGGTGGTCCGGTACGGCGGGAGCAGCAGCTGCGGCTTCGGGTGCCGCCGGCGTGCGGCGGTTCTTCCTGTTCAGCTGGTCGTGCTGGCGCTGCCGGAGCAGTGTTCCCACCTGCTCTGCGTCGAGGAGCCCGGGTATGCCAAGGAAGTCCAGCTCGTCCTCCGAGCCCACTTCCCCGCCGGTGCCGAACTCGCCGCCATCGAACAGGACACGGTCAAAGGATGCCTGCGAGTCCAGCGCCTCGAACTTGCCCTTGGTGAGGCTGTCCGACGCCTTGTCCTCCCGGTTGGCTTCCGCCATCAGGGAATCCTCGGGGTTGAACAGGCCGTCGGCGTCCTCCTTCTCGGGGCGGTCCAGCGCGTGGTCCCGCTCCATTTCCATGGAGTTCGCCAGGGCGGTGAGCTGCGGAACGGACGGAAGGAACACCGAAGCAGTCTCCCCACGCTTCCGTGCCCGCACAAAACGGCCCACAGCCTGGGCGAAGAACAACGGCGTTGAGGTGGAGGTCGCGTACACACCTACTGACAGCCGGGGAACGTCCACACCCTCAGAGACCATCCGGACAGCAACCATCCATCGTTTCTCGCTGGCGGTGAATTCCTCGATCTTGCTGGACGCCTTGGCATCATCGGAGAGGATCACCGTGGGCGACTCCCCCGTTATCCGCTTCAGCTGCCCGGCGTAGGCCCTGGCATCCTCGTGGTCCGTGGCGATGACCAGCCCACCGGCGTCGGGCACCGTCCGGCGCACCTCGCTCAGGCGTTTGTCGGCCCCGGCGAGGACCGCCGGGATCCATTCTCCGGCGGGATTCAGCGCAGTGCGCCAGGCGTGCGCAGTGATGTCTTTCGTGACCGCGGCTTCGCCCAGGGATGCCGCCATTTCCTCCCCGGCGCTGGTGCGCCAGCGCATCTGGCCCGAATAGGCCATGAACATCACCGGGCGCACCACGTGGTCGCGCAATGCGTTGCCGTAGCCATAGGTGTAGTCAGCCTTCGAGCGCCGGATGCCGTCCCGGTCCTCCGCGTACTCCACGAAGGGAATGGGTGAGGTATCCGAACGGAAGGGCGTTCCCGTAAGGGAGAGCCGCCGGGCCGCCGGATCGAACGCCTCACGCAACCCGTCACCCCAGGAGAGGGCTTCACCGCCGTGGTGGATCTCATCGAGGATCACCAGGGTACGGGCAGCCTCTGTCTTGGCGCGGTGCAGCATGGGTTTGCTGGCAACCTGGGCGTACGTCACAGCCACGCCGATGAACCCGCGGCCGTGCTGGCCGTCGGAATTCTTGAAGTTGGGATCGATGGCGATTCCCACTCTTGGCTGCCGCGTCAGCCCACTGCCGTTTGAGGTGGTCAGTGGGTGCAACGATGGTGACCCTGTTGACGGCCCCTGATTCGATCAGCATGGACGCTACGCGGAGCGCGAAGGTGGTCTTGCCGGCGCCGGGGGTCGCTACGGCAAGGAAGTCCTTGGGACTGGACCTGAAGTAGAGGTCCAGGGCTTCCTGCTGCCAGGCGCGGAGTTTTTGGGCGGTTCCCCAGGCTGCGCGTTCCGGATAAGCCGGTGGCAGGGTGGGGCCGCCAAAGAGCGTCTCCGTCACTACTTGTTGTTGCCCGAGTCCCCTCCGGGACCCTTGCCGCCGTCGTTGCCCGGGCGGAGGCCTTCATAAACCTCTTTGCACATGGGGCATACCGGGAACTTCTGGGGATCCCGGCCCGGCGTCCACACTTTGCCGCACAGGGCGATGACAGGGTCCCCCGTCAGTGCGGATTCCATGATTTTTTCCTTGCGCACGTAGTGCGAGAAGCGTTCCCGGTCACCGGGTTCCACTTCCTGGCGCAGTTCTTCGCGCTCGATAGTGGCCGTGGACGTTCCAGCCCCGGAAAGCTCGCGCATCGGGTCGTTTTCGAGAGGGTCCGTCATGCTAGTCATGGCATCCATCTTAGCCGTTCCGGACCGTCACCGTTCGACGGCGGGAGTACCGTTTCGTGGTCGGGCGCACGGCCCTTACAGGCCCTGCCAGGACGGCTTGTTCTCGTACGTGTGCCGGTAGAAGTCGGCAAGTTTCAGTGAAGAAGCCGCGGCCTCGTCCAGCAGGATGGTGGCGTGCGGATGGAACTGAAGCACCGACGCGGCGCAGATCGCCGCGACCGGACCTTCAACAAAATCGCGGACAGCCTGGGCTTTCTGCGCCCCGGTGGCCACCAGGACCACATGCCTGGCCTCAAGGATGGTACCCAGCCCCTGGGTGACCACATGGTGCGGGACGTCGGCCAGGCCGGAGAAGAACCTGGCGTTGTCCCGGCGGGTCTGTTCAATCAGGGTCTTGATCCGGGTCCGGGAGGCCAGCGACGAGCCCGGTTCGTTGAAGCCGATGTGGCCGTCGGTGCCGACGCCCAGCAACTGCAGGTCCACTCCCCCCAGCGAGCGCATCGTCGTCTTCATAGGCCCGGCACGCCGCCGGGAGGTCGGCCGCGGCGCCGTCAGGGGTGTGGACGTTCTCCGGGCGGATATTCACACGGCTGGTGAACTCGCGCCTGATCACTTCGCGGTAGGACTCCGGATGCCCGGGTTCCAGGCCAACATACTCGTCCAGCGCAAACGCGTGGGAGGCACTGAAGTCCAACCCGTTCCGCTGGTGCCGTGCTGCCAGTTCGTCGTAGACGGGCAGCGGCGAGGAGCCTGTGGCAAGCCCCAGCACGGCTTCGGGTTTGCGCCGGAGCAGGGCCTCGATGGCGTCTGCTGCCAGGGCGCCGATCTGCCTGCTGCCGGGGAGGATGACAACTTCCACGTCGTGCCGCCTTTCTGCTGATTCCGGTCAGCGGTTCACTGTGAGTTGGGCGAGCATTTCCGGGCCACGGGCATCCAGCCAGCGGCCGCCAAGCCGGACGCCCACCACGAAGAGGACCAGTCCGAGGATCGGGCCCACGGCAAGGTTCAGCCATCCGAAGAGTGGTTCCCCCGTCACGCCCTGGGCGATGACCAACCCGGCTTCCGGGAGTACCAGGACGGACAGCAGGCCCATGCCGCCGAACTGGACTGCCATGGTCTGGCCCACGTTGCCCGGCGGCTTCTTGAATGGACTGTCGCCAGGCAGCGGCACCGCAACGTTGTAGCGGGCCGACACCACGGAGGACAGCCCCAGGCCGGTGAGCAGGATTCCCACCGAGAGCCCCAGCACGCCGGGCAGCCACTCCCAGGATCCGGTAAACATGAACGGCACTACCGAGAAGGCCAGCACCACCGGCACGGAGAGGATCAGGCAGGCAAGTGCGCGGCCCAGCCGGTCAGCGGTACCCCGCACGCCGGTGGCCAGGTGGAGGGCGAACGCTGTGTTGTCGTACGAGATGTCCGCCGAGATGGACCACGCCATCAGGAACGCCGTCAGCGGGCCGAGGATCGAGAGGATCCCGAAGCTGTCCCCTTGGCTTGCCTGGAAGAACATCAGCACGGCCAGCAATGGAATGACAATCAGGGACCCGCCATACCGCGGATCCCGCAGCCAGTAGGTCAGGGCACGCGCTGTCACTGCACCGGTGGGCGTCGCGGGCAGGAGGGCGAACATCCCCAGTTTTCCGCCCTTGCGGCTTCCCCCGCCGGAGTAGGGGGGATTGACCAAAGCCTGCTCCAGGAGCGCTTTCCAGCACCACGAAAGGCCCGCGAGGGTAGCCACCGCAATGACCAGCTTCAGGCCGGCGGCGGCCGGCTGACCGGCATCGGCGTCACCGCCCAGGGACCACGCCGCACCCAGCGGCGTCCAGGCGAGGGTCCGGGCAAAGTCCGGCAGGAACCCTGCAGATTCGGTGATTCCGCGGCCCACTCCGGCCACGATGGGCCCCAGCAGGATCAGGGGAATCATGAAGAGAACTCCGCTGACGTCCTTGAAGCGGCGCGATGCGGCGAGGCTTGCGGTGGCGGTGGTGACCACCTTGGACAGCACGATGCAGGTGAGGACGCCGAGGGCGGCCCCGACCAGCGCCGCCGCGGCCGGGAGGATTCCACGCGCCCACGTCCCAACCGTGGCAAGGGCCACCAGCGTTGTGGCCAGCCCTGGAATCCCGACCAGGCCGCCCAGCGCGAGGCCGGTCAGCAATTGCCGCATGGGGACAGCGAAGGTGGTGAAACGGGCAGGGTCAAGGGTCATGTCAGCGGAGGAAACAGCCACCGGTATAAGCCCCCAGCCGAGGATGGCGGCAGAACCGCCCAGCACCACGGCCGTCTGCGCCAGTTCATTGCTTTCCTGCCTCAGCACGAAGAGTGCCACGACCAGCACAACGACGATCCCCAGCGCGTAGAGGCCGCCGAAGGCCATCCCCACCAACTGCCAGGGGCTGCGCCGGAGGCCGTTCCGCAGCAGGGTGAGCTTGAGCCTTAGGAGGTGCGCAACCATTCCAGGCCCTCCGTGTGATTGCGTCCGCCCACGAGCTGGACGAACCGGTCCTCGAGGGAGGCGCCTGCCCGGACCTCGTCCACTGTCCCGGCGGCCAGGAGACGCCCGGCAGCGACGACGGCGACGTGGTCGCACATCCGCTGGACCAGGTCCATCACGTGGCTGGAAACGATCACGGTCCCGCCGGAAGCCACATAGCTGTCCAAAATGGACCGGATATTGGCCGCTGAAACGGGATCCACGGATTCGAACGGTTCGTCCAGCACCAGCAGCCGGGGTGCGTGGATCAGGGCCGAAGCCAGGGCGATCTTTTTCGTCATGCCTGCCGAATAGTCCACCACCAGCGTGCCGGCGTCCGCACCGAGGTCCAGCGCAGACAGCAGCTCGCCTACCCGGGATGCCACAACGTCCTTGTCCATGCCGCGCAGCAGCCCCGCATAGGTGACCAGCTGTTCCCCCGTCAGGCGGTCGAAGAGGCGGATCCCGTCCGGGAGGATGCCCATCATCCTCTTTGCATCCAGCGGCCTGGCCCACACGTCCACCCCGTGGACGGCGGCCGTGCCGAAGTCGGGCCGGAGCAGGCCGGTAGCCATGGACAAAGTGGTGGTCTTGCCGGCGCCGTTCGGTCCCACAATGCCGAAAAACGAACCGGCCGGGACGTCAAGGCTGATGCCGTCGACGGCGATCTTTCCGCCGAATCGCTTGGCGAGGCCACGGATGGACAGGGCTGGTACCGGGCCGGCAGGTACCTCCGGAGCGGGGTGCGGAGCAGTCATACAGCCAGCGTAGCCCCCGGCCTCCCCTGCGGGGGTCCTCCTGCAGGAGTAGGGACAAAGGCGTAGCCGGGCGTTGCTTCAGCCGCCTGCCAAGTGGCCCGCCGGGGGTGTCGGTGCATCAGGAGGTCGGACCTGAGGCACCTTCCGGATGCGGATGGGCCCCTTGGCGGTGGAAAGGTCAACCACCGAACCACCCTGGGTGATCTGGACCTCGCCGGCTTCCACCAGCCGGCGGGCAGCCTGGCGGGCCGGTTCCATGAGGCCACGCCAGTTGGCGTCGCCGACAGCCCTGGCGGCATCCGACGGACAGATGGTGGACGTCGCGGCCCGTGCAGCCAGGAGCTCCAGGATGCTGGCTTCCAGCTGCCGGTCGAGGTCGGCGCCGGTGGCGGGCGCGGCCCTTTGCTGTTTTCGGGCCATTACGCGGGCGGCCTTCAGAAGGTGCGCCGCGGGATGGCGCGTTCATACTGAGGCGCCCAGGAAAGGTCATGCCCCAGTTCGAAGGCGGCCCGGAGCCACCAGTGCGGATCCCGCAGTGCTGCGCGGGCGATGAAGACAGCGTCGGCCTGGCCGGTCGCGACTGCGTGTTCGGCCTGGCCGGCGGATGTCAGCAGGCCTACGGTCCCGGTGGCCACTCCGGCCTCCTGCCTGATCCTTGCGGAGAACCCCGTCTGGTACCCGGGGCCGGGCTTGATGTCCTGGTGGGCCACCGCTCCGCCGCTGGAGACGTCGATCAGGTCCACGCCGTGGTCTTTCGCCTGGGCTGCCAGCCGGACGGAGGCACCGATGTCGATGCCGCCAGCTGCCCAGTCGGTGGCGGAGATCCGCAGCAGCAGCGGCATGGAGTCCGGCATGACCTCCCGGACGGCGTCGATCACGGCAAGCATCAGCCGGTTCCGCCCGGCTTCATCGCCGCCCCACGCGTCAGTCCTGGTGTTGACCAGGGGGCTCTGGAACTGGTGGAGGAGGTAGCCGTGGGCGCCGTGCAGTTCCAGGGTGTCGAACCCGGCATCCACGGCGCGGACTGCGGCAGCGGCGAAATCACTGATCACGCCAAGGATCTGGTCCTCGCTCATCGCTGACGGTTCGGCATACCCGTCAAACGCCGACGCCGAGGGACCCACGGTGGCCCAGCCGCCGTCGGACTCCGGCACGCTGCCGCGCTCTCCGGAGAACGGCCAGTACGTGGATGCCTTCCGTCCGGCGTGGGCAAGCTGGGCGCCGATTTTCGCGTCCGCTGCGCCGTGGCGGTGCACGAAGGACGTGATGCGCTCCCACGCCTCGGCCTGCCGGTCGTTGTAGAGGCCGGCGTCACGGGGGCTGATCCGGCCCGCGGGGTTCACGGCCGCGGCTTCGGACAGGATGAGGGCGGCGCCACCCGCGGCGAAGGAGCCCAGGTGCATCAGGTGCCAGTCGTTGGGTACGCCGGGCTCGCCGTCGGGACCGCAGCTGTACTGGCACATCGGTGATACCCAGCCGCGGTGGGCCAGTTCCAGGCCACGCAGCTTCAGGGGCTGGAACAGTGCCGGCATCAGAAAAGGACCCTGGCCAGGGCCTGCCGGGCTTTCGCCACGCGGTCGTCGGAGGTGCCCACGACGTCGAAGAGCTCCAGTAGGCGTACACGGGCTGTTTCCCGTTCCGGACCGAAGTTCCTGCCGATAAAGCTGACCACGCGGTTGAGGCCGTCCTCAACGTGGCCGCCGGCGACGTCAAGGTCCGCCACTGCGAGCTGCGCGTCCAGGTTGTCCGGCTCATCGGCCGCCAGCGTACGTACCGCTTCGGTTTCCTGGACGGAGAGCGGCTGCAGTCTTGCCATCAGTTCCACCTGGGCAAGGCCGGCCTTGGCTTCGGCATCGGCGGGCATCTCCAGAAGCGCCTGCCGGTAGGCTGCTGCCGCGCCCTGGTAATCGCCGGCTTCGATGGCGTCGAAAGCGGCCTGGTGCAGGGGCGGGAGCGGCGCCGGGCCGGTCTCTTCGGCCGGGCCGCCACCGAGGCTTCCGGTCACTCCGTTTGCGGCGGCAACCTTCAGCAGTTCCTCGAGGAGGGCGCGGACCTGGGCCTCGTCCGCACCGCCCTGGAACAGCGGCACCGGCTGGCCTTTGAGGACCGCCACCGCGGTGGGGACGGCCTGGACCTGGAAGGCCTGGGCCAGCTGGGGAAAGGCGTCGATGTCGGCGGCGCCCAGCACCAGGCGGCCGTTGTAGCTGTTGACCACTTGCTCAAGGGTGTCCAGCATGCCCGCGGACTCTGGCGAATAGGCTGCCCACAACGCGAAGACCACCGGGACCTGCGCCGAGAGCTCCACGAGCTCCTGGAAGTTGCCCTCCGTGACATTGACGCGCAGGGGACCTGCCGGGGACCCGGAGGTGTCCGGTCCGCCGGCGGATGGCGGGCCGGCTGGCGGGGTGCCCGCAGCTGCTGCAGGCGCCGGGCGCTTGAGCGATGAAAGGTCGACGGCGCCTCGCAGGTTAAGCAGGCTGGCAGCGGCTGGAGGGACTGGGCGGGAAGCTGGCGAACTCATGCTTTCCACTCTAGCCACTCCGGCCGCTGCCGGGTGTCATCCATTCAGCGGCGTGACCGCTGTGTGCCTACTTGAAGCTCGCTCCCACCAGCCCGCGGGTGGCAGCTACGAGCTTCATGGGATCGGAAGAGCCTGCCGGCGGAACGTAGACCGCCATCGACTCCGCGAAGTTCAGCACCATTCCGGTGGTGGTTTCCTTGCCGCCGGCGAGGGCGGCGGCGTCGTCACCGATGGTGAGCTTGTCGCCCGATGCTTTGGGGGTGCCGTCAAACGCGAAGTTCAGCCGCCCCAGCACCAGGGCCCCGCCGTCGGCCGTCCGGAACACTACCGTGCTTTCCGGAACCACTTTGTGGGTGAAGGAGAAGTTGCCGTTTTCACCGGACTTGACCACCTCGGCCTGGTAGGAAAGCGTGTCCGCGATATACGGGGAAGACTCACCCTCCACCAGTTTGTCCTTGAAACTTGATTCAGCCGATGTCAGGCGGTCGGCCAGGCCGGCCAAAGCTTCTTCGCCGCTGTACAGCAGGCCCGTCTTGTCATTGGCGGCGAGGGTTTCAGTGCCGTCCCGGCCGATGGAAGGGAAGGTGGTGCCGGGCTGCAGCGGCGTGGTTTCCATCAGCTTGTAGTTCTCACGCGGCGAGGACTGGACAAGTGTCAGCAGCTGGGGCACAACGTTGCCCTCGCCCTGGGTGACGGCCAGGACCTCGCGGGGCCAGTCCCGCTGGCTGGTGACAACGGTGGTGAGGAGCTTGGTGGACCGCACGGGCATGCGTGCCTCGTAGGCTCCGACCTGGGACCGGATCTTGTAGTTCTGAGTCCGCACCTCCAGCTCGGTTCCGGCCAGGCGGTCTGCCAGTTTGCTGGCATCCTTGGCGGCGTCGCCGGCATCAGCGGCACTGGAAACCTGCTCGAGGATACGGCGGAACTGTGCATCCAGCAGGACCGGAGAGCCCTGCGGCGCATCGGTGGCAGCAGATGTGGGCTCGGCAGAGGGGGCGGGCGTGGTGGTGGCGTTTGCAGCCACACCGGTGCCGGCAACGACGACGGCGGTGACGGCGGCAGTCACCATGCCGGCGCTCACCATGCCCAGGCGTGCGGCTGAGCGCGTCTCGGCCTTGGCACGTGCCCGCTTGGCGAAGATGCTCCCCTGGCCGTTGCCGTCGCCGTTCCGGCTCCGGGCTGAAAGCACGGCCAGCACCAGGCCGGCAAGCATCAGCAGGCCACCAATGACCATCAACGGAATCGCCCACGGCGTGGCCGTGTCGTTCGGGAAGGTCATGGAGACGGACTTCGGCGCAGGCTGGGTCCCGTCGGAAGCCAGCAGCAGCGACCATTCGCCGTCAGCCGGCGGCGTCCAGGAGTAGTCCAGTTCCCCGCTGGCGTTTTCAGTGGAGACCCAGAGGTCCGAACCCGCCGGGTTCGGTGCCGTGGCCTCGCCATCGGTGTGCTCCACCTGGAGGGACTTCTTGTCCTCGGAAATCCCCGTGAGCGTATTGTGGCCTGTCTGGCCCACCCAGGCGTCGATGTCGTCCGGGCGGCCTGCAGCAAGGATGAAGTTGCCGTCGCCTTCAATGTTGATCTTGACCGTGCCGCCATGCAGCGTCCGGAGATTCTGGTCAATGACGGTCAGCGGTGCCTCGGCGGCATCTGTGGGGACCGAGGCCGTGAAGGTCTCGGCTGGAGCCCAGATGGTCTTCTGGCCGATACCGGCCAGAAGGGTCAGGAGGCCGAGCAGCACGAGTGCAACTGCAGTCTTGAAACGCAAAGGAAACACCTATCATCAGCGGGGGTTTACCTTCAATAGTATCCGTTTTGTTACCAATCCCTCAGTCGAGGCTCCCAGGCCGGCCTCTGTGGCGGCCCTGCCTGGATACTCTTCCCTGCTAATGACAAGCCTGCTGATAGTGTTTGCGATGATCATCACACCGGCCCGCTCCGGCGGCGCCACGCACGGAAACGGCCCCAAAACGCAGTGACTGACAAGACTGACGAATCCCCCGCTGGACAGGAAACTCCACCGGCTGTCCCCGCACCCGGGATCGAACCGGAGCACCGCGTCCGGCCCCGGCGCGCAGGCGCGGCATTCATGGCTGCCGTCCTCCGGAGGCTCCGCCAGCCACTGCCCGGAGCGCAGCCCCGTTTGCGTTTTGAAATGCCGCCCGAATATCTGCACCAGGACGAGCCCTCCGACGACGGCACGGACGAAACAGCCCCCCAGTTCGGCAAGCCGGGGCCGAGGATTTCACCCCAGCACCCTCTTTACCTGGGGTTCATGGGAACGGTCGGGGTGGGCCTGGCCCTGCTGGTCTACTGGATCGGTTCCAACACCACACAGCTCCTGCTGTGGATCGTCGCTGCCCTCTTCATCGCCCTTGGCCTTGAGCCGGTTGTGGGCTGGCTGGAGAGCCGCAAAATACCGCGCCCGGCGGGCATCCTCCTGTCGGTGACCATCCTTGTGGCCGCCGTGGCCGGGTTCTTCGCCACACTGATCCCCACCATCGTCCAGCAGGTCACTCAGATCGTGGAGCAGGCCCCTGTGTGGGTCCGCGACTTCATTGATTCGGACTTCTTCCGCAGCGTGGATGACCAGTTCGGCGTACGGGACCGCATCGAGGACGAACTGAACAAGTTCGTCAACAACCCCGAAGCCATGGGCGGTATCTTCGGCGGTGTGGTCGGATTCGGCTCAACGGTGGCCAACGGGCTCTTCGGCACACTGATCGTGCTGGTGTTGAGCCTCTACTTCCTTGCAGCCTTGCCGGCGATGAAAAAATGGGGATACCGGTTGGCGCCCAGGTCGCGGCGCCCCCGCGTGGAGGCCCTGTCTGATGAAATCACCCGCTCGGTGGGCAACTACGTCATTGGCCAGGCGTGCGTCGCCCTGCTGAATGCCACGTTCGCCTTTGTGGTGATGTCCATCCTGGGCATCCCGTTCGCCGTCCTGCTGGCATTCGTGGTGGCCCTGCTGGCCTTTATCCCCTTGGTGGGCGGGATGATCGCGGCGGTGGTGGTCCTCCTCGTCTCACTCACGGAGGGCTGGCAGACCGCCGCCATCTACGCTGTCTGCTACTTCGCCTACCTGCAGTTCGAGGCATACTTCATCTCGCCAAGGATCATGCAGAAGGCCGTTGCCGTTCCTGGCGCCGTGGCTGTGATTTCCGTGATTGCCGGCGGCAGCCTGCTGGGGATCCTCGGCGCACTGATCGCCATTCCCACGGCCGCCGCCATTCTGCTGCTGGTCAAGGAAATCTACATCGTGCGCCAGGACAAGCACTAGGCCGCTCCCTGCCGCGGCAGGGCGGCGGAGGAGGAGCTACGCCGCGGCGGTGGCCACCGGACCGTCCCACTCCTGCGGCAGGCCGCCCGGACCGGCGCCCGCGTCCGTGACCTCATCAACGATCTCGTTCAGCACCCGCGCTGCGTATTTTTCACCCACCCAGAGGTGCTTGGCGCCGTCGACCCCTACAACGCGAGCCTGCGGCACCAGCCGGAACCTCTCCGCAGCAGCCTCCGGCCGCAGGTAGTCGTCGTGCTCCGGCACCAGCACTGTGAGCGGTTTCCCGCTGTCCGCCCAGAGCCTGAGGTGGGCGTCGGTGGCACGGTGCAGCGGCGGGGACAGCAGCACCGCACCCTCCACCTGTGAGGACACCGGTTCCACCGCTCCGTACATCAGGGCAAGTTCAGTGCCGAACGACCAGCCCACCAGCCACCGGTTCGGCAGTTGCCGTCCGGCCGCAAACCGGACTGCCGCCTCGACGTCGAAGCGCTCCCCCACGCCTTCCTCAAAGGCACCGTCGCTGGTCCCCCGGGGGGAGGCGGTCCCGCGGGTGTTGAAACGCAGCACTGCCACTCCTGCCAGGGCCGGCAGCCGGTACGAGGCCTTCCGGTAGACGTGCGAATCCATGAAGCCGCCATGGGTGGGAAGCGGGTGCAGGGTGATCAGGGTTGCGCGGACCGGTCCCGACTCCGGCAGTGCCAGTTCACCCACCAGGGTGTGGCCGTCCTCGGTACGAAGCTCAATGTTCTCCCGCTTCGCCGGCAGGACCGTGGAGGCCCGGATGGGTGACGGGCCCTGAGGCTGGGTGAATTCGTACGACGCCGGATCAAAAGTCATGCCTGCCAGCTTAGCGAGTCGGCGGCAGGGCTTCACCCCGCGTCAGGGTGCTTCACCCCGCGTCAGGCGCCGGCCCCGCGGACCCTCAGCGGTAGCGGTAACTGCGTGACATCCAGCAGTTGGTGTGCCAGTGCCGCCGCTCAGCCAGTCCTGCCGCGGCACCAAACAGGTGGTCATCCTTCCATACCACCAGGTGGGCGACGCCCGGCAGCACGGCCGTGGAGCATCCCGGGCAGATGTACGTCTTCTCAGCGTTTTTGGCGGTCATCGTCCTGACCATCCAGTCGCCGTCCGGAGCGCTTTCGCGCCGGGCAATACCGGCCCGGGCCCGCTCAAGATCCAGTTCGGGGACGCTGCCAGCGCCCTTCTTTCCAGCCGTGCCACCCGTTTTTCCGGAGGCAGGACGGCGGGGACGGTTGGAACGCGGCATGCCTCCATTCTGCCCCAGCACCGGTAGTGTGTACGGCGTGCGACTTGTCATAGCCCGATGCTCCGTTGATTATGTAGGCCGGCTTAAGGCCCATCTCCCCCTTGCCACCAGGCTCCTGCTGGTCAAGGCCGACGGGTCGGTGCTGGTCCACTCCGACGGCGGGTCCTACAAACCGCTGAACTGGATGAGTCCCCCGGCAACCCTCCGTGTTTCGTCGCCGGAGGACGTCGACCTTGAACTCGGTGTCACTGAACAATGGACTGTGCAGTCTGCGAAAACCGACGACCGGCTGATCATCAACATCCATGAACAGCTTCATGAGTCCTCCCATGACCTGGGCGTGGATCCCGGCCTGATCAAGGACGGCGTCGAGGCGGACCTGCAGCGGCTGCTGGCCGATCAGATCGAGACCCTCGGTACGGGCTTTTCCCTGATCCGGCGGGAGTACTTCACTGCCATTGGCCCAGTGGACATCCTGGCCCGCGACGCCAGCGGAGCCACCGTGGCCATCGAACTCAAGCGCCGGGGGGATATCGACGGCGTCGAGCAGCTCACCCGGTACCTCGAACTCCTCAACCGGGATCCCCTGCTGGCGCCGGTGCGCGGAATCTTCGCCGCGCAGCAGATCAAGCCCCAGGCCAAGGTCCTCGCACTTGACCGCGGCATCGACTGCATCACCCTGGACTACGACGCCATGCGCGGTGTCGACGACAGCGAATCCCGGCTCTTCTGACCCGGACGTCCCGCGGACGGTCCCGGACCAGCTTCCGGGCCGCCGGGGTTGCCGTCAATGTGGCGCTGACAAGGGCGTTCACGCTTCTTTTACCCAAAATTTATCGGATTGGCCGTCTGGACCGTTGACCTGACGGTGCTGCCATGAAATTCTTATCTGAGTCTTTGTGTAGGTGTTTTCATGCTCGCAAGACATGTTGCGAGCGCGAAGCTCCTGCAGGGCCCGTTCCACAAACAGGCAATCCAGGATTCTTCTCGCGGAGTGACCAAGTCCGGCACGAGGTGTGCAGGACTTAGACAAGTTCCATAATGAGGAGAAATAAATGGCACAGGGAACCGTCAAGTGGTTCAACGCTGAAAAGGGCTTCGGCTTCATCACCCCGGATGACTCCGACGGCGATGTCTTCGTTCACTACTCGGAAATCCAGACCGGTGGCTTCAAGACCCTCGACGAGAACCAGCGCGTTCAGTTCGAAATCGGTCAGGGCGCCAAGGGTCCCCAGGCTACCGGCGTCACGCTGGTCTAGTCCCCGCCTGACGGCCGGTTTCCTGGCCCTCTGGCACTGATGATCCCCGGCAATTGCCGGGGATCATTTTGTTGTCAGGTGAGCCCGCGCAGGAGCCTGGCACCCTGCCGCAGGGACAGACCCGGCAGGTATGCCCTGGTCAGTGCCCGGCCGATCGCCGGCAGCTGCAGCGGATCCTGGTAATACAGGTACAGCGTGCGGTACTCGGGCTTGAACCGTGATTTGAACGCGGCCAGCGACCGGAATCCGTAGACGGGTTCCAGCGCATGGCCCACCACGTCCAGGATGCGGGTCAGGTTCTCCGCCGGAGCAGGTCCTGGCTGCCCGGACCCTGACTCATCCTCCGGCGGTCGTGCCAGCGGCGAACCGGACAGTGAGATGACTTCAACGGACTTCCGCAGTTCCAATACGGCGGATGCGATCAGGAATTCCATCACTCCCGGGAAGCCCCCTGCACCTCGCCGCATGACATCCAGCGTCCGGCTGACCACTTTCCCGCCGTCGTAAACGGGCAGCCAGCTGGTGACACCATGCACGGTTCCGTCACGGTCGACGGCCAGGCAGCACAGGACTTCCTCGTCCATCAGTTCGTCCAGCCCGCCCAGGGTGAACCCCATTTCCGGTATGGTCTTTCCAGCCGCCCACTCCTCCGAAACCTCGCTCAGCTTCGAACGCAGCGCGGGCGAGAGTCCGTGGTAGGTCCCCCAGACTGCAGTAACCCCGATCTTGGCTGCGCGGTTCAGCGCGGTCCGCACGTTCTGCCACTCTTTGCCGCGGAATTCGAGCTCGCGTATTGCGAGCCGTGTTTCCTGTGCCACCGGCACCCGGTGAAAACCCCTGTCCCGCAGGAGCGGCCATAACGTTCCGTCGCAGGAGTAGAACGCAGGGATGAGGGCGTTCCTGGTGCAGTGGGTGAGGAACCCCTCCGCTGTCCCGGCCTGCGCCGCCGGCGCCCGAACGGACCGGCCAGGGTGAGTGCTACGCTTCCATGCCGCTGGTAGGCGACGGCTCCCCTGCCGTCCGGGCTGAACCAGTACGTGTTGGGTTCCCAGAGCGCCATCCACGAGAGAGAGTCGCCTCCCTCATGCAGCAGGCGCCGCACCTTGGCCCTGTCGGCGGTGCCGGCGTCGCTCCCGTGATGCCGTCCCAGGAGGACAAGCCAGACACCGGCCAGCGCAATGACCCAGAAGACAGGGCCCGAGTAGGCGAAGATGAATGATTCAGCACCGTCCCGGTCGGCGAACACCCGGCGGTAGAGGTTGGGGATGGGAACAGGAAGGTATTGCCTCGCCAGTTCCGCCACCAGTCCCAGCGGGCCGCCGTCGCGCGCAATACCACCGGCACCGAGCCAGGCCACGCTGTAGGCTCCGGCCAGCAGCAGCCAGAGTCCGCCCAGGACGCCCAGCAAAGCCCGGCGGGCAGCAGGTGCCGTCTCAACCCTGAACTGCCGGCGGTTGGCCCACAGCACGGCAGTCAACAGCAGCGGTACCGTCACCAGGGGCAGGATGTGGGCAAAACCGGAGCCCATGGCTGCTGTATGCGGGCCGTGAGGGATAGTGCGGAATCAGGGCGAAAAGTGCCAGGTACACTGCCGCCATGGCGGTTACCGCCAGCTGGATCGCCAACGTGATCCGCAGGGCCATACGCCGTCCGCGCCGCATGCCGTCAGCACAGATCAGCAGCAGGACTACGGGGACAACCGCCAGGGCGAGTCCGAGCGGGCCCGCGAACCCTGGCCGTCCGGCCTCCAGGCAGGACGCCTCCACCGTGGCCCCGCAGTTGAACTCCAGCTGGCTGAGCGTCGGCAGCGGATTGAGGACGACGTCCCGCAGCAGGGCCAGCGGTCCCGTGGGGGTTCGGGCGACAGCTGTGAGGATGGGCCCTACGGCGAAGATCGCCACCATCAGCGCAAGGAGGTTGCGGGTCTCACGTCCGGTGGAGCGGTGCCTGTGGAGGCTGCCGTGTTCGCCCTGGATCCACCATCCTGCCGTCAGCCCCAGCAGGGCACCCAGCAGGCCGATCACCGTCTCGGGATGGCCAACGTAGAGGACAAGCAGCAGCGCCACGGAAACCAGCCCGGTCCGCAACCGTCGCTGCCAGAGGACAGGGAGCCGCGCACTGCCTGCGAGTCCAACAGCGAGCACAGCCGCATAGGGGCCGATGAGGGCACTTTCGGTCATCAGGCCCAGCCAGCCGTCGCCGGTATACCGGGCCACCTGGGCAATGAGCAGGAAGAGCGTCACAGCCGCAAACTGGCCGCCGAAAAACAGTGCAGCGGCCTGCAGCGCTCCGAGTTTGCGCTCGGCCATGCCCAGCAGCAGGAGGATCATCAGCGATGCTGTCAGGTAGGCCAGCGGGTTGGTGGCAAAGAACAACGATGTGAACACCGACCACCACCGGCCATCCTTCAGGCCGGGACCACTCACGCTCGCCCAGTCCAGCAGTGCCTCCGGAGGGCCGGCCAGGAAACTCCCCGTGACGGCACCGCACAGAAGGAACGCTGCCAGCACTGCCAAGGTGAAGGGAATGGAGCGCAGCCTGGCGCCAGTCCTTCGCCAGACGGGTTTCACCACCGTCGCCCAGGCCAGGGAAGCAGTCCGGACGTCTGCTCCGGCGTTCATGGCTGGATGCCCCAGCGGCCGGCAAGGAAGTCCAGTCCGTCAGCCATCCCCCGGGAGGGAGTGTCCCAGGAGTGGCCCGCGTGCTGCACCCGGCGGGCCTCCACGCTGAAGCCGGCCTTGCGGGCGGCCTCTGCCAGGGTGTCCATGTAGCCGACAAATTCCGGGTCCCGCTCCCCCGCGGCAAAATAGGCCCCGCTGGAATCGAACCGGACCTGCGCCATGATCGCCAACGGTGTCTGGCGCTCGAAAGCCGCGGTGTCGCCGTCGTAGGCCGCATCAATGGTTTTCTGCCGTTCCTTTGCCAGCGCGGGCTCAAGTTCACTTGAGAAGGCCAGGACCGAGCTGAACAACTGCGGATGCCGTGTCGCCAACTGGAGGGCGCAGGTGGCACCGAAGGAAAACCCGCCGGCAGCCCACCTCCGGTGGTCGGGGTCGACGTCGAGCGTGGCCGAAATCCATGACGGGACATCCACGGCAAGGTAGGTGTCTGCCTTGGCGATGCGGCTGTCGAGGCAGAGGGTGTTGGCTGACTGGGAGCCATTGGGGTCCGCCACCACCACCACCGGAGCGATACCCCGGTGGCTGGAAGCGAAGTCGTCCAGGTGCGTGCGCAATGCCCCGCCGGTAAGCCAGTCCGACGGACCTCCCGGCTGTCCGGAGAACAGCACCAGGACGGGCAGCGCCGGACGGTTTCGGGCGAAGTAGGCCGGGGGCAGGTAGACGTAGGCCTCGCGGGTTGCCAGTCTGGACGATGTACCAGGGATCGTTGCCTTCCGCAGCTCACCCTCACCGGGCAGCTCACCGTCCGGAACCCAACCCTGCAGAGGCACGGTACCCCGCCCGCCCGGCTGGCGCATCAGGTCCTGTTCCAAGGCCGGGATCCTGGCCAGCGCGGTGCCCATCAGGTCGCTGACAGTCCTGTTGAGGCCGAAGTAGGCGTTGATCTGGACCGCTGAGAGCAGAAGCACCAGCATGAAGGCCGTCAGGCCGGCGCCGCGTTGGCGCCACGTGGCCCGGGGCAGCCGGAAAAGCATCAGCAGCAGGGCAGAAACCGCCGGGACAGACCAGAGCAGGACTTCATCCGGGAGGTCTTCGGGAAACGTTGAAAAGACATCGATCAGCGCCCAGTGCACGATGCCGATCACGGCAAAACCGGCTGCGACACAGACGAGGACCGTGAGCCACCAGGGGCGCGCGACCGGGGGTGTTCGGCCGCCACAGGAGGTAGGCGGCGGCCAGCGCTGCCAGCAGGCAGGCCGTCCAGAATACCGGCCCGTCCGTCAGCCGGACATCAGCAATGAAATCCACGCCGGCTAGCGCCAGGTCCCAACACCGATGACCGGTCCGGCTTCCAGCCATGAGGAGAGGCCGGTATAGGCATCGAACTTCATAGCCAGTTTCAGGTCCTGGCCCTCGTAGCGCAGCTCCACGATGACGACGTCGGGCTGGACTTTGACGGCTTCGGCCTCGGTGGGGTTGCGGCGGCCAATCAGTTCAAGGGAACTCCGCTTGAACCTGTGCTTGGGGCGGACACTGAGCGAGAGCAGGCGGAACCACTCAAGGTCGTTGTCCTGATAACGACAAACCCCCATCTGCCAGCTGTTTCCAGCCATGCAAATGGAGGCGTCCACCGTGCCCAGGGCACGCCGCAGATTGAAGCGGCGCACCCCGGACAGGCACAGTGCAAATATCAGCAATCCAAAGACAATTGCCAAGGCGATGAACGGAAGACTCGGTGCGTCCATCAAGGTCGTGCTAGCGGATCCCAGCAGTAGCCGCGTCACCCAGCTGGGCGTTGTCAGCAACAATAACCACGCGGTTGTTGTCGACGGAGAAGAACCCGCCGTCAACTATCACGGCAATACGGTCACCGGACACCGGCTGGATCGCCAGTTCACCTTCGGCCAGGATCGCCAGCAGGGGCGAGTGGCCGGGCAGGATTCCGATTTCACCATCGCTGGTGCGGGCCTTGACCATCGTGGCCGCTCCGGACCAAATAAAGCGGTCCGCTGCGACAATCTCAACCTCAAGCTCAGCCATATTACTTGGTCTGTTCCTGGATCTTGGCCCACTGGCGCTCAACGTCATCGAGTCCGCCGACGTTGAAGAACGCCTGCTCCGCGATGTGGTCCAGCTCGCCGTCGCAGATCGCGGTGAAGCCTTCGACGGTGTCCTTGATGGAAACCGTGGAGCCTTCGACGCCGGTGAACTGCTTGGCGGTGTAGGTGTTCTGGGACAGGAACTGCTGGATGCGGCGTGCACGGGACACGACGATCTTGTCCTCTTCCGAGAGTTCATCGACACCGAGGATGGCGATGATGTCCTGGAGTTCCTTGTTCTTCTGCAGGATCTGCTTCACGCGGACTGCCGTGTTGTAGTGGTCCTTGCCGATGTACTGGGGGTCCAGGATGCGGGAAGTGGACGTCAGCGGGTCAACGGCCGGGTACAGACCACGGGAGGCGATTTCACGGGAAAGTTCCGTGGTCGCGTCGAGGTGTGCGAAGGTCGTGGCCGGAGCCGGGTCGGTGTAGTCATCTGCGGGGACGTAGATGGCCTGCATCGAGGTGATGGAGTGGCCCTTGGTGGACGTGATGCGCTCCTGCAGGAGGCCCATTTCGTCTGCAAGGTTGGGCTGGTAGCCCACAGCCGAAGGCATGCGTCCGAGAAGGGTGGAAACCTCGGAACCTGCCTGCGTGAAGCGGAAGATGTTGTCGATGAAGAGCAGCACGTCCTGGTTCTGGACATCGCGGAAGTACTCCGCCATGGTCAGTGCGGACAGGGCCACGCGCAGGCGCGTTCCAGGCGGCTCGTCCATCTGGCCGAACACAAGGGCGGTGTCCTTGAGGACGCCTGCCTCTTCCATTTCGACCCAGAGGTCGTTACCTTCACGGGTACGCTCGCCAACGCCGGCGAATACCGAAGTACCACCGAAGTTGCGGGCCACACGCGTGATCATTTCCTGGATCAGAACGGTCTTGCCCACGCCGGCACCGCCGAAGAGGCCGATCTTTCCACCCTTGATGTACGGGGTGAGGAGGTCGATCACCTTGATGCCGGTTTCGAGCATCTCGGTGGAGCCTTCAAGGCTCGCGAAGGCCGGGGCCTTGCGGTGGATAGGCCAGCGTTCGCTGATCTGCAGTTCCGATTCCGCAACGTCGAGGGGCTGGCCCAGGACGTTGAAGATGTGGCCCTTGACGCCGTCGCCGACGGGCACGGAAATCGGTGCGCCGCTGTCCACAACGGACGTGCCGCGGACAAGTCCGTCGGTGGCCTGCAGGGAGATGGCGCGTACGAGGTTGTCGCCCAGGTGCTGGGAGGTCTCGAACGTGATGGTCTTGGTGACACCGTTGAGGGTGATCTCGGTGGTCAGTGCATTGTAAATCGACGGGATTGCGTCAGCCGGGAATTCGACGTCGACAACCGGGCCAATAACACGGGCGATACGACCGGTTGCACCGGACGTTGCGGCTACGTGTTCGGTAGCGGTGGCAGTCATCTCTCTCACTTCACTCAGTAGATGGCGTGGGTTTAAGTTTATCTGTTGTGGTGCAGGTCCCGCGGGGAACCGAAACAGTGAAGGCTAGGACGCGAGGGCGTCTGCGCCGGCAACGATTTCGGAGAGCTCCTGCGTGATCTCAGCCTGGCGGGCCGTGTTGCGCAGACGCGTGTACTTCTTGATCAGGTCCGTCGCGTTGTCGCCGGCGGACTTCATCGCACGCTGGCGGGCGGCGAGCTCGGAAGCTGCTGCCTGCAACATGGCTGCGAAGATACGGGATTCGATGTAACGCGGCAGCAGGGCATCAAGGACCTGCTCCGTTTCCGGTTCGAATTCGTACAGCGGCAGGAGGTCCGATTCCGAAGCTGCCTGCTCTTCGACGACCTCGAGCGGAAGCAGGCGGATGACCGTCGGCTCCTGGGTGACCATCGACTTGAAGCGGGTGTAGACAACGTGGATTTCGTCCACGCCGCCCTCTTCGTAGGCCGTTGCAAAGTCCGTCAGCAGCGCTTCCCCGACTTCGCGCGCGGTGGCGAATTCAGGTGCGTCGGTGCCGCCGGTCCAGACCCGCGTGTATTCACGGTTCCGGAACTCGTAGTACGCCTGGCCCTTGCGGCCGACGAGGTAGGTCTTGACTTCCTTGCCTTCAGCGTGGAGCAGCTCATTGAGACCTTCCGCCTGCTTGAGCACACTCGCCGAATAAGAACCTGCCAGGCCACGGTCCGAGGTGATTACCAGGACTGCGGCACGGCGGATCTGCTCCGGCTCAGTGGTCAGCGGGTGGTCGATTTCGCTTTGGCTTGCGACAGCAGAAACGGCGCGCGTGATGGCGTTCGCGTAAGGCAGTGAAGCTGCTACGCGCGCACGGGCCTTGCCGATGCGCGAGGTAGCGATCAGTTCCATCGCCTTGAAGATCTTGCGCATCGACGTGGTCGAGCTGATCTTCTGGCGGTAGACCCGAATCTGGGCTCCCATACTTATCCTTTCCTAAGATCCCGTAGGCCGGATGCGCCGGACCCGTGGGATCCGGCGCATCCGTCAAACGGAACTAGCGCTTCTGCTTGATGATTTTTTCCTGGTCGACTTCGCCCTCGGAGATAGCGTCATGCTCCTCGTGGCCGGCGCCTACCAGGTGGTTGTCACCCTGGCCGAAGAAGCCCTTCTTGAAGTCCACAATGGCGGTCTTCAGTGCTTCTGCGGTGTCGTCGCCCAGTACGTTGGTCTGCGCCAGCGTGGTCAGGATCGAAGACTTGTGCTTGAGGTGCTCCAGGAACTCAGTCTCGAAGCGGCCGATGTCTTCAACCGGAACGTCATCGAGGTAGCCGTTGGTACCTGCCCAGATGGACACGACCTGGTCCTCGACCGGGAACGGTGAGTACTGGCCCTGCTTGAGCAGTTCCATGAGGCGGGCGCCGCGGGTCAGCTGCTGGCGTGAGGCAGCGTCCAGGTCCGAAGCAAACATGGCGAATGCCTGCATGTCGCGGTACTGGGCCAGGTCCAGCTTCAAGGTACCGGAGACCTTCTTCATGGACTTGACCTGGGCGGCGCCACCAACGCGGGACACCGAGACACCAACGTCAACAGCGGGACGCTGGTTGGCGTTGAAGAGGTCAGACTGGAGGAAGATCTGTCCGTCGGTGATAGAGATGACGTTGGTCGGGATGTAGGCCGAGACGTCATTGGCCTTGGTCTCAACGATCGGCAGGCCGGTCATTGAACCTGCGCCCAGCTCGTCAGAGAGCTTTGCACAACGTTCGAGCAGGCGGGAGTGCAAGTAGAAGACGTCGCCCGGGTAGGCTTCGCGGCCCGGCGGACGGCGCAGCAGCAGCGACACGGCGCGGTAGGCTTCGGCCTGCTTGGACAGGTCGTCGAAGATCACCAGGACGTGCTTGCCGCCGTACATCCAGTGCTGGCCAATGGCCGAACCGGCGTAGGGCGCCAGGTACTTGAAGCCAGCGGGGTCAGAAGCCGGCGACGCCACGATCGTGGTGTACTCCAGTGCTCCGTGATCCTCAAGGGTCTGCCGGACAGCTGCGATGGTGGAAGCCTTCTGGCCAACACCGACGTAGACGCAGCGGACCTGCTTGGTGACATCCCCTGAAGCCCAGTTGGCCTTCTGGTTGATGATGGTGTCAACGGCGATTGCCGTCTTGCCGGTCTGGCGGTCACCGATGATGAGCTGACGCTGTCCGCGGCCGATCGGGATCATGGCGTCGATTGCCTTCAGCCCGGTCTGCATCGGTTCGTGGACCGACTTGCGCTCGGTAACACCCGGTGCCTGAAGTTCAAGCGCGCGGGTGGTCTCGGCCTTGATCTCGCCCAGGTCATCGATCGGCTGTCCCAGCGGGTCAACAACGCGTCCAAGGAACGCGTCGCCTACCGGCACGGACAGGATCTCACCGGTGCGGTGAACTTCCTGGCCTTCTTCGATGCCCGTGAAGTCACCAAGGATGATGACACCGATTTCGCGGACGTCAAGGTTCTGGGCAAGGCCCAGGGTGCCGTCCTCGAAGCGAAGCAGCTCGTTCGCCATGACCGAGGGAAGGCCCTCAACACGGGCGATGCCGTCACTTGCGGTGGTTACGCGGCCAACCTCTACGCGCTCTGCGTTTCCGGGTTCGTAGGACGCCGCGAACTCGTTCAACGCATTACGGACGTCGTCGGCGTTGATGGTCAATTCGGCCATCTGCAGTCCCTGCTCTCCTGTTTTCGTGATCATCGTTGCTCACGATGACCGGGGTTTCTATCAGTTGTGTTGTGCTTGTCCGGCTAGCCGGCCAGTTGGCGGTGAAGCTGGCCCAGGCGTGAGATGACCGAAGCGTCAAGCACTTCGTCGCCTACCTGGACCCGGATTCCACCGATCAGTGCAGGGTCAACGTTGAGGTTGACCTTGAGCTCGCGACCATACAGGGAGTTCAGCCCTGCCTGGAGGCGGCTGAACTGCGTCTCCGTCAAAGGACGGGTGACGCTGACCGTTGCAATCCAGCGCTGCTGCCGCTTGGCCGCCAGATCGGCGAACCGGGCCACCAGCTTGGTCGGCTTGAGGCCGCGTGGCTGCGAGACTGCCTGGCCGATGAGGACCTTGGCTTCCTCGCTTGCGCCAGGGACCAGCCTCTCGGCGAGGGTGTTCTTCGCAGCGCCACTGGCCTGGGGTTCAGACAGAGCACGTTGTACCTCGTGGTTGGAGGCAACGGCCTGGTTGAAGGAGAACAGATCGTTCTCCAGCTCTTCCAGCCCGGAGATTCCGGAGGCAGAAACGGCCGACTTGTTTTCAGCTACGGCGATAACCACCGTTGCGGCAAGAGTCTCGAGTGCATCGCCGATATCTCGTGCCGACGCCCAGCGCAAGCTGGCCAGTCCGCCCGCGATATCCGCAGCATCAGCGGAGACTTTCCCGCCAAAGAGCTGCTTGACCAGCGCCGACTTTTCGTCACCGCTACGGGACGGGTCAGTCAGGGCGCGGCGCAAGCCAGCCGAGCTGTCCACCGTTCCCAGGATTCCGAAGAGTTCCTTAGCCAACTGCAGCGAAGCCAATGGAAGCTTGGCTTCCAATGCGGTCAGTGCCGTGGTCAGCGATCCGCTCGATACACCTGCCATTACTGGGCTGCACCTGCGTTCTGGTTCTCCAGATCTGCCAGGAAGCGGTCGACGACCCGAGCTGAACGCTCGTCATCGTTGAGCGCTTCGCCCACGATGCGTCCTGCCAGGGTGGTGGCCAGTGTGCCCACCTCGGAGCGCAGGGACACAACTGCGGCCTGGCGCTCCGATTCGATCTGCACGTGCGCCTGGGCGGTGATGCGCGCCGACTCGGCGGCAGCCTTTTCCTTCAGATCTGCAAGGATCTGAGCGCCTTCGGCGCGGGCTTCCTCACGGATCCGGTTGGCTTCGGCGCGGGCGTCGGTCAGCTGCTGCTTGTACTCTTCGAGTGCAGCAGAGGCCTCGGCCTGGGCCTTCTCAGCCTTGGCGATGCCGCCTTCGATGGCCTCGGCGCGTTCGGCGAAGGTCTTCTCGAACATCGGGACAACGAACTTGACCACGATGAACATAAGAAGGCCGAAGCCGACAGCGACAACGCCCATTTCCCAAAGGTTGGGAATCAGGGGGTTGACTTCTTCGCCCTCAGTGGCGGCTGAGATGATCAGCTGATTCATGTTTCACCCGTCCTTATCTACTCGGTTCTGAATGTTCGCTTCGGTCTGAGGACTAGTTCAGAACGAAGGCGAAGACCAGGCCGAGGATGGCGAGGGCTTCAGTCAGCGCGAGGCCGAGGAATGCGATCGGCTGCAGGACGCGCTGTGCTTCCGGCTGGCGTGCCACACCGTTGATGTAAGCCGCGAATACGAGACCAACACCGATACCACCACCGATTGCGGAGAGACCGTATCCGATGAGGTTGAGGGAGCCGTTGATGGAGCCTTCCATTTTTCTTCCTTTCAAGATGCCATCTGTGTGGCAGGTTGTTTGGGTTGCTTCATCCCCGCGAGGGGAAGTTTGTGGGTGCCTAGTGGCTGTCGGCGTGCAGGGCGCCTTCAATGTAGATCGCAGTCAGCAGGGTAAAGACATACGCCTGCAGGACCATGATCAAAGCCTCGAGCATGTACATGGCGATGGCTCCTGCGAGCACCAGCACGGAGGTGCCCTTGAGGAGGATGCTTTCCTGCATGACCAGGAACTCGATGCCGTAGCCGGCAATCATCACAATGAGGTGGCCGGCGAGCATGGTGGCGAACAGACGGAGACTGTGCGTCACGGGGCGGACCACGAAGTTGGAGATGATCTCGATCGGGACAACGATCGGCAGGATGTAGAACGGCACGCCGGACGGAACCGTAGCAAGCTTGAAGTACTTGATGCCGTTCTTCTTGATGCCGATGGCAATCCACGTGAAGTAGACGATGCCCGCGAGGACATAGGCGCCGCCGACGTGGGAGAAGGTGGGGAGCTGAAACAGCGGGATGGCGCCGTAGATGTTGTTCACCAGGATGAAGAAGAACAGGCTGAACAACAGCGGGACGTACTTGATGAAGTCTTTGCCGCCGATAATGTCCTTGGCGATGCCGTTACGGACAAACGAGTAGGCAGATTCGCCAGCGAACTGGAGTTTGCCGGGAACCAGCTGCTGCTTGCGTGCGGCAAGCACAAAGAAGGCGGCGATGATGACGACAGACAAAAGGACCAGCAGCATCTGCTTGGAAAATCCGTCTGCGGCACCCCACGGCAGGATTGCCGGCAAATGCATTTCGTTAATTCCAGGAGGAGTGAACTCTCCTGAATCTTGGGCCGGGAGCGCAAGCGCGATCAACGCGTTTCCTCTCTGCAGTGTCCATCATTGGGCGTTGGGCAGGGATTTGCGGATTCGGGCTCCGCTGTTCCCAGTGTGAAATTATTTGGCATTAGTGATTCCGTCCGCGGACGGGCCGCTGTCTGCGCCGTTCTCACCTGCCGTGTTTCGGCGGCTGGTGAGGCCGTGCATATGGGAAAGGTAAAATCCTCCGAGAGCTCCAAGCAGTGCGCCTGCGAGCACAATCCAGCGGGTTCCCCACAGATTATCCAGACCCCACCCTATCAAACTCCAGACGATGATTCCGCCAATTATGTAGCTAAAGACGGCCATTCCGGCGTTATAGCCGCCGTCGTTGTTGTCGGCGGATACGCCCGGTGCGGAACCGGTTACCCGGGACCTGGGAGAGCTGCTGTTCCTGGCCTTGTTGCGGTCAGGCATCGTGCGCCTCCTTGGTCTCGGGATCGTTGTAGATCTGCAGGCGCGCCTTGCTGAATCCGTAGACCTCAGCCACTTGCCAGAAGACCACGGTGGCAACTGCGCCAATGAGGAACCATCGGTCATGCAGCCAGGACGGGGCGCCAATGGCAAAAAGCACCACGGCGAAGCCGACCACTTTGACGAAGTAGGTCGCGACAAAAAGTCCGATGGCACCCGAAGGATTATTGCGCCCCATGAAGTGGCCGACGAGGAGGCTGATGGCGAAAAACACCATCACCAGCAGGCCGCCAAAGGTGCTGGACATGACGCCATTGACGCCGTTGAGCACTCCGGCAGCGATGCCCGTCAGGAGAACCGCGCCAGCACCGGCAACCGAGCTGTAGGCAAGGAGGCCGAGCCACAACGACCGCGTGGGACCGGAAACACCAACGGGTCCGTTGCCGGACGCGGGTCCGGAATCGGCGTTGGAGGTCATGTGATCCCAATCGTCGGTGCCTGGCGGCTTAGTAAGGGGGCAGCTTGAGCTGCCCCTAAATTCTACATGAGATAGAAATAATTCCGAACGCGGCTACGGGGCCGGCGGCTCGCTCCGCCGGCTCAGGTATGGCCACGCGGTAACCAGCCCCATGACAAGGGTGGCAAAGAGGTCCGCGGCGAGGACAAACTGCCACGGGAAGACGGCGAAAGCCAGTCCTCCGAAGGCCAGTATGCAGGTCCACAGGTACATCAGGATCACGGCGGTCCGGTGTGAATAACCGATGTCCAGCAGCTTGTGGTGGAGGTGTCCGCGGTCCGCCGACCAGGGCGACCGCCCGCGCGCTGTGCGGCGGACGACGGCCAGCCCAAGGTCCAACAGGGGCAGGAACAGCACGGCGAAAGGCAGCAGGATGGGGATGACGGTGGATATGCCGTTGGCGCGGTCGTACAGGCCGGACGTGATCTGACCGGTGGAGACAACGCCGGCGGAGGCCATGAGCAGGCCGATAAGCATCGCCCCTGAGTCCCCCATGAAGATCTTCGACGGGAACCAGTTATGCGGCAGGAAGCCGATGCAGCTGCCAACCACGACAGCCGTCAGGAGGGTTGCGAGGTCGGAGTAGTCCAGCAGGACGGCGTTCCGGTGGACCCAGTAGGCAGTGAAGAAGAAGGCGGTGCCGCCGATGATCGCCACGCCTGCTGCGAGCCCGTCAAGGCCATCGATGAAGTTGAACGCGTTCATTGTGGTGACGATGAGACCTGCAGTGAGGACCACCCGGAGCATCTCGTTCTCAAGGTAGATCGGCTCCGGCACCCAGGGAACAATCGTCATCTGCACGCCCCAGATGGCCACTACCAGCGCTGCGCCGCTCTGCCCGATCAGTTTGACCCACCAGCGGATGTCCAGAAGGTCATCTGCGACGCCCACCAGGACGATCAGGGCCGCGCCGGCCAGGACGCCCCAAGGCGAGAAATTGTTGCGGTAGATGTCCTTGACGAAGAATGACTGGCTGGCCACGACCATGGCAACGAGGACTCCGAGGAATATTGCGACGCCGCCAAGCCGTGAGACCGGGGTGGAGTGCATGTCGCGGCTGCGGATGGGCATGTGGAGTTCGAGCCTGTTGCCGACTACCCGGGCACCCCAGGTGGCGGCGTAAGAGATGACGGCGGCCGTCAGCCCCATGAGCAGGTACATAATCATGCGATGGCGACCGTTTCGTCGTTGTCTGGCGCGGCGCCTTGATCTGTTCTTCGAATAATGAAAGTTCTCCGTCGCCGGGTGCGCAGCAGGCAGTTCTTAGTGCCATACAGGGCTGTATTACAGTGGACTCTAGTCAAAGATACTAGCGCCAACGGCTTCATGGCTTCGCGCCACACGGCGCACTGCGAGCGGGGAAATCCCTGTCAGCCATGCTGAAAGGAACTCCATGACCCCCCGAATTGCCGTGGCTGCGGTGACCTTCGACCGTCCCCGCGAACTGTCCGTCCTGTTGGACGCCATCAACGCCCAGTCCACCGTTGTGGACACGATCTGCCTGGTAGACAGCGGGACGGTTCCGGCGCGCGAGGTTGCCGCCCGGCATCCGAACGTCGACTACGTCCGCTCTGAAGCGAACCTCGGCGGGGCCGGCGGGTTTTCCCTTGCTGCCCTCAAGGCTGTGGCCAGCGGTGCCACCTGGATCTGGATGATGGACGACGACGCCGAGCCGGCGGATCCCGAATGCCTCGCCACGTTGGTGCGGGAAGCCGAGTCACGCGACCTTGAAGCCGTGGTTCCGCTGGTGATCGCGCCGGGCCAGCCCGACCGGCTGTCCTTCTTCTTCAGGCTGGACGGGAAGGTGACGCACGACCGCGCGGAGCTGGAAAAAGTCGGTTTCCTCCCCAACGACGGGCACTTCTTCAACGGTGCCCTCATCCGCTCGGACGTATTCTTCAAAGTGGGCCTCCCGGACATGCGCCTCTTCATCCGGGGCGACGAGGTGGACTTCACCATCCGCTTGCGCAAAGCAGGGATCCGGTTCGGAACGGTCACCACCACCGCCATTACGCACCCGCACGCTTTCACGGAGACCAAACACGTCTTCGGCGCGCGGTGGCACGTCATCGTGCCGGAGTCGGCCTTCAAACGCTATTACTACTACCGCAACCGCGGATACCTGATCCGCCGCTACTTCCGGGTTAAATCCCTGGTGGCGGACGTCGGCGGCTACGTGGGCTACTTTGCCCAGCGGCGCGACCTTCCCGGCTTTCTGGGCTGGGCACGGTCTTTCACCACTGGCCTGAGGGCGAAGGGCTTCGCCCCGCTGGAGGACCAGAAGTTCTAGGCCGAACGGCTGAAGCGGCGCCGGGCCAGCAGCCAGAGCAGGACCCAGGGCTCGCCGAAGACGCGGTAGGCCACCCGGCGCGGGTGAAGCAGCAGGCGCCAGGCCCACTCCAGGCCGAGCCGGCCCAGCCAGCGCGGTGCCAGCTTCTGGACGCCGGCCAGCTGTTCGATCGCTCCCCCGACGGCGCAGTAGACAGCCGGCGGCAGCGAATCGAGCCGGCGTTGCAGCACTGCTTCCTGCAGCGGCATTCCCAGGCCCAGGAGGACCAGCTGGGGACGCTTCTCCGCGAGCCATTCGACGGCGTCCGCCTCGACGTCGTCGTTCCAGCCCTCACCGGGAAAGCCGGAGACTGTGGCAGCAGGCACCAGGCCAGTCAGCCTGGCTACCGCCTTGGCATTCGCTTCGGGGCCTGATCCGACGACGGCAATCCGGGTCAGGCCGGACAGCTGGCCAAGGGAGGGGATCCAGTCGGTGGAGCCCAGCCGGTACTCCATCACGGGTCCGGCGGCGTTGCCGGTCCGGCCCCAGAGCCATAGGACCGGGGCGCCGTCCAGCAGGACAACATCGCTGTCCTCATAGAGGCCGCGGAACCCGGCATCGGAATGCGTCAGCGTCACGCTGTGCAGGTTGTGGCCCACCACCGTGCGCGTGGCGCCGTCGTCGATGAAGCCCTGGAGCACCGCGAGGAGTTCATCGACCTTCAGCGGGGTGGCGTCGACACCCAGGACGGGAATGTGCTGGCGGAGCAGGGTCATCCGGCGTCAGGCCTGGTGTTCGTGGTTACCGGAGCGGCGTCCCCTGGAGGAGCGGCGTCCCCGGCGGGCGCGCCTTCCACATCCGGGGTTGGTTCGTCCTCGGCCGCCGCCGGCTCTGCCGTGGCCGGAGCGGTTTCCTCCGCTTCGGGTTCTTCGGCCATCGGGATCTCACCCAGGCCCAGGACGCCCGGCACATGCTCGCGCAGCTGCTGCAGGGAAATGGCGCCGTTGCGGACGATCCGGAGCAGGGGGCCCGTAGCGTCCACGATGGTGGAGGGGATGCCTTCGCTACCTTCCGCGGGCCGGAAGCCGCCTTCGAGGTAGACCTCCACCGACTCGGCCAGCTGCTCCCGCGCCTCGGCGGCGGTCTGTGCTGCGGCCTTGCCGGTCCGGTTGGCCGAAGAAACCGCCAGCGGACCGGTCAGCGTCAGGAGTTCCTGGGCGACGTCATCTGCCGGCATCCGCAGGGCGACGGTTCCCTTGGTGTCACCAAGGTCCCAGTCCAGCGACGGCTGGGCGTGCAGGATAAGCGTCAGTCCGCCGGGCCAGAAGGCCTCAGCAAGTTTGCGTGCGTCCGCGGACACATCGGTGGCAAGGCCGTCCAGGGCATTGATCCGCGGAATGAGCACCGGCGGCGGCATACTGCGGCCGCGCCCCTTGGAGACCAGCAGCATAGCGACGGCCTGCGGCGAAAAAGCGTCAGCGGCGATCCCATAGACCGTATCCGTGGGGAATACCACGCACTTCTTTTCACTGATGGCGCGCTGGGCGTGTTCCAGGCCCAGCGCGCGCTGGTCATCTGAGGTGCAGTTGTAGGTTGTGGTCACTGGCTTATTCTTTCATCACTCATTGCGTGGACCGGTAAGCACCGCACTGGTGGCGCGTTCCTTGCCATTGAGATCCAGGTGCGTGGTGATCCGCGTCCACGCTCCCGACCTCGCCATCATCGTCTTGATCCAGCCTGCCTGGACCTCTGCATGTTCCATCACGAAGTACCCGCCCGGAACCAGCAGGCGGGCAGCGGAGGCAGCTGCCGCCGTCGGAAGTTCCATGCCGTCCGCTCCCCCGCCGTACAGCGCCTCCGGCGGATCGTGGAGGGCCACTTCGGGCTCATTGGGAACAGCTTCGGCAGGGATGTACGGCGGATTCGAAATGACGACGTCGAAAGTCGCGTTCAGCTCCGGGAGGGCGTCGCGGAGGTCCCCCAGCACCAGTTTCACCCCTAGCGGGGAGAGGTTTTTCTCCGCCCAGGCATGTGCGAAGGCGCTGTACTCCACGGCGTGGACGTCAGCGCCCGGAACCTCGTGTGCGATCGAACCGGCAATGGCCCCGGACCCGGTGCCCAGGTCAACGATCCGGGGATGCGCCATGCCTTTGACGTGATCGATGACCAGCTGCACTACAGATTCGGTCTCGGGACGCGGGATAAAGACGCCTGGGCCCACGGCAAGCTCAAGGTACCGGAAGTGCGCCACTCCGGTGATGTGCTGGAGCGGGACACGCTGTGCCCTTTCGGCAACGAGTTCTGCGTAGCCTTCGGGGGCGGGGGTATCCCCCAGCATCATCGCCCGGAGCCGGCCAAGGCCAACTCCGAGCAAGTGCTCGGCGAGCAGTTCCGCGTCAACGCGCGGACTGGGGACACCGGCCTCCTGGAGGATGGCAGTGGCCTCGCTGATGGCGGCAGCCAAGGTCTGCGCCGGACCCGGGACCATGTCGGGGCTACTCGCCGATGGCGTCCAGGCGTGCCTGTTCGTCCATCTCGATCGCGGACTGGATAACGGGTTCGAGGTCGCCGTTCATGACCTGGTCCAGGTTGTACGCCTTGTAGCCGGTGCGGTGGTCTGCGATCCGGTTTTCCGGGTAGTTGTAGGTGCGGATGCGCTCGGAACGGTCCATGGTGCGGATCTGGGATTTGCGCTGCGCCGAGTTCTCGGCGTCGATCTGCTCCTGCTGATGGGCCAGGATGCGGGCACGGAGCACACGCATTCCGGCTTCACGGTTCTGCAGCTGCGACTTCTCGTTCTGCATGGCCACCACGATGCCCGTGGGAAGGTGGGTGATGCGGACCGCTGAGTCGGTGGTGTTGACGGACTGTCCGCCCGGGCCGGAGGACCGGTAAACGTCGATCTTGAGGTCGTTCTGGTTGATCTCGAGCTCTTCGGGCTCGTCCACTTCGGGAAGCACCAGGACACCGGCGGCCGAAGTGTGGATACGGCCCTGGGATTCCGTCACGGGGACACGCTGCACGCGGTGCACACCGCCCTCGAACTTCAGCCGCGCGTAGACGCCCTCTGCGGGGTCGTTGGAGCTGCCCTTAACCGCCATCTGGACATCTTTGTAGCCGCCGAGGTCCGATTCTGTGGCCGAGATGAGTTCGGTCTTCCAGCCGCGCGACTCCGCGTACCGGGTGTACATCCGCAGGAGGTCACCGGCGAAGAGGGCAGCCTCGTCGCCGCCCTCGCCGCCCTTGACCTCAAGGATCACGTTGCGGGCGTCGTCGGGGTCGCGCGGGATGAGCAGGCGGCGCAGCTTGGCGGAGGCAGTCTCCATGGCGGCTTCGAGTTCAGGAACTTCGGCAGCAAACTCGGGATCTTCGGCAGCCATTTCCTTCGCGGCAGCCAGATCATCGCGCAGGCCTTCCCACTTGTGGTACGCCTCCACAATGCCGTTCAGCTGGGCAGAACGCCGTCCCAGCTTCCGGGCCAGCCGCTGGTCAGCATACACAGCAGGATCGCCCAGCTGCGCCTGGATAGCATCATGCTCATCAAGCAGGCCCTGTACGGACTCAAACATTTTCAAAACCTCTTTCGACTCTTACAAGTCTAGTTTTCCGGGACTTAACGACGAACCGCCCAAAGTGTGCCGACCACGGGGTCGGCACACTTTGAGCGGTGAGCGCAGCTACTTGTCGTTATCCGACTTCGCACCAAGCGTCGTCTTCTGGACCTGCATGAGGAACTCGACGTTGCTCTGGGTCTCCCGGATCTTGTTGGTCAGCAGCTCAAGGCTCTGCTGCGTTTCGAGTCCGGAGAGGACGCGGCGCAGCTTCCACATGATCTTGACTTCCTCGGGGGAAAGCAGGTTTTCTTCGCGGCGCGTGCCGGACGCGTTGACGTCCACGGCCGGGAAGATGCGCTTGTCAGCCAGCTGGCGGGACAGGCGGAGCTCCATGTTGCCGGTGCCCTTGAACTCTTCGAAGATGACCTCGTCCATTTTGGAACCGGTCTCCACGAGGGCCGTTGCCAGGATGGTCAGCGAGCCGCCGTTTTCGATGTTGCGGGCTGCACCGAAGAAACGCTTCGGCGGGTACAGCGCGGCGGAGTCGACGCCACCGGACAGGATACGGCCGGAGGCCGGTGCTGCCAGGTTGTAGGCGCGGCCCAGGCGGGTCATGGAGTCGAGGAGCACCACAACGTCCATGCCCATTTCCACGAGGCGCTTGGCGCGTTCGATGGAGAGCTCGGCCACGGTGGTGTGGTCATCGGCGGGACGGTCGAAGGTGGAGGCAATGACCTCACCCTTGACCGTGCGCTGCATGTCCGTGACTTCTTCAGGACGTTCGTCAACAAGCACCATCATGAGGTGGACCTCAGGGTTGTTGGTGGTGATCGCGTTGGCGATGGACTGCAGGATGAGCGTCTTGCCGGCCTTCGGCGGCGAGACGATCAGGCCGCGCTGGCCCTTGCCGATCGGGGCAACCAGGTCGATGACGCGGGGGCCGATCTTCTTGGGGTCCGTCTCCAGGCGCAGGCGCTCGGACGGGTACAGCGGGACCAGCTTCGCGAATTCGACGCGGTCCTTGAGCTCCTCGGGCGTCTTGCCGTTCACGGACGTGACGCGGACCAGGGCGTTGAACTTCTGGCGTGCAGACTGCTGGCTGCGGTCTTCGCCTTCCCGCGGTGCACGGATGGCGCCAACGACGGCGTCGCCCTTGCGCAGGTTGTACTTCTTGACCTGGGCGAGGGAGACGTAGACGTCGTTCGGGCCCGGCAGGTATCCGGAGGTGCGGATGAACGCGTAGTTCTCCAGCACGTCCAGGATGCCGGCTACGGGCAGCAGGACGTCGTCATCGGTAACCTCGACGTCGTCCACGTCCGGTCCCTGGGCGCGTCCGCGACGGCGGTCGTTGCGGTCGCGGAAACGGTCGTTGCGGGAGTTCTCCCGGCTGTCCTGGCCGCCGGAGCGGTCATTGCGGTCGTTCCGGTCACGCCTGTTGCGGCGGTTCCGGCGGCTGCCACCGTCTGAATCGTCGGTGTCGCGGGTGTTGTCACGGGAATCGTCGCGGCGGTTCGAATCACGCTGGCCTGCGTCGCGGCTGCCGGCGTTGTCGCGTCCGCCTTCTGCGGAGTCGCGGGCGTTCGTGTCGCGGGCGCCACGGGTACGGCCGCCTTCGCGGCGATCGGAGCGCTGGCCCTCGCCTGCATCCGTGCCCTGGGCATCGGTGCGCTGGGTTTCGGCGCGCTCGGCCTGGCGTGCCTCGGCGGGCTGCTCGGCCGGAGCTTCGGTGGATTCGGCTGCCTGCGGGGCTGTCGCAGCGGCTTCGCCGCGACGGCGGTTGCGGGTGCGGGGCTGGCGGCGTTCGCCGGCACCGTCGGTTGCCTCGCCTGAGTCGGCGGACGCGGCGGCGGGAGCCTCGACCGGCGTGGCCGCGGGGGCCTCACTGGCAGTATCCGAGGCAGGAGCGGCTACGACGCCGTCGCTTCCTGCACGGCGGCTGCGGCCGCGGCCCCGTGCCCGGGTGCCCTCGGCAGCGGGGGCCTCAGCCGTTTCACCGGCGACAGGGGCAGACGCGGCTGCAGGAGCAGCATGGTTTTCCGTTGCCTTTTCGGCAGCCTTGGCCGGAGCCTTGGTGGCTGACGTCCCTGCACGGTGGGCGGAAATGGCCGTGACCAGATCCCCCTTGCGCATGCGGGAGCCGCCGGAAATCCCCAGCTGGCTGGCAAGAGCCTGCAACTGGGCGAGCTTCAGGCCTGCAAGGCCACTGCTCTTGGCGGGTGCGGCCGTAGACGATCCGGCAGCAGAAGATGATAGTTCCACAGCTGAAGACAGCTCAGTGGTTTCGGTCACGAAGGATCCTTCCCCCTCGACGGCGTCCAGACTGGGAGCTGGACGCGATGATTTGATCAGGGCTGCAGTTCAGATCTGCAGCCGGATTTCGGCCTTGCCGGTTGGATTTCGGCCAGCAGGGCCGGATACTGATTCACCCACGCTCCGATTAATGGCGGAACGCCGGACTGACGGTTCAGGGGCAGACACTTCATGCTGCAGATTCCTGCGACAGACCAAGCAGGCGGCACCGAAAATATTGCGCAGTAGGAGATCCATAAACAACTGAATGCAGCTGCAGATCAGATAGGCGTCAATTACCGCCGGTGCAAGTCCACCTTAGCACCTTCGACGTCCACTGCCAGCTTCAGTACCCGCCAGGCGATGTCCGGCGTGTTCGAGGCAGTGAACGACTCGATGGAGGCCAGGACGGCGGCCGCTTCCACCTCACCGTTTGCCAGGACCAGCACGGTGGGTCCGGCTCCGGACACGACCGCAGCGTGCCCTGCATGGCGCAATGAAGCAATGAGCGCCGCACTGGGGCGCATGGCCTCGGCTCGGTAGCTCTGGTGCAGGTAGTCCTCGGTGCCGGGGAACAGCAGCTCGGGATCCGCGGTCAGCGCATGGATGAGCAGCGCCGCCCGCCCCGAGTTCATGGCAGCGGCATGATGGCCGACGGATGCGGGCAGCAACGCCCTGGCAGCTTCGGTGGACAGTTCGTAGTCCGGGACAGCAACGATCGGAATGACCGACTCCGCCACGGTTGCGCAGGTGCTGCTGTACCGGTCACTGTCCTGCCATGACAGCGCCAGTCCGCCGAAAATGGCCGGTGCGACGTTGTCCGGGTGGCCTTCGAGCTCGCTGGTGAGCTGCAGGATCCAGTTCCGGCCGCGGCTGCTGGCCGTGGAACCATGGCATTGGCCGCCGTCACGGCCGCCACCACTGCGGAGGCGGAGGAACCCAGACCGCGGCCATGGGGATTGACGTTGGTGGCAGTCACCCGCAGTCCGCCGTGGCGGAAACCCAACCGGCCGAACGCCGCGTCCATGGCCCGGATGACCAGGTGGCTGGCATCGCGGGGCAGGGTCTGCGCACCTTCGCCGCTGAGGTCGAACACGAGCTCGTCCGTATCCAGGCTCTCCACGGTCAGAGTGTCGTGCAATGCCAGCGCCAGGCCGAGGCTGTCGTAGCCGGGGCCAAGGTTCGCGGAGGTTGCGGGGACCCGGACGGTGACGCGCTGGCCGGCCTCGATGAGTTGCAGTCCGACAGCGGCCTGCGAGGTGGTTTCCACGGTTATTTTTCTTCCAGTCCCAATTCGGCCGCTACGGTGACAACGTCGTTGGAGACCTTGACCGGCTGGACTTCGCTGCCATCCTCCGTGCGCAGGGCCCACTGGGGGTCCTTCAGGCCGTGGCCAGTCACGGTGATGACGATGACCTTCCCTGACGGGACTTCCCCTGCAGCGTGCTTCTTCAGCAGTCCGGCTACACCTGCGGCGGAGCCGGGCTCGACGAAGACGCCTTCGCGGGCGGACAGCCAGCGGTGGGCGTCCAGGATCTGCTCGTCAGTGACAGCGTCAATGAAGCCACCGGACTCGTCACGGGCGGCGATGGCGCCGTCCCAGGAGGCGGGGTTGCCGATCCGGATGGCGGTGGCAATGGTATCCGGTTCGGTGATGGGGTGCCCGGCCACGAACGGAGCGGCACCGGCGGCCTGGAAGCCCCACATCTGCGGGGTCCTGGTGGAGACCGCAGGAAGGGTGCCCGCCGTTGCGGATTCGAACGGGAAGGCGTATTCCTTGTAGCCCTTCCAGTACGCGGTGATGTTGCCTGCATTGCCCACCGGCAGGACATGGATGTCCGGGGCGTCGCCCAGGGAGTCCACTACCTCGAAGGCGCCGGTCTTCTGGCCCTGGATGCGGGCGGGGTTGACCGAGTTGACCAGGAACACGGGGTAGGACTCCCCCAGTTTCCGAGCGATGTCCAGGCAGTTGTCGAAGTTGCCGTCAACCTGCAGCAGCGTCGCGCCGTGCGCGATGGCCTGGCTGAGCTTGCCCATGGAGATTTTGCCCTCGGGCACCAGGACAGCGCACTTCAGGCCGGCGGCTGTGGCGTAGGCGGCAGCGGATGCAGAGGTGTTTCCGGTGGAGGCGCAGACCACTGCTTTGGCGCCGGACTCGACGGCGGCGGTCATGGCCATGGTCATGCCACGGTCCTTGAAGGAGCCGGTGGGGTTCATGCCCTCGACCTTCAGGTACACGGTGGAACCGGTCAGTTCCGACAGCTTCCGGGCGTGGACCAGCGGGGTCCCGCCCTCACCCAGGGTGATCACCCGGGTGGATTCCGTGACGGGCAGACGGTCAGCGTATTCGCGGATAACGCCGCGCCATTGGTGAGCCACTTAGACTCCTTCTACCCGCAGAACGGATGTAACTGAATTGATGACGTCCAGGCCCTTGACGGCCTCGACGGTGGCCGCGAGGGCGGCCTCTGATGCGCGGTGGGTGACGATCCGCAGTTCGGCCGATTCCACCTTGGAATCGGAATCCTTGTGGATGGTCTGCCGCATGATTTCGATGGACACGCCGTGTTCCGCGAAGAGCTGGGCAATGCGGGCCAGGACACCTGGCTGGTCAGCGACGTCGAGTCCGATGTAGTAGCTGGTGGTGGCCGCTTCGATAGGCAGTGCCGGAACGTGGCCCGTGGTGGTCTCGGTGCGCTGGGGCCCGCCCAGGACCAGGCGGCGCGCTGCAGAGACAAGGTCACCCAGGACCGCGGACGCGGTGGGGGTACCGCCGGCGCCCTGGCCGTAGAACATCAGCTCGCCGGCGTTCTCCGCCTCGATGAACACGGCGTTGAACGCCCCGCGGACAGCGGCCAGCGGGTGCTCGCGGGGAAGCAGGGTCGGGTGAACGCGAACGGAGATGCCTTCGCCGCCGTCGGCATCCGTGAGCTTTTCGGCAATGGCCAACAGCTTGATGACAAAGCCAGCGTCCTTCGCCGCGGCGATGTCCGCTGCACTGACGGACGTGATGCCCTCGCAGTGGACGTTCTCCAGCGCGAACCGGGTGTGGAAGGACAGCGTGGCAAGGATGGCGGCCTTGGCGGCGGCGTCATGGCCTTCGACGTCGGCGGTGGGGTCTGCTTCCGCGTAGCCAAGGCGCTGTGCCTCGGCGAGGGCATCGGCGAACTGCGCACCGGTGGAGTCCATCTGGTCCAGGATGAAGTTGGTGGTGCCGTTGACGATGCCCAGCACACGGGTGATCCGGTCACCGGAAAGGCTGTCGCGGATGGGTCGCAGGATGGGGATGGCGCCGGCCACGGCAGCTTCGTAGGACAGCTGCACGCCGGCCGTATCAGCTGCTTCGTAAAGCGTAGGGCCGTCCTGCGCGAGCAGGGCCTTGTTGCCGGTGACCACGCAGGCGCCGTTGCGCAGGGCGGAGAGGATCAGGGTGCGGGCAGGTTCGATGCCGCCCATTAGCTCGATGACGAGGTCGGCGTCCTTGACCAGGGTTTCGGCGTCGGTAGTGAACAGTTCCTGCGGAAGCTCCACGTCCCGCTTGGAGTTCACGTTGCGCACGGCGATGCCGCTGAGCTGCAGGCGCGCACCGGTGCGGGCGGCAAGGGCGTCGGCGTCCTCAATGAGAATGCGCGCAACCTGGGCCCCAACGTTGCCACAGCCCAGCAGGGCCACTTTCAGGGTTCGCAATTCAGTCATTCGGCACTCCCATGTCGCGGTTGAGCAGGTCTTCTTCGGTTTCCCCGCGGACAATCAGCCGGGCAGATCCGTCGCGCACCGCGACAACGCCCGGCCGGGCCAGATAGTTGTAGTTGCTTGACAGGGCCCAGCAGTAGGCGCCGGTACCCGGTACAGCAAGCAGATCACCGGCTGCCACGTCCTCGGGCAGATATACATCTCTAACAACTATGTCGCCGCTCTCGCAATGTTTGCCCACCACGCGGGACAGCTGCGAAGGCGCCGCTGACGTGCGGGAGGCGAGAATGGCCGAATAATCGGCGTCGTAGAGCACCGGCCGGGCGTTATCGCTCATGCCGCCGTCAACTGACACATAGCGGCGCGGGTACGTAACGTTCTCCGCTGCTCCGCTTCCTCCAGGAGCATCGACGCGGACAGTCTTCAGCGTGCCTACCTCGTACAGGGTAAACGTGGTGCTGCCCACGATGGCCCGGCCCGGCTCAATCGAAATACGCGGGGACGGAATGCCCAGTTCGGCACAGGTGGAACGCACGACGGCGGCCATCGCCGTCGCAATTTCGGCTGCGGGGCGGGGGGTGTCTACAGGCGTGTAGGCAATGCCGTAGCCACCGCCGAGGTCCAGCTCGGGCAGGACGATAGAGTACTTTTCCTGCATGGCCGCCAGGAAGCGGAGCAGCTTTTCGGCGGCCAGCTCGAAGCCGTCCGGTTCGAAGATCTGCGAGCCGATGTGGCAGTGCAGCCCCAGCAGTTCGATGCCGGCGTGCCTGGTGGCAGCCGCTACGGCCTCTTCGGCTGCGGAGAGGCCGGCCTGCTCCGTGGAGTCCGCTGCCATCGAGAGTCCGAACTTCTGGTCCTCGTGGGCGGTGGCGATGAACTCGTGCGTGTGCGCATGGACCCCGGGAGTGAGACGGAGCATCACTTTGGCAGTCTCGCCACGGCCGGCGGCAATCCCGGCGACGCGCTCGAGTTCGTCGAGGCTGTCCACCACGATGCGCCCCAGTCCCATATCCAGCGCACGGTTGATTTCGGCGTCTGATTTGTTGTTGCCGTGCAGTGCCACACGCTCACCCGGAATCCCGGCGCGCGCAGCCACTGCCAGCTCGCCGCCGGAGGCAGTGTCCAGGCGCAGGCCTTCTTCTTCCACCCACTTCACAACGGCGGTGCAGAGGAACGACTTGCCGGCGTAGTAGACATCCACGCCCCCGCAGATGTCCTGGAATGCCGCGTCGAAGGAATCCTTGAACGCCCGTGCCCGGGCGCGGAAGTCGGCCTCATCCAGCACAAAAAGCGGCGTCCCGAACTGTTCCTTCAGGGCTGAGACGGTGAGGCCCCCCACGGCAAGGACGCCGTCGTCGTTCCTGTGCACGCTGCCGGCCCACATGGGCCCGTGAAGCGCATTCAGATCGGAGGGGACGTCCAGCCAGTCCGGCGCCAGCGGGGATGCGGAGTTGGTGTCCTGTACCGGCACGGGGTTCACATCCGTTCCGGCGCGGAAACGCCAAGGAGATCGAGTCCGTTGGCCAGCACCTGGCTGGTGGCGTCGTTAAGCCACAGACGTGTCCGGTTGACGTCGGTGACGGTTTCGTCGCCCTGCGGAGCCACCCGGCAGGCGTCGTACCAGCGGTGATAGGCACCGGCAATCACTTCGAGGTGGCGCGCCACCCGGTGCGGTTCGCGGAGCTCGGCGGCCTTGGCCACGATCGACGGGTAGCTGCCGAGGTAGGACAGCAGCTCATTTTCGGTGGCATGGTCCAGCAGCGACGCCTCAAAGACGCTCCGGTCCACGCCGGCGGCCACAGCGTTGCGGGCGGTTCCGCGGGAGCGCGCGTGGGCGTACTGCACGTAGAACACGGGATTCTCGTTGCTGTGCTTCTTCAGCAGGTCCGGGTCCAGGGTCAGCGGCGAGTCTGCGGGGAAACGGGCCAGCGAGTAGCGGACCGCATCCTTGCCCAGCCAGTCGATAAGGTCCTTGAGCTCAATGATGTTCCCGGCACGTTTGGACAGCTTGGCACCGTTGACCGAGACCAGCTGGCCGATCAGCACCTCGATGTTCTTTTCCGGGTCATCTCCGGCGGCGGCGGCGATGGCCTTGAGGCGGTTGATGTACCCGTGGTGGTCCGCGCCGAGAAGGTAGATTTTCTCGGTGAAGCCGCGGTCCTTCTTGGAGAGGTAGTAGGCGGCATCCGCGGCGAAGTAGGTGGGCTCACCGTTGGCGCGGATCATCACGCGGTCCTTGTCGTCACCGAAGTCGGTGGTCCGCAGCCAGACGGCGCCGCCGTCGTCGAACACGTGGCCCTGTTCGCGAAGGCGGGCAACGGCACTTTCGATCGCACCGGCGTCGTGCAGTTCCTGCTCGGAGAAGAACACATCGAACTCGACGCCGAAGCCCGCAAGCGTGGCTTTGATGTCCTTCATCTGGGCCTCGTAGGCCGCAGTGCGGATCACGGGAATCGCAGCCACTTCGGTCAGTTCCCGGATGTCGGGATGTTCGCTGAGCACTTCGTGGCCGAGGTCTGCGATGTACTGGCCGGGGTAGCCGCCGTCGGGGACGGGGAGGCCGTGGAGCCTGTTGTAAACCGAATGCGCGAAGGTGTTCATCTGCGACCCTGCGTCATTGATGTAGTACTCGGCAGTGACCTCGGCGCCGGAGGCGCGCAGCACCCGGGCGATGGCGTCGCCGAGGGCGGCCCAGCGGGTATGGCCGATGTGCAGCGGCCCCGTGGGGTTGGCGGAGACGAATTCCATGTTGACGGTGTGGCCTGCGAGCGCGGTATTGGTGCCGTACTGCGGACCGGCCTCCACGATGGCCTTGGCCAGGGCGCCGGCCGCTGCGGCGTCCACCGAAATGTTCAGGAAGCCCGGGCCGGCGATGTCCACAGCGGATACACCGTCGATGGATTTCAGCCGCGCGCTGAGGACGGTTGCAAATTCACGGGGGTTTGTACCGGCCTGCTTGGCCAGCTGGAGGGCGATGTTGGTGGCCCAATCGCCGTGGTCCCGGTTCTTCGGTCGCTCCACGCGCACCTCATCAGGGACAGCTGATGCGGAAAGCGCAATTTCGCCAGCGGCGACGGCGTCTTTCAGGCAGGCGGATATGGCGAGGGAGAGTTCTTCGGGAGTCACCCCTCTAGCCTACCGGCGGCTGCCACGTGGACGAATTTGGGCGCCGGGTCGTGACCGCCGGCTGCACCGCCCGGCCGTGTTTTCACGCACAGCAGCGGCCCGGCTGAATCACAGCGTGAACCATTACGCTGGATCCGACGTTGAGAACACCGTAAGCACCCAGCCCACGAAACGAGACCCTTCATGAGACAGTCAGTCCGCAAGAGTGTTTTCGCCGGCATCGCCGGTCTGTCCCTCGCCGGAACAGTGGCCGGCTGCGCGCCCTCGGCCACGGAGGCCACACCGACGGCGGCCAGCGGCAGCAGCTCTCCCGAGGCATCCGCCGCCGCGCCGTCCTCGTCCGCCCCCTCAGGTACGTCGTCGTCACTGGCAACGAGCGGCTCCGCGTACCAGGACGGCACGTACAGCGCCGACGGAACCTACGTCTCGCCCAATGGCACCGAAACAGTCGGGGTGGAGCTGACGCTCGCCGCCGGCAATGTCACCGCAGTGAACATCACGCAGCATCCGTCCAACCCGAATACCCGGAAGTTCCAGGGCGAATTCTCCAGTGGAATCGCCGCGCAGATTGTGGGCAAAAGCATCGACGAGCTCAATGTCTCCAAGGTGGCAGGGTCCTCCCTCACCAGCGGCGGGTTCAATATGGCGGTCGAAAAGATCAAGGCAGAGGCCCAGTAGGCCGTGCCGCAGCCGCTGACTTCGGACTTCCGCTTCGACGGGATCGGCACCCGGTGGGAGATCTCCACGCCGCAGCCGCTTGGCAGCGTAGTGCGTGGGCGGCTGTTGGAGACTGTGGAGAAGTACGACGGCGACTGGTCGCGGTTCAGGCCGGACTCAACAGTCAGCGCCATGGCACGAAGGCCCGGCAGGTACGAGCTGCCGGACGGAGCGGCGGACCTCGGCAGGCTGTACCGCTCGCTGTACGACCTGACGGCCGGCGCGATGACACCGTTGATCGGTGGCAGCCTTGAGCAGTTGGGGTACGACGCCGGTTACTCGTTGACGCAGGCAGGTTCCCCTGTCCCGGCGCCCCTGTGGGACGGGGCCATCGACTGGGACGGCACTGTACTGACGACCAGCAGGCCGCTGGTCCTGGATATCGGCGCCGCCGGAAAAGGACAGCTGGTGGATCTGCTCGCTGCAGAACTCCGGGCTTCCGACGAACCGGAATTCGTGATTGATGCCAGCGGAGACCTGCTTCATTCGGGTGCCCGTGCCGTGGACGTTGCGTTGGAACATCCTTACGATCCCGCCAGGGCGATCGGCACGGTGTCGTTGGCCGGAGGCGCGCTGTGCGCGTCAGCTTCCAACCGGCGGGCTTGGGGCGACGGCCTCCACCACGTGCTGGACGGTACCACCGGGCGGCCTGTCAGCTCCGCCGTGGCCACCTGGACCATGGCGGAGAGCACCATGGTGGCCGATGCGCTGGCAACCGCCTTGTTCTTCGTCCCGGGAGCAGCGCTGGAGCAGGAGTTCGACTTCGCCTGGCTGACCGTCTTTTCGGATGGAAGTGCCGCCTATTCGGCCGGATTTGAAGGGACATTGTTCACATGAGCACTGTTAACGCTCCCAAGATGGCCGGCGTTTCGCTGGCCGGCCGGCTCGACACCCTCCTGGGCAGGGTCACGATGTATCGGCTGGTCCTGCTGGTCCTGGCCGCCCTCGCCACCTATAGCCTCCTGCTCAACGCCCTGGGCTGGCTGACGTTCGGCATCCCGCAGATGCTGGCCCACCTGGTCCTGTGCCTTGGCCTGACGTACGCCTCCAACAGGGCTCTGGCGGCAGTGTTCCGGGTCAAGCCGCATTCGGAGTCTTCACTGATAACGGGCCTTCTCCTCTACTTCCTGTTCTGGCCCACGTTTGTGCCGGTTGACATGGCAGGGGTGGCACTGGCATGCGTGCTTGCCTCGGCATCCAAGTACGCCCTGGCCTGGCGCGGACGCCATATCTTCAACCCGGCGGCCGCGGGCGCTTTCGTGACCGGCCTGACCGGCCTCAACATTGCCACCTGGTGGGCCGCGACTCCTGCCATGTTGTGGCTGCTGGTCCCAGGCATCCTCCTGGTGCTGTACCGCACCCGCAAGTTCCTGATGGCGGCACTGTTCCTCGTGGTGGCCACCGCGATCATCAGCGCGGAGCTGCTGCAGGCCGGGCTGTCCTTCGGCAGCTCGCTGTGGCAAGCCCTGGCGCAGCGCCCTCTCCTGTTTTTTGTGGGCTTTATGCTGACAGAGCCGTTGACCCTGCCACCGCGCCGATGGCAGCAACTCACACTGGCTGCAGTGGTGGGTGTGATCTTTGCAGTGCCGTACAACTTCGGCTTCATCGCCAACTCGCCGGAGCTGGCTCTGCTGCTGGGCAACCTGCTGGCCTTCATCGTCGGCCAGCGGGGCGGGGTAAGGCTGAGGTTCACGGGCTCCCGGTCCCTGACACCGAGCACCACCGAGTTCGCCTTCGAACCGTCCCGCCCCGTGCGGTTCATCCCCGGGCAGTACATGGAACTGGACCTCCCGCACGCAAAGTCCGATGGAAAAGGACGACGCCGGGTGTTCAGCCTGACCAGTGCACCGGGATCCGATGAGGTGAAGTTCGGGGTCCGCACCTCCGAACCCCTGTCTGCGGCCAAGAAAGTCCTCTTGGCCCTTGAACCGGGGGACAAGGTGGCGGCAACCTCTGTGGGAGGAGACTTCGTCCTGCCCCGGGACCCGGGCAGGCCGCTGCTCCTTATCGCTGCCGGCATCGGCATCACGCCGTTCCTTTCCCATCTGGCGTCCGGGGCAGGGCAGTCCCGTGATGTCGTGCTCCTGCTGTTGGCGCGGACCGCCGGGGAAATCGCCTACGCCGACGAACTGCGCACTTCGGGGGCGCGTATCATTGCCCGCCTCGCGGACGGCTCCGTCCCGCCGTCGTTCTTCACAGACGCAGGAACAAGCATGTCCGCCGCTACCGCCTCCGGCGCGGAGCGCAGCTACCCCCCTGCGGTTGCTCGCGATGTGTCCACACAGGAGGACGGCCCGAAGGCCGGACTGCCCGCTGCACGGCTGGACGCGGCAGCGCTGAAGAACCTGGTGCCCGACATCGATGGGCGCACGGTTTTTATTTCCGGATCCCCGGCGAGCGTCGCGTCGCTGCGCCGCGCGGCCAGAAGCGCAGGCGCCCGGCGCATCCACGTGGACTCGTTTTCAGGCTACTGAGTCACCCGATTTTCCTTTGCAGGCCACCTTCCTGCTAAGCTCTAGGACGTCCCGCCGGCAACGGCAGGATCCCTGGATTGCCCTCGTAGCTCAGGGGATAGAGCGTCTGCCTCCGGAGCAGAAGGTCGTAGGTTCGAATCCTATCGAGGGCACAGAAGAGAACCCCCGCAGCTTTGAAGCTGCGGGGGTTCTCGCGTTTAAGTGTGGTGCGGGCCCTTCCGGCCCGACCAGCGTCACTGTCAGTGCCCCCTGGGATGCTTCGGGATTGGAAAGCACCGCAGCTGCCGACGCGTTTGAAGCCATCGAGGCCTCTGCGACACCAGGCCGGCCACTGCGTGGACCGGCGGATGCGGGCCCGGGCCAAGGCTGTCCGTCCGGGGAGTTGGTCCCGGGCCGGATTTCTGCCCACCCGATAACCGGGACAGGCTTTCGGACCACCTTCCGGACACGTCATTTCCCGAGGACCCGTGTCGCCATGGTGTAAAACCGTTCGGGGTGTGGCTGCACCAGAATGTCAGTGCCCCCTCTTAGGCTGATTCAACCAACTCAAGGGGGTAGGCCATGCATACTTCAACCACATTCTGTTCCATCATTCCGCCGTACATGCTCCGGCGGCTCGCCCGCCAGGACGCGCCGCAGTACTCAGCCGCGGCACGGGCAGCCAAAGAAGCCCTGGGCCATGTCCGGTCAGTGCAGGAGTCCCGCACTTCTACAGCCCCGGCCACTCCGCCCGGCCTGCGCCAGGTCAAGCCTGGACCTCCGAACCGAAGTATTTTCGATGCCGCTGGGGCCGAGATCCTCCCCGGGAAGCTGGTCCGCAAAGAGGGTGAGCCGGACACGGGTGACGAATCCGCGGACGAAGCCTATGCCGGTCTGGGGCACACCCACCGCCTGTATGCCGATGTGTTCGGCAGGAATTCCATCGACGGCGCCGGGCTCCCCCTTAATGCCACCGTGCATTTTGGCAAGCTCTACGACAACGCTTTTTGGGACGGGCGCCAAATGGTCTTTGGCGACGGGGACGGTGAGGTCTTCGAACGCTTCACCCGCTCCCTGAGTGTCATCGGCCACGAACTGGCCCACGGCGTCACCCAGTATTCGGCCGGCCTCGCGTACCGCAACCAGGCCGGCGCCATCAACGAATCCATGTCCGACGTCTTCGGCGCACTGGTGGAGCAGTACCTGCAGCAGCAATCCGTCAAGGAAGCCAGTTGGCTCATCGGCGAAGGGTTGTTTACTCCACAGGTGCAAGGCTCAGCCTTGCGCTCCATGAAGGCCCCGGGCACCGCCTACGACGACGATGTGCTGGGGAAGGATCCCCAGCCGGACTCCATGGACTCGTACGTTCGGACCAGTGCAGACAACGGCGGGGTCCACATCAACTCCGGAATTCCCAACCGTGCCTTCTACCTCGTGGCAGAGAGCCTGGGAGGTAACGCCTGGGACTCCCCCGGCCGCATCTGGTATGACGCACTGACCGGAGGCTCACTGCCCGCCACCGCAACGTTCAGCGTCTTTGCGCGCGCCACGTCGTCCTCCGCCGTCGAGCTTTTTGGATCCGCTTCGCAGGAGCATGACGCCGTGCGGCAAGCGTGGGAAACTGTGAAGGTCAAGCTGTAGTTGAATGCCTGGCCGCGGCAAGCTGCGGCCAGGCTGCAGGGAAGCCCAGGACCAGCCATGAAAATCAGTGTGGAGCGGAGCGGAGGCGTAGCAGCCCTCACCCGTGTGTGGACGGTGGACGCCCAGACAGAAAACGCCAAGAGCCAGTGGCAGCCGCTGGTCGAAGCCTGCCCCTGGGATGCGGTTCCAAAGACCGTGCGGGCAGCCGCTGCCCAGGCCCCGCCCAACCAGCCTGACCGCTTCATTTATTCGATCCGCGTCGGACAGCGGCGGGCGGCGCTGCCCGAACAATCCGTCACCGGACCGTGGCGGGTGTTGGTGGACAGCGCCAGGGCCGCCTCCGAGGACAGTCCCCCGCCGCAGTAAAGCTCCCGATGACTGGCCGGAGCGCCGTGGCCGGTAAAGAGCGGACCTGGACCAGCCAGAGCTGAAATTCGACCAGGCGCGCCGGCACCTAGCCCGCTGCGACCAGCTGCCCCCGGAAGGCGCGTCGGTAGGACTGTGGGCTCGTGTCCAGAACCTTGGCGAAGTGGTGCCGGAGGAGCACCGGATGCCCGAAGCCGGATTCACGTGCCACTTCATCAATGTTGAGGTCGGTCGACTCCAACAGCTCCTGTGCCCGGAGGACGCGCTGGGAGTTGAGCCAGGCTGCCGGAGTCGCGCCGGTTTCCGAGCGGAATCTGCGGGCAAATGTCCGTGCCGACATATGGACCCGGGAAGCCAGCTCGTTGACCGAGTGCTCCTGGTCCAGGTTCTCCACCATCCAGCGCAACAGCTCTTCCATGGGCGCCGAGCCGCACGTTGGCATCGGCCTGTCGATGAACTGGGCCTGGCCGCCGTCACGGTGCGGCGGAACCACCATGTCACGGGCAATCGCGGCGGCAACGTTGGCGCCCAGCTCCACCCGGACCAGATGGAGGCAAGCGTCGATCCCCGCGGCAGTGCCTGCGCTGGAAATGATGTTGCCATCCTGGACATACAGGACGTCCTCGTCCACCAGCACGTCCGGATAGCGGCCCGCAAGCTCCTGCGAGTAACGCCAGTGCGTGGTGCAACGCCGTCCGTTGAGCAGGCCTGCACGGGCCAACGCGAACGCTCCCGAACAGATCGACATGACCCACGCTCCCCGGGCGTCGGCAGCCCGCAAAGCGTCCAGGACAGACTCCGGGACGTCGTCATCGTGGCCGTACGGCGCCATGATCACCAGGTCGGCGTCCGCCGCGGCATCGAGGCCCAGCGGCACATCCATGGACAGCCCCGATTTAAGCTTCACGCTGCCCGGTTCCGGCGTGCAGACGCGGAAGTCGAATGCGGGCACGTTGGTGCCCCGGTCCGATCTGTCGAGCCCGAACACCTCGCAGGCGGTGGCGAATTCGAAGATCGAGAAGTGGGGAACCACAATGACTGCCACTGATTTGAGCATGCCTCCATTGTGGCAGAAATTATAGCTTTTTGGGCATTTCTGCCACTGTTTAGTAGCTGCCCTCCGGAGCAGCATTGAGTCATGGAAACCTTCGGAATCATCATCGTCGTACTGCTCCTCCTCGTCATCGCAGCCACGATTGCAGCACTCCTGCGTGACGGTCGCGGCCACACCCCGCCTGTTACGTCCGACCAGGCATGGTCCGCCCTTGACCTGCCCAGCACCAGCTACACCCTTCGCATCTTCTAGCCCGCATTACCCGGAAACAGGCAGCAACAGAGCGGCGGCGACTTCCCAGTAGACTGGCAGCAGCCATGACACTGCATATTTCGTACCCCGCCGAGCTGCCTGTCTCCGAACGGCGCGAAGACCTCAAAGCCGCCATCGCGGCCAACCAGGTAACCATCATCGCCGGCGAGACCGGCTCCGGTAAGACCACTCAGATTCCCAAGATGTGCCTCGAACTGGGCCTGGGCGACAACGGCCTGATCGGGCATACGCAGCCGCGCCGCCTCGCCGCCCGCACAGTCGCTGAGCGCATCGCCGAGGAACTCGGCGTCGACATCGGCCAGGAAGTCGGCTTCCAGGTGCGGTTCACGGGCGAAGTCAGCCGCGCCACCAAGGTCAAGCTCATGACCGACGGCATCCTGCTGGCCGAAATCCAGCGCGACAAGCTGCTGCGCAAGTACAACGCCATCATCATCGACGAAGCCCACGAGCGCAGCCTCAACATCGACTTCATCCTGGGTTACCTCAAGCGCATCCTCCCGCAGCGGCCTGACCTGAAGATCATCATCACCTCAGCCACTATCGATCCGGAGCGGTTCGCCAAGCATTTCGGATCCGAGGAAGCGCCCTCCCCCATCATCGAGGTATCCGGCCGGACCTTCCCGGTGGAAATCCGGTACCGCCCGCTGTCGCAACCGGCCGGCGGGTCCGCCGATGGCGAAGATGCAGACGCCTCCGACGACGAACTCGAGGAGGACCGCGACCCCCTGGATGCTGTGTGCGACGCCGTCGACGAACTCGCCGCCGAGGCCCCCGGTGACATCCTCGTCTTCTTCTCCGGCGAGCGCGAGATCCGCGATGCTGCCGAGGCGCTGAACGCCAGGATCCAATCCAACCGGCGGCTGGCAGGCACGGAAGTCCTTCCCCTCTTTGCACGGTTGAGCCTGCAGGAACAGCACAAAGTGTTCCACCCGGGCAACAAACGCCGGATTGTCCTGGCCACCAACGTGGCCGAGACGTCCTTGACAGTCCCCGGCATCAAATACGTGATCGATACAGGTACCGCGCGCATCTCGCGATACTCCCACCGCACGAAGGTCCAGCGCCTGCCGATCGAGCGCGTCTCGCAGGCGTCGGCGAACCAGCGTTCGGGCCGCTGCGGACGTGTATCCGACGGCATCGCCATCAGGCTGTATTCCGAAGAGGATTTCGAATCCCGCCCGCTGTTCACCGATCCTGAGATCCTTCGCACCAACCTCGCCGCTGTCATCCTGCAGATGACGGCCATGGGTGTGGCGCGGGGGCCCAAGGACGTGGAGAACTTCCCGTTCGTGGAGCCGCCGGACTCCAGGGCAATCAACGACGGCGTCAACCTCCTCCGCGAGCTGGGCGCCCTGAATGCCCTGCGGCCCGGGGACGCGAAGAGCGGCGGCCTGACCGCCGTCGGACAGAAGCTCGCGCAGCTGCCCGTCGATCCCCGGCTTGGCCGGATGATCGTGGAGGCCGGCAAGCGCGGCTGCGTCCGCGAAGTGATGATCCTGGCAGCAGCCCTGACCATCCAGGACCCGCGTGAGCGCCCCACGGACAAGCAGCAGCTGGCAGCAGAAAAGCATGCCCGGTTCCGCGACGAGAATTCGGACTTCACCGGCTTCCTGAACCTGTGGAACTATCTCCAGGAGAAGCAGCAGGAACTCTCCTCCACACAGTTCCGCCGCCTGTGCCGCACCGAGTTCATCAATTACCTGCGGGTGCGGGAATGGCAGGACCTCTTCGCCCAGCTCCGCCAGCTCGCCCGCCCGCTGGGCATCAGCCTGGACAACAAGCGCCTGGCCGATCCCGTGGGCAACCATGAGGGCATCCACATCAGCCTTCTTTCCGGCTTGCTCAGCCACATCGGCATCCTGGATGAGCGTAAGCGTGAATACGCTGGCGCCCGTGGCAGCCGTTTCGCAATTTTCCCGGGCTCAGCCCTGTTCAAGAAGTCGCCCACCTTCGTCATGGCGGCGGAACTCGTGGAGACCAGCCGCCTCTGGGCGCGGGTGGCTGCCAAGTTCGATCCCCTCTGGGCCGAGCAGGTCGCTCCGGACCTGGTCAAGCGCACCTACAGCGAACCCCACTGGTCCACCAAAATGGGTGCCGTGATGGCGTACGAGAAGGTCACACTGTACGGCGTGCCCATCATCCCCCAGCGCCGGGTCAATTACAGCCGCGTGGATCCCGTGCTGGCCCGCGAGCTGTTCATCCGGCACGCCCTGGTGGAAGGCGACTGGAAGACGCACCACAAGTTCTTCCACCGCAACCGGGCCCTCCTCCTTGAGGTCGAGGAACTCGAAGCGCGGATGCGCCGCCGGGACCTGCTGGTGGACGACGAAACGCTGTTCGAGTTTTATGACGCCCGCCTCGGACCGGACGTCGTTTCAGAGCGGCACTTCGACAAGTGGTGGAAGGACGCCCGGCAGAAACATCCGGACCTCCTGGACTACGACAAGTCGCTGCTGCTCAACGACGAAGCCGATGGCCTGGATGAGGCCGCCTACCCGAAAACTTTGCTGCATAAGGGTTTCGAACTGCCGCTCAGCTACGAATTCCACCCCGTGGCGCCGGGCTCCCCGCCCAACCCGTCCGATGGCGTGACGGCCGAAGTTCCGGTCCTCTTCCTGAACCAGCTCGATGATGCCGCCTTCCGTTGGCTGATTCCCGGCCAGCGCGCGGAACTGGTGGCCGCCCTGATCAAATCGCTGCCCAAGCAGGTCCGCAAGAATTTCGTGCCGGCCCCGGACGTCGCCCGCCAGGCCGTTGCCGCGCTGGAGGCGGACTTCGACCCCGCCACCGACGACCTGGAAGCATCCCTGGAGCTGGCGCTGCGCCGGATCCGCGGACACATCATCCCGCCAGGGTCCTGGAACTGGGACGCCGTGCCCTCCCACCTGCGTGTGAGCTTCAAGGTGGTGGACAGCCGGGGCAAGGTGCTGGACGAGGGCAAGGACCTGGCTGCCCTCCAGGAGCGGCTCGCGCCGGCGACGCGACGGGCCATCGCCGAGTCCCTGGGGGCAACCCCCGGTACCACCGCCACGAAGGCCGCCGGCAAAGCTCCCGGCAAGACCCTCGGAGCCGCCAAGGGACCGACCCTGGACGTGCTGCAAGGCAATGGTGCCCCGGGCTTCCATGAGCAAAGCGGCCTGACTGCCTGGACCTTCGGCACAGTGCAGCGGCAGGTAAGCAACACCGTCAAGGGCCACACCGTGACCGGCTACCCCGCGCTGGTGGACGAAGGAACCTCCGTGGCCCTGCGCGTGTTCCAGACACCGCAGGAACAGCTGGAGGCCATGCGCGGCGGAGTGATCCGGCTGCTCGCCCTGCGGGTACCTGCCCCGGACCGGTACGTCCTGGAGCACCTGAGCAACACCGAAAAGCTGACGTTCAGCCAAAACCCGCACGGCTCCGTCTCTGCCCTTATTGCCGACTGCGCCCTGGCAGCCGTGGATAAGCTGACCCCGGCCGAGCTCCCCTGGGACCAGGCCTCCTTCGACGCGCTGTACGAGCAGGTCAGGGCAGAGCTCATCGATACCGTCTTCGTCGTCACCGCCGTGGTTGAGCGCATACTGGCGAGCACAAGGCGTATTGGGAAGCAGCTCAAAGGCACCACGAGCCTTGCCCTGATCAGCGCTCTCAACGATGTCAGGAGCCAGCTGGAGCAGCTGGTGTTCCCCGGCTTTGTCGCCCGCACGGGCTACGCGCAGCTGAGCCAGCTCCCCCGTTATCTTGCCGCCATCGAAAAACGGCTTGAACGGCTGCCCGGGAACGTCCAGCGTGACGCCCTGAACATGGCCGCCGTGCAGCGCCTCGAAGACGACTACGACGACGCAGTATCGGCCCTGCTGCCAGGTCGCCGGGTGGGTTCGGAGCTGACCCAGGTGCGCTGGATGATCGAGGAGCTCAGGGTGAGCCTCTTCGCCGTCGAACTGGGGACGGCCTACTCTGTGTCGGAGAAGCGCATCCGTGCCGTACTCAACAAAGCACTCGCCCCTGCCTAGTCCTGCGGCGTGGACCTAGCTGTCGGCGGGAACGAACTCCCCGTAGCCGGCCGCCCGAAGCCCTGCCCGGAGCTTCTCAGCGTTGGCGTCCAGCACTGCCGGATCGGGGTTCTGGTCCGCCGAGGCGAAGTTGAAGTCGGCCATGCTCCGGGAAGGCCACACGTGCACGTGCAGATGGTTGATTTCATACCCGGCAACAATCAGGCCGGCACGCTCGGCTGGGAAGACATCCAGCTGGACGGCCCCGATGCGACGCGCGACTTCCATGACCTTTGCCAGGGTTTCGGGCCTGGCGTCCGTCCAGCGGTCCACTTCGTCGACCGGCACCACCAGGGTGTGCCCATCGGCGAGGGGCCCGGTGGTCAGGAATGCCGCTACATCCGGCTCACGCCAGACAAAACGTCCGGGGATCTCGCCGTTGAGGATTTTAGTGAACAGGGTGCTCATGCGTCTGCCTCCTTGGCCGGGGCCGGCAGGGTGCTGGCGTCCAGCACGAACCGGTATTTCACGTCGCCCGCCACCATGCGGTCGTAGGCGTCATTCAGCTGGTCCGCGCGGACGATCTCGATGTCAGCCACCACTGCATGCTCAGCGCAGAAGTCAAGCATCTCCTGTGTCTCGGCAATTCCGCCGATCAGCGAACCGGCATAGGCGATGCGCCGGCGGATCAGCGCTCCGGGCTTTACCGGAGGCATGTCCCCTGACGGCAGGCCCAGCTGGAACAGGGCCCCGTCCCGGCGCAGGGTGCGGAAGAGCGGGTTCAGGTCATGCGGCGGCCGCAACAGTGTCGATGATGACGTCGATGCTGCGGCCGGCTGCCGCCATGGCGTCTTCGTCGCTGGAGAGGACCACCTCGTCCGCACCCAGTTCCAGTGCCGCCGGGACCTTCGATTCCGAGGTGGTGAAGACCACCACCCGGGCCCCCATTGCTTTGGCCAGCTTCACCGCCATGTGGCCCAGGCCGCCCAGGCCCACGACGCCGACGACGTCGCCTTCCTCCACGCCGAAGTGCCGCAGCGGCGAGAAGGTGGTGACCCCCGCGCAGAGCAGCGGTGCAACGGCGGCGGGGTCGAGGTTTTCGGGGACACGCACCACGTAGCGGCGGTCCACCACCACCGACGACGAGTAGCCGCCCTGGGTGATCGCTCCCCCGTTGCGGGCGTCCTCGGCTCCGTAGGTTCCGGTCATGCCGCACCTCGCAGTACTGCTCCAGGCCGTCCAGGCAGCTGTCGCACTCGCGGCAGGAATCAACCATGCAGCCCACGCCCACCCGGTCCCCCGGAGCGAAGTCGTCCACACCCGGAGCCAACGCGGCTGACCCGGCCCACAATCTCGTGGCCAGGAACCAGAGGGTACTCTGCGTTCCCCATTCTCCGCGCGTGGCATGCACGTCCGAGTGGCACAGGCCGCAGAACTCGATGGCGATCTCGACGTCGTCGGCCTTCGGGGTCCGTCGGGCCACGGTCAGCGGCACCAGCCCGCTGTCCGGCGATGTGGCGCCGTACGCGGCTGCCAGGCGTGCCGGATGCTTCCGATCACGCGGCGGTCGGCCGGGAGGATCGGGCGGGCAAGGGGCGGCGGTACGGGGCGTCCAGGGGTCATACATGCGACGCTACCCTCGGGCTGGTGGATATTTCCACTCGGTGCACCGGCCTCAGCCGGGGTTCGCTGCCCTGTCGGCCACCGGGAAGGGCCGGATTGTTGGACCATTCGGAAAATGACCCCGGGTACAGCGCCGCGCGGAAGCCCGCGATTTCCAGGGCCGCGATCTCATGGGCGGCCGTGACGCCCGAGCCGCAGTACACCGCCAGCGGGAACGTCGCTGCCGATTCCCAGCGACTCGAAGCGGCGTCGCAGTTCGTCAGCAGGCAGGAACCGCCCGGCCCCGTCCACGTTCCCGGATGTCGGAGCGCTCACGGCACCGGGAATGTGCCCTGCGCGCGGATCCACCGGTTCGATCTCCCCGCGGTACCGCTCGCCGGCGCGGGCGTCCAGGAGGACGCCCGCCTGCCGGCCAGTGCGCCGGCCGTTACCGCGTCAATACCGGGCATGGCGCCCCCGAGGAGTGACACGTCGCCGGGTGCGGCCTCCACGTGTCCCGCCTCCAGCGGCAGGTCCGGCGGCACGCCAGGCAGCAAGGCCGCCGTCGAGCAGGAAGACGTCCACGAATCCGGCGTTCCGCAGCATCCACCAGAGCCGCGCCGCCGCCATGTTGCCGCCGTCGTCGTAGGCAACCACAACGTCGCCGTCGCTGATCCCCCAGCGCCGGGCCGAGTCCTGGAACTGATCCGGCGGCGGCAGCGGGTGGCGGCCCCGCGCGGCCTCGGCAGGGGCCGCGAGCTCGGTGGCCAGGTCCACGAAGACGGCGCCCGGAAGGTGGGCATCCAGGTAATGGTCGCGGCCGTGGGGATCACCCAGCGCCCACCGGACGTCCAGCAGTACGGTGCGCTGGCCACCCGCTGATCCGTGGCGTCCAGCGCGGCTACATCCATCAGGGGTCCCATCGGTCTCCTTGGGTGGTCGGGGCTGCGGTCCTGTCCACTGTAGCGCCGGCCGTCGCCCGCTGAGGCGCGGGTAGGCTGGTGCGGTGAAGAATGCGCGTAGCAGGACCGGGCCTGGGCAGACGAGGCCATCAGGAAGATCAACGCAGAAAACAACCGGTCCGCCGACACCCACCTCTACTCGGTGCCGCTGCCGGAACACTGGGGCGTCCAGCTTTACCTCAAGGATGAATCCACGCACCGCTCCGGCAGCCTGAAGCACCGGCTGGCCCGCTCCCTGTTCCTTTTCGGCCTGGTCAACGGCTGGATCCGGGAGGACACCACCATCGTGGAGGCCTCCAGCGGCAGCACCGCCGTCTCGGAGGCCTACTTTGCCCAGCTGCTGGGCCTGCCGTTCGTCGCGGTCATGGCCCGCACCACCAGCCCGGAAAAGATCGCCCTGATCGAGCAGTTCGGCGGGGCCTGCCTGCTGGTGGACCACGCCTCCGAGGTCTACGCCGCCGCCGAGGAGGTCGCCGCCACCAGCAACGGCCACTACATGGACCAGTTCACCTACGCGGAACGGGCCACGGACTGGCGGGGCAACAACAACATCGCCGAGTCCATCTTCGACCAGCTGGCCCTGGAAGAGCATCCGGTCCCCCGCTGGATCGTGGTGGGCGCCGGGACCGGCGGCACCAGCGCCACCATCGGCCGCTACCTGCGGTACCACCGCCACGACACCCAGCTGCCGGTCGTGGATCCCGGAGAATTCCGCCTTCTACCCGGGCTGGCAGCGGGACGGCGCGGAACCGGCCAGCACGGGCTGCCGTCCCGGATCGAAGGAATCGGCCGGCCGCGCATGGAGCCCAGCTTTGTGCCGGCCGTCATCGACCGCATGATCCAGGTGCCGGATGCCGCGTCGGTCGCCGCCATGCGGCACCTTCGTACGCTTGCGGGCCTGCACGCCGGGCCTTCCACCGGCACCAACCTGTGGGGCGTGTGGCAGCTGGTCGCGGAAATGGTTGCCGACGGGCAGCGCGGCAGCATTGTGTCGCTGATGTGCGACGGCGGCGACCGCTATGCGGGCAACTACTACAATCCTGCATGGCTGGCCGCGCAGGGTCTGGACCCGCGGCCGCACGAAGCAGCCATCAGCCGGTTCTTCGAGACCGGCATCTGGACGCGGCCTAGACCTCCACCGATTCCGCGGAGCCAGGTGGGTGTACTCGGTGCCGTACCTGGCACCCATGCCGGGTCGACATGGCCTTCGACGATCTTCAGGCCCGTTTCGTTCAGCAGTCCGTCGTGGATCTGGAATGCCCGCGGGGCGCGGACGCCGATCACGAAGTCCACCACCTCGCCGGCCTTGTTCCACGGCGCGTGGATGGGGACCAGGAGCGTCTTGACGCTGATGCCGTCGGGGATGATGAACGAATCCCCGGGGTGGTAGACGTTCTCGTCCATGAGGTAGCCGATGTTGGCCACCACGGGAATCTGCGGGTGGATCAGGGCGTGCTGCCCGCCGAAGCTCCGGATGGTGAAACCGGCGGCCTCGAACGACGTACCCGGGCTCAACGGCATGGACCCGGTCTGCGGCGTGCCGGGCGCCTCCTCACGCAGGTGGCTGGCCACCCCCGCCGGGGCGAACACCGCCAGCGCCGTCGTTGCCGCGCAGCGCGTTCACCACGGCCGGAACGTCGATGTGGTCCCCGTGCTCGTGGGTGATCAGCACGGCTCCGGCGCCGTCGAGCGCCTCCTCGGTTTCGGAGAATGTTCCCGGGTCAAGCACCAGGACCCGGCCGTCCTTCTCGAGCCGGACACAGGCGTGGGTGTATTTGGTCAGCTTCATAGCGCCAGCCTAGGGTCCGGCTCCGCGGAGTGTCCACGGGCGGGTCCGCGGCAAGGTCCGGCTGGTAATCTTGGATCTTTGCCACCATCCCTCAGGGAAGCGAGTCCATCCATGCCGTCTCGGCACCAAGGCTGACGCCACGCCGCTCAACGCCCACGCCGGGAGCTGGAACAGGTGCGCGGCAAGGAGCAGCGCGTCACCAAGCAGCGTCTGGCTGTCAGCGCTGCACTGGACGAGCTGGACGACTTCGTCAGCACGCAGGAGCTCTACCGCATCCTGCAGAACCAGGGCGTCTCGGTCTCCCTGGCCACGGCCTACCGGATCCTGCAGTCGCTGGCCGACGACGGGCTGGTGGACGTGCTGCGCAACGGCGAGGGCGAGGCCGTCTACCGCCGCTGCGCCGTGACAGGCCACCACCACCACCTGCTGTGCCGGAACTGCGGCAAGGCAGTGGAGGTCGAGGCTCCCGCCGTGGAAACGTGGGCGGCGCGGACCGCCGCAGGAACACGGCTTCACCGAGGTGGCGCACACCGTGGAGATCTTTGGCCTGTGCCCGGACTGCACGGCACGCAAGGCCGCCGGCAGCTCTGACGCCGTCAGGCAGCCCGTCAGCGGGCTGCAGGACCCGGCCGTTGAGCCCCTGTTTTGCCCGGACCGTGCCGATGACCCGGCACACCACGTAGATCAGGAAGGACAGCGTGGTCACGTAGGGGCTGATGGGGATCCGGCCGCCGAGGGCCAGGAGGATTCCGCCCACCGTCGCTGTCACGGCGAACGCCACGCTGAGAACCACCACCGCCACCGGTGAGGACGTCACCCGCAGGGCGGCGGCAGCAGGGGTAATCAGCAGGGCCAGCACCAGCAGGGCGCCGACCACCTGGATGGACAGCGCCACGCTGACGCCCAGCAGGACCATAAAGACCAGCGCCAGCGTCCGGACCGGAACGCCCCGGGCTTCGGCGAGTTCAGGATCGACGCTGGCGAAGTTCAGCGGCCGCCAGATGGCAACCAGGGCAGCCATGACCACCACGGCGGTGCCGGCGAGCACCTGCAGCTGGACCGTGTCCACGGAGACGATCTGGCCGGTGAGCAGGCCGAACTTGTTGGCGGCCCGCCCCTCGTAGAGGGACAGGAAGAGGATGCCCAGGCCCAGCCCGAAGGGCATGATCACGCCGATGATGGAGTTCTTGTCCCGGGCCCTGACGCCCATCAGGCCCAGCAGCAGCGCCGCGGCCACCGAGCCGATCAGCGATCCGAAGACGATGTCCGCGCCGATCAGCAGGGCGAAGGCCGCGCCGGCGAAGGAGAGTTCGGAGATGCCATGGACCGCGAACGCCAGGTCCCGCTTCATGACGAACGTTCCCACCAGCCCGCCCAGCAGGCCCAGGACGGCTCCGGCCCAGATGGAGTTCTGCACCAGGACCAGCAGCTCGCCGTAGTTTTCGAAGCTGAAGATTGCTCCGATGATGCTGTCGGCGTCCATCAGGCCACCTCGCCGGCAGTCGCGTGGACATCCGGCATGGTGGTGCGTGGTTGCATCCGGAAGGCCGACGACGACGATGCGGCCGTTGGCGTGGATGACTTCCACATGGCTGTCGTAAAGTTCGGACAGGACCTCGGTGGTCATGACTTCCTGCGGCGTTCCCACCCTGAACCGGCCGCCGGCCAGGTAGAGCACCCTGTCCACGTAGTCGATGATCGGGTTGATCTCGTGCGTCACGAACACCACGGCGCTGTTCTGTTCGTGGCACTGCTTGTTGATGAGCGCGCTCACCGCCTGCTGGTGGTGCAGGTCCAGGGAGAGCAGCGGCTCGTCGCACAGCAGGACCTTCGGGTCCGTGGCGAGGGCCTGGGCCACGCGGAGTCGCTGCTGCTCGCCGCCGGAAAGCTGCCCTACCGGGACTTTGGCGTAGTCGGCTGGCCCCCACCAGTTCCAGGAGTTCGTCGATCCGGCGGTTCGCCTTGGACGGCGGCGAGCCGCAGCCCCCAGCGGTGGCCGTCGACGCCCAGGCCCACGAGGTCCCGTGGCCCGCATGGGGGTATCCGGGGCAAATGACTTCTGCTGCGGGATGTAGCCGATCAGGCTGCTGCCGCGTTCCACCGGCTGCCCGCCAATGCGTCGCGGTCCCGGAGTGCAGGTCCTGAAGACCCAGCAGCACTTTCAGGAAGCTGGTCTTGCCGCTTCCGTTGGGACCAAGCACCGCAAAGAACTCGCCGGGCCTGATGTCCAGGTCGAGGTCCTCCCAGAGCGCCCGTTTGCCGAACTGCAGGGACGCGCCGCGGAGGCTCACCACCGGTTTCAACTACTTTTTCTCCAAAACTTTGCTGATGTTGTCCACATTGTCCGTCATCCACTGCAGGTACGTCTTGCCCTCGGGCAGGGTTTCACTGAAATCAATCACCGGCACGCCGGCCGATTCGGCCGCCTTCTTCAGCGCCTGGTCTGCGGGCCCTCAGTCTGGGAGTTGTAGGCGAGGAACCGCAGATCCTTGGAACCGGCGAGATCGGTGGCGGCCTTCAGGACCGCAGGGCGGAACGTCGGTACCTTCTTCGATCGCGGCGGTGTAGTCAGCCGGCGTCAGGTTCTCCAGGCCGGCAGCTTCGAGCAGGTACAGCGGCACCGGCTCGGTGACCGCCACCGGCGCTCCGGCTTCCGTTGCCGCCAGGGCGGCCAGCTCTGCTGTTCAGACCTTCCAGCCCGGACTTGAAAGTCTGCGGCGTTGGCAGTGAACTGTGGCAGCGGAGCCGGGGTCCACCTCGCCGAGCTTGGCAGCGAGGTCATCGGCAAGTTTCCCCATGGCCGGCAGGCTGTACCAGACGTGTTCGTTGAACTCGCCATGGTCGTGGCTGTGGCCGTGGTCGTCCGCAGTTTCACCTGGTGTGGGCTCGGCTTCGCCGGCTGGCTCCTCGGGCGCCAGCCCGGATACCTCCACGGCGCTGACAATCCGGCTGTGGGGGATGTTGCTGTCGTCAGCCATGGTGTGGATGAAGTCGTCGTAGCCGCCGCCGTTCTCGACGACCAGCTCGGCCTTGGAGACCACCAGCCGGTCCTGGGCGGTGGCCTCATAGGAGTGCGGGTCCTGGCTGGTCTTGGTGATGATGGCGGTGACGTTGACCTTGTCGCCGCCGACAGCCTCCGCAATGTCACCGTAGACGTTGGTGGAGGCCACCACATTGATGCCGTCTGCTGCGGAAGATGAAGCCGATGGGCTGCCCGTCTCCGGCGCAGGCAGAGAGCAGCAGGCCGAGGCCGGCAAAGGCGGCCAGGGACGAACGGGCGGCGGCGGAACGGCGCACGGAAAACCTCAGATCAGTTGGGAAGTGGACGAAACAACCCTCCAAGTCTAGCCCTAAATGGGAATGATTCCTATTTAGAATAAGACGCCGGAAGGTCCGGGCTGTCACCTGCTATCCCCGTTGGGCTGCCCCAGCCGGCGGATGCCGGTGGCCTGTGTGGCGTCCCGGATCTCGCCGACCAGCTGCTCGATCACGTCCTCCAGGAAGAGGACTCCCTGGGTCTGCCCGTCCGGGCCGATGACGCGGGCCAGGTGTGATCCGGTGCGCTGCATGACCGACATCGCCTTTTCGATCTCGTCGCCCAGGGCCAGGTTGGCCAGCGAACGGATCCGGCTCTCTGCGATGGGGTGCTGGTAATCCGGCTCGGGGATGGACAGCACGTCCTTGACGTGCAGGTAGCCGTACAGCATGTCGTCGTCGTCCAGCATCGGGAACCGCGAGAATCCTGTCCGGCTGACGGCCTTCTCGAATTCCACCGGCGTGGTGGCCGCCTTGAGCATGACCAGTTTGTCCAGCGGCACCATGATGTCCTGCGGCCGTATGCTCCGAGAACTCCAGGGCGCCGGTGATCAGGCCGGCGTCGTCGTCCACCAGCCCGTGGCGGGTGGACTCCTGCACGATCGACTGGACCTCCTCGAGGGTGAAGGACGAATTGACCTCATCCTTGGGCTCGATCCGCAGGAGTTTCAGGATGTGGTTCGCAGACCAGTTCAGCGCGACGATGACCGGGTTGACCAGCCGCGCGACGAACATCAGCGGCGGAGCGAGGAACAGGGCGGCCTTGTCGGCCACCGATACGGAGATGTTCTTCGGCACCATTTCGCCGAAGGTCACATGCAGGAACGTCACAACCATCAGCGCAATCGCCGAACGCCACCACATCGGCAATTTCCATGGGCAAGCCCAACGGCTTCCAGCGGGGCAGCCAGCAGGTGATGGATTGCCGGTTCGGCCACCTGCAGGATCAGCAGCGAACAAACGGTGATGCCCAGCTGCGCACAAGCCAGCATCAGCGAGACGTTCTCCATGGCCCGCAGCGTGGTCTGCGCGCGCTTGGACCCGGCGTCGGCCAGGGGTTCGATCTGGCTCCGCCGTGCCGACATCACGGCAAACTCGGCAGCCGACGAAAAACGCGTTGCCCAGCAGGAGGACGACCAGCCAGAGAATTCCGGCCCAGTCGCTCATCGTTCGGTCCTGTCGCTGGACAGCGGGTTCAACGTCGGGCAGCTGCAGGCCGGAAGCAGATCCGGTCGATCCTTCGGCCGTCCATCCTGGTCACGCTCAGCGTGCCACCGCCCACGGCAACGGTGTCCCCGACTGCCGCAATCCGGCCCAGCTCGCTCATGACGTAGCCGCCCACCGTCTCGTAGGCCGCCTCGTCCGGGAACCGTCAGGCCCGGGATCTGCTCGGACAGTTCATCCGGGCGCAGGAGCCCGGGGAAGTACCAGTCCCCGGATGCGCTCTGCAGCAGTCCCGGGCCGGACCTTGTCGTGTTCGTCAGCCACCTCGCCCACGATTTCCTCCACCAGGTCTTCAAGGGTGGCGATGCCGGCGGTGCCGCCGTACTCGTCCAGGACGACGGCGAGCTGGAGGTTGCCTTCACGCAGTTCCGCCAGAAGGGCGTCAAGGTGGATGGTTTCCGGGACCCTGAGGACGTCGGTCATGATGGCGCCGGCCTCCAGGTTGGGCCGCCGGTCCCAGGGCACGGCCACGGCCTTCTTGACGTGGACCAGGCCCCTGATGTCGTCGGCGGATTCGCCGATCACCGGGAACCGTGAGTAACCCGTCCGGCGGGCGGCGTCCACGATGTCCGAAACCGGCTGGTCGGCGTCGATGGTTTCCACGCGGATCCGCGGCGTCATGACATCGGCCGCAGTCCGGGCAGAGAAGTTCAGTGTCCGCGCCACGAAGTTGGCTGTCCCGGCGTCGAGCGTTCCCATGGCGGCTGAACGCCGCACCAGGGAGGCCAGCTCGGCCGGGGTCCGGGCACCGGAGATCTCTTCCTTGGCTTCAAGGCCGAAAACGTTCAGTACCTTGTTGGAAAACCCGTTGAGGACCACGATGGCGGGCTTGAAGATGGCGGTGAACATCAGCTGCGGCCGCGCCAGCGCCTTACCCACTGGGAAATGACAGGGCAATGGCCATGTTCTTCGGGACAAGTTCGCCCAGCAGCATGGACAGCAGGGTGGCCAGCACCATGGCGATGACCAGGGAAACCGATGCGGCCGCGACCTCGGGAATCCCGACGGCGGCCAGCGGGCGCCTCGAGGAGCCGGCCCACCGATGGTTCCATGACGTAGCCGGTCAGGAGGGTGGTCAGGGTGATGCCCAGCTGGCAGCTGGAAAGCTGGGTGGACAGGGACTTCAGGCACTTGAGCAGGGGAACCGCACCGGTGTCGCCGTTGTCGATGGCCCGTTGGACAGTGGCCTGGTCAAGGGCGATCAGGGAAAATTCGACGGCGACGAAGAAGCCGGTGCCGGCGATCAGCAGTAGCCCTGCCGCGAGGAGCAACCACTCCATTCAGCACCCCGCCCGGACGTGCTGGGGCGGACGGACCATCTGGTATGGGTAATGGCAGGGGCCGGGGAAACCGCCCGGCGGAGGATGGTCGGCCGAGGCCGACGCTGTTTCCATAGAACGCTCCGGCGGCGTGCAGCGACGGAGAATGATGGGCGCGTGTTCGGGGTTTGCCGGCTCTGCGGGTCGGCTGCGCGGAGCTGTACGTTCGTGCTCCGCTGACAGCCCCCAGGCCGGCACCTAGATTTACTGTCCATAAGAAGGTCAGTCTACAGGAGCGGGGCTTGGCCCGCCGGCCCGGCATAAAGGCCCGGTCATCAGGGGATTTGCCCACTGTTCTGCGGCGCCATAAATCGACGATCGCGGCGTCACTTCATGATTTGGGTCACCCTTATTGGCAGTTAACACAGAATGCTCATTAGACTGGCAAAGGTCTGGGTTCAGAGGACGCAGAGGACTGGTTCGAATGTTGTGCTGAGGCACCGTGAGCGGCCAGAGAGAAATCAAACTCATGGAAGAGGCGTATTTCAAGTGCCAGAGCAGCCTAGCCACCGTCTACCAGAGGAATTTGGCGGAAACGAGTGGCTCGTTGACGAACTGTACGAGCAGTACCAGCAGGACAAGAACGCGGTGGACGCCAAGTGGTGGCCCCTGTTCGAATCCTTCGACTCGGGCAGCGGTTCTTCTTCCAACGGAAATGCGGCCGCTTGCGGTAGCCCACCCGGCAACCCGGGAAATGCCGGTCGTGTGCGCAGGCATCTGCACCGGCGCCGCAGGCACCAGCTCCGGCAGCGACGCCGGCAGCTCCGGCCGCCGCAGCGCCTGCACGCACCGGCACCGGCGAAGAAGGCCCCCGCCACGGTCGCACGCGATGGCTCGAAGAAGACCGAGCCGGGCAGCGGATCCCAGCCGATTCCCGCCCAGCTCCCCAAGAATGTCAAGGCGCCCACGGCACCTGAGGAAGACGTCGTCTCCGTCCTCCGCGGCCCGGCCAAGGCCATCGCCACCAACATGGTCACCAGCCTCGAGGTTCCCACCGCCACCAGCGTCCGGGCCATCCCGGCCAAGCTGCTGATCGACAACCGCGTAGTCATCAACTCCAACCTGGCCCGCGCACGCGGCGGCAAGGTCTCCTTCACGCACCTGATCGGCTACGCCGTGATCCGGGCGCTGTCCCAGTTCCCGTCCATGAACGTGTACTACGACGAGGTGGACGGCAAGCCTGTTGCAGTCCAGCCCGCGCACGTGAACTTCGGCATCGCCATCGACATGCCCAAGCCTGACGGCACCCGCCTGCTGATGGTTCCGAACATCAAGAAGGCCGAAACCCTCAACTTCTCCGAGTTCTGGCACACCTACGAAGACCTCATCAAGCGTGCCCGCGCCGGCAAGCTGACTGCCGACGACCACCAGGGCACCACCGTCTCCCTGACCAACCCCGGCGGCATCGGCACAGTCCACTCAGTGCCCCGCCTGTCCAAGGGCCAGGCCGCCATCATCGGCGTCGGCGCCCTTGACTACCCCGCTGAGTTCCAGGGTGCCAGCGAAAAGATCATCGCGCACAACGCCATCAGCAAGGTCCTCACGCTCACCTCCACGTATGACCACCGCGTCATCCAGGGAGCCGGCAGCGGCGAATTCCTGAAGCTGGTCCACCAGCTCCTGCTGGGTGCGCAGAACTTCTACGACGAGATCTTCGAATCCCTGCGCATCCCGTACGAGCCCGTGCGCTGGAGCCCGGACCTCCAGGTCGATCCCGCCGACGAGATCAACAAGGTGGCCCGGATCCAGCAGCTGATCCACTCCTACCGCGTGCGCGGCCACCTGATGGCGGACACCGATCCGCTGGAGTACGTCCAGCGCAAGCACCCGGACCTCGACGTCCTGACCTACGGCCTGACCCTGTGGGACCTCGACCGCGAGTGGCCCACCGGCGGATTCGGCGGCAAGCCGATGCTCAAGTTCCGCGACATCCTCGGTGTGCTCCGTGACGCCTACTGCCGCACCACGGGCATTGAGTACATGCACATCCAGGAGCCGGAGGAACGCAAGTGGTTCCAGGACCAGCTGGAGCACGCGTACTCGAAGCCCAGCCGTGAAGAGCAGCTCCGCATCGTCTCCAAGCTCAACGCTGCAGAGGCATTCGAAACCTTCCTGCAGACCAAGTTCGTCGGCCAGAAGCGCTTCTCCCTGGAAGGCGGCGAGTCGCTGATTCCGCTGCTGGACGCCATCATCTCCGATGCCGCCGACGACGGCCTCGACGAAGTTGCCATCGGCATGGCCCACCGCGGCCGCCTGAACGTGCTGACCAACATCGCCGGCAAGACCTACGCCCAGGTGTTCCGCGAATTCGAAGGCACCCAGGATCCCCGCTCCGTGCAGGGTTCCGGCGACGTGAAGTACCACCTCGGCACCGAGGGCACCTTCACCTCCGACAACGGCAAGGAGACCAAGGTCTACCTCGCCGCCAACCCTTCGCACCTTGAGGCTGTGGACTCGGTCCTCGAAGGCATCGTCCGCGCCAAGCAGGACCGCCTGGACCAGGGCGAGGCGTTCCCCGTCCTGCCCATCATGGTGCACGGCGACGCTGCCTTCGCGGGCCAGGGCGTGGTGGCAGAAACCCTGAACCTCTCCCAGCTCCGCGGCTACCGGACCGGCGGCACCATCCACGTGGTGGTCAACAACCAGGTCGGCTTCACCACTGCGCCGTCGTCCTCCCGTTCCTCCACGTACTCCACCGACGTCGCCAAGATGATCCAGGCACCGGTCTTCCACGTGAACGGCGACGACCCCGAGGCAGTGGTCCGCATCGGCCAGCTCGCCTACGAGTTCCGCCAGCGCTTCCACAAGGACGTCGTCATCGACATGGTGTGCTACCGCCGCCGTGGCCACAACGAGGGCGATGACCCCTCGATGACCCAGCCGCTGATGTACAACCTGATCGAAGCCAAGCGCTCCGTCCGCAAGCTCTACACCGAGTCCCTGATCGGCCGCGGCGACATCACCGAGGAAGAAGCCGAGCAGCTGCTCCGCGACTACCAGGAGCGCCTGGAGCGGGTCTTCGCCGAGACCCACGCAGCCCAGACCTCCCCGATCCCGATCATCACGGCAGATTCCGCAGCCGTCTCGGACATCGAGCGTCCCATCGCCCAGCAGTCCGACTTCGGCACCAACGCGCCGGCCTCCACGGCGATCTCGGCAGAGACCCTGGCGCGGATCGGCAAGGCGCACGTCGAGATTCCCGAGGGCTTCACCGTCCACGCCAAGCTCAAGCAGCTCCTGGAGAAGCGCGAGCAGATGTCCCGTGAAGGCGGCATCGACTGGGGCTTCGGCGAGATCGCTGCCTTCGGTTCGCTGATCATGGAAGGCGTTCCCGTCCGACTCGCCGGCCAGGATTCGCGCCGCGGCACATTCGTGCAGCGCCACGCCGTCTTCCACGACCGCTCCAACGGCAACGAGTGGCTGCCCCTGGGCAACCTCTCGGACAACCAGGCCAAGCTGTGGATCTACGACTCCCTGCTGTCCGAATACGCTGCCATGGGCTTCGAATACGGCTACTCCGTGGAGCGCCCCGACGCCCTGGTCCTCTGGGAGGCGCAGTTCGGTGACTTCGTCAACGGTGCGCAGACCATCATTGATGAGTTCATTTCCTCTGCCGAGCAGAAGTGGGGCCAGCGTTCCTCCCTCGTGCTGATGCTGCCCCATGGCTACGAAGGCCAGGGCCCGGACCACTCCTCCGCACGGATCGAGCGCTTCCTGCAGATGTGTGCGGAAGAGAACATGATCGTTGCCAACCCGACCACGGCGGCATCGCACTTCCACCTGCTGCGCCGCCAGGCCTACAGCAGGCCGCGCAAGCCGCTGATCATCTTCACGCCGAAGCAGCTGCTCCGCCTCAAGGCCGCGGCTTCGTCGGTCGAGGACTTCACCACCGGCAGCTTCCGCCCCGTCATCGGCGACCATGAGCAGCTGGCGGCCAGCGCCGTCGAACGCGTGCTGCTCGTGTCCGGCCGCCTGTACTACGATCTCCTGTCCACCCGGCAGAAGACCGACGACAAGACCACCGCGATTGTCCGCGTGGAGCAGCTGTACCCGCTGCCCCATGCGGAGATCGCAGCTGAGCTTGCGAAGTACCCGAACGCCGAAGTGGTCTGGGCGCAGGACGAGCCCGCCAACCAGGGTCCGTGGCCGTTCATGGGCCTCAACCTTCCGGAAGCGCTCGACCGGCGTGTCCGGCTCGTGTCCCGTCCGGCATCGGCATCCACTGCCGCCGGTTCCATGAAGCGGCACGCAGCTGAACAGGACGCACTCCTGAAGCAGGCATTTGCCCGAAAGTAGCCACACTGGCTGCCCGGCCGGACGTCGAAATACCAGACTCCGGCCGGGCAGTTCTGTTTAATGGGAGCGGGGCCCTGGAAACAGGACCACCGGCCCCGCCCCTGTTGCCCCGTAGGCGGGCAGCACCGGACGCCATTCAGTACGGAAGTAAAGAGGAACTCGTGGAAGACAGGAAGCTGCGCATCGCAGCTGTTGGAGATGAACTGCTGGCCGGGCTGGGTGACCCCAGGGCCCTCGGCTGGCTGGGCCGGGTCCTGGCCCGCACTCCCCAGGACGGCATGGAGCTGGAAAGTTATGCCCTCCCCTGCCCCCAGGAGGGAACCGAAGGCCTCGCCGCCAGGTGGCTGGAGGAAGCAGGCCGCCGATTCAGCGACCACCACGAGAACCGCCTGGTAATCGGCCTCTCAGGCAGGGACGTCGAATTCGGACTGTCGACTGCCCGAAGCCGGCTGAACCTGGCCAACATCCTCGATTCAGCCACACAGAACCGCATCGAGGTCTTTGTGGTAGGGCCTCCGCCCACGCTGGACCCCGCGCAGAACCGGAGGCTCGGTGAGCTCAATACCGCCTTTGCCGACGTCACAACACGGCGCAAGCACCTCTATGTGGATACGTTCTCGCCGCTGCTCAACCATGAACAGTGGCGCCAGGACCTGGCCGCCAACGGCGGAACCCCCGGCCAGTCCGGCTACGGCCTGATGGCCTGGCTGGTCCTGCACCGCGGCTGGTTCCAATGGCTCGGCATGGATGCACCCGAGTAAACGGAGCTAAACCAATCTCGCGATATATCTTGATTCTTGCCCCGGGCCGTTATACCTTGAGGTAGAAGACACGATATATCGCGACATTGGAGGATTCATGGCAGAGACCAGCTGGGACGTCACCGGGGACCGGACCATCGACGTTGACGGCGTCACGTCGCTGAAGCTGGGCATGGTGCTGGGACGGTTCGACGTCGTCACGCACCAGGAGCCCTTCGTGCGCGTGGAAGTCTCGGAGGTCCAGGGCGATCCCGTTGCCATCAGCCTTGTGGAGGGGCGCCTGGAGATCCGGCACCAGCTCCACGGGCCGCAGGGGTGGTTCAAAAACCTGATGGGTACGGTGAACCACACCAGCAACAATTCGGCAGTGATCAGCATTGCCCTGCCTGCTGGTGTGCAGGTGGAGGCAGGGACTGTCAGCGGGGACGGGCTCGTTTCAGGGATCAGCGGGCACACCAGGCTCAATACCGTGTCCGGCTCTGTGATTGCCGACGGCACCAAGGGAGACCTGCACGTCAACACCGTCAGCGGGGAAGTGATCGCCAGGAACCACGACGGCGTGCTGACCGCCAAAAGTGTCTCCGGTGAAGTGACGGCCTCGGGCAGCTTCAGCAACGTCCGGGCCAGCACCGTCAGTGGGGACATGAGCTTCGACCTCCTGGGCTACACCCACGACTTCGGGTCCAACTCAGTGTCCGGAAACCTCACCATCCGGCTTCCGCACGACGTCGGCGTGGACATCGTGGCCAAGTCCGCCAGCGGAACCCTCGTCATCGACAACCAGCAGTACTCCCAGCCCGTCGGCGGCAAGGTGGAAACCATCGCCGGCCCTGACGGGAAGCTGATGATCGTCCGCACCAATTCGGTGTCCGGCAGGACCTCGATCTTCCACAGCCAGCCAGCGGGGAATACGGAATCAGGGCACTGATGCCACCGGTCTTTGCCCACGGCGCCCTCCGGCTCTACCTCCTTGCCCTCCTGGAGTCCGGTCCCAAGCACGGCTATGAGCTCATCAAGGCGCTGAACGAGCGGTTCGGCGGCACCTACTCCCCCAGCGCGGGAACCATCTACCCGCGTTTGGGAAAGCTGGAAGAAGAAGGACTGGTAGCCACTGAATCGGCCGGCCGCCGGACCAACTACCACATCACTCCGGCTGGCCTTGCCGAACTCAACACGCGCCGCGATGAGCTCGCAGGCGTAGAGAACGACATCTCTGCTTCCGTGCGACGCCTGGCTGACAACCTCCGCGACGATATCCGCACCAACATGCGCGGACTCAGGGCTGACCTGGCTGCAACCGCGGAGGCGGCCCGGGCATCAGTGCGCGCCGGAGACTTCAGCCCGGCGGGCGCCAGGCGCCCGCCGGAAGGCCACCGTGAGCTGAAAGAAGCGGAGATGCTCCTCCAGTCGTTCCGCGACGATCTCCGCGTCGAACTGCGGCTGCGGGCGGGCAGCCAGCCGCTGAGCCCCGAAGCGCTGGAGACGGTGCGGAGCGTGTTGGACCAGGCCCGTTCAGCCATCCATCGGACGCTGGCCAGCTAAGCCGCAGGACACGGGCCGTCCCGGGTTCGCGGCCCATGCCATCATGTGGGAGACTTGAGGGCAGCTCTTTTGAGTACCAACATTTAAGGAGGCCAGCTATGAGCAAGCGTGCACGTAAACGTCGTGACCGTAAGCGTGGCGGCGCGAACCACGGCAAGCGCCCCAACACCTAAGCAAAAGCTTGGTAAGACGGTTCAAGCAGAGAACCCCGGAAGCCAGATGGCTTCCGGGGTTCTCTGTCTGTCAGCAGCCCGCGGGCGGGTCCCCGGGAGTGTCAGGCGTCCGGTTCAGTTATCCGGTTCAGGCGTCAACGGGCCGGATGGAATGGATCCGGTCCAGGATGGAGTTCTTCAGGTTCTCCGGCGCGGCCTCCGTGCAGGAACGCTTGACCATGTTGCGGATGACGCACTCGAGGTCGTACTGCTGGGTGCACTCCGGGCAGTCGTCAAGGTGGTGCTTGATCTCCGTGATGTCCTCACGGGTCAATGCCCCATCAAGGTATTCGTAGATGCGTTGCATCCGGGCGTCATCGCAGTCGCCCAATCCCTGGCAGTCGCTCATTTCCTGTTCTCCTGTTGTGTGCTTCCGGCCGTGTCCTGAGGATCAACGGCGGTCTTGAATCCCCGCTCAGCGGCATACTCCCCGAGCATGTCCCGCAACATCTTCCGGCCACGATGCAGCCGGGACATCACCGTGCCGATCGGCGTGTTCATGATGTCTGAAATTTCCTTGTACGCGAAGCCCTCCACGTCAGCGAAGTACACGGCCAGCCGGAATTCCTCCGGAATAGCCTGGAGCGCCCGTTTGACGTCCGAGTCAGGCAGGTGGTCCAGCGCCTCGGCCTCCGCGGACCGCAGCCCGCTCGAGGTGTGTGACTCAGCCCGGGCCAGCTGCCAGTCCTCTATGGTGTCCGAATTTGACTGCAACGGCTCGCGCTGCCTCTTTCGGTAGAGATTGATGTAGGTGTTGGTCAGGATCCGGTACAGCCACGCCTTCAGATTGGTGCCGGGCTTGTACTGGTGGAATGCCGAGAAGGCCTTGGTGTAAGCCTCCTGCACCAGGTCCTCCGCGTCGGCGGGATTCCTGGCCATCCGCATGGCCGCCGAATACAGCTGGTCCACGTACTGCATCGCATCACGTTCGAACCGGACACGGCGTTCTTCAGTGGTCTCCGTGGCGACGTCGACTGCCTGCTCCGCCGGCTTCACATCGGCCGGTTGCGCGGCATTGCTGTTGGCTTCGCTTCCGGAGGCCTCATACATGGCCTCAACGGCCGGATCCAGGGTGCTCATTGCCTTCAAGTCTACTGTGACCCGCCGGACCCGCGGGGCACCGTACTCCGGGGCATCGGAATCCAACGATTCCATTGCCACGGGGCCCGTCACACCTATACCGTCCTTCACCAACCCCAAAGGCCTTCTCCGTTTCCTCGACGTGCAGATCCAGTGCCGGCTGTAGACAGCCGACGTCAGCCGGCACCCTGCGCCGGCCCGGTCCGGCGGATGTCGGACCCGCAAGCCATAACCCCCTGCGGCAGGCAAATATTCCCCAAAAGTGCAAGACTAGAACCGACTCCGCCGCATCCGACGCGGTTCGTCCACCCAGGAGGAAATCCATGGCCTTTGTCCGCACTCTCGCCCGGCCGTTGCTGGCATCCAGTTTCGTACTTGCCGGACTGGACAAGCTCAAGAACGCTGACGACACCACCGCGCAGCTCTCGCCGCTCCTGCGCAAAGCAACGGCGTCGTTGCCGTTCCGCACCGAGGAGAAAACACTGGCGCGGGTCATAGGCGGGGTGCAGGTTGGCGCAGGCGTGCTGTTCGGCCTCGGCAAGTTCTGCCAGGGTCTCCGCGACCCTCCTCACCGTGATCTCGGCCCTGAACACTTTCGTGGAATGGCGGAGCGCAGACATCAGCACCAAGGAAGGGCGTGAAGCACGGCGGAACCAGCTGCTGAAGAACCTCTCCCTCAGCGGCGGCGCGCTGCTCGCCTCCGTTGATACCGCCGGAAAGCCCGGACTTGCCTGGCGCGCGGAGCACCTGGCCGCTGATGCGAAGAAAGGCGCTTCCCACCTCGCCGCGGACGCCCGGAAGACTACCGGCAAAAAGCTCCAGAAGGCCGACAAAGCCGTGCGGCGTGCCGTGGACCAGGCGACGGGAGCATAAGGACGAATGACCGGATCCACCACGGCCGTCCCGCAGCCGGATACGGCCGGAGCGCTCGAACTCTGGCCCGCGCCCTTCGCCACCCGGCCCGTCAACGCGACGGTCACCGTGCCGGGATCGAAATCCCTGACGAACCGGTTCCTGGTGATGGCTGCCCTCGCTGACGGGCCATGCAGGCTCCGCGCCCCCCTCCACTCGCGGGACTCGGCGCTGATGATCGAGGCACTTCGCCAGCTGGGTGCCACCATCACGGAAGTACCCGGCGACGGTGCTTTCGGGCCGGACCTGGAAGTCATTCCCATCAATCCTGACAGCGCTCCCACGGATGCCCGCATTGACTGCGGCCTCGCCGGGACAGTCATGAGATTCGTGCCTCCCCTCGCTGCCCTGCGCAAGGGGATCAGCCTCTTCGACGGTGACCCGCACGCCCGGAAACGTCCCATGGGCACCATCATCGAGGCCCTCAAAGCACTCGGTGTGTCGTTGGCGGCCGACGACGGCGGAACCCCGGCGTCCCTGCCCTTCCAGGTCGACGGCACCGGGGAAGTCCGCGGCGGACACCTGGTGATCGATGCCAGCGCGTCCTCGCAGTTTGTCTCGGCGCTGCTGCTGGTGGGCGCCCGGTTCACCGAGGGCCTGCACCTGGAGCACGTGGGCAAGCCGGTGCCCAGCCTGGACCACATCAACATGACGGTGGCCGTCCTCCGCGGGGCGGGAGTCTCGGTGGACGATTCCGTTCCCAACCACTGGGTGGTTGCACCTGGCCCTATCCGGGCGTTCGACCAGCGCATTGAGCAGGACCTGTCCAACGCCGGACCGTTCCTCGCAGCGGCACTGGCCACCGGCGGCACTGTCCGGATTCCCGGCTGGCCTGCCTCAACAACCCAGGTGGGCGACCTCTGGCGCACCATCCTGGCGGACATGGGCGCCGCCGTAAGCCTGACCGACGGTGTCCTGACAGTCACGGGGAGCGGCGAAATCAAGGGTGCCGACTTTGACGAGACCAGTGAACTCGCCCCCACTGTGGCTGCCCTCTGCGCCCTGGCCACCAGCCCGTCACGGCTCAGCGGCATCGCGCACCTCCGCGGACACGAGACGGACCGGCTGGCCGCCCTGGTCACCGAGATCAACCGGCTGGGCGGCGACGCCGAGGAAACCAGCGACGGCCTGGTGATCCGCCCTGCAAAGCTGCATGCCGGCGTCGTCCACAGCTATGCCGACCACCGCATGGCCACCGCCGGGGCAATCCTCGGCCTGGCCGTGGAAGGCATCCAGGTGGAAGACATCGCCACCACGGCCAAAACCATGCCGGACTTCCCGCAGCTGTGGGCAGACATGCTGGCCGCAGGGCCGGGAACCAGCCGCTACGGAACGTTCCGGTGCCCGGTAGTGGCACGCAGCACTGATTCCTGGGACGAGTCCGACGTCCGGATCCGCCCCAGCAAGAAGGGTTCACGGCCCCGCACCAAGGACCGCCCCAGCCACGACGACGCCGTGACCGGCCGCATCATCACCGTTGACCGTGGCCGGTATACCGCCGTTGTGGGCGAGGACATCCGGGGAGGAGCGCGTCATCATCGCTGCACGGGCGCGCGAACTCCGCCGCTCCCCCGTGGTCGCCGGCGACTTCGTCTCCCTGGTGGGAGACGTCTCCGGCGAGCCCGACACCCTGGCCCGGCTGGTCCGGATCCAGGACCGCAGAACCCTCCTGCGGCGCAGCGCCGACGACACAGACCCGATCGAACGGGCCGTCGTGGCCAACGCCGACCAGCTGGTGGTGGTGGTGGCCGCGGCCAACCCCGAGCCGCGGACGGGTTTCATCGACCGGGCCCTGGTGGCGGCCTACGACGCCGGCATCGAGCCGCTCCTGCTCGTCACCAAAGCCGACGTCAAGGACCCCGCGAACTTGCTGGCCAACTACGAGCACCTCGACTTTCCGGTCATCATCAGCCGGACTGCTGATTCGGCAGCGTCCGGCATCGACGCCCGCTCCGACGATGGCCTCTCGGCACGCCTCGACAGCGACGCGGTGTCGCCAGCTCCGCGCCTACCTGGACGGCAAAGTCACGGTGATGCTGGGCCACTCCGGAGTGGGAAAGTCCACCATGGTCAACGCCCTTACCGGCGCTGAACGGGCCACCGGCGGCGTCAATGCGGTGACAGGCCGTGGCCGCCATACGTCGTCGTCGGCCCTTGCCCTGAAACTGGCCGGCGCCCCGGCGGGAAGCTGGATCATCGACACCCCCGGCATCCGCTCCTTCGGCCTGGCACACGTGGATCCGGACCGGATCCTGCGCTCCTTCCCGGACCTTGATCCGGGCACGGACTGCCTGCGAGCGTGGCTGCAAGCACACCGCCACCGCCGTCAACTGCGGGCTCGACGCCTGGGTCGACGAAGGGCACGCCGGACCCACCGGTCCGGCCCGGCTGGCATCCCTGCGTCGGCTGCTCGGCACCGACCCACGGATGGAAGCCCAGGAAACGAAGGAACTGGGCAGCATCAGCTGATCCGGGCTGCTTCGGAGCCCGACATCCCCAACACTCCAGCGCTTTGACGGTAGTTTGGAACCATGATCCAACCCGCTTCGAGCTACAACGATGACCTGCGCCTGGCCCATGTCCTGGCCGATTCCGTGGATGACCAGACCATGAGCCGCTTCAAGGCCCTGGACCTCCACGTCGAAACCAAGCCGGACCTGACGCCGGTCACGGACGCGGACAAGGCCGCAGAGGAAGCCATCCGCGGCCAGCTGTCCCGCTCCCGCCCCCGGGATGCCGTCCTCGGCGAGGAATTCGGCAGTTCCGGCCACGGATCCCGCCGCTGGATCATCGACCCCATTGACGGCACCAAGAACTTCGTCCGCGGCGTCCCGGTCTGGGCCACACTGATCGCACTCGTTGATGAAGGCGACCGGTGGTGGGCGTGGTCAGCGCACCGGCGCTGGGCAAGCGGTGGTGGGCGGCCAAGGGCTGCCGGCGCGTACATGGGCCGGTCCCTTGCGGCAGCCACCCGGCTCCAGGTCTCCGACGTGTCCAGCCTCTCCGACGCCTCCCTGTCCTATTCGAGCCTCGGCGGCTGGAAGGAACGCGGCAACCTCGACGACTTCCTGGGCCTGACCGAGGACGTCTGGCGCACGCGGGCGTACGGCGACTTCTGGTCCTACTGCATGGTGGCCGAAGGCTCCGTGGACATCGCCTGCGAGCCCGAACTGAACCTTTATGACATGGCGGCCCTGGTGCCCGATCGTGGTGGAGGCCGGCGGCCGCTTCACCTCGCTCGAGGGCGAGGACGGCCCCTTCGGCGGCAACGCACTGGCCACCAATTCCATCCTGCACTCGGAAGTCCTCAAACGGCTCAACCCCGGACCTGGACGACCTGCTCTAAGCGGCCGCACTACCGAATTAATCGACCGCGGGCGCCTCCATACCAGGGGCGCCCGCCGTCGTATCTTCGGACAATCTCGCCTTTTGCCGGCCGCCGCGTAACAAACCCCTTAACATTTGCGCCCGGCTTCCGACCGGGCGCGCTGCATGTTCTACGCTCTTAACAGGTCACGAGTGCCAGCGCGAAACCCCGGTTTGCTGGCCGGCAACCCTCCATTCGCGGTGGGGTGCCCCGGGTGACGACCAGGCCGGTCCGGAACGGACCCGGCAAGCGCGGATTCCCGGGACTGGGAGTCCCTTTCAAGTGAGGTCTCCGTGACAACTGCCACCGTCTCCCCCAACACCGCCATCCGTCCCCAGGCCACGGCTGAAACGCCGGCTGCAGCAGCGCTGCTCAGTGCCCGCAGTGCGGCCGCAGGACGCCCGCTTTCGGCCGTTACCGGCGCCGAGATCCAGGCCCCGCTGATCCAGGGCGGCCACGTCCGCTACGCCAACCTGGACTACGGCGCCTCCGCTCCCGCCCTGTCAGTGGTCTCGGCCTACCTCAACGAGATCCTGCCGTTCTACGCCAGCGTCCACCGCGGTGCCGGCTACGCATCGCAGATCAGCACGTCCGTCTACGAGAACGCCCGCAACATCGTCCGCGAATTCGTCGGCGGACGGACCGGACGACTCCGTGATCTTCACCAGGAACACCACGGATTCACTGAACCTGCTGGCCGGCTGCCTTCCGCCGCGGACGGCCGCCCCGCCGGCGACGTCCTCTACCTCGACATCGAGCACCACGCCAACCTCCTGCCCTGGCAGGGGGTCCCGCACCGCAGCGTAGTTGCCGCCGACACCCTCACGGGCACCATCGAGGCACTCCGTGCCGAACTGCAGCAGGGCGGAGTCAGCCTGCTGGCCGTCACGGGAGCCTCCAACGTCACCGGCGAAATCCTCCCCATCCGCGCCCTCGCCGCCCTGGCCCACGAACACGGCGCCCGGATCGTGGTCGACGCGGCCCAGCTTGCACCGCACCGCCGCGATCAACATCAGCGCCGACGACGTCGACTACCTCGCCTTCTCCGGCCACAAGCTGTACGCGCCGTTCGGCGCCGGCGTCCTGGTGGGCCGGACCGACTGGCTCGACGCCGGAACACCCCACCTGGCAGGCGGCGGCGCCGTCCGGGAAGCGCGGCTCGACGGCGTCAGCTGGGCCACCGGACCGGCCCGGCATGAGGGCGGTTCGCCCAACGTCCTGGGCGCCGCCACCCTGGCCCGCGCAACCCAGGTCATCGCGGCCCTGGACCAGGAGCGCTGGCACGCCCACGAGTCAGCCATCCGCTCCTTCCTCGTGGAGGGCCTGCAGAAGATCGACGGCGTAACGCGTCCACCAGATCTTCAAGGACACCGACCCGGAAACCGACACCATCGGCGTGGTCAACTTCTCGGTGGAAGGCTACGACGCCGGCCTTGTCGCCGCCTATCTTTCCGCCGAGCACGGCGTCGGCCTGCGGGACGGCCGCTTCTGCGCCCACCCGCTGCTGAAGCGCCTGGGCCTTCCGTCCGGCTCGCTGCGCGCAAGCTTCGGCGTGGGATCCCGGCTGGAGGACGCCCAGCGGCTCCTCGCCGGCATCGAGCAACTCCGCCGCACGGGCCTGGGCTGGGACTACGTGGTGGATTCGGGGCGCTGGGTTCCCGCCAACGACACCCGGGTCTACCCGGACTGGGCACCGAACACTCCCGGCACGGCCGGCGCGGCCCCCTGCACCGACGACTGACCGCGGCCCTGCCCCGCGGATGCGGTAAATTCGGAAGGATACCCAAAGGCATCTGGCTGAAGGAGGCCGCACGTGGCACGGGGCGGTCCCAAACTTGACCACGGACGCCGTCAGGAGCTCGGACAGAGCTTCCAGGACGGCGGCGAGCATTACGAACGCGTCCGTCCCGGGTACCCTTCCGATTCGGCTGACTGGATCATCCCGCACGGCGCGCGCGACGCCTTGGACGTGGGCGCAGGGACAGGCAAATTCACCGCCCTGCTGCTGGCCCGCGGGCTGGCCGTTACTGCCGTCGACCCCTCAAAGGACATGCTTGACCAGCTCAGGCTCCTGCATCCCGGCGTCCGGGCCGCTGAAGGAACGGCTGAGGCGACCGGCCTGGCCGACGCATCGTTCGACGTCGCCAGCGTGGCGCAGGCCTGGCACTGGTGCGATCCGATCGCTGCGAGCACGGAACTGTCACGGGTCCTCCGCGCAGGCGGAACGCTAGGGCTGATCTGGAACCAGCTGGATACGTCTGTTCCCTGGGTGCACCGGCTGTCCCGGATCATGCACGCCGGAGACGTCTACCGGCCCCACTTCCGGCCGCCGATCGGGCCGCAGTTCACCGGCCTCGAAAGCCACGTGACCAGGTGGGAGGACCCGCTCACCACCGACGGGATCATGGAACTCGCCAAGTCCAGGAGCTACTTCCTGCGCTCGGGGGAAGCCACCCGGGCAAAAGTCCTGGCTAACCTTGACTGGTACCTCCACGAGCACCTCGGGCACACACCGGGTGCCACCGTGGGGCTGCCCTACCTGACGCTGACCTGGCGGGCCGTCAAAGCATGACGGCGCCGGACCACCGGGTAGGCTTGATGTCGTGAAGACCAGCGCGCCCTCCTCCTCGATCGAGGACTACGTCAAGGTCATCTACTCCTTCACGGAGTGGCAGGACAAGCCCATCACGTCCTCGCAGCTGGCCCAACGGCTGGGCGTCGCCAATTCGTCGGTCTCCGAAATGGTCCGCAAGCTCAAGGACCAGGGCCTGGTGGACCACAAGCCGTACAGTGCCATCACCCTCACCCGGGACGGCGTGCGGCTGGCGCTCTCCATGGTCAGGCGGCACCGGCTGATCGAGACGTACCTGGTCCAGCAGCTCGGCTACAGCTGGGACGAGGTCCACGATGAAGCCGAACAGCTTGAACATGCCGTGTCCGATACCTTCATCGAGCGGATGGCAGCAAAGCTGGGCAACCCCCTCCGGGACCCGCACGGCGATCCGATCCCGGGCCCGGACGGCACGGTGGTCATGCCGCCGGCCCATCTGTTGAACGAACTTGACCGTGGGCACACCGGCAGGATCACGCGGATCAGCGACGACAACCCGGACCTCCTACGTTATCTGGCGGCTGAGGAGATCGACCTGGATGCCGACGTTGAGGTGCTGGGCCGAAAGCCCTTCGGCGGTGCCTTGATGGTCCGGATCGGCTCGGGCGGAGCAGCCCGCGAGTACGATCTCGCCGACGAAGTCACCTCTGCCTTGTGGGTCCAGAGCGATGCGCCGCACGCCGGCTGTGTCCTCGGGAAAGACTGAATGGGCGGCGGCGCACCTGGCTGGCGGGCCTGGCTTGCTGTTGCGGCCGGGGGGCTGGTGGGCACGGAAACTCAGGTACGCCCTCGGCCTGGCCTTTCCGGACGCTGATGGCGCCCTTCCCTGGGCGACCCTGGTCATCAACGTCACCGGCAGCTTCGTCCTGGCCGCCCTGACCACGATCTGGATTGCGCGGCCGCACACAGCCTTCTGGCTTCGGGCCGGTCTCGGCCCGGGACTTCTCGGCTCCTTTACGACGTTCTCGGCTGTGGTGTTCTCAGCGGAACAGCTGGCCAGGGCCGGCCACCATGCCGTCTGGGTGGCGTACCTGGTCCTGTCCCTTGCTCCTGGGGCTCCTGGCTGCGGCCGCCGGTTGGCGGACCGGCAGGGTGCTGGCCGGCGGCACCGGCACTGCCACGTGATCACTGCAGCCCTGGTGGGCGCCTTTGGCGTGGCGGGTGCCCTGGTGCGCTTCGCCGTCGACAGCTGGTTTGCCCGCCGCGTATCCGCTGCCCCGGACGGGGCGCGTGTGCGCGGCACAGCGCGGACGACGCCTCAGCACTGGCCGTGGGCCACCCTGGTGGTCAACGTCTCCGGATGCCTGATCATCGGGCTGTCCGTCGGTATCTCCGGGCGCCTCGGACTCCCCGCGGAGCTGCACACCGGCGTCGCCACCGGCCTGGCCGGCGGCCTGACCACCTTCAGCTCCTGGACCACTGCCACCATCCGGCTGCTGGGCGAATCGCGGATGGCCGCTGCCGCGATGAACGTCGGGTCCAACCTGGTCCTTGGATTCGCTGCCGCAGCAGTGGGCATCGCCCTCGCGTCCTAGCCGGCGGCGGCGGCCTGCGGTGCCGTCCCGTATCGTTGAACGTGATGATTAGCAGACGTGACGCGGCAATTGCCCTTGATGTACCTATGGAAATGGCCCAACGCCACGGCATCCCCAAGCGCCTGACCGAGGCTGAACTCGGCGAGATCCTTGACAACCCGCCGGCGTGGCTCCTCCAGTCCCGTGCCAACCGGACGGGCAAACGACCTGTCTGGGTCCACCTTGAGTGCGCGGTCTGCGGCTACGAAGAAGCGGCTCGGCCCAAGAAATGGTGGCCGGAGTTTACGTATGTTGTGTGCGGGCACCACGGACCTGACGAGGTTCCGCCTCTTCGCACAGGCCTGGTGCGCAGCGAGTTCGACGGCGTCGGGACCCGTTTTGTGGGTATTGCGGATGTCCCTGTACCGGACTGAGCCGCGGCATTTCATTCCCGGCTGATCAGGCGTAATTTACGAAGTGGGACGCTGTGTCCCACTGAGTAAGGGAGCACCCCATGCCTGACAAATCACCCCACCATGGCCTGGCAAAGAAACCGGTCAAGACCATCAAGGAAAAACGCGCCGAAAAGAAGGCGAAAAACCCGGTAGACGGGCCTGCCGATCCCGTTGCCCATCTGAAGAAACGCCGCTGACAGTTTTCTACCCGTTGGCGGCCATCTCCTCGGGGACGGCCACCAGTTCCGTTTCCTTGCCGTCCCTCAGCACGTCGATGCGCAGCGGATTGCCGATAGCATCGGCAAACAGCAGCTTCTGCAGGCCTTCGGCGTTGCTGACGGGACGGTTTCCCGCCGTCAGGATGATGTCTCCTGCGACCAGGCCGGCGTGGTCTGCGGGCGAACCGGCGAGGACTTCCACCACACGAAGGCCGTCCCGCTGGCCGGTGCGGACCACGGCGCTGGCGTTCAGGCGGATGGGCGTGCTCACCACGCCCAGATAGGCCCGGCGAACGCGGCCATCAGCCAGGAGGGCAGCGATGATCCTCCGGGTTGTTGCGTTGATCGGCACCGCCAGCCCAAGTCCGGCCCCCGCCACAGCGGTGTTGATGCCGACTATCCGGCCGTGGGTGTCTGCCAGGGCCCCGCCCGAGCTTCCGGCGTTCAGCGCCGCATCCGTCTGGATGACGTCCTCGATCACCCGGCGGTTGCCGCCCGCCCATACAGGTATGGCCCTGCCGAGGCCGCTGACCACTCCTGCAGTCACGGACCCGGCCAGGCCGAGGGGGTTGCCCACCGCGATGACGAGCTGGCCCACCCGCAGGGTTTCCGCATCCCCGAACTCCGCCGGCGGTACCCTGGGGGCCCGGCCGCGCACGACGGCGAGGTCGGACAAAGCGTCTGCGCCGACGAGCTCGAGCTCGGTGCGGGTGCCGTCAGCGAATACGGCATGCCCATGCTGGGTGCCGGCCACCACATGGGAATTGGTCAACAGGTATCCGTCTTCGGTAAAGAGCACCGCAGAACCGGCCCCGACGCGGAACCTGCCGTTGCGGCGGTTGCCTGTCATCTCTACAGCAGCCACGTGTGGCGTGACCGTCTCAGCCACCCGCATGACCGTCTCCGAGTATGAGTCCAACGGGCCGTCGTCGGACGCGGGTTTTGCTGGCTTCCGGGCCTGTTCCATGGCCCACCTCCCAGGGTGCAGTGCAGCCACCTGCCAGGGTCGGTTGTGGACGGCTGCGTGTCCTACCTTTCTCAACCAATCCATCCGTGCCGGTACTCCCGCAGGAGGTACGCCGTGGGTGAACGGGGCACCCCGCAGCCACGCGTCGGCGCCGTTAACGCAGGAAGGCCCGGACCAGAGTCCGGGCCTTCCTGCTGTGCCTTGCGGCACTGCAAAATGTGGAGATGGGGGGAATTGAACCCCCGTCCGATGTCGTGTTGTCAGGGCTTCTCCGGGCGCAGTTTGCGTCGGATTTTCTCGGCCCCGGCCATGCTGCAAACAGCTGGCCGATCCGGGCCCAGTCATCTAAGAGTCCCGCTCACCCCGATGACGGGGGTAAGCAGCAGTGGCTATCTAAATGACGCCAGGTTCCGGGGCAATAGCAACCTCGGGCTGACGGACTGTCTTACTGCTTAGGCAGCAAGAGCAAAGTCATCGCGTTTTGAATTGGCGATTATTTTTTTGCAGACAGCGTTTACGAGATAATTCTGCATCCTCGGCCCGCTTCACCTGTCGCGACTAACATCGTCGAAACCGATCATCCCCGTATTTTGTTACCAAAACCGGCAGGTCAGGTTTTGCGTTCCAAAGCCTGCCGGACTACCAATCATAACGCATTGGAAGCCGCAATCATTCCTACCGGCGGTTACGTTCGCGCATCATGCGCTGCGCTTCGCGGGTGTCCTGCTGCTCACGCAGGGTCTGGCGCTTATCGTATTCGCGTTTACCGCGGGCCACGCCGATCTCCACCTTCGCCCGGCCATCCACGAAGTAGAGCTGAAGGGGCACGATGGTGAAACCTGATTCCCTGATCTTGTGGGAAATCTTGATGAGCTCTTCGCGATGCAGCAGCAACTTGCGCCGCCGGCGGGCAGCGTGATTGGTCCAGCTGCCCTGGTTGTATTCCGGGATGTGGATGCCCTCCATCCACAACTCATCGTTGTAGAAGGTGCAGAAACCATCCACCATCGACGCATGGCCCTCACGCAGCGACTTGACCTCTGTGCCCATCAGGGCGATGCCGGCCTCGTAGGTGTCCAGCACGTTGTAGTCATGCCGGGCCTTGCGGTTGGTGGCCACAACTTTCCGGCCACTTTCTTTGGGCACGGTAAAACTCCTCGGTTCTTGGATCGGTACCTCCGGCCGTTTCGGCTCGAAGTCATACCAGTGTACGGCAGGCGGAGAATGCGGCTACAGCAGCCGCATCGGATCCACAGCCGTCCCGTTGAGCCAGGTTTCGAAGTGGGCATGGCAGCCGGTGGAGTTTCCGGTGTTGCCGGAGTAGGCGATGAGCTGCCCCTGGGAAACCCGCTGGCCGTTGGACACTGCAATGCTGCTGTTGTGGTAGTAGATCGTGGTCAGCGAGTTGCCTTCCACGACACCGTGGGACAGCTTCACCCGCCAGCCGCCGCCGTCAGCGGAGTTCCAGCCTGAGGAGAAGACCTCTCCTGCCGCAGCGGCATAAACCGGTGTTCCACATGCCGCGCCGAAGTCGATTCCGGTGTGGAGGTAGCCGCCCTGGCCGTAGAAATCGATGGTTCCCGGCGGGGTGGCGCGCCAGCCGAAGCCAGAGGTGATGGGAACGTCCCCGGAGAAGGGATGCCGCAGGCCAAACGCCGACGGCGACCCGGTGACCGGTACGTACGGCACCTGCGCGGGCGGAGCCTGGTTCTGCGCGGCTGCTGCGGCTGCTGCTGCTGCCGCTGCAGCCTCCGCCAGGCGGCGCTGTTCGGCTTCCCACGCTTCCCGGAGCCTTCGGTCCCGTTCGGCAATCTCATTGGCCACAGCATTCTGGCTGGCTTCAACAGCCGCGAGTTGGCTTTGGATTCCGGGCTTGGCCGCCTGGAGCTCGGCGTCGAGCCGCGTGGTGTCAGCGATCAGCTGGTCCACCTGTGCCTTCTTCGCTGCCGCTTCGTCGCGGGCAGCCTTTTCGCGCTCAAGGGCTGCGTCGGCTTTGGCTTTCAGGTCCTGGATTTCCACTTCCACGGCAGCCAGCCTCGCCTGTGAGTTGACGTTCGTGGCGCTTTGCTGCGACAGCTTGTCCATGGCCGAGTTCTGGCTCCGCATTGCTTGGTCGGCCAGGTCCATGGTGTCGGTGAGGCTGCCGCCGCCGGTCGATCCGAAAAAGAGGGTCAGGTTGGACGGAACGCCGCCGGATTTATAGGCCTGGGTAGCAATCTGGCCTATCAGTTTCTTCGTATCAGCGATCTTCTGCTTGTCAGTTTCAAGCTGCTGGGTGATCTTGGCTTTGTTCTGCTGGGCCAGGTCAACCCTCGCGGAGAGCGCCTCCACTTCCTTGACAGCGGAGGCAACCCTCCCCTGCGCCTCAAGGAGGGCCTGCTGGGCGCCCGGAAGCTGACCCTGGTAGATGACCAGGTCGCCGGCGGCCTTGGCTATGCGGGAGTCCACAAATTCCAGTGACTGCTGGACCCGGGCCGCCTCGGCTTCGAGGGCAGCCTGCTTGTCTTCGAGTTCGTCGGCATACGCCACCGGAGCCGACGCCCCCAGGCTGGCGGCCAGGACGAGCGTCAGGACGCCGCTGATAACCCCGCTGCGCCGGCTCCGGCGCGGGCCGCCTGCACGGTGGCGCGGCGATTTTCGATCGTTCGCAGTCATTAGCATTCCTTGTTCGGTTTGCACAGCCTAGACCCTCAGATATCTGCGTAAGGTCAAGAGGGACGAAATTCCAGCCAAAGATCCGCCAAGTATCAGCAGGGCCGGCGCAAGAATGAGCGTCTGTCCCGGAGAGATGAAAGCAGTGTCGGGGTACTGCTTGGACAGGAATTCGCCAAGGAAGAAGTGCGCCACGGCCCAGAGCGTGCCGGATGCCAGCGCGGCGCCGATGACCGCCGCAATGACACCCTCAAGGATGAAGGGCAGCTGGATGACGGTCTTGGAGGCGCCCACCAGGCGCATGATCCCGGTTTCCCGTCGACGGCTGAACGCCGACAGACGGATGGTTGTGGCAATCAGCAGGATGGCGCACACGATCATCACACCGGCGATGCTTACGGCAACGAGTGAGGCGGCGTTCATGGCGGAAAAAAGGCGCTCGAGCAGCTGTCGCTGGTCGATCACTGTTTCAACCCCAGGTTGCGAGGAAAACGTCTCGCTGATGATCTGATACTTTTCCGGGTCCTTGAGGTTGATCCGGAAGGATGCGGGAAGCTGGTCCGGGGTGACCGAGTCGACAATCGGGGAATTGGAGAACTGGTCCTTGAAGTGGTTGTACGCCTCTTCCTTGGACTCGAACTGGAAATCGTTAACGTACTGGGCAACCGCCGGTGATTCGAGGAGTCCCTGGAGGTTGTCCTGCTGCTCAGGGGTGACCGGTCCGGTTGCGCAGCCGGCCGCCGTCGAACCGTCACTGCAGAGGAAGATCGCTACCTGGACCTTGTCGTACCAGTAGCCCTTCATCTGGTTGATCTGAAGCTGGAGCATGCCGGCGGCACCGACAAAGGTCAGGGATACGAAGGTCACCAGGATGACGGAGACAACCATGGAGACGTTGCGGCGCAGTCCGCTGCCGATCTCGCCAAGGATAAATGCCAGTCTCATCGCTGTTCCTCCCCGGTGTCGTCGCTGCGGCCGTCGGTGCCGTCGGGCCGGGCTTCGTCACGGCCGCTGGCGTCTTTGAGGCGTCGTGACTGGCCGACGACGGGAATCATCGAGGTGTACAGGGCCCTGGCTTCGTCGCGGATGACGATGCCATTCCTGAGCTCGACGACGCGTTTGCGCATTTCGTTGACGATGTCGTCGTCGTGCGTAGCCATGACAACTGTGGTGCCGTTCTGGTTGATCTTGTCCAACACGCCCATGATCCCCATCGAGGTGGTGGGGTCCAGGTTTCCGGTCGGTTCATCGGCCAGGAGGATGCCGGGCCGGTTGACCACGGCGCGTGCAATCGCAACGCGCTGCTGCTCGCCACCGGAGAGTTCGTGCGGGAGCCGGTTTTCCTTGCCTTCGAGCCCAACGGTCTTCAGCACCTCAGGGACCGTGTCCCTGATGACGCTCCGGCTTTTGCCGATGACCTGCATGGCGAAGGCGACGTTGGCGAACACATTCTTCTGCGGAAGGAGCCGGAAATCCTGGAAAACCACACCGATGCCACGGCGCAGGCGTGGAACCCGCCAGCTGGAGATTTTTGCCACGTTCTGGCCGGCCACATAGACGGCACCGGACGAGGCGCGGTCTTCCTTCAGCACAAGCCTCAGGAAAGTCGACTTGCCGGATCCGGAAGCCCCAACAAGGAAGGCGAACTCGCCGCGGTCTATCTCAAGGTTGACGGCGTCCAGTGCGGGCCGCGCTTGCTGGTCGTAGACCTTGGTGACATTTTCGAATCGGATCATGACCCTAAGTACCCTGCAGGGCATAGCTGACGCATCCCAGATCTGCAGCCGGTGCGCGGGCTTCTGTTTGGGGGAAGTAGAGCTCCGGCTCCTTGACTATACGCATTGCCAACGCCGTATTACGCCGCTTTCGGGGGCGTGTCGCGCTCCCGGTGGAGCTGGCAGTGCTGCCGGGATTACTTTTCGGCGTTACGGTTATCCGTGCGCCACCGGATGCCGGCATCAATGAAATCGTCGATCTCGCCGTCGAAGACGGCCGAGGTGTTGCCGACTTCGTGCTCAGTGCGGAGGTCCTTGACCATCTGGTAGGGGTTGAGTACGTAGGAGCGCATCTGGTCACCCCACGATGCTTTGACATCACCGGCAAACGCCTTCTTCTCGGCGTCTTCCTGTTCCTTCTTGAGCAGCAGGAGCCTGGACTGAAGTACGCGCATGGCTGCTGCACGGTTCTGCAGCTGCGACTTTTCGTTCTGCATGGAGACGACGGTGCCGGTGGGAATATGCGTCAGCCGCACGGCGGAGTCTGTGGTGTTGACCGACTGCCCGCCCGGCCCCGAGGACCTGAAGACGTCCACGCGGATCTCGTTGTCCGGGATGTCAATGGAGTCGGTCTGTTCGATCAGCGGAATCACTTCGACTGCGGCGAAGGAGGTCTGGCGGCGGCCCTGGTTGTCGAAGGGGCTGATCCTGACCAGGCGGTGGGTTCCGGCTTCTACGCTCAGGGTGCCGAAGGCGTAGGGCGCCTTGACCTCGAAGGTGGCGGATTTGAGGCCTGCCTCCTCAGCATAGGAAGTGTCCATGACGGTGGTGGGGTAGCCATGGCGTTCCGCCCATCGCAGGTACATCCGGAGCAGCATCTCGGCAAAGTCAGCCGCATCGACTCCGCCGGCTCCGGCGCGGATGGAAACCACTGCTTCGCGTTCGTCGTATTCGCCGGAGAGGAGGGTGACAACTTCGAGGTCCTTGAGCGCTTTGCGGACGGACTCGAGTTCCGTGGCGGCTTCGCCCATGGAGTCGGCGTCGTCCTCATCCTGGCCGAGCTCGACCAGCACTTCCAGGTCATCGATCCGGGAGGCGAGGGTGTTGAGCCGCTCCAGTTCGGATTGCCGGTGGGAGAGGCGCGAGGTGATTTTCTGGGCCGCGGCGGGATCATCCCACAGGTCCGGTTCGCCGGCCCGCTCGCTCAGTTCTGCGATGTCTTCCTTCAGTGCCTCGACATCGCTGACTTGCTCGATGGAGGTATAGGTGGCGCGGAGGGCGCGGATTTCTGCGGAAAAATCAATATTGGCCATGGTTGTTTAAGCCTACGCTATCCGGCCCCGGGCACGGACTCCGCGCTCCGGTCAACGCGTGAGCCTTGACCGGGCTGTTGACGCCGCCTCGATCGTTATGCCATCCGGAACCAGGAAATTCACGATCGGCGGATGGACTGCTGCGGTGAGGACAACGACAGCGGTGGAGCCATCGGGGCTTCCTGTGGCAGGCGAAACGTCCAGGCGGTCGAAGCGCCCCGCTGCCGGGGTGCGGACAACGAAGTCCCTGGCGACATTCCGGACGCGATCGGAGCCCAGCACTGCGGAAGGGCTGCCGCCGGCAGAGTCCACGTCCCCAAGGGTGAAACTGTCAGCGGCCGCCAGTGACGCGCCGTCGGCGAGTGAAAGCAGCCTTTTGTGCTCCAGATAGACACTTGAGATGCCGACCACCACGGTAGTGACCAGAAGCGCAAGCAGTACGTAGCCGATGATCAGGACAATCATCTGCCCTTCCTCTTCAGCTTGCCCAGGTGAGCTCAACGGAACCGACCCACCAATTGGGTGGAGGATGCTTCCACTTCACCTGCATTCAGGCTGAACCCGTCGGAGAACGGGACAAAGGGCAACGGAACCTTGAGCCTGATGGTGACGGTGACTGCTGTTCCGGCGGCCTGGCAGTCCGCCGGCTCACATGAGGTGCGAAGCTCTGCGTTGTCCGGCGGGTGACCGAAATCGGCAAGCGCCAAGGTTGCCGCCTGATCCGCCGCTGCCTGGGCTGACTGCGCGTCGGGCTGCGCCACGTACACCTTCGCCGCCTGATCCGCCGCCCCCACGACGGCAAATGACCCGCCCTGGATCTGGCCCATCGTAATGATGAAGTACACCAACGGGACCATCAGCAGCAGCGCCAGGAAGGTAAATTCAACCACCGCACTCCCCTGCTCAGGTGAGAGCGGGGATTCGCTTCCACAGGACCCGCCGGAGTTGTCGGGACGACAGAGCGCTTGGCGGAGCCTGGCGCGGAAAGATGGGACCGGCGTGTCAGGGCTGGATGGCGGCATGGCCCTTGACCTCCAGCATTTCCTGGGGACCGATCAGCCCGATGACCGGCAACGGCGCCCTGACGGTGACCTCCAGCGTGCGCAGTCCTTGGAATGTGACCTCGGCGCTGCTGATGTCCTGCGCGAAATTCGCGTTCAGGGCCATCCCGATCAGGGTTCCTGCCCTTTCTTCGGCATCCGCCGCACTGCGGTCAGCCAACGTCCCGTACCTTGCGCCCGACGCGGCGGCGTCGATGAGGGTATTACGGACGTGCAGGACCAGGGTGAGCTGAATGACGGCGAGGAAGAACATGGTCAGCAGGCTGCCCACCATCACAAAATCGACGACGGCGGAACCGCGGTCCCGGCTTGAGTCATCAACGTCCTGGCCCCTGGCCGCGCCTGTGGTCCCGTCTCCGGACATGTCCGGCCGCGGGCGCCGGGGCACCGTCAGTTCCCCACCTTGTCCATGGCCTGGTTGAACATCGACTCCAGTGCAGGGCCAGCGAGCGCCAGCAAAGCTGCAACCAGGACAGCGGACATCAGGGTGATCATCACCCAGCCGGGCACGTCACCACGCTCGGGGTGGTCAGCCTGAATCCTGCTGGGCCGGGCACGTCCGGAGCTCTGCTGCCGGCAGCCGGACCGTCGCCGAACCCCAGGTACCGCGGCTAACCAGGCAGAGGCGATCAGGCCCAGCAGCAGCAATCTGTTGTGGAGACCCAGATTCTTCATTTTCCGTCCCATTTCACTCGATATGTCCTCCGGGCCAGCTTGACCGGCCCGGATTTTTTGTCAGGTTCCTGTTTCTACAATCCGAGGCTGATCGCCGCGACACCGGGGTACACCGCAAAGATGACGGTCAGCGGGAGCACCCCGAAGACAAGCGGCACCATCATTCCGATCTCCTTCTTTCCTGCCGATTCCATCAGGTCGCGTTTAGCGGTATCCCTGACGTCCTGGGCTTGGGCCCGGAGTACGTCCGCCAAGGGGGTGCCCCTCTCCACCGCCACGATGATCCCGTCCACAAAACGGACCAGCGGTCCCAGGTCCGTCCGGGAGGAAAACTCCTGCAGGGCCTCCACCAGGGGTTTCCCGGCCCGGGTCTCCGCCAGGATTTTTGAAAATTCCTTGGCCAGCTCGCCGCGAGCGCTGCGGCACACCCGGTCCAGTGCGCCCGTGGCACTTTCGCCAGCCCCGACGGCGAGCGCCATAAGCTCGGCGAGGCTCGGAAATTCAGCCATCATCCGGGATTCCCGTTGCCTGATCTGCACGCCCAGCCAATAGTCACGGAACATGTAGCCGCCCAACGCACACCCGATGATCGCGGCCACGGCCAGCAAGGGGCTGAACCTGCCGGCCAGCGCGGCCATGATGACGACCCCCAACGCCAGGGAAAAACCCGCGGCCGCGCAGAGCAGTTGTTCGGCCCGGAAGTCAATCGTGGACTTCCCGGTCCCGGACTGGGCAAGCCGGCGCGCCAGGGCGCTGCTTCCCAGGTTCAGCTTGCCCAACGCGGCGAACCCATCCCGCAGTATGGGGCGGGCAATGCGTTCGAGGGGGCCGAACGGGGTGATGTTGTGCCCGGCGGACGACCGGAGCAGCCGTGATTCCGTATTCTGTGACTTCAGCTGCGGCTCAACGCGCTGCGCGAAGGTGGTGGCGCGCATAAAAGGCAACCGCAGGTAGATCAGCCAGAGACCGGCTCCCAGGACCGTTCCGCAGACGGTGGCAGCTGCAGTGATTCCCGTCACCGGAGGACTCGTTCATCCTGTGGGAGGGCACCAATGCGCAACATGACGGAGTAGCACACCAAAGACACCACCAGGCCACCCAACAGGACGGCCGCACCGACAGGGGTGTTATACGCCAGAACCGCTTCCGGACGGGTCGCCAGCAGCACCATGACGAGCCACGGTGCTGCGACCGCGAGCCGTGCAGCGTTGATTGTCCAGGATTGGCGGGCTTCAAGTTCGCTGCGGGTGCGGGCGTTCTCGCGAAGGAACTCAGCGAGTGTTCCCAGCAGCTTTCCAAGGTCAGATCCGCCCACTTCCCGCGTCAGCCGCAGGGCTTCGACAATCCTGTCAGCCACTGGATCTGCCAGCCGGTCTTTGAGTCTGTTCAGCGAACCGTCGAACTGGCCCCCGGCCCGGTAGTCGGCGCCGAAATCCCGGAATACCGGCCGCAGCTCTTCCGGCCCCTTCTCTCCGAGCTGGATGAGGGCCTCCGGGAGGGAGAGCCCTGCCCTGATCGCGGACCTCAGATGGTCCACCACGTCGGGCCAGAGCTGCCGCAACAGGGCAGTCCGCTTTCGGGCCCGCCACCTGACCACGCTGACCGGAAGCCATGTGCCGAAAAGGCCGAAACAAGCTGCCATTGGCAAGGATCGGCTGACGGCGAAAAACACCAGAGCCACGAAGAGACCCAGCCCCAGGCACGTGGCGATGAGCCCGGCAGCGCTGACTCGTTCTATGCCTGCGGCGGCCAGAAGGTCCTCAATGCGGTTGACTTTGGCCGGGCGCTCCATCGGCTCCGGCTTCTCCCAACACGACCACCACATCAGGAAGAAGCCGGTTCCGGCCAGTACCCCCAGCAGCGGCGCCATCAGCGCGGCTCCAGCAGCGCTGCGACGTCGAACCCTGCCTGCGCAAACTTTTCTGCAGCGGGCATGGAGGTGGCGCGCGGCTGCAGCTGCCCGTCGACCAATGCGAAGATCATCGACGATTCGATGATCCCGTTCTCTACCCTGCGGCCCAGCGAGAGGATTTCCGTTACCTGCCGGCGGCCGTTGGAATGCCGGCTGCAGTGGACCACGAGGTCGATGCAGGATGCGACTGTCGGCACGACGAAAGCACTTGAGATGTTGTCCCCGGCCAGCAGCGGCAGCGTGCAGATCTTGGTTACTGCGTCGTGGGCCGAGTTGGCATGGACTGTACACATCCCTGGAAGGCCACTGTTCAAGGCGATCAGCATGTCGAGGCTTTCGGCTTCCCGGACTTCGCCGACCACCAGCCGGTCCGGACGCATCCTCAATGCTTCCTTGACCAGCCTTCGCAGCGGAATTTCGCCCTCGCCCTCAAGGTTGGGCTGGCGGCACTGGAGTCCCACCACATCCCTGAGCGGGAACTGGAGTTCAAAGATCTCTTCAACCGTAATGACCCGTTCGCGGCTTCCGATACTTGCCGCGAGGCAGTTAAGCATCGTCGTCTTGCCTGCCTGGGTTGCACCGGAGACGAGGATATTGAGGCCGCTTGATACGGCCGCTCCGAGGAACCTGGCCGACTGCGGCGTCAACGTGCCCAGTTCGACCAGATGCTCAAGCCTGCTTGCCTTCACCACGAATTTCCGGATGTTCACCGCCCAATGCCTGCGGGTAACATCCGGAATAACGACGTGCAGCCGGGAACCATCGGGCAAGGCGGCATCCACAAAGGGTGAGGACATATCCAGTCGCCGGCCGGAACTTTTCAGCATCCGCTCCACCAAGTCCCGCACCTGCTGGTCCGTGAGGCTGAGCGCAGTGAGTTCCGACTCGCCATTCCTGGCTACGTAAATTTCGTTTGGCGCGTTGATCCAGACCTCTTCGATGGTGGGATCATCCAGCAACGGCTGGAGCACTCCGAAGCCGGCCACCGCGTCAAAGACAAACCTGCGCGCTGCATCCAGCGGCCCGATGGGAGGCAGCGGTCCCATCAGGGCGCGCTCGTCGTAGTCAGTAACGGCCGCCTCCACCAGGCGGCGGACCTCGCCGACCTCCCGCAGCGGATCCAGGCCCCGGCGCCGGATCAGCTCGCGGACCTCGTCCTCAACGATTCGCACAGCGTCCATGAGTTCCCCAATACAACTGCCGCCCCCGACTGAGGCAGTTCAACTGGGATAAGCCTAAGGAGGGCAGACAGCGGCAACAAGTCATTTCGTCCACCCTGTGGACAAACTTTTGGTCGGTAGCGGGCACTATCGAAGGGACGCGGGCCACGGGGACCTGAGTACTGGCAGCGGCCACAGTGCCGCTCCGGTGGAAATCTAAGTACCCACTACTCGTGTGGCGGCCGTGACACGAGAGGTTAATGGTCACTGGGGGCACATGCTTCCTCTGGGACCTGGACGCATGCGCGCTGGGGCGGATCATAAGGAGAAACGTGAAGAGATCGATATCACGAGCCCTCGGCCAAGGACTAGCGACGGTCCTTGTGCTCGCCGGGCTGGGAGCAGCAACGGGCGGGCCCGCCAGTGCGGCCGTCGCCCCTACGTACGGCACACCCAGCATCAGTTACGCCGGGCCCGACCATCCTCCCACGGAGGACAAACCACAGAGCAAGCTGTGGTGGAACGCCGGCTCCTGGTGGGCCACCATGTGGACCACCGGAAGCGGTTGGCACATCTACAAGCTGGACCGAACCGCCAACCAGTGGGTTGATACCGGGGTGCTGGTCGATAGCCGTTCAGGGACCCTGGCGGACACGCTATGGGACGGTACCCACCTCTACATCGCGTCCCACGTTGTCACCATCTCGGATGAAAGCTCCCCGAAAGCGTCCCAGCCCAACTCTCCGGCCCGGTTGTACCGGTACAGCTACGCCAACGGCAAGTACACGCTGGACAGCGGATTTCCCACCGTAATCACCAACAACAGCAGCGAATCGCTGACCATCGACAAGGACAGCACCGGAGCGATCTGGGCCACGTGGACGCAGGTTTCCGGGGTCTCCACCGGCGGCTATATCAACACCGTGATGGTGAACAACTCCACGCCGGACGGCGCTTCCTGGGGCTCGGCACGGCCCCTCCCCGTCGCCGATATCAATCCCACTCCGGATGACCTTTCGTCCGTGGTCGCCTTCGGCCAGAACAAGATCGGCGTGATGTGGTCCGATCAGCGCACAGGTACCGTTTACTGGGCCACCCGCACTGACGGCCAGGCAGTCGGAACCTGGAAGGTCCAGCAGGCCGTGCGGGGAACAGGACTGGCCGATGACCACCTGAACCTCAAGTCTCTGCAGGCGGACAGCTCAGGCCGGGTTTTCGCTGCCGTCAAGACGAGCCTGGACCAGACCTCCACCACGAAGTCTGATCCGCAGCTGCAATTGCTGGTGTTCAAGCCAGGCACGGGATCTTTCACGAAGTCCACCATCTCCACCTTGGGCGACTGCCAGACCCGTCCGCAGATTGTGCTGGACCCGGAAAACAATAAGATCCACGCCTTCCAGACAGGTCCCGCAACGTCCGTGGCAGGCTGCCCCTACACCGGCGTGGCAGGCGCGATCTATCAAAAAACGGCGTCCCTGGACAACCCCGTCTTCTCAACCGGCCGTGGCACTCCCGTCATCCAGGACGGCGACTCCCCCAGCATCAACAACGTGACCACCTCCAAGCAGCCGGCAACCAGCGCCAGCGGCGTTGTCATCCTGGCCAGCGACGATGTGGACAAGCGCTACTGGTTCGCCGACCTCGGCAGCGGGGCCACCAAGACCGCGACGGCGCCGGGCACCTTCGTGCCCGTTACCCCGACGCGGTTGCTGGACACCCGCGACACAACGCCGGTGGCGAAGAATTCAACCCGAACGTTCCAGGTGGCCGGCGTCGCCGGAATTCCCGAAAAAGTGTCGGCCGTGACCTTCAACCTGACGGTCACCCAGCCACAGGCCTTCGGACACATCCGCGCATACCCGTCCGGTGCCACCAATGTGCCGAACATTTCCAACGTGAATTTCCTGGCCAACCAAACGGTGCCCAACTCCGTTACGGTTCCTGTGGGTTCGGACGGCAAAGTGACACTGCTGAACAGTTCCGAAGGAAGTACGCAACTGATCGCTGACGTGAACGGCTACTACCTTGAGGGCACTCCGGCTGTTCCCGGCGCATTCGTTCCTGTTGGACCGTCCCGGTTCCTGGACACCCGCTCCGGTGCACCGGTGGCCGCAAACGCCAGCCTTTCCTTCCAGGTAGCCGGCCTTTCGGGAATTCCGGCGGATGCCTCGGCGGTCATCTTCAACCTCACCGCCACGCAGCCCACCAGCTACGGACATATCCGGGCCTACCCGTCCGGCGGCGCCGTGCCGAGCACATCCAACGTGAATTTTTCAGCCAACGAGACGGTCCCTAACTCCGTCACCGTCCCGATCGGCTCCGATGGGAAGGTCCGGCTGCTCAATTCCTCCGGCGGAACCACCCACATGATTGCCGACGTCGGTGGCTACTACATCGGCGGGACGCCGACGGCGGTTGGCGCCTTCGTTTCCATGGCACCCTCCCGGTTCCTGGATACCCGCACCAGCTCTGCTGTGGGCGCGAACGCGGTTCTGTCCTTCCAGGCGGCCGGAACGGGCGGTATTCCCGGTAAGGTCTCGGCAGTTGTGTTCAACCTGACGGTGACGCAGCCTGGGACCTTTGGACACATCCGGGCCTATCCCTTTAACACAACGGCTCCGAACACCTCAAACGTGAACTTCTCGAAGGACCAGACTGTGGCCAACTCTGTCACTGTGCCGGTCGGGACGGACGGAAAAGTTTCACTGCTGAATTCATCCAACGGAAGCACGCATCTGATCAGCGACGTGAACGGGTACTTCCTGGGCGGGTAGCTGCAGCCACGTGGTGAGCGGCAGGCGCGGCGACGTTCCTGCCGCATCGCGGACCTCCGGAGCCGGGCTTTGGCCCGGCTCCGGAGGTCTTCTTTTGTCCTGAACCTCACCTCAGACCCCGCTCACAAGCTGACCGCCTGTCATTGTTCATGTCAGGCCACAACAGCCCCACGTGAAACATTGGCACCACTACTAACCACAGCACCACGGTGTTATGGTAGGCGCGTCAGTGTCACCATCTCCTGTCCGGAAGAACCCTGGGGGGCATCGCCGGCACAGCAAACCCGAGGGGCGTTCAGTGGACGCCCCTCGTCTCCGGAGCCAATATGAAACGGAACCTGTCTCAGTCCCGTCGCGCCGCCACGAACATCGTGCGGATAATGCTGCTGGCCACTTCCCTGGTCGCCGGACCAGGTTTCGCGGGCGTCGCCTTCGCCGTCGAACCCGCCCCCACACCGGGCACTCCTACCGTGTCGGAGGCTGCACCTGCGGTGGCGCCCCCGGCAGATATGGCCCCCACGGCAACAGCCCAGCCAACGCCTGCCGCTCCATCAGCAGGGACGACAGAATCCATGGCCGACGCCGTTGGCGCGGGTGGCGCGGAGATGGGACAACGTTCAAAACGGGTAACCGCGGCGGCCCCGTCGGAATCCTTCAAGAAACTGAGCACTGAAGCGTTGTCCACCGAGGGCACCTGGATGCCGACCTTCGGGGTCCAGGGACTGGATGTGAGTGCTCATCAACCCAGCGTGGACTGGCAGCAACAGTGGAACATGGGCGCCCGGTTCGCGTACGTCAAGGCCACCGAAGGAAACTACTACACCAACCCGATCTACAGCTCGCAGTACCAGGGCTCAAGGAATGTGGGCATGATCCGCGGGGCGTACCACTTCGCAATTCCGAACTGGTCCTCCGGAGCAGACCAGGCGCGATACTTTGTGCAAAATGGCGGAGGCTGGAGCGCTGACGGCTACACGATGCCGCCCGTATTGGACTTTGAATTCAACCCCTACGAGGGCCGGACCATCAGCGGCTTCTACTTCGGTAACACGTGCTACGGAATGTCACCTGCGCAGCTGGCTTCGTGGGTTCGGGACTTCGGCAACACGATGCAATCGCTGACCGGCCGCCTGCCCGTCATCTACACCAACACCAGCTGGTGGAACCAGTGTCTCGGAAACCCCGCAGGTTTCGGCGACTATCCCTTGTGGGTCGCGGCCTACCCCAGTACTCCGACCAACAATGCAGGTCCCGTGCCTACAGCGAGCTGGGGCACCTACAGCATCTGGCAGTACAGCAGCACCGGCCCCCTTGCCGGCGACTCCAACGTCTGGAACGGCGATTACGCCTCCCTCGCCCTCTTTGCCGGATCCGTACCCGCGGGTTCCTTTGACACTGCAACGGTGCAGCGCACAGGAACAACAACCTCGCTGCAACTGCGCGGCTGGGCCCTGGACCGCGCGCTGCCGGGTGCTACAACCGAGGTGCATGCATACGTCACGGCGCCCGGCGGGACAAAGACCCTGTACAAATTCCCAGCGACCGCCTACAGGCCTGACGTTAATCAAGTGCTGGGTCTGGGTGACTACCACGGCTACGAAGGGCAGATCCCGGTCAACGTTTCGGGCCAGTACAACATCTGCGTCTTTGCCATCGGCAAATTCATCAACCCTGGCATCGGATGCAAGACGGTATCGGTGGAAGGTGCCGAACTGCCCATCGGCAGCCTCGACGAAGTGACCGAGCAGAGGTCCCCGGACAAGGAGTCGCTTAAGATCCGGGGGTGGGCCGTGGACATGAGCCGGCCGTCCGTGACAGCCGAAGTCCATGCCTACCTCTATGGCCCGGACGGCAGCAGCACCCTGTACAAGATCCCGGCCACCACGTCACGGCCTGATGTGGACCGCGTATACGCAGTCGGTTCCAACCACGGATTCGAAACCAGCATCGATATAAAGAAGCCCGGCACCTACAAGCTGTGTGCCTATGCCATAGGCCTGTACCTTCACTCGGAACTTGGCTGCCGGTCAGTTAGCGTCGCCCCCGGGACCACCCCCGTAGGCAGCCTTGACGCGGTCGGCCTTAAGAAAACCAGTACCCAGACATCGCTGAGCGTCCGCGGGTGGGCGCTCGACTCGGGTAACACCTCGGCCCAGATCCCCGTGCACGCTTACGTTATGGCGCCCGACGGCACCAGCAAGCTCCACGAGCTCACAGCGTCAAAGGCCCGCGCCGACGTCAACCGGGTTCTCGGTGTGCCGGGTGACCACGGGTACGAAGCTGACCTTCCCATAAGCGCTCCCGGCAAGTACCGGGTGTGCACCTATGCCATCGCCCTCAGCCCGGTCTCCCCCGGCAACCCCCTCCTCGGCTGCAGCTTCATCGACGCCGGCTTCACCGCCAGCCCGATCGGCTTTCTCGACTCCGTTGGACTCCAGACGGCCAACGGCGTCACGTCCGTCGTAGCTGCGGGCTGGACGGTGGACCGGGACCTGCCCAATGAATCCCTCAGCGTACACACCTACGTCACAGCGCCGGACGGGAGCACCACCAACTTCGCAGTGACGGCCAACCAGCCGCGGCCTGACGTGAATCAGGTCCTCGGCATCAGCGGCAACCACGGCTACACCGCAAAGAAGGCAGTAAGCCAGCGCGGTACCTACCGGATTTGTACTTACGCCATTGCGGCTTCACCGTTCGCCAGCGGCAATTCACTCCTGGGATGCAAGAACGTCGCGTACTGACACTGGGCGCCGCCGTCGCCGCGGTCCGCCGGCTGCGGCTGGCAGCCTGAGTGTGCTGGCAGGCTAAGTGTGCCGGCAGGCTGAGTGTGCTGGCAGGCGGGCACTGAGGAGCCAGTTGGTGCTGCAAGGTTCCCGGCCGCCCAGGCGGGCAAGGTAGGATTCAATTTGGCCTACAGCCGACTCGCATGGGCGACATGCCTGGACCCATATGATCGGAGATCTTGAGTGGCTTCGAAAGCTGCCCCCGCTTTGTTCCGCCGATTCGGCGGCTTCGCAACATCGCTCGTGTTCTCAACGGTCATAAACCTCCTCGCCATTCCGTTCGTTATTTCCACGCTGGGCAAGGAAACCTGGGGTGAACTTGCCCTGGCCCAGGCCACGGCAGCAATATTCGGGATCGCCGTTGCCTTCGGCTGGGGCACCGTTGGAGCCGCCCTCGTGGCATCCCTGCCCCCACGGGAACGCCCGCAAATGTATCTCGATTCCCTGGTCAGCAGGGCCTATCTTTTCCTGTTCGCGGCCCCCGTGATGTATCTGGTCATGCTGCTCCTGGGCAAAATCGATCCCCCGGTCGCCGCCTTGGCGTCCGTCGCGTATGTCCTGCCGTTCGTCGGCGCCTCCTGGTTCTTCATCGGCCAGGCGAAACCGTGGAAGCTGTTCCTGTGTGATGTGCTCCCGCAAGGGCTGGGCACCGTTGCCGGCGTACTGCTGATCCAGTTCTTCCCTCAGCCCGTTGTATTTGTGCTTGCGCTGCTGACCTTCAATCTGCTGGCAGTGGTCATCGGCGCTTTGGGCGCGCTTTCACGAGCGGGACATCCCGTTAAAGCAGACCTTCGCATCGTCCCGGCCCTCAAACGGCTCCGCGACCAGAAATACGGCGTGATTGCCGCCGGCACCGGAAGCCTCAACAGCAACCTGCCTATGCTGGCAGTGGGTCAGGTAGTTACGGCCGCACTCCCCCAATACGCTCTGGCGGACAAGCTCTTTCGCTTCGCGGTGGCCGGTTTTGGGCCGGTGCTGCAAGTGATCCAGGGCTGGATCCCTGAGGCCGGCCCGGAGCAGAGCACCCACCGGATCCGCACGGTGGCCCGTATTGCCCCAGTCGTCGGCCTGCTTGCCGGAGTCCTCCTGGCGCTCCTCACCCCGTGGGCGAGCCCGCTGTTCTCCAGCGGAGTCATCACCATCGACTACAGCCTCAGCATCCCCTTCGGACTGATCCTGGCAGGCGTCATTGTGGCCCAGGTGGTAGGACTTGCCTGCCTCATTCCGCTCGGCAAGGGAGCCGCCCTGGCCAAATCGACAGCCATCGGCGCAGCCTTCAATGTTCCGATGATGTTCATCCTCGGCATCTTCTTCGGCGCTCCGGGCGTCGCCTGGGCGGTCGGTCTTGCCGAACTTGTCGTCGCCGTCTACCAGATCATGGTGGTCCGGGACAGCCTCAAGCACCTCGTCCAGCCGCCGGTCCCGACGGCGGAACAGCCGCACTAAGCAGGCAGCTGCTTCCGGCGCCCCTTGGCGAAAAGTTCAACCGGCACGCCGGCCACGAATTCAATGAAGCACGGCAAAGCGATATCACCGCTGCGCAGGCCCGCGAAGAGCGCACGCGAGGTCGGCACCCAGCCGTGGCCTGTTTCAAATGCAGCCAGGCCACCGTCCATTACAGGACTGCCCGCAGCAACGCGTTCCCGCAGGGCGTCAGCCATGACCCGGCGCCATCCGAAGCTCAGGTCGTTGGCCGTCCTGAGCAGGGCAAGCGGGCTGCTGCTGCCCTGGAATTTCCGGGAGAGGGCCGTTACGTGTTCGAAGGACTTGGCAATGCTCTTCCTGCCGCCGACCTCGCCGAGGACGTTGCCGCCGTGCTGGACGTAGTCCTGGACGACGTCTTCGACGACGAGCGCACCGCCGGTAGCTTTGGCGCAGACGGCCAGCCAATGGTCATGTACCTGCGCGATGGTGTTCAACCGGGGAAACGGCAGCGCCAGGTCCAGAAGGTCGCGGCGGAAAACGCACAGGCTTCCTGTCACCTGGTTCTGGGCAAGGAGGGCCTGCAGACCAACGTCTTTCCTCTGCGTTGATTCGGCCACCACGTCGTTGCCAGGCAGCCGGACAACGCGTGCCTGCGCGGCCACAAGGCTGACATCGTTCAGGTGCGGCAGCAGTGTTTCCAGCTTCGACGGATACCAGGAGTCATCCTGGTCAGACAGCGCGACCCATGCTGTTTCATCCGGGACATGCCGAAGGACGCGTTCGAAGTTGCCGTAGAAGCCGAGCCTTTCCTCGAACCCAATCACCCGGAACCGCTCGTCACCACCGAGTTCACGGTCCACGAAGTCACGGACTTCGGCGAAGCCGCCGTCCGCCGAAATCAGGCAGTGGAAGTGCGTGTGCGTCTGGTCCTGGATGGACCGAAGCTGGGTCCTGAACAGTTCCCAGTCCGGCCGGTACGCCGCAAGTGCGACTACGCCGAATGTCGTCGAATCAAAGCGCATGGACCGGGCCGCTATTCCGCGGCCGTCCGGTGGCCGAGGTACGTTTCCAGCACGTCCCGGGAAGGCCGCGGCTTGAAACCGGAGTTCTTGATCTTGGCCAGGTCCAGCACGCTGTTCAGCGGCCGGGGCGCGGCGGCCTTGCCCTTGAAGTATTCTTCGGTGCTGACACCGGTTACGGCTGTCCGTGGCTGTCCCGACAGCTCGTAGACGTCGGCGGCGATGTCCGCCCAGGACTGCGGCTCGCCGTCGTTGCTCAGGTTGTAGGTGCCGTAGTCCGCGCCGGATTCCAGCAGGTGCCGGATGCCTGCGGCGATGTCTTCGGTGAAGCTGAGCCGGCCGATCTGGTCGTTGACCACCGACGGTTCGATGCCGCGGCCGGCGAGGGAGGCCATGGTGCGGACGAAGTTGTTGCCTTCGCCGATGACCCAGCTGGTCCGCACGATGTAGTGCCGGGGAACCACGCTGACGACGGCGTCGCCGGCGGCCTTGGTCTGGCCGTAGACACCCAGCGGGGTGAACGGCTCAGTCTCGTCGTGGCTCTCGCGGACGCCGTCGAAGACGTAGTCCGAGGAGACATGCACCAGGGTGAGGTCATGTTCGACGGCGGTACGGGCCAGCCGTGCAACGGCGGCGACGTTGACGGCCCAGGCAGCTGCCCGGCCCTTCCGCGGTTTCCGCGGCGTCGACGGCGGTGTAGGCGGCGGCGTTGATGATCGTTGAGTAGTTCTTCCAGTTCCGCGCCGTGAACGCCGCTTCGCTGCCGAGGTCGAAGCCGGCGCGGCCGGCGAACTCGACGGTCGCGTCGCCGTCGTACAGTTCCCGCAGTGCCTTGCCGAGCTGGCCGTCGGCACCGACCACCAGGATCTTCTTCGCCGGCATCGGCACGACGTCCGCGAGGCGGGGGTGGGCCTTGTCCTTGTCGGAAAGCTCAGCCTCCTCCAGCGGGACAGGCCAGGAGATTCCGGCCGTCTCGTCTGCGAGGTTCAGGAACGTGTACTGGCCCTGGGCGTCCGCGGACCAGTGGTCGTTGACCAGGTAGGTGTAGGCGGTGTTGTCTTCCAGGGTCTGGAAGGCGTTGCCCACACCGCGCGGGATGAAGATTGCCTGGCTCGGGTCCAGTTCGGCCGTGAAGACGGCCCCGAAGGACGGCCCTTCGCGCAGGTCCACCCAGGCGCCGAAGATCCTGCCCGGTGGCCACGGAAATGAACTTGTCCCACGGTTCGGCGTGGATGCCGCGGGTGGTGCCGGCTTTTTCGTTGAACGAGATGTTGTTCTGCACCGGGCGGAAGTCCGGCAGGCCCAGGGCCACCATCTTTTCCCGCTGCCAGTTTTCCTTGAACCAGCCACGGTTATCACCGTGGACCGGCAGGTCGTACAGGACGACGCCGGGGATCGGGGTTTCGTGCGCGGTCAGCTTCTTGGAGAACTCGATCGACATCGTCTACTGGCCCTGTTCCTTGTACTTGGCTTCGGTCTGGGCCTTCTGCGGGCGCCACCAGTTTTCGTTCTCGCGGTACCAGGCGATGGTGTCCTCGATGCCGGCGTCGAAGTTGGAGAACTTCGGTTCCCAGCCGAGCTCGTCGCGGAGCTTGGCGGAGTCGATGGCGTAGCGCAGGTCGTGGCCGGGGCGGTCCACGACGTGGTCGTAGGCGTCCGGGGACTGGCCCATGTGCTTGAGGATGAGCTCGACGACGTCCTTGTTGTTCTTCTCGCCGTCGGCACCGATCAGGTAGGTCTCGCCGATCCGTGCCCTTGGCGATGATGGCCAGCACGGCCGAGGAGTGGTCGTTGGCGTGGATCCAGTCGCGGACGTTCTCGCCCTTGCCGTACAGCTTGGGCCGGATCCCGTCGATCACGTTGGTGATCTGGCGCGGGATGAACTTCTCCACGTGCTGGTACGGGCCGTAGTTGTTCGAGCAGTTGCTGATGGTCGCCTGCAGCCCGAAGGACCGCACCCAGGCACGGACCAGCAGGTCCGAGCCGGCCTTCGTGGAGGAGTACGGGCTCGAGGGGTTGTACGGGCGTCTCTTCGGTGAACCGTTCCGGGTCATCGAGTTCCAGGTCGCCGTAGACCTCGTCGGTGGAGATGTGGTGGAAACGCTTGTTGTGCTTCCGGGCGGCCTCGATCAGCGTGTAGGTGCCGATGATGTTCGTGTCCAGGAACGGGCGCGGATCATGCAGTGAGTTGTCGTTGTGCGACTCGGCGGCGTAGTGGACCACGACGTCGGCGTCTGCCACCAGGCGTGTCCACCAGCGCCGCATCGCAGATATCGCCCTGCACGAAGCTGAAACGCTCCTCGGGCAGCCCGCTCAGGGATTCCAGGTTGCCGGCGTACGTCAGCTTGTCCAGGACAGTGACGTGATCATCAGTGTTCTCAAGAACGTAGTGGACAAAATTGGAACCGATGAAGCCGGCACCGCCGGTGACAAGGAGTTTCTGCATTCAGCCAGCTTACCGGTTGAGTCTTTGCGTTCTAATCCGGACTGCCGGTCTCAGGACTGACGTCGAAGGCTGCGCCGTGCCTGACGGATGCAGCGGAGCAGCACCACGCGGGCCCGGAGAATCACGGACAGCGAGCGCCAACCCCTCGGCGTGGCATTCTCGTCATGGATCCTGCGCAGGAGCGTTGAGTCGTCCAGGTGCCGGATAGAGCCCGACAGGTTTCCGATGATTGCCAGCCACAGGTCGTGCGACTCGTTGAGGTATCTAGGAACGGGCGTGAAGACAGGGAGGATGTCGCGCCGGAATCCCATGCCGCAGCCGTAATAGGCCCGGTATCCCACGAGGATTCCGAAGATGTTCGCAGCATGTCGCCGGCTGTCGCTGCTGCGGAGCCGGGGGATGCCCGGACGCGGCCCGCCGCCGAGAACATCAAAGTTGGAGGCCACGACCCTTGAAGTCTGCAGCGCCTCAATCATCAGCTCCAGCCTGCCCGGTACCCAGACATCATCCTGGTCGGCGAGCAGGATGTATTTTCCTTTGGAAGCCAGCGCGGCCTGCTCGAAAGACCGTACGTAGCCTTGGTTTACGGCCGCCTCGATCAGGCGGATGCGGCCGTCACGGAAGGTCCTGATCTGTTCGACGGTGTCATCCGGTGACGCGTCGTCTACTATCACCAGCTCATCGTCCGGGCCGAGCTGGGCCACGATGGACTCGAGTTGCTCTTTGATGTAGCGCCCGCCGCGGTAACTGGCAAGGCAGATGCTGGCCCTTGTTTCCCCGCGGCCGGTGGGTCCAGGAATGTCAGTAGGATCGGTTCTCAATCTGGTCCTTCCGCCTTCGCGAGATGGTTCGGAAGCTCGCCGGGTGAGGTCCGGAGGGCCCGTCCCATCTTAGGCTGTCCACCCTTGGCCTCCAGCCCTGGGCTCCGCCCTGCTGCCCTCCGCAGCCCCGATTCCCGGAATTGATATAGTTTGGACACCATGGAATCCACCCCCCATCCGCGCGTTTTGGTCATCATGCCTGCCTGGAATGAATCGGAAGCCGTCGGCAATACCGTACGGGAAGTACTGACCGCAGACTCCCGGTACGACGTCCTCGTCGTCAACGACGGGTCAACGGATGACACTGCCGCGGTAGCCGGCCGGGCCGGCGCCACGGTACTTAACCTTCCTTTTAACCTGGGCGTGGGCGGGGCGATGCGGGCAGGTTTCAAGTACGCGCGCCGCAGCGGGTACCGGCAAGTGATCCAGGTCGATTCCGACGGCCAGCACGATCCACGGAGCATCGACGAAGTTCTCGCAGGACTTGCCCATGCCGACATTTCCATCGGCGCACGGTTCGCGGACCGTGGGGACTATAAAGTCACCGGCCCCAGGAAATGGGCCATGCAGCTGCTGGCCAGGGTTATTTCCGGGCTCGCCAAAACGCGCCTGACGGACGTTACCAGCGGCTTCCGCGCCGCCAACGTGCGGGCAATGGACCAGTACCTGGACCACTACCCTGCCGAGTACCTTGGTGACACCATCGATTCACTTGTCGTTGCCATCCGCTCCGGTTGTACTGTTACGCAGGTACCCGTGGAAATGCGGCCCCGCCAAGGGGGAAAGCCAAGCCACAACCCGGCCAAGGCCGCCATATACCTCGGAAGATCGGTGTTTGCCCTCTTGTTCGCCCTGACCAGGAAACGGTCCCGGTTGGCCAGCCCGGCCCTGCAAGCTACGGGAGCCTGACCGCCATGGGAAACCTTGCCGCCTTCCTGCTTGCCCTTGCCATCGTGGGCCTCGTTGTCGAAATGCTTCGCCGGAAAAAACTCCGCGAGAAGTACGCTGTCCTCTGGCTGATTGTTGGTGTTGCCACGCTTGTGCTGGCAGCCTTCCCCCGGCTCCTCAACGTCGTCGCGGAAGTCGTCGGCGTCCAGCTCCCCTCGAACCTGCTGTTCGCCATGAGCATCCTGATGCTCCTGGGCGTGAGCCTTCACCTGTCGTGGGAAATCTCCGTCGTTGAAGACGAGACCCGTACCCTCGCGGAGGAAGTAGCCATCCTGCGGGTCCAGGTGGAGGCCCTCGGGGCTGCCTCCGGCACCCGTCCACAGCCGTTGACAACAGGCCCGGAAAACGCCGGGCCGCACGCACCGAAGCCCCCTACACAACCCGAAGGTTCGGATTAACACATGCCGCTGGATATTTTCGTCCCCTACTGGGGCGATCCGGAATACATGAAGGAAACCGTCAACAGTGTCCTGTCCCAGGACAGCGATGACTGGCTCCTCACCGTGGTGGATGACGCCTACCCCGGCCATGAAATCACGGACTTCATGGCCGCGATCACCGATCCCCGCGTCAAGTACATCCGCAAGGAACAGAACGCCGGGATCACCGAAAACTACCGGACCTGCGTGGCCATGGCCACCCAGGAAATCATGGTGATCCTGGGCTGCGACGACATCCTGCTGCCGAATTACGTCTCGACCATTCTGGCAGCCCACAAGCGCTACCCCGGCGCCGCTTTGATCCAGCCCGGCGTGCAGGTAATTGACGAAGCCGGAAAGGTGGTCGTCACCCTCGTTGATGCTGTCAAGCAGAAGCTGATCAAACCCCGGGCCGGCGGGCGCCAACTGGTGTCCGGCGAGGCAATAGCCACCAACCTGATGCACGGTGACTGGCTCTACTGGCCATCGCTTGCTTTCCGGACGGACCGGATCCGCCAAGTGGACTTCCGGGACGGCTTCCCCATCATCCAGGACCTGGCCCTGATCATGGACATGATTTACAACGGTGACCAGCTGATGATCGAGCCGACTGTCTGCTTCCAGTACCGCAGGCACTCCAACAGCGCCTCGTCCACGAAGCTGGTGGACGGTTCGCGGTTCGCCGGCGAGCGGGAGTATTTTGCCGTCGCTGCCGCGCAGGCGGAAGAGCTCGGCTGGAAGCGGGCTGCCCGCTCGGCGCGGTTGAGGTTCACGTCGCGTGCGCATGCGGCGTCCCTGCTCCCGAAGGCTGCGCTCAGCAGGAACTCCTCCGCCGTCAAAGCCCTGGTCCGACACACCTTCGGCAACTAAACGCCGTCCGCTACGAAAGGTCCCAAGTGACTTCTTCTTCATCTTCCGCCCGTCCCGGAGGCACCGTCCTGGTTACGGGCGGCGCAGGGTTCATCGGTTGCGCGATCTCCGACGCCCTGGCCCATGAATTCGACCGCGTGGTCGTCGTCGACAATCTCCACCCCCAGATCCACGCCACGGGAGAGCGTCCCGAGCAGCTCAATCCGGCCGCTGAACTGATTGTTGCCGACGTCACTGAAGCCAAAACCTGGGACACTGTCCTCCAGGACGTGACCCCCGACGTCGTTATCCATCTGGCTGCGGAAACCGGGACCGGCCAGTCCTTGGAAGAGTCCACCCGTCATGCCCACGTCAACGTCGTCGGCACGTCCCAACTGCTGGATGGCCTCAACCGCCACGGCAAGCTGCCGCGCCGCATAGTCCTCTCGTCCAGCCGCGCGGTATACGGTGAAGGCGCTTGGAAGGATGCGGATGGCCGGGTCTTCTATCCCGGTCAGCGGACAAGTGAAACCCTTGATAAAGCACAGTGGGACTTCCCGGGCGCGTCGCCCGTGGCGATGAAGGCGTCCGAGACCTTCCCTGCCCCCGTCAGTGTCTACGGCGCCACCAAACTCGCCCAGGAAAACGTCCTGCAGGCATGGGCCAAGTCCTACGGTGTGGAGACCGTCATCCTCCGCCTGCAGAATGTCTACGGGCCCGGCCAGTCGCTGATCAACCCTTACACCGGCATCATGAGCCTGTTTTGCCGAATGGCCATGGGCGGCAAGTCCATTCCCCTTTACGAGGACGGCGAAGTGCGCCGTGACTTCATCCTGATTGACGATATCGCTTCGGCCATAGTCGCCGGCGCCGTCTCCCCCACCGTCCAGGCTGAACCGATGGACATCGGGTCTGGAGAGTTCCAGACCATCGGCACCGCTGCAAAGCTGATCGCCGAACATTACAACGCTCCGGCGTCGCATGTGACCGGCCAGTACAGGCAGGGCGATGTGCGGCATGCATGGGCCGACATCACGGCCGCTGAAAAAGTGCTGGGCTGGACGCCCAAATACAGCCTTGCCCAGGGAATCGAACGGCTGGCCACGTGGATTGACGCGCAGCCGGACGTGAAACCTGCCTGATCCGTCGAGCACATGACGTCCAACGCAACCACTGCAGTTATCAGCCTGTTCAACGCCGATGAGCACGTCCTGGGCAACGCCACAGCGCTGCTGGCCCAGGTGGGCCATGTGGTAGTCGTTGACGACGGCAGCCCCCAGGATCCGGGACCAGTCCTCCACCAGCTTCAGGAGCTCGGCTGCACCGTCGAGCGGCTCCCCGAAAACTCGGGCATCGCAGCGGCGCTGAACGCCGGAATAGCGGTGGCACTGGCTGCCGAGGTACGGCCGTCGTTCATACTCACCATGGATCAGGACAGCCTGCTCGACGGCGGCTATGTCGCCGCCCTGGAAGAAGCTGCCCATGCCGCAGAACGGGCCGGAGTCAGGGTCGGCATGGTCGCTCCGGCCTCCATCAGGGGGCTCCCGACCCGGCGGGCAGGCGTCGTGAACGGCGTACAGCTGGGGGGAGAGCCGATTCAGTCAGGTCTGTTGCTGCCGGTTCGCGTGGTTGAGGAGCTCGGGACTCTCCAGAGCGACCTGTTCATCGACGGCGTCGATACCGAGTACTTCCTGCGCACCCAGTCGGCAGGGTTCAGGACCGTGATTGCTCCGGATGCAGCCCTTGGCCACGCGCTGGGAACCATGACGCAGGCTCGTCTGTTCGGTAGGGACCTTGCCCTGAGGGGCAGGCCGCTACAGGTGCGGACCGCAGCCTCGTGGCGCTACTACTACCTGTTCAGGAACCGCATCCTGCTCGCCAGGAAATACGGACGTGCGCATCTGTGGTGGGCCATCAAGGGCTTCCTGGCGGACTACAGGCATCTTGCCATCGTCACAATGTTGGCACCGCACCGCTTGGAACGCCTGTCCTCCGCAGCAGCCGGTATCGCCGACGGCCTCGCCGGGAGAACAGGAAAACGTCGTCCTGTCGGCTGAGTACGGCTGACTCGTTGGAATCGACGCGGAACATGCTGGCCAACCGCGGAAGTTGCAGCGGTCAGGCGCTCTTCCTGGCCCTGCGCATCACCGGCCGCTCGATGAAGAGCCAGCTGGCGGCAGCCAGCGGAATGGTGCAGACGGTCGCGGCAAGGGTGAACCACCAGACTCCCCAGTGATAAGCGCCGAAGACCGCAAGCAGCTGTTGAACGGGAAATGCGTAGATGTAGGCACCATAGGAAACGTCATTCCTGGCCACCAGCGCCGGCTGAGGCAGCCAGGTGGAAATCCACAGCAGTCCGTAGGCAATGAACGGCGCCGCGAGCTGGCCTCCGAACCCGGGAATCCACAGGATCATGGCGGCGGCGACGGCCACAGCCACGGGACCTGCAACCCTGTGGATTCCAAGGCGTGAGCTGAGGACCTGGACAACCGCGCCGCCCAAAAAGTACGGGATCAGCCGGGCAGCCAGTTCAAAGTCCTGGTTTGACTGCATATAGGGCTTGAGGATGCCGATATTTGCCCACAGCACCACGCTCAACCCAAAGGCGATGATGATCGGCCACGGTGACTTCTTTACGACCGGCAGGAAGCCAAGGAAGGCTACGAGCAGGTAGCACATGAACTCGAAGTACAAGGTCCACAACGAGCCATTCCAGGCTCCCGGGTACGGCACTCCTGCAGGCGTACCCGCGATGTCGTAGCTGACAATCCGGAGCGAGAGATTGGCGAACACAGAGTTCAGCGGCGTGGTCGGCGTCGACATAAAGCCTGCCAGGCTGCCGCGCTGTACCAGATAGGCAATCGGAGCGAACGCAAATGCCATCACGACCAGGCATACGATGAAGGCCGGAAAAATCCTGGCGACCCTGTGCACAAGGTACGGACCGATCCGGTTGCTGAATCTGCTGGCCGTAATCAGGTAGCCGCTGATGCCGAAGAACCCTGCGACGGCCCATCCGCCGAGGTTTTCGCCCTGGAAGGTGGGCCCGTTGCCGGCTCCGACAACGTGCCAGCTGTGCGCGAAGAGGACGGCGAGTGCCAGGACCAGCCGGATAAGGTTGAGGCTGTTACCCCGTGGGTCCAGCGCCCGCCCGTACTTTGGCGCCGGAACGGCCTTGGGCTTTAGAGTGAGAGTGCTCAAACCTTTGCTTCCTTTGGGGTCGGCAGACGGTCCATTCTACAGCGTTTGGCGTCTCGGCCTTTGGTACGGGAGGATGGGGAGCATGCGTGGAATTATTCTGGCCGGCGGAACTGGGTCCCGGCTGCACCCCATTACTCTTGGCATCAGCAAGCAGCTTGTCCCTGTTTACGACAAGCCGATGATCTACTATCCGCTGTCCACGCTGATCCTTGCCGGCATCCGCGACATCCTTATCATCACCACTCCCCACGATGCGGACCAGTTTAAGCGGCTGCTCGGCGACGGCTCGCAGTTCGGCATCAATCTCAGCTACGTGCAGCAGCCTTCCCCTGACGGCCTTGCACAGGCGTTTATCCTTGGCGCGGACCACATCGGCGACGAAACGGTGGCCCTGGTACTTGGCGACAACATCTTCTACGGCCAAGGCATGGGCACCCAGCTCCGGCGCCACGCCGACATCAAGGGTGGCGCGGTGTTCGGCTACTGGGTCAATGACCCGAAAGCCTACGGAGTCGTTGAGTTCGACGACGACGGCAAAGCCCTCTCCCTGGAAGAGAAACCGGAAAAGCCGCGGAGCCACTACGCCGTTCCCGGCCTGTACTTCTATGACAACGATGTCATTGAGATCGCCCGGAACCTCAAGCCCTCACCTCGCGGCGAGCTTGAGATCACCGACGTGAACCGCGCCTACCTTGAGCGCGGTGACCTTCAGGTGGAGATTCTCCCGCGGGGTACCGCATGGTTGGACACTGGAACATTCAGCGACCTCAGTGACGCCTCGAACTTCATCCGCACCGTTGAAAACCGCCAGGGACTCAAAATCGGCGCCCCCGAAGAAATTGCCTGGCGCCAGGGCTTCCTGACCGACGACGAACTTCGCGAACGCGCCAAGCCGCTGGTCAAGAGCGGCTACGGAAGTTATCTCCTGGGGCTGTTGGAGAACTAAGGCATCTCCGGCCAGCTGGCGGGACTACCGCCGTTGTTTTTTCGAGTGGAGTCTCAATGAGTTGGTTTGCTACCGTGCCCGTCGTTCTGGCGTGCCTTCTTTTGCTGTTCCTGCCGGGCATGCTGGTGCTCGCGGGGCTCGGTCTGCAGCGCTGGTCCCATGTCGCCGTGGCGCCTGTCCTGACGGTGAGCATCGTAGCGGTCACGGCGATCGCAGCGCCCTTCCTCGGGATCGCCTGGTCAATCCTTCCTGTAGCTGGTGCCACCGTAATCCTGGCCGCACTGCTGTTCGTTGTGCGTTTCGCCTGGCACCGCCGGAGGGGGACCGTGCCGCCGGTGCTGGCACTTCCCAGGCCTGGAAAATCCCTTGTCGTTGCGGCCACGGGCTTTCTTGCAGGATCAGCGGCAATCGCACTGCAACTGCGCAGCGCGTTCGGCAGGCCCGAAAACATTTCCCAGACCTTTGACAACGTCTTCCACCTCAATGCCATCCGGTACGTGTTGGATACTGCCAATGCCTCTTCCTTGACTCTTTCCGGCATGACAAGCGGCGACAGCCCGCCCTACTTCTATCCGGCCGCCTGGCACGGGCTGGTGTCCCTCCTGGTCCAGATGACGGGCGCCCAGATCAGCGTCGCCGTCAATATCCTCAACCTCTGCGTCGCGGCGGGAGTGTGGACCGCCGGCTGCATGTTCCTGGCACGTACCGTCGTCGGACCGAACGCCTACGCGGTCGCCGCGGCGGGGGTACTGGCCGCCGGGTTCGGATCATTTCCACTGCTCCTGCTGGACTTCGGTGTGCTGTACCCGAACTTCCTTTCCGTCAGCATGATTCCTGCTGCGCTGGCGTGCGTCAGTATCTTCTTTGGCGTCACCGACGCTGCCGGGCGCATGGGGATGGCCCGGTACGTCCTGGCCCCGGTGTCCGCCATTGGAGTGGCGTTGGCGCATCCAAACGGGCTCATGTCCCTGCTGGCGCTGTCGATCCCCATCCTCCTGGTTTCCTTTATCGCGTTTTCGTTGGCAAGGTACAGGAACGGCCACGGTCACACGGGAAGCCTCGTCATGGGGGCCGGTTTGCTCGGAATTCTCGGCGTTGTCGCGGTGATGTGGAAGTACATCCGTCCGCCCGCCGCGGCAGCCACCTGGCTTCCGTTCCAAACCCCCGGACAAGCCGTCGGTGAGATCCTCACGAACTCCGCGATGCAGCGTCCGCCTGCGTGGGCCGTCAGTGTCCTGCTTGTTGCCGGCGTCGTGGTCCTTTGGCGACGGCACAAGCCGATCTGGCTTCTGGGTTCGTTCGCCGTTATCGCCGCCCTGTTCATTGTGGTGTCTGCGGGCCCGCCCGGCTGGGCGCGCGATACGCTGACCGGAGTCTGGTACAACGACAGTTACCGCCTTGCGGCCCTGCTGCCCGTCGCCGCCGTCCCGCTGGCAGCTGCCGGCGCCGGCTGGCTGGTCGGAACCCTTCAGCATGCCTGGGTGACGCACCGCGGCGCGCTGAAGGCCATCCCTGCCGGCATCCGAAAGTCCCGCCTCGTGGTCTCCGCTGTGATGCCCCTGGCGGTTCTTGGCCTGGTGATGGCTGCCCAGACAGTGCCGATCGGCGCTTCCATCCAGTCCGCCAAGGTCAATTACTCAACAACCCCGGACTCCGCCCTTGTCAGCTCAGATGAGATGGCGCTCATCGACGACCTGGACGACTATGTCCCGGCTGATGCAACGATCGCTGTGAACCCGTGGACGGGAGGCGCCATGGCTTTCGCCATAGCGGACCGGAACACCACGTCGAAGCACACCCTGACCACCTATACCAAGGCGACGGAACTGCTGAATGACAAGTTGCGGGAGGCCGGCACCGATCCCGCCGTCTGCGCTGCCGTCCGTGCGGACAACGTGCGGTATGTGCTGGATTTCGGGACCAAGGAAGTCCACGGCGGCAACCACGGCTTCGTTGGGCTGCAGATCCCCGATGCAACGCCCGGCTTTGAACTCCTCGCCCGCCGCGGTGATGCCAAGCTGTTCGAAGTGACTGCCTGCTACTGAGCCTAGAGCCCCAGCATCCTCGCCAAAGGGGACGCAAGCGTCCGGGCGTAGCTGTTGGTCATGTGATTGTCGCGGTACACCATCACATTGCCGATGACCGATGGGCAGTGGCCATCGGAGCAAAAGTACGGGTACAGGTCAATCACGTCCACTCCGGGCACCCTCGCGGCAGCCGCCGCCAGCGGGTCAGCCGGGCGATCCTCTGCATCCTGCCTGAGGACGCAGGCGTCAGAGCCGCTTCCATTCACCTGGACGCAATCCGGTGCAGCGAACTCGGGATACGGAATGTCCACAACGACAGCAACCCTGATTCCGGCATCCCGAAGCGGCCTCAGCAACTCTGCATAGCCCGCTACCAACGCCTCCGGATCCTTCCACCCCCACTGGAGGGCCCGCTCGTACCCTGCCGGCGTCATGCCCGAAACCACGACCAAGTCGGGGTCCAGGCGAAGGATCCTGCCCAGCGTCTCCCTGTTTTGGTTGGAGCAGTTGTGAAAGACCGTGTCCGAGGACTCAGGGGGAGCCAACGAAAAGGGACAACCGTTGCGAACCATCGCCTGGACATTCCATCCCGACTGCTCCCCCACCAGCAGCAGCGGATCCACATACTGCGCGGCGTGTGAATCGCCGACGACGACCATGGTCTTCCCTGCGTCCGCACTGCCGTAAATGCACTCCTCCTCCCCTATTTCTGCCGGATCGAAGGCTCCGCATTCGTTCCCGCCCGTCACTGGAACGTCCTTCATGGCCACCGCGGGGTCCGGCCGCACCGCAAGTCCTGAGGGCACTGCCGCCGGCCGGTCAGCATCGAGGGCCATAGCTCCCGGGTATTGACTCAAGTTAAGGACCCCGTCGAGTTGCTGGGATTTCGCCTCAACGATTCCCCATGGAGCGAGGGCCGTCAGCGTAGTTGCCGCCACCAGCCCGGCTGCCAGAACAAAGGTCTTCCGGTGGGCACGCAGGCGTGGACGTTCTGCCGGAACTCCATTGAGCCGCCGGCGTTCATGGCGGAACTTTTGCTCGACCAGGTAGTACGAGGCCACTGCCAGGACGAGGCTGATGGCAGCTATCGCCGAGCCGTGCAGGTATCCCGGCGCCCTCCCCAGAAGAAAGACATACAGGACAACCACGGGCCAGTGCCACAGGTAGAGGGAATAGGAGATGTCTCCGAGGAACTTGGCCGGGCCGGTTGAGAGCAGTGCCGTTGCACTGAACCGGTTGCTGACCCTGCGCGCGGCCGGAGCGGCCGCCGCCGCGGAGGCGCCTGCCGCCGTCGTACCTGCCGCCGTCGTACGTGCCGCCGTCGTACCCGCTGCCAGGATCAGGACTGTTGCCGCGACGGGCAGCAGTGCGACGTACCCCGGAAAGGCCATGGACGTGGAGAACGTGACGGCGCAGAACAGCACGCCCGTCAGTCCGGCCCATCCCAGGAACACCCGTAACTTCTCCCCTGGCTGGAATCGGGCCAGGACAACCGTGAGGATGCCGCCCAGCCCCAGTTCCCATATCCGGGTGGTGGTGGCGAAATACGCGATGTCGTGGTCGGTGGCGGAGAAGAAGACGCTGTGGAGGAATGAGGCCGCAGACAGCGCAACCAGCAGCCAGAGGCACAACGACTTCTTGGCCATACCCGTCCTGGTTGCCCACGCCGCAGCCGCGATCAGGCAGAGCGGGATGACGACGTAGAACTGCTCTTCAACTGCCAGTGACCAGTAGTGCTGGACCGGGGAGACGAGGGCAGTGGCTCCTTCATAGGTGCCGGAGCCGAAAGCCTGGTTCCAGTTCTGAACCTGCAGGGCGGCCATGATCACGTCAAAACAGATGGCCTGCCACCGGCTCTGCGGCAGCAGCATCACCGTCGCAGCCAGCGTTGCCAGCAGAACCACGCTGGCAGCCGGGAGAAGCCGCCTGATCCTTCTGGCGTAAAAGGTCCTGAGTGCGATCCGTCCGGTCGCTTCGATTTCACGGACGAGCGAGCCCACAATCAGGAAGCCCGAGATGACGAAGAACACGTCTACGCCGATGAAGCCTCCGGGCAACGCCCCAGGCCAGATGTGGTAGATGATCACCAACCCCACGGCCACCGTACGGAGGCCCTGGATGTCGCGGCGGGGTGCAGGACGGTCCAGTGCTGGCGGCGCAGCACTGGATGCGGGCGCAGGCAGAGCGGGCACAACTATCCTTCCGGTTCAGAGCGATAGTTGTCCGCTCCGTTGCTGGACTTTCCGTTCGGGACGGATTGTTGCCGTGACTGGCAGGCGACGGCGGCGCCGAAGCAATGCCTAGGAACGCAGGAGCGACACGGCGTCGTGGATTGATCCGTCGAACTTGATGACCCCGTGCTCCAGCAGGATGCCGCGGGCACAGATCCGCGAAACGAGGTCGAGGTCATGGCTGACCACCACGAGGGTCTTGCCGTTCCGGGCCAATTCCTGGATCTTGTCGATGCATTTGCGTTGGAACGGCTCGTCGCCGACGGCCAGGATCTCGTCGATGAGGAAAACCTCCGGGTCGGTGTGTACCGCCACGGAAAACGCCAGCCTCAGGTACATGCCCGAAGAGTAGAACTTCACCTCGGTATCAATGAACTGGCCAATCTCCGAAAACTCGACAATGTCATCGAACCGGTCGTTGACCTGTTGCTCAGTCATGCCCAGGATGGCACCGTTGAGGTAGACGTTGTCGCGGCCCGAAAGATCCGGGTGAAACCCCGCGCCCACTTCAATGAGGCCGGCTACGCGGCCCCTGGTGCGTACCGTGCCGGAGTCCGGGAGCATGACGCCCGAGATGTGCTTCAGAAGCGTGGACTTCCCCGAGCCATTCAGTCCCAGGAGAGCCACGGTCTCGCCCGTCTTTACCTCAACGGAGACATTCTTCAATGCATGGAACTTCTCGGAGAGGTCGCCTTTGCGGCCTTTGGCGAGCCATACGACGGCTTCCTTGATGGACCGTGTGTGGCGCAGCACGAACTGCTTACTGATGTCAGAGACTTCGATTGCGTTAACCACTACAGCTCCTGCGCGAAGCGGCCTTCAAGCCGCCGAAAGGTAAATTGGCCCAGCACAAGGATCAGAAGGGCGACGCCCAGTCCGACCGGCGTCCAGAGGCTGAACAGGTTCGGGGGAACGGCCGCGGAGCCGTCCGTTGTAGGGAACCAGAAAGCATAGTGGAAAAGTTCGACGCCGATTGTCACCGGGTTGGCCTGGTACACCGCGAAAGCCGCGGCGCCGAGCTTCTCCTGGACCATGGTCCAGGCATACATCACCGGCGACGCCCAGGTGGCCACCATCAACAGCATGTCCACGAGGTTCTCAGAGTCACGGAAATAGACGTTGGCTGCGCCGAACAACAGCCCCAGGCCGGTCGCCAGCAGACCGACGATCACAAAGCCAGCCACCGCGGCGAGGAGCTGGAACACGTCCGGATGCCATCCTGCAATAAGGCAGCCCGCCACCAGCACCACCAGTTGCGGGAAGAAATGGACACCCGAAACCCAGACCGATGCAACGGGGAAAAGCTCGCGCGGAAGGTAGATCTTCTTGATCAGGTTGCCGTTGTTGACAATCGACCGGGCGGCGTTGCCGAGCGCCTCGGAAAAGAAGTTGATCAGGACGATTCCCGAGAACAGATACACGGCGTAGTTGGACAAACCCTCGGGGTTCCTCGGACTGCGTTCAAGTCCGAGGAAAACCCCCAGCGCCACGTAGAAGACAATGAACTGCACACCGGGCTTGACATAGGACCACAGAAGCCCCAGAACAGATCCCCGATAGCGGACCTTGAGTTCCTTCCGCACGAGGAGTTTGAGCAGGAAGCCCGACTGGCGAAGATCGCGCAGGCCCCCGCCCAATCCAGGTGTGGTCAGTTCTCCGTGGCCGGTCCCGCTCACTTTACTTCGTTCTGAGTGTGCTGCTCGAACGTCTTCCTCCAGGACTCAATCGAGGTGAGGTCATCCATAGCTGCCTTGTACTTCTTGCTCAGCGCCGGCCATTCCTTCAGGAGTTCCGCGTGCAGGCGCGTGCTTTCAGCCAGCATCTTCCGAAGCTGCTTCGGATCGCGGCGGTACCACGATGCACCCGTGCCTTCGGCGTTGGACACCACGGCGCTGTCGTACTGTGCCATTCTCCACCAGCGGTTGTCCTGGTGGGCCACGGTGGCCTGCGGCCGTTCGGCGCTCGATCCGCTGACCGGGGAGGCCAGTTGCCGAATCACAGTCTTGGCTGCCCAGGGAAGCAGCGATACCTTGGACGGCTGCGAGATTCCGTGTCCCCGGCGCGGCGGCTTATCCATCTTCGGAGCAGGGAACTCGTCCGGGTCTGGACGGATGACCGAGTCCGAGTAGCCGGACATCATCTCCCGGATCTGGGGCAGCTTGGTCGGGAGCAGATCCCGCAGCGCGTCCGGCCCCTTCAGGATGTCTTCGAGCGCCCAGCCACGGCCGTGGGCAGTGGCGTACTGCATCGAGACCAGGTGCTTGACATCGATGTACTGGGATTCCCGGACAACGCGTCCGCCGTGTTCGTACGGGCTGTGCAGGAGGGCCGCGACCACGCGGTTGCGTGCGTGGAAGTAGGCCTGCCAACCGACCAGGTCATCCTTGTCGATCCATGAGACATGCCAGACGGCCGAGCCCGGCAGGGAGACTGTCGGGTAACCGTGGGCCTTGGCCCGCAGCCCATATTCGGAATCGTCCCATTTGATGAAGAGCGGAAGGGAGAGCCCAATGTCGCGGATGACCTGCGTGGGGATCAGGCACATCCACCATCCGTTGTAGTCCACATCGCAGCGGCGGTGCAGCCAGGAGGTCTGCCGAAGATTCGAGGACATGAAGTCATGCCCGAGGATCATCTCCTCGCTGGGCAGGGACGGCTGGAACCGGTAAGGGTTCACTACCTCGCCGAACGTGTGCAGGACGGTCCTGTTGTAGAGGTCGAACATGTGGCCGCCAACAATGGAAGGCGTTTTGCAGCGGTCCGCGAACGTCAACAGCCGGATAATGCTTTCAGGTTCGACGACGACGTCGTCGTCCATCAGCAGGACGTAGTCGCTGCCGTTCTCGACGGCCTCGAACATCCCCCGGGCAAATCCACCCGAGCCGCCAAGGTTCGACTGGTTGATAATCCGCAGCTTCCCCTGAAGGGACTCCTGGACATCCGCGAAACCCTCCGCATCGGCCACCTTCTGGGATCCCTGGTCGACAATCAGGATCTCCTTCACGTGCTCCAGCGCATCGCCGTTCTCAGCCAGCAGACGCAGGTTGTTGAGGCAGAAGTCGGTCTTGTTCAGGGTCGTGATCTGCAGCGTCACCGATCCGGGCCGGGTATCGACCGCCGGCCCCTGCCATTCCGCGTCCAGCATGACGAGCGGCTCAGAGCCGGCCACCAGATCGAACCAGTACCAGCCGCCGTCGCCGAACGGCGCCAGGGACAGTTCGAAGAAGTTCTCCGAGATGCCTTCTACCCGGCGGGTGTCCACACGCTGCAGCGAGCCGCGGGCATTGGACTTGTACACGATGACGGATCCGGTACCTTGGGTGCGGACGTGAAGCCGGATTTTGTCGACGGTCGTCCAACGCCGCCAATAGCTGGCAGGAAACGCGTTGAAGTAGCTGCCGAACGAGACCCGCTCCCCTGACCGCACGGACGTGGACCGGCGGGACAGGAAGTCTTCAACATGGGCTTCCTTGGCCGGGCTGCTGAACGCCTGGGACTTGCTTGGCTTTCCATCACGGTCACCCGCGGTGGGCAGTTGGACACCGGTGGCGGTCCCCATATCGATGTACAGCGGCACCGTGTCCATCTGACCCGAACTTGGCAGGATGACACGCTGGAGAGTGCCCCAACCCTGCTCGCTGGACTCCATGCTGTCGGTACCCTTCGGGCTCTCGGTTGAGACACTCATGCGTCTACGCCTCCGCTTTCAAGCTTTGCGCCACTCTCAAAATGCGGCCGGATCTGGTTGTCAAACATGGTCAGGGCCGAGCCGATTGCCATGTGCATGTCGAGGTACTTGTAGGTACCCAGGCGGCCACCGAAAAGAACATCGCTCTCCGCGGCCGCGAGGTCGCGGTACTTGAGCAGGCGTTCGCGGTCGGCGGCAGTGTTGATCGGGTAGTAGGGCTCGTCACCCTTCTCCGCCGAACGGGAGAACTCCCGCATGATGACGGTCTTCTCCGTCTGATAGTCGCGCTCAGGGTGGAAGTGGCGGGGCTCGATGATGCGGGTGTAAGGGACGTCGTCGTCGTTGTAGTTGACCACCGATGTTCCTTGGAAGTCGCCGACGTCGAGGACTTCTTCCTCGAAGTCAATGGTCCGCCAGGACAGGTCACCTTCTGCGAAATCAAAGTACCGGTCCACCGGCCCCGTGTAGATCACCGGGATATTGCCAACGACCTTGTCCTTGCTGTACTCGTGCGAGTCGTCGAAGAAGTCGGTGTTGAGCCGTACCTCGATGTTCGGGTGCTCCGCCATCTTCTCGATCCACGCGGTGTAGCCGTTGGTCGGCAATCCCTCGTACTTGTCGTTGAAGTAGCGGTTGTCATAGTTGTACCGCACCGGGAGGCGGGAGATGATCCCCGCGGGCAGGTCCTTCGGATCCGTCTGCCACTGCTTGCCGGTGTAGTGCTTGATGAACGCCTCGTACAGCGGACGGCCAATGAGCTGGATGCCCTTGTCGTTCAGGTTCTGGGGATCGGTGCCTGCGAGCTCGCCGGCCTGCTCCTTGATCAGCGCCTGCGCCTGGCCCGGCGTCAAGTTGGCGCGGAAGAACTGGTTGATCGTCGCCAGGTTGATGGGCAGGGAGTACACCTCGCCCTTGTGGACTCCGTAGACCTTGTGCACGTAGTTAGTGAACGTCGTGAACCGGTTGACGTACTCCCACACACGCTCGTTGGACGTGTGGAACAGGTGTGCGCCGTAGCGGTGCACTTCGATGCCGGTCTGCTCTTCCTTTTCGCTGTAGGCATTGCCGCCGATGTGGTGGCGGCGATCGAGGACGACCACCTTCAAGCCGAGCTCAGAGGCAGCCTGCTCTGCAATTGTCAGGCCAAAAAAGCCGGACCCTACGATGACGAGGTCAGCGGTCACAAAATCTCCTGGTTCGAATGCGGGCAGCGCAATGTTGTGCATTGTCTGCTGCACCAGCCTACCCGAGACGCTCTCATGGCAGTCCAATCCGGTGAGCCAGGTCCTATTCCGTGCTGACAGGTCGTTGCCGGGGAATTTCCTTGCGCAGCTTTATCCACATGGAGAGACTGCCACGGGACTTCGCTGGGACTCCTTGGCTAGCGTGGGTGGCGGAGAACGGTCCACCCCGGAGGAGTCCGACGATATGCCGCTGCAGTGCACACTGGTCCGAGGCCCCGGCGCCGGTCACCGCGAGCCGCCTGTGGAACTCACCATTGAGGCATCGATCGGTACGCACGGCGGGGAACTCCAGACTGAGCTTGAAGCAGGCTACGGTACCGGGCTTGTGACGGTGGATGGAATCAGGCTTTCCGATCTGACTGTCGGCAAGGCGCCTTTGGTTGATGGGGCAGTTATTGTCGACGACGGGACCGCCGGGCCCGGGCTCCGGCCACGGCGGGTCGTGGACACCCCTGCCCCGGTTGCCCTCGCCGTACACAGCGGAGCCGGCGCCGGCATTGTGTTCAATCTGACGCGGGGTGTCTACAGCGTCGGCCGCAGTAACGCGGACATCAGCATTCCCGATCCCGACCTGTCGCGGGAGCACGCCCGGGTGGTCGTCTCCGAAGCCGCCATCACCATTGAAGACCTCGGCAGTGCAAACGGGACGGAGGTCGACGGCAAGCGTGTGCGCTGCGCGGCCATCGCCGCCGGATCCACGATCCGGTGCGGAAATTCAACCATGTCGGTGATTTTTACCGATCCCGCTGGAGTGGCATTAAAGGAGGCAGGGGCCTCGGTACAGGAGCCGCTGGTGATCACCCGACCCTCCAGCCCCGGCAACCGGGCTGCCCTCCTGCTGACGGCAGTGTTGCCGTTGGTCATGGGTGTTGGCCTTGCAGCCATCACGGGCATGTGGATGTTTCTCGCCTTTACCGCAGTCTCAGCGGTTTCGGTCGTCGTACCGGTGCTGGCCGGCAGGCGCCAGCGAAGGGAACTTGCCGCCGCCATGGCGCAGGCAGTCAGGCAGGACCAGGAGCGGCGCCGACGATCAGCTCCGCCGCTCTCTGACCTGGTGGTGGCCGAGAGCCACGGTTCAGCCAGAAGGCATGCGGACTTGCCAGGTGGTCAGCCGGTCTGGCTTCGTCTGGGCGAAGCCGAACAATCAGCCAATATCCGGCTGGAGCCGCCAGGTCATGGCGGTGAGGTACCTTCAGCAGGAACCATGCCTGTAACCCTTGGTCCCCACCCGGTTACCGGCGTGAGCGGCCGGCAGGATTCCCAGAACGGCCTGGTTCGTTCGGTCATCATGCAGCTAGCCAGCTACCCGCGGGCCTGCAGCACCTCCGTTGTGGTGCACGGTCCCGTTCAGCGGCTTCCGCTCAGCGCACGTTTCTTGCCGCGGGTCACCCTCAGCTCCGATGCGGGCACGCTCCAGACGTTGCTCGCAGAAGCACCCCGCATCCCGGAAGCCCCGCGGGTGCTTCTGGTTATGGGCACGGAGGACCCAGGGATCTTCGCGTTGGCCAGCGCGAACCAATGGCAGGTCATCCATTTCCTGCCGGGAAGTGACGCCGTATTGCCGGCAGACATCATGCTGGGTCATCGTCTGGCTGAGTTGCGCCATACCAACCTGACCACATCGTTCGTGCCGGACCTCGTACCCGAGGACGTGTTCAGCAGGTTTTGCCGTCGCTTCGCCCGGCAACCCGTGGCATAGCATGACGTCGCAGGGTCTGTGCCGGGTTCGTGCCTGTTGACCGACCTGGTCATTCCGTCCCGGACCCAGACAGCCGGCAGGTGGGCAGAAAACCGCCTCCGTTCCGGGCTCGGCGTCCCTGTGGGCCGAACAGCTGAGTGCGAACGCACCCTGGATCTGCAAGCTGATGGCCCGCATTTACTGGTTGCCGGAACCACAGGGTCAGGGAAATCCGAGTTCCTGCGAAGCCTGATTGGCGCCTTAGCCCTCAGCTACCCGCCGGACCGGATCAACTTCCTGTTTGTGGATTTCAAGGGCGGCTCGGGACTCGCGCCGTTGACGGGGCTTCCACACTGTGTAGGCGTCATCACGGACCTCAACAGCCACCAGCTGGAGCGTTCGTTGGCATCCCTTCGGGCAGAGATCCGGCTACGTGAGGAGCTGTTGGCTTCAGTCCAGGCGCCAGACCTGGCCGCCTACCGCGGAGCCCGGGCAAGGGATGCAGATCCGCTCCCCCACCTCGTTGTGGTCATCGATGAGTTTCGGATGCTGGTGGAGCAGGCACCTGCAGCCCTCACTGAGTTGATGCGGATCGCGGCGATCGGACGTTCCTTGGGCATCCACCTGGTGATGGCAACGCAGCGACCGCAGGGAGCGCTGACCGCTGACATCCGCGCGAACGTCACAACGAGCATCGCCTTGCGTGTCCAATCAGAGATGGAGTCAATGGACATCATCAATTCCAAGGCGGCGGCCGGAATAGGCCTGGGTACACCCGGTCGGGCCTTCCTGGCCCGCGGTACCGAAGCGCCAGTTGAGTTCCAGGCCGCGTCCCTGTCTGCTGCGTCGTCCAATGTCCGGCAAATGGGCGTACGCATACATGACACCAGAGAATGGCTGAACGGACCGGCCAGGTATCAGGCCCCCTCCGCAGCCGAAGCCCCCAGGACCCCGGCCCAGGCTGCAGCACCTTTGGTGGAGATGATGTCCGAGCTCTGGACGTCACAGGGCGGGACCGGGGTGAGGCGCCCTGTCGCCGCTCCGCTTCCTTCCGTTCTGCCAAGGCCGCCGCAGGCGCCGGCAATAGCAGCGGAGGCAACGCTCCTGAAGGAATCGCCACGGTCCGTCCCCTGGGCTTTGGAACTCGGCCTGATGGACCTCCCCGACCACCAGCGGACCGTGCCACTTTCCTGGCGTCCGGCTCTGCAGGGGCACGTCGGGCTCGTGGGTGCACCGCAGTCAGGAATGCCGGAGGCGCTGGCGGCAGTGGTGGGCGAGGTACTCTCACATCCCGTCGAAGCACACGTGTACATCCTGGACGCGGGTAACACTATGGCGGGGATGGAATCGAGCCCAAGGGTAGGTGCCATGGCGGGACTGCACGAGCCGCGCCGGGCGGCACGCATACTTGAGCGGCTTGTGGAGGAGCTCGCACGGCGCCTGGCCGGGGTGCCCTCTGAACGCCGGATGCCGCTCGTCCTTGCCATCGCGGGGTGGGACTCGTGGGCCTCCTCCTTCCGTTCGGGTCCGTGGGCCTGGGCGGAGGAACTGGTCCACGATCTGGTCCGAGACGGTGGCCGTGCCGGCATCGTCGTCCTGATCGCAGGGCAACGCGAACTGGTAACCTCACGTCTTTTCGCTGCACTGCCTAACCGCTTTTTCTTTCCCGCCGGCTCCAGCGAGGAATCCCGCCTGGCCTGGCCCCGTCTTCCAGCCACACCGGCGATACCGGGTCGGGCAGTGGCATCAGGTGCTGTCTCTTCTGACTCGGCCGCCGAATGCCAGTTTTACGCTACAGCCGGAGAGCCAACCTTGAACCCGCCGAGTGCTGCTGGCACGGAACCGCGCCTGTCGAAGCCCCCGTTCCGGGTTGAGCCGCTGCCCCGCAAGGTGGCGGTGGGGGAAATCCTCATCCGGGCAGCGGCAAATAGAGGTACCCCAGCAGGTCGTCCGGGCATGGCCGCGGTCCCGACCGTGGGCTGCAAGACCGGACCTCTTCCACTCCTCATAGGCCTCGGCGGAGATGAGCTTGCCCCTGTGTCGCTGAGCGTGCCGGCTGGCGGCGTACTGGCCGTGCTAGGAGGCTACTCGGCCGGAAAGACCACTTTCCTGCAGGCGTTGCCGGAGCTTAACCCCATGGTTTCAGAATGGCTGGCGCCTCAAGACGGAGCAGACTCGGGTCAATACTGGAAAGGCATCCTGAGGCGGGCCGCTGAAGGCACCATCGGCCCTCAGTCCGTAGCACTGGTCGACGACGCCGATCTTGCGCCGCCATCGGTCATGCAGGACATTGGGGAACTCAACAGCAGGGGCATCAGTGTTGTTTTCACAGCCGGCTTCAGTCCGTTGCTGGTTCAGCGGGTCCCGTTGGCGCTCAAGGCGCGCGGCGCGGCCAGCGGCTTGCTCATCCGGCCCAGGAACGTGATGGACGGAGACCTCTTCGGTGTGCGTTTTGACGTGGAGTCCAGCCCGCCGGCGGGCAGGAGCGTGCTGATAACAGGGGGCACACCCATCCCTGTGCAACTGGGATGGCCGCCGGAGAAGCGGTACGGAGGTCAGAGTGCAGGCGGGGACCCTCCGGTCCTGGAAGCATAGGAAATGAGGCGCCGGTCAAACAGGAACACGATTGCAAGGGCGGCCGGGAGGATCATTGCCAGGCCCGGGAAAACCAAGCCTCCGGTAACAGTGGGGAACCCGATGGTGAGGACGAACAGTTGGGCAACCAGGGCAGCTGCCCGTGTCCATCGGTATCCACGGAGAAGGAACAATGCCACTGCAGCGAGCCAAGCCGCGAATGCCAGAAGCAGGGCGAGGGTAAAAACAGCCCCCCAGAAAGAAAGGACGGGCGCACCGCTCACGAGTTCATATCCGTACCAGCACGCCGCAATGAGCAAGGCGATCGCTTCTGCTGCCACGATCGCAGCAACCACGGCAGCGGAGACCGGCCGCGCAGGCCGGCCCGGATGTTCAGGTCCTGCTGGACCGGACGAATCCGGGGACTCATGCGATGAAGGGTTCGAAGGAGGTACCGGGGGTCTTGACACATTGGCACCATACCGGACATAGTCGGACAGTGGTGCGGCCCACCACCACCGATGTGATGTATCGCTCAGCTTTCCGGGGATTTCAAGGGTTATTACCCCTTGTTTACACAGCGTTAACATGACAGGCTTAATTCAGATGACCAAGGGGGCCCGCAGGGCCCCTTTCCTATGTAGCTACTAGTGAATAATTTCACAAAGGGCTCTTCCCAGAAATGGAGCAACTGATCAGCATGGATTGGCGTAACCGCGCGGCGTGCCTAGACAAAGACCCGGAACTGTTTTTCCCGGTCGGCAACACGGGCCCTGCCCTCCTCCAGATCGAGGAAGCCAAAAGCGTTTGCCGCCGCTGCCCCGTTGTTGACACGTGCCTCCAGTGGGCGCTGGAGTCAGGCCAGGATGCCGGCGTCTGGGGTGGCATGAGCGAAGACGAGCGCCGGGCCTTGAAGCGTAGGGCTGCACGTGCCCGCCGGGCTTCCTAGCCGTCCGTAGACCTCACAGCCGCCAGGCAGCGAAATGGCCGCACCCCAAGGGGGTGCGGCCATTTCCGTTTATGATGCAACAACCCTGCAGCCCGGTTCCGTGCGTGGCTGCCCCGGTCACCGCGGTCCCGGCGCTACCGGGCAACCAGGCTGAGGCGGATCTGAACGGCGGTTCCGCCGCCTTCCCGCGGCTGCCACTGGATTGATCCTCCGAGCTCACTGGTGACCAGGGTCCGCACGATCTGCAGGCCGAGTCCTTCAGCGTGGGGGCTGTCCGGGAGGCCCACGCCGTCGTCGGCAACGGTCACGGTCAGCAACTCTTCACCATCTTCGCCCTCGGAGCGGTCGGCCAGGAGCCATACGGTTCCGGTGCGCCCCTCAAGGCCGTGTTCAACGGCGTTGGTCACCAGCTCATTGATCACCAGGGCCAGCGGCGTCGCAAAGTCGCTGGGCAACTCGCCAAACAAGCCGGCCCGTTCGGTCTTTACCTGCTGCGACGGTGAAGCTACCTCGGCGGACAACCTGAACTGCCGGCCGATCAGTTCGTCGAAGTCAACGCTCTGCGCCAGGCCCTGGGACAGGGTTTCGTGGACCAAAGCGATGGTGGCCACTCGGCGCATCGCCTGCTCAAGGCCCTGCTTGGCCTCATCACTGACCATGCGGCGCGACTGCATGCGAAGGAGGGCAGCCACGGTCTGCAGATTGTTTTTCACCCTGTGGTGGATCTCGCGGATGGTCGCATCCTTGGTCACGAGTTCCATTTCACGCCGTCGCAGTTCCGATACGTCACGGCACAAAACGAGGGCCCCGAACCGGTGCTGTTCGTCGCGCAGCGGAATTGCCCGCAGCGACAGGCTGACGCCGCGCGACTCGATCTCGCTGCGCCAAGGCATCCGCCCGGTCACGACGAGCGGCAGCGTTTCGTCCACCATGCGCCGGTCCTTAAGCAGGCTGGCCGTTACTTCTGCAAGGGAGCGTCCCTCAAGGGACTCACCGTCGCCGAGGCGTCGGAACGCCGAGACGCCATTAGGGCTCGCGTACTGCACGATTCCGTCGGCGTCGAGCCTGATCAGGCCGTCCCCAACGCGCGGCGCGCCCCGACGCGAACCAGTAGGAGAGGCAAAGTCCGGCCACAGCCCCAGCGTGCCCATCCGCAGCAGGTCATAGGCGCACTGCCTGTAGGTCAGTTCCAGCCTCGATGGCATGCGCGAGCTGGACAGGTCCATGTGGGTAGTGACAACGGCCAGGGTCCGGCCGTTGCGGACCATGGGCACAGCTTCGACCCGCAAGGCCATGTCGCTGCTCCAGTTCGTTTCGCTGGAGCGTTCAATAGCCCTGCTGGCCCAGGCCTTGTCAACCAGCGGCTGCAGGTCCGACCTGATTCCCTCACCGACAAAGTCGCCGTGGAACACCGTATGCGTGGTTGAGGGCCTGACGTGCGCCAGTGCCACGTAGCCGAACTCGGGGTGGGGGAACCACAGTGCGAGATCTGCGAATGCAAGATCAGCGACCATCTGCCAGTCCCCCACCAGGAGGTGCAGCCATTCGGCATCGCCCGGCCCGAAATCAGCATGTTCCCTGATGGGGTCCGTAAAGATTGCCACTGCACCTCCAGTTGCGACGCAGGAATTCCTAGCGTCGGACGATTGACCTCAAGAGCCTCAATGCTACCGACAGTGAGGCCATATCGTCGGCTTCAAGGGAATTGACCTCGTCAAACATGCTCTTGGCCCTGCCCAGCTGTTCCGCGTTCTGGCCTTCCCATTCCTTCAGCCGGTCCTCGGGTGACTGGCCTGACCCGGTGGACTCCAGCACCGCCGTCGTCATATCCGACACCGTCGAGTACAGGTCATCGCGCAGAGCTGCCCTTGCCAAAGCCTGCCACCTGTCCTGCCGCGGGAGGCTGGTGATCCGCTCGAGCAGTGAGTCTGCATGGAACCGGTTGAACACGGTGTAGTAAACCGAGGCAATCTCCTCAACCGGGTCTTTCCTGACATGGGCTATCTTGGCGATGTCCAGCAGTACGAAACTCTCAAACAGCTCAGCCCACCGCAGCGCAAGGCTTTCTGGCAGGTTCCACTCCCGGGCTTTATCCAGCCAGCCGGCAACGCGGTCCCGGTCGTCGCCGCGGAGGTAATCCAGAAGGCGGGCACGCATCGGATCCATCAGCGGTTTGAATTCGGCAACCACGTCCGCGATCGGCCGGCCGGTTCCGCCCTGCCCCAACAACCACCGGACAGCGCGGTCCAACAGGCGCCTGATGTCCAGATGAACATTGCTCCAGTGCTCGGTCGGGAACGACGCCGGAAGGCTGTTGAGCTCCTCCACCATGACGTCCAGTTCGTAGATCTCCCTGAGCGCCACGAACGCCTTGGCAACGGCGGTCTCGGTGGCGGAGGTCTCCTCGATGGTCCGGAAAGCGAAGGTGATCCCGCCCATGTTGATCATGTCGTTGGCCACTACAGTCGCAATGATTTCGCGGCGCAGGGGATGCGTATCAAGCTCCGCGTCAAACCGCTCCCGCAGTTGCTGCGGGAAGTAAGCCCGCAGCGTCTGCCGGAACCACGGGTCATCTGCCAGGTCGCTGTCCCGCAGGGCGGCGGCGAGCTCGATCTTTGCGTAGGCCGCCAGCACGGACAGTTCCGGCGATGTCAGGCCTTGGCCCTGACTCAGCCGTTCGCGCAAGGTGTCTGTGGTCGGCAGTGCTTCCAGTTCGCGCTTGAGGTCTGCTGACTTCTCCAGCCAGTCCATGAGCCGCTCGTAACTGGGACTCCACTCAGCCACGCGCATCCGGTCGTTCAGGAGCAGGATGTTCTGGTCAACGTTGTCCTGAAGGACCAGCCGGCCCACCTCGTCCGTCATCGATGAAAGGAACCCGGCCCGTTCGTCGGCAGAGAGCTTGTCCGCGGCCACCATGCGGTCGACGAAGATCTTGATGTTGACCTCATGGTCAGAGCAGTCCACCCCGGCTGAGTTGTCAATGGCATCCGTGTTGAGGATCACGCCCTGCAAAGCGGCCTCGATCCGGCCCCGCTGTGTCATGCCAAGGTTGCCGCCCTCTCCAACCACCTTGACACGCAGGTCCCGGCCGTCCACGCGGATGGCGTCGTTGGCCTTGTCCCCGACGAAGGAATGGGATTCCGTGCTGGCCTTGACATAGGTTCCGATTCCGCCGTTGTACAGCAGGTCCGCGGGGGCCAGGAGGATGGCGCGAAGGAGCTCCGGCGGGCTCAGCTGCGTGGTGGATTCCGGAAGGCCGAGCGCTGCCCGGACCTGCGGCGATACGGGCACCACTTTTGCCTGCCGCGCGAAGACGCCACCGCCGTCGCTGATCAGGCGTTTGTCGTAGTCGTCCCACGATGAGCGTGGCAATTCAAAGAGCCGCTGGCGTTCGGCGAAAGAGGATTCCTCGTCCGGGTTGGGGTCCAGGAAAATATGGCGGTGGTCAAACGCTGCCAGCAGCCGGATGTGCCGGGACAGCAACATGCCATTGCCAAAAACGTCACCGGACATGTCGCCGACACCGACGACTGTGAACGGCTGGGTCTGGGTATCCAGGTCCAGCTCGCTGAAGTGCCGTTTGACGGATTCCCACGCGCCGCGTGCAGTAATGCCCATGGCTTTGTGGTCGTACCCGACCGAGCCGCCGGAGGCGAAAGCATCGCCAAGCCAGAAGCCGTATTCTGCGGCGAGCCCGTTGGCGATGTCGGAGAACGTCGCCGTCCCTTTGTCCGCCGCCACCACCAGGTAGGAATCGTCGTCGTCGTGCCTCACAACGTCCGACGGCGGCACAAGGGTCTCGCCCTCGGGGCGCGTGACGAGGTTGTCGGTGAGGTCCAGCAGCCCCCGGATAAACGTCTTGTAGCTCTCAATACCTTCCGCCATCCAGGCCGAGCGGTCGGCCGCCGGATCGGGCAGCTGTTTGGCGAAGAAGCCGCCCTTGGCTCCCGTGGGAACAATAACGGCGTTCTTCACGGTCTGGGCTTTGACCAGGCCAAGGATTTCGGTCCGGAAGTCTTCCCGCCGGTCTGACCAGCGAAGACCGCCACGCGCCACCTTGCCAAAGCGCAGGTGGACACCCTCAACCCTTGGCGAGTAAACCCAGATTTCGAACATGGGCCTGGGGAACGGAAGTCCGTCAATGTTGGTGGGGTCGAGCTTGAAGCTAAGGTGTGGCTTGTTCTGGTAAAAATTGGTGCGCAGTGTCGATTCAATCAGGTTGACGAACGTGCGCAGGACCCTGTCGGCGTCGAGCGTAGCCACCTGCTCGATCGACTCGCGGAGGGCCGCGCGGACGGAGTCCTGGGCTGCCCCGCGCTCGCCGTCGTCCAGCGCCGGATCGAACCTCGCTGCGAAAAGTGCCGTCAACCCCTTGGTGACCTCGGGATTGGCCAACAAGGTGTCAGCAATGAATCCGAACGAGTTGGTGTTCCCCATCTGGCGCATGTAGCGGGCGTAGGCCCGAAGGACAGTGATCTGGCGCCAATGCATTCCCTCCCGGAGCACCAGGCGGTCGAAGCTGTCGGACTCCACCGCTCCGGACACGGCTGCGCCGAAGGAGTCGGCGAGCAACTGGCCGGTGGCTATGGGATCGACGCCGGCGGGGTACTTGAGTCCGAGGTCATACAGGAAGAAATCGCGACGGTCCGCAGTTTCGATCTCAAACGGCCGCTCATCAAGGACTTCCAGGCCCATGTTGTGGAAGTAGGGCAGGATCTGGCTCAGGCTCTTCGGCTCGAGCATATAAAGCTTGACGCGGGCGTCCTCCTCCAGCGTTGCCCCGGCACCTTCCGGGAGGTAGACGTGGACGCCGGGGCGCTCCTGCATGGCCCCTTGCGTCCGCTCTGCTTCAGCCCCGTACTTTTCGAACCGCGAAATGTCCTGGAGGGCTTCCTCCACTTCGTAGTCCACGCGATAGCTCGCCGGAAATGCCTCGGACCAGATGGCTGCAAGTTCCTTCGCGTGCTCGTCCGCGTCGCTTCCACGCAGGACTTCGGAGATTCCCTCGCTCCAGGAGCGGGCGGCCCTGACGAGCCGCTTCTCCAGCTCCTCGGTGTTCACGTGGCTGACGTCGGCGTCCTTCGGCAGCCTGATGCGGAAAAACAGGCGGGCAAGCGCCGACTCCGTCATCCTGGCCTCATAATCAATCGAGACGGCCTGAAAGGTTTCCCTCAGTTCATCCTCGATGCGGAGCCTGACGTTGGTGGTGTACCTGTCACGCGGGAGGTACACCAACGCCGACATGAACCGCCCGTAGATATCCGGGCGCAGGAACAGCCGGGTCCGGCGGCGTTCCTGCAGACGCTGTATCCCCAAAGCTGTAGCAGAGAGATCCGGGATCTCAATCTGGAACAGTTCGTCCCGGGGATAGGTTTCGAGGATGCCCAGAAGGTCCTTGCCCGAATGTGAGTCCGGCGGGAAACCTGCGGTTCGCAGGACGGCGTCAACTTTCTCACGGACGATGGGGATGTCCCTGACTGATCCCGCGTACGCGCTGGTGGCAAAGAGGCCAATGAACCTACGCTCCCCATTGACGTTCCCGGCGGCATCGAAGCTCTTGACGCCGATGTAGTCAAGATACGCCGGCCGGTGCACTGTGGAACGCGAGTTGGCTTTGGTGATGACGAGGGCACGCTTTTCACGGGCCTTTTTTCGACCGGCATCCGTCAGGTGCTGGACATGCTGCGATTCGACGGCTGCCCGGAGCAATCCAAGCCCACTGTCCTCGCGCAATTCAAGGACATCTTCGCCGTCTACGTTGATGAGTTCGTATTCGCGGTAGCCCAGGAACGTGAAATTACCGTCATCGAGCCACCGGAGCAGGTCCTTGGCCTGGCGCAGCTCCGCGATTTGGGCGGGATTAGCCACCTTGTCCAGGCTCTCAGCGATTTGCAGCGCCTTGTTTCGCATCTTGGGCCAGTCCTCGACGGCCGCACGGACATCGCCCAGGACCCGTTCGAGGCCGGCCAGCAGCGACTTCCGTGCGTCCTCCGAGGTCCGGTCGATTTCGACGGCGATCCATGACTCCATGTGGGAGGAATGGTCCCCCTGGGCGATGAGGTGCGAGATGCTGGGCATCGCGGCAGTGTCTCCGCTGGAGATGCCGAATTGGGAGGGCACCCGGTCAACCTTGACGAGTTGCCCCGTTTCGCGGTGGCGGGTGACGACGAACAGGGGATGGTTTACGAGGTGGATGGCCGAGTTCTGCCGAACCAGTTCAGCGTTCACTGAGTCGACCAGGAACGGCATGTCATCGGTGACGATGTAGACGACGCTGTTGTCAGGTTCGTCCATGACGGCGACTCTTGCCTGCCCCGGAAGCCGAACCGCAGCGACCTCCCGGTGCGTCTCAGCACGGGATGCCAGCAGGTCCTTCGAGTAGGTGCGCGCATCCTCTTCGGCAAGGTGCTGGTAGTAGTCCCCCAGGAATCCTTCCCGGTCTCCAATAGCCACGGGCTGATCCTCCACGCTGGATCCAGACGACATCAACAAACGCCTCCATCACAAGATTCTTGCTGCACCATTGCAGCTCTTATGGTGAGCCTAACCCTTTAGTCGGCGCCTTGCTGTGGAAGAAAATACAGAGGATTTGGCATTCTGCTGGGCAGGTGCACAGACCAAATTCGCGATGGCTGACCTCAACGTTGAATCCGGAGCAGTCTCAAGCAACAGCGACCCTCCAAGGAGCGCGGCATCGGCAGCGGCTGCGTCCCACGGCAGGAATGCATCAACTGGCTCCGCTGGTCCATAGCGCTCCCACGCATCCCGCAATTGGCGCTCAGGCGACCTCCCCACGGCAGAAGCCCTGACTTTGTTCAGCACAACGGTCGGAGCAGCCTGGGGGACGGCGAGCGCCAATTCCGCCAGGCCCCGTACCAGCCGCGGGACGCCCACCGGATCCGCGGACCCAACAGCATAGACCGTGTCCGCCACCTCAAGGCTCAGCAGGGTCGCCGCATTCCGTCGCGGCGCCAGTGTGTCAAAGCTCAGCTCTTCGTCCGCCTCGAGGCAGAACCCGGTGTCGATGACCACCACATCCGCAACAGCCTTGGCACACTCAACCACCAGGGACAGCGCCGCCGCACGCAGTTCGGTCCACCTGTCGGCCCGGGTGATGCCGGTCAGTACCCTGAAGGTGCCCAGGCGCGTTGCCACCGGGGTGGCGATCCTCAGCAAGGCGTCGGTGTCGAGCAGACCCTGGTCGGCTAGCCGGCACGCCTGTGCAAGCCCCGCCGACTCGTCCAGCAGGCCGAGGACTGCGGCAATGCTCGCCCCATAACTGTCGGCGTCCACGAGCAGGACTGTCCTTCCCTCAGCAGCCAGCTCCCCCGCGATGTTTGCTGCCAGGAACGTCCGGCCCGGGGATCCCGCCGGTCCCCAGACGGCGATGACTGATCCCGTTCCGGCGTCGGCGGGGCCGTCCTCCCGCCCGGCCGGCACGGGACGCAAGGCAGCTGATGGGTCTGCCAGCCCGCTCGACGGCCGTTCCTGGTTGCCGTGAACCGGTCAGCTGGCCGACGGCTTCGGTGATCCTGCCTGCAAGGTCTGCGGAATCGATGCCGGAAAGGGCAGAGGCAACACCGATCCCGCGTAGGCGGGACGCCTCCTCGGGACTGTCCGTCAGGGCAATGATTGCCACTCCCACAGCACCCAGCCTGTCCACCAGTGACGCCGTCAGCGCTTCACATCCGTCTGCTACTACCGCTGCTCGGGCGAGTCCACTCTGGCATGCAGCCAGAAGCTCGGTAAGTTCACCACAGCGCCGCACAACGGTGACAGGGCCGTGCAACCTTTCGAGGCCACCCACGACGTCCTCCGTAGCTTGCCCGACTGTGACGACAGGGATACTCATGAAGCTGACCCGCCGGGGTTCCACACGACGGATATCTTTGCCTCGTTCGCCTGGGCACCGAGCAGTGCCGGCATCTGGTCGTCGGCGACGAGGATCATCAGCACAGTGCGCCGGACCGAGCCGAGGGCGGTAGCACCCTCGGTGATCTGGGCAATCTCGGCGCCGGGGAGCAGAAGCTTGGGCTCACTGAAGCCGTTTTTGGCATCGGGAGGAGCGACCCATACGTCCACGCGAGTGCCTGCGACTGCCTGGGCCGGCAATGCCTGTTCAACGGTCACAGCCACCGGCTTGCGGTCCAGGGCATCTGCTGTCCCAAGGCTCTCCCGTGGAACCAGCTGGTCCTTGCCCACCCGTTGGAGCGCTACCAGCCCTTCAGGCAGGCCTTCCTCGACCGTGATGTAGTGCTTTTCGGTATCCCCCAGCCGTACTTTCGCACGCACCACGTCGTCTTCGGTCAGCGGTTCACCCACGGTAATGGATTCCCTTGCTGCATAAACCTCCGTGGTCTTGTCTGCTCCGCCTACAAGCGAGACGACCCCCACAACGGAAGCGAGGACCAACAGGATTCCGACGAGCAGGCGTGGATCCTTCCACGATGGCCTTTTCAGCCTCGGCGCTGCGGCCACTCCATCAGTCTTCATGCGCAGACTCCCCCTCGCTCCGCTCCGGACAGCTGGTCAGGCCCGGACAACCCATTGTTACGGCTTCGATGCCGTCACGGGAAGTCAAAGGGCCAAACAACGCCAAACTGTGGATAACCGCTTCATCTGCCCTCACAGGTGGCAAACTGGAAGCATGCCCCGATTCCTCACCCTCGCAGATGTCGCAGAGCAGCTTCAGATTAATTCTCCAGCGGCCTACGCCCTGGTCCGCAGTGGCGAGCTCAAGGCCATCCAGGTCGGCGGACGCGGGCAATGGCGGGTAGAGGAAACGATGCTGGAGCAGTACATCCAGGACCGTTACGCCGAAGCCAGCCGGATGATCCAGGAAGCCAAATCCAAGTCCGTCTGACCGGATCCGATTCCCGCGGTCACCTAGGACCGGGCGGAAAAGTTTGACCTGATGGCAGCGAGCGCCTGGAACGGGACCGTCGAGACATGCCTCACCGCTGAAGCGCGCCGGGATTCCCCGGGCCGGAGGGCTGCCACGTCGAAGTAGTCGCGGCCCACCCCATCTATCACCCCGGCCACACCGGGGTCTGAACGACCCCCGCTTTGGAAAAGGATGCTCACTTCGGTCCGGTCGCGGGCGAGGCCGCGGAGGGCATGCGACAACCCGATCGCGCGGCGAACCACTGAGGGTTCGCTGACAGCCAGCCTTCCCAGGCCTGTGTATTCCGCCACCGCGAAGTGCGGAATCAGCGTCTGGTACCTTCCGTCACTCAAGACCAGGGCATCCGCTCCTGCATAGGTGAGCGCGCCGTCGATGACGGCCCCGGAAACGAGGTGCACTTTGACCTCACTGCCAACAGCACCGCGCAGCCGGTCGGCCAAGCACAGTGCCGAGGCTTCGGCCCTGGCGCGTTCTGAAATTTCCGTTTCCATGGACAGCCTGTCGCCTTCGGCGAACTGTGCCTCCATGTCGTTGAAAAGTGCTTCCCACCGCATCGGGCCAGCGTAAGGCGCCCTTCCGGCGGCGTCAATCCGGCTCAAGTTTCCTCAAGAGTCTGGACAAACCAAATCCACATGCAGCAAACTGAACTTAGATAGATCAAACAGCATCAAACTGCATCAAACACGGAGGAGGACAAGAATGGTGGCACCCGGGAAGGACCGGACAGGGACCGCAGGCGACGCCGCCATGGCCGCACTCATCCTCCTGCTTGGCGGATTCCTGTGGCGGGCCGGAACTGACCTCATCGGGCAATGGGTCCCGCCCGGAACCCGCGGCCCGACTCCGGGCTTGGACCAGATCCTTGGCGTTGCTGCCGCAGCTGCGGGCCTGGCTGTCACCGCATGGTGGGTATTGTCGCTGCTGGTGGCTCTCATAGCTGCAGCCCTGGATAAGTCAGGCCGCAGGCAGGCGGCTGCCGCGACGGGCAGGTTCTGTCCACCACATCTCAGACGGCTTGCTCTCACGCTGTTGGCCGTCCACCTGGTGACAGCTCCGGCGGCGCACGCCGCGGAACCGAATTCAGGGCCAGGCTGGGCGCCGACGGCCACAGTGGCGGTGCCCGCGTGGGGCCCTGCCGGCAGTGCAGCGGATGCATCCGCCATGTCAGACGGCGGTGCGGGCGACGCACGGAATACTGAAGCCCCGCAGCCCGGGGGGCTGGAACCGCAGTGGCGGCCGGGCCCTCTGACGTTGGAACCCGGCCTCCTGATGGCCCGGCCCGTGAGGGCGGATCAGGTCCCCGCCCGGGCACCTGACGTTACCGTCCTGGCAGGCGACACCCTCTGGGATATCGCAGCACGCCAACTGGGTCCTGACGCGTCGGATGTCGAAGTTGCCCTGCAATGGCCCCGCTGGTACGAGGCCAACAAGGCCGCGATCGGCGACAACCCGGACGTCCTGCTGCCCGGCCAGATTCTTAGACCACCGGCCGCGGCCTAGCCCAAAAGCTACCATGCACGGCCATCAATGAAGGGGAAACCATGAGTGCTGTAACACCCATCCAGACCGCCGCGAAAATCCCGCATAAGAGTGGAGGCTCTCCACAACGGCAGGGCAGCGTCGGCAGCCCGCAAAGGCACCTCACTTCAGTGGACGAGGAAAAGGAGGTCCGCGCTGTCGTTCGCGGCACCGTCCAGGCGGCCATGGAGGTCCTCGCCGGGATACGGCCGGTCCACCAGCTTGCGCGCCGGCTGGATCCGACATGTCTGTCAACGCTGCAGCACCGCGCCTCGCTGATCCGCCGTGAACTTGCCCGCTCATCCTCACCGTCGCTGGCCAGGCTCCACAAGAACTCCGTGGTGCGGTCAGTCCGGTTGTGCGAGGTTTCCTCAGGGGTCTACGAGGCGAGCGCAGTGGTGGTGGACGACGTCCGGGCAAGGGCGGTGGCCGTCAGGCTTGAACGCTGCAAGCAGGTCTGGCGGGTCACTGAATTGGTTGTTGGCTGACGGTTCCCAATGCCAGGACAGCACGGGAAAGGGCCCGGAACTCTTGTTCCGGGCCCTTAGCCAATGACGGGCTCCTGCCGGGGCCGGTCTGAAGCGACGGTCAGCGACGCTTCTTCTTCGCTGCTTTTTTCGGGCCGTCCTGTGCGTTCTTTGCCGGACTGCCCGAGCGTGCAGCTGAACGGCTTTCGATACGGGTCTGACTCGCACCGTCTTCGCCCGGCGCGGTGTACTGCAGCTGCGCAGGCTTCTCCGGAGCCTCCAGCCCGGCGGCCCGGATCTGCGGTTCCACATGCTCGGTGTGGCCACCTGCGGTGTCGGCCACCACGACGTCCTGGGCCGGCGTGACCTCAACCTCCAGGTTGAAGAGGAAGCCCACGCTCTCTTCGCGGATGGCTTCCATCATGCTCTGGAACATGGTGAATCCTTCGCGCTGGTATTCAACGAGCGGATCACGCTGGGCCATGGCACGCAGGCCAATGCCCTCCTTGAGATAGTCCATCTCATAAAGATGTTCCTGCCACTTGCGCCCAATGACGGAGAGCACCACCCTACGCTCCAGTTCCCGCATGCTCTCTGAACCGATAGCTTCTTCACGTGCCTGGTACATCAGGCGGGCATCGGAGAGGAGCTCTTCTTTGAGGAAGTCCACCGTAAGCCTGGACTTGCCGCCGGCTTCGTCAATGATGTCCTCCGGCGTAACGCTGACCGGGTAGAGCGTCTTCAGGTTGGTCCACAACTGGGCGTAGTCCCAGTCGTCGCCGTTGCCCTCTGCAGTGGCGGCGTCAATCAGGGCTGTGATGGTGTCCTCGACAAAGAACTGCACCTTCTCATGGAGGTCGTCACCCTCCAGGATCCTGCGGCGGTCTCCGTAGATGGCTTCGCGCTGGCGGTTCAGGACGTCGTCGTATTTCAGGACGTTCTTGCGCTGTTCGGCGTTGCGTCCTTCGACCTGGCCCTGTGCGGAGGCGATCGCCCGCGAAACGAGCTTGGATTCCAAGCGCCACGTCGTCGGGAACAGAGCTGTTCATCAGGCGTTCGGCCGCTCCGGAATTGAACAGCCGCATCAGGTCATCGGTCAGTGAGAGATAGAAGCGGGACTCGCCAGGGTCACCCTGGCGGCCGGAACGTCCCCGGAGCTGGTTGTCGATGCGGCGGGATTCGTGCCGCTCCGTTCCCAGCACGTAAAGACCGCCCAGCTTCAGGACTTCCTCGTGTTCGTCCTTGACGGACTGCTTCGCTGCTTCCAGGGCGGCCGGCCAGGCGGCCTCGTACTCTTCGGAGTTCTCTTCCGGGTCCAGCCCCCGCTTGGCAAGTTCGGCAACGGCGGTGAACTCGGCGTTGCCGCCGAGCATGATGTCGGTACCGCGGCCGGCCATGTTCGTAGCGACCGTGACGGCACCCTTGCGTCCGGCCTGGGCCACGATGGCCGCCTCGCGGGCGTGGTTCTTGGCATTGAGGACTTCGTGGCGAATTCCCTCTTTGGCCAGCAGCCTGGAGAGGTACTCACTCTTCTCGACGCTGGTGGTTCCCACCAGTACTGGCTGGCCGTCCTCGTGGCGCTCGGCAATGTCCTTCACGACGGCGTCGAACTTCACTTTTTCGTTCTTGAACACGAGGTCTGACTGGTCGATGCGCTGCATGTCGCGGTTGGTGGGGATTGCCACCACTCCGAGCTTGTAGGTGCCCATGAACTCTGCGGCCTCGGTCTCGGCTGTACCGGTCATGCCAGAGAGCTTGTTGTACATGCGGAAGTAGTTCTGGAGGGTGACCGTGGCCAGCGTCTGGTTTTCGGCCTTGATCTCGACGCCTTCCTTGGCTTCGATCGCCTGGTGCATGCCCTCGTTATAGCGCCGGCCGGCAAGAATGCGGCCGGTGTGCTCATCAACGATGAGGACTTCGCCGTCCAGGATGACGTAGTCCTTGTCGCGCTTGAAGAGTTCCTTGGCCTTGATGGCGTTGTTCAGGAACCCGATGAGCGGTGTGTTCGCGGACTCGTACAGGTTCTGGATGCCGAGGTAATCCTCGACTTTCTCGATGCCGCTTTCGAGGACACCGACCGTTCGCTTCTTTTCGTCAACCTCGTAGTCCTGATCGGGCTGCAGCCGAAGCACGACCTTGGCGAATTCGCTGTACCAGCGGTTGGTGTCGCCCTGCGCCGGGCCCGAAATGATCAGCGGTGTACGCGCTTCATCGATCAGGATCGAGTCGACCTCATCGACGATCGCGAAGTGGTGGCCACGCTGGACAAGCTCGGAACGGTCCCAGGCCATGTTGTCGCGGAGGTAGTCGAAGCCGAATTCGTTGTTGGTGCCGTACGTGATGTCCGCAGCGTACTGTTCCCGGCGGACGGCAGGGTCCTGGTTGGACAGGATGCAGCCGCTGGTCAGGCCGAGGAACCGGTAGACGCGGCCCATCAGGTCAGACTGGTATTCAGCCAGGTAATCGTTCACGGTAATGACGTGCACGCCGTTTCCAGCGAGGGCGTTGAGGTAGGCCGGAGCAGTGGCCACCAGGGTTTTGCCTTCACCGGTCTTCATTTCGGCGATGTTGCCCAGGTGGAGGGCTGCACCGCCCATGAGCTGGACATCGAAGTGGCGCATGCCCAACGTACGGGAGGATGCTTCGCGGACTGCGGCAAACGCTTCCGGCAGGAGGTCATCCAGCTTCTCGCCGTCCTGGTGGCGGGACCTGAGCCGGTCGGTTTCCTCACGGAGTTCGGCATCGGTGAACGTCTTGAACGAGTCTTCGAGGGCATTGATGGAGTCGGCATAGTTCCGCAGTTGCCGCAGGGTTTTTTTGTCACCCGTGCGGAGAAGTTTTTCAATAAGTGATGCCACGTGAAGATGCTCCCAGTCTTATGCTGCCGAATTCTGGCGTTTTTAGTCTACGGGAGAGACACAGGCCACGTAGCCGGTGTTCCCTGAGAGCGGATCGGAACAAACCTGCGGCGCAGGGCCGCAGCCAGTGGTTCCGCCAGGTCGCCGACGGGGCTGACCACCACGTCCCCCAGCCCCAGCCACTCGGCCATCAGTTCCAGCTCCGCGGCGAGTTCGACGGCGGTCCTTGGCGGCGCGTCAGGCTCGCCGTAAGCGGATCTCACCAGCAGCTTTCCGGCTGCCCTGTCCGCTTTCAGGTCCACCCTGGCAACGATGCCTTCGCCCAGGAGAAAGGGCAGGACGTAGTAACCGAAACGCCGGCGGTGCTCAGGGGTGTAGATCTCGATCCGGTAGTGGAAGCCGAAGAGTTCTTCCAGCCTGCGGCGTTCGAACACCAGCGAGTCAAAGGGGCTCAGCAGCGGCCCGCCCCACGGCCCGCCGCGGCATTCTCGCATCAGCGTGGCGGAACACCTTCCGGTCCCAACCGGCCACCGTGACGGGTTCCAGCCGGCCGGCCGCCACGAGATGGTCCACTGAGGCCGCCGCCGCTTTCAGCGGGGTGCGGAAGTAGTCAGCGAAGCACCGCACTGTTCCTATGCCGTGAGCCCGGGCGGCTGCTTCGATGAGCCGATGCATCGCCTCTGCCGGGTCCGGGTCCCCGCTGCCAGCCAGTCCGCCGCGGATACACCTGGGCAGTCAAGGCATACCTGCGTTCGAACTGTTCCGTCCGGGAGGCTGCCGAGATGTGGCCCGCTTCGAACAGGTGTTCAAGGACCCGTTTGACTGCGTTCCAGTTCCATCCCCAGTTCTCGGTCGGCCGGTCTTCGACATGTCCGATGCTCACTGTCAGTTCGGCCGCCGTCAGCGGGCGCCCGCGCGCGAGAACCGCGAGGATCTTGCCGGCCACGGCTTCACGCAGTTCGGGGTCCATGGCCGACGCCCCCACCCACTTGCGGCTCTGCCACAGCACCAGGTCCCGGAAGTGCTCAGGCCGGATGAAGCTTGCCTCATGTGCCCAGTACTCCATCATCCGGCGCGGGGCAGCGTCCGGACATCCGCTGGAGGATATTGCGGTCGTAGTTGCCCAGCCGCGAAAAAAAGGGAAGGAAATGGCTCCGGGAGAGCACGTTGACGGAATCGATCTGGACCAGCTGGAGCCGGGCAAAGGTACGGCCCACCGTCCGTGAAGTCACGGGGCCGGCGGGCCGTCCTTTGTCGAGTCCCTGTGCTGCCAGTGCGATCCGCCGCGCCTGTTCAAGGCTCAGCGTCGCCGACACGTCAGTCCTTTCAGTGGAATGGTGCGTACCACCCTAGACTTTTGGCAGCCTCGTCGTCGGAACGGTAGGCAAGGATCTTTTCTTCGACGACGGTTTCACCCGGGTTCGCATTCGTGGTCGAGGGTGATGACCCCGTAGGTCCAGCCGCGGCGGCGGTAGACAACGGACGGGGTGTTGGTGGCTTTGTCCACGAACAGGTAGAAGTCGTGGCCAACGAGCTCCATGTTGTCCACGGCGTCGTCGAGCGAAAGGGACGCTGCCGGGAAGACCTTGCGCCGGATCAGGACCGGGGAATCACCGGCGGGAATGTCGTTCTCGACGTCATAGGGCGATCTTCTCGACGGGAGCGGCCACGGGCTCATTCCGGTGGCTCGCCTCAAGGTAAAGAGGTTCATGGGCGCTGGCGGGCTCCAGGGATGCGGTTGCCTCGCGGACAGCCTTGGGGGTATGGCGCCCGTGGTGGACCTTCTTGCGGTCCTTCGCGCGGCGGAGCCGCTCAAGCAGTTTGTTGTAGGCGAGATCGAATGCAGCGAATTTGTCTGCGGCGCTGGCTTCGGCACGGATCACGGGTCCTCGGCCCAGGACAGTCACTTCGACGGTGAGCTGGTCGCCGGTCTGACGGGCGTTGGTTTCCTTGGAGACTTTTGCGTCTACCCGCTGGACTTTGTCGCCCAGCGATTCGATCTTCGAGATCTTCTCGCCGGCGTATTCGCGGAACCGGTCTGAGACCGTCAGATTTCGTCCGCTGATCATAAACTCCATGGTGCCCTCCAAATGACTTCGGTGACACGACGACGGCACTTCCTAGGGCCGATCTGCTTGACAGTCGAGCCCCTTTCCGAGCCGCCATCGACAGGTACATCTGTTCTTGGTACCCACAACCGACGTTAGTTCATAGCCATCACGTTATTCATCCTTTCTTCGTTTATTTTTTTCTAAGTCAGGCCGTCTTCCGCCAGCCTCCGCGGATGCCGTTCCGCCGCCAGCGGAATCGGGCGGGCGTGTCGCGGCGAGGACCACGGCGCCCGTCACCACAGCCCCGGCGAGGTGCAGGGCACGGGCCGCTTCGGACAGCGTCGCGCCGGTGGTGAGGACGTCGTCAACAATGATGCACCGGCTGCCCGGCCACCGCTTTGCGCTGCCGCGAAGCCACCCGCATGGATCCGCGGACCCGCCTGGCCCGCGCACCCCGGCCGAGGCCTTTCTGACCTCCCGGGAAGCCCTCCCGGCCCTCCGGCTGCAGGGGATTTGCGCGAGCACGTCCCGAACCTGCACTGTTCCGGTCCCCCTTCGCAGGCCCAACGAGCGCAGAAGCAGGTGCACGGGGCTGAACCCCCTCTTGACGAACGCACCCGCGCTCGTGGGTACCGGAACCAGGCAGGATGGGCCTTCGCAGTGCAGCGTCGCGCTGATGGCGCGGGCCAGTGCGGCGGCAAGGACCCTTTGAAGCTGGTGCTGCCCGTGGCTCTTGAACGAGAGCACGGCCTGCGCCAGTTCCTCGCGGTAGACACCTGCAGCCACCACAGGGAGGATCACACCCCCGTCCACATCCATCAGGGCAGGAGCCTGCCCCTCAGCCCTGAAGGGTTGGCCGGTCAGCAGCCTGACCCGTCGTTCGCAGGCCACGCACAGAACCAGGTCCTCGGCTCCGCAGCCCGACACAGTCCACCGGAACGGCGAGCGCCAGCAACTCGGCGGCAGCGGCTGCCACGTGCTCGGCCGCCCGGAGGAGGGGCCGGCGGTGGGCTCGCCCGGTGTTTGGCGGACGGTTGACAGCGGCGGCAGCAGGTCCGGATCCATCGTCCGCCTGCTGCCGGCGCGGGAGGGTGGTCCTGGCGGCATTCCCTGATCTTTTCCGGGGCTGACCTGCCGCGCAATGCCACGTTTTTCCTATGTGGAGAAGCAGAACGTGCGCTGAGGCAGACGCGTGGTTCAGCCGGGAAACGATGGGTCGACCGGGCCTTTGAGCTGAGGTGACCAGCCGTTGCCCAGCCGCTGGAAGATCCCGTCCGCCGATTGTCCGTAGATCTCCTCTGTCCCGTTGCCGGCGCTGAGGCCTACGAGGCCCGGCCAGGGAGCCAGCTGCTGCGGCTGCCCGGACGTCAGCGACAGCAGCTCGGGTGTGACGTTGGCTGCTGCCGATCCCTTCATGACGGCCACCACCGTGTCGCTCACCCAGACCCCCTGGTCCGGGTCGCTGTCAGTGACAAGGGTGATGGGAGCGGTCAGTTCCCTGGGCGTTCCGTCGGCGCCACGGATGATCCCGGCAACCTGGACCCGTGATTTCCCGTTCTGTTCGGAGATGACGAGGACGCGGACCCCTTCTCGGGAGACCCTCAGGTCCTTGACGGTACGTCCGGCCAGCCAGGACGGTGCCAGGGTGGCCACCGGAACATCGGCGCCTTCTGCAACACCAGCCGGCCGGTAGGCAACGATTTCGGTGCCGCCGGCTGCTCCCGGTCCGGACGTCCACACCCAGTCGTGGAGGCTGAAGGAGGGGTGCGTCAGGGTGCTGCGGGTAGTGAGGGCCCTGGCCGGCTGGCCCGGAACGATGCTGTAAAGAGTTGTGCGGCTTTCATTCAGGAAGGCCACCGTCTGCGACACCGGCGACTCCGCGGGGTAGCGCGGGCCCAGGGCGGACACCGTCTGCATATCCGGAAGCGGCGAGACGCTGTTGTTCTCGTAACGCACCAGTTCATTGCCGCTGATTGCGATCTGGCGTGCGGGCACTCCTTTGTTCTGCACAGGTGGCAGAACCGAGCCGTTGTCCTCAACCCGGACCAGGTCCTGGTTGGCCCGCAACTCGACGTTGACGACGTCGGGCTGGCTCCGGAAGGTCAGGGCCAGCTGGGTCTGCATCCTCAGGCGGTCCTCCGTGGACGCTTCCGACAGTTCCTTGGCCGTGAGGTCAACCTGGGCGGCTCCTGAGACCACCGGGACCGATTCCCGGGCGAGTTTGATCCCGGAGGGGAAGGCACTCACCACGGCGCCGCGGAGGTAGGGGGCGGGTCCGGCGAGCAGGGCACTGGTCATCGCTTTGACGGTTTTGTTCTTGATGAACCACCGGACGTCGGGCACGGCGTACGTGAAGCTGGGATCGTAGAAGTAGATCGGATACGCACCGTAAATAACCTTGAACGTCTCCTCCGGGATGGCCGTGCCGTCCGGAATCGCGGAAATCCGCCACTGGCCATCCACCTGGGTGACCGTGGCAGGAATGTTCTCCATCGTTCCCTCCGGCGTCTGTGTCGCGATGCCGTCGGCGTCGACGGTATAGGCGACATCCAGCTCATAGTTGAAAACGTTTTCGACGGCGGTCCGCACCACCGTAGCGCTCCGGTACACGAGGGCGCGCTGGTCCGGTTTCCAGGCCACCGATGAAGCCTGCGTCAGGTATTCGCGGGCCACGGCGTAGTCGTCCTCGTAGCCGCTTCCGGCGCGATAGAAGTCTTCAATGATCGTTTCGGGGGCGGCCCCGGCCTGGGGGGCGGCCGGGAGGAACACGGGCGCATTGAGGTTACCTGCGCTTTCATCCGTGCTCTTGCCCACCGGCCCGGCTGTGGGAATCCGTGCACACCCGCTGACCAGCGCGAACAGCACCAGGAGCAGTGCTGCCAGGCGTAGCGGCCGGCCCGGCTGTGGTCCGGTCCTCATGACTGCTCCTTGGCAGGCACGTGGATCTCTGTCTTCGGCGACTGGGCCTCGGTGCTGCGGCCGGCTGCGGCAGCTGCAGGCGGTGCCTGATCCTGCACCGCTGCGGCGGGATCGAGGACGAAGAACTTCTGCTCTTCCGGTACCTCGGGCAGCACGATGTCCTCCGGTTCGAGCTGCACCGGAGACCTGTCGATCTCCTCGCCCTGCCGGAGCGGGACCGTCAGCCTGAAGTTGGCTCCACTCCCCTTGTTGCCCCAGGCCTGGAGCCAGCCGTTGTGAAGCTTGGTGTCCTCCATGGCTATGGACAGGCCCAGCCCGCTGCCGCCGGTGGTCCGCGCGCGGGCAGGATCCGCCCGCCAGAACCGGTCAAACACGCGTGCCGCCTCCGCGGGCGTCATGCCGATTCCCTGGTCACGGACGGCAACGCCGACTGCCGTCTCATTCGCTGCCACGGTGATGGTCACCGGTCTTCCTTCCCCGTGCTCGACGGCGTTCAGGATCAGGTTCCGCAGGATCCTGTCGATGCGCCGTGAATCCATCTCCACCACGATCCCGGACTCCGGGGCACGGAGGATGATGTCCGAACCGTATTCCGCTGCTACTGGTGCGGCGCCTTCGATGACATGGGCGATGACCTGCAGGATATCCTCCGGCTCCGCGTCGAGCATGGCAACCCCTGCGTCGAAGCGGGAAATCTCAAGGAGGTCCGACAACAGCGACTGGAAGCGTTCTACCTGGTTGTACAGCAGCTCGGCGGAGCGTTTGTTGATCGGGTCGAAGTCATGTCGTGCATCAAACAGGACTTCCGCGGCCATCCGGACAGTTGTCAGCGGCGTCCGCAATTCGTGCGAGACGTCGGAGACGAACCGTTGCTGCATCTGGGAAAGGGTTGCCAGTTGGGTGATCTGTTCCTGCAGGCTGGCGGCCATGTGGTTAAAGGACGCGCCGAGGCGGGCGACCTCATCCTCGCCTTTGACCACCATGCGCTCCTGCAGCTGTCCGGCAGCCAGCTTCTCGGACACCAGCGCCGCATGGCTGACAGGGCTGACAACGTTGCGCGTGACGTACCAGGCGATGGCACCGATCATCAGGACCAGCACGGCTCCACCGGCCCAGAGGACGCTTTGGATCTCATCGAGGGTCTGCTGCGCCGTGTTGAGGTCGTAGATCAGGTACAGCTCATACACGGTGCCGTTGAAGGTCACCTTGTTGCCGACGGCGATCCCCGGCCGGTCTTCGGTGCCAACAGGGATGACGGTTGAGGCCCAATACTGGTCCTTGCCGGATTCCTGGACCGCTTTGCGCAGGTCCGGCGGTATGACGCTGACCGTCAGTTGGTCGGAGGCGCGGGACTCCACCCAGCGGTTGCGGGGTTTTGTCTGCTGCGGCATCGCCTCGAAAACGTAGCGCCGCTGGATCACCGATCCCCGGCCCTCAACCGCGTTCAGCGTGTCATAGACCAGCGTGATGACGCTGGACTGGTCGGTGACCTGGGCGCCGTCGAACGTGTCCTGGACCTGCTTGACGTTGTAGCGGGTTTCGGACTCGGCCTGTGTCAGGCGCTCCTGGAAGAGGTTGTTGGCAATCTGGTTGGACAGATAGGCACCCACCACCGCAAAGGAGGTCACTGCGAGCAGGAGGGTTGTCAGGACGGTGCGGAACTGCAGGGACCGACGCCACCGCCGGTGAAGCGATTCGCCCAGGTAGCGGATGCCCGGAAAGATGCGGCTAACCCCGGTCCGGACGAGGCGCGCAACCCGGAGGCTGACGATGATCGCCCGGCGCCACCAGATGCGTGCCCGAAACGGCAACCGGCTGAACCCGGCCGCCAGGGCGTCCGTGTGTTCCGGGGTGGCGTGGTGTTCCTCGTGGCGTGGCACAGGGTCCGTCGCGGGTACGTCCGGAGCGCGCCCGCCATCTGCTCCTGAAGGGTCAGGAACCTGCTTTGTAGCCGACACCACGAACCGTCAATACTACTTCCGGGGCCTCCGGGTCCCGCTCGATCTTTGACCGGAGGCGCTGGACATGGACGTTGACCAGCCTGGTATCCGCTGCGTGGCGGTAACCCCAGACCTGCTCCAGGAGCAGCTCACGCGTGAATACCTGCCACGGCTTCCGGGCGAGGGCCACGAGAAGGTCGAACTCAAGCGGGGTCAGGGAGATGCGTTCATTCCCGCGGCTGACGGTGTGGCCGGCCACGTCAATGGTGACATCGGCAATCCGCAGGGTTTCGGGGGCCTTCTGGTCGCCCGGGCCGCAGCCGCGCCCGGACCCGGGCTACCAGCTCAGCGGGTTTGAAGGGCTTGGGCACGTAGTCGTCGGCGCCGGACTCCAGCCCCCGGACGACGTCGGAAGTGTCGGACTTTGCTGTGAGCATCACGATGGGCACGTCAGATTCGGCCCGGATCTGCCGGCAGACCTCAATCCCGTCCACCCCGGGAAGCATCAGGTCAAGCAGGACGAGGTCCGGCTTGGAGGACCGGAAGATCTCAAGTGCCTGGCCGCCGTCAGCGCAGAAGATCGGTTCGAAGCCGTCATTCCGCAGAACAATTCCAATCATTTCTGCGAGTGCTTCGTCATCGTCAACTACCAGGATGCGTGCCTTCATAGTTATATATTCCCTTATTGGTTGCCCTTTGTCGTGTTGATCGCCGCCACGGCATGGCGGCACGCTATGCCCCCCGACGCAGGAACTATAGGCTGGAAGCGTGCCGGCCCCTGTTGGGCGCGTCCGCCTGAGCTGCGGCAACGCTGCCACACGGGTGACCGGTTCCGCACGGGGGAAGGAACAGGTTGTCACACCAGGAACCAAACATGCAGCAGCCAGGCGCTGGCGGACAGCCGGAACCCGGTCCCGCACAGTGGGGCGGCGGTCCCGCGTGGGTGCCCCCGCCGGGTCCCGGGCAACTGCCCGGCTCCGGCCCGTCCCAGTGGTCGCAGCCACCCCAGTGGCCCGGCCAGCAGTGGGGCCAACCTCCTTATAATCCCTACGGCGGTCCGCCGCCCTACCGGCAGCCCCAGTATGTGGCGCCCCCCAAACCCGGAATTGTTCCGCTTCGCCCGCTGATGTTCGGCGAAATCATCGACGGCTCTTTCCAGACCATCAGGCGCAATGCCAAGGCCATGCTGGGGGCGGCGCTGCTGGCCCAATCTGTGGCCCTGGTGCTGACCGCCGCCCTCACGGCCGGTTCCATAGCTACAGCCGTTTCCCTGGAAGGGTGGCTGGAGAGCCTGACCAGCGAGGAGGCTGTCTCGCTGGGCCTGGCCTTCGCAGCCGCGGTCCTGCTGGTGGTGGTCCTGACGGTATTCCTTTCTGCGGTACTCCAGGGCGCCATGGTGGTGCCCGTGGCGCGGTCCGTCCTTAACCGGCGCACCGGTTTTCGTCAGATGTGGGCGCTGGCCCGGTCGCGGGCCGGCGCGCTGATCCGGCTGGCTTGCCTGATGGCCCTGGGCTGGCTGCTGGCCGTTGCCCTTTTTGTGGGCCTCGCCGTATTACTGGTGAGCGCCGTGGGCGGCGCCGGTGCGCTGATCCTTATCCCGGTGGGACTTGGCGGCATCGCCTTGTCCATCTGGATCTACATCAAACTCCTGGTGGCCCCGGCCGCTGTTGTCATCGAGGAGTTGGGTGCCGTGGACGGAATCCGCCGCTCCTGGCAGCTGACCGGTGGCAACTGGTGGCGGATCCTCGGCATCACCCTGGTGGTCTCGATCATGGTCAGCATCATCGCCCAGGTGGTGACCATTCCGCTGAGCCTGCTTCCGACGTTTTACACCGGTGTCGTGTCCCCGCACGGCGACGCTGAACAGGCCGTCGTCGTGGCCGTGGTGCTCGGGATCGTCACGGCAGTCATCGGCGGGCTGGTGGGCGCGGTGGGCTACGCCTTCCAGACATCGGTCATGGCATTGCTGTACCTGGATCTGCGGATGCGCAAGGACGGCCTGGACATCGCACTCCTGCGGTTGCTTGAGTCCGGAGCCGATCCTGATGGCATCCCGGGCCGGGGAGTTCCCGTCCATGGCGGGGCGGGCAGTCCGGGCCTGGCGTACGGTGCCTGGCCCGATGTCCGCTGAGCCGCCGGTCCTTCCCGACAGGGAGGAAGCCCGCCGCTGGGCAGTTGAGGAACTTGCCAAACCGGAGTATCGCAGCGCCGAGCCGGGCTGGCTGGACGGCGTGTGGCGCGGTTTCCTGGACTGGCTGGGGTCCTTGGACAGTCCTGCAGGAACTGACGGCCCGGCGGTGGCACCCCTGATCGGGGTGGTCATCGCGGTGCTGATCGCCGCTGCGATCATCGTGGCGCGGCCCCGCCTCAATGCGCGCCCAAAGACTCCGCGTGAGGTGTTCGACGACGGCGCTTCCGTCAGCGCGTCGGACTACCGTGGGAGCGCCACGGCTGCAGCCGACCGGGGCGACTGGGGTGCCGCCGTCGTACACCGCTTCCGCGCCCTGGTCCGCACGGCCGAGGACCGCGACATACTGGACGCACGGCCGGGCCGGACCGCTGGCGAGGTGTCCCGGGAACTTGCCGGCATCTTCGAGTCCGAAGCCCGGACGCTGGACCAGGCAGCCCGGACGTTTGACCGGATCCGGTATGGGCATGGCACGGCAACGCGCGGGGACTACACAGCCATGGTCGAGCTGGACGAAGCGCTGGAAACGGCCAAGCCCGCCGGGACCATGGCTCCGGCAGAGGGCGCCCCATGACCCAGACAGTGACCGGAGAAACGCCCCCGCCTCCCCCGGACAGCCCTGACGTCCCGCCCCCGGCGCCGCGTTCCACGCAACGCCTGCTCTGGGCCAGGCGCCATCGAGGCCCTGCCGCCGCGATCATGATTGCCCTGGTAGCCATCCTGGCAATTCTCTACATGCAACTGGCGCCCAAGGGCGACACCGTGCCGCTGTCCACCCTCAATGCCGGGCCCGACGGCGGCAGGGCAGCAAGCGAGATCCTCACCCGCCACGGGGTCGAGGTCCGGAGTGCAGGATCCTACGACGCCGCACTGGCAGCCCTTCGGTCCCGTCCGGACGCCACCCTGCTGTTGTACGACAGGAACGGGTTCCTCGACGGACCGCAATTGGCGCAGCTGAGGATCGAGGCAGCGCGGATGGTGGTCATCACGCCCCGGTTCACCACGTTGGCGGCTCTGGACAGTGGAATCACCCAGGCCGGGGTGGTTCCCGAGGCCGCGCCAACCCTGGACGCGGGCTGTTCGAATCCTGATGCCGAGGCGGCGGGGCCAGTCGCCGGTGACCCGGGGTTCCTTTACGCCGCCGGCAACGGGGTATCGGCCTGCTACCGGCCGCCGGGTTCAGAGGCAGGGCTGCTGGCCACCACTGCCGACGGCGCGCTGACGGTCCTCGGCAGCACCGCCGTCCTTAGCAATGCCGGACTCGACGAGGAGGGCCATGCTGCCCTTTCCCTCCGGATCCTTGGCGGCACCCCCGACCTGGTCTGGTATCTGCCCGGACTGGCGGACGTCAGCGGTCCCCCGTCCCCGCAGACGCTCAACGACCTCGCGCCGGGCTGGGTCCCGTTCCTGGGACCGTGGCTCGTGCTGGTCGCCGCAGTGGCCATCATCTGGCGTGGCCGGCGCTTTGGACCCCTCGTCTTTGAGCCCCTGCCGGTTGTTGTCAAAGCCGCGGAAACGGCGGAGGGCAGGGCCCGGCTTTACCATGACTCCCATGCCGTGGACCGGGCGAGGGACAACCTCAGGGCAGGTACATTGGTCCGGCTGGCACGGGAACTCAGGCTGGGTGTGGGGGTTTCGGCCGACGATGTGGCCGACGCCGCGGCGCGGGCCCTGGACCGGCCGGCGCCCGCTGTCCGCGAACTCATCAACGAACACCCCCCGAACGAAGCCAGGCTGGTGCGTTGGTCCCAGGAACTGGACAAACTGGAAAAAGAGGTAGGAACCCGATGAACGAAGAGCTCCGCGGCCCCCAGACCCTGGCCTCCCCGCAGCATGATCCCGCACGCCAGGCACTCCTTGATGTGCGGAACGAGGTCGCAAAAGCAGTGGTGGGCCAGGAGGCCACCGTCACCGGCATGCTGATCGCACTGCTCGCCCAGGGGCATGTGCTCCTCGAAGGCGTTCCGGGTGTGGCCAAGACCCTCCTGGTGCGGGCGCTTTCGGCTTCACTGAGCCTGGATACGAAGAGGATCCAGTTCACTCCAGACCTGATGCCCGGCGATGTAACAGGCTCCCTCGTCTATGACTCGCACACGTCAGAGTTCAGCTTCCGTGAAGGCCCGGTCTTCACCAACATCCTGCTCGCCGACGAAATCAACCGCACGCCCCCCAAGACCCAGGCTTCACTCCTGGAAGCCATGGAAGAGCGGCAGGTGTCAGCGGATGGGGTGTCCCGCCAGGTCCCTTCGCCGTTCCTGGTCGCGGCAACGCAGAATCCGGTGGAATACGAAGGAACATACCCGCTGCCGGAGGCGCAGCTGGACCGGTTCCTGCTCAAGCTCACCATGCCGCTGCCCAGCCGGACAGAGGAGATGGAAGTGATCAGGCGGCATGCGGCCGGCTTCAGCCCGCGTGACCTGGCCGCCGCAGGCGTCCGGGCTGTGGCCGGGGCCCGGGACCTTGAACGAGCACGCGAGGCGGTGGCCAACGTTGCCGTGGAACCGGAGATCATCGGCTACATCGTAGACCTGGTGCGGGCCACCCGGGCGGCACCTTCCTTCCAGCTGGGCGTCTCCCCCCGCGGCGCCACTGCACTGCTGAACACGTCACGGGCCTGGGCATGGCTTTCCGGCCGGAGCTTCATCACCCCTGACGACGTCAAGGCGCTTGCCCTGCCCTGCCTTCGGCACCGCGTCGCCCTCCACCCGGAGGCCCAGATGGATGGTGTCCGCGTGGACGACGTCCTCTCAAGCATCCTGGCCTCCGTGGCAGTGCCACGCTGACGGCATGGCACTCTCCGGACGCTTTGTGCTCCTTGCCCTGCTGGGGCTGGCACCGGTATTGCTGCTGCCCGCGTGGGCGACGGTCCTGGCAGTCCTGGCTGCCCTCGCAGCACTGCTTGCCGCTGACCTTAGCCTGGCGGCATCCCTGCGCAGCATTGAGGTCCACCGCACCGATCCCGGCCATGTGACGCTGAACGGCACGGCTGAATCCCTCCTGGCTGTCCGGAACCAGGGCAAGCGCCGCCTGCGTGCAGTTCTCCGTGACGCATGGCAGCCCTCTGCCGGAGCCCAGGACCCGGTCCAGCCCCTGGACGTACCCGCCGGTGAACGCCGCCGGCTTCGGATAACCCTGCACCCATCCCGCCGGGGGATCCTTGTGGCACCCCATGTAACCCTGCGCTCCTACGGTCCCCTTCGGCTGGGCGCCCGCCAGCGCACGATCCCCTGCCCTGGATCAATCCGCGTCCTGCCGCCCTTCCATTCCCGCCGCCACCTCCCGTCAAAATTGCGGAAACTGCGTGAACTCGACGGCAAGGCAGCTGTCCAGATCCGCGGTGCAGGAACGGAGTTCGATTCCCTCCGCGACTATGTCCGTGGCGATGACGTCCGGTCCATTGACTGGCGGGCAACCGCACGGCGTTCCGCCGTCGTCGTCAGGACCTGGCGGCCCGAACGGGACCGGCGCGTGGTCATTGTCCTGGACACCTCACGGACCTCGGCGGCACGGATCGACGACGAACCCCGCCTCGACACCGGGATGGAGGCCGCCCTGCTGCTGTCCGTATTGGCCGAGCGGGGCGGCGACAGGGTCGATTTCCTGGCCTATGACCGGCGCCCGCGTGCCCGGGCAGGATCGGCCACCACCGGGAACCTCCTGGGCCAGCTGGTCCAGGCAATGGCTCCACTGGAGGCAGAACTGATCGAGCTGGACTGGCAGGGAATCCCGGCGCAGGTCAGAGCCGTCTCCGCGCACCGCTCCCTGGTGGTGCTCCTGACCTCGCTGGACGGGGGCGCCCCCGAGGAAGGACTCATCCCTGCGGCCACCCGGCTTGCCCGGCAGCACGTCGTGGTGGTGGCTGCCGTCCGCGATCCGCTGCTGGGGCTGATGCTCCAGGAACGGGACACCGCCACCGGCGTCTTCAGGGCAGCTGCCGCCGAACGGGCACTCCTGGAGCGCGAGGCGGTGAGCGCGCAACTGAAGCATCACGGCGTGGAAGTCGTGGACGCTGAACCGCACCAGCTGCCACCACGGCTGGCGGATATGTACATCAGGCTGAAGGCTGCGGGTAGATTGTGAGATCAGGGAAGGCACCGCTGCCCTTCCACATCAGGAGGCAAAGATGAACGTTCCCATCTACCAGCAAGCCCTGGGTGAGGAATTCAGCAGGCTGCAGCCTGAACTCCAGGAGTACTTTGCCCTGGCACCCGGGTCCGGCCACTACGGAGTCGGCGAAGGCGTCTTCGACGTCGTCGGCTGCCGGCAGCACTGGCTCAGGCCGTTGCTGAAACTCACTACCTCTGAAGAGGCTTTCTTCCCGGAATACGGTGAGCGGATCCCGTTCCGGATTGAGAACCACGCCCACGAGGATCCGTTCGGACGGTCCAGCCTGACCGCCAGGCGCGAGATCCGCTTCCCGGGGCGTACACGCATTTTCCAGGACACCACCAGCGTGACTGACCCGGCTGGCGGACCCCAGCTGGTGGACTATGTTGGCCGCTTCAGGAGGGTGGTGACAGACCTGAACCTCAGCGTGACGCCCGAAGGACGGCTCAGGGGGATCTCCGAGGCGTCCAGGCTCTTTCTTGGACCGCTGCGGCTGCCGCTCCCGGCGGCCTTGGACGCGAAAGCCTACGCCGAACAGTGGTGGGACCCGTCCCAGGGTGGGCACGGGAAGCACCGCATCCAGGTGAAGGTCATCCAGCCCCAGATCGGCCTGGTCCTGGTCTACGCGGGCAGCTTCGACTACCGCCTCCGGCCATACGCCGGAGGCAGCTCCGCCCTCAGCTTCCTCCCCCGCTACGCGCACCCGGACCGCTGGGAGGACCGGACCTGACCAGCCGACTGCGCCCTAGCCCAGCGCCAGCTGGTTCAGCCCGTCCGCAACCTGGGTCAGGCGGCTAAGCGTTGCCGTAGCGGCCGCCGGGGACTGTCCCGGAAGTCCCGCGGACGGCGTGACCCTCAGAGTCCGCAGGGACGACGCCGGGAGGCCCACCTGGTGCCACGGCCGCCGGACCGATTCGACGACGTCGGGTACTTTCGGCAGGGTGCCCGTGCTGACATCCAAGGCACCGGCCCAGATACTTTTCCCGGCCTCGACTGCGCCCGCCAGCTGCTCCCACTGGCGGGCCGTCAGGGCCTTCAGCGGGACAGCGACGCCGTCGGCGCCGGCATCCAGGACGCGGTCGATGGGCGCCTCAACCTCAGGGACTGAGACAACGATTTCGGCGGCACCGGCCTCCCGGAGGGCAGCCACCAGGGCCCGCCACGACTCAGATGCCTCCTCGGCGGCGACAGCGCGCAGCGTCCGGTATCCGCTCGAGGTGGGAATGGTGCCGGCCAGCACCGCAGCGATATCAGGCTCGTCCACCTGGACCACCAGCCTGGCGCCGGGCACGGCCGCCGAGACCCGCGAAAGGTAGGCACCCACACCGGCTGCCAGGGAAGCGGCAATATCACGGCGGGCGCCGTAGTCGATCAGGGCCCGTTCCCCGTTGTGGAGATGCAGTCCGGCCGCGAGGGTCATTGGCCCCACCAGCTGGATCTTGAGCTCCGCGGCGGGGGTATCTTCGGTTCCGGCGACATCGGCAAGGATATTGATGTCCGTGGACAGCGCTGATGCGGCCCGGCGCGCGTCCTTGCCGGGGCGGTCCACGAGCCGCCAGCCATAAGGCTGGACGTCAACGGCGAGGTCGACCAGGAGCGAGGCCGAGCGGCCCAGGGAGTCCGACCCCACGCCGCGGTCCGGAAGTTCAGCCAGGAATGGCAGGTGCGGGCTGCCGAGTTCCCCGCGGATGATGCGGGCGGCTTCAACGGGGTCCTCCCCCGGCCATGGACCCAGCGCGGTGGCAGTGACCTCCTGCGGACCGGCGCTCACGCTACAACAGAAGCCTGGGGCCCGGCCGGGACGCCAGTCTCCGTGTCCGGCTGCCGGGAACCATCGTGCTGTTCGGAGGTTGCCGCCTGGTGGTCTTCAGCGATGGCCTCGTGGTGGCGGATCACTTCGCCGATGATGAAATTGAGGAACTTCTCAGCAAACGCCGGATCCAGGTGGGCTTCCTCGGCGAGACGCCTGAGCCGCGCAATCTGGGCTGTCTCCCGGCCCGGGTCGCCCGCCGGGAGCCGGTGGGCGGCCTTCAGGAAGCCCACTTTCTGGGTGGCTTTGAACCGTTCGGCAAGGAGGAACACCAGGGTGGCGTCGATGTTGTCGATGCTCGAGCGGATGGACAGCAGTTCCGCCATCACCGAATTGTCCACTTTGCCTGCCAGCGAACTGGCTGTGGCGTCGTAGGGCTCGGGTTCGGGAAGGTCGTGGCTGTGCTGCGTCATGATCCAAGTCTATGGGCAGGGGCGAGAATCCACCGTGGTGTTAAGTCCGCGCTGTGTCCCTGCCTGCAGGCGAAGGGGCGCCCCGGCCAGTGCAGGCCGGAGCGCCCCTTCGCCGCGGATGCGTCCGCAGGGATCTTCTCAGATACCCAGGAGCGCGCGGTGTTCTTCCCTGCGGCGTGCCTGCTCGTCCGGGTCAGGGACCGGCAGCGAGGCGATCAGCCGTTTGGTGTAGTCGTGCTGCGGCGCACCCATGACCTGGCTGCCGATTCCCTGTTCAACGAGCTTGCCCTTGTACAGCACACCCACCCAGTGCGACAGGATGTCGACCACGGCAAGGTCATGGCTGATGAAGAGGGCCGCGAAGCCGAACTCCTGCTGGATTTCCTTGAACAGTTCCAGCACCTTGGCCTGCACTGATACGTCCAGCGCCGAGGTCGGTTCATCGGCGATCAGCAACTTCGGGTTCAGGATCAGCGCCCGCGCCAGGGATGCGCGCTGGCGCTGGCCACCGGAGAGCTCATGCGGATACCGGTCAGCGTACGACGCCGGCAGCTGCACTGATTCGAGCAGCTCACCGACGCGTTTGCGGGCCTGCCCGGGACTCGGCCTGGTATGGATGACCAACGGCTCGGCAACGCAGTCCCCGATGGTCAGCTGCGGGTTGAACGAGGCGGCGGGATCCTGGAAGACGAAGCCGATCTCTTTGCGCAGCGGCTTGAACGTGCGCTCTTTGAGGTTCAGCATCTCGTACCCCAGCACCTTCAGGCTTCCGCCGGTGGTGCGGTTCAACCCGGCGATGGCCCGGCCGATGGTCGTTTTTCCGGAACCGGACTCGCCCACCAGCCCGAACACTTCACCCTCGGATACGGTAAAGCTGACCCCGTCCACAGCTTTGAAGGCCGGTGTCCCCAGGCGGCCCGGATACTCGATGGTGAGGTCCTTGGCCTCGATGAGTACCGGGGAACCCTGGTGGGCGCGTTCGGTCATGCCTGCCGAGGCTGAGTTGCGCCCGAGGTGCGGGACCGCCGCCAGCAGGTTCCTGGTGTATTCCTGCTTTGGCTCCGCGAACAGGGTCCGCGCCGAAGCCTCCTCCACAACGTCGCCCTGGTACATGACCACCACGCGGTCGGCGAGGTCCGCCACCACACCCATATTGTGGGTAATCAGCACGATGGAGGTCCCGTACTTATCCCGGAGATCCCTGAGCAGTTCGAGGATTTCAGCCTGGACAGTCACGTCCAGGGCGGTGGTGGGTTCATCGGCGACGATCAGCCCCGGATTCAGGGCCAGGGCGGCAGCAATCACGACCCGCTGCTTCTGCCCGCCCGAGAACTGGTGCGGGTAGTAGTTGACGCGCGTCTCCGGATCCGGGATGCCCACCTTGCGGAGGGCCTCCACGGCGCGGGCCTTGGCATCCCTGGCCGAGACCCGCTTTCCGGACGCTGCCCGCGTGGGCACGGATTCCCTCGGCGATCTGCCAGCCCACGGTAAAGACGGGATTCAGGGCCGTGGACGGCTCCTGGAACACCATGGCAACGTCACGGCCGCGGATCTGCCTCAGCTTCGCGGCACTGACACTGATGACGTTATTGCCGTTGATCAGGACAGCACCGCCGCTGGTGGCCGTCTCCGGCAGCAGGCCGAGAATGGTTTTGGCGGTAACAGTCTTGCCGGAACCGGACTCACCGACGATGGCCAGCACTTCACCGGCCTTCACCTGCAGGCTGACGTCCTTGACGGCGTAGACGTCGCCGCCGTCAGTGGCGAACGTGACCTTCAGGTGCTCGATGTCCAGTACAGGCTGGCCGGCCTGGCTGTGCAATGCTGCTGTTGGATCAATATTGATGGTCAAAGTCCTCTCACATCCACTTCGATGGCGGCCTTCGCAGCGGGGGCTGAGCCGGGGCCGCTGCGCGCCTGCGGCCTTGCGTCCGCGGAGGCGGGGGTCGTTCAGGTCGTTGATGCTCTCGCCCACCAGCGTCAGTCCCACAACGGTGAGGACGATCGCGAGGCCTGGGAAGAGTCCGGTCCACCAGATGCCGGACGTCGTGTCCGCCAATGCCTTGTTGAGGTCGAAGCCCCATTCGGCCGCTGAGCTCGGTTCGATGCCGAAACCCAGGAAGCCGAGTGCGGCGAGGGTCAAGATTGCCTCGGAGGCGTTCAGGGTGAAGATCAGCGGGAGGGTCCTGGTGGCGTTTTTGTAGATGTGGCGGCCCATGATGCGGATGTTGGAAGCACCCACCACCTTGGCCGACTCCACGAACGGTTCGGCCTTCAGCCTGACGGTTTCCGCCCGGATCACCCGGAAGTACTGCGGGATGAACACCAGGGTGATGGCGGTACCTGCCGCGAAAATCCCGCCGATCAGGCTTGATTGTCCGCCGCTGATCACGATGGCCATCACGATGGCCACGAGGAGCGACGGGAACGCGTAGACCGCGTCGGCTATGACCACCAGGATCCGGTCAAGCCAGCCGCCGAAGTAGCCGCTCACGAGCCCCAGGACCACCCCCACCACGATGGACATGAGCACGGCCACGATGATCACCAGCACTGCGGTCTGGGCGCCCCACACCACCCGCGAGAACACGTCATAGCCGCCAACGGTGGTCCCCAGCAGGTGCTTCCCGCCGGGTGCCTCCTGCGTGGGGAAGTTGCCGTCGGCGTCAGAAAGCTGCGAATATCCGTAGGGCGCGATCAGGGGCGCGAGCAGCGCTGTCAGCAGGAACAGGCTGGTCAGGATCAGGCCCGCCACAAGCATTCCGCGCTGGAGCCCGACGCTCTTGTTGAAGTGGGAGATGACGGGAAGGCGCTTATAGAACGCCGCCCGTGGATTGACGATCGGCTCCGTGCCGGGGATGACGCTCATGTCAGTACCTCACGCGGGGGTCGATCAGCGCGGCCACAATGTCCACGATGAAGTTGGTGATGGCCACGATGACGGCCAGCAGGACCACGATGCTCTGGACGGCCACGAAATCTCGTGCGATCAGGTAGTTGGCCAGCTGGAAGCCGAGCCCTTTCCATTCAAAGGTCTTTTCGGTGAGGACAGCACCGCCCAGCATCACGGCGATCTGCAGGCCCATGACGGTGATGATCGGGATGAGGGCAGGCTTGTAGGCGTGCTTGGTGACCAGCCGGAATTCGCTCACGCCGCGTGAGCGGCCAGCCTCGACATAGTCCTTGCCAAGTGTCCCGATGACATTGGTGCGGACCAGGCGCACGAAGATTCCCGCGGTCAGCAGGCCCAGGGCGACGGCGGGAAGCACCGAGTGGGCCAGCACATCACCGAGGGCAGCCATATTTCCGCTCCTGAGGGCGTCCAGCCAGTAGATGCCGGTGGGTGCCTCCAGGGAGGTCAGGGCCAATTCGGAGGAGGTCTTCGCACGGCCGGCCACCGGCAGCCATCCCAGCCAGACCGAAAAGGTCAGCTTGAGCAGCATCCCGGCGAAGAACACGGGAGTGGCGTAGCAAAGGATCGCGAAAACCCTCAGCAGGGCGTCGGGCGCGCGGTCGCGCCAGTGGGCTGCAACCATGCCAAGCGGGATTCCCACGAGCAACGCGATGATCAGCGCGTTGATGGACAGCTCCAGGGTTGCTGCGCCGTAGGTTGTCAGCATCTCCGACACGGAGCGGTTGTCCGAGAGTGTCCTGCCGAAGTTACCTGTGGCCAGCTGGCCAAGGTATTCGAAGTACTGGACCAGGATGGGACGGTCATAGCCCGCATTATGGATCCGCTCCTGGAGCTGGTCTTCCGGGAGCCTGCCGCCCATGGCCGTTGTGATGGGATCCCCGGTGATCCGCATCAGGAAGAACACTATGGTGACGAGGATAAAGATGGTGGGAAAGATGAGCAGGAAGCGGACCAGGAAATATTGGCCCAGTCCCCCGCCTGCTGATTTCTTGCTTGACGGGAGAATTCCGTCTGCGTCGCTGGGCGGCGCGTCAATCAATGTTGTCATGGATACCTAAGAATTGTGGTGGCCGGAGCCAGCAGCTCCCCTGCGCGCTGGCCGGTGACCGGCAAGGAGGCGGGACGCCGCATGGGCGCCCCGCCTCTCTGCCTGGTCAGAGCCGGATGAGTCGGGGTGCTACTTGGACATCACGCCAAGACGGGTCTTGAAGGAGGCGTCCAGGGTCTTCTCCACGCCCTTCACGTCCGTTCCGGCGACCATGACCTGTGCCCCCTGCAGCAACGGCAGCGTGGAAAGGTCCTTGGCGATTGCTTCCTGGGCTTCGCCGAGAAGCTTGCTCCGCTCGGCCTTGTCCGCGGTGACCAGCTGTTTGTTGACAACCTCGGTGACGGCGGCGTTTTCGTAGTGGTTCCCGAGGAAGTTGCCCGGGATGAAGAACGGCGTCAGGTAGTTGTCAGCGTCCGAGTAGTCCGGGAACCAGCCCAGCTGGTACACCGGGTAGGCGTCGGCTCGGCGTTCCTTGGTGTACGTGGTCCACTCGGTCGACTTCAGGTCCACTGTGAACAGCCCTGACTTCTCGAGCTGCTCCTTCACGAGGGCGTACTCATCTGCGGCGGAGGTGCCGTAGCGGTCGGTGTACTGCAGCTTCAGGTCCACCACGGAGGTCACGCCGGCATCTGCCAGCACCTTTTTGGCCTTTTCCAGGCTGGGCTTCCCGCTGCCGTCACCGTAGAGGCTCTTCAGGGGTTCGGTGGCCCCTTCGAATTCCTTGGGCACATAGGAGTAGACGGGAGTGTAGGTGTTTTTGAAAACCTGGGCGGCGATGGTGTCGCGGTCCACCAGGTGGGCTACAGCCTGGCGAACGGCCAGCGACTTGGCAGCGTCAGCCTCCGGGGTCTTGGCTCCAAACGGCATGGTGTCGAAGTTGAAGACCATATAGCGCAGCTCGCCGCCGGGCCCCTTGTGCACCTTTACCTTGGAATCCTTCTCAAGGTCGGCGACGTCGGTGGCGGTCAGGATCCGGCCTGCGACGTCAATGTTGCCCTGCTGGACATCAAGCTTGAGGTTGTTCGGATCGGCATAGTGCTTGAGGGTGGCGCCGTCGTTGGCCGCTTTGCCCAACATGCCCTGGTAGTCGGCGTTGGGCTTGAAGCTGACCAGTTCGTTCTTTTTGTAGCTGTCAATGGTGTACTGGCCCGCAAACGGCTTCGCAGCGATGATCGCGTCATCGTCCATGATCTTGTCCGCCGGGAACACGTCCTCATCCACGATCGGTCCGGGATTGGAGGCCAGAACACCGGGGAAGACCTGGTCATTGGCCGCTTTAAGGGTGAAGACCACCGTGGTGGGATCAGTCGCTTCGATCTTTTCCATGTTCGACAGCAGCGAAGCTGGCCCGTTGGCGTCGTTGATTGCCACTACCCGGTTGAAGGAGAACACCACATCGGAGGAATCAAGGCTGTTGCCGTTCGCGAACTTCAGGCCGGACTTCAGCTTGACGGTGTATTCAGTAGGGCTCGTAAAGGACGCTGATTCAGCAATGTCGGGACTGGCCTCGGCAGTGCCCGGCTTGTAATTAAGCAGGAACGGGTAGATCTGGTTCATCACCATGAAGGATCCGCCGTCATAGGATCCTGCGGGATCGAGCGTGACCACCTTGTCAGTCGTTCCGTAGGAGATGGTGCCGCCACCGGCACTCTCGGTGGACGTTCCGCCTCCGGATGGGCCCGTGCAGGCGGTCAGTGCGAGGGCGGAAATGCCTGCCAGCGCGATCGCGCCGTGCAGGGTTTTGGTGCTCTTTGTCATCTGTGAACTTTCTGTTCGATGAGTACGCGCCCGCCGCCCGCTGATGGGTGTATCTGCCTGAGCGGGAAGCGCGCTGTCCTGATCACCCGATTCAACCAGACAGGTCTGGTATGAAACGATTCATTCTGTGAGTTGAGACACAAAATTTACCTGAATGCGGTAGCGCTCTCACTTTCCGCACCGGAACGGCGCGGCGCCGCCGGGCGGTCAGCCCAGCGGCGGCAGCTCCGAAGCCTAAAGCTCCGCGCGCTGCAGGGAACGGGCGGCGTCGATGGTTGCCTGGCCGAGCACGCGGCTGCCCTGGTAGAGGACCACAGTCTGGCCCGGGGCTACTCCGCGGAGCGGGTCCGTCAGCGTCACGATCAGTTGGCCTGCCGTCCCGTCCGCAGGCTGGTCCATGCGGGCGGTCGCGGGCACCGGATCCCCGTGCGCCCGGACCTGCGCGTAGCAGTCGAAGCTGGCTCCCGTACTGACTTCGGCGATCGGCAGTCCTGCCCAGGAGACCTTGATGCCGCGGATTTCGTCGATGGCCAGCAACGCCTCGGGACCCACCACCACCTTGTTCTCCTTCGGCCGGATCTCCAGCACGAAACGCGGCTTTCCGTCCGCTGCGGGGGTGCCCAGCTTCAGTCCCCGGCGCTGCCCGACTGTGAAGGCGTTCGCCCCGGGATGCTCCCCCACTTTGGCGCCGCTCTCATCCACGATGTCACCGGTGGTCATGTCGATTTTCTCCGCCAGCCAGCCTGCCGTATCGCCGTCGGGGATAAAGCAGATGTCATGGCTGTCCGGCTTGTTGGCTACGGAAAGTCCGCGCCGCTCCGCCTCGGCACGGACTTCTGCCTTTGATGGGGTTTCGGCCAGCGGGAACATCGAGTGCTTGAGCTGTTCATGGGTGAGGACGCCGAGCACATAGCTCTGGTCCTTGGCCCAGTCGGCGGCGCGGTGCAGTTCCGGGTTGCCGTCAGCGTCTTCGATGACCTTGGCGTAGTGTCCGGTGCAGACGGCGTCGAACCCCAGCGCTATGGCCTTCTCCAGCAGTGCCGCGAATTTGATGCGCTCGTTGCAGCGCATGCACGGATTCGGTGTGCGGCCGGCGGCGTACTCGTCGATGAAGTCCTGCACCACGTCTTCCTTGAAGCGCTCGGAGAAGTCCCAGACATAGTAGGGAATCCCCAGCACGTCACACGCGCGCCAGGCATCGCGGGAGTCCTCGATGGTGCAGCATCCGCGGCTGCCGGTGCGCAGGGTACCAGGCATCCGGGACAGTGCCAGGTGGACGCCGACGACGTCGTGGCCGGCTTCGACGGCACGTGCTGCGGCAACGGCGGAGTCGACTCCGCCGCTCATGGCTGCTAGAACTCGCATGCTGGCTTTCCGTTGGGGAAGGGTGGGGTGGGGGTTGTGGCCCCGTCTATTCTACGGCCTGCGGCATCCGGCCGCTGTGGGTCAGCTTTGGACCGCGGCATGCCGTGCTACGGTTCCCGCCGTCTGGATGGTGGATTCGTGCCCTGCCATCCCAGCGGTCCGGGCCCTGGCGTACGCCGCGGGCAGGGCCGCGATCAGGGCGTCGACGTCGTCGTCGGTGGAGGTGTGGCCCAGGCTGAAGCGCTGCGCGCCGCGTGCGGTTTCCTCGTCGAGGCCCATGGCGAGGAGCACATGCGAAGGCCGTGGCACCCCGGCGGTACAGGCGGAGCCGGTTGAGGATTCCACTCCGGCGAGGTCCAGCAGGAAGAGCAGCGAGTCGCCTTCGCAGCCCGGGAAAGTGAAGTGCGCGTTGCCGGGCAGCCGGCCTTCCCCGGGTGCACCGCGCAGGACGGCTTCCGGAACACTGTGCAGCACTCCGCCGATCAGCCGGTCGCGCAGGGCTGCCATCCGCGCCGATTCCGCAGGCAGGGTGGCCGCGACCGCTTCGGCCGCCGCGGCAAAAGCGGCGATGGACGCCGTATCCAGTGTTCCGGATCGGACATCGCGTTCCTGCCCGCCGCCGTGCTGGACAGGAGTCAACGCCACCGCGCGCCCGAGCAGCAGCGCCCCCACGCCCACGGGGCCGCCGATCTTGTGTCCGGAGACGGACATCGCGTCGAGTCCGGACTCTTTGAAGTTGATGGGGATTGAACCGAAGGCCTGGACAGCGTCTGAATGGACCGGCACGCCGGCGGCGTGGGCCAGGGCCACGATCTCCGGGATGGGCTGGATGCTGCCCACTTCGTTGTTGGCCCACATCACCGTCACCAGGGCGATGTTCTCCGGATCCCGTGCCAGTTCGTCCCGCAGGACGGCCAGGTCAACAAGGCCCTCAGCGTCCACGGGCAGCCAGGTGACCTCGGCGCCCTCATGCCGTTCCAGCCATTCAACCGTGTCCAGCACGGCATGGTGCTCGACGGCGGAGCAGAGGATGCGCCGGCGCGCGGGGACGGCTGCCGAGCGGGACCAGAAAAGACCCTTCACGGCGAGGTTGTCCGCTTCCGTGCCACCGGAGGTGAAGATGACCTCGGACGGATGCGCGCCGGACGCCGCGGCGATGGCCTCCCGCGCGTCCTCGACTGAGCGGCGTGCCCGGCGGCCGGAACCGTGCAGGGACGACGGATTGCCGGTGCGGGCCAGCTCGCGGGTCAGCGCAGCAAGCGCTTCGGCGCAGAGGGGCGTTGTTGCTGCATGATCCAGGTAAACAGGCACCCATCAATTCTAGCCGCCGGCGCCGCGCTGGGCAGGGCAGGGCAGGGCAGGGAGATGCACTTATGGGGATGGAGGAACGATGAGCAGGCGGGTGGACACGTCCTGCCGGGCTGCCGCAAGGCTGGCTGCATCGGGGCACGATATGGAAACGTAGACGGAGGATCCGGCCGTGCTGAAGAGGCGGGCCATGACCGCCGTGGCTTTGGCTCCCGGCGCGGCGGGACGTTCAAGGGCAAGCACTTCAACCTGCGGCCCCGGCTCGTCCGGTTTTCCACCCCAGCGCAAGGTCGCCGTCGTGAGGTATTCGGGGAGGATGGTGGGGTCCAGGTAGGTGAACAGGCCCACCGTGGACGCTCGGTCGTCGCCGAGGGCCAACGGTCCCTGGCTGACCTGAACCCTGGCGGCTGCGAGGCAGCCGTCGGACTTCACGTATCGGCTCTCACCGGCCACGTTCTCCTTGGCCGTCTTCCACCCCGGAGCTTCTTTGAGGCCATCTGAGATCCCCACGGGAACGCCCTTGGCGAGCGTGCTGCCGGCCGCGAACGGCAGGTCCTTGGCAGCGACGGCTTCCGCGTCGTGGCCCGGGGTTATCGTGGGTGTGGCCAGGGTAGGGGCCGCTGGCGCCACCGATGGCGCCGAGGGGTCCGGGACGTCCAGGCTGCAGCCGCCGAGCAGCCCCACAGTCACAACAGATGCTGTCAGCAACGCCGCCCTGGAAGTCAGCGCGCTCCCCCGTAGTTTCATTCCACCCCAATGTCTGGCCGGCATGCCGGCTTCCGCGGCCGGGCTCCCCCGTCCCTCACCACCACCGAGTCTAGACGCCGGTTTGCCGGCCCATGGTTGGGGACGCGCACGAGGGCGGCGCCATCAGGCACGGCAAAGCTACGCCAGGACCCGCAGCGCGCCTGCGGCCACATCTACGGTGAGCGGCAGGGGACCGATCCTCTCGCCGTCGGCGTAGGCCACGACGTGGGCGGCCGAAAGCCCAACCTTCCGGACGCGGCGGATCTCCACCGCGGGGTGCCCCACGTGCCGTCCGGAGAACACCCTGGGGAATACTGCCAGGAACCGCGACCTGGAAAGTGGCCTGACAATAAAAAGCTCAAGCATGCCGTCACTGAGGCTGCCGTCAGGGGTGATCCGCATCCCGCCGCCAATGGACTGTCCGTTCGCCACGGAAACGAGCATTGCCCCTTGGTGCCAGGTCTCGCCGTCGTCCGATTCCGTAAAATCCGTTACGGAGTATCCGATGGCACGGAACGTTGCCAGCTCACGGAGCATGGCGAGGTTGTAGCGGGCCTTGCCCCGGGGCCAGCGCCAGGCATTGGCCCGCTCATTGACTGCCGCGTCGAAACCCGCCGAAAGCACGCCTGCGAACCAGCAGCTCCCGGTGGCCGTTGTGACCCGGCCGAGGTCAACCAGGCGCCCGCCCGTCGCCATTCCCGCAGAAATCCGCCGGCAGGCAGCCGCTACGTCGTCCAGCGGCAGGCCCAAAGCCCGGGCCAAATCGTTGCCGGTGCCGGTGGGAACGATCCCCAAAGGTACCCGGCCGGCTGCTGCATCACGGCCTGCGAGCGCATTGACGGCCAGGTGCACCAGGCCGTCCCCACCGACAACCACCAAAGCATCAATTCCTCGGGCGAGTTCCTGCTCCACGGATGTTGCCAGCGCGGCATAGCCGGGGCTGCGCAGCTCCACAACGTCCGCCCCGGTTGAGCGGAAGTAGGCCGCCGCCATGGCCCCTGCGTGCTGCCGCGCACCAGAGGACGCTTGCGGATTGACTGCTACGGCGACCCTCATGGGCTGAATTATGCCAGCAGCGGGAACCCCCGCAGGGAGCGCGGACGTTATCAGGGCAGGCCACTAGGCTTGGCTCAGCTGACCACGGGCCCTGCCTGCCCCAACGGGCCGGCCACCAACAGAAGGACAAGTGCTTGACCGAGAGCGGCAACTCCCATTACCAGGTGCTCCGCGTCGCCGTAACGGCGACGGACAAGGAGATCAAGGTTGCCTATCGCCGCGCTGCCCGCAGGGCACACCCCGATCACGGAGGTGACGCCGCCGCCTTCCGGAGGGTGACAGCAGCCTACGAGACGCTGATGGATCCGCAGCGGCGGCGTGCCTACGACCGTGCCTACGCGACGGGTGCCGCCTCCTCGGACACCGACGGCGACGCACACTTCGACGCGCCGGCCGCCGGGAGCAACGCCTCCGCTACGGTGCACCGGCCCAACACCCCGCGCAACACGGCGGGCGACGCTCCGGTGTATCTTCCGCCATATGACCCGGCAGCAGATGCGGCAACCGGAGCGGTACCCCTCATCCCGCTCGGCCAGGCCAGCCAGCAGGTGCACGGCATGCCCAGGAAACGGGGGATCTTCGGGGCCGAGGCACGCATCCAGCGCGAACTGCGGACTGTCCAGCTGATCAGCCGGCAGGTCCTTCCGACGATTCCGGCTGCCCGTCTGATCAATGGCCTGCAGTCCCCGGCGGACAACAGCCACATCGACCACGTGCTGCTGTCCGGGTATCGGCTGGCGCATCATCGGCTCCATGCTGCTGCCCAAGGGCGCCTACGCCTGGGACGGCAGGACGCTTAATCACGGCGGAAGATCCATCCCGCCGCCGCAGCTGGCCCATGTGGTCCGCGCCATGCAGGACATCTTCCCGGAACTTAACGTCACCGGCTGGACCGTAGTGCACAGTCCCGGAGGGAACCTGCACGAACCTGTGATTGACCGGCACCGCCGGTCCGCTGACGCCCTTGAGACGGTGCAGGTGGTGAATGCGGCCGGACTGGTGAGGGGCCTGAAGCAGTTCCTCTCCTCGGGCCCGGCACCGAACACCGTGAACGTTTCCGTGCTGGCCCGGCTCCTTCGCGGCATGCACTGACGGCGTTGGCTAGGATGGAACGGTGTTCCGCATCCTCTTCCACTCCCCCGAAATTCCGGGCAACACCGGTAACGCCATCCGGCTCGCTGCCATTACCGGTGCCGAACTGCATCTGGTGGAACCACTGGGTTTCGACTTCTCCGACGCAAAGCTCCGGCGCGCCGGCCTGGATTACCACGACCTGGCGGTGGTCACGGTGCACAGGAACCTCGACGACGCCTGGGCCGCGCTGCAGCCCCAGCGGGTGTACGCGTTCACGTCGGACGGGACGGCCAGCTACACGGACATCGCGTACCAGCCAGGCGACGTCCTGATGTTCGGCCAGGAATCAACGGGACTGCCCGAGGACGTCAAGAGGGACCCCCGCGTAACGGCCACGGTCCGGCTCCCCATGCTCCCTGCACTGCGCTCGCTGAACCTTGCAAATGCCGCCTCAATCGCCGTTTACGAGGCATGGCGCCAGCAGGGCTTCGCCGGCGCAAAGACCTGACCGGCCTGAGCCTGGTCCCTTAGTATGCCTGCCGCGTTTTCCGGCCAAGAATGTCCTGATTGGGGCCAATCCGTTTCCGGACCGGCGCCGAATTACTCCTGAAGACATCCCCAGCGGACTAAGGAGCGGCAGGTGAAGGCACTTCAGGCGGCGATCATCACCGATCGGCCGGTTTTTCCGGTGGCCTGCGGCAACCCCACGCGGGATGCGCCTGATTCAATCGCCGGACATCTATGCTTGGTCAGTGATGGAAACTCCCAACGCGCCAAATCGAGGCTCCTGGCAGCGCCACAGACTCCCCGGCTGACCTCAGCCAACACCTTGCCGGGCTGCTGGGCCGCATTGCCCAAGGCCAGCAGGATGCGTTTGCGGAGTTTTACCGGCTGACGTCGCGCCGGGTTTTCGGAATGGCCCGCAGGGTCCTGATCGATCCCGAGCTCAGCGAGGACACCACCCAGGAGGTCTTCCTCCAGGTGTGGCAGAACGCCTCGAAGTTCAATCCGGACGCAGGCAGTCCACTGTCGTGGCTGATGACCATTTCCCACCGGCGGGCCGTGGACAAAGTCCGTTCCTCGCAGTCGTCCACTGACCGGGAAGCGCAAGCTACGGGGCAAGCAGCCAGGACATCGACCACGACTCCGTCTCTGACGAGGTGGGCAGCAAACTCGAGGCCGAAGCAGTGGTCCGATGCCTGGACACCCTGACTGAAACGCAGCAGGAATCCGTGCGGCTTGCCTATTACGGCGGCCTGACGTACCGGGAGGTGGCAGAACGCCTGAACGCTGCAGTTCCCACCATCAAGTCCCGCATCCGCGATGGACTGATCCGCTTGAAGACGTGTCTGGGGGTGAGTTGAGATGACAGAGATGAACAATAACGGCAGTAACCGCCGCGGCACTTTCGGCGATACCGTGTCCGTTGACCTTGCCTCCGGCCGCGCAGTGGACCTTGCGGAGCTGTATGCCCTGGACGCGGTGACCGATGCCGAGCGTTCGGCCATTGACCAGTACATCTCCTCCGCGGCAGAGGCAGAGCGGGGATCTTTCAACGAGCGCGTGCGCCAGGCCAGGGAGACCCTGGCCAGGACGTTTGCGGCGGAGGAAGAGCCGCCGTCGGACCTCTTCGCCCGCATTGTTGCCCAGCTCCCGGCGCAGGGTGCTGGTCCGGAGCCCGCACCGGCGGTATCCCTGCACGAATCCACTGTGTTGCCCGGCGCTGATGAGCTCGCTGATGCCCGCCGGCGCAGGGAAGAACGACGGCGCCCTGCCGGCGCCCGCCGCTGGTTGGCCGGGGTGGCCGCTGCAGCCGTGATCGCGCTCGGCGGCGTGGGAATCGGCGCCTATGTCGCGGATCAGAACGATCCGCTGAACCAGGTGGTCCGGGCCCAGGACGTCAGGGACGTATCCGTCCCGGTCGCCGCCGGCGGAACCGCCACGGTCCTGATTTCATCGTCGAAGGACGCGGTGGTGGTCAAGATGAACGGCGTTCCAGCGCCTCCGGCCGGCAAGGTCTACCAGATGTGGCTGATCCCGAAGGACGGCTCCGCGCCGGTGTCCCAGGGCCTGATGGACGAGGAAGCATTGTCCAAACCGGCCGTGGTGAAGGGCATCTCCTCCGCTGCCGCGCTGGGAATCACGGTGGAGCCCGTCGGCGGCTCGGGGTCACCGACCTTCCCCACCGTGGCCTCGGCCCAACTGGACACCTGACCGGGACACTATGAAGGTGAAGAGCCCGCGGCGTTCCGTCCAAGGAACGCCGCGGGCTTATTCGTACTGGCGCGCAGTGCATGGCACGCGGCGGGACCTAGAAACCCGCGATGGTCCCCGGGCCGTTGACGGCGACAACATGGAAAGCCTCGGCGCTGCGGCCCGACGGCAGCCCCGCCCGTCCGGCATTAACCTGCATGCCGCTGCGGACGGCTGCCTCCATGGCCTCGACGTCGGGGTGCTGGCTGACGTGGACGTTGATGGCACGGAGTTTGCTGTCCACATGGTCGGTGACGTCGACATAGTGGTTTTCCCGTTCCTGAGGACCGGCGTAAAGCCAGAGCCACGGGAGCTTGTAGGCTTCCAGTCCAGCCTCGGCAAGCTCCGGGTAGGCGAACGGGTTCTCCACGGCGGGATACACGGCGCGGGTCACTGCCTCCCCCACGGCCAGATGGTCCGGGTGGCTCTTCTGGAGGCGGTTCCAGTTCCGCTCCGGATGCATGGCCAGCACGACGTCGGGACGGAGTTCGCCTGATCAGCCTGACCACGCCTTTCATCACCTCATGCGTCGGCTCCAGATAGCCGTCGCGCTGGTGCAGGTAATGGATGTCTGTGACGCCCACCAGCTCCGCAGCCCTGAGCTGTTCCGCGTGCGCGCAGGGCGATGATTTCGGCGCGGTGGGCCGGATCGAAACCGCCCGCGTCGCCGTCGGTCATGATGCAGTAGCTGACCTGCACGCCTGCGGCAGTCCAGGCAGCAACGGTGCCGGCTGCACCGAAATCGATGTCGTCAGGATGGGCCGCGAAACAGAGGACCCGCCCAACCCGGTGTGATTCCGGGTTGAACGGGCTCTGTGCCGGCCCAGCAGTATGGGTCAAGGCTCAGCCTTTACGTTTCTTGATTTCTTCGGTGGCCTGGGGCAGCACGTCGAAGAGGTCGCCGATGATGCCGAAGTCGGCGATCTCGAAGACCGGGGATTCGGCGTCCTTGTTCACGGCCACAATGACCTTGGCTGTCTGCATGCCGGCCTTCTGCTGGATGGCCCCGGAGATCCCGGCGGAGATGTACAGCTGCGGGGAGACCGTCTTACCGGTCTGGCCCACCTGGGCGTCGTGGCTGATCCAGCCTGCATCGGTGGCCGCGCGGGATGCCCCCACGGCAGCGCCGAGGGCATCCGCCAGCTGTTCAACCGGGCCGAAGTCGCCGTCGAGGCCGCGGCCACCGGCAACCACGATCCGGGCGTCCGTCAGGTCGGGGCGGCCGCTGGCAACCTTCTGCCGGCGGTCGGTGACCCGTGCGGACGCCGCCGTGGCTCCGGCCGGAAGGTCCACCGATGCTTCAACCGGCGTGCTGGCCGCCGTCGCGGGCAGCGGTTCAACGTTGTTGGCTTTGACGGTCAGCACCGAAACCGGGGTGGTGGCCCTGGCCGCGGTGGTGTACGACCCGGCGAGGACGGACTTGTGCGCGGTGCCGTCCGGTCCACCGCCACAACGTCCGTGATGACTCCGGCGGTGAGCCGGATTCCCAGCCGGGCAGCGATCTCCTTGCCTTCCGGAGAATTATCAAGGAGCACGGTGGCCGCGCCGGCGGCCTCCGCCGCGGCCGACAGGTAGGCCGCTTTGGCCGCAACGAGGTAGTCGTCCAGGTCCTGCAGCTGCGGGGCGGTAGACGGTGCCGACGCCGTACTCGGCGAAGGATGCCATCACGGCGTCGCTGAGGCTGCCGTTAAGGGCAACGGCCGTGTCACCCAGGGCCCGTCCCACGGTGAGCAGCTCCAGGCTGCTCTTCTTCAGGGAATCGCCGGGGTTGTCGATGAAAATAAGTACGTTTGCCATATCTGTGATCCCTCTTAGAGCAGCTTCTGGGCGGCCAGGAAGTCCACCAGCTTGATGCCGGCGTCGCCTTCGTCAGTGATGATGGTGCCGGCGGTGCGCGGCGGGCGTTCTTCAGCCGACGTCACCGTGGTCCAGGATCCTGCGTGGCCCACCTGCGAGGGATCTACGCCGATGTCTGAGAGTGACAGCGTGGTGATGGTCTTGCGTTTGGCCGCGATGATGCCCTTGAAATTCGGATAGCGGGGTTCGTTGATCTGGTCAGTCACGGACACGACCGCCGGCAGGGCCGCTTCCACGGTTTCCGAGAAGGTGTCGGCGTCGCGGCGCGCGGTGAGCCGGCCGCCGTCGACCTCCAGGGACGAGGCGAAGGTGACCTGCGGCAGTCCCAGGCGCTCTGCGAGCTGCGCCGGCACCAGGGAGGTTTCGCCGTCGGTGGATGCCATGCCGGTGAGCACCAGGTCAACCGGGGACCGGAACCGAGGTGGCGGATGGCCGCAGCGAGCGCCAGGGACGTGGCGGCGGCGTCTGAGCCTGCCAGGGCGCCGTCGGTCAGGTGTACGCCTTCGGTGGCGCCCATCTGCAGTGACTTCTTGACTGCATTGACTGCACCGGAAGGGCCCATGCTCAGGGCGATGACCTGGTTGCCGGCTTTGCTGCCGCCACGCGCTTCGGCCAGCTGCAGTGCCGCCTCCAGCGCGTACTCGTCCAGCTCGGACAGGATGCTTTCGTCGCGGTCGGTGGTGTAGCCCTCCCCGTTGAGGTGGCGGTCGAACTGCGCGTCCGGCACATGCTTGACCAGGACGATGATCTTCAATGTCTCTTCCACTGTATTTACAGCAGCCTTCCATGCTTGTGGATAGCCAGCCGGGTGAGGTCATGGCCGCGGAACGCCCGGGGTACGGGTAGATCCTAGCTAACCATATAGAAGTACCCCGGTGACGTCCGCGTTAACGCCTGTGTCAGCCGGCTTGCCCGGGTACTGAAAACGGACGACGGCGGGGCCCCCGCTTGTGGGGAACCGCCGCCGTCGTTTTCGGTTCATGGGGCCGCCGCCGGCCCGACGCTGCCGGCCTACTGCTCGGCTGCCGCGCCCAGCGTGACGTCCAGCGTCTGTTCCTGGCCGTTCCGCAGGACGGTGATCTTGACCTTGGAGCCGGCTGCCTGTTCGCGGACAGCCGCAGTCAGCTGGTTGGGTTCGCTGATGGCGAGGTCGTTGAACGGGTGATCACGTCGCCCACCTTGATCCCGGCATTTGCTGCAGCCGAATCCGCCTTCGACGCTGGCGACGTCGGCGCCCACCGAGAAGCTGGAGGACGTATTGGTGGAGGACTTGTCCTTCACGCTGACGCCCAGCTGGCCGTGGGAGGCCTTGCCGGTGTCGATGATCTCCTGGGCGACGCGCTTGGCGTGGTTGATGGGGATGCTGAAGCCAACGCCGATGTTGCCGCTGGAGGAGCTGGACGTGGAATCGGACCCTGCGGAGGCGATGGCAACGTTGACGCCGATGATCTCACCCTTGGAGTTGACCAGGGCACCGCCGGAGTTGCCGGGGTTGATGGCCGCGTCAGTCTGGATCACGTTGATGGAGATGGAGCCCTGGCCCGTTGACTGCTGGCTCTGGCCACCTCCTGGCGGCGCGAACTGGAAGCCGCCCTCGTCGTCTCCCTCCGACTCGTCACCGTCCTTGGGGAGCAGCGGAGGACGCGACGCTGATGGTCCGGTTCAGGGTGGAGACGATGCCGTCGGTGACGGTTCCGGTGAGTCCCAGCGGGGAGCCTATGGCGATGGCGGTGTCGCCCACGTTGAGCTTTCCGGAATCGCCGAGGGTGGCCGGCGTCAGGCCGGAGGCGTTATCCACCTTGATGACCGCGAGGTCCGAGAGCGGGTCCGTACCTACGAGCTTCGCGGCAATCACGCTGGCCGTCGCTGGTGCGGACTTCGAGGGCGGCGTTGGCTGTCTGGCCGTCAAGGGTCACCACGTGGGTGTTGGTAAGGATGTGCCCGTCGTCGTCCAGGACGATGCCTGAGCCTGTACCGCCGGAACTGCCGCTGGTCGCGCTGATGGTCACCACGCTGGGGGACGCCTTCAGTGCTGCCGCCGTGATGGCGTTGACGTCGTCCTTGTTGTTGACGATCACAGTGCCAGGCTGGCTGCTGCTGCTGATTGCGGAAGAGGAATCGCCGTCGAACAGGTTGCCTGATCCCACGGTGGCCACGCCCCCGCCAACCAGGCCGGCGGCGAGGATGCTTGCCACGAGGGTACCGACGCCGAAGCTTGCCTTGCGCCGGGGGGCGTCAGCCGGGTTCGGGGCCAGCGCGACACCGCTTGCGGCCGAGTGGGCTGAGGGGGTGCCCTGCTGGCCGGATTGCGGCTGGCCGTATGGCTGCTGGCCGTAGTGCTGCTGCTGACTCTGGCCGTAGTGGCCCAGGTTGTCGTGGCCGGGCTGCGTCTGGCCAGGCTGCTGGCTCTGCTGCCCGTAGAAGGGTTCGCGGGGCGGGTAGACCGGACGCGGCGCGCCGGGAAGCTGCTGGGTCGGGTTTCCTTCCTGGCCACGATCCAGCGGCTGGGTTGGATTCTCCGTGGCGTCCGATGCCCTGCGCAGCGAATCCGCTTCCTGCTGGTCACCCTGCCGTGCGGCTGCGGGGTCGTGCAATGGCGCCGGGCCGCGGAAAGCCGGCTGCGGTGCCGCCTGCTGCCGCGGGTCCCGATCTTCAGGTGAAGCACCAGGGGTGGGGTTCTCAGTCATTGGACTTCCTTTCATCCTCGTCTGCATTAACTATGTACCCCGTTGCTGGAACAAATGCGGATGTTTGCTGGGAGCTTCCTGAGTGCCTCGGGCCGTGTCAATCCCCCGATGCGCCGGCGTTTCGCTGGTGGCATATTCGGCGGTGTGGACGCCTTATTAGGTGCACCATAGAATCAAGAGGAATTGCCACAGCGACCTGCGGCTTTACACCACGCGTGGGGGCGCTGCTGCATTCTGAGACGACTGATTCGTCCCGAATCGGTGTCAGGCGTGCTGAAGGGTTGCACATGCGGTCAAAGTTCAAACGTATCACTCGCCGTCATCGGCCTGACCGGGCTGCTCGCGGTTCCCGCCGGCGCGGCCTGGGCTGAGGACCCGGTGGCCCTGGACCCGGTAACGAAAATTGTGGACAAGGCCGGAGTCCTTGGCGGTGATAAAGCCGAAGTTGAGTCCGCCATCAAGAAACTGGGCACGGACCACGCCATGACACTGCACGTGGTCTACGTCAAGACCTTCACCAACCCGGATGTTCCTTCCGAGTGGGCCGCAGAAGTAGCGACGAACGCCAACCTGGGTCAGAACGCCCTTGTCCTTGCGGTCGCGACCGATTCCAGAAAGTACCAGCTCAGCAAACCCGGCAACAGCAAAATCACCAATGCCCAGCGTGACAAGATCCTGTCGAGTGCAGTGGACCCGCAGCTCCGCGCGGGCGACTGGGCACAGGCAGCCGTTGACGCGGCGGCTGCCGTCGGCGACGCGGCCGGCGGCGGCAGCGGTACCGTGCCGGCAGAAAACGGCGCAGGCACCGCCGTCCTCGTCGGAACGGGCGTTGTGGCAGCCGGCGGGGCCGGCGCTTACCTGTACTTCCGCAACAGGCGGAAGAAGGCCGCCCAGGCCTCCAGCGCAAGCTACGGCCCCCAGGGTGCCGAGCTCGATCCCCTGGCATCGCTGAGCGTCGAGGAACTCCGCCGCAAGAGCGGCTCGCTGCTCATCGAAGCCGATGACGCCATCAAGTCCAGCGAGCAGGAACTGATGTTCGCCCAGGCGCAGTACGGGGACTCCGCGGTGGGCAACTTCACCAAGGCACTGCAGGAAGCCAAGGCCCACATGTCCGAGTCCTTCAAGCTGCAGCAGCAGCTGGACGACCACATTCCCGGATACTGAGGAGCAGCAGCGCAGCTGGCTCGGCGAGATCATCCGCCGCTCCGAAGCCGCGCTCGGCCTCCCTGCAGGAGCAGAAGGCTGACTTCGATTCACTGCGCGAGCTCGAGAAGAACGCACCCCAGGCGCTGGCAGCGGTCAACGCCGGAGCGCAGCGAAGCCGACGCCAAGATCGCCAGCGCCGAACAGTCCCTGGCAGGGCTCCGGGCCAAATACGCTGACAGCGCGCTGGTTCAGGTGGCTGACAACATCACCCAGGCCAAGGAACGGCTGGCATTTGTCCAGAATGCCACTGCCACGGCCCAGCAGAAACTCGCCGAAGGCGAAGGCAGCCTCGCAGCCGTAGCGGTACGCGCATCCGAGGAAAGCCTGCACCAGACCAACGTGCTGCTCGATGCCATCGCCAAGGTATCCGTCCAGCCTCGATGAGGCCCGGAACGGCCTGGAAGCGGCCGTCGTGGAGACGTCCCAGGACCTTGCCCAGGCCAAGGCCATGATCCAGTCCGGCGCCCACCCTGAGCTCGCCGGACCGGTGGCTGGGGTTGAAGCAGCCCTCAGCCAGGTCAAAGCAGAGATCCAGGCCGGAAAGATTGACCCCATCGCCACCCTGCAGCGCGTTGAAACCGCGCACCAGGCGCTGGACCAGTCCCTCACCGGCATCCGCGACCAGCAGGAGCAGGCACGGCGGGCCCAGGCGTCGCTGCAGCAGACCATCATGTCGGCGCAGGCGCAGATCAGTGCCACATCGGACTACATCACCGCCCGACGCGGCGGCGTGGGCACTGAAGCCCGGACACGGCTGGCTGAGTCACAGCGGAACCTTGACTACGCACTGTCCATCTCCCGCAACGATCCGGTCACCGCCCTGACCTACGCCCAGCAGGCCCACGCCCTCGCCGCCCAGGCGGCGCAGCTCGCCCAGTCCGACGTCGACAACTTCGGCGGTTATGCCAACCAGGGCTACGGCCGAGGCGGCATGTTCGGCGGCGGTGGAGGCGGAGGCGGACTCGGTGGCGCCATCCTCGGCGGCATCCTGATCAACTCCATCCTGAACGGCGGCAGCGGCGGGGGCTGGGGCGGCGGCCACAGCGACGGCGGCGGCTGGGGCGGCGACGGCGGCGGCTTCGGCGGCGATTCCGGCGGCGGCTGGGGCGGCGACTCAGGCGGCGGCGGGGACTTCTGACCCCTGGAGACTAGGCGCCGGGCGGAACGACCCGCCCGGCGGATAGATAGCGGTACAACAACTGTTCACTGATTTCAGTGGCCACCACTGAGCAGGACGAAAGGTAAAACTATGGTTAAGCAGTCCATTTTCGGCCGCATCGCGCAGCTTGCAAAGGCAAACATCAACACTTTGCTGGACAACGCTGAGGATCCGCAGAAGATGCTGGACCAGATGGTCCGGGACTACACCAACAACATCGCCGAAGCTGAATCGGCCGTAGCCCAGACCATCGGGAACCTTCGCATGCTCGAGGACGACTACAACGAGGATGTCAAGAACGCCCGGACTGGGGCAACAAGGCCCTGGCCGCATCGCGCAAGGCTGACGAGTACCGTGGCAGCGGCGACAGCACTGACGCCGAGAAGTTCGACAACCTCGCCAAGGTGGCGCTGCAGCGCCAGATGTCCGCGGAAAACGAGGCCAAGGGCGCGGAGCCCAGCATCGCCTCCCAGCGTGAAGTGGTGGACAAGCTCAAGTCCGGCCTCGACCAGATGAAGGGCAAGCTCAACGAGCTCACCAGCAAGCGCAACGAACTTGTGGCCCGCTCCAAGACTGCTGCGGCGCAGTCCCAGGTCCACGACGCCATCAAGAGCATCGACTTCATGGACCCCACCAGCGAGGTGGGCCGGTTCGAAGAAAAGATCCGCCGTGAAGAGGCCAAAGTCCGTGGCCAGCAGGAACTCGCCGCATCCAGCCTGGACGCCCAGTTCAACCAGCTCGAGGACCTCGGCGAGCAGGTTGAAATCGAGGCCCGCCTCGCGGCCCTGAAGTCCGGCGGTGCGTCCAAGCCTGCCATCGGATCTTCCGGCGGCCCGGAGCCGGAGCCGAGTCAACGGTGGACGAAGCCGACTTCGACAAGCTCTAACCAGCTGTCCGCAGTCAGCGGGTCAGACCAAGCGAAGGCCGGGGTCCATGCGGACCCCGGCCTTCGCCGTGTCGGGTCGCCGCCCGCGCCATGCGCTCCCTCCCGCACCTGTGTAGCGTTGGAGCCATGTCCTCCCCCGCTCCCTCTGCAATTGTCTGGCTCCGCGACGACCTTCGCCTGGATGACAATCCGGCGCTGTCCAAAGCGGCGGAACTGGGCCTGCACCCCTGACAGTGGTCTACATCCTCGACGAAGAGTCCGAGGGAATCCGGCCGCTCGGCGGCGCAGCCCGGTGGTGGCTGCACCATTCCTTGGCCTCGCTTGCCGCAGATCTGGAGGAGGCAGGGTCCCGCCTCGTCCTCCGACGGGGACCGGCCGCCAAGGTCATCCGTGAGCTGGTCCAGCAAACGGGGGCCGGCCACGTCCTGTGGAACCGCCGCTACGGCGGACCGGAGCGGGCCCTTGATGCCAGCATCAAGGAATGGGCTGTCGGAGAGGGTATCGAGGCCGCCAGCTTCCAGGCCAACCTGCTGTTTGAGCCGTGGACCATCACCACCGGCAGCGGCGGGCCCTACAAGGTCTTCACTCCGTTCTGGCGCGCCTGCCTGGCATCCGGTGAGCCGAGGCAGCCCCTCGATGCCCCCTCCCGCCTCCCCTCCCCCGCCACAGCCGGCCGTAAGAGCCACCCAGATTCGTGAAGCCCTGGGTTCATGGTCCCTGCTTCCGGACTCCCCTGACTGGAGCGGCGGACTGGACGATACGTGGGAACCTGGCGAATCCGGCGCCCATCAGCGCCTTGAGGACTTCCTGGATGGCCCGGCAACCGAGTATGGAACCGGCAGGAACACGCCCGGAGTCGAGGGCACCAGCAGGCTCTCACCGCACCTCCGGTTCGGCGAGATCAGCCCGTTCCGGGTCTGGCACGAGCTCCGCCGTACGCTTCCCCCGCCAGGCGCCCGCCGACGTCGGGATCTTCCGCTCGGAGCTTGGCTGGCGTGAGTTCTGCTGGCAGCTGCTGTATCACCAACCCGCAACTTGCCACCCGCAACTACCGGCCGGAGTTCGACAACTTCGCATGGCAGAAGCCCTCACCCGCCGAACTCAGCGGCCTGGCAACAGGGCGGCACCGGCTACCCGCTGGTGGACGCCGGCATGCGGCAGCTCTGGCAGACCGGGTGGATGCACAACCGCGTTCGGATGGCTGCGGCGTCCTTCCTGGTCAAGAACCTGCTTGACCGACTGGCGGCTGGGCGAGGAATGGTTCTGGGACACCCTCGTGGACGCCGACGCCGCCAGCAACCCCGCCAACTGGCAGTGGGTGGCGGGCTCCGGCGCCGACGCATCACCCTACTTCCGGATCTTCAACCCGGTGACGCAGAGCAAGAAGTTCGACGCCGCGCGGACGCTACCTGCGCCGGTTCATTCCGGAAATCGCCGGGCTGGACGACAAAGCCATCCACGAGCCGTGGAAGGGCGACGGGGAAGCGGCAGGATACCCCGCGCCGCTGGTGGGCCTTCCCGAGTCACGGGAGCGGGCGCTGGATACCTACCAGCAGCTCAAGGAAGGCCAGACCGCACGGACGGCGGCCGTGCGCCGTGCCTGGCGGCCCGTCAGCGGCTGACTTTCCCCATCAGGGAAGCAATGGGACGGAGGAAGATGGGCCGGGCAAGGAACCACGCGGCGACCATGACGGCCACGGACGCGAGGAAGACCCAGAACCCAAGCCAGCCGTCGTCGTCGCGACACGCGTACATGTGGTTGAGGTTGCGCAGGGCCCCCGTGGCCAGCACCAGGAACACGTGCACCACGATGAAGGCCACGAAGTAGATCATGACGGGGAAATGGATGGCCCGCGCCAGTTCGATCGGGTAGGCCTTGTTGAGGCCGGCCGCCTTCTTGGGCCACGCAGAGGACGTGCGGATCCCGGAGATGAAGGCCAGCGGGCGCGGCGATGAAGACGGTAAGGAAGTACGTCAGCAGCTGGAGCGCGTTGTAGTTGACCCAGCCGTTCTCAGTGGGCCAGTTCAGCGACGCGTACTGCAGCGCCGCGGACAGTGCGTTGGGGAAGACGTCCCAGCTGGTGGGGACGATCCGCATCCACTGGCCGGTGGCAAACAGCAGGACAGCGAACACCAGGCCGTTGAGGATCCAGAGGGCGTCCAGCGTCAGGTGGAACCAGAGCTCCAGGGTGATCTTGGTGGGCGGGTTCCTGGTCTTGATCAGGCCCTTGTTGTTACGCGTCCAGTGGCCGCTGGGGCGGGTGGTGGTCCGCACCTGCCAGCCGGTCCGGATGATGAGCAGCAGGAAGAATCCGTTGAGGAAGTGCTGCCAGGCGAGCCAGGCGGGAAAGCCCACGGGCGCGCCGGCGGGCAGTTCTGAATGGCCCGGGTAGTCCGCCAGGAAGGAGGCTACGGCGGGGAGGTCCCGCAGCCACTTTGCAAGCAGCACCACCAGCACCAGCGCCACGAGGGCGGCAGGCACACCCCAGTAGAGTCTGGACCGTTTGCCCGTCGCTGTGCCGGGCTTCTTCGTGGGTGTGGACATCGAACTACATTCCTCTCGAGAATGACTGGCCTGTGCTGCAAATCTGAGGCTCTGCGAAAGAGAATACTAGGAACCACTAGCAATCGAGGAAAAAGAAGACCCCGGCCGGCATATCTGCCGGTCGGGGTCCTTCACATGGTTGCGGGGACAGGATTTGAACCTGTGACCTCTGGGTTATGAGCCCAGCGAGCTACCGAACTGCTCCACCCCGCGTCGCTTGATCAACACTACCCTACTTTCGGCGGGCCGGAATCCACCCGCCCCGGCGGACCGCACGCACCCTGGCGGCTTTAAACAGAAAAGTCCGGAACCTGTTTCCAGTTCCGGGTTTTCCGCCAGTTGCGGGGACAGGATTTGAACCTGTGACCTCTGGGTTATGAGCCCAGCGAGCTACCGAACTGCTCCACCCCGCGTCGCAAGAACAACTCTACCGCCGGGTGAACGGGAGGCCAAATCGAGGTGGCGTGATCTGCGTCTCGGCCCTCGCCGGCCGCCCCGCAGCCTCTTCACCGGCGGTAGAACAGGAGCAGCCGGAGGCCCCGTTAACGCCAGTGGCCCGGCCCCGCTCCTGCAGGAGCGGGGCCGGGCCACCGGTTCGGGTCAGTGGGCTGCGGTCAGGTCAGTTGCTCGCCGTAGGGGCGGGCGTGGCGCTTCCTGACGGGGTAGCCGTAGGTGACGGTGCCGCCTCGGGAACTGTCACGGTGACCTTGGCTTCCGCGTCCAATGCCTTCTGGAGGGCCGCAGCGATCTTCTTCTGCTGCTTCGCCATAGGCTGCGAAGTCGCCGGCGGCGAGGGCGGCCTGCCCGGCCTGGATGGCGGCGTTGGCCTCATCCAGTGCCGCCTTGAGCTCCGCCTTGGCGTCAGCCCCTGCGGCGGGCGGAGCAGCCGGGTCAACCGGCGCCTGCACCGTTGTTGTCAGAGTCACCCGCTGCGGCCCCGGAATCACCACCGAACAGCTGCTTCAGCGCTGCATCGAGGGTCGGGGCGAAGCCAACCTTGTCACCGAAGGCCACCAGCACACGCTGCAGCGTGGGGTAGGAGGTCTCACCGGTGGACTTCAGGTAGACGGGCTGGACATACAGGATGCCGCCGCCCACCGGCAATGTCAGCAGGTTGCCGTTCAGGACGTCCGAGGCGCCCTGGCGGAGCAGGTTCAGGGCCTGCGACACCGTGGGATCGGAGTTGAACTTGTTTTGCGCCTGGCCCGGCCCGGGAACCTGGGTCTCCGGCGGAATCTGCAGCAGCCTCAGCTTGCCGTAGCTGTCAGCCTTCACGCCCTTCTCATTGCCCGCATCCGAATCAGCTGCCAGGAAGCCATAGAGGACGTTCCGTGCGTTGCCGTTCACGATCTGCGGAATGAACGAGGACGTCAGCTGGAACGCCGGCTTCTCCTGGTCCGGCATCTGCAGCGACATGTAGAACGGCGGCTGCTTAACGTCAGTGGCCGTCTCGGCGGTGGGGTCCGCAGGAACGCTCCAGACCTCGTCACTCTTGTAGAAGCTGTCTGGATCGGTCACGTGGTAGCGGCCCAGGAGCTCACGCTGGACCTTGAACAGATCCTCCGGGTAGCGGACGTGGCTCATGACATCCCCGGACATTTCCGAGAAAGGCTTCAGGGAGGTGGGGAAGATGTTCTGCCACGCCTTCAGGATGGGATCCTTGTCATCCCAGGCGTAGAGGGTCACCGAACCGTCGTACGCATCAACGGTGGCCTTGACCGAGTTCCGGATGTAGTTGACCGAGCTGTTCGGCAATGCCACGGTCCGGCCGGAGGTCGTCTGCGAATCCGTCGGTGGCGTCCGAGAGCTGGGCCTGCTGGGAGTACGGGAAGTACTGGCTGGTGGTGTATCCGTCAACAATCCACTTCACCCGTCCGTCCACCACGGCCGGATAGGCATTGCCGTCCACCGTCAGGTAGGGGGCCACCTTCTGGATGCGCTCGCGCGGGCTGCGGTCGTACAGGATCTGGGACTCTTCGTTCACGCCGTCCGACAAGCAGCAGGTCCGAGGACTGGAACTTGATCGCGTAAAGGACCTTGTTGAAGAAGCTGCCCACATTGGGGCCGCCGTTGCCCTTGAACGTGTACTGGGTTTCCCCGTCGCCTTCCTTGCCGGAGGGCCTGTCCTGCTCGCGGTTGGGTGCACCTTCGGGGGCGCCCACAATCGAGTACTCCGGTGAATTCTCACCGAAGTAGATGCGCGGTTCATAGGTGGAGTCGTCACCCAGGACACCCGTGGACGGGATGCCGGACTGGAGGAATTCCGGCTTTCCGTCAACCGTGAACTTGTTGCCTTTCGCTGCGACCACGCCGTAGCCGTGCGTGTACACCACATGCTGGTTGAGCCATCCCTGCTGGTTGGCTGCCACGTTGGCCGGGTTCAGTTCGCGCACCGCGATGACGGTGTCCTGGACCTTGCCGTCCACTTCATAGCGGTCCACATTCAGGGCTTCGGGGAACTGGTAGTACGGGCGGTACTGCTCCAGCTGCGAAAACGCGTCCGAGATCAGGTTCGGATCGAGGAGCCTGATGTTGGCGGTCGTCTGCGCGTCGGGCGCAAGGGCACCGGATGTTGCCGTGTTGGTTGCCTCGTAGCGGTCCACCTGGATCTGGTCCAGGCCGTAGGCTGCCCGGGTGTTCTTGATGTTGCGCTCGATGAATTCCCGCTCCAGGGTCTGCTCCGAGGGCCGGACCTGGAACTGCTGGATCACCCAGGGGTATACGCCGCCGGCGAGGATCGAGGTGATGACCAGCATGGCTGTGCCGATGACCGGCAGGCGCCACCGTCCGATGACGGCGGCGACGATGAAGAGGATGGCCACCAGGACGGCGGCGACGGCGAGGATCGCCTTTGTGGGGATGACAGCGTTGACGTCGGTGTACAACGCACCGGCCCAGCGGCCGCCGTTGTTCTGGACGGAGGCATAACGGTCCAGCCAGAAGTTCACGCCCATGAGGATGAGGAATGTCGCGCCGGTAACCGCCAGGTGGATCTGGGCGGCACGGCTGGTAAACACGCCGCGTTCCATCAGGCGGATGCTGCCGTAGAGGTAGTGCGTGAGGATCCCGGCGATGCCGGCCACCACGACGACGCTGATGAGGAAACCGGTGATGAACCCGAAGAACGGCAGGCTCATCAGGTAGAAGCTGATGTCCAGGCCAAACTGGGGATCCGGCTGGCCGAAGGGTTCCTGGTTGAAGAACAGCAGCACCTTCTGCCACTGGCTGGCGGCGGCGCTGCCCGCGAAGAGACCGAACAGGATCGGCAGGCCGAGCATCACCACGCGGCGGACCGGCTCAAGCTGGGCCTGGTAGCGGTTGAGGTTGTCGCGGATTTCGGAGTCCGGAGCGTACACGGGCCGGGAATGGTAGGCGATGCGGATGGCAAAGAAAACGGCCGCGAACATGATGGCGAAGCCGGCGACGAAGATCCCGATCCTGGCCAGGTTCTCCGTGAGGAACACTTCGAAGAAGCCGAGCTGCCGGTACCAGAGAACGTCAGTCCAGACGTTGGCGAAGAAAATGAAGCCCACCACCACAAGGGCGACAACGACGAGCGTGGGCGTCAGGGCGCCGCGTCTTGTAGGGGGTCTTCCGGGCGGGATGGGGCTGGCGGGACGGGACAAACTCGGTACCTCATAGCTGGTCGTCTGGTTAACATTCGAAGCGTGCGTGCGTGCGACGTCCGGTACCGGTCAAACCAATGGCAACGTCCGTCATATTTGCCACGAGTGGCAGTAAAGCTTAGTTCCTGCCTCAGTCTAGTTGCTGGGACAGGCTGCCAGACCGGACGTGTCCTGGCCCGAGCCTGCGACTTCGACGGCGGTCCGCGCGTCTGCGAGGTTCTCCACCTTCACCACCTGCAGGCCGTCCGGAACATGCCCTGCCACTTCGTCACAGTTGTCGGCCGGGGCAAGGAACATCGTTGCTCCCCCGGACCGGGCGCCCTGCATCTTCTGCGCGATGCCCCCGATGGGACCAACAGCGCCGTCAGGGGTGATGGTTCCGGTGCCGGCCACGTGCTTGCCACCCGTGAGGTCACCCGGTGTCAGGGTGTCGATGATGCCCAAGGAGAACATCAGCCCGGCGCTGGGGCCGCCCACCTTGTCAAGGGAGATCTGCACGTCGAAAGGGAACGTGAACTTGTATTGCAGCATCACGCCCAGGATGTAGCGGCCTTCGCCGTTGTCCGCCGGCGATACCGCCTGGGTGAGGGTCTCCCCGGCCCTGTCCACCTCAACGGCGGCAGGTTGCCCTTTGCCCGCTGCCAGTTCGTCCTGGATAACAGACAGCGCCGTGACGGGCTTGCCGTTAATGGACCGGAAGACATCGCCCGGCTTGATCTTCCCCTCCGACGGGGAGCCGGTGGAAAGGCCTGCCGCCTGGAGCTCCTGCGTGAAGGGTATGTCCAGTTCCGTCAGCGCGGCGGCGATTGCATTTTCCTGGGACGTTGTCATCGCCACTGAACTTTGTTCCTCAGCCTGCTCCTTCGTGGTGCCGCTGGGGTAGATGAGTTCCTGCGGATACACGGCCTTGGACCGGTCCAGCCAGGCTGCAAAGGCGCCGAGGACGCTGACAGGTCCGTTGGGGCCGCCCTCAACGTACACAGTGGTCAGGTCAAGGTTCCCCCCGGCAGGGAACGTTTCGCGGCCGGTGACGCTGATGACCGGGCTCCCCTGGGCCTGGCCCAGGGTGTTGAAGGTGGGCCCCGGCCTTTCAATCACATACGGGACGGGGACAGTGCCGGCCGCGATGCCCAGGCCGAGCGCTGCCACACCGGAAACCATCATCAGCGACACCTTTTGTCCGCGCCGACGGGGCCTGCCGGCGGGATCCGTTGGCTCCGTGGCGTGCGACGTCTCGCCGTCGGATCCTTCGACGGAGGTGGGCGGGGTTGCGTTGTCCTCGTGCGGACGGTCGCCGCGGGTGGTAGTCACCCACCCAACATTACGCGGCCTGCGAACAGCCGGGCTCTTTGCCTAGAGCGAACGGCACCCCCGTCCGGCAGACAGCCGGTCCGGCCCGGGGTACCGTGAAGTTGATCATCAGTCACACCTTTCGATCGGCGGGATCATGACTTCCAACCCACTCAATCCGTCCAACGGCGATGACGCCCCCAAGGACCCTTTGACAGAAATGCTGCAGAACCTCATGGGCGGCAAGGGCATGGAGAACATCGACCCTGCCGAGCTCGCCAAGGCGGCCGGACTGCCGGACGACCCCAATCTTTTGGCGCAGATGTTCTCGCAGGTCCAGGCGATGATGAGCGCGCCCTCCGAGGGTCCCGTCAACTGGCAGCTGGCCCACGAAAATGCACGCCGCGTCGCGGCAAGCAGCGCCGACCCCTCTGTCAGTTCGTTGCAGACCCGGGAAGTGGACGAAGCACTCCGCCTGGCAGAGCTGTGGCTGGATCCGGTCACAGATCTTCCGGCGACAGGCCTGATTGGGCGGGCATGGTCGCGCGCCGAATGGGTGGAAGCCACGCTCGGGACGTGGAAGCGCCTCACGGAGCCGGTGGCAAACAGCATCGCCAACGCGCTCTCAACGGCGATGACCGAACAGATGCCCGAAGAGATGAAGTCCATGATGGGCGGCGCATCCTCGATGCTGCAGAACATGGGCGGTGCGATCTTCGGCATGCAGCTGGGTCAGGCCATCGGTGCCCTGTCGGCCGAGGTCGTCAGTTCCACTGATATCGGCGTGCCCCTGGCGGACCTGGAAATGGCCCTCCTCCCGGCCAACGTGGCCAAATTCGGCGAGGGCCTCAGCCTGCCTGAGAACGACGTCCGGCTGTTCCTGGCGGTCCGCGAGGCCGCCCATGCACGCCTGTTCGTCCAGGTCCCCTGGCTGCGGGGCCACCTTCTCGGGGCGATCGAGGCCTACGCGCGGGGTATTCACATCGACACCTCCAGGATCGAGGAGTTGGCCAGGGACCTTGACCCCAGCAACCCCGAGGGCATCCAGGAGGCTTTGTCGCAGGGTGTCTTCATGCCCCAGCGGACGCCGGCCCAGGAACAGGCCCTCGAGAAACTCGAGACAGCCCTGGCCCTGGTTGAAGGCTGGGTGGATGAGCTGACCGCAGCTGCCACCGAGAAACTCCTGCCGTCCGCAGGCGCCCTCAGGGAAACCGTGCGCCGGCGCCGCGCGACGGGAGGCCCCGCCGAGCACGCCTTCTCATCCCTGGTGGGCCTTGAGCTGCGGCCCCGCCGCCTCCGCGAAGCAGCAACATTGTGGGCCACGCTGAAGGCTGAGCGCGGCATTGAGGGCCGGGATGCCATCTGGCAGCACCCGGATCTCCTCCCCACGGCCGAAGACCTGGATGATCCGCAAGGATTCGGCAGCCGCCGCCAGCTTGCCGAGGCCAGCGGCAGCGAGGTTGACGATGCCCTGCAGAAGCTCCTCAACGGCGGCTACGACTCCGCACCGGAGCAGGGAGCGGACAACACAGGCCAGGCATCTGGTGCGGACACATCCGGAGGGGATGCTTCCGGTGATGACGCACCGGAAGGTGGCCCGGCCTCAGGTGACACCGGTTCAGGCGGCACCGGCGGCGACAAGCCCAAGGGCTCACCGGAGGCCTAGTCGGCGTCGGCTGGCCAAAGCCCTGACTGTCCGTGGCTGCCGGTGTCCGTACCGGCTGCCTCGCCGGCTTCTGCTGCCAGTCCACGCGAGGTCGCAAAGGAGACTCCTTCAAGGAACGCCTTGGCGCGGAAAGTTTCCGGATAGCCCTCCAGCAGCTTCCAGAACGCTGCGTTGTGGCCCGCCACCAGGAGGTGCGCCAGCTCGTGGAGCAGGACGTAGTCGATGACCCACTGCGGCATGGGACGGAGTTTGTCGGAGAGGCGGATGGTGCCCTCGGACGGCGTGGCGGACCCCCAACGGGAGTTCTGGTTGCTGACCCAGCGGACCGACGTCGGAACGGCCCGCCCCCCGAAGTAACGCTCTGACAGCTCAGTGGCGTGCGCCGCGAGCGCGGCGTCCGACGCCGGCCGCTGCTTCCGGTTGCCGGACCGCCGCTGGCCCTGGCGGTGCAGCTTTTCGAGCATGCGCCGCACCCACTCGGATTCCTGGGCGGCGGTGAAGCGGGCGGGGATCGCCACCACAGCGGTGCCGTTTTCCCAGAAGGCCGCAACAGTCCTCGTCCGGCGCGCAGACCGCCTCACTTCAACCGGGGCGCCGTCCTCCGTTGTCTGCCGGGGTGCTTCGCTGACGTCCGGCCGGCGCGTCACAGCGTGGTGCTTTCCACCAGGACCCTGCAGGACGTCCTCGCCGTACCGCTCCAGTTTGGACGGACCCACTCCTGCGAGCGTGGCAAGTTCCTCCAGCGAGGACGGCCGTGCCTCGGCGATAGCCGTCAGCGTGGCATCGGTGAAGACCACAAAAGCCGGAACCTCCGCCGAGAGTGCTACTTCCTTGCGCCAGTGGCGGAGGGCATCGAACGTCTGTTCCTCGTAGCTGGGTGGACAGTCGTTGCAGCGGCCCACCTTCCGTTCGGCACCGCTGGCAAGCATGCTGCCGCAAACCCTGCACGTGGCAGGAGCGGCAGCCTTCCGGCGGGGAGCCGGTCCTTTGCCGCGTGCTGTGGAGCTGGCTACCGAGTCCGGGCGCAGGCCGTCAAGGAAGCGGGAGGGCTTCCGGTTGGCCCTGCCCCCGGGAGTCCGGGCCGTGGACCAGGACAGCGAAAGGTGCTCGCGGGCGCGGGTGATCCCGACGTAGAGGAGCCGCCGCTCTTCGTCCACCGCTTCGGGGGTGTCCGCGAAGGAGATGGGCATCAGGCCCTCGCTGAGGCCGACGAGGAAGACTGCGTCCCACTCCAGGCCCTTTGCGGCGTGCAGCGACGCCAGGGTAACGCCCTGCACAGTGGGGGCGTGCTGCGCCAGGGACCGTTCCTGGAGTTCATTGACGAAGTCGGCGAGGCTGAACTGCTCCCCGCGTACCTGGACCAGTTCATCGGCCAGGGCCACCAGCGCCGCCAGCGACTCCCAGCGTTCCCGGAGGGCACCACCGTTGTGCGGCGGTGATTCGGTGTAGCCCAGGGACGCAACAATGTCCCGGACCAGTTGCCCCAGCGGCTCCGGCTCGGCCGTCTCCGCCACGGCCCGGGTGGCTGCGCGGAGCTGGAGGATGGCGTCCCGCACTTCCTTCCGGGCGAAGAACCGCTCACCGCCCCTCAGCTGGTAACCGATGCCGGCTGCCGCGAGAGCCTGCTCATACGCTTCAGACTGGCCGTTGGTGCGGAAAAGGACAGCAACCTGGCTCGCCGGCGTTCCGGCGTCGAGCAGTCCCTGGATCTTCAGTGCCACCGTGGCCGCTTCGGCCTCGTCGTCGGAACATTCCGTGAACTGGGGAACCGGCCCCGCGGGCCGCTGGGCCACCAGCTGCAGCGGCGCAGCCCACGCGGCATCCGCCACCGGACCGCCGCTGCGCCGCCCTGCCAGGAGGTCGTTGGCGAGTTTGACCACCTGGGGCGTGGAGCGATAGTCACGGATCAGCCTGACCACGTTTGCCTCGGGGTATTTCGCCTTGAAGCCCAGGAGGTGTTTGGGCGAGGCGCCCGTAAACGAGTAAATGGTCTGGCTCGCGTCACCGACGACGCAGAGCTCATCCCGGCCGCCGAGCCACAGCTCCAGCAGCCGCTGCTGCAGCGGGGAAACGTCCTGGTATTCGTCCACGACGAAGTGGCGGTACTGCTCACGCACGGTGGCGGCGACCTTCTGGTCCTCCTGCAGGATGCCCACGGTGATGAGGAGGACGTCTTCGAAGTCGATGACGTTCCGGTCAGTCTTGACATCTTCATAGGACTGGAACACCCTGGCCACTGCAGTGAGGTCAAACCCCCCGGGCGCCCCCCTCCCCTGGGCGTTCTCCAGGTAGTTGGCGGGCGTCAGCATGGAAACCTTCGCCCATTCGATCTCCGATGCGAGATCGCGGATGGATGCACGGTCGGTGCTCAGGCGGAGGCGGCGGGCAGCCTCGGCAATCATCTGGGCTTTGTGGTCCAGGAGGTTCGGGAAGCGTGCCGCCGACAGCCTGCGGCCAGAAGAACTGGAGCTGCCGCAGCGCGGCGGCGTGGAAGGTCCTCGCTTGCACGTTGCCTACTCCGAGGTCCCGCAGCCGGCTGCGCATCTCGGCAGCGGCACGGGCGGTGAAGGTGACAGCGAGGAGCCGCTGCGGACTGTAGACCCCGGAGTGCACGCCGTAGGCGATTCTGTGGGTGATGGCACGGGTCTTGCCTGTGCCTGCGCCGGCAAGGACGCAGAGCGGACCGTTGAGCGTGCTTGCCACTTCACGCTGTTCAGCGTCCAGGCCGCCCAGGATGCGGTCCTCGAGGGACGCGGTGCTGTCAAGATTCTCTGTACTCACGTCTGCTGCTCTGTTGTCTCGACTGCCGGATGCCGGAGTCTGGTCGGTGGGGCTGCGCTGCCGGTCAGGGGTCGGACCGGTCCAGGATCGTTCCGCCGTACCAGTGCTCGATCAGGGAGCGGGCAATGGACAGCCGGCTGGAGATCGTTATCTCCCCGGTCGAGCACGGCTGCCTGCAGTTCCTCCCGGGTGAACCAGCGCGCCCTGGTGACTTCTACGCCGTCGGGCGTTGCTTCGGCATCAGGGGTGACTGGCGGTAAATCCAAGCATAAGCGAGGCGGGGAACGGCCAGGACTGCGAGCCGAGGTATTGGCACGCGGTGACCCTGCACCCCCACCTCCTCACGGATCTCCCTGACGACGGCCTGCTCCAAGCGACTCGCCCGGTTCAACAAAACCCGCGAGCGTTGAGTAGTTCTTTGCGTCCACCGGGCCCGCCGCCGCCCAGCAGGAGCCGGCCGTCCGGTCCCACCACGGTGACGATGATGGCGGGATCGGTCCGGGGATAGTGCTCCGAATCCGTCCTTGGGGCAGCGGCGGACCCAGCCGCCGGCCTCCACCACTGTGGGGGCGCCGCAGCGGGGGCAGTGCGTGTGCATGGCGTGCCAGTTGGCGATGGCACTGGCCTCAACGAAGAGGGCTGTTTCCGTGGGGTTCAGGCCAGCAGCGACATCGCGGAAGCCGGCCCAGTAAGCGTCCGCGGGAATCCCGGCCGTCCCCGGGCTCAACGGCCTCCGGCAGGACGACCAGCACAACCTCGGTGCCTGCAGGCAGGTCCGAGCCGGGCAGCGCCGCGCCCAGGTAGATGACCTGCTCGGGGCCGTACGCCCGGGCTCCTGAGATTCCGGCGAGGCAGGGTGACGCTGCCGGCAGGAAGAGGCTGGTTCCCCTGCACCAGGGCCTGCCTGCCCGGACAGGACAACCGCCAGCGTCCGCCCGCTGGCCAGCAGTTCCTCAACCATCCCGGGCCGGACCCGTCAACGGAGCCCGCGGTCCACCACGGGCAGGCCGCACCGGCAGCACGGTGTCGAAGAGGTGGTTGGCCGGCAGGTGCGACTGCCTGCGCCTGGTAGGCCGGTGAACAGACTCCGCATGACTCATGTGTCCACCGTACTGACTCGGACCGACAATTTACATTTACGGCGGCGATCCGGGAACATGTGCGCGCAGGACGCTCAGGCCCGGCAACCGACTTTGCTGCACGGTATCTGGAGACTCGCCGCCGCACATCGTTGTCTTGGACGCCAGTCAATCTACCGTGGAACGGTGAGAAGAAAACCGATCGAACTGGCAGCCGTAGCAACCGCGGCAGTCCCCGGGCTGACCCCCACCGCCGTCAGCTCCGCCGCGGACGATCCCGCGGATTTCGACTCCGCGCTGCTCCTTGATTCGGAAGGCAAGCGCTGGCGGGTCAGGTCGCCACGGCATGCGGAGGCCAGCGCCACGGCTGGAAACGGAATTCCTGGTGCTGCGCGCCTTCGCCCCGGCCATCCGGGCCGAACTGCCGTTCCTCATGCCCACTGTGGCCGGCAGTGTCCGCCTGGGCAGCCTGAGCACGTTTGTCTACTCGCACCTGGCCGGGCAGCTACCCGCAGCGTTGAGGAACTGACCGCCGGCCCGGACGCCCTTGCCACGGGAGATCGGCGCCGCCCTGGCGGCAATCCATGACCTGCCGCGGTCCCTGGTCAGCAACGCCGACCTTCCCAGCTACACCCCGAACGAATTCCGCCAGCGCAGGCTGAACGAACTGGACCAGGCCGCCACCACCGGCAAGATCCCGCCGTCGCTGCTGCGCCGCTGGGAACATGCCACTGGAGGACGTCTCCCTGTGGCGGTTCAACCCGTGCGTGGTCCACGGCGACCTGCATGAGGACAACCTGCTGGTGGACGGCAGCCGCGTCACGGCCGTCACCGGCTGGACCGACCTGCGGATCGGCGACCCCGCTGACGACTTCGCCTGGCTGGTGGCGTCCAACGAGCAGGACTTCGTGGACGCCGTCCTAGCAGCTATACCGACCAGCCGCCGCGACGCCCCGGACCATGCACCTGCTCCGCCGGGCCGCGCTGTCCGCCGAATTCGCCCTGGCGCAGTACCTCGTCAAGGGCATTGCGGCCGGCGACGCCGACATGGTTGCCGAGGCTGAAGGCATGCTCGAGACCCTGGCCAGCGACATCGCCGAGCACGGCGGCCAGGCCATCAGCGTTGAACCGCTGCCAGCCCCTGGAAGTGCGGCGGGGCAGGGAAAGCCCGACGCCGGCTCCGGGCCGGATGCCGACGGCACCACCGGTGCGGCGCGGAATTCCGGCGACAGTGCGGGTCCGGCCCGGGATTCCTCCGTCACCGGTGTCACTCCGGGTCCGGTTCAGGCCGTGACGGTCCTGCCCATCCCGGCACCGGTCCTGCCTGCGGTGCACGTAGGGCCAATCCCGGAAAATGACCCGGCGGCCGGGAACGGGACACCCGGCGCCCGGCTCAAGGGGACGCGGGATCAGCGGACGACACCTCCACCGCCGCCCTCAGCGTTATCAACATCAAGAAGGACTGACGCTGAAGGCTGACGCCACCAAATGCTCCAACTCCGCCGCGGACGCCAGGTCGTGCGGCCGGACCACCTGGTTGTCGCCCACATAGAAGAACGCCGCCCGGACGTCCTCAACCGGGACATCCTTGAGCCGCGCCCACGCAAGCCGGTAGGCAGCAAGCTGCACCGACTTGGCTGAGAGCTGCGCCGCCGAGGGCCGCCGGCCGGTCTTCCAGTCCACCAGGTCCCAGCGGCCGTCGGCGTCCCGGAAGACGGCGTCGATGCGGCCCCGGACCACCACCTCGCCCACCCGGGTTTCCACCGGCACTTCAACGAACGCGGGCGAGCGGTCAGCCCACTCTGAGGCCTTGAACGTTGCCACCATGGCGTTCAGGTCGATAGGCGGCGTCGATGTGGTCATCCGACCCCGGAGCTTCGCCGAGGTCCAGCATGCCGGCTGCCCCGAAATACTCTTCCACCCATGAATGGAACGCCGTTCCTTTGCGCGCCGACATGCCCGGTTCACGCGGGACGGGCCTCCTGAGGCGTCCCAGCACGGCTGCCGGATCTTCACCAAGGTCCACCAGGGTGGAGGCCGAGATGTGTCCGGGCAAGTGCACGTCCTGCCCCTGCGCCCTTCTGGAGCGCCGTTCCAGAAGCAGCGCTGCTTCGGTGGCCCACCCGGCCGCCGGGCCTCGGAGCCCACGCCCTCCGCTGCCTTGACGGGCATCCGGCAGCCCGGCCCCGCCGGTTTCGGCTGCCGGCGAGTGCGGTGTTGCAGCAGGAACGCCGGCATCCGTGACTGCCGGTCCATGGTGATCCGCTGCAAGGGCCGCCCGCACCCGGGCAGCGGCTGCTTCCATCGCCAGCCTCCGGCCAGGGACAAGGCGGAGCCGTTGCCCCGTCCGCGGGTCCACCGGCCCCTCCAAGGGGTCGTAGGGCCATCGGGCGACTTCTGTTTCAAGGGTCAGCGGGCTCTTCTCCGGCAAGGACGCTTCGTCCACCGAGGAAGGATGGACGGCAGCAGGGGTGCCGGGTCCGGGCCGGGCTGCCAAGCGTTTCAAGCTCAGCCAGGAACGGGGACATGTCGGCCCGGCCCGCCCGCGAGCCTACCCAGGCGGCACTGGACACCCACAGGACGTGCTTTGCCCGGGTGTAGGCAACGTAGGCGAGGCGCCTTTCCTCCGACTCCCCGTGGGCCTGGACAGCTGACTTGAACTCCTTCTCCGCATCCAGCCAACCCTTCTGGTCCGGCTGGTCGATGTCCCACTGGGGCAGGTCCGCGCGGTCACCCCGGAGTGGCCACGGAAGCGCCGCTGCGCCGCTGCTCCACCGGGAGTCGCGGCTGCTGGGGAAGGCACCCGCGTTGAGGCCGGGCACAAAGACCACATCCCATTCCAGGCCCTTTGATGCGTGGACCGTCAGCAGCTGGACGGCTTCACGGTTGACGTCCGCCGCGGGCGCGTCCAATCCGTTCTCCTCGGCCGCTGCAGCCTCCAGCCACGCAAGGAACGCCAGGATGTCAACCCGCTGGGAGGTCCGCAGGAACCCTGCAGCCGCATCCTGGAACGCATCAAGGTTGCGGCGGGCCTGGTGGATGCTGATTCCGGGGCGGGCGGCCACTTCGATGTCCAGCAGCATGGCCCGTTCCACCTCGCCCAGCAGTGTGGTGAGGTCGTCGCCGAGGTAGCCGCGCAGCTGCCTGAGCTCCACGGACAGCCGGCGGAGCCTGTCCTTCGCCTCGGCACTCAGGGACCGCCCGTGCGAGGATGTCCAGCCCTCGCGTGGAAGCCAGTCGAGTGCCTCTACCAGGCTTGAGCCATCCGTGAGGTCACTTTCCAGGACGGGGCCGGCATCGGCGGCGGGAGCCTCTTTTTCACTGTCAGGTTCCTGCCCGGCTCCGGCAGCAGGCTGACCCGCGCCGGCGTGCCAGTTGGCTGGACCAGTCACGGAAGGCCATCAGGTCCGCAGTGCCGATCCGCCAGCGGGCACCGGCCAGTAGGCGCATCAGGGAGTCAGACCGGCCCGGGTCGGCCAGCACCCTGAGGGTGGCGACGAGGTCTACGATTTCCGGGGTGTCGAGCAGACCGCCAAGACCCACGATTTCGTAGGCAATCCCCCGGGCCTCGAACTGCCGGCGGATGGTTTCCATCTGCGCCCGACGACGGCACAGGACGGCCAGCGCCGGAGGTACCGGCGTGCCGTCTGCCGTGCGTTCGAAGTCGGTGACCCGGTACTTCAGGACATCCTCGGCAATGGCCGAAGCCTCCTCGACGTCGGTCCCGAACCGGCCCAGGACCACCCGCCCGTCGGACGCATGGGGACTCGGCTGGAGTGGTGGCACCTTCGCGGCCGGGGCTCCGGCGGCGCCGGCCGGTTCCCGGCGGGCTGCTGCCTTGCCCAGGGCTTCTGACATGACATTGGCGGCAGCGAGGATCGAGCGGCCGTTGCGCCACGCCGTCGTCAGGTAGGACGTGGGGGCCGGGCTGTACGATTCCTCGCCCGTGGCACCGCGCTGAAGGACCGGGAATTCCCGGACGAAATGGAAGAGCTGGCCGGCGGAGGCGCCACGGAAGCCGTAAATGGACTGGTTGGGATCCCCCACGGCCGTCACCGCGTGCCCGCCACCGAAGAGCCGGGAGAACAGGACCAGCTGGGCATGGGAGGTGTCCTGGAACTCGTCGAGGAGCACCACTTTGTACCGCTGGCGCTCCATCTGCGCTGCCAGTGGAACCTCCCGCGCGACCCGGGCGGCGAGGGCAACCAGGTCGCCGAAGTCAAGGGCTCCGCGGCTCCGCTTCGCAGCCGAATAGCGCCCAACCATGTCCGCGACGCTGGCCCTGGTCCTGCAGCATGGCCGCCAGGTCCGTTGCAGCCTGGGTGGGATTCTTCTTGCCGTCCGGCCACATAAGGCAGGGCGTGGAATTCCTCGATCCGCGCCATCAGCCAGGCTTCCACGTCCTCCGGCTCCTGCAGGTGCTCCGCGCACTCCCCTGCCAACTGGATGACGGCCTTGACCAGCGTTGACTTCGCTGAGTTGAAGTGGCTGTACTCGCCGTCGAACGCTTCAACCACTTCGCTGGCCAACTGCCATGCCTGGGCGCCGCCCAGGAGCACGACGTCGCGTTCGACTCCGAGCCGCAGACCGTAATCGGAGACGATTCCGCTGGCGAAGGAATGGTAGGTGGATACCTTAGGCTCCAGGGCATCTTGCTCAGCAGGCCAGCCGGGAAAACATCGTGGCCGGTGTCCCCGGCTGCAATCCGCTGCAGGGCCGCCAGTTTGGCCCTGATCCGGGTGGCCAGTTCACCTGCCGCTTTCCGGGTGAAGGTCACCCCCAGGACTTCCTCGGGCCGGACCCAGCCGTTGGCAACCAGCCACACCACGCGGTCGGCCATCGTGGCGGTTTTTCCTGAGCCTGCGCCGGCAATGACCAGCCGCGGCGTCAGAGGCGAGGAGATGATGGCCGACTGTTCTGCCGTGGGCGAGTTCTTCTCCCCCAGCAGTTCGGGACAGCTCTTCCGGGCTGAACCGTAGCGGTCGGGAAGGTTTCAGGGCATGGGCTCATTCCGTGACCTGCTTTCCGCGGATGCACAGAGGACACACTTCCGGAAGCCTGCAGCCATGGCCGCCGTGGCCGCCCTTGGACGGATCGTGCCGGGCCTCGAAGACGCTGCCGGCCATGACGGCCGCCGCACCATTCACCATCTCCAACGCCCAGTTCTCCTGCGGGTCCAGGGATCCTGCTGCTGGACGGCCGGACCCTTGGTGCCGCGTGCCGAGCTGGGCCAGGACGGCACCGCCGGGCGCTGCCCCTTCCAGGAATGCCGGGTGCTTCGCCGAAGCCCCCGGCCAGCACCGCTGCCTGGTAGGCGCCCAAGCTGCGGATGGCGGGCCAGTTCTGTCTTTCCGGGCTGCCTTTTACCGGTTTTCAGGTCCACAACGACCAGCCGTCCCTCAGCATCGATTTCCAGCCGGTCAACCTGTCCCCGCAGGACAGCTGACCGCGCAGACACTTCCGGGGAAGGCACGGCGGCTGTGGTCCCGTGATCCGGTGCGCCCAGCCCGTCCGGGAGGTCCGGGAGCTGCACTGCAAAATCCTGTTCGACCCCCACCAGGCACCGGCCCTCGCTTCGCATGACCAGGACGTACTGGGCGAGTTTGCGCACCATGGCCTCAGCACGCTGGAAGTCCAGCCGCCCTCCCAGTTGTCCTTCATGCCCAAGCGCGGGCCACCGCCGGACGAGCTCTGCGACGTACTCGCTGCCGGAAGCTTCCGGCAGGTCCTGTGCGATGGCGTGGACCAGCGTGCCCAGGCTGCGGGCGAAGTCGGTGGCGGCTTCGCCGCCGGCTGCCTGGACGAACCAGTCAAGCGGGGATTTCTGCACGGCCTCCACTTTGGACGGCGACACGTACACCGTTCCGCCGGGCGGCACTACGGGTTCGGTGCTTGTCAGCGGCAGCAGCCCCCACCAGCTCATCCGGATGGGCGCCGGGAACCGGCGGCTCCGCGGCCGCAAGGGCTGCGAGGACCCTGGCGGCCTCGTCAGCTTCGGGTGCGTTCCGCCCGTCCAGCTGGGCATACTGCCGCAGCTCGGCCACCAGGGCACGCAGGGTCATGGGCCGTTCCACGGGGGTGAACGCCCGGCCCGTCCTGGTCCGGGCCCAGCGGAGCAACGTAGTCGAGGAAGGACGACGGCTGGTCATCCTCAGAGGAGACGGCCGTGCAGATCAGGAGCTCGCTGCGCCCGGGATACGGCAGTGGAGAAGCTCCGGAGTTCGTCATACCGGATGTCCCGCAGCCGGCTCAGCGGGTCAAGCTGCAAGGCATATTCGACGCCGTGCTCCACGGCGTCGGCGTACAGGGTGCTGCCCAGCAGCTCGCCCCGGAGCCGGGTGTTCGGCCAGACGCCTTCCTGCAGTCCTGCCACAATGACCACCGGCCATTCCCGTGCCGGCGGCGCTGGCAGGAGTCATCAGTTCGACGGCGTCATCCACCTGCGCCCGGGCGGCGAGCGTGTCCATGGGCAGCTCCTGGTTCAGGAGGTATTCCAGGAACTGTTCCGGACCGGCGCCCGGCATCTGGTCCACGTAGCGCTCCGCCGTGTGGAAGAGCGCCATCATGGCGTCGAGGTCGCGGTCGGCCCGCGCGCCGTGCGGACCGCCGGACAGGGCAGTTTCAGTCCAGGCTTTGGACAGTCCGGTGGAGTTCCACAGCGCCCACAGCACGGTCTCAGCGTTGGCGCCCGGTTGGGCCGCGGCAAGCCGTCCGGCCTGGATCATCCGGGCAGCCCGCCGTGGCGGACCGGCCCTCGACGCCCAGGGTCACCAGCGCCCCGGGCTCCAGCAGCGCCTCAACCAGCAGGGCATCGCTGGTCCGGCCGCCGCCGCCCAGGAGTTCCTCGCGCCGCAGGGATTGCCGGAGCCGGCGCAGTTCGATCGAGGTGGCTCCGCCGATCCGGGACGTCAGGAGGGAGACGGCAGCTTCGGGCGTCAGCAGCGTCGGGGTCCAGGGCGATGGCGTAGGCGTCCAGCAGCGGACGGACCGCCACTTCGTCACGGACCGCCGATTCCGCAACCGGGAACCCGCACCGGAATCCCCTGCCCGGAGAGGTAACGCTGCAGTTCGCTGAGCTGGCCGCCGTTCCGGACAATGACGGCGATCTCCGCCGAGGTCGCGGCCATGGTTGATGTGCTGGTCCAGGATGCGCTGGGCGACGTACCGCAGTTCATGGACGGGCGAGGGCACCAGGTGCGCTTCAACGGTCCCCTCGGTTCCGCGGCACGGCCTGTCGTCCGTACTGCCGGCAGCTGCTCCAGCCGCCGGGCCAGCTGACCGCCGGCACGCTGCGAAATCCGGCCGGCAACACCGAGCCACGCCTCCGCAATGGCCGGTGCATGCCGGTGGGTGTGCCGCAGGGGCCGTTCCAGGACGGCGGCTGCCGGTGCGACAGCAGCCGGGGAAGTTCAGCCACGAGGTCCGGCCGGGCCCCGCGGAAGCCCTGCACCACGGTATCCGGGGACGAGGTCACGTAGCAGTCCTTGCCGGCGGCGATGTCGGCCAGCAGCTCGAAGACCGCCGGGTTCGCCTCCTGGATATCGTCCACCAGCACCAGCTGCAGGCGTTCGCGTTCGGCGGCCAGGAATTCCGGGGCGTCCTGGAAGATCTGACGGGCGGCGGTGATGATCCCGGCGGGGTCGAAGGCCTCAGGCATGCGCAGGTCCAGGACGTCCCGGTATTCGCGAATAGAGCGCCGCGGCGGCGATCCAGTCCGGCCTGCCGCAGCGGCGGCCCAGCTCCTCAAGGTCGGCTGGGCTGTCCGGCCGGATTCGATGATGCGGTCAAACAGCTGCCGGACTTCGTGGCGGAATCCCGCGGGTTTCCAGGGCCGCACCAGGTCAGCGGGCCAGGGAAGTTCCAGCCCGGGCATCCGGTGGCCTTCCAGCAGCTCCCTGATGATGAGGTCCTGTTCCGGGCCCGAGAGGAGCCGCGGCGCCCGTGGCAGCGGCAGGATGCCTTCGGCCTTGGCCCGCCGGATGAGGTCAAAGGCGTAGGAGGCCCAGGTCCGGGCCGGCGTGGTGCTCAGGCTTCGTGTCCAGCCTTGCGGTGAAGCGGTCGCGGAGCGAGTCGGCGGCCAGGCGGCCCGGGGCCAGGATCAGGATCCGCTCCGGGTCCACGCCGTCCTGCACTGGCCCGGCGCACGGCGGCTTCGATCAGGACGGTGGATTTGCCGGTTCCCGGAGCGCCGGGAACCAGTACCGGTCCGGAGCCGTGCGGCACCTCGACGGCTTCCCGCTGGTCAGCCGACAGCGTGCGGGACAACGGCATGCGACCTGGCGGGGCGGAAGCAGCCTGAGGCCCGTGTCCGGCCGGGACTTGCCGGTGTTGTTGCAGGACCACCGTGCGGACGTCGCCAAGGCCAGGGGTGCCGTCAAGGCGGTGTATCGGGAAGGAAGTCCGTCTGAAGGCTGGTTACTGTCACACAGACATTTCATCATCAGCCACTGACAATCGATGCAGTCGCACGCTCCAGCTGCTCCGCAATTGCATCCATCCGGTCGAAATCGTCATCATTCGGTGCCCAGCGGCCGCGGAGAGGTCAACCCGCCAGCGGCCCTCGCCCGTCCGGAGCGTAGGCTCTCGTAGGCTGCCGGTGAGCGGCGTCCCTTCCAGAGGTAGTGGCGGAGGGCTTCGGCTTCATGGCCTTCGGGGGCCTGGCCGCTGGCTTTGAGGACCCGCCACCACGGCACGCCGCTGCCGTAGTGGCTCATGACCGTCCCCACCTGCCGGGGGCCGCCGGATCCCAGCAGCTCGGCGACGTCGCCGTAGGCCACAGCGCGTACCCCGGCGGAACCAGCTCCACCACGGCAAGCACCGCCTCGACATACTCAATCCGCATGGATCCAGATCTAGCCGCAGTGGCGCTCCCGGGATCCTGTCGGTGCCGCCCGGTAGCGTGGAAGCATGAGCACTTGGAACACCCTCCCCCGCGCAGCGTTCGACCTCGAAACCACCGGGCGCAACTCGCGCGCCGCCCGGATCGTCACGGCATCGGTGACGGTCGTGGACCACCAGGGCGAGGTCATCAAGGAACATGAGTGGCTGGCCGATCCGGGGGTCGAGATCCCCACCGAGGCCAGCGACGTCCACGGCGTCACCACGGAGCAGGCCCGGCGCGAGGGCCGGCCCGCCCACGAAGTCACGCAGGAGCTCGCCACGGTCCTGCAGGAACTGTTCGACGCCGGCATCCCCGTCATCGCGTTCAACGCCAGCTACGACTTCACCGTCCTGGCTGCCGAGTCGGCCCGGTACGGCGTGCCGCAGCTCACCCGGTTCCCGGTCCTGGATCCCTACATCATGAACAAGCAGGTGGACCGCTACCGGAAGGGCAAGCGCACCCTGACAGCGCTGTGCGAGGAATACGGCGTCAGCCTGGACAACGCCCACACCTCGGCCGCGGATGCCTTGGCCACGCTGAAGATGCTGGACGCCATGGCCGTGAAGTTCCCTAAGCTCAGGATGCCCGCCAGCCAGCTGCACCAGCTGCAGGTGGACTGGGCTGTCAGCCAGGCAGCGGACTTCCAGGGGTACCTCCGCAAGACGAAGCCCGCGGCCGTGATCGAAGGCGACTGGCCGGTCCTCCCGCCGGAGGATGCCAGCCGCGGCGACTTCTAGCTGCGAGCTAACTCACAGGTTTGCCGACGCACGTTCCAGGCCCTGCATACCGGCGCCATGTGATTCGGCGGACAGCCATCAGTAACTTCGCGCCGCCGTTCAACACCACCCGGCAATCCGAAGATTAATTCGGTTATTGATCGCCAGACCATTGCCTCGCGTTCATCTATCGGCGGAATCCGCCCGAAGTGAGATGATTAAGTTTTGCGGTACCCCTGTCCTGGCACGTCAGTCATCCTGTGCGAGCAGGCGCCCCAGGCGCCACCAGCGCAGCCTTGCGGCCCGGTTGAACTTATGACTCAGATGAAAGTGACTACCTGATGAAGATCCAAAGCCATGAAGTGGCTGACCAGCGTTCCCGTGGCACTTGCCCTGGCGGTCTCCCTCGCCGCCTGCGGCTCGGGGACCGCCGAGCCCAGCGGCACCCCCACCGACGCGCTCGCCGGCAGCGACCAGCAGACGCTGGACAAGTACACCACCGCCGACGTCACCCCGATCGACCAGATCGACAAGACCAAGCTTGGCCTGAACACCGAGGGCAAGCTCGAGGTGGGCACGCTCTCCGACGCGCCGCCGAACATCTTCATCGACCCTTCGGGCAAGTTCACCGGCTACGACAACGAGCTGCTGCGCGCCATCGCCGGCAAGCTGGGCCTCGAGGTCGAATTCGTTGCCACTGACTTCTCGGCACTGCTGTCCCAGGTGCAGACCAAGCAGTTCGACGTCGGGTCCTCCTCGATCTCCACCACGGACGCCCGCCGCGCCAACGTTGGCTTCACCAACGGCTACGACTTCGGCTTCATGGCCGTGGTTGCCAAGACCGACAGCGACGTCAAGGGCTTCGCGGACCTCAAAGGCGACGTCCGCATCGGCGTTGTCCAGGGCACGGTCCAGGACGACTACGTCACGAACACCCTCAAGCTCGAGCCGGTCCGCTTCCCGGACTACGCCACCGTCTACGCCAACGTGCGCAACGGCCAGATCGATGCGTGGGTAGCCCCGTCGCAGCAGGCCACCGGCCAGGTCAAGGAGGGCGACGGCACCGTCATCGCCGAGTCCGTCGTCAACACCCAGAACTTCACGGCCTACGCCGTGAACAAGGACAACCAGCCGCTCATCGACGCGCTGAACTCGGGCCTGGACGCCGTCATCGCTGACGGCACCTGGTCCAAGCTGACCAAGGAATGGTACCCGGACCGCGAGACCCCCACCGACTGGAAGCCGGGCAGCAAGGCCGCTCCGGTTCCCCAGAGCTGACCCGGGCCCAATCCTCCATGGATCTCCTGGAACAGCTCGGTGATACTTTCCTCAACTGGGAGGAAATGGCCAAAGTCATTCCCTCCCTGCTCATGGTGGGCCTGCCCAACACCCTGATCCTGGCGGTGGCGTCAGGCATCCTCGGTTCCCTGCTGGGCCTGCTGCTGGCCCTGATGGGTATCTCCCGGAATCCGGCTGCCCGTTGGGCGGCAAGGATCTACACCGACCTGTTCCGGGGGCTTCCGGCCATTCTCGTGATCCTGGTGATCGGCATCGGGCTCAGCCCCATCGCCCGGGAACTCACCGGCTCGCGGAACCCGTACCCGCTGGGCATCCTGGCTCTGACCCTGATCGCCGGCGCCTACATCGGCGAAATCTTCCGCTCCGGTATCCAGAGCGTGGAGAAGGGCCAGCTGGAGGCCTCCCGTGCGCTGGGCTTCAGCTACGGCAGCTCGATGCGCCTGGTGGTGGTACCGCAGGGCATCCGCCGCGTGCTTGCCGGCGCTGGTGAACCAGTTCATCTCGCTGCTGAAGGATTCCTCGCTGGTGTTCATGCTGGGGCTGGCGTCCTCGGACCGCGAGATCTTCCGGATCGGAAACGATGCCATGGCCAACACCGGCAACCTGTCGCCGCTGGTGGCGGCGGGCTGCTGTACCTGATCCTGACCGTCCCGCTGACGCACTTCGTGAACTTCATCGATAACCGGCTCCGCACCGGCCGGCCGGAGAAGAAGGAACCGGACGAGCTGGCAGCACCTATCGGCAAGGGGGCACAGGCATGACGGAATTCACCTCCGGCACCCTGACCGGCAAGAACCTGCACCTTTCCTTCGGGCACAACCATGTGCTCCGCGGCATCGACCTGCACGTGGAGAAGGGCACCACCGCTTCGGTGATCGGCCCTTCCGGGTCCGGGAAGTCCACGCTGCTGCGGGTCATGAACCGGCTGATCGAACCGGACCAGGGCGACATCCTGCTGGATGGCCGGTCGGTCCTGAAGGACAACCCGGACGAGCTGCGCCAGCGGATCGGCATGGTGTTCCAGCAGTTCAACCTCTTCCCGCACAAAACCGTGGTGGAGAACGTCTCGCTGGCGCTGCGCAAGCTCCGGAAGCTGCCCAAGGACCAGGCCCGCGCCGAAGCCCTGGAGCAGCTGGACCTGGTGGGCCTGAAGCACAAGGCCGACGCCCGGCCGGCCAACCTTTCCGGCGGCCAGCAGCAGCGCGTGGCCATCGCCCGGGCACTGGCCATGAAGCCTGAGGTGATGTTCTTCGATGAGGCCACCTCAGCCCTGGACCCGGAGCTGGTCAAGGGTGTCCTGGCGCTGATGGCCGACCTCGCCAAGGGCGGCATGACCATGGTGGTGGTGACCCACGAGATGGGCTTCTCCCGCAACGTCTCGGACACCGTGACGTTCATGGACGCCGGCGTCGTGGTGGAGTCCGGTCCGCCGGAGCAGATCTTCACCGATCCCCGGACGGACCGGCTCAAGGGCTTCCTCTCCGACGTCCTCTAGGCACCGCACAGAGAATCCCCGCCTCCCGGACTTTCCCCCTCGCATGCAGGCAGGGAATTGTCCGGGAGGCGGGGATTTTCCGGTTGCAGCGGAGTTACCGTTCGACGGCGGTCCTAGGCCTGTGCGGCTGCGGCGGCTTTCGCGGCGGCCGGCAGTGCGTCGAAGATCCGGTTCATGGCGGCGTCGTCGTGGGCGGCGGAGAGGAACCAGGCTTCGAAGACCGACGGCGGCAGGTACACCCCGGACTCCAGCATGGAGTGGAAGAACGGCGCGTAGCGGAAGGTCTCCTGGCGCCTGCGCATCGGCGTAGTTGTGGACGCCGTCTGGCCGAGGTGCCGAACGCCACCGAGAACAGGTTCCCGGCGAACTGGATGGAGTGGTCCACGCCCGGCGCCGTCCAGCGCTGCGGACAGGGCCGAGGAGAGCTCCAGGGAGCGGACATCCACGAACGAGTAGACGTCGCGGGTGGCGTGCGTCAGGGTGGCCACGCCGGCGGCCATGGCCACGGGGTTCCCGGACAGTGTGCCGGCCTGGTAGACCGGGCCGAGCGGGCGCCAGGTAGTCCATGACGTCGGCACGCCCGCCGAGGGCCGCCGTCGGCATTCCGCCGCCGATGACCTTTCCGAAGGTGAGCAGGTCCGGGGTCCACGGCTCGGCGGCGTCCGGCGCGCCGCCGGTGAGCCCCCAGTAGCCGGAGTAGCCGGTGCGGAAGCCGGTCAGGACTTCGTCCACGATCAGCAGGGCGCCGTGCTCCCGGGTGATGCGGGACAGGCCCGAGGTTGAAGCCCTCCCCAGGCGTGACCACGCCCATGTTGGCGGGCGCGGCCTCGGTGATGACGGCGGCGATGTTGGGCCCGTGGGCGGCGAACGCAGCTTCGACGGCGGCGAGGTCGTTGTAGGGCAGGACCAGGGTTTCGGCGGCGGTGGCTTCGGTGACGCCGGCCGAGCCGGGCAGGGCCAGGGTGGCGACGCCCGGAACCGGCGGCGGCCAGGAGCCCGTCCAGGTGGCCGTGGTAGCAGCCGGCGAACTTGATGATGAGGTTGCGGCCGGTGAAGCCGCGGGCCAGCCGGACCGCCGTCATGGTGGCCTCGGTGCCGGTGGACACCATCCGGACGCGTTCGGCGGCGGGCACGCGCTCCTGCACGATGGCGGCCAGGTTGGCCTCGTCCGGGGTGGATGCGCCGAAGGACAGGCCGCGGTCCACGGCTGCGTGGACCGCTTCGAGGACGGCCGGGTGGGCGTGGCCCAGCAGCGCCGGACCCCAGGAGCAGACCAGGTCAACGTATTCGTTGCCGTCGGCGTCCGTCAGGTACGGGCCCTTGGCCGAGACCATGAACCGCGGCGTCCCGCCCACCGAGCCGAAAGCCCGGACGGGCGAGTTGACGCCGCCCGGCATCAGCTGGCGGGCGCGGTCGAAGAGTTCCTCGTTGCGAGGATTGCTGGAAGTCATGGTCCCTATTCTCTCACGTGGCCACGGCTGCTTGCCGATGCCGTCAGCGGCGGCGAGCAGGTCAGCCACTTTGCGGGGCGCCACCGCGGTGCCGATCAGTTCGATGGAGCGCATCATGGCCGCGTGCGGCAGGGTGCCGCTGCTGTATTTGAGGTCGAAGCGGTCCGCGCCGAGGTCGTGTCTTCAGCCTGGACGATCTTGCGCGGCCACGGTCTCCGGAGAGCCGACGTACAGGGCGCCGTCGGGTGCGCAGCAGGGCGTCGAACTCGCCCCGCCCGCCGGGCCCCAGCCGCGCTCGGCACCGAGCCGGTTCCGCAGCGGCGAGCCAGTGCGGGTAGAACTCCTCCCGGGCCTGCTCGTCGGTGCTCGGCCACGTGGCCCGGTGAGTGCGTGGCCACCTGCTGCAGTGGGTGCCCGTACTTGGCCATGGCCTCGCCGGTACAGGTCGGCGAGCGGGCGGAAGCGCCGCGGCTGGCCGCCGATGATGGCAAAGATGATCGGGTAGCCGTACTGGGCGCAGCGGAGCACGGACTCGGTGGTGCCGCCTACGCCGATCCAGGTGGGCAGCAGGTGGTGTTCCAGCGGCGGGTAGACGCTCAGGCCGTGCAGAGCTGGCCTGGGTGCGGCCTTCCCAGTGCACCGGCTTCTGCGACCGCACCTTGTCGAACAGCTCCAGCTTCTCCTCGAACAGGACCTCGTAGTCGGCCAGGTCCAGTCCGAACAGCGGGAAGGATTCGATGAACGAGCCCCGGCCCAGCATGACTTCCGCGCGGCCGTTGGAGAGCGCGTCCACGGTGGCGAACCGCTGGAAGACCCGGATGGGATCATCGGAGCTCAGGACGGTCACGGCGGAGCCCAGCCGGATCTGCCGCGTGCGCGCCGCGGCGGCCGCCAGGAAGACCTCCGGCGCGGAGACGGCGTAGTCCTTGCGGTGGTGCTCCCCCACGCCGAAGGCGTGGAGGCCGACGGCGTCGGCCAGCTTGGCCTGTTCCAGCAGCTGGCGCAGCACCTGGGCATGGTGCTTGCGGGCTGCCGTCGGGATTCGTCGCCGACGTCGCCGAACGTGTTCAGGCCCAGCAGGATCCGGTCAGCCGGCTACGGGGCGGTGGGGCTGCGGTCGGGATTCCGGACGCTGCCTGCATCGGGAAGTCCTGCTCGGCTCACCAGTGACTCCTTCAGCCAGCCGGCAAGCTCGGTGGCCCAGTAGGTCAGCACCATGTTGGCACCGGCCCGCTGGATGCCCAGGACGGATTCGGTGATGGCGGCGCGGCGGTCGATCCAGCCGTTGGCCGCGGCAGCCTCGATCATCGCGTACTCGCCGGAGATCTGGTAGGCGGCGACAGGCACGGGGCTCATGGCGGCGACGTCGGCCAGGATGTCCAGGTAGCTCATGGCCGGCTTGACCATCACCATGTCGGCGCCTTCGGCCAGGTCCAGTTCCACCTCCAGGATGGCTTCGCGGCGGTTGGCGGCGTCCATCTGGTAGGTCCGCCGGTCGCCCTTGAGCTGCGAATCCACGGCTTCCCGGAACGGGCCGTAGAAGGCGGAGGCGTACTTGGCGGCGTAGGCCACCACGGAGGTGTTGGTGTGGCCGGCGTCCTCCAGGGCCGGCGCGGATGACGGCGATCTGGCCGTCCATCATGCCGGACGGGCCCAGCATGTGGGCGCCGGCGTCGGCCTGGGCCACGGCCATCCTGGCGTAGATCTCCAGGGTGCGCGTCGTTGTCCACGTAGCCGTCGGCGTCGAGGACGCCGCAGTGGCCGTGGTCGGTGAATTCGTCGAGGCATACGTCGCTCATGATCACCAGGTCATCGCCCACCTCGGCGCGGACGTCGCGGATGGCCTTGTTCAGGACGCCGTCCGGGTCCAGGGAGGCCGTTCCCTCGGCGTCCCGGGCAGCGGGGATGCCGAAGAGCATGATGCCGCCGAGGCCCAGTTCCACGGCCTCGGCGGCGGCGCGCTTGAGGGATTCGGTGGTGTGCTGCACCACGCCGGGCATGGAGGTGATGGGGTTGGGTTCGGTGAGGCCTTCGCGGATGAACGCCGGAAGGATCAGTTCCGCAGGTGCCAGCCGGGTTTCGGCGGTGAGCCGGCGCATGGCCGGGGTGGTGCGCAGGCGGCGTGGGCGGTGGTGGGGAAAGCTCATCGTGTTGTCCTTCACTGGCTGGTCCGGGAGGTGGTCTGGAATCCATGGCCTTGTGCACGGCGGCCACAATGCCGGCCGGGTGTCGGCTCGGCGGCCACGGCGGCCACCGGCAAGTCCGAGCGCTGCGGCCTCAGCCGCCGTCGGAACGCCCGATGGCGATCAGCCGGCAGCCTGCCCAGCGGGACAGCGCCGTGCGATGCGCCGCGCGGCGCTGGGCGAGGCGGCCACGACGGCGTGCGAGGCGGCCCGCCGTAATCTCGGCGCGGGCAGCTTCCGGACTCAGCAGGGCGTACGACGGCGGCCCTGCCGGGCTTGCGTGCCGGGCCGCCTTCGACGGCGGCCGGCAGCTCGACGGCAGCCGGCGTTCCGCCGCGGCCGGGATAGTCCACTGTGCGGTAGGCGGTGACGGACGGTCACGGCAGCTCCCGGTCGGCTGCCAGGCCGTCGGCCAGGCGCGGCGCCGCGATGTCGGCCTGGGGCAGCAGCACGCGGCCGGCCCGGCCGGGCCAGACGTCCAGCAGCCCGGCGGCGGACTGGTCCGTCCGCCGGTGCCAGTGCCACGGCCATGCCCGCGGATTCCAGGAGCCTGCCGGGTGGCCGGCCCGACGGCGGCCACCTGCGTGTGCCGGGCAGACCAGGTAGCCGAGCGCCATGCCGCGCTCGGCGGCCTTTGCCATCGAGCACATGGACTGTGGTGACGCTGCTGACCACCAGCCAGTCGAAGGCGCCGGCGGCCAGGGCGTCGCAGGCGACGTCCAGCGCTGCTGGTCTGCCGCCCGTTCGAAGTCGATGAGCGGCAGCAGCAGGGGCTCGGCCCCGGCGTCGCTCGAGCGGCGAGACCAGGGCCGGGCACGGTCCGGGCTCCGGGTGATCAGGACGCGGAGGTCCTCCAGCGGCCTGCCGCCCGTGGACGGGCTGGCCTGGCCTGTCATGTCTGCCGCACCGGCGTGTGTCCACCGGGCGTCAGGAGGCCTGCGAGGTCCGCGATGTCGGCGGCGCCGGCGGCCAGCAGGACCTCGGCCAGTTCGATGCCCAGCAGGGTGGCCCCCACCTCGGTCAGCCCGTCCGTGGCCCGTCTTGTCGCGGACCGATGCTGTGCCGTCCACGGCGCAGACCACGGCTTCGAGGTACAGCATGCTGCCCTTGCGGTAGGCGTAGGCGCCCACGGGAGCGGCGCAGCCGGCCTCGAGCCGGGCCAGCAGGGCACGTTCGGCGGTGACGGCCAGCCGGGTGTCGGGATCGTCGAGTGCGGCGAGGGCCTGCGCCAGGACACCTTGGGAGCCGTCGGTGGAGCCGGCCCTGCGCGGCGCGTCAGCGGTGCGGCATTCGATCGCCAGGGACCCCTGCCCGGCGGCCGGCAGCATGACGTCGGTTTCGAGGAATTCGCTGACGGCGTCCAGCCGGCCGATCCGCTCCAGTCCGGCTGCGGCCAGGACCACGGCGTCGAGGTCGCAGGACTTGCCGGCGACCACGTGCGTCGGTGGTGTTGCCCGGGCAGGCCGGGGACGCGGCCCAGGCGGGTGTCCACGTTGCCGCGGATGTCCAGGATGTCCAGGTCCGGGCGGGCGGCGCGGAGCTGGGCGGCGCGGCGCGGCGAGCCGGTGCCCACCGTGGCGCCGTGCGGCAGGTCGGCCAGCTTCAGTCCGTCGCGGGCGCACAGGACGTCCCGGACGTCCACGCGCTTGGGCGTCGCGGCGAGTGCTCAGGCCGACGGCCGCACCGGTGGGCAGGTCCTTCAGCGAGTGCACGGCGACGTCGCACTCGTCCCGCAGCAGGGCGTCGCGCAGGGCGGCGACGAAGACGCCGGTGCCGCCCATCTGGGACAGCGACCCGGTGAGGACGTCGCCGTCGGTGCGGATGTGGACCAGCTCCACCGGGAAGCCGCCGACGGCGGCCAGCTGGTCCGCGGTCTGCTGGGTCTGGGTCAGGGCCAGTTTGCTGGCCCGGGTTCCGATCCGGACGGTCACTGTGGCGCCTTCTCCCGCCGGCCGTGCAGCGCAGCCGGCTCGGGGTAGGGGTCGTGGCCGGTGCCGACGGTGGTGTCGGCCCCGGCGATGGTGGGCTTCTCGCCGCGGAAGTTGGCGCAGCAGCCCGGCCGGCAGACGTCGTACCACGGGCCGAGTCCGGTCAGTGGCCGGCCGGTCGGCGATGTTGTTGGCGGCGGTCCGCTCGGAGATCAGGTCCACCAGCCCGTTGACGAACTTGCGGTGCGTCCCGGGCGTGGGGACCCGGGTGGCGGCCAGGCCCAGGTTGGCGGCAGGTTTCCAGGGCTTCGGTGTCCAGGTCCCAGACAACTTCCATGTGGTCGCTGACGAAGCCCAGCGGGACAATCACGATGCCCTTGACGCCCTGGCCGGCGAGTTCCTCGATGGCGTCGTTGATGTCCGGTTCCAGCCACGGCACGTGCGGGGCGCCGGAGCGGGACTGGTAGACCAGGGACCACGGAGCGGTGAGGCCGGACTCGGCCTCCACCCGGCTGGATGACCTCGGCGCCGGTGGCCAGGTGCTGCGCCACGTAGGCGGAGCCTTCCTCGAATTCGCGGGGCTCGGCCTCGGACCGGCCGGCGGCCTCGGCGTCCCGGGTGGGGATGGAGTGGGTGGCGAACAGGATGTGCACGGGGGCGTCCGGGGTGCCGGCGGCGGCCAGCTGGGCCCGGACGTCGGCCAGGCCGGCGGCGGTGCCTTCGATGAAGGGCTCCACGAAGCCGGGGTGGTCGAAGTACTGGCGGACCTTGTCCACTTCGAGCTTCCCGTCCAGGCCGGTCTCGGTCAGCGCCATGCCGATGTCCTCGCGGTACTGGCGGCAGCTGGAGTAACAGGAGTAGGCACTCGTGGTGACCATCAGGACCTTGCGGTGGCCGGCGTCGTACGCGTCCTGCAGGGTCTGCGGGATGTAGGGGTCCCAGTTGCGGTTGCCCCAGAGCACGGGCAGGTCGATCCCGCGGGCGGCAAGCTCGGCCTCGAGTGCCGGCCTTGAGCTCGCGGTTCTGCTGGTTGATGGGGCTGATGCCGCCGTTGGCGCGGTAGTGGTGCGAGACCTCTTCGAGCCGTTCGTCCGGGATGCCGCGGCCGCGGGTGACGTTGCGGAGGAACGGGATGACGTCGTCCTGGCCCTCGGGTCCGCCGAAGGAGGCGAGGAGGACGGCGTCGTAGTCCTTGGGCGCCATCCGGCCGGCCTCGGTGACGGGGTTGACGGCGGTGACCGGGACTGCCTGGGGATCCAGCGGGCTCATGCGAGGACCTCGGCGATCTCGGCGGCGGTGACGCGGCGGCCGGTGTAGAACGGGATTTCCTCGCGGACGTGGTTGCGGGCTTCGGTGGCGCGCAGGTGGCGCATCAGGTCCACCAGGTCCACGAGTTCGGGGGCTTCGAGGCCGAGGATCCATTCCCAGTCGCCCAGGGCGAAGGAGGAGACCGTGTTGGAGATGACCTGGGGGAAGTCCCGGCCCAGCAGGCCGTGGTCGCGCAGCATCTCGCCGCGCTCGGCCTCCGGGCAGGAGGTACCACTCGTAGGAGCGGACGAAGGGGTAGACGCAGAGCCATTCTGCCGGTTCCACGCCGCGGGAGTAAGCCGGGCGTGTGGTTCTTGGCGAACTCGGCTTCGCGGTGCACGCCCATGGCGGACCAGACGATCTCGGTGCCGGCGAAAAGCTTGCTGCGGCGGATGTCGCGGATGGCCTGCTGCAGGGCCTCGGGCTTGGGGCCGTGCAGCCACACCATGATGTCCGCGTCGGCGCGCATGGCGGAGACGTCGTAGCTTCCGCGGTGGGTCACGCCGGCCTCGGCCAGGCGGGCCAGCAGGGCGTCGAAGTCGTCGGCAGCGTCGGCGCTGCGCAGGACGTCGGCTGACCGCTTGAAGACGGTCCAGAGGGTGAAGAACTGCTCGGCTGATTCTTCGGTTTTAGTGACAGATTCGGCAGAAGTGTGGCTCATGGTTACCAGTTTGCCCCTTCGCCAGTCGCAAGTCGAAACCGAGCACTTCTACAGGGCGTAGAAGTGTTGCATTTCACATTCACCGGTCCGTCGGGCTGGCGGGACGCTGCCTGAGACGGCTCATACCCGCCGGATCCGGGTGAACACGAGACCTGCCGCACCTGCGGAACCTACAAGGCCGACGCCGAGCCATACCTTGGCGGCCTCGCCGGCCGCTTCCGCCTGAGTGGTTGCCGGGGCAGTCGGTGTGGGCGCCGGGTCAGGCAGCGTCCACGGCGTCGGTAGCAGCGAAAGTCGGAAGGAGCCCGCCGGAACGCTCGTTGGCGGACTTCTCTTCAGCTGAACTGGGCCGATGCTCCGCTCAGGGCGCCCCGAATTTGTTCCTTCGTGTCGGCCACGACGGCGGCCAGTCCGTTGCCGGCCACCCAGCCGCCGACCATGACCAGATCCTGCTGCCCCGCGCAAATACGTCGGATGTCCGCCACCCGCGCCTTTGCCCCAAGGAGGCGAACGGCAGTGCACCCTGCCAGCGGACGACGTCCCAGCCGATGACATCCTCAGCTGTAACCGCGACGCCCAGCAGGGCCGACGCATCGCGTATTGCTGACGCCAGGAGTGCGTCGTCCGTGGCGGGCCCCGTGGGTCCCGACGAGGATCCTCCGCTGCGCCCGTAGGAGAGCCTCAGCACGTGCGTGCCGGGACCGGCGGCCGCTGCGAGCCAGTCCCACTTGCCGGTGGCATGGGTCAGTGCCTTCGCTTCAATGCCGGGCGTCTGGGGCGCCACCAGGATGCCGGTGCCCCGCGGCCGGCTGTCCAGTTCGGGAACGTCCACCACGAGGGTGACCAGCCGGACATCCGGACCGGCGTCCGGCCGCTTTCCTGCCAGTTCCGGGACCGCGGCCTCCAGAAGCCCGACGGCGGCCGGGCCGTCGAGCGCAACCACCAGCAGTCCGGCGTCGTACGTATCCGTCGCCGGCGGTGACGCGCCAGCCTTGCGGGGTGCGGACTGCGGCGTGCGCGCGGGCGCCGCTGAGCAGGGTCACGCCGCGGGCGCGGAGGTCGGCGAGCAGGGCCGCGACGAGGGTGTGCATGCCGCCTTCCAGGCCCGCGACGGCCGAACCGGCCTTGGCCAGCTGCCCTCCGGCGGCCTGGGATCCGACGGCGCCGGCTGGCGAGGGGCGGATTCCGGAACCGTGGCTGCCGAGGCGTTGGCCCCGGTCCTGGAGGGGCCGCGCCGCGCCTCTGGGCGGCGACGGCGGCGGCGAGGGAGCCGTGCCGGCGCAGATCCCGGCGCGCAAGCCCGGCGCCACCATGTCCACGTCGAGCATGCCGGGATCGGCGGAGTGCACTCCGCCGACCACCGGGGCCACGAGCCGCTCCAGAACCCGGCGGCCCATCCGGGCACGCACCAGGGCAGAGACGCTGGTGACGTCCGCCGTCGTACCCACCGAGGCCGGCAGGAACCGGTCCAGCGAGGCGCGCAGCGATCCGAGCGAAGCCCAGGGAGCGCCGGACCTCCGGGTCCCACGGATTGGCCGGGATGCCCAGGACCCCGGTCTTGGGCAGTTCCCGCGGCCCTTCGGGAAGCTGCACCCAGGCGCCGCCGGGACGGGGCGCAACGATCTTGCCGGCCAGGCCCAGTTCAGCGGCGAGGTCAGCCACGGCTGTGGACCGGGTGGCGAAGGACTCGGCGCCGCTGTCCAGCGTCAGGCCGGCCACCACGTGGCTGCCCACGCAGCCGCCCCAGCGGTCGGTGGCCTCCAGGACCGTGACCGCGTGGCCCGCGGCGGCGAGCTCCCGCGCCGCCAGCAGGCCGGAGATGCCGCCGCCCACCACCAGCGCAGTCGGCTTTGCGCCTGCGGCGGTTCTGCCGGATTCCGGCGCTGCCCACTGCCCTACTCCGGGGAGATGGAGTGGATCAGTTCAACAACCCGGGTCAGGACCGCGGGGTCGGTTTCCGGCGGCACGCCGTGGCCCAGGTTCAGGACGTGGCCGGGAGCGGCCGAGCCTGCACGCGATGACCTCACGGACATGTGCCTCAAGGACCTCCCACGGGGCGGAGAGCAGCGCGGGATCGATGTTGCCCTGCAGCGGCACCGTGCCGCCCAGCCGGCGGTTGGCCTCGTCGAGCGGCAGCCGGTAATCAACCCCCACCACGTCCACGCCGACGTCGCGCATGGCCACCAGCAGCTCCGAGGTGCCGGTGCCGAAGTGGATCAGCGGCGCACCGAGGTGGCGGACGTGGTCCAGGGCGCGGGCGGACGCCGGGGCCACGAACTTCGTGTAGTCGGCCAGGCCGAGCGAACCGGCCCACGAGTCGAACAGCTGCCCGGCAGAGGCCCCTGCTTCAAGCTGGGCGCGGAGGAACAGGCCGGAGGCGTCGGCTGCCCAGTTGGCCAGCGCGGTCCAGGTCTCCGGATCGGCATGCATCATGGTCCGCGGGCCGAGGTGGTCGCGGGAGGGCTTTCCCTCCACCATGTAAGCGGCCAGCGTGAACGGCGCGCCGGCAAAGCCGATCAGCGGTGTCTTGCCCAGTTCGGCCACCGTCAGGCGGACGGCTTCGCGGATGGGCTCCAGCGCCTCCCATGTCAGCTGCGGCAGCGCGGCAACGTCCGCCGCGGTGCGCACCGGCTTGTCCAGCACAGGCCCTACGCCGGGCACGATGTCCACGCCGACGCCGGCGAGTTTGAGCGGGATGACGATGTCGGAGAAGAAGATGGCGGCGTCCACGTCGTGGCGGCGGACGGGCTGCAGCGTAATCTCGGATGCCAGTTCCGGACGCAGGCATGAGTCCAGCATGGCGACGCCTTCGCGGACCTTCAGGTACTCCGGCAGGGACCGCCCGGCCTGCCGCATGAACCACACCGGCCGGCGCGAGGGCTTGCCGCCGCGGTAGGCGGTGATCAGCGGGGAATCTGCGGTGCGGCCGTCCATCAGCGGATGGCCGGCGGCGAGGGCGCCGTCATGGGACACGGCACCAAACATGGCGTTGGACACGGCAGGGCTAGGAGTCATGCCTTTGATTGTGCCGAAATTCGGCCGCAAAAGATAACGACAGACTGTCATTTGGCGCCGGTCCCGGAGCTCCGTGGCAGGAATCACAGGCCCGCACCACGGCACGGACGCCAGACGGTTGTTCTACCGGGCAACGAAAAAGCTATGATTGGTCTGCTGTGGTTCTTTTTTCATTGGTGGCTACGCACGCCGACATCGACCTTGAGACCGTTGCTCAACTGAGCAGCGGTGCTTCCGGGATCGCTACATCCGCACTCGTCCGGGTCGCCGGCAGTGAAGGGTGCGGTTGTCCTTGCCACCTGCAACCGCTACGAAATCTACGGCGAAGCCCCCCATCGCTGACGATGTGGAGGCGGCCCGCGCAGCCCTCGTCGCCCAGATCAGCGACCTCAGCGGCCTCAACGAACAGCTCGTCTCCCGCTCCTTCAGCACCCGGACCGGCCCTGACGTCAGCCAGCACCTTTTTGCCGTGAGCGCCGGCCTGGATTCAGCGGTGGTGGGCGAACGTGAAATCGCCGGCCAGGTCCGCCGCGCCCTGATCACCGCCCAGCACGAAGGCACCGCCAGCTCCGGCCTGGTCCGGCTGTTCCAGGCCGCTTCCAAAACCGCCAAGGACGTCGGCGCACAGACCGCCCTCGGATCACGGGGCCTGTCCATCGTCTCGGTAGCACTGGACCTTGCCACCGACCTCTCCGAGAATCCGGACTGGTCCGCCAAGAAAGTCGTTGTCTTCGGAACCGGCGCGTACGCCGGAGCCACCATGGCGCTGCTGCGGGAACGCGGCTGCACCGACATCTCGGTCTTCTCGTCCTCCGGCCGCGCGGAAGGCTTCGTGGCCACGCGGGGCGGCACGGCCCTGGACAGCGCGTCACTGCCGGCCGCCGTGGCCGCCGCCGACGTCATGATCGGCTGCAGCGGATCGGACACCCGCGTGGAGGCCGATGAGCTGGCCCAGGTCCGGGCTGGTTCCACCCAGCCGCTGATCGCCATCGACCTCGCCCTCACCCATGATTTCGATCCCGCAGTCGGCGAACTCGACGGCGTTGAGCTGCTGACGCTGGAATCCGTGCGCCTGGCAGCACCCCAGGAGCAGGCGGAGTCCCTGGCCCAGGCCAGCGGCATCGTCTCCGGCGCGGCCAGGGCCTTTGAGCAGGAGCGCGAGGCCCGCTCAGTGGACTCGGCCATCGTCGCTCTGCGCCGGCACACCATGAACGTCCTGGACGCGGAAATGGAGAAGGTCCGTGCCCGGCACGGCTGCACGGCCGCAGCCGAGGAAGTGGAGTTCGCCCTCCGCCGGATGGTCAAGCAGCTGCTGCACGTGCCCACCGTCCGCGCCCGCGAACTGGCCGCCAACGGCCAGCAGGACGACTACGTGTCGGCCTTGGAAGCCCTCTACGGCATCACGGTGGAGCAGCCCGCCGCCGCGGCCCAGGCGGAATGCCCGGTGGACCACCAGGGCCTCCAACGCCTGCACGGCAACACCGGACTCGAAACGGCCTGACCCCGGACGCTCTATCACTACCCGCAGGTCCCCTGGACGCTCTATCACTACTCGCAGGTCTCCCAGGACGCTCTCTCACTTCGTTGAAGGAAGCGAGAGAGCGATGGTGGAAAAGGGTGACAAGTGAGAGAGCGTCGGTGGAAGGCACCCGTCAGTAGACCGGCTTCTGCGGCTCCACGTCCCGCACCCAGGCCAGGATGCCGCCGTCGAGGTGGCTGACGCGCTGGTAGCCGGCCTTGCGCGCGGCGGCCAGGACGGCGGCGGACCGGGTCCCGGCCTTGCAGTGGAACACGATGTCCCTGTCCTGCGGCAGCTCGGCCCAGGCCTCCCCCGCCAGGATCCTGCCCTGCGGGATCAGGACGGAACCGTCGATGCTGACGATGTCGTGTTCGCCCGGTTTCGCGGACGTCCACCAGCTCGAAGTCCTTCAGGCCCGGCCTTGCGGGAGGCCAGCATGGTGGCCAGCTGGGTCGCCGTGACGGTGTGCTCGGTGTCGGCAGTCAGCGGCCGGGGCGATGCCGCAGAACGCCTCGTAGTCGGTCAGTTCCGTGATGCGTTCCGCCGCGGGATCCTTGGACACCCTGATCTCGCGCCAGCTCCCGCCGAGGGCGTCGAACAGCGCCACCCGGCCCAGCAGGGAACGCCCGACGCCGGTGATCAGCTTGACTGCCTCCGTCACCATGAGCGAGCCCACGGCGGCGCACAGCATGCCGAACACGCCGCCCTCGCCGCAGGACGGCACGGACCCGGCCGGCGGCGCCTCCGGGTAGAGGTCCCGGTAGGTGGGGCCGTGCTTTTCCCAGAACACGCTGACCTGGCCGTCGAAGCGGAAGATCGAGCCCCAGACGTAGGGCTTGCCGAGGATGGCGGCGGCGTCGTTGACCAGGTAGCGGGTGGCGAAGTTGTCGGCGCCGTCGAGGATGAGGTCGTAGCCGGCGAACAGCTCCAGGGCGTTGGAGGCGTCCAGCCGGACGTTGTGCAGCCGGACCTCCACCAGCGGGTTCAGGGCGGCGATGGCGTCGCGGGCGGACTCGATCTTGGGCCGGCCCACGTCCGCGACGCCGTGGATCACCTGGCGCTGGAGGTTGCTGAGGTCGACGTCGTCGTCGTCGATGATTCCCAGGGTCCCCACCCCGGCGGCGGCAAGGTAGAGCAGGGCCGGCGAGCCCAGGCCGCCGGCGCCGATCACCAGGACCTTGGCGTTCTTGAGCCGGCGCTGGCCGACCGCCCCGATCTCCGGAATGATCAGGTGCCGGGAGTAGCGTTCCACCTCTGCCGGCGTGAGCTCGCCGGCGGGTTCCACCAGCGGCTCCAGGCGAGACAGGGGACAGCAGTTTGCGGTGAATGTCGAAGCCATACTTCAATGTATGCCCGAGATACCGCCGGTCATATTACCCGCGCGTAAAGTGGAGGTAACTGCAAGGGAAAGAAGGCCAACTGTGGTCCATGAAGCACCGGGCTGACCGGGCGGCCGGGAGGCGAACCGCCGGCACCGCCACGCACGGCGCGGCCAGCGATCGGCCCGGCTCCCCCGGGACGAACGCCGGGCGCAGCTGCTGGCGGCGGCCCAGGAAGTCTTCGTCGCCAACGGCTACCACGGGGCCGCGATGGACGAGATCGCCGAGACCGCCCACGTCAGCAAGCCGGTGCTGTACCAGCACTTCCCGTCCAAGCGCGAGCTGTACCTCGCCCTGCTGGACAGCCATCTGAGCACTGACCGACCTGATGCTGGGCGCCCTGAACTCCACCACGGACAATGACGAGCGCGTCCAGGCCGTCATGCGGGCCTACTACCGCTTCATCGCCAGCGACGACCAGGCCCACCGGCTGGTCTTCGAATCGGACCTGATCAACGATCCCGACGTCAGCTCCCGGCTGGAAACTTTCAACAAGACCTTCGCCGACGCCGTCGCCCGGGTCATTGCCGAGGACACCAAGCTGCCGCACCTGGAGGCACAGCTGCTGGGCCGCGGACTCGCCGGAATGGCCCAGGTCAGCGCCCGGTACTGGCTGGAAACGGACGGGAATCTGGACCTCGATGTGGCCAGCGACCTGATCTACCGTTTAGCTTGGCGCGGAATCTCTCGCTTCCCCAAAGAGTCCTAGACTACAAATAGAGAACACCTTTAGAACTTTGATTGGCTGGGAGGCCCCGCTGTGGAAGTAAAGATCGGCATTCAGAACATTGGCCGCGAAATTGTGCTGGAATCGGCACAGGATGCTGACGCCGTGGCCAAGGTCGTCGAGGAAGCCATCACCAAGGGCACCGAGCTCCGGCTGAAGGATGAGAAGGGCCGCCTGATCATCGTTCCCGGCAATGTCCTGGGCTACGTGGAAATCGGCGCAGAAGAAGCCCGCCGCGTCGGTTTCGGCCAGCTCTAGGCGCCGGCTTGCCCACCGCTCCGGCGGGACCACGTCACTCTGAGGAGTCCACATGCTTTCCCTGATCGTTGTTGTCCTGGTGACCGTGGCCGCAGGCTTTGTGGTCTGGGCCAATGACAAGCGGCACGCCAAGTACGGCATCGGCGCTGCCGGCCGGGGTTGCCGCTGGCTGTCGGTGCGCTGAGCTGGATCATCTTCATGGCGGCCGGGCTTGGGCTACCAGCCGGGCCTGACCTGGATTCCGTGGGTGCTGCCGATGGTCCTGGGCACGGCGGCCGCCGTCGGCGCAGCCCTGTACCTTGGGCGGACCCGGACGAAGCACGACACCCTGCGCCTGACCGCGGCGCTCAAGCTCTGAGTTACAGCTTCGGCTTTGACAGGCCGGATCAGTCTGCGATCGACGCGGGATCTGCCTGTCCCCCGGCGGCGGCCGCGGCGGCACTTGCCGCAGCGGCCGCCGCCACATCCCGGGCGTGACCTTGCCGCCGGCATCGTGGGAGGTGTAGCGGAGGAAGACGCGGTTGTAGCGCCAGTCCAGGTCCGGATGGTGGTTCTGGTCCTCAGCCAGGCGCCCGACGGCGGCAATCAGCTCCAGTGCGGCAGCCGCCGTCGGCGTTTTGTATACAGTCACCAGGCCGCCGAGCCGGTACTCTCCAGTCCGGCAGCTGCGCCAGGGCTGCGTCGATCTGGTCCTTGAGAGGATCACGTCCTTGCCGGCCATCGGTTTCTCCTTGCCTCGTCACCGTTTGGTCCGCCCCGGACGGGGCCGGCCCTTGCCGAAGCGCCGGCCGGTTCGCAGGCGGCGGTCAGAGGAACTCCGCCCGGCCTTCCATGGCCGAGGACGCCAGGGCGTGCTCGCGGCGCGGGATCCGCCCGGCCGTTTTCGCCAGCCTACCGGCGATCACGGCGTGCTTGAAGGCCTCCCCCATCAGCGACGGGTTCTGCGCCCGCGTCACCGCCGTGGCCAGCAGCACGGCGTCGCAGCCAAGCTCCATGGCCAGTGCAGCGTCCGAGGCCGTGCCGATTCCGGCGTCCAGCACCACGGGCACCGAGGCGCGGGAGACGATCAGCTCGATGTTGTGCGGATTGAGGATGCCCAGGCCGGTGCCGATCGGCGACGCCCAGCGGCATCACCGCCGTGGCGCCGAGGTTTTCCAGCCGGAGGGCCAGGACGGGATCGTCGTTGGTGTAGGCGAAGACCTTGAAGCCGCGGTTGACCAGCTGCTCGGTGGCGTCCACCAGTTCGACGGCGTCCGGCAGCAGGGTGTGCTCGTCCGCGATGACTTCCAGCTTGACCCAGTCCGTTTCCAGGGCCTCGCGGGCCAGTTCCGCCGTCATGACGGCGTCCCGGGCGGTGAAGCAGCCGGCCGTGTTGGGCAGGACCCGGATGCTGTGGTCCACCAGCAGCTGGAACAGCGAGCCCGTTTCCGCAGGCGAGTAGCGCCGCATGGCCACGGTGGTCAGCTCGGTCCCGGAGGCCAGCAGCGCGGCGCCCAGCCCGTCCAGGCTCGGCGCGCCGCCGGTGCCCATGATGAGCCGCGAGCCCAGCTCGCACGCCGTCGATCGACCAGCGGGTCCGCGGCGCCCGGCGCGGTCCTGGTGCCGCTGATAGTGTGGTGTTCGTGTCATGATGCTCATCCTCCCTGGACTGCCGTGACCAGTTCGACGTCGTCGCCGTCGGCGAGCGCGGTGACGTACCACTGGCTGCGGGGCACCACCTCGGAGTTGCGGGCCACGGCCACGCCGAGTTTCCGGCCGTCGGCGGCCTGGCCGTTCGGCGGCCAGGTGCCGGCCGGTGACCTGGCTGACCAGGGTGGTGACGGAAGCGCCGTCGGCCACGCGCGTGCTCGCGTTCCGTTCAGGGTGATGTTCATGCTGTTTCCTTGGTGGGTTGGGGAGCGGCGTTGCCGGGTGCCGGGCCGGAAAACCTGGCCGGGCCGGAACGGCGGCCCAGCGCGGGTCCGTCCGTGCCGTCCATCAGCTGCCGGCAGATGGCGGCCGCGCGGGGGTCAGCAGGACGCCGTGGCGGAAGAAACCGGTGGCGATGATCAGGCCCCGACGGATGTCCCCGCCGTCCCGGCAGCGCGCGACCCGGCCCAGCAGCGGCGCGTTGTCCGGCGTCGCCGGGCCGCGCCCTGGCCGTGGCTTCGAGCAGTTCCAGTTCGGCGACGGCCGGCACCAGCACCTGGGCGTCCCGCAGCAGCTGGTAGACGCCGCCGGCGGAGACGGCCGCGCCGTTCGCGGCGTGGTGCCGCGGTCCTGACCGCCGAGGGCGTCCTCCCGCTGGGTGGCGCCGATCACCACGGTGCCGTCCTGCCGGGGAACGATGTAGACGGGGACGCCGCGGACCAGGCCCCGGACGGTGGACGTCAGCAGCGGGCGCAGGTGCTCCGGGACGCGCAGCCGGAGGATGTCGCCGTGGACCGGCCGCAGCGGCAGCCGCAGGCCGGCCGGCAGCCCGCCCAAGCGCGGCCGCGTGCAGCCCGTTGGCCACGATGGTTTCCCCGGCGCGTGACGGTCCCGCCGCCGGCCAGCCTGCACGCCGGCCACCCGGCCGTCCTGCCAGAGCAGGCCGACGCACGGTCCCGACGGCGAACCCGTCGTGGCACCTGCAACGGCTGTGCCGGCCGCCGGTATGGCCCGCCAGCGCCTGCCGCAGGCGACGCAACCAGCTTCCGCGGATCCACCTGGTGGTCCGCCGGGATGTCGAAGGCGCAGGAGATGGCCGGGCTCAGCAGCGGTTCCCGGCGCGCGCGCCTCCCGGACGGTCAGCGGTTCCACGGCGAGGCCGTTGGCCTGCTGCACGCCCGCAGGTCCATCGAGCGCCCGGCGGTCGGCGGCGTCGGCGCCCACGGCGAGGGTCGGCGTCGTCAGGTACCCGGTATCGTCGGCCGGACATTCCGCGCCGCCAGGTCCGGCGGCAAAAGCCGGCCACAGGCGCGAGGACTCCAGCATCAGTTCCAGGAGGTCTTCCTCCTGGTAGTGCAGTTCGCTGACCGGGGCCAGCATGCCGGCGGCAGCCCAGCTGGCGCCGGAGCCCGGAGCATCGTCGATCAGGGCCACCGACCGGCCGGAGCGCCGGGCCTCCCAGGCGATGCCGTGGCCGATGACGCCGCCGCCGATCACGGCGACGTCGGCGCGCATGCCCGGAGCGGCACCGGCGGATGCATGCGCGGGATGGAGGGATCATGGGGTTCCTTCCCTACGCCGGTACTAACCGGATCAGGTCAAGCGGTCGGCTCTGACGCCCTCTCAGCCCGGCAGCTTTGTGACAGCTGCCGCGGGCTCCCGCAGTACCTGCCCAGTTTAGAGGAACTAGGCTGGTTTCCATGAACGTGCCCCGTTTCCAGCACGCCCTGCTGCCTCCAGCCATCGGCGACTGCCCGCCTGCTACCTGTGCACCGACGCCCGCAAGGACCGCGGCGACTTTGCCGACTTCGTGGACGCGGCCTTCGCCGGCGGCGTGGACATCATCCAGCTCCGCGACAAGTCCATCGAGGCGGCCGAGGAACTGGAACTCCTGGAGGTCCTGCAAGGACTGCAGCCGAGCGCCACGGACGGCTGTGGGCCGTCAACGACCGGGCCGACATCGCCGTGCTGTCCGGCGCGCCGGTGTTCCACATCGGCCAGAAGGACCTTCCGCTGGCCTCCGCCCGCAGCTCCTCGGCAACGGACGCCGTCATCGGGCTGTCCACCCACACCACGGAACAGGTGGACGCCGCCATCGCGCCGCATGCCGCGCGACCGGCGGCCTCGGACTACTTCTGCGTCGGACCGGTGTGGGCCACACCCACCAAACCCGGCCGGGCCGCCGTCGGCCTTGACCTGGTGCGCTACGCGGCCGACGCCGTCCGTACAGGCCGCTCGGTCCGGGAGCGGCAGCGGTCCCGTGGTTCGCCATCGGCGGCATCGACCTGGACAACGTCGAGCAGGTGGTCGACGCCGGGGCACGCCGGATCGTGGTGGTCCGCGCCATCACCGAGGCCGCCGACCCCGCCGCAGCTGCCGCCGCGCTGCTCGAAGCCCTGGACGCCGGCACCGTCCTGAACCGTCGCTTGACCGAGTCAGCGGCAAATGGCGTGCACAATCGGCGCAAATCGGGCTAACCTGATTTTCGTGTCACATCATCGGCTGGCCCCCAACGTCCACGAGCAAACCAACGCCCTCGCAGCAGGCCCTCAGCGCGCTGCGGACGGAGCTGGAACTGCCCGGCCCCTATCCCGGAGGAAGCGCTCCAGGACGCCGAGGCGGCCGTCGCGGCGCACGAGCTGCCCGGACTGACCTGACGGACGTTGAGTTCGTCACCATCGATCCGGCGTCCTCCACGGACCTGGACCAGGCCCTGTTCATCGAGCGTGCGGCGCAGCGGCTACCGGGTCCTCTACGCCATCGCCGATGTCCCGTCCTTTGTGGCCCCGGGCGGGGCCCTCGACGCCGAGACCCGCCGCCGCGGCCAGACGTTCTACGCCCCCGACGGCCGGATTCCGCTGCACCCGGAAGTCATCAGCGAAGCAGGCCGGCAGCCTGCTCGCCGGCCAGCTGTGCTCCGCGTTCGTCTGGGAGTTCGAGCTCGACGCCGCGGCCGCAGGTCACCGTCCGTGCTCGGTCCGCCGGGCCACGGATCCGCAGCCGGGCCAAGCTCAGCTACAAGGGCGTCCAGGCGGAGCTCGACGCCGGCACCGCCGCGCCCGTGCTGCAGCTGCTGAAGGAAGTGGGGCTCAAGCGCGTGGAGCTGGAACGGCTGCGCGGCGGCGCCAGCCTGAACATGCCGGAACAGGAAATCGTCCAGCTGCCCGACGGCGGCTACCGCATTGCCGCGGCCCCGCAGCTCCCGGTGGAGGACTGGAACGCCCAGATTTCCCTGATGACCGGGATGGCCGCCGCGGACCTGATGCTCGAGGGCAAGGTGGGCATCCTGCGCACCATGCCCGCCCCGGACGAGCGCTCGCTGCGCCACTTCCAGCGCCAGACCGAGGCCCTGGGCAAAGCCCTGGGACGGCGAAATCAGCTACGGCGAATACCTGCGCACCCTGGATCCCGACCGACCCCCGGCAGCTGGCCATCCTGCACTCGGCCGGCATGCTGTTCCGCGGCGCCGGCTACACGGCCTTCGACGGCAACGTTCCGGACGCCGCCATCCAGTCCGCCATCGGCGCCGCCTACGCCCACACCACGGCGCCGCTGCGCCGGCTGGTGGACCGTTTTGTCCTGGTGATCTGCGAGGCCCTGAGCAACGGCACGGCCGGTCCCGGACTGGGCCCGCGAGGCGCTGCCGTCCCTGCCGGAGATCATGGCGGCCTCGGACCAGCTGGCGCCGCGGATGGAGCGGATGGCCCTGGACACCGTGGAGGCGGCCCTGCTGGTCAACCACATCGGCCAGGAGTTCGACGCGATCGTGATCTCCGGGTCCAAGCCCGCCGAAGGACAACGGCAACGGCAAGAACGGCGGCAACGGCAACGGAAACGGCAAGAACGGAACGGCCCCTCCGGGATCATCCAGATCGCCGAGCCCGCCGTCACGGCCCGCTGCGCCGGCGAACTGGAATCCGGCACCAAGGTCCGGGTCCGGCTTGTCTCCTCGGACATCGCCACCCGGGAGGTCCAGCTTCGAGCTGGTGGCCTGAGCCGCGGCGGCTCCGGCGTGCCGCGGCGCGAAAGCCGGGATTCGCGGGTCCGTACAGCTAGACTGAAGGAGTAGAAATGGATGCCCGGTCGTTGATTTCCTTGATTTTGAATTCAACAAGCCCGCCCCTACGCGATCTTGAGATACACCCGCTGGTCCCCAGTGCCAGCATTTAGATAGCCCGCGATCGGCTTCCACTGGATTTGCTTGCGCGCCTGAGCGTGCTCCGGAACGGCCACCCGGCCGGCCCCGTTGAGCAGGCAGCGCCAATGCCCAAATGAATAAGGAAACTCCCCTGTGAGTGAATTGCATACGCACCAGCTTCTGACCGACGACTCCGGCACCGAAACCATCGAGCCGGAAGAAACCATCATCTCGGACGAAAAGCCGCACGAGATCGAGGAGAAGTCCTTCGCCGACTTCAACGTCCGCGCCGACATCGTGGAGTCCCTGGCCGACGCCGGGATCACCCACCCCTTCCCCATCCAGGCCATGACCCTGCCGGTGGCACTGTCCGGCCACGACATCATCGGCCAGGCCAAGACCGGCACCGGCAAGACCCTCGGCTTCGGCATCCCCGCGCTGCAGCGCGTGGTGGGCCGGGACGACGCCGGCTTCGACAAGCTGGCCGTCCCCGGCGCCCCGCAGGCCCTGGTGATCGTGCCCACCCGCGAGCTCGCCGTCCAGGTGGCCAACGACCTCCAGAACGCCGCCCGGAAGCGCAACGCCCGCATCGCCACCATCTACGGCGGCCGCGCCTACGAGCCCCAGGTCGAGGCCCTGCAGAAGGGCGTCGAGGTTGTGGTCGGCACCCCCGGCCGCCTGATCGACCTCTACAAGCAGAAGCACCTGAGCCTGAAGAACGTCAAGATCGTCATCCTGGACGAGGCCGACGAAATGCTGGACCTCGGCTTCCTGCCCGGACGTCGAGACGCTCATCGCCGGCACGCCCGCGGTCCGCCAGACCCTGCTGTTCTCCGCCACCATGCCCGGCCCGGTCATCGCCATGGCCCGCCGCTACATGACGCAGCCCACCCACATCCGCGCCGCCGACCCGGACGACGAGGGCCTCACCAAGCGCGACATCCGCCAGCTGATCTACCGTGCCCACAGCATGGACAAGATCGAGGTTGTTGCCCGCATCCTGCAGGCCCGCGGCCGCGGCCGGACCATCATCTTCACCAAGACCAAGCGCACCGCCGCGAAGGTGGCCGAGGAACTGGTGGACCGCGGCTTCGCCGCCGCCGCCATCCACGGCGACCTCGGCCAGGGCGCCCGCGAGCAGGCCCTGCGCGCCTTCCGCAACAACAAGGTGGACGTCCTCGTGGCCACCGACGTCGCCGCCCGCGGCATCGACGTCGACGACGTCACGCACGTGATCAACTACCAGTGCGTCGAGGACGAAAAGATCTACCTGCACCGCGTGGGCCGCACCGGCCGCGCCGGCAACAAGGGCACCGCCGTGACGTTCGTCGACTGGGACGACATGCCCCGCTGGGGCCTGATCAACAAGGCCCTGGGCCTGAGCGTCCCCGAGCCGGTGGAGACCTACTCCTCCTCGCCGCACCTCTACGAGGAGCTGGACATCCCCGAGGGCACCAAGGGCCGCCTGCCCCGCAACAAGCGCACCCTGGCCGGCGTCGACGCCGAGGTCCTCGAGGACCTGGGCGAGACCGGCAAGAAGAACGCCCGCGGCAGCGGCACGGGACGGCGGCACGCGGACGGCGACGGCGGCCGCGACGGCGGACGCGACGGCGGCCGCGACAGGCGGCCGCGACTCCAGCCGCAGCGGCAGCGGCGAAGCGGGCGGACGCTCCGGTGACCGCCGCCGTCGTACGTCCGACGCGGCGACCGCCGGCACCGGCGCCCGCCGCCGAGCCGGCCGCTGCGGCCGCGCGCCGACGGCCGAGGTGGACCGCGCGCACCCGCGCGCAGCCGGACCCGCACCCGCCGCCGCAACGGCGAAGTGGTGGCCGGTGGCGACACCGGCTCGCAGCCGGGCAGCGCCGAGGCCTAAAACCCTCAATGACTGACACCGTCTGGGCGCCGGACGGCAGCAACCTGGTGGTACACGCGGACAACGCGGAGTTCCTCCCCACGCTGCCGGACGGCGCCTTCACACTCATTTACGTGGACCCGCCGTTCAACACCGGCCGGGCCCAGCAGCGCCAGGAAACCCGCATGGTGCTCAACGCCGACGGCGACGGCGACCGCGTGGGCTTCAAGGGCCGCTCCTACGACACCATCAAGGGCGCCCTGCACAGGTACGACGACGCGTTCAGCGACTACTGGTCCTTCCTGGAGCCCCGGCTCGTGGAGGCCTGGCGGCTGCTGGCCGACGACGGCACGCTCTACCTGCACCTGGACTACCGGGAGGTGCACTACGCCAAGGTGATGCTGGACGCCATCTTCGGCCGCGAGTGCTTCCTGAACGAGATCATCTGGGCCTACGACTACGGCGCGCGCGCCAAGTACCGCTGGCCCACCAAGCACGACAACATCCTCGTGTACGTCAAGAACCCGGCGAAGTACCACTTCGACAGCGCCGAGGTGGACCGGGAGCCGTACATGGCGCCCGGCCTGGTCACCCCGGCCAAGCGCGAGCTCGGCAAGCTGCCCACCGACGTCTGGTGGCACACCATCGTCTCGCCCACCGGCAAGGAAAAGACCGGCTACCCCACGCAGAAGCCCGAGGGCCTGATCCGCCGGGTGGTGGCCGCGTCCAGCCGGCCCGGCGACTGGTGCCTGGACTTCTTCGCCGGTTCCGGAACCCTCGGCGCCGTGGCCGCCAAGCTGGACCGCAAGTTCGTCTGCGTGGACCAGAACCAGCCGGCCATCGACGTCATGGCCAAGCGGCTGGCTGCGCACGCGACCTTCACGTCCTTCCCGCCCAACTGCTCGCACTGACGTCGTTTCGCGGCTCAGAGCGACAACTGCCAGTCAGTTGGGCAGGGCGGGTCAGGGCGGACGACGGCGGTTCCGGTGCCCAGTTCCTCGATCCGCGCGAACACCTCGGGGCGGTCAGGTTCTCGCCCAGCAGGTTCGGTTTGCCCGTGCCGTGGTAGTCCGAGGACCCCGTGACCAGCAGGCCGTGCCTGGCCGCGAGGCCGCGGAGGAACGCCCGGCCCTCCTCCGGGTTGTCCCGGTGGTCGATCTCCAGGCCGGCCAGGCCGGCGTCGATCATTTCCCGGTACGTGCGCTCCCCCACGATCCGGCCGCGGGCGGACGCCACCGGGATGGGCGAACACCGGCACGCCGCCGGCGGCGCGGACCAGCTCGACGGCGGTGGCCGGGTCCGGCGCGTAGTGCTGGACCAAGTAGCGCGAACGGGAGGTCAGGATGGACGCGAAGGCCTCAGAGCGGTCCGCCACCACGCCGGCGGCCACCAGGGCATCGGCGATGTGCGGGCGGCCCAGAGTGGCGCCCGGCGCCACATGGTGGATGACGTCGTCCCAGGTCAGCGGGTAGTCCTCGGCGAGCAGCGTGACCATCCGCTCGGCCCGGGTGAGGCGAGCGTCCTTGGCCTTGGTGATCTCCTCCAGCAGCCCGGGATGCGCGGGATCGTGCAGGTAGCTCAGCAGGTGCACGCTGATTCCCTGCTCCGTCCGGCAGGAGACCTCCATGCCGGGGACCAGCGCCACCCCGTGTTCCAGCGGCGGCGGCGGCAGCCTCGGCCCAGCCGTCCGTGGAGTCGTGGTCGGTCAGGGCCACGACGTCCAGGCCCGCCCGGGCAGCCGAGGCCATCACGTCGGCGGGGGTTTCCGTGCCGTCGGAAACGTTCGAGTGGGCATGCAGGTCAATCCTCACCTGCCCAGCCTAGTTGACCGCGTTCGCGCCGGTCATCGGCTCCTTTGTCGCGCGTGCCCCGCGCTGGTGAGACGATGGTGCCGTGAACGATGCCGAAAACACCCTGAACTCTGCTTCCCAGCCCCTCGACGAGCGCGTCAACAACCGCTCGCAGCGGCCCAGTTCCGACGCCTTCAAGGCCTTTATGGCCAGCAACTGGGCGCCCTCCGACCAGCAGCTTCCGGCGCGCGACGCCGTGGCCAGCTACGCCGCAACCCGGCGCAAGGCCATCTCGGACCAGTTCAAAGGCGAACGCCTGGTCCTCCCCGCCGGTCCGCTCAAGGTCCGCTCCAACGACTGCGACTACCGCTTCCGCCCGCACTCCGGCTTCGCGCACCTGACCGGCCTGGGCCTGGACCACGAGCCGGACGCCGTGCTCATCCTGGAACCGGCCGGCGAAGGAAAGGGCGACGACGGCGGCCACCACCGCGCCACGCTGTACTTCCGTCCGCTGGCCGGCCGGGATACCGAACAGTTCTACGCCGACTCCCGTTCCGGCGAATTCTGGATCGGCGCCCGCCCCACGCTCGCCGAGTTCGAAGCCCGCCTGGGCCTGGCCACCGCCCACATCGACGAGCTTGAAGCCGCCATCACCAAGAACGTGGGCGCCCCCGAAATCGGCGGCATCTCCATCCGCCTGGTCCGCAAGGTGGACGAGAACATCGACGCCCTGGTGGACACGGCCCGCTACAACACGGCCAAGGACCCGGAGAACCTGGACCTCGCCGTCCTCGACGCCCTGGACGAGAAGCTCTCCGAAGCCCTGTCCGAGCTCCGCCTCCTGAAGGACGAGTGGGAGATCGAGCAGATGAAGACCGCCGTGGCCGCCACGGTGGAGGGCTTCGAAGAAGTGGTCAAGTCGCTTCCCCGCGCGCTGACCCATGCCCGCGGCGAGCGGGTGGTGGAAGGCGCCTTCTTCGCCCGCGCCCGCGAAGTAGGCAACGAACTCGGCTACGACACCATCGCCGCCGCCGGCAACAACGCCACGGTGCTGCACTGGACCCGGAACACCGGCCGGGTCAACGCCGGCGAGCTGCTGCTGCTGGACGCCGGCGTGGAAGCGGACTCGCTGTACACCGCGGACGTCACCCGGACCCTGCCGGCCAACGGCACGTTCACCGATGTCCAGCGCAAGGTCTACGAAGCAGTCCTCGACGCCGCCGACGCCGGATTCGCGGCAGCCCGGCCCGGCACCAAGTTCCGCGACATCCACACGGCCGCCACCACTGTCCTGGCCGAACGCCTCGCCGAGTGGGGCCTGCTGCCGGTGAGCGTCGAGGAAGCCGTCAGCCCGGAGGGCCAGCAGCACCGCCGGTGGATGCCGCACGGCACCAGCCACCACCTCGGCCTGGACGTGCACGACTGCGCGCAGGCCAAGCGGGAGCTGTACCTTGACGGCATCCTTACCGAGGGCATGGTGTTCACCATCGAACCCGGCCTGTACTTCAAGAACGAGGACCTCGCCATTCCCGAGGAGTACCGCGGCATCGGCGTCCGGATCGAGGACGACATCCTGATGACGGCCGACGGCCCGGTCAACCTCAGCGCCGCGCTCCCCCGCAAGGCCGACGACGTCGAGTCCTGGATGGCGGGCATCTACCGGGAAGCCAACGGCGGGGAAAGCTAGCCTCCTGCGCCTGCCGGTTGTGGATTAAAGCAGACGGACACCCGGCCCATGCGGCCAGGTGTCCGTTCGCTTTACCGGGGTGGCAGCGGCCTTACGGCTGCTGCTCATCCCGGCGGTGCTGGTCAGCTGCAGCCTGCTGCTGGCCTGCGGCTTCGTTGCCGGCCGGGTGTTCGTTTCCGGCTGCGGCGCTGCTGGCTGCCGGTGCGGGATTGTCGCTGACCCGGACGCCGTACTGGGGCCGGCCGTCAGGCAGGTCCGGGTAGCGGACCGCGGCGACCGGCGCCGGCTGGGGAGCCGGAGCGTCCGCCTGCTGGCCGGGCTGGACCGGCGCCGGTGTGCCTTGCTGGGGCCGCGCCCTGCTGGCCATAGGGGTCGTTCCAGCGTGGCCGGGCGAACGGGAGCCTGCCCCGGCTGCTGGCCGGGCTGCTGATACGGCGGGTTGTTGTCACCGTGCGCGTACGGCCGCTGTCCCGCCGCGGCATCCGACCGCGTCATGGGGAGCTGCTGGAGCAGGCGGCGCGCCTCGTGTGCGGCCTCGGGCGAAACAACGACGTCGTAGTTGGTGGCCACCACCTGGCTGGTGGAGGTGAAATCGCGTTTGCCCCGCTGCATGGCGTAGGTGACGATGCCGAACAGCATAAAGAACGCGGCACCCATCAGCACTGAGGTAAGGATGGAGAAATATCCTGGGGACGGGGCGAAGAAGGACAACATGACGCCCACAAACAGGCCGAACCACATACCGCTGAGGGCGCCGGACAGGGCAACCCGGGGGTAGCTGAGGCGGCCGGTCACGCGCTCCACCATCTTGAGCTCGTTGCCCACGATGGACACCATCTGGACCGGAAACTGCTGGTCGGCCAGGTAGTCCACCGCCTTCTGGGCATCCAGGTAGGACGTGTAGGAACCTACGGTGTCGCCGGTGGGAACGGCACGGGACTCGTCCACGCCGTTGGGCCCGCCGGCCTTGGGAGCACCAAAAATGTTTGACATACCTCCATTCTTGCCCATCAGCATGTGTGCCGCCTGTAAATTCAGCTAAAAGAGAGCAGACTCGGTAGCCTGTAGACGTGAGCACAAATCTTTCGCGCGTCTTCGTGGCGCGCCTTCTGGGTCTTGACGTCTTCGACCCCCTGGGCGACCGGCTCGGCCGGCTGCGCGATGTTGTGGTGCTCTCCCGCGGAACCCGTGGCGCCCCGCACGTGGTGGGCATCGTCGTCGAGGTTCCCGGTAAGAAGCGCGTGTTTGTGCCCATGACGCGCATCACCTCGATCGACCAGACACAGATCATCTGCACCGGACTGGTCAACCTCCGGCGCTTTGAACAGCGCGGCGCCGAGACGCTGGTCGTGGCCGAAATGTTCGACCGCCGGGTCACGCTCCGCGACGGCAGCGGCGACGCCACCATCGAAGACATCGCCATGGACCAGCACCGTTCGCGCGACTGGTTCGTCAGCAAGCTTTTTGTCCGGCGCGGCCATTCGCTGTCTCCGCTGAGCCGGCTGCGCCGCAACGAAACCATGATCATCGACTGGGCTGACGCACTCCAGGGCGCCCGCACGGAGCCTCAGGCGGCCACGCAGTTCGTTGCCAACCACGAGGACCTGAAGCCGGCGGACTTCGCCGAGGCGCTCCAGGAGATGAGCGACAAACGCCGCTTTGAGGTGGCCAGCGAGCTGCAGGACGAGCGGCTGGCAGACGTCCTCCAGGAGCTCCCCGAAGATGACCAGGTGGAAATCCTTTCTGCCCTGGACGTCCAGCGCGCCGCCGACGTCCTCGAAGAGATGGACCCGGACGACGCCGCCGACCTCCTGGGGGAGCTGCCCACGGCCCAGGCCGAGGAACTGCTGCAGCTGATGGAGCCTGAGGGGGCCGAGGACGTCCGCCGCCTGCTCGAGTACGACGAAGACACCGCCGGCGGCCTGATGACCCCGGTCCCCGTGATCCTGCCCCCGGAAGCCACCGTCGCAGAAGCCTTGGCCCATGTCCGGCGCGAGGAGCTCTCCCCTGCCCTGGCGTCGTCGATCTTCATCGCCAGGCCGCCCCTGGAAACCCCCACCGGTCGGTTCCTGGGCGTGGTGCACATCCAGCAGCTTCTGCGCTTCCCGCCCTTCGAGCCGCTTGGCAACCTGGTGGACAAGAACCTCGAACCGTTGTCGGACCAGGCCCACATCAGCGAAGTGGCCCGGACGCTGGCAACCTACAACCTGAACTCCCTGCCCGTGGTCAATGACGACGGCCGGCTTGTGGGGGCGGTGACTGTTGATGACGTCCTGGATCATCTGTTGCCGGACGACTGGCGCGCCCATGATGGCGAAGCCCCGATAAGAAGGCTCGGTGGCCGAATTGGCTGACAACAGCGCTCCGAAGAACCCTGGCCAGCGGAGCCCGGGAAAGTCCGACAAGGGAAGCCTCGATACGCCGCTGAGCGGCCGCCAGCGGATCCTGCCGAAGTTCTCGCCCGATCCCGACGCCTTCGGCCATGCGACCGAGGGCTTCGCCCGGTTCATGGGCACGCCGCAGTTCCTGGTCTACATGACAATCTTCGTTGTCATCTGGCTGGTCTGGAACACCTGGGCGCCGCTGGAGTGGCAGTTCGACTCCCGCGCCCTGGGCTACACCCTGCTGACCCTGATGCTCTCGCTGCAGGCTTCCTACGCGGCGCCGCTGCTGCTGCTGGCCCAGAACCGCCAGGACGACCGGGACCGTGTATCGCTGCAGCAGGACCGCCAGCGCGCGGAGCGGAACCTCTCGGACACCGAGTACCTGACCCGGGAGCTCGCCTCGCTGCGGATCGCCCTGCGCGAGGTGGCCACCCGCGACTACGTGCGGGCCGAGCTGCGCTCGCTGCTGGAGGACATGCTGGAGGCACAGGAGGAACTGCGGACCCACGATCCCTCAGGTGCCGGCAGCCACGAATCGCCGCGTGACAAGGTCAGGGAGAAGCTGAAGGAAAAGCGCGACCGGCAACGGAACCCCCGCACCCAGCAGATTCCCCGGGTCAAACCAAGCCACGCCGTCCAGGACCGTGGCGCGCCCCGGCGGCCCCAAACCCCCGAAAGCTGAGTTACTTCCGCATGACTGACACCCTGGACCAAGCGGTTCATGCTGCCCTGGCCACCGTCATCGACCCCGAACTGCGCCGCCCCATCACCGAGCTCGGCATGGTGGAGTCGGTAGAAATTTCCGACGGCGGCCGGGTCCGGCTTGCGGTGCTGCTCACCATTGCCGGCTGCCCCCTTCGGGAGACCATCACCGCCGATTCGGAACGGGCACTGTCCGCCGTTCCCGGCGTCACCGCCGTCGACGTTGAGCTGAAAGTGATGACCCAGGCGCAGCGCGACGCCCTGAAGGAGCAGCTTCGCGGGGCAGGCGGCCAGCGCGGCATTCCGTTCAACCAGCCTGGCTCCTTGACGAAGGTCTATGCGGTGGCCAGCGGCAAGGGCGGCGTGGGCAAGTCATCGGTAACGGTCAACCTGGCCTGTGCCCTGGCGGCTCAGGGGCTCCGGGTCGGCATTGTGGATGCCGACGTCTACGGCTTCTCGGTACCGGCCCTCATGGGCATCACGCAGGCGCCCACCCGGGTGGACGACATGATCCTTCCTCCGGTCGCCTACGGCGTCAAGGTTATTTCCATCGGCATGTTCGTGACGGGAAACCAGCCGGTCGCCTGGCGTGGGCCCATGCTCCACCGTGCACTGGAGCAGTTCCTCACCGACGTCTACTTCGGTGACCTCGACGCGCTTTTCCTTGACCTGCCGCCGGGCACCGGCGACATCGCCATTTCGGTGGCCCAGCTTCTGCCGAAGGCCGAGATCCTGGTGGTCACCACACCGCAGGCAGCAGCCGCCGACGTTGCCGAGCGGGCCGGCGCCATCGCCACCCAGACCGGGCAGAAAGTTGCCGGCGTGATCGAGAACATGTCGTATCTGGAAATGCCCGACGGCGGCCGGATGGACCTGTTCGGCAGCGGCGGCGGGGCGGTCCTCGCCGAGACGGCTGACGGCGACGGTCGGTTCGGACGTGCCGCTGCTGGGCCAGATTCCGCTGGACATCCTCCTGCGGGAGGGCGGCGACTCCGGCTCGCCGATCGTTCTGGGCCAGCCGGACACGCCTGCGGCCGCGGCGCTGTCAGAAATAGCGGGCAAGCTGGCGGCCAGGCCCCGGGGCCTGACCGGGATGAAGCTGGGCCTGCAGCCGCGCTGACGGGCGCACCGCAGCTGAAGGACACTGCGCTGTGGACGCGAAGGCCCGCTACGTGGCTTCGGAGTCGAAGGGTGCAGCTTCGCCGGGCGTAAGCTGCTGGACCACCCGGGCCGGGCGCGGTGACGCCGCGGCCTCGCTGGCGGCAACGGCCGCCGTGCCGGCCACAGCAGCGACTGCGGGCGCCCCGGAGCTGACAGGTTTCGTGTCATCGTCCAGGAGTGCTTCCTTGATGATGCGCCGGGGATCGTACTGGCGGGGATCGTACTTCTTCCAATCGACATCATCGATGTCGATCCCCACTTCTTCCTTGATCTGCTCCCGCGCACCGGAAGCCATCCGGCGGACTTCCTTCACCAGGTTCGCCAGTTTCTGGGTGTATTCGGGCAGCCTCTGGGGGCCGATCACCATGATGCCGATGAGCAGCAGAAGAAAGAACTCCGGGCCGTTGATTCCAAACACTTTAGGAAGATTACCCTCTCCGGGGTCCCGCTGACGATTCCCTGAAGGACACGTCAGGACCGGCGCCGATCATGGCGTCAGAATCTGGACTATTTTGCTGATGCCGCGCTGGATCCGCGCACTGACCGGTTCTGTTGTCGCAGGTTCTGCCGCTGGCTCTGATGCCGCGGCGCTGATCCCGGTGCTGGCCATCCGGCTCATATGCTGCAGGACGGGCAGGGCGTCATCGGCGCGCTCGGCCGGAAGATCTGACTCGTAGGTGAAGGTGCTGCCCGCTGTTGTGTAGACCGCGGTCCACGGCTCGGAGCTTCTGATCCACACCTTTCCGTCAGCGGTTGCGGCCCCGCCTTGCAGCGGCAATGCATTCCCCGCCTGTGAAGCGTCGCCGGCATGCTGTTCGAGGACCCGCGCGTAATACTGCCCATCAGAGAGTCGCAGCTCGACGGCGGGGGTGCCGTCGAGCGTGGTGGCCCGCGCCGACATCAGGCTGAAGCCCATGGACTCCAGCTCGGGACAGGCCCACCCCTCAGTCCTGAGCTCAGCCAGCTGCCCGGCGCTCAGCTCGCGGCCATCGGCGGGCAGCTGCGCCGCCTGGTGCACGAAACTGCCTGCTGCCGCGCTGCCTGCCAGGGGCAGCGGGTCTCCGGCGAGAACGAAGACCCCCGCGGCGAGGACGCCCGCAGCGGCCGCAGTGCTGCCCGCCGCAAGGGCCAGGACTCTGGCTCCGCTGTGTGCGGCCGGGCCGGGCTCGCATGGTGCCATCGCCAACGACCGGGTACGCTCCAGCAGCCGGGCCGTCAGGTCCTCGCTGGCAGGCGGGATAGCCGCCTCCCGGAGCCTTGCCAGATACTCGCGTTCACGCCGTATGTGCCGCGGCGCACTCGGAGCAGGAGCGGACGTGGCTGTCGCTGCGGTGGTGCCTGCGCCTGAAAGGATTACGGGACCTCATGGGGCCGTTCAGAGGATGCCGGCGATGCGGGGCATCGACAGTTTTGGCTTGCGTGCCTGCTGGGGCCGTGGATCGCGGTGCGCCAGCTTCTCCCGAAGCATGGTGCGTCCCCGGTGGATGCGCGAACGCACGGTGCCCAGCTTGACGCCAAGAGCCGCCGCCACCTCGTCATAGGACAGGCCCTTCGAGGTCGCACAGCACGACGGCGGCGCGGAAGTCCGGCGGCAGCTCCTCCAGGGCGGCCTGGACATCAAGGTCAAGGTTGTTGAGTTCGAAGCTCTGTTCCGGGCCGGGCTCGCGGCCCGGGAATACGGGACTCCGCGTCCTCGGCGAGGGCGTCGAACCGGATGCGGTTCTTGCGCCGCGCCTGGTCCAGGAAAAGATTGGTGGTGATGCGGTGCAGCCAGCCGTCCAGGGTGCCCGGCTTGAAGTTCTCCAGCGACCGGAAGACGCGGACAAACACCTCCTGGGTGAGGTCCTCGGCGTCGAACTTGTTGCCGGTCAGGCGGTAGGCGAGCCGGTAGACCTTGGCGGAGTGGTTGGCCACCACTTCTTCCCAGGTGGGCCGGACCCATTCAGCCGCGGAATCTTGTGCTGCAGGGACAGGTGCCACAACTGATGCTGACATCGTCCACTCCCCTCGTGGATATGCTAACGCCCGGATATCTGCTGACATCTCTGGTTCGGCGCCGATCACCATACGGATGACCGGATCTCCATCATTTCAAAGTTGGCTGGGAATTTCCTGACTGCGGGTCCACTTCAGCCGAAGGCGCAACGCCCGGACCTCCGCCGTCTGGCACGCCCGGACACAGTAGGCTGTACTAAACACTCCCCTGCCGCCCAGAAAGCGAAATCATCCATGAGCGCCGACAAGTCCACGAGCTGGTCCTATGCAGAAGATCTGCCCGCAGAGGATGAGGTCATGCTCCGTGCGCGGGAGCGTTCCTTCGAACTGGGCGTCACCCCGATCGGCCAGGGCGTCGGCGCCGTCCTGACCGTACTGGCTGCAGCCTCGAAAGCGCAGACCGCCGTCGAAATCGGGACCGGCGCGGGAGTTTCCGGCGTCTGCCTGCTGCGCGGGCTGGGACCCCAGGCCGTGCTGACCACCATCGACGTCGATGTTGAACACCTGAAGGCCGCCCGCGAGGCGTTTGCCGAGGCCGGCAGCCCGGCCAACCGCACGCGGACCATTTCCGGCCGGGCCGGCGATGTCCTGCCGCGCCTGACTGACGCCGCCTATGACCTCGTGTTCATCGACGCCGACAAGCCCGGCCTGCCCGGCTACGTGGAGCAGGCCGTCCGGCTGCTGAAGTCCCGGCGGCCTGCTGATCATCAATGACGCACTGGACAAGGACCGGGTGGCCAACCCCGCCGACCGGGATGCCACCACCGTGGTCCTGCGCCAGGTGGGCAAGGCCATCCGCGACGACGAACGGCTGGTTCCGCCATGCTTCCCACCGGCGACGGCCTGCTGGTGGCTGTCAAGAAGTAGGGCCGCTGCCCTTCCCCGCCAGGCTTGCCGCCACGTCGGGAAACACGCCGAAGACAGATCAGGGCCCGCAGCCAAATGGACGCGGGCCCTGACCCGGCAAGATTATTCGGTAACGCCGACGAGGCATTCCTTGAGGTTGGCCGCTTCGGCAGCGTTCAGCTCGACCACAAGCCGCCCGCCGCCTTCGAGCGGAACGCGCATGATCAGGCTGCGGCCCTCCTTGGTGACTTCCATAGGGCCGTCGCCGGTGCGTGGTTTCATAGCCGCCATGAGGAATTTCCCCTCCATTTAGTCCCAGGACATACCAGCCCGGACGGGCTGTGTCCGCATGGTCAATCAAGCCGCCATGGCGGCGCGTGACTGGCACCGCCATCAGGCTGCACATATTCTGAATGCTTTTTGTCCTTGCTTACTTACTATTATCCCGTAATTACCCGCCCGTAGCTAATCGATGGACATTTACGGCCGCGTCATATTCAGCCGTGCCGTGCACCGGCAGGCGCAGTGACTCAGGGCGGATAATCCCCGCCGCCCGGCAGCTGCGCCCAGGCCCACAGCCAGACGATCCAGACGATCTGCAGCAGCACGAACATGATGACGACCGTCCCCCGGTAGGCCCGGGACCGGGAAACCAGCGCAGCGCCAGGGCCAGCGGAAAGAGCGGCAGCAGCATCCGGAAGGTGCTGGTCTGCGGGTGGAGGAACAACAGCAGATACGCCATGTAGCAGGCACACCACAGCCGCAGTTCAACGCCGAGCCGCACCACGGGCGCGGAGAACAGCATGAGCGGCGAAAATGCCACGAAAACGAACGGCGCCAGCACCCCCAGCACCGGCCCGAAAAGTTGGATGCCGGTATCGAACCAGGGCTTGAACGGCACCAGGTCGTGCCCGCGCCAGACCGTCTCGGTCTTGGTGTAGGCCTGGATGTCCCCGGTGGCCGCCCAGGCGCTGGCCGGCCAGATCAGGGCGGCGATGCCGCTGACGGCGGTGAGTGCCGGCAAGGGCCGGCCGAGTCCCGCGCGGGCTGTGGCTGTGACTCGCGTGCGCCGGACGCGGACCGCGCTGCCACCATGCGGTAGAGGAACAGCAGCCCCACCATCGCTGCGAACGGCACACCCACCGGCCGGGACAGGCACATCAGCACCACCACCGGCATCGCCCAGCAGGTACTGCCGGCGGATCACCAGCAGCAGCGCGGCCGCCAGCAGCAGGAGGGTCAGGGGCTCGGCATACGGCACCTGAAGGACGGCGACACGGGGAAAGTCGCGAAGAACACCACCCCCCACAGCGCCGCGGCGTGCGATGCCTGGTGCCGGAAGAGGCCGTAGACAACCAGTGCCGCCCCCAGCCCGGACACCATGGCGATGAGCGTCAGGGCAGCCGCCGGGGGCATGCCCGGTCAGCCGCGCAGAGCACCCGGCCAAGGCGGGAAACAGCGGATAGAAGGCCCAGGCGTTCTCCTGCACGTTGCCTGCGGCTCCGTCGGCAGAACGGCCGGGTAGCCGTTGCTGATGACCTCGCCGTACCAGCGCGCGTCCCAGATATTGATGAAGTTCCAGTAGTCCGGCTTGGCAGGAACCAGGGATTGGTGCCCTGGTGCAGGGCCGCAGCCATGAAGATGCAGGCGCTGACCAGCCGGGCGGCCAGATAGAGGACGCCGACCTGCAGCCACCAGGGCCAGCTGCCGGCCGCTCGCCTGGCCCGGGCGGCCAGCACGGTGAGGCGAGCCGGCGCGGGCCCGTGCTGTTTCCCGTCTCCGTACTCAAGCGCCGCCCTCCGCCGCATCTCGGTCCGCGGTCCTGTCCAGGCTCCAGGCGCCCGGCCGCCTCCCCTGCCAGGGACTTCTGTGCCTCAAGGAGACGGCGACCGGAGCCGCTCGGCTTCAGCGGTCTTGGCGGCGAGCTGGTCCCGCAGGTCGTCCAGCACCTGGTCCACCTGGTCCATCCGGTACCCCCGGAGGCCGAGGGAGAAACGGACACGGTCGATGTCTGCCGGTGCCGCGTCGGCAGGCAGCAGGACCGGCGGCAGGTTTGCCACCGGCTGGTCAAAGCCGTCGTCGAGCAGCCCGGTTCCGCCTGGGACCCGTCGGCCGGCCCCGCCGGAAGAGCGCCTGATGCGCCGACCGGAGCCGGCCCAGAGGACGGCGCCGACCAGCACAATGGCCAGGAAAACCAGAAAGAAGCTCACAGCATCCATCGTGCCAGATCGGCGGGCGCACGGGCTATTCGGGCCGCTGCTCACCCGTTCGTTGCGCACCGGTGAGGTGCCGGCGCAGCAGCGCCCTGCACACGGCTCCACGGCTCGGCCGGATCGTCCACCACCTGGATCAGGTCCAGGTCCTTCTCGGACACCATGCCCTCGGCCACCAGCGTGCCCCGGATCCACTCCACCATCGGGCCCCAGAACGCGACGCCCGAGCAGGACGATCGGGAAGGATGTGACCTTGCGGGTCTGGACCAGGACCATGGCTTCGAAAAGTTCGTCGAGGGTCCCCAGGCCGCCCGGCAGGACGATGAAGCCCTGGGCGTACTTCACGAACATGGTCTTGCGGGCGAAGAAGTAGCGGAAGTTGATGCCCAGGTCCACCCACTGGTTCAGGCCCTGCTCGAAGGGCAGCTCGATGCCGAGGCCCACGGATACTCCGTTGCCCTCCACGGCGCCGCGGTTGGCGGCCTCCATGGAGCCGGGACCGCCGCCGGTGATGACGGCCACGCCGGCTTCGGCCAGCTTGCCGCCCCACCTCGACGCCCATTTCGTAGTACGGGCTGCCGGGCTTGGTCCGGGCGGAGCCGAAGACGCTGACTGCCGGGCCGAGGTCTGCCAGGGCCCCGAAGCCCTTCCACGAACTCGCTCTGGATCCGCAGGACACGCCAGGGATCGGTGTGGACGAACTGCCCGGCGCCCTTGGTGTCGAGCAGATGCTGGTCCGACATCTCCACGCTGCCTGCTTGCGGCGAAGTTCGAGGGGCCCCTTACGGCGCGGCTGGGAAGTTTTGGCCGGATCTGCGTTGATGCTCATTCCCCAAGGCTAATGCCATAGCCGGCGCGCAGCCGGCAGGTATCTCTTGAATCACGATCCGCAGGAACTTGGCGTGATTCCCGTCATAAGCAGTCTTTGTTCGCTAGATTCTTCTTATGACTACTCATGTGCCCGGCGATGCGCTCGTCTCCCTGAATGCCGTGAATAAGCATTACGGCCAGCTGCACGTTCTGAAGGACATCAACCTGCAGGTCCGCAAGGGCGAAGTTGTTGTGGTCATCGGACCGTCGGGATCCGGTAAGTCCACGCTGTGCCGCGCCATCAACCGCCTCGAAACCATCGAGGACGGCACCATCAGCATCGATGGCAAGGTGCTGCCCGAGGAAGGCAAGGAACTCGCCCAGCTGCGCGCCGACGTCGGCATGGTCTTCCAGTCCTTCAACCTCTTCGCGCACAAGACCATCCTGGAGAACGTCACGCTGGGGCCCATCAAGGTCAAGGGCGTCCCCAAGGCCGCAGGCCGACAAGGACGCCATGGCCCTGCTGGAGCGCGTCGGCGTCGGACACCAGGCACCCAAGCTCCCGGCCCAGCTCTCCGGCGGCCAGCAGCAGCGTGTGGCCATCGCCCGCGCGCTGGCCATGAAGCCGAAGGTCATGCTCTTCGATGAGCCCACCTCCGCGCTTGACCCGGAAATGATCAACGAGGTCCTGGACGTCATGATCCAGCTGGCCAAGGAGGGCATGACCATGATCGTGGTCACCCACGAGATGGGCTTCGCCCGCAAGGCCGCGGACCGCGTGGTCTTCATGGCCGACGGCCAGATCGTCGAGGACGCCACCCCCGAGGAGTTCTTCACCAACCCCAAGAGCAGACCGCGCCAAGGACTTCCTCTCCAAGCTGCTCACCCACTGATTCCCCTCGAACGACACACTCCGAGTTCGCACCCAGGCCGTCGACCCAGCGGCCGCCCAATGAAAGGAATGTCATGAAGGCATTTTTGACCCGACGGAAATCCCTTCTTGGTGGCGGCTATCCGCAGCCCTCGCGCTGACCCTGAGCGCCTGCGGCGGCAGCACCCCGGCACCACCAGCAACCCGCCCGTTGCCGAGAAGCCGACGCTTCGCTGCCGGCACCACCATGGCAAAGCTTGCCTCGGCCGGCACCATCAACATCGGCACCAAGTTCGACCAGCCGCTGTTCGGCCAGGTGGGCCTTGACGGCAAGCCGGTCGGCTTCGACGTCGAAATCGGCAAGCTGATCGCCGCCAAGCTGGGCATCGCCGCGGACAAGATCGAGTGGTCGAGACCGTCTCCGCCAACCGCGAGCAGTTCATCGAGCAGGGCAAGGTGGACCTGGTCATCGCCACCTACACCATCAACGACAAGCGCAAGACAGGTTGTCAGCTTCGCCGGCCCGTACTACGAGGCCGGCCAGGCGCTGATGGTGAACAAGGACAACGACTCCATCAACAAGCCCGAGGACGTCAAGGGCAAGAACGTCTGCTCCGTGACCGGCTCCACCCCGGCCGCCACGATCGTGGAGAAGTACGGAGCAGTCCTGGTTCCGGCCGCCACCTACTCCGCCTGCCTTGAGCCGCTGCGCAACAAGCAGGTTGAAGCGATCACCACCGACAACGTGATCCTGGCCGGCTTCGTGGACAAGGAACCGGACGCCTTCAAGCTGGCCTCGGACGAGACCTTCACCAAGGAGCCCTACGGCATCGGCCTGAAGAAGGACGACACCGAGTTCCGCAACTGGATCAACGACCAGCTGGAGGCCTTCGACAAGGACGGGTCCTACAAGAAGGCCTGGGAAGCCACCGCCGGGCACGGTCATCAAGACCGCCCCTGAACTTCCCGCGATCGACCGCTACTAGCCAGGCGTGGCGGTTGCCGGGGGCGCGCCCGCACGCGGCCCCGGCAACCGCCATTCCTTTTTCCGCACCACTCCGCCTCAAGCAGCCGAAGGATCCTATGGACGTCATCATTGAAAACCTCCCCGCTGTACTGGGACGGCTTTCTCCGAACCCTCTTCCTGTCCGTCGTCTCCGGGATCATCGCCCTGATTTTCGGCACCCTGCTCGCGGCAGCCCGGGTCTCCCCCGTCGCCGCCCTCCGCGGCTTCAGCATGTCTACGTGGAGATCCTCCGGAACACCCCGCTGACCATCGCCTTCTTCTTCGCAGCCGATCGTCCTGCCCCGGCCTGGGCGTGACGTTCCAGCAGTTCGAGGTCGCCGCCATCATCGCCCTGAGCGCCTACACCGCGGCCTTCATCGCCGAAGCTGTCCGCTCCGGCGTCAACAGCGTCCCGGTCGGCCAGGCCGAGGCCGCCCGCAGCATCGGCATGAAGTTCGGCCAGGTCCTCACCCTCATCATCCTGCCGCAGGCCCTGCGGACGGTGATCCCGCCGCTGATCAACATCCTGATCGCCCTCGTGAAGAACTCCTCGGTGGCCGGCGCCTTCTTTGTCCTGGAACTGTTCGGCTACGGCCGCCAGCTGGCCAACGCCAACGGCGACCAGGTCTGTGCGGTCCTCGCTCGGCGTCGCCTTCTTCTACCTGCTGATCACCGTTCCGCTGGGCATCCTCGCCAGCACCGGTGGAACGAAAGGTGGCGATTGCCCGATGAGCTTCAGTCCTCTACGACGTCCCCGGCCCCAAGGCCCGCCGGATCTCGCTGATCGGTTCCGTCGATCGGCGTCGTCGCTGATCGCTCGGCCTGCTGGCCTGTGCATCATCATGACCTCGCCCAGCAGGGCATCTTCGAAGGCCGCCGCTGGGCCATCTTCACCCGCGCGCGACGTCTGGACCCTGCTCGGCAACGGCATCGGCGCCACCCTCACCGCCGCCGCCGTCGCGGCCGTCATCGCGTTCCCGCTCGGCCTGATGCTGTGCCTGCTGCGCATCTCCGACTGTCGCCTGGATCCGGATCCCCACCCGGATCGTGCTGGAGTTCCTGCGCGGCATGCCCGTGGTCCTGATGATGCTCTTCGTGCTGCTGGTCTTCGCGCACCAGTTCCTTCATCGCCGTGGTCGCCGGCCTGGTCCTGTACAACGCGGCGATCTTCGCCGAGATCATCCGCGCCGGCATCCAGTCGCTGCCCAAGGGCCAGCGTGAAGCCGGCCTGGCGATCGGCCTGACCAGCTTCCAGTCCCGGATGCTGCATCGAACTGCCGCAGGCCGATCCGGCGCATGATGCCGTCGCTGGTGGCGCAGCTCGTGGTGCTCCTGAAGGACACCTCGCTGGGCTACATCGTGGCCTACGGCGAACTGCTCCGCGCAGTGCAGGTCATGGCCGACTTCCTGGGCCCGCACTTCCTGTTCCCGATCTTCTTCGTGGCCGCGGCCATCTACATCGCGATCAACATCTGCCGTTTCCCGGCTCGCGATCTGGATCGAGACGCCGCGGTTCCAAGAAGGCCGCCGGCGGCGTGGCGCAAGTGCCGACCGCCGGCGATCGCCGCCAAGTAAGCGTTCCCGAACGCACGCGGAACCCAAGTAGCGGCACCGCACCACACAAGCAGAAGGGTCCGCAGCCTTTGCAGGCTGCGGACCCGTTCCGCTTGGCGGCTAGGCCGCTGAGCCAGCTCCGCAGCGCCCGCAGGCATTCGCGGATCGCGTCCGCGTCGACGTGCTCGTTGTCCTTGTGCGCCAGCAGCGGGTCGCCGGGCCCGAAGTTCACCGCGGGGATGCCCAGTTCGCTGAAGCGCGCGACGTCGGTCCAGCCGTATTTCGGTTTCGGCTCGGCTCCGACAGCGGCGACGAAGGACGCGGCGGCGGGGTGGTTCAGTCCGGGCCGCGCGCCGGCGGCGCTGTCGGTGCGGACGACGTCGAATCCTTCCAGCAGTTCGCGGACATGCGGCCTCGGCCTGGTCCGGGGTCTTGTCCGGGCGCGAAGCGGTAGTTGATTTCCACCACGCAGCGGTCCGGGATGACGTTGCCGGCGGTGCCGCCGTTGATCTTCACGGCGTTGAGGCTCTCGCGGTAGTCGAGGCCGTCCACGTTGATGGTCTGCGGCTCGTAGGCGGCGAGCCGGGCCAGGATCGGGGCCGCCGCGTGGATGGCGTTGCTGCCCATCCAGGCCCGGGCCGAGTGGGCAGCCTCCCCGACCGTGGTGGCTTCGAAGCGGCTGGTGCCGTTGCAGCCGCCCTCCACGGTTCCGTGCGGTGGGTTCCAGCAGGATGGCGAAGTCGCCGTCCAGCAGGCCGCCGTGGTTGCGGACCAGCCGGCCCAGCCCGCTCTTGACGGCCTCGACTTCCTCGTGGTCGTAAAAGACGAAGGTGACGTCCCGCTCCGGCTCCGCGCCGCCGTCGAACATGCGTGGCGGCCAGGGCCAGCTGGACCGCGACGCCGCCCTTCATGTCCGTGGCGCCGCGGCCGTACAGGACTCCCTCGCCCGGCACGCCGGAGGCCCAGTAGGACGGGACGGTGCCCAGCGACCCCTCCGTGACGGGCAGCGGCACCGTGTCCAGGTGCCCGGCCAGGATGACCCGCTCCGGCCGGCCCAGGTCTGTGCGGGCGATGATGGAGTCGCCGTCGCGGACCAGCTCCAGCTGCGGGATGGTGCGCAGGGCAGACTCCACGGCGTCGGCCAGCTCCGTCTCGTTCCCGGACACGCTGTTGATGTCGATGATGGCGGCGGTCAGCAGGGCAACGTCCTGGCGGAGGTCCAGGCGGGCAGGCTGGAGGCGTGATCGGGCGTGGTTTCGGCAGTCACGTTGCCAGTCTAGTTCGAACCCTGTTGCCCTGCCCTCGATAGACTGGGCCCATGACTGAAACCGCTTCTTCCGCCGTGCCCGAAAACCAGAACGCAACCGACGACGCCCGCTCCGCCTATGGCTTCGGCGTCGCCACCATCGCCACCGCGCAACGGTGAAGCCACTGTGCTGGACGTCTGGTTCCCGGCGCCGGCCCTCGGAGTCGCGGCGGAGAACCTGCGCGACGTGGAGAACGCGGACCAGCCCTGCCCGAGCATCGCCGCCACCGGCGCCGACGCCGGACCGCGGCACCGAGCAGAAGGTGGTGTTCGTCCAGATCCACCTCGACGAGGCCCCGGCCGACACTGCCGACGCCTACCTGCGCCTGCACCTGCTCTCGCACCGGCTGGTCCAGCCCAACAGCATCAACCTGGACGGCATCTTCGGCAAGCTCCCCAACGTCGTGTGGACCAACTTCGGCCCCGCCGCCGTGGAGGGCTTCGAACTGACCCGCGCCCGGCTGCGCCGCGCGGCGCCGTCACCGTCTACGGCGTGGACAAGTTCCCGCGCATGGTGGACTACGTGGTCCCCTCCGGCGTCCGGATTGCCGACGCCGACCGCGTCCGCCTCGGTGCGCACCTGGCCGAAGGCACCACGGTCATGCACGAAGGCTTCGTGAACTTCAACGCCGGAACCCTGGGCACGTCCATGGTGGAGGGCCGCATCTCCGCCGGCGTCGTCGCCGGCGACGGCACCGACGTCGGCGGCGGCGCCTCGATCATGGGCACCCTGTCCGGCGGCGGCAAGGAAAAGATCGCCCTCGGCGAGCGGGTCCTGCTGGGCGCCAACTCCGGCGTCGGGCATCAGCATCGGCGACGACTCCGTGGTGGAGGCCGGCCTCTACGTCACGGCCGGCACCCGCGTCCGCGTCGTCGGCCCCAAGGACGCCGACGGCGAGGACACCAGCCAAGATCGTCAAGGCCGTGGAGCTCTCCGGCGTCCCGAACCTGCTCTTCCGCCGCAACTCCACCACCGGCGCCGTGGAGGTCCTCCCCCGCAAGGGCCAGACCGTGGAACTCAACGACGCCCTGCACGCCAACTGAGCCGTGCAGCACAGCGATCAGTGGCACGTCAGGACGTGGCCTGCGCCGGCCTCGCTGGTGCTGCTGCTGACCCTGGCATTGGTGGCGGGCGGCGTCTACACGGCGGTGTCTTTCCTGCAGCGCTCCGAAACCCTGGTCTCGGAGCGCTGCACGGCCGCCGTCGGTGCCGCAGGACGCCGAGCTCGCCACGGACCAGGCCGTCAATGCCGCCCTGATCACGGCCGTCGCCGTCCAGCGCGGGCTGCCGCCCCGGGCCGCCAGCATCGCGCTGGCCACGGCCATGCAGGAATCCAAGCTGCGGAACATCGGCCACGGCGACCAGGCCGGGCCCGGACTCCCGCGGACTGTTCCAGCAGCGGCCCTCCCAGGGCTGGGGCACCGAGGCGCAGGTCATGGACCCGTACTACGCCAGCCAACGCCTTCTACGACGCCCTGGTGAAGATCCCCGGCTACGAGTCGCTGGAAATCACCGACGCCGCCCAGCGGGTCCAGCGCTCGGCCTACCCCGACGCCTACGCCCAGCACGAGGACATGGCCCGCTCCTTCGCGTCCGGCGCTGACCGGGCCAGACCCCGGAGGCCGTGCACTGCACCCTGCGCTCCCCCGAGGAGCCGGGCGACCCGGCGCCGTCGCAGGCCGGACTGGCCACTGGCCTACGGTGACGTTGCCCGGCAGCACGGAAGGCAGGACCCTCGTGCTGGACGCCGAGCGGCAACGCAGGCCTGGTCCGTGGCGCAGTGGGCGGTGGCCAACGCCAAGGCGCTGTCCGTCACGGAGGTGGACGTCGCCGGCCGGAGCTGGAACCGGCAGGACACGCGACGGCTGGCAGGCCTCGGCGGCCGCGGAGGGTCAGGTCCGCATCACCGTCGCCGAGGGGCCGGACGGAAGCTGACCGGCTGTCCGGCTGAGCGTCAGGCCACGGCGTTCAGACCAGCATCTCCACCACGGGCTGGACGTAGCTGCGGAACAGCTCCGGCTGGGACAGCAGTTCGTGGCTCATGATGATCTTGTCCGGCTCCAGGTACCAGGCCCGCTGTTCGGTCAGCGGCAGCTCGATGATGGTCAGGTTGAAGTCCCGGCGATCCCGGCCCACCTCCAGCAGCCTGTCATCCACCATGTCGCTCCAGCAGCTGGTCCGCACCGCTGGCCACGCGTTCGGCTTCCAGTTCGGCGTACTCGCTGCGGCGTTCCCGGGCCCAGGTCAGGGCGGCACCGAAATGCGCCTGCAGGACCCGCTGCAGGGCCGGGGAATTGCCGAACGCTTCAAAGTCGGGCGGGGACAGCTCCGGCGACATCTGGGGATGGGCCTTGAGCAGCTGCTCCCACCAGGCTTCCCATTCGGTCTTCAGGGCACTGAGCCCGCCGACCTCGGCGGTGAGGTGCGTGTGGTCAGCATGCCGGACCTTTGGTGCGGCGTGGGACAGCGCCGGGTGCCCGGCACCGTCCAGTCCGGCGGCATCGCGAACGTACAGCGCAATCAGCATGGGACCTGAGGTGTCCATGGTGATCCGCCAGCCGGAACCGCCTGTGTGGTGCATCCGAATCCTTCCTGGCGTGCCCATTCCGTCCCTGATGGTCCGGCAAGGCTCCCCGGTTCCCAGTCTATTCCCGAAGACCCGACAGGTTAACGGCCTGACCAGCGGACATGCCAGCCAGGTGGCGCTCCAGCACGTCACGGCACATCCCGGCGTCATCCATTCGGGCTGCAGCAGCGCGTGCATGCACAGCCCGTCCATGGTGGCCAGCAGCCGCTCCGCTTCGATGACCAATGCGTGGTCTGCCCTGGCGTCGTCGGACACCAGGTCGGGTGACCAGCCGGCCGACGACGGCGGCCACCGCGCGGTGGCTCCGGTCAGCTTCCGCGGCCAGGAACGGCCGGATCCTGGCCGCGTTCTTGAAGGCCATCCAGACGCACGCGTCCACGGCGCGCTCCTCGTCCAGCGGCAGGAATTCGCCCAGCAGGGTTAATACAGCCTCGTGGTGAGCGATCGGTGCCCGGCTCGATCATTTCCAGGTCGGCAAGGGCGCCTGCAAGCCGGGCGAGGATCCGGTCCACCACGGCGGCGAAGGAGTAGGCTCAGCAGCTCCTCGCTGCTGGCGAAGTAGTGCCGGACCGACCCCACGGCCAGCCCGGCTTCGTCCGCCACCTCACGCAGGGACGCCCGTTCCAGGCCGTCGACGGCAATGATCCGGAAGACCGCTTCGACAACTTCCTGGCGCCGGGCTTCGGCATCAACAATTTTGGGCACCCCTTTTTTAGCACACATGTGCGATAAACCCCGGATCCGACACGGCGTCGGCGCGTGACCGGCATCCGGAACGCCGGGGCGGACGTGCTGCCAACTGGGATAGCGTTGAGCCATGAGAATTCTGGTCACAGGTGGCACCGGCTACATCGGCTCCCACACTGTACTGTCCCTTCAGGAAGCCGGCCATGAAGTGGTGGTGATCGACAACCTGGTCAACTCGAGCGAGGAGTCGCTGCGCCGGGTCGCCGAGCTCAGCGGCAAGAACGCCGAATTCCACCACGTGGACCTGGTGGACGAAGCCGCCGTGGACAAGGTCTTCGCCGGTAACAGCATCGACGCCGTCATCCACTTCGCCGGCCTGAAGGCCGTGGGTGAATCCGTCCGGGAACCGCTGAAGTACTACTACAACAACCTCGTGGGCACCCTGAACCTGATCCGGGTCATGGACCGCCACGACGTCCGCTCCATCGTCTTCAGCTCCTCCGCCACCGTCTACGGCGAACACAACCCCATCCCCTATGTCGAGAAGATGGAAATCGGCGCCAACAACCCTTACGGCCGCACCAAGGAACAGATCGAGGACATCCTCTCGGACCTCGGGCGACGCCGATCACCCGCTGGCACATTGCACTGCTGCGCTACTTCAACCCGGTGGGCGCGCACCCGTCCGGCCGCATCGGCGAAGACCCCCAGGGCATCCCGAACAACCTGGTGCCCTTCATCGCCCAGGTGGCCGTGGGCCGCCGCGAGAAGCTCATGGTCTTCGGCGGCGACTACGATACCCCGGACGGCACCTGCCTGCGTGACTACATCCACGTGGTGGACCTCGCCGAAGGCCACGTGGCCGCCCTGAACCACGTGGCGGACCGCCCCGGCGTGTTCCGCTGGAACCTGGGCTCCGGCAAGGGCTCCTCGGTCCTGGAGGTCCTCCGTTCCTTCGAGAAGGCCGTCGGCCAGCCCATCCCCTACGAGATCACCGGCCCGCCGCGCCGGCGACCTCCCCGCCTTCTGGGCCGACGCCACCTCCGCCCTGGCCGACCTCAGCTGGTCCACCACCAAGACCGTGGACCAGATGTGCGAGGACCACTGGCGCTGGCAGAAGAACAACCCGCAGGGCTACAACGCCTAGATCGATTGCTCCGTAACCGCCCTTTAGGACGCTCAAAACGGCGTTTACGGAGCAATCGATGAGAACGACGGCGGCCGGTCACCTTCGTGGAGAAGGTGACCGGCCGCCGTCGTTACGTGAGCCCGTGGTGGGGATCTAGCTGACCGGGTAGTTGCGCTCCGGCTCGCCGATGTACAGCTGGCGCGGGCGGCCGATCTTGGTGTTGGGGTCGCTGATCATTTCGCGCCACTGGGCGATCCAGCCCGGCAGGCGGCCGATGGCGAACAGCACGGTGAACATCTTCTCCGGGAAGCCCATGGCCTTGTAGATCAGGCCGGTGTAGAAGTCCACGTTCGGGTAGAGCTTGCGCTGGATGAAGTAGTCATCGTTCAGGGCCTTCTCTTCGAGGCGCAGGGCGATGTCCAGCAGTTCGTCGTTGCCGCCGAGCTTGCTGAGGATCTCGTGGGCCGTGGCCTTGACGATCTTGGCGCGCGGATCGTAGTTCTTGTAGACGCGGTGCCCGAAGCCCATGAGGCGGACGCCGTCTTCCTTGTTCTTGACCTTCTCCATGTAGTCCTCGGGCTTGGTGCCGTCGGCCTGGATCTGGCGCAGCATCTTCAGCACGGCCTCGTTGGCGCCGCCGTGGGCGGGGCCGAAGAGGGCGTTGATGCCGGCGGAGACGGAGGCGAAGAGGTTGGCGTTGGAGGAGCCGACCAGGCGGACCGTGGAGGTGGAGCAGTTCTGCTCGTGGTCGGCGTGCAGGATCAGGAGCAGGTCCAGCGCCTTGGCGATGACCGGGTCCACCTCGTACTGCTCGGCGGGCAGGCCGAAGCTCAGGCGCAGGAAGTTCTCCACGAGGTTGTGGGAGTTGTCCGGGTACAGCATGGGCTGGCCGATGGACTTCTTGTGGGCGTAGGCGGCGATGACCGGCATCTTGGCCATCAGGCGGATGGTGGAGACCTCCACCTGCTCGGCGTTGAAGGGGTCCAGCGAGTCCTGGTAGAACGTGGACAGCGCGGACACGGCCGAGGACAGCACCGGCATCGGGTGGGCGTCGCGCGGGAAGCCGCTGAAGAAGCCCTTGAGCTCTTCGTGCAGCAGGGTGTGGCGGCGGATCCGCTGGTCGAACTCTTCCAGCTCCGTGGCGCGTGGGCAGGTTGCCGTAGATCAGCAGGTAGGAGACCTCCAGGAAGCTGGAGTGCTGGGCCAGCTGCTCGATCGGGTAGCCGCGGTAACGCAGGATCCCGGCATCGCCGTCGATGTAGGTGATGGCGGAGGTGGTTGCTGCGGTGTTCATGAAGCCGGGGTCAAAGGCGACGGCGCCCGTCTGCTTCAGCAGCTTGGAAACGTCGTAGCCTTCGTTTCCTTCTACAACCTGGATGCGCGGGAGTTCGAGCTCGCCGCCTGCATGGCGCAGGGTTGCGCTGGTGGTCTCAGTCATGGAGTCCCCTTCATGAGGCGTCTGGGCCTCTGTCGAAAGCTTGATCCAACATCCGGTGAGCCGCGCACGGACCCTGTTCAGACAGGATTCCAACGGCCGGGCTGCCTTCTTGTAGAAAGCCACCATTGATAGTCAGTTAAAAAGTACCGCTCACTTGGCGGGTGGCACTAATCCGGCGACGTCCGGAATCTGCCCTAAAATGCCGCCGATTGTGGCGCGAGTCACAGCATTGTTACGGCGCTCGAGGCCAGCCGCGCCACCGCGGCGTCGATCCGTTCGTCGCGTAGCCGTCAGCGCGACGCGGACGAATCCGTTGCCGGCGTCGCCGTAGAACACGCCCGGGCCCACGACGATGCCGCGCTCCGCGAGGCGGCCCACGGTGTCCCAGGTGCCTCTCCCCGGCGGTGGACCACAGGTACAGTCCGGCCTCGGATTCCTGGATCTCCAGGCCGAAGCGCTCGCAGCGCCGGCACGAGCCGTTCCCGGCGCCCGCGGTACAGGTCCTTCTGGGCCTGGACATGGGCGTCGTCGCCCAGGGCAACGCGCATGGCTTCCTGGACCGGGTAGGGAACGATCATGCCGGCATGCTTGCGGCTGTTGACCAGGTTCGCCATGATGGCCGGGTCACCGGCCACGAACGCGGCGCGGTAGCCGGCAACGTTGGACTGCTTGCTCAGCGAGTACACCGCCAGGAGGCCCTCGTGGGAGCCGCCGGCCACCCGGGGATCCAGGATGCTGGGCACCGGCTCGCCGCCGCGCTGGACGTCCCATTCGCCCCAGCCGAGTTCGGCGTAGCACTCGTCCGAGGCGACGACGGCACCGAGCTCCCGGGCCTGCGTCGACCAGGGCCTTGCAGCGATTCAATGTCGCGGACGCTGCCGGTGGGGTTTGCCGGGGAGTTGACCCAGATCAGCCGGACCCGGGCGCGGGTGGCGGCGTCGAGTTCGTCCAGGTCGTCCGCGGCCACCGACGCTGACGCCGGCGAAGGTGGCGCCGATGTCGTAGGTGGGGTACGCGACCGTGGGGCGGACGACGACGTCGCCCGGCTTGAGGCCCAGCAGGAACGGCAGCCAGGCCACCAGTTCCTTGGAGCCCACGGTGGGCATGACGTTCTGCGGATCCAGGCCCGGGACGCCGCGGCGGCGCTCAAACCATGCCGCGATGGCTTCCCGCAGCGCGGCGGTGCCGTGGACCGTGGGGTACCCGGGGGCGTCGGCCGCTGCCCGCAGGGCGTCCTGGATCACTTCCGGCGTGGGGTCCACCGGGGTGCCGATGGACAGGTTCGACCGCCCCGCCGGGGTGCTCGGCGGCCTTGGCCAGATACGGCGCCATGGCCTCCCACGGGTAGTCGGGCAGGCTCAGGCCGAAGCTGCGCACGGCAGCGGTCACCGGTACGCCCGCCTCAGTGGTCTTGGTTCTGCGGCGGCAGGGCGGCGATCATCGGGTGGTCCTTGCGGGTGTTGCCGACCTTCGCGGCACCGCCCGGGGAACCGAGGTCGTCGAAGAACTCGACGTTGGCCTTGTAGTAGTCGGCCCACTCGTCGGGGGTGTCGTCCTCGTAGTAGATGGCTTCGACCGGGCACACCGGCTCGCAGGCACCGCAGTCGACGCACTCGTCCGGATGGATGTACAGGGAACGCTCACCCTCGTAGATGCAGTCGACGGGGCATTCTTCAATACATGCCTTGTCCTTGACATCTACACACGGCTGCGCGATTACGTACGTCACGTCCCTTGCCTCTCCACGTTGGTTCCGGCGACCGCCGGCACTTGCATCCGGCCTGGGCCGGACTGCTTGACTTCTGAGCCTATTATCTCCCAGTCCGTTCCCGCGAACCTAGCTGGGCCACCTAGTATGAAGTGGTGAGACCCACCCAGCCTACGCCCCAGGAATTCCTTGCAGCCGCACCGGCCGGGACCCGGGTTGTGGTCCGCTACCGGATCGAGGGCGGCCTCACCGATGCGCTGGGCCACCTGGTGGGCGTGCCGACGGCGGGTGCACCGTCCGGACGCGGCAGGCCGACGTCGTCATCCCGCTGCACCTGGTGGTGGCCGCCAAGGAAGTGCCCCCCGCACCGGAACGGCGCACGGGGCGCGTCCGCCCCTGATCGCCGCGCCGAAGGTCCCGGACACAACAAAACTGCCGGCACGACGGCGGGAATCCCGCCTGCCGTACCGGCAGCTTCAGTTGGTGCCTAGCCTTGGGTAGCTGGGGCCTGGACCTTGGGGTTAGACCTTGGCGCGGGCGCGGTTGGCCTTGGCACGCTCGTTGGTGTCCAGGATGACCTTGCGGATGCGGATGGACTCCGGGGTCACCTCGACGCACTCGTCCTCGCGGGCGAATTCGAGGGACTCTTCGAGGGTCAGGTCGCGCGGCGGCGTCAGGTTCTCGAAGGTGTCCGAGGAAGCTGCACGCATGTTGGTGAGCTTCTTTTCCTTGGTGATGTTGACGTCCATGTCGTCGGCGCGGGAGTTCTCGCCGACGATCATGCCCTCGTAGACCTCGGAGGTGGGCTTCACGAAGAAGGAACCGCGCTCCTGCAGGTTGATCATGGCGAACGGCGTCACCACACCGGCGCGGTCGGCGATCATCGAACCGTTGGTGCGGTACTCGATCGGGCCGGCCCACGGCTCGTAGCCCTCGGAGATGGAGGCTGCGATGCCGGCGCCGCGGGTGTCCGTGAGGAACTTGGTGCGGAAGCCGATCAGGCCACGGGCGGGAACGATGAATTCCATGCGGCACCAGCCGGTGCCGTGGTTGGCCATGTTGGTCATGCGGCCCTTGCGGGCGGCCATCAGCTGCGTGACGGCGCCGAGGTACTCTTCCGGCACGTCGATGGTCATGTGTTCCATCGGCTCGTGGATCTTGCCGTCGATGGTCTTGGTGACAACCTGCGGCTTGCCCACGGTCAGTTCGAAGCCTTCGCGGCGCATCTGCTCCACCAGGATGGCCAGCGCGAGCTCGCCACGGCCCTGGACTTCCCAGGCGTCGGGACGCTCGGTGGGCAGAACCTTGATGGAGACGTTACCGATCAGTTCCTTGTCCAGGCGGTCCTTCACCTGGCGGGCCGTGACCTTGGCGCCCTTGACCTTGCCGGCCAGCGGCGAGGTGTTGATACCGATGGTCATGGAGATCGCGGGATCGTCCACGGTGATCAGCGGCAGCGGCTGCGGGTTCTCGGCGTCGGTCAGGGTCTCACCGATGGTGATTTCCTCGATGCCGGCGACGGCGACGATCTCGCCCGGGCCGGCGGACTCGGCCGGAACGCGGTCCAGTGCCTTGGTGGCCAGCAGTTCGGTGATCTTGACGTTCTTGAGTTCACCGTTGGCGCGGGCCCAGGCGACGGTCTGGCCCTTGCGCAGGGTGCCGTTGTAGATGCGCAGCAGCGCGAGGCGGCCCAGGAACGGGGAGGCGTCCAGGTTGGTGACGTGCGCCTGCAGGACACCGTTCGGGTTGTACGTCGGGGCCGGGATGTGCTCGATGATGGTCTTGAACAGCGGCTCCAGGTCCTCGTTCTCCGGAGCGGCGCCGTCGGCGGGCTGCTCGAGGGAGGCGCGGCCAACCTTGGCGGCTGCGTAGACAACGGGAACGTTCGAGGATCTTGTCCAGGTCCAGGTCCGGAACTTCGTCCGCGAGGTCCGAGGCGAGGCCCAGGAGCAGGTCCATGGACTCGTGGACAACTTCCTCGATGCGCGCGTCGGGGCGGTCGGTCTTGTTGACCAGCAGGATCACCGGCAGGTGCGCGGCGAGGGCCTTGCGCAGCACGAAGCGGGTCTGGGGCAGCGGGCCTTCGGAAGCGTCAACGAGGAGCACAACGCCGTCGACCATGGACAGGCCGCGCTCCACCTCGCCACCGAAGTCGGCGTGGCCGGGGGTGTCGATGACGTTGATGGTGATGGTCTCGCCCTTGGAGGACGGTCCGTTGTAGGCCACGGTGGTGTTCTTGGCCAGGATGGTGATGCCCTTTTCGCGCTCCAGGTCACCGGAGTCCATCACGCGGTCTTCGAGGTGGTTGTGCTCGGCAAAGGAGTTGGTCTGCTTGAGCATGGCGTCGACCAGGGTGGTCTTGCCGTGGTCAACGTGGGCCACGATCGCGACGTTGCGCAGGTCACTGCGCGATGCAGTGGCTACCGCGGTGTTGGTGGTGGTTTCAGACATGCGTTATTGCTCGATTCAGTGGTGAAGTCAGCTGTTGTATCGCGACATTTCCAACCGGAACGCACGACGGATTAGGCCCTTTAACACAGGGCGCCTTCCACCATTCTAAACGCTGAGCCATTTATTGGCCTAAAAACGCACGGCATCGGCCGGAGTTGCGCGGCGTCCGGACGATCCGGCCCCGACACGGAACTCATGTGAGTAAACTCACTGGATTTTCGTGACCTGATGCCCCATCATTGCTCTGATAGCCGCAAGCAAGCCCGGAGAACCCTGATGCGAAAAGCCTCGGCTCTGTCCCGCTTTGTCGCATCCGGGAATCGCCGCCGGCGCTCCTCCTCGACGCGGCTGCGGCGCAGCCACCTGCCACCGCCAGCTGCCTCCTGACCGTGCAGTGCGCGCCGCGGCCGGACGGTACGCGGCGCCCGGGGCGTCGATCCTGTCCAGCCTGCCCGCCGGGTAACGCGTCTACCGGAATCCGGCCAGCGGCCGGGATGAGGTGGTGGTCCCGGACATCGGCCGGACTGCGCTGCTGATCGGCGACTCCCAGTCGGAGCCCGTTGATGGCTGGCCCCGGCTGGGCCTGGCAGCGGCTAGGTTACAAGGTCTACTTCTGCGGGCGGGGCGGCACGGGCTTCGTCGCCGCCAACGGCGCGACCGGCAACTACATCGACGCCCTGCAGCGCGGCGACTGGAAGCTTCCGTACGGCACTCCCCCGCTGGTCGTTATCCAGGGCGGCGGCAACGACGCCGGCCGGGGTGCCTCGGACGCACAGATCGTGGCCAACGCCGACCGGCTGATCGAAACGCTCGCACGCCGCTACCCGGCACGCCGATGGTCCATGATCGGCACGCTGGCGCCGCGGCGCCAACCATGGCGGCGGCCGCCGCGACCGAGGTGGATGCCCTTCTGGGCACGGTGGCTGCCAGGCACGGCATGCCGTTCGTCGGCGTCGGCGACTGGCTGACCAAGTACGACCTCACCAAGGACCTGGCCGACGCCGTCCACATGAACACTGCGGGCCGGAAATCCCTCGGCGCCCTCCTCGAAGGAAAGCTCAGGGAACTGGGCATTACCGGACCGTCCAGCCCCGCGGCAGTGCCCGGTCTGGCCGAGCTGGGCTGACCGCCCGGAGCTGTGCCGGAGTCCCGTCCGGCCCATTACTGGCGGGCCACCCCAGCCTGCCGTTAACTGCAGGGAGCCGGTGCCTGCAGGCACCGGCTCCCTCCGCTGTCAGTTGCTGTCAGCCGGTCCTCAGGCAACTCAGGCAACTTCCGGCGGCAGCATCAGCTTCGCGCCCGGGATGGCGTTGAGCAGCGCCCTGGTGTAGTCCTGCTGCGGCGACTCGAAGACGTCGTCCGTCGATCCCGTTTCAACCAGCTTTCCCTTCTCCATCACGCAGACGTGGTCAGCGATCTGCCGGACCACGGCCAGGTCGTGGGTGATGAACAGGTAGGTCAGGCCCAGGTTGGACTGCAGGTCGGCGAGCAGGTTCAGCACCTGGGCCTGGACCAGCACGTCCAGTGCGGACACCGCCTCGTCACAGATGATCACTTCCGGATCCAGCGCCAGGGCACGCGCGATGGCGACGCGCTGGCGCTGGCCGCCCGAGAGCTCGTTCGGGTACCGCTGCATGGCTGGACTGCGGCAGCGCCACCTGGTCCAGCAGTTCACGGACCTTCTTCTCGCGGCTGGCCTTGTCCCCGATCTTGTGGACCCGCAGCGGCTCCTCGATGGTCCGGAAGATGTTGTACATCGGGTCCAGGGAACCGTAAGGGTCCTGGAAGATCGGCTGCACCCGGCGGCGGAACTTGAAGAGTTCCTTGGCCTTCAGGCCGTGACGTATCCACGCCGTCGAACAGGATCTTGCCCGGCAGTGGGCTTCTCCAGCTGCAGCACCATCTTGGCCACCGTGGACTTGCCGGAACCTGACTCCCCCACGATCGCCGTCGTGGTTCCCCGCTTGACGTTGAAGCTGACGCCGTCCACGGCGGCGAAGTCCGTGGACTTGCCGAGGCCCTGGCGCAGCTTGTAGACCTTCCGCAGGTCCTGGATCTGCAGGACGTCGTCAGCCGTTGGCCGCTTCAGCGGCAGGGGCCAGCAGCTCGCTCGGTCTCCACGCCCAGTTCCTTGGCCACCTGGATGCGGCGGCGACGCCAGGGACGGCGCCGATTCCACCAGCCGCTTGGTGTAGGGGTGCTGCGGGTTCCGGAGCAGTTCCAGTGACGGACCGGCTTCCACCACCTGGCCCCGGTACATCACCACCACCTTGTCGGCGCGCTCGGCTGCCAGGCCCAGGTCGTGGGTGATCAGCAGCACGGAGGTGCCCAGTTCGGTGGTCATGGTTTCCAGGTGATCCAGGATCTGCCGCTGCACGGTGACGTCCAGGGCGGACGTCGGCTCGTCGGCGATGAGCAGGCGCGGCTGGCAGGAGAGCCCGATGGCGATCAGCGCGCGCTGGCGCATGCCGCCGGAGAACTCGTGCGGATACTGGTTGGCGCGCCGTTTGGCGTCCGGCAGGCCGGCCTGGGACAGCACCTTGGCGATGTCGTCCGGTCCGCTGGGCTGGCCGTTGGCCCGCAGGGTCTCGCGTGACCTGGTAGCCGATCTTCCACACCGGGTTCAGGTTGGACATCGGGTCCTGCGGGCACCATGCCGATGGTGTTGCCGCGCAGCTCGATCATCCGCTTCTCGCTGGCGTGGGCAATGTCCTCGCCGTCCAGCAGGATCTGCCCGCCGGACACGCGGCCGTTGCTGGGGAGCAGTCCGATGGCGGCGAGGGCGGTCGTGGACTTGCCGGAACCCGACTCGCCCACAATGGCCACCGTTTCGCCCGGCATGATGGTCAGGTGGGCGTTACGGACCGCCTTGACCTCGCCGCTGCTGGTCTTGAACGTGATGGCAAGGTCACGGATTTCGAGGAGGGGCCGGACACCGGTGGCGCCGGCTTCGCCGATACGAACGTCTGGAGTAGTCATCTCTTTTTCTCTCATCGCTGACGGCTCTTCGGATCGAGGGCATCGCGGACGGCGTCGCCCAGCATGATGAAGCTCAGCACCGTGATGGACAGCGCTGCAGCCGGGTACAGCATGATTTCCGGGTTGCGTCCGGATCGATGCCTGGGCACCTGCGATGTCATTGCCCCAGGACATGATGCTCTGGGGCAGGCCGATGCCAAGGAAGGACAGGGTGGCTTCGGCGACGATGAAGACTCCGAGTTCCAGCGTGGCCAGCACAATGATCGGGTGCCAGGGCGTTGGGCAGGACGTGCCGCAACAGGGCCTTGAACCTGGAAACGCCAAGCGCCTGCGCAGCAGTTACGAAGTCTGCGTTGCGGACTTCGATGACGGCGCCGCGGGTAATGCGGGCCATCTGCGGCCAGGCAAGCAGCGATATCACCAGGACCACGGTCCACACGCTCTTGTTTTCACGGAACAGAGGCAGCTGCGTGATGACCAGGGCGCCGAGGAGCAACGGCAGGGCGAAGAAAATGTCACCCAGGCGGGCCAGGACGGTGTCCACCCAGCCACCGTAGTAGCCCGCCAGCGCGCCGAAGGTCACGCCGATGACCAGCACGCACAACACCGACAACAGGCCCACGGAGAGCGATGCCGGACGTGCCGTGGATGACGCGGGAGTAGATGTCGCAGCCCTGGAAAGTAAACCCGAACGGGTGGCCTGCAGTGGGACCGCCCTCCGAGTTGGCCAGCTCGCAGCCGTCATTGGGCGCGACGGACGAGAAGAGCCCCGGGAAGAGGGCTATCACGACCAGGATCAGGATGAGCACTGAGGAAATGATGAACAGCGGCCGACGGCGGAGCTTGCGCCAGGCGTCCGCCCACAGGCTGAGCGGGGCCTGGTCCGTTTTGACGGCGTCCGTCGCCAGCAGCGGGGTTTCGTCAATGGGTGCCACGAAGTGGCTGTTATTACTGGTCATAGCGGATCCTCGGGTCAAGCCAGGCGTACAGGAGGTCGACGAGCAGGTTGGCCACCACGAACACCAGCACCAGAACGCTGACGATGGAGACGATGGTGGGGCCCTCGCTGCGGAGCACTGCCTGGTAGAGCTTGTTGCCAACGCCCGGCACGTTGAAGATGCCTTCCGTGACGATGGCACCGCCCATCAGGCCACCAAGGTTGGCACCCAGGTACGTCACCACTGGGATCAGCGAGTTGCGAAGGATGTGGGCAACTACTACCCGGGGCCGCGACAGGCCCTTGGCTGTGGCGGTGCGGACGTAGTCAGCGTTCATGTTTTCGCTGACGGAAGCCCGTGTCAGCCGGAGTACGTAGGCGAACGACACCAGGCCCAGGACCACGGCGGGCAGCAGCAGGTTACCCCAGTCGGCGTTTGCGCCGACTGTCGGTTTGGCCCAGCCGAGCTGAACACCGAACACCAGCTGGAAGACGAAGCCGAGGACGAACGTGGGTACGGCGATGACCAGGAGGGAAGCCACCAGGACGGTGGAATCAAACCAGCCGCCGCGGCGCAGACCGGCGAAAACCCCGAAAGCCACGCCGAAGATCGCTTGGATGGCCAGGGCCTCGATCGCGAGCATGGCGGTCACCGGGAAGACGCGGGCAAGGCTCGCAGCGATCGGCTGGCCGGTGAAGTCGTTACCCAGGTTGAAGGTGAAGAGGTTCTGGAGGAAGAGGCCGTACTGCACCCAGAACGGCTCATCGAGGTGGTACTGGCTCCGCAGGGTGTCGATGACTGCCTGCGGCGGCTGACGTTCGCCGAACAGTGCTGCGATGGGGTCGCCGGGAAGGGCGAACACCATGTAATAGACCAGAAGGGTGGTGCCGAGGAAGACGGGGATTACCTGGAGGAGTCGACGCAGGATAAAGCGGACCACAGGATCACCGGCCTTTCGAAGGGGAGTTGAGCGGGTTCATTGGTGCCTTCCTGCCTGCAAGCCAATGGGGGCCCGGCCATGACCGGACCCCCAATGCGCCTTACGGCAAGTTAGATCTAAGGACTACTTGGCGGTGATGTTGTAGTAGAGGATGGCACCGTTCCAGCCGGTTTCGGCCTTCACGATGTTGTTGCTCCATACGATCGGCTTTGCGTAATCCCAGAGCGGCAGGACGGGAAGGTCCTCGAAGAGGATCTCCTGGGCCGCATTGAATTTGGCGTTGGCTTCCTCGGTGGACTTGGAGGCAAGGCCTTCCTTGAGCAGCTTGTCGAACTCGGGGTTCGAGTACTTCTCGTAGTTAGCTGATGCGCCCGTGGCCAGGAGGGGGCCGAGGAAGTTGTAGAGCGACGGGTAGTCGCCCTGCCAGCCGGCGCGGGTCAGGCCCGGGAGGGACTGGGACTTGCGCAGGTCCAGGACTTCAGCGAACTTGGCGAAGGGCTGGATTTCAGCCTGGATGCCGAGGTTGTTCTTGAAGCCGTTTGCCACGGCGTCGATCCATTCCTTGTGACCTCCGTCGGTGTTGGAGGCGATGAGGAGCGGCTTGGAACCGTCGTAGGGCTGGATCTTCTCAGCCTGTGCCCACAGGTCCTTAGCCTTGGCGGCATCGAACTTCAGGACTTCGCTGCCCTTGAGGTCACCCTTGAAGCCGTCGATGACCGGCGGAGCGAAGGCCTTCGCAGGGGTACGGGTGCCACTGAAGACAACCTTGGTGATCTCTTCGCGGTTGATGGCGTAGGACAGTGCCTGGCGGCGGAGCTTGCCGGCCTCACCCTGGAAGTTCGGGTTGTAGTCCGGGATGTTAAGCGTGCCGTTCGTGGCAACCGGCTTGCTCGCGTTGCGGTCCGGGAAGTCCGTCGCGAACGTCTTGGTTGCGTTTGAAGGCAGCACGTCGGTGATGTCAAGGTTGTCGGCCTGCAGGTCCGTGTACGCGGGGCTCGGATCCGTGTAGAACTTGAAGGTCACGCCACCGTTTTTAGGGGTACGGGGGCCTTCATAGTCCGGGTTCTTGACCAGGGAGATGGACTGGTCGTGGACCCAGGCGCCCTCTTTTTCCATCTTGTACGGGCCGTTGCCTACCGGGTTTTCGCCGATAGGCCTTGGGGTCAGCCAAAGCTGCCGAAGGCAGCGGGTAAAAAGCGGAGTAGCCGAGGCGGAGCGACCAGTCGGCTTCGGGCTGGGCGAGCTTCACCGTCAGCGTGGAATCATCCGTTGCCGTCAGGCCGGACATGGTCTCAGCGGTGGGGGCAGGAGTGGATTTGGTCTTGCCGTCCGCTGATTTCTCGGTGGTAACTGCCGAAACGTCGGCGTAGCCTTCGATGGACTCGAAGAAGAATCCGTTGTTCTGCAGGTTCTTCGAGTTAGCCGCGAAGTTCCAGGAATCAACGAACGTCTTGGCGGTGATTTCCTCACCGTTGGTGAACTTCTGGCCGGGCTTGAGCTTGATGGTCCAGTTCTGGGCGTCAGGTGACTCAATGGATTCCGCCAGGGCGTTGACCGGCTTGCCGTCCGGGTCGTAGCTCCGAAGTCCTTCGAAGAGCATCTCGACGACGCGGCCACCGTTGGTTTCGTTGGTGTTTGCCGGCAGCAACGGGTTCTGCGGTTCGCTGTTGTAAGCGGTGATGATCTTGTTCGGATCGCCGGCCGAGTTGCTGGCACCGTCATTGCTGCCGCCTCCAGCGCCGCAGCCTGTCAGGGCGAGTGCGGCGATTGCCACGATGCCGAGTGCTTTGGAAGTGCGCGTAAAACGCATTCCGCCTCCTATGAGTTGTGGGAGATAGTCAGGGGAAATCTTGTGCTTCCCCGCTGGCCGGACACAGCTGTCCGCTGTGACGCAGCCAACATATACGAGTAGCCTAACCGCACAAAGTCCAAATGCTGGTACTCCGTTGCCAAACCGTAACCGGTTAGTGGGCATTCACTAGCCGGTCCCCGGAAGTTGTGCAAGTCACATGCTACTCGCTGGTAGGGAAAGCCGGAAATCGGAGGCCGGCAGCGCATGGAAAAACCGGACTCGCCGACGCCTGCGGCTATTTCAAGCCGCCACTCCCACACGTTCCACCACACACCGAGCGGCCCCGGGCTGGGCTTGACGCCGGCGATCCGGCCAGCCGCCGCAGAGGTCCCGGTGGTCTGGTACAGCGGCAGTCCATAGGCGCTCTCCCAGATCCGCTTGTCGATTTCGGCCATCAGCTCGTCCTGTTTGGCGAGGTCAGTGGTGGTGGACAGTTGTTCCATCACCTTGTCCGCCTCGCCGTCGGAATAGCCGTTGAAATTGCTGCCAGCACCCGTCCTGAAAATCTGCGGGATACGGCTGACGCCCACGCCCGTGCTGATCCAGCCCAGGAGGGCGGCGTCGTGACCGCCGCCCCCGAGGGCCTTGGCCCAGTCAGCGTTTCCTTGCCCAGCATCGACGACCTGGAATCCGGCCAGAGCCGCAGAAACGCGGATCAGGGCGAAGGCACGCGCCCGGTTGGGGTTGTCCCGGTTATAGAGGATCCGCACGGTGGGAGTTTCCCCGTCCAGCAGCGACTTCGCCCCGTCGATGTCCACTTCCGAGTAGTCCGACGAACCGTTGCTTTTGACGGTGTCGGCATATTTGGGGTGGGTGGGCAGGAAGACGTGGGAGTCGAGTGCATGTGCGTCGGGCAGCTGATCGCCAATGATGGCTTCCACGATGTCCTGCCTCGGAACCGTCTTGAGGAATGCCTGTCGGACCTTCTCCTGGGCGAACACGCCGGAATAGTTCAGGTCCAGGTGGTCATAGCCGGCCTGGCTGAAATGCTGTACAGCGATCCCTTGGTCCTCCAGGCCGCTGAAAAGGCCTTCCGAACCAGCGGAGGGCTGCGGGGAAATGATGTCAGCACTGCCGTTCCTGAGCGCCTCAACGGCTGTCGGCACGGCTCCGGTGAACTGGATGGTGATGTCATCCAGATAAGGCTCCGGGCCCCAGACGTAGTCCTTGTTGCGGACAAGGTTCACGGACGTACCGGAGGCGATGTCGCGGACAATGTATGGACCGTTCGACAGGTAAATGGCGGGGTCGCCGGGCAATGTCTTGGCGTCGAAGCCGGCGTTCCAGAAATCGCTCACGGTCTTAAGCTCAGTGTTGAGGGAGGGCTTCTTCGTGTCGCCGCGGGGCGAGTCCCGGAGCAGGTCGATAAGGTCTTCCTCGTCGTCGAGCCCGGCTTTGGTTGCCACCACATGGGCGGGAAGGCCGACATCGAAGGCCACTTCCCAGTCGGCGAATGGCGATCCGTATTCCAGGGTGATGGAACGGCCGTCTCCACCGATCTCCGGAAGGACAGTGGTTGCCAGGCCGCTGGTATCCGATGCGGCGGAAAAGTACGTGGTTCCGGTGGCTCCCAACGGATCCGCATCATTGAAGTAGCCCGAACCGGCGGCCCAGGCCAGCAGGAGGTCGCCAGCATCCACGGCCTCGCCGTCCGACCATTTCACGCCGTCGTTGACCGTGTACCTGACCTTCAGGGGCTGGTCGGAGACTTTTTCGTACTTGCCGAACTTCTCGTTCCGCACCACCTTGGTGGTGTCATCGACGTAGTAGAAGCCAGAGTGGGTGGCGTGCCAGACCTTGGTGTTGATGTCTGTGTTGCCGTCCGTACTGAACGGGTTGAAGGAGGAGAGCGCGTTGACCTCGGCCACGGTGGCGCTGCCGCCGCGCTTGGCCTCGCCGACGACTATGGGTGCTGCTCCTCCGCCTCCCGAACACCCGGCCAGCGCAAGCGCCGCAACGATGGTGCCCGTGATGATGTGAATCAGACGCCTGTGAGGCATGCCGTCTCCCTTTGTGTTCCCTCTGCCGGAGGGGGCCCCTGGAGTCGCCAGGATCACGTCCAAATATCCTGAAGTAAGGATACTTCGTATGGTGCCGGGCCAGCACCAACTGCTGCCCGGCCCGCGGGACCGGGCAGCTAAAACGTTGGACCCGCGGGCTACGTCGACGAGAAGGCGCCTTGGGGTGCTTGGGCACGGGCCGGAGCCTCGGCAAGCCTCATTGCTGCCAGGAAGGCTTCGGCGTCGTGAGGGCCGTGGCAACAATCTCTTTTGGACTGCAGGACCGGCAACCTGGACGGCAAGCAGTCCGGTCGGAGCGGAGGCCCTGCCGTCAGCAAAGAACCCATGTCAGGGTCCATCAGCGTCTTAGACGCTCAGTCGAAGCACTTTGGCCGGGCCTAGAAGGCGGTGCTCGGCAGATCCTTCTCGCCATCGACGATCGCGGTGACAATCCGCGCTGCAACCAGGTCTGGATCCAGCCCCGCGCCGAATCGCGGCGCTGACCCGGCGATCGGATGCTCCGACAGCGCGGTGCCGGTGTGGCCCGGGCGGGCGTCCACGATCCGGATGCCCGCACGGCGATACTCGCGCGCCGCTGCGACAACGAAGGCCGCGAGCCCAGCCTTAGAGGCCGAGTATGCCGCCAGGCCAGCGACGGGTGCCTCGGCGACAACGCCGCTCAGCGTAACAACGAAGGGCTCCCGGCCCTCACGTGCCGAGGCTGCGAGGTAGGGCTGGCTCCGGGTAATGAGCTGGATCGGACTGGTCGTGTTCACAGCGAAGAGTTCGTCCACCGTGGCAGGTTCAAGGTCGGATGCGGCGCCGAAGGCGACCACCCCGGACGCAACCACCAGCCCGTCGAGACGTCCGTACTGCGCGTTCGTGTCATTCAGCACCTTCTGGATCACAGAGGGTGCACGCAGATCGTGCCCAGCAGACTTTGACGCCCGGGCGACGATGGCGCCGTTCCTCTCCAGCTGAGCGGCTATGCGCGAACCGAGGCCGCCGGTGGCGCCGACCACCAGGACAACCGCACCCTGAAGAGTAGTCATGGGTAGATCCTAAATTAAGTGCGGCGGGTAGCCCAGAGCGAGTACCCGTACATCGAGGCAGGCTCTTGCGCTGGGTCGGCCAGACGGGTGAACGTCTCGGGATGTAGTGGGGTGACCTGGCTCGCGCACCTCGTCCGTGACGACGTCCGCACGCCCAGCGGTGCGCCGATCCCAGCGCGGTGCTTCACTTGGCGGGGCGCCTGATGGATCGGGCCACCACCAGCGGGGCCGCGATCGTCGTCCAGCCCTGCGTTGGGCCGCGTCCAGATAGTCCTCGCGCGCCGCGTCAAAAACCTCGTGGGGCAAAATCAGCGGTGCACGACCCAACTGGCGCCCTGCCAGCAGTTCGCTGATCGCCCCCGGGATCTCCCGCATCCCCCGAGGACCTTTCACTGACCGCCTGAGCTGCACGCCCTGTTCCGTGAGCCGCAGCCCCCAGGATGAGTCGACCTCAGCAAGGCTGGAACCGACCAGGATCGCTGTTGCCTTCTCCACCCGTTCCCGGGAAGGGACGTCGGCCTGCAGCATGTCCCACCCCGGCAGCAGCGCACGGAGCGACGTGGAGCGCCTTCCATCATGCAGCAGGGCCACGAGCGTTGCAGCGTCATCCAAGTCTGTGCGGTCCACGCCGTTCAGACTAGCGCACGCCGAGCCGCCACCGGCTGGGAAGCAACCATCGTTTCGGAGGCACGTCAGGTGTCCCAGCACTTTGGCCGGGAATTCCCGGGAGGTACCGGAACTGACTCAGACGTTGAAGCGGAACTCCACCACGTCGCCGTCGGCCATGACGTATTCCTTGCCTTCGATCCGGACCTTGCCGCGGGCTTTGGCTTCGGACATCGAGCCTGCTTCGATCAGGTCGTTGAAGGAGACGACTTCGGCCTTGATGAACCCGCGCTGGAAGTCGGAGTGGATCACGCCGGCAGCCTGCGGAGCTGTGTCGCCCTGGTGGATGGTCCAGGCCCGGGTTTCCTTGGGTCCTGCCGTGAGGTAGGTCTGGAGTCCCAGGGTGTGGAATCCGACCCGGGCCAGCTGGTCGAGGCCGGACTCATCCTGGCCGTTCATCTCCAGCATCTCGCGGGCTTCTTCTTCGTCCAGTTCTACGAGATCGGATTCGAGCTTCGCGTCAAGGAAGATTGCGTCCGCCGGCGCCACGAGGGCCCGCAGCTCTTCCTGCTTTTCCGGGCTGCCCAGGATTCCCTCGTCTGCGTTGAAGACGTAGATGAAGGGCTTCGCCGTCAGGAGGCTGAGCTCCTTGAGGTGCTCCATTTCCAGCTTGTCGCTCCTGATCGAGGAGAAGATGGTATCTCCGCGCTCCAGGACGGTCTGCGCCGCCTTGATGGCTGCGAGTTCGGCCGCTTCGCGCTTCTTGATCTTGACTTCTTTTTCGATTCGCGGGATGGCGTTTTCGATGGTCTGGAGATCTGCCAGGATCAGCTCAGTGTTGATGGTCTCCATGTCTGAGCGGGGGTCGACTTTGCCGTCGACGTGGATGACGTCGGGGTCATCGAACACGCGGACCACCTGGGCGATGGCCTCGGCCTCGCGGATGTTGGCGAGGAACTTGTTTCCCAGTCCTTCGCCCTCCGACGCGCCCTTCACGATCCCGGCAATGTCAACGAAGGACACTGGCGCAGGGAGCAGCCGGGCCGAGCCGAAGATCTCCGCAAGCTGCTTGAGCCGGGGGTCCGGCAGGTTCACAACGCCGACATTGGGCTCGATGGTGGCGAACGGGTAGTTCGCTGCGAGCACCTGGTTGCGGGTCAGTGCGTTGAAAAGAGTTGATTTGCCGACGTTGGGCAGTCCGACGATGCCAATAGTTAGAGCCACGAGCATTGATTCTACCCGCAGCAGGACGGGACCTTCAGCGCCGGCGGCCGACGCGGCAGTTCCCCTGAATTGTCACAGGGGCATGCCAAGGTGGGGATATGGATGCTTTCGCCCTGATTCTTGCCCTGTTGATGCTGCTGCTAGGTGCCGTCGCAGGTGCCGCCGCCACCTACTTTTTCTTCCGCCGCCGGACCCTCGCGCTGGAGGAGGACTTCGATGCGGTCTCATCAAAGCTCTCGGACATCAGCGCCCAGTACGCCGCTGCCGACGCCGAGCGTCGCCTTCTGGGACTGCAGAACCGGGAACTGGGCGAAGCACGCAACCAGGACGGGAACGTGCTCCGGGCACTCGCTCCGGTGGCCGAAAAGCTGGGGGCAGTGCAGCAACAGGTGGCGCTGCTGGAGCGTGACCGCCTCGAACAGTATGGGCAGCTTGCCCAGCAGCTCCAGGAAGCCAGGCTCTCGGATGCCCAGCTGATCCGTTCCACCCATGCCCTTGAATCTGCCTTGCGTTCCAACAGCGCCCGCGGGCAGTGGGGCGAGGTCCAGCTGCGGAGGGTGGTTGAGGCTGCCGGGATGCTGAAGCACGTCGATTTCCTTGAACAGGTCCACAGCGCGGGCGGCGACTCCACTGTCAGGCCGGACCTCGTGGTGCAGCTCCCTGGCCAGAAGCAACTGGTGGTGGACGCCAAGGTGCCTTTGTCGTCGTACCTGGAAGCCCAGGAACTGGGGGCCCGCGCAACCACCGAAGCAGCTGCTGGCGCCGGCCTGGCATCAGGGACCGGCTCCCAGCAGGCGCTGCTGGCCGCCCATGCGAAGGCCCTGCGGGCACACGTGGATGCCCTGAGCAACAAGAAGTACTGGGACATTCCCGGCAACTCACCCGAACTGGTGGTGTGCTTCCTGCCGGCTGAATCGATCCTGGCGGCAGCCCTGACAGCCGATGCCACCCTGCTGGATCACGCCCTGTCCAGGAACGTCGTCCTGGCGTCGCCGAGCACGCTGCTGGCCGTCCTGAAGTCGGTGGCCTTTACATGGCGCCAGGATGTCCTGACCGACAACGCGCGCGAGCTGTTTGAGCTCGCCCGCCAACTCTACGAACGTATGGGCACGCTCGGCGAAAACGTGGGCAAGCTGGGCTCGTCCCTGAAGTCGTCGGTGGACCGGTATAACTCCATGGTGGGTACGTTGGAGGCCAGGATCCTTCCCACAGCCCGCAAGCTCAATGCCATGGAAGCGTCCGGACTCGTGACTCCCCCGGCCCTGGAAGTCACGCCCCGTTCGCTTGCAGCGCCGGAGCTCCAGCAGGACGAAGCAGCGGCCTGACGCCGGACGTCCCGGGCGTCAGGCAGCTGTTCAGTCGCGCGACCTGCGTCCGCCGAGCGCGCGGCTGACGTCGCCTGCTTCCTTCAGGGTTGCCCGAAGTTCCTTCGGCAGCGAGAAGAGCAGGTCTTCCTCGGCCGTGACAACTTCTTCAACTGAGCCGTAGCCGTAATCGGCCAGCAGGCGCAGCACGTCTTTCACCAAGACCTCGGGGACGGAAGCGCCGGAGGTGACCCCTACCGTGGCGACGCCTTCAAACCAGGCCTCGTCCACCTCGTTGGCAAAGTCCACCCGGTAGGACGCCTTAGCCCCATACTCCAGGGCAACCTCCACCAGCCGGACGGAGTTTGAGGAGTTGGCTGACCCCACCACGATTACCAGGTCCGCCTGGGGCGAGATTTTCTTGATGGCCACCTGGCGGTTGGTGGTGGCGTAGCAGATGTCGTCGCTGGGCGGGTCCTGGAGGGTGGGGAACTTCTGCTTGAGGAGCCGGACTGTCTCCATGGTCTCGTCGACGCTCAGGGTGGTCTGTGAAAGCCAGATGACCTTTTCAGGGTCCCTGACAGTGACCTTGTCCACTTCATGGGGGCCGTTAATGATCTGGATATGCTCCGGGGCCTCGCCGGCGGTTCCTTCAACCTCTTCGTGGCCATCATGGCCGATGAGGAGGATGTCAAAGTCATCTTTGGCGAACCGGACGGCTTCCTTGTGGACTTTGGTCACCAAAGGGCACGTGGCATCGATGGTGCGCAGGCCACGGTCCTCAGCGGACTGGACCACGGCGGGTGATACACCATGTGCCGAAAATATGACCAGGGCACCTTCCGGAACCTCGTCGGTTTCGTCCACGAAGATGGCGCCCTGGGCTTCGAGTGAACTCACCACATGGACGTTGTGAACAATCTGCTTGCGGACATAGACCGGCGGTCCGTAGTGTTCCAGGGCTTTCTCCACAGCGATGACGGCCCGGTCCACTCCGGCGCAGTAGCCGCGCGGGGCGGCCAGGAGTACCTTCTTGGGTCCGGACACCGGTGCTGCGGCCGATACTTCCTCAGGCGTGCGCCGCCTTCGCGGAACAGTTGGCATCGAGAGGGAAACTGCGGAGGAAGTCATCCCTCCATGCTACCGGCTGGTTCGCCGCCGGCCCGGCGAGGCGATCCGGATCACAACCCCGGCAGCGAGGAGCACTCCGCCTGTCATCAGGGTGCCGGCGGTCCAGGACTGGAAGTTGACGGACGCTGCAGCAACAAACTCGTCCCTGAACATATCAGCGACCCCGTTACCACTCGCCGCGGCCAGCGCTGCGTCCTTGGCAAGCTGCAAACCAAGGGTCCACAATCCGGCCAGGACAAGGGCTCCGAAGCCGGCGCCGAAAATGACAGACGACCTCCGGCGGGCGGCAACGAGGGCGAGGGCAAACGCGATGGCCGCGCCGATGGCCAGGGAGTAGCCCAGGGGCGCATATGCGGAGAGCCGCTCGACGAGCTGGCGCTGCCCGGATTCCCCCACATTGAGGAGAGTCTGCTCCGGCACTTCCAAGGGCAGTCCGGACACCCGTGCGAGCTCTTCTGTTGCCAGCGCCGCCAGTGGTGCCACATCGAGCGTGAGGGAGGTGGACGAGGCTTCCGGCGGCACGTTTGCAGGGTCCGCAAAGGTTAGCCGGTGGCTCCTGCGAAGGGTCTCTTCCCAGGCGCCCGCATATCCGGGCAAGGCGGTCAGCGACGACGCAGCCGCTTCCAGCACCGGCCTGACCAGCCCTGACAGGGCTTCCGGGACGGAGCCGGTGTCGATGGTACCCACGGCGGCCGCCGCCAGCCGTTTCTGGAAGTCGGCGTCCCGGCCCAGCGGAGCAGAGAGGGTCACGAACCCGTCCTCCTGCACGATATTGCGGTCAGCCCAGATCGCAGGAACGGCAACTGCGGCCAGGGCGAGGCCAAGCAGCGCTGCGACGGCTGAGAGGATGGTTCGCACAACAGGTCCTTACTGGTGACGGGGCGGCGCCGGGGGCTGCATGATCCGCAGCGGCCGGGACAGTCAGTGTCCGCCCCGGATGATAGGGCTTGGTAGTAAAGCTTATGGATAAGGTTGGATGGCAGCCGCCATTCAACCACGAACCACATACCGCTGAACAAAGGACCACCATGCCGCGAGCCACAGTTCCAAGGGGCAAAGCGCATGTCTGAACAGGCTGCCCTTCCGGACACTGCTCCCTCCACGCTGCCGGCAACCGCTGCCGAAACCAGCCCCGACCGTCCGTGGCCGCTGCAGCTGCTTTCGCAAAAGCTCAAGGCCCATATCGACCGGACACCCTCGGCCTGGGTTGAGGGACAGGTCATCGAGATGAACCGGCGTGGCGGAAACGCCTACCTGACGCTGCGGGACGTGGACGCCGAAGTTTCGCTTCCGGCGTCCGTCTGGACCAAGGTCCTTGACCGGCAGAACATGCCGCTTGAGCGGGGATCGCGCGTGGTTGCCCTGCTCAAGCCCGAGTTCTGGCTCAAGACCGGCCGGCTCAACATGCAGGTCAGGGATATCCGTCCGGTGGGCCTGGGCGACCTCCTGGCCCGGATCGAACGGCTGCGGCAGGCCCTGTCTGCGGAGGGACTGTTTGCCGATTCACGCAAGCGGCCCCTGCCATTGCTCCCCCACCGCATCGGCCTCATCACCGGCCGTGATTCCGATGCCAAGAAGGACGTCCTGCGCAATGCGGCCCTGCGGTGGCCTGCGGTGGAATTCGAAATCCGGGAAGTTGCCGTCCAAGGCAATACCGCGGTGTCCCAGATCATCCGTGCCCTGCGTGAACTCGATACCCTCGCAGACGTGGACGTCATAGTCATTGCCAGGGGCGGCGGGGCGCTGGAGGACCTGCTCCCGTTCAACAGCGAAGAGCTGATCCGGGCAGTGTCGGCCGCGCTCACCCCGGTGGTCAGTGCAATCGGCCACGAGGCGGACCGCCCCCTCCTCGACGACGTGGCAGACCTCAGGGCTTCGACTCCTACTGATGCCGCAAAACGGATCGTTCCGGACGTCGCCGAGGAACTCGCAGGAGTCCGCCAGTCGAGGGAGCAGCTCCGCCGCTGTATCGGCCGCCTCGTGGACCGGGAAACGGACAGGCTCCACGCCCTGCAGTCCCGCCCGGTCCTGGCCGCGCCGGAGACCATGGTCACCGTCAGGTCGGAGGAGGTGGAACGCCTGCTGCGCCGTTCGTCTGCGGCCGTCAGCTCCCTCGTGGTCCGTGCCGCGGACCAGCTGGTGCACTTGGGCGCCCAGGTTCGGGCACTGTCACCGCAAAAGACCCTCGACCGCGGGTACGCCGTGGTGGAGCTGGCCAGCGGCCGCCCGGCCCGGCCCACTGAGGCTGCCGGCCACGCCGTGGTCCGCAACCCCTCCGAAGCCCCGGCTGGTACCGCCCTGTCCGTGCGGGTTGCCGAGGGCCTCTTCGGGGCCACGTCCACTGGGGACCTTCAACAAGGAGAAAAGCATGCCTGAGACCAAGAATGACCCGGAGATCGATGCCCTGAGCTACGAGGCAGCCCGTGAACAGCTCATCGCTGTGGTGGGCAAGCTCGAGGCCGGCGGGGCCAGCCTCGAGGAATCCCTGGCGTTGTGGGAACGCGGCGAGGCCTTGGCCAAGCGCTGCGAGGAATGGCTTGAGGGGGCCAGGAAGCGGCTGGCAGCCTCGAGGGACCAGCCGCTGTAAGAGTGCGCAGGTAGCAGTCCGGCTTGCCCGGCCCGGCCTGGTTCCTGCCTAGGACCGTTCCACCAGTTCCCGTTCAACCGGGACATCGAACTCTGCTGTGGGCCAGGCAAGCTTCATCTCCGTCAGGGCGTTGAGGACGAGCTGCTGCACTGCGATTCTTGCGTACCATTTCTTGTTGGCCGGAACCACGTGCCAGGGTGCGTACTCTTTGTTGGTCTCATCGAAAACCGCCTGATAAGCGTCCATGTAGTCCTGCCAGAAGGCCCGCTCCTTCAGGTCACCGCTGCTGTACTTCCAGTGCTTGGCGGGGTTGTCCAGCCGGGCCAGCAGCCGCGCTTTCTGCTCTTCCTTGCTGATGTTGAGCATCACCTTGATGATGGTGGTGCCTGCGTCGGTCTGGCGCCGCTCGAACTCGTTTATGGCGCGGTAGCGGCGTTTGATTTCATCGGGAGTGGCCCAGTTGTGGACCCGGTGAATCAGGACATCCTCGTAGTGGGAGCGGTCAAAGATACCCACCATCCCCGCTGCAGGAACGGCCTTCTCGATCCGCCAGAGGAAGTCGTAGGACTTCTCCTCTTCCGTGGGTGCCTTGAACGCCTTGAACTGGACGCCCTGCGGGTCCATGGTGGCCATGACGTGGTTGACGATCCCGCCCTTGCCCGCGGTGTCCATGGCTTGCAGATACGAGGAGGATCCGCTTCCTCCCACCGAACCGGGACTCTGCAAACAACGTTTCCTGCAGGGCGGAGAGTTTCCCGTCCAGGTCAGCCAACAGTGCTTCGCCGTCTGCCTTGTTGCCGCTGAAGCCGGGTGTTGCTTCAGGGTCTGTGCCGGCCAGCGAAAAGCCCTTCCCCACCCTCAGCGTCTCCGACGGATGCTTCTCGAACTCAACGACACCGGCCACAGGGGTCCTCTCCAGGATTCGCCGTACCAAAAGGGCACGTGAGCACAGGCTAGTTCCCCTGGTACCTGCTTAGGAAGTCCCCCATACGCCCCACTGCCTCTTCAATGTCCTTGACGTTGGGGAGCGTGACCATGCGGAAGTGGTCCGGGCGGACCCAGTTGAACGCGCGGCCGTGGGATACCAGGATCTTCTGGTCACGCAGCAGGTCCAGGACGAATTTCTCGTCGTCCCGGATGTGGTAGACCTCGGGGTCCAGCCGCGGGAAGAGGTAGAGCGCGCCCCGTGCCTGCTGGGTGCTCACGCCGGGAATGGCGTTGAGCATGTCGTAGGCCTTGTTGCGCTGCTCCAGCAGCCTTCCGCCGGGCAGGATGAGGTCGTTGATGCTCTGGTACCCGCCCAGCGCGGTCTGGATGGCGTGCTGGGCAGGAACGTTGGCGCACAGGCGCATGTTGGCCAGCAGGCTGATGCCCTCCAGGTAGTCCGCGGCGTCCTTCTTCGGCCCGGAGATGGCCATCCAGCCGGCACGGTACCCGCAGACCCGGTAGGCCTTGGAGAGCCCGCTGAACGTCAGGCAGAGGACGTCGTCGCCGGTGAGTCCGGCCATGTTCACGTGGACGGCATCCTCGTAGAGGATTTTTTCGTAGATTTCGTCCGCGAACAGGACCAGGCCGTGCTTCTCCGCGAGGGCGACGATCTTCTTCAGCGTCTCCTCCGGGTAGACGGCGCCCGTGGGGTTGTTCGGGTTGATGACCACGATGCCCTTGGTGCGGGGCGTGATCTTGGCTTCCATGTCCTCCAGGTCCGGCTGCCAGCCGGATTCCTCGTCGCAGAGGTAATGCACGGGCTTGCCGCCGGCCAGCGCCACGGATGCTGTCCACAGCGGGTAGTCGGGCGTGGGGATCAGGACTTCGTCGCCGTCGTCGAGCAGCGCCATCAGGGACATGGTGATGAGCTCGCTGACGCCGTTGCCCAGGTAGATGTCATCGACGTGGATGTTCTGGATGCCGCGGGTCTGGTAGTACTGCGAGACGGCCGTCCGGGCGGAGAAGATGCCGCGGGAGTCGCTGTAGCCCTGGGCATGCGGCAGGTGGCGGATCATGTCCACCAGGATCGCGTCCGGTGCTTCGAACCCGAACGGGGCGGGGTTTCCGATGTTCAGTTTGAGGATCCGGTGACCCTCCGCCTCCATCTGCTGGGCGGCCTGAAGGATCGGTCCACGGATGTCGTAAAGGACGTTATGAAGCTTGGTGGACTGCCTGAATTCTGCCATTCATCAAATATGCCATAGGGAGGATGTACTTCCGCTGAGACCTCGCCCACACGCCATGGGCCGTTTGCTGCGGCATGCCGCGGATGCCTGCGGGATGACGACGGCGGCTGCCGGACTCCTGGAAGTCCGGCAGCCGCCGTCGTACGTGCTTGGGTAGCCGGGCGTTACTTGACGATGCCCTTGTCCTTCAGCCAGGCCGCCGCAGCGTCCTTGGGGTTCTGCTTCTGGCTGCCGCTGACGGCGCGGTTGAGGTTGATGAGGTCATCGGTGGTCAGGACCTTGGACACGGCGTTCAGCGCTTCCTTGGCCTTGTCCGTCATCTTGGCCGTGTTGTACAGCGGGAGGACCTGCTGGGCGATGAAGTTGTTCTTCGGGTCCTCCAGCACCACCAGGTCGTTGTCCGCGATGGACGGCGTGGTGGTGTAGATGTCCGCCACCTGGACCTGGTCGGACGAGCAGCGCCTTGAGCGTGACGGACGCCGCCGCCGTCGCTGAACGGCTCCAGCTTCTTGGGCACGCAGTTGTAGTTCTTCTCGAGGCCCGGGCAGGCCGTAGGCGCGTTCGGCGAACGTTGCCGGGGCAGCCACCACGATCTCGCTGCAGACCTTGGCGAGGTCCTCGATGGACTTCAGCTGGTACTTCTCGGCCGTGGCCTTGGTGACCACCATGGCGTCCTTGTCCTCGGCCTTGGACGCTTCCAGCACGGCCAGCCCTTCGGGCAGCTTGCCCGGCAGGGCCTTGTAGATGTCCTCGGCCGACACCTCGGTGGCGTCCGTGTCGACGTGCAGCAGCAGGTTTCCGCTGTAGTCCGGAACGACGTCCACCGATCCGTCCTGGACGGCCTTGAAGTAGACCTCGCGGGAACCGATGTTCGGCTTGGTGCTGGCCGTGACGCCGGCGGCCGTTCAGCGCCCCGGCGTAGACCTCGGCGATGATCTGGCTCTCCGGGAAGTCGGCGGAACCGATCACCAGCGCCGAGCCGCCGGCCGGTGGCCGCCGCCGCGGCGCCGGTGCGTCGAGAGCGGATCGGATGACGCCTCCGCAGGCGGACAGTGCCATGGCCAGGCCGACGCCGGCGGCCAGGCCGCCGAATGCGCGCCTGCCGAGTGCTCGTTGGCGGGTTTCCTTCATGACGTACCTCCTTGGACAGCAGTCTCCGCGGGTACGGGGTCTGTGAGATCAACCGCAGCCTGCTGGCTGCCGGTCTGGCTGTGAGGTGGACGCCCGGGGACAGGAACAGCCTCTGGATCAGGGCGAGGACAAGGTCGACGGCGATGGCCAGCCCGGCGATCAGCAGCGACCCGCCCAGCATCTGGGGGAAGTCGCTGCAGGACCAGGCCGTCGAAGAGGTACCGGCCGAGGCCGCCCAGGTTGATGTAGGCCACCACCGAGACGGTGGCGATGACCTGGAGCACGCCGGTGCGGAACCCGCCGTACATCACGGGCAGGCGCGTTGGGGAACTCCGCGCGGAACAGGACCTGCAGCTCCGTCATGCCCATGGCGCGGGCGGCGTCCACGACGTTCCGGTCCACGCTGGAGATGCCGGCGTAGGTGCCGGCCAGCAGGGGCGGGACGGTCAGGATGACGAGGGCCCAGATCGGCGGCATCAGCCCGATGCCGGCCAGCAGGACGAACAGGGTCAGCAGGCCGAGGGTGGGCAGGGCCCGCAGGGCACCGGCGACGGCCACCGCGGCCACCCGCCCGCGGCCGGTGTGGCCGACGTACAGTCCGACGGGGACGGCGATGGCTGTGGCGATCAGCATCACCAGGCCGCGTGTACTGCAGGTGCTCGGCCAGCCGTGTCGGGATTCCGGCGCTGCCGGACCAGTTCGCAGGATCGGTCGAGCCAGGCAATGGTGTCCGTGACGACGTTGCTCATGCGGCACCGCCTCCGGTCTGCGGTCGGAAAGCCGCTGCGCGGCAGCCGCGCCGGATCCGGCCGGCGGCTCCGCCGTGTCCCGGCCAGGTGGTGCTGCTGCGGCCCGGGTCCACGGGGTCAGGAGCCGTTCGAGCAGCACCAGGACGGCGTCCATCAGCAGCGCCAGGATCAGGATGGCGATGATGCCCACCACCACTTCGGTGACGAAGTCGCGCTGCAGCCCGGAGGTGAACAGCATGCCCAGGTTGCCGATGCCCAGCAGCGCCGCGACGCTGACCAGCGAGATGTTGCTGACCGAGACCACCCGCAGCCCGGCGAACAGCACCGGCAGGGACAGCGGCAGGTCGATCTGCAGGAAGCGCGCGCCAGGGCTTGAACCCCATGGCGACGGCGGCCTGCCGGAGGTCCTCGTCCACGGAGTCGAAGGCGTCCAGGGCGGCGCGGACCAGCAGGGCGACGGCGTAGATGGTCAGGGCCACCACCACGTTGAGCGGGTCCAGGATCCGGGTGCCGAGGATGGTCGGCAGGATGATGAACAGCGCCAGGGACGGGATGGTGTACAGCAGCGAGCACGCCGTCAGCACCACGGACCGGAGGCCCCGGTTCTGCCGGGCGAGCTGGGCCAGCGGGACGGCAATGAGCAGCCCGAACACCATGGGCAGGAGGGCCAGGACCAGGTGCTGGCCGGCGAGGTCGAAGACCTGCGCGCTGTTGGCCAGGAACCACTCCATCAGAGCGCTGCCTGCCGGACCTGGCGGTCTGACTCGATGACGGCCAGGACTTCGTCGGCCCTGATGACGCCGGCCACGCGGCCGTCGGCGTCCACGGCGACGCCCAGGCCCGACGGCGACGACAGGGCCGCGTCGAGGGCGCGGCGGAGGGTGTCGCCCTTGCCGGAAGAGCGACCCGCCGGGAATCAGTCTCGGTGCCCGTGCCGGGGCCCGCCCAGCCGAGGGGACGCAGGCCGTCGTCGACCACCAGCTGCCACTCCGCCGGAGGCGGCCGGTCACCGGAGCCCGGAGTCCCCCCGGGTGAGGGTCGGCACCGGGTGGATGGTGACGCCGTCGGACGGGCTGAAGCCGAGGTGCCGGAAGCCCGCGGTCGCGGCCCACGAAGGACGCCAACGAAGTCGTTGGCCGGGGCGCGCAGGATTTCCTCCGGCGTGGCGTACTGGGCCAGTTTGCCGCCGACGGCGAACACCGCCACCTTGTCGCCGAGGACGGTGGCCTCGTCGATGTCGTGGGTGACGAAGACGATGGTCTTGGCCAGGTCCCGCTGGAGCCGGAGGAGTTCCTGCTGCAGTTCGTCGCGGACCACGGGGTCCACGGCGCTGAAGGGCTCGTCCATGAGCAGCACGGGCGGGTCGGCGGCGAGCGCCCGGGCCACGCCGACGCGCTGCTGCTGGCCGCCGGACAGCTGGGAGGGGTACCGCTTGCCCGAGGGCGGAGGCCAGCCCGACGACGTCGAGCAGTTCCTGCGCGCGCTTGCGGGCCTCGGCCTTGGCGACGCCGTTGAGCCGCGGAACGGTGGCGATGTTGTCCAGCACGGAACGGTGCGGCATCAGCCCGGAGGACTGCATGACGTAGCCCATGGACCGGCGCAGTTCGGCCGCGGGCACCGAGGTGACGTCCTTGCCGTCCACGGTGATGATGCCCGACGTCGGCTCCACCATGCGGTTGATCATCCGCAGCGACGTGGTCTTTCCGCAGCCGGAGGGCCCGACGAAGACCGTGATGGCGCCTTTGTCGATGGACATGGTCAGCTCGTCCACGGCGGGCTGCCCGCCCTGGTACTGCTTGGTGACGCTCTGGAACTCGATCATGGCTTCGGCCATTTGCGGGCTTACCTGTTCTGTTGGACGGCATCTGACACTGCAGTAGATCGATCATAAGCACACTGATAATCACGCTAAACCCAATCCGACCCCAGCTTAACCAGTGGCGGACCCAAAGTGGACAAAGGAATCCCTACTGTAATCATTCGGAGACACCCGTGCCCCGGATGGGTTTGCTCAATTCCGCCCCCCACGGTGCATGGCGTCAACGCTGACTGGAGCAATGCGGGGGCCTAGAGTTGGAGGATGACCAACCTGGAAGCATCCCCCCAGCAGGAAGTCTGTCCGCCGGCCGCCTCCGAAGGGAGCACGGGACCGTGCCTGGAACTCTGGCCGGAACGAGAGGTCCCCCTGGGTGGAGTCCGCGCCATGAATGTCCGGCGCACGCTTCCCCAGCGGGGACTCCCCACCATCGGTGCCTGGTGCTTCCTGGACAGCTTCGGCCCGGACCGCGACCGCGATGTCGGTGCTCCCCCACCCGCACATCGGGCTCCAGACGGTGACGTGGCCGCTGGCGGGGCACATCCGCCACCGGGACAGCGTCGGCAGCGATGTGGTGGTCCGGCCCGGCGAACTGAACATCATGACGGCAGGGCGGGGCATCTCGCACTCGGAGTTCGCGGTCCTGCCAACGCCCGACGGCGGCGGGCAGCTGCCGCTGCAGCGCGGCCTCCAGCTGTGGGTGGCCCTGCCGGACGCAGACCGGAACCGGGACCCCGCGTTCGAACAGCACCGGGACCTTCCGACCGTCACCGGTGATGGTTTCACCGCGAAGGTGATGATGGGGGAATTTGGCGGTGCGGCATCGCCCGCGACCGTGTACTCCCCCATCGTCGGGGCGGACATCGCCTGCGCCGGTTCCGTTGTCCTGCCGCTCAATGGACAGTTCGAGCACGCGGTCCTGGTGCTCGACGGCGGGCTGAGTGTGGATGGCCAGGAGATTCCGCCGGGTCCGCTGGGGTATCTGGGCCAGGGACGGACGGCGCTGGCCCTGGAGGCGATGCCGGGTACCCGGTTCCTGCTGATCGGCGGGGAACCGTTCCAGGAGGAACTGCTGATGTGGTGGAACTTCGTGGCCCGCACCCATGAGGAAGTCGAACAGGCGCGTGAAGCGTGGGAGGCGCAGGATGGTTTGCCCGACGGGCAGGCCAGGGACGCCCGCTACGGCCTGGTTGAGGGGCACGGTCCCGACGCCGGTGCGGAGGCCGGACGGATCCCCGCCCGCGCGTTGCCTACCGTCCGGCTGACCGCGCGCAAGCGCAGCAGCCGGCCCTGACCGGTGGCCGTTGGCGTCTAACCGTTCTCCGCCACGAGCTGGAGGACGCCGAACACGGGGTCCTGGTCCAGGATCCGGACGTCGGTGATGCCGTCGGCTGCCAGGTGCCGGCGGAACGACTCCTGGATCGGCACCACGTTCATGCCCAGGCCACTTCCCAGGATCGCCGGTCCCGCGATTCCCAGCTTCCGGAGGGCCTGCGAAGCAAGGGCCGCAAGATCCTTCCCCGCCTGGTCCAGCAATTCCTGGCTCACGAAATGGCCGGCGGCGGCGGCCTCCACCACGAGGCGCGCCTGCTGCGCCCAGAAGCGGCGGCCTGTCTCCGGAGAGTGGAAGAGCGCGATGAGCCGGTTGGGATCATCCACCCCGCAGCCTTCGAGCAAGGCAGCGGTGAGCTCGTCGACGGGAAGCCCCTGGTTCATCCGGCGCAGGCTGTGCCGGACTGCTTCGCGTCCCAGCCAGTAGCCGCTGCCTTCATCGCCCAACAGGTAGCCCCAGCCTCCGGCGCGGGCCTCCGCGCCTTCGGCATTGCGGCCCCAGGCCGCGGAGCCGGTTCCTGCGATGACCGCGACGCCTGTCCGGGAACGTCCGGCGGCCAGCAGCAGGCGCGAATCGTGGACCACGGTGATCCGTGCCCCGGGAGCATGGGGCTCGATGAGCGCGGCCAGGGCCGCGGCGTCGTCGGCAGTGTCGATGCCACCTGCACCGGCGAAGACCTGCGCGATCTGCCCCCCTCCGATACGGGCAAAGAGGTCAGCCAGGTTCGTCGCGGCTTCGTCGCGGGAGACGTTCTGGACATTGGAGCTGCCAGCGGACTCATCCGCGACTGCTTCCCCGTCCTCGAAGCGGACGCCCCGGGTCTTGGTACCCCCGATGTCAAGTCCGATGATGATCCCCTGCAACGGGCCGGATGAGGCGGCCCGCTGCCCTTCGGCGGGGGGGCTTTGTGGATTCTCGGTGTCAGTCACGTCACCAGCCTACTGATCCACGGGCAAAGGTTGGACTCCGCCGTCGCCCGTGCCGCGGCGGGAGACCTGCAGCGGCGCGGGTCTCAGATGGTGGTGGACCGGGCCCGGACCAGGCCGGCCAACAGTTGGGGGCCCTCCCGAAGGACCATCTCGCGGAAAAGCCGGACCTGGTCCGGTTCCGCGTCTGGGCCGGGTTTGCGCCTGCGCCAGGCGAGCCCGATCTCACGGAACGCCAGCCCGGACTCGATGGCCAGTTCCACCCAGCCAAGGTTTCCCGTTTCCGGGCTGACCCGGCGCCCCGGCCCGTCACCACCGGGGGGCAGGATACTGACGCCCAGTCCCGCAGAGACCAGTCCTCGAACAGTGTGTGAGTCCTGGCTTTCAAAGGCGAGGCGGGGACGGAATCCGGCTTCGCGGAAAAGTGCGTCCGTGAGGGACCGCAGGCCGTAGCCGGGACCCATGGCCACAAAGGGTTCGGTCCTGATGTCCTGGATCCGCGCGCTGCGCCGCGATGCCAGCCGGTGCCCATGGTGGACCACCAGGCGGAGCGGTTCCCGGTAAAGGGCAGACGAGGACACACTGCGGCCAGCCGGGGCCACAGGAGCGGTCAGGGCCAGGTCCGCTTCACCTGATGCCAGCTCGGCCAGGCACCTGTCCCGGGCTCCCTGGCTGAAGGTGAAGCCTGCCCCGGGATGGCGGGTCCGGAATGCGCTGATGAGCAGCGGCAAGGTAGCTTCGCCGAACGTGTGCTGGAAGGAAATCGAAATTTTCCCGCGCACCACGTCCGATTCGTGCCTGACCAGGTCAAGGCCCGCCTGGAATTCGGCCAGCGCCGCCTCGATGAACGGCAGCAGCGTTTTCGCGGCGGGAGTCAGCCGCACTCCCCTGCCGTCCCTGATCAGCAGTTCAGTTCCGACGACGGCGCTGGCGCGGCTGAGCGCACGGCTCACGGTCGACTGCGGGACGCCCAGCAACTCGGCCGTCTCGGTGATGTGCTGCGTGCGGCCCAACTGGGCGAGCAACGGCAGCAGCGGCAGCAGCTGTACCAACTGCTTATGGCCTGCATCCACGTCGGCCTCCTTCAGGACGGTCTACCGTTCCATTTCTGATATGTATCTCAAACTAAGCATGCATTGGAAGCATATCTCGGCGGGTTCTAGGGTGAGGGGATGGGCACAGATCCGGGTATGGCAGACAGCGAGGCTTCCTTTCCGCGCGCCTGGGCGGGCCATTCGAAGGGCTCAGCCGCCTATGGAAGGGTTTTGGCCGGCCTCGCCTTTGCCGGCGTTGCCACCTTCGCCCAGCTGTACTCCACCCAGGCCGTCCTTCCGATAATTGCCGCGGACCTCAGGATCTCAGCCGCTGAGGCCGCACTGACAATCTCCCTGGCCACGGTGGGCCTGGCGGCCACAGTCATTCCATGGTCTTTCCTCGCAGACAGGATCGGCCGGGTCAAAGCCATGGCCATCGGGATCGTCATTGCCACGGTGCTGGGCCTCCTGGTACCGCTGGCCTCCAGCTTGGAGATGCTCCTGGCCCTGCGGCTCCTGGAGGGCATGGCGCTGGGCGGCATTCCCGCCATCGCCATCGCCTACCTGAACGAGGAAGTCAACAAAGCCCACGCCGCCCTTGCGGCGGGAAGCTACGTCGCAGGGACAACCCTTGGCGGCCTGGCCGGACGGCTGGTGGCCGGTCCGGTGGGCGAAGTGTGGGGGTGGCGGATGTCCACCCTGGCCGTATCCGTGCTGGCCACACTGGCCGCCGTACTGTTCCTGGTGCTGGTACCCGCAGCCCGTGGATTCACCCCTGCCAGGGCCGCCGGCATGCGGGGCGCGGTCCGCACCCTCGCCGGCCACGTCCGCAACCCCCGGCTGCTTGCCCTCTATGTGCAGGCTTTCCTGCTCATGGGCGGCTTCGTGGCCGTCTACAACTATTTGGGCTTCCATCTCGCCGGCGAACCGTTCCGACTGCCGGCCACCCTCGTCAGCCTGATCTTCCTGGCCTACCTGTCCGGAACCGTCTCGTCACGGTGGGCGGCCGGCCTGACGCAGCGGTTCGGGCGGCGGAACGTCCTGGTGGCAGGAGTCCTCCTGATGGTGCTGGGACTTGCACTGACCGTCGCTGGATTCCTGCCGATCATCCTGCTGGGCCTGGTGGTCTTCACCGGCGGGTTCTTCGCGGCCCACAGCATCGGTTCCGGCTGGACCGGAAGCATCGCCGCGACGGGGCGGGCCCAGGCTGCATCGCTGTACAACCTTGCCTACTATCTTGGATCCAGCGTCATCGGCTGGGCCGGCGGCCTCGTTTTCCAGTCCTGGGGCTGGCCGGCCCTTGCCGGCACCGTGATGGGGCTGGCCTGCCTCACCGCGGTGATTGTCGCCGTCGTCCATCCCGGGAACGATCAGCTGCCTGCCTCCGGCGCGCGCAGAACCAGAACGAAGGCATCGCCCGCATGAACTATGTGACGCCAGGCGGCATGGTGGTCCTGCGATAATTCGGGCAAAGTCACGGACCAACCACGGAACGGCCGTCCGAAGCCGTCTAGGATAAAACCAGAACACTTTCGAGGGAGATCCGATGAGCAGCAACGCCAAGAACATCCGGCCCGGGACACATGGCGAGCCCTTGGATGCCATCGACGAGCGGCTTCTCGCGGCGCTGGTGGACGACGCCCGGATTTCGAACAAGCAACTTGCGGAACTGGTGGGGATCGCACCGTCCACGGCCCTGATGCGGACCAGGGCGCTGTCCGAGCGGGGCATCGTCCAGGGCTTCGAAGCCAAGCTGAACCTGTCCGCGATCGGACGCTCAGTCCAGGCCCTCGTGGCGGTCCGGCTCCGGGCACACGACCGCGACCAGATCGACCGCTTCACCGCGCGTGTCCCGCACCTGCCGGCCGTCCTGTCCACGTTCCACACGTCCGGCTCCGTTGACTATCTCCTGCATATTGCGGTGGCCAGCACCGAGGAGCTCCGGGACTGGGTCCTGGACAACCTGGCGACCGACCCTGTGGTGGGCCACACCGAGACGACCCTGGTATTCGACCACATCCAGGGGAACCACGGGCCGCTGCCCGAATAGCCTGCGGGGATTGCTACGGCGCAGCCTGGCCGCGGACCGCTGCCGGACCCGACGCACGCAGGGACACTGCCGCGAGCACGAGGGCAGCCGCGCCGCACAGCAGCACAAAACCGTTAACAGCCGCCGTCAGGCCAAACTCCGCCGTGGCCCAGCCAAGTCCCAGCACCGGAACGGCGCTGCCAAGATACGTGATGACGTAGACGGTGCTGATGATCTGGGCGTGGTTTGCCGGCTCCACTGTGCCGGCCACGTCGTTGAAGACCGTGCGGAACGCCACCCCCTGCCCAAGCCCCGCCGCCAGGCTGGCGGCCACGAGCAGCAACGGACTCTGCAACGCCGCCGATACGGCCAGCAGCACCACCGAAGCGCCCACTACGGCCAGGCCCGCGGGCACCGCATACCGGCCGCGCACGCCCAGGAGCTGGCTTAACGCCGAGGCACCCAGGGTCAGCCCCGCCAGGGCGCCGATCACCGGTCGGGAGTCGGTCTGGAATATCTGGGCAAAGTAGGTCGGGGCAAGGGACAGGCAGAAACCGAAGACGGCAAAGCTGAGGAATCCGACGGCGGCCGCGAGCCAGAAGGCGCCCCTGGCTTCGGAGGACACTGAGGGCCGGCGCGGAGCGAGGACTTTGAAGGGCCGCTCCGTTTCCGCGGGCTTGATGGCGGGCCTGGCCCGCAGGAGGTACAGCGGAACCAGCAGCCCGGCAAGCACCACGGAATGAATGTAGTAGGGCGCAGTGGTGGGCCCCGGCAGCAGGGACAGCGCACCGCCGATCAGCGGCCCGGCCGCTACTCCGCCGGAGGAGGCGAGCAGGGTGAAGCGGGATGCCCACTCCGGGCGGGTCGGCAGCAGTTCGCGCAGGGCCGCGGCGCTCGCCCCCGTTGCAAGCGCCACTGCCGCTCCCTGCAGAGCGCGGCCGGCAGAGAGTGCGGCCAGAGTCTCTGCGTGCGCAAAGATCCATCCGCCGGCAAGGCCGACGGCGACTGCCAGGATCAGGGCCGCCCGCCGTCCGATGTGGTCCGACCAGTGGCCGGCCAGCATCAGCGTGGCCACCAGGGCCAGGACGTAGCTGGCGAATGCCACCGTGATACCGAACGACGAGAGGCCCAGGTTTGCCTGCAGCAGCGGATACAGGGGCGTTGCCAGGTTCGCACCCACCAGCAGGGTGAAGATGACAGTCCCTGCCATCACCAGCCGTGCAGTGGTGGAGGCGTCCCACCCTGCCTGGCCGGCCGCGACGGGACGCATGCGGAGCTCACTGAAGACTGTCATCGGCGTGCCTTTGCTTCGACCGGCGCCTGGTGTCCTTGTGGGATGCTGTCGCCGGGTAGTTGTTGATAGTAAAAGCGTGGAGCATTACTGCGTGTTTGGTCTGCTCTTCATGGCAGAATTGATCAGAATTATCAATCTTTGGCAGTAGCCGTGCCTGAAAGTGACAGTTTGAACAACCTCGACCCCACCGACCTGAAAATCCTGCTCGAACTGATCCGCGATCCCCGGGTGGGCATCGGGGATCTCAGCGACTCGTTGGGCATCGCACGGAATACCGCGCAGTCGCGCGTGCGCCGCCTGCTCCGCGCCGGCGTGCTGCACGACGGCGGCCGCGAGATCGACCTCGAAGCGGTGGGGTACGACGTCGTTGCGTTCGTGACGATCGAAGTGACGCACCGGGAACTCGATGGCGTGGTCGGTGCCCTGCGGCTCCTCCCCCAGGTCCTGGAGGTCCACGAGATCTCCGGGCGGGGCGACGTCTGGTGCCGTGTGGTTGCCACCGACACCCATAACCTGCAGGCGGCACTCCGTCAGATCCTCCGCATCAAAGGCGTGATCCGGACCGAAACGGTGTTGGCCCTTCACACCCATATCCCGTACCGCACCGAGCCGCTGATAGGGCGGCTGGTGCAGGCCGGGGCGGGCCCGGCCACCCGGCAGGACGGTGCGCCCAAGCCCGCCAAGGGGCAGGCAACCGGCTAGGATTCGAGGAATGGATTGGCTCTCATTTATCTCCCAGGTCAACTGGCTAGCCGTACTGCTTGCCTTCATTGCCAGCATGGTGATCGGCTTCGTCTGGTACATGCCAGCAGTGCTCGGTAACCGGTGGATGGCAGCCATCGGCAAAACCGAGGACGACCTGAAGAACATCAGCGGCGGGGCGGGCATCTGGGTTCCCATGATGGTGGCGGCCGCCTTGACCGCAATCCTCCTCGCGGTACTGATCAGCAAACTCGGGTTGGACAACGCACTTGCCGGCGGCTCCTTCGCGTTCGTCCTCGCGCTGGTATTCAGAGCCGGCGGCCACGTCATCCACAACGGCTTCGCCGGCCGTCCCGCCGCCGTCACCCTCATCGACTCAGGCCACGACCTCCTGGCCATGACGGTGGCCGGCATCATCCTCGGGGCCATGTCCTGAGCCGGGCAGAAGCACCCGAAGGACGTCCGGTCCCGTGACGATCATCGACAACGCCGTGTACGTGGACGGCGTCCGCAGCGCAGAGCCCGAAACCCTCGAGCAGACGTTCGAGACCCTGATCCATCACGGTGGGATGGCCTGGATTGGCCTCTACCGGCCCACCGAGGCTGAGATGGCCGCCGTGGCCAGTGAATTCAACCTGCACGCCCTTGCAGTGGAGGATGCAATCTCGGCGCATCAGCGCCCAAAACTCGAGCGGTACGAGGACAACCTGTTCACGGTCCTCCGCCCGGCCCGCTACCTTGATGCCACCGAAACGGTGGAATTCGGCGAGCTTCATATCTTCACGGGCCAGAATTTCGTGGTCACCGTCCGGCACGCCGAGATGGCGGGAGTGGGACGGGTCCGCCGCCGTCTTGAGTCCCGGCCGGACCTCCTGCGCCACGGACCGGAGGCGGTACTCTACGCACTGCTGGATATGGTGGTGGACGACTACGCTCCCGTAGTTGCCGGCCTTGAGAACGACATTGACGAGATCGAAGACCAGCTCTTCAGCGGCGACAGCACCGTCTCGCGGCGGATCTACGAACTGGCCAGGGAAGTCATCCAGTTCCAGCGTGCCATCCACCCGCTGCCGGAGATGATGCAGCAGCTCAAACGGGGTTTCGAAAAATACGGGGTGGAAACGGAACTGCAGCACAGCCTCCGCGACGTCCAGGACCATGTGGAACGGGTCATCTCCCGGGCCGATTCCTTCCGTGACCTGCTGCAGAACGCCCTCACACTGGACGGGACGCTGACGGCCAACCGCCAGAACGAGGCCAGCGCGGAGCAGAACGAGCAGGTCAAGAAGATCTCCTCGTGGGCTGCCATCTTCTTTGCGCCGTCCTTTGTGGCAGGGGTCTATGGCATGAACTTCGACCACATGCCGGAGCTTCACTGGGCTTGGGGCTACCCCATGGCCATCGCACTCATGGCGGCAACGGCCGGCCTGATGTACGGCATCTTCAAGAAGAAGGGCTGGCTCTGATGCCGGGGGCAGGGAACGACGGCGGGATCCCGCCGTCGTTCTCCGGCCGGATCATCACGCCCGGAACCGACCATCAGCTGGGCACCCATGGCCTGTTCCCGCCGTCGGACGCCCAGCAGCGTGTCCTGACCGGCATCTCAACAGCCCTCACGGCAAAGAACGCAGACCCGGAACTTCTGCGGATCAGTTTTGCGGAACTGTGCAGCGGACAAGCGTCCGCCGCCGACTACCGCGTCCTGGCAGCCCGGCACAGCACGTGGGTGATCGACGGCGTGCCTGCCCCTTCCGCATCACCGGGCCAGGCACAGGCGTGGCTCCGCTTCGCCGAGGCCATTGACGCACTCCAGGAGCGGGGCTCCACGCTGTTCCTCATCGGACGCCGCTCCCTCGACTGGGCAGGCGCAGCAGCGGCCTTGTCAGATGCCCAGGACGCGGCGGAGAAGGAACTGCATTCCGCCTTGACGCAGATTGCACTGCAGCTGTCCGTCCTGGTGCGGGTGGACTCTGCCGCGGAGTTGCCGCCCGAGGAGACGGCCGGCACCTAGCTTGGCATCCGTGCTGGTACCGGATCCCTCAGGCGGCGTGGACGCCGATCTCCGCGCTGTCCTGGCTGAATACCAGGCGGCGGTTGGCCACCTTCTCGGTGAAGAACCGGTCGTGGCTCACCACCACCACGGCGCCGGGGAAATGCAGCAACGCACGTTCCATGACCTGGGTGCTGGCAAGGTCCAGGTGGTTGGTGGGCTCGTCCAGGAGCAGGACCGACGCACCGGACAGCAGGCACTGCGCCATCGCCACCCGGGCGCGTTGGCCGCCGGAGAGGTTGCCGATCCGCTGTTTCAGGTCGGCCTCGGAAAACTGGAACATCGCGAGGAACCGGTGCACGGACTTCTTCGTGGCGGTCAGGGCGAGGCTGTCCGGCATGGCGTTGACCGCGTGGGTGACGGTGTCGTCGTCGTCCAGGTCCTCGAGGACCTGATTGTAGGAGACCATGCCCGCCCCCTTGGCCCAGGTGACCGAGCCGGCATCAGCGGGCTCCTCCCCCGTCAATGCCCGAAGGAGAGTGGTCTTTCCGCTGCCGTTGGCTCCCACCACGGCGATCCGGTGACCGCGGCCGATCTCGAAACTCAGGTCCTGGAACAACGTCCTGCCACCGAAGGCCTTGCCCAACGACTCCACCCTGCACAGGACGTCCTTGACGTACAGGCCGCCGTAAATGTCCGTGATGATCTGGTCCACCGGGCGGGGCGCACGGGATTTCTTGATTCTTGCCAGCTGGTTGGCCAGGCCCTTGCCCGCCTTGGCTGCTTCACGGCGGTCCGAGATGCCCTCGGCCTCAAAAGCCAGCAGCTCGGCCTCATGCACGAACTGGCTTTCCAGGCTTTTGAGGCGGAACTGCTTCGCCACGACGTACTCGGCGAAGTTGCCGGGGTACTCGTGCAGGTGGAAGTTTTCCACCTCGACGATGCGGCTTACGACGGAGTCCAGGAATTTTCGGTCGTGCGAGACGATGATCGCTGCTCCTTTGAAGGTCCTGAACCATGCTTCGAGCCACTCGACGCCGGCCACGTCGAGGTAGTTGGTGGGCTCGTCCAGCAGGAGCACATCGGGGGCTTCAAGCAGGATCTTGGCCAGCGCGGCGCGGTTCCGCCAGCCACCGGACAGTTCGTCTATGGAGCAGCTCCGGTGTGCGTCGCTGAAGCCGAGCGTGGTCAGGACCTTGTCAATGCTGCGCGGGTAGTCCCAGCCGTCCAGCCTGTCCATGTCCTCGAACAGTTCGGACTGGCGGTGGATCAGCCCGTCGAGCGCGCCCTCTCCCGGGTCCACGGCTATGGCGGCGTCGATGGCGGCCAGTTCGGATTCGATGTCCTTGATGTGGCCGAACAGGCCGTCCAGCACATCAAGGATGCTCGAGGCGCCGTTCAGCTCGGAGAACTGGGAAAAGTAGGCGGTGGTGATGCCGGGGTCCAGGCTGACGGTGCCGACGTCCGGGGCCAACTGTCCGAGGACGAGCTTGAGGATGGTGGACTTTCCGGAGCCGTTGCGTCCGATCAGCCCCACGCGGTCGCCCGGCTCAAGCCTGAAGAAGGCTTCCCGAAGCACCGGGGTTTTCTCGAAACCAACACTGACGTCGTTCAGCCGGATCAAACTCATTGAGGGGGTCCATTCGAGGGTTATGAGGCAATCCGATAACACCCATCGGCTGGGGCAGTGCATGGCAGACAACTGTGGAGCTAAGGAGATTCGAACTCCTGACCTCTTCGATGCGAACGAAGCGCTCTACCAACTGAGCTATAGCCCCCGGAACAGCCCGCCCTCACGAGAGGATCCGCGGCGCCGGTGACCCTAGGCTACAAATTTTCCGGGGACATTGCCAACCGGCGTCGTCTCCGCCGCAATTCCGCCGGGCAGGATGCGGCAGCCAGGTCAGGCGCGGCGGCGCTGCAGGACGTCGTCGAGGTTGCTCAGCGCGCTCTGGGCCTTGGTCAGCGGCTTAGCGTCAGGTGCGGCCACCGTTGTAGCCGGGGTGCCCTGCTTCAGGGATGGCTTGCCCACTGCTTTGGGGGCCTCGGGCAGGTCCAGTGGCTCCGGGGCGGGCCGTTCAGCTTTTGCTGCCTCGACATACACCGGCTTTGGAACGTCAACAGGTTCCCAGGTGGCGCCTGTTTCGGGCGCGGCCGCAGCACTGGCGTCTCCGGCTTCCAAAGCGACCGCCAGGGCAGCCTGCCGAAGTTCAGTCGCCGTCAAAGGCTTGACCTTGGGCTTTCCTGCTTCGGCGTCGAACAGGGGGCTTTCCGTCCGGGCGGCGGGCTGGCTTGACTGCGGCTGTGCGCGCACCGCGGACTGGCTGCCGGCACGGCGCAACGGTGCACTCATGGCGGCACGGAACGCCTCGTTGACCTTTTTCCTGCGGTCACGGACAGCGAGTCCGCGCAGCAGGGCGACGGATCCGGCCGCAATGAGGAAAGCCATCACCGGCAGCACCCAGGAACCCACTCCAAACGGCAGGAGGACAGTGGAGACCACGGCAGTCAGCAATGAAAGAACGGCAGCGAGGGCTATGGCCGTACGACCGTAGCGGATCCGGAATTCACCGGCCGGAGTATCCGCATCTGGCTCCGCCACTGCGGCCTTCGTTGCAGTTCCCGGGCTCTTCCTGATGTCCATGGCTTTCTCCTGCTGGGCGGCGACGTTCAGAACCGTCACAGCGCTCGGGTCCGGTGATTCATTGAGTGGAGCGTCCGCAAGGCCTTCGCCCGCTGCCTGGAACTGGCTCCTGCGGTTCCGAAGGACGTAGGGGCCAACCCACACGATCCAGAGCACGACAGCAACCACAAGGATCACTGAGCTGCTGAGGGGGAAGTCCACAATCAAAACCGTATGAGCTTTAGGCCAGCCCCGGCCGCATTAGCCGCGGTGTGTCGCCGGCAACGTGGCAAAACACCGGATATGTGACGCCGTAGGTCCGCCGGACTCAGCCGGTCACGACGAGCCGGCGTCCAGCCACCGCGGCAGAAGGCCGCCGGGGACTTCTTCGGAGGTGAGGGCAAAGGACCGGTGATCCGCCCACTCGCCATTGATATGAAGGAACCGCGGCCGGTAACCTTCGTCGCGGAAACCGAGCTTCTCCACGACGCGCAGGCTTGGCCCGTTCTCGGGACGGATGTTGATCTCCATGCGGTGCAGGCCGAGAACCTGGAAGCAGTGGTCCGTTGCCATGGCCACTGCTGTGGGCGCAATGCCGTGGCCCGCCCGCGCCTGGTCCACCCAATACCCCAGCGTAGCCATCATGGCCGAGCCCCAGACGATGGAAGAAACTGTCAGCTGGCCCACGATCGCCGGAGCGCCTCCGCCCGGAGCCCGTTCGGTGATAAGGAACGGCAAGGCGGTGGCCTGGGCGGCCTGGATCTTCAGGGACCGCACCATCTGCCGGTAGTCAGGCAAGCCGCCGCCCGGGGCCGGGTTTGACGCTTCCCACGGTGCCAGCCAGTCGCTGTTCCGCCCCCGGACCTCGGTCCACTCCTTCTTGTCCCGGTACCGGATGGGACGCAGGACCAGGTCTCCGCACTCCAGGGTCACGGGCCAGAACGGGCCGCCACGCACGGCTGTTACTTTGCGAGGCCGGCGGTGAAGCCGGGCAGCCACTCCCGCAGGCCGGGACCAAGGTCGTCGCTGTCGATGGCAAGCTGTACACATGCCTTCAGGTAACTGAGTTTGTCACCGGTGTCGTATCGGCGGCCGCGGAAGACAACACCGTAGACGCCATGCCCTTCACCCTCGCCGGAGGCAAGTTCCTGCAAGGCGTCCGTCAGTTGGATCTCGCCGCCACGGCCCGGTCCCGTGCGTTCCAGGACACCGAAGACCGCCGGGTGAAGTACGTACCGCCCGATGACTGCGAGGTTGGAAGGCGCTTCGTCAACATCAGGCTTTTCCACCAGTTTGTTAATCCGGACGTAGCCCTCGCCCGGGACATCCTGGACGTCTGCGCATCCGTAGGCGCTGATCTCGGACGGCTCCACCTCGATGAGCGCCACCACCGAACCGCCGGTCTTTGCCTGGACCTCGATCATGGTGCTCAGGAGTTCATCCCGGGCATCAATCAGGTCGTCACCCAAAAGGACGGCAAACGGCTCGTAGCCGACGTGCTGCTTTGCACGGAGGACAGCGTGGCCCAGGCCCTTGGGATCGCCTTGGCGGACATAGTGGATGTCGCCCAGGTTGCTGGCTGCCTGTACTGACGAAAGCTTGGCGGTGTCGCCTTTGTCCGCGAGCGTCGCTTCCAGCGCAGGAACCCTGTCGAAGTGGTCCTCCAGTGCACGTTTGTTGCGGCCGGTGATCATCAGAATGTCGTCGAGGCCCACCTTGACGGCTTCCTCAACGACGTACTGGATTGCTGGCTTGTCCACAACGGGGAGCATTTCCTTGGGCATCGCCTTGGTGGCAGGCAGGAACCTGGTGCCCAGTCCCGCAGCGGGGATAACGGCCTTGCGAACTGTCTGCTCAGTGGTAGTCACTGGACTAATCTAACGGAGGGAGCAATCAGACAGTAATTGTCTGACCACAGAACGTAGGTCGCGGCAAAAGAGGGAGCAGCACCGGTGACAGGTGGCAGCAGCGGGGTCAAGGCGGGCATCCGGGCGCAGCATCGGGCCGTCCGCGCTGCCATGGACGCATCCCGGAGGGAAGCTGCAGGTGAGGAAATCGCCCGTCACGGCATCGCCTGGACTAAGGAAATTACCCACAACACACAGTCCATTTTCTGCGTGTATCTCAGCGTTGGCCATGAACCCCCTACCGGTCCACTCATAACGGCACTTCACGGCCGGGGCCACAAGGTGCTCCTGCCGGTCTGCGAGCCCGGACGCAGGCTCAGCTGGGTCCAGTGGGCGCCAGGGGAAGAGCTCGTCCGGAGCCGCTTCGCCCCGATCCTGGAGCCGGCCGGACCGCGGCAGGGGCTGGAAGCAGTTGCCGAAGCCAAGGGGCTCTTCATGCCTGCCACGGCCGTTGACCGGGACGGCAACCGGATAGGTCAGGGCGGCGGCTATTACGATGTGTTCCTCAGTGACCTGGCGGACATCAGGCCCGACCTTCCCTTGGCGGCAATCGTCTACGACGATGAACTGTTGCCTGCCGGCAGTATTCCCGCCGAAGCCTTTGACCGGAAAGTTCCCGCTGTCATCACACCCGCCGGTTTCCTCCGCCTTGGCCCGGGCTGAGCCCGCCCTGTCCATCGCTCAAGCGGTCCCGGCGGGGTGATAGAATTGGCACTCAGGCCCTGCGACTGCTAATGGACGGCAACAGTTCCGTCCCGGCAGCACGGGACCTCTCGTTTGCCCAAGAGGAGGAGCACCAGTGCCAACGTATGCGTACGCCTGCAAGGATTGCGGCCATGCCTTTGACATCGTTCAGTCGTTCACGGACAGTTCTCTGACCTCCTGCCCTGAGTGCCAGGGGACGCTTCGCAAAAAGTTCAACAGCGTCGGTGTGGTCTTCAAGGGCTCCGGCTTCTACCGGACCGACTCACGGGACAGCAAGGGAAGCACAGTCTCCGCTGCACCGGCGGCTCCAGCGGCGCCTGCCCCGACTCCGGCCCCGGCAGCGGCTGCAAGCTGACAGTTGCGCCCCTGCACGCGGCCTGACCATGCCTCCAGACACTCTGCGGTCCGGTTCTGTTTTGACCCTCCGCTGACTTCGGGCCCGGCCCGCGCGGCTTTGGGAATCCTGTTGTCCACATAGGCGTACGCCTCGCTGCTGCCAACGTCCCGCAGGACATAGCGTAGGCCCATGCCTGCCACACTTTTCCGCCCCCAACGGCACACATCCACTACTGCAGCCGGCCGCACGCGACCGTCCCTGCGTGGCCACCGACCCCGCCGCTCCCGGCTTCGATCATTGCTCGGCCGGAACCGCCGTCTGGCCGTTGCGCTGCTGCTTTGCCTTGCCGCAGCCATCACGGTCCACCGCCTCACTCCCCCGCCGGCCGACACCGTGCCTGCCTTTGCTGCCGCCCGGGATCTGCCGGCCGGCGCCGCGTTGGCATCCACCGACCTTGCAGAAGTTCAGGTCCCCGCAGCAGTGGTGCCTGCCGGGTCGGTGCAGGTCGACGCCGATGCGGCCGGCAAGCAGCTGGCTGCACCGTTGCGGAAAGGGCAACTGCTGACGGACGCGCAGCTTGTGGGTCCGGGCCTCCTGGCGGGCACGCCCCCGGGATCGGCCGCCGTTCCCCTACGAATGGCCGATCCCTCTTCCATCCAGCTTGTGTCACCTGGGCAGCTGGTTAACGTGGTTCTCACCGGCGGAAACGGCTACGACCAACAGGCCACGTCGGAGACTCTCGCCTCGGCTGTGCCGGTGCTCTGGACATCCGGACAGGGCGGAAAAGCCGGGCCGTGGCTGGGCGCCGGGGAAACCGATGGCCTGATTGTGGTGGCGGCCGACGCATCTCAGGCCGCCCGCCTTGCGGGCGCCTCTACTCAGGGGAAGCTGTTCTTCGTCCTTGTAGGGCAACCTGCGGGGTGACGGCCCCCGCCGACCGGTGGGGGGAAATCAGCCCCAGTGCGGCGGCTTCTGTTCTTTCAGCCATTCATCGTGATCGTCATCGGGTGCATCGCCCCATCGCCTGGGATCGTCCTCCGCGGCCTTTTTGGGAAGAATGCCGTCTGCGTCCGTTACGGGCTGCGCCGTTGCGGATTCCAGAGCCGGACCGTGGTCCCGGCTCTCCGCAGCGGCTCCCCCGGTTTTGTCAGAAGTGTTCTCCGGCGTCACAAGTACCGCCTCCTCCTCATCCGGACGATCAGCCCGGCCCTCGTCATTGTTCGGCGCCACGCCATCCCGGGCGGTTTTGCCATTTTCGTCCGGGTCACTCTGCCCTGCAGAGACAGTGTCCTCATACCCGCCGGGCCCTGTCACACTGCTTCCGTACGTCTCCATGGACAGCGGGTCCACATCATCGTCCAGGAAGTTGGCTGAGGCGGTGGCGCGCCCGGGAAGGACCACCTTCTCCAGGCCCAGGTAGCCGGCAATGCGGTCTGCGCAGGCTGACGGGTCGGTGAAGACCTCGATGGTCCACAGCGGCATGTAGCGCCACCCGAGCCGTTCGAGGAGTTGCGGCCGGAGCCGGCTGCGCTCACGGACGCTCATGGTCCGGTAGTGCTCAGTGCCGTCCGATTCGATGGCCACCGGCCGCGGGATCTCGGGGTCGTCCTGGCCCATGGTGCTGAGCGGGTCAGCCGCGGCTACCACGTCGATGATGCCGTCGTACTGGTGCCAGACCCTGGCGCCGCGGGCACGCAGGCGGTCGCCGAGGTCTGCGACCAACGGATCGGCACCGAGGGCCTGCTCGCTGGCGGCAGCCCGGGATGCCGGGGTCCCCAGATTGGTGTTGCCGGCGATCTCCCGGTCCAGGAGTTCATACAGGTCGATGGCACCGTGGGAGAGTCTGGTCCGGTCCAGGTCCTCGGGCCGGAAGCACGTGAGGATATGGAGCGAACGCCTGGCCCGTGTCATGGCGAGGGCGAACTTTTCGCGGCCGCCTTCAGCTGATAGAGGGCCAAAGTTGTGCAGTGCCCTGCCATGGGGCGTCCGGCCGAAGCCCGGTGAGAAGATCACGTGGTCCCGGACAAGGCCCTGGGCACGCTCGAGGTCCACCACGCGGAAGGACTCAGGTCCTGCCCCGAAGAAACCTGCGAGGCCCGGGTGGTTGGGCAATTGCAGACGGATGGACTCACCGATCCGGGCAGCGTGCCGGAGGCTGGCCGTCACCACTGCAAGGGATGTGCGGGGGCGGAGCCTGGCGTGTTCGAAGACGAGATGGACCACACGGTTTACCTCGGCGACGACCGATTCCACGCCTTCATGGTCAGCGCTTGGCAGCCCCGTGCCGTCCGGCAGGTACTCCACGAGGAGGGACCTGTCCAGGCCGGTGGCGGACTGGCCCTCGGGAAGGCGGCGGAGGCCGCCGTCGTAAAAGTTCTTGCTCAGCTGGAGGACAAGGTCCTCGTCGATGGCCCGGTACATGAAGTTCAGGCGCCAGACGGGCAGCACGGCTGACAGTGCGGAGAAGGAGCTTTCCACCCGGTGGTGCGCTGTCTCGCCGGCGGCGAGCCGTTCCACTCCTACAGTAAACGTCCGCGGGCTGGCGATCCGGGAATCACCGAACGCGATGACCTGCTTGGCCCTGGCGATGGACGGCAGGACGGCCTGAAGGGAGCTGGCCTCTGCGTCCAGCACAACCACGGCGTCAAAGCGCTGTTCGGCGGGAAGGAGCCCCGTCATCAGGTAGGGACTGACGGACCAGACCGGCGCGAGGGTGGGGACCAGCGCCGGAGCCTGGGCCGTCAGCGCTGCCAGAGTTACGCGGCCGTCCTTGAGCAGGCTCCGCAGGAGGTCTGCCTGCCGGGGGTGCTCGGCGATCGCCGCACGCCAGCGCTCGGACAGCTCCCAGCGAAGCCGGGCGGAACCGCTGGCAATATGGGCGTTGTCCGCGAGCCGGTATTCGGCTTCCAGCTGCCGCAGGGCATCGCCGTCGGACATGGCGAGGTAGTCGTCGCCGCTGATCATCGCTTCCAGGGCGGACTGCCACCATGCCAGCTCAAGTTCGGCAGCGACGGAACCTACGGGGACTTCCCGCTCGGCGAGGTCGGTCAGCAGCTCACCGAGGCCGTGCTCACGCATGTTCTCCACCAGGAGCGTACGCTCGGGCAGCGTCTTGAGCGTTTCGGTGTCCGCCACGAGCCGCTCCACGCGCTCCATCAGCTGCGGGTACGGGGTCGTGGCCAGGTTGCCGCCGGCTTCCGTATAGCGAAGGGCGTCACCGAGGGCTGTCAGCTCCTGCTCCAGCGAACGGTACATCACGTTCATCTCAGCCAGTCCCGACGGTACTGCGGGGTGGCGCTGCGTGGTGGCGTAGCCCGACCACGCAGCCCGCTGTTCCTGCACAAGCACCAATGAGCTGTGGAGATCGGCGATGTGCACGCCGGGGCGGATGTATTCCTTGGCAACGCGGCGCAACCGGGAGCGCTGCATCGACGCCATGTCGACGTTCCGCTCCCGCCGCCAGGCGGAGGACGCCGTCGCCGAGATGAGGTCATGGACCGGCCGGTCGAAGATGTCCGGGGTGAATTTATCCAGGCTTCCCCGGACAGCCATCAGGAGCTGGAGCTGCTCACCCCATTCGGCAAACGAGAGTCCGAGGCGGATTTCGGCGTGCTCAGCGACGCCGTTCATCCGGTCCCGCAGGACAGGGAGCCTTTCCTCTACGGATCTGGCCAGCTCCTGCGCTTCCTCGGTGTCCTTGCGGGTTAGGAGCCTGGCGCCGTGCCATGGGCTTGTGGTGGAGGCACGGCTGAAACTGCCAAGTTCCGCGGCCCGGCGGAGCCGCCCGGCGAGTTCGTCCCGGTCCCTGATGTTGTCCAGGACGCTCCGCTTGAGCCGGACAGTGGTGGCCGGGGCCGGCTGGATGGAGGTCAGCTCGGCAAGCGACTGCATGGCCTGGTAAGGGGAGCATCCCCAGCGCTGCCGGACGTTATGGAGGGATGCGACGTGCTCGGTCAGGGCATGCCTGTGCTCGTTGAGGGTCCTGTGCAGGTTGCCCAGCTGCGGCTGCAGTGACTTCTCGTTGCGGACGATGGCCCGGACCAGCTGTGCCTTGAGCTGCTGGGGTGTGGCCGTACCGGAGAGCTGGAAGAGGATGGATTCCAGGCCGAGGGACTCGAGCTGGGCGGAGATCTCGTTGAGGCTGGCACGCCGGTCCCCGACCACCAACACGGTTTTGCCCGCGTCCACGAGGGCGCCGATGGTGTTGATCGCAGTCTGCGTCTGTCCGCTGCCGGGCGGGCTGCTGACCACCAGGGAATCACCTGCGCGGGCCGCGTCGATGACATACTGCTGGTCCGCGTCGGCGTCCAGGAGCAGCAGTTCGTCTTCGGGGTCGCGCACGTCAAGGCGGGGGAAACGCGCGGGGTCCGGCTGGTCAACGTCCACAACCGCGCCGCCCGCCGCCGTTGCCAGCGCGGCGACCAGGGGGTTCGCTTCATTGATCCAGGGGTCGTCGAGGTTCCCGGACAGATCGGCAAAGGTGGAGACCAGCAGGTTGTGCTGCGCTTCCGCGCCATGGATGGGCCGGATAAGGGTGGCCAGCCGGTCCAGCACGGGCTGCGGATCGAACCGGGCAGTGCTGTAGGCAAGGCGGGTCACGGCGTTCACGTCGAAGACGATCCCATGGATGTTCTTGAGGTGACGGACCAGCGCCGGATTGATGTGGGCCTGTTCCGTGAGCTGGAGCTCGTAGTCATCTTCGCCGGGCCGGACCGTCAGCGAGATCGCAGTGAGCATCACCGGAGCGGAGATCCGCTGGGGCTTGCCCCCGACGGCGGAGGTCCAGACGACCGTGCCCGCCGAGAGATAGCCCGCATCGATACCGCGGTCATTGCCCAGTTCGAAGATCTTGGAGCGGATGTTCCGCGATGCCCGGGCCGCCACCACATACTGCTGGTGGTCCCTGATCAGGGTGGAGAGCCGCGTCCGGCGGCCCGCCATCAGCTGCGCCAGGCCCGACGGGTGCGCGTTGGTGAGGTCAATGGAGCCCTCCGGCGTCTTGGTGAACCGCAGCATGGTGTCTGCCCCGGTAACGGGCTTAAGACCGGACAGCCATTTCCTGAACTCTTCGGAGCCTTCCGGGTGGCCTTGACCAACTGACACTGCTGCCTTCTTTTCTGCGTTTTCACGTGACGCCCTGGACCATACCGGCATACTTTCGAGCGTAGCCGGAAAGTATGCGGGAGTGAGAGACCGCAACACTGGATCCGGCCAAATTGCGGAGTTTTTCCCTCAAGCAAGCAGTGGCCGGCCTCCGGGCGGAGACCGGCCACTGCTAAGCCGTTATTCCCATTCGATGGTTCCCGGCGGCTTGCTGGTCACGTCCAGCACCACGCGGTTGACGCCTTCCACCTCGTTGGTGATCCGGTTGGAAATCCGGGCCAGGAGATCGTACGGGAGCCTTGACCAGTCAGCGGTCATGGCGTCTTCGGAGGAGACCGGGCGCAGGACGATTGGGTGGCCGTAGGTCCGGCCGTCACCCATCACGCCAACGCTGCGGACATCCGCCAGCAGGACAACCGGCATCTGCCAGACGTCGTTGTCCAGGCCCGCTGCTGTGAGCTCGGCACGGGCAATGGCGTCAGCCTTGCGCAACAGGTCAAGGCGCTCCTTGGTGACCTCGCCGACGATGCGGATTCCGAGGCCGGGACCGGGGAACGGCTGGCGGCCGACGATTTCCTGCGGGAGGCCAAGCTGGGCGCCGACGGCACGGACTTCGTCCTTGAAGAGGGCGCGCAACGGTTCAACCAGTTCGAACTGCAGGTCCTCGGGAAGTCCGCCCACGTTGTGGTGGCTCTTGATGTTCGCCGCACCCTCGCCGCCGCCGGATTCGACGACGTCCGGGTAGAGGGTGCCCTGGACGAGGAACTTGATCTTCTCACCGTGGGCCGCGGCTTCGGCGATGATGGCCAGCTCCGCTTCCTCGAACGCTCGGATGAACTCGCGGCCGATGATCTTGCGTTTGGTCTCGGGATCACTGACGCCGGCGAGGGCGGCCTGGAACCGCTCCTGCTCATTGGCGACGTAGAGCTTGACGCCGGTGGCAGCCACGAAGTCGCGCTCCACCTGTTCGGCTTCGCCTTCACGCAGCAGGCCGTGGTCCACGAACACACAGGTGAGCTGGTCGCCCACTGCCCGCTGGACCAGTGCCGCGGCAACAGCTGAGTCCACGCCGCCGGAGAGTCCGCAGATGACCCGGGCGTCACCGATCTGCTTGCGGATGCGGTCAACCTGTTCCTCAAGGATGTTCCCCGTGGTCCAGTTCGGTTCAAGCTTGGCACCCTTGAACAGGAAGTTTTCGAGGACCTGCTGCCCGTAGGCCGAGTGCTTCACCTCGGGGTGCCACTGCACGCCGTAGAGGCATTTCTCTTCGTTGGCGAAGGCAGCAACCTCGGCGCCCGCCGTCGTCGCCAGCACTTCGAAGCCCTCGGGCGCCGAGTGCACTGAGTCGCCGTGGCTCATCCAGGTGTTCTGGTGCTGCGGCATCCCCTCAAGCACGGAACGGCCCTCGCCGAGGATGGTGGTCTGGGTTGAGCCGTACTCGCGCAGGCCGGTCTTGTCTACTTTCCCGCCCAGGGCGTTGGCCATGGCCTGGAAGCCGTAGCAGATCCCGAATACCGGGACCCCTGCTTCAAAGAGGTCGGCACCGACGGACGGCGCACCGTCGGCGTAGACGCTCGACGGGCCGCCGGAGAGGATGATGGCGGCCGGGTTCTTGGCCAGCAGCTGCTCGGTGGAGTACGTATGCGGAACCACTTCCGAATACACATTCGCTTCCCGGACGCGGCGGGCAATGAGCTGCGCGTACTGGGCACCGTAGTCAACAACCAGCACCGGCTTCTGGGAAGTCTGGGGTGCAGTGGGAGTAGTCACCGTACTAGCCTACTTTGCGGCGTTGCCCCGCTGCACATCCTGGGCCGCCGGTGTGACGGAGTCGACGCGGGTTCCAGGGCAATGCCGGGTGTTCAGTACCGCCGCGGTGCCTGCGGGTTGTCGGCCAGCTCTGCTTCCACCTCGGCGTGGAACTTTTTCTCCACGAAGAAGGACAGGAACGGGACCACTCCGCCCAGCGCGAGCAGGATGAGTTTGCCGAACGGCCAACGCATGAGGGACCACAACCGGAAATTGGAGATCAGGTAAACCACGTACATCCAGCCGTGGACGATCAGGACGGTCACGGAGATGTTTACGCCGCCCACCACGCCTTTCGGTTCCGCATCGGCAAAGCCAAGGCCGAAGGGCTGTCCGGTAACGGCATTGGTTCCGCCGGCGAACAGGTACTGGCCGAACGCATAGCGGGCAATGAGTTCGGCACAGAGCAGCAGCAGCATTGCACCGGTGAGGTAGGCCAGCACTTTGTAGAACTTCAAGGCTGAGCGGATCTGTGCTTCGGTTCCACCGAACCGGCGCTTTTTGCCTTTTTTCGGGGAGGTACCCGTTGCTCCGGCGGCCTGGCTTTCGTCGGACGGCTGGGCCTGCATGGCAGGTTTGGGTTCAATCATGGCTGTACCTTTTGTTGGGGCTGTTCAGAAGGTGTGTGGGGCGGGAGGTCTTCGTCGTCATCGCCGTATTCCTCTTCAAGGTCGCGGCGATAGTCATCCTTCACCAGGCGCCACCAGATAAACAGCGCGAAGCCGGCGAAGACGACCCACTCCAGGGAGTAGAAGAGATTCAGCCAGTTGAACTTCTGCGCCGGTGGCTGGGGGCCGATGTCCAGCGGTTTCAGGTCGGCGCCCGCTGCTGCGCTGACGTCGGAGCCGTCGGAGGAAATCTCCGTTGTGGCGGCGACGAATCCCGGATAGCTGGAGATATCCCAGCGGTTGATGAGTTCAGCGACGGACACGGCGGAGGCGCGCCCATCGCCGGGTGCGGTTTCCGGCAGCGGTGCTTCCGAGGGAATCAGCCGCCCCGTCAGCTGGAGGACGCCCGACGGCGGCGGGCCGGCGTCGTCGGGATCCGCCACCCAGCCGCGGGCTACCGGAATCCAGGTCTGCCCGGAGGCAGCTGCACCGGTGAGCACGGGGGCGCCGTCAACGGCGAAGGCGGCGACCACCCAGTAGCCGCTGTCGCCGTCCTTGAGCCGCCCGGGCACCAGGACCTGTTTTTCGGGACTGTAGGTTCCTTGCGCGGAAACCATCTGGTCTGACACCGATCCGGGGAAGAAGTCACCGGGTTTGAGGGTGTCCGTCAGCGCCCGGGTTTCCTCGGTTGCCGGGCTGGCCGGAACTTCGGGTTGTACGGAACGGCCGAACTGCCACTGGCTGAGCAGGACAAACACCCCGGAGACGACAATCGCGAACACCAGGCCTGCGATCCATCGGGGCTTGAGGGCTGTTTTCCACACCCCTTAACCGTACTTCGTCCCCCTGTAGAACAACTAAACGGGCCAGCCGGGGCCCTCCCCCACACGGTCAGTGGTCGAAGAACACCAGGCTGGAGTTGATGAGTTCGGCGATCACTTCCGGATCATAGGCGCGGCGGAGGGACTCCCGGAACGATTCCTTCGACAGGGAGCGGGCCAGGGTCGCCAGGACTTCAAGATGATCCGAGAACGAGCTCGCCGGCGTGGCGATCAGCAGGATGACCGTTGCCGGGCCGTCCGTTGCCCCAAAATCCAGTGCGTGGCCATACTTGGTGATGCCCACGGCGATCGAGGTCCTGGAGACGTACTCGCTGCGGGCGTGCGGGAGGCCGATGCCGCCGGGCAGCCCCGTCGCCAGCTGGTGCTCACGTGCATTGACATGCTTGAGGAAGCCGGGCAGGTCGGTTACCCGCCCGGCAGCGTACAGGCGTTCGGCCAGCTGGGATGCCGCGTCTGCCTTGTCCGACGCATCGAGCTCCAGGATCACCATCTCGGGGGTGGTGAGTTCGGCGTCGTACCGGTCAAGTGGTTCCGCCAAGGCGTGTCCCTTCAGTGAAGCGCGAATGCTGGTGCGTCGAAATCCTCAGCGCAACGGGACGATGTCGTCGACTCCCAGCCGTGCGGCGTCGGCCGATTCATCGTCGGGCTGCTGCTGGCTCAGCCGTTCGGCTTCCACGCGTGCAGTGTAGTGCTTGATTTCGCTTTCACGTTGCACGTCGCTCCAGCCAAGGACTTCGCCCATCAGTTTAGCGACTACCGGCACTGCGGAGACACCACGGTCCCACGCCTCGATCGAGATCCTGGTCCGGCGGGTCAGGACGTCATGTACGTGCCGGGCACCTTCGTGGGTGGCGGCATACACCGCTTCGGCCTGCAGGTAGTCGTCGGCGCCGGGCAGCGGCTCGGCAAGTTCAGGCCGTTCTTCGATGATGGCGAGCACTTCGGGAGTCATTGCGCCGTAGCGGTTGAGCAGGTGCTCCACCCGCGCCACATGGATACCGGCCTCATCAGCAGTGCGGTTCCTGCGGTTCCATGCTGCCTTGAAGCCGCTGGCCCCGAGCAGCGGAATGGTTTCGGTGCAGCTTGGCGGAACGCGTTCGTCCATGGTCCGGGTGGCCTCATCGACCGCATCTTTGGCCATGACGCGGTAGGTGGTCCATTTGCCGCCGGCCACCACCACCAGGCCGGGCACCGGATGGGCCACCACGTGTTCACGCGATAGCTTGGCGGTGGAGTCGTTCTCGCCGGCCAGCAGGGGGCGCAGGCCCGCGTAGACGCCCTCCACATCTTCCCGCGTGAGCGGCCTCTTCAGGACCTTGTTGACGTGCTCCAGGATGTAGTCGATGTCCTTGCTGGAGGCGGCAGGGTGGGCTTTGTCGAGGTGCCAGTCGGTGTCGGTGGTTCCGATGATCCAGTGCCTGCCCCACGGGATGACAAAGAGGACGGACTTCTCCGTACGAAGAATCAGGCCGACGGTGGACTGGAAGCGGTCCCGCGGGACCACGAGGTGGATGCCTTTGGAGGCACGGACCTTCAGCTGGCCGCGGTCCGTCACCATGGCCTGGGTTTCGTCGGTCCACACGCCGGTGGCGTTGATGACCTGTTTTGCCCGGATCCTGAATTCTGTGCCGTCCTCGTGGTTGACCACTTTCGCACCCACGACGCGTTCGCCTTCCCGGAGGAAGTCCACCACGGACATCTGGTTGACGGCGTGGGCGCCGTAGTAGGCAGCGGTCCGGATCAGGTTTGCACAGTATTTGGCGTCATCGACCTGGCCGTCGTAATACCGGATGGATCCGACGAAGGCGTCGTTCTTGAGGCTGGGGGCCGCGCGCAAGGTGCCGCGGCGGCTGAGGTGCTTGTGGAACGGGACGCCCCTGCTGTGGCCGCTCGAGAGGGACATGGCGTCATACAGTGCGATGCCGGCCCCAACGTAGGGGCGTTCGAAGAAGGGCTTGGTGAGCGGATACAGGAACGGAACTGGCCGGGCAAGGTGGGGTGCCAGTTCGGACAACAGCAGTCCACGCTCCTGCAGCGCCTCCTTCACCAGCCCGAAATCCAGCATTTCAAGGTAGCGGAGGCCGCCGTGGATGAGCTTGGAGGATCTGGAGGACGTGCCCGCGGCCCAGTCGTTTGCCTCGACGATTCCTACGCTGAGGCCACGTGTGACGGCGTCCAGGGCTGCGCCGGTCCCAACAATGCCGCCACCCACAATGAGGATGTCCAGTTCCTGGCCGGGCTCCGATGTTGCCCGCAACCGGGCGATCGATGCTTCCCTGGCCTGAGGACCCAGGGCTCCGTTGTTATTAGGAACACTCTTCATCGAACGCCTCCATTGCAGCTGGTGCCGGTAGTAAACCAACCCTACTTCGTTTACAGCCCGCTTGGGCAGGAGGTGCCTGGAGAGGACGCGCCGCCCCGCAAAGAGCTGCGGACGTCAGTTTCCCGAGTAGGGCGAGACGACGACGTCGACCCGCTGGAACTCCTTGAGGTCCGAATAGCCGGTGGTCGCCATGGAACGGCGCAGGGCACCGATCAGGTTTGACGTGCCGTTCGTGTGGTGGCCCGGGCCGAAGAGGACTTCCTCCAGGGGCCCGACGGTACCTACGTTGGCCCGGTCGCCGCGGGGAAGTTCCAGGTGGTGGGCTTCCTGGCCCCAGTGCCAGCCCTTGCCCGGCGCTTCTTCAGCCCGGGCCAGTGCGCTGCCGAGCATGACGGCGTCGGCGCCCATGGCAATCGCCTTGACGATATCGCCCGAGGAGCCCATGCCGCCGTCGGCAATCACATGCACGTAACGTCCGCCGGACTCGTCCATGTAGTCCCTGCGCGCGGCCGCGACGTCCGAGATCGCCGAAGCCATCGGCGAGTGGATGCCCAGGGCGCGGCGGGTCGTGGTGGTGGCTCCTCCGCCGAAGCCAACCAACACGCCGGCTGCGCCGGTCCGCATCAGGTGCAAGGCGGGGGTGTAACCCGCAGCGCCGCCAACAATGACAGGCACGTCGAGCTCATAGATGAACTGCTTGAGGTTCAGCGGCTCGTGGTCCTTGGAGACGTGCTCGGCCGAGACCGTGGTCCCGCGGATCACAAAGATGTCGACGCCGGCAGCAACCACGGTCTTGTAGTGCTCCTGGGTGCGCTGCGGAGTCAGTGAACCGGCAACGGTGACTCCGGCCGCCCGGATTTCGGCCAGGCGGGAGGTGATGAGTTCAGGCTGGATGGGGGCGCGGTACAGCTCCTGCATCCGGCCGGTCACGGCGGGGCTGTTGGTTTCGTCCTCCAGCGCAGCGATCTCGTCCAGGATCGCCTGGGGGTCCTCATAACGGGTCCACAGCCCCTCGAGGTCCAGCACGCCCAGGCCGCCGAGGCGGCCCAGGGCGATGGCGGTCTGCGGCGACATGGCCGAGTCCATCGGGGCAGCGATGACGGGCATGTCGAACTTGTAGGCGTCGATCTGCCACGAGACAGAGACGTCCTTGGGGTCGCGGGTACGACGGTTAGGGACAATCGCAATGTCATCCAGGGAGTAGGCACGACGCCCACGCTTGCCACGGCCGATCTCGATCTCGTAAGTCACTGCTCTAGGTTATCCCAGCCGCGGCCCGGGCCGCGGACGGTGGATAGAGTGGCCGTATGGGCAAACGGTGGATCTTCAACGGCCACATCGCCGGCGTCGGCGCGCAGTCCGGACTGCGGGCGGTGATCGGCATCTGGCATGCTTCCCCGTTGGGAGCCTTCGCCGACGTCATGGTGCAACTGCCTTCCGGGCACCGGATCCTGATTGCCCCCTCCGGCGAAGTGGCGGACTTTGTGACCGCCACCTACGGCTTTGACGAGGTCCGGGTTCTGGACGTGGACATTGAACTGGACCGGAAGCGGCTGGCAGTTGATGCCGGACCATTCCTGCTGAACGCAGCGATCGGCGGCAGGACACCGCTTGGAGTGGCCCTCCGGGCAGTGCCGCGGCCGCTGGCTGTCCACCCGGTCTGGCTGAGGGCAGTCAACCCGCTGGCGGGCCTGTTCAGCCCTGGCGCCCGGACCTCGGGTACAGCAGGAAACGGGCGGCGGGAGTCCTACGGGGTAACGGACGTCCACCGTATCGGCGCGGCGAGAATGTCCTGGGAGGGCGGGGACGCGGGAGCCCTCTCACCCATCCGCCCTCCCGTGACCTTCGGTTTCAGCAGCGTGCCCGCGCAGCCGAGTGTGGCCCGTGTGCAGACCACCATCATTGCCGGGTCAGCCGACGGGGACATCTCCCCATCGCGGCCGGCTCCTGGATGAAATAGCGTGGTCCGAAAGCGGAACGGCGGCCAGCACCGTCGAACATTATTTGGGGGGACATCATGGCGCCAGGGATCTACGGTGCTGACATCGAACAGCTCCGGACACTGTCCCAGTCACTGGGCACGTCCGGATCACGGCTGAAGACCGTCGAATCCACGGTGAATTCACTGGTGCAGTCGGCGGCTTGGAAAGGCTCGGACGGGGACCGGTTCCGCAGCGAATGGACCTCTACCCTGCGTCCGATGCTCAACAAGACCTCAGTGTCCCTGCAGGAACAGTCCAGGTCACTGCTGAAGCACGCGGACGAGCAGGAAAAAGCAAGCACCGCAGGCAGCGCCGGGACGTCCTCTCCGGCGCCTTCGGGTCCGGGCGGCGGCTCCGGCGGCGGTTCAGGCCCCGAGCGCGGGTGGGGCGACTCCTTCACGGACCCCGACTACCAGCACGCCCCCGGCGGCATCGAGTGGCTGTTGGAAAAGATCGGTCTGGGCGACGGCGGGCCCGCGGCGGATATCACCAGTGCCCTGATGTTCGTTGCGGACAAATTCAACTGGAACCTTGAGCTTGCCCAGGTCCAGTCCGGAGTGAGCAAGTTCTTTGATTTCATGAAGGGCGCAGGCAAGGTACTCGGCGTCCTTGGAGGCGCCATCGGCGTCCTCGACATATTTTCCGGAATCGACAACAAAGACCCGTTCAGGATTGCGGACGGCGTCATAGGTGGCGGCCTGTCTGTGGCCGCCCTGGTTGCCACCGGGACCATTGTCGGCGCCCCGGCCGGTATTGTGCTGGGCGGCCTCGCCCTCGGCTGGGGGCTGTTGGGCATGGTTTCGGGCGACGTCCCCGTCACAAAGAGAATCTGGGACTTCGGCGCTGGCGTGGTCGGTGGCGTCCGGGACCTGGCCAGCGGCGCCGGCGACGCCTTGGGATGGGTCGGCGGTAAGCTCGGATTTGGCTGAGGGACGGCAGACGCCGGCCTGAGTTCGCAACTGATCACGTAAGGAAATGATGACTGACCCAGCTGCCCCCGAGGCGACCCCCGGTTCCGTCCCCGCTGCCCCTGCTCCCGCTTACCGGATGACCAGCCATGAAATCCTGGCCCTGCTCTCGTTCGAGCCTGGTGCCGGGACGGCCCTGACGCGCCGCGTGCTCGGACTTGCCGACCTGCCGGACGATCACGACCTCGTGCGGGCCGGCGTCGGGACTTTGAATATCCGGGACACGGTGAAAATCAACGGCGAGGAAGTGACGCTGCTGGCTGAGGCAAGGATCCTTGCCCGGATTTTCGCCACGTGCTCGGAGTGGTATGACGTCACCCGGATTGGAACGGCTGCCGTCTCACCAAGCTATCTGGTGGACTCTCCGGCCGGGCGGGCCGCAATCTTCCTTCAGCCACTGAGCGAGTACATCTGTCTTCCGCTCCGAGACGACGTGGACCTGCTTGATTTTGTGCAGATGACCGTGGATGAGGCGGTGGCAGCCCTCGGTGCCGACGGCGGAGGGCTGGTGAGCTCCCGGCGTTATCGGGTCCAGGCGGACAAGCCCATTGTTGCCAACATCAAGGTCGCCGATACCGGTCCCCTGCAGCTCGCTTCCGCCCCGCTGGATCCTGACGGCCAGCTCGGAGTCCGGGACCTGGCCGCTGATGAACAGCCTGGCCTGACCGTCCGGACATTGCTGGCTGCCGCAGCATGACAGGTCCTGCCGCTTCCGGCACCGCCGTATCTGCCGGGCATGCCCTGGGGTATGCCCACCGACGGGCCCGGGTCTTCTGGTTCTGGTGGATGGGGATGGTATTCACTATCCCCGGTGCAGCCCAGGCCGCGGTACTGGCGGTGACCGGCCAGAGCCCGGAGGACGGCCTGGTCCTGGCCGGCCTGGGACTCGGAATCTCTGCTGTGGGCTGGCTGGCAGCCATTGGCCCGCGGTTTACCCGCGATGCACCACACACGGCGGATGATGTGGCCCGTACCGAGCAGTACGTCCGGATAACACCCGGCGTGGCCGTTGGGTCCGTGACCGCCATGCTGGTCATAGTGGCAGCCATCATGCTGGCCGCTCCGCAGGGAACGTCCCCTGATGTTGTGCCCGTCCTTGCGGCGCTGGCGTCGTTTCCGCTGCCCATAGCCGGGGGGCTGCTCTATTCCAGGTATGTACACCGGAACCGGGACCGTTTGTATGCCGCTTGGCTGGAAAGGCGCTAAGGCTGTTCTGCCCGAAGCTCAGATCCCTTCGGCATCCTCCACCGTCAGCTGGGACTCAAACATCCTGAAGTAGCGGCCGCGCAGGGCCACCAGCTCCTTGTGGGTCCCCTGCTCCACGATGCGGCCGTCCTCAAGCATGTACACGACATCGGCTTTTTCAATGGTGGCCAGGCGGTGGCTGATGGCAATGATGGTGCTGCTTCGGTCGGCGAAGAGCCGGGTGAAGATCCGGTGTTCGGCGAGGGCATCGATGGCAGACGTGGGCTCGTCCATCACCATAAACGTTGCGTTGCGGTAGAAGTTCCGGGCCATCGCCAGCCGCTGCCACTGGCCCCCGGAGAGTCCGCTGCCCTTCCGTCCCCGCGGATCCTCCATCCAGTTGCTGACATGGTTGTCCAGGCCGTTGGGCAGCTTGCTGATGAACTCCAGGGCCTCGGCGTCGGACGCTGCCTGCCTGATCCGGTCATCGTCCCGCGGCGAATCAACGTCGCCGAAAAGGATGTTCTCGGCGGCAGTAGCGAACTCGTACTTGAGGAATTCCTGGCTCAGCACCGCCAGGTGGCGGTGCCAGGAGGTGACGTCGACGGCGGCGAGGTCGACGCCGTCGAGCAGGACCCGGCCCGAATCCGGCGCATAGAGTCCGGCAAGGATCCTGATGAGCGTGGACTTTCCGGCGCCGTTCTCCCCCACGATGGCAATGTGCTGGCCTTCGTGGATGGTCATGCTGATACCACGGATCACCTCGATCTCGCTTCCGGTGTACGTGAAACGGATGTCCTTCAGCTCCACGGTCCTGGGTGCCTGCAGCAGCGGCGGCGCATGGCTGGAATGGACGGGAAGCGCCATGAACAGCTCGTAGTCCTTGAGGTTTGCCAGGTCCTCGTCGATGGAGCTCAGTGACGACACCAGGCTGTTCGCGGTGGAGAGCGCGCGGCTGACGATCTGCTGGACGTAGAGGAACTGGCCCACCGGCTGGGCGCGGGCAATGATCTGTCCCACCACCCAGATCAGTGAGACCACCTCCGCGCCGTACTGCAGCGCGTCGGCGGCCAGCTGCTTGGGGATGTAGCGCTTCTGGAAGTCCAGCCGGCGCCGCTCGTCCGCGTCCCTCAGCCTGGACCGGAAGTCCATGAGGTAACCCACTATCCCGTACAGCCGCATCTCGGCGATGTGCTGCGGGCGCAGGAGGTTGGTCTCGATCATCCGCCGTTGGCGGCGTGAGTCCACCTGCGTGTTCCAGTGTGCAATCTGCTCGCGCGAGAGCTTGAACTGAAGGTAGACGCTGGGCACGATCGCCACCAGGACGATGACCGCGATCCACCAGCTCACCAGCAGCAGGGCACCGACAGCGAGGATCACTGACACCAGTTGGGTGAAGATGGCGGCGATGCGGTCCAGGACACGGGCATAGGAGTCGGAGAAGCGCTTGGCGCGGTCATAGAGGTCAACGGTCTCTTTGTCGTCGTACCGCCAGAACTCCAGAGCCAGGAACCGCTCGTACATGAGGTCACCGACGATGGCACCGACCTTGAAACTCATCAGCTGCTGGATGTAGCGGTCCACGCTGCTGAAGGCACCCCAGAAAAGCCCCAGCGCCGCGGTGATGATGACGTAGATCACCGCCTGCTGCCCGGCCGCCTGGTCCCCGGCATACGCGGCAGCCAGGGAGGTGGTGGTCAGCGCGGCAAAGTAGGTGGTGACCAGCGGCAGCACGGCGGAAATCAGTGACCCGACAACCTTCATGACGACGGCGGCGGGAGAGGCCCGGAAGCTGACGCGCAGCACCTGCGCAACAGCACGGGCGTAAGGCCGGACGGCGAGCTTCCGTTGTGGGTCCCGCTTGGGACTCAGTTCCGCAGGGTGGCTTCGTTCGGGCATGGCTCCAGCCTAGTGCCGGGCACGGCCCGCAGTGAGGGGGCTAGTACTTCTCGCCGTACTGGTACTCAGGGAAATCGAAGCAGGCGCTGAAACCGTCGATCTGCAGGCTTTCCGGGCCATCCCAGATGCCAACAATAAGGTGCGTTCCGTCGTCGTGCACGATGTCCACAGTACGGGCACCGTCACCGTCCTGCGCATCCTTGGCCGTCCAGCCCGGCTGCCCGGAAACCATGTCACGGACGTCGTCGAGGAAGCCGTCCCGGTCCAGGCCCGGCTGGAGCGCGACCTGCCCGGTTCCCGTCCATTTCTTCCGGTCAGCACCGTCGCAGGACAACAGGCTGGACGTGTCGTTTTCGAAGACCGAGACCACCAGGTCCTGCGGGACCATCCCGATGATGTCGTGCTGCAGGGCCAGCAGCTTCGATTTCGCCTCGTCCAGGGTCATGTCCGTCTTCCGATCACTTGTTTCCGTTGATGAGCACCCTGCAAGTCCCACGGCAAGGCTGAATGCTGCCGCAGCGCGCAACCACCCTGCGCTGCCCCGTGTTCTGGTCCCGGTCATCCGTAGACCTCCTTACGCACGTCCCTGAGTGCCGTCTCGTTGTCCGGCCCCGTAGTGGCTATGAGGATGTGGTTGTCGATGCTGTAGGCGTCGGAGAGTTCCGTCCCGCCGGGTGGAGCGTAGACATGCCTGTCAAACGCGGGTTCGTTCATGGGGTAGCGGTCCCCCACCACCCCTGCCAGTTCGAGGGACTGCAGCAGGTCAGGATAGGTGTAGCTGGAATAGGCGGTCTCCGGGTCCGGTGACCAGCCAGGCGGCATCGCCGCGCCGGACAGGGCGATGACCCTGTCGTAGTGCGCGCCGTTGGTCTCCGACCCTGTCAGGTTCCGCAGGCCCCAGCTGTGGCCGATTCCCACGGTCTGGGCATCATGGGGCCGTTCTAGCTCCACCGCGGCCTGGAAGCCAGCCAGCACAGGTGAGCTGGCAGCGACGAAGTCGTCGCTCTTCGCCTCGACCGCAAAGGCCTCGATGAGGCCGCCGTCCGGGAATTCGGAGCCTTTATAGACGAAAGCCACCGACCCGCCTGTGGGGTCGGACTGTACCAGGTGGTGGGCTATGCCCTGGGGGCCTCCACCGTAGAACGAGGCCTCGTTGGTGGTTGTGCCGGGGACGTAGGTGATCACGGTGGAGGTGTCCTGGCTGTAGGCTCCGATCATTTCCACGATCGAGTTCCGGGCCGGATCGTAGGCGGCCAGCTGGATTTTGCCTTCCACTACTCTCTGGAGGTAGGCCCGCGCTGCCTGGCGCTCTTCCCATGCCGCATGTTGCTCATTGAACCGCTGCCCGGCAGAGATATCCATCAGGAGCGGGTTGAATCGCGGCTCGGGATCGTTGGCCGGGAGGGCATCGAGCCGGGCCTGGGCGTTGGCCCGGTTGGCTTCCACCCGCGCGTCAAAGGGAATGCCGTTGGTGTTGCCGGCTTCCACGGGGTGTGCGCGGATGAATTCCTGCTGCTGGGCAGGGGTCAGGCCGGTCCACCACTCCCGGATCTGCTCAGGGTTTTTTCCGGCGAGGTCCGCCGGCCGGGGTGTTGGGCCAGGGGCGGAAGCGGAGTGCCCGCCTGAGCCTTTGCCGGGACGGCCGGCTGCGGAACCGGAGCCGGCTGCTGAACTCGCCGATTCCTGTTCGCTGGCATTCCGGCCGAGGTCCGTGGCCGCTTTCTGGAGGAAGAGGACCGCCTCGCGGAGGGCCGGGCTGTGGCTGGACTTCCAGTCCAGGCGGAACCTGACAGCGTCGGGTCCGGGCCACGGCGCACCGGCAACACCGGCGTTGAAAGTGCCCAGCTGGGCGTTCAGCTTCTGGCTCGCTGCCTGCATGGCTTTGGCGAGATCCCGAAGCTGGACCACGTCTGCACCGCGGAATCCATCCGACATACCGTTCCCCCAAGATCGGTGGCGTATCTACTCCACCGACCCTACAAGGCTTTGGGGGAAACCGGGGTGGGGAGAACTCCCCACCCCGGTTTGCCCAGTGTCAGCGCGAACCGTAGTTCGGTGCCTCCACGGTCATCTGGATGTCATGCGGGTGCGATTCCTTCAGCCCCGCGGCGGTGATGCGGACAAACTTGCCGCGTGCCTTAAGTTCCGGAATGGTCGGGGACCCTACGTAGAACATGGTCTGGCGGAGGCCGCCCACCAGCTGGTACGCCACCGATGCCAGCGGCCCGCGGTAAGCCACGCGGCCTTCGATGCCCTCGGGGATCAGTTTGTCGTCGCCGGACACGTCAGCCTGGAAGTAGCGGTCCTTTGAGTAGGACGTGTTCTTGCCACGGGACTGCATGGCGCCCAGTGAGCCCATGCCGCGGTAGCTCTTGAACTGCTTGCCGTTGACGAAGATCAACTCGCCCGGGGATTCGTCACAGCCGGCCAGCAGCGAACCGAGCATCACGGTGTCGGCACCGGCCACCAGCGCTTTGCCGATGTCGCCCGAGTACTGCAGCCCGCCGTCGGCGATCAGCGGGACACCGGCCGGGATCGCGGCCTTCGCCGATTCGTAGATGGCGGTGATCTGCGGAACACCCACACCGGCCACGACGCGGGTGGTGCAGATGGAGCCGGGGCCGACGCCCACCTTAATGCCGTCGGCGCCGGCGTCGATCAGTGCCTGCGCGCCTTCACGGGTGGCGGCCTGGCCGCCGATGACGTCCACGTGCGCTGCTACCGGATCAGACTTCAGGCGGCGGATCATGTCCAGCACACCCTGCGAGTGGCCGTTGGCGGTGTCCACGAACAATGCGTCGACGCCGGCGTCGACGAGGGCCATGGCACGTTCCCAGCCGTCTCCGAAGAAGCCGATGGCGGCACCGACGCGGAGGCGGCCTTCGTCGTCCTTGGTGGCCAGCGGGTACTGCTCGGCCTTGGTGAAGTCCTTGGTGGTGATCAGGCCCTTGAGGCGGCCTTGCTCATCAACGAGCGGAAGCTTTTCGATCTTGTTGGTGGCCAGCTTGTGCGAGGCTTCTTCGCGGCTGATGCCTACGTGGCCGGTGACGAGCGGCATCTTGGTCATGACGTCGCTGACCAGCCGCAGCGGGAAGTCTGCTTCCGGGACGAAGCGGGTATCGCGGTTGGTGACAATGCCGAGCAGCCTCATGCCTTCGTCCACCACAGGCAGGCCGGACACGCGGTACTGCGAGCAGATTTCGTCGAGCTCGGCCAGTGTTGCTTCGGGGCCGATGGTCAGCGGGTTGGTGATCATCCCGGATTCACTCCGCTTCACGCGGTCCACCTGGTCAGCCTGGTCCTGGATGGAAAGGTTGCGGTGCACCACGCCCAGGCCGCCCTGCCGGGCCATGGCGATGGCCATCCGCGACTCGGTCACGGTGTCCATGGCTGCTGAGAGCAAGGGGGTCTGGACGGTGATCCGCTTTGAAATCCTCGAGGACGTGTCGGCGTCGGACGGAATGACGTCCGTGTGGCCGGGAAGCAGCAGGACGTCGTCGTACGTCAGGCCGATGAAGCCGAAGGGATCGTGTGCGGGCTGGGTCATGAGTGCGCCTCTTACCTTGGTTGCGGGTTCACGGGTAGGGGTTGCAGCTGATGACCAGCCCGTCATTACGGGACTGGTCCGTGCATGGTGTGTTGTGCCGGGAGTGCTCAAGGCACGGTTTCAGTGCAGAAAGTGTTGAGTAAATATTAGAACCTCGGCGCCGATCCCCCTATTCCGGGACGGCAATGTGAGCAACGGCACGGACGCGGCCGCTGCGGCCGGGCACAGCGGCCGCGAAAGTGGTCAGCTCCAGCCGGTGGCAGCAAGGAGGCGTGCTTCGAACATCGGAATCATGCTCTGCACGTATGTTTTGGTGAGGTGGTTGTCGTCCTTGTAGACGTAGATGTTTCCCACTACGGCCGGACAGAGGCCGCCGGCGCAGATGAAATCGCTCAGGTCCATCAGGTGGAGCCCGTCCACCTGGCCGCGGTACGTATCCAGCGGTGAGGAGTCGGCGAGGGATTCGTTCAGGGGCGCATTGCACTCCGGCGCGTCAGCGCCCCGCTTCTGGACGCACTCGGGCATGTTGATGCTGAACCTCGGGTTGTCCCTGACGCCCACCACGTCCATGCCCGCGTCCGTGAACTGCCGGATGCCTTCAAGGTAACCTGGCACTTCAGTTTCAAACGGTGCCTGGACATGGGTCAGCGAAGCCACGGTGAACACGGCGTCCGGCCGGTGTTCCATGACATAGGCGGCGCTGGCACGGTTGAAGGCGTTGCAGTCCTCATCCCGTTCAGGAGAGTCCGCGCCGAAACGGCAGCTGCCCCTGAGCAGCGTCACCACTTCCCAGCCGCGTTCTTTGGCGATCGGGCCCAGGGCGGCCATGTACTGCTGGGCGTGGGAATCACCCAACACCACGATCCTTTTGGTCACGGACTCAGGCTTCGTGTTCTGCAGGCACCCGGAGAGGATGGGATCGGAGGGCACGTTCGCGTCCGTGCAGAGTCCGTCGATATCCGCCCATTCGTCCTTCATCGCCGCCGGAGCCGGGATGATCCGGGCTGACGGCGTCGGCTTGCCCGCATTCTCGGGGGCCAGCGAAGCAGCCCCGGGCGTCAGCTCCCGGGGTTGGGCAGCTGCGGCGGCCTCCTCTGCTGTAAGCGAGGTCTGCCACACGGCCACGGGACCGGCGAGCAGGGCACAGCAGGCAGCAATCACGACGGCGGTGCGCCAGGACCGCTTCTGCGGCCAGTGCCATTCGCGGAGCGGTTTTTCCACGAAACGGGTTGTCAGCACGGCCAGGACCACGGCTGCGGCAACGACGGCCAGGCCTTTGCCCAGTCCGGGAGCTTCTGTTCCGGTGGCAGCGAGGGCAAGGACGAGGACGGGCCAGTGCCAGAGGTAGAGGGCGTAGGAATTATCGCCCAGGGCCACCAACGGCTTCCAGCTAAGGAGCCGGTCCACGCCGAACGGGCTTCCGCTTTGGCCGGCGACGATGATCGCCGCTGCTGCCAGGGTGGGCCAGAGGGCAACATAGCCGGGGAAGGAGCGGTCCACCGTGAGGACCAGGCCACAGGAAACCATCCCTGCCAGGCCCGCCCAGCCAAGCACCACGCGGAGGGCTTTGCCGGGTTTCAGCCAGGGCAAGGCCAAGGCCAGCAGGGAGCCCAAAGCAAACTCCCACAGCCGGGTCCTGGTGTCGAAGTAGGCGTAAGCCTGGCTGGTTGCTGTCTGGTCGATGGAGTATGCGAGCGAGGCCAGGAAGATTCCGCTGAAGGCCACGAGCAGGACATGGCGGTACGTAACTCCGGTCCGGCGCTGGAGCAGCCGCCAGGCAAGGGCGGAACCGGCGAACACCAGCGGCCAGAGGATGAACACCTGGCCCTGGATGGAGAGCGACCAGAAGTGCTGCAGCGGACTGGCCGTTGCGTGGTCCTGGGCGTAGTAGTCCACAGCGGTATTGGCCAGGAGCCAGTTCTGCCGGTAGAGCACCGAAGCCCAGGCCTGGTCCAGGATGTCCGGCCACCGGCTCTGCGGCAGGATCAGCCACGTTCCGGCGAGGACGCCGAGAAGGACCACGACGGCGGCGGGCAGCAGGCGCTTGAACAGGTGAAGCCAGTGCCGCACAAGGTTGAGGGGTTTGCCTGCTTCAACTTTCCGGACGAAGGACAGGGTGAGCAGGAAGGCTGAGATCAGGAGAAAAATGTCAACGCCGCCGGACACCCGGCCCAGCCAGACATGGTAGGTCACTACCATGAGGACTGCGAGCGCCCGGAGCCCCTGGACCTCGGGCCGGAATGTTGGTTTCCGGTCCGCCGGAGCGGCTTCGCTCACGCGGGACGGAGCAGCCGCGGTTTCCGCATTCGACACATGGACCTCTCACAGCGGCGGACAAAACATCGATTTTACCCGGCGCGCCAGGCGGCTGGCCAATCACACCGGCCGCCTGAGCGGCCGTTCACGCGGCGCTGGCTGCCGACGCCAGGGCGGCGGGTACCGGAATTTTGCCTGCCAGGTAGCGGGCATCCCGGCACTCCCCAGGCAGCGTTGCCGAGGCAGCGGCGTACATGAAGTCCTGTCCCAGGAAGTAGAGCCCGGGCGAGTCGAGTGCAACCCCGCGGTACTGCCGTGGCATGCTGCCGGCGTCGAGCAGACCGGCATCGATCCAGGCCAGGTCCTCCCGGAAGCCGGTGCACCAGATGACATTCGCGGCCTTTGCCCGGGTGCCGTCTGCGAGGACAGGCACGCCGGCGTCAACCCCGGTGACCCTGGGAACCATCCGGATGCCGGCCGCTGCAAGGTCCTTGGACTTGGTCCGGATCAGGGGCGCGCCGTGGGCCTGGAGGGCCGGCAGGGCTTTCCGGCCGATGGGCGTGCCGACGTTCAGCACGTGCAGCCCGGCGAACCGGACCAGGGGCAGGACAAAACGGGCTGCCGTCCTGCCATGCTTCACAGGGAGCTCGCCGCCGGGTTTGCCTGCCACGGTTGTCGGATGGGTCCGGCACACGTCCATGCAGATTTCCGCGCCCGAATTTCCGAGCCCAACAACAAGCACCGGCCCGTCGGCCAGCTGAGCGGGGTTCCTGTAGGCACTGGAGTGCAGCTGGACAATGGAAGGATCCAGCAGGGAAGCGAACTCCGGGACCTTGGGGGAACGTTCGGCCCCCGTGGCCACCACCACATGATGCGCTTCCCAACGCTGGCCGTTGGCGGCTGCGATGTACCGGTCCCCCTCCCGCCACAGCCGCTCAACCCGGGTTCCCAGGCGTAGTGGCAGGTCGAACTGCTGTGCGTAGCGTTCCAGGTAATCCGCCAGGTCATCCTTGGCGGGAAAAGACAGCGGATCGGCCGGGAAGGGCGCGCCGGGCAGCCCGTCATACTTGGCGGGCGTAAAGACCCGGAGCGAATCCCAGCGCTGCCTCCACCCGTCCCCGGTCCTTGTGTTCTCGTCCAGGATCAGGAACTTCCGGTGTTGCTCCTTGAGGTAGTAGCCCATGGCCAGGCCGGCCTGGCCCCCGCCGATAACCAGCGTGTCGAGGGTCCCGGCAGAGCGGTTGGTGTTCATCACAGTGCTCCTTTTCAACGATGTGGGTTCTTAGTGCTGGACCAACCCCTGGCCGGCTGCCGTGGTCACTTCTGCATCACGGGCCGCCTGGACCAGCATCGGCACCATGCCCACGGCAAAGAGCACGGTGGAAAGGGTTCCGGCAAGGACGGGAAGGTTCATGCTTTGAGGCTATGGCTGGACCCAACCGGTCCGCGTCGGCCAAATCATGCACATCTCGGCGCACCCCTGAATGGGTAATTCCGTGTACTGCGTCCTATCCGGCAAGACCATGTTCGAACGCATACCGGGTGGCAGCGGATCGCGAGGACAGGCCCAGCTTCAGGAAGATATTGCTGATGTGCCGTGCCACGGTCTTTTCACTGAGGTAGAGCTCGGCGGCAATGGCCCGGTTTCCTTCGCCTGAGGCGACCAGCCGCAGCACTTCGGTTTCCCGCGGTGTCAGCGGTCCGGCTGCGGCACTGCTGTCCGCACGCATCAGGGACGCCGCCCACGCGGCGGCAGGCGCCGCCCCCAGTTCCAGGAACTCCGTGTGCGCAGCCTCAAAATCCATCTGCGCGGAGGCGTCGTCGCCGAGAGCCTGGCAGGCACGCCCGATCAATGCCCTGCAGCGTGCGGCCTCGTAGGGCACACCAAGTTCCTGCCACAGCCGCCATGCCTCCCTGAGCGGTTTGAGGGCAGCCGAGGGGGCGCTTTCAGCCAGCAGCACCGCGCCGCGGGCCTGGCCGGCCACCGCACGGACCATGGGCATCGGACATCCGCGGGCCAAGGCTTCAAGCTCCTCGGTACCCTGGCGGGCGGCGTCCAGGTCGGAGGCGGCGAGCTGGATTTCCACCAGTGCCGGCAGCATGTTCCGGCGCGTGGCAATGTCCGCTGCATCTGCCGCACGGCGGATCATGACCTGGGCCTGCTGCGTCTTTCCGCGGGACAACAGGAGCAGCGCCAGGCCCGGCTGTGGCTCATAGCCTGTGCTGGCCGCATGGTGGAAGGACGCCTCGGCGTCGTCGAAGTTCCCCCTCAGCCGCTCCACTTCGCCCTGTTGGCAGTACGCACCATAGAGAGCCTGCGGATCACCCTTGACGGAGATCCCCTGCGCCGCGGCGGCCGCCGCCATCGCCTCTGCCCAGGCCCCGTGGAGCCGGAAGAGTTCAGCCCGGTGGGACTGGCACTGGCCGCTGAAGGAAACCATGTCCGGGTGTTCCCGGCACCACCGGTCAAGGGCGGCCGTCCATTCCAGCGCCCGCCGCAGGTCAAAGGCGAGGTGGCAGTTGCCGATCACGGCGCAATAGATGATCCCGCAAGGGATCGGCGAGAGTTCACCGGCTGTAACGGCCACCATCACCTCGTCGAACATCCGGAGGCCTTCGTCCGGGTGTCCGAGCATCAGGGTGGCCTGGCCCGTGCCAAGCAGGGCCAGCGCGGAGAGGTCCTTGTCGTGGAAGCGCCGGCCAAACTCCGCGGCGCGGGAAAAGGCTTCCAGGGCACCGGCAGGGTCACCGCCGTAAAGCTTGCCCAGCCCGGTCGGGATGAGGAGCAGACCCTGCACGGAGGTCGGCTCGGCCAGTTCATCCACAAGCCGCTGGCCGCGGGCAAACCAGCCGCCTGCCCGGGCCTGCTCCCCCAGGTTCATCAGCTGCAGGCCCATCCACCCTGCACACCGGGCCGCACCGGCGACGTCGCCCACCACCAGGTACTCCTCGTGGGCCCGGGTGAGGGTGTCCAGTCCCGCGGCAGTGTTGCCGGTCAGGAGTTCGGCGACGGCGAGCCGGTCGAGGTCCTGGGCCGGAAGTCCGCTGCGCTGGTCGGCGTCACGGAGGTTCTCGAAGGCATCGGTCCAGCGGTGTTCCCGGAAGGCGGACCTGCCTTCGTCAATGCTGGTTTCAGCTGACAAATGGCCACCTCCGGATACCACCGTCCAGCCGGTCTGCCCCGCCACGCAACGGACGGGACACTGCTTAATCGTCACGGTACGCCCGCTCCGGAACGGGCACAAGTCAGGAACGCAGCAGCCCCCGCAGCGTCTGGATGGTGTCGGCCTCCGCGGCCGTTTTGTCATCGCGGTAGCGCTTGACGCGCGCAAAGCGGAGGGCTATTCCGCCCGGGTAGCGGGTTGATTGCTGAACGCCGTCAATCGCTATCTCAACTACGGTGACGGGTTCCACCCACACGGTGCCCGCCGTCCGGCGGACCTCGATTTCCTGGAACCTGTCGGTCTGCCACCGCAACAGCGCATCCGTCAGGCCCTTGAAAGTCTTGCCCACCATCACGTACCCGCCGGGTTCGCCACATTCCCCTGCCGGGTCCAGTGCCCCGAGATGCAGGTTGGACAGCAGCCCTGCGCGCCGGCCCGACCCCCACTCGCAGCCGAGAACCACAAGGTCGTAGGTCAGGACAGGCTTGACCTTGATCCAGTTCGAACCACGCCGGCCGGCCGCGTAGGCCGATCCCACCGCTTTGACCACCACACCCTCATGCCCCGCGGCAAGCGCATCGCGTGAAACTCTCTCGGCCACGGCCACATCCGCGGTGATCTCCCCGGGTATGCGGTGTTCGGGGGCGATGTGCTCCAGGATGCCAAGGCGGGTGGACAACGGCTCGTCGAGCAGGTCCCTCCCGTCCAGGTGCAGGACATCGAAGAACCAGGGGTGCAGCACCGTGGTTCGCGCCGCATCCGCACCGAACCGCGACATGGTTTCCTGGAACGGCCGCGGGCCGCCCTCTTCGTCAAGGGTGAGGGTCTCGCCGTCGAGGATCACATCGCGGACCGGAAGTCCGCGCACCACCTCCACCACCTCTGGCAACCGGTGGGTGACCTCGGCCAGCGTACGGGTGTAGATGCGCACCTCGTCGCCGCGGCGATGCACCTGGATGCGGGCGCCGTCGAGCTTGTATTCAACGGACGCCTCGCCCGTGGCTTCGAGCGCTTCGCCGGGGCTGGCGGCTGTTGACGCGAGCATCGGCTGGACCGGACGGCCGACGACGAGGCCGACGGCGTCCAGCTGCTCCGCCGTCCCGGTAATGGCCAGCAGTGCGGTTTCGCCCAGGTTGCCCGAGAGCATCGCGGCGCGGCGCACGGCGTCGAGGGTCCGGTCGGCGGCTTTGGCGACGGCGTCGGTCAGCACTCCTTCCAGCGCGCCGGAGCGCAGTTCCCCGAGCAGCACGCCGGAGATAAAGGCCTGCTCCCCCTCGGTGGCTGCCGCCGTGAGGGTGCGGAGGGTCGAGGCGCGCTCCGCTGCCGAGCCGGCACCGGCGGTGGCCAGAAGCCGGTCCAGGGCAGAATCGAGGTCGGCCACTGTGAGGCTGGGCGCCGCGGCCGGCTCTCCCATCGCCGCTGACATGCCCCGCCAGCCGATCCCCACCCGGCCTTGCCGCGGCCTGGCGACGAGCAAACCCACCGCCGTCGCAATCTCACCCGGTTCGAGCCGGCGCAGCAGCGCGGCCAGTGCCTCGACTTTCGCGAGCCGGGAACGGGTGGACGCCACGGCGCTGGTGGTTTTGACGAGCTCGTCGAGCAGCATGGCACCAGTCTGCCACGCCGGCTGACGCTGGACAGTGCCGGGGTGCAGTTCCAGACTGGTCGCATGGGAATCATCGTCGCCAACCTGTTCATCACCCTCGACGGCGTCTACCAGGGCCCCGGCGGACGCGACGAGGACCCTGAGGGCGGCTTCGCGTTCGGCGGCTGGCAGGCACCGGTGTCCGACGACGAGGCTGAGTCCGCCATCGAGGCCGGGATCGGGGACATCGATGCCCTGCTCCTTGGCCGGAAGACCTACGACATCTTCGCCTCGTACTGGCCGCACCAGTCCGACGACATCGGCGGCACACTCAACCGGGTCCCCAAGTTCGTGGTCTCCAGAACCCTGCAGTCGCCAACCTGGGCGGGCACCACGGTGTTGCCCGATGCCACGGAAGCCGGCCGGCTCCGTGAGAGATACAGCCAGGTGCACATGTTCGGCAGCGGCGTCCTCATCCGTTCACTGCTCGCCGCCGACATGATCGACCGCCTCCACCTCTGGCTCTATCCGGTGACCCTCGGCCAGGGCAAGCGCCTGTTCGACGCCGCGACGATCCCTGCAACGTTCCGCCTCGCCGAGCCGGCGCGCAGCTTCCCGAAAGGGGCGGTGTCGCTGGTGTATGAACGGGCCGGCGACGTCCAGACGCAGGACATGTGACACCAGGGCACAAAAAACCGGCCCAGCAGATGCTGGACCGGTCTTTTGTGCAGGGCCTGGGCCCACGCCGTCAGGTTTCCCTGAGCAGGAGGCGTTAGTGGCTGTGGCCTGCGTGCTCGTCTTCTTCAGCAGGCTTTTCCACCACGAGGGTTTCGGTGGTGAGAACCAGCGCGGCGATGGAAGCTGCGTTGCGCAGTGCTGCACGGGTGACCTTGACCGGGTCGATGACGCCGGCGCCGATCAGGTCTTCGTACTCGCCCGACTTGGCATTGAAGCCGTTGTTGGTTTCGAGCTCGGCAACCTTTGCGGTGACGACGTAGCCGTCGAAACCGGCGTTCTGGGCAATCCAGCGCAGCGGCTGGACCAGCGCGCGGCGGACGATGCCCACGGCAGCTGCCGCGTCGCCGTCGAGCGCCTTGACTGCCGGGTCCTCGTCGAGGGCCTTCAGCGCGTGGATCAGGGCGGAACCGCCGCCGGCCACGATGCCCTCTTCGAGGGCGGCGCGGGTGGAGGACACAGCATCTTCGATGCGGTGCTTCTTTTCCTTCAGCTCAACCTCGGTGGCTGCGCCGACCTTGATGACGCCGATGCCGCCGGCCAGCTTGGCCAGGCGTTCCTGCAGCTTCTCGCGGTCCCAGTCGGAGTCGGTGCGGGTCAGCTCGGCGCGCAGCTGGGAAACCCGGGCTGCAACGTCCTCAGCGGAACCGGCGCCGTCAACGATGGTGGTGTTGTCCTTGGTGACCGTGATGCGGCGGGCGGTACCCAGCACCTCAAGGCCCACCGAATCCAGGCTGAGGCCCAGCTCCGGGGAGACAACCTGCGCACCGGTGAGGGTGGCAATATCCTGCAGCATGGCCTTGCGGCGGTCGCCGAAGCCCGGAGCCTTGACGGCCACGACGTTCAGCGTGCCGCGGATGCGGTTGACGATCAGGGTGGAGAGGGCTTCGCCCTCAACGTCCTCGGCAATGATGAACAGCGGCTTGGAGCTCTGCAGCGCCTTTTCCAGCAGCGGCAGGAAGTCCTGGACCGAGGAGATCTTGCCCTGGTTGATCAGGATGAGGGCGTCCTCGAGGACAGCTTCCTGGCGCTCGGAGTCGGTCACGAAGTACGGCGACAGGTAACCCTTGTCGAACTGCATGCCCTCGGTGAGGACCAGTTCGGTCTGCGTGGTGGAGGATTCCTCGATGGTGATCACACCATCCTTGCCGACCTTGCCGAACGCTTCGGCCAGGAGCTCGCCGATTTCGTCGCTCTGGGCGGAGATCGCAGCAACGCTGGCAACCTGGGTGCCTTCAACGGGGCGGGCGTTCTCCAGCAGGCGGGCGGCAACGGCTTCAACGGAAACCTCGATGCCGCGCTTGATCTGGCCGGGAGCTGCGCCGGCAGCAACGTTGCGCAGGCCTTCCTTGACCAGGGCCTGGGCCAGCACGGTGGCCGTGGTGGTGCCGTCACCGGCAACATCGTTGGTCTTGGTGGCTACTTCCTTGGCCAGCTGCGCGCCAAGGTTCTCGTACGGGTCATCCAGCTCGACTTCGCGGGCAATGGTGACGCCGTCGTTGGTGATGGTGGGCGCTCCCCACTTCTTGTCGAGGACGACGTTGCGGCCGCGGGGGCCGAGCGTCACCTTGACAGTATTGGCGAGCTTGTCGATGCCGGCTTCAAGTGACCGGCGGGCAGCGTCGTTAAACGCAAGCTGCTTTGCCATGGTTGTGTCCTTTCAAGACAGAAACCCCGCGCTGCCGGCCAGCAAAAGCATGACCAGCGGCACGGGGATCCAAAGAGTTACTTTACGACGATCGCCAGAACGTCGCGGGCGGACAGCACGAGGTACTCGTTGCCGCCAGTCTTGACTTCGGTTCCGCCGTACTTGGAGTAGATAACGACGTCGCCGATGGCTACGTCGACAGGAACGCGGTTGCCGTTGTCGTCAAAGCGGCCGGGGCCTACTGCAACAACTTCGCCTTCCTGCGGCTTCTCCTGTGCGGAGTCCGGGATAACCAGGCCGGAAGCCGTGGTCTGCTCGGCTTCGAGCGGGCGGACAACAATACGATCCTCAAGAGGCTTAATAGAGACCGACACTCGGACCTCTCCTTTTCGTCAGCAAATTCATGGACTGGAAAACTGTTGCGCCTATGCGTGCAAACCGTCGTCGCGGTGCCGGCAGCAGCGTGGCTGGCAGTTCTTCATGTGTTAGCACCCTCCTAGGGAGAGTGCTAATGATGACTCTATGTAAGGGGTTAGCACTCGGTCAAGGCGAGTGCCAGAATTATGTCCCCGGTGAACAGGGTCAGCGGCCTGCGAGGTCCTCGAAATCGACGTCCTCGTCACCGTCGTTGCCCTCGTCGACGTTGTTGCCGCGCTGCAGGTAGAGGACGACGGCGCCTCCCACGGCGGCCACCAGGGACAGCACCAGCAGGATGATGCCGCCGAGCCGGGCGCCCGAGTACAGGTCCCGGATCTGCCGGGCTTCGTCGGTGGCGTCCTTGATGTCCTTGCCGCCTACCGAATACACAGTGGCGTTGAACGTGTCCAGGAAGAAAATGATCACCAGCAGGGCGGTGCAGACGATGGCCACGGCAGCGCCGGCGATCAGTGCCGGGCGGGCAGCCTTCACCAGGCCGGGGGTGGTGGGATGGTGCTGTTCGGACGGCTCGGGGTCTGCGCGCTCTTCCATGCCGTCAACACTATCGGCATCGCGTGGCGCTGCCGCTCCACTACGCTTGAACCCATGGCTGAAGCACCGCAGGACCAGATTGCACCACTGCTCACCAGCGAGGGCTGGGACTTGCTGGCCTCCCTCGGACCGTACCGCGAGGACGCGTCCTTCGAACTGAATTCGACGCTCCGCAAGGCCGGCCACTCCCCCGAGCTGGTCTCGGCGGTCCTGACCCAGTCCCGGCTCCGGACCAAGGCCGAATCCAAGTTCGGCGAGTTCGCCCGGAGCATGCTTTTCACCCAGGCCGGGCTGGAACAGGCCACGCGGCTGAACGTCGCGGCCCGCCATGCTGAGCGCTTCGCGCAGGCCGGCATCAGCCATGTCGCAGACCTCGGCTGCGGGCTGGCCGCCGATTCGCTGGCCCTGGCCTCGATGGACATGACGGTCACGGCAGTGGAGATGGACGAGACGACGGCGGCCTGCGCCACGGTGAACCTCATCCCGTTCCCCAACGCCACCGTGGTGCACTCCGACGCCACGTCCGTTCCGCTGGACGGGATCGACGGCGTCTGGCTGGACCCGGCACGGCGCGTCACCTCCACCTCGGGAACCAGGCGGATCTGGGATCCTGAGGCCTTTTCGCCTCCGCTGTCGTTTGTGGAGTCCCTGGCCGCCTCCGGGCGTGCCGTAGGGGTCAAGATGGGTCCCGGGATGCCGCACGAGTCCGTCCCCGCGGACTGCGAAGCCCAGTGGGTCTCGGTGGCCGGCGACGTCACAGAAGTGACGCTCTGGTTCAACGCAGTGCGCCGGCCAGGCATCCGGAGGGCTGCGCTGCTGTTGGGATCCCAGGGTGCTGCCGAACTGACAAGCCCGGAAGATTTCGACGGCGGCCCCACCGCCCTGGTGGGACCGGTGGAGGGCTACCTGTACGAACCGGACGGGGCAGTGATCCGGGCGGGTCTGGTGGCCGATGTCGCCCTCCAGCTCGGCGGGCACCTGGTGGACGAACACATCGCCTACATCTGCGCGCCGGACCTGGTGGACACTCCGTTCGCCAAGGCCTACAAGGTCCTCGAGGTCATGCCGTACAACGTCAAGGCGCTCAAGGCCTGGGTCAAGGACCACGGGATCGGCGTGCTGGACATCAAGAAGCGGGGCACCTCGGTCACTCCGGAGGAACTGCGCAAGCAGCTCCTCCCCGGCGGCAGGAGCAGGAAGGCCGGAAACAGCACGGCCACGCTGGTCCTGACCCGCATCGGGGAGGACCGGGTGGCCATCTCGGTGGAACCCGTCTGAGCCCCTCGACGCTCGGGGCCTACTGGGCCCTGGTGAATTCCTCGGCCGCCCGGACCTGCTCATCGGTGGGCCGGACCCCGGTGTAGAGCACAAACTGTTCCAGGGCCTGGATGGTAGCCACCTCGGCGCCGGTGATCACCGGTTTTCCGGCAGCGCGTGCCGCCCTGATCAGCGGCGTCTCCGCGGGCAGCGCCACGACGTCGAACACCACCTTGGCTGCCTCGATGGCATCCTGCGGGAAGGACAGTGCTTCGGCGTCCGCGCCTCCTGCCATGCCCCCTGCCATACCTCGATGCAGGGGTGACGTTGATGATCAGGTCCGCCGTGCCGCCGTCGAGCGTTGCGCGCCAGCCGAATCCATACTGCCCGGCGAGGGCCCGGCCGGTGGTTTCGTTACGGGCGACGACAGTGACGTCGGTGAAGCCTGCGTCCCGCAGGGCAGCGACAGTGGCTTTGGCCATTCCGCCGGCACCCTGGACCAGGACGGAGTATCCGGTGGGAACCGCGTTGACGGCCAGCAGCTGCTCGATCGCCGTGTAGTCCGTGTTGTAGGCCTTGAGGTGGCCGTCAGTGTTGACGATGGTGTTCACGGAATCGATGGCCGTGGCCGAGGGATCCATCTCGTCCACCAGGGCGATGACGTCTTCCTTGTACGGCATGGACACCGCGCAGCCCCGGATGCCGAGTCCCCGCACCCCCGCGATGGCCTGGGCGAGGTCGGTGGGGGCGAAAGCCTTGTAGATCCAGTTCAGACCCAGCTGCCCGTACAGGTGGTTGTGGAAGCGCGTCCCGTTGTTGCTGGGCCGGGCCGACAGGGAGATACAGAGGGTCATGTCTTTATTCAGAATGGGCACGTGTCCATTAAACGGGATGTTCCACCGGTAAGCGCCCCGCCCCGGCGCCCGGATTACGGGCAGCCGGTGCCGGCAGGGAAGCTTCCGACGGCGACGGGCAGGTTTCCGGGGGCCGCCGCGGTGCCGGCCAGTACAGCGGCCAGCGCGTCGAAGGCACCGGCGCTGCGTCCGAATAGCGCGATCCTGACAGGCGCCCAGGAGTCCTTGAGCGGCCACGGCGCGTCCAGCGACACCGCGATGTCCCCTCCCGCCGGGGCTCCGCCGTAGCCGATGAGGTTAACCACCGGCCCTGACCCGGTGGACAGGCCCTGCTTGGCGGCGGCCGCCTGGAACCTGTCCCTGTCCTGAGGGGAACCGCCGGCAACCTGGACGCTCCCGGACACCAGCGGCCCGCTGCATGGCCCTGACAGTACGGTGACCGCTGCCGCGGACACGGACGCCGAAACCGCAGTCCCGCTGCCCGGCAGCGCTCCGGCCGGAGCCGTGGTGCGTCCACGCCAGGTCATCATCGTGGCCACCCGCTGGGCGGCCTCGTCCAGCCGTGCAGCCGGCAGGGTTCCTGAGGCCACGGCAGCGACGATGGCCGCGTGCGCCTGCTCCACGTCCGCGGGCATGAGCAGCAGGTCCGCTCCGGCCGCGAGCGCTGCCGGCGCCGCGGAGCCGCCCGGGTACTTCTTGTGGATCGCTCCCATATTCAAGGCATCGGTGACAGCCACGCCGTTGAAGCCCATGCCGCGCAGTGTCGCGTACGTCGCCCCGGACAGCGACGCCGGCACGCCGGGTTCCAGGGCAGGCACCGCAATGTGCCCGGTCATGATCATCGGCGCGCCCGCGGCGATGGCGGCCTGGAACGGCTTCCAGTCACGGGCTTTAAGTTCTGCCAAACCTGCGGGCTGCACCGGCAGGTCCAGGTGCGAATCCACGGTGACGGAACCATGGCCGGGAAAATGCTTGACGGTGGGCAGCACGCCGGCGTCCTGCATTCCTTGGGCGAAGGCCACCCCCAGTGCACCGGCCGTGTCCGGGTCGCCGGACAGTGACCGGGCCCCGATGGTGGGATCGGCCGGCCCCACCGTGACATCGGTGTCCGGCGCAAAATCCACGTTGAAACCCAGGGGCGCGATCTCGGCGGCCAGCGCGCGGCCGCCCTCCTTGGCCAGCGGCAGGCTGCCGGCGGCTCCGTAGCTCATGGGCGCAGGCCACTCCGTCAGGGGTGCACCAAGGCGGGTCACCATCCCGCCCTCCTGGTCCACACCGATCAGTCCAGGCCAGCCCCGGCCATCTGCGCGGGTGGCTTCGGACAGGCGGGCCGTGGCAGCGGCCATTGCCGCCGGGTCCACGTGCTTGAGGGCGTCCACGCGGGACGTTGTCCCCCATGATGATCGACCCCGCCAGATGGAGCCGCTGAATCCTGGCTGCCTGCCCCTCTACGTCGGCGCCACTGTAGAACGGCAGCAGGACCTGTCCGGCCTTCTGTTCAACCGTCATGGCTGCCACCGCGGCAGCTGCTGCGTCCTGGTCGCGCTGCTGCGGTCCCCAGCCGAGGGCCCTGGCACCGGGGTCCGGTGCGGCAGTGGCCGACGGCGGTGCCGGCGTCGACCGTTGCCCTGCTGATGGTGAGGGGCTGGGTGTGGAGGTCTCCGAGGGTGGTACCGGCGCGGGCACGGGGGCTGCGCTGCAGCCGGCGAGGGCGGCGAGTGTGGCCGAAGCCGCCAGAATAAGGGTGGTTTTGTGAATACTGTCACGGGTCTGCGGGAACAAGGCCATCAATACGATGCTACCCCTGCACTAGACTTGAACCACCCGTTCGCCTGCCGGCCGCCGCCTGTGGGGCAGCCCGCCGGGGCGGCGTGCCAGCTTGCAACAGAACAGTTAGGGGAACGCATGAAGATTGATTTTGCTTCATCGAGGCAGTCAACTCTTGGTGTGGAGTGGGAGCTGGCCCTTGTCAACGGCCAGACCGGCGAACTGGCGTCGGTGGCCAACGAGGTGCTGCGCGGCGTTGCAGCCAAACACCCCGAACTTAACGAAGACGACGAACATCCCCACATCAAGCAGGAACTCCTGCTGAACACGGTGGAACTCGTCACGGGAATCTGCACCACCGTGGCCGAAGCCAAAGCGGACCTGGGCAGCTCCCTGGCAGCCGTCCGCGAAATCACCGATCCCATGGGCGTGGAGATCTTCTGCGCCGGCAGCCACCCGTTCAGCCCGCCGCAGCTGCAGCCGGTGACGGACAAGGCCCGCTACGCCAAGCTGATTGACCGCACCCAGTGGTGGGGGCGGCAGATGGTCATTTACGGCGTCCATGTCCATGTTGGCCTGGACCGGCGGGACAAGGTCCTGCCGGTTCTCGACGGGCTGGTCAACTACTTCCCGCACTTCCAGGCGTTGTCGGCGTCCAGCCCGTTCTGGGGTGGCGAAGACACCGGCTACGCCTCACAGCGGGCCCTCATGTTCCAGCAGCTGCCCACCGCCGGCCTGCCCTTCCAGTTCCGGTCCTGGGAGGACTTCGAGTCGTATGCGCAGGACATGTTCACCACCGGGGTGATCGATTCCCTCTCCGAAATCCGCTGGGACATCCGGCCCGTCCCCCACTTCGGCACCATCGAGATGCGCATCTGCGACGGACTGGCCACGCTGGAGGAAGTCGGCGCCATCGCCGCCCTCACCCAGTGCCTGGTGGACGAATTCTCCACCACGCTGGACAACGGCGGCACCATTCCCACCATGCCGCCGTGGCACGTCCAGGAGAACAAGTGGCGGGCCGCCCGGTATGGCATGGACGCAATCATCATCCTCGATGCCGCCGGCAACGAGCAGCTGGTCACCGACCACCTGATGGAAACCCTGAACCGGCTGGAGCCGGTCGCCGCCAAGCTCGGCTGCAGTGATGAGCTGGCCGACGTCGAGAAGATCATCCGCCGGGGCGCCGGGTACCAGCGCCAGCGCCGCGTCGCCGCCGAACACGGCGGGGACCTGCAGGCTGTGGTGCTGGACCTCGTGAAGCAGATGCGGAACGGCCCGACGGCGTAACCTGCCTCAGGCGGGCAGCGAAACCGCCGTGACAGGCATCGAGGAGTCGGGGGCGAAGCGGATGCCGCTCGGGCCGATTCCGGCCATCACCAGCTGGGCTCCGAGGGCTGCCACCATGGCGCCGTTGTCCGTGCAGAGGTCCAGCGGCGGCACATGCAGCTTTATCCCGGCTGACGCACAACGCTGGCCGGTCAGCTCCCGCAGCCTGGAGTTGGCAGCCACGCCCCCGCCCAGCAGGACGTCCTTGATCCCATGTTCGCGGCAGGCCAGCACGGCCTTGGAGGTGATCACATCCACCACCGCTTCCTGGAAAGCAGCGGCGACGTCAGCCACGGGGACCTCCTCGCCGCGGGCCTCGAACTGTTCAACGCAGCGCGCGACGGCGGTTTTCAGTCCGCTGAAGGACCAGTCGTAACGGTGGGGGCCAGGCTCCTCGGCGGTACCCATGTATTTAGGCTGGGTGAGCCCCCGGGGGAACCGGATGGCTTTTGGATTGCCTGTTCGGGCCAGTTTGTCGATGGCGGGGCCGCCCGGATAGCCCAGGCCCAGGATGCGGGCCACTTTGTCGTAGGCTTCCCCGGCGGCGTCGTCGATGGTGGAGCCCAGCAGCTGGACGTCATCGGTGATGCTGACGATCTTCAGGATCTCGGTGTGCCCGCCGGAAACGAGCAGGGCCCCGAGGTTCTCCGGCAGCCGCGGGGCGGATTCCCCGTCCCCTGCGGCCGGGGGCGACCCGCTGTCGAGCAGGCCCACCCCCACGTGCGCCACGAGGTGGTTGATCGCGTACAGGGGTTTGCCGGTGGCCACGGCCAGTGCCTTGGCCGCGCAGACACCTACCATCAGCGCGCCGGCCAGGCCCGGTCCGGAGGTGACGGCGATGGCGTCAACGTCCGCCAGCTGCACGCCGGCGTCGTCCAGTGCCTGCCGCAGGGTGGGGACGAAGGCGTCCAGGTGGGCCCGCGAGGCGATCTCCGGGATGACCCCTCCGAACCGCACGTGTTCGTCCATGGACGAGGAAACGGTGTTGGTCAGGAGCCTGGTTCCGCGGACGATGCCCACGCCCGTCTCGTCGCAGGAGGATTCGATGCCCAGCACCAGGGGCTGCGTACGGTTCATGGCTGGCCTGTTTCGGTCGGGGAGGATTCGTCGGGTGTGAGCTGCAGCCGCATGATCAGGGCGTCAACCCCGTCCCGGTAGTAGCGGCGGCGGAGATGGATCTGCTCGAAGCCGAAGCGCACGTAGAGCTGCTGCGCACGGGGGTTGTCAGCACGGACTTCGAGCAGCACGTCGTGGGCCCCCCGCCGGGCGGCCTCGCCAATGAGCTGGGTCAGCAGTGCCGAGCCGATCCCCTGTCCTTCGAATTCAGGGACGACGGCTATGGTCTGTACGTCCGCAATGGGCTCGATGCACATCAGGCCGGCATAGCCCACGATCCCGGCAGGCGCCTCGGCCACCAGGTACCGGCGCGTCTCCGGCTGGGCCAGCTCATCATGGAACATGTGCAGCGGCCATGCATCGGTGGGAAACAGCCTCTGCTCCAGGGCGTTGACGGCCGGGATGTCCTCAACGGTCATCCCGCGGAGCACCACTGCCTCGGCGCCGGGCACGGCCGGGGTACTCACAGTGCCCGCTTCCGTGGGCCGGGGACCTGTGCGTCCGATTCCCGCAGGTACAGCGGCGTGGAGTCCTGGCAGCTTCCCGCCCGCGGCCAGCCGGGCCAGCGCAAACTGGCCCAGGTACAGGGCGTCCGGCTGTTCGGCGCTGAACGCCGGGTTGGCCTTGATCACGTCAGAGTACAGCCCGGCGCCGGCGCCGAAGGCAGGCAGGTCCGGCAGGTCCGCAGCGAACCCGACGTGCGGGCCGTCCACCAGCTGCGGCAGCTGCCCGTCCGCCAGCGTGTAGCGGGCCCAGTACACCTCTTTCCGGCGGGCGTCGGTGACCACCAGGAACTCGCCCGCCGCCTCCGTGGACTCAGCGACTTCCAGGGCTACGGCGTCCAGGCTCATCATCCCGTAGAGGGGTCTGTCCCAGACGAACGCGAGCGTCCGCGCCGTGGCGATGCCGGACCTCAGTCCTGTGAACGGGCCGGGGCCGACCCCGGTAACGATCGCGTCGACGTCGCTGCCGGTGACTCCCGCAGCGGCAAGCAGCTCCTCAATACCGGGAGCCAGCACCTCTGCATGGCTGCGGGTGTCCTCGGTGGCGAAGCTTGCCACGACGCCTTCCAGTGCGTCGTCGGAAACCAGGGCTGCGCTGGCCACGGCGGAGGTATCGATGGCAAGAATGAGCATCAGGCTGTCCCCTCTGTCAGTCCGTCCAGGACGGGCATGGAGGCCCAGCGCGGACCGAAGCCGCGAAGCACGATGGTGCGGGGTTCGTCGTCGTCCTCGGTGTCGAAGTCCAGTACGTCGTTAACGTTCCCGACGGCTGCGTCCGCCGGTGAACCTGCCTGCGGCTCCCCTGCCGGCAGGCCGATGGCGCGGTGCAGGTCGATCTCCAGCCGGCTCTCGCTCAGGTGTTCCACCCGGCCTCGGCCCCACTCCACTACGGTGACTGCCGAGTCCATGGTGTTCTCCAGGTCAATGTCGTCAATCTCGGACGCGGACCCCAGCCGGTAGGCATCCACGTGCACCAGGTCCGGGCCGCCGGGGCGGGGACCGTCGGGCAGGTTGGGGTGGATGCGCACCAGCACGAAGGTCGGCGATATGACCCCGGACCGCACGCCGAGGCCCTCCCCCAGTCCTTGGGTGAAGGTGGTCTTTCCGGCACCCAGCTCGCCGGTGAGTACCAGCAGGTCCCCGGCGTCCAGCGCCGCTGCCAGGGCTGCCCCGAGCCGGTGGGTCTGGTCCGCCGTCGACACCCGCAGGGTCACCTCCCACGTGGCGCCGGATCCGGCTCCGTCGGTGCGGGGCAGTCTCATGGCTTTCCCTGCCCGCCGGAGACGGGCACCGCAAAGGCTTCGTTGATGAAGCGGCGCGGAACCCGGGGGCTGATCCGGGTCACGATCTCGTAGTTGTTCGTTCCTGCGGCGAGCGCCCAGTCGTCGGCCGTGGGACCGCCGTCGGCACCGTTGCCGAACAGTTCAGCCTCGGCGCCCAGCAGCCCGGCACCTGACGGGTCCGCGGTCCCGAGGTCGATGACCATCTGGTCCATGGCGATCCGTCCCACCACCGGGTAGGTGTGGCCGCCAACGCGGACCGGACCGCCGGTGGCCACCCTGGGGACGCCGTCCGCGTAGCCCACCGGGATCAGGGCAAGTGTGCTGGGGCTGCTGGTGTGGTAGCGGAGGCCGTAGGACACGCCTTGCCCCTCCGGCACCTGCTTGCACTGCGAGACCAGGGTGCGGAGCGTCATGGCCGGGCGGAGGCCCAGCTCGGCGGACGTCTGGCCCTCAAACGGGGAGAGCCCGTAAATGCCCAGCCCCACGCGGACCAGGTCGAAGTGGGTGTCCGGGCGGGACAGCGTGGCCGGTGTATTGGCAAGGTGGCGGACTTCCGGGTCCACCCCGGCATCTTCGGCGATGGCCAGCACCTCGCGGAAGGCAGCAAGCTGGTCATCGGTTTCGGGCCTGTGCGGTTCGTCGGCCACGGACAGGTGGGAGAAGATCCCCACCACCCGCAGGAGTCCCTGGTCCTGGTAGTCGAGGGCCTCGCCCACCAGGGTGTCCCAGCCTTCGAGGGTGACGCCGTTGCGGCCCAAGCCGGTGTCCACCTTGAGGTGGACCCGTGCGGGGCGTTCCTGTTCGCGGGCCGCCGCCACAATCCTGCCCAGCTCCCAGCCGGAGCATCCGATGTCGACACCGGCCGCCACCGCGGCGCCGAAGTTGCTTTCTGTGGTGTGCAGCCAGGCCAGCATCGGAGCGTCGATCCCTGCAGCGCGCAGGGCGAGGGCCTCGGAGATGTGGGCTACGCCCAGCCAGGAGGCGCCGGCTTCCATGGCGGCCCGTGCCACCGGAACGGCACCGTGCCCGTAGGCATCGGCCTTCACCACGGCCATGACCTTCGCGGGCGATGCCGCGGCTGCCAGCCTGCGGACGTTGTGGCGGATGGCGTCCAGGTCGATGACGGCGGAGCGTTCGTAGAGCGGATCCGCTCCGGGGGCTGCACGGAAGTCACCGGTTGCTACGGGGTAAGTCACCTAAGTGATTCTAGTGCGAGCGGCCCGGCCGCGAATCACCAACGGGTCCTGGCACCCCTGAGCTGGGGCATCCTGCGCCTCAGGCGTCGGAGAGATGGGCGATGGTGGCCGTGGCCCGGCGCTGCGCTGCCAGCGGGACGTCCCGGACAATCTCCTCGAGGAAGCCGTAGCGGCGCAGCCACTGGCTGCTCTGGCGTTCCCGGCGGGCGTTGGCCCGCTGCCACCAGTCGGCGATATCGCCCCAGCCCGGGGCCGCCAGTGAACCGCCCACTTCCTGCACGGCCAGGGACGCGCAGAGGTTGGCAAAGCGCAGGCGGTTCCCCAGCGGCCACCCGGCGAGGCTCCCCACGATGAAGGCCGCATCAAAACAGTCACCCGCGCCGGTGGGATCAAAGGCGGAAACCGGCAGCGAGGGAACCCATTCTTCCTCTCCCGTCTCCGAGTCAACTGCCATGGCGCCCTGCGGGCCGAGGGTCACCACCGCCACCGGCACCCGGTCCGCCAAGGCATAGAGCGCAGCCCAGGGGTCGTCCTTGCCGGTGAACGCCATGGCCTCGCGCTGGTTGGGCAGGAAGGCATGGAAGTACTGCAGGTTATCGAGCCGGACCGGGGACCATTTCCCGCTGGGGTCCCAGCCCACGTCACCGAAGAGCTTGACCCCCGCCTGATGCGCGGCCATGGCCCACGGCTCAATCTCCAGGTCCAGCTCGGCGATTCCGGCGAGCGCCCCGGGCGGGGTACCGATCAGTTCCGACGACGTCACCGGCGCCGGATGCCCGTGCGTCACCAGGGAACGGTCCTTCTGGACGCTCAGGGATACCGTGACCGGGGAGTGCCAGCCGGGGACGCGCCGCGACAGGCTCAGGTCCACATGTTCCTGCCCGGCGAGGATCTTCCAGTTGTAGTCACCGTAGCCGTCGTCTCCGAAGGCGGCCGCAAGCCCGGTCTTGAGGCCCAGCCTGGCGGCTGCAATCGCCTGGTTCGCGACGCCGCCGGGGCAGCTGCCCATCCCCTCGCTCCAGATTTCCGTTCCCGGTTCAGGCGCGTGCGGCAGGCCGGTGAAAATGATGTCCTGGAACACGGTGCCGGCCAGGATCAGGTCAAATTCCCCGTCCGACGGTGCGCGGACGGCTGAGAGCGGATCGAAGCGGCGGGCGGGGATGGCGTCCATGACCGGCACGATACGCCCTGCCGCCCGCCAGCGATAGGGGCCGCCCGCCGCCGGGCCTAGACTGCTGGTTATGCGGCTCATGATCGCCGGTGGCGGCGGATTCCGGGTGCCCCTCGTGTACCGGGCGCTGTGTTCGGGCGCCTTCGCGGGCCTGGCTGATGAACTGGTGCTGTACGACGTCGACCCCGGACGGCTCAGTGCTGTCGCCGCGGTGCTGGCGTCCATGCCCACACCGGTTACCGGGTCCGGTGGCCGGCCGCCGTCGGTCAGTACCACCACTTCGTTGCCGGACGCACTCCGCGGCGCGGACATGGTGTTCGCTGCCATCCGCCCCGGCGGGACGGCCGGACGGATCGCCGATGAACGGGTAGCCCAGGACCTGGGCCTGCTGGGACAGGAAACCACGGGAGCCGGCGGCATCTCGTATGCGCTGCGCACCATCCCCAGGATGCTGGAGCTCGCCCGCCAGATCCAAGAGCACTGCCCGGAGGCCTGGCTGATCAACTTCACCAACCCGGCCGGCATGGTCACCGAGGCCCTGTTCCCTGTCCTCGGGCCGCGGGCGATCGGCATCTGCGACTCGGCGGGCGGGCTGGTGCACCGGGCCGCGCACGCCGCCGGGATTCCGCTGCAGGACGGAAGGCTCGACGGCGTGGGCTACTACGGGCTGAACCACCTGGGCTGGCTGTACCGGCTGGAGGCCGGCGGCGAGGATCTGCTGCCCCGCCTGCTCTCGGACCCGGCGGCCCTCAGCACCTTCGAGGAGGGCCGGCTGTTCCCGCAGCCCTTCCTGGCAGCACTCGGCGCACTGCCCAACGAATACCTCTATTACTACTACCGGCGGGACAGTGCCGCGGCGGCCATGCGGGCCATGCCGCAGACCCGCGGCGAGTCCATCCATACCCAGCAGGCCGAACTCTATCCGCGGCTCGCCACGGCCGGAACCCGCGCCTACCGGCTGTGGGACGCCGCCCGCCGCTCCCGCGAGGAAGGCTACCTGGCCGAGGCCCGCACCCAGGGTGAACAGCGCGACGAGGAGGACCTCGCCGGCGGCGGCTACGAACGCGTTGCCCTGGCGGTGATGCGGGCCGTGGCCGCCGGGACCACGGAAACACAGCTGATCCTGAACACACGCAACACCGTCCCGGCCGCCGGAGCAGCCGCTCCCAGACCGGCCATTCCAGGTATCGCTGCGGACGCCGTCGTCGAGGTCCCCTGCACGGTGACGGCCGACGGCGCAGTGCCGCTCCCCCAGGCTGCCCCGGGCCCGGAGCAGCTCGAGCTCCTGCGGCGGGTCAAGGAGGTGGAACAGCTCACCGTCGGCGCCGCCGCGCACGGAGACCGGGCGGCCGCCGTAGATGCCTTCACCAGGCACCCCCTGGTGGACTCGGCCCCGCTGGCGGTCGCCCTCCTTGAGGGCTACGAACGGGCCTTTCCCGCGCTGCGCGGACTCTGGCGTTGACCGCCTGTGGCTGTATTCACAGGCGTCACATTGGACGCAGGCCGCCTGCCGGAAGCCCGCGCCGGAAGGGCAGGAGTAGTGTTTTACCGGATGCATGACACGGGTTGCCGCACGCGGCGCCGGAGCTGGAAGGAGCTGCCGTGCCACTGATCAAAAGGGTCGCCCTGCTCTCCCTCCATACCTCCCCCATGGAACAGCCGGGCTCCGGTGACGCGGGCGGGATGAACGTGTACATCCGCGAACTTGCCTCCGCCCTCGCCGAGGCGGGCGTGGAAGTGGAAATCTTCACCCGGGCCACGTCGGCCGGCCAGCCCGCCGTCGAGCATCCCGACCCCGGGGTGTGCGTCCACAACGTCCTCGCCGGTCCGCCCCGCAAAATCCCCAAAGAGGAACTGCCCGGCCTGCTGCACAGCATGGTGGCCGAAATCGAGCAGATCCGCCAACGCCAGCCCCACGGGCGGTACGACGTCATCCACTCCCACTACTGGGTATCGGGCCTCGCCGGGCTGGAGCTCTCGGAGCTGTGGGGCATCCCGCTGGTCCACACCATGCACACCATGGCCAAGGTCAAGAACCTCCTCCTCGAGTCCGGGGAACAGCCTGAGCCGCGGCGGCGGGAAGTGGGCGAGCACCGGATCGTGGACGGCGCCTCGCGGCTCATTGCCAACACGCCCGCCGAGGCCGGCGAGCTGGTATCCCACTACGGTGCGGACTACGACCGGATCGATATCGCTCCGCCGGGCGTCGACCTGGCCACGTTCACGCCGGCCTTCCGGGCCCGTTCGCGGACCGAGCGCGGCATACCGGAGGACACCTTCCATCTGCTGTTCGCCGGGCGCATCCAACGGCTCAAGGGCCCGCAGATCCTGCTCAAGGCGGCGGCGAAGCTGCGGTCCCGCCGCCCCGACATCAAGCTCAGGATCACCATCCTCGGAGCCCTCAGCGGCAACAAGGATTTCAACCTTCGCCACCTGATTGCGGACGCGGGGATGGACGACGCCGTCACGCACCTGCCGCCGGTCAAGGCGCCGGAGCTGGCGGCGTGGTTCCGCGCGGCGGATGTGGTGGTGATGCCCTCCTACAGTGAATCGTTCGGCCTGGTGGCCCTCGAGGCCCAGGCCTGCGGGACGCCGGTGGTGGCCACCAGGGTGGGAGGCCTGTCCCGGGCCGTCTGCCACGGCCGGACCGGCCTGCTGGTGGATGGCCATAACGCCGAAGACTGGGCCGATGCCCTGGAGGCCCTGCACGACGACGCGGAAACACGTGCCGACATGGGCCGGGCTGCCGCCATCCGTGCCCAGAACTCGGGCTGGCAGCGCACCGCGGCGATCACGCTGGAAAGCTACCAGGCCGCCGTCGACAATTCCGTGGGGCGCCGGTTGATCCCGGCGGTCCCGGCACCCTGAGGCCGGCGCCACCGCACCGGCCCCGAACCGCCCTAACAAAGGACAACGATGTCTGAACGGATTCCGCTGAGCGACCTCGAGATTGCCCGCCAGGCCAGGATCAGGCCCATCAGCGATGTGGCGGCCGCGGCCGGCATCAACGGAGCCGCGCTGGAAATGTACGGGCGGTACAAGGCCAAGATTGATACCGCACGGCTGGACGCGCCCCCTCCGGCCGGCAAGGTGGTGCTCGTCTCGGCCATGTCCCCCACCCCCGCCGGTGAAGGGAAATCCACCACCACGGTGGGCCTCGCCGACTCCCTGGCACGCGCCGGCCACAAGGTGATGATCGCACTGCGGGAGCCCTCACTGGGCCCCATCCTCGGCATGAAGGGCGGCGCCACAGGCGGAGGATACTCACAGGTCCTGCCGATGGACGAGATCAACCTGCACTTCACCGGCGACTTCCATGCCGTCACCTCAGCCAACAACGCCCTGATGGCGCTCGTGGACAACCACATCTACCAGGGCAACGAGCTGGGCATCGACCCCCGCCGCATGACGTTCAAACGGGTCCTGGACATGAACGACCGCGCCCTGCGTGAGGTGGTGATCGGGCTCGGCGGCCCCACGCAGGGTGTCCCCCGGCAGGACGGGTTCGACATCACGGTGGCCTCGGAGATCATGGCCGTGTTCTGCTTGGCCACGGACCTCGCGGACCTCCGCGAGCGCCTCGGCCGGATCACGTTCGGCTACACGTATGGCCGTTCCCCCGTCACGGTTGCGGACCTCGGCGTGCAGGGTGCCCTGACCCTGCTCCTCAAAGAGGCCATCAAGCCGAACCTGGTGCAGACCATCGCCGGCACCCCCGCCCTGGTGCACGGCGGCCCGTTCGCCAACATCGCCCACGGCTGCAATTCCCTGGTGGCCACGCAGACTGCCCGCCGGCTGGCGGACATCGTGGTCACCGAGGCCGGGTTCGGCGCGGACCTCGGCGCGGAGAAGTACATGGACATCAAAGCCAGGGTGGCGGGGGTGGCACCCTCCGCCGTCGTGGTGGTGGCCACGGTCCGTGCGCTGAAAATGCACGGCGGCGTGGCAAAGGACCGCCTCACGGAACCGGACCTCGAGGCCCTGCGCGCCGGCGTCGACAACCTGCGGCGGCATGTCCACAACGTGGAGAAGTTCGGGGTGACCCCGGTGGTGGCCATCAACCGGTTCTCCTCCGACACCGCGGAGGAACTGGACTGGCTGCTGGAGTGGTGTGCCGCAGAAGGCGTCCAGGCCGCCGTCGCCGATGTCTGGGGACGGGGCGGCGGCGGTGACGGTGGCGATGAACTCGCAGCCAAGGTCGCCGCAGTCCTCGCCGCGCCGAACACCTTCAGGCACCTGTATCCGCTGGAGCTGCCGGTGGAGGAGAAGATCCGGACCATAGTGCAGGAGATCTACGGCGCCGATGGCGTGGACTTCTCCGTGCCTGCCCTGAAGCGCCTGGCGGACATCGAGAAGAACGGCTGGTCCGGGCTTCCGGTGTGCATGGCCAAGACCCAGTATTCGTTCAGCGACGACGCCTCACGCCTCGGCGCCCCGAAAGGCTTCACCATCCATGTGCGGGATCTGATCCCCAAAACCGGGGCGGGCTTCATCGTGGCCCTGACCGGCGCCGTGATGACTATGCCGGGCCTGCCGGCAGTCCCGGCAGCGATGCGGATGGACGTGGACGACGCCGGCAACCCGGTAGGCCTGTCCTGACCCACCCCGGGACCCTCTCTCAGTCCCTGCAGGTTCCCGGCCGATCCTCTCTCACTAGCTGCAGGTTCTCGGCCGATCCTCTCGCACTCCTGAATGCCCGGCGAAGCCCTGTGGATAACTTCTGCGGCCTTGTGCCGTTTCGGGTCACAATGCCAGCATGCGAAATCGCGATGCACTCCCCGCGCACCTGGCCGCGGCGCCCTTCACCTCCGAGGCGGCCCGGGCGTCCGGGATCCCGGCCAGCCGGCTGCGGCGCGTTGATGTAGTGCACGTCGGCCGCGGAATCTACCGACCAAGGGACTGGGACTTTGAGCTGGAAGCGGCGGCAAGGGCGTTGTCTGTGGCCTCACCCGGCGCTTGGATCTCGCACGTTACTGCCGCACGGATTCGATGCCAGATACTGCCACCGTGGCTGGCGGATTCAGCGGCGCTTCACCTCAGCAAGCCCCGGTCCTTACCGTCGGTGCGGCGAAAGGGCGTGGTCGGCCACACGCTGCTGGCTCGCGATGAGGAGATTGAACTGGTGGAGGGTATCCGGATCAGCACCCGGTCCCGCACATGGCTGGATTTGGCGCGGACGCTGCCGTTGGAGGACTTGGTGTGCATGGGTGATCAGCTGCTCCGCGTACCCCGCGTGGATTTTGAGGGGCGGACCCGGCCTTATGACACCGTAGAGGGGCTGCGTTCGCTGCTGGGCCGTCATCCAAACCTTCAAGGCGTTGTCCGGGCCCGGCAGGCGCTGGATCTGATGCGGATCGGTTCGGATTCCGCGCCCGAGTCACTTCTTCGCCTGGCAATGGCTGACGCCAACCTCCCCGAACCCGACCTTCAACTGCCCCTGCGGCCGGGTGATCCCTTCTCGCCGACGGCCGACCTCGGGTACCGTCACCGCCGCATAGCGATCCAGTACGACGGAGGGCATCACCTGATTGACATGCGGGCTGTGAGTGACAGGCGGCGGGACAAAGCCTTCGAAGCAGCCGGGTTCACGGTGGTGGTGCTGAACAAAGACGACCTTGCCGACGGCTTCCAGCTGGCTCTAGCCAGGATCAAGCGGGCGCTGCGAACCGCCAGTCTTGATCACCCGGCAGCCTCCGGCTTTGCCGACGCCGGGTGAGCGAGCATCAAGGGGAGACCGGCAGGAAGTGATCGAGGGTCGACGCTAGACCTGCAGGGAGTGAGAGAGCGTTTGGTCCTTTGGAGCCGGGACCGGCGGCGGGCCACCAGCACGGCCACCGCGTTTGAGCGAAACGAACAGCACCACCACGGTCAGCACCACCAGCCCGCCGACAAACAATGCGCTGGCAGGGTCCTCGGCGAGGAGTCGCGGGATGGCCCGCCCTGGAACGGCGGCTGCAAAGACGAACGCCACCGCAATGCCGATATAGCTGCCGATCATGTTGCCCAGATGGGCCGGGAAATTGCGGCGGATGGCGCTGATGAGCCCGACGGTGACCGTCACGATGGTGAATGCGGAGAGTCCGTGCAGCCACGAGAAGTGACCGTCAGTCACGATCCAGAAACTGCTGAGGCAGACGTAGTACATGGCCGCGACCCAGAGATACCCCATGGTGCGGTGCACCCTGTCACGACGCCGTCGAAGGACCTGGAACGGCCCTATCGCCAGCACAAACAGCGCGGCGACGACGTGGCTGACGAGCAGTACATTCCAAGGCTCCATTCCCCTAGGATAGAGGCACTATCCTACTCGTGTACATCAAGATAGTTGGCGCAGGTTTCACTATCCATCGAGGCCTCTGCCGGGAGGGAACGAGCCTTGCAGCTGAAGGACTTAAGCACTCAATCCGGCACGTCGGCCGCCAGCATCAAGTACTACCTCCGCGAGGGACTGCTTCCGGCCGGCGAGAACGTCCACCCCACGCGCGCCGAGTACTCACCGCAGCACGTGGAGCGCCTGGAACTCATCCAGGCCCTCCGCCGGATCGTCGGCCTCAACATCGAACAGATCCGCACGCTCCTGCGGATGGCCGACGACGGCGCCCCGCGCCTTGAGCTGTTGGCGGCGGTCCAGCGTGTGGTCCTTGAGCTCGACCCGCCTGCCGCAGCGGCCGGCGGCATTCCCACCGCGGCCGGTGACGCCGTCGTACGCCTCAGGGGCTGGCCCAACCTCACCAGTGATGCACGGAACGCCCTGAACGCCCACGTTGCACTGATGGAGAACCTCGGGATCCCGGTGCCGGAGGACGTACTCGACCACTACAGCAGGGCCATGGACGACGTGGCCGGGCTCGACATTGCTGCCACGACCGCCCCGGAGAGCGTGGACCAGCTGATCCTCACCGCCGCCGTCGGCATGCGTATGCACAGCCAGCTCCTGCTGAAACTCCTCGCCCTTGCCCAGGCGAGCCATGCCATCCGCCGTTACGACCAGGAAGCGTGAGGGCGCACGCACCCACACCCGCGGTGAGAGAGCGTCGGCCCAAAACCCGCCACAAGTGATAGAGCGTCGCAGGAAAAGCTGCAGGTAGTGAGAGAGGGTGGCCGGGAACGCAGACGCTCCCCCGCCCGGAAGGCTCCGAAGAGTTCAGGATGAGGGAGCGTCAGGCACTGCCGGTAAGGTCAGCGCTCCAGGTCGCCGCGGATGAACGCCTCGACCTTTTCACGGGCGAGGTCGTCGTTGAACTGCTCCGGCGGGGACTTCATGAAGTAGCTGGACGCGGAGAGCAGCGGGCCGCCGATGCCGCGGTCCAGGCCGATCTTGGCGGCGCGGATGGCATCGATGATCACGCCGGCGGAGTTAGGCGAGTCCCAGACCTCGAGCTTGTACTCCAGCGAGACCGGGGCATCACCGAAGTTGCGGCCTTCGAGGCGCACGAAGGCCCACTTGCGGTCATCGAGCCACTGGACGTAGTCCGAAGGGCCGATGTGGACGTCCTTGGCAGCCAACTCGGCCTCGACGTTGGAGGTCACAGCCTGGGTCTTGGAGATCTTCTTGGACTCCAGGCGGTCGCGCTCGAGCATGTTCTTGAAGTCCATGTTGCCGCCGACGTTCAGCTGGTAGGTGCGGTCCAGCGTGACGCCGCGGTCTTCGAAGAGCTTGGCCATGACGCGGTGCGTGATGGTGGCGCCGATCTGGCTCTTGATGTCGTCGCCCACGATCGGGACGCCTGCGGCGGTGAACTTGTCAGCCCAGGCCTTGGTGCCGGCGATGAACACCGGGAGGGCGTTGACGAAGGCCACGCCGGCGTCGATGGCAGCCTGGGCGTAGAACTCCGCGGCCTCCTGCGAGCCCACGGGCAGGTAGCAGACCATGACGTCAACCTTGGCGTCCTTCAGGGCCTGGACAACGTCGACCGGCTCTTCCGTGGACTGCTCGATGGTCTCGAGGTAGTACTTGCCGAGGCCGTCCAGGGTGTGGCCGCGCTGGACGGTCACGCCGGTGGGAGGAACGTCGGCGATCTTGATGGTGTTGTTTTCGCTGGCCAGGATGGCATCCGCAAGGTCAACGCCGACCTTCTTGCCATCCACATCGAAGGCTGCGACGAACTGGACGTCGTTGACGTGGTACTTGCCGAACTCCACGTGCATCAGGCCGGGAATCGTGGCCTCGGGATCAGCGTCCCGGTAGTAGTGCACGCCTTGGACGAGCGATGCGGCGCAGTTACCCACACCGACGATTGCAACACGAATCGGATTTGCAGACACGGAACTCCTTTGAGGACTGACTTCAGCTGCCGGAAGGCCGGGACAGGAAGACGCCCGACGGCGGCAGCAGGCACGGCGCCATGCGGCGCCTTTTCATACTACCCAACCGCGCTGTGGCCGGGATTGTTCCCCCGGCCACAGCACGCAGGCGCCTGCAGAAACGGCTGTATGTTACTTTTCCTGCTGCACCAGGCTGATGTCCGAGGCGACCGCGAACTCGTCGATTGCGGTGAGTTCCTCCGTGGTGAACTCCAGGTTGTTGATGGCGGCCAGCGTGTCTTCCAGCTGCTGAACGCTCGAGGCCCCCACCAGTGCGGAGGTCACGGGGGTGCCCTTCGGCTGATCACGCAGGATCCACGCAATAGCCATCTGCGCAAGGGACTGGCTACGGCCGGCAGCGATGGCCTGCAGCCCCCTGATCCGGTCCAGCTTCTCGTCGGTGATGGCGTCTTCGGACAGGAAGCGTGCCTTGGCCGCCCGGGAGTCCGCGGGAATGCCGTTGAGGTAGCGGTCTGTGAGCATGCCTTGGGCCAGCGGAGAGAACGCGATGGACCCGGCCCCTACCTGCTCCAGCGCCTCATAGAGGTTGGGCGAGCCGTCCTCGGTCCAGCGGTTCAGCATCGAGTAGCTGGGCTGGTGGATGAGCAGCGGCGTGCCCAGGTCCTTCAGGATCCGGGCCGCCTCGATGGTCTGCTCCGGGGTGTAGGAGGAGATGCCCGCGTACAGTGCCTTGCCGGAGCGGACGGCGTGATCCAGCGCGCCCATGGTTTCTTCCATGGGAGTTTCCGGATCAGGACGGTGGCTGTAGAAGATGTCCACGTAGTCCAGGCCCATGCGCTGCAGGGACTGGTCCAGGCTGGAGAGGAGGTATTTCCGGGATCCCCACTCCCCGTACGGGCCTGGCCACATGTAGTAGCCGGCCTTGGTGGAGATGACGAGCTCGTCGCGATAGGGCTTGAAGTCATCCGCGAGGTGCCGGCCGAAGTTGGTTTCGGCGGAACCGTCCGGCGGACCGTAGTTGTTGGCGAGGTCGAAGTGGTTCACGCCGAGGTCGAAGGCGCGGCGGAGGATGGCTCGCTGTTCATCGAAGCGCTTGTCGTCGCCGAAGTTGTGCCACAGGCCCAGCGAGATGGCCGGGAGCTTCAGGCCGCTGCGCCCGACGCGGCGGTAGGGCATGGATTCATAGCGGTTCTCCGCTGCAGAATAAGTCATACGTTCCATCCTGCCAGCTGTGACGCACGCTACAGACTCCTTGGCCTTGGTTACGCCGCGGGCTGACACAATGTGCCCGCGGCGTAAGCCAGGTGTTAGCGGACCTGCACCACTGCCGCACTCCAGGGACCAAGGGCAAGCGACCCGCTGTCAGCGGGCCCCGCAGCACCAGCACCAGCACCAGAACCAGCACCAGGCAGGTTCTCGGTACTGAGCAGCACCGTTCCCGAGGCGCCGTCGAGCGTGACCTTCCGGCCCGAGAAGTTCAGCAGCACCTCAATGGAGCCGCGGCGGAAACGCAGCCAACCGGCGTCGTCGTCGAACTCCACCCGGGTCTCCGGGAAGCCGAGGCCGGCCAGTTCCGGATGCTCCCGGCGCAGCGCCGCGAGCGAGCGGTACAGCTCCAGCAGCCGGGCATGATCGCCTTCGGCGGTCTCGGCCCAGTTGAGCTTGGAGCGGCGGAACGTCTCCGGATCCTGGGGATCGGGGACGACGGCGGGATCCCACCCCATGCGCTCGAACTCACGGATCCTGCCCTCCGCCGTCGCCTTGCCCAGCTCCGGCTCAGGGTGGGAGGTGAAGAACTGCCACGGGGTCGATGCAGCGAATTCCTCGCCCATGAACAGCATGGGCGTGAACGGCGACGTCATGGTCAGGACCGCCGCGACAGCCAGCTGCCCGTAGGACAGCGACTGGGAGAGCCGGTCACCGGTGGCGCGGTTGCCGATCTGGTCATGGTTCTGGTTGCACACCACCAGCGCCGCCGGGTGGACCAGCGCGGTGTTGATGGGCCGGCCGTGGTGGCGGCCGCGGAAGCTCGAGTAGCTGCCGTCGTGGAGGAAGCCGTCCCGGAGTACCTTGGCCAGGACGCCCAGGGACTGGAAATCCTCGTAGTAGCCCGTGGTTTCGCCGCTGACGTTGACGTGGACCGCGTGGTGGAAGTCATCGCTCCACTGCCCGGCCAGTCCGTAGCCGTTCGCTTCACGGGGGTAGACCAGGCGGGGGTTGTTGAGGTCCGATTCGGCGATCAGGGTCTTGGGAAGTCCCGTCTCCGCCGAGATGGCATCACCGAGGGCGCCGAGGTCCTCCAGCAGGTGCACGGCACGCTCGTCCTTCAGCGCGTGCACCGCATCCAGCCGCAGGCCGTCCACGTGGTAGTCGCGCAGCCAGAGCGCGGCGTTGTCCAGGATGTACTCGCGGACCACGTCCGAGCCGGGGCCGTCCAGGTTGACGGAGTCGCCCCACGTGTTGGCATCCCCCTGTTTGAGGTAGGGCCCAAAGCGTGGCAGGTAGTTGCCGCTGGGGCCCAGATGGTTGTACACAACGTCCTGGATGACGCCGAGGCCGGCTGCGTGTGCCGCGTCCACAAAGCGCTGGTAGGCCGCAGGGCCGCCGTATCCTTCGTGCACGGCAAACCACTGGACGCCGTCGTAGCCCCAGTTGTGGGTTCCGTTGAAGCCGTTGACCGGCAGCAGTTCCACGAAGTCCACCCCCAGGTCCGCGAGGTAGCCGATCCTGCCCGCCGCCGCGTCCAGGGTTCCCTCGGGTGTGAAGGTACCGACGTGGAGCTCGTAGATGACCGAGCCACGCAGTTCCTTGCCTTTCCACCCGGAGTCCTGCCAGTCGTGGAGGCGTGGGCTGAAGGTCCGGGACAGGGCGTGGACGCCGTCCGGGAGCCGGCGCGACCGGGGATCCGGCAGCGGGTGGGCGTCCCCGTCCAGCAGGTAGCCGTAGTCCACCTCCGCTTCCGCGGGCGCTTCCGGCGCGGACCACCAGCCTTCGGTGCCGGGCGACGCCGGTGCCTGCTTCATGGGATAGTGCTGCCCGTTGGCCACCAGGGTCACGGCGGATGCATCTGGTGCCCAGACATCGAAACGTCCGTGGCCTTCGTCAATCAGCGTCACGCGTTCTCTCCATCCACCGGAACCAGCAGGGCCACCGGGTAGGTACCCAGGATGTCCGCGACTGAAACCGTGCCGGGTCCGAAGCTGGCTCCGGTGAGCTCATCCTGCATCCGGCTAGAAAGTTCGACGGCGGTGTCCCGCCACCCGCCGGCCCGTTCCAGGCCGAGGGGAAGCCTGGTGGCCAGCGCCACCGCGCCGCCGCGGTCAAAACCGAGGAGGTGGTCAGCTGCCGCGCCGGACGCAGTGACCGGGACGTAGCTGCCGAACAGTTCCGGCCGGTCCCGGCGCAGCCGCAGTGCACGGGAGGTGACCAGCAGCTTACTGGCTTCCGTTCCGGCGTCGGGCAGGTTGCCGGCGTCGATGCGCGCCAGTTCCGCTTCACGGAGCGCGAAGTCCACCGGGCGCCGGTTGTCGGGGTCGGTCAGGGACCGGTCCCAGAACTCGGTGCCCTGATAGACGTCAGGAACGCCTGGCATGGCCAGCTGGATCAGCTTCGCGGACAAAGAGTTGGACGCAGCGGACGAATCCGTTGCAGCCACGAAGTCCTCGATCACGGCACTGACCCGGGCGTCGTCGAAGGCAGCGTCGACAGCGGCCTTCACCGTGGCTTCGAAGTCCTCGTCCGGGTCTGTCCAGGTGGTGGAGTTGCCCGCCTCGCGGGCGGCCTTCTCGGCGTAGCCCTGGAGCCGCTCCCTCGAAGCCGGCCACGCGCCGGCTACTGCCTGCCAGAGCAGGTTGGCGAAAGGACCGTCCGGCACGGGCGCCAGTTCCTGGAGCTTGTCCAGCGTGGCCGTCCAGTCGCCGGGGCATTCTGCAATGACCGAGATCCTGGCCCTGGCGTCCTCGCTGCGCTTGGTGTCATGGGTGGACAGCGTGGTCATGGATGCCGGAAGTTCCTCATGCCGGCGCCGCATCCGGTGGTGGAAGTCTTCCGGAGCCACGGAGAACTCGGTGGGTTCGGCCCCGACTTCCGTCAGGGTCCCCAGCCGGGTGTAACGGTAGAACGCGGTGTCCTCCACGCCCTTGGCCATCACCATGCCGGAGGTCTGCTGGAAGCGGACGGCAATGGCGTTGGCTGGATCGAGGAGAAGGGGAAGGAGCGTGCCCACCGCCACCTCAAGGTCCGGGCGGTGCGCCGCCGCCGACTCGCAGGCTTCCTTGAGGACCTCGGCGCCGACCGGAAGATAGCTCCGGTAGACCGGGAACGACGCGATGATTTCGGCGATCGCATCGGCGGCAGTGTCCTCCGCCAGCCCGTGGGAGGCCGGAACCAGCCGGGCCAGCCGCAGCACTTCGGACCGGAGGATGCCGTCGGCAATCATCCGCTTGGTGCCGCGGATCATCTCTGCGTAGTCTGCCGGTTCGGCAGTGCCCCGCAGGCGTGCATCAAGGGCATTGAGTGCCGCCTCGCCGGCCGGGTCCACCAGGACCCGGTCCACTTCGGCCAGGGCGTCGTACCCGGTGGTTCCTTCGCAGGCGAAGTCTCCAGGGAGGACCTCCCCCGGTTCAAGGATTTTTTCCACCAGGACGTAGGCGCCGCCGCTGAGGTCCTTGAGCCAGCGCAGGTACCCGGCCGGATCGGCGAGGCCGTCCGGATGGTCAACCCGCAGGCCGTCCACCAGGCCTTCCTTGAACCAGCGGCCTACCTCGGCATGGGCCTCCTCGAAGACTGCGGGATCTTCCACCCGGATGCCTGCCAGGCTGTTGACCGCGAAGAAGCGGCGGTAGTTCAGTTCGCTGTCTGCCCGGCGCCAGGAGACCAGCTCATAGTGCTGCCTGCTGTGGACGGCCCGCGGCGAGTCGCCCTCCGTGTAGGAGCCGGCAGCCAGCGGGAAGCGGTGGTCGTAGTAGCGGAGCTCGCCGTCCTTGAGCTCCAGCTGGTCTACGTCGTCATCGCTGCCGAGGACGGGGATCCGGATGCGGCCGCCGCCGAACTCCCAGTCGACGTCGAAGGCCGCAGCGTACCGGGAACCCTGCCCCTCTGCCAGGAGGGACCACCACCAGGGATTCTGGGCAGGCGTGGCCACGCCCACGTGGTTGGGAACGATGTCCACCAGGACGCCCATGCCGTGCTCACGTGCGGCCTTGGACACCGCCAGCAGCCCTTCGGGGCCACCACGCTCCGGGTCCACCGCTGACGGGTCCGTGACGTCGTAGCCGTGATCCGAACCATGCTCGGCGGTAAGGATCGGCGACAGGTAGATCCAGTCCACGCCGAGTGACTTCAGGTAGGGAACCCGGGCTGCAGCATCAAAGAGGGTGAAGCTGCTGCGGATCTGGAGCCGGTAGGTCGATACCGGAATTCTCATTTGTCCGCGTCTTTCGGTTTGCTGACCTTCTTCGTTTTCTTGGGCTCGGGCACGGTGGGGGTGCTGAGGGCTTCGGTCTCGCTGGTGCTCGTCTGCGTCAGGGCGGCCAGGGAGGCGGCCACGGAGTGGTCCGGCTCGACTTCCTCGAGCATGTGGGCACGCAGGACCACCAGGGACTTGGCATCCACCGGCAGGGCCTGGCCGGCCTTGACGGGTGCGGTGTCCGCGTTGTGGCCGGCGGTGTCGATGATGATGTCCCACGCCGGTGCGTACTCGTCAGAGGGCAGCGTGAAGTTCACCATGTCATCGTGCGCGTTGAAGTACAGCAGGAAGTTCACATCGGTGATGCGGCGCCCGCGGGCGTCCTTCCCCTGGATTCCGTCGCCGTTCAGGAAGACGCCGACGGACCGGCCGAAGCCGCTGTCCCAGGCTTCCGGCTTCATGTTCTCGCCGTCCGGGTCCAGCCATACGATGTCCGGCAGCCGCTCGCCTTCGCCTCTCAGGACAGGGCGGCCGTCGAAGAACCGGCTCCGGCGGAAGGTGGGGTGCTTTGCCCGCAGCGCATTGACGGCGGCGGTGAATTCCACGAGGGGCTGGTCGATGCTCTCCCAGTTGATCCAGGTCAGTTCCGAGTCCTGGCAGTACCCGTTGTTGTTGCCCTGCTGGGTGCGGCCGAGTTCATCGCCGTGCAGCAGCATGGGGACGCCCTGCGACAGGAGCAGCGAGGCGATGAAGTTCCGCTGCTGGCGGGCGCGGAGTCCCAGGACGGCCGGATCGTCCGTGGGGCCTTCGGCCCCGCAGTTCCAGGAGCGGTTGTGGGACTCGCCGTCGTTGTTGCCTTCACCGTTGGCGTCGTTGTGCTTCTCGTTGTACGAAACGAGGTCGGCCAGGGTGAAGCCGTCGTGGGCGGTGACGAAGTTGATGGACGCCACGGGGCGGCGGCCGGAGTGCTCGTAAAGGTCCGCCGAGCCGGTGATGCGGGACGCGAATTCGCCGAGGGTAGCCGGCTCGCCGCGCCAGAAATCGCGGACGGTATCGCGGTATTTGCCGTTCCATTCCGTCCACTGCGGCGGGAAGTTGCCCACCTGGTAGCCGCCGGGCCCGACGTCCCACGGCTCGGCGATGAGCTTGACCTGGGAGACGACGGGATCCTGCTGGATCAGTTCGAAGAAGGTGGAGAGCTTGTCAACGTCGTAGAACTCGCGTGCCAGGGTGGAGGCGAGGTCGAAGCGGAAGCCGTCCACGTGCATTTCGGTGACCCAGTACCGCAGGGAGTCCATCAGCAGCTGGAGCGAGTGCGGCTGGCGGACGTTGAGGGAGTTGCCCGTGCCCGTGTAGTCCATGTAGTGCTTCTCGTCGCCCTCCATCAGGCGGTAGTAGGACGAGTTGTCGATGCCCTTGAAGGACAGCGTGGGGCCCAGGTGGTTGCCTTCGGCGGTGTGGTTGTACACCACGTCGAGGATGACTTCGATGCCCGCCCGGTGCAGCGACCGGACCATGGCCTTGAAGTCCTGGACCTGCTGGCCGGTGTCGCCGGTGGAGCTGTAGGTGTTCTGCGGGGCGAAGAAGCCGATGGTGTTGTAGCCCCAGTAATTGTTCAGGCCCTGGTCCTGCAGCGTGCCGTCGTTGACGAACTGGTGCACCGGCATCAGTTCGATGGCGGTGATGCCCAGCTTCTGCAGGTGGGAGATGACCGAGGGGTGGGCCACGCCGGCGTAGGTGCCGCGCTGCTCTTCCGGGATCTCGGGGTGGAGCGCGGTGAGGCCCTTGACGTGTGCCTCGTAGATGACCGACTTGTGGTACGGCACGCGGAGGGCGTGGTCGCCGTCCCAGTCGAAGAACGGGTTGATGACCACGCCCATCATCATGTGCGCGGCGGAGTCGTCGTTGTTGACGGAGTCGGGATCGCCGAGGTTGTAGGAGAAGAGCGACGGATCCCAGTCCACCTGTCCGTGGACGGCCTTGGCGTAGGGGTCCAGCAGCAGCTTGTTGGGGTTGAACCGGTTGCCGGAGGCGGGGTCATAGGCGCCGTGGACCCGGTACCCGTACTTCTGTCCGGGCTGGACCTGCGGGATGTAGCCGTGCCACACGTAGCCGTCCACCTCGTCCAGCTCGAACCGCGTCTCCGCGCCGTTGTCATCGAAGAGGCACAGCTCCACCTTTTCGGCGCGTTCGCTGAACAGCGCAAAGTTGGTGCCGGTTCCATCGAAGGTGGCTCCCAGCGGGTAAGCCGATCCGGGCCAGATTTCCATGCATGCTCCTCATTGTCGTGCGGCATCGGATCCGGACACTCCGGACGCGCTGCCGTGCATAACCTATGCCTACCGTAACGGGTGCCTGTGACTATTACGTTTCCAGGCCGCTCGTTAAGTAAGCATGCTGACTTTATCCCACACTTCCGGTAAAGCGTCGGCAATCCGCCCCGCCGTCAGCGGACCCCCGGCAGATGCGGCCGTGCCGGCACGGCCGTGGAGGCTCGCCGCCATGGCCGCAATGGCTGCCCAACGCCCGTCGGGGCCGATGCCGGCGTCACGGAAGAGTCCGACGTCGGCCGCCAGCTGGGCGAGCAGCGCGCCGGCGATGCCGGCCAGCACATCGCCGCTGCCTGCCGCGGCAAGCCACGGTGTGCCGTCCGCCTGGCTGTAGCAATCCTGGACAGGTGACGCCACCAGCGTGGTGGCCCCCTTGAGCAGGACAGTGGCTTTGGTCAGCCCTGCGGCCTGCCGGACGGCGGCAAGGGTGTTGGCCTCGACGGCGGATCTTCCGGACAGCGGGTGGCTGCCGTCCAGCCGTGCCAGCAGGGCAGCCAGTTCGCCGGCGTGCGGGGTCAGGATCACCTGCGGCGCGAGGACGTCGGGCAGGCCGGGAAGGGCCCCGGCATCGGCAACAGTGGGCAGGCCCGAGTCAACGGCGTCCCTGGCCCGCTGGAGCTGTTCGTGGTCGTCAGGACCCATTCCGGAGCCCACCAGCCACGCCTGGACGTGGACGTCCGAAACCTGCCCGGTGCTGCACACCACCTCGGGGCAGGACTGCCGGACCAGCTGGGCTACCTCAGGCGGCCCCAGATAGCGCACCATGCCGACCCCGGCGGCCAGGGCGCCCCGGCACGCGAGCACGGCCGCTCCGGGGTAGGTGGCGGAACCGGCAACCACTCCCAGCACGCCACGCGAATACTTGTGTGAACGCCGCCGCGGCCGCGGCAGGAGAAGGGCCAGGTCAGCGGCTTCAAGCCTTTTCAGCGCCGGCACCGGCAGGTGCTGCTCAAGGCCGATCGGGACGGTCTCCACCCGCCCGGCATAGTCCGCGCCGGGATCGGCAAACAAACCCGCCTTCGCCGCACCGAACGCCACTGTCAGGTCAGCGGCCAGCACAGGCTCGTTCACCTCGCCGGTGTCCGCGTCCACGCCGCTGGGAAGGTCGCACGCAACGACGAGCGGCGTGCGGCCGGCGGAACCCGACAGGCCGGCGTCGGACAGTTCCCGCATCAGGGCTGCGGGCAGCCCCCGCAGCCCGCCCTGGGCACCCGTTCCAAGCACCGCATCAATCACGACGTCGGCTCCGGCCACACGTGCTGCCAGGTCACCGGCGTTGGAATCAGTGAGCCGGTGGACCCGCCCGCCGGCACGTTCAAAAGCCGCCAGCGCCCCGGGGTGGGCTGCCTCTGCGGTGAGAACCGCCGTCGTCCGCATTCCCCGCGCGGCGAGGAAGGAGGCGGCGTAGAGTCCGTCGCCGCCGTTGTTTCCTTTGCCGGCGAGGACGGCAACGTGGGCGCCGTAGAGCCGTTGGCCGCGGGCCGTGAGCGCGCGGACGATCGCAGTGGAGAGGCCGTGCGAGGCGCGCTGCATGAGGACAGCGCCCATGCCGGCGGCCAGGAGGGGCTGTTCGGCCGCCCTGACCTGGGTTCCGGTATAGGCGCTGATCATGGTGTGCGTCCCGCTGGCAGGTTCAGCGTGGGGCTCCTCAGCCTTCCGCCAGTACCGTGGCCGTGGCGATCCCGCCGTCGTGGCTCATGGACAGGTGCCAGCGCTTGACGCCCTTGGACTCGGCCACGGCCAGCACCGTGCCCTTGACCTGGACGGTGGGGCCGTTATGGTCCAGGCCGATCCAGCAGTCCTGCCAGTTCATGCCGGCCGGCGCACCGAGGACCTTGGCCACGGCTTCCTTGGCCGCGAACCTCGCGGCCAGGGACCGGGTGTTCAGCTCCCGCTCGGCGGGGACGAACAGCCGGTCCCGCAGGCCGGGGGTGCGCTCAAGCTGGCGCCCGAACCGCTCGATGTCTACAACGTCTACGCCAATGCCAACAATCATGGCGCTATTCTACGGTGACGCTCTTGGCCAGGTTGCGCGGCTGGTCCACGTCGTAGCCCTTGGCCGAAGCCAGCGCCAGGGCGAAGATCTGCAGCGGCACAGTGGCCAGGAGCGGCGCCAGCAGCGTGGGCGTCTCCGGGATGTAGAAGACGTGCTCGGCGTAAGCCTTCACGGCTTCGTCGCCTTCCTCGGCGATGACAATGGTCTTCGCGCCGCGGGCCCGGACTTCCTGGATGTTGGAGACGATCTTGGCGTGCAGGGAATCGCGGCCGCGCGGGGACGGGACCACCACGAACACCGGCTGGCCTTCCTCGATCAGGGCGATCGGGCCGTGCTTGAGCTCGCCGGCAGCGAAGCCTTCCGCATGGATGTAGGCGAGCTCCTTGAGCTTGAGCGCGCCTTCCATGGCCACCGGGAAGCCCACGTGGCGGCCCAGGAACAGGACAGACTTCGCCTCGGACATCGAGCGGCCAAGCTCCTTGATCTGGCCCTCGTTGTCGAGGATGCGCTGGATCTTCGCCGGGATCTTGCCAAGGTCCGCCAGGATGTCCTTGATCTCGCCCTGGAACTTGTTTCCGCGCAGCTGTGCCAAATACAGGCCCAGCAGGTACGCCGCAGTGATCTGGGCCAGGAACGCCTTGGTGGAAGCCACTGCGATCTCCGGGCCGGCATGCGTGTAGAGCACGGCGTCGGATTCACGCGGGATGGTGGAGCCGTTGGTGTTGCAGATGGACAGGGTCTTGGCGCCCTGCTCCTTGGCATAGCGGACAGCCATCAGGGTATCCATGGTCTCGCCGGACTGGGAGATGGAAACAACCAGGGTGTTTGCGTCCACGATGGGGTCGCGGTAGCGGAACTCGTGGGAGAGTTCCACTTCGGTGGCGATCCGGCACCAGTGTTCGATGGCGTATTTGGCCACTTGCCCGGCGTACGCGGACGTGCCGCAGGCCAGGACAATGATCTTGTTGACGTTCTTCAGCTGGGCGGGATCGATCCGGAGCTCGTCCAGGGTCAGCTTGCCGTTGATGTCCGAGCGGCCCAGGAGGGTCTGCGCCACGGCGTCGGGCTGGTCGTGGATCTCCTTCTCCATAAAGGAGTCGAAGCCGCCCTTCTCGGCCGATTCCGGGTCCCAGTTCACGTGGTATTCCTTGCCCTGGGCGGGGGCGCCGTAGAAGTCGGTGATCTCCACGGAATCGGCGGTGATGGTGACGATCTGGTCCTGGCCCAGTTCCACCGCTCGGCGGGTGTAGTCGATGAAGCCGGAGACGTCCGAGCCGAGGAAGTTCTCGCCCTCGCCCAGGCCTACCACCAATGGTGAGTTACGGCGGGCGGCAACCACAACATCGGGCTGGTCGGCGTGGATGGCGAGGAGGGTGAAGGCGCCTTCGAGCCGCTGGCAGGCCAGCTGCATGGCCTTGGTCAGGCCGCCGTTGCTGGTATCACCGTTCAGCTTGGTGCGGAAGATGTCTCCCAGGAGGGCGGCGGCCACCTCGGTGTCCGTTTCGGAGGCGAAGGTGACACCCTTGGCCACGAGTTCCAGCTTCAGCTCGGCAAAGTTCTCGATGATGCCGTTGTGGATCAGGGCCAGCTTGCCGCCGTCGGACAGGTGCGGGTGCGCGTTCTGGTCCGTGGGGCCGCCGTGCGTGGCCCAGCGGGTATGGCCGATGCCGGTGCTTGTTTCTGGCAGCGGATGTGCCTCCAACTCGGCGAGCAGGTTGCTCAGTTTTCCGGACTTCTTGCGGGAGGAGATGACGCCGTCGGCAACAACGGCAACCCCTGCAGAGTCGTAACCCCGGTACTCCAGGCGGCGCAATCCTTCAAGGACAACATCCAGCGCACTGTGACCGGCAATTCCCTGGCCAGTCGAACGGCCTACATATCCCACGATTCCACACATGGGCTCAAGCTTATCGGCAGCCGCATGGAGATCTAAACTGGGCGTGGCCGGTGAGCGCGCCTTGCCTGCCGTCCCGGTGGTATGCGCCACGGCGGGCCGCGTCCCGCATTTCGCTCTCAGCCGCTCGAAGGGCAGAATCTCTAAAGTGACTGTGCAACGCAATGACGCGAACGGCGAAGGCGTCTCCCCGTTCGTTGAGCTGGACCGGCAGACCTGGTCCCGGCTCGCAGCGCAGATGGAACAGCCTCTGAACGAAGAGGACATCATCCGTCTGCGCGGCCTCGGCGATCCCCTGGACATGAAGGAGATCCGTGAGGTCTACCTTCCGTTGTCCCGGTTGTTGCACCTCTATGTCGAAGCGGCCGGCCAGCTGCACTCGGCCACCACTACTTTTTTGGGCGAACAGACCCAGCGCACCCCGTTTGTGATCGGCGTGGCAGGGTCTGTGGCGGTGGGCAAGTCCACCATCGCCCGTGTGCTGCGGGAGATGCTGCGGCGCTGGCCCGGAACACCCAACGTGGAGCTCATCACCACCGACGGTTTCCTCTACCCGCTGGCAGAGCTCAAGAGGCGTCAGCTGCTGGAGCGCAAGGGCTTCCCGGAATCCTACGACCGGCGGGCGCTGCTGCGGTTCGTCAGTGAAATCAAGGGCGGCGCGGAGGAAGTGCGCGCCCCCTGGTACTCCCACGTCACGTACGACATCGTGCCGGACAAGGAAGTGGTGGTCCGACGTCCCGATGTGCTGATCGTCGAAGGGCTGAACGTGCTGGCTCCGGCGCGTCCACGGCATGACGGCAAGCAGGGCCTGGCCCTGAGCGACTTCTTCGATTTCTCCATCTATGTGGACGCCAAGACCGCCTACATCGAGGAGTGGTACGTGGAGCGGTTCCGCAAGCTCCAGAGCACCGCGTTCGCCCAGCCGGAGTCCTACTTCCACCGCTATGCCACCCTGTCCGACATGGAGGCGGAGAGCACGGCCCGGGACATCTGGAAGCGGATCAACGAGCCGAACCTGGAGGAGAATGTGCTGCCGACGCGGGGCCGGGCCCAGCTGGTGCTGACCAAGGACGCCGACCACTCCATCCGCCGTATGCTCCTGCGGAAGGTCTAGCACGCATGTGCCACGACTGCGGTTCGGCCGGCAGCGCTCCCTCTGCGGGGGCCAGCCGCCGCAGCTTTGCACGTTTCCTCGCGGCGGGAGCCGGGCTGACTGTCCTGACGGCCTGCGCGCCGGACGCACCCGCGCCTGCACCGCCGTCGTCCTCCTCCCCTGGTCCGGCAACCGCCTCCGCTCCCCCGGCCACAGCGGCGGCCGCGCCGTCGGTAAGCACGACGGCGGCAGCCCCGTCGGTGCCGGAAGCGCCGGTGCCGCCGTCGTCGGCTGCTGCCCTGCCGCAGCTCCACTCACTGACCGACCCGGCGAGCCCGTGGCTGGTGGTCAACAAACACCGTCCGCTGGTGCCTGCCGATTACATCCCTGCGGACCTGGTACAGCCCAACGTCGCCGCGGTGGTGTCCGGCGAGGCTGCCCTGCTGAACGGCACGACGGCGGCCGCGGCGGAGGCGATGTTTGCTGCGGCGGCGCAGGAGGGGGTCATCCTCACGCTGGCCAGCGGCTACCGCTCGTACGGCACGCAGGTGGCAACGTACAACGGGTACGTGGCGTCCCGCGGCCAGGCCGACGCCGATACGGCGAGTGCCAGGCCGGGCTATTCGGAGCACCAGACCGGGTGGTCGTTCGACATCGGCGACGGCGGCGGGGCCTGCGGATTCCAGCCCTGCTTCGCGGACCAGCCCGCGGCGGTGTGGGTCAAGGCGAACGGGCACCGCTTCGGCTTTGTGGTCCGGTACCCGTGGATGTTCCACCCCATCACCGGCTACTACTATGAGCCGTGGCACCTGAGGTTCATCGGAGTGGAGGCAGCTAGCGATATGGCTGCGAAGGGGATCAGCACGCTGGAAGAGTATTTCGGCGTCGAGGCCGCGCCCGGGTATCCCTGAACGAAAGACCGTGCGGCAGAGTTCCCCGACACGCGCTAAGAATTTACAGCCGCGTCATCCATTGGTTTCTGAACCTGCGCTAGCTTTGGTCTTATGTTGACAGGATTCAAGAATTTCATCATGAAGGGCAACGTCGTAGACCTTGCCGTCGCCGTCGTGATGGGTGCCGCGTTCGGCGCCGTCGTGACCTCAATTGTCGAGGGCCTGCTCACACCGCTGATCGGCCGTCTGTTCAGTGCCAAGGGCATTGAAGAAATGCAGTGGGAGGGATTCATGTACGGATCCGTCATCTCCTCCATCATTTCCTTTGTTCTCGTAGCTGCCGCCATCTACTTCGTTGTGGTGGTGCCGATGAACCACATGATCGAGCGCCGCAACCGCCGCCTCGGCATCGACCCCGACGTCAAGGAAGAATCTGCCGAAGACCCGCAGATCGCCCTGCTCACCGAGATCCGCGATTCCCTGCAGAACCGCGCACTCTAGGTTTCCTACCGAACGCCACAGCGGCCCGCTTCCTTCCGGAGGCGGGCCGCTTTTTGGTTGTATTTAGCGTCAGTCGGTGACGAGTTCCAGCGCGAGTTCGGTACGGACCACCTGGGCGAGGTGCTCGGCGATGGACTGGGCCGTTGCTTCGTCGCCGGCTTCCACCATGACCCGCACCACAGGTTCCGTGCCTGACGGACGCAGCAGGACCCTGCCGGTCTCCCCCAGCTGCGCCTCCGCGACCGCTACGGCCGCTGCAAGGGCTTCGCTGTCGTGCACGCGGGTACGGTCAACGCCCCTGACGTTGATGAGGACCTGCGGGAGCTTCGTCATGACGGTGGCGAGCTGCTTGAGCGGGCGGCCGGTCAGCGCGATCTGCGCGGCCAGCTGCAGGCCGGTGAGCACGCCGTCTCCGGTGGTGGCGTAATCGGCGAAGATGACGTGGCCGGACTGTTCGCCGCCCAGGTTGAAACCGCCGTCGCGCATGCTTTCAAGGACGTAGCGGTCCCCGACTGCGGTTTCGCGGATACTGATGCCTGCTTCGCGGAGGGCAATCTTCAGGCCGAGGTTGCTCATCACGGTGGCTACCAGGACGTCGTCCTTGAGCTTTCCGGCGGCTTTGAGGGCCACTGCGAGGATGGCCATGATCTGGTCGCCATCGACTTCGTTGCCTTCGTGGTCCACGGCCAGGCAGCGGTCGGCGTCGCCGTCGTGCGCGATGCCCAGGTCGGCGCCGTGCTTCAGGACGGCGGCCTTGAGCGGGCCGAGGTGGGTGGAGCCGACGCCCTCGTTGATGTTATGGCCGTCCGGCTCCGCGCCGATAACCACCACATCTGCTCCGGCGTCCTTGAAGACTTCCGGGGAACAGCCGCTGGCGGCGCCGTTCGCGCAGTCGAGAACAACCTTGATGCCCTCAAGGCGATGCGGCAGGGTGCGCAGCAGGTGGACGATATAGCGGTCCTCAGCATCGGAGAAGCGCTGGATCCGGCCAACCTCTCCGCCGACGGGACGGAGCGGCTCCCTGGTCATCTGTTCTTCGATGGCGTCCTCCACCTCGTCGGGGAGTTTCTGCCCGCCCCGGGCGAAGAACTTGATGCCGTTGTCCGGCGCCGGGTTGTGGGAGGCGGAGATCATGACGCCGAAGTCGGCGTCGAGATCTGCCACCAGGTAGGCGGCGGCCGGTGTTGGGAGGACGCCGGCGTCGTAGACGTCGATGCCGGAGCTGGAGAGCCCCGCCTCGACGGCTGCGGCGATGAATTCGCCGCTGGCGCGGGGGTCACGGGCCACCACGGCGCGGGGTCTGGTGCCGTTGATATTGCGGTCGTGGCCGAGCACGACGGCGGCCGCCTGGGCCAACTGCATCGCCAGCTCCGCAGTCAACAGACCGTTAGCAAGGCCCCGGACACCATCAGTTCCAAATAATCTAGACACCGATCAAGTCTAGAGGATGGCAGGTGGAAGGCTGGATGTCGGGGCTCCTCCTGTTCCCGGCCTACCTGTTCTGACGGTGCGACTACCTGCCCCGGAAATGGGCTGTTGACCCGGACTACTTGGTTTTTTTGGCCTGTACCTGTCTTTGCTGAAAAGCCTCGCTATCGGTGATTTGCCGCCCCTACTCTTCATTCATGACACCTAGCACTGGGGGCTTGGCGCTCGAAATTGTAGTACCGGTATTCAATGAGGAATCGGTACTCGAAAACAGCATCACAAGGCTCACCGAATACCTGACGCAAGAAATGCCTTCGACGTGGAAAATAACCATCGCCGACAACGCAAGCACTGATCGGACTCCGGTGATTGCGGCTCGTCTCAGCGAGCAACTGCCCAACGTGGAGTACCGCCGCCTTGAAGTCAAAGGACGCGGTTTTGCCCTACGTGATGCCTGGGGCGCCTCCAATGCAAAAGTGCTGGCCTACTTGGACGTGGACCTTTCCACTGACCTGGCGGCGCTGCCACCGCTGGTCGCGCCGCTGCTGTCTGGACATTCCGATATTTCGATAGGAACCAGGCTTGGCCAGAGCTCGCGGGTAAGCCGGGGACCGAAGCGGGAGTTCATTTCCCGTTCCTACAATTACCTCCTCCGCCGCACTATGCAGGTGCGCTTTTCCGATGCTCAATGCGGTTTCAAGGCAATCCGGGCGGACGTTGCCCGCCGGCTGCTTCCGCATGTGGAAGACAATGGCTGGTTCTTTGACACGGAATTGCTGATCATTGCTGAACGCTCGGGACTCCGCATCCACGAGATCCCCGTTGATTGGGTTGATGATCCCGACAGCCGTGTAGACATCAAACAGACGGCGGTCGATGACATCAAGGGAATGGTCCGGGTAGGCAGTTCGCTGGTCAAGGGCGCAATCCCGGTGCAGGCGATCTACGCGGAGCTGGGACGTCGCCCGATTGTTCAGCCTGGCCGCCCGAGCTTCTTTGGCCAAGTGATCAGATTCGGCCTGGTCGGCGCCGTATCCACGCTGGCTTTCGCGCTGCTGTATCTAGTGTTGCAGGGGCCTTTTGGAGCGCAGGAAGCCAACTTCCTGGCACTCCTTCTGACAGCCGTTGGTAATACGGCAGCCAACCGAAGGTTCACGTTCGGCATCAGCGGGCCGGCGAAACTGTTCACCCAACAGTTCCAAGGCCTGATCGTGTTTCTTCTGGCGTGGACTATTACGTCCTCATCCCTGGTACTGCTTCATTCTTTTACCGCCGACGCTGCACCGAGCGCGGAACTTCTCACCCTGACGGCGGCAAACGTCCTGGCAACGTTGATGAGGTTTGCTCTGCTCCGGATCTGGGTATTCCGAGTTCGGCGGAGTGATGTACGACCAGCTGCCGGTGTTACCGCCGTGCTCACTCCCAGTGGACGTGTCCTGTGAGCACACTGACCGGTGGCAACCATCCGACGCCGGATGCGCCCGAGTCGATCGGCACAGCTGTGGGGCTTTCATTGGGACAAGAAACCCAACCACGGCGAATGCTCGGGGGACATGGCAGGCTTTTGATGCTCGGGCGCAAGCTTTGGCGCGGACCCGAGGAAGACGAGCGCTGGGAGCGACCAGCTCTCTTGGCATTCCTCACTGCGACGGCGGTGCTTTTTCTGTGGGGACTGGATGCCAACGGATGGGCAAACCCTTATTATTCCGCTGCGGCCCAAGCTGGCTCCCAAGACTGGAAGGCTTTCTTCTTCGGATCTTTGGAAACGGGAAACCTGATAACGGTCGACAAAACGCCCTTGAGCCTTTGGGTCATGTCCCTCTCCGTGCGGCTCTTCGGGCTAAGTAGCTGGAGCATCCTGGTACCGCAGGCGTTGATGGGAGTTGCGACCAGCTTCCTCATCTATCGGATAATTCGAGGCGGGTTTGGTCCCCGGACAGCGCTGTTCGGGGCAGCCGTTTATGCCACTACACCGGTGGTCTTCCTGATGTCCCGCTTCAATAACCCTGAGCCACTGATGGGCCTGCTGACGGTTGCTTCTGTGTCGATGACGCTGAAGGCCATGGAGTCTGCCCGACTCCGGAAGTTTGCACTTGGTGGATTATTCCTCGGTCTGGCGTTCATGGCCAAACAGGTCCAAGCACTCTTGGTCTTGCCGGCCTTATGTCTAACGGTGTTGGCCTTCGGCAACGGCGGTATCTCTCAGCGAATCCGTCAGCTGCTGGTCGCCGGTGGAACACTTCTCGCTACCGGAGCTGCGTGGCTGGTCACAGTTGACCTCTTTCCCTCGGAGCACCGGCCTTATATCGGGGGCTCCGTGAACAACAGCGCGATCGAGCTCACGATGGACTACAACGGACTGGCACGATTTGTCGAAATTCCGATGAATGCTCAAGGGGACCGTGCCTCGAACGCAAAAAACGACGCCGTTGAATTGGTGGGTGGGCTTCCGAGGCTTCTCAATGGCAATTTCTGCCCAGGAAATCGCCTGGCTTCTCTTCACTGGAATCGGTTGCTCACTGGTGTTAATCGTCCTGAACCGCACTCTGAAGCTCACCCCTAAGCAGCGCAACATTGCAGTGATCGCCACGCTGTGGTTCGGCTCGGCCCTGGCAGTGCTTTGTCTGCATGGGCACCATGATTCACACCTACTACACGTATTCATTGGCGTGCGCCGCTCGCGCTGGTTGTTGCCGTTGGCTTTTCCTGCCTTTGGAAACTTCGGGACAGTGTTCTGCTCCGATCCGTGGGATCCGTCCTCATCGCTGCCTCCGCGTACATGGCTTTGCGCGTGATGGAATACAGCGATGAATGGCCACTGTGGCGCGAATTGCTAGTGGGCGGCCGCGGGACTGTTGCCTGAGTTCTGTGTTGTGGCTCCTGACCGAGGCAACCACAGGAGTCCGCGATCTGCGGCACTAATGCTCGCAGGTGCCCTCGTTGGTGGCATGCCGATTGGCCCAAATCGCTACACGACCTGTTTACAATCTCCATCCAAGTAGGGAACCAATCCACATGTCGGGGCCGTTGGGTAATGATCCCGACATCTATGACCAGGCTTATGCTCGCCGTTCAAATGGAGGGGAATTCGCTGGGCGCAACAGACGGCGCTGGGCGCACCACCAGTCGCAGGTCGTCACCGAGCTTGTCGAAATGAGACCGGCGAGTCAGGCATGGGCCGCGGCGACATATTCGGCCCAGAATGCAGCTCGCTACCAGCTCGACTCTGGGCGCCCTGTCATCCCATTGGGCGGCTGGCTGGGTACGCGACCCCGCCCCAACCTTGAGCAATTCATGCCACTGGTCACCGAGCATCGCATCGGCTACTTCATTTGGACAGCCCGATTTGATTGGAGAGAGGGGAACTAAGTCAGTGAGACTGCTCGCGATAACGGCATGGGTCAGGAGCAACTTCGAGTGAGCAGGTGATAGACGGTGTCCGCCTCTACGATCTCAGAGGCTAGATCGGCAATAGGTCAGTGCCGAAGCGCTCAAATCGCGCCATCTGCGCAAAGATCACCGACCGCTGCTTCGAAGACTCTGGCGCGGGAGGCCACAAAGATCCAGTGTGGGAACGGCCGGCACTGCTCGCGATCCTCACAGCGAATGCACTGCTATATAGCTGGAACCTCGGTATCAACGGCTGGGCCAACTACTTTTACAGCGCCGCGGTCCAGGCAGGCAGCATAGATGCCAAGGCATTCTTCTTCGGGTCCTCAGACTGGGGCAACTCCATTACGGTGGACAAACCACCGTTGAGTCTCTGGATGATGGGCCTTTCAGTTCGCATTTTTGGTTTCAGCCCCATAGCAATGCTGCTTCCGCAGGTTCTGATGGGAGTCGGCACGACGCTGCTTATCTATCTTATCCTTCGACGCTGCGTCTCCGGCGTCTGCTGCACTTTTCGGTGCCACGGTCTTTTTCACAACTCCTATCGTCGTGCTGATGTCCCGATACAACAATCCAGACCCGTTGATGCTGCTATTGATGGTGGCAGCGGTGTGGTTTGTTTTACGAGTCGATTGAAACCGGGCGCGGCCGATTCTTTGTTGTGGGCGGCGCATTGTTGGGTTTGGCGTTCATGACCAAACAGCTACAGGGACTGCTCAGTGTTCCCGCCACTCGGTCTGTCCTACCTGCTATCTTAGCCCCCAACCGTGGCGCGGCCGCCTGATTACGGTCAGCGGCCGCTATTGGGGCCTTGGTGGTGACCGGCGGCCTCTGGATGACCGTTGTTGACCTGATCCCCAGAGGGCAGCGACCTTATGTCGGCGGATCCCCGTCCAACAGTGTCCTTGAACTGACGCTGGCATATAACGGTATCGACCGCATTGCAGGCGGCGGCGTAGCGCCAGCGCAATGCAAATACCGGCTCAGTTCCGACCAGTAGACAGCGATGCTGGACTCTTCAGGCTTCTGAACGCCAACTACAACCAAGAGGCATCGTGGCTGCTGTTTAGTGCACTCTTGGCACTTTTGTTATGGCTCTGCATGGAGCAAGCTGCCAAAATCCCACCGTTCCGGGCCCTGGTCGATGATTGCCGGGCTTGGCTCGTTACGTCTTTCTGCTTCTGAGTTTTATGGGAAATCAGATTCATACCTACTACACGGCTGCCCTTGCACCACCGCTCGCACTGTACTTGGGCCGACCGCTGGAAACACTCATGGTCGGCCGTTATTCTTTGGCTCGAAACGAATATTAGGAGCTGCTATTGCTTTAGTGGGGCATTGCTGTCGTCCTGGCTCATCCTTGGCGGGACAGCGGAGTGGCCTACTGGCTGCCGACAGCAGTTCTAGGCATCGGGTGTTGTTGCCCTTGCGGGTCTAGTTATCAAGCCACCTACTCCAGCGATTGAAACATACGCGGCGGCGTTTCTCGGTGCGCCCTCCTTGCCGGGCCTGTTGTTACATCGGTACATAACGTCACTACTGGGTTCAATGGGTCGAACCCAGTGTCGGGCGTGCTCTCGAAGAACCCTGCCGCCATCAGTCATCTCCTGAAGCCTAATTGCGCAACAATGAAATTCCTTGGGCCCATGACATTGCCTTTGGCCGGGATCCGGATCGCCGAGGTCGTAGGTACTTGGCCGAGTCCGACGGGCTGCACGTGGGCTGCCGCCAGCTACGCAAGTCAAACAGCAGCGCGGCTGCAATTGGAGTCTGGGCGCCCTGTAATGCCGTTAGGAGGATTTGCCGGCAGCGACCCCTCCCCGACCGTTAGAAGAATTTCGAAGTAAAGTCGCAGGAGGTGAAATCTGCTATTTCGTGCAACAGGAAGCATTCCTTGAAGTTCAGGCGGTCGAATCCTCCGCTTCTGCCATTTCCGCCTGGGTACAAAGTGCAATTTCCAAGCAGAAAAAGTGGGTGATACCACCATCTACCGCTTAGCAAGACCTAAGCCCTGAAAATGCGAAAAGCCCGCCCCGCCAATTGGCGGGACGGGCTTTATCGTCAGCGGGTTTAGCGCTTGGAGTACTGCTGGGCCTTACGGGCCTTCTTGAGGCCGGCCTTCTTGCGCTCGATGACGCGGGCGTCGCGAGACAGGTAGCCGGCCTTCTTCAGGATGGCGCGGTTGTTCTCGACGTCGATCTCGTTCAGTGAACGGGCAATGCCGAGGCGCAGGGCGCCGGCCTGGCCGGAGATGCCGCCACCGTGGATGCGGGCAATGACGTCGTAGGCACCGTCAAGATCGAGGATCTTGAAGGGCTCGTTGACGTCCTGCTGGTGCAACTTGTTCGGGAAGTAGTTGTCCAGCGCGCGGCCGTTGATGGTCCACTTGCCGGAACCCGGTACAACGCGAACACGGGCAACGGCTTCCTTGCGGCGGCCAACTGCAGCACCAGCGACGGTCAGTGCCGGGCGTTCCTTCTTCGGCGCAGCAGCTTCGGCAGCTCCGCTTTCAGAGGTGTAGCTGGTCAGGGTTTCCTCAGCCTCAACGGCTTCGGTGGTCTCTTCGTTCTGAGCCACGATTCTCCTTGTATAGATAAGTTGTTTGGTGGCCAGGACTACTGGGCGACCTGGGTGATTTCGAAAGTCTTGGGCTGCTGGGCGGCGTGGGGGTGCTCTGCACCGCGGTACACCTTCAGCTTGCCCAGCTGCTGTGCAGCGAGGGAGTTCTTGGGGAGCATGCCCTTGATGGCCTTCTCAACGGCGCGGACCGGGTTGGACTCCAGGAGTTCCGCGTAGTTGACGGAGGTCAGGCCGCCCGGGTAACCGGAGTGGCGGTATGCGCGCTTCTGCTCCAGCTTGGCGCCGGTCAGGGCTACCTTTTCAGCGTTGATGATGATGACGAAGTCGCCCATGTCCATGTGGGACGCAAAGGTGGCCTTGTGCTTGCCGCGCAGCAGGATTGCGGTCTGGCTGGCAAGACGACCAAGGACAACGTCTGTGGCGTCAATGACGTGCCACTGGCGGTTGATATCGCCGGGCTTCGGGGTGTACGTACGCACGGTTTTTGCCTCGTTCTTGTTCTGGCGTTCTTGTTTAGGTGTCACTCAAGCGTGTGCACCTACTATCTATGCGCTACCGGAACAGAGGTGAGGGCTCTATGTAACCAGTCATCCTGAGGTCTCGAATGTGCTCGTTGAGTAGTTATCCTGCAACCGGATTCTCAAGCGGGCACGCATCATCGAGAAAGGACACGCACAACGACTACCAATGTTAGCTTGAACGTGGCCTCAGGGTCAAAATGGGGTAGCCGGAGGCTTCCCAGCGCGGCCGGCATGACAACGCAGGGGGACGCAGTGACTTTATTGGGCGACGCCGGTTCTGGCCGTCTCGCTGCTTCGTGCGCTTGCACCGCTCCTGGGGCTCACTCTCGTCACCGCTCGCCGAAGCTGCTCATCGCCAAGCTCCTTCCCCGGCTTGGATCGGCCAGCCATCGCTGCGTGCAAGGATGACGACGGCGGTATCACCGGCGCGCTCTGCGCCGCTTTCGCGTTGCGTTTCGGATGCGACGCCGGGACTGCCAGCCTTCCTTTTCCTGGCAGTGCTGGGAGTGCAGCTGGCCCGAGTGGATATTTCGCTGCATTTGCTGCCAAATCCGCTGGTGTTGTGCTTCTTGGTAGGCGGGTTGCTCTCCTATTGGCGCTCATTGCAGGATTCGTCGGCATGCTGGACAGACATGCTTGCGGGCAGCCGCTGGCGGGGCCATTCTCTTCGTCATCTACCTGATTCTGTGCAGCTAATTTCTCCCGGAGCCATCGGAATGGGCGATGTAAGCTCGCGGCACCGGTCGGCCTCTACCTGGGGTACTTAGGCTGGAGCCAACTGCTTTACGGCGGGCTGCTGGGCTTCATCCTGAACGGGGTCGTCAGGTTGTCTGTTGCTTGCGCAGAAACCGCGCAAATCCGGGCTCGGAAGTGCCCCATGGGCCGTCAATGCTTGGCGCGCTACTGCGGCGATAGCCCTCTTCTGGAGCTAGCTGCTCGACGCTGACTTCGCATCCTTCGGTCAGCCACGCTGCGACACAGCGATCCAAGTAGTCGTCCGCGTACTCACTGTCTCAGTGCGAGTACTCGTGAGTCGTGTTCCGAGTACGCACTGAAAAGACCCGCAAGAAAGTCGAGTACCACTACGCATTGTTGCCTTGAAATCCCCAGATGACAATCTCTTCTTAGCGAAGTCCAGCCGCTAAGGAATTATGGGGGCAGCTGGAAATTCGTTGAAATCAATCCAAATCAATTTCATCGAATTAAGGAAAATACAATGACTTCTCTTATGGTCTCAATGATGGCTTTCATCGCCGGCGTCAAGGATCGTTTCTCCTCCGAAAAGGGCGCGACGGCAACTGAGTACTCGCTGCTCGTCGGTCTGATCGCACTGGTTCTCGTGGTTGGCGTCGGCTTCTTCGGCACGACACCTCAACACCTGGTTCAGCACCCTCGGCACCACCGTCAGCGGCTGGTAACGAGAATCAGCAAGCGGTGATAGCGATGAAGAACCTGCTTCTTGCCGTCAGCACCCTTCAGGCCTGCGTTTCACACAGACTTTCAAGTCTGAAAAAGGTGCCACAGCAACTGAGTACTCACTCCTTGTAGGGCTTATCGCCCTCGTCCTCGTGGTCGGCGTCGGCTTCTTCGGAACGACACCTCAACACGTGGTTCAGCACCCTGGGCACCACCGTCGCGGTTGGTAGTTCCGCTCCACACGGTGTGCCGCGCCGCAAGGCGCGGCACACCGCGCCTTTTCAAGCTGCAACTGTCCAGGGGGACCCGTTGAAACGCAGCCACACCAAAGCCAAGAACAAGGAACGCGGCGCTGTCGCCGTTGAGTTCGCACTTATCGCTCCGATCCTGATCTCACTTGGTGCTTGGCATCGTCGAGTTCTCGAACTTCTACAACATGCAGATCTCTGTGACCCAGGCAGCCCGTGAGGGTGCCAGGACCATGGCAGTCAAGAACGATCAGGCGCTGGCCAAAACTGCGGCCAAAGCCGGCGCTCCCGGGATATCACCATCGGGATTCGACGCGTCGGGCGCAAACCCGACGCCGTTTGTCTTTTCGGCATCATCCTGCACAGCCGGCACAAATATGAAGCTCACCGTGACATACCAGGGCACAGCCCTAACTGGGCTTTTCGGCAGCACTTTCAAAGTGAAAGGTGAGGGGGCCATGCAATGTGGCGGCTAAGTGGTGGACCAGACAACGAATCCGACTCCGGCGAACGGGGCGCGGCGGGCGTTACCGTAGCGGTGATGCTGCTCGTCCTCATAGGTGCGGGAGCCTTGGCAGTTGATACCGGTCAGATCTACGCCGAGCGCGCACAGCTGCAGAACGCTGCAGATTCGGCAGCAGTCGCAGTGGCACAAAGCTGTTCCACAGGTACCTGCAAGACCGCCCTGACCGGGTCGGGATCGATTGCCGAACCCTTGGCGGACGCAAATTCCAATGACGGGGCGTCCGCGGTCAAGAAAATCGACACCAGCGTTGCCGGCCAGGTGACCGTAACCACCTCGACAGAAAGCGGTACCACAGGCGCCGGCTTCCTGTCAAAGATGTTCGCGAGTGCTCTCACAAGCGCAGGGCCCGCAACGGTGGGAGCCACCGCAACAGCTGCCTGGGGCTCCCCCGGCTCCGGCCCGGCCACGCTCCCCATCACCTTCGCACCCTGCCAGTTCGATGTAGGCGGGAGCGTCCACACAATATTGACTCACGGTAGTGCAACCTGTGTCAGTGACAGTCCTTCCGGAGCGGCCATCCCGGGCGGCTTTGAATGGTTGACACCGGATCCAGGCAAATGCCAGGCCACCGTCTATCCGGACGATCCTGCAACGGCTGGACTTGTTGATCCCTACGCGAAGACAGATACCGGCCTCAACCTGCCGAATGAGTGCAAGGCCCTCATTCCCACCTACCTCAATAAGGTCATCCTCTTCCCGGTTTTCTCATCGGTCGTGGGAACCGGCAGTAATGCCAAGTACTACATCAAGGGCTACGCAGCGTTCCTTCTCCTCGGATACAGCTTTCCGGGAGCGGATGGAGGCGACCTCACTGGCCTCGGGGGATCTGACCGCGGCGTCCGAGGAAAGTTCGTCGAATGGGTCGCCGACCCTTCGCTCTATGGCGGCGGCGGTTATGCCGGCGGCGGCGCCGATTTGCCGCCACATTTGGTCAAGTAAAGAAATCTAAGGGGAAAGAAATGAAAGCACGCCTACTGGGAGGCATCGCCGCACTGGTTGTAGCAATCATTGGCACCGTCCTTCTGTTCACTTACGTACAGGGCGCGGATCGCCGTGCTCTGGCTAACACCGAGACCGAGGACATCCTGGTTGTCAAACAAGATGTCCCTGCCGGCACACCGGCCAGCCAACTCTCGCAGTACGTCGTCACCAAGGCTGTACCGCGCACCGCCGTTGCATCCGATGGGGTGGAAGACCTGACGTCGGTGGGTTCAAAGGTCACCTCCGTAGCGCTTGGTCCCGGCGAACAACTCCTGAACAGCCGTTTGGTAGAAGCCAACGCCTACCTCGGCCCGGCCCGCGTTGCAGTTCCCGCCGGCCTCCAGGAGATCACCCTTCGTTTGGGGATCGAGCGTGTAGTTGGCGGAACGGTTCAGGCCGGCGACACTGTGGGGATATTCATCTCCATGGCTGACGCGTCTGGCTCCGGCGATCAAGGCGCCACAGCGGGGGAAACGCCACACAGCTGACCTTCCACAAGGTTCTCGTTACCGCGGTGCAGTTCAGTTCCGGCGCTGCCGCCCAGACCCAGGCTCAGGCGACCCAAGCCAGCTCAACGGGCGCACTGAATGCCGACGCTTCAAGCCAGCAGACGTCAAGCGATTCGTACTTGATTACTTTCGCCAGGAATGCCGTCGACGCTGAAAAGCTGGTGTACGCAGCAGAATTTGGCAGCGTATACCTTTCCAAGGAACCAGCTGACGCCACTGAAGGCACCAGCGGCGTAGTCAACCAGACAAGGGTATTCCGATGAGCCGTTTCATCCTGATCTCCCCCTCCGCGGACTACGAGCGGAAAGTCCGGGCTTCCATCGCCCCCCTGCACGGTTCGCTGCAGTTCTACCAGGCGGCCTACCTTCCTGATGCTCCAGAGGACATCCTTCGGCAGCAGACTGGTGAGCCCCCGGAGGTCCTTATCCTCGGGCCCGGCCTCCCCCTCGATGAGGCACTGAAGTTCGCCGCAGTTCTGGATCTTCAGTATCCCGAGATCAGCATCGTACTCACGGCAGAGGACGACGGCGAGACTGCACTGAACGCCATGCGTTCGGGCATTCGGGACATCCTGTCGCCATCCGCCGACAGCGACGCGGTGCGGGCACTCGTCGAAAGGGCGAGTCTCTCGGCGGCCGGCCGACGGCGCGGACTTGCACCAACAGCGGGAGAGGGTCCCAATTCCGACGGCGGCCGCATCATCGCGGTAATGTCGCCGAAGGGGGGCGTGGGGAAGACAACGATTGCCAGCAATCTCGCTATCGGACTGGGTCAGATCTCCCCGATGAGCGTTGTCATCGTAGACCTCGACCTGCAGTTCGGTGACGTCGCCAGCGGCCTGATGCTTGAGCCTGAATTCACGATTACGGACGCTGTGGTGGGAGCCGCCAGCCAGGACGCGATGGTTCTGAAAACCTACCTGTCGCTTCACCCTGGCAACATCTATGCGCTTTGCGCTCCGCGTAACCCCATAGAGATGGACAGGATCACGGGCGAACACATCAGCCACCTGTTGCGTCAGCTTCGTTCTGAATTCCAATACGTGGTGGTTGATACGGCACCTGGCCTGGGCGAACACGTCCTGGCAACACTCGAACAAGCCACGGATGCCGTCTGGGTATGCGGGATGGACATCCCCAGCATTCGCGGCCTGCGCACCGGTTTCCAGATCCTGTCCGAACTCGATCTGCTTCCTGATAACAGGCACGTCGTACTGAATATGGCCGACCGTAAGACTGGACTGACAGTTCAGGACGTGGAGGCCACGATCGGCGCACCTGTCGACGTCGTTCTTCCCCGCTCGCGGACAGTCCCGTTCTCCACGAACAAGGGGGTCCCCCTCCTCCAGGACGGTAGCCGAGATCCGGCGGCAAAAGGCCTGCGGCAACTCGTTGAACGTTTCAAACCAAACTGGGAAGCACGTCCCCACAAGAAGCTGCACCGGAGGGTGGTAGTCCAATGAGTCTCTCAAAGCGTTTCGCAAAGTTGCACGCCGATGACGAGAGTTCGTCGGCCGAGGCCACCTTCGCCGGCAGCAGTCCAGCCGCAGCGTCTCCGTCAACACTGAGCTCCATCCAACAGGCCCAGGCCGCCGCCGAGCAGGCAGCTGCCCCGGTAAGCCTCCAGGTCACTGCCGGGAGTGCCAGCGAGGCGCTGTCCGGGCTCAAGGAACGCGCCAGCCAGGCGCTTTACGAACGTCTGGGTTCGCGTATCACTGACTCATCCATGGAGGAGGCCGAGCTCCATCAGTTTGTGAAGGACGAGCTGAAAACCGTAGTCGACGAGGAGCAAGTTCCGCTGTCGACGGTGGAGCGGCAGCGTCTGACCCGGGAAATCATTGATGACGTGCTCGGACACGGACCCATCCAGCGCTACTTGGACGATGCTTCCGTCACGGAAATCATGGTCAACCGCGCCGACCAGATCTACGTCGAACGGCATGGCCAGCTCTTCCTGACGGACACGAAGTTCTCGGGCGAGGATGCCCTTCGCAAAGTGATCGAACGCATCGTGACACGAATCGGCCGTCGAATCGACGAATCGTCGCCTTTGGTGGACGCCCGCCTTGCCGACGGCTCGCGTGTGAACGCCATCATTCCCCCGCTTGCCGTGAATGGTGCCTCACTGACCATCAGGAAATTCGGACGGGAGGCCCTGACCGTTCAGAAGCTGATTCAGTTTGGCAGCCTTTCACCTGAGATGGCCGAACTCCTCCAAGCGTGCGTCCTGGCGAAGATGAACATCATCGTTTCCGGCGGTACTGGCACCGGTAAGACCACCATGCTGAACGTCCTGTCATCGTTCATCCCCGCTTCGGACCGCATCGTCACGATTGAAGACGCCGTGGAGCTGCAACTGCAGCAGGATCACGTGGTCAGGCTCGAGAGCCGGCCAGCCAACATTGAGGGGAAGGGTGAAGTCTCCATCCGCGACCTGGTCCGCAACTCACTTCGCATGCGGCCTGACCGAATCGTCGTCGGCGAAGTCCGCGGGGGTGAATCCTTGGACATGCTCCAAGCTATGAACACCGGACACGACGGGTCAATCTCGACCGTCCACGCCAACTCTCCCCGGGACGCTGTAGCCCGGCTGGAGACCCTGGTCCTCATGGCCGGAATGGATCTTCCCCTCCGCGCAATCCGGGAACAGATCGCCTCCGCGGTCAATCTGATTGTGCATATATCGAGGCTCCGGGACGGATCACGCCGCGTCACCCACATCACTGAAGTCCAGGGTATGGAAGGGGACATTGTGACCCTCCAGGATGCATTCGTCTTCGATTACTCGGCTGGCATCGACGCCAACGGCCGCTTCCTGGGCAAGCCCATCCCCACCGGGGTCCGGCCCAGGTTCACTGACAGGTTTGCCGAACTCGGCATTCAGATCTCCCCCGCGGTCTTCGGCGCTCAAGCAGTCAGGAGTCGATAATGGACGCCACAGACGTGCCAGCGAGCTTTTTTGCAGCGGGCATCATTATGGTCTTCGCCGCCATCGTGCTTCTGTTTACCGTTGTCTTCAAGTCCCAACACGTCATTCCCGTTTCCCGACGCCGCCCTGACGCCGTGGTCACAACCTCAAGTGGATTGACAAGGCTGACAGACTCCGCTGTGGCTATGATCAACAAGCGCCTCAAGCGCGGAAGCGGGTTCCTGGTAGACCGCGACAAGCTGGAGCGTGCGGGGCTCAAGACCCAGCCTGCTGACTTCCTGTTGATGATGGGCGCCGGCGCCTTTGTTGGGGCCATCATCGGCTTTCTGCTCGGAGGATTCTTCTTCGCGTTCGTGTTGCTGGCGGTTATTCCGGCCGGAATGATGGCCTACCTTTCGGTTTGCACTTCGCGTCGTCGTGCCAAGTTCGACGAACAGCTGCCCGACACCATCCAAATGCTCACCGGCAGTATGCGCGCGGGTCATAGCCTCCTCCGGGCAATAGACGCCTCGGCCCGGGAAACGGATGCGCCCATGGCAGAGGAACTCACCCGGATAGTTAATGAAACCCGGATCGGGCGGGACCTGGGCGAATCGATGATCGATGTAGCCGACCGCACCTCCAGCGAAGACTTCAGCTGGATCTCGCAGGCCATTGAGATCCACAGGGAAGTGGGCGGAGACCTGGCGGAAGTGCTTGACCATGTCGGCGAGACAATCCGCGACCGGAACCAGATCCGGCGCCAGGTGAAAGCACTCAGCGCCGAGGGCAAGATGTCCGCGGCCGTGCTGATGGGGCTTCCGATCGTCCTCTTCTTCGCCCTGATTCTGGTCAACGCCTCAGTACGCCAAGACGTTCACCTCCACCGTTCCTGGCTTCATGATGTTGGGTGCCGCCGGCGTCATGTTGACTGCCGGCGGGTTCTGGCTCAGCCGACTTATCAAACCGAAGTACTAGGAGGACGACATGTCACCCATCGCACTAGGCGCCATGCTCGCCATCGTCATTCCCATCTCGTACTTGGTCTGGCTTGCCTTCGGAACGGACCGTGTGGCGATCCGGAACATCCAGGCCAACCTCGGGCAGCGGGCCCGCCAGACCACGCAACAGAATTTCACGGAACAGTTCAGCGGGCTGGCCCGACGCATCACACCCGGCAGCTACGAGGCCTGGCTTGATAAGCAACTTGCTGCGGTCGGACGCCCCAAGGCCTGGCCACTGGACAGGCTGTTGGCTGTGAAGCCCCTGCTGGGCCTGGCTGGCGGCGTCCTGGGGCTGTTCCACCTGATGGCCGAACCCGCTCCAAGCCGGTTTGCCATCATGCTGGGCGCCATTGCGTTTGGCATACTTTGCACCCGACCTCCTGCTGCGTAGTAACGCTCAGAAGCGGCGGGACGCCATACGGCAGGAACTGCCCAACGCCTTGGACCAAATGCTCATCTCCGTCCAGGCAGGACTTGGATTCGAGGCAGCGATGGCCCGCGCGGCGCAAAACGGAACGGGGCCCCTTGCCGACGAGTTCATCCGAACCTTGCAGGACATCCAGGTAGGACGCTCACGCAAGGAGGCCTACCTGTCAATGTCAGACCGGGTTGATGTCCCCGACCTGCGAAGCTTCATCCGCTCCATCGTGCAAGCGGACGCTTACGGCATCGCCATTGCCAAGGTGTTGAAGTCGCAGGCCCAGGAGATGCGGCATGAAGCGCCGCCAGCGGGCGGAAGAACACGCAATGAAGATTCCGGTGAAGATCCTTTTCCCGCTGATCTTCTTCATTTTCCCCACGCTGTTCATCATCCTGCTCGGACCGGCGGTCATGAACATCATCGCAGCGTTTTCCTAGGAGGAATCATGCAACGGTTCGCGACGTATCCGCGTCAGCTTCGGAACTGGCTTAGTCGAGTGACTGCCGATGAGCACGGGGCCACGGCCACCGAGTACAGCATCCTCGCTGGGTTCATCGCCATAGTGATCGTGGCTGGTGTCGGTGTCTTCGGCATAGCGCTGAACACGGTCTTCGTCGACCTCACCACTGGTGTCAAAACCGCCCTGGGCATCCCCTAGGCCGAACGGACACCCCACCCCCCGGCGCCGCCAGGCGCCCCAAGAACCGGACCCCCTCGGAACCCAGAACCGAGGGGGTCCGCTTGTGCGTTCACGCCCGCAGGGCCCTGGTCAGCTCAGCCCGGGCCAGCATCTCCCCGTCCGAGGGTACGCCACTTCCTCCAGCACCAGCGGGTGCGGGGCGGCCAGCACGGACTTGGCGTCGCGCTTCTGCGCCAGCAGACGCTCGTGGAGCCACCCGGCTCCTCGAGCCCCTCCCCCACGAACAGCGCCGAACCTACCAAGGAGCGCGACCATGTTGTGGCAGAACGCATCGGCCTGGACGGTGGCAACAATGACGCCGTCCTCACCGCGGGCAAACTCGAAGCGCTGCAGCTCACGGATGGTGGTGGCCCCCTCGCGGGGCTTGCAGTAAGAAAGGAAGTTCTGCAGCCCCAGAAGCTTGGACGCACCCTCGTTCAGCAGGGATACGTCCAGCGGGTTCTTGTGCCACAGCGTGAAGTAGCGCTCCAGCGGATCCCAGAGCGCCGGGCCGTCCGCAATACGGTAGCTGTAGCGCCGCCACAGCGCCGAGAAGCGGGCATCGAAGCCAGGAGGCGCCAGGGATACCGGTGTGGACCTCGATGGCCCCGGTCAGGTCACCCAGCCCGCGGCTCAAAGCCCCGCGCAGACGGCGGAGCAGGCGCGACGGCGGGATCAAGCTCGTGCCCGCGCGGCAGTCCCAGCCACTCGGCTGTCCGTCAGGTCCAGGTGGACCACCTGGCCGCGCGCATGGACGCCGGCGTCGGTGCGGCCCGCCACGGTCACCCGGATAGGCCGGCGGACCAGCAGCGCCAAGGCCTCTTCGAGGATGCCCTGGACGGTGCGCATGCCCGGCTGCACGGCCCACCCGCTGAAGGGGCCGCCGTCGTACGATACATCAAGCCGGATACGCAAAAACCCGCCGCCCCCTGTAACGGGGGCCGCGGGTTTTTGGTGGTTCATAGACCTAAGTCTACTGGAGCCTCAGAGGCTGATTACTCAGCTTCGACAGCCTGGGCAGCTTCGCCACCGGCAGGCTCAAAGCCTGCAGCCTTGGCGGACTCTGCAGAGTCAAACCAGACCTCAGCGGTGGTGGAGTCGTACCAGCGCGAGCCGGGAACGTGGAACTTCATGGAGTCCTCGTTGCCCTTGACCGCGAAGCCCTCAGGGGCAGCGTTGCCGGCAGTAGCCGGCTTGGAACCGGCGTACTTCGACTCGGCAGCTTCGGTCTCAACAACCTCAGCCTCAGCAGCTTCTTCTGCGGCCGGAGCAGCAGCAGCTTCCTGCTTGTCGGCGTCGCGCTTCGCAGCAGAAGTAGCCTCGGCTACAACGGCCTGCTTGGCGGAAACCGGCTCGAGGACCAGTTCGATGACAGCCATGGGAGCGTTGTCGCCCTTGCGGTTGCCGATCTTGGTGATGCGGGTGTAGCCGCCGTCGCGGTTCTCCACTGCCTGTGCAATGTCGGTGAACAGCTCGTGGACGACGCCCTTGTTGCTGATCAGGCCGAGTACACGACGGCGGGAAGCGAGGTCGCCGCGCTTGGCGAAAGTCACCAGGCGCTCTGCGTACGGCTTCAGGCGCTTGGCCTTGGTCACCGTGGTGGTGATCCGCTTGTGCTCGAACAGTGCTGCTGCCAGGTTCGCGAGCATAAGACGCTCGTGAGCCGGGCCGCCTCCGAGGCGCGGACCCTTAGTGGGGGTAGGCATAATTGTTTCTCCTCATATGGAAGCCGGTGGTGGGCACACCATGGTGCCCGCCGGCCAAGATCTGTTTTAGAGTTCGTCGTCGCCGAAGGCGGCGTCGTCCTCTTCAATTGCTGCGGCGCGTGCTGCGAGGTCAAAACCGGGAGGCGAGTCCTTGAGGGACAGGCCCAGTTCAACCAGCTTTGCCTTGACCTCGTCAATGGACTTCGCACCGAAGTTACGGATGTCCATCAGGTCAGCCTCGGAGCGGGCTACGAGTTCACCCACGGTGTGGATGCCCTCACGCTTGAGGCAGTTGTAGGAACGGACGGTGAGGTCCAGATCCTCGATCGGCAGTGCCATGTCTGCTGCCAGGGCAGCATCCGTCGGCGACGGGCCGATCTCGATACCTTCAGCTGCGGTGTTCAGCTCGCGGGCCAGACCGAAGAGTTCCACCAGGGTGGTACCTGCGGAAGCAACAGCATCGCGCGGGGCGATGGCCTGCTTGGTCTCGACGTCGACAATGAGCTTGTCGAAGTCGGTGCGCTGCTCAACACGGGTTGCTTCCACGCGGAAAGTAACCTTCAGCACCGGCGAGTAGATCGAGTCGACCGGGATACGGCCGATCTCGGAGTCGCCGGACTTGTTCTGAGCTGCCGAAACGTAGCCGCGGCCGCGCTCGATGGTCAGTTCGAGTTCGAACTTGCCCTTCGAGTTCAGTGTGGCAATGTGCAGATCCGGGTTGTGGAATTCGACGCCGGCCGGCGGAGCGATGTCCGCGGCGGTGACGACTCCGGGGCCCTGCTTGCGCAGGTAAGCAACAACCGGCTCGTCGTGCTCGGAGGAGACCGACAGGCTCTTGATGTTCAGGATGATCTCAGTGACATCTTCCTTGACACCCGGAACCGTGGTGAACTCGTGCAGCACGCCATCGATCCGGATGCTGGTTACAGCGGCACCGGGGATGGAGGAGAGCAGGGTACGGCGGAGGGAGTTTCCGAGGGTGTAGCCGAAGCCCGGTTCCAGCGGTTCGATGATGAAACGCGAACGGTTTTCGGAGACTACCTCTTCGGAGAGGGTGGGGCGCTGTGCAATGAGCACTTAGGTTTCCTTTCGGCGAGCATCCGCTATATGACGCAACACAGGTGGTGGAAATTCGGTCTGAAGACTTAACGCGGCTGGGCTTGCCCGGACCAGTGACGGTCCGGGCAAGCTCTGCTGCTGGAAAGGCTTAGACGCGGCGGCGCTTCGGCGGGCGGCAGCCGTTGTGAGCTGCGGGGGTGACGTCCTGGATGGAGCCAACCTCGAGGCCAGCGGCCTGCAGCGAACGGATTGCGGTCTCGCGTCCGGAGCCCGGTCCCTTGACGAAAACGTCAACCTTGCGCATGCCGTGCTCCTGCGCACGCTTGGCAGCAGCTTCGGCAGCCATCTGGGCAGCGAACGGGGTGGACTTACGCGAGCCCTTGAAGCCAACCTCACCTGAGGAAGCCCAAGAGATAACAGCGCCGTTCGGGTCCGTGATGGACACGATGGTGTTGTTAAAGGTGCTCTTGATGTGCGCCTGGCCCAGCGCGATATTCTTCTTGTCCTTCTTACGCGGCTTGCGAACCGCGCCACGAGTCTTCGGGGGCATTTTTTCTCCTACAGAAAGTTATTGGGGAAAGCCGAGTTAATCCCGACGGGATTTAACGGGCCTTCTTCTTGCCTGCGACGGTGCGCTTCGGACCCTTGCGGGTACGTGCGTTCGTCTTCGTACGCTGTCCGCGCACGGGCAGGCCCTTGCGGTGGCGAATACCTTCGTAGCTGCCGATTTCAACCTTGCGGCGGATATCAGCTGCTACTTCGCGGCGAAGGTCACCCTCAACCTTGTAGTTGCCTTCAATGTAGTCACGCAGCTCAACCAGCTGGGCATCGGTGAGGTCCTTAACGCGGACGTCAGCGCTGATGCCAGTGGCAGCCAGGGTTTCGTGTGCACGGGTCTTGCCCACGCCGTAGATGTAAGTAAGCGCAATTTCCAACCGCTTTTCGCGGGGAATGTCTACGCCAGCGAGACGAGCCATAGTGGCAGTACTCCTTGAATAAACCGGAGGTCGTAGGCAGTACACCCGCACGTTCTGTGCGGCCCCAGCCTCCGACCGGGGGTTAGCTGTCCGGGCTCATGCGTCCCAATTCAGCTTGTGCTGCCTTTATTTACTTGCGTGGGTTAGCAACCCAGGATTTCCTCAGGAGAGGAAATTAGCCCTGGCGCTGCTTGTGGCGCGGGTTCTCGCAGATCACCATGACCCGGCCATTACGGCGGATCACTTTGCACTTTTCGCAGATCTGCTTGACGCTCGGCTTGACCTTCATGGCATTCCTTTGCGTGTGGCAGTTGGTCAACTGGAGCAGCCGCGGCTCATGCCGGGCTGCCCAGAATTTACTTGTAGCGGTAGACGATACGACCCCGAGTGAGGTCATAAGGGCTCAGTTCCACCACTACCCGGTCCTCAGGGAGAATCCTGATGTAGTGCTGGCGCATCTTGCCTGAGATGTGTGCCAGAACGATGTGCTTGTTGGTGAGCTCAACGCGAAACATCGCGTTAGGCAGCGCCTCAGTCACAACGCCCTCGATCTCAATGACCCCGTCCTTCTTGGCCATACCCTCCGCTAACTGTTGTTGCCGCAGCCCTGCCGGATTGCACCGGACATGACCACGAACGTTTTTGTTGGATCGGTTGTCGCCCCAGGCCCCAAACAGGGCACAGCAGGCCAGACAACCAACAAGCAACACTACGCCACTTTGGCGGGAAAGTTAAATCCAGCCATGTTAGCGCACCGGGCGGCCGTACGCACCATATTCGCCTGCCGGAGTGACTCACCGGCTCCGCGCGGCTATCCCGTCAAGGATGGCGAGGCGTACGACGTCGGCTGCCGCACTCTGGAGCGTGATGAGACTGATCTGCCGGGCAGTGTCCGTGCTCCGGTCCAGTGCCACAGCTCCGGTTGCCAGGCAAAACACCGTGTCACCATCCGCCAGGGTGTGCGATGGATCCAGCGCCCGCGCGATGCCGGCCTGCGCGGCTGAAGCTGTGCGCCTGCACTCAGCCACATCCAGCACCGCATTCGTGGCAACAACCACCAGGGTGGTGTTCAGTCCTTGCGGCCCGGCCACCGGAGGCGCCGGAATTGGCGCCGCCGAAGGGCAGCCCCAACGCATTCACCACGGCTATCGCCCCGACTACAACGCCGCCCTCCAGCGTGACCGAAGCAGTGCCTACTCCCCCCTTGTACGTCCTGGCCATCACCGCACCGGTGCCGGCGCCGACGTTGCCGCGTCCGACGTCGTGCCCTTCCTTCTCGGCTGCGGCTGCGGCGATTGCCGCGTAGCCCATCGCCGGCGTCGGGCGGGCGGCAAAGTCACCGCCCCGGCCCAGGTCGAAAATGGCAGCGGCCGGGACGATCGGCACCACGCCGCCGGGCACGGGGAAGCCGCGGCCGTTCTCCTCGCACCAGCGCTGCGCCCCATGCGCGGCAACGAGTCCGTAGGCGCTCCCGCCGGTCAGGACCACGGCGTCCACACGCGGCCACCAGCGTGGTGGGATCCAGGGCGTCGGTTTCATGGGTTGCCGGTCCGCCCCCGCCCACGTCCACGGAACCCACAGTCCCTGGTGGCGGGAGCACCACCGTCACTCCGGTCAGCCACCCGTCGCCGGTTGCCTGCTGTTGGCCAACCCGGATCCCCGGCACGTCTGTAATGGCTCCCATGGACACCATTCTGCGCCATCGCTCCACAGCATTCCCGCCTGTCAGGCAAACACTATGCAATACTGCAAGCAACACAGCGTTAATGGGCGATGAAGCCTTCACTAACTATCCTCTGACGAGGGCTTATGCGGGATTCTGCCCACCGGCCGTGTGGTGAAGTATGGCTAGATCCCCTGCCCGTCGGCCAGCCATTGCAGGCCCCGATCCGTTAGAGATGCGAATGACCCGGCAACTTGCTTCCACGCCTCCCACCAGTCCACCCGGCCAGTCCGGTCCGCCCAGCAGGCTTCGGAGCCGCCGCTGGTCCGGCCGCTCCCGGCGTGATTTCTTCGTCTTCCTCGCCCTGGCCCTGCCCAACCTGCTCCTGATCGCCGTGTTCACCTACCGGCCGCTCATCAGCAACATCTACTACTCAACCCTCGACTGGACCCTGGGCTCCGCCTCGGCCACCGTGGTGGGGATCGAGAACTACGTCACCTTCTTCACCAGCGACGACGCCCCCAAGGTACTCGGCACCACTGCGGTATTCACCCTGGTGACAGTTGGCGGGTCCATGCTGCTGGGCCTGCTCATCGCCCTGGCCCTGAACTCCAAGATTCCGCGGCACCACCTTTGCCCGGTCCGCTGTTTTCGCTCCCTACGTGCTGTCCGGAGTGGGCGTGGGCCTGGTCTGGCTCTTCATCTTCGACCCCGGCTACGGTGTCCTTGCCTGGATGCTGCGCGGTATCGGCCAGCAGAGCCCGCAGTGGATCAACGATCCCCAGCTGTCGCTGGTGATGGTCATCCTGGTCTACGTCTGGAAGAACCTGGGCTACTGCGCCGTGGTGTACCTGGCCGGCCTGCAGTCGCTGCCGCAGGATGTCATGGAGGCAGCCTCGCTGGACGGGGCCAACGGATTCCGGCGCTTCGTCAGCATGTCCATCCCGCTGCTGTCCCCCACCACCTTCTTCCTGCTCATCACCACCATGCTCAGTTCACTGCAGGCGTTCGACCTGATCAGGATCATGACCCCGCTCGGCGCCGGCACCAGCACCCTGATCTACGAGGCCTACCTGCAGGCGTTCGGCGCGTTCAACAGGGCAGGATATTCCGCGGCCATCTCGGTCATCCTCTTCGCCATCCTGCTGGTCATCACTGTCCTGCAACTCCGGTTCGTGGAACGGAAGGTGCACTACTCATGAGTTCACTCTCACCGGTCAATCCTGATCCGGCCGCTCCCCCGGTGGCACCGGAGCCCTTCATACCGCGGGACCGGCCCTTCTCGGCCCGGAACCTGATCCAGACCATCGCCGGCGGCTACCTTCCCCTGCTGCTGGCAACGCTGGTGGTCTTCCTCCCGCTGCTGTGGATGATCCTGAGCTCCTTCAAGCTCCCCGGGGAAATCATCACCATGGACCTGAAGATCCTTCCGGCGAGCCTGGACCCGCAGAACTACAACATAGCGATGACCACTGTGCCGTTCGCGCAGTTCTTCATCAACAGCACCATCGTCACCGTGGTGGGCTCAACCATCAAGGTGCTGCTGGCCATCCTCACGGCCTACGCCCTGGTGTTCGTCCGTTTCCCCTTCAAGAACGCCATCTTCATCCTCATCCTCGTGGCCCTGATGGTTCCGCCCCAGGTCTCCATCCTGCCGAACTACATCCTGATCGCCGGGATGGGCGGAAAGAACACGCTGTGGGGCATCATCCTCCCTGGTCTTGGCACGGCGTTCGGGACGTTCCTGCTGCGGCAGCATTTCCTCACGCTGCCGGCCTCCATCCTCGAGTCTGCCGAGATTGATGGTGCCGGCCATTGGCGCCGTCTATGGCAGATCGTGGTCCCCGTCTCTGTCCCGTCCATCGCCACCGTGGCTCTCGTGACAGTGGTCAGCGAATGGAACGAATACATCTGGCCGCTGATCATCACCGACCGCCCGGAAACCATGACGTTGCCGGTTGGCCTGACGCTGCTGCAGAACTCCGAAAGCAACGCCTCCGGCTGGGGCATCCTCATGGCCGGCGCCGTGCTGGTGATCGTGCCCATCCTGGTGGTTTTCGCAGCCCTCCAGCGCTACATCGTTGCGGGCCTCACCCAGGGCAGCGTCACCGGCTGACCCCGGCCCGCCGTCGTGCTCTGACCCTACTCACACACAGCTCTTACCCACAAAGCAGGACCTTCCTAGGCAACAACCGAAAGGAACCACCATGGCAACGAATCTGGACCGGAGGCATTTCCTGGGGCTGGCCGGCGTATCGGCCGGGGCCGCAGCACTTTCCGCCTGCGGAGGGCCCGATACCGGCGGCACCACCACCTCAACGGAGGCAGCCGAGATCGACTTCAGCGGCGTCAAGCCGGCCGCCAAAATCGACTTCTGGACGAACCACCCGGGCAAGTCCCAGGACGTCGAGAAGGCCATCATCGAAAAGTTCCATGCCAAGTACCCCGACATCAAGGTCAACCTGGTCACCGCCGGAGCAAACTACGAGGAAATCGCCCAGAAGTTCCAGACCTCCCAGGCCGCCAAGTCGGGGCTGCCCGGAGTGGTGGTGCTGTCCGATGTCTGGTGGTTCCGCTACTTCACCAACGGCAGCATCATCCCCGTAGACGGACTCATCAAGGAACTGGACATCAAGGTGGACGATTTCCGCCAGTCCCTCGTGGATGACTACAAGTACGATGACCGGCAATGGGCGCTCCCCTACGGACGGTCCACACCGCTGTTCTATTACAACAAGGACCATTTTGCCGCCGCCGGCCTGCCGGACCGGGCACCGGCCACCTGGCAGGAGTTCGGCGAATGGGCCCCCAAGCTCAAGGCCGCCTCCGGCGCACAGTACGCCTACATCTATCCCGCCCTGGCCGGTTACGCGGGCTGGACGCTGCAGAACAACCTGTGGGGCTGGGGCGGTGCATGGTCCAAGGATTGGGACATCACCTGTGATTCACCCGAAGCGGTGGAAGCCCTGCAGTGGGCCCAGGATTCGATCTACAAGCACAACTGGGCCGGTGTCTCGTCCAAGGAAGCCGCTGACGATTTCTCTGCCGGCCTGACCTCCTCCACGATTTCGTCCACCGGCTCACTCCTGGGCGTCCTGAAATCCGCCACGTTCAACGTCGGCGTCGGTTTCCTGCCGGGCGGGCCGAAGGTGAGCAGCGGGGTGTGCCCCACCGGCGGTGCCGGGCTTGGCATCCCCAGCGGCATCACCAAGGAGGAGCAGCTCGCCGCCGGGACGTTCCTGAAGTTCATGACCGAACCGGAAAACACGGCGGCGTTCTCCGCTGCCACCGGGTACATGCCCACCCGCACGTCGGCGGACATGGCCACGGTGCTGGCCCAGACACCGCAGATCAAGACCGCCATGGACCAGCTGGCCGTGACCAAGGTCCAGGACCGGGCCCGGGTGTTCCTGCCCGGGGCTGACCAGGAGATGGCCAAGGCCGCGGCGAAGATCCTCACCCAGCAGGGCGACGTCAAGGCCACCATGACCGAGCTGAAGAAGACCCTCGAGGGCATCTACACCAAGGACGTCAAGCCGAAGCTCAAAGCCTGACGCGCGGCGTTTCGGTTTTCGACGCAGAAAATCCCTGGCGAGACCCATATCGGGTGTCGCCAGGGATTTTCTGTGTCTCAGGGACAGTGCGCGCCCAGGTGACTTACGGGATGGGCACGGGGGTGACGCCGAGCGGCACCAGGTGCTCCGCACCGCCGTCGGGAGCTGAGAGCACCCAGATTCCCTTGTCGTGGACGGCCACCGAGTGCTCCCACTGGCAGGAGCGCTTGCCGTCGGTGGTCACCACGGTCCAGTCGTCTTCGAGGACGGCGGTGTCGATGCCGCCGCGGACCAGCATGGGTTCGATGGCCAGGCACAGGCCCGGCTTGATCTTCGGGCCGCGGTGGCTGGTGCGGTAGTTCAGGACGTCAGGCGCCATGTGCATCTCGGAACCGATGCCGTGGCCGACGTAGTCCTCAAGGATGCCCAGCGGCTTTCCGGGGACGGACGAAACGTAGTCGTCGATGGCGGCGCCGATGTCTCCCACGTGGGTGCCGCTGGCGAGGGCGGCGATTCCGTGCCACATGGCAGCCTGGGTGACGTCGGAGAGCCGCTGGTCCTCGGGGTCCGCTGTTCCCACGATGACGGTGCGGGCGGAGTCCGAGTGCCAGCCGTCCACAATCGCGCCGCCGTCGATGGAGATGATGTCGCCGTCGTTCAGCACGCGGCTGCCGGGGATCCCGTGCACCACTTCCTCGTTCACGGAGGTGCAGATGGTGGCCGGGAAGCCGTGGTAGCCCAGGAAGTTTGACTTGGCACCGGCTTCGTTCAGGACCGCGGCGAAGACGTCGTCCAGGTGCTTTGTGGTGACCCCGGGGACCGCTGCCGCCACGGCTGCGTCCAGGGCACGGCTCAGGACGAGGCCTGCCTCGTGCATGGTGCGCATCTGGGCGTTGGTCTTGTATTCGATACGGGGCTGGCCAAATGCCATGGTGTGTCCTCTCAATGGCTGAGGCTCCTCCCGGAATCCGGGAGGAGCCTCGAATAACTGCTGCCTGCTTAGGCGGCCTGGGCCGTCTTGATGGCCTGCATGACGCGGTCGGTGACCTCGTCGATGCCGCCGATGCCGTCCACCTGGGTCAGGATGCCACGTTCGGCATACTTGGCCACGACGGCTTCTGTCTGCTCGTGGTAGAGGTCCAGCCGGTGGCGGATGACGGCTTCGTTGTCGTCGCTCCGTCCGGTTTCCTTCGCACGGCCGAGCAGGCGGTGTACCAGTTCTTCGTCGTCGGCAGTCAGCTGCAGGACGACGTCGAGCTTTTCCTCGCCGTTGGCGAGGATCTCGTCGAGGTAGTCCACCTGCGCCGTGGTGCGCGGGTAGCCGTCCAGCAGGAAGCCGCTTTCGACGTCGGCCTCGCTGAGGCGGTCACGGACCATCTTGTTGGTGACGCTGTCCGGAACGAAGTCCCCGGCGTCCATGTACTTCTTGGCCTCGACGCCCAGGGGGGTCTCACCCTTGACGTTCGCCCGGAAGATATCGCCGGTGGAAATCGCAACAACGCCGAGGCGCTCGGAAATGCGTTCCGCCTGCGTTCCTTTTCCGGAACCGGGGGGTCCAATAATCAACATTCTCGTCATCGCAAAAGCCCTTCGTAGTGACGTTGCTGTAGCTGCGCATCTATCTGCTTGACGGTTTCGAGGCCAACGCCCACCATGATCAGGATCGAGGTGCCACCGAACGGGAAGTTCTGGTTCGCGTTGATCAGTACCAGTGCCACCAGCGGAATCAGTGCCACGAAGCCCAGGTAAAGGGCGCCGGGCAGGGTGATCCGGGAAAGCACGTACTGCAGGTAGTCCGCGGTCGGCTTGCCGGCGCGGATACCCGGGATGAAACCGCCGTACTTCTTCATGTTGTCCGAGACCTCTTCAGGGTTGAAGGTGATCGCGACATAGAAGTAGGTAAAGAACACGATCATGGCGAAGTACAGCGCCATGTAGATCGGGTGGTCACCGCGGGTCAGGTTGTTGTTGATCCACTCAACCCACGGCTGCAAGCTGTTCGCCCTGCTTTGGGCTGGTTGAACTGGGAGATCAGGCCCGGCAGGTACAAGCATGGAGGAAGCGAAGATCACGGGGATCACGCCGGCCATGTTCACCTTGATGGGGATGTAGGTGCTGGTCCCGCCGACAGTGCGGCGGCCGATCATCCGCTTTGCATACTGCACCGGCACGCGGCGCTGGGACTGCTCCACGAAGACCACCAGGGCCACCGTGACCAGGCCGATGGCCAGGACCATAAAGAACGTGCCCGGGCCCTGTGAGGTCCAGATGGCGCCGAGGGATGTGGGGAAGCCGGCTGCGATGGAGGTGAAGATCAGCAGCGACATACCGTTGCCCACACCCTTTTCGGTGACGAGCTCGCCCATCCACATGATCAGGCCGGTACCGGCCGTCAGCGTGATGATGATCAGGATGGTAGTGATCATGCTGGTGTCGGGGATGATGTCGGCAGCGCACAGCCCGGGAGCAGCTGTCCGGAACGGGCCAACGACACCAGGGTGGTGGCGTTCAGCAGGCCCAGGGCAATGGTGAGGTACCGGGTGTACTGCGTGAGCTTGGACTGCCCGGAGGCGCCCTCCTCGTACAGCTGCTGGAACCGGGGAATGACCACCCGGAGCAGCTGCACGATGATGCTGGCCGTGATGTACGGCATGATGCCCAGGGCGAAGATGGACACCTGAAGCAATGCACCGCCGCTGAACAGGTTGACGAGCTGGTAGAGCCCGCCTGCGGTCTGACCGTTCTGCAAGCATTGCTGGACATTCTGGTAGTTCACACCAGGCGAGGGAATGAAGGCACCCAAGCGGAAGATGGTGATGATTCCCAGCGTGAACAACAACTTGCGTCGCAGATCAGGCGTGCGAAAGGCCCGGCCAAATGCGCTAAGCAAGCGTCCTCCTGTGTTGTAAATAAGAGTGGTGTGATGGGGGTCAATAAATCCCAACAACCGAGTCTAACGGGTGTATGCGCCATGCGAACAATCCGCAGGCGCGGATCCCGCGGAAATGAAAAACTCCCGGCGTGCAGGGCCGCGAGGGCCCCGCACACCGGGAGTTCACAACGGGCGTTCGCCCACCGGCTCCTTAGAGAGCGGTGGTGCTTCCGCCTGCTGCTGCGATCTTCTCTGCGGCACTGGCGGAGAATGCGTGGGCGGTGACGTCAACCTTGACGGTGATGTCGCCGGTGCCAAGCACCTTCACGGGCTGGTTCTTGCGAACGGCACCCTTTTCAACCAGGTTCTCCACGGTGACTGCGCCACCTTCCGGGAACAGCTCGTTGAGCTTGTCCAGGTTGACAACCTGGAACTCAACCCGGAACGGGTTCTTGAAGCCGCGCAGCTTCGGCAGGCGCATGTGCAGCGGCAGCTGGCCGCCGGCAAAGCCAGCCTTGATCTGGTAGCGGGCCTTCGTACCCTTGGTACCGCGACCGGCGGTCTTACCCTTGGAACCTTCACCACGACCAACGCGGGTCTTGGCGGTCTTGGCACCCGGGGCGGGACGCAGGTGGTGGACCTTCAGAGCGTTCTGCTTCTCAGCAGCCGCGCCCTGTGCCTTCTCAGCAGTGTTCTTCTCTGCCATTTACTTCGCCTCCTCTACCTTTACCAGGTGCGGAACCGTGTTGAGCATTCCAACGGTCACGGCGTCGGCGGTGCGGACAACGGTGTGTCCGATCCGCTTCAGGCCGAGGGACCGAAGGGTGTCGCGCTGGTTCTGCTTGCCGCCAATGGCGGACTTGATCTGAGTGATCTCCAACTGAGCGTCGGAGGGAACCAGGTTCTTAGCCATAACTACACACCCGCCTTCTGGTTCAGGAGAGCCTTCACCATTGCCGGCGGAGCAACCTCGTCGAGGGGCAGGCCGCGGCGTGCTGCCACTGCTGCCGGCTCTTCGAGGCGCTTCAGGGCATCAACGGTCGCGTGAACGATGTTGATGGCGTTGGAGGAACCGAGCGACTTGGAGAGGATGTCGTGGATGCCCACGCACTCCAGTACTGCACGGACCGGACCACCGGCGATAACACCGGTACCGGCGGAAGCCGGACGCAGCATGACGACGCCTGCGGCGGCTTCACCCTGAACGCGGTGCGGGATGGTGCTGCCAATGCGGGGAACGCGGAAGAAGGACTTCTTGGCCTCTTCAACGCCCTTCGCGATAGCGGCAGGAACTTCCTTAGCCTTGCCGTAGCCAACGCCGACCATGCCGTTACCGTCACCAACGACGACCAGTGCGGTGAAGCTGAAGCGACGACCACCCTTGACCACCTTGGAAACGCGGTTGATGGTGACAACGCGCTCTACGAACTGGCTCTTCTCAGCTTCACGGCCGCCATCGCGGCCGCCACGGCCACCACGGTCGCCGCGGCCCTGGCCACGGTCGCCACGCTCGCCACGACGAGCGCCACCACGGCGGTCATCGGCAGCGGCTGCGGGCGCAGTGGTCTCAGTGGCCGGAGCAGCTACGGCTTCAGTAGCCTTCTGATCTGCAGACACAGTGTCCTTTTCCTTGTTTGCTTCCGTCACAGTGACAGCCCACCTTCACGTGCACCGTCAGCGACGGCGGCGATCCGGCCGTGGTACTTGTTACCACCGCGGTCGAAGACAACAGCTTCGATACCGGCAGCCTTCGCACGCTCGGCAACGAGCTCGCCAACGCGCTTGGCCTTGGCAGTCTTGTCACCGTCGAATGCACGGAGGTCGGCTTCCAGAGTGGACGCGCTCGCTACGGTCAGGCCCTTGGTGTCATCGACAACCTGGACGAATACGTGGCGTGCGGAACGGTTGACGACCAGACGAGGACGTACAGCCGTACCGGAGATGCGCTTGCGGATACGAAGCTGGCGGCGGCTGCGTGAAGCAGACTTGCTCTTGTTCGTACGCTTCTTGTTAATTGAGATGGCCATGGTTACTTACCAGCCTTTCCGACCTTGCGGCGGATGACTTCGCCGGCGTAACGGATGCCCTTGCCCTTATAGGGGTCCGGCTTCCGCAGCTTGCGAATGTTGGCAGCAACCTCGCCGACCTGCTGCTTGTTGATACCTGAAACAGAGAGCTTGGTCGGGGTCTCAACTGCAAAGGTGATGCCCTCCGGTGCGGAGACATTTACCGGGTGGCTGTAGCCGAGAGCGAACTCAAGGTCAGATCCCTTGGCCTGAACGCGGTAACCAGTACCAACGATTTCAAGCTTCTTCTCGTAGCCCTTGGTAACGCCCTCGATCATGTTGGAGATCAGGGTGCGGGTCAGGCCGTGGAGTGAACGGGAGGCGCGCTCGTCGTTCGGGCGGGCGACAGTCAGGGTCTCTGCTTCCAGGGAAACCTCGATCGGGCTGGCCACAGTGTGGTTCAGCTCGCCTTTGGCACCCTTGACGCTGACGACAGAGCCGTCAACCTTGACCTCAACGCCGGCAGGAACGGTGATGGGGAGACGTCCAATACGTGACATTATTCTCTTCCTTTCCCGTTACCAGACGTAAGCGAGGACTTCGCCGCCCACGCCCTTCTTGCCGGCCTGCTTGTCAGTCAGGAGGCCGGAAGAGGTGGACAGGATTGCGACACCCAGGCCACCGAGCACGTGCGGCAGGTTGGTGGACTTCGCGTAAACGCGCAGTCCCGGCTTGGAAATACGACGAACACCAGCGATTGAACGCTCGCGGTTCGGACCGAACTTGAGCTCGAGGGTCAGCTTCTTGCCGACCTCAGCGTCTTCTTCTTTCCAGGAGGCGATGTAACCTTCGGCCTTCAGGATGTCGGCAACGCGTGCCTTGAGCTTGCTGTACGGCATGGTCACGGAATCGTGGTATGCCGAGTTTGCATTGCGCAGACGCGTAAGCATGTCTGCGACAGGATCTGTCATTGTCATGTTGGGCTCTTGCCCTTCCTCATAACGGTTTCCGCCGCCCGGCTTGCCTGAGCGAACCGGTGAAGCGACGGACCTTTTACGTAGTTAGATTAGTCTTCGGCCTTGAACGGGAAACCAAGCGCCTTGAGCAGCGCGCGGCCTTCGTCATCGGTCTTGGCAGTGGTGACAACCGTGATGTCCATGCCGCGGACGCGGTCGATGGAATCCTGGTCGATTTCGTGGAACATAACCTGCTCGGTCAGACCGAAGGTGTAGTTGCCGTTGCCGTCGAACTGCTTGCCACTGAGGCCGCGGAAGTCGCGGATACGGGGCAGAGCCAGCGTGACGAGGCGGTCCAGGAATTCCCACATGCGGTCGCCACGCAGGGTAGCGTGTGCACCGATGGGCATGCCTTCGCGCAGCTTGAACTGTGCGATCGACTTGCGGGCCTTGGTTACCTGCGGCTTCTGGCCGGTGATCAGGGTGAGGTCGCGGACAGCGCCGTCGATCAGCTTGGAGTCCTTGGCGGCATCTCCAACACCCATGTTCACAACGACCTTCACCAGGCGGGGAACCTGGTTGACGTTGTCGTACTTGAATTCCTCAATGAGCGTGCTCTTGATGGAATCGGCGTACTTGGTCTTCAGACGAGGAACGATCTTCGTTGCCGGAGTCTCGAGAGTCTCAGTCATTAGATGTCCTTCCCGGAGCTCTTGGCCACGCGGACGCGCACTTCGCGCTTCACGCCATTGCGCTCCACGGTCTCGGTGCGGAAACCGACGCGGGTGGGCTTCTTGGTGGACGGGTCAACCAGAGCCACGTTGGAGATGTGGATCGAAGCTTCGACAACCTCGATGCCACCGGTCTTGGTGCCGCGCTGCGACTGACCGACCTTGGTGTGCTTGGTTACGCGGTTAATGCCTTCAACCAACACGCGGTTGGTCTCCGGGAATACGCGCAGAACCTTGCCCTGCTTGCCCTTGTCGCCGCCGCGCTCAGCCTTGGCGCCAGTGATGACCTGAACGAGGTCACCCTTTTTGATCTTAGCCATGGACTAGAGCACCTCCGGAGCCAGAGAAACGATCTTCATGAACTTCTTGTCACGGAGTTCACGACCAACCGGTCCGAAGATACGGGTACCGCGGGGGTCACCGTCAGCCTTCAGGATCACAGCTGCGTTCTCGTCAAACTTGATGTAGGAACCATCCGCACGGCGGCGTTCCTTCTTGGTACGGACGATGACTGCCTTGACAACATCGCCCTTCTTTACGTTGCCGCCCGGAATTGCGTCCTTGACGGTAGCGACGATGACGTCGCCAATGCCTGCGTAGCGACGGCCAGATCCACCGAGAACGCGAATGGTAAGGATTTCCTTAGCACCCGTGTTGTCGGCGACCTTGAGTCGCGACTCCTGCTGAATCACTATTTACTCCTTGCGTCGCGCCGGTTCTCAGACCGAAAATCTTCCTACGGAATGAGCCTTGCGGAACGGTTGATCGGGGTGTCTCTTGACCTGCCTGGATTTTGCCAGACCAGGCCTAAACGCCCGTGCCAAAAACATTTGCTTCCCATGCGGTTGGACGAGTCCAAGCGCAAGGGGGCACTATGCCGTGGCACGATTGTTTACGAGGTTTGATGACGGCGCACAGAAGGCGCCATACAAACTCAAAATCTTAGCACATTTCGGGCCAGTCCCCATATCACACGCTGCCGGCCGGTGCACAGCGCACGACGGCGGCACGCAGTCGGACCATGGCCGCACCGGCGGCGCTCCCGGCACCCGGCCGCGCCGTCGGACGCTCTCCCACTCCCGCAGGTTTCAGGCGACGCTCGGTCACGTTCTGCAGGTTACGGGCGACGCTCTGCACAACGCGGAAACCCCCGCTCCCAAAGGGAACGGGGGTTTCCGCGAAGCAACGAAGCAGCAGCTGCGGTGCTACTTGGCCTTCTCGAGGATCTCCACGAGCCGCCAGTTCTTCGTGGCGGACAGCGGGCGGGTCTCGGCGATGACTACGAGGTCGCCGATGCCGGCGGTGTTCTCTTCGTCGTGTGCCTTGACCTTGGAGGTACGGCGGATGACCTTGCCGTACAGGGCGTGCTTCACGCGGTCTTCAACCTGGACAACGATGGTCTTTTCCATCTTGTCAGAGACCACGTAGCCGCGACGCGTCTTGCGGTAACCGCGCTGCTCAGCCGTGGCTGCGGTAGCAGTTTCCGTCACGTTCTCGTCCTTTTCACTCACTTGGCATCCTCCTCGGTCTCAACCGTTTCAGCCTTCTCGGCCTTCTTGGTTGCTGCCTTCTTGGACTTCTTCTCTTCCTTGGCTTCCACAACCGGTGCGGCAACCTCGGCACGAATGCCCAGCTCGCGCTCACGGAGAACGGTGTAGATGCGGGCGATGTCCTTCTTTACCGCGCGCAGACGACCGTGGTTCTCCAGCTGACCGGTGGCGGACTGGAAACGCAGGTTGAACAGCTCTTCCTTAGCCTTACGGAGTTCTTCAACGAGGCGCTCGTTGTCGAACGCGTCCAGCTGTGCGGATGCAAGTTCCTTGGATCCTACTGCCATTTCTATTCACCACCTTCGCGACGCAAAATGCGTGCCTTCAACGGGAGCTTGTGGATTGCCAGGCGCAGGGCCTCGCGAGCTACCGATTCTTCGACGCCGGAGATCTCGAAGAGAACCCGGCCCGGCTTGACGTTAGCGACCCACCATTCCGGCGAACCCTTACCGGAACCCATGCGGGTTTCGGCAGGCTTCTTCGTGAGGGGACGGTCCGGGTAGATGTTGATCCAGACCTTGCCGCCACGCTTGATGTGGCGGGTCATCGCGATACGGGCAGATTCGATCTGACGGTTGGTGACGTATGCCGGGCTCAGGGCCTGGATGCCGTACTCACCGAAGGAGACCTTGGTGCCGCCCGTAGCAGCGCCGGAACGACCCGGGTGGTGCTGCTTACGGTGCTTGACTCGACGTGGGATAAGCATTTAAGCCTGTCCTCCTTCTACTGCAGCAGGTGCAGCCTCAACTGCCGGCAGCGGGCTTCAGCAGCGGGAGCTGCCTCTGCTGCCGGACGGTCGGTACGACGGCGGCGGTCACCACGGTCAGCGCCACCCGGGCGGCCCGGACGGTCGCTGGCGCCGCGGCCACGGGACGGAGCAGCAGCTGCCTGCTGAGCCAGTTCCTTGGCGGTGACGTCACCCTTGTAGATCCAGACCTTCACGCCGATGCGGCCGAAGGTGGTCTTGGCCTCGTAGAAGCCGTAGTCGATGTTCGCACGGAGGGTGTGCAGGGGCACACGGCCTTCGCGGTAGAACTCCGAGCGGGACATTTCAGCGCCGCCCAGTCGACCGGAGCAGGCGATACGGATGCCCTTGGCACCTGCACGCTGTGCGGACTGCATGGCCTTCTTCATCGCACGGCGGAAAGCCACGCGGGAAGTCAGCTGCTCAGCAACGCCCTGGGCAACAAGCTGGGCTTCCATCTCGGGGTTCTTGACCTCGAGGATGTTCAGCTGGACCTGCTTGCCGGTGAGCTTTTCGAGCTCGCCGCGGATGCGGTCTGCTTCTGCGCCACGGCGGCCGATGACGATGCCCGGACGTGCCGTGTGGATATCCACGCGGACACGGTCACGGGTGCGCTCGATCTCAACCTTGGCGATACCGGCGCGCTCCATGCCAACTGACATGAGCTGGCGGATACGGATGTCTTCGCGGACGAAGTCCTTGTACCGCTGTCCGGCCTTGGTGCTGTCAGCGAACCAGTGCGATACGTGATCGGTGGTGATGCCGAGTCGGAACCCGTGCGGGTTTACTTTCTGTCCCACTTAGCGAGCCTCCTCTTTCTCCGGGGTAGCGACTACCACGGTGATGTGGCTGGTGCGCTTCTTGATCTGAAATGCACGACCCTGGGCACGCGGCTGGAACCGCTTCATGGTCGGGCCTTCATCAACAAACGCTTCGCTGATGATGAGGTCACCTTCGTCAAACGCAACGCCGTCGCGGTCCGCGAGGACCCGGGCGTTGGAGATTGCCGACTGAACTACCTTGAATACCGGCTCAGAAGCTGCCTGGGGGGCAAACTTCAGAATTGCCAGAGCCTCGTTCGCTTGCTTACCACGAACAAGGTTGACGACGCGCCGGGCCTTCATAGGCGTTACGCGGATGTGACGCGCAATTGCCTTGGCTTCCATTGCTTTCCTTCTCTCGTCTTTGACGTAAGTGCAGGCGCCTAGCGGCGCTTGCCCTTACGGTCGTCCTTGACATGGCCGCGGAATGTCCGCGTGGGAGCGAATTCGCCGAGCTTGTGCCCGACCATCGACTCGGTGACAAACACCGGAATGTGCTTGCGTCCGTCGTGTACGGCGATCGTGTGCCCGAGCATGTCGGGGATGATCATCGAACGGCGGGACCAGGTCTTGATGACGTTCTTGGTGCCCTTTTCGTTTTCCCTGTCCACCTTCACAAAGAGGTGCTGGTCAACGAAGGGACCTTTTTTCAGGCTGCGTGGCATGTGTCCAGGCTCCTATCGCTTGTTCTTGCCAGTACGACGGCGACGAACAATAAGCTTGTCGCTCTCTTTGTTGGGGCGGCGGGTGCGGCCTTCACGCTTACCGTTCGGGTTGACGGGGTTACGTCCACCGGACGTCTTACCCTCGCCACCACCATGCGGGTGGTCAACCGGGTTCATGGCGACACCACGGACGGTCGGGCGGACGCCCTTCCAGCGCATGCGGCCGGCCTTGCCCCAGTTGATGTTCGACTGCTCGGCGTTGCCGACCTCGCCGACGGTTGCGCGGCAGCGCACGTCAACGTTGCGGATTTCGCCGGAAGGCAGTCGCAGCTGGGCGAAGCGGCCTTCCTTGGCAACGAGCTGGATCGATGCGCCGGCGGAGCGGCCCATCTTGGCGCCGCCACCCGGACGCAGTTCAACTGCGTGGATTACGGTACCTACCGGGATGTTGCGGAGGGGCAGGTTGTTGCCAGGCTTGATGTCAGCGTTGGCACCTGCTTCCACCATGTCACCCTGGGACAGCTTGTTCGGGGCGATGATGTAACGCTTGGTGCCATCAACGTAGTGCAGGAGGGCGATGCGAGCCGTACGGTTCGGATCGTACTCAATTTCGGCAACGCGGGCGTTGACGCCGTCTTTGTCGTGGCGACGGAAGTCGATCAGACGGTACTGGCGCTTGTGGCCACCACCCTTGTGACGGGTCGTGATCTTACCGGAGTTGTTACGGCCACCCTTTTTGGGGAGGGGACGTACCAACGACTTTTCCGGCGTTGACCGCGTGATTTCGGTGAAGTCCGCTACGCTCGAGCCACGACGGCCCGGGGTAGTCGGCTTGTATTTACGGATTCCCATAATTTATTTCCTCGTTAAAGTGGTCTCCGCTACGAGAGCGGACCGCCGAAGATGTCGATGGTGCCTTCTTTGAGGCTCACAATTGCACGCTTGGTGTTCTTGCGGGTACCCCATCCGAATTTGGTGCGCTTGCGCTTACCGGCACGGTTGATGGTGTTGATCGATTCGACCTTGACGGAGAAAATCTTCTCCACGGCCAGCTTGATCTCGGTCTTGTTCGAGCGGGGGTCCACCAGGAAGGTGTACTTGCCCTCATCGATCAGGCCGTAGCTTTTTCCGAAACGACGGGTGCAAGCACGACGTCGCGCGGGTCTTTGATGGTGGCTGCACTCACTTGGCATCCTCCTCGTTCTTTGCTACTGCCTTGTCAGCAACGAATGCTTCGTAGGCAGCCTTGGTGAAGACAACGTCGTCAGAGACGAGTACGTCGTAGGTGTTCAGCTGGTCTGCGTACAGAACGTGAACACCTGCGAGGTTGCGCACGGAAAGTGCTGCAACGTCGTTGGCGCGCTCGATGACAACCAGCAGGTTCTTGCGCTCGGAAACTCCGCGCAAGGTTGCAAGTGCGTTCTTGACGGACGGCTTGGTGCCCTCCACCAGTTCAGCAACAACGTGGATGCGTCCGTTGCGTGCCCGGTCGGAGAGTGCGCCGCGCAGTGCAGCAGCAATCATCTTCTTGGGGGTGCGCTGGCTGTAGTCACGCGGTGTGGGACCGTGGACAACGCCACCACCGGTCATGTGAGGAGCACGGATTGAACCCTGACGGGCGCGGCCGGTGCCCTTCTGCTTGAACGGCTTGCGACCTGCACCGGAAACCTCGGCGCGGGTCTTGGTCTTGTGGGTACCCTGGCGAGCAGCAGCGAGCTGTGCAACGACGACCTGGTGCAGCAGCGGCACGTTGGTCTGAACGTCGAAGATCTCTGCAGGCAGGTCAACCTTGACAGTGCTAGTCATTTAACTAGGCTCCCTTCACGGCGGTGCGTACGAGTACGACCTGGCCGCGGGCGCCGGGGACGGCGCCCTTGATCAGGAGCAGCGACTTCTCGACGTCAACCGCGTGAACGGTGAGGTTCAGCGTGGTGTGACGGACGGCGCCCATGCGGCCGGCCATTTTCATGCCCTTGAAGACGCGGCTCGGGGTGGATGCGCCACCGATTGAACCGGGCTTACGGTGGTTCTTGTGGGCACCGTGGGAAGCTCCAACGCCGTGGAAGCCGTGACGCTTCATAACACCGGCGAAGCCCTTACCCTTGGTGGTGCCGATGACGTCGATCTTCTGGCCGGCTTCGAAGAGCTCAACAGAAAGTTCCTGGCCCAGCTCGTACGAGTCAGCGTCTGCAGTGCGCAGTTCGACGACGTGGCGGCGAGGCGTGACGCCTGCCTTTTCAAAGTGACCAGCCAGCGGCTTGGTGACCTTGCGGGGATCGATCTGGCCGTAGCCGATCTGAACGGCGACGTAGCCATCAGTGTCTGCGTTGCGCAGCTGGGTGATGACGTTCGAATCTGCCTGGACCACAGTGACGGGGATGAGCTTGTTGTTCTCGTCCCAGACCTGGGTCATGCCGAGCTTCGTGCCCAGCAGGCCCTTTACGTTACGGGTTGCGGTCATAGTCTCTCAGCACCTCCCTACAGCTTGATTTCGATGTTCACGTCGGCCGGCAGGTCGAGACGCATGAGCGAATCAACAGCCTTGGGCGTGGGATCGATGATGTCGATAAGACGCTTGTGCGTGCGCATTTCAAAGTGCTCGCGGCTGTCCTTGTACTTGTGCGGAGAGCGGATTACGCAGTAAACGTTCTTCTCCGTGGGCAGCGGCACGGGGCCAACTACCGTTGCGCCTGCGCGCGTGACCGTCTCAACGATCTTCCGAGCTGAAACGTCAATGACCTCGTGGTCGTATGACTTCAGCCGGATGCGGATTTTTTGTCCCGCCATGTCGCCTGACTCTCTTTCAGTCTGTGCTTCCCCTGGTTGGGGCTGCCCTGTTCACTTACTCGTTGTGTGGCTGCCGAAGCATTTGAAGTCTGAACTACCACCCGCCGCACAAACTGAATCCGGATAAATCCGGGTTCCTCACCTTGCCGGCGCAACCGACCCCCGCGGTCGGGCGTGTCGCGATTTTCACGCATACAAATCCGCAGTTCCATGGGGAGTGGGTTATGTTTGGTCTTCCACTTGGACCCTGACACCCGGCATTATCCGGATCGGGACACGAAGAAGCGCTTGAACAACTCATCTAGTATGCCGGATATTATCGGCAGAAGCGAATCTGCCCGCCGTTGGGTGCCTGAGGATCATTGCCTTCGGCCACCGGTGAATGGATGATGGGGGCATGACGGTGGAAAATGCTGCTTCCGTGCGCGAACTCGCAGAGCTCCTGCCGCCCTCGTTCACCCTGGGAGTGGCGGCCGCCGCCTTCCAGATCGAGGGGGCCCTGGCCGAAGGAGGCCGCGGACCGTCCGGCTGGGACGCGTTCGTCGAGAAGCCCGGCAGCATCATGGACGGGCACTCCCCTGCCATGGCCTGCGACCATTACAACCGGTCTCCCGAAGACGTAGCCCTGATGCGGGAGCTGGGAATCGACTCTTACCGCTTCTCGATCTCGTGGCCGAGGATCCAGCCCGACGGCCGCGGTGCCTTCAATAAAGAAGGACTGGACTTTTATGACCGGCTGATAGACCAGCTGCTCGAAGCGGGCATCTCCCCCATGGCCACGCTGTACCACTGGGACACACCCCTGCCGCTGGAACACAGCGGCGGGTGGATGAACAGGGTCACCTCCGAGCGCTTCGCCGAGTACTCGGCCGCCGCCGGCCGGCGCTTTGGTGACCGCGTGGACCAGTGGGTGACCCTCAACGAACCGGCCTCCGTCGTGCTCAACGGCTATGCCCTGGGGGTGCATGCCCCCGGGCAGGGACTGTTGTTCGAGGCGTTCCCCGCAGTTCATCACCAACTGCTTGCCCACGGCCTTTCCGTTCAGGCTCTGCGCGCGGAGGGCGTCCGTGGCGGAATCGGCGTGACCAACCTGCACTCCCCTGTCCGGCCGGCAACCGGGAAGATCGCGGACAGGGTGGTTGCCAAGGTGTTCGACCTGATGCTTAACCGGATCTACGCCGATCCGATCCTGGTGGGCCGCTATCCGGCGTCCCTGCACCTTGCCAGGCCCTGGCTGCGTTCCTTCGGCAAGATTTCCGACGCCGATCTGCGCACCATCCACCAGCCTGTGGATTTCTACGGCCTGAACTACTACCAGCCCGTGAAGGTGGCTGCCGGGCGGGATGCCGGTGAAAGCCTGGCGGTTCCGGCCGAAGCCATGGTCAGGATTCCGGCGCATCAGGTGCCGTTCGACGAGTATGGGACAACCGGCTTTGGCTGGCCAGTGGCGCCGGATCACCTGGGAATCATGCTGCGGGAGCTGAAGGACCGCTACGGGGACAACCTTCCACCGCTGTATATCACCGAAAGCGGAGCAAGCTTTCCTGAACCGGATCATGTGACCGGTCCGATCAAGGACCACCAGCGGATCGAATACATCGCAGAGCACCTGCGCCACGCGGTCGAGGCAACGGCGCCAGGCGGCGTGGCCCACGACGTCGATCTGCGCGGATACTACGTCTGGACGCTGATGGACAACTTCGAATGGGCTGCCGGCTACTCCCAGCGGTTTGGCCTGGTCCATGTGGACTTCGAGACTCAGGAAAGGACCCCGAAGGAGTCCTTTTACTGGTACCAGGCCCTGAGCAGGGAGCGGAAGAGGCTGGCAGGCTGACGCCCAGCCAGGCATACAGCCGCAGCCGGAAGCCGGCTGGCCTGCCTTCAGCTTTACTGGTTCTTTTTAGCGCGGTTAATGCGTTTCGCGCGATCGATTTCGTTGCGGAAATGCTTCTTGGCCCAGAAGACTCCGGCGACCACGGCTGCTGCAACGAGCAGGAAAATCAGCCATTCCATGATGAACTCCTCTCCACGCAAGTAACAGTATCAGTGCCTGCGAACCGGATCCTGGTCCGCAGCGTGCTCAGACGCAGGGGGCCCGGCGTACGGATCCGCAACCGGATCCTCAGGCTTCGCGCCGCGGTTCAGCCGCCAGACGGCAAAGGCGATGAGGCCGACGGCGATCAGCGCCAGCAGCGCAAAGGTGTAACCCCGCATCGCCCAAAGAATACAGCCGGCCACTCCCGCGGCACCCCACCAGACAAACAGCCGGTCCCCCAGCAGCAGCCCACCCGCCAGCAACAGTGCCAGCATCACAAGGACCCAAAGCTGCTGGCCGCCTGTCCCACCGAAAACGATGCCAAGTCCACTCAGTGTCAGGAGGCCAGCCGCTGCCCCTATCAGGACGCGGCCGGGTGTTCGCTGCCCCGAAAAGTAGCGGAGGCTGCCCAGGACGGCGGCCGCAATGACATACCACTGGGCGGCCCAGAACCGGTCCGGAATCCCTGACGGGAACCGCATCCCATCCTGTCTGTCCAGCTCAAAGATGGCTGCCCGTTGCACTGCAGCCACCACGGCAACAGCACCTACTTCGGCGACGATCCTCCGCGCGGACCGTGGAGCTTCAAACCAGGCCACCGCAGCGACGGCCACCAGGACAACGGCGGCAGTCCAGGCGGTCGCGTCCGGCCGGATGCCGGCAACAGTGACGGCCAGGAGCCCGGCGAAACCTGCTCCGGCCAGTGACCAGCGCCGCACGGGGTCTTCCCCGAGGACGGTGCGGCGGACCAGCCGGACGGCGTACAGGCCCACAGCAGCCAGTCCGGTCCCGGCCAGCCACGGAAGGTAGTCGCCCCATTCGCCCTGCGCATCTGAGAAAACTGCAGCGGCGAACGCCGTGGCACCGGCCAGAAGACATGCAACTGCGGGCGGATAGGTCCAGGGTTGGGCTTCAACATGTGAAGCCGTCAGGCCCACGGCTGCAAGGACCAGCAGGGCCGCACCGGGCACCCAGTCGGCAGCGGGCGGAGAGATCGAGAACGAGGTCAGCGCGAAGGCCGCCGCGGTGACGATCCACAGCCAATGGTCGACGCCGGGCACGCTCTGGTTGCGCGTCTTCCGGAGCGCGCCAACTACAGATGCGAGCCCGGCCACCCCCATGAGGACCGTGGCCGTTCCTGTGTGGTCAAGGACAGGCGCTGCCAGGAACGCTGCAGGTCCTTGACCTTCACCGCTGCCGAAGCCGGCATATGGGCCCAATGCCAACACCCCGGTCAGCAGAGCGTAGACAGCGAAGTAGAGAGCTCCCCGCGCGGCGAAAAGCCGGCTGGCGGCGATGGCCGAAACCAGCAGCAAGGCCAGTTCCAGCAACACAACCCACCTGCCGCCGTCGTTGTCCGGCAGCCTCCCGAGGGCGGCTCCTTCCTGCAATGCATAGGTCAAGGGCAGCGCGGCCTGGCCAGCCAGGGTTATCCAGACGGCCGCCTGCTGAAAGGGAATCTCGGCAAGTCGTGAGCGCATCACCCAACGGACGCAGTGCTGGGCGGCCAGGACCACGGCGAACGTCACCGAGACTACGGTCGGGGACGCTGTGATGTCGTAGCTGAGGACGAGAGCCAACGCAGCCGTGAGGACCCTGGCCGCCACGAAGTACCAGCCCTTGATGGCGGCGGCCGGTGCGGCCACCACCATAACGGCCGCGTACACGGCGAAGATGCCGAGCAACAACTCAACAGCCAGCAGATCGCTGCGGCTGAGGACCAGCAGGATAGCCAAGGACACCGCTGGAAGCCAGGCAGCGGCACCGTAGAGGCGGAACACGTAGCCCGCAGACGCGGCGCAGACGGCTGTCAGGGCAGCGGCAAACGTACCCTGCCAACCCGCCGTTCCAAGGCCCAGGACAATGCCCGACGCCGCAAGCTGAAGGAAGACTACTACCCCGGCATCAACGACGGCCCCGTCCGGAGCCTGCTCACCGGCCACCGCGGCCAGCGGAAAGATCAGCTGGACGGCAAGGACGACTATCAGCACCGTGGCCGGGCGGAGGATCTCATTCGCGAACACTGTTGGCCCTGCTGCGTCCTGGAGCTGATGGAATGCAGTCATCACCAGGACGGTCACCGCGGCGCGGCCCAGCCACCAATACACCCACCGGTGCAGTCGGGCGGGCAGCCGGACCGCGGATCCCAGCAAGTACCCAGCCGCCAGCATCAGGGAAAGGTTTCCGGCCGCCTGGCCTGCTCCGTTAAACGCCGTATAGACGGCGACCAGCGACGCAGCCAGCGGCATGGCCTCCCCCGCGCTGGCCTTCCAATCCTGCCCGATGGCTGGCCGGGGCAACAGGATCCAGCCAATAGCCAGAGCGGGAACAAGCTGAACGGCGATGGCTGTCCAGGTCCAACTGTTTCCGGGAGTGTTATCGAGGGCCGCCACCGCCAGCAGTGTCAGCAATCCGGCCGCCCCGAACCCGGCCAGGACCGGCTCGCTGGCCAGGTCACGGTTGGAGAGCCGCTGGAATGCCGCCGACAAGGCCTGCTGGCACACCAGTGCTACCAACAGGCCAAAGGCTGCCATCAGAAGTTCATCGGAACCGTCCTGCGTTGCCACGACAGCAAACGGTACAGCCAGTGTCATGCCGATGCGGGCAGCGAGCACCAAGCCGCCGCGACGCCGGCCGGCAGCAGGCAGTGCACGGGCAAGCCAGAATATCGATGAAAGCACCAACATCCCGGCCACCGCCCACGCCCCCATGACAAAGCCGCCTGCCAGTGCCAGGCCCAGCGCCGCTACCGGAGCCCATTCAGCAGTGCTACGAAGTCTTTCCGCCAATATGAAAGCTATGACCAAGGCCACCAGGACGGCCACCCACAGGGGGACCTCACCAGCCTGGCCAGCAACTCCCCGGGGAAGGAAGACCTCCGGGCCCAGGAACTGAAAGGAATAGGCCCAGGTGGCCACCAACTGCAGGCCGAACGTAACGAGGGCATCGATCATCCAGCGGCTCCGCGGCGTCACCGCAGGACCCTCAACCTTTGGGACCGCCTGTTGGCGGACCCGGCTGGGATACAGGACATCCAGCCGTTTTGCGGCGAAGGCCACCACCACTGCCTGCACTGCGAGGAGCGCGGCCGCCGCCAGGAAGCCGTCACTGCCGCGGCCCGTCAGATCCCAGATTGCGACGCCGGCCGCGACAGTCAGCGACAGCCGCGCGGCATAGAAGTTCACAAGCGGCAGCCGGCCACCGGGCACAGCCGAAACCAAGGCGAAGTACAGCCCACACATCCCCATGATGAGTGCGTATTCGGACTTGTCCAGCAACAGCGGAACACCGTTCACCGCTACCGCGACCGCTGGCACCACAAAAGGGTGCAGGGTCATCAGCGGCCTGATATAGACCGCCGGCAACCAGCCGGGCCGGATCAAGGCAAGCGCGGTGAGGAGCACCGCTACGCCGATCAGGGCGGCAAAATACCAGACAAGGGCGCCGCCGAGAACGGATACGCCGGACCACGCCGTGGAGGCCACAAACGACAGTGACAGATAGACAAGCACGCGGCTTTCGAGGCGGACAGAAGCCGCGACATAGGCTGCCGTGCCGATCAATGATGTGATCAGCCACGCTGCGGGTCCGTTGTGGAGGGCGAAGTTATACAGGGCAAGGCCTGTGACGGGGACCAGCGCAAGGCCCGTGCCCGCAAAGGCCACGGCAGCGGGCCTCAGCCGTGGCGCCCGGGAGTGGAGGACGAAACCTGCTGCGTAGAAGAGCGCCGTGACGCCACAGACTCCCGCAAAGCGCATCACCGGCGGAAGGCTGGTGCCGATGAAGAGCGCAGCGGCAGCCACCAGGAGCAGGCTGGCAACGTACAGGGTGACGTTGATGTTCTGGCGGTCCCGCTTCTCAATCCGGGCTTGCCGTTCGGCGGGGGTCTCCACCACGACCGGTTGCCATTCCGTTGGCGGCGGTTCCGGAGAGGCCGGCACCTCAAAAGTGACGGTTGAGATCTTTGACGCCGGCCAGGCAGTGGCGGCCGGTGGCACCAGGATCGGGAGTTCAGGCGGCAGCGGACTTGCCGGAGCGGTTATGGCAGCCTTGGGGGCCACCTCGTGCGGGACGTCGTGGTGCGGCTTTGCCTGGTGCGGCGCATCGGGTATCTGCGAAGCCTGTTGCGCTGCACTGACCTTGGCCATGGCATCAAGCCAGCCCTGCAAGTGGCCCGCGCGGTAGCCTGCTTCATACGATTCATCCCGCATGGTGAACCCTCTCGACGGAGCAAGTGACCCCTGTGTAATAAATCCAGTCAGTGGATTAATCCTAGCAAAGAACAGCCCCGCTGCACCAGCAGCGGGGCTGTTCACTCTTCACGCCAGGCCGTCAGACGGTCTTTCTGATCAGAGGTAAATCTTAGATCAGCAAGTGACTACTTGATGATCTTGGTAACGCGTCCTGAACCAACGGTGCGGCCGCCTTCGCGGATAGCGAAGCCGAGGCCCTCTTCCATGGCGATCGGCTGGATGAGCGCAACGGTCATCTCAGTGTTGTCGCCAGGCATAACCATTTCCGTGCCTTCCGGCAGGGTGATAACGCCGGTTACGTCCGTGGTGCGGAAGTAGAACTGCGGGCGGTAGTTGGAGTAGAACGGGTTGTGACGTCCGCCTTCGTCCTTGGAGAGGATGTAGACGTTAGCCTCGAAGTCGGTGTGCGGGGTGATGGAACCCGGCTTGACGACAACCTGGCCACGCTCTACGTCATCGCGCTTCAGACCGCGGAGCAGGAGGCCACAGTTCTCGCCGGCCCATGCTTCGTCGAGCTGCTTGTGGAACATCTCGATACCGGTAACCGTGGTCTTCTGGACCGGGCGGATGCCGACGATCTCGACCTCGGAGTTGATGGCGAGGGTTCCACGCTCGGCGCGGCCCGTTACAACGGTGCCACGGCCGGTGATCGTGAAGACATCTTCGATCGGCATCAGGAACGGCTTGTCACGGTCACGTACGGGGTCCGGAACGGACTCGTCGACGGCTTCCATGAGGTCCTCGACGGACTTGACCCAGACGGGGTCGCCTTCGAGGGCCTTCAGGCCGGAAACGCGAACAACCGGAGCTTCGTCGCCATCGAAGCCCTGGAGCCGAAAGCAGCTCACGAACTTCCATTTCGACGAGGTCGAGGAGCTCTTCGTCGTCAACCATGTCGGACTTGTTCAGCGCGACCAGCAGGTAGGGAACACCAACCTGGCGGGCGAGCAGAACGTGCTCGCGGGTCTGAGCCATCGGGCCGTCAGTGGCGGCAACCACGAGGATTGCACCGTCCATCTGTGCAGCACCGGTGATCATGTTCTTGATGTAGTCAGCGTGACCCGGAGCGTCTACGTGTGCGTAGTGGCGCTTCTCGGTCTGGTACTCAACGTGGGAGATGTTGATGGTAATGCCGCGCTGACGCTCTTCGGGAGCAGAGTCAATCGACGCGAAGTCGCGCTGCTCGTTGAGAGTCGGGTACTTGTCGTACAGCACCTTGGAAATGGCGGCCGTCAACGTCGTCTTACCGTGGTCAACGTGACCAATGGTGCCGATGTTAACGTGCGGCTTAGTCCGCTCGAACTTTGCCTTTGCCACAGGTTCCTCCTAGAACGTTTTCAAATGACTTACCCTTCGACCGCGCTTGTCGCGGCAGAAACTCAGTAAGTCTACTTGGGGGGCTTTGGATTGGTGAAATTGCAGATTCAGGAACTAATACTAGTCCCTAGAGCCTGTTCGTGCAGATGGCCGGACACCGGCCTTGACCGGACTGCAGCTGGACCGGGAACCGGCCACCTGCACCAGGTGAGCTTCCGTCAATCGGAAACGCACCCGAGTTTGTCGCTGCGAAAGTCCTGGGGACTATTCGCCGCGGGTCTTCTGGATGATCTCGTCGGCAACTGCCTTCGGGACCTCGGCGTAGCTGTTGAACGTCATGGAGTACACAGCGCGGCCCTGGGTCTTCGAGCGCAGGTCACCGATGTAGCCGAACATGCCGGACAGCGGGACGTGCGCACGGATGACCTTGACGCCCTGGGCATCTTCCATGGACTGCATCTGGCCACGGCGGGAGTTGAGGTCACCGATAACTTCACCCATGTATTCCTCAGGGGTGCGGACCTCGACATCCATCAGCGGTTCGAGCAGAACAGGGTTCGCCTTGCGTGCGGCTTCCTTGAAAGCCATACGGCCGGCGATCTTGAACGCCATTTCCGAGGAGTCAACATCGTGGTAAGCGCCGTCAATCAGCGTGGCCTTGATGCCGACAACCGGGTAACCGGCCAGGACGCCGTCGTTCAGCGCATCCTGGATACCGGCGTCGACGGACGGGATGTATTCGCGCGGAACGCGGCCACCGGTGACCTTGTTCTCGAACTCGTACAGCTCGCCTTCGGACGTGTCCAGCGGCTCGATCGCGATCTGGATCTTTGCGAACTGGCCCGAACCACCGGTCTGCTTCTTGTGCGTGTAGTCGTGACGCTCTACAGCACGCTTGATGGTTTCGCGGTAAGCAACCTGCGGCTTGCCAACGTTTGCCTCGACCTTGAATTCGCGGCGCATGCGGTCCACCAGGATGTCCAGGTGGAGCTCGCCCATGCCGGCGATGATGGTCTGGCCGGTGTCTTCGTTGAGGGAGACCTGGAAGGTCGGGTCCTCAGCGGAGAGCTTCTGGATGGCCGTGGAGAGCTTCTCCTGGTCACCCTTGGTGTTCGGCTCGATGGCAACCGAGATCACGGGCTCCGGGAAGCTCATGGACTCGAGGACGATCTGGTTGGCGGAGTCGCACAGGGTGTCGCCCGTGGTGGTGTCCTTCAGGCCGATCGCTGCGTAGATGTGGCCGGCGGTAGCGCCCTCAACGGGCATTTCCTTGTTGGCGTGCATCTGGAACAGCTTGCCGATGCGCTCCTTCTTGCCCTTGGTGGAGTTGACCACCTGCGCGCCTGCTTCCACGTGACCGGAGTACACGCGGATGAAGGTGAGCTGGCCGAAGAACGGGTGCGCGGCAATCTTGAACGCCAGAGCCGAGAACGGCTCTTCGGAAGACGGCTTGCGCGTCAGTTCCTTCTCTTCGTCGCGGGGATCGTGACCGATCATCGGCGGGACGTCGAGCGGGTTCGGCAGGTAGTCGACGACGGCGTCAAGCATCGGCTGGACGCCGCGGTTCTTGAAGGCGGAGCCACAGAAGACCGGGTAGAGCTCGGAGTTGATCGTCATCTTGCGGATGCCGGCCTTGAGCTCGTCGATCGGAGATCTCTTCGCCCTCGAGGTACTTCTCCATGAGCTCTTCGGAGGACTCTGCAACGGTCTCAACGAGGGCTGCGCGGTACTCTTCGGCCTTTTCCTGGAGGTCAGCCGGGATCTCGCGGATCTCGTACTTGGCACCCATGGTGACGTCACCCTTGGAGTCGCCGGGCCAGACCAGTGCACGCATGTACAGGAGGTCGACGACGCCGATGAAGTCGTTCTCGGCACCGATCGGCAGCTGCATGACGAGCGGCTTGGCACCGAGGCGGCTGATGATGGTGTCGACGGTGAAGTAGAAGTCAGCGCCGAGCTTGTCCATCTTGTTGACGAAGCAGATGCGCGGGACGTTGTACTTGTCAGCCTGGCGCCAAACAGTCTCGGACTGCGGCTCCACGCCTTCCTTGCCGTCGAACACGGCGACAGCGCCGTCGAGGACGCGCAGTGAGCGCTCAACCTCAACGGTGAAGTCAACGTGGCCGGGGGTGTCGATGATGTTGATCTGGTTGTTTTCCCAGAAGCAGGTCACGGCGGCAGACGTGATGGTGATGCCGCGTTCCTTTTCCTGTTCCATCCAGTCAGTCGTCGAAGCGCCGTCGTGCGTTTCGCCGATCTTGTGGTTCACACCCGTGTAGAACAGGATGCGCTCGGTAGTGGTGGTCTTGCCGGCATCGATGTGGGCCATGATGCCGATATTGCGGACCTTACTAAGGTCGGTAAGCACGTCCTGTGCCACGGTGTCTCCCTTTCGGATGGACTGCACGTTCGCCGCCGGCTCGGTTGAGCCGGCGGCGTCCGGGAAGTATTACCAGCGGTAGTGTGCGAAGGCCTTGTTGGACTCGGCCATCTTGTGGGTGTCTTCGCGACGCTTCACAGCGGCACCGAGACCGTTGGAGGCATCCAGGATTTCGTTCTGGAGGCGCTCGGTCATGGTCTTTTCGCGGCGGGCCTTGGAGTAGCCAACCAGCCAGCGCAGGGCGAGGGCGGTGGAGCGGCCCGGCTTGACCTCAACCGGAACCTGGTAGGTGGCGCCACCGACGCGGCGTGAGCGGACCTCGAGGGAAGGCTTGACGTTCTCCATGGCCTTCTTGAGGGCTGCTACGGGGTCGCCGCCGGACTTGGCGCGGGCGCCTTCGAGGGCACCGTAGACGATGCGCTCTGCGGTGGACTTCTTGCCGTCAACCAGCACCTTGTTGATCAGCTGGGTGACCAGCGGGGAGCCGTAAACGGGATCTAGTACGAGCGGCCGCTTGGGGGCCGGACCCTTGCGAGGCATATTACTTCTTCTCCATCTTTGCGCCGTAGCGGCTGCGGGCCTGCTTACGGTTCTTCACACCCTGGGTATCGAGGGCGCCACGGACGATCTTGTAGCGGACACCCGGAAGGTCCTTAACACGACCGCCGCGAACGAGCACAATGGAGTGCTCCTGCAGGTTGTGGCCTACACCGGGGATGTAAGCGGTAACTTCGATGCCACCGTTGAGGCGCACACGTGCAACCTTACGCAGAGCCGAGTTCGGCTTCTTCGGGGTGGTGGTGTAAACGCGGGTGCAAACACCGCGGCGCATCGGGCTGCCGTTAAGCGCGGGGGCCTTGGTCTTTTTGACCTTAGGCGTGCGGCCCTTGCGGACCAGCTGGTTAATCGTAGGCACTCTCGTGTTCTCCGTTGTTTGATCTCTGACCGGCCGTCTCAGGCCGCTCTCTTGTCGCTGCGCCTCGCCGCTCGAGCTTTGGAGTTGTCTCCTGAGCAGCTGAGGCTTGAAGCCTTGATAGGCGTACAAAAGCGTGGCATCACGTTGCGCACCTAAGCCCGCTAGGCATGCGAAAATGTGGCATACGTTACACAAGCACCCTGAAACGAAACGTCGCCTGATAAACTGATGCTGCGGCCGGCGCATTCATCCACTGCCACACATAACAATTAGTCTCAAGTCTAACACGGACTGGCTCCCAGCCCTTAATCGGCGCGGATCCGGCCCCGTACCGCCGTAGGCCCCGCTCCTCCGACACGGTAAGCGGGGCACGGTGGCCCCACCTCACGGTGCGGGACCGTCCGTCAGGGCATGACTCCGTTAGCGGAAGTCGTTGCCGAGATCGTAGTCATCCAGCGGGATGGCGTGGAACTCAGGAGCTCCGTCGCCGCCCAGGGAGTCGTAGGAGAAGTCACTGAACGCGCTGGGGCCGGTGAACAGGTTGGCCTTTGCTTCTTCAGTGGGCTCCACGGTGACCTCGGTGTAGCGCGGGAGACCCGTGCCGGCCGGGATCAGCTTACCGATGATGACGTTCTCCTTGAGGCCGAGCAGCGGATCGCTCTTGCCTTCCATGGCCGCCTGCGTCAGGACGCGGGTGGTCTCCTGGAAGGAAGCTGCGGACAGCCAGGACTCGGTGGCCAGGGACGCCTTGGTGATGCCCATGAGCTCGGGACGGCCGGAAGCCGGCGTCTTGCCCTCGGACACAACGCGGCGGTTGGCATCCTCGAAGCGGCTGCGCTCGGCGAGCTCGCCGGGCAGCAGGTCCGATTCGCCGGACTCGATGACCGTGACGCGGCGCAGCATCTGGCGGACGATAACCTCGACGTGCTTGTCGTGGATACCGATGCCCTGGCTGCGGTACACGCCCTGGACCTCGTCCACCAGGAACTTCTGCGCGGCACGGGGGCCCATGATGCGCAGAACCTGCTTGGGGTCGACCGGACCGTTGATGAGCTTCTGGCCGACGCGTGACGTGCTCGCCGTCTTCGATGAGGAGACGTGAACGGCGCAGGACCGGGTAGGCGATCTCTTCGGATCCGTCATCCGGGGTGATGACCAGGCGCATCTGGCGCTCGGACTCTTCGATGGTGATGCGGCCGGCTGCTTCAGCAATCGGCGCGACACCCTTCGGAGTACGGGCTTCGAAGAGCTCCTGGATACGGGGCAGACCCTGGGTGATGTCGTCGCCACCGCTGGCGGAAACAGCACCACCGGTGTGGAACGTACGCATGGTCAGCTGGGTACCCGGCTCACCGATGGACTGTGCGGCGATGATGCCCACGGCCTCACCGATGTCCACGGTCTTGCCGGTGGCCAGCGAACGGCCGTAGCACAGGGCGCAGGTGCCGACGCTGGACTCACAGGTGAGTACGGAGCGGACCTTGACCTCGGTGATGCCGGCTGCGAACAGTTCGGCGATGACGACGTCGCCGCAGTCGGTGCCGCCGGCTGCCAGGACCTTGCCCTTGGAGTCAACGACATCCACGGCCAGCGTACGGGCGTAGGCGCTGTTCTCGACGTTCTCGTCCAGGACCAGCTCGCCGTTGGCGTCCGCCACGGCGATGGGCGTGACCAGGCCGCGCTCGGTGCCGCAGTCCTCTTCGCGGACGATGACGTCCTGCGAGACGTCCACCAGACGACGGGTCAGGTAACCCGAGTTGGCGGTACGCAGCGCGGTGTCAGCCAGACCCTTACGGGCACCGTGCGTGGCGATGAAGTATTCCAGCACCGACAGGCCCTCGCGGTAGGAGGACTTGATCGGACGCGGGATGATCTCACCCTTAGGGTTGGCCACCAGGCCACGGATACCCGCGATCTGACGGACCTGCATCCAGTTACCACGTGCACCGGAGGACACCATGCGGTTGATGGTGTTCATCGGCGACAGGCTGTCACGCATCGCCTGGGCGATCTCGTTGGTTGCCTTGTTCCAGATCTCGATCAGTTCCTGGCGACGCTCGTCGTCGTCGATCAGGCCCTTGTCGTACTGGCCCTGGATCTTGGCGGCCATGGTCTCGTAGCCGGCGAGGATCTGCGGCTTGTCCTTGGGCACCTCGATGTCGGAGATGGCGACGGTGACGCCGGAGCGGGTGGCCCAGTAGAAACCGGCATCCTTCAGGTTGTCCAGCGTTGCCGCCGTGACCACCTTCGGGTAGCGCTCGGCGAGGTCGTTGACGATCGTGGACAGTTCGCCCTTGTCGGCAACGTTCTCAACCCACGGGTAGTCCTCGGGCAGGGTCTCGTTGAAGATGACCTGGCCCAGGGAGGTCTCGACGAGCACGGTCTGACCCGGCTCCCAGCCTTCCGGAGCTTCCCAGCCGGCGTAAGGAACGAAGCCCTCGAGACGGATCTTGACCTGGGAGTTCAGGTGCAGCTCGTGCAGGTCGTACGCCATGATGGCTTCCGACAACCGAGGAGAAGATCCGGCCTTCGCCAGCTGAACCGACACGCTTGGTGGTCAGGTGGTAGAGGCCGATGATCATATCCTGCGAAGGCAGGGTCACCGGGCGGCCGTCGGACGGCTTCAGGATGTTGTTCGAGGACAGCATCAGGATGCGTGCCTCAGCCTGGGCTTCGGGGCTCAGCGGCAGGTGGACTGCCATCTGGTCGCCGTCGAAGTCAGCGTTGAAGGCGCCACAAACCAGCGGGTGCAGCTGGATTGCCTTACCTTCAACAAGCTGCGGTTCGAACGCCTGGATGCCGAGGCGGTGCAGGGTAGGTGCACGGTTCAGCAGCACCGGGTGCTCGGTGATGATCTCTTCGAGCACGTCCCAGACCTGCGGACGGTAACGCTCGACCATGCGCTTGGCCGACTTGATGTTCTGTGCGTGGTTGAGGTCAACCAGGCGCTTCATCACGAACGGCTTGAAGAGCTCCAGCGCCATCTGCTTGGGCAGGCCACACTGGTGCAGCTTCAGCTGCGGGCCGACGACGATGACCGAACGGCCGGAGTAGTCGACGCGCTTGCCGAGGAGGTTCTGGCGGAAACGGCCCTGCTTGCCCTTGAGCATGTCGCTCAGGGACTTCAGCGGACGGTTGCCCGGTCCGGTGACCGGACGGCCGCGGCGGCCGTTGTCGAAGAGGCTGTCAACAGCTTCCTGAAGCATGCGCTTCTCGTTGTTGACGATGATCTCCGGAGCACCGAGATCAAGCAGGCGCTTGAGGCGGTTGTTGCGGTTGATCACGCGGCGGTAGAGGTCGTTGAGGTCGGAGGTCGCGAAGCGGCCACCGTCCAGCTGGACCATCGGGCGCAGTTCCGGCGGGATCACCGGGACGGCGTCCAGCACCATGCCGAGCGGGCTGTTGTTGGTGGTCAGGAACGCGTTGACCACCTTGAGCCGCTTCAGGGCGCGGGTCTTGCGCTGGCCCTTGCCGTTGGCGATGATGTCGCGCAGCAGGTCCGACTCGGCCTGCATGTCGAAGTTCTCAAGACGCTTCTTGATGGCTTCGGCACCCATGGAGCCTTCGAAGTACATGCCGTAGCGGTCGCGCAGTTCGCGGTACAGGCCTTCGTCGCCTTCGAGGTCAGCGACCTTGAGGTTCTTGAAGCGGTCCCAGACCTGCTCGAGGCGCTCGATTTCGGCGTCGGCGCGCTTGCGCACGTTGGCCATCTGGCGGTCGGCGGAGTCGCGGGCCTTCTTCTTGTCGGCAGCCTTGGCGCCTTCGCCTTCGAGGCGGGCAAGCTCGTTCTCGAGGTCGCGGGCGATCGTGGCGATGTCGGAGTCGCGGTTGTCGATCAGCTGCTTCTTCTCGATGTCGTGCTCAACCTGGAGGTTGGGCAGTTCTTCGTGGCGGCTGTCGGCGTCGACGCTGGTGATCATGTAGGCAGCGAAGTAGATGACCTTTTCGAGGTCCTTCGGTGCCAGGTCAAGGAGGTAGCCCAGGCGGGACGGAACACCCTTGAAGTACCAGATGTGCGTGACCGGGGCGGCCAGCTCGATGTGGCCCATGCGCTCACGGCGGACCTTTGCGCGGGTGACCTCAACGCCACACCGCTCGCAGATGATGCCCTTGAAGCGCACGCGCTTGTACTTGCCGCAGTAGCATTCCCAGTCGCGGGACGGGCCGAAGATCTTCTCGCAGAAGAGGCCGTCCTTCTCGGGCTTGAGCGTGCGGTAGTTGATGGTTTCCGGCTTCTTAACCTCGCCGTAAGACCAGCCACGGATGTCTTCCGCGGTGGCGAGGCCGATCTGCATGAGGCCGAAGGAGGATTCGCTGGACATATGGTCCCTGTTCTCTCTTGTTCTCTAAATTCTGAAGTCTTGGGTTACGGGAAGAGGGAGCCCGGAGCAAGGCAGCGCGGCGGGCCGGCTGCCTTGCCCCGAGGACTGCTAAACCTCTTCTACGGAACTGGGCTCTGCACGAGACAGATCGATGCCCAGTTCTTCCGCAGCCGTGAAGACTGCGTCATCAGAGTCACGCATTTCAATTGTGGTTCCGTCCGTGGAAAGCACTTCCACGTTCAGGCACAGCGACTGCATTTCCTTGATCAAGACCTTGAAGGACTCAGGAACGCCCGGCTCGGGGATGTTCTCGCCCTTGACGATGGCTTCGTAGACCTTCACACGACCGTGGATATCATCCGACTTGATCGTGAGGAGTTCCTGGAGCGTGTAGGCGGCGCCGTAAGCTTCGAGCGCCCACACTTCCATTTCACCGAAGCGCTGGCCACCGAACTGTGCCTTACCACCCAGCGGCTGCTGCGTGATCATGGAGTACGGGCCGGTGGAGCGGGCGTGGATCTTGTCGTCCACCAGGTGGTGGAGCTTCAGGATGTACATGTAGCCGACCGAGATCGGATCCGGGAACGGCTCGCCGGAGCGGCCGTCGAACAGGCGGGTCTTGCCGGAGGAGTTGATCAGGCGGTCGCCGTCGCGGGTCACGTTGGTGGAGTCGAGCAGGCCCGTGATTTCCTCTTCACGGGCACCGTCGAAGACCGGCGTTGCAACAGTGGTCTGGCCACTCTCGCGCGGCAGGTTCGGCAGCTGCTTGACCCACTCGGGCTCGCCTTCGATCTTCCAGCCGGTCTTGGCAACCCAGCCGAGGTGCGTTTCGAGCACCTGGCCGACGTTCATACGGCCCGGAACACCCAGCGGGTTCAGGACGATATCAACGGGGGTACCGTCGGCAAGGAAGGGCATGTCCTCGATCGGGAGGATCTTGGAGATAACACCCTTGTTGCCGTGACGGCCGGCGAGCTTGTCGCCGTCGGTGATCTTGCGCTTGGCGGCGACGTAGACGCGGACCAGCTGGTTGACGCCCGGGGGCAGCTCGTCGTCGTTGTCGCGGTCGAAGACGCGGACACCGATGACGGTGCCGGACTCGCCGTGCGGAACCTTCAGGGAGGTGTCGCGCACTTCGCGGGACTTCTCACCGAAGATGGCGCGCAGCAGGCGCTCTTCCGGGGTCAGTTCGGTTTCGCCCTTGGGGGTGACCTTTCCGACCAGGATGTCGCCGGCTTCAACCTCGGCACCGATGTGGATGATGCCGCGCTCGTCCAGGCCTGCCAGGACTTCCTCGGACACGTTGGGGATGTCACGGGTGATTTCCTCGGCACCAAGCTTGGTGTCGCGGGCATCGATCTCGTGCTCCTCGATGTGGATGGAGGAAAGAACGTCCTCGGCAACGATGCGCTGCGAGAGGATGATGGCGTCCTCGAAGTTGTGGCCTTCCCATGACATGAATGCCACGAGCAGGTTCTTACCGAGGGCGAGCTCGCCCTGGTCCGTTGCCGGGCCGTCGGCGATGATGCCGCCGACCTCCAGGCGCTGGCCTTCGTTCACCAGGACGCGGTTGTTGTAGCAGTTGCCCTGGTTGGAGCGGGCGAACTTGTTGATGCGGTAGTTGGTTTCCGTACCGTCGTCGTTGAGCATGATGACCAGCTCAGCGGAGACCTCGGTGACCACACCGGCCTTCTTCGCGATGGTGACGTCACCGGCGTCGACGGCTGCGGCGCGCTCCATGCCGGTACCCACGAACGGGGCCTCGGAACGGACCAGCGGCACGGCCTGGCGCTGCATGTTGGCACCCATGAGTGCGCGGTTGGCATCGTCATGCTCGAGGAACGGGATCAGGGCCGTAGCCACGGACACCATCTGGCGCGGGGAAACGTCCATGAACTCGACGTCGGCGGCGGGAACCAGCACGGGCTCGCCTCCACCACCACGGGCGCGGACCAGGACGGTCTCTTCGGCGAACTTCTTGTTCTGCGTCCAGCGGAGCGTTGGCCTGGGCGATCAGGACCTCTGCTTCGTCGTCGGCCGTGAGGTACTGGACCTCATCGGAGACGACGCCCTCGGCGACGAGGCGGTACGGGGTCTCGATGAAACCGAACGGGTTGATGCGGCCGTAGGAAGCCAGCGAACCGATCAGGCCAATGTTCGGGCCTTCAGGGGTTTCGATGGGGCACATACGTCCGTAGTGGGACGGGTGAACGTCTCGGACTTCCATGCCTGCACGGTCACGGGACAGACCACCCGGGCCAAGCGCGGACAGGCGGCGCTTGTGGGTCAGACCCGACAGCGGGTTGTTCTGGTCCATGAACTGCGACAGCTGGGAGGTTCCGAAGAACTCCTTGATGGCTGCCACGACGGGGCGGATGTTGATCAGGGTCTGCGGCGTGATGGCCTCGACGTCCTGGGTGGTCATACGCTCGCGGACAACGCGCTCCATGCGGGACAGGCCGGTGCGGACCTGGTTCTCGATGAGCTCGCCGACGGCGCGGATGCGGCGGTTGCCGAAGTGGTCGATGTCATCGATCTCGACGCGCAGCTCGTGGTCCTGGCCGTCGCGCTTGCCCGTGAGGGTCTTCTCGCCGGCGTGCAGGGCAACGAGGAACTTGATCATGGCGACGATGTCTTCAACGTGCAGGACCGAAGCTTCCTTGTCGCCAAGGGAGCGGTCGATGCCAAGCTTGCGGTTGATCTTGTAGCGGCCAACCTTGGCCAGATCGTAGCGCTTGGAGTTGAAGTACAGGTTGTCCAGCAGGGACTGGGCAGCCTCGACCGTGGGCGGCTCGCCCGGTCGCAGCTTCCGGTAGATGTCCAGCAACGCGTCTTCGCGGGTTTCGGTGGCGTCCTTCTCCAGCGTTGCGCGCATGGAGTCGTACTGGCCGAACTCTTCGAGGATCTGGCCTTCGGTCCAGCCGAGGGCCTTCAGCAGCACCGTGACGGACTGCTTGCGCTTGCGGTCGAGGCGGACGCCGACCTGGTCGCGCTTGTCGATTTCGAGTTCGAACCATGCACCGCGGGACGGGATGATCTTCGCGGTGAAGATGTCCTTGTCGCTGGTCTTGTCGGCGGTGCGCTCAAAGTAGGCGCCCGGGGAACGGACCAGCTGGGAGACGACGACACGCTCGGTGCCGTTGACGACGAAGGTGCCCTTCTCGGTCATCAGCGGGAAGTCGCCCATGAACACGGTCTGCTGCTTGATTTCGCCCGTGTTGTTGTTCATGAACTCGGCCTTGACGTACAGCGGAGCCGAGTACGTTGCGTCCCGGTCCTTGCACTCGGCCATGGTGTATTTCGGGTCAGCGAACTCCGGATCGGAGAAGCTCAGGGACATGGTGCCCTGGAAGTCCTCGATCGGGGAGATCTCTTCGAAGATGTCGGACAGACCGGAGGTGGTGGCGACGCTGAGGTCGCCTTCTTCGACGGCCTTCGCTACGCGTGCCTGCCAGCGTTCGTTTCCGACCAGCCAGTCAAAGCTGTCCGTCTGCAGGGCAAGCAGATTCGGAACGTCAAGAGGTTCGTGAATCTTTGCGAATGAGAGCCGGCGAGTGGCACCATCGGTGCTGTCGGCAGTGTTAGCGGTACTTCGTTTACATTAGAGGTGCTCGAGGCGACCAAGAGGGATCCTTCCACAGACCTTCAGGCGTTTTCAGATCTCCCCCGCTATGCACCCTGCAGAGTGACTCCGCAGTGCTACCATCCGGTTCCGCTATATGACCCGGGACCCGCGCTGCCCATGCTGGTGCACGTTGTTGACGGCACGTTGATGGCCAGCTGCCAGGCAAAGCCCACCGCTATATGAAGGCTGAAGGTAAACAGGGAAGACGCAAATATCTACGATACGGCAAAGCAACCTACTTTCTACTATCGTGTCTACCCCACTTCCCCCGTTATTGCAAGCACCGATTTTTCGGATGCCGGGCCGTGCGTCAGAGGGTCAGGGTGACGCCCTCGGCCGTGCACTCCTGGGCATTGGCAAAGACTGCGTCGCGGACCAGGTCCTTTGACTCCTGCTTCGGCTGGTCACCGGTGTCCGCCACGGACGAGTGGTCAATGGCCAGGGCAGCAAGGGAGGTGAACAGCCCCTTCAGGTTCCCCGGATAGTCGTCCTTCACATCCCTCGCAGCCCGGTAGACGTCCTCGTAGGCCTCGGGGTCATCGGCGGCCGCGCGGTACTGGACGTAGAGCGAATTGAACAGCTCACAGGCTTCCTTGGCCCCGCCGGCCTGAGGGTCCGCAGCAGCAGAAGTGCGCGACGGCGCTGCCTGGGAAGGAGCCGCACCGGACGTCGACGGGGTGCTCTCCGACCCGGTGGGCTCCGGGGCGGGCGTGGACACGCTGCACGCGGTAAGTCCCAAAAGACCGGCGACAGCTGCCGCGGCGAGGATTTTCTTCAAGATACTGCTCCCTGTTTTGCGTTCATCGTGCGTCGTCCGTGATGCGGTTGCCTTCGCCGTCCACCCTACTGACGACTCCGCCGCCGCGCACCTTGGCTCGATGGGGACATCTGCCCACCCGGCACCGCTACCGGCGCCGGAATTGCGCGGCGGACACCAGCGTTCTGATAGTGAGGTGATGAGGCTCACGATAGCCTTGGCCTATACCGCCACAGAACGGAAGAGATAATCATGGGCAACCCAACAGACAACACTGACGTTGTCATCCTCGCCGGGGCGCGCACCCCGCAGGGCCGCCTCAACGGGCAGCTGGCGAGCTTCACCGCCGTCGAACTCGGAGCACACGCGATCAAGGCCGCGATTGCGGCGTCGCGGTATTGATGCCGGCCGCGTGGACGCAGTGATCATGGGCCAGGTGCTCCAGGCTGGGGCCGGCCAGAACCCCGCCCGGCAAAGCGCCATCGGGGCCGGCATCGGCTGGAACGTCCCCACCGTCACCATCAACAAGGTCTGCCTTTCCGGGCTCACGGCCGTTATTGACGCTGCCCGGCTGATCCGCAGCGGAGAGGCCACCGTGGTGGTGGCCGGCGGGCAGGAATCCATGACCCGGGCCCCGCACGTCCTTCCCGGTTCCCGCCAGGGCTGGACCTACGGCTCCATCCAGGCGCTGGATGTGGCGGCGCACGACGGCCTGACCGATGCCTTCGACGGCCAGTCCATGGGCCTGTCCACCGAGACACGCAACCTCAGCCCTGGGAATCGACCGGACCTCGCAGGACAACGTGGCAGCGCAATCCCACCAGCGGGCGGCGATTGCGGCGAAAGACGGAGTCTTCGATGACGAGATCGCGCCCATCAGCGTCAAGCAGCGCAAGGGTGACCCGATCGTGGTGTCCACGGACGAGGGCGTACGGCCCACGACGTCCGTCGAATCCCTGGCGGGCTCTGTTGTGACTTACTGGTTCGTTCAGGTATTGCCCCACCCCGACCGGCGCGTTCTACGCCTACGCGGACGTGCGCGGGCCTGCTCGGCCGGCGCTTCGGCGACGCGACGCCGCAGACCTCCGCCGAGCTCGCCGAGCTGATCCTGGAGCAGGCGGAGGTGGCCGTGGTGCCCGGCGAGGCGTTCGGCCCCTCCGGCTTCCTGCGCCTGTCCTACGCCCTCGGCGACGACGACCTCGCGGAGGGCCTGCGCCGGCTCCAGGAGTACCTGGGCGGCGCCGCGTGAGCGCCGCGACGGACGCCCGGGACACCGCCGTGGCCGCGGCGGAGTCAGGTGCCCGCGGCGGCGCTCGTGAGCGCCGGGCTGATCGGCGGGTACGCCACCGCCCGGGCGACCGGCGTCCGCCCCCTGGGCGGGGCGGTGCTGGCCGCCGGCCGGCGCGGCGGCCGCCCACACGTGGTGGCACCGCGGCGGGCCGGGCACCACGGCGGCGCTCGGCGCGCTCTACGTCCTGGGCTTCGGGCTCTCCCACCCGCTGGCCCGGCGGATCGGGGCCTGGCCCTCGGTCCTGGCCGTGACCGCCGTCAACGCCGCCGCCAACACCGTCCTGGTGGACCGCCCCGGCCGCTGAGCCGCGACCGCCGCGCACCGGCGCCGCCCGCCCCGGAAGGGGACGGGCGGCGCCGTCGTCGTCCCGCGTCCCCGGGCCGCACCTCAGTCGCCGACGGCCTCCAGGCCGCGGCGCACGATCAGCGGGTCGGGGGGATAGACCACGGCCGGGTCCTTGTCCTCGTAGTCGAACTGGTCCAGGAAGAAGCGCATCGCGTTGAGCCGCGCGCGCTTCTTGTCGTTGGACTTCACCGTGATCCACGGGGCGTGGTCGGTGTCGGTGCGCAGGAACATCTCCTCCTTCGCCTCCGTGTAGTCCTCCCACCGGTCCAGGGAGGCCAGGTCCATGGGCGAGAGCTTCCACCGGCGCACGGGGTCGATCTGGCGGATCGCGAACCGGGTGCGCTGCTCGTGCTGGGTCACGGAGAACCAGAACTTGGTGAGGTGGATGCCGGAGTCCACGAGCATCTTCTCGAAGACCGGGGCCTGGGCCATGAACTGCTCGTACTCCGGCGTCCGTGCAGAAGCCCATGACGCGCTCCACGTTGGCGCGGTTGTACCAGGAGCGGTCGAACATCACGATCTCCCCCGCCGTGGGCAGGTGGCGGATGTAGCGCTGGAAGTACCACTGGCCCGGCCTCCCGGTCCGAGGGCTTCGTCAGGGCCACGACCCGGGCCGCGCGCGGGTTCAGGTGCTCGGTGAAGCGCTTGATCGTCCCGCCCTTGCCGGCGGCGTCCCGGCCCTCGAACACGATGACGTGCTGGAGGTCGTGGTCCTGGCCCCAGTACTGGAACTTCAGCAGCTCGATCTGCAGCTGGTACTTCTCCAGCTCGTACTCCTCCCGGCGCATCCGCTCGTCGTACGGGTAGTCCTCCCGCCAGGTCTCCACGGCCGAGCCCCCGGGTCGATGAGGTCCGGGTCCTCGCTCGTGCCCGTCGCGCACGGTGTAGCCCTGGTCGACCAGCTTGTCGATGAACTCCCGCAGGTTCTCCCGGGCCGGTTCCTTGTCCGCGTTCAACGCCACCCCTCCTTCCGGGCCCGTCGGGGCCCCTTTCCCGGCAGTCTAGGCCGCGGGCGGGCGGGCGGCGCCGGGGGCCAACACGGCCGGGCCCGGCCCTGCCGCCGGGGCCCGGACTCACTAGACTGGGCGTGCCGGCGCACGTCCGGCCGCCACGCACGCCCCGCCCACCCGGAGGAGACTGTACGGATGAAGATCGGACTCCTGACCAGCGGCGGCGACTGCCCCGGGCTCAACGCGGTCATCCGCGGCGCCGTGCTGCACGGGCATCAAGAGCTACGGCCACGAGTTCGTCGGCTTCCGCGACGGCTGGCGAGGGCGTCGTCGAGGGCGACATCATGGACCTCCCCCGCACGCAGGTCCGCGGCACTCGCCCAGCGAGGGCGGCACGATCCTCGGCACCTCCCGCACCAACCCCTTCGAGGGCCCGGCGGCGGGCCGGAGAACATCGAGGTCATGCTCGAGCGCCACGGCATCGACGCGATCATCGCCATCGGCGGCGAGGGCACCCTCGCCGGCGCCAAGCGCCTGGCCGACGCCGGGCTGCACGTCGTGGGCGTGCCCAAGACCATCGACAACGACCTGCAGGCCACCGACTACACCTTCGGCTTCGACACCGCCGTCGGCATCGCCACCGACGCCATGGACCGGCTGCGCACCACCGGGGAGTCCCACCACCGCGTGCATGGTCGCCGAGGTCATGGGCCGCCACGTCGGCTGGATCGCGCTGCACTCCGGGCATGGCCGCCGGCGCCCACGCCATCCTGATCCCGGAGCAGAAGGTCTCCATGGACCAGGTCTGCGCGTGGGTGCAGCAGGTCCACGACGCGCGGCCGCTCCCCGCTGGTGGTCGTCGCCGAGGGCTTCATCCCCGAGGACCGGGAGGACGCGCTCGCTCGGCGAGGGGCACGAGGCCTACGGCCGCCCGCGCCTGGGCGGCATCGGCGAGTGCGTCGCGCACGAGATCGAGCACCGCACCGGCATCGAGACCCGCGACACCACGCTCGGCCACATCCAGCGCGGGGGCACCCCCACCGCCTTCGACCGCGTGCTCGCCACCCGCTTCGGCATGGCCGCGGTCGACCTCGTGCACGAGAAGGCAGTGGGGCCGGATGGTCGCCCTGCGCGGCACCGACATCGTCCACGTCGACTTCGCCGAGGCCCTCGAGCGGGCTCAAGACCGTTCCCCAGCGACCGCTAGGACGAGGCCCGCGTCCTCTTCGGCCGCTGAGGCGGGCGGCGGCCCCGGTCGGTCAGGCCCGCGGGTCCGCGCCGCCCGGGCGCGGACGTCTGGGCGCGGAGGGAGTCCGGGGCCCGCCGGGGCGGGACGTCCCCGTGCACGGGAGTGCCGCGGAGGTCCGGCGAGGTCAGGGGCGGGGCCCGCGGAGGAAGCCCGTCTGCCGGCCGACCACCTGGCCCGGCGTCCGGCGGCACGACGACCTGCTGCGCCGCGGCCCACCGCTGCTCGCCGTCGGTGACGACGAGCTCGGCGGCGGGATCGACGGTGCGCTTGAGCACGGCCAGCGCGATGGGGCCCTGCTCGTGGTGGAGCTGCACGGAGGTGACGCGCCCCACCGTGCGCTCCCCCGCGACCACCTCGGCCCCGGCGGCGGGCAGCGTGTGCTCCGACCCGTCGAGGTCGAGCAGCACCAGCCGGCGGGGCGGGTGCCCGAGGTTGTGCACCCGTGCGACGGTCTCCTGGCCCTTGTAGCAGCCCTTGGCCAGGTGCACGGCGGTGCGCAGGAGGTCGAGCTCGTGCGGGATCGTCCGTTCGTCCGTCTCGGCGCCCCGGCGCGGGCGCCACGCGGCGATCCGCAGCGCCTCGGCGGCCCACGCGCCGGCGAGCGGGAGGTCGAGGGTCAGGGCGTCGAGCTCGTCGCGGGGCACGAGGTGCTCCCACCAGGTGCGCTCCTCGCCGGGGTGGGGCCCGTCGAGGACGGCGTAGCTCCACCCGCCGGGGGCGACGTGGGGCCAGGGGTCCCGCCACACGACCGTGGCGGGCAGGCCGGGCACGGGGCCCGTGGCGCCGAGCACGGCCCACTGCCCGGTGCGGTCCTCGATCTCGACGCGCAGCGCGAAGCGCATGCGACTCGAGCCACGCCACCAGGGCCGCGGTCTCGTCGGCCTCGGTGATCAGCCAGGTGCTGGTGCCGTCGTCCACCACGTGGGGGGCGTGCTCGATCCGCCCCTGCACGGACAGGAAGAGGGTCTCGGTGCTGCGCCCGGGCTCGAGCCCGGTGAGCACCTGGGAGGAGAGGGTGGTGAGCCAGCTGAGCCGGTCGGGCCCGGTGACGGTCACGACGCCCTTGTGGGAGAGGTCCACCACGGTGCCGGGGGTCCGCACGAGGGAGCGCTGCTCGCGCAGCGGGTCGCCGTAGTGGGCGGCCACCCCGCGGTCCAGGCCCTCGGCCTCGACGGCGCCCGGCCGGTGGAGCAGGGGGGAACGGTGCTCGGTCACGGAACTCAGCCGATCTTCCGCAGCTGCGCGGAGGCGTGGGTGGTCAGGGGCTCGCCGAGCGCGGCCATGTCCCAGGCCCAGAACAGGTCGCCGTGGACCAGGCCGTACATGCGGGTCGAGGAGCTGTACTCCTTGGCCCCGCGGGCGCGGATCACGGCGTCGGTGGCGAGGTCGATCCGCGGGCCCTTGATCTGCCCGGCGTAGAGCTCGGCGACGCCGCCGGGGTGGGTCAGGGTCACGAGGACGTCGAAGCCGCCGTCCGCGTTGCGCATCCGCTCCACGTCCTCGGCGCCCTGGAGCACGGGCACGAGGTCCGGCGGGAGCATCCCGGGGCCCACGTCACCGTCCTCGAGGGTGCGGTCGAGCTGCCAGAAGCCCTGTTCCACGGTGGCCGGGCGCATCGGCTGCCCCTCCTCGTCGAGGAGTGTGGTCTGCGCCCGGTAGCTCGAGGAACGGCAGCCCGTTCTGCTCGAAGGTCACGCGCTGCCGGAACGGCCGCTGCTCGACCTCGCCGTAGCCCATGAAGCCGTCGCCCTCCCAGGTGCCCAGCAGCCAGGCGAAGGGGACGAGCTCGGGCAGCAGATCCGAAGGGATCTCGATCGGCACGGGACTAGTGCTGTCCCTTGAACAGTCCGAGGACCACCTTCAGGGAGATCCCGGCGATGAACAGGCCAGAGATGCCGAGCAGGGCGAGGTAGAAGATTTCGAGTGCAAGCATGGCCCTAAACTACCACGGTGCTCACCAGCCGGGCAGTGAACACGGCCCCCACCCCGAGGAACGCCACGGGGGTCACGCCGAGGGCCACGACGCCCCGCTTGGGCGAGCTCTTCGGGGCCGCCGCGATGACGCGCCCGCCCACGAGGGCCACCAGCGCGGCCAGGACGGCGCCGACCACCACGAGCAGGGCGGGGTCCGGGCCGGTGGCCCGGTAGTCGCCGGCCAGGGCGATCCAGCCGGAGGAGCTGACCGCCGCCAGCACGCCCGCCGTGGAGGCGATCGCGGACTCGAGCCGGTGCTCGGCGCCCTCGCCGCGCACCAGCTCCGCCGCGAACACCGTCATGAGGGCCACGCCGACGACGGCGGGCAGCCACACGAGCTGCTGGCCGGGCAGGAACTGCACGAGCAGGGCCGCGGCGACGCCGGCGGCGGTCATGATCACGTTGTGGCGGTGCCTCGCCGCGATGCCGGTGGCCGCCGGCCAGCCGAAGCCGATGACCACGGACATGCCCAGCGCCAGCACCAGCGGCGCGGGCCCGGCGACCGCGACCGCCACGAGGGCCGCCACCAGGCCGGCCACGCTGCACGCGGCGATCATGGCGTATCTCATGGTGATCGGGTTCCTGCACTGTCGGGGGTCGGGACCTGCGCCCGGGCGGACACGAGCAACGATAGCGGCTCGCCGCGGGGCGCGGGCGGAGCGCCGGGACCGGGTGCAGGACCGGGAACCGGGCGCGGGGTGCGGGCGGGCACGGGCCGCGGGACGCTCCGGACCGGCGGGGTCGCGGAGCCGGTCGCCCGCCCGGACCTATACTGACAGCTCAGTCCGTACGCCAGAGTGGAGAAGCACGAGTGTTCCAGATCCTGATGCTGACCGACGCGGACGGACCTTCGGCATCGGTGCTCCCGGCCCTCGACCTGCTCAACCACAAGGTCTCGGTCGCCCCGACGCGGACCGTGTCCGGCAGCCTCGACGGCCGGTCCCCGGACGTGGTCCTGCTGGACGGGCGCACCGACCTGATCACCGCCCGCAACCTCGCGCAGCTGCTCACGGCCAAGGGTCTGGCCGCGCCGCTGCTGATGGTTCTCACCGAGGGCGGGATGGCGGCCGTGGCCGCGAACTGGATGGTCGACGACGTCGTGCTCGACACCGCCGGCCCCGCGGAGGTCGAGGCGCGGCTGCGCCTGGCCTCCTCCCGCACGGCCGAGGTCCCCGAGGACGACACCCGCATCCGCGCGGGCTCCGTGGTCATCGACGACGCCGCCTACTCCGCGCACGTCAACGGCCAGCCCCTGAACCTCACCTACAAGGAGTTCGAGCTGCTGAAGTACCTGGCCCAGCACTCGGGGCGGGTCTTCACCCGCGCCCAGCTGCTCAGCGAGGTCTGGGGCTACGACTACTACGGCGGCACCCGCACCGTGGACGTGCACGTGCGGCGCCTGCGCGCCAAGCTGGGTGCGGACCACGAGCACCTGATCACCACGGTGCGTAACGTGGGCTACAGCTTCGCCACGACGCGGGCCCGGGAGGGCTGAGCACCTCCCGACCCGGTCCGTGCGCCCCATCCCGTTCCGCAGGAGGTCCCCATGTCCCGTTCCGTGCCGTACGACCTCGACCGCCCGGACGTCCCGCCGGCCGAGGAGATCGTGGCGCTCGCGTCCCGCGCCGCGGCCGCGGACGGCGACCCGCCGTTCTCCGACCAGACCCTGGTGGACCTGCGCTCGGCGCGCGACGGCCGGGTCCGCACCGTCCTGGCGCGCTCGCGCGAGGGGGAGCTCCTCGGCGCCGCCGTGCGCGTGCCCGAGCCCGACGGCGCCCACCTCGTGGAGCTCGTGGTCGGCCCCTCCCACCGCGGCGCCGGGATCGGCGCGGCGCTGGCCGGCGCCGTGGCCGCCGGGACCACCGGCACGGTGCGCGCCTGGGCGCACGGCGGGCACCCCGCCGCCGCCGCGCTCGCCGCCCGGCACGGCCTGGCCCCCGTGCGGGACCTGCATCGGCTGCTGCGCCCCCTGCGCGGCGCGGCGGACCTGCCCCTCCCGGAGGCGATGCCCGAGGGCTTCCGCCTGCGGGCGTTCGAGCCCGGCCGCGACGAGCAGGAGTGGCTGCGGGTCAACGCGGCCGCCTTCGCCGAGCACCCGGAGCAGGGCAGGATGACCCTCGACGACCTCCGGCAGCGGGAGGCCGAGCCGTGGTTCGACGCCGCCGGCTTCCTGCTCGCCGTCCGGGAGGACGAGCCCGGGACCGTGGCCGGCTTCCACTGGACCAAGGTCCACGCCGCCGACGCCGAGCGCGGTCCCCTCGGCGAGGTGTACGCCGTGGGCGTGGCCCCCGGGCACCAGGGCACGGGGCTGGGCCGGGCGCTGACCGCCGCCGGCGTCAACCACCTCGCCCGGCAGGGGCTCGACGAGGTCATGCTCTACGTGGACGGGGACAACGCCGCCGCGATGCGGCTGTACGAGGCGCTGGGGTTCCGGCCCTGGCACCTCGACGTGATGTACGCCGGCACCCTCCCCGGCCGACCGCCACCCGATCCTCCCGCGCCCGGACCGCCGGGGCGGGCACGACGAGACAGGACCGTGATGACCACCCACCAGCAGGACAGCCCGCAGTCCGCGCCGGCCCCGAGCGCCCCCGGGGCCCCGGCCGCCGGGTCCGGCACCGCACCCCCCGGGGGCCCCGACGAGCTCCCCGACTCCGCCCGGAGCCACGGGGACCGGGACCGGATCGACGACCCCGTGCCCGCGGCCCGGCAGGTGCTGGAGGGCCGGCACGGGCCCGAGCGCTTCCTGGACCGCGAGGCCAGCTGGGTGGCGTTCAACTCCCGGGTCCTGGAGCTCGCGGAGGACCCGGACCTCTTCCTCCTGGAGCGGGTGCACTTCCTGTCCATCGTGGCCTCCAACCTGGACGAGTTCTTCATGGTCCGGGTGGCCGGGCTCAAGCGGCGCATCGCCACGGGCATCGCCCGGCCGGCCGCCTCCGGGCACTCCCCCGCGGAGCAGATGGCCACATCGCCGCGCGCGCCCACGAGCTGCAGGAGCGGCACGCGCGGGCCTTCCACGACCTGGTGCGGCCCGAGCTGACCCGGCAGAACATCCACCTGGTCGGCTGGGAGGACCTGGACGCCGCCACCCGGGAGCGGCTCACCGGGGGCTTCCACCGGCAGGTGTTCCCCATCCTCACGCCGCTGGCCGTGGACCCGGCCCACCCGTTCCCCTACATCTCCGGGCTGAGCCTCAACCTGGCCGTGATGGTCCGCAACCCGCAGTCGGGCAAGCGGCTGTTCGCCCGCGTGAAGGTCCCGGACCAGCTGCCCCGGCTGCTGTCGGTGGACGGGTCCCGGGCCTGGCCTGCCGACGGCCAGGCCCGGTTCATCCCGCTCGAGGACGTCATCGCCCAGCACCTGGACGACCTGTTCCCCGGGATGGAGGTCGAGGAGCACCAGGTGTTCCGCGTGACCCGCAACGAGGACCTGGAGGTCGAGGAGGACGACGCCGAGAACCTCCTGCAGGCCCTGGAGAAGGAGCTGCTGCGCCGCCGCTTCGGTCCCGCGGTGCGCCTGGAGGTCACGGACAGCATCAGCACGGAGGTGCTCGAGCTGCTCGTCTCCGAGCTGGGCATCGACGAGTCCGAGATCTACCGGCTGCCCGCCCCGCTGGACCTGCGCGGGCTGGGGGTCATCGCCGGCATCGACCGCCCGGAGCTGCACTACGCCCGCCACGTGGCCCACACCTCCCGCTACCTCAACGCCGCGGAGACCGCCAAGGCGGCGGACGTCTTCGCCGCGACCCGGGCCCGGGACGTGCTGCTGCACCACCCCTACGACTCGTTCGCCACGAGCGTCCAGGCCTTCCTGGAGCAGGCCGCCGCGGACCCGAAGGTCCAGGCCATCAAGCAGACCCTGTACCGGACCTCGGGCGACTCCCCCATCGTGGACGCGCTCATCGACGCCGCCGAGGCCGGCAAGCAGGTGCTGGCGCTGGTGGAGATCAAGGCCCGCTTCGACGAGCAGGCCAACATCTCCTGGGCCCGCAAGCTCGAGCAGGCCGGGGTGCACGTGGTCTACGGCATCGTGGGGCTGAAGACCCACTGCAAGCTCTCCCTCGTGGTCCGCCAGGAGGAGCACGGGCTGCGCCGGTACTGCCACATCGGCACCGGCAACTACCATCCCTCCACCGCGCGCTTCTACGAGGACCTGGGGCTGCTCACGTGCGACCCGGAGGTCGGGGAGGACGTCTCCCGGCTCTTCAACCAGCTTTCCGGCTACGCGCCCAAGCCGACCTTCCAGCGCCTGCTCGTGGCGCCCCGCTCCGTGCGCTCCGGGCCTCGTCGACCTCGTGGAGGCCGAGATCGCGCACCACCGGGCGGGCCGCCCGGCCCGGATCCAGGTCAAGTGCAACTCGATCGTGGACGAGGCCGTGATCGACGCCCTCTACCGGGCCTCGCAGGCCGGGGTGCCCGTGGACGTGGTGGTGCGCGGGATCTGCGCCCTGCGCGCCCGGGCGTGCCGGGGCTGAGCGAGAACATCCGGGTCCGTTCGGTGCTGGGCCGCTTCCTGGAGCACTCCCGGGTCTTCGCGTTCTGCAACGCCGGCGAGCCCCTCGTCTACATCGGCTCGGCGGACATGATGCACCGCAACCTGGACCGCCGGGTGGAGACCCTGGTGCGGATCACGGACCCCCAGCAGGCGGCCGCGCTCGTGCGGCTGCTGGCCCGCTACGTCTCGGACGCCACGGCCAGCTGGCACCTGGACGCCGAGGGCGTGTGGACCCGCCACCACCAGGACGCCGAGGGGAACCCGCTCGTGGACGTCCAGGAGCACCTGCTGCGCAGCCGGGCCCTCGGCCGGCCGACGATCTAGTCGGCGGTGGAACGGGTCAGCGGTAGCATCGTGGGGGTGCCGCCCGACGGTACGGACCGCGGGCCCCGGCACGCCCGTGCACCACGGACAGGGGACGAAAGAGGGGCCATGCCCAGGACCGCAGAGAAGACCGCCGAGCAGCGCCCGGCCGAGAGCCCCGGCCGGGCGGGCGGCAGGACCGGCACGAGCGGCGCGGCCGGGAGCGGGCGGCCCGCCGACGTGCTCGCGGCCGGGTGCCTGTGCTGGCGCCGGACGGGCGGCGGGCTCGAGGTGCTGGTCATCCATCGGCCGCGCTACGACGACTGGTCCTTCCCGAAGGGCAAGCAGGACGACGGCGAGACGCTGCCCGAGACCGCCCACCGGGAGGTCAGCGAGGAGATCGGCCTGCTGCCGCGCCTGGGCGTGCCCCTGCCCACGATCCGCTACGACGTCAAGGACGGGTGCAAGGACGTGCACTACTGGGCCGCGGAGTTCGGCCCCGGCGCACGGCCCGAGCCCGACGGCAAGGAGGTGGACGCCGTCCGCTGGGTCTCGCCCGAGGACGCGCACGGGATGCTGACCAACCCCCTCCGACCGGGAGCCGCTGGCGGCCCTGGTGGACCTGCACGAGCACGGGGACCTCGCCACGCGCCCGGCGATCGTGGTGCGCCACGCCAAGGCGAAGCCGCGCTCGGCCTGGTCCCGGGCCGAGGGCGACCGGCCGCTGGCCGCGACCGGCAAGCGCCAGGCCCTCGCCGTGACCCGGCTGCTCCGGGCGTGGTCCCCCGAGCGGGTCCTCACGTCCCCTGGCTGCGCTGCCTGTCCACCGTGGTGCCGTACGCGCGCAAGGCCGGGGTCTCCGTGCGGGAGCGCCCGCAGCTCACGGAGGCCTCGCACAAGCGCCACCCCAAGAAGGCGGCCGCCGTGGCCCAGACCATGTTCGACAAGGACACGCCGGTGGCGCTGTGCACGCACCGCCCGGTGCTGCCCACGGTCCTCAAGGTCATCGCCCGGCACGCGAGCCCAGAGCTCGCCGCGCAGCTGCCGGCCAAGGACCCGTACCTCTCCCCCGGCGAGATGATCGTGCTGCAGGTCTCCCGCCGGCACCGCCGGCGGGTGGTCTCCGTGGAGCTCGTGAAGCCCTTCGACGACTGACCCCCGGCCCGGCGCCGCAGGACCCGCGGCGCACCGTCCCGGCAACCGCCGGGACCGCAGCGCACCACCCGCCACGAGCCACCCGCCACGGACCGCCCGGCCCGCCCCGACTTCCCCCGAGGAGACCCGCATGACCGCCCCCGACCCGTGCCCGCCCCGGTGCCGACGCCCTACGAGGACCTCCTGCGCGAGGTCCTGGAGCAGGGGGTGCACAAGTCTGACCGCACCGGCACCGGCACCGCAGCGTCTTCGGGCGCCAGATTCGCTTCGACCTGGCGGAGTCCTTCCCTCTGATCACCACCAAGCGAGTGCACTTCAAGTCGGTGGCCCTCGAGCTGCTCTGGTTCCTGCGCGGGGACTCCAACGTGCGCTGGCTGCAGGAGCGCGGCGTGACCATCTGGGACGAATGGGCCGGACGAGGACGGCGAGCTCGGTCCCGATCTACGGCGTGCAGTGGCGCGTCCTGGCCGACCCCCGGCGGCAGGTACATCGACCAGATCGCCAAGGTGTGGGCGATCCGCAACGAACCCCGACTCCGGCGCCACGTGGTGACCGCGTGGAACCCGGCGGAGGTGGACGAGATGGCCCTGCCGCCGTGCCACACCCTGTTCCAGTTCTACGTCGAGCCCGAGCGGGCGGCTTCCTGCCAGCTCTACCAGCGCACCGCCGACATGTTCCTCGGCGTGCCCTTCAACATCGCCTCCTACGCGCTGCTCACCGTGATGGTCGCCCAGCAGACCGGCCTCGAGCCCGGGGAGTTCGTCTGGACCGGCGGGGACTGCCACGTCTACGACAACCACGTCGACGCAGGTCCGCGAGCAGCTCTCCCGGCGAGCCCTACCCGCTACCCGCGGCTGGGCTCGCCCGACGGCCCGCGACCGTCTTCGACTACGAGCTCGAGGACTTCGAGGTCCTGACTACCAGCACCACCCGGCGATCAAGGCCCCGGTGGCCGTATGAGCGGGACCCGCCCGGCGGCGATCGGGGCGATCTGGGCGCAGACCCCCGACCGGCGTCATCGGCCGCGCCGGGGCGATGCCCTGGCGCTGCCGGAGGACATGGCGCTCTTCACGGCGCACGACGACCGGCCACCCGGTGATCATGGGCCGGCGCACCTGGGAGTCCTTCCCGGAGAGCTTCCGGCCCCTGCCCGGACGGACCAACATCGTCATCACCTCCTCCCCGGCCGGGTGGCCCGGGGCGAGGATCCCGGCGCGGTGCTGACCACCCCGTACGCCGAGGCCGTGCGCCTGGCCCGGACGAGCCCCGGCGCGGAGCGCATCTGGGTGATCGGCGGCGGCGAGGTCTACCGGCAGGCCCTGGCCGACGCCGAGCACCCGCGTGACGGAGGCGCTCGTGACCGTCATCGACCTCGACGCCGACGGGGACACCACGCCCCGGTGCTCGACGACGGGTGGGCCACGGAGCGCGGTCCTCGGCCCGTCGGTGTCCCGCACGGGCCTGGGCTACCGGATCGAGCGGCGCACGCGCGGCCGGCGGGGACCGGGCGGAGGGACGCCCGGTCCCGGTAGCCCGGCGGCTCCGGTAGCGTGAGCTGCACCACGACCAGGAGGAACACCGTGACCGACCGGCACCCCGACCCCGCGATCCGGGACGACGAGCAGCTGCGCGTCATGAAGAACACGGACCTCGACCGCTACGAGCTGTGGCGGGGGCAGCAGTTCATCGGCTTCGAGGGCTTCCAGGACCACGAGGACGGCACGGTCGAGCTCCAGCACACCATCATCGGCGAGCAGTTCGGCCGGCAGGGCTACGCGCGCACCCTCGTCACGCTCCTGCTGGACGGCTTCCGGGAGCAGGGCGTCGCGGTGCGCCCCACGTGCACCTACGTCCAGGACTACCTCCACCGCTTCCCGCAGTCGGGGACCTGGTGGTGCCCGGCCTCGAGCTCCCGCCGGCGCAGAATGTGAAGGAGAAGCGCTCGGCGCTGGGCCCTGCACCGCGCCCGCCGCCCGGGGGCCATGACTCTTCGCTCGGTGATTCGGTCGGGTTCGTCGGCTGGCGGGGCATGGTGGGCTCCGTGCTCATCAACGCATGCAGGAGGAGGGGACTTCGGGGGCATCACCCCGGTGTTCTTCTCCACCTCCAGCGCCGGCGGCCCGGCCCCGTCCTTCGCCGGGGTACGCCCGAGGGCACGCTGCAGGACGCCTATGACCTCGACACCCTGGCGAAGCTCCCGATCGTCGTCACCGCCCAGGGCGGGGACTACACCTAGGAGGTGTACGCGAAGTTGCGCGCCGCCGGCTGGGACGGTCTGTGGATCGACGCCGCGTCGACGCCTGCGGATGACGACGACCTCGATCATCGTCGCTGGACCCGGTCAACCGGGACGTCATCGACCGCCGGTCTCGCGAGCGGCGTCAAGGACTTCGTGGGCGGCAACTGCACGGTCTCCTGCCTGCTCGTGGGTCTCGGCGGGCTGTTCCGCAACGACCTCGTGGAGTGGGCCACGTCGATGACCTACCAGGCCGCCTCCGGCGGCGGGGCCCGGCACATGCGCGAGGTGCTGGCGCAGTTCGGCGCCCTCCACGGCGTCGTCGCGGACGAGCTGGCCGATCCCGCCTCGGCGATCCTGGACATCGACCGCAAGCGTGCTCGCCGCCCAGCGCAGCGACGCCCTCGACACCTCGATGTTCGGCGCGCCCCTGTCCGGCTCCCTCATCCCCTGGATCGACGCCGACCTCGGCAACGGACAGTCCCGCGAGGAGTGGAAGTCCGCGGCCGAGACCAACAAGATCCTCGGCCGCACGGACCCGGTACGCCCAGGACTGGGTGCCCATGGACGGGCTGTGCGTCCGGATCGCCACGATGCGCTCGCACTCCCAGGCCCTCACGATCAAGCTGCGGGAGGACCTGCCCGTGGACGAGATCGAGCGGATCGTCGACGCCGACAACGAGTGGGCCACCGTCGTCCCCAACGCCAAGGAGGCTCGATGCGGACCCAGCGACCCCGTGGCGGCCTCCGGCGCCCTGGACATCCCGGTGGGCCGGATCCGCAAGCTCGCCATGGGGCCGGGCTACATCAGCGCCTTCACGTCGGGCGACCAGCTGCTCTGGGGCGCGGCCGAGCCGCTGCGCCGCATGCTGCGCATCGCCACCGGCACCCTGTAGCCGGTGGAGGAGGATCTCGATCCCGCCGGGGCTGTCGCTCGACGCGGCGACGACCGCCCGCCCTCCGAGCAGCTCAGGCACCGCGTCCAGCAGGGCCGCGCGGACGGCACCCTGCCGGCGGGCACCCAGGCTCCCCGCCGGTCGCCGGCTCGCCGAGGCGCTCGGCCTCGCGGCCGGGACCGTGGCCAAGGCCTACCGCGAGCTCGAGGCCGCCGGCGTGATCGAGACCCGGGGCCGCCGGGGTAGCTTCGTGCGCGCCGCCGACCGGACCGAGGACCTGGCGGTGCAGGCCGCCCGGCGCTTCGCCGACGAGATCGCGGACCTCGGGATCCCGGCCGAGCACGCGCTGGAGCTGGTGGCCGCGCAGCTCGGCCGCTCCCGCTGACCGGGAGGGCCCGTCCGGAGGCGTCATCGCGCGCACCGGCGCGGGCCCGAGCGACCGCGGCCGCGGGGGGCTCCCCGGCAGGAGGCCGTCCCGGCTCAGGCTCCCGGGGACCCGCAGGTGCCGGGGGCCCGGCACGAGGTTGCCCGTCCCGGCGAGGGCCCGGCGGTGCCGCCCCTCGGCGGTGCGCGCCAGCCACCACCGCCAGCCGCGCATCACCTGGCCCTTCGCGCCACTGGTTGAGCCGGTGCGCCCAGTGGAACTCGGTGCCCCAGATGCCGAGCCCCAGGAAGATCGGCCAGCCACCCCGGGCCGGACGTTCACCAGCATGATCAGGCCCGCCAGCACGAAGACGCCCCCGAGGACTCGTCACGAGCGTCCGGTAGGCCACGAACAGCAGGGGGTGGCCGCGGGACCAGCGGCGCAGCCGGCCGAGGGCTTGCCGCACACGGCTGTCGGAGCTCTCCCCCTGGCGATCTCCTCCTCGAGGCTGCTCACGGCCGCCGCCTCAGACCGCCGTGCCCACGATGACGGGCTCGGCGACGAGGTCCACCCCGTAGACGGACGCGACGCCGTCGCGCACCGTCCGGGCCAGCGCCATGAGGTCCTGGGCGGAGGCGCCGCCGCGGTTGGTGAGGGCGAGCGTGTGCTTGGTGGACAGCGAGGCGCGGCCCCCGGCGACGGCGGCGCCGTCGAGGTCCAGGAGCTCGTTGCGGGTCCCGGGCAGGCCGAAGCCCTTGCCGAAGCCGGCGTGGTCGATGAGCCACGCGGCGGAGAGCTTGACCCGGTCCTCGAGCGGGCGCCCCGCGGCGTCCACCACGGGGAAGCGGGGGGCGTCGGCGGGCAGCCGCTCCCCCAGGGCGTCGGCCGGGAGGATGGGGTTCGTGAAGAAGGACCCGGTGCTGTAGGTGTCGCGGTCCTCCGGGTCGAGGACCATGCCCTTGCCCGCGCGCAGGGCCAGGACCGTCTCCCGCACCCGCTCCAGCGGGGCGCGCTCCCCACCTGGACGCCGAGCCGGCGGGCGAGCTCGCCGTAGCGCACCGGGGCGCTCTCAGTACCGCGCTCGAGCCGGAACCGCACGGCGAGCACCACGTGGCGCGGAGAAGCCGGCCACCGTGCTGCGCTTGAGGGCCGAGTCCCGGTAGGAGAACGCCAGGTCGGCCGGGGCGAAGTCCCGCACGCGCCGCTCCCGGCGGTCCCAGACCCGCACCAGCTCGACGGTCTGGGCCACCTCCTGGCCGTAGGCCCCCACGTTCTGCACCGGGGTGGCACCCGTGGTGCCGGGGATCCCGGCCAGGGCCTCGATGCCGACCAGCCCCTCGGCCACGGCCTGCGCCACGAGCTCGTCCCACGGGTGGCCGGCCTGGACCTCGAGGAGGGCGCCGGCGGGATCCTCGGCGAGGACCTCGACGCCGCGCGAGAGCACGTGCACCACGGTGCCCGCGAACCCGGCGTCGGCCGCGATGAGGTTGGAGCCGCCGCCCACCACGAGCACGTCCCGCCCGGCGGCGTCGGCCGCCGCCACGGCGTCGACGACCGCCTGCTCGGACTCCGCCCGCACGTAGTCGCGGGCGGGCCCGCCCACGGCGGCGGTCGTGAGGTCTGCGATGCGAGGGGACGTCATGGCGACCACCCTATCGGGCGGCCCGCGGTGCCCCGGCCCGGACTCACGCCAGCCGCACCACGGCCTGGGCCTTGACCAGCACCTTCAGCGCCGCGGCGGTCGCCGGGTCGGCTCCCTCCGCGGAGAGGTCGGGGGCGGTCACGGTGAGGTCGACGCGCACGGTGCGGGCGGCGTCGTCGAGGGCGCCGATCTTCCCGGACACCGTGAGGGCCGTGGAGGCCTCGACCGCGGTCCCGAACCGGTTGGGGACGACCACCGGCTTGGTGAAGCGCGTCTGGTAGTCGACCACGGCGCCGGGGTCACCGGCCCAGTCGGTCACGAGCTGCACGGCCGCGCCCATCGTGAGCATCCCGTGGGCGATGACGTCGGGCAGGTCCACGGAGCGGGCGAACTCCTCGTTCCAGTGGATGGGGTTGAGGTCCCCGGAGGCCCCCGCGTACCGGACCAGGTCCGCGCGGGAGAGCTCGATCCGGCGCTGCCCGATCTCCTGGCCCTTCTCGAGGCTGTCGAAGGCGATGCTCACGGTCACTGGTCCTCTCCGCGCACGAGCAGGGACGAGACGGTGGTGGCGACGTGCTCGCCGTCCGCGGCGCGGATCTCGGCGCGGGACGTCACCATCGCCCCGGAGCCCATGGCCCGGACCTGGTCGACGTGCAGCTCGGCCACGAGCTCGTCCCCGGCGACGATCGGGCGGTGGTGGGTGAAACGCTGGTCGGCGTGGACCACGCGGGAGAAGTCGATGCCGGCCTCGGGGTCGGCGATCAGGGCGGCGTCGGCGCGCTGGGCCACCACGATGGCGAAGGTGGGGGGCGCCACGAGGTCGGGGTGGCCGAGGGACCGGGCCGCCTCGACGTCGTGGTGGGCGGGGTGGGCGGCCTGGACGGCGCGGGCGAAGTCGCGGATCGCCTCCCGTCCGACGCTGTAGGGCTCGGCCGGCGGGTAGGTCCGCCCGACGAGATCGGGGTTCACGGGCATGGCAGCTCCTCGCTGGACGGGCCGCGCGCGGGCGGCGGGACCCGTCCAGTCTACGGCGGCGCGCCCCGCCCCGCCGGGCGCCGCCGTCCGGGGCACGTACACTCCTGCCCATGGATCTCCTGGACGTCGGCCGGATCGTCGCAGGGCTGGCGCTGCTGGTTCTCGGCGGAGAACTCCTGGTGCGGGGGGCGTCCGCGCTCGCCCGGCGGGTGGGGATCTCCTCCCTCGTGGTCGGGCTCACCGTGGTCTCGGCCGCCACGTCGGCGCCGGAGCTCGCCGTCACCGTCGGCGCCGTGCTGCGCGACGAGCCGGGCCTGGCCGTCGGGAACGTGGTCGGCAGCAACATCGTCGAACGTCCTGCTCATCCTCGGGCTCTCCGCCCTCGTCGTTCCCCTGGCGGTGAAGCAGCGGCGTGCGCTTCGACCTCCCCTGGATGGTCGTGCTGTCGATCGGGCTGCTGCTCGTGTCCCTCGACGGGCGGATCGGCGCGGTGGACGGAGTGGCTCCTGCTCGCCGCCGCTGGTGCTGCACTACGGTGCTGACCGTCGTGATCAGCCGGCGCGGTGCCCCCGTCCCCGCGGCGGCGCCGTCCGGGGACCGCGGAGCAGCGGCGACGGCGGCGGCACCGGCGGTGCCGAGGCACGTCAGGACCGACGGAGGAGCCGCCGCCCCGGCCTCGGTCCCCCGGTCCGTGCTGCTCGTGGTGCTGGGGATCGCCCTGCTGGTCGCCGGCGCGACCCTGCTCGTCGAGGGGGCGGTCGAGTATCGCCACGTCGCTGGGGGTCAGCAGCCTGGTGGTCGGGCTGACCGTGGTGGCCGTCGGCACCTCGCTGCCCGAGCTGGCGACCTCCGTCATCGCGGTGCGCCGCGGTGAGCGCGACCTGGCCGTGGGCAACGTGGTGGGCAGCAACATCTTCAACATCGGGCTGGTGCTCGGCCTGCCGGCGCTGATCTCCCCCGAGGGCATCCCGGTGTCCGGTGCCGCGGTGGCCCTCGACATCCCGGTGATGCTGGCCGCCGCGGTCGCCCTGCTCCCCATCGCGTTCACCGGGTTCGCGGTGGCCCGCTGGGAGGGCGCCCTGTTCGTGGCCCTGTACGCCGCCTACACCGGCTACGTGGTGCTCGCGGCCACCGAGCACGACGCCCTGGAGGGGTTCCTCGTGGACCATGGCGTGGTTCGTCCTGCCGCTGGTCGCGCTGACGCTCGCCGTCTTCACCGCCTACGAGATCGGCCTGCACCGTGGCCGCCGGGATCCGCTGCGCTCGCCGTGACCGGTCCGCCCGGACCTGCGTCGGGTCCTGGACGGGGTGCCGGATCGAGGGGCCGGCGCCGGGCCGGCCCGGGACGACAAAAGCCCGTGACCGGAGGGTCACGGGCTTTTCGCCGTAGCGGTGGACGGGCTCGATCCGTCGACCTCACGATTATGAGTCGTGCGCTCTAACCAGCTGAGCTACACCGCCAGAGGGATGGGACACCGCGGCTGACGGCCTTGACGGCCGGGCCACGGGATCTCATCACGAGAGCCCCGACCGGGAATCGATCCCGGGACCTCCATCTTACCAAGATGGCGCTCTACCACTGAGCTATCGGGGCAACGACGAAGACTCTACCAGCACGTTTCGGGAGAACCAAAATCGCCGGGCACCCCTCTCCAGCACCTCCGGAGCCGTCCTGCCGGCCCTGGATCGGACAGGGTTCTCCGGCCCGTCGGCGCCGTCCCGCCCGCCCGGGCCGGGGCGCCCCGACACGGCCGGCAGGCGCCCCGGACCCGGCGCTCAGTCGTCCACGTCGTCGTCCCGGTCGTCGTCCCAGTCGTCGTCCCAGTCGTCGTCGAGCGGGGCGGGCTGCACGGGCAGCGGGACCTGGGCCGGGGGTGCGGGGGCGGCCGGCGGCAGGATCGGCGGCCGGCGGAGCGGGCGGGGCCGGCGGCGGCTCGACCGGAGGGACCGGCACCGCGGAGCCCCCCGCGTCCCCGCGTGTCCGGTCCCGGGGCGTCTCCCCCGTCCTGCGCGGGGCCGGTGGGGGACGGCGACGACGACGGGTCCCCGGCCGGCGGCGCCGTGCCGGCCGACGGTCCCGGACCGGGGCTGCCGCTCACGGAGACGCCGCCGCGCACGACCTCCACGCGGTCCGTGCCGCTCGCCGCGTTCCACAGCAGGAGCGCCAGGCCCGCGACGACCAGGAGGGAGACTGCCGACCAGAGGATCCTCATGCCCACCAGTGTCCAGGAACCGGTTGAGGGGGGCATGAGAACATGAGAGCCCTCTCAGGAACGCAGCCCGTCGAGCAGGTCCTGCGCCACAGCGCGCCACCGCGGGCGGAACGCGTAGACGCAGGCGAGCCGCAGCCGGGTCGCCTCGGCGTGCACGGCGAGACGGCCGGGGTCGGCGCCCAGCACCCGGGCCACCGCGGTCACGGCCTCCTGTCCCGCCGCCCGGAGCGCAGGCTCGAGCAGGCCCTGCGCCGCGCGCAGCTCCAGGTGCACGGAGAGGTTCGCGAGGTCGAGCTCGGGCTCGCCGAGGGCCGCGGTGTCGAAGTCCAGGAGCCCCAGCCGTGCGCCGTCGAAGAGCAGCTGCTGGTCGTGCAGGTCCCGGTGCAGCACGACCCGGCCCCGCCGGTCGGCGGGCAGGGCCGAGAGCTCCGCCCCGATCCGCCGTGCCCGTGCGGCGACCGCCCCCGGCGGGGCCTCGAGCAGACCCGGGAACGCCTCGAGCCGGCCGGCCCAGCGGGCCAGCGTGCGGGCCTCGTCCTCGGCCGTGTGCGCGGGCAGCGGCTCCGTGCCCGGCGCGGCGGTGGCCAGGGCCGGCCAGCACCGCGCCCACTCCGCCCAGGCGGCACGGTAGGCGTCGTTCCGTCCCGCGGCCCCCAGCTCGTGCAGGCTCCGGCCGGGGCAGGCACGGAGAACTCGACCCGGTCCTCGGCCCGGGCCAGGACGGCGGGCACGGCGAAGCCCGCCGCCGTGCCCAGCCCGTGGAGCCGGTCGGACAGCTCGGCGACCCGGGCGGCCCGGCCGCGGGCCAGGAACTTGACGAAGCGGTCCGGGGTGCCGACCACCGCCCGCCGGCGGTGCCGGTGCACGACCACCCGGCCGCCGGCCGCGGCCGCCGCGGCGAGTCCGGGAGGCGGGGGTCCTCGCCGTGGGGCAGGACGCGGACGGCCCACGGCCGCCCCGCGCCGGGGGCCGCCTCGCCCGCGCGGACGCGTCCGTGCTCGTCCTCGAGCTCGAGCACGAGCCGGGTGCCGTCCGCCGGCCAGGCGCGGCGCACCCGCAGCGGCCGCCCGTCGGCGTCCGGCACGGTCTCCGGCACGCGCACGGGGCGGGTCCGCGGGACGTGCCCACTGCCGGAGTCCACGACGTGCACCGGATCCCCGCCGGCGGGCACGGGGCCCGCGGGCACACGGTCGGCGGGCACGGCGCCGCGCGGCACGGCACCGGCGGGGCGCCCGGCGCGGGACGGCACGGACTCCGGCGCGAGTGTGGGGGTCACCGGCGCCCGCTGCACCTGATCCACCAGCCGCTGCGCGAGCTCGATCCGCCGGTCCGTGCGCTCCCGCCAGTCGGCGGCGGCCGAGCGGAAGGGCTCCATGCTCCGGGCGAGGACGTGGAACGCGGCCCAGGCCAGGATCTCGGACCATGGCGGCAGCGCCGCCCCGGACCCGTACCCGCGCAGCAGGGCGCCCGTCAGGGACAGCTCCTCGGCTGCGGCGGGGGGCTGTTCGGCGCCCGGGCCGAGGAGCTCCACGGCGAGGAAGCTGCCGAGGTCGTCGGCCGCCGTGCCGGTGCGGACCCGGTCGAGGTCGGCGAGCCGGAGCTCCGGCGCCCCCGGGCCCCCGTCGCCGCGCACGAGCACCTGGTCCGCGGAGAAGTCCCCGTGCAGCATCCGCACGGGGGCCCCGGTGCGGTCCGCCAGGGCCTCGGCCACGACCCGGCCGGTCCGGGCGCAGCGGACGCCCGACCGCCGGTCGAGGGCGGACAGGTCGGCGGCCAGCGAGCGCAGCTTCCGGCCCGCGTCCAGGGGGCGCCGACCCGTGCGGGGCCGAGGAGCGCCGGTCCGCGCTCGTGCAGCTGCGCCAGTGCCGTGCCCGCGGCGGCGGCGGCCTGGAGCACGGGCCCTCCGGGTCCGGTGCCGGGGCCTGGGCCGTCCGGGGCCGCGGCGCGGGCTGCGAGGTCGCCGTCCCCGAACCAGGGGTAGTGCAGCACGTGCGGTGACACGGAGAGGCCGGGGACGGGCACCGGGGCGAGCACCGGGATCCCGGCGGCGGCGAGCCGGGTCAGCAGCACCGGGTCCGCGGGGGCGGGGCCGGCGGTGAGCTTCGTGACCCGGCCGGCCCCGCCGCTGTCGGCGCCCGTGAGGACCGCGCGGCGGCGGGGGTTGTAGCGCAGCAGCCGGGCGGGGTCCCCCGGCTGCCCGAGCCGCCGGGCCCGGTCCGGCCCGAGCACGGCGAGCGCGCGCCGCAGCTCGGGGTCCGTGCTGATCGTCCCCACGGCCAGACGGTGACCGGGGCGTCCCGGCACGTCCGCGACCAGCACGGGCGCCGGCCGGCCGTCCCGCGCGGCGCGGGCCAGGACCTTCTCGAGCTTGTCCCCCCCGTCCCCGGCGGGGGCGTAGGCGGCGACCCAGTGCACCGCGCCCGTGGTCCCGGCGTCCACGCGGGCCACGACCGAGACGCCGGGCTTGTAGCGCAGGTGGCTGGTGCGCAGCGGGCCGCCGAGCTGGTGGCCGAAGAGCTCGGTGAGCCGGCCGGGGTCGAGGACCGCGGCGAGCGCGGGCAGGCTCTCCCAGGAGTCGGGCAGGTGCAGCGTCACGAGCGGACCTCCCGGCGGTCCTGCGCCCGCTGCTGCTCGACCCACGCGGCGAACACGCCGTCCGGCCGGGCGAGCAGCTCCTCGGGGGCGCCGTCGAGCAGGATGCGCCCGTCCTGGACCCACAGCACGCGGTCGGCGGCGAGCGCGAGGGCGGCGTCGTGGGTCACCGCCAGGGACGTGCGGCCGCGGACCAGGCGCCCGAGGGCGTCCAGCACGTCCCGGGCGGACCGGGGGTCGAGTCCGGTGGCGGCCTCGTCGAGCAGCGACGACGGGCGCGTCGCGCAGCAGGGCGCGCGCGATGGCCAGCCGCTGGCGCTGCCCGCCCGAGACCGTCGAGCCGCGCTCGCCCACCGGGGTGTCGTAGCCCTGCGGGAACGCCGTCGACGAACTCGTGGGCCTCGGGCGGCGGACGCGGCCGCCTCGACCTCGGCGTCGGTGGCGCCCGGGCGGCCGAGCCGGATGTTCTCCGCGCACGGTGCCGTGGAAGAGGACGGAGTCCTGCAGCAGCAGGGCGATGCTGCCGCGCACCGTGCCGAGGCTCAGGGCGCGCAGGTCGTGGCCGTCGAGGGTCACGGACCCGGCGACCGGGTCCATCATCCGCACCAGCAGGCGAGACGAGGGTCGACTTGCCCGGAGCCGGACGGGCCGACGACGGCGACGCGCTGGCCCGCCGGGATCACGAGGTCGACGTCGCGCAGCACGGTGCGCCCGCCGTGCTCCGGGTCCCCGTACGCGGCGTCCACGTGGCGGAGGGCGATCGCCCCGCGCACCCGCGGGCAGGACCAGGGCGCCCGGGGCCTCCCGCATGTCCACGGGCTCCGCCATCGAGCAGTCCGCCACCCGCTCCCCGGAGGCCGCGGCGCGGGCGATGCGCCCGGTGTACTTGGCCATGTCCCGCAGCGGCTTCATGGCACGTCTTGAGGTAGGTCAGGAACAGGACCAGGTCGCCCGGCGTCATGGCGCCCTGCGAGCACCCGCAGGCCGCCGCCGAAGAGCACGGCGGCGGTGGCCACGCCCGACGAGCACGTCGGTGGCCGCGCTCGAGCGCCGGCGGCCAGCCGGCGGGCCTGCACGCCCTGCTTGAGGAGCCTGCTGTTGCGCGCGCGCCGAAGGACCGGCCATGTCGCTCCTCCAGGCCGTAGGCCTGGACGGTGCGCATCGCGCCGAGGGTCTCGTGGGCGGTGTTCGCCAGGTCGCCCTCCCCCTTGCCGGGTCCGGCGCGAGGCCTCGGTGATCCGCCCGGAGGCCCCGGCCCACCAGCAGGAAGGCCAGGATCGCCACGACCACCACGAGGGCCAGCAGCCAGTCGAGGAAGAGCATCACGCGTGCACATGACCACGAGGGTGATGACGTTGGCCAGCAGCGGCAGCCCGCGGTGACGGCCACCTCCTGGAGCTTGCCGACGTCCGCCGACGAGGCGCTGGACCGTGTCCCCGGCCGCGGGAGACCGAGTGGTAGCGGTCCGACAGCGCCTGGACGTGCGCGAAGACCCGTTCGCGCAGGGCGGTGGAGACCCGGGAGCCGACGAGGGCGAACGCGACCGTGGCGAGGTAGTTGGCGAGCGCGCGGAACCCCACGCACCGCGACCGTGGCCAGCCCGGCGGCCGCGAGCAGCTGCCACGAGGCCTCCGGGATCCACGGGTCGACGTTGTCGGCGCCGAGGGAGAGGGATGACGGCGTCGACGACGAACTTCAGCGGCCACGGCTCGAGCACGCGGAAGGCCACCTCGGCCAGGAGCACCACGACGCCGCCCGCGGCGAGCAGCCGGTGCTCGCGCAGGTGCGGGGTGAGCAGCCCGAGGGTGCGCCGCAGGGCCCGCGGTCGAGCCGCCTGCCCGCGCTCACCGCGGCGCTCCCTGCAGTGCTCCCGGTGCGGCCGGGCGCGTGCGGCGCCGCTGCGGGGTCGCGTGCCGGTGGGTCCGGAGGCGGCGAGGTCCGTGCCGGCGAGGATGCCGTCGAGCACCGCGGTCCCAGGAGTGCCGGGCGACCGCGTCGCGGCGGCCGGCGCGCCCCAGGGCGCGCCGCCGGCCGGGATCGGCCACGAGCGCGTCGACGGCGCCGGCCAGCGCGGTGGGGTCCGAGGGCGGCACGAGCAGCCCGGTCACCCCGTCCTCGACGCGGCCGGCACCTGGCCCGACGCGGGACGCGACGACCGGCAGCGCCGCGGCGGCGTACTCGTAGATCTTCAGCGGCGAGAAGTACTGGTCCGCGGCGTCCTCCGTGGCGGGTAGGGCGCGACCGCGACGGCGCACTCGGCCAGCGGCCGCGGGCACCGCGGCGGGGCGACCGCGCCGGTGAACTCGACGTCGACGCCCAGGCTCGCGGCCAGCTCGCTCGAGGGACGCCCGCTGGGGGCCGTCGCCGACGATGCGCAGGCCGCCACGGCGGCGGCGGCCCAGCGCGGCGCCCGACCAGGACGCTCCACGCCGTGCCACGGCTTGAGCGTGCCGACGAACACGACGACCGGCGGCACGGTCCGGTCCCGGGGCGGCGGAGTCGCGGCACGGACGGATGCGCTCCGCGTTCGACGCCGTTGGGGGCGACGCAGGACCCGGCCGGCCGGCCCGCCGGTGCGGCCACGTCCGCTCCACCCAGCGGGCGACCGGCTCGGAGACGCAGGCCGTGCGCTCGGCGGCGGCGACCTGCGCGGCGAGCGCGGCGCGGGCGGCCGCCGCCGTCCACGAGGTCGCGGTGGGTCCGCCTGCTCGTCGATGAGCGGCGCGTTCACCTCGAGGACGCCCGGGGACGCCGAGCGCGCCGGTGATCCCGGCCAGGGCGGTCGAGAACAGGGAGTAGCGCTCGTGGACCGCGTCGGCGCCGTCGGCGACGACCCGCTCCGTGATCCGGCGGGCGGCGTCCGCCTGGCGCCCGCTCGCCGGGCCGCGCGCGCGCGGCGCGGCCGGGAGCGGCGCCGCGGGGGCCGCCGGGACCGGGACGTGGACGACCGGGACGTCGGCGAGGTCGGCGGGGACGTCGTCGCCGACGCCGGGTGGCGTAGAGGCGGACCTCGGCGCCGCGGGCGCGCCAGGCGCGCAGGATCTCCTGGACGTGGACGGAGGCGCCCTTGGTGCCGAACACGGGGACGCCGGGGTCGGCGCAGACGTAGGCGAGGCGCATCAGCGGTCGGCTCCTTCGCGGAGGGGGACGGGTCCGGGACGGGGTCGGCGGCTCGGGCAGGGGCCGGGGCGGGCTCCGGGTCGGCCACGGGGCGGCGGCAGGCTCGGGGCCTCCGGCGTGCGGCGTGCGGCGGGCCCCGGACCGTCGGGCTCCGCCCGGTCCGGGACCGGCGGGGCAGCAGCGCCTGCAGGGCGGCGGCCTGGCCGGTCGAGTCGTAGTCCCGGGTCGACGAGGGCGCGGGCGGCCCGGGCGGCGCCCACCCGGCGAAGCCGGGTCGGCGACCGCGGCGAGCGCGCCGAGCAGGGCGTCGCGTCGTCGGCGGGGACGAGGACCCCGGTGGCGGGGCCGCGTTGCGGACCACCTCGGGGATGCCGGTGACGTCGCGTCGCGATGCACGGGCACGCCCATGGCCATCGCCTCGAGCAGGACGGTGGGCAGGCCGTCGGCGTTGCCGTCGGCGCCGACCACGCACGGGGCCGCGAAGACGTCCGCGGAGCGCAGCAGCTCGCGCGACCTCGGCCTGGGTGCGGGGCCCGACGCAGCTCGACGACGTCCTCGAGCGCCGGCTCGGCGACCTGCGCGCGCAGCGGCCGGCTCCAGCTCGCCCGTCGCCGGCGATCCGGCCTGCACGGGCAGCCGCCGTGCCGCTGGCTCGCCGGCACCGCGCGACCGCCTCGACGAGGTGGTCGAAGCCCTTCTTCTCCACGAGCCGGCCGACGGCGACGACCTGCAGCGGGCGCCCGCAGCGGCGCGGGGTCGGCGTAGGCGAAGCGCGGCGAGGTCGAGGCCGTTGCGGACGAGGCCGCACGCCGGTCGCGCGAGCGCGGGGAACGCGGCGGCGCAGGTGCCGCCGGTTGTACTCGCTGATCGCCACCACGTGCTCGGCGCGCCGCCGAGGCGTGCGTGCAGCAGCCGCGGGGTCGACGTCCTCGTGGAAGATGTCCTTCGCGTGGGTCGTCACGGAGAACGGGACGCCGGCGAGCCGGGCGGCGATCGCGGCGACCGTGCGCGGCCAGCGTCGCGAAGTGCGCGTGCAGGTGCGTGATGCCCTGCTCGCACGCGCGCGTGGCCAGCGCGCACCCCCTGGATGGCCTCGGACGGCGTCGGCCGGCCAGCTCGCGGGAGCAGCGCGGCGAAGCGGGCGGCCGAAGCCGGGGACGCGCCTCGCGCCGCGCGGGCCAGGACGGCCCAGCGGCGGAGGCCCGCTCGGGCGCTCGCAGGTGGTGGACCGGTGCCTGGACCCGGGCCAGCTCGGGGTGGAAGCGCGGGTCGGTCGCTGGGCCGGAGGGCGAAGATCGTCGAGGTCCTCGCCCTGGCGCCTCGCGGGCCGAGGACCTCGGTGACGACGAAGGTCTCCGAGAAGCGGGGGTAGACCTTCAGCACGTAGCCGATGCGGTGGGCCGCTCACGGAGGCCTCCGGCACGGGCCGGCACGGCCTGCGGCGGGCTCCGGCGGCGGGCCCGCGGGCAGGAGCCGCGCCGCGAGGACGGGCACGGCGTGCAGTCCGTCGAGCGCCAGGTGCCGGCGCAGGCGCACGGTGCCGACCACGCGGTGCAGCCAGCCGCTGAGCGCGGCGCGGGTGAGGGCGTCGGCGGTCAGCACGTCCACCGCGCCGTGGGCCTGGAGGGCGCGGGCGCGGATCAGCTGCTCGCTGCGCGGGGCCGGTCGCGCGGGACCAGGAGCGCGGGGGTGTTCGTGGTGAGGATCTCGGCGACCGGTTGTAGCCGCCCATCGACGACCACCGCGCTCGCGTCGCACCACCGTCGCGAGCGCGTCGGGCACGGACGGCAGGACGAGGGTGCCCGGCGCGGCGGCGGCGCGCACCTGCTCGGCGTGCTCCTCCGGCATCTGCGGACCCGGCGATCACCACGTGCCGGTGGCCGTGGGGCACCCGGGCGCGCGCGGCGGCGAGGGTCAGGCGGTGGCCGTCGCAGCCCCGCCGGCCATGGTGAGGACGTAGGGGCGGTCCACGCCGCTCGTGCGCCGTCCGGCGGCCCGGCCGGTGGCGAGGTAGCCGGTGTGGCGGACCAGGTCGGCGAGCTCGGCGGGGATCTCGCCGGAGGCCACCGGGTCGTGCACCGCGCGGTCGCCGTAGACCCAGATCTCGTCGTAGACCTCCCGCACGGGGTCCAGGTCCCCGAGCGCGGCCCACTCGCGGGCCGCGGCCGCGGGCTCGTCGAGGACCTCGCGCAGGCCGAGGACCACCGCCGTGCCGGGGCTCCGGTCGCGGAGCCTCGCGCAGCGGCTCCAGCAGCTCCCGGTCCACCCCCCAGGCGTGGCGGTCGACGACGACGAGGTGCGGGCGGAAGGCCGTGAGCGCGGCGTCCACCATCCCGGCGCGCAGGGCGGTCAGGTGGCGCATGCCCACGGAGAGGTTGCGGGGCGCGTAGCCGCCCGCGCCCTTGCGGATCCCGGGCAGCACCACCCAGTCGAAGCCGTCGGGGCGCCGTAGGACGGGCGGCGTCGATGCCGGTCAGCAGCATGCCCGTCACGCGGGCGCCCGGTCAGCGCCGGCAGGTGCTGGGCGAGGGACCGGGCGAGGGCCAGGTTCCGGCGGGTGTGGCCCAGGCCCTGGGAGTCGTGCGAGTACAGCACCACCCGCAGCTCGTCGTCGCTCATCGTGTCCTCCTCGGGGGATCAGCGCCGGTGGGTCCGGCGCCGGTGCGGCTGCCGCCCACTGTGGCCGAGGGACATGATGAGAACATGAGCCGTCGATGAAAAGGTTCTCATCTGCGGACGCCCGGCCCGCCGGGACCGGCCCGGAGGCCCCGGCGGGCCGGTCCGCCCGCGTGGACCGGCCGCGGGCCGGCTCAGCCGCCGAAGACCGGCGCGACCGCCTTGACCAGCTGCTGGCCGCCCAGGACGGCGAACAGCAGGGCCGTGATGCCCAGCGCGATGTTGGTGTGGAGCTTGTTGGCCCACTCCTTCGGGACCCGGCCGGCCGTTGAGCAGGCCCAGCAGCGTGATGGCGAGGAACGGCATGAACAGCGAGCCGAGGACGCCGTAGGCCAGGATCAGGCCGATCGGCTGCCCCAGCAGCGAAGAGGACCATGGGCGGGAAGGTCAGCCACAGCACGTAGAAGCGGAAGTACTTGCCGCCCACCCGGGTGTCGGGGTGGCCGGACGCCTTGCCGCGGATGTTGCCCCAGAAGTCCGCGAACATGAGGCGAGACGCCGTTCCAGACGCCGATGATCGAGGAGAAGGACGCGGCCCAGAAGCCGATGAGGAAGCCGGTGCCGACCACGTCGCCGTACGTCCTCGCGCAGCACGGCGTAGAGGTCGAGCAGGCCCTCGTCGCCGGCGCTGAGCGCCACGCCGGCGGAGCGGACCACCTCGGCGCCGACGATCGAGCATGGCGATGACGAAGACGCCGGTCATCGACGTAGGCCATGGAGTTGTCGATCCGCATGACGCGCATCCACTTGGGCGTGTACCAGCCCTTCTCGCGCAGCCAGTAGCCGTAGGCCGCCAGCGTGATGGTGCCGCCCACGCCGCCGGCGAGCGCCAGCGTGTAGAGCACGCCGCCCTCCGGGATGACGGGCACCAGGCCCGTCGAGCATCTCGGGGATGTTGGGGGCGGCGATGACCGCCAGCCCCACGACGGTGACGAACATCAGGCCGACCAGGGCGGCGGTGACCTTCTCGAAGAAGGCGTACTGCCCGAACCAGACCATGACGAAGCCGAGCAGCCCCATGATGACCGCCCAGACCCTCAGGGGCAGGACGGGGAACAGCGCCGCCAGCGGCAGCGCCGCCGACGACATCGCGGTGGCGCCGTAGACGAAGCCCCAGATCATGATGTACGGGCCGAAGTACCAGGTGGTCCAGCGGCCCAGCGTGACCGCCAGCCCTCGAAGATCGTCCTGCCGGTGGCCAGGGTGAAGCGCCCGGCGCCCTCCACGAGGATGATCTTGAGGATCACGCCGAGGATCACCGCCCACAGCAGTCCGTAGCCGTACCGGGACCCGGCGACCAGGGTGGCGACCATGTCGGCGGCGCCGACGCCCGTGGCGGCCACCACCAGGCCGGGGCCGACGATCTTCCACTTGGCGGGCGCCCCGCCGTCGTCGTCCGTGCGGGCACGGTGGGCCGCGAAAGACTTCTCGTTCGCTTCGCTCATGTTGGTTCCTCGTCAGATCGGTCCGTCGGGTGGCCGGGGCCGTGCCCCGGATCACCCTACCGGGCCGGTGCCGATCAGAGCTTGGCGAGGCGGTAGCCGGCTCCGCGCACGGTGACGATGCGCTCCGCGCCGAGCTTGTTGCGCAGGTAGCGGACGTAGACGTCCACCACGTTGGACGAGCCGTCGAAGTCGTAGCCCCAGACCTTGTTCAGCAGCTGCTCGCGCGTCAGCACCTGACCGGGGCTCTCGAGGAACGCCCTGGCCATGGCGAACTCCCGGGCGGAGAGCTCGACCTGCCGGTCCTCGAGCACCGCGCACCGGGTCCCGACGTCGAGGGCGAGCCCGCCGTAGCGCAGCCCGTCGTCGGTCTGCTCGGCCACCGCGCGGTCCCGGAGCCGGGCCCGGACGCGGGCCAGCAGCTCCTGGAACCGGAACGGCTTCGCGAGGTAGTCGTCGGCCCCCTGCTCCAGCCCCGCGACGGTGTCCTCGACCGAGTCGCGGGCGGTGCACATGATCACGGGGATCGAGAAGCCCAGGGACCGCAGCACCGAGAGCACCTGGAAGCCGTCCATGCCCGGCAGACCCACGTCGAGGACGAGCAGGTCGAACTCCCCGGTGCTCGCGTAGTCGAGGGCGCTCGTGCCGTCCTCGACCACGGTGGTCGTGTAGCCCGCGGCGCGCAGGCCCTTCTGGATGAAGCGCGCGATGCGCTCCTCGTCCTCGGCGATGAGGATGCTGGCCATGGGGTGCCTCTACTTCCTGGAGGGTGCGGGGCTGAGGTCGGGACCGGGCACGGGGGCCGGAGGCACCGCGGCACCGGACCCGGCGGCACCGGACGGGGGGACCGGGGCCGCGGCGGGCGGGGACTCCGGCAGCCGGAGCGTGAACGTGGCGCCGCGGCCGGGGCTCGACCGCAGCCCCACGGTCCCGCCGTGCCCGTGGGCGATGGCGGCCACGATCGCGAGGCCGAGCCCGGAGCCCTCCACGGTGCGCCCGGTCTCGGCCCGGCCGAAGCGCTCGAAGATCCGCTGCTGGTCCTCCGGGGCCACGCCCACGCCGGTGTCCCGGACCCACACCTCGAGGCTGCGCGCGGGGGTGTCCTCGCCGGGCGCGGCGGGCCCGGTGGCCCAGGCGGCGCCGAGGGCCACGAGGTCCCCGGGGGCGGAGAACTTCACCGCGTTGGCGGCGAGCTGCACGACCGCCTGGGTGAGCCGCTGCGCGTCGGCCACGACCTGCCCCTCGGCCCGCGCCTCGAGCTCCCAGCGCCGGTCCCCCAGCGCGCGCAGCCGGTCCATCGTGTCGTCGAGCCAGGCGGGGACGTCCACGGGGCCGGGGCGGATGAAGTCGGCGCGCTGGGCCTTGGCGAGCAGCAGCAGGTCCTCCACGAGGCGGTTCATCCGCTCGATCTCGTCGAGGAGCATCGCCCGGGTCTCCTCGACGTCGGCGGGGTCGTGCTCGTCCATCAGCTCGAGGTTGCCGTGCAGGATGGTCAGGGGGGTGCGCAGCTCGTGCGCGGCGTCGTCGAGGAACTGGCGCTGCTGGACGAAGGCCGCCTCGATCCGGCTGAGCATGCCGTTGAAGTTCACGGCGAGCTGGCCCACGTCCGAGTCGTCCTGCGTGACGGGAACGCGTCGCCCCAGGTCGTCCGGGCTGATCTGCTCCGTGGCCCGGCGCAGGCGGGTGATCGGGGCGGTGACCCGGCCCACCAGGACGTAGGCCACCAGCCCCGCCACGACCGTCGTGAGGGCGGCGATGCCGAGGTAGCGCCACAGCGAGTCCAGCACGATCCGGCGCTGGGCGCTCATGTCGAAGCCGACCACGAGGTAGCCCTGGCGCGGGTCCTCGTCCAGGACCACCGAGATGACGCCGAGACGGAGCGTCCGGCCGTCCTGCTCGAGGTCGAAGACGACGGTCTGCCCGGGCCGGGCCCGCTCCACGGCCGCGGCGAGCGTGGCGGGGGCGTCGAGCTGGAACCGTGACCGGTCGGCGTGCTCGAACGCCGGCTCGCCGCCGACGAGCGCGAGGATGCTCTCGTGCTCCCCGGGCACCGTGGTGGTCATGAAGGTGTAGAAGAGCTGCGGCAGGTCCGTGAACGGCTCCTCGGCCGTGGCGTCCAGGTCCTCCGAGAGGGAGGCGTCCGGGCCGAGCGGTCCGCGCTGCGCGAGCCGCTGCAGCTCCCCCGCCTCCTGGACGATGTCCTGGCGCACGGACTCGTCGAGGTCCACCAGGCGCAGGTAGTGGGTGATCCCGCCCACGGCGAGGAGGGCGACCGCCAGGAAGGCGATGGTCGTGGCGAGCACCCGGCTGCGCACGGACCGCAGCTCCGTCCGCACCCTCTCCCACCGCGCGCCCGACATGCGCCCCAGCCTATCGACGGCACGTGAGAGGCAGATGAAGGAGGGACGGGCCGTGCGGCCCGTCCCTCCTCCCGGTCCGGGGTCCTGCCCCCGGGCTCAGTACTTCTTGCTGCGCGGCTTGCGGAACGGCTTCTCGCCGTCCCGGTCGCCCGCGGAGTACCCGGAGCGCTTGCCCTGGTAGCCGCCGCGGGAGTCGTCGCCCCGGGCGCCGCCGCCGCGGCGGGGGCGGTCCTGGTAGGAGGACGAGGTGCTGCGGGGCCGGGTCCGGCCGCCGGCGCCCGGGCCGCGGTCGGCCTCGAGCTGGATGAGCTCACCGTTGATGCGCGTGCGGGAGAGCCGGTCCAGGGTGGAGGCGGGCAGGTTCTCGGGCAGGCCCACGAGGGTGTGGGTCGAGCGGATGTCGATCGCCCCGATCTGCTCGCCGCTCAGCCCGCCCTCGTTGGTGAGGGCCCCCACCACGGAGCCCGGCGAGACGCGGTGCCGGTGGCCGACGGACATCCGGTAGGTGGCCATGCCCTTCTCGGTGCGCGGCTCGCGGCGCGGACGGTCGTCGCCGTCCCGCCCCGGACGGTCCCGGTCGCGGGTGCGCTGCACCGGCTCGGGCAGCTCCTCCACGAAGAAGGGCCGCCCGTCCTGGGCCATCACGGCGATCGCGGCGGCGATCTCCACGGCGTCGACGTCGTGCTCCGCCTGGTACTGCTCGACGAGCTCGCGGAACTGGCCGAGGTCCTCGGACTCCATGGTGTCCGTGATCTGCTGGGCGAACTTGTCCTTGCGGGTCTGGTTCACGTCCTCCGTGGAGGGCATGCGCATGAGCTCCACCGGCTGGCGGGTGGCCTTCTCGATCGCGCGCAGCAGGTACTTCTCCCGCGGGGTCATGAACAGGATCGCCTCGCCGGAGCGCCCGGCGCGGCCGGTGCGGCCGATGCGGTGCACGTAGGACTCGGTGTCCTGCGGGATGTCGTAGTTGACCACGTGGCGTGATGCGCTCGACGTCGAGCCCGCGGGCGGCGACGTCGGTGGCGACGAGGACGTCGATCTTGCCCGTCGCGAGGGCCTCGACGGTGCGCTCGCGCATGTTCTGCGGGATGTCGCCGTTGATCGCGGCGGCCGCGAAGCCGCGGGCCTTGAGCCGGTCGGCGACCTCCTCGGTGGCCGGCGTTGGTGCGCACGAAGACGATGACGCCGTCGTGTCGCTCGGCCTCGAGGATGCGGGTCAGGGCCTCGATCTTGTGCGAGCCCATGACCTGCAGGTAGCGCTGGCGGGTGTTGGTGCCCGTGGTGGTCTTGCCCTTGACGGCGACCTCGACGCGGGTCCCGCAGGTATCTGCTTGGCGATCCGGCGGATCGCGCGGGGGCATCGTCGCGGAGAACAGCGCGACCTGCTTCTCTACGGACGTCTGCGACGAGGATCTGCTCGACCTCCTCGGCGAAGCCCATGCGCAGCATCTCGTCGGCCTCGTCGAGGACCAGTACTGCATCGTGGACAGGTCCAGCGACCCGCGGCTCGAGGTGGTCGATCACGCGGCCGGGCGTGCCGACGACGACGTGGGCGCCGCGGCGCAGGCCGCCGAGCTGCGGGCCGTAGGGGGAGCCGCCGTAGACCGGCAGCACGGTGAAGTCCGCGAGGTGCGGTGGCGTAGGTGGAGAACGCCTCGCCGACCTGGAGGGCGAGCTCGCGGGTCGGGGCGAGCACCAGGACCTGGGTGTCGCGGGGAGTCGCCGTTGACGTCGGAGAGCTCGGCGAGCCGGGACAGCGCGGGCACGGCGAAGGCCGCGGTCTTGCCGGTGCCGGTCTGGGCCAGGCCCACCACGTCCTTGCCCTGCAGCAGCACCGGGATGGTGGCGGCCTGGATGGGCGTGGGGTTCTCGTAGCCGACCTCGTCCAGGGTGGCGAGCACCCGGGAGTCGATGCCGAGCTCGGCGAAGGTGATGGTGTGCTCCTCGGCGGTGCCGGGGGTGCTGGGGGTGTCGACGGTCATGGAGAAGTGCCTCGTTATCTGTGCGGGTGGCGGCCCGGGAGCATGCCCAGGGGCGTCGGCCACGGTCGTGGTGTCCGGACGTCCCTGCCAACCACTTGGAGCCCCGCACGGGGCGGGAGCGTCGGACTCGGCGCGGCACGGGCCGCGACCGAACACGATGCACGGACGGCATCGCGTTGCACGAGAAAGTGAGGGAGTGACCGGATTCGGTCCGTCCAGTCTAGCGCACGCGACGGCGCGGTCAGCCCCGGCGGCGCACCAGCACGAGGTGCTTCTCGTCACGCACCTCGGTGTAGCCGGCGCCGTAGCGCTGCCGGGCCCAGCCGGCCACGTCCCCCGGCGGGTTCCCGCCCCACGCGGCCCCGAGCCGGTCGACCACCACGTAGTCGGGGGCGGGATCGCCCTCCGACCCCAGCCAGTGCACCTGCGCGCCGGGCACGAGGTGGTGCAGGAGGGTCAGGTCCGTGGCCACGCTCGCCCCCTCGGGGACGGCCGCGACGACCGCGGCCTTGGCGCCCGCCCGGGGGTCCGGACGGTAGGCGGCGGGGTCCACGAGGTCGGCCAGCGGGCGCCCCGGGACCAGCAGGAGCGCGACGACGAGCGCCAGTGCCGGCGCGGCCCGGGCGAGCCGCCGGAGGCGTCCGCCGCGCAGCCGCAGCACGGCGTCGAGCAGGGCGACGAAGACAATGGGCATGAGGACGGCGCTGTAGTGCCAGCCCGTGCCCCAGTAGCCGTGGTTCGGCGAGAGCATCCGCCAGAGCAGCGTGGGCAGCGCCACGAGCGCCAGCGGCGAGCGCACGGCGACCACCACGCCCACCGCCAGCACGGCCAGCCAGGTGAGCGCCTTCTGGCCCGGCAGCACCAGGGAGACCAGGGCCCCGGCGGGGTCGGCCGCCACCGCCGCGAGGTCCAGCCGGTCCGCGTACGCGAACCGGCCGTCCGGGCTCAGGGCGGGCAGCACCACGGTCACCGCGAGCGCCGACCAGGCCGCGCCCCACGCGGCGAGGGCGAGCCCCAGCGCCACCGGGCGCCGGTCCCCGTCCGCCTCGCGGTGCGCCCGCCAGGCGAGCACCAGGCCGAGCACCGCGACCGTGACGCCCAGGTCCTCCTTGACGAACGCGACGGGGGCGGCCCACAGCGCGGCCGCCGTCCACCGCCGCTCCACCAGGCAGCCGAGGGCGAGGACCAGCAGCGGCAGGGCGAAGGCCACCTCGTGGAACTGCACCGCGACGGCGGCCTGCAGCCCGAAGCTGATCCCGTAGGCGAGCCCCAGGGCCGCGCCCGGGCCCGGGCCCAGCGCCCGGACCGCGAAGCCCGTCAGTGCCCCCGCGGAGACGGCCACGAGGACGTCCTGGACCACGAGGAGGGTCAGCGCGGACGGGAACAGCGCGTAGACCGGCCCCAGCAGCACCAGGATCGGGTGGAAGTGGTCGCCCAGCAGGTTCGCGCCGTGGCCCTTGATGTGCACGACCGGGCCGTCCCCGGCGGCGTAGGACTTGGCGAGCTGGGTGAAGATCCCCAGGTCCCAGGACGGGACCTCCCAGCGGTGCCACTGGAGCAGGGACCACCACACGTACAGGACGAGCACGAGGAGCCCCACGCCCAGCGGCACCAGCCGCGCCCGCCCGGTCAGCGGCGCGGGACGGGCCGGCGGGGCGGCGCGGCGGAGCGCGGTGGCGGGCATGGCCTCCTCGGTGGCGGGGGGGCGCCGTCGGACAGGACTGCCATCATGGTCTCATGGCCGTCACCGCTCCCCCGCCCGCCCGCCGGCTCCCGGTGGCCCCGGACGCCGAGCTCGTGTGGGACCCCGAGGGCGCGCTGCACCTGGGCCAGACGCTCGGCGTGCTGGGCCGCGGCAGCGCCGATCCCCTGGTCCGGGTCGCGGCGCCCGACGCCGTGTGGGTCACCGCCCGGACGCCGGCGGGCCCGGTCACGGCGCTGTTATGTACATCTCCTTGGTTCAGTTACGTGTGTTGCTCAGTACAAAGGCGCCAGACCCGCTGATCTGCCGGTCTTGCAGCCGACGAGATTAAGTACGTGATCAATCTCAAGACCGCCAACACTCTTGACCTAGTGGTGCCCAACTCGATGCTGCTGCTTGCCGACGAGGTGATCGAGTGAACCGCCGCAAGGCCATTACGCTGCTCGGCGGCGCGGTCGCGCGGCGCGCTTTCGGCGCGCGCGCAGCGGCCGGCAATGCGGTGATCGGGTTCCTCAACGGGCATCGCCAGACGGATACTCGCCTTACGTGACCGCGTTCCGCCAAGGTCTGAAGGAAGTCGGCTACGTCGATGGTCAGAACGTGGCGATCGAGTATCGCTGGGCGCAAGGTCATATGATCGACTGCCGGCACTCGCGGCCGATCTGGTTCGACGCCAAGTGGCAGTGATCACCGCGCCGCTGTTCCTGCGGGACCGGCAGCAAAGGCAGCGACGACGGCGATTCCGATCGCTTTCGTTACCGCGTCGATCCGGTCGAGGAGGGCCTCGTTGCCAGCCTCAACCGCCCGGGCGGCAACTCACGGGCGTGACCGGTTTGAACCTGGAGGTAGGGCCAAAGCGGCTGGAACTGTTGGACGATCGATGCCCACGGCGACCATCATTGTGCGCCTCATCAACCCAGCCAGTCCGGACCGCGGAGACACTGTCGAGAGACTTGCAGGCGGCGGCCCGGACGCTGGGCCTGCGGCTCCACGCTTGCATGCCAGCACCGAGCGCGACCTCGACACCGCCTTCGCAACCCTGAGCCACCTGAAACCCGGCGCGCTCGTGATCGCCACCGACACATTTTTCAATAGCAGGACCGAACAGCTCGCCGCATGACTGTCCGCCACGCAGTGCCTGCGATCTACCAGTACCGCGAGTTCACCGCGGCCGGCGGCCTAATGAGCTACGGAGGCAGCATTACGGATTGTACCGCCTGGCCGGCCTCTACACTGGCAGGATTCTCAAAGGCGAAAAGGTGGCCGACCTGCCGGTTCAACAGTCGACAAAAGTCGAACTGATGATCAACCTCAAGACCGCGAGGACGCTTGGCATCGCTGTGCCGTCGACGCTTCTCGCCCGCGCCGACGAGGTGATCGACTGATGAGGCGTCGCGACTTCATCACGCTGCTCGGCGGCACGGCTGCGGCGTGGCCGTTCGCGGCGCGCGCGCAAGCGAAGGTCTACGCCATCGGCATCCTGGAGACAGTTCCACGGGCACAGAACGGCGAACTTTGCGGCGTTGCTCAACGGGCTGCGTGAGCTCGGATACGTGGAGGGGCAAAACCTCCACATCGACTACCGCTCGGCCGACGGCCAAGGCGAGCGTTTCCCGAGCTCGTCGCGGAGCTGGTGCGCAACCGCGTCAACCTGATCGTGACCCGCGGAACGCCGGCGGCGCGGGCCGCGAAAGCCGCCACCACGACCGTCCCCATCGTCATGGCCGCCATCGGGGAGCCGCTGGGCGTCGGCGTGGTCGCCTCGCTGGCGCGTCCGGGCGGCGATGTCACCGGCCTGAGCGCGTTCGTTACGGAGCTGTCGGGCAAACGGATCGAGTTGCTCAAGGAGACCTTTCCGTCCGTTTCGACCGTGGGGTTTCTGAACAATCTCGGCAACCCGTGCGCCGCCGCAATGGGAGGCGACCAGAGCCGTTGCGTCGCAACTTCGGCTCACGGCCGAGCTGTTCGACGTGCGCAGCGAAGCCGACATCGTGCAGGCCTTCTCGACAATGGTCGACAAGCGCTTGGGCGCGTTGTTGGTCGGCATCGATTTCTTGATCCAGGCGCACGCGGCGCGGATCGTCGAGCTGGCGGCCCAACAGCGCATACCGACCGCCTACCCGACGCGTGAGATGGTGGAGATCGGCGGCCTTCTGAGCTACGGCGTCAATTACCGCGTCTGTATTTCAGGGCGGCCGGGCTGATCGACAAGATCTTCAAAGGCGCCTCGCCCGGCGATCTGCCGGTGGAACAGCCGACCAAGCTCGAGCTTCTGGTCAATCTGCGCACCGCCAAAGTGCTCGGCCTCGAGCTTCCACCGACGTTGATCGCCCGCGCCGACGAGGTGATCGAATGAAACGGCGCGAGTTATTCGGCTCATTTTTAAGCCCGTCAAATCGGCACTTTTTGCATTGAAAGTGTCTGGGACGCCCCTTCCCAGACACTTTGGATTCATCCTTCGTTCGCGGTCTCATTCGATGACCTCGTCGGCAAGGGCGAGGATATTTTGCGGCACCTCAATCCCGAGGGCTTTGGCTGTCTTTAGATTGACCACAAACTCGAACTTTGTTGGTTGCATCACAGGCAAGTCGGCTGGCTTTTCACCTTTTAGAACCTTGCCAGTGTAGACGCCGACTTGGCGATACGCATTGATAACGCTAGTTCCATAGCTGATCAGCCCTCCAGATGTCGAGAACTCACGGTAACTGCAAATTGCTGGCATCATATTTATGGCAGCGAGACGGGCTAGTACTTCAATGCGGCTGGTGAAAAACCCATCGGCTCCAATAATTAGAGCGCGGGCATTTAGTTCGTTTTAAAGTGTCAAACGCTCGTACGAAATCTTCCTCGGTGCTTGCGTTCAAGAGATGAACCTGAACTCCGAGAGTGTCAGCTGCTTCCTGAGCCTCTTTCCAGAGGCTACCGGCCAGAGTCGGATTAGTTGGGTTCACCAGCACGCCAATAGGCGCAGTACCCGGCGTCAACTGCTGTAATAAATCCAGTTGCTTTGAGGCGAGCCGATTTCCCAAAAAACTAACACCAGTGAGGTTTCCTCCTGGTCGATTGAAGCTGTCGACCAGCTTGAATTGGACCGGATCGCCACCGGAAATAAAAACAATCGGGATCGTCCTGGTCGCAGCCTTCGCTGCGACAGCGCTTGCAGTGGCCCCCGTCGCGACAATCACGGCTACTTGCTGACGAGCCAGTTCGGCTGCGAGCGCTGGCAATCGATCGTTGCGGCCGTCCGCCCAGCGGTATTCGATCGCCACGGTAACGCCCTCAACGTACCCAGTACTCTGCAGTCCCTCTCGAAAGGCGTCAGTATATATTGCATATGTGCTCGGCGAGGTGCTGTTCAGATATCCAATCACCGGCAATGGCTGCTGCGCCCGTGCCGCGAGCGGCCACGCCGCCGCCGCGCCGCCGAGCAGCGTGATGAACTCGCGACGTCTGATCACTCGATCACCTCGTCGGCGAGGGCGAGCAGCGACGGCGGCACAGTCGAGGCCGAGCGCGTTGGCGGTTTTCAGGTTGATCACGAGCTCGAACTTGGTCGGCTTCTGCACCGGCAGTTCGGCCGGCTTCTCGCCCCTGAGGATTCGATCGATGTACCCGGCGGCGCTACGGAACTGATCGAGCATATCGGCCCGTATGCCATAAGACCTCCGTTGACGACAAAGTATCGATATGGATACACGGCGGGCAGCCCAAGCTTGGCCGTCATCGTGATGATCAACTCGCGATGCAAGACCGCACGCGCCCCCGGCATTACGACGAGAGCAGCGTTGTTAGACCCTCGCGCGAACGCATCGATGGAACGTTCGATTGTCCCGGCATCGTCCATCCCGACGGGAGTAACGTCTACGCCTAACTTGGGTCCTGCAGCTTGGATTGAGGCAAGTAGGGCTGTCCCGCTGGTAGCGGACAAATCCCGCAGGACCGCTGCGCGTTTCACGTGAGGGGCGATCTGTTTAAGCAGTTCGAGCCACTTCTCACTCATGCCATAATCGAAATTAGTAAATCCAGTGACGTTGCCGCCCGGTCGAGCCAGGCTGGCGACATAACCAGCGCCTATCGGATCAAGGACTTGCACGAACACGATGGGTATGGTGCGATTTGTCAATGCCTGCATGGTCACTCCGCCAGACGCTAGGATCACTTCCGGCCCTAGCGCTACCAGCTCCGCGGCGTATCGACGAAGGCGGTCGGTATCGCCCGCGCTCCACCGAACATCGACCTGTATATTGCGGTCGTCAGTCCAGCCGAATTCTTTAGCTCCTTGAGGAACGCTGCAGTACGGGCCTGTTCTTCTGGATCGTTCTCGGCCGAAGACATCAACACACCGATCCGCCGCATCCGCTCCGTTTGCTGCGCCCACGCCGCGATCGGCCATGCCGCTGCCGCGCCGCCGAGCAGCGTGATGAACTCGCGCCTTTTCACTCGATCACCTCGTCGGCGCGGGCGAGCAGCGACGGCGGGAATGTCGAGGCCGAGCGCCCTGGCGGTCTTGAGGTTGACCACTAGCTCGAACTTGGTCGGATGCTGGACCGGCAAGTCGGCGGGCTTGTCACCCTTAAAGATGCGATCGATATAAATCGCCGCGCTTCGAAAGAGTTCAACACGGTCGATTCCGTAGGCCAGCAGGCCGCCGTCCGCGACGAACATACGGTAGGCGTAAACTCCCGGCACCTTATGCTGCTCCGCGAGCCTGATGATCAGATTGCGTCGGCCGAAAAGGAAAGCATCCGGCAAAACAATGAGGCCGCCACTTTGCTCGCGACCGGCCGTCACTATGGCATTTTCGATGTCAGCGTCGTTTCTGACCTCGGTTACTCGCGTTGAGAGAGCAGCCGAATGGGCGGCCATTTCTATTGACGGCAGAAACATACGGGCAAAAGGCGCGCTTTGGGGATTGAAAAGAATTGTCGACTGTATTGCGCTTGGCGTGATCTCCTTTAGCAGTTCGACCCATTTTGCTCCCATGCTTGGCTCCTCCAGCCCGAAGCCGGTGATGTTGCCCCCTGGCCGCGCAAGGCTGGGGACAAAGCCTTGGCCCACGGGGTCAGCGACGCCAATGAATATGATGGGAATGATGTTAGTCTGCTGCATCGCCGCCAAGGACGGCGTGGTATTGGCCACGAGAACGTCGGGATGAAGCTCGATTAGCTCTTTCGCGAGCGCTTGCGCCCGACCTGTCTCGCCAGCATGCCACCGGTAGTCAATGGCAACATTTCGGCCGGGCACCCAACCCAATGCGTCAAGGCCTGCGCGAAAAGCAGCGGCTTGCCGTTGGCCCTCAAGGTCGCTTTCAGCCCGACCCATAAGCACCCCTATCCGTTTGGCGCGCTCAGCTTGCTGCGCGCGCGCCGCGAGCGGCCATGCCGCCGCCGCGCCGCCGAGCAGCGTGATGAACTCGCGGCGCTCGATCATTCGATCACCTCGTCGGCGCGGGCGAGCAGCGAGGGCGGCACTTCGAGGCCGAGCGCCTTGGCAGTCTTGAGGTTGATCCACAGCTTGTACTTCGTCGGCGCTTGCACCGGCAGCTCGGACGGATTTTCGCCTTTGAGAATTCTGTCCGATGTAGGCTGTCGCCTGGACGTGCGAGTCGACCGCATCGGCAAAGTAGGTCATCAGCCCGCCCGCCGTAGCGAATACATCGAACCCGATAAACGGCAGACGGTGTCGGTTCGCCGCCCCGATGATGACATCACGATGCCTGACGTTGAAACTGTCCGGCAAGATCAGCAGGCCGCGCCCTGGTTCGCGCGCCTGAGCCGCGACGACCTCTTCAATGGCCGTACTGTCGTGGACCGGAGCAAGGATCCCTGTTACCCCTACCGACGATGCTGCCTCGATCTCGCGAACGATGAATGATGGTGGGTAAGCTGTTTCGGGGTTGAAGATGGCGGCGACACTAGTGATCCCCGGCGCGATCTCCTTGAGCAACTGAACCCATTTTCCGATTAGCGGTGCGTCGTAAGAGATGAACCCGGTCATGTTGCCGCCGGGCCGCGGGAAGCTCTGAACAAAGCCTAGGCCCACGGGGTCCGGCACAAGGACGAAGACGATCGGTATCGTACGAGTTACTTCGCGCAGGGCAGACGCCGCAGGCGTCGTGCTTGCGAGAATTGCGTCTGGAGATAGGCCAACCAAGTCGGTCGCATAAGACTTGAAGAGAGCCGGGTCCCCAGCCGCGAAGCGATAGTCGATACTGAGATTCCTGCCCTCGACCCATCCAATGCGCTGTAGCGCCTGCGGAACTGCCGCCACCAAAGCCCGCGCCAGTGGACTTCTCTCCGGGAAGGCTATCAACCAGGCTAGGCGGCGCGCAGGCTGCTGCGCCCGCGCCGCGAGCGGCCATGCCGCCGCCGCGCCGCCGAGCAGCGTGATGAATTTGCGACGGGTCATCGGATGACCGCCTTCGCCAACGCATTGCGGGCGAGCCGCGCCTGATCCGCCGCCTTGGTGTAGCGGACAAGCTCTTTCATCGTCGCGTGTCCGCTGATGCGCCATGATCTCGTTTGCGCTGCATCCGGCCTCGGCGAGCCGACGGCAGGCCGCCTTGCGCAGCCCGTGCGGCTTGCATCGCTTCGGCAATCCGGCGGCGTCGCACCAGTTTCGAAACTGCTCGCTGAAATGCGTTGCCGCCGTATGGCTTGCCGGTCGCGGTGACGAGGAACGTCAAATGCTCGCTCGGCGTGGCGTCGAGCACCGCCTGCAATTCGGGATGCACCGGAATCGCAGCTCAACGCCGGTCTTTTGCTGCTTGACGTACAGGGCGGCCCATCGCCGTCTCGCGGATGTGCTGCCGGCCCATGCGCACGACATCGCTGCGCCGCTGCGCGGTGTAGAGCAACAATGCGAGCGCGAGGCGCGGCTTGGTGCCGATCGGATGATGCGCCTCGAATTGCGCGATCTCGTCGTCGGTCCAAGTGTGGAATCCGTCGCCCTTGATCGAGCGCTGCTTGATGTCCCGCGTCGGGTCCGCGCGCAGCCAGCCGCGCTTGACCGCAAACTGGCAGAGCGAGCGCAACGTCACGAGCCAACTACGGGCAGCGTGCGGCGGCTTGGCGTCAAGCAGCGCCTCGATCCATTCCGGCGGCAATAGCGCAAACGGCCGGTCGCCATAGGCGGCGCGGAAGCGCTCAAGGATGCCGCGCCGCATCCGTTGCGTGCCTGCACTCTTCGAGGCGAAGAATTGTTGCGAGTTGAAATACTCGGCGACGACGGCGGCCACGCTGCCCGGCTTGATGCGGCCCGCACCGATGGCAGTGCGCGGCCCGGTCAGCGCGGCCTCGTATGCGGCCATGAAGGTCGGCGACCACGGCAGGCCGGGCAAGCGGACGCGCGGGAAACCGCGGCGGCGGAAATAGCAATGCGCGCGACCATCGCGATCGACCCACGCCTGCACATATTTCGGGAGCTTCATTGCTTCGTCACCTTGAGATCGTCGAGCCACGGATTTTCTGCCCGGTGGATTCCGGCTCGCCGGTGACGACGACGACGGTGCCGTCCGGCTTGATTTCGTAGCGGGCGACTTCGATGCCCGCCTTGCTCGCCTGCTTGGCGACGCTGGCGAGCGTCGGCCTGCGCGGCTTGCGCTGGCGATGGCTGTTGTTGGAAAGACATGTTCGGGCGGCGGTCGTGAGCCTGTCGGACATCCATTCCCGCAGTAATATATCTAGCAAACCCGGCACGTCCTGCACCGATAGCGGATGCGAGACCCACAAACGACGTCCGCCGGGCAGCGCGACGGCGTAGTCATCCGGCGGCGGGGCGGAACCACGATCATTCGATCTTCGGGCGCGACCACGATGGTATGGTCATCGTCGTGTGCGGCGAGCGAATTCGTAGTAGGGAGGAAGTGGGTCATGCTGTCGCCGCATCCATCGGCGTGGCATTCCCCCGGCCGTCACGGGCGAGGTACCCAATGCGCTCACAGTCACGCTCGATCACCTGCTCGAAGCCGCGCTCGCGCCACAGCATGGCGCGCTTGTCAGCAAGTTTTCTGATATGGGATTTTTTGGTCATGTCGGGCCGCCTCACGGCTCGCATCGATCAGCCCTGGCGTGTCGTTCGAACCGGCACGCCGGGGCGCTCATTCATCCTGTAACAAGCACTCCCGCCGGTCAATTCATGTCTGCCCGAATGGTCGGGAGGGCTCATGCGTTCTCCGCCTCGAGCGCAGCAAGACGTTCGCGGGTCACATCTGGTCGGCGGAGAAACGAACGCCGCAATCAAAACAAGGCCGGGGCTACCTGCGGCTCAGGTTCGAGGAAGCATGGCGACGTTACCTCGATGACGAAGAGCAGGAGCATGAGATCAAAGAGCTCGAAAATCCTAGCTTTCGCGGCGATTAGCTGTCGCCGCCACCCGCCGAACGATCCTGAGGCCGGAAGAAGCCGCGCTGGTGAGGATTGCGGGGCGATGGCCCCTTTCCAGCGTTCAGTGGACAACGCGTACCGAACGCCTTCCAACTAGCAACGCGGATTGCGCGTGCGGCTCGGCGTCGCGATTGCCGGCTCCGGTTTCGGCGCACGACAGACCGCGAGGTAATCCGTTGGCGCCTCCGGGCAATCCTGCTTAGTCTCAAGCCGAAGCGGCCCGCCCCGACGCTGAGAACGTCGGGGACGGGCCTGATCCAGCCAGGGATAGGACCCCATGGACCGGACTGCCGACGAGATTACACTACGCGGACTACCTGGTGCGACGCGCGCAAACGCGCCGGTTCGTTTGAGGCGTTGCGACCTATTTCCACCCGGGGCTAATCCTCGTGATCCATGGTGGGCTCCGCCGTGCTCAGATGGCGAGCTGGCATAGCAGGCCTGGGATCATCAACCCCGAGAAGATGGTTTACCGCAGCACGAAGATCGTTTGCGGGGCGGGTGGTATTCATCACTGACCACGGTAGTGTTTGGCACCTGTTTCAGGGAGGAGTTGTTTGCCTACGTCGCCAGCCTCGAAGTCGACAGCGTCGCCTTCGACGCGTTCTTCCCGGTAGCGGATCTTCCGCCGGCCGAGCCGGCGGCGTCGCCGCCTGCCCCTGCGTTGGACGAGCCGCCGCCGGAGGAAGCAGAGCAGCAAAGACCGCTGCTCCTTTTGCCCGACCAGCTTCAATTCGAACCGCCAAGAAAATGGCGGCCGGATGAAGTGAGACCTGGTTCGCGAATGCGAAGCAGACCCATCCTCAAGAGCCAGGAGAGAACAAAAACGCCTACGCGCATCGGCTGTACGAGCACATGAAGAACGATTTCGGAGAGGACATTCCCTGGACCGAATGGACGACGCTGCGACGGCGGCTGGACGACCCTTCAACCGAATGACTGAACCAGGCAAAAAATTTTTTTCCGACCAGGCAGGACCAGGCGACGACGAGGCAAGCTCGATTTTATGCGTAGGCAAGCCTCGGCAAACCCCTCAAATCGCCCTTGTTGATTTCGACAAGCTGCCTACCCCTTATAGGCAGGATGAAAACGAAACCCGCCGCACTTCCTTCCGGCGTCGTCGGTCTCTCGCCGCTCGAGCTGGCCCGGAAATCCCCCTCGCTGATGCCGCTAAGCATAACGGTGTCCACGTCGACACTTTCAGAGGGCTTACGCGCATCTGTTGAGGCGCGTCGGGAAGCGGCGGCTGATGGTGACAGTGTACGACGCGATCGTTCTGCCGCCGCCGAACATCGCCCGCGGCCCGCCGGCCGCGCGCTAGCCCACTCTTTCCGTGACCGCCGGACTGACGCCGCACAGCGGCCACGGGAGAGCTTTGTCCGGGCTCTGGTCGAGCCTTCCCGCGGGATGCCCGCCTCGGAGACGTACATGTCGATGAGAGCACCGAAACGCCGCGCCTCGTCCCCGTCATGAACGGCAGCGCCTGTGCCGGATTCCTTATCAGCCTCGGCCCGCGTGGCGTCGAGGCATTCGACCAGGACGAAAAGCCGCTCGGCGTTTTCCCCGACGCGATTAGCGCCGCGACCGCGGTCAAGAATCTGTAGTGCCGGACGCAGCGAAGAGGGTCTTGGGCGTCGACCCTGGCATTAGCGGCGGATTGGCTGTCGTCGAGATTACCGACGGGGCCGCCCCTGTGTTGGTGGAATGCATCGCATTCCGGTCGTCGGTACTGGCGCCGAAGAACGTGTCGATGTCGCCGCCATCCGCAATTTCATCGATCGGCACAAACCAATCCGCGCGCTCTGATTGAACGCGCGCAGGCGATGCCGAACAGGGCAGCGGCGGCGGTTTCAAATATGGCCGCGCGGTCGGCGCGATCGAAGCGACGATCACACTGAGTGCGAACCCGGTCGACATCGTCGAGCCGTCCGTGTGGAAACGGTTCTGGAAACTACCCGGCAAGGACAAGGAGAGCTCCGGCCGCAAGCGCTGCAGTTGTTTCTGGCTGCTCACGGCATGCTGGCGAGGCGTCGGGAGCACAATCGAGCTGAATCCGCATTAATAGCATTGTACGGAGCTAGTACGTGTACCTGGGCGTATGACGAAGCGCCTGATCCCACGCCAATTCCGGAAGCGACTTCTATTGCAGAGGCGCCGCAATGACGCTCGCCAGCATTCACAAAACTGCTGCAACTTCGCCGCTGCCGCCACCGCCAGTCGAGAATCGCGGTAAGCGAGCAAGGCGGGCGCTGAAACCTACCGAGCCGTTAGAAGCGCATCCCTATACGCGCGGGATGTTCGAGTGGCTCGCAAAACCCTTCATCATTCCGCCTACTGACGAGCACCTCGAGGAGTTGCGCCGGGGATTTGACCTTGAAACTGACGGCCTGCTCGAGAGCGTCACCAACTATTTATTGCATCGTCATCAGCGCTGTCGATAGCGATCGTGTGTATGAATATGGTCCCAGGCAAATCGACGAAGCGCTCGAGCACCTGTCTCGGGCCGACATGCTGATCGGTCACAACATTCAAGGCTTTGACCTGCCGGCGTTGCTCAAATTGCACGACTGGGCGCCGCTGCCTGAGTGCCGGATCATTGATACGCTGATCGCCGGGCGAACGATCCTGCCAAACCTCGATGATCTCGATGGCGAGGTTATCGGGCGCACGAAGGACAAGGCATTTAAGAAAATATGGGGCGCGCATAACCTGCAAGCTTGGGGCGTCCGGCTCGGTCTAGCGAAGGTTGTACTGAAATTGAGATTTGGGCGGAATGGACGCCGCAAATGCAGGCGCGTTGCGTTAGCGACGTCGGCATTAACAAGCAGCTCTATCAGTTCCTGCGGCCGGACGGCTATCCAGAAGCGGTGCTCGAGCTCGAGCATATCGTTGCCGCCATTTGCGATCGGATCACCACAGATGGCGTGCCATTCGATACTGCGGCAGCGGAGCAACTCCGTGCGGATTGGGAGGCCAGGCGGGCTACGCACTTGACGCCGCTGCGCGAACAATTCCCGACCGTGAAGAATATTGGCTCGCGGCAGCAGCTCGGAGCGCTGCTCGAGACTCTGTGGTTGGGTGCCGGCGAAGCGGACGCCGAAGACCAATAAACCAGTGATTGATGACGAGCTGCTCGTGTTACTTCCTACAATCTTTCCTGAGTTCACCGGCCTGGCTGAGTATTCAGTCCTCGGCCGCCGGCTCGGACAGCTGGCAACGGGCAAGCAGGCGTGGATTGGCAGCGTCGCTGCGGACGGCCGCATCCACGGCGGCCTGATCCACATCGGCACGCTGCACTCCAGGGCCAAGCATCTCGAGCCCAATCTGGCGCAGGTTCCCAATCACAAGAAGGGCGGCGCCTTCGCCGCCGAGTGCCGCCGACTGTTTCGTCATCACAGCGACCGCGTGTTCGTCTGCTGTGACCAAAGCAACCTGCAGGACCGCGGCTTCGCCCACTACCTCGCCGCGTATGACGGCGGCGCCTATGCCCGGGCATTCGCAGAGGACGCCGACCAGCACTGGGCGACGGCGACCGCGCTCGGCCTGGTGTCGGAGGCTCGCGACAAACAACAACGAAGTTCACACCGCCATCCGTGAGGGCGCCAAGCGATTCCGCTACGCCTTTCTATATGGCGCCGGCGGCTTGAAGCTCGGGCAGATCATCGCGGACATCATGCGGGCGGTGGCCGCTATCGACGCCGCTGCCGGAAACGCGCTCGGCGCGAAGTTCTGGGCCGGGGACAAGCACCCGGGCGAGAACGT
>CAWECX010000009.1:0-8713 GCA_963807805.1 uncultured Actinomycetota bacterium | reverse complement strand
CTGAACCGTGCCTCACCTTCCCAGCCATGGTCCTTCGGGTCGACGATGTAGGCTTCGTCGACGCTGACTTCCTCGGCCAGGCGTGCGCCTTCCATGGGGGCGCTGGCGAGGACGGCGTCCACAAGTTCCTTGTCCGTGGCCTGGGCGGCGTCACCGGAGAAGATGCCTGCGCGCATGGTCTTGTGTTCGCGCAGGTGCCGGGTGATGGCCCGGGTGTCCACGCCCTGGATGCCCACGACTCCCTGCTCGAGAAGTTCCTCGTCCAGGCTGCGTTCGGAGCGCCAGTTGGAGGGCCGGCGGGCGGCGTCGCGGACTATGTAGCCGGCAACCCAGATACGGCGCGACTCTGCGTCTTCGCTGTTGACGCCGGTGTTCCCGATGTGCGGGGCGGTCTGGACGACCAGCTGGCGGGCGTAGGAGGGATCCGTGATGGTTTCCTGGTAGCCGGTCATGCCGGTGGCGAAGACTGCTTCGCCAAGGGCGGTGCCGGTGGCGCCGTAGCTGGTGCCGCGGAAGATGCGCCCGTCTTCAAGAACGAGGACAGCGGGGGTGGAAATTGCTGCTGGAGTGGCGTCCACTGCGTCTGTTGTCACTTCTGTTTCTGTCACTTTTTTACTTTCCACTCTGGGGATCTGCCTGGGGGGCCGCGGGGATCAATTGCTGAAGGGTTTCAAGGAGTGCTGTTTTGTCTGCTGCGCGCCGGGTGCGGAATCCGGTGTCCAGCTCGTGGGAGCCAAGCTTCCAGCTGACCACAAGCAGGCCGTCCTTTTCCACGAACTTCCCGGCCATGCCGCTGTCCTGCCTGACTGCGGTGAGGTCAGTTGCCGGAATGTAGACTGCCGGCGCCCCCGCCCGGTCGAAAATGACACCGTGGGGATAGACGGCGAGCGTGGCGTTGGTCCGGAGGCCAAGGCCGTGCACCGCGATCCGGTCCAGCCAGTCACCCGCGGTGGTGGAGGCAACATACTGGCCTTCCGCGGACTCGAGCGCTGCACCGGGTGCCGCGGGCACACCGGGCAACTGTTCGACGTCGGCCTGGCGTTTGAGGCGGTTGCGCCAGCCTGCCCAGATCATCAGCAGGACGACGGCGATCACCACCGCGGTGATGATGCCGGTGAGGAGCTTGGTGTCCATCAGGAAACGCCCGCCGATTCCCGATACGGGGTGTTGAGCTTTCCGTCCAGGACGGTCGGGTGGCCTTTATAGAAGGTGGCCACCACCTTGCCCGGAAGTTCGAGGCCGGCGAACGGCGAGTTGCGACCCATGGTTGCCATCCTGGCAGGATCCACGGTCCAGCGGGCCGCAGGATCAACGAGGATGACGTTGGCGGGTTCGCCGGTGTCAAGGGGGCGGCCCTGGTCGGAGAGCCGGCCGATCTGTGCCGCGGCAGTGGACGTCACCCGGGCGAAGTCGGCCCAGGTGATCAGGCCGGTTTCGATCATGGTGTGCTGGACCACGGACAGCGCCGTTTCCAGCCCGGTCATGCCCATCGCCGCCTGCGCCCATTCGCATTCCTTGTGCTCGCTGGGGTGCGGGGCGTGGTCGGTGCCCACCACATCGATGGTGCCGTCAGCGAGGCCTGCGCGCAGCGCCTGGACATCGGCATCGGTCCGCAATGGCGGGTTCACCTTGTAGACGGGGTTGTAGCTGCGGACCAGTTCGTCGGTGAGCAGGAGGTGGTGCGGGGTGACCTCGGCGGTGACGTTGATCCCGCGTTCCTTGGCCCAGCGGATGATTTCCACGGAGCCGGCTGTGGAAACGTGGCAGACGTGAAGGCGGGAGTTGACGTGCTGGGCCAGCAGGACGTCGCGGGCGATGATGCTTTCCTCGGCCACGGCCGGCCAGCCGGTAAGCCCCAGGACGGCGGAAACTTCGCCTTCGTTCATCTGTGCGCCGGCGGTGAGGCGCGGTTCCTGCGCGTGCTGGGCCACCACGCCGTCGAACGCCTTGACGTATTCCAGGGCGCGGCGCATCAGGACCGGATCGTGCACGCAGATGCCGTCGTCGGAGAACATCCGGACACGTGCGCGGGAATCTGCCATGGCGCCGAGCTCGGCCAGCTGCTCCCCCGCCAGCCCGACGGTGACTGCTCCGACCGGGCGGACGTCGACCCAGCCGGCTGCACGGCCCAGGCTGTAGACCTGCTCCACCACTCCGGCGGTGTCGGCCACGGGGGTGCTGTTGGCCATGGCGTGCACGGCGGTGTAACCGCCCAGCGCGGCGGCGCGCGTACCCGTTTCCACGGTTTCGGCGTCTTCGCGGCCGGGTTCGCGCAGGTGCGTGTGCACATCCACCATGCCCGGAAGTGCCACCAGGCCCGCCGCCTCGATGACAGTGGCCTCCGAAGCATCCTTGTGGGTGGCCGCACCGGCGCCCCGGGCTGCGATAACACCGTCACGGATGAGCAGGTCCTCGGCGTCGCCGCCCAGGATGGCTGCACCGCGGATCAGGTACGTTCCGTTGTTGTCTGCCATCAGTTGCTCTCCTTAGTGAGGTTGGCGGCTGGTTCGCGGGTGTCCCCGGAGAGCAGCAGGTACAGGGCGGCCATGCGGACCGAAACGCCGTTGCGTACCTGCGCGAGCACGGTGGAGCGGGGCGAATCGGCGGCAGCCGCGGAAATTTCCAGGCCGCGGTTCATGGGGCCGGGGTGCATGATGATGGTGTCTTTCAGTCCCAGGCTGTCCAGGGCACGGAGCCGGTTGTCATCGAAACCCCAGCGGCGGGAGTATTCGCGGGTGGAAGGGAAGAACGAGGCGTTCATCCGCTCACCCTGGACACGCAGCATCATCACGGCATCCACTCCCCGTTCCAGGGTTTCGTCCATGTTGTAGCTGACGTTGCACGGCCACTGTTCGACGCCGATGGGCAGCAGCGTGGGCGGCGCGACAAGGGTGACTTCGGCACCGAGGGTACGGAGCAGCCAGACGTTGGAGCGGGCCACGCGGGAGTGCAGGACATCTCCGGCGATGGCGACGCGCATGCCTTTCAGGTCCGCTCCGGTGGAGCCGGTCCCTGCGAGCTTTGACCAGTGCCGGCGCATCGTGAAGGCGTCCAGGAGTGCCTGGGTGGGGTGTTCGTGGGTGCCGTCGCCGGCGTTGATGACGGCGGCGTCGATCCAGTCGGTCGCGGCCAGCCGGTGGGGTGCGCCGGAGGCCCAGTGGCGGATCACGACGGCGTCCGCGCCCATCGCGGCCAAGGTCTGGGCTGTGTCCTTGAGGGACTCCCCCTTGGAGACGGAGGAGCCCTTCGCGGCGAAGTTGATGACATCGGCGGACAGCCGCTTGGCGGCGGCCTCAAAGGAGATCCGGGTTCTGGTGGAGTCTTCGAAGAAGAGGTTCACCACGGTGCGGCCCCTGAGCGCCGGGAGCTTCTTGACCTCGCGGTCACCCACAGCTGCCATCTCCTCGGCCGTATCGAGGATCTGGATGGCGTTGGACAGGCTGAGGTCTTCGGTGGAGAGGAGGTGTTTCACGCGCCGCCCTCGATGACCACTTCGTTGACAGTGGAGCCGTCAGGGGCGGTATCGGTTTCCGCCAGTCGGACGCGGACTTTCTCGGCGGAAGAGGTCGGCAGGTTCTTGCCGACGTGGTCTGCTCGGATGGGAAGCTCCCGGTGGCCGCGGTCGATCAGCACGGCGAGCCGGACAATCCGGGGACGGCCCAGGTCAACCAGGGCATCAAGGGCAGCGCGGATGGTGCGGCCGGAGTACAGGACGTCGTCCACCAGCACCACCACTTTGTTGTCGATGCCCGTGCGGGGAAGCCTGGTGGGGTACGGCGGACGGGTGCCCTGATGGGAAAGATCGTCGCGGAACATGGTGACATCCAGCTGGCCCACAATGGCGGCCGGGTCTACCCCGGAGTCCGCGGCGGCGATTTTTTCAGCCAGCCGGACTGCCAGCGGGTACCCGCGGCGGGGAATGCCAAGCAGGACCAGGTCCTGGGACCCTTTGTTGGCTTCGAGGACCTCGTGGGCGATACGAGTGAGGGCGCGGTCTATATCCGCCTGGTTGAGGACAATCCTGGCTGGAACCGTTGCGCTGGTGACAGATGTCAACGCTCGTCTCCCCTTTCCCCGCCTCACAGGACGGAATTAAAAAAGGATTATTTGCCTTCCAAAATTACCACACCGGCTCCACGCGGTCCGTGCCGGTTCGGGGCGTTCTGGATCACATTGCGGCCCGGGACCGGCACACCTTGGAGACCGGCTGGCAGCACCATAGGCTTTCCAGTATGTCGATGCACCCCCACCAGCCGCGTCCCGGCCAGCAGCCGGGGCCTTCCGGACCCCAGGGCCACTTCCCCCACCAGGCGAACCCCAGCTGGATGGGCCATGTGCAGCCGGAATATTACCGGCCCGTGCCAGGAAACTCGGCCGGTCCTGTCCATCCGGTGATGCTGCCTGGCAGCCAGGGCCCTGGAGCTGGACGGCGATCCGGCGGCCTGCTGGGGCTCATGATCGGCGGCGGATCCCTGGCGTTCCTCAGCCTGTTCCTGGTGGTCCCGTTCCTTCTTGCCAACACAGGACCTGCGGGATTCCTCGTAGGGTTCGTTGCCTCGCTGCTGCCGTTGTCGGCTGTCCTGCTGGCCGTCCATGTCATTGACCGGTGGGAGCCCGAACCGAAAAGACTGCTCTTCTTCGCCTTCACATGGGGCGCAGCCGTCTCCATAGCCGTAACGCTGCTGATCCAGCCGTTCTTTGCCCTGACCTTCCAGTTTTCCACGGAGGCCGACCTCCAGACCTACATGGCCACGGTCCAGGCCCCGGTGGTGGAAGAGTTCGCCAAGTCGCTGGGGCTGCTCCTGCTCCTGCTGATGGCCCGGCGGCACTTCGACGGACCCGTTGACGGGGTGGTCTTTGCCTTCACCATCGCCGGCGGATTCGCTTTCACCGAGAACATCCTTTACTTTGGCCGGGCTATTGCCGAATCGGCAAGCCCCGCAACGGACCTCGCCCAGATCTTCCTCCTGCGCGGCGTGATGTCTCCGTTCGCCCACGCGATCTTCACCGGCACCACCGGGCTCATCATGGGGTTCGCCGCCCGCCGCTGGCACACCGGCGCGTCGGTGGCAGCCTTCGTGGTGGGACTGCTGCCCGCAATGTTCCTGCATAACCGCTGGAACAGCATGGGCCAGGGCTTCCTGGTGGACTACATCCTCATCCAGGTACCCATATTTGTCCTGTTCATCGTAGTGGTCATCCTGTTGCGGGTCGCCGAAAGCCGGCTCACCCGGCAACGGCTGACGGAGTATTCAGCAGCAGGCTGGTTCACGCCCACGGAGGTTGACCTGCTGGCCACTGCGGGCGGGAGGCGGACTGCTTTGGCCTGGGCCGCCGGCTACAACCGCAAGCCGCAGATGAAAGCCTTTGTGAAAACCGCCACGCAGCTGGCTTTCACCCGCCAGCGCATCCTGAGCGGACGGGACCTCGCACTCCACCAGGCTGAAGAGCGGGAGCAGCTGCACAGGATTCTTGCATTGCGGGCCGCCGTCTCCGGCTGATCCTGTGTCCCGGCCCCGCATTCGCGCTGCGGCCTGCCGCAGGGCCGCTGCTTATGCAGAAGGGGCCGGACACCACCGTGGTGGTGTCCGGCCCCTTCTGCATGACTGGTTCCGGGATCAGGCGAGCAGCGAAGGCTTCAGTTGCTGCAACCGGCCCAGAAGCCCGTTGATGAACGACGGCGACTCATCGGTGGACAGTGTTTTGGCCAGGGCCACAGCTTCACTGACCGCCACGCCGTCCGGGACGTCATCGTTGTAGAGGAGTTCCCACGTACCGATCCGCAGGATGATCCGGTCCACTGACGGCATGCGCTCCAGCGTCCAGCCCTGCGAATAGGTCTCCAGGAACTCGTCGATGGCGGTCTGCTGGGAGACCACGCCTTCGACGATCTCGAGGGTGTAGGGGTTAATGATCTGGTCGGTCTTTTCCCGGCGTGCACGCAATACGTCAAACGCGGACACAGAGCGCTGCTCGGCCTCGAAAAGTACGTCCAGTGCCCTGTTACGGGCCTTACCGCGTGCGCTCACTACTCGCTGACCCGGCCGAGGTAGCTTCCGTCGCGGGTGTCGACCTTGACCTTGGTGTTGTTCTCGACGAACAGGGGCACCTGGATCTCGTAACCGGTTTCGAGCGTGGCGGGCTTGGTGCCGGCCGACGAACGGTCGCCCTGCAGGCCCGGCTCGGTGTAGGTGATCTCCAGGACCACGCTGGGGGGAAGCTCAATGTACAGCGGGGTGCCCTCGTGGATGGCGATGTTGACCATCTGGTTCTCGAGCATGAAGTTGGTGGCGTCGCCGACGGTGGCACCGGAAACGGTGATCTGGTCGAAGTCCGTGGTGTCCATGAAGACGAAGTCAGCGCCGTCCTGGTACAGGTACTGGTAATCACGGCGGTCAACCGTTGCGGTCTCGATCTTGAGCCCGGCGTTGAACGTCTTGTCCACAACCTTCCCGGACATCACATTCCGCATCTTGGTGCGGACGAACGCACCGCCCTTGCCGGGCTTGACGTGCTGGAATTCGATGATGTTCCAGAGCTGGCCCTCAAGCTTCAGGACCGTTCCGTTCTTGATGTCGTTAGTGGTTGCCACTGGTTTCCTCTGGTTATCTGTCTGGTCGCGCTGTCAGACGTTCTATGCCGGGCGGGCATGCCGAACGGCTCGCCAGCGCGTGTTTTTCAAAAATCCAAGAACCATTCTACCGGTAAAACCGGCAGCGGTGCCGCCCGGGCCGGTGGGGGCCGCCTGTGGGCCGAGTCAGCAGGCGAGGTCCAGGACGTCCCGGGCCCGCTGCAGCGACACCGCGGACGAGTAGATCAGGGCGGCGTCGGCAGATTCGGCAACGCGCAGGTCCAGGGCCCTGGCGAAGGAATCCACCGCTGCGGACGTCTGGCCTGCGGTGTACTGGGTCTTGCCCAGGAACTGCAGGACGAGTGCTTCGCGGGGGGTTCCCTGGACTTCGGCCAGCAGTTGCCGGAAAAGCTCTACGGCACGGTCGAGGCGGTTTGATACACGGAGGACTTCGGCTTCAAAGGCCCGCAGCCGGAACGATTCGGGATCCTTGAAACGGGCCTCGGCGAGGAGTTCGGCCGCCTCCGGGGCGTGGCCTTCGACGAGGAGCACGAAGATGTGGTCCGCCGGGTCGGTGGACGCGGCCAGGGCCTCCCGGCAGACGTCCCCGTTGACGACCTGGGGCAGCAGGGACTGCGGATTGATGCGGATTCCGGGGAACCCTGCCTCTGGCCAGTCGCTGGTGCCTTCCATATCGCCCAGCATCAGGAGGCGATTTCCTGGTAGGCGGCGAAGAGCAGTGAGGTGTCCGGAACGTCGAGGATACCCGGCCTGGCGATGCCGTCCAGGACGACGAACCGCAGCAGGTCACCGCGGGACTTCTTGTCCCGGCGCATTCCATCCAGCAGCCCCTGCCAGCGGTCCCGGCGGTATGTGACAGGCAGTCCCAGCGTTTCCAGGATGCTGCGGTGCCTGTCGGCGTCGGCGTCGCTGAGGCGGCCCACGCTGCGGGCGAGCTCAGCGGCGAACATCATGCCCACGGAGACGGCGGCGCCGTGGCGCCAGGAGTAGCGTTCCACCAGCTCAATGGCGTGGCCCAGGGTGTGCCCGTAGTTCAGGATTTCCCGGAGTCCGGATTCCTTGAGGTCCTGGGAGACCACGTTGGCCTTGACGGTGATGGCACGTTCGATCAGTTCGCGGAGGGCGTCCGATGCCGGGTCCGAGACGGCGGCTGGATCCTTTTCGATGAGTTCCAGGATGGCCGGATCAGCAATGAAGCCGCATTTGACCACTTCTGCCATACCGGAAATGATCTCGTTGCGGGGCAGGGTGTCCAGGGTGTCCAGGTCCACCAGCACACCGGCGGGCGGATGGAAGGACCCCACCAGGTTCTTGCCTTCTGCGGTATTGATGCCGGTCTTGCCGCCGACGGAGGCGTCCACCATGCCCAGCAGGCTGGTAGGCATGTGGATGACCTTGACGCCGCGCAGCCAGGTGGCGGCTACAAAGCCGGCGAGGTCAGTGACAGCGCCGCCGCCCACGGCGACGATGGCGTCCGAACGCGTGAAGTCGTTCTGGCCCAGCACCTGCCAGCAGAAGGCGGCGACCTGGATGTGCTTGCCTTCTTCGGCGTCGGGGATTTCAGCTGTCAGCGAGGTGAAGCCGGCGGCCGCCAACTCGTCCCTGACGGTGTCACCGGTGAGGCGCAGCGCCCTGGGGTGGATGACCAGCACACGCCGCACCCGCTCCCCCAGGAGCTCCGGAAGGCTGCCGAGCAGTCCCCGTCCGACGACGACGTCGTAATTCTGGGCCGCCGACTCGCCGGTGACTTTGATGACTGTTGATTCGACGCTCACTTTTCAACTTCCTGTTTGGCAGCTGCGAATTCCCGCAGCGCAACTTCAAGCCGGCGTCCGATCTCTGCGACCGAACCTTCCCGGACGTCCAGGACGACGTCGGCCAGGCGTTCGTAGACGGGCTTGCGGGCGGCGAACATGGTGGTCCACCGGCCCATGGCGTCTCCGGCGAGGAGCGGACGGCTGGAATTCCGGGCAATCCGGCTGGCGACCGTCGCGGCGTCGCATTCGAGGTAGACCACAGTGCAGCCGCCCAGCAGCTGCTGGGTGCCGGAGTCCAGGACGGCCCCGCCGCCCAGGGAGATGACGGTGGGCGTGCCGGCTGCATGTTCTACGACACTTGCGA
>CAWECX010000008.1:0-482591 GCA_963807805.1 uncultured Actinomycetota bacterium | reverse complement strand
GGCCTCCAGCGAGGCGTCGACGTCAGTGGTTTCGTTCGGGTACCGGTTGCGGAAGTCCGCCATCTTGGTGACGGTGCTCTCCGCCGCCCGGGCGATCCGCTTGGACAGCGCGTCGACGGTGTCCGTCAGGCCGTTCCGCACAGTGCTTTCCACGGTGGCCGTGTTCTTGTAGGTGAGCGGCTTGCCGGCGAGCGCCGCGTCGGCGAGGCGTCCGACGGCGGCCAGCACCCCGGCGTCGTCCGTCACCGGTGTCTCACCCAGCACCGTTCGGCACTCCTCGATTGCCTCGGCGATGTCTTTAGCGGCGCCCTCGTTGGCGCCCACCCGCTCCCGCAGCTTGCCCGCCTTCTCCTCCAGCCGCTCCAGCCCGTCCGTGACCTGCTTCTGCTTGGCCATAAGCTGCTGCAGGACGTCGCTGGTGGTTTCCAGGGCCCGTTTCTCCGCCTTCAGGTCCTCGATGCTGCGGGCCGTGGCCTGCCAGCTGATCTCGCCGAACTCCGTGACGGAACGGACGGTGCCCAGCTGCTGGTTGTGCCGGCCCACCGCCCCCAGCTGCTGTTGACCCGGTCCAGCTGCCCGGCCACCACCTTCAGGTGCCCTGCACCTCGTCCAGATCCGCGCGGAACCCGGCGATCTTGTCGTGGTTGTCCCAGCCCAGCACGTAGGTGCGCCGGTCCGCCAGGTCCTTGCGGTCGTCCTTCTCGTGCCGGCCCCGGCCGCCCTTGAGCTGGCCGTTGGCCGTCAGGGCCTTGGGGTAGCGGCGGAAATCGGCCAGGTTCTCGCAGCAGAAGTAGTCGAACCGGCTGCTGAGCTCGTCCTGCAGGTAGTCCCGGAACGGGGTGCCCTGCTTGATGGCGATCTTCGCCGCCAGCGTCCCCGGCTCGGCGGCCCTGGGCGTGTACGAGTCGCCGATTCTCAGGTACACCAGCCGGCCGCGGAGGTTGTTCGCGTCCACCCAGCCGCTGACCGCGGCGTAGTGCTCCCCGGGTACCAGGAGCGAAAGGGCCAACCCGTGGAGGGTCCGCTCCGCGGCGCCCTCCCACGCGGCCTCGCCGTCACGGACCTTGAGCAACTCGCCCGCGAAGGGCAGCTCGCTGTCCGTGATCCCGGTGCCGTCGCAGAGCCGGCGGCGGATATCCAGCTGGGGGAGCGGGATGAGGTTGCGCCGCGCCTGCAGGCTGGTGAGCTCGGCCCTGATCTCGGCGGACCTGGTGTTGAGCCCTGCCTGCTGGATGGACAGCGTGGTGCGCTCCCCATGCAGCACTTCCGACCGCGCCGCCAGGTCCTGCTCCACCCCGGCGAGCCCCGCCCGGTTCGCGTCGAAGAGGACCCGGTCCTCCGGGGCCTGCAGGCCAAGGTCCGCTGCGGCGGCCGAGTAGGCCTCGAACCGCTGCTTTTGCTCGGCGGACTTGTCAGCCAGGGCGGCCAGCTCGGCGTCGATCGCGGTGACCCGGCCGCCGCCGTTGGTGCGGATGTCCTCCTCCACCCCGGCAAGGTCCCGGCGCAGCTGCTTGACCTCGCTGGCCAGCCGCGTCGAATCCTCCTGCAGCCGGACGCCTGTCTGCTCCAGTTCGGCCTGGTGCTCCAGGCTCAGCTGCAGCTTCCGGTCGGTGAACCAGGGGTGCAGCTGGTCGCGCTGCCTGCGGGCCAGTTCGTCGTCGGCAGTCAGCCCGGCATGCAGGGCCGCACCCTCCTTGATGGGCGTCAGCAGGGCGATCTGGTCCTTGGCCCGGAGGACGGCGTCGTGGGCTTTCTTCAGGTCGTCGAAATGGTGGATCAGGTTGGCGATCCGGGTGGCGACGTCGTCCTCCTCCAGCATGTTGCTGCGCACGAACGAGGTGATGTTTTCCACCTGCTTCATGGACACCGTCCGGTGGAACAGCTCCATGGCCTGGTTGCCGCTGATCCCGAACTGGCGCTTGAAGGCGGCCGAGTACGGATCGAAGGATTCCTGGACCGACACACCAGCGGCGCGGAGCTTCTTCTTCAGCTTCAGCGGGTCCTGGCCGAAGTTGCTGAAATCGGCAGCGATGCTCTGGTCCGTTTCCGCGAGCGAGTAGAAGCGGTTGGGCTGCCCGGCCTCCTGCGTGGCCCACAGCGTGATGCCCAGGGTGACCCACTTGCCGAGCACGGCGTTGTGGAAGACCCCCAGCACCACGGTCAGCTGGCCGGTGGCGCGCAACGGTACCGGCTTGGAGTACTCCCCGCCGGCGCTCCGGGCGCTCTTGTGGAAGCCCCGGACGTACGACAACAGGGAGCGTTCCTTCTTCTGCGCCCCCGCGGCCTTGTTGTACTCGATCTTGTGCGCGGGAAGCAGCAGCGTGGTGATCGCATCCACCACCGTGGACTTGCCCGAGCCGATGTCGCCGGTGAGCAGGCTGTTCGCCCCGTCCAGCCGGAACGTGCGCACCCCCTGGTGGAACGTGCCCCAGTTGAGCAGCTCCAGGCGGTGCAGCCGGAAGCCCGGGGGAGTGCCGCCGTCGGCCGCCGTGTCATCCAGGCTGAACAGGCTCTCCTGCAGGTCCGTGGTGAGTTCCGCCGTCACTGGTCCTCCCCGGATCCTGCAGTTCCTGCGGTCCCGCGCCCGGCGGGCACCGCTGCGGCGGGCGGCTCACCGGCGAGCGTCGCGCGGTAGTCAGCCAGCCGCGCGTCGAACTCCTCCAGCCACTGCGCATCCACGTACGCCTTCAGGATCCGGGCCACCTCGTACGTGTCCGACTGCCCCTTGAGCTTGCGCAGGAAACCGAGCTCCACCACCTTCTTGATGTCCGTGCCCAGCCGGTCCAGGACGCGGGCCTCGTTGCTCGATTCGGGCAGGAACACCGAGACCATGTCCGCGATCTCCTGGCCGGTCATGATGAGCCGGACCTCGCTGCTGTTGATGTCGAACTCCATCATGCGGCGGCGGAGCAGGGCCAGCAGCAGGCTGACGTGGAAGGTCAGGCTGCGGCGGGCGATGAGCCGGGGGAGCGTGCCGTCCGGATCATCCTTGGACCGCAGGAACGCGTAGCCCTCGGCTTCGTCCAGGACCAGGTCCAGACCGAGCACGGAGACGTAGTCGCGCACGTGCGAGGTCAGGCCGAGCAGGGACTGCCAGAGTTTCTCGTCGTTCTCCGCGTACAGCACGCCTTTGAAGAGCCGGGTGACGACGGCGGGAAGCTCCTCCGGCGTGCGGGTTTCAGTGTCAGCCATGGCTGTGGTGGCGTTCATGCCGGCCTTCCGAAGATGATCTGTTCGATGGTGGCTTCGCGGATGGTGCCGTCCGGCAGTTGCCAGGACAGGTGCTGGGACTGCTCCGGGCTGATGGTGGCCCAGTCCGATTCGGTGGCCAGCTGGTAGTACGCCACCACCTCCGACAGGCCCTGGGAGAGGGGATAGGCTTCCGTGACTTCGGCGAGGGTGGCCTGCTCGGCCTCGGCCAGGACGGAGTCGATGTTGGCCCGCAGGCGTTCCTTGTCCACGAAGAACTGGCCGAACAGGGCCGATGCGTCCACGTCGGCGTCGTCGGCCGTTTCCACGGCGTCGTCCACCAGCACCTTCCGGCTGGGCTCATAGAGGGGCCGCTCAAAGGGCAGCACCACGTCCACGGAGGGCGCCTGGATCTCCATGAAAGCGCCCGACGGCGGCGCCTCCCGGGTGACCAGCGCACCGGATTCGATGCTGCGGATCAGCTGCATGATGCGCTTGTTCTCGAGGAACACCTTGTCGTCCAGGAGCCGGCGCATCTGCTGGGAGAGCTGGCGGACCGTGGCCTGGGTCTGCTCGACGGCGGGCAGCCAGTCCTGGTGGAGGTTGGCCACGGCATGCATGTCCGTTGTGGCGAGGGCTTCGATGTGGGTTGCCCTGTGCAGGAGGTCCTGCAGCTCGTTGCGGAGCTGGGGCGACATCAGGTAGTCCCAGAATCCCTGGAACGTGCGGCCCTGGAGGGAGCTGCTGATGTCCTGCTGGTTGTCGAAAATCGATTCCAGCAGTTCGCCCTGGGTGCCGTCCCATGTGGCGATCTGCTCGCGCACCTGCCGGTCCAGCCTGCGGAAGTTCTGCTCCACCTCGCGGAAATCGGAGAGCAGGTCCTTGGCCAGCGCGGTGAGCTGCTGGAGGTGGTCCAGCGCCTCCGGGCCGGTCATGACGCGGATGTTGCCGTCGCGGATCCGCTGCATCTCGGCGTCGATCCCGTCCCGCTGGCGCTGCAGCTCGGCGAGCCGCACCTCCGGGTCCGTCTCGGACTGCTGCACCAGCTGCTTCAGCACCGCGAAGATGCTGGTGAGCCTTGATTGGGTTGCGACGAAGTCCCGCCCGCGCAGGTTCTCCACCCAGCGGACCACGTCCTCCGCGGCCGCCGTGAGGTCGTAATGGGGTTCGTCCTCGCCGGGGACGTAGTACTTCCTGAGCCACTGGCGTTCGTCGGCGGCCCAGTCATCCAGATACTCCCCTGCGGCACGGGGGAACCTGTCCTCGCCTTCGCTGTCCCGGAGGCCGAACAGCACATCATCCAGGACGTCGATCAGCTCCTGCCGGCCCAGGTTGCGCCGGTTGGGCCCGGTGAACGCGGCCATGAAGAACGTCAGGGCCAGGGGCGCGTTCTGGGCGCGGAGCAGTGACCAGCCTGCATGGTTCTCCCGCAGGGAATTGATGGCGTAGAAGTCCATTGGGGTCCCGTGTTTGGTGCGTGACGTCGTCGAAAATTACTCTAGGCCACGGCTACGACATTGTTCAGTCACCGTTTCAGCGCAGACGCTTTCCCACTCCCGCCGGATCGCGCTGGAGGACCTGGTGGAGCAGGGCTTCGACACCCTCATCAACCACAAGGACACTGCGGTGAAAGTGCTGGTGCACCCCTAGGGTCAGGTGGGCGGACGCCCGGCAGAAAAGGAAGGACGACGGCGGGACGCACGTACCGCCGTCGTCCTTGCCCTTCCTTCGCGGCGGCGCGCGGAGGTAGGGTCAGGGCGTGATCGTCCCCGATATCTCCCAGAACGCCGTGGCCGTGGCGGATCACTACGACGAGCTCGATCCCATCTACCGCCTCGTGTGGGGCGACCACGTCCATCACGGGCTGTGGACGACGGGCCGCGAGACACCCGGCGAGGCCGTCGAAGCGCTGGTGGACACGGTCGGCGACAGGCTGGGCCTTTTGCCCGGCCAGCAGTGCGTCGACATCGGCTGCGGGTACGGCTCCACCGCACGGCGGCTCGCGGTGACACGAGGGGTCCGGGTCACCGGCTTCACGCTCTCGGCTGAGCAGGCCAACTATGCCGCCGCGCACCCCGTACCCGGCGTGGACATCCAGGTCCGCGACTGGCTGGACAACGGGCTGGCCGATGCCTCGGCCGATGCCGCCTGGGCTATCGAGTCCAGCGAGCACATGGTGGACAAGCCCAGGTTCTTCGCGGAGGCGCACCGCGTGCTGGCGCCCGGCGGCCGCTTCGTCATCTGCGCGTGGCTCGCCGAGACCGGCGCCGGCGGGTGGAAGGTCCGCCACCTGCTCGAGCCGATCTGCCGCGAAGGTCGCCTGCCGTCCATGGGCACGCGCGAGGACTATGAGGCGATGGCGACGGCGGCTGGCTTTACGGTCACTGGCTACGAGGACGTCAGCCGCCGCGTCGCCCGCACCTGGCCGATCTGCGCCCGCCGGCTCGTGAAGGCCCTGGTCACTGATCGCGAAACCCGCCGCCTCGCCCTGGGGGCCCGCAACCGCGTCTTCGTCCTGAGCATCCCCCGCCTGATCCTGGCCTACCGCACCGGTGCGATGCGGTATGGCATATTCACGCTCTCGAAGGCCGGGGAGAACGGGCAGCGACATTAGACGCAGGTCGCTGGACGCGTGCATGCCGACATCATCATCCATTTCGAACCACCCGCCGGTGTGGCCTTCTTCGGGCCGGTCATCAGTGCAGGGCTACGCCTGTTAATTGCCGGTACGGGAACGCCATGCGTCGAGCTGCTCGATGGTTTCCGGATGCTGGTACGCAATCTTCTGCCCGCTGTCCAGCGAGATGGTGTTGCTGTGGGTCCTGATGCCCTCCGGGATCTGCCGCCCGGCGCCGCTGGAGCGCACGAAGTTGTCCTTGGCGCCCACAAAACTGTTCCGGGCAATCTCGATGTCGCAGGGCAGCTCCACGTCATAGGTCAGCAGGTGCGTGCCCATGCCTGCCTGGTCCGGCCGGATGTTGGCAGCCCAGGAGAAGCCGGCATCGCGGCAGTCGTTGTCCGTAAACGAGCACCGGATGTGTCCCGTACCTGCAGCCGGTATTCCCCGGGACCAGACCTCCAGGCTCTGGTTGCAGTTCTCAATGGTGTTGCCCACGAACCTGCAGTCCGTCCACGCAACGTTGGATCCCTCGGCACTGCCCTGCATGGTGGTGGCCGTGTCATACGTCTGCCGGATCGTGTTGCCCTGGACCAGCACGTTCGCGCAGCCAATCCAGATTTCCACGCCGTTCCCGTACCGGGTGGTCTTTGATACCCGCGAACCGCCGATTTCCTCAATCAGGCAGTCCTTGATCTGCGCGTTCTGGGTCCCGTAGATTCCTACGCCGTGGGCGCCGTGGCCAAGGATGTGCAGGTCAGAGGCGTTGGTGTTGGAGGCGGGACGGAAACCCTGCTGCTTCACGGCTATCTCCACACCGGCACCCGGGGATGCGCCCAGCCTCACGTACACGTGGGTATCGTCGCTGTAAAAGTCCCAGTCCTGCGCCAGGTCAGCCAGGTTCCACCGCTTCCAGCCGTGGATGGTGCCGCCGGCCTTCAGGAATCCGACGTCGGTTGAGGTACCGGCCGTGTTGCCGGTGAACTCCCCGGATCCGGCCGCCAGGTTCAGCTTCCACACGTTGGGGCTGTGCAGCACCCACGCGTCCGTGCTCACCTTGTAGCCGTTGATCTGTGGCAGCGCTCCGCTGCCGTAGGAGCCGAGGGTAAAAGCTCCCGTTGTCCCCTTCAGCACAGGAACCTTGAGGGAGCCCCAAAACACGTCACCGCGCCGCAATAAGACCGCGTCGCCGCGCCCCACTTCACCGGTGTCCAGCGCAGCCCTGACCCTCGCCAGCGTCTGCCAGGGTGCGGCCTCGGTGCCAGGGTTGGCATCGTTCCCGCCGCTGCTGACAAAGCGGGCGTTCGCGTAGGCAGGGGACGGAACAACCGCCCCGGCCGGGGGAGCAAGCAGCGCTGGGAACCCCGGCCGTCATTGCTGCAGCCCCGACCAACTCCAGGAAACGGCGGCGTCCCAGCATCATGATGTTTCACCGGTCAGGGACTCGGCACAGCGGAAGGTTAACGGGCGGGGGAGCGGTTTAGAAAAAGGCACCAGAAGATTTTACTAGCCTTGGACTGCAAAGGCTGCATCGCCGCCAGCGGCGCGTAAACGGCGCGTAATGCGGCCTTGACATGTGGCACACGTACCTGTGGCTGCAGCATGAACCGTCCGTCAGGGCGGGACGTCCCCGGAGGGGGCGCGGATGCCTCAGTAACTCCGGCCGTCAGACTCTATGGCCGGATGTGTGGCGTACCCCGCTGCGATCTGCAGCTTGACCTGCTCCAACTCCGTCTTGAGCTGGTCAACGGTGGCGCGGTACTTCCTGAACTCCGCCGCACGCCGCCTGGCCATCACAAAACTGATGCTGGCCGCAAGGATCATGAGCGGGAAGGACACCAGCAGCGCCCAACCGGACACGGCCAGGAAATCCAGGGCGATGGGCAGCGCCTGCTTGAAGGCCAGGAACTCGTTCACTCCGCCCACCACGCTGTTCAGCGCGGTGTCCAAGGGGTCCAGGTACTGGCCCACCAGCGGCGTCTCGGAAAACGACGGCGCCGTCAGCGGCTCTTCCCCTGCAGACCAGCGCGGGTCGCTGACATGGCTGAGGACGTAGATGCCGGCGCCCGCGTTGAGGGCGGCGAACAGCAGCACCGAACCCAGCACAGTCCAATGGAGCATTCTCAGCCGCACCACGCCGGCCACCAGCAGGAAGGCGGCAGCCGCAATCCACGTGAAGATGCGGAGGTCGTCGCGACTCAGTCCAGCCAGCAGATCCAATGAATTCCCCGCCCCATGTAGTCGGAGCCACCTGCTCCGGTCCCCAGAGAGCCTAACCCAGCCGCCCGCCGTCGTGCGTGTGCTCAGGGCGCTGTTTACGGCCGGCACGCGAGCCTTGACAGCACCTCCGCGCCTCAGGAATATCAAAGGTGCCGGTCCTCCTGCCTTTCCTCGCAAGCGGACCCGCGGTCCGGCTTCTCGAAGGGATAATCGGATGGAGTCACCACTTCCGCGTCGCAGATGCCTCCGGAGTGTGGCCGCCACCGCCGCAGCCCTCCTGGCGCTTGCCGCCGCAGGGATCGCAGCAGCGCTCCGCCGCCCGCCGAAGTCCGGATCGCCGCAGTCGGCGACATGAACGGCGTCAAAACCTACGCCACGGACAGCCCGTCCGGCCGCAACGCTGAGGCAATCACCCGGCTGGTGACGGACAACGAGATTGACGCGTTCCTGGGGCTCGGGGACTTCCAGTACAACAGCGCGCGCTGCGACGACTACGTGAAGTACTGGACGCGGCTGTGGGGCGGCACGAAGCCCAAGCTGTACTGGGTGTCCAGCCCCAACCACGACTGGAAGCCCGGCCGCAACGAAGACCTTGACGACTTCATGAACGGCCAGTGCCCGGGGTCTCCGGAGAAGGCCGCGATCAACGCGGAGCGTGGGTTCATCGCCAACGGGGAACCGTACTCGAAGGACTTCGGGAACTGGCATTTCGCGTTCCTGTCCTCCGCGCTCTGGCGGTACAACCCCGACCAGGCCCGGGCCGTTGACGATGTGGCTGGACAACGACCTCGCCACCGCCGCGGCGGCAGGCAAGCACCTGGCGGTCGCCTACCACGAGCCGTACTTCACCTCGGACACGGACGAACATGCGCGGGCCGCTGACCACAAGCCGTGGATCGACGTGATGTGGAAGCACCAGGTCCGGCTGACCCTCTCCGGGTCGCAGCACAACTACGAACGGTCCTGCCCGGTGGACAACGCCGACCAGTGCGTCAGCGACGGGATGACAGCCTTCCAGGTTTCCACCGGAGGGATCGGACTCCGCCCCTTCACCAGCAGCCCGCCCTACATCGAGAAGCGCTTCAGCGACACCCACGGATTCCTGCGGCTGACGCTGCGGGATGACGGCTCCTTCGACTGGGCCTTCGTTCCCACCACGGGGTCAAGCACGGACGCCGGAACGCGCTCCGCGCCCCCGGCCTAAGGCCCAGCCTGAGTCGCGGCGAAGAACCACTATCCAGCCGGGCCAATCAGGAGCATCATGGCGGGATGAAAAGGACAGTCCTTGCTGGTTTCGCAGCGGTAATGATGATGTTCGGCGGAGTGGCCCTGGCAGCGCCCGGAAATGCGGCCGAACCCTCTTACACCGTGGGGCAGATTCTGGTGAAATTCCGCGACGGCCGTGCGGCAGCAGCCGTGCTGCGCGGGCACGGCCTCCGCGAAGGTCCCGCCGTCGGCGATACCGGCGCCCAGCTGATCAAGGTCCCGGAGGGCAAGGAACTCCAACTCGTTGAGGCCCTCAGCCGGAACCCCGCCGTCCACTACGCCGAGCCGGACCGGATCGTCACCGCGGCCACGGCTGACCAGTACTTCAAGGACCAGTACGCCCTCAACAACACGGGCCAGCCCTTCACCAACGCCAAGGGCACGATCGCCGTCCAGGGCGGGACGGTGGACGCCGACGTGGACGCCGTGGAGGCCTGGACCCGCACCACCGGCAACAACCTCAAGGTTGCCGTCCTCGATTCCGGCGTGGCAACGGACAACCCGGACATCAACCCCAAAGTTGTTGCACGGGCCAACTTCACCACGTCGAGGAACAACGAGGACAACTACGGGCACGGCACGCACGTGGCCGGCATCGTGGCCGCCGCCGCGGACAACACCATGGGCGTGGCCGGCGTCTGCCCCGGCTGCACCATCCTGTCCGGCAAGATCCTCAGCGACACCGGCATGGGGTCCAGCTCCGGCCTCGCCAACGGCATCAACTGGGCGGTCACCAACGGCGCGAAGGTGATCAACATGAGCCTGGCCGTGGGCGCGTCAGCCACCCTCGAAACCGCCGTCAACAACGCCTGGAACAAGGGCGTGGTGCTCGTGGCCGCGGCTGGCAACGGCAACAGCCAGGCCATGATGTACCCGGCCGCCTACCCCAACGTCATCGCCGTCGGCGCCACCGACAACAGGGACGTGAAGGCATCGTTCTCCACCTACGGCCCGTGGGTTGATGTGGCAGCGCCCGGTGTCAGCGTCTACTCCACCTTCCCCAACCACAAATTCGTCCTTGCCAGGGAGTACAACCGCTCGATGGGATACGACATCGGCAGCGGCACGTCCATGTCCGCACCGGTCGTCGCCGCCGTCGTAGCCCTCGCCTGGAGCGCCAACCCCACCGCGGGCAACGCGGCGATCCGGGCAAAGGTGGAATCAACCACCGACACCATTGACGGCATCGGCACCTTCTGGGCGCACGGCCGCGTGAACGCGGACAGAGCCGTCCGGTAGCCGGCGGGTCAGGCTCGCTGAGCCGGTGCCAGTGCGGTCACCGAGTCAGTGACGGCACCGGCGCCCGGGTCTGTCCCTCGCCTGGGTGGCGGACTTAAGTCCCTGTTCCGGCGGACGGCTGCGGCGTACGTTCAAGGTGGGTCTGTGGTCAGCGGACCCGCACCCAAAGGGGGCAACATGGGCTCGCCCAGGCATACCGCAGTCAGCGTTCTGGGGCTGTGCGCCCTGTTCACGCTCACCGGCTGTTTCGGTCCGCCCGCCCCGGCCCCCACCGGCAGTTCCACAACGCCGGGCACGACGGCGGCACCCGCCAGCAGTTCCGCCGCGCCCGCCAGCAGCACCCCGGCGCCGACAACAACGGCAACCGCGACGGCGACCGCGAGCACGGCAGCGCCGGGCAGTCCCACAGCCGGGCCGACCTCCACAGCCACAGCGCCGCCGTCGTCCGCCCCCGGCAGCCCGCCGCCCACGGAGGAACCCGCCCCGCCCGGACTTCCGGAACAGGTGGCCCCGCTGACCGTCTACTACGTGGCAGTCGGCGACCAGGGGATCTCCGGGCCGCTGATCGGCTGCGGCGACAGCCTGGTGGCCACCACCACGGCCCCGGTCCGCTTTACCGACCAGGTAGGCCCCAGCATCGGGACCCTGCTCGCGAACAAGAGCCGCGACGTCGGCCTGTCCGGCCTGGTGAACGTCCTGTACCAGTCGGACCTCGCCTACGCCGGCGGCGAGCTGGAGGGCAGCACCATCAGCATCTGGCTCACCGGCCAGTTCATGCTGGGCGGCGTGTGCGACATCCCGCGTGCGAAGGCGCAGCTGGAGTACACCGCCATGGCCGCATCCGGGGCAACCAGCGCCCAGGTGTTCGTCAACGGCCGCCCCCTCGACGAGGTCCTCAGCCTCAGATAGTGCGCCGAGCCGGTACCCGCAGGCTTTATCCCCGTGCCTGCAGCCCCGGCACGCCGTCCTGGATCTCAAACGATGCCTTCGTCGACACCGGTGCGCCCGGCGTCGTGACGTAGTCCAGGGTCCGGAAGTCCGCGGTCATGGCGTCCTTGGTGATGCGGGTGTTCACGTAGCCGCGGTTGTCGTTGTAGAACTTCAGGTGCGGGTTCCAGGCCATGGTGGGTTCGGTGGTGGAGCCGGTGCCGTTGCCGGTGGAGGTGATGGACGTGCACACCAGTTCGGAGCCGACCACGGGGGAGGCGGGGTCCTTGTAGTCCACCTTGAGGTCGTTGGCCCAGTTGCGGTGCACGTCGCCGGTGAGGACGACGGCGTTGCGCACGTTGGCGTCCACCCAGCCCTGGGTGATGCGGCGGCGGGAGGCGGCGTAGCCGTCCCACCCGTCCATGGAGACGTCGTCGACCTCCAGAGCCTGGGCACGGTCCCGCTCGGCGAAGAAGACCTGCTGGCCCAGGATGTCCCAGCGCTGGGTAGAGTTCCTGAACCCGTCCAGCAGCCACTTTTCCTGCTCGGCGCCGGTGATGGTGCGGTCCTCGGCGAGGCGTTCGGCGACGTTCTTCCGCCAGCCGTCCCCGGCGAGCTGGTCGTCCCGGTACTGCCGGGTGTCCATCATGTGGAAGTTGGCCAGCTGGCCCCACTGGATGGTGCGGTAGATCTTCATGTCGAACCCGGCCGGCACGGACGAGGCCCGCAGGGGCATGTTCTCGTAGTAGGCCTGGAACGCGGCGGACCGGCGCTGCCGGAACCGTTCGGTGGTGTCGTTCAGCTGGCCGGCGTCCGTGTTCTCCGGGACCTCGTCCGCCCAGTTGTTGTCCACCTCGTGGTCATCCCAGACCACCAGCCATGGCGCCACCGCGTGCGCGGCCTGCAGATCGGCGTCGGACTTGTACTGCGCGTGCCGCTGCCGGTAGCCGGCCAGGCTGGACGTCTCCGGGCCCTGGTGGTCGCGCGGGTTGCCGCCGCCGATCACGTAGCTGTCCTTCTTGTACTCGTAGATGTAGTCGCCCAGGTGCAGCACCAGGTCCGGGTGGTCCTGCGCCAGCCGCGAGTAGGCGGTGAAGTAGCCGTGCTCGTACTGCGAACAGCTGGCGAACGCCATGGCCAGCGCCGCCGGCGTCTCATGCGGCGCCGGGCTGGTGAGGGTACGGCCTACCGCGCTGAGGTGCCGGCCCGTGCGGAACCGGTAGAAGTACTCGCGGCCCGGCTTTCAGGCCGCGCAGCTCCACGTGCACCGAGTGCGCGGTTTCGATCCGTGCATGCTCGACGCCGCGGGCTACTACCGTGCGCATGCTCGGGTCTTCCGCGACCTCCCACTGCACCGCGACGTTGCGGGACGGCATGCCGCCCAGCCCGTCCCCGGCCACCGGGTCCAGCGCCAGCCGCGTCCAGATCACAAAGCCGTCCGGCCACGGCTCGCCCGACGCAATGCCGAGCAGGAACGGATCGGTGCGGAGGCCGGCGTCGTCCGCCACGGAAGTGGCGACGGCGGCACCCGGGAGGGCGGCCACCAGCCCGGCCCCGAGGCCGGCGGCAAGGAGGGATCTGCGCGAAATGTTGTCCATGGCCCCGACCGTACGGAGGCCGGTTGGACTGGTTGTGAGGGCGGTGTGAATGGACGGTTAACGGCGTGACAAGAGCTGTTAATCTGTTGGCAGTAGCTACCTGCGGGATGCCAGGGCGTCGAACTGCTCCTGCCAGAGGGCCAGCTCGTTGTCCACGTAGTTCCTGCGGGACGGGGTCCACTTGGGCCAGATGTCCGAGGCTGGGGTTTGCTGTGGTGCCGGGCTTGGCGCCGGTTGCGTCTTGCCCTGGGCGGGAGGAGCTGCGCGGGGCGGGGCCGTCCGGGGGACGGTTCGCTGGACCTGAGGAGGGTTGCGCTTCGGGGTGATGGCCTTCTTCTGCCCGGCACGCTCTATCAGCGCAGTGACCCCCAGGCCCAAGTGGGACAGGGACCAGACAATACCTGCCAGGACCAGGACGGCCAGGAGGAAGCCGATGTAGAGCAGGAATCCGAAAGCGCCAATGACGAAGACGAACATGGTCCATTTTAGCTTTCGGACGCGTGCTTGGGGAGGGCCGGGGTAGCCCTCCTGCGGAGGTGCCTGGGCTGGCCGCCCAGCCCGTACATCCCCGAGCGATCCGTGTCGATGGATTGTCAGGAGGGGTAGCTGGGCTCGAGATCGTTGTCCCGCAGATACTTCAGCGCACGCTCGATGGCCTCGATCTTGCGCTTCAGCTCCTTCAATGCCGGTGCCGAATCGTCGGAGAACTCGTCGAGCCGCTCGTATTCACGGCGTACCTCGATCTCGGTCTCAGCCAGGATTCTCCAGACGCCCGGGTCCGGCTCAAGGTTTTGGCGTTGCCGAAGTATTGCAGCCGCCAGCCGGCGCTCCAGGACGGCTTCGAGTGTTTCGGCTGTGGTTCCAGGGCTGGCGAGGCTGAAGGCGATGCCCCCGCCACCCGCGGTGACGAGGGTGCCTGCCGTAATCAGGCCTCCGATCATGCCGCCGGGCCCGAAGCTGGCCAGTGCACTGGTGATCACCGCGGCTCCTGCCAATCCCGCGCCAGCAGCAAGCGCCAGGCCGCCGGTGGCCACAACGATCGCTGCGGCGCCGGCGCCCAGCGCGCCCCACTTCATCCAGTTCACCCCGCCGCTGAGCGCCTCCTGCGCATGTTTGGCGGCGGTAAAAACATCGGCGCCATATTGGCTTCCCAATCCCATCTCGGCGGTGAGGTTCTTCATGGCTTCTTGCCACTTGTCCTTCGAGATCGAAATCTCGAAGGGTCGAATGACGTTCTCTGCTGCGAGGACCGTGAGCAGGACTACGGCCTCGTCCTTCGACATATGGCTGCTTGGAAGCGGCTCCGGCACAACCGCGTGGGGATCGGAAAGGTCGAAGGCGAGCCGGGCCACCGCGGAGGGCATGGGCCGGTTCTCTTTGGCATTCCGTGTCCTGATGTCCTCGACGACAGCCGCCTGGACCTGTCGAAGAGCGCCGGAAAACCGATCCAGCTGGTCGCCTTCCAGGCCCAGCTTTGCGAGATAGGCGTACCTCAGCGCCAGGAGGGCGAAGTGTTCTGACGGGTCCGGGGCTATGTCGACCCCTCTGTTAATGTCCGCCAGTTCCTTCGATTTGGACCCGAACAGTGCGTAGCCGACGGCGGCCGCCACAGCCTCGTTGGATAGGTACTCGGCGGCGTTGTGAACGCGGATGCTAGCTCTCGTGTCGACGCGGAAATCGATCATCCACGGGAAGACAGAGGACACACCCCGGTGTGCGGCCACGGGATCGTGGCAGTTCCAGAAATTGACCCACCAGGCCAGATTCGTCGGCGGCTCTTTCAGCGTCTCCCGCAGTTTCTCCACGTCGAAGCTGCCGTTGGCCAGCGGGCTTCCGATCGTCACCATACCGGCGACGTTCAGGCCAACCGGCAGGCGGCGGATGAGGTCGGCGGCGATCACGGAGCCGAGGCTGTGGCCTATGATCACCAGTTGCCCCGACTCGGGCAATGCCTTGAGGATGCGGTTGAGAACCTGGGCACGGATCTGCGGACTGTGCATGTAGTTGCGCGCTTGCAGGAACGGGGGCAACCCGACGGCGAGATCGATGATGGCGTCACCGCCGAAGCGAACATTACCTCGGTCGTGGCGTCCGAGCCTGAACTCGACGGCTCCGATGCGGCGTTCGAAGTCCCTCCGATTCTGCTTGGCTGCCTCGCGGGCAGGCTGCTTGACCGTGATGCCTGGGAGCGACTCGTTGTCATCCGTACCTTTGAGGGCGTGCGCATACCGGGGTGCGATCACCTGGACAGTGTCCAGATCAGGGTAGCCAAGGCCGAGGAGAGCCTTTGTCAGCCCCACTTTCCATTCGCCGTCTTGGTTGCCGTCTCCAACGCCGTGCAAAAACAGCAGAATTGGTTCGTTCGACAAGTAATGCTCCGTTCTTCGCCACACATGGCCATGTACGGCGGTATGCCCCAGGCTTTCTGGCAAGCTTAGTCATTCACTTTGACTGAAGTGTCCGGTTACTTGCGGGGTGTGTCTCAACTGCCGGCTCTGGAACCCACCGCCCCACCTTGGTAGCTTCAACGCATGGCCATCAAACTTGAGAACGTGGGGATCGCCGTCCGCGACCTCGAAGCAGCAATCGCCTTTTTCACCGACCTCGGCCTGACGGTCATCGGCCGGGACACGGTCAGCGGCGAGTGGACCGACACCGCCGTCGGGCTGGACGGCAACCACGCCAAGATTGCCATGCTCCAGACCCCGGACGGCCAGGGCCAGCTGGAACTGTTCGAGTACATCCACCCCCAGGCGATCGAGTCCCACCCCACCCGTCCCAACGAGATCGGCATGCACCGCGTGGCCTTCTCCGTGGACAACATCGACGACGCCCTCGAGATCGCTGCGAAACACGGATGCCATCCATTGCGCGGCGTGGCCACCTACGCCGACGAATACAAACTCACGTACCTCCGCGGCCCCAGCGGAATCCTGGTGATGCTCGCGGAGAAACTGAAGAAGGACTGATCCCGTCCCGCGCCCGCAGCCCCACCAAGCCCAAGGTCCCTAGCCGGGCCTTGACCGGCGGTGCAAGGATGGGCGGGTGCGGCCCGGCCGCAACCCAGCCGCCCCGGGCCCTTTGAGACTCACGTTCACCGAACCGAAGGATCATCATGAAGGCAGCACGTTTCCACGCCCGCAAGGACATCCGCATCGAGGACATTCCGGAGCCCGAGCTCCGCGCCGGGGCGGTGAAGATCGACGTCGCGTGGTGCGGCATCTGCGGCACTGACCTGCACGAGTACCTTGAAGGGCCTATCTTCTGCCCGGCGCCGGGGCATCCGCACCCGCTTTCGCACGAGGAATCCCCGGTCACCCTGGGGCACGAATTCTCCGGGACTGTCTCCGAGGTCGGCGAAGGGGTGACGGGCCTGGCAGTGGGTGACAACGTCGTCGTCGAACCCTATTTTGTGGACGGCACCTGCGACATGTGCCAGGCGGGCAGTTATCACCTGTGCCGGCAGATGGGGTTCATCGGGTTGTCCGGCGGCGGGGGAGGGCTGAGCGAGAAGATCGTGGTGGATGCGCGGTGGGTGCACCCGATCGGGGACATTCCGTTGGATGAGGCGGCCCTGATCGAGCCGCTGTCGGTGGCGCACCATGCGGTGGAGCGCAGCGGCGTGAAGGCCGGCGATGTTGCGCTGGTGGGCGGGTCCGGGCCGATCGGCCTGCTCACCGCTGCCGTGCTGAAGGGCATGGGCGTGACCACGATCATCAGCGAGCTCACCCAGGCGCGGAAGGAGAAGGCCACTTCCAGCGGGGTGGCGGACCATGTGCTGGACCCGAGCAGGGAGGACGTCCCGGCGCGGGTGCGGGAGCTCACCGGCGGGACCGGGGCCGATGTCGCGTTCGAATGCGCGGGCGTGAACGCGGTGCTGGATACCATGCTCGACGCCGTCCGGCCGGGTGCTGTGGTGGTGAACGTGTCCATCTGGGGTGCGCCGGCCACCATTGACATGCAGAAGCTGGTGCTCAAGGAGATCGACCTGCGCGGCACCATCGCCTACGTCCGGGACCACCCCGCCGTGATCAGGATGGTGCAGGAGGGCAAGGTGGACCTCAAGCCGTTCATCACCGGCCGGATCGCCCTGGAGGACCTGGTGGAGCAGGGCTTCGACACCCTGATCAACCACAAGGACACCGCGGTGAAGGTGCTGGTGCACCCCTGACGTTCGGCGGGAACTGACGACGGCGGGCCGCGCGACTGAGTGCGGACGCCGCCGTCGTCACCGTTGGGGTCACCGAGCTACTCGCGGATCGTCATCGTTTCGTGGATCTCCAAAGCGAACCACAGCTGTGCGATGGCTGACGTTTGGGTCAGGTCCAGTCCCGTCAGCTCGCTGATCTTCCTGATTCGATAGATGACCGTCTGCCGGTGAGTGAAGAGCGCTGCTGCTGTCTTCTGCCACGAGCGCTGCATGCTGAGATACGTCTTCAGCGTAAGCAGGAGATCCGGCTGGCGGCCTCTTTCATAATCAAATATTGGCCCCAGCAGCCGTTGGACCAGCGCCTGGCCTTCTTCGTGGCTGGTCAATCCCAGCCACGTAGGGCCTTCGGAGTAGCGGACCACACGCTCGGCCGTGGTGCCTGCGGTGCCAAGCGCCCAGAGAGACTCCTGCAGTCCGCTTTCCAGGGTGGCTGTCGTCCTCGAAGTACTTATCCCCACCCGGACGAGGGGCGGCAATGCGTGCTGCAGCGTCTCATCCGGGCATTCCGTTGACACGAGAATGTGCATCTTGTTGAGACTCTGAAGGCAGGCAGCCTGGATGCCGTGACGCCACAGGTTCATGTGGATCTCGGCCAGATGCAACGACTCGCCATCGGACAGGGAGATGACCTGGAATGCTTGTGGCGGAATGCCGAACTCGGCCAGCCGGGTTTCCAGATCTTTGATGCCATACCGGCCGTCGAACGCCTGAATGAGGAATTCGGCTTCGCCGCGCAGCCGGTTCTCCAAACCCAGCACAGTACGCGCTAATTCAAGGCCCAAAACAGTTGCTGCGTGGAGCAGGACCACCGCATCAGGATGCGGATTGGCGGCAGGTAGCACAACCAGCAGAGCGTTTGCGTGCGTGGGGATTTCCATGAGGAGGACGTGCCGGTCACCGAGCACGTGCCACTGAAAATTCTTAGTCGCCGGTGTTTGGCCCCCGAGATGCTGCAGGTCGGCCGCCACGCCTGCCGGCAAGTCCTCGCCGTCCGGGTGCCACGGGTGAAGGCACCGCCGATCCACCACAAACAGCCGGGACTTCAGTTCAGCTTCTATACCTTGGACCAGGTTCTGCCACTGGTTTCCCGTCCCGGGAAGGCGGAGGAGGTCGTAGATCCTGGCCGTCTGCCGCAGCCTCCGGGACTCCTCCAACAGCGACGACTCAGCGACAGTCCGGGCGATGGCAATGAACGGAAGCGGATAGGGCACATTGATCAGTGGCAGCGGTAGGGCATTGCACGCACTGATGAACTCGGGCAGCAACGGCGGAGCATGCATTTTCTCACCGAGGGCAAGTGCAGATGCGCCTGCCCGGACCAGGGATTCAGCCAGTTCCACCTGTCCGGCGGCATCCGCAGGTATGGAGAGTCCGTTGGTCATCATAAGTTCACCGCCGGTGACCCACTCCCAGAGCCGGGGAAGATCCGACGTGTGCGCCCAGGTGATGCTGTTCTCCAGGCCCCGTGAACCCGCCAGCAGGCTCAGGCCGAGCTGCGGCTCGGCAACCAGCTCAGCAACAGTAATCACGGTGCCAAGCCTTTCTCTCGCAGATAGATCGACGGCGGAATACCTCATTTTATACATATGTATAGGGGCCTTCGCCATTTGTGATCGATTGGCGAATATACCGGGTGATGCGGGTCACCCAAGATGGAGTCACCTACTTCCAGCTCGACCACGAGCCAACACGAGAGAGGGTTTCAAATGAGCGCAACGAGCAATCTCATTGATGACGCCCCGCTTACGACTTTTCATAAGAAGCTGACCTTCTTCGCCTCCGGGGGTCCATTCATCGACGGCTACGCGCTGTCGATCATCGGGATCGCGTTGATCACGATGACCCCCGGCCTGCAGCTGAGCACAACGGAAATTGGGTTGATCGGTGCGGCCAGCCTGGTGGGCATCTTCTTCGGCGGGGCCATCTTCGGATGGCTTACCGACAAAATTGGCCGGCACAAGATGTACATTGCCGACCTGATTGCGCTCGCGCTCTTCTCTGTCCTCAACGCTTTCGCAACCGAAGTCTGGCAGGTTGTTCTCTGCAGGTTCCTCCTGGGAATGGCCATCGGCGCTGACTATCCGATCGCTACTTCTTTGCTCGCCGAGTTCCTGCCCAAGAAACACCGGGGGCGGCTGTTGGGGGCGACCTTCGTTGTGTGGGCTATCGGCGCGGCAGCTGCCTACGCCGTCGGATTCCTGCTCCGCGATTTAGGGCCGGACGTCTGGCGGTTCATGGTGGCCAGCCCGGCCATCTTCGCCGTCGTCACACTGCTCTGCAGGCTCGGCACGCCGGAGTCTCCGCGCTGGCTGCTCTCCCGCGGGCGGCGTGCAGAAGCGGAAGCTGTCATCAAGAAGGTCTACGGCCAGCAGTACGGCCTGGCGGACATCGCCTCAGACAGTGAGGGCCCGGCCAAACAGGGGCGCTTCGTAGACATCTTCAGGGGGCAGGCGTGGAAGCGCACGCTCTTTGTCTCGATCTTTTGGACCGCCCAGGTCATCCCGCTATTTGCTGTGTACACCTTCGCGCCGGATCTCCTGGCGTCGATGGGAATGACGGGAGACGCGAACCTCTATGGCGGATCTTTCCTGATCTCCATGCTGTTCGTGGTCGGCGGCATTCCCGGTCTGTGGCTTGTTGAAAGGATCGGCCGCCGGAAGCTGCTCCTGTGGAGCTTTGGAATCATCGTGGTGGCCCTCGCCATCCCCGCCTTCATCCCCAATGTCCCGGCCGGGCCGCTCTTTATTGCACTGGCCGTCTTTGCCCTGGCTTCCGGTGCCTCAAGCTTCCTTGAGGTTGTCTACCCGAACGAACTCTTTCCCACAGAAGTACGCGCTACAGCGGTGGGATTCGGGACCGCTATCAGCCGCGTCGGGTCAGCAGCCAGCACCTACCTGATGCCGGTGGCGATCCTCAGTTTCGGAGCTGCCGGTTCGCTGCTCATCGGCGCCATCATCTCCCTGGTGGGTCTTGTGGCCACGTTCCTCCTCGCGCCGGAAACTGCCAACAAGTCTCTCGCGGAACTCACCACTGAAAAGAAGCCGGCGACCCCGGAAATCGTCAAAGAAGGAACACTGATATGACCATGCACAAGCCAATCGGGCCCGTCGACGCCACGAAAGTACCGCGGTACGCCGGGCTCGGCACGTTCGCCAGGCTCCCGCAAATAGACCGGGTCCCGGACTACGACATTGCCATCGTTGGGGTGCCCTTCGACGGCGGCACCTCGTTCCGCCCCGGGGCTCGATTCGGGCCCGCTGCGGTCCGTGAAGCGTCCCGGCTCCTGCGCCCTGGCTACCACCCTGAACTCGACGTCGAGCCGGTATACGAAGCCCAGGTTGTGGATGCCGGCGACATCGCCTGCACGCCTTACGACATCACCCGGGCAGTTCGTGAAATCGAAGAACAGGCCCGGCCGCTGATCAGCGAGAGCAAGAGGCTCATATCCATCGGCGGTGACCACACCATTGCCCTTCCGATGCTCCGTGCTTTGAACCAAGTTCACGGCCCGGTAGCCCTCCTGCACTTCGACGCGCACCTGGACACCTGGGACACCTACTTCGACCAGCCGATCACCCACGGAACCATCTTCCGGCGGGCCTTTGAAGAAGGTCTTCTCGTTGAGGACAAGTCCATGCACGTGGGCATCCGCGGTCCCGTCTATGACCGGGATGACTTCCTTCGCGATCACGAATTCGGGTTCCAGATCATCCGCTGCTCAGACCTGGACGTCATCGGGGTCCCGGCCGCCATCCAGAGGGTCAAGGAACGGCTGGGGGACACCCCGGTCTACGTCTCCATCGATATTGATGTCCTCGATCCCTCGTATGCTCCAGGTACCGGTACGCCGGAGATGGGCGGCCTTCATTCCCGAGAGCTTCTGGCCCTTCTGCGCGGACTGAACGGAATCAACATTGTCGGCGCCGACGTCGTCGAAGTTGCCCCGGCGTACGACCACGCTGATATCACCACACTGGCTGCCGCCACGCTGGTCTTTGATCTCCTGGCGCTGATGGTCAACCGCTCCAAAGGCGATTCCCTCATCGCGGATATAGACCTCGAAGCCGCCACCGTTTAGAGCGATCAGAGTTGCACCCCCGGATCCCCGGAGGGTGCAACTCTGCCGTTCGTCGACGTTGACCGAACGTTCCTACGCGACGTAGCCGGCTGCCCCCGGGCCGCCCGCTACAGCGTCTCCGGAATCGGGCGTCCGGGGAAGAGCGTGGCGTACTGCTTCCGGTACAGCCTGCGCCCCACGAGTTTGTAGCCAAGGCGGACCGGGAGGGGGATTTCCTTGAACAGTTCCTTCCGGTCGGCGGGCGGATTCGTGGCAAGCACCATCCCGAGGTAGGACACCAGGAACTTTTTGTCGAACTGGTCGATCCCGTGCTGGCCGATCTCGTCCGCCTCCTTCTCGTTCATGATCCGGTCCACCACCGGCATCACCTCGGTGACCTCACGGCGCAGATGCACATTGAGGACAGACTTCAGGTCCTCGTAGAGCCCGGCCAGCTGCTCGCCCGCCTCAGCGCTCGCGGTTTCCATCCAGCGCAGGCGGAGCGGTCCTATGACCTCCAGCCGCTCCGTAACCTGCCGGTGCTGTGCGAGCATCTGCTCAACATGCAGTGCACAGGCCGGTGCCCGCTCCGAGATCCGCGGGTACATCAGCAGGTCCTCGCCCTCGTGGTGGATGTGGAGGACCTTGTCGAAGTTCCCCAGAACGTCGCCCACGTAGGCGGCGCGGGCGGTGTCTCCCGGTGCAGTGGAGCGGACCAGGCCGGGCGCCTCGTCGTAGGCCCACAGGAAAAAGCGGTGGATCCGCCGCATCGCCGCAGTCCCCATACACAGGACGGGCCCTGCCGGAATCGGAGCTGCGGTCTCGCCGGGCTGCATGGTGAAAAAGTCGGTCATTGGATTGCCCCTAACGTGTGCCAGGCGAAACCAAGACCTCTCCCCGGGAGCATGTTAACGCCGTCCCTTAAACCGCACAATAGGTGCGGGCCGGGGGAGCGGCGCCGCACCGCCGTCGTGCTTCAACGCACGACGGCGGCACCTGCCGCGGGTGCGTCCGTCACCGTCCCGGTTCAGGCTCGGGCAGGAGGTTGGCTGTCATTGTCCGGGTGATGAACCGGCCGTAGCGCTCGGCGCTCCAGCCACGCTTGAGGACAAGGTTTTCGTAGAGCTCGGCCGACGTGCACGTGAACATGACATCCGCCACCTCCTCCTCTGTCAGGTCCGCCCTGAGAACGCCCCGGCCAAGGACCTGGCGCGCATTGTGCAGCATCCGGCGGTACCGCGCGTCGTCGACCTCGCCCAGGAGTTGGGCCATCTCCGGATCCCCGCTCGCGGCTGCATCCCTGATGAGAAGGAAGACGGGGGATCCGAGCGGACTGACTTCGGTGGTGAACCGGCCCAGCTGCTCCATGAGTTCATGGGGATCGTTGACGGTGGTTTGCACCCGGTCCGACCGTTCCTCGGCAGGCGGGCCGCCGGCTCCCAGCAGGCTCTGCTCGTAGATTGCCCGCACCAGCCCGGGCTTCCCGCCGAAGCCCTTGTAGACGGACTCCTTCGACACGCCCGCAGCCCGGGCGATCGCGGCAATGGTGGTCCGGCCATAACCACCCGTCAGGAACAGCTCGCGCGACGTCCTGAGTACCAGCCTCCTGGCCTCCTCGGCCGCCTCCTGTCGACGCCGGGCGTCGTAGGCGCGGGGGCGGGAAGCCCGGCCCGGCGGTTCATTGACCACGGTTGCCACGAGGTTTAGACTCCTTGTATCAGTTAGTTACAGCTGACTGTATCAAATTTGGCACAGCAGCGTCCCCGTCCACCCGCGACGGATACCTTGAGGAGCAGACCATGGACGCTTCAGGAATTGACCGCCTTCCCGAAGGGCCGGTGCGGCGCATGATGGCTGCCGCTAACCGCCACCAGCTCGAGGCGATGGTGTCCGAGTTCGCGGAGGATTTCCGGAACACCACTCCGGCCCACCCTGCCCGCAGTTTCATGGGCTCGGCCCAGGTGCGGAAGAACTGGGCCGCGCTCTTCGCCGGACTGCCGGACCTGGGCCTCACCGTGCATGAAGCCACGACGGGACCCGGCAACAAGGTGTGGATGGAATGGAGCAACCGGGGCACCAGGCAGGACGGCTCGGTAACCTCCTCAGCGGGGGTGGCCATCTTCACCGTCCGGGACGACAGGATCGCTGCGGCGCACTTCTACCTCGAACCGGTAGAACATGAGTCCGGGGACGTTGACGCCGCCGTGGCTATGGCCGTCCGCGGCGCATCCGGAGGCGGTGACCGGTCATGATCCTCGTGGTGGGCGGCACGGGCCGGCTTGGCCGCGCCCTGGTCCCCATGCTCGTGGCAGCCGGGCACCAGGTCCGCGTCATGGCCCGGGGCGTTTCCCAGCCCTTCCCCGATACGGCGGGGGACGGCGTCGAGCTCCTGCGCGGGACCCTCGGTTCCGAGGAGGACTGCCGGCAGGCGGTCACGGGGTGCACCGCGGTGGTGTTCGCGGCCTCCGGGTTTGGCATCAGGGACTCCGATCCACGCACCGTTGACCGGGATGGCGCCATCCGGATTGTCCATGCGGCGGCTTCAGCCGACGTGGAACACGTGGTCATGATGTCCATGCACGGCTCCGCCCGCGACGGCGCCCTCGACTTCCTGCGCTGCAAGGCCGCGGCCGAGGAATCTGTCCGCACGTCCGGCATGGAGTGGACGATCATCAGGATCGGGCCGCTTCTTGAGCAGCGGCTAGAGACCATGGCCGCCCCGCTCGAGTCCAAGGGCAAGGTGCCCGTGTTCGGTTCCGGCGCTGCCCCGGTCACCTTCACGTCAGTCCGGGACGCGGCCGCGCTTGTTGTCCGGGCGCTCTCGGATCAGGCGCTCCGGAACCGGGTCCTCGAATGGGGTTCGCTGACACTCACGGCCAACGAACTGGCAGAGGCGCTGCTCGCCCGGTCGGGCCACGGGTCTGTCCAACGGATCCCGGCCGCCGTCGTACGCGTCCTGTCCATCGCAGCGAGGCCCTTCTCGCCCTTCCTGGCCCGGGTGGCACGGGCCGGGATCCTGGAGGAAACAGGAGCCGCAGGCTTCCAGTGGGCAGCATCGCGGGCTGAGCTTCCCGACATTCCGGTCACGGGCCTACAGCAGGTCCTCGAGGCCGCGGTCCCGCGAGGGTAACGGCCGGTGGCGTAGCGCCAGCCCGGTGACCGCGGCGTGCAGTGCACCGTGAACGTTTGTGCAGGTTCCGCGGGCCGGTCTTCACGGCCTCCGGCGCCGCGGCAGGTGGTTACTCGCCAGTAACCATGCGTCAAAATGAAGATTCTTTCCGCTCTGGCCCCGACTCCACCCGGCAGCAGATTCCGGTGCACATGTGTGCAGTCCACGCCGCATGGATGTTCGCGCTGCCTACAGTGGAGGACCCGGCCATCCGCTGATCAACCTCTTTGATAATCCGCCACCACAGGCCGGGCCAACCACTGACACACGAACAATGAGGTTTACATGTCACTGCTAAAACGAGCCCTGTCCGTCGCAGCCGCCGTCGCCCTTGCGGGCACGTTGACCGCGGCCCCATCCCACGCCGACACCCTTGACGTCTCGCCGCCGGGAGCCAACGACTGGTCCTGCAAACCTTCAGCAGAGCACCCCTATCCGGTCATTCTGGTACCTGGGACGTTCGAAAGCATGGTGAAGAACTGGTCCACCCTCTCGCCCTACCTGAAGAGCCAGGGGTACTGCGTTTTCGCGCTGAACTACGGTGCGACCAACGGCGTGTATGCCACGGCGCCGGTTGTTGAGTCGGCGAAGGAACTCGCGCCTTTTGTTGACGCGGTCCGTGCTTCCACAGGCGCCAGGAAAGTGAATCTGGTGGGCCACAGCCAGGGCGGCATGATGCCCCGGTACTACATGGGCTTTCTTGGTGGCGCCAAGAACGTCAACCAACTGATCGGCATCGCCCCCTCCAACCACGGCACGGAAGGAGTGATCGTGCCAGCGCCGGGCTTCCTCCCGGATCCGGACTACACCGGCCTCGGCTGCGCTGCCTGTGCCGACCAGCAGGCGGGCTCAGCTTTCATGCAAAAGCTCAACTCCATCGGTGACACGGTCGCGGGGCCCTCCTACACCGTCATCTCCACGGTCTACGACGAAGTGGTCGTTCCCTACAACAGCCAGTTCCTGAGCGGCCCGGCACGGCAGGTCACCAACATCACCATCCAGGACAAGTGCCCCGCCGACGTCTTTGAACATGACCAGACGCCCAACGACCCCGTGGTGCACCAGTTCGTGGCCCACGCCTTGGGCCGCGCGGCGGGACCCGCAGACCCGGCATACCAGCCGCGCTGCCTGTAGGGGAAGTGGCGCCGCGCCGCCGTCGTACGCTTCAGGGCTCAGTGGAATTCAGGCCTCAGAACCCGGCCGCCCGCGATACCTTGATGGATTCGGTCAGGATTGAGAGGCGTTGCTCTAGGCGGGATCCATGCGGTGCCGAGACTTTGAGCCCCCGATAGACGCTCGGCTCTGTGCCGGCCAAGCCGCCGTCCAACGCAGAAGCGATGGAACTGATGCGGTGCGTTGTCAGCAGGGAATCCGGTTCCAGCGGGGCGGGCGGAAGATGGCAGTCATCCCACGCACCACCGAACACAGTGGGCCGCGGTGAACAGCCTGAGAGCACAACGCCCGCCAGCACCCCTTCTTTCAGGGCCGCTTCCACCTGCCGGGCCGGCGCGCCGGCGTCGCGGTCCTCAATCAACGAACGGCCCCAGTTCACCGCTACCCCCACCGCGGTGCTCACGGAAAGGACTGCCTCCATTTCCTGTTCAAAGCGTAGGAAGCCCTTCACCGGGGAATGCTTGCCCGTAGCGGCATCGCAGTGTTCGATCACCGGCTGGGCGCCGTCCCAGTCGATGTCCGAGAGCTGCTTCAGGGACTCCGCCAATGCGCGAATGCGTGGCGCCGATGCGGGTGTGGGACCGCCGTTCTTAACCACAAGGCGCGGGGCGCTGAACAGGTGCACAGCGCGGACGGCTTTCCTTCCCAGGACTGTGTTTAGTGTGCGGACCGCCGACGCTGCCGCCGCAGCCCTTGCCAGGGCGGCGCCCCGGCCCGCGGCCACCGTGGAGGCCAGCCCAAAGTCTGCGGAACGGGACAGCTGGTCCATGGTGTCCGGAATGGTGGTGAGGACGTAGCTCAAATCGTCGGGCAGGTGACGCACCTGACGAAGGAACCAGCCGCCGTCGTACTTGTGCATCCCGCCCGTGGCATAGAACGGGATCTCCAGCCCCGCGACACCCGGCAGTGCCGCGGCGGAGGAAAGGAAGGCAGACTCCGCCGGTGGATCCCACCCGTCCAAGGCCGGGGCGGCGGCATAGCTGCTCAGTATCAGGCCGGGGCGGCTCACCGCATCCCAACTGCAGGGGAGGCCGCGGACACGGGATTGGCCAGCGTCCCTACGCCTTCGATCTCCACCGAGACGGTGTCTCCGGTGTTCAGCTCCAGGACGGTGTCGTCGGCCGCCCAAGGCGTGCCGGTGAGGATCACGTCGCCGGGGTAAAGGGTCATGAACCGGGAGCAGAACACCAGCAGTTCCGCTACGGAGAACACCATGCGGGACGTAGACGACTCTTGGACCACCGCACCGTTGATCCTCGTGTGGATGCGGAGGGACTGCAGATCCGGGATCTCATCCAAGGTGACCAGTTCCGGACCAAGCGGGCAGAACGTGTCCAGGCTTTTGCCCCGCGTTGACTGGACATCGGCTGCCTGCAGGTCCCGGGCCGAGACGTCATTGGCCACCGTCACGCCGGCCACGGCAGCAAGCGCTTCCGCCTCACTGCCGGCATCCTTCAGGACGCTTCCCATGACGACGGCGAGCTCACCTTCGCAGACCACCGTTCCGGCAAGGTCCGCGCGGAGGATGATGGCCCCGCCGTCTGCCGCCAGGCTGCCGGGAAATTTGCCGAAAACCAAGGGGATGCGGCCCGGTGCCCGCCGGTCCGGGGCGGTGCCTCCGGCGGGCCCGGGAGACTGCGGGAGGCCGGCTCCGTCCAAGGTTTCGGGCCAGTAGTTCTCCCCGATTCCGATCAGCTGCCCGGGCACCCGGACGCCAGGCAGCCGCGCACACTCGAGGGAGGGGCGCGCGTCTGGTCCGGACGCAGCAGGCGTCAGGGGGAACCGCGCCATTCAGTGGCTCAAGTGGGAGGCGTAGACTCGCAGGCGGGGGTGCTGGAACACCTCGTCCGGGGGTCCCTCCGCCACGATTCCGCCATGTTCCATGAAGATCACCCGGTCCGCCACTTCGCGTGCGAACTTCATTTCGTGCGTCACGATCACCATGGTCATGCCGGTTTCCGCGAGCTTTGCCATGATGTCCAGGACCTCATTCACCAGTTCCGGGTCCAGCGCGGACGTGGGTTCATCGAAGAGGATGGCCTTGGGATCCATCATCAGGGCACGGCAGATCGCCACCCGCTGCTGCTGCCCGCCGGACAGGTCCGCGGGGTACGCGTAGGCCTTGTCCTCCAGGCCCACCGAGCGGAGCTTCTCCAGCGCCCGCGGCACGGCCTCGGAACGCTTCTGCTTCTTGGCGATCACCGGACCTTCAAGCAGGTTGTCCAGGACAGTCCGGTGCGGCCACAGGTTGAACTGCTGGAACACCATGGAGATTTCCTGCCGCAGCCACGTCAGCCGGAACTGGTCCAGTACGCCGAGCTTGCCCCGCGAATTGGGGGTGTAGAACACCTGCCTGCCGTCCACGTGGATCCGGCCGGCGTCGGGCACCTCCAGCATGTTGATGCAGCGCAGGAGGGTGCTTTTGCCCGCCCCGCTGGGACCGATGATGGCCACTACCTCGCCGGGAAGGATGCGCAGGTCCACGTCCTTGAGCACCTCGCGTGAGTTGTAGCTCTTGGTCAGTCCGGTGATGCCGATCATGCCATGCTCCCTACAGCTTCGCGCAGTTGTTTGGTGGTGCCCATTTTGCGGCCCATCTTCTTTTCGATAATGATCTGGAAGACCATCAGCAGGCTGGTCATGACCAGATACATGGCCGCCACCACGCCCAGGGTCTCCATGACGTTGTACGTGGAGTTGTAGGCCTTCTGGCCCTGGAGCATCAGGTCCGGCACGGTGATGACCGAGATCTGGGCGGATTCCTTCAGCATGATGATGCAGTTGTTGATGTACGGGGGAGTCATCAGGCGGACGCCTTCCGGCGCCGTCACGCGGAAGAACTTCTGCAGGGGGTTCATACCCACGGAGTCTGCCGCTTCCAGATGGCCTGCGTTGACCGATTTGAGCCCGGCCCTGATGATTTCGGAAAAGAACGACGCCGAGTTGAGGCTCATCGCGATCAGGCCCGCCGTGAACGCGTCCATGGTCAGTCCGAACGGCTTCGTGTAATAGAAGAAGAACAGGGACAGCATGAGCGGAAGGCCGCGGAAGAACCACACGTAGGCGGCGGCGAAGATCCGCAGGGCTCGGATCCTGGAGAGCCGCAGGGTGGCGATGACGTAGCCCAGGACAGTGGCGCAGACGATGGCCGCGGCAACAATTCCCAGGGTGGTCAGGGCGCCGGTCAGGAAAATGGGGAAATATTCGGCCGCAACAGAGCCGGGCTCGTAGGTGTTCATGGCAATTACGCGGCGGGGATCTCAACCGTGAAACCGAACCACTTCTGGTTCAGTTCGGCCAGGGTGCCGTCGGCCTTGAGTTCTTCGATGATTTTGTCCACCTTCGGCTTCATGTCAGTGTCGTCCTTGGGCAGGCCAACGCCGGCGGGCTTGGTACCGTACACGTCCCCGACGATCTTGAGCTCTGCGGCAAGCGGCGAATTCTTCATGAAGTTCTCAGCCGCGATCCGGCCGGTGGCGAACACCTCGATCCGTCCGGCGGCAACGTCGGCGAATCCTTCGGGCGCGCCGGGGTAGGCCTTCAGCTCGGTGAAACCGCCAATGCCCTTGACATCGGATTCTGTGCCCGAGCCGCCGATGGCTCCCACCACCAGGCCGTCCAGCTCACTGAGTTGCTGCACCGAAGTGTTGTCCTTCTTCACCACTGCAACAGCACCGTCAGCCAGATACGGAGCGGAAAAGGTGATGGACTGCTTACGGGCGTCCGTCATGGTCAAACCTGACATGACGGCGTCGAACTTCCCGCTGTTAAGGCCCGGCAGCAGTCCGGTCAGCTGGCCCTCGACGAACTCTGCTTCCATGCCCAGCTTGTCCGCGATCAGCGTGCCCACTTCGATGTCAAAACCCGTGAGCTTGCCGCCCTCGGAGAAAGTGATGGGCCGGAAGGTGCCGCTGGTGGCGATGGTGAACTTTTCCTTAGCGGCAGAATTCGCAGAGGCGGTGCTGCTGGCTGAGCAGCCGCTGGCGGCGAGGGTCAGGGCGGCCAGAGCGGCTACGACGGCAGCTTTGCTAGTGCGTGAAAACATGCGTTGCTTCCCACTTTCAGTGATCCATGCCAGTGATTGATTGCTGACAGGAACGACGCTATGGGCTTCGTGTGTCCGGGAATCGCCTGCTTCGTTTCGGAAATGTTAATTGTGAATTCTGTAGACAATTTTACGGAATCGTCTGGTTGACGTTTGCTGACGTCCGCAGCTGGCTGGGGTCCAAAACCAACTGTTCCAGCACCTCAGCAAAGGCGAGGGCCGTCATTTCCCCGCCGGGGCGGGCCACTACCTGCACCGACAGGGGAAGGCCCTCGGCGGACAGTCCGATCGGCAGGGACACCACAGGGCAGCCGGTCAGGGTGACGGCCCGGCACGGTCCCATGATTTCCCAGCCCTGCAGGTGTGCCCCGTCCACATCCAGGCGGCCCTCAACATCCGCGGCCGGGCCGCCGGCAACCGGCAGGAGGGCGATGTCCACCGCGGCCATCTGGCGGACAGCTGCGGAACGGGCGGACTCCGCGGCGGTGCGCGCCAGTTCTGTCTCCTGGGGGGACGCTGCCAGTGACTCACGGATGGTCTTCAGGTTGGCCTCGGAGACATCCGCTTCCTTGCCGGTGATAGCGGCAGCGTGGTCCAGCATGGGGTCCAGGGTGCGCAGCCGGTTGTAGGCCGGCAGGCACTCCTCGAACAGGTCTGGCTGCTGGGCTACTGTGTGGCCCCGGGCAGCGATTGCGTCGGCCAGTCGTTCCATGAGCGCGGTGACCTCGCGGCGGACGGGACCAAAAGCCCGGCCGTCAGTCCAGGCAACCCGGAGTGGTGCTGCCGTGGTGGGGTGGGCGACCGCTGGCGCGCCGGACATGACGCTGTAGGCCGCCCGAAGATCACGTACAGAACGGGCGAGGGGGCCGATAGTCTGGAACGAGCCCTGCATGTCAGGGCTGACGCCGGGCTGCAGGCCATCGGAACCGAAGCTGCCGGCCAGGCCCGGCACCTGGCCTTCGCCCGGCAATGCTCCAACTCCAGGCCTCAGGGCGACGATTCCCACGCATTGTGCGGGCCATCGTACGGACCCGCCGAAGTCTGTACCCACGCCGAGTGCGGAGATGCCTGCGGCGACAGAGGCCGCTTCCCCTCCGCTTGAACCGCCGGGGGTGGACGCGGGATATCGCGGGTTGGCTGTCCTGCCCAGCAACGGGCTGTCGCAGGTCATGCCGAAGGCAAATTCAGGGCAGTTGGTTTTTCCCACCAGAATCGCGTCGGCGTCCAGGAGGCGCTGCACGGCAGGTGCTGTGGTTGTTGCCAGGGTCCCGGCGAACGCCCGGCTGCCAGCGGTGACCGGCAGGCCGGCGACGGCAATCACATCCTTGACGCTGAATGGCACGCCGGCCAGCGGGCCAAGTTCCTCGCCGGCGGCCCGGCGGGCATCAAGGGCTGTTGCGGCGGCAGCAGCCCCGTCCCAGTCCTCCGTCACGAAGGCATTGAGTGCTTTTCCCTGCTCCGAGCCGGCGCGCTCGCGGGCGGCGGCAACCACTGCGGCGGCGGACAGCAACCCCGACTGGACGGCTTCTGCAATGGCGGTTGCATCCTCGTGACCTGCGTTCAGGCCGGCCAGCAGCGAAGGGGTCATGCCCCGGCCGCTTTCAGGTCGGTCGTGCCCTGTCTGGACAGGTAGTCCCGCTCGCCATGTTCCTCGAATTCGCGGCGGATCCGCTGGGGGTCACCCGAGCGGAGGACGTCAAGCAACTCTGCGTGCCGGTCGCATCCCTTGGTGAGGTCGCCTTTTGTCTTCGCCTCGTTCAGGACGTTGGCCGCCATGCAAAGCTGCATCTGCAACATGAGTGACCGGTAGGTGTCGCTGAGTCGCCGGTGGCCCGCGGCGTCCACCAGGGCCGTGTGGAAGTCGATATTCGCCTGGACCACAGCTACCCTGTCTCCCTTTTTGGCCGCGGCCCGCATGGCCTTCATGATCGGGTCGAGGGCGGCGTAGATGGAGGGATCCTCTTTCGTGAGCAGATGCTCCAGGGCGAACATCTCAAGGGCTCGCCGCAGCGAGTAGATCTCGTCGATGTCCCGCTCTGTCATGGACACCACCCGGTAGCCCCGCCGGGGTGACTGTTCCAGGAGTCCCTCGCTTTCAAGCGTACGCAGGGCTTCGCGTAGGGGAGGGCGGGAAATCCCCAGGCGTTCCGCCAGCGGAGGCTCATTCAGCTTGTCGCCGGGGGCCAGCTCACCGCTGACGATCAGCTTCCGGATCTCGTTGGCAGCGAGTGAGACGAGACTTTCCTGGACGATCATGTTCCAAGACTACTGTCTACAGTTTGTCCAGATGCGGACTCGGAGCGAGTTTACACAGGGTTTACACGGCAGGCACTTTCTGTAGATTGTCTACAGTATTCTGAGGTCTAACCGACAAAAGGATGTTGTGGCATGGGAAGAACTGCCAGCGCTCGGGGAGTGCGCGGATGGCTTGGCTGGATTGATCCTTTTGTGGTGCTGTTGCTGGCCACCCTTGCCTTGGCCGCAGTGTTCCCGCCTGGCGCGGACGCGGCGCCCACGCTGTCAACGGCCGGCGGTATCGCTGTGGCCCTTCAATTCTTTATCAGCGGGCTGCGCCTGCCCTCTTCCGCGGCCCTGCAGGGGCTGACAGCCTGGCGTTTGCACCTTGTGATCGTGTCTTTTTCCTTCGTTGCCTTTCCGCTCCTGGGTTTTGGCGTGGCAGCGGGATCTGCGTGGTACCTCGATCATGGGCTCGTCGCTGGCCTGCTGTTTCTCACTATGCTGCCCACAGCAGTGCAGACGGCCACCACGTTTACCGGGATCGCCCGGGGAAATACGGCAGTAGCCGTCTGCGCGGCGTCCATCTCCAATCTCCTTGGCGTGGTGGTCACACCGCTGCTCGTCGCCCTTGCCTTGGGTTCCTACGGCGGGATGGATCTGTCCTCGGCGGCCAAAATCGGATTGCAGATTGTGGCGCCGTTCGTCGCGGGGCAATTGCTCCACAAACTGACCGTGAAGTGGACCCGGCGCTGGGCTCCAGCCCTTAAGGTCGTGGACCGGACGGCGATTTTGCTGGTGGTTTACGGCGCCTTCGGTGCTGCCGTGGCCGGGGGAGTATGGCAGCGGATTCCCGTTCCCCAGCTGGCGGTGACGGCCGGCATCTGCGCCCTCATGCTGGTGCTGACCCTATGGGTGACGTCGCTGGTTGGCAGGAAGCTGGGCTTCGCCCCAGCGGAAGCCACAGCCATCATGTTCTGTGGGTCGGAAAAGAGTTTGGCCACAGGGTTGCCGTTGTCGGCCATTCTTTTCCAGGGCCCGCTGGGCGGGGTCGTGATCCTGCCGGTGATCATCTACCACGCCCTGCAGCTGATTGTCTGTGCAGGGATCGCCCGCCGCCTCGCGCGGCGGCGCAGCGACGTGCCCACAGGCACGCCAGAGCCGGCGCACGTGTAGCACCCACATTTCCCCGGTCGCCGCTGCGATGATTCGCGCCCCGGAGGCTCCCAGCAGCGGTGGCGCCGCGCCGCCGTCGTACGCGGAACGGACGACGGCGGCACTCGCCGCATGCAGCGCCGTCGCCGGCCAGCGGGGCCTCATGTCCGGCAGGCGTGCGAGCCGGGGCTTTGTGCCCTAGGTCCGGCTCCTCGCCCGCCCTAGCCTTTAAGAGGCAGCGCGGAGCTTCCGCGTGCCGCGGCCCGGGAGGCAACGTTGAAATCGGCTCAGATCAACATCCTCGGCGGCATCGTCCTGATGCTGATCGGTGTCCTGTGGCTGCTGGAGCAGGTGGGGGCGATCGGAAGCGCCGCTTTCCTGCCGGCATTGATCTTCGCAGCGGTCGGGGCAGTGTTCGCCTACCTCTTCGCCCGCAGCCGCGAGTTCTGGTGGGCTGCCATTCCAGGGTCCGTGTTCTTTGGGCTGGCCGCAGTCATCACCGCCACGCAGCTGATCGGCGGCGGCGCTGGTGCCGCCTTCCTGTTCCTGTTCATGGGAGCCGGATTCGCCGCAGTCTACCTGCGCGAAAAGGGCAACTGGTGGGCCCTGATTCCGTGCGGCGTGATGCTCACGCTCGCAGTGATCGTGGCGCTTCCGCAGGGGCTTACGGGGATGACGGTTCCCGCCGTCCTGTTCCTGGGCCTCGCGCTCACGTTTGGACTGCTGTCCCGTGTGCCGGTCCGCAATGACGGCCACACCGGCCTGATGAAGTGGCCGCTGATTCCGGCCGCAGTCCTCGCGGTGCTGGGAGTGGTCTTCGCCCTCCAGGCCATGGCGCTGCTCATCTCCGTGGACTTCGCCATCCCCGCCGTCATGATCCTTGCGGGAGTCGGACTGCTTGTCTACGGCTATCAGTCCCGCCGCGACCGCCAGCGCCAGGACCACCATTCGCGGCCAGGCCTCGGCTGAACGAGAGAGGGTTTCCCCTGACCCTGCGGGTAGTGCGAGAGGGTTTCCCGGAAACCTGCGGGTAGTGCGAGAGGGTGTCCCGGAAACCTGCGGCTAGTGCGAGAGGGTCCCGGTGATGGCTAGGCGGGGCGGGCGGCCAGGTGCTCCGCTACGTACTTCGCGTCGTCGCTGACCAGGGCCAGGGTTGCCGAGAGGTGCCTGGTCAGCCAGGGCAGCCCCACCGCATACAGGCCGGGGACCTCGGTGACACCCCGGGTGTGGCGGGGGTAGTTCCATTCGTCCAGCACGGGGATGTCCAGGAAGCTGTAGTCCAGGCCGTAGCCGGTGGCCCAGATGACGGACGTGACGTTTTCCGCGGCCAGGTCCAGCCGCGCTCCTGACTCCGCGGGAAGCCAGGGGTCGTCGGGGCGCGGTTCGGCCGGCGGGGCATCAATGCCGGCGGCTTCAATATACGCATCCGCCATCAGCTTCAGGCGGTTCCCGAACCCGGCCTCCACTGCTGCCAAACGCTCGGGGAGATCGTCGCTGAAGACGAGTACGCCGTCGTCCGTCCCCTCGAACCGGCCGTGCAGCCGCACGCCGCGGCGGCCCAGTCCGCGCAGGCGGATGCTGTGCCCGCCGTCGTTGCCGGACAGCAGCGGGTTGCACATGAACCGTGCCGCGGGGGAGGGGAGCTGTGCCGCCTGGAGGCCGTTGATGCCATATTCGGGGCCGTGCACGTTGACCTGCAGGAGCCAGTGGAAGATGTCCTGGCCGCGGTACCGGCGCGGCGCCTCCGGGCAGGCGGACGCGGACAGGTGCACCTCGCGGCCGGCGTCCAGCAGGTCCTCGGTGATCTGCCCGCCGGACTGGCCGGTGCCCACCACCAGGACGGCGCCGTCCGGGAGCTGCTGCGGGTTGCGGTAGTCGTGGCTGTGCAGCTGGACCACGTGCCGGGGGAGGGCAGCGGCCGACGGCGGGATGCGGGTGCGCTGGAACGCGCCGTTTGCCAGGACGACGTTCGCCGCCGCCAGAGACCCGGTGGTGGTTTCCACGGTGAAGCCACCGGCCGATGTGGTGATCCGGGTGGCGTCCGTGCCCAGCCGGACCGGAGCAGCGATCCGCTGCGCATAGTCGCGGAAGAGGCCGATCACGGCGTCGCGGGGAAGGAACGCCTCCGGTTCAGGTCCGTCGTAGGTGAGCCCGGGCAGCATAAAGGCGTAATTGGGCGTGTTCAGGTAGAAGGAATCCCACCTGTCCTGCCAGGCACCGCCCAGCGCGTCCCGCCGTTCCAGTAGCTGGTGCTCCACGCCGTGCCGGGCGAGCCAATAGCTGGTGGCCAGGCCCGCCTGTCCGGCACCGATCACCAGGGTGTTGACCCGTTCTTCAGCGGCAGACTCCGGGGCCGCGCCGGGGGACGGCATCGCTAGGCCTTGGCAGCCCTGGGCTTTGCGGACTTCGGTGCCTTCGGCGCTTTGGGAGGCAGGCCGGCGACGTGCTCGAACGCTTTCTCGGCCCAGGCGCGCACCCGGGCGTCGTCGCCGTCGCCCTCTGCGTTCCAGACCTCCGGCAGGCCGGTGTAGCCGCCCATCGGCCGTTCTGCCGGCCCGAAAGGGACTGTCCGTTCAGCGCCTTCCAGCTCCTGGCGGTCCGCGTCGGACAGCTTCACCCCGATCACGGGGCCGAACAGCCCGGCGAACATATTGCCGTTCACAAATGCCCCCAGGTTGCCGAACATCGGCTTCACCACCACGTCCGGATGATCCGGGACGGCCGCCCGGAAGCGTTCCTTGTCGGCGTCGGACGCCTTGGGCATTTCCATGATTCTTCTCCCGTGGGTCGGGTGCGGGCTGGCTCTGTTGGCAGGATATGCCCGCGGCAGCGCGGCGTACAGGGCCGGGTTGCAGGGCCCGGCGGCGGCAGGCACGTGGCAGCTTTGGCCCCTGATCCGCGGGCCACCCCCGCGCCGGTCGGGCGTGTGGTAAATGGCCTGCGGAAAGTCCTGTACAGTTGTTTTTGTTGTTGTGTTTATGCAGTTGGTAGTTCAGGCAGTACGCGCGGTCGAAAGTCCGCGTTCTTCTGAAGTAGCGGTTTTGAACACCCCACACCGGAGGACCCGAAAGTCGGGACTTTTCCTCCACCTTCACGAAGGACAAAAATAATGGCTACTGGTACCGTCAAATGGTTTAACGCTGAAAAGGGCTTCGGCTTCATTTCCCCCGATGACTCCTCACAGGACGTTTTCGCACACTACTCTGCGATCGCTTCCTCCGGCTTCCGCTCACTCGAAGAGAACCAGAAGGTCTCCTTCGAAACCGAGCAGGGCCCCAAGGGTCCCCAGGCCGTAAACATCCAGTCCCTCTAATTCCTTAGAGAAACTGGGGCCTTAGGGTTTCATATTTCAAAAGCTGGGCCGGTCAATGACCGGCCCAGCTTTTTGTTAACCCTGATGTGCTTGGTGCCTGTTGCTAGGGCACCCGGAGCTGGATCGGCGGGGTGGTCACCGGTCCGCCGCACTGGGCTGATCCACCTACCCTGGTCCACACCAGGTCCTGCTCCTTTTCGGCCAGAACGGTGCCGTCCCGGGCGATGGCCTTGATACTCACGTGGTCCGGGGAGCCGGAACTCATGGTGAACACCCACGTGTCCCCGTCCTCCCGGGTGCCGTAAAACGGCGCGAAAGTGACGGCAGGGGACGGCGCGAGGCTGACGGCAGGCGACGGCGCTGGGGACGCAGACATGGCCGGCGCCTGCGCCTCGGGGGAGTTCCAGGGGACCACTGATTTCGACGGCCCCGGCGTGCCGGGCGTCGGGGCAGGCTGCGAGCATCCGGTCGCATCGCAGAGGGTCACGTCATTGACGGCTGCGGTATTGCCCTCGAGGTTCACAGTGACGGAACTGATGTACCCGATGGCCGGGCAGGCGTTAATGGTGCAGCCGGCCACCGGCACTGTCCCCACGGAAAGAGCAGTCAGCAACCCCAGGATCCCCCAACCCGATTTCATGCTGCGAGTCTAGTCCAGGGTCACTTGTCCGGGTTCGGATTCCTGACGTCCTCTTCGCCGATATCAGCCGCACCCAGGGCTGCCGCCGCCGGACTGTGCGTGGTGTCGTGCTCGCGCACCCGCAGCTCCGGATGGTGCAGGTCCAGTGCGGGGCGCTCGGAGCGGATCCGGGGCAGCGACGTGAAGTTGTGCCGGGGCGGCGGGCAGGACGTGGCCCATTCCAGTGAGGCGCCGAAGCCCCATGGATCATCAACCTGCACCTTTTCCGCCCTGCGCCAGGTGATGTACACATTCCACAGGAACGGAATCATCGAGGCGCCCAGCAGGTACGAGGCGATGGTGGAGAACTGGTTCATCCACGCGAAGTTGTCCTCCACGAGGTAGTCGGCGTACCGGCGGGGCATCCCCATCACGCCGAGCCAGTGCTGGATGAGGAACGTGCCGTGGAAGCCGAGGAACAGCATCCAGAAGTGGATCTTGCCCAGGCGCTCGTTCAACATCCTGCCGGTCCACTTGGGCCACCAGAAGTAGAACCCGGCGAACATCGCGAACACCACGGTGCCGAACACCACGTAGTGGAAGTGCGCCACCACGAAGTAGGTGTCGGAGACGTGGAAGTCCAGGGGCGGTGAGGCAAGGATGATGCCGGTCAGCCCGCCGAAGAGGAACGTGATCAGGAACCCGATGGCCCAGACCATGGGGGTCTCGAACGTCAGGGAACCGCGCCACATGGTGCCGATCCAGTTGAAGAACTTCACGCCCGTGGGCACCGCGATCAGCATGGTCATGAACGAGAAGAACGGCAGCAGCACGGAGCCGGTCACGTACATGTGGTGCGCCCACACCGTCATGGACAGTGCGGCAATGGCGATGGTGGCGTACACCAGGCCCTTGTAGCCGAAGATGGGCTTGCGGCTGAAGACCGGGAAGATCTCGGAGACGATGCCGAAGAACGGCAGGGCGATGATGTAGACCTCGGGGTGGCCGAAGAACCAGAACAGGTGCTGCCAGAGGACCGCGCCGCCGTTCTCCGGATCGTAAATGTGCGCACCGAACCGCCGGTCCGCGCCCAGAGCGAACAGGGCTGCGGCCAGCGGGGGGAACGCCATGATCACCAGGATGGCCGTGACCAGCGTATTCCACGTGAAGATCGGCATCCGCCACATGGTCAGGCCCGGGGCGCGCATGCAGATGATGGTGGTGATGAAGTTGACCGCGCCCAGGATGGTGCCGAAGCCGGACAGCGCCAGGCCGAACACCCACAGGTCTCCGCCCACTCCGGGACTGAACGTGGTGTTGTTCAAGGGTGCGTAGGCAAACCAGCCGAAGGACGCTGCGCCCTGCGGGGTGATGAAGCCGGACACGGCGATGGTGGAGCCGAACAGGAAGAACCAGAACGCCAGGGCATTCAGCCGCGGGAAGGCCACGTCCGGCGCGCCGATCTGCAGCGGCATGATCACGTTGGCGAACCCGGCGAACAGCGGGGTGGCGAACATCAGCAGCATCATGGTGCCGTGCATCGTGAACAGCTGGTTGTACTGCTCCTTGGTCTGCAGGAGCTGCATCCCGGGTTCAAAAAGCTCGGCGCGGATCAGCAGCGCCATCACCCCGGCGAGGCAGAAGAACACGAACGAGGAGATCAGGTACATGTACCCGATGATCTTGTGGTCCGTGGAGGTGATCCACCGGACCACGATGTTGCCTTTGCGCCGGGGAACGACGGCGGGCGCGGCGGTAGCTGGGAGTCCTTCAGTTGCGTGTCCGATGGCCATTGTCCACTCCACGGAATTCCTGTACGGCGCGGGAGGGCCCGTTGCATGAGCCCCTACCTTGCAGGCTACTCAGGAACACGGCACGCCGGAAGAGGCTAGTGCAGGCCCATCGCGTTCCGGACCTCGTCCAGGATGTGGTGCATGGCGGACTCGGCCATCACGGCGTCCCCGCCGGCCACCGCGGCGGCCACGTCCTCGTGGGCCTGCAGCGCTTCGCTGCGGGGCTTGAACGGCATGAGCCCCTGCCTGGTCCGGCTGGTGAGCACCTCGGCCACCATGCCTTCGAGCGCGCTGAACATCTCGTTGCCGCAGGCCCGCAGCAGTAACTGGTGATACTCGATATCCACGGCCAGGAACGCCTGCAGGTCACCCGCCTCGCCGAGGCGGCGCAGCTCGCCCGCAAGGGCAACCAGCCTGGTCCGTTCCGCGGCGCTGGCCCGGCGCGCGGCTCCTGCGGCGGCGATGGGTTCGACGGCGATACGCAGCTCCGTGAGGCTGCTGTACTGGATCTCGCGCCGGTCCGAGGCAAGGCGCCACCGCACCAGCTTGGGATCAAAAACGTTCCACAGCGTGCGTTCCTGGACCACGATCCCCACCCGGCGGCGGGAGTACACCAGGTTCATGGATTCGAGGACCTTCATGGTGTCGCGCGCAACGGTGCGGGAAATGCCGTACTCCTGCTGCAGTCCCTCAAGGGTGAGCCGGCTGCCGGGAGGAAGGCTCCCGGACGCGATGGCTATGCCAACCGCCTCCAGAACCCGTTCGTGCATCGCGGGGGAGGCCCCGCCGTCGTCCGCGCTGCCCGCGTCCTGTGGTGTCGCCGTCGACATCTTCCTGCCTTCCTCTGCGCCTGCGCGCCCTCCCAGCGTACCGACATTTTTCCCAAAGGTATGACTTGTGACACGAAAAGATAGTATCTGTGCCATCAATTGGTGATACCTTATCTCCAGCGCACTTCACTGTGAGATGCGCTACGAGCTTTCTTCACTAAGCCAAAGACGTCTTCTTCGGAGGTAAACAATGCAGAATCCAGCCACGCACCTGGTGGTCATGGGCGTTGCCGGTTCCGGCAAATCCACCATCGCCGCCGCACTGTCCCAGCAGCTGGGCTGGGCCTGCGCCGAGGCGGACGAATTCCACCCCCAGGCCAACATCGACAAAATGACCCAGGGCATCCCGCTCCAGGACGAGGACCGCTGGCCCTGGCTGCGGGAAATCCAGGGCTGGATGACCGCCCAGGCCGCGGCCGGCCACAGCACGGTACTCACCTGCTCCGCGCTCAAGCAGACCTACCGCCGGCTGCTCTCCGAGGCGGACGGACGCGTCCTGTTTGTCCACCTCGACGGCGGCGCGGACCTGATCGGTGCGCGCATGCAGGGCCGCGAGGGCCACTTCATGCCCCCTACCCTCCTGCCAAGCCAGCTGGCCACCCTGGAACCGCTGACCGGCGACGAACTCGCAGCGGGCAGCCTCCGCCTGGACATCTCGCGCTCACCTGAGGAGATCGTCGCGTCCGTGGTGGAGGCCCTCAAACTCCCCGCAGCCCCCGCTCTCTAACCCCCTACTTTCCCCAATCCCCATCAGTTTCTGTTTCAAAGGAGAACCATGGTCATCGAAGGATGGACCCAGACGCTGGGCGCAGGCCCCCTGCTGCTCATCGCCGCAGCGTCAATCGTTGTGTTGCTGTTCCTGATCATCAAGCTGCGGATGCACGCCCTGATCGCCCTGATCGTCATCAGCCTTGCCACGGCTTTCGCCACCGGAATCCCCGCCAACCAGGTGGTCCCGGTACTGATCAACGGCTTCGGAACCACCCTGGGCACCGTAGCCCTCCTCGTGGGCCTCGGCGCCATGCTGGGCCGCATCGTTGAAACCTCCGGCGGCGCCAAAGTGCTGGCCGATTACCTGATCGGGGTCTTCGGCGAAAAGCGTGCCCCGTTCGCGCTGGGCCTGGCGTCCCTGATCTTCGGCTTCCCCATCTTCTTCGACGCCGGCCTGGTGGTCATGCTGCCCGTGGTCTTCGCCGTCGCCCACCGCCTCGGCGGGGGAGTGCTGCGCTACGGCCTCCCGGCCGCCGGTGCATTCTCCGTCATGCACATCTTCCTGCCGCCGCACCCGGGCCCGGTCTCGGCCGCGGCCTTCTTTGACGCCAACATCGGCCTGGTCATGATTGCCGGCCTGATTGTTGCCATTCCCACCTGGTACGTCACCGCCTACCTGTTCGGCCTCTACACCGGCAAAAAGCTGGTCCTGCCCGTGCCGGAAATCCTGGGCCACGCCAGCGCCGAAGCCGAATCCCACCCGCCGCGCTTCCGCACCATCATCGGCCTGCTGCTCCTTCCGCTGGTACTGATCTTCCTCAACACCGGCCTGAACACCCTTGCCTCCTCCGGCGTCCTGTCCGAGGACGTCAAGAAGGAACAGTGGTTCCAGATCCTGCGCACCATCGGCGAAACCCCGGTGGCCCTGCTGATCGCGGTGCTCGTAGCGGTGTTCGTCCTGGGCAACCGCCGCGGCAAGGACGCCGGAGCCATCGAGAAACTGCTCGAATCCTCCCTCGGCCCGGTCTGCTCGGTCATCCTCATCACCGGCGCCGGCGGCATGTTCGGCGGCGTGCTCCGTGCTTCCGGCATCGGCGCCGCACTGGCAGAGGTCCTGGGCAACCTGGGCATCCCGCTGATCCTGGCCGGCTTCCTGATCTCCGCCATCCTGCGCATCGCCCAGGGCTCGGCCACCGTGGCGCTGACCACCACCGCCGGCCTGATCGCCCCTGCCGTTGCCCTTGCGGGACTGAACGGCATGCAGGTTGCCGCGCTGGTCATCGCCGTGGCTGCCGGCTCCGTGGTGGTCTCCCACGTCAATGACTCCGGCTTCTGGCTGGTGGGCCGCTTCTTCGGCATGGACGTCAAGACCACCCTGAAGACCTGGACCGTCATGGAAACCCTCATCGGTGTGATGGGCTTCGGCATCGCCGCGGTCATCTTCCTGCTCGCCGGAGTGGCGGGCTGACTTTTCCTCCGCCACCACAACGGCGGGGCAGCCGGCGGGAACGCTGGCTGCCCCGCCGTCGTTGTGCCAGAGGCAGCGTGTTCCACCCGGACGCTGCCTTCCCAACCAAAGGACACCCCTTGACCCAACGCACCATCGTGATCACCGGCGCCAGCGACGGCATCGGCGCAGCAGCCGCGCGGACGCTGACGGAGGCAGGGGACCGGGTGGTCGTCGTCGGCCGTTCCGAGGAAAAAACCCAGGCCCTGGCCAAGGAGCTCAACGCCGACTACTTCGTCACCGACTTCGCCGAACTGGACCAGGTCCGCACCCTCGCGGCCCAGCTCCGGGACGATTATGAGCGGATCGACGTCCTGGCCAACAACGCCGGCGGCATCAGGGGCGGCCACCAGCTCACCGTGGACGGCAATGAGTCCACGTTCCAGATCAACCACCTGGCCCCGTTCCTGCTCACCACCGAGCTCATGGACGTGCTCACCGCCAGCAACGCCAAAATCATCAACACCGCCAGTGCCGCCAACGGTTTCGGCAAACTGGACCTCTTCGACCTCAACGCGGAGCACAGCTACTCCACCAACCGCGCCTACGGCACGGCCAAGCTCGCCAACATCCTCTTCACCTCCGAGCTGCACCGCCGCTTCGGCGGGCAGGGAATCTCCACGGCGGCCTTCCACCCCGGCGTGGTCCGCACCAACTTCGCGGCGGAGTCCACCAGCCCGTGGCGGCACGCCTACAAGACCCTGCTGAACCGCTTTATGCTCACCCCGGACCAGGGCGCCGACACCCTGCTCTGGCTGATCAACGGAACCCCCGGCACCGACTGGATCTCCGGCGCCTACTACGCCAAGCGTGCGCTGGCCAAGGCCAACCCGCAGGCGTACGACGCCGAGCTGGCGCAGGGCCTGTGGGAGGCCAGCGAAGCGCTGGTGTCGCGCTAAGCGGTCTGGCGGCAGGCGGTCACGCGAGGTCACAAGCGTGCAATATGAACAAGTATGCATGACGTTAACGAGCGAAATTCGGTGATTGTGCTAATTTCTCTCTGTTGACGTGCATATCTTCGTTCCCCGGGTCCCGGGCAGGCAGTGTGCGCCTCCGCCGCACCTTGCCGACCACCCTCCTGGAGACACCCGTGGAATCCCCTGCACCGCTGACAGTTGAGACAGAACCGCCCGGGCCCTTGCGCGCCCAGCCGGGACTCCGAAGGTCCATGGGCCCCCGGCACCTGGTGATGATCGCCATGGGCGGCGTCATCGGTTCAGGGCTTTTCCTCAGCTCCGGCTACACCATCTCCCAGGCCGGTCCGCTGGGTGCAGTGCTTGCCTACCTCGTGGGTGCGTTCGTGGTGTACCTGGTGATGGCCTGCCTCGGGGAGCTGGCCATCGCCTATCCGGTGTCCGGTGCCTTCCACATCTATGCCGCACGCTCCATCGGCCCGGCCACCGGCTTCGCCACGGCCTGGCTGTACTGGCTGTGCTGGGCCGTGGCCATCGGCTCGGAATTCACCGCGTCCGGCCTGCTCATGCAGCGCTGGTTCCCGGACGTCGACGTGTGGGTCTGGTGCCTGGTGTTCGCCGCGGTGCTCTTCGGCTTCAACGCGGTTTCGGCCCGGTTCTTCGGCGAATCCGAGTTCTGGTTCGCCATCGTCAAGGTGGCCGCCATCATCGCACTGATCGTCCTGGGCGGGGCAGCGCTGTTCGGGTTCCGTCCGCTCAGCGACGGCGGCAGCCACCCGGTCCTCTTCGAAAACTTCGCCACCGAGAGCGGGCTGTTTCCCAACGGCTTCACCGGCGTCCTGGTCACCGTGCTCGCCGTCTTCTACGCCTTCTCCGGCTCCGAGCTGATCGGCGTGGCCGCCGGCGAAACCAAGGACCCGGCCACGGCCATTCCCAAGGCCATGCGCACCACCGTCATCCGGCTGCTCATCTTCTTCGTAGGCGCCATCGCCGTCATTGCCGCCACCATCCCGTATACCCAGGTTGGCCTGGACGAGAGCCCCTTCGTCACGGTGTTCTCCGCGATCGGGATCCCGTTTGCGGCCGACATCATGAACTTCGTCATCATCACCGCGCTCCTCTCCGCCGGCAACAGCGGCCTCTTCTCCTGCGCCCGGATGCTCTACTCCCTCGCGGACGAAGGCCACGCGCCCCAGGCTTTCCGCCGCCTCACCCGCCGTGGCATCCCGCTGACCGCGCTTGCGGTGAGCATGGTGGGCGGCATCGCCTCCCTCGTCAGCAGCGTGGTGGCCCCCGAAACGGTGTACCTGGTGCTCGTGTCCGTAGCCGGGTTCGCCGTGGTGGGTGTCTGGATGTCCATCACAGCCTCGCATTTCTTCCACCGCCGCGCCTTCATCCGGGACGGCGGCGACGTTTCGGCGCTGGCCTACAAGGCACCGCTGTTCCCGCTGGTGCCCGTCCTCGCGTTCACGCTCTGCGTCGTCTCCCTGGTGGGCATCGCCCTTGACCCCAACCAGGTGGCCGCCCTCTACTTCGGCATCCCGTTTGTGGCCGCCTGCTACGCCTACTTCTACCTCCGGCACGGCCGGAAACGAGCTGTCAGTTCCTCATTGGGGAGCTGAGTCAACAATCCGGTAGTCAATGGCCGTATGGCCGGTCACTTCATTGGAGCCGAAGCCGAAGGCAGCGTAGGTCATGATGGTCCGCTCGCCGATGACCAGGCCTGTAGTGGGGTCGATGATCATTTCTGCGCGTTGGCCCGCGCGCAGGGGCTCCGTCCGTCCGATCGCGATGCCCACCTTGCCGTCGAAATTGGCTTGCTCGGTGGCAGTGACACCGGGGATCAGGGCCAGCGCGTCGTAGAGACCCGCACGCAGGTCGGCGGGAATGAGTCCCATCCTCAGGATGTCGGTGATGCGGACGAAGTTGTTCTCGTCCCGTGACGCTGACCCTCCCTGGTAGCTGGAGTTGAAGTGGTCATACAAAGCCTGCCCATCCCTTGGCAGGGCAGCCAGCTCGTCGTCTGACATCAGGGTCCAGGGCCCGCCATAGAAATGTCCGTCCTTGGCGCGGATGACCTCTATTTCCATCGGCACCGGGTGGCCGTCACCCCAGTCGCGCCTGAGCACCCACTCCTGGGCCGGGTCGCCGGGACGGTAGACATCGATTGTCTGGGCGTTCATGCTGTTCTCGATATTTCCCGCCTCGTCGATTCCGGAGGCGAGCCAGTTGGCGTGTGTATGCACGAGCAGGTACTGGCCCTGCCCTGGTACGGGATCGGTGAAGGTCATGGACTGGTCCGCTGCTGCCCGCAGGACCCCTGCCGCGTGCGCGCTTTGGGCAGTGATGCTGATCTGCCCGACAACCAGCGCGCCAACGGCCGCCGCCGCTGCGGTGAGCACGATCCGCCGGGTCCGGCTTGGGCGGACGGGCCGCAGGGCGTCCGGGGTGGCGTGGGAATCTTTGCGCCAGCCCCTGTGGGGCCGGAGGCTGCGCGCGGTTTTGCCTGGCCTGTACCGGACCGGGATCTTCTGCGCCTGCAAGGGTGGGGAGTTCGACGAGTTGCTTGCGCAGGGCGTCGCGCCGGTCGGACTGGAACTGGGCAGTGGTCATGATGTTCTCCGTCCAAGAATTGCCTGGGCGTCAGGCTGTTGTTCCTGCACAATGCGGCTGTAGAGGGTCCCGAGCCGGGACTTGGCCCGGTGCAGGCGTGACTTCACGGTTCCGTCCGCGATGCCGAGGGCTGCACCAGCGGCTTTGGCTCCCAGGCCTTCGACGATGCAGAGGGTCAGAACGTCCCGCTCCGGCGGCCTCAGCCGGGTGAAAGCTTCCCTGAGGGCGGAGGCTTTGAAGCTGGATTCGTCGGCTTCGGCGAGGCTCTCTGCGATGTCGGTTTCATCCGCGGGCGGGGGAAGCTGGCTGAGGAAGTTCCTGTAGCGCAGGTGGTTGCGAAGAGTGGTGGCGGTCAAAGAGAACACCGAAGGCGTCGCCGTCACCGTTGACTACCTGACACCACAACACCTCGTCCGAGACACCCGACTGATCGTCCATACCTCATAGTGTCCGGTCACCGGCTCCGGTTCCATGAATGCGGAACTATTTTGGACCAGGCCCACGCACCGTCCACCTGCCGGGACGCTTCGTCCCGGGTCGCAGAAATATCCCGCCCACACTGCGCGTGGAAGAATAGGGCGGGCACCGGCCGGAAGGGGAAACAGGCGTGGATTCATCGGCTGACGCGACATCATTGGCGCAAGGGCTCCGGATTGTCCGGCTGGTGGTTGACCGGGAAAAGCGCGGGCGGCAGCTGCCGGGCGTCTCCCAGCTGGCCGCGGAGCTGGGCATGGACCAGGGCCGCGTGTCCCGCCTGACCCAGGAACTGTGCGAGCTGGGCCTGCTGGAACGTGCAGACCGGGGGCCGTTCCGGACCGGGCCGCGGTTCTTCGGACTTGCCGCCTCCCTGGACGCCGGCTGGGTACGGAACGCCAGGCCCGAGCTGGAGTCGCTGGTTGCGGCGTTCGGGCTGCGTGCCCGGCTCTCTGTCCGCGACGGCGTCCGTGCCGTCCTGCTCCTGGCCTCCAGCAACGATGCCGGCCCGGGCAGCTTCGTGGCGCCGGGCATGGTGACCCCTGTGTGGTGTACGGGCGCCGGAAGGGCGCTGCTCCTGGATCACCAGCGTCCCGACCTGGACGATCTCCTGGGCGGCGTGAACTTCATCGGCATCGGTGGCCCGGGCGCGGCCCACTCCGTCGACGGGGTCTGGGACCTGATGGTCCGCGACCTGCCCCGTGGCCACATCACTGCCGACGAGGAATTCGAGCATGACATCGTGGAACTGGCCGTTCCGGTCCGCGATGGAAGCGGCACCATCCTGGCCGCACTCAGCGTCCTGGGGCGCCGGGCCGGCGTCGGCAATGACACCGCGGGCATTACCGCCGCCCTGCGCGGTGCCGCTGACCGCATCGTGTCCGTCGACGCAACAGGCTAAACCCGGGCACTGTCCTGCCGCCGGAAGCCAAGCCGTGCCTCAAGCCAGTGTCCCTGCTCCACCAACGCAGCGGCGACATGCATCCCGGCGTGGTTCCAGGCGGTCCCTGATGCCCACGATCTGCAGGGCTGCGGCCACGCCCCCGGTGAAGTCCCGCACGGGGACCGCCAGCGAGTAGAGCCCGGGCTCCGCTTCCTCGGCCACCACGGAGTAGCCACGCACGCGGGCCGCGGCCAGCCGCCCGAGGAAGTCCCCGACGTCGGACGGGGTATTGGGGCCGTGCCGCACAAAGTCGACACCGGCGAACACCGTCCGCACCTCGGTCTCCGATGATTCCCACAGCGCGGCCTGCCCGGCATCGCTGCAGTACGCAGGGTAGGGCCTGCCCAGCCAGGAACCCACCAGGTTGCTGCTGGCCGGGACGCTTTCGCCGATGGTCACGGTGCTGGCGCCCTGCAGCACGCCCAGGAAGCACGCTTCGTCGGTGTCGAGCGCCAGCCGGTCCAGCGCCTGGGTGCCGTCGGTATGCAGCCGCCGGGCTGTCAGTTGCTGTGCGTCGGTGAGGATGGACCAGTCCAGGGTGTAGGTGCGCTGGCGGCTCCGGTGGAGGAAGCCCTCCTGCTCGCCGGTGCTGAGGCTGCGCGATACCTGGCTGCGGTCCTTGCCGAGGCCGGCGGCGATTCCCGCCACCGTCCGTCCGGACAGGCCGGCGCCATGCCGTTCACCCAGGGCCAGGATGGCCATCATGCCACGGCCCATGCTGGAGGTAGTCGACATAGGCCAGAGTCTAATGGAGGGGTGGCAGGCAGCCTCGTCATCGGGCGACTTGCTCATCATGAACAAGTTCTGTTGCTTATGATGATTATCAGGTCCTTTCGATACAGTACGGAGTCCGCGCCATGCCCCGCACCACTGAGTTGTCCCGGTTGCTCGAAGCCGGGGCACACGTCACGGCCGATGGCGCCCTCGCCACCGAACTTGAAGCGCGCGGCTGCAGCCTCGATGACCCGCTGTGGTCCGCCAAGGTCCTGCTGGAACAGCCACACCTGATCCGGGACGTGCACCGGGACTACTTCGCCGCCGGAGCCACCGTGGCCACCACCGCAAGCTACCAGGCCACGCCGCAGGGGTTCGCCCGGCGAGGACTCTCCGAGGACGCTGCCCTGGACCTGGTGGGGCTATCGGTCCGGCTGGCGGACGAAGCCCGGCGCCACCATCTTGCCAACCACCCCGGGGCCGGGCCCCTGCTGGTCGCCGGGTCGGTAGGCCCGTACGGCGCCTACCTCGCGGACGGCTCCGAATACCGCGGCGACTACGTCCTGGAGCCGGAAGCCTTCAAGGACTTCCACCGTCCGCGCATTGCTGCCCTGGTGGAAGCCGGAGCGGACTTCCTGGCCTGCGAGACGCTGCCGTCCTTTGCCGAAGCAGAGGCCCTGCTGGCACTGACCAGGGAGTTCGACGTCGAATCCTGGTTCTCCTTCACGCTGCGGGACGGCGGGCACATCAGCGATGGCACGCCGCTGGCCGCCGTCGCGGAACTCTGCGGGGCAGAGCCGCGGGTAGCGGCTGTGGGCGTTAACTGCGTGCCGCTGCACCTGGTGTCCCCGGCCCTGGCAGCCCTCGGCGTGGCGGGCTCCACTCCGCTGGTCACCTACCCCAACTCCGGCGAAAGCTATGACCCCGCCACCAAGACCTGGGCGCCGGCGTCGGCCGCTGATGGTGAAGCCGATAACGGGGGCACCTCAGGCCTGGCGGCAGGGGCCGCTGAGTGGCGCGCGCTCGGTGCGCGCATCGTGGGAGGCTGCTGCCGCACCACACCCCGGGACATTGCGGCACTGGCCGCCAGCCGGACTGCCTGACCCCGGCCCCCCTGGTTCCGGCCCCCTGGTTCCGGCCGGGGACCTTGCCGCGCACCGGAAACCAGACGTTCGCCAAGGTTCAGCCGCGCGCCGGACGTGCCCGTTCGACGTCGTCCGCGCTCACGGTCCGCCCGCACGCGCTGAGCCCGGCCACCACACCGTCGATGTCGGCGTCGGGCCGGTTCTGGCTGAGTTTGGCCTTTGCCTCGATCCTGGTGATCACCAGTTCAAGGCCCACGATGGCGCGGAGCTGGCCGGCAATGTAGCGGTCCGGGGCATCGTCAACACTCCACGGATGCTCAAAGCCGGCCTCGTTCACATCCGTCAGCCGCCGGACCTGCGCCGCGAGCCAGGCGGGATCGTCGTGGACCACCAGCTTCCCGTACACGTGCGCCGTTGAGTAGTTCCACGTGGGAACCACGCGGCCATGCTCGGCCTTGGAGGCGTACCACGACGGCGAGATGTAGGCTTCGGCGCCCTGGATGATCATGAGCGATTCGCCCAGGGCCGGCTGGGACCATTGCCCGTTGTTCCGTGCCACGTGGGCCTGCAGCGAACCGTGCCCGCCCACGGACGGGGCGTAGGTAAAGGGCAGCAGCGTGGCCAGCAGGCCCTGCGGGGTGGCGGTGATCAGGGTGGCTGAGCCTGTACGGGTGAGGAGGTCCTGGACCGTGTCAGGGCCGGCGGCGAAGTGGGCAGGCGTGTACATGGGGCTAATCCTTTGCCAGCTGGAGGGACTTTGTCGTGGGGCGGCCTGCCGGTGGCATGGCCTCAGGTGCGGGTGGGGGAGGTTGGGGTGGTGCGGGCTTGAGCCGGACCCGGACGGCGGCGCCGGCGCAGGCGATCACCGCGATGCCGCCCATCACGGTGGTCCAGGTCAGCACCTCGCCCAACAGGAGGCCGGCCCAGCAGATGCTCAGGACGGGCTGGATGAGCTGGATCTGGCTGACTTGTGCCATGGGTCCGATGGCCAGGCCGCGGTACCAGGCGAAGAAGCCCAGGAACATGCTGACCACGCCGAGGTACGCGAACGCGGCCCATTGGAGGGGTGTGCCTGAGGGTGTCTCCTGGGCAGCGGACAGCGCCGTCAGGAACAGCATCAGCGGAGATACCAGCACCAGCGCCCAGGACACGGTCTGCCAGGGGCCGAGCTCACGCGCCAGCAGGCCACCCTCCGCGTAGCCGATGGCCGCGGCTGCCACGGCGCCGAGCAGCAGCAGGTCCGCCCACTGCAGTCCGCCGAACCCGCCGGACTGCAGGGCGGCGAAGCCCAGGGCCGCCAGGGCGCCCACGCCGGTGACCACCCAGAACGCCCTCCTGGGACGTTCACGGCCGCGCAGGACTGCCGCCGTGGCGGTGGCCGCCGGGAGCAGGGCGATCACCACCGCACCGTGGCTGGCCGGGGTGCTTGCGAGGGCGAAGGACGTGAGCAGGGGGAAGCCGACGACGACGCCGGCCGCCACCACCGCAAGGCGAACCCACTGTGCGCCGCGGGGGAGCCGCTGCCGGGTAAGTGCCAGGGCGAACCCCGCGAGGACGGCGGCCACTACGGCACGGCCCGACCCGATGAACAGCGGAGACAGGCCGCCCACGGCGATCCTGGTCAAGGGAACGGTGAAGGAGAAGGCCGCTACTCCGAGGAGTCCCCACCACAGTCCAGTGCCTCGGGAGCGTGATATCACTGGCCGAATTCGGGCAGTAGCGCTACTGTTGTCTCTCATGAACAACGATAGCAGTTCACGGATTACGGCGCGACTGCGGGACGTGATCGGCCATGCCGCGCCCGGGTCCAAGCTGCCGTCCACACGCTCCCTGGTGGCCGAGTTCCAGGCCAGCCCCGTCACTGTGCAGAAAGCCCTGCAGACCCTCACCGCGCAGGGCCTGATCGAGAGCCGGCCCGGAGTCGGAACCTTCGTGCGGGCCGTCCGCACCGCCCGCCCGTCCGACTACGGCTGGCAGACGGCTGCCCTCCGGTCGCCGCTGGCGCAGCTGCCCTCGTCCTCCACCACCATGCGCGACGTGCCGAACAACGCCATTGCCTTCCACTCCGGCTACCCGGACCGGGAGCTCCTCCCCGAACGCCTGGTGCGGGCAGCCCTCACCCGGGCGGCGCGCAGCGATGCCGCCCTGTTCCGGCCCCCCGCGGCCGGCATGCCGGAGCTTCAGTCCTGGTTCGCCCACGAGCTGGGGGCCTCGACGCCGGCCGGGACCACACCGCCGAACCCGAGCGACGTCGTCGTACTTCCGGGCAGCCAGAGCGGGCTGAGCTCCATCTTCAGCGCGCTCGCCGGCCGCGGGCAGCCGCTGCTGATGGAATCGCCCACCTACTGGGGAGCCATCCTCGCGGCGGCGCAGGCGGGCGTGCGGGTAGTCCCGGTGCCCAGCGGACCGGACGGCCCGGACCCGGCGGAACTGGCGCGGGCGTTCGATGAAACCGGCGCCCGGCTGTTCTACGCCCAGCCCAACTATGCGAACCCCACCGGCGCGCAATGGGCCCCCGGGCGCGGGGACGAGGTCCTGGCGGTGGTGCGGGAGAAGGGCGCCTTCCTGGTGGAGGACGACTGGGCACACGACTTCGGCATCACCTCCGATCCCGTGCCTGTTGCGTCCCGCGACGATTCCGGGCATGTGGTGTACCTGCGCTCGCTGACCAAGAGTGTCTCGCCGTCCATCCGGATCGCTGCGGTGATCGCGCGCGGTCCGGCACGGGAGCGTATCCTCGCGGACCGGGCTGCGGAGTCGATGTATGTCAGCGGGCTGCTGCAGGCTGCCGCGCTCGACGTCGTGACGCAGCCGGGGTGGCAGACCCACCTGCGCAGCCTCCGCCACCAGCTCCAGTCCCGGCGCGACCTGCTGGTGACCAGCGTGCGCCAACACGTCCCGCAGGCGCACATCGAACAGGTCCCGAAGGGCGGGCTGAACCTCTGGGTCCGCCTCCCGGACGGGACGGACCTGGACAGGCTGGCCCGCGACTGCGAGAGCGCCGGAGTGATCATTGCTGCGGGCCGGGAATGGTTCCCCGCCGAACCTGCCGGCGCGTACATCCGGCTCAACTACTCGGGCACGAATCCGGGCGCCTTTCCCGAGGGCGCCCGGATTATCGGTGAGATGCTGGAGCGGAACGGGGGTTAGGACTCAGCCCCTAACGGGGGCCAGCAACTTGCAGAGGTCAGTTACCTTGCCCTTGCCGGTGAACATGCCGCCGACTTCATCACCATCAGCGTCAAGGATCCAGTTGACTGTACCGGCCGTGTAGTACACCCCGGCAGAATGACCGTTGATCTCAGGCACCGTAATGACATTGCTTCCAGTCGCAGTGAAGAGCACGTTGCCACCGTCCAGGTTCGTTGTTCTTGTTGCCCCGGTGGCGATATAGGTCCTAGACTCACCTGTTGGCCCTGTAACCGTGACCCGCAGGCCTGGAGCGGTGTAGATTTTGCGGCCACCTGAAAGCGTGATTTCTCCAACCTTGCCCGCAGCCTCGAAGGTAAGGAAATTGTCCTCAGATCCAGGACAAGGCGCGGTGTACTTCACTTCAATCGGCTGAGGGACCGCGGGTGCTGCAAGTGCTGGCGGTGCAGGGGCGACGAGCGCCGCTGCGGCAAGGGCGGCAGGTGCCAGGGCCCGCTTTGCGATGGTGCTTTTCATTGGATTGCCTTTCGAACGTGTTGGTTGGTTTACCCAGAGTGGCCCTCACGGCTTGAGCCGTCCTTAATCGCCCCCGTGGCACTGGACCGTCGGGTGCGCGCAGGAGCATGATGGGGTTGATGTGGCCCCACAGGGCCCATTGCATGTCAGGGCGGGCGCTAGGGGTCGCTGGTCGATAAGCTCCGCGGATTCGGGTTGGGCGGACCTGGAACTGCGGCCGATCGGTAGAGGGTGCTGGGCGATGGTGGCACTGCGGATCAGGGCCTTGGGCCGGCTGGAAATCGTCGCCGACGGAGTTCCGGTGGCGGTGGGCAGCCGCAAGCTCCGGATGGTGCTGGAGTGCCTGGCCCTTCGCGCCAACGCCGTGGTGGCCACGGATTTCCTGACCGAAGCCGTTTGGGATGGCTGCCCGCCTGCCCGGCCCGGTCCGCAGCTCCAGGTCTACGTCGCAAACCTCAGGCGCCTGCTCGAACCGGGCCGCGCCCACGGTACTCCGTCACATCGGATCGCCAGCCGTCCCGGCGGCTACATGCTCCTGGCCGCGGAGGACGAGCTCGACCTGCTGCAGTTCCGGGCACTGGTCAGCGCCGGTGAACTCGCCGTGCAGGCCGGGAACCTGGCCCGCGGTGCCGAGCACCTCCGCCAGGCCATCGGGCTCTTCAACGGGCCCGCGTTCCCGGACCTTGCCGACGTCGAACTTCTTTGCCCTGACCTGGATGCGCTGGAACAGTCCCGCCTGGACGCTTACCAGGACTTGGTCGACGTCGACCTCGCCCTGGGCAGGCACGGCTCGCTGCTGGAGGAGTTACGGGTGCTGGTCCAGCAGCACCCGTACCGGGAACGGCTCTGGGCGTCCCTGGTCCTCGCGCTGTACCGCACGGAGCGGCAGGCCGATGCGCTCGCGGCCTGCAGGGAAGCACGGTGCGTCTTTGCCGAGGACCTGGGCATAGACCCCGGCGCCCGGCTGCGGGAGCTCGAGCTGCTGGTGCTGCATCAGGATGCCTCGCTCAACGCCCCAGTCGACGGCCGCCGCGCTGTCAAGCAGCGGCTGGACAACCTGCCGGCGCCGCCCACTCCACTGGTTGGGCGGGATGCGGAGCTGGGCGAGGTGTGCTCGCTTTACCGCTCCGAGGGGTGCCGCCTGGTGACGGTGACGGGTCCTGGCGGGGCCGGCAAGACCCGGTTGGCGCTGGCAGCGGCTGCGCAGCTGGGGGAGCGGATGGCCGACGGCGTGGGCTGGGTGAACCTTGCCCCGCTCACCCACGTGGAACAGGTCCCTGGAGCCATCGCTGCCACTTTGGGCCTGAAGGACTGGGGCGGTGAGGATCCGCTGAAGATTGCCTCCCGCTTCCTTCGCAGCCGCCGCCTGTTGCTGGTCCTGGACAACTTCGAGCACCTGGAGGAAGCCTGGCCCGTGGTGCTGGACATGCTGACTGCGGCCCCGGATCTCCGGATCCTCACCACCAGCCGCCGGCGCCTGGGCCTGCGCGCAGAGTACGAATACGAACTCGCGCCGCTGGCCCTCCCGCCGCTGGATCCGCCGCTGCCACCGGACCGGTTGCGGGAAGTTCCCTCCGTGAAGCTTCTCCTTACCCGGGGCCGCGCGGTCCGCCCCCATTTCGACGTCGACCGCGGCAACGCAGCGGCCCTCGCCCGGCTGTGCCATCGCCTCGACGGCCTCCCGTTGGCCATCGAACTGGCAGCCTCCCAGCTTCGTGATCGCAGCGAGGAAGTCCTGCTGGCGGAGCTGGAAGACAGTCTGGCCGTGCTGCCCGAAGCATTCCGGGACCTTCCGGACCGCCAACAAACTCTCACGGCCACGATCGCGTGGAGCTATCAGTTATTGGCAGGTCCAGAGCGCCTGGCTTTCGACCAGCTTGGCGTATTTGCTGCCGATCCGACCGAGACCGCTGTTGGTGCGGTCTGTGCCCCGACCGCCAGGGCGGGGTCTGTCTGCGCGGAAGGGTATCCGGCTGACGATGTGCCGGCCGGCCAATTGCTGACCGGCCTTGCCCGGCACAGCCTGTTGCGCCGCTACACCGACCACTCCTTCGGAAGTACCCGCGTTTCCATGCTGCACTCGATCCGTGAGTATGCCCGGCACCGGCTTGTGCTTCTGGCCGATTCGGCGGCCGTGAAGCGCCGGCACGCGGAGTACTACCTCAGTCTCGCCGAAAGTGTTGGCCCGCAGCTATGGGGGCACCGGCAGGCCGACACTTTCCGCCTGCTGCACGCGGATGAGCCCGACTTCCGGGCCGCCCTGCTCTGGGCTGCTGGCCCCGATGGCTGTGCGGACGTGGCCCTACGCCTGGTCGGTGCACTCTGGCACTACTGGGAACTCACCGGCGACGTGTCCGAGCAGCAACGCGTAGCCGTGGCGCTCGTGGACCGGACGCCGGATGCGGCCCCTGAGCTGAGGGCACCGGCGCTCAGCGGAGCAGCGACCCTGTGCTGGACGGTCAGCCACTTTGACCTGGCGGCCGATCTCCACAGGAAGGCGCTTGCGGCGTTCAACCAGGCCGGAAATGCCGCCGGTGCCGCATGGACCACCATGTGCCTGGCTGTGCAGGCAGCCAACAGTGATGATACGGATAGGGCTGAAGGCCTGGCCGCAGCGGCATTGGTGTCGCCCGATGCCAGCCAACGTACGCGCGTTGCATCATTGATTCTCTTGTCCCGTGTCGCTTTCTACGCCGGGGACCACAAACCGGCCCTTGCCCTGGCCCGGCGCTGCGTCGAGCTGGCCCGCCCCTTGGGCGATCGCTGGCTCCTCGGTATCACGCTGGTCAACCTGGCCGAAAGTACGCAGCAGGCAGGCGACCACGACACTGCCGAACTCATGCTGTACGAAGCTCTGGCCGCCGTAAATGAACTCGGCGCCCAGGGCAACGTGGTGGGCTACCTTGAATCAATCGCAGGAGTCTACCTCGAGCAGCACCGCGTTGAACGGGCCGTCCGTTTATTGGCGGCCTGCGAGGCCTACCGGCGGGACAGGGGCCTTCCGCTCTTTCCCGCGGAAGCGTCCCGCATCGAGGCAATGACGTCGAAGGCGCTCCGCGATGCAGGGCCTGTCCGCTACGGCCTGGCCTGGGCCAGCGGGCAGGCGCTGACCCTCACACAGGCTGCCAACGAGGTGCTGCGTGGCGGCCACCAGCTTGGGCGCACCATCCGGGCATCCGCCGCAACCACCGGAGAGCCCGCCGGTGCGGTAAATCCGGCACCATGGTGAAACGCTCCTACGGGCCTTGGGTGCCTACTCGCCCAGCAGCCCGTACGTGCTGATGACGTTGCCCTTGGCCGTCCGGTACTGGTCCTTCAGGCTCAGCCGGGTGACGGGGTCGCCCTCCTCAAACAGGTGCCTGCCGCTGCCGGCCACCACCGGGTGGGTCATGAGGGTCAACTCGTCAAGCAGCCCGGCGAACAGCAGTTGGCGGGTCACGGAGATGCTGCCCATCACGGCGATCTCGCCGCCGTCGCGGTTTTTCAGCTCCGCCACAAAGTCCTCCAGAGGACCGGCGATCAGGTGCGAGTTCTGCCATTCCAGCGGTTCGGCCAGGCGTCCGCGAGGCCACGAACTTTTCAATGGGGTTGATGAAGCCGGCGAACTCCTGGTCCGCGGATGCCGTGGGCCAGTAGCCTGCCCACTCCTGGTAGCTCACCCGCCCCAGCACCACGGTGTCCACGCGCTCCATCATGGAGCCCATGCCCTTGCCAAGGTCTTCATCGAAGCTGTCGAACTGCCACAGGTTGGGTTGTGACACCACGCCGTCCACTGAATGGAACAGGCCGGCAGTGACTTTGCGCATGGGGACCTCCGTGGATATTGCGGATCGTGGATGACTCGGCGGCGGAGCCGGACACCCCCACCGTATTGGGTGTATCCGTCGAAACGGAAGGGTGTCCGGCCCCAGTACCTCAGGATGATCTTCCTGCCAGGGTGTGTTCTCGCTGGAACGGCGGTCAGCGAACCGCCATGGTCGGATCGAGCTGCTCGATGCCGTCCTGCGTCACCAGGACAACCCGGGCCGTGCAAATGTCGTAGAACAGCCCGGTGGCCTGGACCTCCCCGGCGGCAAGGGCAGGACCGGTGACCGGGTGCTCCTGCAGCTTTCTGAGCTGGAGGGCCACGTTCACCATGCTGAGCTGGTCAAGGCGGCTGTAGCCCTCAGCTTCAGCGGCCAAAGCCACCGGATGGCCGGCCACCAGTTCGCCGTAGCTTGGCCGGGCGTGCCCAAGCCACGTGCTGAACCCGGCGCCCAGGGAGGCATGGCCCGCGCCGTCGGCCTCCGCCAGGACAGATTTCATGGCACCGCAGTTGGAATGGCCGCAAATAACAATCGAGTCCACGGACAAGGCCTTGACGGCGAAGGAGAGAGCGGAATCGATCGAGGCCTCATGGCCGTCGCTGCACACCACGTTGCCGATGTTCCGCAGTGTCAGGAGGTCACCGGGGCCACTGCTGGTAATGAGGTTCGGATTGACCCTGGAATCGACGCAGGCCACGAACAGCGTGTCCGGGTTCTGTCCTTCGGTCAGGTCCTGCACCAGCGGCCGCACCTTGTCCGCATGGCGCCGATGGTATTTGTCGATGCCCAGGAGGATTGACCGCAGCGGCAGCCGCGCGCCGTCGTCGTCCTCTGCGGGGTTGAGGACCATGAGGGGCGAGCCGTCCTCCTGCCAGGACGTGCGCGGCGGAAGCGGGAACTCGCGCGGGTCCTGGCGTTGAGGCGTGCTGTCCTCGGCGTCACGGAAGGCTGTGGTGCCCTGCTCTTCGAGGACCACGGCAGCCCCGGAATTCCGGTGCTGCTGCTGCCAGGCAAGCAAAGCTTCGCGGAAGGCGTGATCGAGGTAGTCGGCGTTGAGTTCCACGGACACGTCCTCACCCTCCGGCACTGAGTGGAGAACGCGGTTAAGCCGGGGCAGGGCGAAGAAGCTGCAGGAACCGGCGATGGTCACGCGCCACGGAAGCTGCTCAGCAGATGGCGCGTGTGCGTGGATCTGCGCCCGGAGCACCCGGAACAGGACGCACACGGCGGCGAGGGCAAGGCCGATGATCACACCTTCGAGAAGATTGAGGAACACAACGCATGCCAGGGTCACGACGTAGACAAGAAGGTCTCCGGTGCGCAGGCTGGTCCGGATGTCCGCCACTTTGATGAGTTTTGCGCCGATCACGATCAGCAGGCCGGCCAGTACCGACAACGGGATCAGCTGGATGAGGCCGGCGAACAGTGCGGAGAACACCAGCACCCAGACACCGTGCAGGATGGCGGACGTACGGCTCGCAGCACCTGCTTCCACGTTGGTGGCGCTGCGGACGATCACTCCCGTCACCGGGAGGCCACCCAGCATGCCGGAGACCATGTTCGCCGAACCCTGCCCCACGAGCTCGCGGTTGAGGTTGGTCCGTGCGCCCGAATGCATCTTGTCCACCGCCACCGCTGAAAGCAGCGATTCGATGCTGGCGATCAGGGCCACCGTGATCACGGCCATGGCCGCTGCCCGCCAGTTGCCGTCGGGCAGGCCGGGCAGGGCGAGGGCATCGCCCAAGGAGCCGCTGAACGTGATGCGCTCAACACCGGGCGCCATGGGCACGGACAAGGCAGTGACGGCGACGACGGCGGCCAGCGGGCCAGGGATCTTCCGCGCCGCTGTGGGCAGGTACTTCCAGCCCAGGAGGATCGCGACAACCGCGAGGCCCAAGAGGGCCGAATGCAGCTCCACTCCGGTAATGGCGGCTGGAAGGCCGGCCACGTTCTCCGTGGCGGACCCCGCGGCCTGGCTGCCCAGCAACACGTGCAGCTGCTGCAGGATGATGGTGATACCGATGCCGGCGAGCATGGCTTTGACCACCACCGGAGAGACGGCAAGTGCTGCCCGGCCCACACGGCTGAGACCCAGCAACAGCTGGACGACGCCGGCTGCAGCCGTGATTGCGCAGGTCACCGGCCAGCCGAACTCGTCAACGAGGCCGGCCACGACGACGGTCAGGCCCGCCGCCGGGCCGCTCACCTGCAACGGGGAACCACCCAAACTGCCGGCCACAATGCCGCCCACGGCCGCTGCGATAAGTCCGGCCATGACAGGGGCGCCTGAGGCAGCGGCGATGCCCAGTGAGAGCGGGAGGGCAACAAGGAAGACGACAAGGGACGCCGGAAGGTCGGCGCCGAGGGTGCTCAAGAAGCGGGGTTTGCCGGCGGGCCGGGCAGTCCGGCCCGGCGGGCTGTGCGCGTCGGTGGGGCCGGTGGCGGGTTCGGATTCATGAGGCAGGGGCATCGAATTGTCCTTGGCTTGGAAGGCTGGTCCCTTCAAGGGTAGGAATGCTGTCATGAATATTGACAAGTTTTTGTGACAAGCGTGACAAAAGCGTGGATTTGGGGCTTCATGTGGGGACCCACAGGAACTTTTCATGGGGTCGCGCGCGTTGGGTTACCTCTCGCGGTGACGGCGTGCGCAAGCGGGCGGGCAGATCGCTCCGAAGGTCCCCACGAGGATTCGTGAGCGTGAAAAGTTACGTTGGTCACCACCGCCTGCGTGTTGCCGGGTTCCGCGCGCCGTGAGCCCCATACTGGTCTTGAAGCGGCCATTCGCCGCTGTCCCCGGCCAGGCAGGAGGAAGTGCATGGAAACCCTGAAAAAAATCGTGAGCAACCAGTATTTTCCCGCCGCCGCAGTGCTGGTGGCAGTGCTCCTGTTCTGGACCATCGCGATGTTCGGCGGTCTGTCGCTGCTGAACAACAACCAGCCGCCGATGGCCACCCTGACCTGGCTGCTGTTTGTCTACGCAGCGGCCGTCCTGACACCGCTGGCGGGCGTTGTGGCTGCCACCAGCCTTGTCCGCCGATGGCTGCGCAACCGCCAGTACTCGAAGGCAGACCGCCAGTACTCGCTGGCAGAGAGGGCACAGGGGCAGTCCGAGCAGGATGCCGCGGTCACCGGTCCAGCAGAACAGGACGCCGCAGTCGGGGACGAACCGGCCGCAGCCCCGGCGGTCCAGGAGGAAGCGCCCAGGAAGCCGGCCCCCACGCAGCCCGCTCACCACCGCCAGGCACCGGTAACGCAGCGTCAGCCGGTGCAGGAACAGGCTGGCAAGAAGGCTCAGATCCAGCCGAAACAGCGTAAAAAAGCCGCCTGATTCCCGGCCTGACGTGTGCCGGCGGCGCCGGGACGGTACCTGTCAGGCGCCCGCGGGCGGCCGGCCGGCGAGGGCGTGGATGGCACCCTCGGCCTGCCGGACGGCCAGTTCCAGCCGGGTCCCCTTCTCCGGAAGGGAAAACAGGTAGCCCTGCAGGGAATCGCACTCCAGCGCGGTCAGGTAATCCGCCTGGGCCGCGGTCTCCACCCCTTCTGCCGTAACCGTCAGGCCAAGGCTGTGCGCCATGTTGATCATGGAGCTGAGGATGGGTAGGCGCTCATCCCCGTTCCGGACCATGGACACAAAGGTCTTGTCAATCTTCACTGCGTCCACCGGCAGTTCCTGCAGCCGCCCCAGCGAGGAATACCCGGTGCCGAAGTCGTCCAGTGCCACGCGGACGCCGGCGTCGCGCAGGCTGCTGAGCTGCCTGATCACGCTGCAGTCGGCGTCGAAAAATACGCTCTCGGTGACTTCCAGGACCAGCTGGTAGGCGCCTACTCCGAGGCCTCGGCCAGACGGAGGACGCTTTCGGCGAAGGTGGAGTCCTGCAGCTGGACACCGGAAACATTCACCGCGAGCGACCGTGACGGGTCCTCACGCAGCCATGGCGCCAACTGGACCAGGCTCAGTGCCATCACCTCCGCACCGATCTCACTGATCAGCCCGCTCCGCTCGGCCAGCGGGATAAAGACCGACGGCGGTACGCGCTCGCCGTCGCGGTCCCACCGGGCGAGCGCCTCGAACCTGGACCACCTGTCCCATCCGCGGCGACACGATGGGCTGGAAGTCCACGGTTACCTCGCCGCGGGCGATGGCCTGCTGCAGCCCCGCTTCCATGTCGGTGCGCTGTACCAGGGCCAGCATCATGTCGGGGTGGAACCGCAGGAAGCGGTTCTTGCCGGCTGCCTTGGCCGCGTACATGGCGATGTCCGCCTGGCGGAGCAGCTCGGACGAACCGATGGCATCCGCGTTCTCTGAGGCCAGCCCCAGGCTCAGGCTGGGACGCAGGACAGTACCGCTGATGGTGACCGGCACGTGCAGGCAGCGGACGATGCAGGCCGCGATCGCGTCCGCGTCCGGGCACGCCGTCAGCAGCACCACAAACTCGTCGCCACCAAGCCGTGCCACCACATCCGCTGTAGGGACGCAGCCGCGGAGCCTCCGGGCCACTTCCACCAGCATGTCATCGCCCGCCTGGTGGCCAAGGATGTCATTGACTTCCTTGAAGTCATCCAGGTCAAGCAGCAGGACGTCCACGGTCTTGAGGCGGGGTTCGGTGAGGGCAGCTGCCAGGGCGTCGTTGAAGACCGCCCGGTTGGCCAGCCCGGTCAGCGGGTCCTGGAAAGCCAGCGTCTTGCAGCTGCTCCGCCTGCGCAGCAAGGTCCAGCATGGCCTGCTGAGCCTGCTCCTGTGCTTTCCTGCGTGGTGTGACATCGCGGAAACTCCACACCCGGCCAACGGTCTTCTCGCCCACACGCTGAGGACGGGAGTACCTCTCGAACGGTCCGTCCGTCCTTGAAATCCAGGACGTCGTGGCTCTCGGCGGCAGGGTTGTCCTCCAGCTCGGTGACGCGGGCCATAAAGGCTTCCGGATCGGCAATCTGGGAGATGACCAGCCGCATGATCTGGCTCTTCGCTGTCACCGCTCCATGAGTTCCGGCGGAATGCCCCACATGCTCAGGAACTGGTCATTGAACCCGGCAACACTGCCGTTGGCGCTCATCACCAGGATGCCGTCCGCCGTGGATTCCAGGGTTGCCGTCAGCAGTGACATGGCCTCGCGGAGGTCGGCGTCGGCAGCCTTCCGGTGGGACGTGGCACGGACGGAGACAAGGAGCTGGGGCCCGTCGGCGGATTCCAGGAGCGAGCCCGCTGCCTCCGCGGCGAACTCGGTACCGTCGCTGTGGAGCCCGAAGACTTCCTGCGGAGGAGACGGCACCAGGTCGGTCAGGTGCCGGAACAGGCCCATGAATTCATTCCGGAAGCCCTCGGACAGAAGGCCCCGGTGATCCATCCCGAGGAGCGTTTCGCGGCTCACTCCGAAAAGCCTGGTCGCTGCCGCATTGGCCATCTGGACGGTGCCGTCTGCGGCGATGGCCAGCAGGGCGTCGGGGCTCGCGTCGAGGATGGCGTTGCCGCCAAGTGGGGCGGCCACTGCGCCCGGGGCCGCGTTCCCGCCCGGGTCCGTGTCACCGGCACCGCCAGTGACCGGTGCCGATAGCTCCTTATCGTGTCGCCCGGAATCTCCCATGGCGCAACCACCCCCTCGCACATCATAAAGTGCGGGAAGACGTTATTAGCGCGGCGGGTGAATCGTTTTCTGACGTTTTTCGGGAAAGCGGCCGCTCAAATGAGGTCGGGCTCGCTGGACATGATGTAGTCCGCGGCTGCAGGGCCCGTCATTCCCAGGCCGTTGTGACCGGGTTCAATCCGATGCTCTTTCATCGCTGCCCATAGTGCGCTTGGCTCCTCCGGGGACAGCTCATGCAGCAGGCACCAGCTGGTGTAAAGCCCATACAGTTCGTCCTTGCTCAGGCCCTTTTCGGTGTTCCGGGCCGTGGTCAGGGACTCGGCAAAGAAGCGGTGGAAGTGGTGGGCGGCCATGGGGAATCCTTTCCGTCGATGTCGGCGTCGGCGGGCATTGGCAGGCTGCAATTCCGGCCGCTAAGGCCGTAACGTCCACTGAATTTACGCCATCGGACCGAAGCTGTCCATCCGGGGCAAGAGGCCTCCGGAACCGTGCCTGTGAACCAAGGGCCACACAGCGAAGGCGCCGTCCCCGGTGAGGGGAACGGCGCCTTGGCTTAGGTGAATTGAGGTGTCAGGCCCGGCTGCTGCGCTTTGTCACTGCGCCGTAGACGAGAAGGACAACAATGGAGCCCAGGATGGCCAGCAGCCAGGTCCGCAGGTCGAAGAATTCGGCCAGTCCGCCGCCAAAGATCAGCGATCCGATCCAGCCGCCAAGGAGCGCGCCAACTACGCCGAGGACAAGGGTGATGACCCAGCCTCCGCCTTGCTTGCCAGGGAGGATCGCCTTGGCAATCGCTCCAGCAATGAGTCCCAAAATGAGAAATCCGAGAATTCCCATGATCACCCTTCCTTATCGATTACTGCTGCCAATACATAGCCCCATCGCTCAATTCAATCAGTGTGCTTACTGCCCTGCAAGGATTCCCCGATCTCGAAAGGGCGACGATTTGCCCTTTAAGACCCAATTGCGGAACTTTTGGCCGGGCCGCGGCGTGTCGGCTGTCCGTCCCGCTGGTCACAGCTTTTCAGAAGTGCCTGAAATTTAAACCGTCTGGGTGTTGATCACGGCCAATCCCGCCCCGTCCGGTCCCGGATTCCGGGTCCCAAGGCCGAGGACTTCCCAGCCTGCGGCCTGCCAGGAGGCAGCGTCGAGGACGTTCCGTGCGTCCAGCACCACCCGCCGTCGTACCAGCGAACCGGCCCGGGCGGGGGAGAGGAGGCGGTACTCCTCCCACTCGGTGAGCAGCAGCACCAGTTCAGCGTCCTGGAGAGCCCGCTCAGTGGACGGTTCGAAGCGGAGCTGCGGGTAGCGTTGCCAGGCATTGTTGATGGCCTTGGGGTCGGTGACCGTCACGTGGGCGCCGGCGGCGGCAAGCCGGGCAGCGACGTCCAAGGCCGGGGAATCGCGGATGTCGTCCGTTTCCGGTTTGAAGGCTGCACCCAGCACTGTCACGGTGCGGCCGGCCAGGCCTCCACACAGTTCCCGGGCCAACGCCACGGTGCGTTCCCGCTGCCCAACGTTGATGGAGTCCACCACTCCCATCCATTCCTCCAGGGAGCCCACGCCCAGGGCAGCAGCCTGGGACCGGAAACTCCGGATGTCCTTGGGCAGGCAGCCGCCGCCGAACCCGAGCCCGGCGTGCAGGTAGCGGTTGCCGATCCGCGGATCCAGGCCCATCGCCTCGCTGAGTTCAGTGACGTCCGCACCGGAGGCGTCGCACAGCTGGGACATCGCGTTGATGAAACTCACTTTGGTGGCCAGATAGGCGTTGGCCGCCGATTTGATGAGCTCAGCGGTGGCGAAATTGCACACCAGCCGCGGAATCCCTGCGGTCAGCAGCGGCTCATAGACGGCATCGAGTGCGGCGGTGACACCCCTGGGCGCCCCGGTCCCCGGATGGAAGGCCGTAGCCTTGCCGCCGGCAACGCCGTAAACCAGCCGGTCGGGGACCAGCGAGTCCTTCACGGCCGTGCCCTGCCGAAGGAACTCGGGGTTCCAGCCCAGGAGGACGTCGGTCCGTTCCGCCAGGATTCCGCCCACCATCTCCACGGTGCCCACGGGAACGGTGGATTTACCGACGACGGCGGCACCCCTCGCCAGGTGGGGGAGCAGGGCCCTGGCAGCGGACACCAGGTAGCTGAGGTCGGCGCCGTCGGACGTTTTGGACTGCGGCGTCCCGACGCAGATGAAGTGGACCTGGGCGCCGGCGGCGTCCGCGAAGTCGGTGGAGAACCTCAGCCGGCCGGTGTTCCTCCCGTCCCGGAGCAGCTCGTCCAGTCCCGGTTCGAAGAAAGGGGCCCGGCCGCGGGTGAGCTGCTCCACTTTGGCGGCGTCCACGTCGATGCCCACCACAGTGTGGCCCATGGAGGCGAGGGTGGCAGCGTGGACTGCCCCCAGGTAGCCGCAACCGATCACGGAAATCTTCACAGCCCCCACCCGCGGCTCAGGCTCGTGGGCTCGGCCAGGGAATCCGGAGGGAGTGGGCCCGGCTCCATCGCCGGCAAGCGGTGCGCGGGCGCACCCGCCGGCTCACCGTTGATCACTGAGCGGTAGTGCCGCACCAGCTCGGCGCTGAGCGCGGGCCATGTCCGGTCCTGGACCGACGCGTGCGCCGCCGCTGCAAACGCGCGGCGCTTGGCGTCGTCGCCCATCAGGTCCAGGACGTGGGCCCGAAGTCCTGCGAGGTCACCGGGCCTGTACAGCCAGCCGGTGCGGGAGTTCTCCACCAGGTCAAGTGGACCGCCGCGACCGGTGGCCACCACGGGGACACCTGAGGCCATGGCTTCCTGGATGGTCTGGCAGAACGTCTCGAACTCGCCGGGATGGACAAAAAGGTCGAAGGACGCCACGGCCCGGGCCAGCTCTTCGCCGCCGAGGAATCCGGTGAAGACGGCATCCGGAAGGGCTTCCTCCAGCGCCGCACGCTGCGGGCCGTCACCGACAATCACCAGTTTCGTATGTGGAACTCCGGCAAGTGCGGCCAGGTCCTCCACCTGTTTCTCGATGGCCAGCCGTCCGACGTAGCCGATGACCCGCTCACCGCCGGGGGCCACCGAAGCCCGCCACCCGTCGTCGCGCTTTCCGGGCGAAAACCGGGCCGTGTCCACCCCTCGCCGCCACATGTCCACGCGCGGAATGCCACGGCCGCGGAGCTGGTTCAGGGCGAAAGTGGACGGCACCAGGGTCCGCGTGGCCAGCAGGTGGATATTCTCCACCCGGTTCCAGGCCCAGTTCTCAAGGAGCGGCACCCCGTACCGGGAAGCGTAGCTGGGGACCTCGGTCTGGTAGATGGCGATGGTGGGGATGCCCAGCTGGTGTGCAGCCTGCACAGCCCGCCAGCCCAGGACGAAGGGTGATGCCAGATGGACCACGTCCGGTGCGTAGTCGGCAAGGATTCTCTTGACCCGGTACACACCGCCCAAAGCCACCCGCACGTTGGCGTAGCCGGCCAGCGGCACCGACGGAAGCCGGTGGACCAACGCGCCGTTGACTGCTTCGTCGGCGTCCGCACCCTTGGCATCCAGTGTGGAGGGGGCGATGACCAGCACCTCGTCGCCTCGTTCCTCCAGGTGCTCCAGCACCCGCAGGATGGAGTGCGTTACCCCGTTCATCAGTGGCAGGAAAGATTCAGCGACAATTGCGATCCTCACCCCTCCACCCTGGGCGCCCGGACTGACGGTACGGGGTCAGCACGGGTAGAGCAGAGGGAAAGGTTGGGTTAACAGATCCGCGGCAATGCCTGGCCCGGTCCCGCAGGGGCTACTCCAGCACCCCGCCCGGGCTAACCCAGGATCTCGCGGGCAGCCCGCTGGGCCTCAAGCTCTTCCGGGGACACTGTGGTTCCCTGCAGGTAGCCGGCGTTGCCGAGCAGTTGCCGCAGCTCGGCCACCGACCGCGGCGAGCCCGCTGCCCGGTGCGCCATGGCGTGGCAGTTGGCGCACAGCGGAACCAGGTCCGTCAGCGGGTCCAGGGCATAGCCGCCCGCAAGCCGGTCCGCCGGCACCACGTGGTGGACCTGGATGAAGTCAGCGCCGGCGTCGCCGTACGCCTGCTCAAACGAGAACCCGCACGCGGCGCAGCTGGTCCCGCGGTGGGCAATGCAGGCCCGGCGCGCCTCGGGGTCGTGTTCAAAACGGTTGACCGCCACCCGCGCCACGGCGCTTTCGGGGTACGTGCCTGGTACAAGATGGGCCGGTTCCGGTCCTGGTGGCGGGCCAAGGCGCATCCACACCTCCCGGAGAGCCGCTTCCTGGTGCGGCTGCAGTCCGATGCCGGCCGTGGGCCCGTCCTCCCAGCCAATGTCCGGGAGTGCTTCCTCGACTGTGCGGGCAGGCAGGTGGTCGCCCAGCGGCAGCAGCGCATCAAAGGCCACCTGGATCACTGCAGGCGCCGGCGGGGTGCCGCCCGACAGGACCACGCCGTGGCCGAGCAGGCCAGGGCCGTGATCACCCAGCAGGACCAGCCAGGCCTCCGTTCCTGCCGGCACCGCGAGGTCCACGCTCCATGGCTCAAGGTGTAGCCCGGCGACGCCAACGTGCTGCACGATGGCCGCGTAGTTCCAGCGGTCCCGGTGTGCGGGGTTCCAGCCCACAATGATGGCGCTCATGCGTGCCATTGTCCCGCCTGCCGCCCGGTCAGGCCCACCACGGCACACAAAAAGCCGGTGCAGCTGGCCACGTCAATGAGTCAACTGCACCGGCAAGTAGGACGAATATTCAGAACTTTATGGATCCAACCTCATTCGCGACTCCTATTTCCCGGCTGCCTTTTCCGGGTCATCTCCTGTCACTGGCCATCTTCCGGGACAACAGCCAGCCACCGGCAATCATCACGATGCCCAAAACCAGATGGGTCCAGTTGTCAGCCATGTTGAGCGCCAGGAAATTGGCTGCCGAATCAACGCCGACACTGAGCCCGAAAATGGCAAGGACGATATACAGCGCGCCGGCGCCCAAAAGGAAATTGCGTGCGCCATGTTCGGTCCGGGCCATCGTCAGGCCGGTCGCCCCGATGACAAGCTGCACGATGTTGAGCAGCATGGACACCTGGAACAAGCCAAGGAACATGGCATGGGAACCAGGCCCAAGGAACATCAATTCGCTGTACTGGGTGGTCACGCCCGGAATGAAGCCCAGGATTCCCACCAACACCAACAGAATACCTACACCCATGCCGGCGTTCTGGACGTCTGCGCGCCCGAAGTGAACACCATGAGCATGTGGGGATGCGGTAGTCATTTCTCTGCCTCCAACCACTGATTGCGGACATTCCAATTTTACGGCGGACCTGTGGAAAAAGCGCCGGTACGCCGCCGTACGCCCAGCATGGGGACTTGTCCCCAGCGACAGGATTGCCGCACTCTGCTGGACTGTAACCCTTATGCGATCCGTTCCCACCGTCCTCCGAACCGCCCTGGCGGCAGGCGCACTGATTCTGTGCGCGGCTGGATGCAGCGTGACGGTTCCGGAAGTGCGTCCCTCCTCACCCTGGGCGCTCCAGGTGAGTGAACGGCAGCAGGTGCAGGGACAGGCTGAGGACCCGACGACGGCGACACCACCTGCTGCGGCCGCCCCGCCGTCGTCGGACGCCACCGCAGTGCAGGGAGCCCGGCCGCTGAACCGCGCCGAGGAAATGCTGCCCAAGGTCAACGTCAAGCCCTGGGGGACCACAGTGCCGGTGGTGGTGCAGTCCCGGAACCGCGACATGCAGTGCTCCATCGGTACGGATGCCGCGTCGTGCCACCTGCTCAATGACGTGGCACCGCGGCCCGGCGACGTCAAGGGCCAGTGCCGGGGCCTCAGTGAGTACTACGGCGGTTATGCAGTGGTGACGCTCGACGGCGGTGCACAATACGGCCTTTGCGGTAACGGCATCTCACCCATGGAAGCCGAGGAAGTGGCCGGCCCGGCGTTTCCAGGTCCATGGATCGAGGACGGGCAGACCGTCCGGATCGGCAACATGGTGTGTTCCCGGGAACCGGGCACCATGGTCTGTGCGCACTTGCGCACCGGGCACGGCTTCCAGATCGGCACGGAGGACTACGAACTTTGGTGAGGCGCGTCTCCTGACGGGATAGCGCCTGTCGCAAACCGGCGGGGCGGCCGTGCCGTGACACCATGGGACACGATGAAACTGCGCGCTGATCAGACTGGAGACCGTGGCCTTCCCATGCCCCTGTGGATGCAGGGAGCGCTGGAGACTGCTCAGGCAGCCATTATTTCGGCGTTGGTGGTGGTGGCGCCCATCCTCGCTGTCTGGGCCACCGAGGGTTTCCAGGATTCGGCCGTGGACTTCCTGGCCCGCCTCGCCGGCCAGGCCTGGCTGCTGATCCACGGGGTACCCCTGGAACTGGCCGACGTCGGATCCGGTACGGCCGCTGCTTCCGGCTCCGGCATGCTGACCCTCATACCGCTGGGCCTGACGCTGATCCCGTTCCTTCTTGCATGGCGGGCCGGACGGAGGCTGGCCAGGGCGTCGTACACAGACCAGCTCTGGCAGGCGCTGCTGGGCTCCTGGGTGGTCTACGCGGCATTCGGCGCGGCCACAGGATTTGTCTGCCGCACGGCCGACGTCGTCATCAACCTCTGGTACGCGATGCTCATCCCGCTGGTTCCCTACGCGCTGGGCATGGTGATCGGGGCACGCCGCGAGGCAGGCTCGTGGAGCCGGCTGATCGGCGTCGACGCCGTTGCCTGGATCTCGAAGACCAGCCAGCATTCCCGCTGGGCCGGGTCCTACCTCGGCTCCGCCGCCAAGGCCGGTTTCGTGGCTCTGGTGGCTGCCCTGGCTCTGGCCTGCGGGCTGCTCGCAGCCGACCTCTTCATCCACTGGAACCTGGTGGTGGCCGTCTATGAAGCGCTCGACGCCGGGGCCGTGGGAGGTGCCGCCCTCACCATTGCGCAGCTGGGATACCTGCCCAACCTGGCCGTCTTTGCACTCGCCTGGGTCTCCGGATCCGGTTTTGCGATGGGGGTGGGCTCGCAGGTGGGCCCGCTGGGTACTGCCACCGGGCCGCTGCCGTCCATTCCGGTGTTCGCAGCCATTCCTTCGGGCTCCCTTGACTACGGTTTTGTGGCGCTGGTGGTGCCGGTGCTTGCCGGCGTGCTGGCGGGCTGGTGGTTCCTGCGCGAAGGCGAAAACCACTTCGACGAATGGCTCGCCATCAAGGTCCACGCACGGTGGTTTACCGCCGCCGCATCCACGCTGGCGCTGGGGCTTCTGATTGGTGCGGTGGCCGGACTGCTGGCCGGCGCCCTGGCCTGGCTGGCACGAGGCTCCGCCGGCCTGGGCCGCCTCACCGACATCGGACCGGACCCCTTGTGGACGGCGGTCTGGCTGGCCGCCGAAGTGGGCATCGGCGTCGTGATCGGTTACGCGGCCGGACCCTGGCTGGAACGCCGGCAGCACGTTGAAGCGGAAGCTGAACTGGCGCGTTAGCCGTTCCTCGCAGCTGCGGCGGTGGGGCTATGGAAGGCCCGGCAGTGAGTCCTGCAGCTGGACCTGGCACGAGGACTTGGCCTGCTCTGTCAGGGCCGCCCGGATGCAGTCCCTGTTCTCACGGACCTGGTCGTAGAAGACTGCCGTGGCCAAAATCAGCAGGACCATGATCAGGGAAACGACGAGTCCGGAGATGGTGCCGATCAGCACCATTTTGGACTCCTTCAGGCGGCCTGCGCGCACCAGCAGCATGATGCCCAGGACGAAGCTGGCGGCGGTCAGGATACCTGTCAGCCAGAGGTAGGCAACGTCGAGCTGGTAGACGAAGAACGATCCCAGCACACTGACGATGAACGCCCGGAACAGGTTGTGGGTGGTGCTCAGCGAGCTCTTGGCTGCCTCGCTGAGCTGTGGTTTGGTCCGCTGCTTGCCGGCGGGATCCGGGGTGGGGTTCATGTTTTCCAGCCTACGCGAGCCTGCCCATAAGCTAGACCCATGCGCATCGTAGTCCTCGTCTCCGGAACCGGCTCCAACCTCCAGGCAGTCATTGACGCCGTCAGGGAAGGCGAGCTCGACGTGGAGATCGCTGCGGTGGGTGCAGACCGCGAGGGGACCTTCGGCGTCGAACGTTCCTCGGAAGCCGGCCTTGAGACGTTTGTGGTGAACTTCAACTCGTTCCCCACCCGCGGCGAATGGGACGAGGCGCTGACTGCGAAGGTAGCCTCGTTCGCCCCCGACGTGGTGGTCTCCTCGGGGTTCATGCGCATTGTCAGCGCCGACTTCATTGCTGCCTTCAACGGCAGGTACCTCAACACCCACCCGGCCCTGTTGCCGGCTTTCCCCGGCGCGCACGGCGTCCGCGATGCCATGGCCTATGGCGTGAAAGTCACAGGCTGCACGGTCCACTGGGCCGACGCAGGCGTGGACACGGGTCCCATCATCGCCCAGGAAGCCGTTGCCGTGGAGGACTCCGACACCGAGGAAACCCTGCACGAACGCATCAAGGTGGTGGAGCGCCGCCTCCTGGTCTCCACCCTTGCAGCCCTCGCCGCCGCCGGCTGAGTCAGTCCAGGCGGCGCTGCTTGGTTTCCGGGGAGAAGAACGCCATGAACAGCACAGCCACCAGCACCAGCCCGCCGGCCAGGGCGAACGACGTCGCGAGCCCCAGTTCCGGCCAGAAGTAGTTCGCGAAGATGAGCGGGCCAAAGCCTGCGCCCAGCCGCGAGAACGTGGACGCCCAGCCGAACCCGGTGCCGCGCAGTTCCGTGGGATACAGCTCCGATACATAGGCGTAGAGGACCGGAATCGCCACCTGCACCACAAAGCCGAACACCAGCAGCCAGAACACCGCAGCCGTGGGGATGTCCACCACGATCGCCACAATGACAAGCGTCAAAGCCGACAACGGGCCGGTGATCGCCAGGATCCACTTGCGGCCCACCCGCTCCACCAGCAGCGCTGCCACAATCACGCCAAGCAGCCCGACGGCGGCCATGGACGCCGTGGTCACAAAGGCCTTGTATTCGGCGAAGCCGGCGCCGATGAGAATCCGCGGCATCCAGGTCAGGGACAGGTAGTACACCAGCAGGATGCTGAAGAACAGAGCCCAGGCCGTGGCCGTGATCTTCCAGTTGAACTGCCACACGAGGCGCAGCTGGTGCCAGGCGCTGCCGGCCGAAAGCCGCGGGACCTCCTGCGCATCCGGCAGGCTGTACGCCCTCGCTTCGGCGCCCGTCGCTGCCACGAGGCCATCGATGACCTTGGCGGCTTCCTCCCGGCGGCCCTTGCGGATCAGGAACAGCGGGGATTCGGGCACACTGCGCCGGACCCAGAACACCATCAGCGCAGGCAGCACCATCACCAGCATGGTCAGGCGCCAGTCGCCGAAGACGGCCACCAGTCCGGCAGAGACGAACCCGGCAAGGGCGGCGCCCACCGGCCACCAGCCGTCCATCGCAGTGAGGACCTTGCCGCGCTGCTTCCGCGGCGTGAACTCACCCACCAGGGCGTAGTCCACCGGAATACAGCCGCCCAGGCCGAAGCCGGCCATGAACCGGAACACGCAGAACCAGATGAAGTCGGGGGAGAAGGCGCCCAGCACGGTGAACAGGGAGAAGATCAGCAGCGTCGCCGTGAAGGCCTTCTTGCGTCCGATGGTGTCCGCGATGGTGCCCCAGACAAAAGCGCCCAGGGCCATGCCGATCAGGTTCGCCGTCCCCACCCACGCCACCTCGCCCGGAGCCAGGGCCCAGTGCGTGGACAGCAGCGGAATCAGGATGCCGTTCAGGGTCACATCCCAGGCATCGAACATGAAACCAAGGCCGCCGATGAGGAAGATCCGTCCCTGGACTTTCCACCGCCAGGGCAGTTCCTGCACCACCTGTTCGCCGCTGGGCACAGTCGTATACGTATTCATCTCGGCCTCCTGCCTAAATCTTAGAGGCACACTTCGTTGCTGGGCCCGCTCTGCGCCGGTACGAGTCCTCAAGCCACGCAAAGCGGGCCCAGCAAGTGCTGTGCAGGGGAAGTCAGCTGTCCGATTGGCCCCTAAATTGTGGATAACCCTTTCGACGTCCCGCATCTAAGCCAGCATTGACCTATGTCGAAAGCCGCCCCGTTGCCAGCGGACATCGAGGCCAGGGGCTTCCTTGTCAGCGATGCCTACGCCGCCGGGGTACCCCGTTGGCGGCTCCAAAGCACGGGGCTGCTGACCCCCAGCCGCGGACTGCGCCTGGCCAAGGACGTCGAGCCGGATCTGGAGCTCCTGGCCCGGCTGCATACCGGCGTGACGGAACGCTGCGCCATCAGCCATGTGACGTCGGCGCTGCTGTGGCCGCTGCCGCTCCCGTGGCCGGTTGAAGCAGCCGCGGTGGAACTGGGACACATCCACGTAACGCGTCGCACCGAAATCGGGCGGGTCAAGAGAAGGGGCGTGGTCGGCCACCGGGCTCCTCTCCTCGCACGCGACGTCCGGTCGGTCAACGGATATACCCTCACCTCGCCGGAGTGGACGTGGGTGGACCTCGCGGGGATCCTGGGCCGGGACGCCCTGGTGGCTGCGGGCGATGCGCTGCTCGCCCGCACGGCACCGTTGGCGTCGGTGGAAGCGATCCAGGAAGTTGTGAACCGGCGGCCCAAGGTCAAGGGCATCCGGCTGGCACGGGAGGTATTACCACTGCTCAGGCACGGTGTCGACTCGCCCCAGGAGTCCCGGCTGAGGATGAGGATCATCGACGCCGGTCTCCCGGAACCAGCCGTCACCCAGCCGATTCAGGACGAGTACGGCTGTTACGTGTCCACTCCGGATCTGCAGTACAGGAAGTACAGGATTGCCTTGGAGTACGAGGGAGACCACCACCGCACCGATGCCCTGCAATGGGGCCGGGACATTGAACGGGATGACAGGCTGCGCGGAATCGGCTGGACGGTGTTGCGTTTCTCGAAGCTGCAGCTGGGACAGGGGTGGCCGGCCTCCGAGCGGAAGCTTCGCCGTGCGCTGGCCGAACGCGGCTGGCGGGGTCCGGCGTCGTAGCAGGGTGCCGTTGCTGGGCCCGCTCTGCGCCGGTCCGAGTCCTTCAGCCACGCAAAGCAGGCCCAGCAACGCGGGAGGGCGTCGGCGCAGACTCCGTGACGCGATAAACTGGCCCTATCCCCACCAACCGCGGCATTGGTCCGCGAGATAAGACGGAGACTTTTGTGAGCTTCACGCAGCTTGACCGTGTTCCCATCCGCCGGGCCCTCATCTCGGTTTACGACAAGACCGGTCTGGAGGAGCTCGCACGGGGCCTGCACGCTGCGGGCGTGAAGATCGTCTCCACCGGCTCAACGGCCAAGAAGATCGCCGAGGCTGGCATTCCGGTCCAGGAAGTCGAGGAAGTCACCGGATCGCCGGAGATGCTGGACGGCCGCGTGAAAACGCTCCACCCCCGCGTGCACGGCGGCATCCTTGCTGACCGCCGCGTTCCGGCCCACATGGAAACCCTTGCCGGCATGGAGATCGAAACTTTCGACCTCGTGGTGGTGAACCTCTACCCGTTTGTGGAGACCGTCAAGTCCGGCGCCGCCCAGGACGATGTCGTCGAGCAGATCGACATCGGCGGCCCCGCCATGGTGCGTTCCGCCGCCAAGAACCACGCCGCCGTCGCCATCGTCACCGACCCCGGCTTCTACGGCTCGGTGGTGGACGCTGCAGCCCACGGTGGCTTCGACCTCAACACCCGCCGCCGGCTGGCCGCCAAGGCTTTCGCGCACACTGCCAGCTACGACAACGCCGTGGCAACCTGGACCGCCAGCCAGTTCCTGGATGAGGACGGCGACGGCGTCATCGACTGGCCCGCCTACGCCGGCCTTGCGCTGGAGCGCTCCGAGGTCCTCCGCTACGGCGAAAACCCGCACCAGCAGGCCGCGCTGTACGTGGACAAGGCCGCTCCGGCCGGCATCGCCCAGGCGGACCAGCTGCACGGCAAGGCCATGAGCTACAACAACTTCGTGGACGCTGACGCTGCGCTCCGTGCCGCCTTCGACTTCGCCGAGCCCGCCGTGGCCATCATCAAGCACGCCAACCCGTGCGGCGTGGCCGTCGGTTCAGCCGATGCTGAAGACCCGATCGCGGACGCCCACGCCAAGGCCCACGCCTGCGACCCCGTCTCTGCGTTCGGCGGTGTGATTGCAGCCAACCGCACGGTCACCGCCGGCATGGCCCGCACCGTGGCCGGTATCTTCACTGAGGTGGTCATCGCGCCGGACTTCGAGCCTGAAGCCGTGGAAATCCTGTCCAAGAAGAAGAACATCCGCCTCCTCGCCCTCCCCGATGGCTACGGCCGCTACCCGGCGGAGATGCGCCAGGTTTCCGGTGGGGTCCTGGTCCAGATGACGGACAAGGTGGACGCCGACGGCGACAACCCCGCCAACTGGACACTCGCCGCCGGTGACGCCGCCGACGAAAAGACCCTCGCGGACCTCGCATTCGCCTGGACCGCGTGCCGGGCTGCCAAGTCCAACGCCATCCTGCTCGCCAACAACGGCGCAGCCGTGGGCATCGGCATGGGCCAGGTCAACCGTCTGGACTCCTGCAAGCTGGCCGTCGAGCGCGCCAACACGCTGGGCGTTTCGGTGGAGTCCGACGTCGAAGGTGCGGGCGGCGCCTCCAACGCCGGCGGCAGCGACGCACCTGCGCGCGCCCGCGGCGCCGTGGCAGCGTCCGACGCGTTCTTCCCGTTCGCTGACGGCCTGCAGATCCTGATCGACGCCGGCGTCCGCGCCGTGGTCCAGCCCGGCGGATCCGTCCGGGACGAAGAGGTCATCGCCGCGGCCAACGCGGCCGGGGTCACCATGTACTTCACAGGTGCCCGCCACTTCTTCCACTGATCCCCACCGGGTTTACCCGGTTAACGCCGACGGCGCCCGTCCCCGGAAAAGGGACAGGCGCCGTCGGGTTTTAACGGTCAGCAGGAAGAGCCAGCCGCGGGCCCGCGCCCCTCTGCTTGAGGCGCGGACCGTTCGTCCGGGAACCGAAGCTCCCGGGGCTTTGCTTCGGCCAGCCGCGCGTCGGTCCAGTATTCAAGGATCTCCTCCTGCGACTGGGCCGGTTCGCTGCGGCTGACTGATCCTTCGCCGGGGGAAGGTTCTTCAGCGGGTTCCTTAGGACGTGGCTGCACTGGTGTAGGCCTGCTGGATCACGGAGCCCCAGTACGGGCCGTACATCACGGCTGAGCGGTTGTAGCCGTAGCTGTTGATCGAGTTCTGCACGCCGTCGGCATTGCTGCCGATGAACCATGGGCCGCCGGAGGAACCGCCGGTCATGTCACACGGGATTCCCTGGGTGAGGAACTGCGGGTTGTTGGGATCATTGGAGGCGGCACCGGAGCAGCTCTTGAGGCTCTCACCGTTGAACGGGCGAGGCAGCCGGGTATCCGTAGGACTTGTAGGTCAACCCGCGCGCCTGCGTTGAACGCGACGCCGGATTCATTGACGACATCCGTGAGGTACTGGCCGTCGAGGGGGTCGACGACGGCGAATCCGGTGTCGTACTGCATGTCACCGCTGGCGCTCCACTGGGTGGGGGCGTACAGGCGCTTCGCGGTCCACTTGCCGTAGGGTGCTTCACCGTTCAGGTAGGCGGGGACAAAAATAAAGTTGGTGGCGAAAGCCCCTGGCCCTTCATTCAGGCAGTGGCCCGGCTGTGGCCACGGTGCTCTTGTTCGTCGAGGTCGACGGCGTTGCCGGAGCAGACGTAGTTGGCGCCGCCCAGGGTGAAGAAGACCTTGCCGATGTGGTCAACGGGGTTCTCGCTCTGGGCGATGGTGGGCTTGCCCTTGGTGGCCCTTGACTTTGGTGGGCTTGCCTTTTTCCACTGGACTCGGCAGAGGAGGTGTTGCCGCGTTCCAGGGCTTTTCCGGCCAGGACGTCACCGGGGATGGCGTCGCGCATGCGGTCCGCCGTCCAGTAGTCGGCTGCGCCGGTGCTGTCCACAGTGGCGCTGGTGACCGCCGGCTGCTTCGTCTTCTGTGGCGGCGGGTGCTGCCGTTGCACCGCCGGCGGCACTGAGTGCCAGCAGGGCGGCTGCGGAAAGGCTCAGGAAGCTGGTGGCCAGAGACCTGGTGCGTGTCATGGTTGTCCTGTCTAAACGGGTGGGGGAGGGCTCCAGTCGAGCCCGCCGAGTGACCCGACGAATTTATCCGGATATGACAACTTTGTAAATAGTAGTGACGTCTCATGTATGGTCCGCAGTGGCTTGGAAAAGCCGCAGCCCCGCCACATAAATCCCGCAGGAAAAGCCGCGTTCCGTCCGGTATCTGGCGCTGACCTGCGGCGACGGAATAATTTAGGTGCATTCCAGTAGCTTGTCCGCCTGGGCTCCGGACACCTAGAGAATGTGGGGCCCCGTCATGTTTGCCTTCCGGAAGTCCGCTAAAAGTTCGCTAGGCAGCCGGCCGCCACACCGCCAACAGACGCGGAACGGGCCGTGGCGGACCTCGCCGCCCAGGCCGATGCATTCCAGCTCCGCGACGTTGACCCCGTGCATACCTTCACCGCAACGGAGGAGTTGCGCCGCCAGGACCCGAAGTATGTCCAGGTCTGGCCCAGTGATGTTCCCCACAGGCGGCGCTGACGGAGCAGCCTGCTCCGGCAGGCGCCTACCACCGGTAAAGCGCGACGGCGGCCTGCCGCCGGCGGTGGTGCCGCCGTCGGGCGCTTTCCAACGCTGTAATCCGGCAGTAACGGAGCAGCCCGCTGCGGCTTGGGTAGGGTTCAAAGCCGTGTCCTCGGGTAAGTTAGACATGGTGAAATAGACCGGATTTCGAAAAAATCAGCCGACCTCCAGGGAGACGCCCGCGCATGTCCAAGATTATCTATACCCACACCGACGAAGCGCCGATGCTGGCTACTTATTCGTTCTTGCCGATCATCGAGGCGTTTGCTTCGACCGCAGGTGTGGAGGTGGAGACCCGTGACATTTCGCTCGCAGGCCGCATCATCTCCGTGTTCGGTGACTACCTCACCCCGGAGCAGCAGATCGGTGACGCCCTTGCTGAACTGGGTGAACTGGCGAAGACGCCGGAAGCCAACATCATCAAGCTGCCCAACATCAGCGCTTCCATTCCGCAGCTGAAGGCCGCCATCGCCGAGCTGCAGGGCCAGGGCTACAACCTGCCCGACTACCCGGACAACCCCTCCTCCGACGAGGAAACAGCCGTCCGCTCACGCTACGACAAGATCAAGGGCTCCGCAGTGAACCCGGTCCTGCGCGAAGGCAACTCCGACCGCCGCGCGCCGCTGTCCGTCAAGAACTACGCCCGCCAGAACCCGCACTCCATGGGTGCCTGGTCCGCTGACTCCAAGACCAACGTTGCCACCATGACGTCGGACGACTTCCGCTCGAACGAGAAGTCCGTGGTCATCGACGCCGACGGCACCATCGCCATCCAGCTGGTCCGCGAAGACGGCTCGGTCAAGGTCCTGAAGAAGGCCTTCCCCGTGCTGGCCGGCGAGGTCATCGACGGAACCGTCATGCGCGCCGCCGCCCTGGATGAGTTCCTCAAGCCGCAGGTGGCCCGTGCCAAGGAAGAAGGCGTGCTCTTCTCCGCACACCTGAAGGCCACCATGATGAAGGTCTCGGACCCCATCATCTTCGGCCACGTGGTCAAGGCCTACTTCTCCGAACTGTTCGACACCTACGGCAAGCAGCTTGCCGCCGCCGGCATCAGCCCCAACAACGGACTCGCCGCCATCCTCAGCAGCCTCGAGGACCTGCCGGAGGATGTCCGCGACGGCGTCCAGGCACTGATCAAGAAGGGCCTCGAAGACGGCCCGGCGCTTGGCCATGGTGGACTCGGACAAGGGCATCACCACCCTCAACGTCCCCACCGACGTCATCGTTGACGCCTCCATGCCTGCCATGATCCGCAGCTCCGGCCACATGTGGGGCCCGGACGGCAAGGAAGCCGACACCCTGGCCGTCCTCCCGGACAGCTCCTACGCCGGCATCTACCAGGTTGTCCTGGACGACTGCCGCGCCCACGGCGCCTTCGATCCCACCACCATGGGCACCGTCCCGAACGTTGGCCTCATGGCACAGGCTGCCGAGGAATACGGCAGCCACGACAAGACCTTCGAGATCCAGGAAGCCGGCACGGTCCAGATCGTTGACGGTTCCGGCAACGTCCTGGTCGAGCACGAAGTGTCCGACGGCGACATCTGGCGTGCCTGCCAGACCAAGGACGCCGCCCATCCGCGACTGGGTCAAGCTGGCCGTCACCCGTGCCCGCGCCTCCAAGACGCCCTGCCGTGTTCTGGCTGGACGAGACCCGCGCCCATGACGCCAACCTCATCGCCAAGGTCAACGAATACCTCGAAGAGCACGACACCGAGGGCCTGCAGATCGAAATCATGTCCCCGGTGAAGGCGACCGCCTTCACCCTGGAGCGCATCCGCAAGGGTGAGGACACCATCTCCGTCTCCGGCAACGTGCTCCGCGACTACCTCACGGACCTGTTCCCCATCCTGGAACTGGGCACCAGCGCCAAGATGCTCTCCGTTGTTCCGCTGATGAACGGTGGCGGCCTCTTCGAGACCGGCGCCGGCGGTTCCGCCCCCAAGCACGTCCAGCAGCTGCTCAAGGAAAACCACCTGCGCTGGGACAGCCTGGGCGAGTTCCTTGCCCTGGCCGTCAGCTTCGAGCACCTGGCCACCACCACGGACAACGCCCGCGCCCAGGTCCTGGCTGACACCCTGGACAAGGCCACCGGAACGTTCCTGCTGGAAAACAAGTCCCCGAGCCGCCGCGCCGGCGAACTGGACAACCGCGGAAGCCACTACTTCCTGGCCCGTTACTGGGCCGAGGAGCTGGCCAAGCAGACCGAGGACGCCGAGCTGGCCGCTTCGTTCTCGGCCGTTGCCAACGAGCTGTCCTCCAACGAGGAGACCATCGTTGGCGAACTGGCCGCGGTGCAGGGCTCTCCGGTGGACATCGGGGGCTACTACCACCCGGATGAGGCCAAGGCCTCAGCCGTCATGCGCCCGTCGGCCACGCTGAACAAGGTCATTTCCACCCTGAACTAGTCGCCTCCGGGCCGCTCGGCGGTCTGGGGAAACGGCACTACAAATACGATGAGGCGGCGCCCGGGAAACCGGGGCGCCGCCTCTTTTCGCATCGGAACGCTGCAGCAATGGCGGGTCAGCGCGGTACCGGCACGTCAGCCGTCTTTGCCTTTGCCCTTGGTTTCGTTGCCCTTCCCGGTCGCAGGCGCGGGAGCGGGGGCGACCGGGGCGGGGGCCACCTTGGCGGCCTCCGCGGCTGCCGCTGCGGCAGCAGCCTCAGCTTCGGCCTGCCGTTGGGCGGCGGCAGCAGCTTCGGCATCTTTCGCAGCCTGTGCGGCCGCGGCTTCTTCGGCAGCCATCGCCGTCATCAGGTCGGCGCGCACGGCGGCCACGGCGGTCATGATGGTTCTCCGCCTGTCCTCAGAAAGCCGGCCGTCTGCGGCGGCAGCAGCAACGTCGTTTTCAAGTGTTTCAAGGGCTGCCTTCGCTGCCGCGTGGTCGTTGCCTGCCGCAGCCTGGCTCACGCTGAGAACACGTTCCTGGAGTGGCCGGGCGGCATCACGCTGAAGGCCGGTGTCAGCAGGACCGCAACCGGCGAGAAGAACGCCGAGCGCCAGGACACCGGCCGCTGCCGTGCCCCGGACGGCGCTCATCCGCAGGCGGGTACCGCTGCGGTTCATGGGGCCACACTCTTCTGGAGTTCTTTGAGATGGTCACCCAGGGGTCCGGTAACTGTGGGGTAAGGCACGACGTCGGGCGTTGACTGCGGCATGAGGCTGGCAGTCAGTGCCGCTGCGGCGGCCGCCACGGCCAGGACGCCCAGAATCAACACCAGCCAGAAGCGGCGGCTTCCGCGGCGGCGCCGTTCCCCGAGGCCATGCTCCCTGTCCCTGGATGGTGACCCCGCTGGGAACGCATCCGTCCCGTCGGAGGTCTGGTCGTCGGAGGTCAGGTGGTACGGCAGCTCGGACTCATCGGTGATGGCGATGGACGGCGGCCGGAACGGCATGGCCGGAAGGACGTGCGTGGTTTCGGGTGCAAGTTCGCCGGGGACGGATGCTGGTGAGACGAGGGCCTGGCGCAGGACCGTTTCGACGTCCGCCGCAGCAGGACGCTCCAGCGGCTCGAGGGCTGTCATGGAACGGATCAGGTCAGCCCATTCCTGGGGGACATCAGCCGGTATTTCGGGAGCCCGGTGCAACCTGGCAACAGCAGATTCGACCGCGCTGCCGGGGTACTCCATGGTTTGCTTGATGCATTCCAGGAGTACGAGCCCCAGCGAGTAGATGTCCGTGGCCGGCGACAGGGGAGAGCCCATTGCCTGCTCCGGGCTGAGGTAGGCCGCGGTGCCCACCATGGTGCCGGTGGCGGTCAGCCGTGTGGAATCAGCGATGCGGGCGATGCCGAAGTCCGTGAGCTTTGGCCGCACCGGTTCGCCTGGCCGGATCTGCACCAGGAGGATGTTTCCTGGCTTGATGTCCCGGTGGATGATGCCCAGACCGTGAACGTAGGCCAGGGCATCGGCGATGCCGGCCCCGATCACGGCCAGCTCGTCCAGGGGGACGGGGCTATGCCTGATCCTGCTGCGCAGGTCCTGTCCATCCACTAATTCCATGGTCAGGAAAGGCCGTGGTTCATCGGGGATGCGGGTGTCGATCCCGGCATCAAAGAGCGTCACGAGGCTCGGATGATTCAGGGTTGCCAGGAGCTGTATTTCGGCTTCCTGCCGCTTGAGCTCGTCGGCGTCAGGTGCCTGTGGTGCGAAGAGCTTCAGGGCCACATCGCGGCCCAGGTTCTCGTCCCTGGCGCAGTAGACCGATGACATGCCGCCCCGGCCAATGACGTCACCCAAGCGGTAGCGTCCGCCGACGACGTCGTTCCTGATGGAGCTAGGCGAATCCGCCACCATGACAAGCTCCTCCCGGCGCGTCGAGGCACTGTTTATCCATCAATTATAACGACGAGCAGCCTCGCTTGGTGACGTGTTGGGCTGACCGGTAGTCCTGCTGTGGACAGCTTCACGGCCGACTGACCCCGGCAGGCCGGAGGCTTTTCGACGATCTTCCTTCGGGCCGCCCGCCCACCGGCTAAACACGTAGGTCAGCGCCCGCACCCGTTTCTCAGCAGCTTGCCAGACATAGAAGCGTCTGTGATTCACAACCGTCAGTGCGCATCATTCGGGTAGCTGACGCCCAAGCTGTGCCCGGACGCCGTCGAACAGGCGCATGGTATTCAGTGAGTCTTCGAGCGGCATGACGGGGCTCTCGGTCAGTCCTTGCTGGATGCAGCGCGTGACCTCGCGCAGCTCGTACGTATAGCCCCGCCCTACCGCGTCAAACGTTTCGCGGCGCGGCTCCTCGTGGCCGATGCAGACCAGCAGTTCCTTCGGATTGTTGATTGAACCGACGCTTTGCAGGTATCCCAGGCTCCCTGCGACAGTTGCCGTCCGCGGCCCGTGGGCCAGCAGCGAGGACGTCAGCTGGACCTGCGCGCCATGGTGGTAGCCGAGGGTCATGGCGTTCTGGGCGTCCACGCCGTCGTCGTTGACCACTCCGGTGGCACTGACCGTCTGGGGGAATCCGAGCGTACCCAACGCCCACAGCAGCGGGTACACGGAGATGTCCAGCAGCGCCCCGCCGCCGTCCTTCCTGGCCCACAGCCTGGACGTCGGGGAATACGCCGCGGGAAATCCCAGATCGGCGCTGACCCAGTGGACGTCGCCGATCTCTCCCGAGGCGGCGATGTCGAAGGCCCGCTGCATGGAGGGCAGGAACCTGCTCCAGACGGCCTCCATGAGGAACAGGTTCTTCTCGCGGGCAACATCAATAAGCTGGGCGGCTTCGCGGGCGTTGATGGTGAAGGCCTTTTCGCACAGGACGTGTTTGCCCGCATTCAGGGCGGCGAGCACGATCTGGTGGTGCTGGGCGTGCGGAGTGGCGACGTAGACCACGTCCACCGCGTCATCGGCGAGGAGCCGCTCGAAGCCGTGGACGCCGTCGTCGTCCCCGTAGGCCTTTGTGAAGCCGTAGGCTTCGGCGAAGCCCTCGGCAGTTTCCTGGCCGCGGGAACTGACAGCGTACAGTTCAGCGTCCGCCAGGAGGGCCAGATCCGTGGAAACCGACCGGGCGATCCCGCCGGTGGCGATCACGCCCCACCGCAAGGTGGTACCCGTAGCGGAGCGGGGATCCTGATCGGACTGGCTGGACAGCCATGGCTTGGCAATAGGAGCAGTCATGGTGACCATCCTCTCACTGAGGTGAGGGAGCGTGGGGGAGATGCCTGCGGAAGGTGAGGGAGCGTCCCGGGGCCGGGCCCTCCCTCACCCGCCTGCTGGGCGCCCGGTCCTAGACAGCCGCGGCGGCCCGGGTGCGTGCCGGCTCCTCCGTCAGTTTGCCCTGCTGGAGCCTGAACCGGCGGTCCGTCTTGTTCGCCAGGGCCCGGTCGTGCGTCACCACCAGGATGGTGGTGTTGTGGTCACGGCTGAGCGAGCTGAGGAGCTCGATGATGTGGTCACCGGTCTGCTCGTCCAGGTTGCCGGTGGGCTCATCGGCCAGGATCAGCTTCGGTTCATTGGCCAGCGCACGGGCGATCGCCACGCGTTGCTGCTCGCCGCCGGAGAGCCTGTTGATGCGCCGCACGTGCTTCTCGGGGTCAAGCTGCACCTGCTCCAGGAGGTCCTTTGCACGCTGGAGGCGCTCGGCCTTGCGCATCCCGGCAAATTCCATCGGCAGCATCACGTTGTCCAGCGCCGAGAGGTTGGGGATCAGGTTGAACTGCTGGAACACAAACCCGATGTCGCGGCGCCGGTACTGGGTCAGCTTGCCGTCCGGCATGCTCGCCAGGCTGACGCCGTTCACGACGACGTCTCCGCTGGTGGGCTTGTCCAGCGCACCCAGGAGGGACAACAGTGTGCTCTTGCCGCTGCCGCTCTTGCCCACGATGGAGGCCAGGGTGCCCTGCTCGAGGATGAAGCTGACGTCGTTGACAGGCTTGATGGTGCGGTCACCTGAGTTGAACGTACGGACCAGGTTCTTGACTTCAATCATGGCTATTCTCCTCGCAGGACTTCGATGGGGCGGATGCGGGCGGTCAGGAGCGCCGGGACGAGCGCGCCGATAATGGCCACCCCGAAGACGGCGGCGATGCCGGCCGCGATCACGCCGGGGGAGGCGCTGGCAGTGACGGAGGTCAGCAGCTGGGAGGCCCCGCCGAACGGCCCGCCGGAAGGAAGACCGGATCCGCCCGGGAAGCCCGCGCCGCCGCCCGGCATGCCGGCACCCCCCGCCGCCCCGGCCATGGCGCCACGCCCGGTGGTGGCGGCCGTCGTCGTCGTCGTGGTGTTGGTGCTGATGAGGGCCGATGCAATGCCGCCGCTGGCAAAGGACGCGATCGCGGCGCCCACCGCACTGCCCATCGCCACCAGAACGAGGGCCTCAAGAACGAACTGCAGGCCGATAGTGCGGTTCGGAGCGCCGATCGCCTTCAGGACGCCGATTTCCCGGCGGCGCTCGCGGACCAGCATGACCATGATCAGGAGAATGATGAGCCCCGCGGTTCCGAGGGCCGCCACGAAGGCGATGAAGGAGATGTTCTTGACGCTGCCGAGGGAGCTGACGGCTGTTTCGAGGTTCTGGCCCTGGGTTACGTCCGCAGTTTCGGTCCCGAGGGCTTCCTGCAAGGCTGTCTTTGCGGTTTCGACGTTCTCCAGGCTGTTGACGGTGACGACCATGGTGGACAGCTCGCCGGGCAGTTCCGCCAGGGTCTGGGCTGCCGGCAGGGTGAGGTAAAGGGCGTTGTTGCCGAAAGTCGTTCCGGCGTCGAACAGGCCTGCGACGGTGAACGTCTGGTCGTTGATGGTGAAGGTCGATCCCACCGACAGGCTGTTCTTCTCCGCCAGCGTGGTTCCGAGCAGGGCGCCGGCGGACGCAGCCGTGTAGTCGCCCAGCCCGGAGCCCTCGGTGATGGTCAGCGCCTTACCGGTGCTGTCCATCTCGGCTCCGATGCCGGTGGCGGTGATAGGCAGGGTGCGGGCCGGCTGGGCGTTGGTGGTGCCGGTGGATCCAGTGGTGCCGCTGGCCTGGTTGCGGTTGCCCAGCGTCCCGGCGTCGACGGCGGCAGTCAGGCTGGTGGTCAGCGTGGTGGTGTTCTGTCCGCCGGGTCCGCCCGAGCCTCCGCCGGGGCCGCCTCCTTGGGCGCCGGTAGCGGCCTGGGCTGCAGCGTCCGTCGCGTTGGTGAGACGGAGGGCTTTGGTTCCGACGACGGAACTGACGTTTGTCACGGCAGCCGCGGTGGCTGCCTGGTCGGAGGTCAGGGGTTCACCGCCGCCTTCAAAGCCCTGGCCTCCCGCCGGGTTGACGGTCAGGACGGTGCCCACGGAGGCATTCAGCTCCTGGACTTTGGCGCCGACCGCCTGGTTGGCCACCAACATGGCCAGCGCAAGGCCGATGGCCACGGCCAGGACTGCCACAACTGCAGCCGTTCGGACCTTGTTTCTGAAGGCATTGCCTACACTCCGGGCAAGGACGCTCACTGTACTCCTAGGGATCTGGTGCCGGCCGAGGCGGGCCGGCTGCGGATCCCAGACTCGCGTCCCAGCCTGTGCGGCCGACCCGGCAAACCTATGTTTGCGCTGTGAATCCAGCCCCGGACGCTCTCTCACCTCCTGCGGGTTCCGGGGCGACCCTCTCTCACCTTCCGCGGGTTTTGGGGCCACCCTCTCTCACCTCCCGCGATCACGGCCCGACGTGCCAGAAGAAAGACCCTTCGGGAAGACCTTGGAGATGCGAGAGGTCCGGGTAGAACCTGCAGGGAGTGCGAGAGGATCGGCCGGGAACCTGCAGGGAGTGAGAGAGGATCGGCCGGGGACAGCGAAGTGCCCCGGCTCCCATAAAGGGGGCCGGGGCACTTCCTGTAATCAGCCGGGTGTTACTTGGTGATCGGGCCGAGTACCGGATCGTCGGTGTAGGCCGTCTTGACGTTGGCGGCCGTGACGATCACCGGCTCCAAGAGGTAGGCCGGAACGGTCTTCACCGTGTTGTTGTAGGACTTGTCGTCGTTGATCTCAGGTGTCTTGCCGGCCTGGAGGTCCTTGACCATGACGATCGCGTGCTCAACGAGCTTGCGGGTGTCCTTGTTGATGGTGGAGTACTGCTCGCCCGCCATGATGGACTTCACCGACTCCACCTCGGAGTCCTGGCCCGTGATGACCGGGAGCGGCTTGCCGGCAGCCTTGACGGACGTGAGGACCGCGCGGGCCAGTGTGTCGTTCGGGGACAGGACGCCATCCAGGGAAGCGGTGCCGTAGCTGCCGGTGAGCAGCGTGTCTGCGCGGCGCTGGGCGTTTTCAGCCTTCCAGCCCTGGGTAACGGCCTGTTCGAAGGAGGTCTGGCCGGAGACGACCTTGAGCGTTCCGTCGTCGATCTTCGGCTTCAGGACGCTCATGGCACCATCGAAGAACACCTTTGCGTTGGCGTCATCCGGGGAACCGGCGAAGAGCTCAATGTTGTACGGACCGGAAGGCTTCTTGGCCTTCATGCCGTCCAGCAGTGCCTGGCCCTGCAGTTCGCCGACCTTGAAGTTGTCGTAGGCCACGTAGTAGTCCACGTTCTCGGTGTTCAGCAGCAGGCGGTCGTAGGCGATGATCGTGGCGCCGGAGTCCTTGGCCTGCTTCAGCTGGGTGCCCAGCTGCGCGCCGTCGATGGCTCCAACGATGATGACCTTTGCGCCCTTGGTGATCATGGCACTGATCTGGTTCTGCTGTTCGGAGACGCCGCCGTTGGCGAACTGAACGTCCGGCTTGAAGCCGGCGCTGGAGAGCCCGTCGTTGAAAAGCTTCTCCGCCAGGACCCAGTTCTCACTGGTCTTTTGGGGAAGCGCGACGCCGATGGACGAGCTTTGCTCGAAGCCGCCAGCGCCCTCGCTGGAGCCGCCGGACGTTCCGGTTTCGGCGCGTCCGCAGGCTGTCAGCGCCAGTGCGGCAATAGCAGCAACAGCTGCAGCCTTTCCTGCTTTACCAATCATTCGCATTGTTGGTTCTCTTTCTGTGATGTGGTGTGAGTTGAAAGGTCTTGACGCTCAGGCTTCCCTGGCGATCGCTTCCTTGGTGGAGGTGGTCTCGTCGGGCTGTATGGGGTTGGACGGGCCGGTGCCGCTGTTGCGGCTGAAGTTCTTGGTCATCATGCCGATGATGGACTTCTTGCCCTGCGTCTTGTTGTAGACGTCGAAGGCGACGGCGATCAGCAGGACCAGGCCCTTGATGATCTGGGTAAGGTCGGCGCCGACGCCGAGAAGCTGCAGGCCGTTGTTCAGGACGGCCATGACCAGGCCACCGATGATGGAACCGATCACGGTGCCCACGCCGCCGGTCACGGCAGCGCCGCCGATGAACACAGCGGCGATGGCGTCCAGTTCCCAGCCCACGCCGTCGAACGGTCCCGACGCTGTGGAGCGTCCCACGAAGATCATGCCGGCGAGGCCGGCAAGGATGGACATGTTCATCATGACCAGGAAGTTGACCTTCTTGGACTGGACGCCGGAAAGTTCGGCCGCGTGGCGGTTGCCGCCCACAGCGTAGATGTGGCGGCCCACCACGGTCTTGGAGGAGATGAAGCCGTAGATCAGGACCAGGACGGCGAGGATAAGGCCGGGGATGGGGAAGGACGTGCCCGGCCGGCCGGTGGCGAAGAGGTACGTGGCGTACAGGATTGCGCCGCAGACGAGGACGAGCTTCAGCACGACCACCCAGGTTTCCGGCACCTCTGCGCCCAGGGCCTTGGCGGTGCGGCGGCTGCGGATTTCGCTGAAGATCACGAAGGCGACGGCGGCGAGGCCGATCAGCAGCGTCAGGTTGTTGTACCCGGTGGCCGGTCCGACCTCGGGGAGGTAGCCGGAGCCCAGGTACTGGAAGTCAGCGGGCACCGGGATGGTGTTGGACTTGCCGACAAACTGGTTGAAGCCGCGGAACAGCAGCATGCCTGCCAGCGTGACGATGAACGCGGGAATGCCCACGTATGCCGTCCATAGCCCTTGCCAGGCTCCGATCAGTGCACCGAGCAGCAGGCCCAGAAGCACGCCCGCGTACCAGGGGATGCCCCAGTCGCGGATCGCCAGGGCGACCGTGACCCCCACGAACGCAGCCACCGAGCCTACTGAGAGGTCGATGTGGCCGGCGATGATGACGAGCACCATGCCGATGGCCAGGATCAGGATGTAGGAGTTTCCGTTGAAGAGGTTGATGACGTTGCCCGGGGTGAGCGTGCGGCCCTCTGTGGTGATCTGGAAAAAGATGATCAGCGCGACCAGGGCGAAGATCATGCCGAATTGGCGGGTGTTGCCGCCAAAAAGCTTCTTAAGCGCGTTCATGGTTTTCAGTCCTTGTATCTGGAAGGATCTGGAGGATTCCAGAGGGTCAGGCGGCTTTGCGGGAAGAGGTCATCAGTTTCATCAGGCTTTCCTGGCTCGCTTCCTCTTTGTTCAGGACACCGGTGATGGTGCCTTCAAAAATGGTGTAGATCCGGTCCGAGAGGCCCAGCAGTTCGGGCAGTTCCGAGGAGATGACCATAACGCCTTTGCCCTGGTTGGCGAGCTGCTGGATGATTCCGTAGATCTCGTACTTGGCCCCGACGTCGATGCCACGGGTGGGTTCGTCCAGGATCAGGAGGTCCGGATCCGTGAACATCCATTTGGCCAGGACCACCTTCTGCTGGTTCCCACCCGAGAGCTTGGCAACACCTTCTTCGACGGAGGGTGTCTTGGTCCGCAGCGACTTCCGGTATTGCTCGGCGACCTTGAATTCCTCGTTGGTGTCCACCACGCTGTTGTGGCTGATCTTCCTCAGGTTGGCTGAGACCGTGGTGGTCTTGATGTCGTCGAGGAGGTTCAGCCCCAGGGATTTCCGGTCCTCAGTGACGTACCCCAACCCGGCGTCGATAGCCTGCCGGACGGACTTGAGGGTGACTTCCTTGCCGTCCTTGTAGATGTGGCCGTTGATGAACCGGCCGTAGGACCGGCCAAAGACGGACCTCGCCAGCTCGGTGCGTCCGGCGCCCATCAGCCCGGCGAATCCTACGATCTCCCCGCGCCGCACAAAGAAGTTGGAGTCCTTTGCAGACCAGTCGGTCCTGGATGGCGGGGTGTCCCACGGTCCAGTCCTTGACCTCGAAGAAGACCTCGCCGATTTTCGGTGTGTGGTCAGGGAAACGGGATTCCAGGGTGCGCCCCACCATGCCCTTGATAATGCGGTCCTCGTCAACGCCGTCAGCCTTCACATCCAGTGTCTCAATCGACTTTCCGTCACGGATGATGGTGATCGAATCGGCGATCTGTTCGATCTCGTTGAGCTTGTGCGAAATGATGATCGACGTGATGCCCTTGCCCTTCAGGCCAAGGATCAGGTCCAGCAGGTGCTGGGAATCGGATTCGTTCAGCGCTGCTGTGGGCTCGTCCAGGATCAGGATCTTGACGGACTTGTTCAGTGCCTTGGCAATTTCCACCAGCTGCTGTTTGCCGACGCCGATTTCCTTGATGGGAGTGTCCGGATTCTCGCGAAGGCCTACGCGGGCCAGCAGTTCGGTGGACCGCAGCCTGGCCTCCGCCCAGTTGATCACCCCGCGCTTGGTGGGTTCGTTGCCCAGGAAGATGTTCTCCATGATGGACAGTTCGGGAATCAGCGCCAGTTCCTGGTGGATGATCACGATGCCGGCGTGCTCGCTGGCCCGGATGTCCCGGAACTGCTGCACCTCGTTCTGGTAGACGATGTCGCCGTCGTAGCTGCCGTAGGGGTACACGCCGGAAAGCACTTTCATCAGCGTGGACTTGCCGGCACCGTTCTCGCCGCAGATGGCGTGGATTTCGCCGGCCCTCACCCGGAGGCTGACGTCCGAGAGGGCTTTGACGCCGGGAAACTCCTTGGTGATGGAGCGCATCTCCAGGATGACCGGGTCGGTGTGCGTGGTGTGGGACGTCATTAGCCCTTACGCCTCCAATGCATGACTTCTTTGTCCGCCCCGCAAAGCGCGGGGCCGTCTGGATTGAAAAGTAAACTGGATCACCGCCGTTGTCGTCAAGTCTTTAACGCAATTGGCGGATAACGATTCGGTCTACGTAGCCCGCATCCCGGCGTGCTGGAACACCAGGGCGGCTGCGCCGAGGGCCTCGGCCCGGTCTCCGAGGGAGGACATGGTGAGGGTGGTGGTCTCGCCGATGACCGGCACTGCATGGCGGACCAGCCCCCGCCTGATGGGGTCCAGCAGAAGGTCGCCAAGGCCGGCCAGGGGGCCGCCCACGACGATCACTTCGGGGTTGATCAGGTTGGCCACGTTGCCCAGTGCGCGCCCCACGGCGAGTCCTGCATCGTCCACTACGCGGAGGGTGGCGGGGTCCTTGGCCAGGGCCTTCCGGACGATGTCCGCAGGCGTCAGCGGCCTGTCCTCGCCGCGGCTGAGGAGCTCGATCATGGTGGTGGTGGACGCAATGGTTTCCAGGCAGCCGCGGTTGCCGCAGCGGCAGACCAGTCCCTGCTCGTGGATGGTGGCGTGGCCGATTTCGCCGGTGATTCCGACGTTGCCGTAGTAGGGTGCGCCGTTCAGGATCAGGCCCGCGCCGATGCCTGATCCGATCTTGAGGAACATCAGGTTGCTGACGCCGGTATGCGGCCCCCACGTCACCTCCGACCACGCCCCGAGATTGGCGTCGTTGTCAATGAAGACGGGGAATTTCAGGGTCTCCTCCAGGTGCTGGAGGATGTTGATCCCCACCCATTCGGGCAGGATGGCGCCTTGTGCCACTGTGCCGGTCCGGCGGTCGATCGGGCCGGGAATTCCGACGCCGGCACCCACCACTGCGCTGCGGTCCACGCCGCTGTCCCGGAGGAGCTTCTCCAGCAGGACCACTGCAGCCTGGATGCCCTCCTCGGCCTGGTGGCCCGAGGGGAAGCATGACGGATTCCTCGGCGATGACGTGGTAGCTCAGGGAGGCCAGGACCACCCGCAGGTGCCGCCGGCCGAAGTCGATTCCCACGGCGACGGCGCCGTTGCTGTTCAGCCTGACGTTCAACGCCCGCCGGCCGGAGCTGGTGATGGGTTCGGTGGAAGCCAGCCCGGAGTCCTGCATGATCTTGACGATGTTGGAGACCGTGGCCGTGGAGAGGCCGGTCTGCCGGGCGAGCTCGGCCTGGGTGGCGGGGCCGCCCATCAGGGTCTCGATGATCCGCTGCTGGTTCAGCTGGCGCAGGGCGGATTGCGAGCCGGGGTTCTTGGGCTTGCTCCTCGTCGAGCGCGGTGTTGCGGACATGCAAAGAAGATTGCCCTATCTTGACTCTTGTAGTCAAGAAGTTAACGCAACATGTGTCTGGCGAACCCGGCCCGGGAAGAGGGACAAACCGTCCGCGCAGCCGCCGTGGCCGGTGCAATTGGCCCGTCACGCCGGCCCACGGCTGTGGCTAGGCTGGGACCACGGACCCGGATTCCCCGACGTGTCCCGATCATGTGAGGTGGTAACGGTGCTGCTGGCCCTGATGCAGGCAAATGCCCAAGTACTCGACGTCGATGCCAACTGTGCCGCCGTGGACACGGCCGCCCGGACGGCCGCCGCTGCGGGCGCAGCAGTGCTGCTCACCCCGGAGCTGTTCCCGGTGGGCTACGCCCCGCTGCGGCTCCGCGCCGAACTGGACCCCGCCAGGCTTCCCGCCATCAGGGAGGCACTGCGCGGCATCGCGCGCCGGCACGGGATCGCCCTGGTCTTCAGCCTTCCGTCGGATAACAGCCGGGGGCAGCTGGCACATCACCTCCACGCTGGTGGACGCTTCGGGGACTGAGCTGCTCCACTACGCCAAGGTGCACCTCTTTGGCGATGAGGAACGCGCGGCGTTCAGCCCCGCGGAAGCGGCCCCCGCCGTCGTCGATTTCAACGGCTTCCGGACGTCCATGGTGATCTGCTACGACGTGGAGTTTCCGGAAACCGTCCAGGGCCGCCGCCCGGGCGGAGCGGAGCTGCTGCTGGTGCCCACCGCACTGGCGCATGGTTTCGACGCCGTTCCCCAGGTATTGCTGCGGGCCCGCGCGCTGGAGAGCCAGCTGACCATCGCCTACGCCAACCACTCCGGGACCGAGGACGGCTGCGAGTTCCTCGGCGGCAGCGTCGTTGCCGGGCCGGACGGTACGTTGCTGGCCGCGGCGGGTCGCGGACGCCGAAGCTCCTGTACGCCGAGGTGGATCCGGCCGCCGCCGCCGAAAGCCCGCGACCATGGTGCCCTATCTCGCGGGACCGCCGCCCGGAGGTTTACCGCTCCTGGGGCATCTGACGGCAGCGTCCGGCCCGTGCCAGGCGTCTGTCCACGTACTGCAGGGCAATCCACAGTTCGGCCCGCACCTGGGCCTGGCCAAGGTCCATGCCAGCAGCTCCGCCAGTGCGTTGATCTGGCGCCGCACACTGTTCCGGTGCAGGCCCGAGGACCTTGGCTGTGGCATCCCAGTTCCCGTTTTCGCCCAGCCAGGACCTCAGGACCCCGAGCTGGGAGTGCGGCGGTCAGGATCCAGCGCCAGCACCGGTGCCAGCAGCCGGCCGGCCAGCATGGTGCCGGCACCGCGGCCGAGCAGCCCGGTGACCGACCACGTGACGCTCCTCCACCCGCACGCTCTCGCCCGCTGGCCAGGACGCGGGGGCGCAGCGACGCCGCGCGCTGGTAGGCGGCGGCAAGGCCGGCCAGTTCGGTGGGGTCGCCCACCACCAGGCGCCAGCCCAGGTCGCTCCACCTCGTGCAGCAGCGCGTCGTCCACCTTCAGCCGGGTGACGGCGGCGAAGCCGTAGTCCGTCAGTTCCACCATCTTCGTGTCGAACAGCCTGCGCCACTGCAGCAGCTCCCGGACCGGCCCGTCCGCCGACGCCGGCGCGGATCGCATCCGCCCGGACGCCCTGGACCACCCGGAGGGGCCGCGGACCGGGTTCCGGAAACGCTTTGGGCCAGCAGGTCCCGGAGGACTGTTCAGCTGCCGGGTTGCTGCCGCCGGCCAGGCTCTCCGGGTGCAGCAGCAGGGCCGTGGCCAGCTGGCTGGGGGCCAGCGAGCCGCTGGTCCGCTGGCGGACCAGCAGTTCCAGCAGCCCCACCACGGAGGACACCACGCTGTTCTGCGCGGGGGTCAGCGGTTTGTCCGTGCCCAGGACCAGCGCACCGAGGGTGGCGTCCTTGGTGCTCCGCAGGGGGTGGCCGAACAGCAGCGCCGACCCGTCCGTGGGCAACGAGTCGGTTTCCACCCGGGGTCCGCTGCCGGCCAGAAGCCTCTTGAGCAGCGGCTGCAGGCTGGAAGGCTCGACGGCGCGGGCCGGGATGGTCCCGTCCGTCCCGGCCGCTGCCGCGCGGCACGCACCCGGCCGTCGGCGCCGAAAAGCGCGGCCCACACCGGGACCTCGCGCTGTCAGGGCCGCCAGCAGTTCGTGCTCCGGGCGGGCCGAGAGCACAGCCCGCATCAGGTGCCGGTTCGTCTCGGCCAGCTGGCGGAACACCCGGGCGTTGCCCGATTCCAGCAGCTGGGAGAACTCCAGTCCGAGCGCGGCGAAGGGGACGCTGTGCCGGGACTTCCACCAGCGTCAGGCCGTGCGCGCCGGCAGGCTGCAGCCACGTGGTCCGGGACGGCGTCGAAGTACGGCTCCAGGCCGAAGCCGAGGGCGCGCAACCCCGGCACCGACCAGCCGCCGGACAGTACGCGCGTCCGCCCGCTCCTTCGTGCCGGCTTCGTCCGCAGGAAGGGCAATCCCGCCGTAAGGACGAACTCCCCGTCCAGCAGGTACGGGGTGGGATCCTCGAGCTCACTGGGCTCCACCCAGCGCAGCGGGCGCTGCGGCGTTGCCGGCGTCGTGCAGCACCGTAACCTCCGGCGGGAAGTGCTGCCAGGAACTCGTCCCAGCGTGACGGCATCCAGGTGCTCGGCCGGATCAGGCTGCACGGCGGGATCCGGGGCCGGTAGTCTCTGATGTGCTCCAATGTGGTGCATTACGTCTCATGGCTGAAGACTATAGGTCATTTTGCACCCGCTTGAGATGCGGCTCACACCCCTACGCTGGGTGGGGGAAACCGACAACTACTCACGAACGGACGTCAACGATGACTGTGCCAACACTCTCCGGACCGGCCACCGGCCGCGCCGCCGGCCGTCCCGGGCTGGGCGCGCAGCTGCTGCGCCGCAAGCCGATCGGACAGATGGTCAGCGAAGCGGAAACCGGCCACGGCGGACCCAGGCTGGTCCGCAGCTTCGGCGTGCTGCAGCTGACCATGATCAGCGTCGGCGCCACCCTCGGCACCGGCATCCTGGTGATCCTGGGCGAATCCGTGCCCCTGGCCGGGCCCGCCATCTGGATCTCCTTCGCCATCGCCGGGCTTCGCCGCGCTGCTCTCCGCCGTCTCCTATGCGGAAATGGCCGGGCATGGTCCCGGTTGCCGGCTCCAGCTACTCCTACACCTACGCCACCATGGGCGAGGGCATGGCCTGGATCTGCGGCTGGTGCCTGGTGCTGGAGTACGCCGTCTCGGTGGCCGCCGTCGCCGTGGGTGCGGGCCAGTACGTCAACGAGACCCTCGCAGTATTCGGGCAGGTCCTGCCCGACGCCGTCTCGCAGCCCCCGGGCGACGGCGGCCTGGTCAACATTCCGGCCATGGTCATCGTGGTCCTGGCCACCGTCCTGCTGGTCCGCGGCGCCAAGGAAAGCGCCTGGATCAACACCGCCATCGTGGTGGTCAAAGTGGGCATCCTGCTCTTCTTCTGCGCCGTGGCCTTCACCGCCTTCAACGCCGGCAACTTCGAGCCGCTCCTGCCCATGGGCGCCGCCGGGCGTCTCCGCGGCCGCGTCCCGGGTGTTCTTCTCCTACATCGGCTTTGACGCCGCCTCCACCGCCGGCGAGGAAGCCCGCAACCCCAAGCGCGACCTGCCCCGGGCCATCATGCTCTCCATGCTCATCGTCACCACCATCTACGTCCTGGTGGCCGTGGCCGCCATCGGCGCCCGGCCGTGGGGCTGGTTCGACGGCACCGAAGCTGCGCTGGTGAAGATCCTCGAGGAAACCACCGGGCAGCCCTGGATCGCCCTGGTCTTCGCCGTCGGCGCCGTCCTGGCCATCGCCAGCATCGTGCTGACCGTCCTCTACGGCCAGACCCGCATCCTGCTGTCCATGTCCCGCGACGGCCTGATCCCGAAGATCTTCGGCCGCGTCTCCCGCCGGACCGGCACCCCCGCTGCCGGCACGCTCATGGTGGGCACCGCCGTCGCCCTCACCGCCGGGCTGGTGCCGCTCGGCGCCCTGGCCGACGCCACCAGCATCGGCACCCTGTTCGCCTTCGCCCTGGTCAACGTGGCCGTCATCTACCTGCGCCGCACCCGGCCCGAGCTCGAGCGGACCTTCCGTGTGCCGCTCTTCCCGCTGACCCCGATCCTTGGCGCCCTCATGTGCGCCTACCTCATGGCCAACCTCGGCGCCGACACCTGGGTGACCTTCGGAATCTGGATGCTGGTGGGCCTGGCTGCCTACTTCGGCTACGGCCGCCGGAACTCCAGGGTGGCGGCGCTGAGCCACGAGGAATACCGTGAGCTGAGCCGCCGCCGACATCTTCCAGCGCTCCGTCCACCCCCGAACCAACGAAGGCAGACTTTCATGACCATCGCCACCGAACTCCCGGCCTCCGACCCGTCCAGCACCCGCCGGAGCGCTCCGGCATCCGGCGGGCAGCGGCCCCATCACCATGCTGAACCCGGACTTCCCGTTCAGCTACGACCACTACCTGGCCCACCCGGACGGGCCTGGGCTCGGTCCCGCCGGAGCTGCTACGGCACCGAAGTGGCCGTCGTCGGGGCCGGGCTTTCCGGCCTGGTCACGGCCTACGAGCTGATGAAGCTGGGCCTGCGGCCGGTTGTCTACGAAGCGGACCAGATCGGCGGCCGGCTGCGCACCGCCAGCTTCCCCGTCAGCGCCCGGGCGTGGTGGCCGACCTCGGCGGCATGCGGTTCCCCGTCTCCGGCAAGGCCTTCTACCACTACGTGGACCTGCTGGGGCTGGACACCCAGGATTTCCCCAACCCGCTGGCGCCCGCCACCTCCAGCACGGTGATCGAACTCGCCGGCCAGAAGCACTACGCGGAGAACCGCGCGGACCTGCCGCCGTTCTTCCGCGAGGTGGCCGACGCCTGGAAGGCGGCCGTGAACGACGGCGCGAAGTTCGTTGAGATGCAGGAGGCCATCCGGGCGCGGGACACCGCCCGGATCAAGGAACTGTGGAACGCACTGCTGCCGCTGATGGACGAGCAGACCTTCTACGGCTTCATCGCCGGCAGCGACTCCTTCAAGGACGCCGGCTTCGCGCACCGCGAGGCCTTCGGCCAGGTGGGTTTCGGCACCGGCGGCTGGGACACCGACTTCCCCAACTCCATCCTGGAAATCCTCCGCGTGGTCTACACCGACGCCGATGACCAGCACCGGCTCATCAGCGGGGGAGCGCAGCGGCTGCCCGAGGCACTGTGGCAGCACGCGCCGTCGGGCATGGCCCACTGGCCGGACGGCACGTCCCTGGCGTCCCTGCACTCCGGCTCGCCCCGCGGGGCCGTGGGCAGGATCAGCCGCGACGCCGACGGCGACCTCCGGATCCGGGAGCGCTGGGGCCGCGAGGCGAGCTACCCCGCCGTGGTGACCACCTGCCAGTCCTGGCTGCTGTCCACGCGGATCCACACCGAGGAGGCGCTGTTCCCGGCCGAGCTGTGGACCGCGATCGAGCGCTCGCACTACATGCAGTCCTCCAAGACGTTCGTGATGGTGGACCGGCCGTTCTGGAAGGACATCGATCCGGAAACCGGCCGCGAGGTGCTGTCCATGACCCTGACGGACCGGCTGAACCGGGCCACCTACCTGCTGGACGACGGCCCGGACAAGCCCGCCGTGATCCTGCTGTCCTACACCTGGAACGATGACGCGCTCAAATGGCTGGCGCTGGACGCCGACGAGCGCGTGGAGCTGATGCTGCACTCGCTGGAACAGATCTACCCCGGCGTGGACATCGCCAGCCACATCGTGGGCCAGCCCATCACGGTTTCCTGGGAGGCGGACCCCAACTTCATGGGCGCCTTCAAGGCGAACCTGCCGGGGCATTACCGCTACCAGCAGCGCCTGTTCACGCACTTCAAGCAGGACAAGCTGCCCGAAAGCCAGCGCGGGATCTTCCTGGCCGGCGACGACGTCTCCTTCACCGCGGGCTGGGCCGAAGGCGCCGTGACCACCGGCCTGAACGCGGTGTGGGGCGTGGTGAACCACCTGGGCGGTTCGTCGGCGCCCGCGAACCCCGGTCCGGGCGAACTCCTGGACGCCATCGGCCCCATCGCCCTCGACTGAGGTCGAGTCGCCGGGGTGGGCGTCAGCGGGGCGTGCGGGATCTAGCAGTGCAGCTCGCGGTGGGCGCGGGCCAGTTCCACGTACCGGGCGGCGTTGTCCCTGACGCCGTCGAACTCCTCGTCGGTGAGTTCCCGCCGGACCTTGGCGGGGACGCCGGCCACGAGGGACCGGGGCGGCACCACGGTGCCCTCCAGGACCACGGCGCCGGCAGCCACCAGCGAGCCGGTGCCGATCACGGCGCCGTTGAGGACGGTGGCGCCCATGCCGATCAGGCAGTCGTCCTCCACAGTGCAGCCGTGGACGACGGCGGCGTGCCCCACGCTGACGCCCGCGCCGACGCGTGCAGGGGAAGCCGGGGTCCGCGTGCAGCACCACGTTGTCCTGCAGGTTGCTGCCGGCGCCCACGGTGATGGCGGCGGTGTCGGCCCGGACCGAGACGCCGTAGAACGCGCTCGCGTTTTCGGCGAGGGTGGCGTTGCCGATGACCGAGGCGGTTGGGGCGACAAAGGCGGACTGGTGGACTGCCGGGCTCTTGCCCGCGAAATCGTAAAGAGGAGCCATGGGCCAAGCCTAGGACATCCGCGCCGCCTAGCTGGGGGCGGAGGGTATGGGCGTGCGCAGGATGAGGAGCCGGTTGCCGGTGCCCGCGGGCCCGACCTGCAGCCCCCCGATCTTCCCGTGCCGCCCGAGGGCTTCCAGCGAGGAACCGTCCAGCACGGGACCCTCCGACGCCGTAGCGCCGGGCACCATTCCGTCCCGCAGCTGGTCGATGCTCCTGGACCACCGGCCGACGGCGATGGGCGCGCCGGGTTCCGCCACCCGGGCCACCTCCCGCAGGGCGGCGTCAAGATCGCCGGCAGTGACGTGCGGCAGCGTGTTCACGCACCACACCGCGGAGAACGCGCCGGCCGGAAACGGCAGGTCGCGGATGTCGGCCACCGAGGCGCTGAGGCCTGACGCCAGGGCCGCATGGACGTTCTCTTCGGAGGCGTCAACGCCGGTGTAGTGGATGCCCGCCCTGACAAACTGCAGGCCGTGCAGGGCCTGGCCCGGGCCGACTTCCAGGACGCTGTGGCGGCCCTCTGCCTTGAGCAGCCCGATGAAGCTCCCACACTCCAGGGTTGCGTCACCGGCCACGCCGTCCAAGACCGGGCCCGTCAGTTGAAGACGACTGTCCGGTTGCCGTCCAGCAGCACGCGGTGCTCGGCATGCCACTGGACTGCCTGGGCCAGGGTGCGGCCTTCGACGTCCCGGCCCATCTGCACAAACTGTTCGGGCGTCCGGGCGTGGTCCACCCGGATGACCTCCTGCTCGATGATGGGGCCCTCGTCCAGTGCGGCGGTCACGTAGTGGGCGGTGGCGCCGATCAGCTTAACGCCGCGGGCATGGGCCTGGTGGTAGGGCCTGGCACCCTTGAAGGACGGCAGGAAGGAGTGGTGGATGTTGATGGCCTTGCCGGTGAGCTCCGTGCACAGGTCATCGGAGATGATCTGCATGTAGCGGGCCAGGACGGTCAGCTCGATATCGTGCTCGGCCATGATGGCGCGCAGCTTGTCCTCGGCCTGCGCCTTGGTGTCCGCGGTGACGGGGATGTAATGGAACGGGATCCCGTAGAACTCGGCCAGGCCGGCGAGGTCCTGATGGTTGGAGACGATGGCCGGAATCTCGATGGGCAAGGTCCCGGAGCGCTGCTGGAAGAGGATGTCGTTGAGGCAGTGTGCAGACGTGCTGGCCATCAGCAGGGTCCGCACCTTCTGGCCCACCGCATTGAGGCTCCACTGCATTCCGAATGCGTCCGCCACCGGCTCAAGGGCTGCGCTGAGCTCGGGACTTGGCAGCCGACGTCGTCACCTCCACACGCATAAAGAAGTTCCCGGTGGCAGGGCTGCCGTACTGCTGGGAATCCGTAATATTGCATCCCGCCACCAGCAGGGCGCCGGCCACGGCGTGCACGATTCCGGGGCGGTCCGGGCACGACAGGGTTACTACGTACGCTTGGTTCAGCTGCTCTTCACTCACGCGTACCAGCCTACCCGCGCGGGCCCGTCGCTTTTGGTAGTCTTGGGGGGTCGCAACTGGCGTTGGGTGGCTAACCACCAGGGAGCGGCAATCACGAAGACCACGGATCGTACGCCTGGGCCGAGGGTCATGTCTTGCCGGAAAGGGGCTGCACACCCGCAGGGGAAGCAGCGCCATGACCCCGCGCTTTCCTGCGCCCTGTCATCAAAGGGGCGGAGGGCAGCGCCAGCCGGTAGCCTGACCTTAGCAGTGCCCGTATCCCTAGCCAGGAGTTCTTCGTGACTACTACCGCCACCACAACAGCCGCCGTCAGCAATCAGCCGCTGGCCGAGCTTGATCCCGAAATCGCCGCAGTCCTCGACCAGGAGCTTGGCCGCCAGCGCGGCACCCTGGAAATGATCGCCTCCGAAAACTTCGCCCCGCGCGCCGTCATGGAAGCCCAGGGCTCCGTCCTGACCAACAAGTACGCCGAGGGCTACCCGGGCCGCCGCTACTACGGCGGCTGCGAATACGTGGACATCGCCGAGCAGCTGGCCATCGACCGCGTCAAGGACCTGTTCGGCGCCGAATACGCCAACGTCCAGCCCCACTCCGGTGCCCAGGCCAACGCCGCCGCGCTGTCCGCCATGATCACCCCCGGCGACAAGATCCTGGGCCTCTCCCTCGCTCACGGCGGCCACCTGACGCACGGCATGAAGCTGAACTTCTCCGGCAAGCTGTACAACGTGGCCGCCTACCAGGTGGAGCAGGACACCTTCCGCGTCGACATGGACAAGCTCCGCGAACAGGCCATCGCCGAGAAGCCCCAGGTCATCATCGCCGGCTGGTCCGCCTACCCGCGCCACCTCGACTTCGCGGCGTTCCGCTCCATCGCCGATGAAGTGGGCGCGCTGCTCTGGACCGACATGGCGCACTTCGCCGGCCTGGTTGCCGCCGGCCTGCACCCGAGCCCGGTGCCGCACTCCGACGTCGTCACCTCCACCGTGCACAAGACCCTCGCCGGTCCGCGCTCCGGTGTGATCCTGGCCAAGCAGGAGTGGGCCAAGAAGATCAACTCCAACGTTTTCCCGGGCCAGCAGGGCGGCCCGCTGATGCACGTCATCGCTGCCAAGGCCGTGGCCTTCAAGATCGCCGGCACCGCAGAATTCAAGGAACGCCAGGAGCGCGTCCTGGAAGGCGCCAAGATCATCGCCGACCGCCTCAACCAGGCCGACGTCGCCGAAGCCGGCGTCTCCGTCCTCACCGGCGGCACCGACGTGCACCTGGTCCTGGTGGACCTGCGCAACTCGCAGCTGGACGGCCAGCAGGCCGAAGACCTCCTGCACTCCGTGGGCATCACCGTGAACCGCAACGCCGTTCCGTTCGACCCCCGCCCGCCGATGGTCACCTCCGGCCTGCGCATCGGCACCCCGGCCCTGGCCACCCGCGGCTTCGGCGCCGCGGAGTTCACCGAGGTCGCCGAGATCATCGCCACCGCCCTGAAGGCCGGCTCCGCCACCGACGTTGAGGCGCTGCAGTCCCGCGTGGACAAGCTCGCCGCCGACTTCCCGCTGTACCCGCAGCACGAGCAGTGGTAATCGATGACTGAAACAACCCAGACCGCCAAGATCCTTGACGGCAAGGCAGCCGCCGCCGCCATCAAGTCCGAGCTGACCGAGCGTGTCGCCGCCCTCAAGGCCCAGCGGCGTCACCCCCGGCATTGCCACCGTGCTCGTGGGCGCCGACCCTGCCTCGCAGCTGTACGTGTCCATGAAGCACAAGCAGTCCGTGGAGATCGGGATGAACTCGATCCAGCGCGAGCTTCCGGCGGACGCCACCCAGGCCCAGGTTGAGGCCCTCATTGACGAACTCAATGCGGACCCCGCCTGCCACGGGTACATCGTGCAGCTGCCGCTGCCCAAGCACCTGGACACCGACGCCATCCTGGAGCGGATCGACCCCGCCAAGGACGCCGACGGCCTGCACCCGACCAACCTTGGCCGCCTGGTGCTCAACGTCAACGGCGAGATCACCTCACCGCTGCCGTGCACGCCCCGCGGCGTCATCGAGCTCCTGGAGCGCAACGGCTACAGCCTTGCCGGCAAGCACGTGGTGGTGGTGGGCCGCGGCGTCACGATCGGCCGCTCGATCGGCCTGCTGCTCACCCGGCGGGCCGTCAACGCCACCGTGACGCTGACGCATACCGGCACCGAGAACCTTTCGGAGCTGCTGCGGCAGGCGGACGTCATTGTGGGCGCGGCGGGTGTCAAGCACATCGTCAAGGCCGCGGACGTGAAGCCGGGCGCTGCCCTGCTCGACGTCGGTGTCACCCGTGAAACCGATCCCGAGACGGGCAAGAGCCGCGTCCACGGCGACATCGAACCCGCCGCTGCCGAGGTAGCCGGCTGGATTTCGCCGAACCCCGGCGGCGTCGGTCCCATGACCGTGGCGCTGCTGATGACCAACGTGGTCGAAGCCGCGGAACGCCAGGCGGCGCAGCCGCCTAGCTCCAGCGGCAGAAACGCTGACGCCCGACGGCGGCACGGCACCTTTCATGCGGAAGGTGCGGTGCCGCCGTCGGCCGTTAAACACCTCAGCGATGACCGCGTGCCGGCCCGCAAGTGCCCTTCCACATTCACCGGCGCGCTCCACTAGTCTGCGGAGGGTGCACAACGAAGCCATCCTGACCTCCAGCACCCTCCGGCAGCCCGCCGTCGCGCCCAGCAGCCTGTCATCGCGGCGGAAAACCTGACCAAGACATACGGCGACGTCGCCGCCGTCGACGGTATTTCCTTCAGCGTCCCCGCGGGGGAGTCCTTCGGGCTGCTCGGGCCCAACGGCGCCGGCAAATCCACCACCATGAAGATGATCGGCGGGGTCACCCAGCGCACGTCCGGCACCCTGAACATCATGGGCCTGGACCCGGACACGCCACGGCCCGGAAGTGCGGGCGCACCTGGGCGTAGTCCCGCAGCAGGACAACCTGGACGAGGAACTGCGGGTCCGCGACAACCTGCTGGTCTACGGCCGCTACTTCGGCCTGCCCATGAGCTACCTGAAGCCGAAAGCCGATGAGCTGCTGGAATTCGCCCAGCTGACCGACAAGGCGAAATCCAAGGTGGACGCACTGTCCGGCGGCATGAAGCGGCGCCTGACCATCGCCCGGTCCCTGATCAACGAACCCCGCATCCTGCTCCTGGACGAGCCCACCACGGGGCTTGACCCGCAGGCACGGCACATCCTGTGGGACCGGCTGTTCCGGCTCAAGGAACAGGGCGTCACGCTGATCCTGACCACGCACTACATGGACGAGGCGGAGCAGCTGTGCGACCGGCTCATCGTGGTGGACAAGGGCAGGATCATGGCTGAGGGGTCACCGGCGCAGCTGATCCGTGAGCACTCCACCCGGGAGGTGCTGGAGCTGCGCTTCGGCTCCGAACGGAACGCCACCATCGCGGCGGAGCTGGACGGCATCGGCGAACGCCTCGAGGTGCTGCCGGACCGGGTGCTGATTTACGCGGACGACGGCGAGGCCGCCCTTGAGCAGGTCTGCTTACCGCGGTCTGCGGCCGCTGACCTCGCTGGTCCGCCGGTCCTCGCTGGAGGACGTGTTCCTCCGCCTGACCGGCAGGAGCCTCGTTGACTGACGGCCCGACACGCGGCTGCGCCGGTACGACCGGCGTGACCCTGCACGGCGTCCGCGCCCACTCCCGGAGTCGCCGCCGCCAGGGCGCGCCGCTGGGGCGCCTTCTACTATGCCGAGCAGGTCCTCCGCGTGATGAAGGGCTACGGCTGGTCCATCCTGATGTACAGCGTGGGCCAGCCGGTGGCCTACCTGTTCGCCATGGGGGTGGGACTGGCCACGCTGGTGGACGCCGGGGCCGCGGCAGCCTTCGGCGGGGTCAGCTACCTGGCCTTCATCGCCCCTGCGCTCTGGTCTCAGCCGGCGTGATGACCGCAGCCAACGAATTCACCTTCCCGGTCATGGACGGCTTCAAGTGGCGCCGGATCTACTACGGCCCGCACGCCTCGCCGCTGACGCCCGCAGCAGATCGCGGCCGGGCAGATCATGGCGGTGACGCTGCGCCTGCTGCTCCAGTCCGCCATCTACTTCGTGGCCGTGGCGACTCTTCGGCGCCTCGCCGTCAGGCTGGGGCTGGGCAGGCATCCTGGTGGCCACCCTGGCGGGGCTCTCCTTCGGTTTGCCGCTGATGGCCTACTCCGCCTCGATCAAGGACGACAAAGGCCAGTTCGCCCTGGTGATGCGGTTCATCGTGATGCCGCTGTTCCTGTTCTCCGGAACCTTCTTCCCCTTGGACACCCTGCCGCTGGCCGTCCGCTGGATCGGCTGGATCTCGCCCATCTGGCACGGCACCGAACTGGGGCGGGTCCTCAGCTACGGCTACCAGGAACCGCCGCTGCTGACGCTCGCTGCATGTCGTCGTCCTCGTTGGCCTGGCGGTCGCTCGGCTGGATCCTGACCAAACGCCAGTTCGTCCGGAGGATGGGACAGTGAGCATCTCCGCACGGACCATGGCAGCCCAGCGTGGCACCGATGCAGGCAGCGCGGACCAGGACGTTCGGCCCGCTGTATTCACGCAACGCCAGAGCAGTGATCTCCCGCGGGCTGATGGCCACCAGGAGCACCAACTGGCTGGTCATGCTGTCCGGCTTCTTCGAGCCGGTCCTGTTCCTGGTCTCCATGGGCGTGGGGCTGGGCGCCATCGTGGGAGCGGTGCAGGGGCCCGGCGGCACCGACATCAGCTACGCGGCCTACATTGCCCCGGCGCTGCTGGCCGTGTCCGCGATGAACGGGGCCGTGTACGACTCCACGTGGAACGTCTTCTTCAAGATGAACTTCGCCAAGCTGTACCAGGGCATGCTGTACACCTCGCTGGGGCCGCTGGACGTGGCCCTCGGCGAGATCTTCCTGGCCCTCCTGCGCGGCACTGCTGTACGCCACCGGGTTCACGGCGGTGATGGGCCTGATGGGGCTGATCACCACGCCGTGGGCCCTCCTGATGATTCCGGCCTCCGTGCTGATCGCCTTCGGCTTCGCCAGCATGGGCATGGGCATCACCAGCTTCCTGAAGACCTTCCAGCAGATGGACTGGATCAACTTCATCCTGCTGCCGATGTTCCTGTTCAGCGCCACGTTCTACCCGCTGAGCGTCTACCCGCAGTACATCCAGTGGCTCATCCAGGCCATGCCGCTCTGGCACGGCGTGGAGCTGCTGCGCCAGATCAGCGTGGGAGTCTTCACCCCGGCCACCGCGGTCCACATCGGCTACTACCTGGTGATGATCGGCGCTGGGCATGCTGCTCACCACGTCCGCCTGCGGAAGCTGTTCCTGAAGTAGCCACCAAGTAGCAGCGTTCAGAGGGTCAAAGACATTGCGCACCTGCCGGTGCTGTTCGCCGGGGGTGGAAGGGTGCCTGAGGGCACTGCCGGCGTTTGAGACAATGGAGGCATGCGAATCTCTGGGCAACCCTCAATCTGCGTCCAACCCGGCCAAGGGCGGCTTCTCCATGCTGCGGATCAGCGGCCCCGGACATGATGGTCTTTGTCATCGCCTTCATTGTTGCCGTCATCTTCGCGGCGAACCAGAACGACGTCGTGGGCTGGGTTGTGGCCGTCATCGCCGCCTTCTGGCTCGCGCTCGCCGCCTTCGTCGTCTTCAGCATCCAGAAGGCCGCCAAGAAAGCCGGCGCCAAGCTGACGGAAGCCCAGAATGCCTTCAACACGGCAGCCGGCCGCGCGCCGTCGTCGTCCTCGGCCGACCACGGCGGCACCCAGGTGGTCTACGAGCGCAGCGAAGCGGACGAGGTCCGCGACCTGAAGCTGGACCACTCCTTCAAGATCGTGCAGGTGCAGATCCGGGTGGTGGAGCAGGAGCGGGCCAAGGGGGACGCCGCGGACCAGGACACCATCCGCCGCGCCCTGGAAACCATCGAGATCACGGCCACCAACGCCCGGGACATGATCCGCTCCTCCGGCGGCAGCGGCGACCCGGTCAGCGGAACCATCATCGACTAGAGTGGAGCGGGTGAGCTCGGCATTGAAGAAGGACCACCTTCGCATCGCATCAGTCAACGTCAACGGCCTCCGGGCTGCCTACAAGAACGGCATGGCGGAGTGGCTGGAGCCGCGCGAGGTGGACATCCTTTGCCTCCAGGAAGTCCGCGCACCCGACGCGATCGTCCGGCAGCTGCTCGGCGAGGGCTGGCACATCCTGCACGCCGAAGCCGAGGCCAAAGGCCGCGCCGGCGTCGCCATCGCCTCCCGCGAAGAACCGCTGGAAACCCGCAACGGCATCGGCGATGACTACTTCGCCACCGCCGGCCGCTGGGTGGAAGCCGATTTCCGGCTCACGGACGCCGGCGGAAACCCCGTCCAGCTGACCGTGGCCAGCGCCTACGTGCACTCCGGCGAAGCGGGCACCCCCAAGCAGGACGACAAGTACCGCTTCCTGGACGCCATGAGCACCCGGCTGCCGGAGCTGACCAAGCACAGCGACCACGCCCTGGTGGTGGGTGACCTCAACGTGGGCCACACGGAACTGGACATCAGGAACTGGAAGGGCAACGTCAAGAAGGCCGGCTTCCTGCCGGAGGAACGCGCCTACTTTGACCGCTTCCTCGGCGAGGACATCGGCTGGAAGGACGTCCACCGCGGACCTGGCCGGCGACGTCGACGGCCCCTACACCTGGTGGTCCCAGCGCGGCCAGGCGTTCGACAACGACACCGGCTGGCGCATCGACTACCACCTGGCCACCCCGGCCCTCGCTGCCGCGCCATTCTCCGCAGTGGTGGACCGGGCGCCCTCGTGGGACACCCGCTTCTCTGACCATGCCCCGCTGGTAGTGGACTACCGGCTCTAAGCTCCTAAGGTTCCTACGAATGACCAGCTCAACCTCACACGGCCGCAAGCGCATCCTCTCCGGCGCCAAGCCCACCGCCGACTCCCTGCACCTGGGCAACTACATCGGCGCGGTCCGCAACTGGGTGGACATGCAGGCCGACTACGACGCCGTGTTCTTCATCCCGGACCTGCACGCCATCACCGTGGACTTCGATCCGGCCGAGCTCGCCAACCGCACCCGCGTGGTGGCGGCCCAGTACATCGCCGCCGGCATCGACCCGGACAAGAGCATCTTCTTCGTCCAGTCCCATGTCCCCGAGCATGCGCAGCTGGCCTGGGCGCTGAACTGCATCACCGGCTTCGGCGAGGCCTCCCGCATGACGCAGTTCAAGGACAAGACCCAGAAGGCCGGCGCGGACGCCGCCACGCTCGGCCTCTTCGCCTACCCCACCCTGATGGCCGCCGATATCCTCCTGTACCAGACTGACCTGGTGCCGGTGGGCGAGGACCAGCGCCAGCACCTGGAACTGACCCGGAACCTGGCCCAGCGGTTCAACACCCGCTTCGGCGAGACCTTCACCGTGCCCGAGGCCACCATCCTGAAGGAAAGCGCGAAGATCTACGACCTGCAGAACCCCACCGCCAAGATGTCCAAGACCGGGGAGTCGCCCAACGGCTCCATCCAGCTGCTGGAGGACCCGAAGATCGCGGCCAAGCGCATCAAGTCTGCCGTGACCGACGCCGGGACGGAGATCCGCTTCGACGCCGAAGACAAGCCGGGCGTCTCCAACCTGCTGACCATCTACTCCTCCCTGACCGGCAAGTCCGTGGCAGACCTGGAGGCCGAGTACCAGGGCAAGATGTACGGCCACCTCAAGGTGGACCTGGCCGAGGTCATGGTGGAGTTCATCACGCCGCTGCGCAACCGCACCAACGAGCTGATGGCGGACCCCGCAGAGCTGGACCGGCTGCTGGCCCATGGCGCCGAGCGCGCCCGGGAGATCGCCTCGGTGACCCTCAGCCAGGTCTACGAGCGGATGGGTTTCCTGCCGTCACTGAGCCTGGCCGGAGTCCGCTAGCGCAATGCCGGCCGCCAGCACAGTCAGCGAAGGAATGAGCGTCGGCGTCATTCTGGGGTTCCCGCCTGCCATCGCCGAGGAACTGCAGCGCTGGCGTGCATCCTTCGGGGATCCCATGGCGGGCGTGATCCCTGCCCACATCACGCTGGTCACCACCACCCCCACGCATGACTGGGAAGCCACCCGCGCCACGTCCGCGAGGTGGCCCGCAGCCAGGCCCCGTTCATGGTGACCATCGCCGGGACCGGCACCTTCCGGCCGGTGTCCCCGGTGGTGTTCATCAAAGTCGAGGACGGTTTCGAAGCCTGCGTTGACCTGCACGAGAAACTGCAGACCGGGCCGCTGCAGCGGGAGCTGCCGTTCGCCTACCACCCGCACGTGACCATTGCCCACGATGTTGCCCCGGAGAGCCTCGATGAGGCCGAAACGGTGCTCGAAGGACTACAGGGCCACCTTCCCTGTGGTTAGCATGGGACTTTACGAGCACGATGCCGACGGCATCTGGCAGCTACGGGAAGAGCTCGACTTTGGGACCGAAACTGACAACGACGCCGGCACCGGGGCAGCGGACGCAGCAGCGGACGCCGCCGCCAACCCGGACGAGCCGCCGCTTCCCACTGACCGGGCCGCGGCTGAAGCTGGCCGTCATCCAGAAACGGATGGAGTGGGGCAAGGCCAGCAGGTCCGACGGCGGCCCGGTGGCAGGCCTGCTGGCCATGTTCCAGTGGCTGCTGGCCCGGCTGAACGCTTTCCGCCCGATGCGCGCCTTGCAGCACTACAGCCTCCAGCACGGCCCGCTGATGAGCGCCGGCATCGGGTTCAGGATGTTCTTCTCCATCACCGGCCTGCTGGCCACGGGGTTCTCCGTTGCCGGCCTGGTGCTGCGCGGCCAGCCGGCCCTGCTGGACACCATCATCAGCAGCGTGGCGCAGAGCGCTCCGGGCCTGCTGAAGGTGGACGGCGGCGCAGGGCCTGGTGGACCCCCAGGACCTCCTGAACCCGGACGGCCTGGGCTGGACGGCCGTGATCGCCGCCGTCGTCACCGTGGTCACGTCCCTGGGCTGGATCGCGGCTCTGCGGGACGGCCTGCGCGGCGTCATGGAACTGCCGCCGCTGAAGATCAACCCGGTGATCCTCAAGCTGCGCGACGCCGGCACGCTGCTGCTCCTGGGCGTGGCCCTGGTGATCAGCGCCGGCGCGTCCCTGGTGTTCGGCACGGCCGCGGACTGGGTCACGGACTTCCTGCAGCTGGACCCTGCCGTGGCCGGTCCGCTGACCACCGCCATCAAGATCGGCGTGCCGCTGATGCTGAGCTGGGTCACCGCCGTCATCATGTTCCGGCTGGCCGGCGGGCTCAAGCTCTCCCGCCGCGCCCTGCTGGAAGGGACCATCCTCGCCGCCGTGGGCACCACAGCGCTGCAGGTCTTCAGCACCGAACTGCTGGCCGGCGCGGGCAGGAACCCCATCCTGGCGCCCTTCGCCATCATCATCGGGCTGCTGATCTGGTTCAACCTGGTCAGCCAGGTCTACCTGGTCGTCGGCCGCGTGGGCGGCCATCCGGGAGGAGGACCTCAAGCAGCGGCCCTGCCGAGCACGAGAAGGCCGGCTGGGGCTCCCGGCAGGTCCAGCCGGGAAGACGCCCGTGGAGCAACGGCACAGCGGACCGTCACGGGGCCGCGGTCAGCGTCCGGCGTCGAGGTACTGGTCGGCCCAGGCAGAAATAATCCTGGCGGCCCGCGCCGCCTGGCCCTTGCCCGTCAGCAGGTGGTCGCTGCCCTCGAGGGAGACGAAGTTCCGCGGATGCCGGGCGGTCTGGAAGATGGTGCTGGCGTTCTCGATGCCCACGGTGTTGTCCGTGGGGGAGTGCAGCACCATCAGCGGCTTGTGCAGCTGCCGGATGCAGTCCGTGAGGTCCGCGTTCTCCAGGTCCTCCACGAAGTGCCGGCGGATCTCCACGCGCTTCCCGCCCAGGTCCACTTCGGCGCTGCCTTCGCTGAGGATCCTGTCCAGGGCGGCGTCAAAGACGTGGGCCACGTGCTTGGGGGAGAACGGGGCACCCACGGTGGCGACGGCGTCGAGCTCCGGGATCTGCCGCGCGGCGGACAGGACGGCGGCACCGCCGAAGGAGTGGCCCACCAGCAGGGAAATCGGCCTTGCCCTGGGTCACGCATGAACTCGGCGGCCTTGACGGTGTCCGCCACCTTGTGGCTGAAGGACCCCTCGGACCACTAGCCCGGCCGATTCGCCCAGGCCCAGGTTGTCGAAGCGGAGCATGCCGATCCCGTTGTCCGCCAGGGCCTTGCACATCCGCGAGGCCGAGGGGCTGTCCTTGCCCAGGGTGAAGCCGTGCGAGAACACGCCCCAGCCCTTCACCGGCCCCTCGGGCACGTCGATGATGCCGGAGAGCAGTTCGCCGGTGGAACCTTCGAAGCTGACTTTTTCGGAGCGGGACATGGTGTCCCCTTTCGTTGTGGCGTCTGTGGGTTAAACAACGACGGCGCCACCACCTGTAAGGTGAGAGGCGCCGTCGTCGTCGCTTGTGAACCGGTGGATCTAGATCTTGCGGGAGAGGATGGCCTGCTTGACCTCGGCGATGGCCTGGGTCACCTGGATGCCGCGGGGGCATGCTTCGGAGCAGTTGAAGGTGGTGCGGCAGCGCCACACGCCTTCCTTGTCGTTGAGGATCTCCAGGCGCATGTCGCCGGCGTCATCACGGGAATCGAAGATGAAGCGGTGGGCGTTGACGATCGCGGCCGGGCCGAAGTACTGGCCGTCGGTCCAGAACACCGGGCAGGAGGACGTGCACGCGGCGCAGAGGATGCACTTGGTGGTGTCGTCGAAGCGCTCACGGTCCTCGGCGGACTGCAGGCGTTCCTTGGTGGGCTCGTGGCCCTTGTTGATCAGGAACGGCATGACCTCGCGGAAGGACTGGAAGAACGGCTCCATGTCCACGATCAGGTCCTTCTCCACCGGCAGGCCCTTGATGGGCTCGACCGTGATGGGCTTGGACGTGTCCAGGTCCTTCAGGAGGGTCTTGCAGGCGAGGCGGTTGCGGCCGTTGATGCGCATGGCATCGGAGCCGCAGACGCCGTGGGCGCAGGAGCGGCGGAAGGAGACGCTGCCGTCCATTTCCCACTTGACCTTGTGCAGGGCGTCCAGCACGCGGTCGGTGCCGTACATGGTGACCTTGAAGTCATCCCAGGTGGCGTCCTCGGAGACCTCGGGGTTGTAGCGGCGCACGCGCAGGGTGACGTCGAACGTGCGGGATCTCCCCGCCGCCGCCGACGTGGGCGGGCAGTTCGATCTTGGAGGCTGGCTCAGCAAGTTCAGCGGACATCTTAGTACTTCCTCACCATCGGCTCGTAGCGGGTAAAGACAACCGGTTTGGTGGCAAGGCGGATGCCGGCAATTGCTTCTGCGGATCCGTCGGCCGGGGCGTGGTCATCCTTGTACGCCATGGAGTGCTTCATGAATTTTTCGTCGTCGCGGTCCGGGAAGTCCTCGCGGAAGTGTCCGCCGCGGGATTCCTCGCGGTGCAGGGCCGCCACGGTCATGACCTTGGCCAGCTCCAGCAGGAAGCCCAGTTCCACGGCCTCGAGCAGGTCCAGGTTGAAGCGCTTGCCCTTGTCCTGGACGCTGATGTGCTTGTAGCGCTCCTCGAAGGACGCGATGTCCCGCAGGACCTGGTTCAGCGTGTCAGCGGTGCGGAACACCTGCATGTTGGCGTCCATGGTGTCCTGCAGTTCCTTGCGGATCACGGCCACCTTCTCGTCGCCGGTGCCGTTGCGGGCGATGTCCAGCAGTTCGATGGTGTACGCCTCCGGGTCCTGCCGGGAGCTCCACGAAGTCGGCGGTCTTGGCGTATTCGGCGGCGGCGATGCCGGCGCGCTTGCCGAACACGTTGATGTCCAGCAGCGAGTTGGTGCCCAGGCGGTTGGAGCCGTGGACGGAAACGCAGGCCACCTCACCGGCGGCGTAGAGGCCCGGGACCACGGTGTCGTTGTCCTGCAGGACCTCGGTGGTGATGTTCGTGGGGATGCCGCCCATGGCGTAGTGCGCCGTCGGGAACACCGGAACCGGCTCCGTGTACGGCTCCACACCGAGGTAGGTGCGGGCGAACTCGGTGATGTCCGGCAGCTTGGCGTCGATGTGCGCCGGCTCCAGGTGGGTCAGGTCCAGGAGGACGTAGTCCTTGTTCGGGCCGCAGCCGCGGCCTTCGCGGACTTCGTTGGCCATGGAGCGGGCCACGATGTCGCGGGGGGCGAGGTCCTTGATGGTGGGGGCGTAGCGCTCCATGAAGCGCTCACCCTCGGAGTTGCGCAGGATGGCGCCTTCGCCGCGGGCGGCCTCGGAGAGCAGGATGCCCAGGCCGGCGAGGCCTGTCGGGTGGAACTGGAAGAACTCCATGTCCTCCAGGGGGATGCCGCGGCGGAACGCGATGCCCATGCCGTCACCGGTCAGGGTGTGGGCGTTGGAGGTGGTCTTGAAGACCTTGCCGGCGCCGCCGGAGGCGAACACCACGGACTTGGCCTGGAAGACGTGCAGTTCGCCGGAGGCGAGGTCGTAGGACACGACGCCGGCAACACGCTTCTGCTTGTACGGCGTGCCGTCCTCGCGGACCGCGTCCTCTTCGACGGTCAGCAGGTCCAGGACGTAGTACTCGTTGTAGAACTCGACGTTGTGCTTGACGCAGTTCTGGTACAGCGTCTGCAGGATCATGTGGCCGGTGCGGTCCGCGGCGTAGCAGGCGCGGCGGACCGGGGCCTTGCCGTGGTCGCGGGTGTGGCCGCCGAAGCGGCGCTGGTCGATCCGGCCCTCGGGCGTGCGGTTGAACGGCAGGCCCATCTTTTCCAGGTCCAGCACGGCGTCGATGGCTTCCTTGGCCATGACCTCGGCGGCGTCCTGGTCAACCAGGTAGTCGCCGCCCTTGATGGTGTCGAACGTGTGCCACTCCCAGTTGTCTTCCTCGACATTGGCCAGGGCCGCACACATGCCACCCTGCGCCGCACCGGTGTGCGAGCGGGTGGGGTAGAGCTTGGTCAGTACTGCTGTTCGGGCGCGCTGACCGGATTCGATCGCGGCGCGCATGCCAGCGCCACCGGCACCGACGATGACGACGTCGTACTTATGGACCTGCATACCAGACGCTCTTTCTCTCAAAATTCGCTATAAAACAACGGGCAGGCGGAGCCTGCGCCGCAAAACGCAGCCCGCGGCTAGCACCGCGGGCACCGGTTGATGAAGCTGGCGCTAGGCGGGGCAGAAGCCGCCCGGCAGCGGAACACCGTTCACCCACGGGGCACGGGTTGAAGGTGAAGATCACCAGGGTGCCCAGGATGATGATGACGGTGGTGGCCGCGTAGAGGACGATCTTCAGCCAGAGGCGCGTGGAGTCCTTCTCGGCGTAGTCGTTGATGATGGTGCGGACGCCGTTGGTGCCGTGCAGCATGGCCAGCCACAGCATGGCCAGGTCCCAGAACTGCCAGAACGGGTCGGCCCACTTGCCGGCCACGAAGCCGAAGTCGATGGCGTGGATGCCCTCGCCCACCAGGAGGTTGACGAACAGGTGGCCGAAGATCAGGACCACCAGGACCACGCCGGAGAGCCGCATGAACAGCCAGGCGAGCATTTCGAAGTTGCCCTTGGAGCCGCCGTTGCGGCGGTACTGCGGGCGAGATTCTTTCCACTGCGCGGGCTCTGAATCGGTTGCAGTCATGGCTTAGTGACCTCCAAGGGCGAGGGAAAGGTGGCGGATGGAGAAGCCGACCATGACGACGACCCAGAGGGCCAGGACCGTCCACAGCATCTGGCGCTGGTACTTGGCGCCCTTCTTCCAGAAGTCGACGGCGATGATCCGCAGGCCGTTGAAGGCGTGGAACACGATCGCTGCGACAAGGCCCGTTTCACCCAGGGCCATCAGGGGGTTCTTGTAGGCACCGATCACGGCGGTGTAGGCCTCGGGGGACACACGCACCAATGAGGTGTCCAGCACGTGGACCAACAAGAAGAAAAAGATCACTACACCGGTAATGCGGTGTCCTACCCAGGACCACATGCCTTCACGGCCGCGGTACAAGGTGCCAGCTGGTTTTGTCGGCACTGAATAAACCTCCCTGCAACACAGCGGCGCTGGCATGAGATCCACGCGGGGGGAACGCCTGCTGCGAGAGCACTCGTAGCTCAAGCCTAAATCTAGGCTTCGCTCACAGCTTATTCAATTTAGGAACTCCTTGGTGACCCGCACTGGCGCGGTTTTCGCGATTTTTTGAGACGAACGCCACACTTGCAACGGCTCGCCTGCTGCCGGGCGTGCCCCGCGGCGCGGTCCGTCAAGCGGGCAGCCGCGGCCGGTCGGCTAAAGTAGCCGTGATGAGTACAGACAAAGTGACAAGCCCGGACTCACCCCTGGACCGCTTTATCGCGGTGATTCCGGCAGGCGGAGTGGGGACCCGCCTCTGGCCCCTGTCACGGGCAGCAGCTCCCAAGTTCCTTCACGACCTCACCGGTTCGGGCAGCACGCTGCTGCGCGCCACCTATGACCGGCTCGAGCCGCTCGCGGGCAAGCGCGTGCTGGTGGTCACCGGCACGGCCCACCGCGATGCGGTGTGCCGCCAGCTGCCCGAGGTCCAGGACGCCGACCTGGTGCTCGAAAGCGAGCCCAAGGACTCCGGTGCCGCCATCGGCCTGGCCGCGGCCATCCTGCACGAGCGCGACCCGGACACCATCATGGGTTCCTTCGCCGCGGACCAGGTGATCAGCCCGGACGACCTGTTCCAGGAAGCCGTCCGCGAGGCCATCCACACGGCCGCGGCCGGCAAGATCGTCACCATCGGCATCAAGCCCACCCACCCGTCCACCGGCTTCGGCTACATCCGGGCCGGGCAAGAACCTCGGCATGTCGAGGGCGCGCCCAGCGCCCAGGCCGTGGTGGAGTTCGTGGAAAAGCCAGACGAGGAAGTTGCCCAGCAGTACGTCGACAGCGGCGAGTACGTCTGGAACGCCGGGATGTTCGTGGCTCCCGTGGCGCTGATGCTCAAGCACCTCGAAGCCAACCAGCCCGAGCTGTTCGCCGGGCTGCAGGAGATCGCCCGGGCCTGGGACACCCCGCGAGCGCGACGAGGTCACGGCCCGCGTCTGGCCCACGCTGCCCAAGATCGCCATCGACTACGCCGTGGCCGAACCTGCCGCCGCCGCCGGCGACGTCGCCGTCGTGCCGGGCACCTTCCGGCTGGGACGACGTCGGGGACTTCGCCTCGGTGGGCCGGCTCAACAGCGCCAAGGAAGTCGACGACGTCACCGTGCATCGGCGAGGGCGCCCGCGTCTTCACCGAGAACGCGAGCGGCGTGGTGGTCTCCGACACCAAGCGCGTCATCGCCCTGATCGGGATCAAGGACGTGGTCATCGTGGACACCCCGGACGCCCTGCTGGTGACCACCAAGGAGCACTCCCAGCGGGTGAAGCAGGCCGTGGACGCCCTCAAGGCCAGCGGCGACACCGACGTCCTGTAGGCGCCGCCGTCCCTGAAGGCCCGGTCCCGCAGCCAGGTGCACAAACCGTAACGCGCCGACTGGTGATGCCGCTATTCGGTGGACGCTCGCTAGAGTTAATCCGTGCGCAACTACACTACTGAAGCTGAGCCCACCGCCTTGGTGGGGCCGTGGCTGGAGCCGCTCCTGCCGGAACTGATCGACTTCCGCCGGGACCTGCACGCGCACCCGGAGCTCTCCTTCAAGGAATTCCGCACCACGGACAAGCTCGCCGAGCGGCTCGAGGCCGCCGGCCTCAAGCCCCGGCGCCTCGAGGGCACCGGCCTCACCGTGGACGTCGGCGAGGGCCCGATCGCCACCGCCCTGCGCGGCGACATCGACGCCCTGCCCATCATCGAGGAAACCGGCCTGCCGTTCGCCTCGAAGAACCACGGCGTCACCCACGCCTGCGGCCACGACGTCCACACCACCACCATGCTCGGCATTGCCCTGGTCCTGCAGCGCATGCACGAGGAAGTCGCCCGCTGGGCGGCACCGTCCGGATCATCTTCCAGCCCGCCGAGGAAACCATGCCCGGCGGCGCGCACGCCTGCATCGAGCAGGGCGTCCTGGAGGGCGTTCCCCGCATCCTGGCGCTGCACTGCGACCCGCGGATCGACGTCGGCAAGATCGGCACCCGGATCGGCGCCATCACCTCGGCCTCGGACACCATCAAGATCGAACTGACCGGCCGCGGCGGCCACACCTCCCGCCCGCACCTGACCGAAGACCTCGTCTTCGCCCTGGCCCAGATCGCGGTCAACGTTCCCGGCCGTGCTGTCCCGCCGCGTTGATGTCCGCAGCGGCGTCTCCGTGGTCTGGGGCCAGATCTCCGCCGGCTCGGCACCCAACGCCATTCCCGGCAGCGGCTACATGGCCGGCACCATGCGCTGCCTGGACCGCGACGCCTGGCACAGCGCCGGCGAACTCCTCGACGAGGTGGTCCACCAGGTCGCCGCACCCTACGGCGTCGACGTCCACCTGGAGCACACCCGCGGCGTGCCGCCGGTGGTGAACTCCGAACACGAGACCGCCCTCATCGAAGCCGCGGCCCGCGCCGAGATCGGCGAGGGCGCCGTGGTCCTGACCCCGCAGTCCATGGGCGGCGAGGACTTCGCCTGGTTCCTCGCGGAACTCCCCGGCGCCATGATGCGCCTCGGCACCAAGACCCCCGGCGGCGAAGAATACGACCTGCACCGCGGCGACTACATCCTGGACGAGCGTGCGCTGGGCCTACGGCATCCAGGTCCTCACCGCCGCGGCGCTGCGCACCATCCGCGACCTCTGACCCAGCCGACGGCACTGAGCTCCCCGCCCTGAGCGCGCGGACTGTCGCGCCCGTCCTACGGACGTGCGGCGCGAACTCTCACCGTTCGCGGAGCTTGCGGCCATTTAAGTTGTGCACAATTGAATTGTGCGCTATCGTTTTATGTGCCGATGACTCCGAACGCCCCCCGCCTCGACCGGCAGGTGTGCTTCGCCCTGTACTCGGCCTCGCGGGCCGCCACGGCGGTCTACCGGCCCATGCTCGACGAGCTCGGCCTGACCTACCCGCAGTACCTCGTCATGCTGGTGCTCTGGGAAGACCGAGCCGCGCAGCGTCCGGGAACTGGGGGAGGAGCTGGGCCTCGACTCCGGCACGCTCTCCCCGCTGCTCAAGCGGCTCGAGGCGCTGGGCCTCGTGGAACGGCGCCGGTCCGGCGAGGACGAGCGCCGGGTGGAGGTCTTCCTGACCGACGCCGGCACTGCGCTCAGCGCCAAGGCCACCGCGCATCCCGCAGCGGCTGGCCGACGCCGCCGGGCTCTCGGCCGCCGAACTCGACCAGCTCCGCGACACCCTGGGCCGGCTCACCGCCGCCCTGCACGCGCGCCCGCTGACGCGCCCCGCGTCGAATCGCGACGCGCAGCTTCCGGCGTATTGCCACCGGCAATCAATTTCCCAACAGACGGAACCCCATGAAGACCCTCTACACCGCCGAGGCCCTGGCCTCCGGCGAAGGCCGCGACGGCACCGCCCGCACCAAGGACGGCAAGCTCGAGGTCGACCCTGGCCAGCCCGGTGGAACTCGGCGGCAGCGGCGAAGGCACCAACCCCGAGCAGCTCTTCGCCGCCGGCTACGCCGCCTGCTTCCACTCCGCCCTGCGCCTGGTGGGCCGCAAGGAACGGCCGACCTGACGGACTCCGCCGTCGCCGCCAAGATCCACCTCGGCGCCGCTCGCCGACGGCGCCGGCTACGGCCTCGCCGCCGAACTCGAGATCGCCCTGCCCGCCCTGGACCGCGACACGGCGGAGGCCCTCGTGGCCAAGGCCCACCAGGTCTGCCCCTACTCCAACGCCACCCGCGGCAACATCACCGTCGACATCAAGATCCTGGAGGTCGCCGCATGAGCGCCAACACCGAACCACCCTTCCCGCCACCACCCGCGAAATCCAGCTGGCATCCCGGCCCGCACGGCCGCCCCGTCCCGGAGAACTTCCGCCTGGCCGAGTCCGCCCTGCCGGAACTGCAGGACGGCCAGGTCCTGGTCCGCAACCTCTTCATCTCCGTGGACCCCTACATGCGCGGCCGGATGAACGACGTCAAGTCCTACTCCGCGCCGTTCGCGCTGGATGCAGCGCTCGACGGCGGCGCCGTCGGCGAGGTCATCGCGTCCCGGTCCGACGGACCGCGAGGTGGGCGACGCCGTGGTGCATTCCCTCGGCTGGCGTGAATACGCCGTGCTCGACGCCGGCGCCACCACGGCCGCGGCGCGCACCGACCTGGCCCCGGCGTCGGCGTTCCTCGGCGCGCTGGGCATGACCGGCCTGACCGCCTACGCCGGCCTGCTCAAGGTGGCCGAGTTCAAGGCCGGCGACGCCGTCTTCGTCTCCGGCGCCGCCGGTGCCGTCGGCTCCCTGGTGGGCCAGATCGCCAAGGCCATGGGCGCCTCCCGGGTCATCGGCAGCGCGGGCTCGCCGGAGAAGGTGGCACGGCTCCTGGAGCTCGGCTTCGACGCCGCCTTCAACTACCACGACGGCCCGGTGCCGCGAACAGCTCGCAGAGGCCGCCGGCGACCGCGGGATCGACGTCTACTTCGACAACGTCGGCGGCGAGCACCTCGAAGCGGCCCTGTCCGCGCTCAATGTCGGCGGCCGCGTGGCCATGTGCGGGGCCATCGCCCAGTACAACTCCACCGAGCCCACGCCGGCGCCGCGGAACCTCATGCTGGCCATCGGCAAGCAGCTGACCCTCAGGGGCTTCCTGGTGGGCGGCTACTGGCAGCACATGGCCGAGTTCGTCGAGAAGATGTCCGGCCTGGCTCGCCGACGGCACCGTCCGCTACGACGAGACCATCGTGGACGGGCTGGAGAACGCCCCGCAGGCCTTCATGGACCTGCTCGACGGCGCCAACACCGGCAAGATGCTGGTCCGCCTCTAGCCCGCCCGCACCTCGCCCGCACGTGAGCCCCGCCGGATGCCGGGCGGCTATCTGCTACCGCTTGGTAACAAGTTCTCAACAATCTGCGGGAATCCCGGTGCAACTGTGCTACGCGGACGTGTCGCAGGCCACTAAAGTGGCTTGCATCAGTGCGCCTCGGCGCAGTGCTGCGAATCCATCAGTGAAAACAGAATTTCAGCGGCAATCCCGCAAACAGACACTCATTGAACTCCCGTCGTAGCGCCTACTCTCTTCTTCCTGGAGGAAACTTGAAGAACATCACTGCGTGCACACCTTCAAGCGCGGTTCAATGGCCGGCGTGGCCACCGCCGGTGCGGCCGCACTCCTGCTGACCGGCTGCGGCGCCGCCCCGACGCCGGCAGCACCGCCAGCCCGACGGCCAGCGACTACACCGGCTGCATCGTCTCCGACTCCGGCGGATTCGACGACCAGTCCTTCAACCAGTCCTCCTACGAGGGCCTGAAGAAGGCTGAGACGGACCTGGGCATCAAGGTCAACCAGGTCGAGTCCAAGACCAACAACGACTTCGAGCCGAACCTGCGCGCCATGGTCACCGCCGGCTGCGACCTGACCGTGACGGTCGGCTTCCTGCTCGGCGACGCCACCAAGGCCCAGGCCACGGCCAACCCGGACAGCCACTTCGCCATCATCGACTTCGGCTACGAGACGCCCGATCAGCAACGTCAAGCCGATCATCTACGACACCGCCCAGGCTGCCTTCCTGGCCGGCTACCTCGCCGCCGGCACCACCAAGACCGGAACGGTGGCCACCTTCGGCGGCATCAAGATCCCCACCGTCACCATCTTCATGGACGGCTACGCCGACGGCGTGAAGTACTACAACGAGAAGAAGGGCAAGGACGTCAAGGTCCTTGGCTGGGACAAGGCCAACGCAGGACGGCAGCTTCACCGGCGACTTCGAAAAGCAGGACAAGGGCAAGCAGCTCACCCAGAACTTCCTGGACCAGGGCGCGGACATCGTGATGCCCGTCGCCGGTCCGGTGGGCAAGGGCGCCGGCGCGGCCCTGAAGGAAGCCAAGGCAGCCGGCAAGGACGTCAAGCTCATCTGGGTTGACTCCGACGGCTTCCTCACCGCACCGGACTACAAGGACATCATGCTCTCCTCGGTCATGAAGCAGATGGGCGAGGCCGTTGAGACCGTGGTGAAGGAAGACAAGGACGGCAAGTTCAGCAACACCCCGTACGTCGGCACCCTCGCGAACGACGGCGTGCAGCTGGCACCGTTCCACGACCTCGAGTCCGCAGGTCCCGGCCGAGCTGAAGTCCGAGCTGGACCAGATCAAGAAGGACATCGTCGACGGCAAGCTGAAGGTTGAATCCGCAGCGAGCCCGAAGGCCTAACTCCCCTACGCTAAGCGCCACGGCCCGGCTGGTCTTCGACCGCACCGGGCGGTGGCGCTTTTCGTTGGCATCCGCATGCCGCGCAGTCCGCTCACCGCAGCTGCAGGCACTAGGCTGGTGCTGCAGCCCCATATCCCGTCCGGTCGATTCCGACCGGACGCTTCGAGATTGGTCAGAGTTTTGAAACTTGAACTCAGAGGGATCACCAAACGCTTCGGCTCCCTGCTCGCCAACGATCACATCGACGTGGTGGTTGAACCCGGACAGATCCACTGTCTGCTGGGCGAGAACGGGGCCGGCAAGTCCACCCTGATGAATGTGCTGTACGGGCTGTACGAGCCCACCGAGGGCGAGATCCTCATCGACGACAAACCCGTCTCCTTCCGCGGCCCCGGCGACGCCATGGCCGCCGGCATCGGCATGGTGCACCAGCACTTTATGCTGGTCCCGGTGTTCACCGTCGCCGAAAACGTGGCCCTGGGCGCCGAAGCCACCAAGGCCGGCGGCTTCCTCAACCTGGACGACACCCGCCGCAAGATCAAGGAAATCTCGGACCGGTACGGCTTCGACGTCGATCCCGATGCCCTGGTGGAGGACCTCCCCGTGGGCGTCCAGCAGCGGGTGGAGATCATCAAGGCGCTGGTCCGCGACGCCAAGGTCCTCATCCTTGACGAGCCCACCGCCGTGCTGACCCCGCAGGACACCGACGAACTGCTGGACATCATGCGCCAGCTCAAGAGCCGACGGCACCTCGATCGTCTTCATCTCGCACAAGCTGCGCGAGGTGAAGGCGGTCTCGGACACCATCACGGTGATCCGGCGCGGCAAGGTGGTGGGCACGCGCCGATCCCGGCGCCTCCACCACCGAACTGGCCTCCATGATGGTGGGCCGGGCCGTGAACCTGACCCTGGACAAGGCCCCGGCCAAGCCCCAGGAGACGACGTTCCAGGTCAAGGACCTCACCGTGATCGCCCCCAGCGGCCAGCACGTGGTGGACGGCATCAGCTTCGACATCGCCCGCGGCGAGATCCTCGCCGTCGCCGGCGTCCAGGGCAACGGCCAGACCGAACTGACCGAGGCCATCCTGGGCCTGCAGGAACGCGTCCACGGCTCCATCCTGCTCGACGGCGAGGAACTCCTGGGCCGCAGCGTCAAGGACGTCCTCAACGCCGGCGTCGGCTTCGTCCCGGAAGACCGCTCGGTCGACGGCCTGATCGGCACCTTCTCGATCGCCGAAAACCTGATCCTGGACCGCTACGACCAGGCGCCCTTCGCCAAGGGCATCAGCATGAGCCCGGCCAAGGTCCTGGAGAACGCCAAGACCCGGATCGACGAGTTCGACGTCCGCACCCCGTCCGGGTCGCTGGCCGCCGGCACGCTGTCCGGCGGCAACCAGCAGAAAGTGGTCATGGCCCGGGAGCTCTCCCGGCCGCTGCGGCTCTTCATCGCCTCCCAGCCCACCCGCGGCGTGGACGTCGGGTCCATCGAGTTCCTGCACAAGCGCATCGTGGCCGAACGCGACCACGGCACCCCGGTGATGATCGTCTCCACCGAACTGGACGAGGTGATGGAACTCGCCGACCGGATCGCCGTGCTGTACAAGGGCAAACTGGTGGGCATCGTCCCGGCCGGCACCGGACGCGACGTCCTGGGCCTGATGATGGCCGGGATTGTCCGCCGACGACGCCCACGCCGATGCCGCAGCGAGCCCGCCGGCCGGGTCCGCCCAGCCGATGACCCCCGGTACCACGGGCACCCGCGCACGACCTCCACCGCCAGCGCCGTAGGAGGCGACCATGTCTGAGAACACCACCGAACAAGCACGCGGCCGACCAGCCTGCCGACAACCCCCGACACAGGCCCGGTCCCGCTGACGACGACACCGCCGCCGTCGTTGCCCTGGACACGGCCGGCGGCGCCATGCGAGCCCTCCGCCGTCCCCGTCTCGGCCCAGAGCGGCACCCTCCCCGGCGGCCCCGATACGGTGCTCCGCAAGATCTTCACCGGCAGCGGCATGGTGTCCGTCCTGGCCGTGCTGCTCGCCCTGATCCTCGGCGGCCTGCTCATCGCCAGCACGGACAAGCAGGTGGCGGCCACCGCCGGCTACCTCTTCGCCCGGCCCACCGACTTCCTCGCCGCGGTCTGGAACGCCGCCACCCGCTCCTACGTCGCCCTCTTCCAGGGCTCGGTCTTCAACCCCCGGGGCAGCGGCGTGGCCGGGCAGTTCGCACCGCTGATGGAAACCCTCACCATCGCCACCCCGCTGATCACCGCCGGCCTCGGCGTGGCCCTGGCCTTCCGCGCGGGCCTGTTCAACATCGGCGCCCAGGGCCAGATCATCATGGCCGGCATCCTGGCCGCCTGGGTGGGCTTCGCGCTGCACCTGCCGGTGGGCCTGCACCTGCTGCTGGTCCTGGTGGCCGGCATCGTCGGCGGTGCCCTCTGGGGCGGCCTGGTGGGCGTGCTCAAGGCCCGGACCGGAGCCCATGAGGTCATCCTGACCATCATGTTCAACTACATCGCGCTGTACTTCCTGCGGTACCTGCTGGACACCCCGGCTGTTCCAGCGGCCGGGGGAGACCAACCCCGATTTCTCCCGATCCTGGACCCGACCGCCGTGTACCCGCAGATCTTCGGCAGCCAGTACCGGCTGCACCTTGGCTTCCTGCTGGCCATCGCGGCCACCGTGCTTGGTCTGGTGGCTGCTGAACCGGTCCACGATCGGCTTCGAATTCCGCGCCGTGGGCGCCAACCCCAAGGCGGCGCTGACCGCCGGCATCAACGTCTCCCGCGCCACCATCCTGGTGATGGCCATCGCCGGCGGCCTCGCCGGCCTGTCCGGCGTGGCGCAGGTGGCGGGCACCGAAAAGGTCCTGACCGACGGCGTCGCGGCCACCTACGGCTTTGACGCCATCACCGTGGCGCTGCTGGGACGTTCGACGCCGTGGGGCACCTTCGCCGCCGGCCTGCTGTTCGGCGCCTTCCGCGCCGGCGCCGTCCAGATGCAGATCCAGACCGGCACCCCGATCGACATCGTGCTGGTGGTCCAGTCGCTGATCGTGCTGTTCATCGCGGCGCCGCCGCTGGTCCGGGCGATCTTCGGACTGAACCCGCGCAAGAAGAAGGCCGCAACCGCCGGCAAGACCCAGAAGGCAGCAACCACCGGAGGTGCAGCATGAGCACAACAGCAACATCGCCCGTGCCGGGGCACACAGGGCAAGCCGGAGCACGCCGCAACGGATACCGACAGCCGCCGGCCGTGTCCGCCAAGCCCGTGACCTGGAAGACTGCCCGTCACGCTGGCGGTCCTGGCCGTCGTCGCGTTCATCTTCTTCGGCCTGATGGGCCCCAACCAGACCGCCAAGTTCGGCATCTCCTCCGGCGGCGACTTCTTCCAGCTGCCCGCCATCGAAGTGCCCGCCTTCCTCGGCGGCATCGTGCTCTCCGTGATCCTGCTCGGCCTCGCCGGCTACGCCGTCTACCTCGAAAACCAAGGACCGGCCCGCGCCCGCGCTGGCTGCCGGTCACGTTCACCGTCCTCTTCGTGGCCGCCTTCCTGATCTGGGTGGTCGGCGGCGCCCGGACCCCCAGCATCTCGCTGGCCGGCCTCATCGCCGGGTCCGTGACCCTCGCCGTCCCGCTGGTCTTCGGCTCCCTGTCCGGTGTCCTGTGCGAACGCGCCGGCGTCGTCAACATCGCCATCGAGGGCCAGCTCCTCGGCGGCGCCTTCACCGCCGCGATCGTCGCCAGCATGACCGACAACCCCTACCTGGGCCTGCTCGCGGCGGCCGTGGCCGGCGCCCTCGTCTCCATGGTGCTGGCCGTGTTCAGCATCAAGTACGTGGTCAACCAGATCATCGTCGGCGTGGTGCTCAACGTCCTGGTCTCCGGCCTCACCGGCTTCCTGTTCAGCACCGTGATGCAGGCGAACAAGGCACATGTTCAACTCGCCCGGCCGGCTGCCCATCATCGAGATCCCGGTCCTGTCCAGCATCCCGGTCATCGGCCCCATCCTGTTCAAGCAGTCCGTGGTGGGCTACCTGATGTACGTCGCCGTGATCGTGGTGTGGGTCGGGCTGTTCAAGACCAAGTGGGGCCTGCGGGTCCGCGCCGTCGGCGAACACCCGCAGGCCGCCGACACCCTGGGCATCAAGGTCAACGCCACCCGCTTCTGGAACGTCACGCTCGGCGGCGCCGTCGCCGGCATCGGCGGATCGTTCTTCACCCTCGTGGCGATCGACAGCTTCACGAAGGAGATCTCCGGCGGCCGCGGCTTCATCGCCCTGGCCGCCCTGATCTTCGGCCGCTGGAACCCGATCGGGGCGTTCTTCGCCGCGCTGCTGTTCGGCTTCGCCGACAACCTGCAGAGCATCGTGACCATCATCGGCACCCCGGTGCCGAGCCAGTTCATGGCCATGCTGCCGTACCTGGTGACCGTGCTCGCCGTCGCCGGGCTCGTGGGCCGGTCCCGGCCGCCGGCCGCCAGCGGCATACCGTACGTCAAGGGTTGACGGCGGTGGACGGCAACGACGTCGACTGGGCGGCCCTCGAGGCCGCCGCGGTCGCCGCCATGAAGAACGCCTACGCGCCGTATTCGAAGTTCGCGGTGGGGGCAGCGGCCCTCACCGCGGACGGCCGGATCGTCAGCGGCTGCAACGTCGAGAACGCCAGCTACGGACTGACGCTGTGCGCCGAGTGCGCCCTGGTGGGCAACCTGCACATGACCGGCGGCGGCCTGCTCCGCGCCTTCTACTGCGTGGACGCGGCCGGCAACGTCCTCATGCCCTGCGGACGCTGCCGGCAGCTGCTGTACGAATTCCGGGCTCCGGACATGGAGCTCATGACCACCCAGGGAATCAAGACCATGGACCAGGTCCTTCCCGACGCCTTTGGCCCCCAACACCTGGAGGAACCCCGGTGACACAGACCACCAGCAACACCGAAGCGTTCGACGCCGTCGACATCATCCGCATCAAGCGGGACAAGGGCGTGCTCAGCCCGGACCAGATCGACTGGACCATCGACGCCTACACCCGCGGCGCCATCGCCGACGAGCAGATGGCCGCCCTGAACATGGCCATCCTGCTCAACGGCATGGACCGGGCCGAGATCTCCCGCTGGACGGCGGCCATGATCGCCTCCGGCGAGCGGATGGACTTCTCCAGCCTGCGGCGTCCCGACGGCGGCGTGAAGGCCACGTCCGACAAGCACTCCACCGGCGGGGTGGGGGACAAGATCACCCTGCCGCTGGCGCCGCTGGTGGCGGTCTTCGGCGTTGCCGTGCCGCAGCTCTCCGGCCGCGGCCTGGGCCACACCGGCGGCACCCTGGACAAGCTCGAGTCCATCCCGGGCTGGCGGGCGGCCCTGAGCAACGAGGAGATGCTGGCCCAGCTCCAGGACGTCGGCGCCGTGATCTGCGCCGCCGGCGCCGGACTGGCCCCGGCGGACAAGAAGCTCTACGCGCTGCGGGATGTCACCGGCACGGTGGAGGCCATCCCGCTGATCGCCTCCTCGATCATGAGCAAGAAGATCGCCGAGGGCACCGGCTCGCTGGTGCTCGACGTCAAGGTGGGCAGCGGCGCCTTCATGAAGGACGAGGCCCGCGCCCGGGAACTGGCCGAGACCATGGTGGCCCTGGGCAAGGACGCCGGCGTGAACACGGTGGCGCTGCTGACCAACATGAACACGCCGCTGGGCCTGACCGCGGGCAACGCGATCGAGGTGGAGGAATCCGTGGAGGTCCTGGCCGGCGGCGGCCCGGAAGACGTCGTCGAACTGACCGTCCGGCTGGCCGAGGAGATGCTGGCCTGCGCCGGCGTCCGCGACGCCGATCCGCGGGCCGCCCTGCAGGACGGCCGGGCCATGGACGTCTGGAACCGGATGATCGAGGCGCAGGGCGGCGATCCGCGGGCCAAGCTTCCCGTGGCCAGGGAATCCGAGGTCATCTACGCACCGGCCGACGGGGTGCTGGTGGAGCTCGATGCCCTGGCCGTCGGCGTCGCCGCCTGGCGCCTGGGTGCCGGCCGGGCCCGCAAGGAGGACCAGGTCCAGGCCGGCGCAGGAGTGCGGATGCACGCCAAGCCCGGCGCCATGGTCCGGGCCGGCGAGCCGCTGATGACGCTGCTGACGGACACCCCGGAGAAGTTCGCCCGCGCCAAGGAAGCGCTGGAACACGCCGTGGTGATCGCCCCGGAGGGTGCCCGCCCGGCGCAGCAGCTCATCATCGACCGAATAGCATAGGAACCATGCAGGCCATCAACGACTTCATCCTCGCCGCCGCCGGGCAGCCCTGGGTGCTGGTCCTTGTCCTGGCCTGCTGCGTGATTGACGGCTTCTTCCCGCCGATCCCCAGCGAATCCGTGGTGGTGGGCCTGGCCGCAGTGGCCGCCACCGCGGATGTCCCCAACCCCTGGCTCCTGATGCTCGTGGCCGGCCTGGGGGCGTTCACCGGCGACAACATCGCCTACCTGATCGGCCGCAGGGTGGGTACCCGGCGCTGGCGCTGGATGCGCGGCCCGCGCATGCAGAGCGCCTTCCGCTGGGCCGGACGCGAACTGCGGAAGCGGCCCGCATCGCTGATCCTCGTGGCGCGGTTCGTCCCCATCGGCCGGGTGGCCGTCAACCTCACCGCCGGCGCGACCCACTACTCCGCGGCTCCGCTTCGTCGGCCTGACAGTGCTGTCCGCCACCCTGTGGGCCGCGCTACTCGGTGGGCATCGGGCTCTTCTTCGGGCAGTGGTTCGAGGACAACCACCTGCTGGGCGCCATCATCGCCATCGTCTGCGCGGTGGCCTGGGCATCGTCGTGGACCTGGTCATCAACCGGCTGCGCGGCAAGCTTCCCGGGGAACGGCCGAGGACAGGCCGGTCCGGCTCGCCCGGGCTGACGGCAGCCCGCAGATCAGCCGCGGACGAGCCGACCATCGGACCGCTAGCGTGGCAGATTTATCCGCGGCCAGGGCGTAGCGAATCGACGTCCTGGCCATGGGACACTGAAGAGCGATTTCCGTCACTTTGGCTGCGTCATTTTCGTCTAGGAGCAAGACCCGCGTGGAGTTTATTAATGAGGCCGTGCTCCATGCAGCGGGCCAGTGGTGGATCTACCCCGTCCTGCTGGTGTTCTTCTTCGTGGACGGCTTCGCCATGGTGGTCCCCAGCGAGACCCTCATTGTGGCCCTGGCGGCCTTCTCCCGGCACAGCGGCGAACCCAATCTCTGGATCCTGGGCGCGACGGCGCTCGTCGGCGCCATCGCCGGCGACAACATGGCCTTCATGCTGGGCCGCAAGATCGGCCTGGAACGCTGGAGTGGATGCGCCGGCCCAAGGTCCAGAAGGCCTTCGGCTGGGCACGCTACGAACTGGACAAGCGCGGCGCCGTCCTGATCTTCACCGCCCGCTACATCCCGTGGGGCCGTGTGGCGGTCAACTACGTGGCCGGCACCACCGGCTTCCCGCACCGCCGGTTCTTCCTCCTGGACGCCTTCGCCTGCCTCACCTGGGTGGGCTACTCCATCGGCATCGGCCTGCTGGCCAGCTCCTTCCCGTGGCTGCACCACAACCCGCTGCTGAGCGCCGGCATCGCCGTGGTGTTCGCCATCGTCCTGGGCATCGTGATCGACCACCTCCTGCGCTGGTGGCACAAGCACCTCGCCCGCGAAGGACGCGGAAGTTGTCGATGAATGGCTCGACGGCGGTCCGGAAGGCACCCTGCCTCCCCACACCGGGACCGGCCCCGTCCTCACCTCAGCCGCCGGCGGAGGGCGATCCCGCCGCAAAGTAGCCGCTGGCGTTGTTCGGCCGCCGACCCTAAGGTTGGAAGCGTGACTGAGCCTATTGTTGACGCTGCCCCTGCCCTCGATTTCGACCTGAAGAGCCTGCCCAAGGTTTCCCTCCACGACCACCTGGACGGCGGTCTCCGTCCGGCCACCATCATCGAACTGGCCGAGGCCGCCGGCCACACGCTGCCTTCCACGGACCCCGTTGCGCTGGGGGAGTGGTTCCGCGAATCCGCCGACTCCGGTTCGCTGGTCCGCTACCTGGAGACCTTCGACCACACCGTCGCCGTGATGCAGACCAAGGAAGGCCTGTTCCGCGTCGCCAAGGAATTCGTCGAGGACCTCGCGGACGACGGCGTGGTGTACGGCGAAGTGCGCTGGGCGCCTGAACAGCACCTGCCAGAAGGGCCTGACCCTGGACGAGGCTGTCGAGGCCGTGCAGGAAGGCCTCGAAGCCGGCGTCGACGCCGTCGCCGAGACCGGCCGCGAAATCCAGGTCGGCCAGCTGATCACCGCCATGCGCCACGCCGACCGCGGCCAGGAGATCGCCGAACTCGCCGTCCGCCACCGCAACAAGGGCGCCGTCGGCTTCGACATCGCCGGTGCCGAGGACGGCTTCCTGCCGTCCCGCTTCAAGGACGCCTTCACCTACCTGGCCCAGCACAACTTCCCCGCCACCGTCCACGCCGGCGAGGCCGCCGGGCTGGAGAGCATCCAGTCCGCGCTGGTCGACGGCCGCGCCCTGCGCCTGGGCCACGGCGTCCGCATCGCCGAGGACATCATGGTGGAATTCGAGCGACGACGACGACACCGACGGTGCCGACGGCGACGACGACAACATCGGCATGGTGACCCTGGGCGACCTGTCCAGCTGGGTCCGGGACCGCGGCATCGCCCTGGAGATCTGCCCCTCCTCCAACCTGCAGACCGGCGCCATCGCCGGCTTCGGCGAGGGCATCGAAAGCCACCCGCTGGACATGCTCTACCAGCTGGGCTTCAACGTCACCATCAACACCGACAACCGGCTCATGAGCGGCGTGACCCTCACCGACGAGTTCGAGCTGCTGGTGGAGACCTTCGACTACGACCTCGACGACCTGCTGGAGCTGACCCTCAACGCCGCCGAGGCCGCCTTCCTGCCGCTGGAGGAGAAGGAAGCCCTGGTGGAGTACATCAACGAGGCCTACGCCAACCTTGGCTAACGCAGGCTCCGCACGCGGTGCCGGCGCGCTGGTCGGCGTGATCGCCGCCCTCCGGGAGCACTGCCCCTGGATGGGTGCCCTCACCCATGAGTCCCTCGTGGAGTACCTCCTCGAGGAGGCCTATGAGGTGGCCGAAACCATCGAGACCGGCGGCGGACGACGCCGAACTCCAGGCCGAGCTGGGCGACGTGCTGCTCCAGGTGGTGCTGCACGCCCGGCTCGCCGAGGAGCGCGGCGCCTTCGACCTTCGACGACGTCGCCCGCGGCCTCACTGCCAAGATGGTCCGCCGCAACCCGCATGTGTTCCGGCCCGACGGCTCGCTGCAGGACTCCTTCCCGGCCACGGTGGAGGAGATCGTCCAGAAGTGGGACGCCGTCAAGAGGGCCGAAAGGCCGGAACGGCAGGATCCGCTTCGACGGGATCCCGCACGCCCTGCCGGCCCTGGCCCGGGCCCAGAAGCTCCTGGACCGGGCCGACGCGGGCCGGAGCTGCGCGACGCGCCGACCGGGCCGGACCGCCGGTCGACGCCTGTCGAGACCCCGGCACCGAAGCGGAACTCGGGGAGCTGCTGCTCGCCGTCGTCGGCGTCCGCCCGCGCCAGGGGTTCGACGCCGAGCGCGCCCTCCGCGGGCGCCGTCCGCCGTTCCAGGACAGCCAGCAGCACCGCCGACGCCATCATGACGTCCGGGGTGGATAGGTTTCCGTAACCTCCGCCACTCTCGACTACGCTAGTCACTGACGAGGACGTCGAGTCTTTCCGCTAGTTTTCCAGCTAACAGATTCCCAGTTATCGCCCATAAGGAGCATATTCATGGCGCTTATCGATGCCATCCACGCCCGCGAGATCCTCGATTCCCGTGGCAACCCGACCGTAGAAGTTGAAGTCCTGCTCTCCGACGGCCAGATCGGCCGCGCAGCAGTTCCCTCCGGCGCCTCCACCGGCGAGCACGAGGCCGTTGAGCTCCGCGACGGCGACAAGGGCCGTTACCTCGGCAAGGGCGTCCAGAAGGCCGTTGACGCCGTCATCGACCAGATCGCCCCGGCCCTGACCGGCTTCGACGCCACCGACCAGCGCAGCATCGACCAGGCCATGATCGACCTGGACGGCACCCCCAACAAGGGCAAGCTCGGCGCCAACGCCATCCTGGGCGTTTCCCTGGCCGTGGCCAACGCCGCCGCAGCCTCCGCTGACCTGCCGCTGTACAAGTACCTCGGCGGCCCGAACGCGCACGTCCTGCCCGTTCCGCTGATGAACATCCTCAACGGCGGCTCGCACGCCGACTCCGACGTCGACATCCAGGAATTCATGGTTGTCCCGCTGGGTGCCGAGACCTTCTCCGAGGGCCTGCGCTGGGGCGTTGAGGTCTACCACGCCCTCAAGGCCGTCCTGCAGGACAAGGGCCTCTCCACCGGCCTCGGCGACGAGGGCGGCTTCGCGCCGAACCTGCCGTCCAACCGTGCAGCCCTGGACCTGATCCAGGAAGCCATCAAGAACGCCGGCTACACCCCGGGCAAGGACATCGCCCTGGCCCTGGACGTCGCCTCCTCCGAGTTCTTCAAGGACGGCGCCTACCAGTTCGAAGGCAAGGCCCTTTCCGCCACCGAGATGAGCGCCTACTACGCCGAGCTCGTTGCCGACTACCCGCTGGTGTCCATCGAGGACCCGCTGGACGAGAACGACTGGGAAGGCTGGAAGACCCTCACCGACACCATCGGCGACAAGGTCCAGCTGGTGGGCGATGACCTCTTCGTCACCAACCCGGCCATCCTGCAGCGCGGCATCGACACCAAGACCGCCAACTCGCTGCTGGTCAAGGTCAACCAGATCGGTTCCCTGACCGAAACCCTGGACGCCGTGTCCCTGGCCCAGCGTGCCGGTTACACCACCATCACCTCGCACCGCTCCGGCGAAACCGAGGACACCACCATTGCCGACATCTCCGTTGCCACCAACGCGGGCCAGATCAAGACCGGTGCCCCGGCCCGCTCCGAGCGCGTCGCCAAGTACAACCAGCTGCTGCGCATCGAAGAGGAACTCGACGACGCCGCACGCTACGCCGGACGCAGCGCGTTCCCGCGTTTCAAGGGCTAGTAGCCGACGCAAAACAGTGACCGGTGGCTATGGTTGAAAGACCATAGCCACCGGTTTTTGTTTGACCGGACTGCCTGACCGGCTCCGGCAACAGTAAGCACCGACAGTTTGCTGCCCCAGGCAGGCCGAATGTTTCAGGAGTGTCATGGCTACCCGCCGTCCCAAAGTTCCCCGGGCACGCCTCGAGGCGTCAAGCCGCGACGGACGCCGGCGACGGAGCGCCGACGTCATCCGCGCCGACTTCGGCGGCCGCGAAGGACGCGCCCGCGCCGGCAACGCTCCGCGGAACGCCGGCGCCGCCAGCCGGACACCGGCAGCACGCCGGGAGCCGCACGGCCGAAGGGCCAGCGGCAGCCAAAGCCCGGCCGCCACGGGAAGCCGCGCCGGCGCCGGGCAGCGGCCGCACGGCCGGCCCCAAGCGCGGACGACGCACGGAGCGACGAGCCAGCCCGTCCCGGCCAAGGCGTTCTCCGGCCGGATGCTCGCGCTGGCCGTGGTCATGATTGCCATCACCATCATGCTGGCGCCCACGGTCAAGATCTTCTTCGACAAAAGGGCCGAAATCGCCGCCCTGGAGGCCGACATCGCGGCAAGCCAGGCCGAGCAGGACGACCTCAGGCAGCAGGTCTCGCGGTGGCAGGACCCCAACTACGTGAAGCAGCAGGCCCGCGACCGCATTAACATGGTTATGCCGGGAGAGACCGGCTACTGGGTATTCGGCAGCGATCTGCCGGCCGGCGAGCCAGCAGCCAGCCCGGTGCAGGCAGCACAAGACCCCGCCGACCTGCCGTGGGTGGATTCCCTGTGGGAGTCCATCAGGCGCGCGGCAACAGACTAGAAGCGGTGCCCGCCGCACGTAGCAGGACAGGACGGCGGCCGCGCCAGTGGAAGAGAACACGGCAGACTGCGCCGGGATGAAGTCCCGCCAGCCATCAGCACACGACCTCGAAGTACTGAGCCGCCAGCTGGGACGGCCCGTCCGCGACGTCGTCGAGATCCCGGCCCGCTGCGTCTGCGGCAACCCGCTGGTGGCCGCCACCGCCCCGCGGCTGAGCAACGGCACCCCGTTCCCCACCACGTTCTACCTGACCCACCCGGTCATCACCTCCGCGGTGTCGCGGCTTGAGGCAGCCGGCCTGATGAACGAGATGAACGACCGGCTCGCCGCCGACGAGCCGCTCGCCGCCGCCTACCGGGCCGCCCACGAGGCCTACCTGGCCGCCCGCGCCGAGATCGGCGAGCGGTCCGGCATCGGGGCCGTCCCCGAGATCGACGGCATCTCCGCCGGCGGCATGCCCACCCGCGTCAAATGCCTGCACGTCCTGGTGGGCCATTCGCTGGCCGCCGGACCGGGCGTCAACCCGCTGGGCGACGAGGCCATCGCGGCCATCAGCGAATGGTGGACCGCGGACCGCTGCTACTGCGACGGCGCCTGGGACACCGGCGGCGAGGCGCCCTCGCAGGACCTCAGCCGCCACGGACCCGCAGGGCCTGCCCGGACATCGTGGGCCGGCCCGCGCCGGTCCGCAAAGCCGCGCGGACAGCCGCAGAGGCCACCGGCCAGTGACCCGCGTTGCCGCCATCGACTGCGGCACCAACTCCATCCGCCTGCTCATCGCCGACATCGACCGCAGCAACGGCGCGCGCCACAGCTCACCGACGTCGTGCGCGAAATGCGCGTGGTCCGGCTGGGCCAGGGCGTGGACGCCACCGGCGAGCTCGCGCCAGGAGGCGCTGGAGCGCACCTTCGCCGCCACCGCGCGACTACGCCGCGCTGATCCGCGAGCACGGCGCCGCCAAGGTCCGCTTCGTGGCCACCTCCGCCAGCCGCGACGCCAGCAACCGGCAGGTCTTCGTGGACGGCATCCGCGACCTCCTCGGCGTGGAACCCGAGGTCATCACCGGCGACGAGGAAGCCGCGCTGTCCTTCGCCGGCGCCAGCAGCGTCCTGCCCATCCCGCGACGGCGACCACGTGCTGGTGGTGGACCTCGGCGGCGGCAGCACCGAGTTCGTGCTGGGCAACGCCGACGGCGTCATCGCCGCCAGGTCGGTGGACATCGGCTGCGTCCGGCTGACCGAACGGCACCTGCGCAGCGACCCGCCCACCGCGGAACAGATCGCCGCGGCGGAGGCCGACGTCGACGCCGCCATCGCCGAGGCGGGCCTGGACGTTCCGCTGGAACGCGCCACCGCCGTCGTCGGCGTTGCCGGTTCCATCACCACCATCACGGCGCACGCGCTGCGGCTGCCGGAATACTCGCCGGAGGCCATCCACGGCACCGAACTGCCCCTTGACGCCGTCCGCAGGGCCTGCCACGGACCTGCTGGAAATGACCCGGGCGGAGCGCGCCGCCCTGCCGTACATGCACCCCGGCCGGGTGGACGTCATCGGCGCCGGCGGCCTGGTGTGGCGGCGCATCCTGGAACGGCTGGCCGAGCTCACCGACGGCCGGATCACGACGGCGACCGCCAGCGAACACGATATTCTTGACGGAATTGCCCTGAGCATCAGCTGAGCGGCAGGACCCCGGCAGCGTCAGTTTCGATGCGGCCGGCGCGCGATTTTACGTCACCGACCGATGGGACACCGAATGACCAGAGCAACAGCCCGGCTCCGCCGGACCGCCTCCGCGCTGCTGGCGATGGCCCTTGCAGGCGGCAGCCTTGGCGCCGGCCTGGCAGCGGCGCCGGCAGCCCAGCGCCGACGCCTGGCGCGACAAGCAATACTGGCTGGCCGAATCCGGCATCACCAAGGCCTGGGAGGTTTCCAAGGGCGCCGGCGTCAAGGTCGCCGTGATCGACAGCGGCGTGGACGGCCAGCACCCGGACCTAAGGGTGCAGTGGCCGGCGGCTACGATGCCTCCGGCGCCGGCAGCGCCGACGGCCAGAAAAGCATCGGCATCAAAGCCCGAACACGGCACCCTGGTGGCCACCATGCTGGCGGGCCGCGGCCACCAGCCCGCCGATGCCACGGCCAGCCCCGAGCCCCGGCGCCCCGCCGGCGCCGGGCCCGGACGGGATCGTGGGCGTGGCCCCGGAAGCTGAGATCCTGTCCGTCTCCACCTGGCTGGGGTCAGCCAACCCCGGCGGCAAGAGCGACCAGGACCAGATCCCCGAGGCCGTCCGCTGGGCCGTGGACAACGGCGCCAAGGTCATCAACATCTCCCTCGGCAGCACCACTCCGCAGTGGCCGCAGAGCTGGGACGCGGCCTTCCTGTACGCCGAGCAGAAGGACGTGGTCATCGTCGCCGCGGCCGGCAACCGGGTGGGCGGCAACGTCCAGGTGGGCGCCCCCGCCACCATCCCCGGCGTCCTGACCGTCGCCGGGCTGGACCGCAAGGGCGCGGCCAGCGTCGATTCCTCCTCCCAGGGCATCAGCATCGGCGTGGCCGCCCCGGCCGAGAACCTGATCGGCGGCCTGCCCGGCGGCGGCTACGCCGAATGGGCCGGCACCTCCGGGGCCACGCCCATCGTGGCCGGCGTGGCTGCCCTGATCCGCTCCAAGTGGCCGGAGATGAGCGCCAAGCAGGTCATCAACCGGATCGTCACCACCGCCAAGGACGCCGGCGCCCCGGGCAAGGACCCGCTCTACGGCTTCGGTGTGCTCAACGCCGAGGCGGCGCTCAAGGACGACGTGTCCCGGAAGCGCCAGGCAACCCGCTGGGTTCCATCTCCGACTGGATCCGGGTCCACCGCCGCGGGAACCTCGCCACGCCCGGCTCCGGTGCCCACCGCCGACGTGCCCAGCGCCGTTCCCACGCTGCCGGAGGCGACGGTGCCGGCGGCGGAGGCGCCGTCCCAGCGTGGACAGCGCCCTCGCCGGCCGCGGTGGTCATCGGCTTCGGCAGTGCTGTTCGTCGTGCATCATTGCCGCCGCCGTCGTTCCAGCTGCGCCGGGCGGCCAGGAACCCCGCGCTTCGCCCAGCGAGGAACCCGACACCGGGGTGCTGGATACGGTCGGACGCACGGCGGAAAACGTCATCAAAACCTAGTTAGTGAAGATTTTCACAAACTGCGCTATCCTTGAAGCATGGCAACCACCCCACAGCTCCAGGACCGTCCCAGGGTACTCGTCGTCGGCGGCGGGTACGTCGGCCTGTACGTAGCCCTCAAACTGCAGAAGAAGATCGCGAATGCCGGTGGCATCGTCACCCTCGTGGATCCACTGCCCTACATGACCTACCAGCCCTTCCTCCCCGAAGTGGCCGGCGGCAACATCGAGGCCCGCCACGCCGTCGTCTCCCACCGCCAGCACCTCAAGCAGACTGAACTCATCCAGGGCCGCGTCACCTCGATCGACCACGCCAACCGCACCGCCGTCGTGGCCCCCGCCGACGGCGGCGAGCACTTCGAGGTTCCCTACTTCGACGTCGTGGTGGCCGCAGGCGCCATCACCCGCACCTTCCCCATCAAGGGCCTCGCGGACAAGGGCATCGGCCTGAAGACCATCGAAGAGGCCGTGGCGCTGCGCAACAAGGTCCTCGAGCGGATCGAAGCCGGCTCCACCATGACCGATCCCGCTGCAGCGCGCCAAGCGCCCTGACCTTCGTGGTGGTCGGCGGCGGCTTCGCCGGCATCGAGTGCATCACCGAGATGGAAGACCTCGCCCGCGCCGCGGTCAAGAACAACCCGCGCATCAAGCAGGAGGAAGTCCGCTTCGTCCTGGTCGAGGCCATGGGCCGCATCATGCCCGAGGTCACCGCGCCAGCAGGCCGAATGGGTTGTGGAGCACCTCCGCAGCCGCGGCATCGAGGTCCTGCTGAACACCTCGCTGGACAACGCCGAGGGCTCCCTGAAGCTCATCAACCTCCCGGACAAGACCCCGGCCCAGGAATTCGAGGCGGACACCCTGGTCTGGACTGCCGGTGTGCAGGCCAACCCGATGGTCCGTTCCACCGACTTCCCGCTGGAGCCGCGCGGCCGCGTCCGCGTCCTTCCGGACCTGCGCATCGCCGGCGACGAAGGCATCATCGAGAACGCCTGGGCCGCCGGCGACATCGCCGCCGTCCCCGACCTCACGGGCAGCGGCCTGCCGGACGGCACCTGCGTCCCGAACGCCCAGCACGCCCTGCGCCAGGCCAAGCGCCTCGCCAAGAACCTGTGGGCCTCCCGCTGGGACAAGCCGCTGAAGGACTACAAGCACAAGAACCTGGGCGCCGTGGCCGGCTTCGGCGAATGGAAGGGTGTTGCCAACATCAACCTCGTGGGCCGCATCGGCCTCAAGGGCCCGCTGGCCTGGCTGGCACACCGCGGCTACCACGGCATGGCCATGCCCACCGTGGAGCGCAAGATCCGCGTGATCTTCGGCTGGATCCTGGCGTTCTTCATGGGCCGCGACACCACCCAGCTGATCGACCTGGACAACCCGCGCGGCGCCTTCGTCGCCGCCGCGACGCCGGCGCCCAAGCCGGCAGCTGCCCCGGCAGGCTCGCCGTCGGACGCACCCGCTGCCGGAGCTCCGGGCACTGCCGAGAAGACCAAGGTCGACCCCAAGCAGTCGGTCACGGCGGACGCCAAGTAGCCTAGGCACCGCACCGAGCAACGCTCGACGGCGGCCGTCCCCTCAGGGGAGCGGCCGCCGTCGGCGTTGGCGGCGTCGTCTGACGGTCTCGGGCGCCGGCGTCCCTCCTAGACTGGCACCATGACTGGCGAAAAGAACCTCCAGACCCTGCTGGCCACGCATGCACCCCGTACTGCGGGAGGGCGAGTACGTCTACGCCCTGTGGCCGCACGGCAGGCCGCTGGCGCCGGGCGATCGAGGCCGCCGTCCGCGAGGCCGAAGGCCTGACCGTGGTCCTGCCCCGGGCCGAAGCCGACAGCCTGGGGCTGTCCTACGACTTCGTCGGCGCCTGGATCACCCTGCAGGTGCACTCCGCGCTGGAGGCCGTCGGCCTGACCGCCGCCGTCAGCACGGCCCTGACCGAGGCCAAGATCAGCTGCAACGTCCTGGCCGGCTTCCACCATGACCACCTCCTGGTGCCGGTCGCGGACGCCGCCCGGGCGCTGGAGGTCCTGCACGAGCTGTCCGCCGCAAGCAGGGAGCCAGCCCGCGCCCGGAACTGGTGCTGCGCAGCGAAACAGCCGGCGGACCGGCCGGCCATCCTCGCCCTGACCGCCGCGGCCTTTGCCATCTCCCCGGCCACCGGCCTGCCGGTCGAGGGCGAACCCGATGGAAGTGAAGCTCCTGCGGCAGCTCTTCGAATGCGAGGAATACCTGCCGGAGTTCAGCGTCGTCGCGGAGCTGGACGGCGAGGTCGTCGGCCACGTGATCAGCACCCGCGGCTGGGTGGGGGAGCTGGAGCTCCTGGGCCTCGGCCCCATCGGCGTCACGCCCGCGGCTGCAGCGCCACGGCATCGGCAGCGCGCTCATGAACGAAACCATCGCCCGGGCCAACGCCGCGGGGGAGCGCGGCATCGCCCTGCTGGGCAGCCCGGAGTACTACCCGCGCTTCGGCTTTGTGCCGTCAGCCTCCCTCGGCGTGCTGCCGCCCGACGCCGGCCTGGGGCGAGCACTTCCAGCTGCTGCCGCTGGCGGTCTGGCCCGGCGGCGTCCACGGGACCTTCCGGTATGCCGCACCGCTTGGCAGGCGGCGTGACGGGATACCATTGACCGGGCGCCCCAGTAGCCCAATTGGCAGAGGCAGCGGACTTAAAATCCGCGTGTTGTGGGTTCGAGTCCCACCTGGGGCACGCGTCTTCCCGCCCGCGTTGGGCGTTGCACCGCCTGCTACGGCGGCCCCTGATGGCCGCCGTACCCGTTTAATTTCGCATATGCAACGACTGTTATAAGGATGTGACCTCAGTCACTTATATCCGCGCCGGATATTGCACTAGCTTGAAGTTAAATCAGGAACACCTGATCATCCGCGTCAAAGGCCGTTCGCACCTTTCGATCCAGGAGATTGTCAATGATTTCACTTCCCCCAGGCGGCACCCCGCGTCGCTAAGCTCACAGCGCTTAGCATCGGCGTCGCCCTTCTGGCTACGGCCTGTGGTGGTACCTCCACCCCGAGCTCGACGGAATCCACCACCGCCACCGGCCGGCGGCATCGCCTGCCCGGCGCCCAGCGCAGGCGCCGGTGCCAGCACCTCAGCCGCCGCTGCTCGCCACCGGCGCGGTTCCGGCCTCGACCACCACCACTCCCGACACCGCTGAAGATCGGCTCGCTCCTGCCGACCACCGGCGTCGCTGGCCTTCCTCGGCCCGCCCGAAATTGCCGGTGTCAACCTCGGCATCAAGGAAATCAACGACGCCGGCGGCGTCCTGGGCAAGCCGGTCGAAGTCATCCACCGCGACTCCGGCGACACCAAGACCGACATCGCCACGCAGTCCACCACCGCCCTGCTGGGCCAGGGCGTCAGCGCCATCATCGGCGCTGCGTCCTCGGGTGTTTCCAAGACCGTGATCAACCAGATCACCGGCGCCGGCGTCGTCCAGTTCTCGCCCGGCCAACACCTCGCCGGACTTCACCACCTGGGATGACAAGGGCCTCTACTGGCGCACCGCCCCCTCGGACGTGCTGCAGGGCAAGGTCCTGGGCAACTACATGGCCACCTGTGGCGCCCAGACCGTCGGCATGATCGTCCTGAACGACGCTTACGGCACCGGCCTGGCCAAGAACGTCAAGGCAGCCTTCGAGGCGGCCGGCGGCAAGGTTGTTGCCGAGGAGCTCTTCAACGAAGGCGACTCCCAGTTCAGCAGCCAGGTGGACAAGGTCATCGCCGCCAAGCCGGACGCCATTGCCCTGATCACCTTCGACCAGGCCAAGAGCATCGTTCCGCTGATGACCGGCAAGGGCGTCAAGCCCACCCAGATGTTCCTGGTGGACGGCAACACTGTCCGACTACAGCAAGGACTTCCAGGCCGGCACCCTGAAGGGCGCCCAGGGCACCATCCCGGGCACCTTCGCCAAGGAGGACTTCAAGAAGAAGCTCCTGGCGATCGATCCCGGCGCTGAAGGACTACAGCTACGCAGGCGAGTCCTACGACGCCGTGAACCTGATCGCCCTGGCCGCCGAAGCCGCCAAGAGCACCAAGGGCACGGACATCGCCGCGCAGCTCAAGGCAGTCTCTGAGGGCGGCGAGAAGTGCACCGACTTCCCGTCCTGCGTCACGCTGCTCCGCAACGGCAAGGACATCGACTACGACGGCCAGTCCGGCCCCGTGACGTTCTCCGACGCCGGTGACCCGACGGAGGCCTACATCGGCATCTACGAGTACCAGGATGACAACAACTACAAGCCGGTCAAGGAAGAATTCGGCAAGCTGTAAGGCCGCTTCTCCAGACAGCCAGGAAGCCCCCGTCCGGATCACCGGACGGGGGCTTCTGCGCTCGCGCGGCAGACCGCTGATGACGGGCCTCTGCCGGACCAGGGTGGAGCTTCCGCCCGGAACAACGACAAGGGCCGCCACCGGTTTTACCGGCGACGGCCCGACCATGGTGCGGCTAGCAGCTGGAAACTTAGTCCTGGTCGGCCAGGGTGCCGAGGTACAGCTGGATGACCTTGGGGTCCTTCATGAGCTCCCGGCCGGTGCCGGTGTACGCGTCCTTGCCCTGGTCCAGGACGTAGCCGCGGTCGCAGATCTGCAGGCAGCGGCGGGCGTTCTGTTCCACCATGATGACCGATACGCCGGCCCGGTTGATCTCGTGGACCCGGAGGAAGGTCTCATCCTGCTTGACGGGGGAGAGGCCCGCGGAGGGCTCGTCGAGCAGCAGCACGGCCGGGTCCATCATGAGGGCCCGGCCCATGGCCACCATCTGGCGTTCGCCGCCGGAGAGCGAGCCGGCCCGCTGGGCGCGGCGCTTGCCGAGTTCCGGGAACAGGCTGGTGACGAAGTCGAACCGCTCGGCGAAGTCCTTGGGCCGCTGGAACATGCCCATCTGCAGGTTCTCCTCGATGGTCAGGGCGGCGAACACGTTGTTGTTCTGCGGGACGAAGCCCACGCCCTTGGTGACCAGCTTGTTGGCCTTCAGCCCGGTGATGTCCTGGCCGCGGACCACGACGGAGCCGGAGTGGACCTTGACCAGGCCGAACATGGCTTTCAGCAGGGTGGACTTGCCGGCGCCGTTGGGGCCGATGATGCCGATCAGCTCGCCCTTGCGGGCCTCGATGCTGCAGCCGTTGAGGATGTTGACGCCGGGGAGGTAGCCGGCCACCAGGTCGGTGACCTTGACGACGGCGTCGTCCGTCGGTGCCGGGCTGTGCGGCGGGTGCCGCGCTGGTGGCGCTCATTCTGTGTCCTTCTCTGTGCGGTTCGGCTCCTCGGCATGCGGTGCCGGCGCTGTTGCTGTCTCGGTTCGCGGCGGTCCAGGTCCGGTGCCGACGACGTCGACGGCGATGATGCCGGCGTTTTCGGTGCCGACGATCGATTCCTCGTCGGCCACCAGTTCGGCTGCGAGCTCCTTGATGCCTTCGGCGTCACCCAGGTCCACGTCGTGGTGGGCGCCCAGGTAGGCGTCGATCACGGCGGGGTTCTTCATGACCTCGCCGGGCGGGCCTTCGGCCACAATCTTGCCTTCGGCCATGACCACCACCCAGTCGGCGATGTGGCGGACCATGTGCATGTCGTGCTCGACGAACAGGACGGTCATGCCTTCGGCCTTGAGGTTCTTGATGTGGTCCAGCAGGGACTGGGTCAGGGCCGGGTTGACGCCTGCCATCGGCTCGTCGAGCATGACCAGCTTGGGCCGGACCATCAGGGACCGGGCCATCTCCAGGAGCTTGCGCTGGCCGCCGGACAGGGACGCCGCGTAGTCGTCCTTCTTGGCGTCGAGCTTGAACTTCTCCAGCAGGACGTTCGGCCTGCGGCGGTGATCTCCTTTTCCCGGCCGCCCCAGATGCCCTTGAACAGGGCCTTGGACAGCCGTTCGCCGGGCTGGTTGGAGGCGCCGAGGCGCATGTTCTCCATGACGGTGAGCTTGCCCATGACCTTGGTCAGCTGGAAGGTGCGGACCATGCCCATCCGGGCCACCTTGTAGGAGGAGACACCGGCGAGGCTGTTGCCTTCGAACTGCCACTTGCCCGAGTTGGGGGTATCGAAGCCCGTCAGCAGGTTGAACAGGGTGGTCTTGCCGGCACCGTTGGGGCCGATCAGGGCGGTGATCTTGTGCCGCGGGATCTCGAGGTACTCGACGTCGACGGCGTTGATGCCGCCGAAGCTGCGGGTGACGTTTTCCGCCACCACGATCGGATCGCGCTTCTTGCAGCCCGGGGCGACTTTCGCCCGCTGCGATGGGACGGTTGGTCCGTCATGTAGTCGATGTTTTCCGGTCCGCGGTTGACGCGGCCGGATTCTTCGCTGTGCATGCTCATGCGAACGCCAGCTCCTTCTTATTGCCGAAGACGCCCTGGGGCCTGAAGATCATCAGCAGCATCAGGGCGACGCCCACCAGGATGTAACGCAGCTGCCCGGCCTGGACGGTGTTCAGCCAGGTGACGGCGCCGGATTCGATCAGGCCGTAGAGGATGCCCTGGGTGAGGGACAGCACCACCCAGAAGATCATGGCGCCGACGACCGGGCCGAGCACCGTGCCCAGGCCGCCGAGCAGCAGGCAGGTGTAGAGGAAGAACGTCAGCTCCGTGCCGTAGTTGGCCGGCTGGACCGCGCCGCGGGGGAGCGTGAAGATCATGCCCGCCAGGGCGCCGAGGACGCCGCCGATGACCAGGGCCTGCATCTTGTAGGCGTAGACGTTCTTGCCGAGCGAGCGGACGGCGTTCTCGTCCTCGCGGATGCCCTTGAGGACCCGGCCCCAGGGGCTGCGCATCAGCAGCCAGACCAGGAGTGCAGCAGATGGCCACCACGGCCCAGGCCACGACGCGGATGAAGAAGTCGCGGTTGTTCATGCCGAGGTAGGAGCCCTCGGGGAACGGGTTCATGGCGTAGAACCCGCCTTCGAAGGCGGCCAGGCCGTTGGCGGAGCCGGTGACGGCGGTCAGCTGGTTGGTGGTGACGATGTAGCGGACGATTTCCGCCGCGGCGATGGTCACGATGGCGAGGTAGTCGGCCCGCAGCCGGAGGGTGGGGATACCCAGCAGCAGGGCGAAGATGGCCGAGCAGACGACGGCGATGAGCAGTCCCACGAAGAACGGAACGCCGAAGGTCAGGGTGGAGATGGCGAAGCCGTAGGCGCCCACTGCCATGAAGCCGGCCTGGCCGAAGTTCAGCAGGCCGGAGTAGCCGAAGTGGACCGCGAGGCCGAGGGCGGCCAGGGCGTAGGCGGCCGTCGTCGGGCTGAACAGTTCGCCGGCGGCGCTGGAAAGAATGAATCCGAAGTCCATGGCTGTCTCCTAACCCACGCGCTCGCGCCGGCCCAGGATGCCCTGGGGCCGGAACAAGAGGACAACAATCATGATGAACAGTGCTCCCACGTATTTGAGGTCGGCGGCGAGGCCGAACACGGTGGTCAGCTCCACGAAGATGCCGACGATGATGGAGCCGATCAGGGCGCCCCAGACGGTGCCGAGGCCGCCCAGGGTGACGCCGGCGAAGATGAGCAGCAGGATCTGGGAGCCCATGTCGAAGGTGACGCCGGGCCGGTAGTAGGCCCAGAGGATGCCGCCGAGGGAGGCGAGCATGCCGCCGGCGACCCAGACGATCCGGATGACGGAGTCGACGTCGATGCCGGAGGCCGCGGCCAGGGCCGGGTTGTCGGCCACGGCGCGGGTGGCCTTGCCGAGCCGGGTCTTCAGCAGGACGATGCCGAGGAGGGCGATGACCACGGCGCTGATGACGCAGGGACCAGAGGTTGTTGGGCGAGATGGAGACCGGGCCGATCTGGATTTCCGCGCTCTGGGCGAACGGCAGCTGCTGGGTGGCGCCGCCGAAGTAGAACTGGATGACGTAGCGGACGGCCAGGGCGAGGCCGATGCTGACGATCATCATGGGGACCAGGCCGGTGCCGCGGCGCCGCAGCGGCTTCCACAGCCCGGCGTCCTGGACGTAGCCGAACAGGCCGCCGCCGAGCAGGGCCAGGATGATGGCCAGCCAGAACGGGCAGGCCCATGGCGTTGAAGGCGAAGACCAGGACGGCGCCGAGGGTGACCATTTCGCCGTGGGCGAAGTTGGTCAGGCCGGTGGTGCCGAAGATCAGCGAGAGGCCCACGGAGGCCAGGGCGAGCAGCAGGCCGAAGCTCAGGCCGGCGACGAGGCGGTTGAGCAGGTTCTGGCCGAAGTCCTGCTGCTGGACGACGATGCCCTTGCCGAAGGCGAAGATCACCGAGAGGTTGGAGGTCTGGCTGAACGTGACGTCGCGGGGGTTTTCCTGGCCGTCGGCCAGCTTGATGCCCTCCGGAAGGGTGGATTCGTCCAGTTCGACCTCGTAGGTGCCCTGGGTCGGGAACGCCGATGTTCCAGGAGCCGTTGGCCGCCGACTTCGCGGTTCCGGTGAAGTCGCCGCTCTTGGCGGTGATGGTGACGTCGGCGATCGGGGCGCGGGTCGTCGTCGCGCAGGAAGCCGCTGATGCTGTTCTGGAACGTGCGTGGTTCGACGGGGATGGTGTCGGCGACGGGGAAGTGGCCTGGATGCCGGCGCGACGACGAGCAGGATTGCGCAGCCACGGCGGCAAAGATGGCCCCCACAGCTTTCAGCAATCCGCCGCGCCGTCTGTGCGGCAGGCCTCTGGGTGTGCTTCTCAAATTGAAAACCTCCACTTGGGGGTGGTCTGGGTTGCGCCTTTGCAGCCGCTGCGAACGAGTCAGGGGACGGAGGTGGTGCGCGATGCATGCGGTGGACGCAGTAAGCTTGTGATATCCGTCACCCTGCTTGGCCTATGTTACAGCGCGGCAGGGCACATGAATGCCGCCGTGAGCAGGCCAGGGTCGCGATCGGGTAACAACTGTGAAGCCGGCACGAGGGCGCACTATTAGCTGCCGCTAAAGAAACTTTTGTTGATTCCGCGGTATTCCTAAACAGTCGCCTGCACTGCGGCTGCCTTCGCGGGGACGCGGCGACGGACGATGTCCCAAGTCACGGTTGGGTTGCGGAGCCGGTCCGGCGGGAACTATCACAGCCGCGGCAGCGTGGAAATTGGTAACGTGAACTCATAAGGTTCACACAACCACACCCTTATTTGGAGGACACCCGCAATGGCACTTGGCGGAAACCCGATCTTCAACGGAAAGAACTTCCGTGGAGCAACCCAGGCACCGCCTGTCCCGCAGGCGCCCTACGGACAGGCCCAGTACGGCCAGCAGCCGTACGGCCAGCAGTCGTTCGGCCGCGCCCCCGGCCAGGTCATGGACGGCCAGGCCGGCTGATGCCCAGCAGAGACATGACCAACGACCAGCTGCAGCAGATGTACAACCAGCCGGCCGCCGGCCCCGCCGACACCGGCCGGATGACCTACGACGACGTCATCGTCAAGACCGCGGCCTGCCTCGGCGTCGCTGCTTGCCGGTGCGGCCGTCACCCTGTTCGTCAGCATGGGCCTGGCCTGCATGCTGATGATCGTCGGCGCGCTGGGCGGCTTCGTCCTGGCCCTTGTCAACACGTTCAAGAAGCAGCCGTCGCCGGCGCTGATCCTGGCCTACGCAGGCCTTGAGGGTCTCTTCCTCGGCGGCCTGACCCGCATCCTGGACACCATGTACCCGGGCGTCGGCCTGCAGGCCGTCATCGGCACGCTGTCCGTCTTCGCCGTGACGCTGCTGCTGTTCAAGAGCGGCAAGGTCCGGGCCACCCCCAAGGCCATGAGGTTCTTCATGATCGCCTTGATCGGCTACGCCGCTGTTCTCCCTGGTCAACCTGGTCATGATGATGACCGGCGCTGACCACGGAACCGTTCGGCCTGCGCAGCGGACATCATCGGCATCCGCTGGCGTCTTCATCGGCATCCTTGCCATCGGCCTGGCCGCCTTCTCCCTGATCATGGACTTCACCAGCATCGAGGCCGGCGTCCGCAGCGGCGCCCCGCAGCGCTTCTCCTGGACCGCGGCGTTCGGCCTGACGGTCACGCTGGTCTGGCTCTACGTGGAGATCATCCGCCTGCTGGCCATCCTCCGCGGCGACGACTAGCACCCGCGGGCGGCAGCCGCCGTCGTCGCTTCACCTGTCAAAGGAGGGGACCCCCGCAACGTGCATTGCACGTTGTGGGGGACCCCTCCTTTTGTCAGTTTCCAGTCAGAGGATGCGAAGGGCGCCTGCTGCCGGGGTGACGGTGAAGATCTCCGGCGCCTTGTAGCCGGCATCCGCGAAAGCGCGGACGACGGCGGCACGCACCTGCTGCTTCTGCCGCCAGCGGGAGTCAGCGCGATCGCCGCACCGCCGAAGCCGCCGCCGGTCATCCGGGCGCCGATGGCACCGTTGGCGCGGGAGGTGTCCACGGCCAGGTCCAGTTCCGGGCAGGAGATCTCGAAGTCGTCCCGCATTGACACGTGGCTCGCATCCAGCAGGGTCCCGATCGCGCCCGGTCCCTCGATGGCCGAGCAGCTCGACAGTCTGCAGGACGCGGTCGTTCTCCGTCACGACATGGCGCACCCGCCGGTATGTCACCTCGTCCAGGCGGCCACGCGGCCTCCTCAAGGTCGCTGACCTGGACGTCCCGGAGCGCTTTGACGCCCAGGACCTCGGCGCCAAGCTCGCAGGACGCGCGGCGGGAGGCATAGCCGCCGTCGGCATGCGAATGGGAGACCTTGGTGTCGATGACCAGCATCACCAGGCCGGCCGGCTCGGCTTCGAAGGGGACCAGCTGCACGCTCTGGTCGCGGCAGTCGAGGAAGACTGCGTGTCCCTTGGCGCCGCGCAGTGACGCGGACTGGTCCATGATTCCGGTGGGGGCACCCACGAAGTCGTTCTCCGCACGCTGGGTGGCAAGGACCATCTCCTCGGCTTCGAGGCCGGCGCCAGTCAGGTCATTGAGGGCCGAAATGACCGCGCATTCGATGGCGTGGGAAGAGGAAAGCCCGGCGCCGAGCGGCACATTGGAGTCCAGCAGGAGGTCCAGGCCGGGAACCTCTACGCCGCGCTGCTGGAGGGCCCAGACAACGCCCAGCGGGTACTTCGTCCAGCCCTTTGCTGATCCGGCGTCCAGGGCGCTGACGTCGGCGCTGACAACCCCCTGGTCGCCGTAGGTGGACAGGAGGCGGACGGTGGAGTCCGTCCGGACGGCGACGGCCACCCGGGCGGTCTTGTCGATCGCGAACGGAAGCACGAAGCCTTCGTTGTAGTCCGTGTGTTCACCGATCAGGTTCACGCGCCCGGGCGCCTGCCAGACGCCGTCGGGAAGCCTGCCGAACTCCCGCTCAAAGCGGGCGGCGAGCTCCGCGGCGCTGGGGGGTGCCTGGGTGGTCAGCGGTTCAGGTGCGGCGCTCACGCGTGTGCTCCTTCAGATAGGGCCCCCAGAGGGAGGGCGGAGGGGAGGGCGGAGGGGAGGTCCGTGGTGGATTCCGGGACTGCCACGGCGCGAAGCCGTTCCGCCACGCTTTCAGGGGTGGTGTCGTTGATGAAGGCGCCCATGGCCGCCTCGGAGCCGGCCAGGTACTTGAGCTTGTCTGCTGCCCTGCGCGGCGATGTCAGCTGAAGGTGCAGGTAGCTGGCGGGGCGCAGGAGGTCATCCAGGGGAGCCTGGTGCCAGGCAGAGATATACGGCGTCGGCGTGGGATACAGGGCATCGAGGCGCTTGAGGAGGTCCAGGTAGACGTGCGCCAGTTCATCCTTTTCCTCGCCGCTCAAGGCTGCCAGGTCGGGTACCTGCCGGTGCGGCACGAGATGGATTTCCAGCGGCCAGCGGGCGGCGAAAGGCACGTAGGCGCTGAAGTTTTCGCCTTCCATCACCATTCTGCTGCCGTCCTGCCGTTCGGACCGCAGCAGCGAGCCGGTAAGGGTCTGCCGGCCATCGGCTTTGTCGTAGAACTTGCGGGCCGCCGCGCCGAGGACCCCGGCCCGGGGGGTGATGTAGGGGTAAGCGTAGATCTGCCCGTGCGGGTGGTGGAGCGTGACGCCGATGTCCGCGCCGCGGTTTTCGAACGGGAATACCTGCTTGATTCCCGCGAGGCCGCTCAACGCTTCCGTGCGGTGTGCCCAGGCCTCCACCACTGTCCGCGCGCGTCGCTCACTCAGGCCGCTGAACGATCCGGTGTGGTCCGGGGTGAAGGACACTACTTCGCAGCGCCCGAACGCCGGGCCGGTTGGTGCCCCATTCAGGGGCGGCCGGTACGGGTCCCACGGCGGGTCCCAGGGAGGGGAAGCGGTTTTCAAACACCACGACGTCGTAGTCCGGTGCCGGTATCTCGGAAGGATTGTTCGCCGTGGTGGGGCAGATGGGGCACTGGTCGGCGGGCGGAAGGTGCGTCCGTGACTGCCGGTGCGCCGCAACGGCCACCCACTCATCAGTAAGGGCATCGAATCGTACTTCGCCCGGCTCGCCGCGGTCCGGCAGGGGCCTGTGGTCCGTTGTGGTTTCGGCAGTGCGCGGTTTGGCCGTCGCGGCGTCGTCGAAATAGATCAGCTCCCGGCCGTCGGCAAGGGTGGTGCTGGTAATACCTGTCATGGCTTCATGTCCTTCAGATTCTGGTGAGCGGGTGCCCGGCGTCGGATCGGTGGCTGGCTGTGCGGGTCCGGCCCGGCCGGCCCGGCCGGCCGGACGGCATTCCGGCGATCCGGACGTGGGGAATGAGTTTGCGGAGGGTGGCCAGGCCGTCCTCGGGGGCTGTGCGGATGCGGCCATCGGTGACCAGCGCAGTGACGGCTGCCAAGGGACAGATGCGGGCCAGGCCCACCAGCCCGTACTTGGTGGAGTCGGCCAGGACCACCAGTTGCGGAGCAGCTTTGACCATGGCGGCGTTGACCTCCGCCTCAAGGAGGTTGGGTGACGTGATCCCTGCCGCAGGGTCCAGCCCGTGGGCACCCATGAAACAGAGATCGGCGGAAACGGTGCTGATGGCCTGGACAGCCAAGGGGCCAACGAGGGCCTCCGACGGAGTCCGCTCGCCGCCCACCACCAGGGTACGTATGCCCCGGTCTCCACCGGGCGAATCCGCAGCCAGTGAGGTGGCCACCATGACCGAATTCGTGGCCACCGTCAGATCGAAGTCACGCGGCAGCAGCCGGGCCAGCTCGAAGGTGGTGGTCCCCCCGGATAGGAGCAGGGTCATTCCTGGCTCCACCATCGTCAGCGCTTCCGCCGCGATGGCCGCCTTGGCATCGAGCTCCCGCGTAGATTTGCTGGCGAAACCCGGTTCCAGAGCGCTGAAGCTGTCCGTCCGGGCGGCTCCGCCGTGCACCCTGAGAACCAGCCCGCCGGCATCAAGAACGTCGATGTCCCGGCGGATGGTCATCTCGGAGACGCCCAGCTCTGATGCGAGGCTTCCCACCCGGACCGTCCCCTCGGCCTGGACGGCATGCAGGATCCGTTGCTGCCGCAGTGCTGCGAGCATCAGCCCTCCCTGGTCCGCCGTGTCCGTCTCTTGTCCAATTCTTGCACGCTTCGATCAAAAAAGAATAGTTTCAAACAAAAGACAACACTTTAGGTGGTGGGAATCCAACTGCCGGGCAATGTACGGTGGTGCCCATGACTTCACCTTCAGTCCCGGACACCAGCGTCCCCTCCGGCTTTCAGGCCTACGCCACAGGGCGGCAGTACGAACTGAGGCGCGGCGACGCGCTCGCCGTCGTGACCGAACTGGCCGCCGGGCTGCGCCTCTACAGCCGGGCCGGCGTGCAACTGACCGAGACCTACGGCGACGGCGAGATTTCCGCCCGGCGCCGCCGGAATCACGCTGGCACCCTGGGCCAACCGGGTGGAGGACGGGGTCTGGTACCTCAACGGCAAGAAGCAGCAGCTGGACATCACCGAGGTCTCCCGCAACAACGCCAGCCACGGGCTGCTGCGGAACTCCTCCTACTGCCTGGTGGACGAGTCGCAGTACTCGGTCACCCTCGAAGCCACCGTGTTTCCCGCAGCACGGCTATCCGTTCCTGCTGCGCCACCGGGTGCAGTACGAACTGGCCGAGGACCTGGGCCTGGTGGTCCGGCAGACGCTGATCAACGACTCCAAGAGCCGGGCGCCGTTCGTCCTCGGCGCCCACCCCTACCTGCGGCTCGGCGACACGGACCAGCGACGAGCTGACTGCTCACGTGTCGGCGCCGACACCAGGCTGGTCGCGGACGAGCGGCTGATTCCCGCGCAGCTCCGAGCCGGTCAGCGGCGACACCGACCTGCGCGCGGGCCGGAGGGTGGGGGAGCTGGACATTGACGTCGCACTGACCGGACCTGGCGTTCGACGACGGCATGGCCCGCCACACGCTGTCGCGCGCCGGACGGGCGGCAGCGTCAGCCTGTGGCAGGACGCGACCTGCCGCATACGTCCACGTCTTTGTCACCACCGAATTTCCCGGCCGGCCCAGGGCCGTGGCGATCGAGCCGATGACCGGTCCCGGCCAACGCCTTCAACTCCGGTGACGGCCTCCGCTGGCTCCCGCCGGGGGAAAGCTTCACCATGACCTGGGGAATCGACAGCGCGCCTGGCGTGAGCACGGCGTGGCGGTTTCCCATAAGTCCCACCGCTGCGGAATTATTGGCTATGACGCCAGCTGAGGACGCCGCACCGACTGCCCAACCCACCCCTGCCCGGGCAGGGATCGTTCCCGACACGGCGCGGTCCTTGCCACCCAGTCGCAGCCGCTGCGGGTCCTGGCCGACCGGGAGCTGGACCAGGACATCCCCTACGGTGTGCGGATCGCCGCGTCCTGGGCCTGGCGGCTGGGCCTCATCCTCCTGGTGGGAGGCGCGCTGGTCTGGCTGCTCAGCCGGATCAGCTTCCTGATCATCCCCGTGATGGTGGCGGCGCTGCTGGCCGGGCTGCTGAGCCCCGTGGCGCGCTGGCTGCGGAACCGGCGCGTGCCCAACGGCGCTCGCCGTCGCCATCACGGTGCTGGGCTTCATCGGCCTGATCGGCGGTGCCCTGGCCCTCGTCGGCCGGCAGCTGGTCGCCGGGTTCGGCGAGCTGTGGACCGAGGCGCTCGACCGGCGATCCAGCAGATCCAGGACTGGCTGGCCGACGGGCCCGCTGCACCTGACGGCGGCCCAGATCGACCAGTACCTCAAGGAGGGCACGGCTGCGCTGCAGAACAACAGCAGCAGCATCCTCAGCGGCGCGCTTTCCTTCGGCAGCACCGCCGGGCACTTCGCCGCCGGGCTGGTCCTGGCGCTGTTCATCCTGATCTTCTTCCTGCTCGAAGGTGACCGGATCTGGGCCTTCCTGGTCCGGCTGCTGCCCAGGAAGGCCCGCGGCCGCCACCGTTCGGCGCCGGCCGCAAGGGCTGGGCCTCCATGGTCAGCTACGCCCGGATCCAGATGTTCGTCGCGTTCGTCGACGCCGTGGGCATCGGAGTGGGCGCCGCCATCATCGGTGTTCCGCTGGCGCTGCCGCTGGGTGTGCTGGTGTTCATCGGCTCCTTCATCCCGATCGTCGGCGCCCTGGTGACCGGCGCCGTCGCCGTGCTCCTGGCCCTGGTGGCCAACGGCCGGGTCAACGCGCTGATCATGCTGGGCATCGTCCTGCTGGTCCAGCAGCTGGAAAGCCACATCCTGCAGCCCCTGGTCATGGGCAAGGCCGTGGCCCTGCACCCGGTGGCCGTGATCCTGTCCGTGGCCGCGGGTTCCTACCTTGCCGGAATCCCCGGCGCGCTGTTCTCCGTTCCCATCCTCGCCGTAGCAAACTCGGCGATTCGCTACATTGCCGGCAGAACGTGGGAACATGAACAGGTGCTGGCAACCGCCCGGAGGGCCGGTGACGCTCCGAAGCCGGCACACGATGACACCATCAAGGACGTCCGGCTGCCGCGGCGTCAGGCCCGGCGCAGCGGCGAGGACGCCGCACCCAGTACCGAATCACGCACTCCGGAGCCACGGACGGCCAGGTCCGGGCACCGGAGCCGAATCCGCCAAAGGAGAATAGTTCGTGAACACCCTTGAAAGCCTTCCCGTCACGCTGGACGATGTCCTGGAGGCGCAGAAGCTGCTCGACGGGATTATTACGCGGACGCCGGTGGAATCCTCCCGGGCCCTGGGCAGCCATGGTGGGCGGCGAGGTCTTCCTCAAGTGCGAAAACCTGCAGCGCGCCGGGTCCTTCAAGGTCCGCGGCGCCTACGTCCGGATGGCCAAGCTCTCGCCGGAGGAGAAGAAGCGCGGCGTCGTGGCGGCCTCCGCCGGCAACCACGCCCAGGGTGTGGCCGTGGCGGCCAAGAGCCTGGGCATCAAGGCCCGCATCTACATGCCGCTGGGCGTGGCCCTGCCCAAGCTCGCCGCCACCCGCAGCCACGGCGCCGAGGTGGTCCTGCACGGCCACAACGTGGACGAGGCCCTCGCCGAGGCGAAGCGCTACGCCGACGAAACCGGCGCCGTCTTTGTCCACCCCTTCGACAACGTCGACGTCGTGGCCGGCCAGGGAACCGTGGGCCTGGAGATCCTCGAACAGGTCCCCAACGTCGACACCATCCTGATGGGCGTCGGCGGCGGCGGGCTGCTGGCCGGCGTCGCCGTGGCCGTCAAGGCCCGGGCCAAGGAACTGGGCCGGGAGATCCGGATCATCGGCGTCCAGGCCGAAAACGCCGCCGCCTACCCGCCCTCGCTCGCCGCGGACGCCCTGGTGCCGCTGAAGAAGGTCTCCACCATGGCCGACGGCATCGCCGTGGGCCGGCCCGGCCAGCTGCCGTTCAGCATCATCCGCGAACTCGTCGACGACGTCGTCACCGTCAGCGAGGACTCCCTGGCCCGGGCGCTGATCTTCCTGCTGGAACGCGCCAAGATGGTGGTGGAGCCGGCCGGCGCGGTGGGCGTCGCGGCGCTGATGGACGGCAAGATCGAAAACCCCGGCACCACCGCCGTGGTCCTCTCCGGCGGCAACATCGACCCCATGCTGATGCTCAAGGTCATCCAGCGCGGCCTCTCCGCCGCCGGCCGCTACATGACCGTGCGGATGATGCTGGATGACCGGCCCGGCTCGCTGGCCACCATCGCCCGGATCATCGCCGAGAACGACGCCAACGTCACCGGCCTGGACCACACCCGGGTGGGCGGCTCCATCAGCATGGGCGACGTGTCCATCACCGTGAACCTGGAAACCAAGGGCCACGAGCACTGCGAGCAGGTCCTCGGCGCGCTCCGGGCCGAAGGCTTCCAGCCGATCGTGGTGCACTAGGAGCCGCGCATGCTGGACTCGCTCGGGGACGGACGGCCGCGGGAGCCGGGAGACCACCGCGGCGCGCGCCAGAGGCGGGCTGCTGGTGGTGGGCGTGCTTCGTCGTGCTGCTGTTCGTCATCGAGCTGGTCAACACGCTGACGCTCCATTCCCTGAACGGCACGTTCGGCCTGCGGCCGCGCAGCCTGGACGGGCTCCTGGACATCCTCACGTTCCCGCTGCTGCACGCCAACCTGAACCACCTGCTCTCCAACACGCTGCCGCTGATCATCTTCGGCTTCCTGGTGTTCCTGTCCGGGCCTGCGGGTCTTCCTCACCGCCCTGGCCTTCAGCTGGCTGGGCTCCGGGCTGACGGTCTGGCTGATCGGCGGCGGCGGCATCACCGTGGGCGCCTCCGGGCCTGGTCTTCGGCCTCTTCGCGTTCCTGCTGGTCCGCGGCTTCTTCAACCGCAGCTGGTGGCAGATCCTGCTGTCCGTGGTGCTGTTCATGGCCTACGGCGGCATCCTGTTCGGCGTCCTGCCCACCGTGGCCGGCTACGTTTCCTGGCAGGCCCACCTCGGCGGGGCCGTCGGCGGCGTGCTCGCCGCCCTGCTGCTGACGCCCGCGGCGGCTCGCGCCTGACGGCCGCGCGTGACGGCACAAGATGCACCCAAGCACGACGCCGGCCGTCCCGCGAGGGGAGGCCGGCGTCGTGCGTTCAGGTGCTGCGGCAGCTCGTGGAGCGGTCCTAGCCGGCGTACGGCTTGGCGGAGAGGATCTCCACCGTGATGTCCTTGCCGTTCGGGGCGGTGTAGCTGAGCTTGTCGCCCTCCTTGTGGCCGACGATGGCGGCACCCAGCGGTGACTTCTCGCTGAAGACGTCCAGATCCGAGTCGCCGGCGATTTCGCGGGAGCCGAGCAGGAAGGTCTCCTCGTCGCCGGCGATCCTGGCCACGACGATCATGCCGGGCTCGACGATTCCGTCGTCGGCCGGGGACTCGCCCACGTGGGCGTCCCGGAGCAGCGCGGTCAGCTGGCGGATGCGGGCCTCGATCTTGCCCTGCTCCTCCTTGGCCGCGTGGTAGCCGCCGTTCTCCTTGAGGTCGCCCTCCTGGCGCGCAGCTTCGATCTTCTGGACGATTTCCGCCCGGCCGGCGCCGGAAAGGTGGTCCAGCTCTGCCTTCAGGCGGTCAAAAGCTTCCTGGGTAAGCCAAGCTGCAGTTGCGCTGTTGGTGGTAGACACGGACTTCTCCTCTTAGTGGTCAAACAAGCAAAAGACCCCGCCACGGTGGCCACTTGTGGAACTCAGTAACCAGCTCAGCGGGGTAAAGGTATTGATCCATTGTAGTCAATCCTGTGGATAAACCCAACAAGCAAGCGGTCGTAGATCACATTCCGCTACTGTGCCGGCTATTCCGCGTCGGGAATCCAGCAGCTGTCCACCACGCCGGACACGGACTGGGATTCGGTGCGCAGGACCAGCCCGCTGGGCAATGGTGCGGCCGCCGTCGGCTGTTCCGTCGTCCGTCGGCTCGGGCGGGATGTCCACCACTTTCCAGCCGACCACCGCGAACTTGGAATCCAGCGCCTTGACGGCGCACTTGACGGCGTGCCGGGTTCCCGGTGACCTGGAAATCCATCTCGGCCTGGGTGGCGTCGGTGGTGCTGTAGCCGATGTCCTTGAAGGTCACCGCCGACGTGGCGGAGGACGTGGAGACCCAGGCCATAAAACCCATCCCGACCGCCAGGGCCGCCGACCACGATGGCGCGTTTGGCCGTGCGCGGACAGCGCCCGCTTTTGGCCGCCGTAACGATTGGCTAGGCTAGTGTCTGCCGGCGCGGACGCGGCGGGCTGATCCTGGGAAGTCACCAGTCCAGTTTAGTGCGGATCCGGACGGGGAATTTCCGCCCGCGCATGTGCCGCAGCCTGTCAACCATCCGACAGACCCTGCAGCCGCACACAGTACGAAGAAGAGGAGCCGTCCTTCGATGACAGCGTCCACCAAGCCCGTCAGCGCCGCTTCGGCTGCTCGCCGTCCATGCCCACCCGGACGACGAATCCAGCAAGGGCGCCGCCACCATGGCCATGTACGCCGCGGCCGGCGTGGACGTCATGGTGGCCACCTGCACCGACGGCTCCCGCGGCGACATCCAGAACCCGGCGGTGGAAGGCGAGCCGCACCCCAAGCGGGACATGGCCGGCGCCCGCCGGCTGGAGATGGAGCAGGCGGCCAAGGTCCTGGGCATCCGCCAGCGCTGGCTGGGCTTCGTGGACTCCGGGCTGCCCGAAGGCGACCCGCTTCCGCCGCTGCCGGCAGGTTCCTTCGCCACGCAGCCGCTGGAACGTGCCGCCGCCCCGCTGGTCCGGCTGGTCCGGGACTTCAAGCCGCAGGTGATCCTCAGCTACGACGAAAACGGCGGCTATCCCGCACCCGGACCACATCATGGCCCACCGGGTCGCCGTGGAGGCCTTCGAGGCCGCCGGGGATCCGGAGCGCTACCCGGACGCCGGGGAAGCCTGGGAGCCCAGCAAGCTCTACTACGACCGCGCCTTCAGCCCCGAACGGTTCCGTGCCCTGCATTTCGCCCTGGAAGAGGCCGGCCTGCAGTCTCCGTACGCCGAGCGGCTCGCGGCCTGGCTGGAGACCGACGCGGAGGGCCACACGCCGCCGCCGCGCGACCCACCCCACCACCACCCAGATGGACTGCGGGGACTATTTCGAGGCCCGCGATGACGCCCTCCGGGCCCACCGCACCCAGGTGGATCCGCTGGGGTTCTTCTTCGCCGTCTCCCCGGAGATGCAGCGCCGCGCCTGGCCCTGGGAGGACTACTCGCTGATCCAGTCCCGGATCCCTGCCGAACTGCCCGAGAAGGACCTCTTCGCCGGGCTAAGATAGACGCAGCAGGCATTTCTATGCCGCGTAGAAGTTAGTGGACAGGGCGTCCGTGCCGGCGCCCTGCCTGCGGCCGCGTGCCATCAGTTTCCATAGAAGGTTTATACCGTGCATCACTTGCTCCTCGCCCTGGCCACCACCCCCTCGCCGCTGCCCACGCCGTCGCTGCGCGAGGGCTCTCCGAGGACCAGGTCACCCCGGGCCTGTGGGGCTTCATCATGACGGCCTTCTTCGTGCTGGCCACCACCCTGCTGATTGTGGACATGGTGCGGCGCATCCGGCGGGTCCGCTACCGGGCCCAGGTGGAGGAGGAGCGCCTGGCGGCCGCTGCTGCCGCGGATGTCGACGCCGCCGGATCCCATGACGGCCTGGATGCTGGCGCTGAAGCAGGAGAAGCCGACGGCGACGGGCAGGGCCTCGCGCCGGACCGTCGCCGTCCACAGGACTTCTAAAGCGGGCAGAACTCCCGGTGCCGGCCCGAGAGCGTCTGCTTCGGCGGGGGCCCGGACGGCCTCATGTCAGCTGAGGACGGCGATGGCGATGGCCATGAAGTGCGCGCGCGAAAGCGAGGACCGTCAGGGCGTGGAACAGTTCGTGGAAGCCGAAATGCTCGTAGCTGATGTTCGGCTTCTTGAGTGCATAGAAGACGGCGCCGGTGATGTAGAGGACGCCGCCCACGCAGATCAGGACGGCGGCGGCAACGCTGGCTGCAAAGAACTCCGGCAGGTAGAACAGCGCGCCGCAGCCCAGGGCGATGTAGATCGGCACGTAGAGCCAGCGCGGAGCATCGGTCCACAGCAGCCGGAACAGCACGCCCAGGATGGCCCCGGACCAGATCACCCACAGCAGCAGGACGGCCTTTGGCCGGTCCAGCAGGGACCAGGCCAGGGGCGTGTAGCTGCCGGCGATGACCAGCATGATGTTGGTGTGGTCCAGCCGCTTCAGGACCATCTTGCACGCCCGGGGACCAGTTGCCGCGGTGGTAGATGGCGCTGATGCCGAAGAGCAGGACCCCGGTGGCGGCGTAGATGGCGGAGGTGATCTTGCGGTCGGCGGTGGGGGCCAGCGACCACCAGGACGATGCCCGCGGCCAGGGCAAGCGGGGCCGTGACGGTGTGGATCCAGCCGCGCCATTTGGGCTTGATCATCAGGAGCTCGGCCAGCCGGACGGCGGCGTCGTCCATCGGGGCCTGCGCTTCCGTCCGGTCCGCAGGCTGCTCGGCTGGCCGTCGGGAGTCTGGCTGTTCATGACTCCAGAATAACCTACGTTCCAGTAAGTTACTCGATGGGTAACAGCGGTGTGCGGTCCGGCTGCGCGGCGGCCGCTGCGCGTCCGCCGCCGCCGCTGCGGACGGTAGCCTAGGATGTGCAATGCAGTCGTACAGCAAGGAAGTCAGGTGAGTCTCCGCGTGGAATTGCCCGGGTTCCTCTATGGCTTCTACGAGCGCAGGCTGCTCAGCGGACCTGGCCCGGAGACCGCATCCCCAGGCACATCGGCGTCATGGTGGACGGCAACCGGCGCTGGGCCAAGCAGTTCAACGCCCCCACCAGCCAGGGCCACCAGGCCGGCGCGGACAAGATCCACGAGTTCCTCGGCTGGTGCCAGGAACTCGGCGTCAAAGTGGTCACGCTCTACATGCTCTCCACGGACAACATGAACCGCTCCAGCGAAGAGCTGGACCTCCTGATGGGCATCATCGCCAACACCCTGGACCGGCTGGACGAGGACGCCAACATTTCGGTCCACGCCATGGGCGCCCCGGAACTGCTTCCCGGACTACCTGGCCGAACGGCTCAACAAGCTGACGGCCCGGACGCCGGCCCACGAGAAGATCCATGTCAACGTGGCCGTCGGCTACGGCGGACGCCGGGAAATCGTCGACGCCGTCCGGGAACTGCTGCACGACGCCGTCGCCCGAGGGCCGACATCGGCCGAGCTCGCCGACGACCTCAGCGTGGACGACATCTCGCGGTTCCTCTACACCCGCGGGCCAGCCCGACCCGGACCTGGTGATCCGCACCTCCGGGGAGCAGCGGCTCTCCGGGTTCCTGATGTGGCAGAGCGCCTACAGCGAGTTCTACTTCTGCGAGGCCCTGTGGCCGGCGTTCCGCAAGGTGGACTTCCTCCGCGCCCTCCGCGACTACGCCGGCAGGCAGCGGCGCTTCGGCTCCTGAGCCGCTCCGTTCACCCGGAATTCACATGACCGCAACAGGAATCGCCGACGAATGATTGCGGAAATTAGCTGGCGGCGGATTTACGTTGTATCCATCAGCAGGCAAACCGCCGGCTGATCGGGGAGGCCAGTACATGGAGCGGATGTTTCGCACCGGTTGTATGGGAGGCCGGATCCGGCCTCCAGGCCGAGCCGCCTCACCAATAACAATTCCGGGCATGCGCCCCGGGGCTGGAGTCGATGTGGCTATTTCTGAACAACTGCCCGAGGTCGTTTCCGACCAGGGACAGAAAGCTACCTCTCGCGCCACGCGAGCCACCTCAAAAACCGGTGCAGCGGACATGACGCTGCGGCCGGTTTTGCTGTCTCCGGAAGGGAAGCCAGCCGATCAACAGCTTCGTGATTGACACCTCCGTGCTGCTCTCGGACCCGCGGGCGCTGCTGCGCTTCGCCGAACACGAGGTCATCGTTCCCATCGTGGTCATCACCGAGCTGGAAGGCAAGCGGCACGACCCCGAGCTGGGCTACTTCGCCCGCAAGGCCCTGCGGCTCCTCGATGACCTGCGGGTCAAGCACGGCGGCCTGAACCAGCCCATCCCCATCGGCGACGACGGCGGCACCCTCATGGTGGAGCTGAACCACATCTCCGCCGAGGTGCTTCCGCTGGGGTTCCGCAGCGGCGACAACGACAGCCGGATCCTCGCCGTCGCCAAGAACCTCGCCAACGAGGGCCGGAACGTCACGGTGGTGTCCAAGGACCTGCCGATGCGCGTCAAGGCCTCGGCCATGGGGCTGACAGGCCGACGAGTACCGCAACGAGCTGGTCAAGGACTCCGGCTGGACCGGCGTCGCCGAAATCGAGGCCAGCGAGGAGGAGATCTCCACCCTCTACGGCCACGAACCGGTCTTCATCCCGGCGGCCGCCGAGATGCCGGTCAACACCGGCCTGGTGCTGCTCTCCAACCGGGGCTCGGCCCTGGGCCGGGTGGGCGCCGACAAGCAGGTCCGCCTGGTCAAGGGAGACCGCGACGTGTTCGGCCTCCACGGCCGGTCCGCCGAACAGCGGCTGGCCATCGACCTGCTGATGGACCCCGTCCGTCGGCATCGTCTCCATCGGCGGACGCGCCGGCACCGGCAAGTCCGCGCTGGCCCTGTGCGCCGGCCTGGAAGCCGTCCTGGAGCGCCGCGAGCACCGCAAGGTGATCGTCTTCCGGCCGCTCTACGCCGTGGGCGGCCAGGAACTCGGCTACCTGCCCGGCTCCGAGTCGGAAAAGATGAACCCCTGGGCGCAGGCGGTCTTCGACACCCTGGGCGCCCTGGTCAGCCAGGAAGTCGTGGAGGAGGTCATGGACCGCGGCATGCTCGAAGTCATGCCGCTGACCCACATCCGCGGGCGGTCCCTGCACGACGCCTTCGTGATCGTGGACGAGGCCCAGTCGCTGGAGAAGAACGTCCTGCTGACGGTGATGAGCCGCATCGGCCAGAACTCCAAGATCGTCCTCACCCACGACGTCGCCCAGCGCGACAACCTCCGCGTCGGCCGGCACGACGGCGTCGCCGCCGTCGTCGAGACCCTCAAGGGCCACCCGCTCTTCGGCCACATCACCCTCACCCGCTCCGAGCGCTCGCCGATCGCAGCCCTGGTAACGGAACTGCTCGAGGGGTAGCTGGGTGTGCGCGGGTGCCCCTTCCTCTGCGTGCTGGCTCGTTCCTCGCCTCTGACGCACGCTGCCGGAAGGCGCACCCGCGCACACGTCCGGTTCGAGTCCTTCGTGTAGGAGCGCATCGCCGACTAGAGCGGTGTGCAGGTCGCCCAGCGACCGAAGCAGCGCGTCGGGAGGTGTCTAAGCGACGGCGAAGGACTCGGGGCGGACGAGCCGAACCACTGGCCTGGAGTCAGGTCACCTTCAGGAACTTGGCCGCTGCTTCGTGGCCCCTACCTGGAGGGTCCAGTCGGGGCGCTTGAAGGTGGCGGGTGTGACCCGGACTTTCTGGACTGTCTCGACCTGCGTGCCCCACGCTTTCCGGGTGGTTCCGTTGGGTTCGTAGCCGAGGGCGCGGGAGACGCCGAGGGAGGCCGCGTTCCAGTCCGCGGCTTCGGATTCGGCAACGTCGGCGCCCAGCCAGTCGAAGGCCCAGAGCACGACGGCGGCACGCATCTCTTTGCCCAGGCCCCGGCCCTGCACGGACTGCTTGAGCCACGATCCGGTGGAGACGGTCTTCAACAGTGCGAAGTCCTTGGCGCCCACGTCCTGGCAGCCGATGAACTCGCTCCTCGTGCCAGATGCCCAGGAGCAGTGTCCAGGACTCCGGCGTGCATTCGGCCCGGAGCGCCACTACCACTGGGCCATCTGCGGCCCCATTTCCGCCAGGGGAGCCTCTGCCCAGGCCGTGCTGAACGGGTTCCGGCCGGGTTCGTGGATGCCGCTGCGGGCGGCGTCGACGGCTGCCGGGATGTCCTGTTCGGTGACGGGCCGCAGCTCCAGCCGGGGAGTGGTCAGTTTCAGGTCGTACAGCGGCCAGATGGAGCTCATGCTAATCATCCGCGAAGCCTAGCCGATGAGGTGCACTACTGCCTGTCACGTCAGGCGGGAGACATCCCAGCTGATGTGGCGCCGGACGTCCGTGAGGTTCATCGACTCGGCCAGGAAAAGGTCATCCAGCATGTATTCGTCAACGCCAAGAATCCGCAGCCAGTGGCCGTAGTCGGCGGTGTCAGCGCTCCAGCGACGGCTTGCCACACAGACGCCCGTGCCGAGGTCCATCCTGACCAGGTTGCGGCCCGGCCAGGCACAGGGGCGCGGCAGGGTCAGCCGGATGGTAGGCGGCGGTGGGGCGACGATGGCTTCCAGGGCCGGCCGGCCCTCGTGCTCAGGTGCGGCGCGACCTCTGAACTCGCGACGGCGTTGCTGCCGGGGAATTCGAGCGGGACGGGCGCGTTGCCGGCCAGCTCCACCGGGATCCAGGGCGGCCGAAAACCGGCCGTTGCCGAAGCCGGGCTCGCCGTACGCAGCCTCCGGGCGGCGCCTGACCAGCCCGCCGTCGTCGTAAACCGGCGCGACAAGATGCGGCGGCAGGAGCCACGACTTGCGGGTGGAACTGACGTAGAAGCCCGTCCCGGGAATCATTGATCCCGGTGGTGCTGTGGAGGACCAGTCCGTCCGCGGTTTCCAGCCGCAGGGCACCGGGCCGGCGCAGCCATGCGCGGACAAAGGAGGCGCCGCAGGCGCGGGGGCCTGGGTCGAAGGGCTCATCCCAGTACTCGAAGCGCAGGCTCTGCCACTTCCAGGGCGAGGACCGGCACAGGTTCCGGAACATGGCGGCCAGGTCCGCCGGGACGCACCGCTCCGGCCCGGGTCCGGCAGGCGCCTGGTGTCCCATGTCGACATATCCACAGTTTACGCGCGGGACTCGCGGCGGGCCGGGGAATATCCAGTAGCATCCGAGGGGTGATCCGACGACTGGGCGAACTTTGGCGGTGACACCCCCCTGGCCTTCTGGCTGGTCCTGGCCGCATGCGCCTATTTTGTGGTGATGGCCGTCCGGCTCACCGTCATCGACGTCCGCCACCATCTGCTGCCCAACCGGATCGTTTTCCCTTCCTATGCGGTGGCCGGCGTCCTGCTGCTGGCCGCGGCTGTCATCCTTGCAGTGGCCGGTGCTCCGCGGGCCCGCATCGGACCGACGGCGGAGCCGCTGGCCTGTTCGGTGTCCCGGCGCTTGCGGATCGTGGCCGGCGGAGCAGTCCTCTGGCTGCTTCTACTTCATCCTGAGGCTGGTCTATCCGCCCGGGATGGGGTTCGGGGACGTCAAGCTCGCCGGCGTTGCTGGGAATGTATCTGGGGTACCTGGGCTGGGGACACGTCTTCGCCGGAACCTTCGCGGCGTTCCTGCTGGGTGGACTGTGGAGCCTCGCACTGCTCGCGTCCCGGCGGGGAACCCTGAAGTCGTCCATCCCTTTCGGCCCGTTCATGCTGGCCGGGACAGCAGCGGCGATGCTGCTGCCCGCCTGACACGCAGGGGAGCCCACCAGGCCTGCCGTGGCCGCCGGGCCGGCACCATGCCTGCACCTGACGGGGTGCACACTTCGAGCCGTGAACGGGAAAGCAAAGGCGCCGCAACCCCCAAGATTGCGGCGCCCCTGCAGGCTTCCGGTTGCGACGAAGGCGTTCACCGGCCACGGTCAGCGGCGCTGGGTGACCAGCCCGCCGTCGTCGTCCTTCACGGTTCCTGCTGCTTCCTCCCCGCCGGCAGCTGAGGAGGGACCGACGGCCGATGCATCGCGTTGCAGGCCTTGCCGGCGTTCTGCCTCCAGCCGGTCCGCTTCCTCACCGCCGATGGCCTCGCCCCGGGCCACCATGCCGGCTGTATCCGAGAGCGGGATCTGCTTGAGGGTCAGGGCCAGGACGAGCGCTGCGGCAATGAACGGGATGAGGTACCAGAACACCGGTGCCAGGGATTCGGCGTAGGCATTGACGATCGCATCCCGCAGCTGGTCCGGAAGCTGGCTCAGGGCCTGCGGATCCAGCGTGCTGGTGGACTGCGCCGCCTGGTCCGCCGAGGCGCCGGCGCCGGTGAAGGCGCTGGTCAGCGACTCCGAGAGCCTGTTGGTGAAAATCGAGCCGAAGACCGCCACGCCCATGGCTGCGCCCACTTCACGGAAGTAGTTGTTGGTGCTGGTGGCGGTGCCGATCTGCTCGGCCGGCACGGAGTTCTGCACCACGAGGACCACCACCTGCATGATCAGGCCCAGGCCGGCGCCGAAGACGAACAGCTGGACGCAGATGACCCAGATGGGGGTGTCGGCGGTGAGCGTGGTCATCCAGAGCATGGCGGCCATGGTGAAGGCCGCACCCAGGATGGGGAACATCTTGTACTTGCCGGTCTTGGAGATCCGGATGCCCGAGTAGATGGACGTGCCCATCAGGCCCGCCATCATGGGCAGCATCAGCAGGCCGGACTCCGCAGCGGAGGTGCCGGAGGACATCTGCAGGAACGTGGGGACAAAGGCGATGGCGGAGAACATGCCCAGGCCCAGCGTGAAGCCGATGGCCGTGGCGTTGACGAAGATCCGGTTCTTGAACAGGCTCAACGGAATGATCGGGTCCTCGGCCCGGCGCTCCACCATCACGAACGCGGCCGCCGTGACCACCAGGCCGGCGCCGAAGGCCCAGGTGAGCGGTGAATCCCAGCCCTCGTCCTTCTTGCCGCCGAAGTCGGTGAAGAAGATCAGGCAGGTCGTGGCGGCGGACAGGAGCACAACGCCCAGGATGTCGATCCGCTTTTCAGCCTTCTTGTTCGGCAGCGTCAGGGTGAACCAGGCGATGGTGAACGCGGCGATGCCGATCGGGATGTTGATGTAGAAGGCCCATTCCCAGGTCATGTGGTCAACGAAGAAGCCGCCGAGCAGCGGGCCGGCAACGGCCGAGAGGCCGAAGATGGCGCCCAGCGGGCCCATGTACTTGCCGCGGTCCTTGGCGGGAACGATGTCCGCGATGATGGCCTGCGAGAGGATCATCAGGCCGCCGCCGCCCAGGCCCTGGATGGCACGGAAGATCACGAAGCCCCAGAAGTCGGTGGCCAGGGCGCAGCCCACCGAGGCGAGGGTGAACAGGGCGATGGCTACGAGGAAGAGGTTCCGCCGGCCCAGGACGTCACCGAACTTGCCGTAGATAGGCATCACGATGGTGGTGGCCAGGAGGTAGGCGGTGGTGATCCAGGCCTGGTGCTCCACGCCGCCGAGCTTGCCCACGATGGTGGGCATGGCGGTGGAGACGATGGTCTGGTCAAGGCTGGAGAGCAGCATCCCGGCGATAAGCGCCGAGAAGATGATCCAGATGCGTTTCTGGGTCAGCAGCAGCGGACCTGCCGCTGCCTTGGGACTGACGGTGGTGCTCATGGGTGTCCTTCTGCGGGTGGCTGGTAGTGTCAAATTGCTGGGAGAAGAGCTGGCTGGCGGCTGAGATGTTCTCCATCAGCAGCTCGGCGTAGGGGCGGGTGTTGCCCTCGGAGAAGTAGGCCATGCTGCTTTTGCGGGCGATGGTGCCCAGGAGCACAACGGCCATCTGGACCACGGGGTGGTCCGGGGACACGCCTTCGCGCAGGGCTACATCGCGGGCGAACTGGGCTTCGCGTTGCTCGGTGACACCGATGATGCGGAGGATCAGCTGGGGTTCTTTCTTGATGACGCCGATCAGCTGGCGGGTTTCCTCCTCGGAGGCCGCCATATGCTCGGAAAGTCTCAGGGAGAGCCGGACCAGGTCCTGGAACAGGGTGGGGGAGATTTCGCCGGGCGGGGAGGCGCGTCCGCCGGAGATGAACTCCTCGACAGTACCTCGGCGGGATGTCGTCGTCCGCGTGGCCAAGGATGGCGTCTTCCTTGGTGGGGAAGTAGTTGAAGAAGGTCCGGCGGGAGATGTCGGCCCGCTCGCAGACTTCCTCCACGGTGTAGCCGGTGAGGCCGCGTTCCGCGGTCAGGGACCGGGCGACGGCGGTGATGGCGGCCCGCGTGGCGGCGCGCTTCCGCTCACGGCAGGCCGCCTTCAATTGCTGCACTATCATTCACAAAGTAAAGTTTTGCACTAAAATCATAATAGTGCAATTTAGCTGCCGGAAGGGCACTCAGCACCGGGACTGCCGGACGGCGGCCGCGCCGCCTTCCGCTGGGAAAGGTGCGCGGCCGCCGTCGTACTTCAGTGGGCCTGATGCCGTGATGCCTTATGCCTTGTGCGGCGGGCGCGTCATGGACATGACGTCCAGTGCGGTGTCCAGCTGCTCTTCGGTCACTTCGCCGCGCTCCAGGAAGCCCATGGCGATGACGGTCTCGCGGATGGTCAGGCCCTCGGCGACGGCCTTCTTGGCGATCTTGGCCGCGTTCTCGTAGCCGATGTACTTGTTCAGCGGCGTCACGATGGACGGTGAGGCCTCGGCGAGGAAGCGGGCGCGCTCCACGTTGGCGGTGATGCCGTCGATCATCTTGTCGGCCATGACGCGGCTGGTGTTGGCCAGCAGGCGCACGGATTCGAGCAGGTTGGCGGCCATGACGGGGATGCCGACGTTCAGTTCGAAGGCGCCGTTGGTGCCGGACCAGGCGATGGCGGTGTCGTTGCCGATGACCTGGGCGCACACCATGATGGAGGCCTCGCAGATGACCGGGTTGACCTTGCCCGGCATGATCGAGGAGCCCGGCTGCAGATCCGGGATGGCGATTTCGCCGAGGCCGGTGTTGGGGCCGGAACCCATCCAGCGGAGGTCGTTGTTGATCTTCATGAAGGAGATCGCGATGTTGCGCAGCTGGCTGGACGCCTCGATGAGGCCGTCGCGGTTGGCCTGTGCCTCGAAGTGGTCGCGGGCCTCGGTCAGCGGCAGGCCGGTGTCCGTGGCGAGCAGTTCGATGACGCGCTCCGGGAAGCCGGCCGGGGTGTTGATGCCGGTGCCCACTGCGGTGCCGCCGAGGGGAACTTCGGCAACGCGGGGGAGTGAGGCGTTGATGCGCTCGATGCCGTAGCGGACCTGGGCGGCGTAGCCGCCGAACTCCTGGCCCAGGGTCACCGGAGTGGCGTCCATGAGGTGTGTGCGGCCGGACTTGACGACGTCCTTGAACTCCACGGCCTTGCGCTCCAGCGACTCGGCCAGGTAGCCGAGGGCCGGGATGAGGTCGTTGATCAGGGCCGAGGTGGCGGCCACGTGCACCGAGGTGGGGAAGACGTCGTTGGAGGACTGGGAGGCGTTGACGTGGTCGTTCGGGTGGACAACCTTGTCGCTTCCGGCGGCCTTGAGGGCGCGGGTGGCCAGTTCGGCGATGACCTCGTTGGTGTTCATGTTCGAGGACGTGCCGGAGCCGGTCTGGAAGACGTCGATCGGGAAGTCGCCGTCGTACTTGCCGGCGGCTACCTCATCGGCAGCATCGGCAATCGCCTTGGCCAGCTCGCCGTCGAGCACTCCAAGTTCTGCGTTGGCCTGGGCGGCAGCCTTCTTGACCCGGGCGAGGGCTTCGATGTGGGCGCGTTCCAGGGTCTTGCCGGAAATGGGGAAGTTTTCAACTGCACGCTGCGTCTGTGCACGGTACAGGGCGTTCACGGGGACGCGGACTTCGCCCATCGTGTCATGTTCAATGCGGAATTCTTCAGTGGAAGTCATGGGGCTAGCTTAGGGCGATCGGGCGCCCGCATCGAAAACCGTGAACCGCATGCTACGGGCAAGGCTCCGGGCCGGTCCTAGACCTCGCCGATCCCGGAAACCACGTTCGCGCGGCCCTCTGCGAGGCTGTAGGAGAGGCCGATCACCGCTGCCCGGCCGTTTTCGATTGCGTCGGAAATCACACGCGAGCTGTCCACCAGCCGCTGCGACGTCTGCTTGACATGCTCCACCACCATGTCGTTGACCTCGTGCTCGTCATTGCGGATGGACGTCAGCACTGAAGGCGTGATGCGTTCGACGAGGTCCCGGATGAAGCCCGCCGGCATCTGCCCGGTTTCGACGGCGTCCTTTGTGGCGCTCACCGCGCCGCAGCTGTCGTGCCCGAGGATGGCGATCAGCGGAACACCCAGGACGCTGATGCTGTATTCGAGGGAGCCGAGGACGGCGTCGTCGATCACCTGGCCGGCGGTGCGGACCACGAAGGCGTCGCCGAGGCCAAGGTCGAAGATGATTTCGGCCGCGAGGCGTGAATCGGAGCAGCCGAAGATCACCGCGAACGGATGCTGGTTTTCCACCAGCGAGGAACGCCGGGAGGCATCCTGGTTCGGGTGTGATGATTCACCGGCGACGAAGCGTTCGTTGCCTTCGCGCATGCGGCGCCAGGCTAGGGCAGGAGTCAGGTATGTGGCCACGCGCCTACTTTACGGCGCAGGGGTGGCTGACGGGGAAACCGTTACGGCAGGGTTGCTCTCCATTGCCTTCACGACGGCGTCGGCGAGGACAGTGAACTCGTCCAGTTTGGCGGGGCCGGTGAGGATGACGGTGGTGCCCCGGTAGTCCAGCACCATGGACTTCTCTCCCTTGCCGGTGTCGCGGAGCTCCCATTCCTGTCCGCCGGCGCTGCGTTTGCCGGTAACCGGCGCATTCCCCGTTTGCTGGAGGAGCCAGGTGGGGTTCGACTTTTGGGTCTGGACCAGCCCGATGAAGGACTCGTTCGGGGTCAGGAAGCCCACCTCCCAGGTGGGCACGCCGCTGCCGGATCCGGACTCCCAGCGCGCGTAATTCGACGTGAAGGTGTCACCGGTCTCAGGCGCAACCGGTGTGAATCCCGCCACATCCGTGGCGTTCTTCGCCACGCTGGCCGACGTCGACATCCGGACGGAAACCGTCGCTCTTGGGGAACGGGTTCATCAGGACAATCGGCAGGAACGCGGCGATGCTGACCAGCAGTGCGATGACCATGCCGATCACCGATGCGTTGGCGCGCTTGGCCGCGGCCGCCGGAATGACGGGCTTCACGGGCTGCTGGTCACTGGCTGCGCCGTCCTGGCTGCCGCGCCCGGAATCGGAGGCGTCTGGTCCCGGGCTGGTCTTTTCCTGCATTTCACTCACCCCTCTATAGTCGCCCATGCACGGGTCCAACACACACTCGGGGCCGGCGCCGGAGCAGCCGGGGTCTGCAGTCCACGTTGCGCGTCCGCGTCATGCCATGACCGAAGGGCGGCGCCACGTCTATGATCAGTACCAGAGGAATCACCGTATCTGCCTGATCCGGCGGAACGGGTCCAATGATCGCCACTCGAAGAAGAGGTTCACGTGTCACCAGCGCCTATGACCCAGCAGTACTCCACGATCTCCCCCTCCCTGGCAGTGGGGATCGACGAGCCGGACCGCAACCTTGCCCTGGAACTTGTCCGCGTGACCGAAGCGGCAGCCATTGCCGGCGGCCACTGGGTTGGGTTCGGCGACAAGAACAAAGCCGACGGCGCCGCCGTGGACGCCATGCGCTCCTTCCTTCACACGGTCCACTTCAACGGCGTTGTGGTCATCGGTGAAGGCGAAAAAGACGAAGCCCCCATGCTGTTCAACGGCGAACACGTCGGCGACGGCACCGGCCCCGAATGCGACGTCGCCGTGGATCCCATCGACGGCACCCGCCTGACGGCACTCGGCATCAACAACGCCCTCGCGGTCCTGGCCGTGGCCGAACGTGGCTCCATGTTCGACCCCTCCGCCGTGTTTTACATGGAGAAGCTCGTCACCGGTCCCGAGGCCGCCGACATGGTTGACCTCCGGCTGCCCGTCAAGCAGAACCTGCACCTGATTGCCAAGGCGAAGGGCGTCAAGGTCAACCAGCTCAACGTCATGATCCTGGACCGCGACCGTCACCGCCCGCTGGTGGAAGAGATCCGCGAAGCCGGTGCCCGGACGAAGTTCATCATGGACGGCGACGTCGCCGGCGCTATCGCAGCGGCCCGCTCCGGTACGGGCGTGGACGCCCTCATGGGCATCGGTGGCACCCCGGAAGGCATTGTTGCTGCCTGTGCCATCAAGTCCCTCGGCGGCGTCATCCAGGGCCGGCTGTGGCCCACCAGCGACGACGAGAAGCAGAAGGCGATCGACGCCGGCCACGACCTCGACCGCGTCCTGTCCACCAACGACCTCGTCTCCAGCGACAACTGCTACTTCGCTGCCACGGGCATCACCGACGGTGACCTCCTCAAGGGCGTCCGTTACTCCAAGGACAAGGTGCTCACCCAGTCCATCGTGATGCGGTCCAAGTCCGGCACCATCCGCTTCGTGGACGGCGAGCACCAGGCCAGCAAGTGGGAAGGCTACGCCCGCAAGAACTGACTCATCCTTCCTGCGCCAGGCGGGATGAACAACGAAGGGCCCAGGATCACAGATCCTGGGCCCTTCGTTTGTTCACGGACGTACTGCACCGGGTGCACTCAGGAGGGTGGCCCTGAAACGCGTCGTCCTGCAGAGAGCTTTGATTTCAGCGACATAAGCCTGTCGCGCAGCTTTCGTGCCACCTGGTAGGCGGTGTAGCGGACCTTCCTGACGGGCAGGTCCCAGGCCCCGGGGTAGGAGATTTCGTGCCCACCGAACGACTTCTTGAACGCTGTGAAGCCGGCCCACTTGTGGCCGGGCTGACCGGCGGGGGCAACACCCCACAGGTCCACGTGTTTAAGTCCCCGTTCCTTGGCATCGGCCATCAGGGTGACCAGCAGTGGAATGCCGGCACTGAGTTTGCGGTGGGTGTCGTCCAGGGCAGCGTGCGCGTAGGTCCGGGTGTCCGCGGAATCGTAGGCCAGCGCGGCCGCTATGGGTTCTCCGTGGAGTTCGGCGATGAAGAGCGTTGCAGCGCCGGACGGCATCAGCGACGCCGCCACCTGGGTCAGGTATTCATCGCTCTGCGGCTTGAAACCGTTGCGTCGGGCCGTCATATGCAGGAAGTCCAGCAGGATCCGGATGTCCCGGGGGTCCTGTGAATTCCGGAAGGTGACACCCTTCTTGTGGATGTTCCGGTAAAGGTTCCGGTTCACCGGTTTCATCGCGGCCAGGACGTCCTTGAAATCACCGTCAAGGTCCACGATCCAGCTGAGCTCAGGCTGCGGGTTGGACGGTGCCGGGTACAGGCCACGGCGCCTGAGCTCGTTCGCGGCCGCCCCTGCGGGAAGCCCCGCCGTCACGGGCTCGACCCGGACAAAGACGGCACCGCAGGACCTTGCCAGTTCCACGAGGGCAGCCAGCGCGGCGTCGAACGCTTCGCTGGACGACGCGACCGGTCCGTAGGGGGAGTACAGCACCTTGCCGGCAGGGTTTGTCTCCTCGACGGCCAGGAAGCTCCAGCCCGGGCCGGACTGCTGATGGACGGTACGGCCGAGGGCGGACTGGAAGCCGGCCCATGCGGGCGTCTGCAGGAAATACTCCACCTGTCAGGCCTTCGTGGAGGTGGTGACGGCAAACGCCACAGCGTTGTCCCGGGCGGCGGCCACGGGGTGGACGTTGACGGGAGCCTCGGAAGCGGGCAGGAACGCACTGCCTCCGCGGTCCAGCTGGAGGTCGCCCTTTGGGGAATCGAGGTAAACGGCGCCTTCGACCACCACCACGACGGCCGGCCCTGCCTGCGCCAGGGGGACCGGTGCGGCTCCGGGAACCAGCTCTATCCGCTGGAGCTGGAATTCGCGGAAGGGCGGCTGGTAGAGCTCCTGGCCCAGGGCCGAAACCTCCGGCGTAAGCATGGGCACTGCCACCGGCTTGAACTCGATGGTGCGCAGCAGTTCCGGGACGTCAACGAATTTGGGGGTCAGTCCGCCGCGGAGCACGTTGTCTGACGAGGCCATGACCTCCACTCCGAGCCCGTGCAGGTAGGCGTGCACATTGCCGGCGGGAAGATACACGGATTCGCCCGGAGACAACGAAATCCGGTTCAGCAGCAGGGAGATGAGCACCCCGGGATCCCCGGGGTACTTTTCGTTGAGGCTGATGACAGTGGACAGCTCAGGCCGGTACGGCTCGAGGGTGGAGCTGGCAACCAGGAGGCCGGCGATGAGCGCCGTTGCCTCGGCCACCTGTGGCCCGCCCGGGATGAGCCTTTCGAACGCCTTGCGGAGAGCCATCGCATCATCGGAATCGGTGAGGTCTTCAACGAGGTCAGAGAGCAACGCCGGCGGGATGGACCCGGACGCTTCGAACGCTGCCTGGAGATGGGTCAGGATCAGCCGTGACTCGGAGGGAGCGCGGAAGCCGCACAGGGCTTCGAACGGCGTCAGCGCAAAGATCATTTCAGGCTTGTGGTTGTCGTCGCGGTAGTTGCGGTTGCCCGCATCAAGCGCCACGCCGTCGGCATTCTCCCGCGCGAACCCGGCCTTTGCCTGTTCAAGGCTCGGATGGACCTGGAGCGAGAGCGGCTGGGCCGCCGCGAGGAGCTTGGTCAGGAACGGAAGCCGCGGCCCAAAGCGTGCAACGGAGTCGGCGCCCAGGAAATGGGCAGGGTCCTCGGAAATGAGCCGGTCCAGGGGCGTCGTGGATCCGTCTGCCCGCCGCGCCACGGAGGGGGAGCCAGGGTGGGCCCCGATCCAGAGCTCGGCTTCCGGCCGGCCGGACTCGGGACGCCCCAGGAGCCCGGCAATGGCCGTCGTTGATCCCCACGCATAATCGCGGAGGACATTTTCAAGTTCGTACACGGCCGGTTCCATTTCTTGGTCTTCAGGTCTACGGGAAAGGCACTCAACGGCGGAGAGGCCAGCTAGAGGGGAGCGCACTGGCCATTGGTGGCCACCAGTTCACGGATCGCCTGTTCGTTGCCTTCTAGTTTGAGCTGGCTCAGCATTTCCACCGTGATGGGTTCACCGTCAGGTGTGGTGGTCACGGGAGTGAAGTCCGACGACGGGGCCGGAGTCTGCTGGGCGGGTGCACCACCGGCTGCCCGAAGAGCAGGCAGCACGGGGGAGGACGCTTGGAGCTCTCCGCCGCCGGCGGTCTGCCCGACCAGCCCGTCCACGGGTGCCGCTGCCTGTGGTCCGGAGGCGGAAGCCAGCAGCTGGTCCACTTTGTCGTGGATGACGTCGAAGTCTGGAACCGTCGAGAATGAGGCATCGAAATCCGGAGGCCCGATGGTGAGCCGTTTGACCTCCTGGCCCTTCGCCTTCACGGCCAGATCCACGAAGCTGCCCAGCTGGGAGGAGGAAATGTTCGAGTCCACCACTTTGGTGCCCGCGCTGGCGATGTCCTCGAACTTTGAGAGCAGCTTGGCCGGATCCAGCTGTTTCAGCATGGCCTGCTGGACGCACTGCTGGCGCTGGATGCGGGCGTAGTCATCAACGAACTCCCGCGACCTTCCGTACCAGAGGGCGTGGTAGCCGTTCAGGTGCTGTTCGCCCGCCGGGATCCACCCCAGCGGCATCCCGTGGATTCCGTTGGCCTCATCGATCATGTCCCCGCTCAGGGGCACCCAGCCGCCGGCTTTGATCCTGATGCCGCCCATGGCATCAATCAGCTTTGCGAAACCGTCCATGTCAACCAGGACATAGGCCTGGACGGTAATGCCCAGTGTCCCGGAAACCGCTTCCAGCGTGGCCTGGGCGCCGGGGTCAGCGACGCCCGGGTACAGGTCCGCGTGTTCGTTGGTCACTTCGGTGTTGATGGCGTTGATAAGGCATTCGTCGCCGCAGTCGTACCCGTCAGGGTAGATCTTGCGCATGGGCGAGCCCTCGCTGAACTGGGCGTTCTGCAAATTGCGGGGCACTGAGATGATGGCAGTCTGGCCGGTTTTTGCATCCACGCTGAGCACAGAGAGGCTGTCAGGGCGCCGGCCCGTGCGGTCATCACCGGCGTCACCGCCCATCATGAGGAAGTTGTACCGGCCCTCCACCGGATCGATGGCCGGCCCGGCGGAGAAGATGCTTCCTATGGCGTTGCGCCCCACATTGAGCAGGTAGGCGGCGTAGCCGAGTGTCCCGCTGCTGAGAACAAGGGCCAGGACCAGTGCAATGCCGACGGCGGGACGCGCTCCGGGTGCCAGCATCACCGGCCGGATCAGCCGCAGCGTATTCATGAAGAGGAGCGCCCACCCGAGCGCCAGAGCCACCAGGACAACGATGATCACCAGGGAGGCGAAGGGATTGGCGATGATGTTGATGAGGGCGGAGCGGTTGAGGACCAACAGCAGCACGGTGGCGGCAAGCACGGCCCACACGGAAAGGGTGACGCGGAGGGCGGTCCTGCCCAGCTTGCGGTCCCCGGCGACGATCTGTGCGCTTCCCGGCACCAGAAGGGTCATCAGCAGCAGGACAAAGGCCCGTTTGGTCCTGACGGGGGACGAGGCGCTGGACGGATACCTGACGGGGTCGGTCATGACCGGGCCGGCGGCTGTCTGCTGGGGTTCGCTTCTGGACATGGTCCGGGATCCTAGCGGCTGCCCCGGAGCACACCATTGCCGTCAGCGAAGACTTCGCTGACCTTCTGCCGGAGGCTGGCTCCCTTGCGGGTGGCAACGTCGTTGAGTTCCTGGGCAAAGTCCTGGAGGTCTGCCCGGAGCGAGGCGGCCAGTTCGTCGGTTCCCGAGGCAAGGATCCGAACGGCAAGCAGACCGGCATTCCGGGCACCGGCGATGGACACTGTTGCCACCGGAACCCCGGCGGGCATCTGCACGATCGACAGCAGGGAGTCCATGCCGTCGAGGGTCTTCAGGGGGACCGGCACTCCGATGACCGGAAGGGGTGTCACGCTCGCGAGCATCCCTGGAAGGTGGGCGGCGCCGCCGGCGCCGGCGATGATGACCCGCAGGCCGCGTTCGTGCGCGGTCTGGCCGTACGTGACCATCTCCACGGGCATCCGGTGCGCAGAAACCACATCAGCTTCAAACGGGATTCCAAATTCGGCCAAGGCATCTGCCGCAGCCTCCATGACCGGCCAGTCCGAGTCGGAACCCATGACCAGTCCGACGATGGGGCGGGCGGCGCTGGCAACAGGGGTGGTTTCGGGGCTCATGCGGTCTCCTCGGAAATCCGGACAGATTCTTCGGCGGGTACGCGGCCGTCGCGGATGATGGCCGCCACCCTGGTGGCGCGCTGCCGCACGGAGTCGACGTCACCGGTGGAGACTCCCACAAGGTTGACGTGGCCGATCTTGCGGCCGGGACGTACTGACTTGCCGTAGCAGTGGACCTTGGCGGAGGGTTCGCTGGCGAGGGCGGACGGATAGGCGGAAAACAGATCCTGGTTTTCGCCGCCGAGGAAATTCTTCATCACCACCACCGGTCCCAGCACGTCCGTGGCACCCAGGGGAAGATCCAGGACCGCGCGGAGGTGTTGTTCAAACTGGCTGGTCACTGAACCATCCTGGGTCCAGTGGCCGGTGTTGTGGGGGCGCATGGCCAGTTCGTTAATGAGGAAGCCTGCGCCGGTGCCAGGGGTTTCGAAGAGTTCCACGGCCATGACACCGGTCACGCCGAGTTCGGCAGCGATGCGCAATGCCGCATCTTCGGCCGCGGCGGCAACGTCCACCGCAATGTCGAGTGCGGGCGCAATGACTTCGTCGCAGACGCCGTCCACCTGGATGGTGTGCACTACAGGCCACGCCCGGGCTTCACCGCCGGGAGTCCTGGCTACCAGTGCGGACAACTCACGGCTGAAGTCCACTTTGGCTTCTGCGAGGAGCGGGCTCATGGCCTCGAACCAGGGGGCTGTTTCGGCGGCGGCTTTGGCGGAGTCAACAATCCGCACACCCTTGCCGTCATACCCGCCGCGGGGCATCTTCAGGACAACGGGCCAGCCGATCCGGTCACCGAACTCCACCAGGTCATCCACGTCCCGGACAGCGGCCCACTCCGGGTTCGGCAGTTCCAGGCCATCGATTGCTGCCCTCATCACGAGCTTGTCCTGGGCGTTGACCAACGCATCCGGACCGGGCTGGACATTCACGCCGGCCGCGAGCAGCTCACGCAGGTGCGCTGTGGGAACGTGCTCATGGTCAAACGTCAGGACGTCCAGGCCGTCCGCGAAGTCGAGGAGGGTCTGCAGGTCCTTGTAGTCACCCACCGGCGAAGTGGAGACTGCCGATACTGCGGAAACGTCATCAGCTTCGGCAAGTACGCGGAGTTCAAAGCCGAGGGCGGTTGCTGCGGGGGCCATCATGCGCGCGAGCTGGCCGCCGCCAACTACGCCGATTACTGGAAAAGTCACAATAGCCAGCCTACCGAAAAGCTCGCGGGTTCCCGTGGTCCGGGCGGTGTCCGCAGCGTATTTCGGCAATTCGATGCCCCGGCCCGGCCCCTCCGGAGGCGGCGAGGGGGCATTCGGGGCTAAAATGGCCTCTGGCCGTGTGGCCCACTGTTCTCAAGGCCATGGAGGGTCATGTTTAGCTCACTTGCAGATCGCATCCGGGGGCTCGCCTCGCTGTTTTGGCGCGAGGTGGCCAAATTCGGGGCCGTTGGCGGTGTGGCGTTCGTCATCGACTCGGCGGTCTTCATCTGGCTGTTCACCGGGCCGATGCACGGCAGCGAGGTATGGGCCAAAGCAATCGCCACGATTGTTGCGAGCATCTTCTCCTGGGTGGCCAACCGGTACTGGACCTTCCGCCACCGGAAGCAGGCCAATGTAGCCCGCGAAGCTGCGCTTTTTGCCGTGATGAACCTCGTCGGCCTGCTCATCGCCTCAGGGTGCGTCTGGTTTGCGAAGTACATCCTGGACCTCAATGACAAACCGTCCCTGTTTATCGCGGGCAGCGTGGTGGGCCTGATTCTGGGGACGATCTTCAGGTTCTTTGCCTACCGCTTCTGGGTCTTCAACGAAGAGCTGGACCAGGAACCGGAATTCTCGCACGATCACGAGCTGATCGAGCGGCACCATCACGAAAAGGCCGCCGCTGCGGCCGCCCAGCACGGGGAACGCCCCGACGTGGACGGTTCCGAGGGTCCCCGCTAAATCCGGCGCGCGGTCCTTTGCTAACTGCCGTGGACCCGTTCGGCCGCCAGGAGCTTGTCTGTCAGTTCCACCTCGGGGTGCGCCAGGACCACGGAACCGCCGGCGCTCCAGGCGCCGAGTGAGTTCGAAAGGGCGGCTTCGAGGCCGTCTGCCGCAGCAACGAGCAGCCTCGCTCCCTCGTCATGCGCGGCAGCAAATCCGCTCAACAGGCCGTCATGAGGGTGCCGCCGTCCGTCGCTGCCCCTGACGGCGCAGTCTGTGGCCGAAGGATCACCGTGGGCCATAAAGACGTCGCCGTGCGACCTGACCTCGGAGGCGTAGTCCAGTGCCCCGGCGGGCAGGTCCGCAGACCACCTCATCGCCAGGGCCGGCAGGGCCACGGCGACGAGGGCTGCCTGCCCTGGGTGCGAATCCGGGCGGTCAGTCACCAGGAAATCTGCGTCACCGCCGTCGAGTACCGTCTCCATGCCCAGCTGCCACGCTGCCAGGGCCCAGATGATGGATTTCCAGTGCGCGGGCATGTCCAGGCCCAGCCGCATTCCCGGTTCGGCGTCCAGTTCGTCCTGCAGCAGGTTGCTGGTTTTGGCCACCCAGTTGTCCAGTACCCGTCCGGAGAGCTCCACCCGCTCGGAGTCGGGTCCGTACCAGGTCAGCCGCGGTGACGTGGCATGTCCGGAGCGCAGTGCTGTCATCAGTTCGATCGCCGGGATGCTCATGGCAACATCTTGCCACGGGAGGCCCGGAGCGTGAATGCTCCCCTGGAGCCCGGGCCGGCCGTCTGACTGGCCTGTCCAACACTGAAAATGTGACGTGATGTTAGTCACACTAGTTGCTAACTTCGCTTGCGTTATCTGGGCGGAGGCTGTAACTTCTACCCGAATTTCGTGGGAATCGGGCCCGGTGCGCGCGTCGACCGGCGCGTCGCCCGATGCGGGGGCGTGTCGCCCAAAAAATTTCCGGGCGTGGCGTGCCATGAATGCGCGGGCAGGGTGATTATTATCCCCGCCACGGCTTGACGCGCTTGTAGTTACACACGTGTAATTAGATATCGAAAGCCACTGCGCAAATACCGGCACACAACCGAGTGTCCAAGTATCCAGGCAGTGGCGGCAATATCAGGAGGGTCGCCGTGGGGCAAGCAGAGCGTATCCATGAAGATGCAGTCGTCGCCGGTCAGGCGACGGCGAAGTACCGTTCACGTGGCGTACCGAGCGATTGGTATGTGGATCCTGCCGATCCGGATGCTGCGGAACGCTATAACCGTAATACCAAAGACTCCCTCCAGGACCAGGCCACTGCTTTCCTTGCAGCGCACGAAGCCCTGTTGGACGGCGGTCACGACCAGGACGATGATGACCTGGATCCGCCCATGGAACTGCGGACACCCCCGGCAGGGACTGCCGCGCAGCCGGTATGGATCGGGCTGCCCTTTCAGCAGGAATTCGACGACGAAGGCGAACTCGGCTGGCAGACAGATGCGCTGTGCGCGCAGACCGACCCCGAGGCTTTCTTCCCCGAAAAGGGAGGGTCCACCCGCGACGCCAAGAAGGTCTGCGGAGCATGCAACGTGCGGTCCCAATGCCTTGAATATGCGCTGGCAAACGATGAACGGTTTGGCATTTGGGGAGGCCTTTCCGAGCGTGAACGCCGGCGGCTTAGGAAGCGAGCAATCTAATTCTTCAGGAAGTGCACGTCACTGCCGTTGTGGTGTCCCACAACGGCAGTGACTATCTCCCCAGAACTCTGGCTGCCCTGGCAGAACAGACCCGGCCCGTCGACTCAGCCATCGGAGTGGACACCGGGTCCCGGGACGACTCAGAAAACCTGCTGGTGCAGGCTCTCGGCGAAGCCAATACCGTCACCGCTCCCCCACGGCAAACACGGCATGGGCGGTGCCGTGCGGGCTGGCCTCGAGGCGCTGTCGCCATGGGGCGGAGAGTCCGTCCGTGCCGGCACGGAGTGGATCTGGCTCCTCCACGACGACGCCGCACCGGCCCCGGAAGCACTGGCCGAGCTGTTGGGCGCCGTCGAGCGCGCCCCGTCGGTGACGGTGGCGGGCTGTAAGCAACTGGACTGGCACGCGGGCCGCAGGCTTATCGACGTCGGACTCTCCACCAGCAGGTGGGCCGAACGGCTCACCCTGATTGATGCAGATGAGCTGGATCAGGGCCAATATGATGGCCGCAGCGACACCTTTGCCGTGAACTCGGCCGGCATGCTGGTCCGGCGGGACGTCTGGGAGCAGCTCCAAGGATTCGACCCTGCGCTTCCCGGAAGCGGCGATGACATCGATTTCTGCTGGCGCAACAGGCTTGCCGGGCACCGCGTGGTGGTGGTCCCCTCGGCCAGGATGTTCCACGTCGTCCACCGCCCCCACGGCCTCGGCAACGCGGCAGCGGCCAGAAAAGCCCAGGTACATCTCCGCCTCAAGCACGCTCCCCTCTGGAAGGTCCCGCTGCATGCGGCCGGAGCGCTGCTGGGGAGCATCTTCAAACTGGTACTCAGCATCGCCGTCAAGGATCCTGGCCACGGGTTCTCCCAGCTCGTTGCCACCTTTGCCGCCCTCGGCCGGCCGGGCGCCGTAGCCAGGGCGCGGAGGACCGCCGCGAAAACGCGGCGGATCCGTCGCTCGGTCATCAGGAAGCTGCAGACATCCCGCCGCGAAGTCTGGAGCCACCGCCGTTCGCTGATGGAAGCTCTGGGTTCGGACAACCCCGCCGCCGATTCGCTGGAGAACGACCCCCTGGCCGACCAGCCGACCGGCGACTCGGCTGACGATTTTGCGGCATTGAGCACCAGCAACCGCGGCTGGGTGGGCAACGGGGCCCTGACAGCCGTCCTCATCGCCTCCGTCGCCGCCGTAACAGCCCTTACCGGTATTTTCCGCGCCGAAGCCGTCGCCGGTGGTGCGCTGATTCCCGTGTCTTCCTCACTCGGAGAAATCTGGCACCATGCGTCCAGCTGGTGGATCAGCCTCGGAGCCGGCCTGCCAGGGCGGGGTGACCCCTTCGGCTACGTCTTGTGGGTTCTGGGTGTGCTGGGTTGGGGGAATCCAAACACTGCCATGGCCTGGCTGCTGCTGCTGGCGTCTCCGCTGTCCGGACTTACAGCATGGTTTGCCACAGGTGCCCTGATTCTGCGCCGGCGTTTCCGGCTCATCGCAGCACTCTTCTGGGCCGCGGCTCCGGCCCTCCAGGTCGCCCTCAACCAGGGCAGGGTGGGTGCCCTGATCGCCCACCTCGTGATTCCCCTGGTGGTCCTGGCACTGCTTCGGGCCACCGGCACTGCCGTGGGCCATGGACGTTTCCTGATGCCCGCGCCCTCCGAGCGCCGGTTCACCGAACAGCCCCCCGCCCGGCCCGGTATCAACGGGATGCCGTCGTGGACCGCCGCTGCAGCCGCTGGCCTCGCCCTGGCCGTAGTCACTGCGTCGGCTCCATCGCTGCTGCTTCCTGCCGTCGTCATCATCGTCGTCAGCGGCGTGATGCTCGGCCGACGCGGACGGACCGTGTGGTGGGCACTTCTTCCCACCGCCGCGCTCTTCATACCTTTTGGCCTGTCCGTGCTGGACAGGCCCCGTGCGCTCCTCGCAGATCCGGGAGTTCCGCTCGGCTTTGAGGGAGCCCCGCTGTGGCAGCAGATCCTCGGTCAGCCCCTCCGGTTCACCCCCGACGGCGGCCTGTCCGGCCTGCCCCTCTTCAGCGGACCGGTCCCGTGGGCGCTTCTGCTGGCATTGCTCCTAGCGGTGCCGGTGCTGGTTCTGGCGGTGGTAGCCATCGCTGCCCCCGGCCGGCGGCGCCGGGCAGCACAGGCGCTCTGGGCAGCAGCCCTGGTCATGCTGGCCGGCGGCTGGCTTGCGGGCCATGTTGCTACGGGCGTCAACGGGGATACCCTGGTCAATCCCTTCACCGGCCCCACAGTTTCAGCGGCCGGATTCGCCCTGCTGGGCGCAGGTGTCATCGGCGCCGAACGGCTCCTGGACGCAGCGGACAGGGCCGCATCCTCCAGCACAAGGCGCCACGTCGTACTGACCGCGGCGGTGGCCCTTGGCACTGTCCTCCTGCTGGCCGGCCCTCTCGCCGGCATGGCAGCCTGGTCTGCACAGAACCTGCTCCGGCCGGCCGTTCCGGTGGCGCTCCCCGGCGGGGACCCCGGTAGCAGGCCACTGGGATCGGCGCGGCTCGTGGAAGCGGCAAACCCACGCACCCTGCCTGCTACTGCCATTGACCGCGGCACGGGGCCTGAGCAGTCCAGGACACTGCTGATCAGTACTACAGAGGCGGGTGCCTTCAATGCGGCGCTGATGCGCGGTGCGGGCACCACCCTGGACAGCCTGTCCTCGATAGCTTCGGCGCGCAGCATCCTTGGCGCCCCCGGGAACGAAACTGTCCGGGACGACGACGCCGTCACTGCAGCCATCCGGAGCGTGGTCGCGACCATCGTGGCCGGGCAGGGCGTTGACCCCCGTCCGGAGCTGGAGCGGCTGGGGGTCGGGTTCGTCGTGCTGCGCTCGGCCGACACCGCCGCACAGCTGACGGCCAGCCGGATGGACGCAGTACCCGGACTCGTCGCCGTCGGCCAGACCGACGTCGGCTGGTTGTGGCGGATCACCCCCCTGAACCAGCCGGTCCTGCAGCCGGCGGACGTCGCGCACCGGGCCCGGATCGTTGACGGGGCAGGAGCTACCACGGTCCTGCTGCCGTCCGGCTATGACGACGTCGACACCACAGTCCCGGAAGGGGCCGACGGGAGGCTGGTTGTGCTGGCCGAGCGCGCTGACCCAGGCTGGAGTGCCTGGCTTGACGGACGCAGGCTCACCTCCACCACGTCCGGCTGGGCGCAGGCATTCACTCTGCCACCCGGCTCGGGCCAGCTGACCGTCCGTTATGAAAACCCCTGGGCCCTTTGGTCCGCTGTCCTGCAGGTCACGGTGATCGGCCTGACCGTGATGCTGGCCATTCCGATGCCGGCCCGCCGGCCCAATACCGGGCTGTCAAGGGACGAGGGCTCCCTGCGTAAGGAACACCAGAATGCATAAGGACACATCATCAGCGGGCGAGGACCGCGGGACTGCCGAACCGGCACCGCCGGCCGTGGAGAACGATCCCCCCAGCGCCGTTGACGCCGCGCAGGAGACGCCCTCGCGCAGGGCACCGCGCAGCGGCGTCTTTGTCGGCATCGTCTCCGCTGCCGCCATTCTCGCGGCCGCCGGAGGCCTCGTCGCTGCAGCCTCGTGGGCGCCGCAACCGGCAGGGAGCCGCAGCCTGGCTGCCACCCTGGCGGCCGTACCTGCAGGCTCCAGCGTCGGAATCTGTCCGGGCCCCGCCCGGCTGTTGGAAGGAACCGAGGCTGGCACCGACCCCCAGTTCAGGCCGGAATCAGCAACCGCCAGCAGTGCCGTAACGGGCGCCGTGCTAAGCACCCCGGGAGGCGCGCTGCCGGCCAGCCGCATGTCGGGGCTTGACGGGACCACCGCCGTCGAGATCGCCGCAGACGGCGCTCCTGCGGTCCAGGCTGCCGGTCCGCAGGAGCTGACGGCCGGTGTCATCGCCCAACGGTCCGTGGACGCTGCGAGCGTGCTGAGCGCCGATGCACGCGAGAACCTGAAGGCATCGGCCGGCGCCACCATGAAATACACGGCCACCGACGGCGACCTGCAGGGTTCCGCGGCGGCCAACTGCCAGCAACCCGCCAACGACCTCTGGCTGGCCGGCGCCAGCACTACGGTCGGACGGACGTCAGTCCTTATCCTCAGCAATGCTTCCAGCACCCCCGCCACTGTGAGCCTGGAACTCTTCGGCAGCAACGGCCAGATCCAGGCTCCCGGAAGCCGCGGCCTGCTCGTGGCCCCGGGAACAACCAGATCCCTTGTCCTGGCCGGCCTGGCGCCCGGCGAAGCACGGCTCAGCGTCCATGTGCGGAGTGCAGGCGGCCCAGTGGCCGCGGTCATCCAGCAGAGTGTCCTCCGCGGGCTTACCCCCGGAGGCGTGGACTTCATTTCCCCGGGAGCAGCCCCGGCGGCACGCCAGGTGATGACCGGCGTCGATATCCAGGACGCCGGCGCGGTGGCAACGGTGATCGGCCAGCGGGGATTTGAGGACGCGGGACCCGCCCTGCAGCTGACCGTGCCTGGCCAGTCCGACGCCGTAGTGGAAGTCAAACTCTTCGGACGGGACGGGCAGAAAGCGCTGCCGGGCGGAGGAGTGGTCACGGCGAAGGCCGGAGCCATCACGGAAGTCCCGCTCGCAGGAGTGCCGGCCGGGCAGTACACGGTGTCGGCCAGCTCCGATGTCTCCTTTGTGGCGGCAGCCCGGGTCACGCGCGGCCTCGCAACTGACAAGGCATCCGATCTCGCATGGTCAGCTTCGGGTGTCCGGCTGGGAAGCCAGCACCTGGTGCCGGTACCGCAGGGCGGCAGGCGCATCCTGGTCTTTGGTGCTTTGGAAGACCGGGCCACCATCTCGTATTCTGCCGTGACGGCGGACGGCAAGGTCCTGCCGGCCGCAACAGCGGATATCGCCGGCGGCACCACAACCTCCATCGAGGTGCCGGAGAAGATTGAAGAGTCCGTGGTTGTGGCCTATGTGGTGTCGGCAGCCGGGGACGCCGCCTACGGGGCCTTATTGCTGCTGCAGGACGGTCGGGATGACATCTCGTCGCTGGCAGTGATGCCCGGTGCCACCGGCCAGGAACAGATCCCGGTCACGCTGGGCTACTGAGTTCCGCCGGGATGCCGGTGAACCGCCCGGACGCCGGTGCGGGCAGGGTCAGTACCGGCGCCGGTACACAGGGTCCAACGTTTCGGGCGCCACGCCGAGCATCTCGGCGGTGTACTCCACCACGACGTCGTGCACCAGGTCCTGCAGCTCTTCCCGGCTGGCGCACCCCTGTTCCACCACACGTCGGTAAAGGGTGATGACGGGGCCCTCATCGGCAGTTGCCGGCGTGTAGGAACCCATGGGTGCCGCGCCGGAGTCGGCCACGAGCTGCTCAAGCTGGGGAGGGATCTCGTCTACAGCAAACCGCACACCGTCGAGGGTCTTGCCCCAGATGTCGTGAAGCCGTTGCGCAGAGTCCAGGACCATGTCGTCAAAGCGGTCAGACCTCGTGCGGTACCCGGGATGTGTCGGCAACATCAGTTCGCCACGAAGGCCGCGGCCATGCCGGTTCCGCCGACGCATCGGGAAGCTCCTGCCCGAGGGGCCCGAACCGGTGTCTTCGCCGCGGACACCCGGGTCAGCCAACCGGACCGTAAAAGCTGAATCATGGTTCGATGACTGCATACATTGACTGTAAACCCGGCGGATGATTTATGCGACACGCTGCGCGGGGATCGCCGGGGCGCGTCGATCGGCATCCAATGCGCCCATCCTGCCACCCCACCGAGTAGTCTGGGATGTCGTGGGAGCTATCCGTCAATGTTCAAGGTCAGGCTGCCGCCAGTCGGCGGTGGCTACTCTGACGTACGTGTATGCAGACTCGACCGCAGTCCTTGGCCCGCTGGCAACATACGCCGAGCCGCACTGTTATGACCTGTGCGAACAGCACGCGGGATCGCTCACGGTGCCGCGCGGCTGGGAAGTCCTCAGGCTGGCCATGCCTTCAACCCCGCACCAGCCAGGTCCTGATGACCTCCTTGCCTTGGCGGACGCTGTCCGTGAAGCAGCTGCCCTGCCCCCGCAACCGCCCGCATCCCAGCCCCAGCGTGCTGCGCACTCCGCCCTGGAAGCCCCGCCAGGTTCCGACGGCACACGCCGGGGCCACCTGCGTGTGCTGCGTGAACCCTCCTGACCGGCATCTGGCGGTAGGCTTGAAGCTGCTAATCCGTCAGCCACCGGGGCATGTGCGCCCCTCAGGGAGCATCAACCATGCCAAAGGTCAGTCCTGAATTGTTGTCCGTCCTGCGCTGTCCCGTGACCGGATCGCCGCTGGTCCAGGAGGGTGAAGAGCTTGTCTCGACGGCGGCGGCGGACTCCGGCGAAAGGCTCCGCTACGCGATCGAGGACGGTATCCCGCTGCTGCTGCCGCCGGAACTGCTGCAGGCGGCCACTTCTGCGGGTCCGGACCAGCACGATTCCCGGCCTGGGCCCGCCGGGACACCATAACCCCACCTTCCTGCACACCATTTGGCCCGCATTATCCGATGCCAGCGGCCCTCGGACAGAACAAAGGATTCCCATGACGTTTGATTACAAGGTTGCCGATATCTCGCTGGCCGAGGCAGGCCGCCACCAGATCCGCCTGGCGGAACACGAAATGCCAGGCCTGATGTCGCTGCGCGAAGAATTCGGCGCGAGCCAGCCGCTCAAGGGTGCACGGATCGCCGGTTCCCTGCACATGACGGTCCAGACCGCCGTACTGATCGAGACCCTCACCGCGCTGGGCGCCGAGGTCCGGTGGGCCTCCTGCAACATCTTCTCCACCCAGGACGAAGCAGCTGCCGCTGTCGTAGTGGGCACGGGAACGGTCGAGGACCCGCAGGGTGTCCCCGTTTTCGCCTGGAAGGGCGAGACGCTCGAGGAATACTGGTGGACAGCCCAGCAGATCCTCACCTGGCCCGGAGCTGACACCAACCCGGACCTCGGCCCGAACATGATCCTCGACGATGGCGGCGACGCCACCATGCTGGTCCACAAGGGTGTTGAGTTTGAGGCGCTCGGCGTTGTGCCACAGGCCGGTGATGACGAATCCGAGGAAGGCCGGGTGTTCCTCGACGTCCTGCGCGCCTCCCTCCAGGAGGACCCGAAGCGATGGACCCGGATCGGATCCGTGCTCCGCGGCGTCACCGAGGAGACGACCACCGGCGTTCACCGCCTCTACCAGCTGGCCGAACAGGGCAAGCTGCTGTTCCCGGCGATCAACGTCAATGACTCCGTCACCAAGAGCAAGTTCGATAACAAGTACGGAATCCGCCACTCGCTGCCGGACGGTATCAACCGCGCCACCGACGTTCTGATGGGCGGCAAGGTCGCCGTCGTCTGCGGTTACGGCGACGTGGGCAAGGGCGCTGCAGAGGCGTTCCGCGGGCAGGGTTCCCGCGTGATTGTCACCGAGATCGACCCCATCTGCGCCCTGCAGGCAGCAATGGACGGCTACCAGGTGGCAAAGCTCGAGTCCGTGCTGGCAGAAGGCCACATCTTCATCACCACCACCGGCAACAAGGATGTCATCCTCGCCGAGCACATGGCCGGAATGCGGGACAAGGCAATCGTGGGGAACATCGGCCACTTCGACAACGAGATCGACATCGCCGGACTGGCCCGCATCCCCGGCATCAAGAAGGTCGAGATCAAGCCCCAGGTCCACGAATGGGTCTTCGAAGCAGACCCCGCCACGGGCCAGGGCAGCCGCTCCATCATCGTCCTGTCCGAGGGGCGCCTGCTCAACCTGGGCAACGCCACCGGTCACCCGTCCTTCGTGATGAGCAACTCCTTCGCCAACCAGACGATCGCCCAGATCGAACTGTGGACCAAGCGGGACCAGCCGGAAGCCGAGCGCGAGTACGCCAACCAGGTCTACGTCCTGCCCAAGATCCTGGACGAAAAAGTGGCCCGGCTGCACCTCTCGGCCCTCGACGTCGAACTGACCGAGCTCTCCAAGGAGCAGGCCGAATACCTGGACCTCGACGCTGCCGGACCGTACAAGCCCGAGCACTATCGTTACTGAGGCGTAACGCCCCGGGCACAGGCCGTGCCCGGGGTTGTTACCTCCAGCCCATAGGATCGGTATATGGAGCCTGACCACAAACCGCGACGCCCCGGAACCACCAAGAAGATCCTCCTGGTGGTATTCGTCTGTGTCCTGGCGGCCGCAGGCGGAGCCTTCGCTGCAGTGGCACCGGGCCTGGCCAACGCTTCGCTCGAGTCCGAAGCAGGCTCCGCTGCACGCTCCGCCCCGGGCGTAGCGTCCCCGGTGGTCGCTCCGGTAAAGCTGGAGGTGGCGCCGGGCAACGGTGCCAAACAAGTCAATCCCGCGGCGCCCGTTGCCGTGAAGGTGGGCAACGGCAGGATCGAAAGCGTCACCCTCACGAGCACAGCCGGCGAGCCCGTGCAGGGGACGTTCGCCTCAGACGGAAGCAGCTGGACGGCGACAGCGCCCCTGAAATTCAACACGGAGTACAGCTACACGTACGTGGTCACGGACCAGGCCGGACGCGAAACCAGCACCACCCACGCGTTCAGCACCGTCTCCAGTACGCACGAAGCTGACGCGGCCATCTATCCCCTCGACGGGATGAAGGTCGGGGTGGGCCAGCCGCTCCAGGTCATCTTCAGTGAACCCGTCCTCAACCGCGCAGCAGTGGAGAAGGCCATTACGGTCACCTCCAGCGCCGGCCAGACCGGAGCCTTCCACTGGTTCAGTGACACCATGGTCCGTTACCGTCCGGAAGCTTTTTGGACGGCGAACTCCACCATCACCATGGACATGCAGCTGTTCGGTGTGGACCTTGGAAACGGCCAGATCGCCAACTTCAACAAGAAAGTAAAGGTCAACATCGGCGACAAGCGCGTTGCTGTCGCCGATGCCTCCGCCCACACTTTCACGCTCAGTGTCAACGACCAGGTGGTCAAGACACTTCCGGTCAGCATGGGCGACGAACGCTTCCCCTCTGCCCGCGGATACGCCGTCCTGATGGAGAAGAACCGTTACGACCACTTCCGGGCAGCGAGCATCGGCCTCAAACCGGGCGACCCCGCATACTATGGCGAGGTGGATGTGGAGTACGCGATCCGCCTGACCCTGAGCGGGGCGTACATCCACCAGGCGCTGGAATCGGCGTTCCCCTACATCGGGAACAAGAACGTCTCACACGGCTGCATCGGGTTCGCCCCCGACGGAGCTGCGTGGGTATTCGAGAACATGACCACCGGGGACGTCGTGCAGATCATCAATACCGAGGGCGACTACGCGGCGAACGATGACGGCTACGGCGACTGGAACATCCCTTGGGCGGAATACGACAACTGACCGGTCAGGAATCGAACGGCAGCCGCTCCAGCCGCCGTCCCACCACTGAATTCCGGCGGCGGGCGTCCCGCAGCCGGGACAGGTCGCGGCTGCGGCGCTCGGCAACGACGGCGGCTAAATAGTCGTCCGGGCTGGTTCCCTGCGGCGGCGGAGGAGCCACATAGCCGGCAAGCTCCGTTGCAATTGCGGCAGCCATCCCGGCACGGGATAGGGGAGACATCCGGCCGGCCTGGCGGATGAAGCCGGTGGCCTGGCGGGCAACAGCGTCCGGAATGCGGCCGATGTCCGCTGCCGCAGCCCAGTCGCGAAGACGGGCCGGAACGTACACCGGCACCGCTGGCTCCACCGGCACTCTGCTCCGCAGCGCATACGTCCCGGCCATGATGTCCCCAAGCCGCCTGGACCTGTCGTTGAAGAGCGCCACGGCGATGGCCAGCCCACCGAGGGTGAGGTAGATCTCCAGGAACCCGGTCAACCCGCGGATCACGGCGTGCCGGAACCGGATGGCTCCGCCGTCGTCGCGCACCACCCGCAGGCCGGCGGCAAGCTTTCCCAGCGACAGCCCGCGGCTCAGGGTTTCCACGGCCACCGGGACGATGACAAAGCAAAACACAACGCTGGACAGCATCAGGGCCCGGGCGGCGGCCTCGTCCAGTTCTTCGCCCGCAGCAGCCACCCCGAACAGCAGCAGTACCAGCAGGATCACGTTGGCGGCCACATCCAGCAGCAACCCCAGGGCGCGTGCCGCGAACGACGCCGGGCGCAGTTCAAGGACAACGGCCTCGCCCGTGATGATTGAGCTCATGCAGTGTTCCGATCCACGCGACGTATCCTGCGGTCGCTCACAGTCTAATGGCGTAAGGCTAGGCTGGAGCGGTGGATATGGACGCCTTCTCCGCCGTCAACGGAGACACCTGGTCGAGGTTGCACGAGCTTGCCTTCAAACGCCGCCTTGACGGAGCGGAGGCAGACGAACTGCTGCGTCTCTACCAGCTGACCTCTTCGCATCTTTCCCTGATCAGGTCGATCGCTCCCGAAAGCGGGCTGTCAGCCTCCTTGTCGGCCACACTGGCCCAATCCCGTACCCGCTTTACAGGGGCACGCTCAAACTTCACACATGACCTCGCCCGCTTCTTTGTAGTGGCGTTGCCGGCCGCGCTTTTCAGGCTGCGGTGGCTGACGGTTGCGTGTGGCGGGGCATTCGTCCTCGTCGCCGCCGCCTACGCGCTGTGGATTGGCAGTTCCCCGGAAGCGCTCCGCGCGGTCGCCTCTGCGGCGGAAGTCAGGCAGTACGTGGAAGAGGACTTCATCGACTACTACTCGGAGAACCCGGCGGCTTCCTTCGCCGGTGCAGTGTGGACCAACAACGCCTGGATCAGCGCCCAGGCCGTGGCCTTGGGCATCACCGGCTTCTGGGTTCCGATGATCCTGTTCAGCAATGCCCAGAGTGTGGGCGTCGCCGCAGGAATTTTCGCGGCGGCGGGAAAGACAGACGTGTTCTACAGCTATATCCTCCCGCATGGTCTGATGGAACTCACAGCCGTTTTCATCGCCTGTGCTGCTGGACTGCGGATCTTCTGGGCCATGGTCTCGCCCGGACCGCGTACCAGGGGCCGGGCCGTGGCAGAGGAAGGCAGATCCCTGATCACCGTAGCCCTGGGCCTTGTCCTGGTGCTGTTCATTTCCGGTCTGGTTGAAGGGTTCGTCACCCCCAGCCTGCTGCCGGTGTGGGCCAAGATCAGCATCGGAGCCACCGTCCTGGCGCTGTACTGGCTTTACGTGCTGGGCTGGGGCGGGCGGGCCTACCGTGCCGGGGCGCGCGGCGACCTCGGGTCCGAAGATGCCGGCTACAGCGAAATAGCTGCCTGAATCCACGCGACTCCGGGGTGGCACCTCGCCCAGCCGGATGCCCGGACGGTAGGCTCATGAACAGATAATTGGCGCTGCCCGGCCGGTCCGGCGGCACGGACTCCGACGGAAGTGACGCTGCTGTGAATGAGAATTCTCCGACCCCTGCCAAACGCACGGAGCCGCAGCCGGATCCCATCCTGGACACATCGGCCGACTCGGACGAGCCGGCTTTCTCGTGGATGAGTACCTCGCCGTCCAAAAGCACTGACACCGCCAAGCCGGCGGCGTCCAAGCCCACGAAGTCCGAGTCCGCGAAGTCCGAGTCCGCGGTGCCTGAGCGAGCGGCATCCACGCCCGAAGCCGGGTCCGTCCCGAGCGCCGCCGCCTCCGGACAGGCGGTGCGGCCCGGAACACCGTCAGGCCGTGCGGACGTCCACCAGCCGGAAAGCCGGGCGGACCGCAAAGCCGCCGAAGCCGCCGTCGAGCCCTCCGGCCAGCACAGTTCACAGGTATTCAACGAGCCCCTGCCGACGTCCGCCCTCCAGGTCCGGCCGCCCGAGGACGAGGTGGAGCGCCGCAACGCCCATCGCGAGAGTGCAGCGAACGCCAAGCCAGTGGCACCGCGCGTCGTGCAGGTTCTCCTCGCTGTTTTCTACCCCGTTATCCTCCTGGTCCTGGCCGTCCGTGCCGTGACCAGCCCCCTGTTCCTTTGGGCCGAGTACAACCGGCCCGGTTTCCCTGGCGACGGCTACGGATTCAGCACAGATGACCGGATGACCTACGGCTCCTACGCCGTCGACTACCTCAGCAACTGGTCGGGACCGCGCTACCTGGGCGAGCTGGTGAACCGCAGCGGAGACAAGCTTTTCAAGGACGGCGAAGTCAGCCACATGGCGGACGTGAAACTCGTGATCCTCTCGGCTTTCGGGGCCGGGGCCCTCCTGATCATCCTCAGCATTGTGGCTATTGCATACCTGCGGCGCCGGAGCGTTGGGGGAGTGCGGCGGGGACTCTTCGCCGGCTCCATCGTCACGCTGGCCATCATCCTTGGCCTCGGTGCACTGGCCGTCCTGAGCTGGCAGCAGTTCTTCACCGAGTTCCACCGGATCTTCTTCGCCAGCGGGTCATGGACGTTTGCCCTGGAAGACACGCTGATCAGGCTGTTCCCGGGCCAGTTCTGGATCGATGCAGGAATCGCCATAGCGGCTATGGTGCTCCTGGCCGCCCTGGTGACCCTGATCCTGACCTGGCCCACCCGCCGCCGCCGCGGCCTCGCCGCCGCCAAGGCGCCAGCGTCTGCGGAGCCCGCCCAGCCGTGACGTCCTAGCCGTAAAGCCGCGTTATTTCCGCGTCGAAATCACGTACGACGGCGGCCCGCTTGAGTTTCAGGGACGGTGTCAGGTGGCCGGAATCCAAAGTGAACTGGGCTTCCAGCAGTGAGAACGTACGGATGGATTCGGCTTTCGAGACGAGTGCGTTCGCCCGGTCCACCGCTTCCTGGACTGCGGCACGGACTGCCGGATTCTCAGTGGCCTCGCCCGGGGACATGGCGGGCAGCTTGTGCAATGCGCACCAGTTCTCCAGGCCTTCAGGATCAAGGCTCACCAGGGCAGCGACGAACGGCCGTCCATCGCCCACCACCACGGCGTGGGCTACCAGCTGGTGTGCGCGGATCGCCTCCTCCAGCGGGCCGGGAACAACGTTCTTACCGCCGGCCGTCACCAGCAGGTCCTTCTTCCTGCCGGTGATGGTCAGGAACCCTTCGGTGTCCAGCGCGCCGAGGTCCCCGGTTCGGAAGAACCCGTCAACGAACGCCTCGGCGTTCGCGGCGTCATTGGCGTGGTAGCCCTTGAACACGCCGATGCCCTTAACCAGGATCTCCCCGTCATCGGCCACACGGACGGTGGTTCCGGGAATGGGAATGCCCACGGTGCCCACCTTGGTCCGTGGTAGGTGTGTTTGCCGTGCACGGGGCTGTGGTCTCTGTCAGTCCGTAGCCTTCAAGGACAGGGATGCCGGCTCCGCGGAAGAAGTGGGCGTCCTCGGCGGCCAGCGGGCTCGCGCCCGATACGGTGTAGCTGACCTGCCCGCCCAGGACCTTGCGCAGTTTCGGATAGACGAGCCGGTCGAAAACGGCGTGCCTGGTCCGGGAGATGAGTCCCGGCCCGTTGCCCTCACCGCGTGCGGCGCTGTCCTGCTCGCGGGAGAAACGGATGGCGGCCGCGGACGCGGCGTTGAAGATCCCCGCCTTGCCGGCCACGGCCGCTTTGTGCGCCGCGCCGGCCCGGACCTTCTCGAAGATGCGGGGGACGACGAGGAGGAACGTCGGCCTGAACGTTTCCAGGTCAGCCAGCAGCTGGGCCGCGCTGCCGGTGTGGCCAAGGGTGGCCCCGGCGCTCAGGCACACGACCTGGACCGCGCGGGCCAGCACGTGGGCCAGGGGCAGGAACATCAGGGTGCGGGCGTTCTCCTGCATGAGGATCTGCGGCAGGAAGGCCACGATGTTCTTGGCCACCAGCGCGAAGTTCCCGTGCGTGATTTCGCAGCCCTTCGGGTTCCCGGTGGTTCCGGACGTATACACCAGGGACGCTACGTCAGCCAGGGTCGCGGCGGAGCGGTGGCGCTCCAGCTCGGCATCCGTGACCCCAGTCCCCGCGGCGGCGAGACTTGCCAGATCCGGTGCCTCGCCGTCGTAATCCATCCGCACCACATTCACCAGGCGGTCCCTGAGGAGGTCCGAGGTTGCCAGCACGTGGGCCAACAGGTCCACCTTCGCGCGGTCCTCAGCGAAGACCCGCAGTGCCTGGGAATCATGAAGGATCCACTCGACCTGGCGCGCCGATGACGTTTCGTAAATGGGAACGGTCACTCCGCCGGCAAACCAGATGGCGAAGTCCACCAGCGTCCATTCGTAGCGGGTGGCTGACATGACGGCGACTGTGGCGCCCGGTTCCAGTCCGCCGGCTATCAGGCCCTTCGCCAGGGCGGTGACGTCGGCAAGGAATTTCTGCACGGTGACATCCGTCCAGCCATTGCTTCCTTTGCGGGCGTAGATCGCGTGGGCCGGGTTCCTGGCCTGTTGCTCCAGCAGGAGATCAGTCACGTTGCTCGCAGGATCAACCGCCACCAGCAGTTCCGTGCTTGCTTCTCTCACAGGAGGTCTCCGTTCAGGTGCGGCACCGGTGGTACGGCTGTAATCACAGGTCTGATGCAATCCTGCCCTAGATCCAGGACGGCATCCACATCCTGAAGCGCCACTGCTGGTAGGGGATGGTTTCGGCAGCCCACACCGGGTAGAAGAACGCGGACAGCAGCACAACCCCGGCCACGAAGAGGACCACGAGGTAGAGGCCCGAGCGGCGCCGCCAGGGCGGATCCGTGGTCCTGCCCAACACGAGGCCCAGGCAGTACACCAGTGCCAGCACCAGGAAGGGCTCGAAAGACACAGCGTAGAAGTAGAACATGGTCCGCTCCGGATAGAGGAACCATGGCAGGTAGCCCGCACCCACCCCGGCCAGGACAGCGCCGGCGCGCCAGTCGCGGCGGCCGGCCCACCAGAACAGGAGGACAACCAGGGATATGGTGGCGCCCCACCACACCAGGGGGTTGCCTACGGACAGGATGGCAGACGCGCAGTTGGAGACCTCGCACCCGGACGTTCCTTGCTGCGGTGCCTGGTAGTAGAAGGACGTGGGCCGGCCCATCACCAGCCAGCTCCAGGCGCTTGCTTCATACGGGTGTTCGGAGCCGAGGCCCTGATGGAACTTGTACGCCTCCAGATGGTAGTGGGCGAGGGACCTGACGGAATCGGGCAGCCAGCCCCACTGCGCTGAAGGGTTCGCTTCGGCCCACCGCCGGTAATAGGCGTCATCGGACCTGATCCAGCCCGTCCAGGTCGCCACATACACCAGGCCCGCCATTGGAACCATGCTGAGGAACGCCGGAATGCCGTCCTTGATGACGCCGCCTGACAGCCAGCCGCGGATTCCCGCGATACGGCGGGCCGAGAGATCCCAGATGAGCGTAAGAACCCCGAATCCCGCCAGGAAAAACAGCCCGGACCATTTGGTTCCCACCGCAAGGCCCAGGCAGACACCGGCAGCCAGGCGCCACCATCGGATTCCCAGCCATGGGCCGGCCAGCAGCATCCCCGCAGGGGGCCTGCCGTCCTTTGTCCCACGGGCAGCACGGGAGAGGCGGGCAGCGAGCCGCCGGCGGCCGTCGTCGCGATCCAGCAACAGGGCGCCGAAGGCCGCAAGGATCCAGAACATCAAGAAGATGTCCAGCAACGACGTTCGTGACATCACCAGATGATGGCCATCCACGGCCAGCAGGAGCCCGGCGGCGGCCGAGAGCGGCAGTGAGTGGAAGAGTTTTTGAGCGACCAGGGTGAGCAGCAGGATGGAGACTGTCCCGGTGAGCGCGGCGGCGAACCTCCAGCCGAATGGGTTGTCTGCACCGAACAGCCACATGCCGCCGGCGATCATCCATTTGCCTACCGGCGGGTGGACCACGTATTCGGGGGTAGCCAACAGGACAGCCGGATTACCCGCATTGAAGGAGTCGTTGGCTTTGTCCGGCCAGCTGCGTTCATAGCCGCTGATCAGGAACGAATACGCATCCTTGACGTAATACGTCTCGTCAAAGACCAGGCTGTGGGGCACCTCCAGCCGTACGAAGCGCAGGATGCCTCCGACGACGGCGGTCAGCAGCGGAACAAGCCAGAACCACAGCCGCAGGGACGGCGGGTAGTCACGCCAGCTTCGGACACTGCCGATCAGCCGCTTCTGGAGGGCCTCTGGGCTGAACGCCTCTGCCGGCCGGGCGATCCACGGCCTGCCGATACGGCCGGCGGCCTGCGCAGGAAGCTCCGGGTACCGGGAGGACTGGCCTTCCGGGGCGTCCTGTCCGGGCCCGGCAGGTCGTGTGGAGGTCTGCGTCACGAGCCCATGCTACCTTTTGCAGCCGAGGCCCCCTGTCAGCAGTAGGCTGGTGGCGTGGACCCTAACCCCGATACCTCACCCGATTCCAGCCTGCACGAAACCGCCGAACCGGACGCCGGATCGCCCGGGCAGGTCGCGGCCGCCGAAGTCACCCAGGCTCCCGGCACCACGGGGCCGGGAAGGATCGTCCTGGCGGCGACACCGATCGGTAACGCATCGGATGCCTCCGCCCGGCTGGTTGAGCTCCTGGCGACGGCGGATATTGTCGCTGCAGAAGACACCAGGCGCCTGCACCGGCTGGTCCAGAATCTTGGGGTCACCGTGGGCGGCCGCATCATCAGCTACCACGAGCACAACGAGGCTGCGAAAACCTCGGAACTGCTGGACCAGGTCCGGGCCGGCAAGACCCTGGTGATGGTGACCGACGCCGGCATGCCGTCAGTGTCCGACCCCGGCTTCCGGCTGGTGGAAGGGGCGGTGGCTGCCGGGCTTACCGTAACCTCGGCTCCGGGGCCTTCGGCTGTGCTGACGGCACTGGCTCTTTCGGGCCTGCCGACGGACCGGTTCTGCTTTGAGGGCTTCCTGCCGCGCAAAGCCGGCGAACGGGCCTCGCGGCTTGCCGATCTCTCTGCTGAGCGGCGGACCATGGTGTTTTTCGAGGCACCCCACCGGCTGGAGCCGATGCTGCGTGCCCTCCGCGAGCGGTTCGGCGCCGACCGCAGGATCGCCGTCTGCCGGGAACTGACAAAAACCTATGAGGAGGTCCTCCGCGGGACAGTGGGGGAGTTGCTCCTTTGGGCAGAAGCCAATGAGGTCCGGGGTGAGATAGCAGTGGTGGTCGGCGGTGCGCCCGAGCAGGCACCGGGAACACCGGAGGACCACGTCTCTTCCGTCAATGCGCTGGTGGCGCAGGGTATCAGGCTCAAGGATGCAGTGGCAGCGGTGGCTGAGGACGCCCGGGTCAGCAAGCGGGAACTCTATTCCGCCGTCCTGGCCGCCCGCTGACCTGGCAGGGCATCAGCGCGGCAACCCGTCCCTCCAGGCTGACCCCTGGTGCTGTGCAGCTGCACAGCACCAGGCCAAATCTGTAGTGCGTACAGGCGTAGACCCTCCACTGGCGGCCGCAGTAGTGTGACAGTTAATCAGCCGCGAAGGCGGGCCGTTCAGGCCGCCGGTGCCAGGCTGGAAACAACCCTACTGACGAGGGAGTCATTGTGACTGTCACTTCACTGCCAGCTGTTACACCCCAGCGCGAAAGCGACCTTCTGGCCTCTGTTCCCACCGGCCTGCTGATCAATGGTGAGTGGCGGCCTGCTGCCTCCGGGAAGACGTTCGACGTCGAGGATCCGGCCACCGGCAAAGTCCTGTTGAGCATCGCGGACGCCGGCGCTGAGGACGGCAAAGCCGCCCTGGACGCTGCAGTCGCCGCCCAGGAATCCTGGGCCAAGGTTCCGCCCAGGGAGCGCGGGGAGATCCTGCGCCGTGCCTTCGATCTCGTTACCGGGCGTGCCGAGGACTTCGCTCTGCTGATGACCATGGAAATGGGCAAGCCGCTGGCCGAGGCCCGCGGCGAAGTCACGTACGGGGCCGAATTCCTTCGCTGGTTCTCGGAAGAAGCCGTCCGCGCGTTTGGCCGCTATTCCGTGTCGCCGGATGGAAAGTCCCGTCTCCTGGTGACCAAGAAGCCCGTTGGTCCGTGCCTGCTGATCACCCCCTGGAACTTCCCGTTGGCCATGGCCACCCGGAAGATCGCCCCGGCGGTCGCTGCTGGCTGCACGATGGTTCTGAAGTCTGCCAACCTCACACCGCTGACCTCCCAGCTGTTCGCCGCGGTGATGCAGGAAGCCGGGCTGCCTGCCGGTGTACTGAACGTCATCCCCACCTCAACTGCCGGAGCAACCACGGGCCCGCTGATCAAGGACTCGCGGCTCCGCAAGCTCTCCTTCACCGGTTCCACCGAAGTGGGCCGCCGCCTCCTCGCGGACGCGTCAGAAACCGTCCTGCGGACCTCCATGGAGCTCGGCGGGAACGCCCCCTTCGTGGTATTCGAGGATGCGGACCTTGATGCCGCCGTCGCCGGTGCCATGCTGGCGAAGCTGCGGAACATGGGCGAGGCCTGCACGGCAGCGAACCGGTTCATCGTGCACGAATCTGTCGCTGACGAATTTGCGGAGAAGTTCGCCGCGAAGATGGGCGGGATGACCACGGCCCGCGGTACCGAGCCGGAGTCCAAGGTGGGCCCGCTGATCGATGCCAAGAGCCGGGATAAGGTCCATGAACTGGTCTCCGACGCCGTATCCTCCGGCGCGCGGGCTGTCCTGGGCGGCGGGCCTGCTGAAGGTCCGGGCTACTTCTACCAGCCCACCATCCTCACCGGCGTCACCGAGGGAACGCGGATCCTGTCCGAGGAAATCTTCGGACCGGTGGCACCGATCATCACCTTCGGCACCGAAGAGGAAGCCATCCGGCTCGCCAACAACACCGAATACGGCCTCGTGGCCTACGTCTTCACCAAGGACCTCAACCGTGGCATCCGGATGGGCGAGCGCCTTGAGACCGGCATGCTCGGGCTCAATGCCGGCGTGATCTCGAATGCGGCGGCGCCGTTCGGCGGGGTCAAGCAGTCCGGCCTGGGCCGCGAAGGCGGCCTGGAAGGCATCGAGGAATACCTCTACACCCAGTACATCGGCATCGCCGACCCCTACGCCGGCTGACGGTTCGGGGATCACCTGAACGGGCGGGGGCAACCTAGCTTTCGCCCGGACGGCGCCGCAGGCCGTCGCGTGCTCGTGAGAACGAGCGTGCGGCGGCCTTCGCCGTCCGCCCGGCCGCTTTCCCCAGGACGCGGAACGGCGCCGTGACTGCCCGGCCCCAGAGCGCCATGACCGACGGCGGAAGCCAGTCCGCGCGCAGCCGCCTGGCCAGCGTGGCGTTGGCCTTCAACGTCCGCTGGATGGCGGCAACCCTCTCCTCGGTCTTTTCCCCCGCCCGCACCGGGACCGCCGAAGGCCCGGGAGGCCCGTAGGCGCTTCGTTCAAAGTCGGCAGTCAGTGACAGCACGGCCTGGTGCCCTGCGGCGTCCATCCCGCCGGGTTCGCCCATCAGGGGTGAACTTCGCAGGCGCGCGGAATACGTCCGGGGGGTCTCGCTGGACTGGGGCGGCAGGCCGTAGTCGGTGCCGAGGTCGCGCACCTCATACCAGGCCAAGGGCGATGGCGCGTCGGACGGTGAATCGCTGTCCTTCACCCTGCCGGGACCGGATGCCCGTCCGGACCAGCCGGGGGGAGGAGGCCAGCAGGATCAGGCCTGTCGCTGCGGCCAGGCCGATCAGCAAGGGCAGGAACTGCTGACCGCTGTCCGGGCCCTGCCCTCCGCCTGGAACGGGCAGGGGCGCGGCGCTGGGGGCGGGGGTGGCGGTCGGAGCATCGGAAGGAATAAGGTCATCGTTGTTGTCCAGGGCGCCAGGGGCGCCCGGCGCAGAGTTCTCGGTGGCGTATTCAGGCACTACGCCCCGGGAAGGCGTGGGCTCAAACGCCACCCAGCCGAGGCCCTGGAAGTAGAGTTCGGGCCAGGCATGGGCATCCCGGGCATCCACTTCGTACTCGGAAAAGGCCCCCTGACCGGCCACGTTCACCGTGGCGCCGGTCAGCCTGCCGGGGGCATAGCCCACGGCTATCCTGCTGGGAATGCCCTCCAGCCGGGCCATGACAGCCATGGCGGACGCATAGTGGATGCAGTAGCCGCTTTTCTGGGTAAGGAAGTCTGCAAGTACAGAAAGGCCGTTGCCGTCGTAGCCGCCCTGCACGGGCGACTGCAGTGAGTAGGTAAACTCCGCCGACCGCAGGTACTTCTGGATGGCCATGGCCTTGGCATATGAGGTACCACCGGATCCGGTGACGGTATCTGCTGTGGTACGGACGATGTCGGGGACATTGCCCGGCACCCGGGTGAAATCCTCGGAAATGCCCTGTACCGGGCCCGAGCTCCGATCCAGCAGTGCTGCGTTCAGCCTTGGCGTGGATGAAACCACGACGTACTCCTGGCCCCGCGAATTCGTGTCCGCCCCTTTGACGCTGAGGGTGGCCGGGTCCCACGTCCAGCGGCCGTCCAGGCCCCGGATGGATTCCGGTGCGTAGGGAGCCGGGAGGTAGGGACTCGTGAAGGTTCCGGTGTCGATGGCGGTCACCTGGCGCACCTGCTCATCAGCGAGGATTTCGTAGCCCGGTTCGATCTGGCCGTTCACAGTCCTGCGGGTACCGTCCCTGTCATCCGGACCCCAGGAGTCGCCGTCGAAGTTGTCCACTGTGACAGACCGCAGGTAGATCGGTGAAGGGGCGCTGGTGGCGTAGGTGATCCGTCCTGTACCGGCAGGGGCCCGCAGGCTGTTTCCGAGGGTGATCATGGGGTTCAGGCCCGTGGAGGCGCCCCAGGGGTTCACCCGCGAGCCCTGCGGGAACGTTCCCTGGTCGAAGCCGGGAATGGCCATCGGAACAAGAAGCGTCGCAACCAGTGCAGCCGCTCCCGTCAGGGCGGCACGCTTGAGCTGTCCGGGATTCCTGGCGGTGTCCGCGGACGTCCGGGCGTCGGGGGCAAACCATTGGCTGCAGGCCAGTATCAGCAGGTACCCGGCAACCGTGGCGCTGAAACCCCAGACGCCGACGCTTTGCGGCTTCACCATGGCGGGGACGATGAGGAGCGCCACCAGGCCCACGCCGGTGGTGGCAGGCATTCCCAAGGGCAGTGCCAGGGCATCGATCAGGATGACCGTCAGGCCCAGGACGGCACATGTCACCATCACGATGCCGGCATTGGGGGCAACCGGGGCGCTTTCGGCAAGGACCGTTTCACTGGCGCGCCGGATGAACCTGTCCAGGTCCCGCAGGGTGGAGCCGGAGGGGATGAAGCCGGCGATCGCCGAACCACGGAAGAACGTGAACGTCAGGATTGCCACCAGTGCCGCGAAGCCGCCGGCCGTGACCACGCAGGGGCCGCGCACGGACGGCCCGCAGCGTCGCCATGGCCAGGCACACCACCAAGACAGTGGTGAGGACGGGCCAGTACCAGGCCCATCCACGGAGGACACCGTTGAGTGAAAGTGCGGCGCCGCACACTGACAGGCCCACGGCTAACGCCATGACCCACGGATAGGCCCCCACGCGGGTCCTGCCGGCTTGCCTGCCGGTATCCGCGGCTGCCGGCCGTGGCTGTTCCTGGGTGTGCCGTTCAGGTGCCAGTGTCACCTGACCACCCCCGCACCCCGGCGGACGTCCGCTGCTGCTGCTTCGAGCGCGTCGCCGCCCTGGTCGAACTGGCTCCAGGCGGCCGGAACCGGGACTGCCGGAGTCACCGCCACAGCACGCCAGCCGCCCCGCCTGAGGGTTTCCAGCTGCTCATGGAACTCCGCTGGTTTTTCCACGACAAGGATCGCGAAGGCATTGGCACCGTAGCCCGCAGCCGGAGCCAATGCTTTGGCATCACCGGGGCTGACCTTGCCCAGCACGGCAATGACAGGGCCCCGCATCCGGTGGGCGGAAAGCTTGTCCATCAACTGATCATCGAACGGGGCAAACGCGGAATCATGCCCGCCGTGGTCCCGGCCCGATGTTTCCGGGCGTACTGGCCCGGTACGGCCAAAACCCCACCGGCCTGCGTCGTTCCGGCTGTGATGGGGTCCGGACAGCTGGATTGCAGCAAGGCTCTCAGCGATGGACTGCAGTCCGCCCGCGCCAATGAACTCCTCAGCCTCCGGCTCAGGTGCGGACGGCGAGCGCAGGAACGCCGCCTCACCCCTCGCGTCCAGCAACCGCAGGGCGTAGTTTCGTTCGGCCAAGTGGGTACTGATGGAGATGGCTGCCACGACGGCCCACTCGAACGTGTCGCTGCTGGACATCTCGTGGCTGGAGGCTGCGGATCCACCCGGGCCCGTGCCCGGGCCTCCGGCAAACGCAACAAACCGCTGATCGAGGATGATGGTGGCCTCGGGCGTGGTCACGGACTCCTCCTGCCGGACCATCAGGGCACCATGGCGGGCGGTAGCGGCCCAATGGACACGGCGCATCGGATCGCCGTGCCGGTATTCGCGGGTCATCACGTCGTCGTCGCTGGGATTGGCGCGGATGCGCGTGGCGGTGACGCCGTCGTTGCCCCGCGCGCCGGCCAGCCCTGTGGCGGGAAGTTCGACGGCGGCCGGCGTGACGGTGAGCGTGTCGCCGTCGTCGATGGCCTGCCGGTGGAGGGACAGCCCGAACGGGTCCGTGAATTCAGCGGTTACGGGTCCGATCACGAACTGTCCGCGCTGGTTCGAACGAAGGTGGTATTCATAGCGGCTGGTGCCGCCCGTTGCGGACCTCGCGGGAAAACGGAAGGCGGGGGATTCGCCGAACCGGGCGGGAAGCCGCTCCTCCATGATGGCCCGCCCTGCACCGAATCCGGTCCGCGCCACTGCCAGCCGGACTGTGGTCGCGGCGGATGTCTCCACCGGCGACGGATTGAACTCCCGGTAGACCTGGAACTTGGCTTAACCCAGCCGGATCCCCGCGAGCGAGATCAGGGGAAGCACGATCAGCAGGATGCTCAGGCTCAGGAGGTCCCGCCGCCCCATGATCTGGGCCGACAAGAGTGAAACAGCGCCGGCGGCAAGAAGGCCCCAGCCGCGCTGGCTGAAGAGGTGTCGGGGCAACCTGTCAAGCAGTGCCATCGGATTCTGCCCTAGTGGTTCCTGCGGGATGCCGACGCCGGTCCTGTCGCCGCACGCGGCGGGGCGGCAGCCCTGGCCGCGCTCGCGGACAGGCTCCTGGCCTACGGGGAGCCGGTTCAGGATGCCGCGGATCACGCTGTGCGGAGTTTCGCCGGCACTGGCGGCCTTGCGGTCCAGGATGATCCGGTGGGCCAGAACGGACTCAGCCACATTGACGACGTCGTCGGGAAGCACGAAGTCGCGGCCGTCCAGCGCCGCTGTTGCCTTCGCCGCCCGCAGCAGCTGCAGCATCGAACGCGGGCTTGCGCCCAGGCGCAGCAGCGGACTCTCCCGCGTGGCGCGGCCCACAGACACCGTGTATTCCTTGACGGCCTGGGAGACGTAGACCTGCTGGACCGAGGCGATCATGGCGGCCACATCCGCGGCAGTGACTACGGCGGAGACCTTGGCCAGGGGGGACGTTGCCTGGTGGGTTTCCAGCATTTCGATTTCGGAGTCCTTGTCCGGGTATCCCATGGAGATCCGGGCCATGAACCGGTCCCGCTGCGCCTCGGGCAGGGGATAGGTGCCTTCCATCTCGATCGGGTTCTGCGTGGCAACCACCATGAAGGGTTCGTCGAGCTTGTAGGAGTCGCCGTCCACGGTCACCTGGTGCTCCTCCATGCATTCGAGGAGGGCGGACTGGGTCTTGGCAGAAGCACGGTTGATCTCGTCACCGATCACGATATTGGCGAACACTGCTCCCGGCCGGAACTCGAAGAGGCGCGATGACTGGTTGTAGATGGACACGCCCGTAACATCCGAGGGCAGCAGGTCAGGGGTGAACTGGATCCGGCTGACTGTGCAATCGATGGTTCGGGCCAGGGTCTTCGCCAGCAGGGTCTTGCCCACCCCCGGCACGTCTTCAAGCAGGAGATGGCCCTGGGCAAGCAGCACTGTCAGGGCAAGCTTCGCGGCCTCCGACTTCCCATCGATGACCGTATTGATCGTCCGCCAGGATGCGCTGGGCGGCGGCGTGGAAGGAAGCCGGGTCCATGGCGTGGGCCTTGTGGCCGTTGAGCTGGCTGACCGGTTCGGCAACACCGGAAAAGTTCCGGCCAGCAGTGTCTACCTCGTTGACGGCCGTGCGTCGGTGGGAATCCATCGGCAACCTTTCAGCCCGGGTTTCACCTGGGACGGGACAGCAAGCCTGCCTTCGCCCGTCGGTGGGCGTTCGCATCTGTTCGTACCAGACTACTAACACAACTGCCCTGCCTGACAGAGAGTTCCGGTAAATCCGGGACCATCCGGCGCAGCTAGGCTGGTGCGATGTGCAATTCGCTGATTCCTGCCGCCTACCGTGCTGCCGCAGAGGAAGCCAGCGGCGGAGCCGGGCCCTCGGGCGGGAAGAATTTCCCGCCCGCTCCGGAGCCGCTGCCGGTGCCGGTCATGGACAACCACACGCACCTTGATTTTCCTGACGGAACCGCGCCCGTGTCCGTGGCCGCCGCCCTGGATGCCGCCTCGGCTGTTGGAGTACAGGGCGCCGTGCAGGTGGGCTGCGACCTCGAGTCCTCCCGGTTCACCGTTCAGGCCGTGGAGCTGGACCGCAGGCTGCTCGGGGCCGTGGCGCTGCATCCCAATGACGCTCCGGACTATGCCCGGCGCGGCGAACTTGACTACGCTCTGGCGGAGATTGAGCGACCTGGCCGCCCACCCGCGGATCCGGGCCATCGGCGAGACCGGCCTCGACTTCTTCCGGACCGAGGGGGAGGGGCTGGCGCACCAGCGGTACTCCTTCCGCCGCCACATCGACATTGCCAAGCGGCTGGGACCTTACCCTCCAGATCCACGACCGCGACGCGCACGATGACGTGGTGCAGGTACTGCGCGAGGAAGGAGCCCCCGAGCGGGTGGTGTTCCATTGCTTTTCCGGGGACGAAGAGTTGGCGCGCATCTGCAATGCGGAAGGCTGGAACATGTCCTTCGCCGGCACCCTGACCTTCAAGAACGCGGCGAACCTGCGGGCGGCGCTCGCAGTGGCGGAGCCGGAGCTGGTCCTCGTTGAGACCGATGCTCCCTTCCTGACGCCCCACCCGCACCGTGGCCGGCCCAACGCCAGCTACATGGTGCCCTACACGGTCCGCGCCATGGCCGAATTGACAGGAACTGACCTCGCGCAGCTTTGCAGCCAGATCAGCGAAAATACGGTGCGGGCATACGGATCCTGGGACTGATGACAGCCTCTCCGGCTGCGCCCGGATGGATACCTGGTATGTAAAATTCTTGGCTGCTTTATAACGCTACGGTTACAGTGGGTAACTATTAGCCGGGGTCGGGGAAGGCCATCGGGTAATTTCACTCCATCCAAAGCAGGATCATGCAGGGCCTCGATGCCCCATGCCTGTCCGGAGGAGTGTGGCGGCGCAACGGTGCCCGGAGCTGACCCCAGGGTTGTTGCGCCGGGTATTTTACTGCGTTTTTCCCCGTGCCCGGATGGTCCTAAAGTTACGGGCAATCGTGGTCAAGCTCTTCACATCGGACGGCAAGTTCAGTTTCGTCAAAGTTGGAACCCAGCTCGTGGTGCTCTGTGCACTCGTGGTCGGGCCTCGTGGCCTTCGTCGGAAATAACAAAACAGTCACGCTCAACGTCGACGGCAAGGTCACCTCGGTCCAGACCTTCGGCGGCACCGTTGGCCAGGTGGTCAAGAGCGCCAACCTCGAACTGAAGCCGGCAGACCGCGTATCGCCGTCCGCCGACGAATCCGTGCAAAACGGCACCGTCATCAACGTCAACATGGCCAAGGCCGTTAAGGTCAGCCTGGACGGTTCAGAGAAGACCGTCAGCACCACCGCCCCGGACGTCGCGGGACTGGTGACCGAACTCGGCGTGGCCAGCGCTTCCTCCGTTTCCGCTCCCAAGGACGCCCAGCTCGCCGTGGCACGGCTCCTTCGTTTCCATCTCCACCCCGAAGACCGTCAGCATCGTTGCCGATGGCAAACGTCTCCACGGCAACCACGACGGCTGCCACTGTGGCAAGACGTCCTTGAGGACGCCGGGGTAACCCTCGGAGTCAACGACCGGACGTCCCAGCCCGGGCAACGCCCATGTTGTGAACAACATGGTGGTCAAAGTGTCCCGCGTTGACACCGGCCAGACCGCTGCGACCACGCGAGGACGTCAACTTTCGAGACCGTTGACTACCGAGAGCGCCGAGCTCCTCAAGGGTGAAAAGAAAGTGACCCAGGAAGGCGCCGCCGGCAAGGTTGAAAAGACCTACAAGCTGGTGCTGGTTGATGGCCGCGAGGCCTCCCGCACGCTGGTTTCCGAAACCGTGTCGGTGCAGCCCGTGACGGAGAAGGTCACGGTGGGCACCAAGGCAAAGCCCGCAGCGCCGGCCGCCCCTGCCGCAGCTGCCCCCGCCGCCGCAGCCAACAGCGGTGCCGCGGCCCCGGCGATGATGAACGAAGCCATGTGGGACAAGATCGCACAGTGCGAGTCCACCGGGAACTGGTCCATCAACTCGGGCAACGGGTACTACGGCGGCCTCCAGTTCGACATCCGGACCTGGATCGGCGCTGGCGGCGGCGCATATGCTCCCAACGCCAGCCTGGCCACAAAGGCCCAGCAGATCGATATCGCCAACCGCGTTTACGCCCAGCGCGGCCTCCAGCCGTGGGGCTGCGGCTGGGCAGCCAGCAGCTGATCCTTGCGCGGAGCGAACCACGTGAGGCCCCTTAGCTGCGGCAGCTGACCACAGCCGCACAGGAGGCGCTTCACAGGGACAGACGGTGGCCGGACCCGGCATGGACGGGTCCGGCCACTGCCGTTAAAGCAGGACATGGCCGCGCGTAACCGGCGGGATAGGATACCTAGGTGACTGAACCGATCCCCGCCGCGCCCGCACCCCTCTTCGGCGCCTCCGACATACGCCGGCTGGCGGAAGAGATCGGGATCCGGCCCACCAAGACCCTCGGCCAGAACTTCGTTATTGACGGCAACACCATCCGCAGGATCGTCTCAGCGGCCAACATCGGCCCGGAGGAGACCGTCCTGGAAGTCGGCCCGGGCCTGGGCTCGCTGACGCTGGGACTGCTTGGACGCCGCCAAAGCCGTGGTCGCCGTCGAAATCGACCCGGTGCTGGCAGCAAAGCTGCCCGACACGGTCAACGAATGGCGGCCCTCCGCCGCGAACGACTTCCACCTGGTCCAGGCCGACGCCATGAAGGTGACCTCACTCCCGGTTGAGCCAACAGCGCATCGTCGCCAACCTGCCCTACAACGTGGCCGTCCCGGTGGTCCTGCACCTGCTGCAGCATTTCCCGAGCCTCCAGCACGGGCTGGTCATGGTCCAGGACGAGGTCGCCGACAGGCTCGCCGCGGGGCCCGGATCCAAGACCTACGGCGTTCCGTCGGTCAAAGCGGCCTGGTACAGCAGCATGCGCAAAGCCGGCGTGATCGGCATGAACGTCTTCTGGCCGGCGCCGAAGATCCACTCCGGGCTTGTCGCCTTCACCCGCAGGGAACCGCCCGTCACCACCGCCACCCGCGAGCAGGTCTTCGCTGTGATCGACGCAGCGTTCGCGCAACGGCGGAAGACCCTGCGCGCCGCCCTGGCCGGATGGGCCGGCGGGGCCGCCGAAGCCGAACGTTGCCTGGTTGACGCCGGTGTTGACCCCACCGCACGGGGTGAAGTCATAGATATCGCCGCCTTCGCCCGGATCGCTGAAGCCCGTGAGGCCAGGGCGTGAACGCCCTCGCCGGGCGCTTTGCCGCCCGGACGGTCCGCGTCAAGGCTCCCGGGAAAGTCAACGTTTCCCTGGACGTGGGTCCGCTGCGGCCCGACGGCTACCACTCCGTAGCCAGTGTCTACCTCGCCGTGTCCCTCTACGAGGAGGTTGCAGCGACCAGCACAGAAACTCCCGGTATCACGGTTAGCATCAGTCCGGCCAGCACCCTTGACCTTGATGGTGTGGACATCCCGCTGGATGAACGCAACCTCGCCTACAAGGCCGCTGCCATCATGGCGGATGTCTCCGAACACGCCACCGGTGTCCACCTGGAGATCACCAAGCGCGTCCCCGTTGCCGGCGGCATGGGCGGTGGCTCAGCTGATGCCGCGGCCACACTGCTGGCCTGTGACGCGCTGTGGAACAGCGGCCTTTCCAGGGAAGAGCTGGCGCACCTTGCCGCCGAACTCGGAGCTGACGTTCCATTTTCCCTCCTCGGCGGTACCGCCGTCGGCCTGGGCGTCGGAGATGAACTCTCGCCGGCACTGGCCAAGGCCCAGACGGACTGGGTCCTGGTTGCAGCGGACCACGGCCTTTCCACCCCGGAGGTCTTCCGGGCCCTGGACCGGATGCGGGAGTCCGAAGGCCTGGCTGTGGCGGAGCCGTCCGGGGTAGACCCGAAAATTCTCCAGGCCTTACGGAGCGGCGACGCCGATGCCCTGAGCAGGGTGCTGGTCAACGACCTGCAGCGGGCCTCCATTGCACTGGCGCCGGGGCTTCGCGATACCCTCGGAATCGGTGAATCCCTGGGGGCGATTGCGGGCATCGTGTCGGGCTCCGGGCCCACCGTGGCGCTGCTGGCGCATAATCCGGCGGCTGCCGAGAGCCTCGCTGAGGACCTGGGCCACCGGGGCTTGACGGCCTGGGCAGTCCACGGGCCGGTGCCCGGCGCCCGCATCATCTCCGATACCCTCCTTTAAAGCCCAGTCCTTCCCAAGCAGCAGAAAGCAGTTCCCTTTGGCACACCTTCTTGGCGGCGAGAACCTCACGGTTTCGTACGCAACCCGCACCGTCCTGGACGGCATCACCCTCGGACTCGAGGAAGGTGACCGGATCGGCATGGTGGGCCGGAACGGTGACGGCAAGTCCACGCTGATGCGGCTGCTGGCGCTGCGGTCCACCCCGGACTCCGGACGTGTGACCAAGCGCGGAGACGTCAACGTGGGCTACCTTGACCAAAGTGACGTTCTCGACGGCGACCTGACAGTCGGGGCGGCTATTGTCGGCGACCAGGCCGACTACGAATGGGCGCGCAACCCGCAAATCCGTGAGGTCATGGGCGGCCTTGTTTCGGACGTCGACTGGCATGCAAACGTGCACGCGCTTTCCGGCGGCCAGAAACGCCGGGTGGCCCTCGCCAAGCTGCTCATTGAGGACCACGACGTCATCATGCTCGACGAGCCCACCAACCACCTGGACGTCGAAGGCGTCGCCTGGTTGTCCCGGCACCTGAAGACCCGCTGGCGTGCCAACCAGGGTGCTTTCCTGGTGGTCACCCACGACCGCTGGTTCCTCGACGAAGTCTGCACCAAGACCTGGGAAATCCACGACGGAATCATGGACCCGTTTGACGGCGGCTACGCGGCCTACGTCCTGGCGCGCGCCGAGCGGGACCGCGCCGCAAACGTCATGGAGAGCAAGCGCCAGCAGCTTGTCAAGAAAGAACTCGCCTGGCTGCGCCGCGGCGCCCCCGCACGGACGGCCAAGCCGAAGTTCCGCATCGAGGCCGCCAACGCCCTGATTGCCGACGTCCCCGAACCGCGTGACTCGACGGCCCTGAGCAAGATGGCTACCGCGCGGCTGGGCAAGGACGTCCTGGACCTCGAGAACGTGTCCCTGGATTTCCTCGGCGGCGACGCCGGCCAAAAGCTCTTCGACAACATCACCCTGCGCCTTGCACCGGGGGAGCGGCTGGGCCTGGTGGGCGTTAACGGCGCCGGCAAGACCACCCTGCTCAAGCTCCTGAACGGCGAGATCCAGCCTTCCTCCGGCAAGGTCAAGCGGGGCAAGACAGTGGTCACCGCTGTCCTCACCCAGGAGGTCAAGGAGCTCGACGACGTCTCGGACCTTCGCGTCATCGAGGTCATCGAGCGCGAGAAACGGTCCTTCAACGTGGGCGGCAAGGAGTTCACGGCCGGCCAGCTCGTGGAGCAGCTAGGGTTCACCAACGAGAAGCAGTGGACCCCGGTCAAGGATCTCTCCGGCGGTGAGCGCCGCCGCCTCCAGCTGCTGCGCCTGCTGGTGGGTGAGCCCAACGTGCTGATGCTCGATGAGCCCACCAACGACCTCGACACGGACACCCTCGCCGCCGTCGAGGATGTGCTGGACGGCTGGCCCGGCACGCTCGTTGTCGTCAGCCACGACCGCTACCTGCTCGAACGCGTGACCGATCACCAGATGGCCCTCCTGGGTGACGGCAAGATCCGTGCGCTGCCGCGCGGCGTGGACCAGTACCTGGAACTTCGGGAATCCGCCCTCGCCGGCTCCACGATCACCGGCGGCGGCAACCCCGTAACCGGCGCCAGCGCCAGCTCCGCCCCCGCAACCTCCGGCGCCTCCGAAGCCGAGAAGCGCGACGCCCGCAAAGCCAAGAACCGCATCGAACGCCAGATGGGCAAGCTGGAGCAGCAGGAAAAGAAGCTGCATGACCAGATGGTCAAGAGCACCAACGACAACGACTTCGACGCCCTCGCCGAACAGAACAAGAAACTCAAGGACCTCGCCGGCGAACGCGAGGCGTTGGAACTCGAATGGCTCGAAGCCCTGGAAGTCCTCGGCGAGTAGCCACAGCGCCGACGGAATGCACCGTGAAGGTGAGCCCGGACTGCACAGCAGGAGGTGACCATAGGCCCGTAAACCGGGACTAAGCCTCGGACTGCAGATCCGGGTCCTTCTTGAGGCCGGTCAGGCCGTTCCAGGCGAGGTTGACCAGGTGCGCGGCCACGGTGTTCTTGTCCGGCGTGCGGCTGTCCTGCCACCACTGGCCGGTCATCGCCACCATTCCTACCAGCATCTGTGCGTACATGGCGCCGTCCTCGGCGCTGAAACCGCGGCGGCGGAACTCGTCCGAGAGGATGTGTTCCACCCGGGCCGTGACGTGGGACAGAAGGGTGGAGAAGGCCCCTTCCGGCTGGGACGGCGGTGCGTCCCGCATCAGGATGCGGAAGCCGTCCGTGCGGTCCTCGATATAGGTCAGCAGGGCCAAGGCCGCCCGCTCCACGAGGACGCGCGGCTTGGCCTCCTCGGTCAGGGCAGCGTTGATGGAGTCGAGCAGGATGTGGAACTCGAAGTCCACCACCTGCGTATAAAGGCCCTCCTTGGAGCCGAAGTGTTCATAGATGACCGGCTTGGAAACTCCGGCCGTGGCGGCGATCTCCTCAATGGTGGTCCCGTCCAGGCCCCGGATGGCAAACAGGCCGCGGCCCACCTCGATCAGCTGGGTGCGCCTCTGCAGGCCTGTCATCCGGATCCGAGGAGGGTTGTTGCTCACATTTCCATCATGCCTTACGCCGGCGCAGCCCCTCGTTTCGGGGCCTGCCCGGGCCGATGTCGCATCACGGCCCCAAACCCGTGGCAAAATAAATACTTGTGCCCGGGCCTCGCGCCAAGGCATGGTCCGCCCTGGTGTAATGGCAGCACCCCGGCCTTTGGAGCCGTGGAGTATAGGTTCGAATCCTATGGGCGGAACTGCTGTGCGATGAGCGTCCAGTAGGATGAATTCGGTGCCGCACCAGGGAGCTGGTCCGGCCGGAATGCCCCGCGCACCGCGCGAAATGAGCAAGGAGAGCCCGTACGTGATCCCCGAGAATACCGGCCCAGCCGCCGTCATCGTTCTGGCAGCAGGCGCCGGTACCCGGATGAAATCCCGTACGCCGAAGATCCTCCATGAGATCGGCGGCCGCTCGATGGTGGGCCATGCCCTGTCAGCGGCCCGCAGCATCAACCCCCGCCAGCTTGCCCTGGTGGTCCGCCATGAGCGCGACCTCGTGGCGCAGCATCTGCTGGAGCTGGATCCCGCTGCCGTTATCGTGGACCAGGACGAGATCCCCGGCACCGGACGGGCCGTCGAAGTTGCGCTGCAGGCCCTGGACAGCCAGGAGAAACTGACAGGGACAGTCGTGGTCACGTACGGAGACGTTCCGTTGCTCACCGGCGCCCTCCTGGCAGAACTCGTCGCGGCCCACGACCGTGATGCCAACGCCGTCACGGTCCTCACCGCCGTGCTGGACGACGCCACAGGCTATGGCCGGATCCTCCGTGGCGGTGACGGCACCGTGACAGGCATCCGTGAGCACAAGGACGCCAGCGACGATGAGCGGCACATCCGCGAGGTCAACTCCGGCATCTACGCCTTTGACGCGGCAATCCTCCGCGACGCACTCGTCCACGTCACCACGGACAACTCACAGGGCGAAAAATACCTCACTGACGTCCTTGCATTGGCCAGACAGGCCGGTGGCCGTGTCGCCGCCGTCGTCACCGAAGACCGCTGGCAGGTTGAAGGCGCCAACGACCGCGTCCAGCTCTCAGCCCTGGGTGCCGAACTGAACCGACGGACCGTCGAAGCCTGGATGCGGGCCGGCGTCACCGTGGTGGACCCCTCCACTACCTGGATTGACTCAACCGTCACCCTGGACGAGGACGTCCGGATCCTGCCCAACACGCAGCTGCATGGAACCACGTCGGTGGCACGCGACGCCGCCGTCGGCCCGGACACCACCCTGACCGATGTCACGGTAGGCGAGGGGGCCACGGTGATCCGGACCCATGGTTCCGGCGCCGTCATAGGTGCGGGCGCCGCCGTCGGTCCCTTCACCTACCTCCGGCCCGGCACGGTCCTGGGCGAGGCCGGCAAGATCGGCGCGTTCTACGAAACCAAGAACGTCACGATCGGCCGCGGCTCCAAACTCTCCCACCTCGGCTACGCCGGGGACGCAGAGATCGGTGAGGACACCAACATCGGCTGCGGGAACATCACCGCCAACTACGACGGCGAGAAGAAGCACCGCACCGTCATCGGCTCCGGTGTCCGCACAGGGTCCAATACTGTCTTTGTCGCTCCTGTCACCATGGGTGACGGCGCCTACAGCGGCGCCGGTGCCGTGATCCGCAAGGACGTCCCGGCCGGTGCCCTTGCCGTATCCCTGACCGCGCAGCGCAATTCGGAGGGCTGGGTTGCAGCCAACCGCCCCGGCACGCGTTCGGCCGAGCTGGCCGAGGCGGCCACCGCAGATTCCTCAAGTACCCAGGCACCTACAGAAGAGGGCAAGCAATAATGAGCGAAATTACGGCGCATGGCGAGAAGAAGCTGGTGCTTGCCGCCGGGCGGGCACACCCGGAGCTTGCACGGGAGATCGCCAAGGAGCTGGGTACCGAGCTGCTGCCCGTGGACGCCTACGATTTTGCCAACGGTGAGATCTACGTCCGCGCCGGCGAAAGCGTCCGCGGCACGGACGCCTTCGTCATCCAGGCCCACCCCGCCCCGCTGAACAACCACCTCATGGAACAGCTGATCATGATCGATTCGCTGAAGCGGGCCTCCGCCAAGCGCATCACCGTGGTCTCTCCGTTCTACCCGTACGCGCGCCAGGACAAAAAAGGCCGCGGCCGCGAGCCGATCTCCGCCCGCCTGGTGGCAGATCTCTACAAGACCGCCGGGGCCGACCGCATCATGAGCGTTGACCTCCACACGTCCCAGATCCAGGGCTTCTTCGATGGCCCCGTTGACCACCTCATGGCCATTCCGCTCCTCGCCGACTACATCCGCACCCGCGTCGATGCTGAAAACATCACCGTGGTCTCACCGGACACCGGCCGGGTGCGCGTTGCCGAGCAATGGGCCGAGCGCCTCGGCGGCGCTCCGCTGGCCTTCGTGCATAAGAGCCGGGACCTGACGGTGCCCAACCAGGCCGTCTCCAAAACCGTTGTGGGCCAGATCGAGGGCCGCACGTGCGTCCTCATCGACGACATGATCGACACCGGCGGAACCATCTCCGGCGCCGTGCAGGTCCTGAAGAACGCCGGCGCCAAAGACGTCATCATCGCCGCAACCCACGCTGTGTTCTCCGACCCCGCCGCGCAGCGGCTCTCCGAATCCGGCGCCCGGGAGGTAGTGGTCACCAACACGCTGCCCATCAACGGCGCCCAGCGCTTCCCGCAGCTGACGGTGCTCTCCATCGCGCCGCTGATTGCGCGCGCCATCCGTGAAGTGTTCGACGACGGCTCCGTCACCAGCCTCTTCGACGGCAACGCCTGACACCGGGGAGGTTCCGGCAATCGGCCTTGACGGCGGTGGCGTTCCTGTCCGGAAGCGGCAGGAACGCCACCGCCGTTTTCAGGATCCGGGCCGGACGCTGGTAAGCTGTTGGCGATACCTTGGCGAGGGAGAGCACCGGATGGCCGCGACAGCGGCAGCCGCGTGGCAGGTCTCCGTTATCGACTGGGTCTGAATCTCCCTTCTTGAAGGGCCGCCTAAGGGCCGCCCGGCGTTGAAGGTCGTAACAGGCCTCCGCCCTTGCTGAACACCGTTTAGTTTCAAGGAGATACACATGTCTGAGCAGAAGCTCGCAGCAGAAGTACGCACCGAATTCGGCAAGGGCTTTGCCCGCCGCGCCCGCATGGCCGGCCGGATCCCCGCTGTCATCTACGGCCACGGCGCTGAGCCGATCCACATCACCCTTCCGGCCAAGGCCACCACCCTGGCCGTCCGCACCGCCAACGCCCTGCTGTCCCTGGACATCAACGGCGAAGGCCACCTGGCCCTGGTCAAGGACGTCCAGCGCGACCCCATCAAGCAGATCATCGAGCACATCGACCTGCTGACCGTCCGTCAGGGCGAAAAGGTCACCGTTGACATCCCGGTCCACGTTGTTGGCGAGCTTGCCCCGGGCAACGTCTTCAACCAGGAACTGACCGTCATCTCCCTCGAGGCCGAGGCAACCCACCTGCCCACCGCCGTCGAGGTCAGCATCGAAGGCCGCAGCGCCGGCGAGCACATCCACGCTTCGGACCTGGTCCTGCCCAAGGGCGCTGTCCTGCTGGCCGACGCTGACGCCCTGGTCGTCAACATCTCCGAGGCCACCGAGGTCACCGACGAAGAAGCATCCGAGGGCGCCACCGAGGCATCCTCCGAGGCTGCAGCCGAGTAATCGAGGCTCTTCCGCAACAGTGGCCGGACCCCAGCGGGGTCCGGCCACTGCCGTTTTCCCGACCACCTTAGGATTGACGCATGACTGACACCTGGCTGATTGTTGGCCTCGGAAACCCCGGAGCCGAATACAAGGGCAACAGGCACAACGTGGGCCAGATGGTCCTCGACGAACTGGCCGGCCGGATCGGGCGGAAATTTCAAGGCCCACAAAGCCCGGGCCCAGGTGCTCGAGGGCGGCTCGGGATCGGCGGTCCCCGCGTGGTGCTGGCCAAACCCCTGACCTACATGAACGTCTCCGGCGGACCCGTCGCCGCCCTGGCCAACTTCTACGGCATCGGGCCGGACCATGTGGTGGCTGTCCACGATGAAATCGACATTCCCTTTAACACCGTAAAGCTGAAGATCGGCGGCGGCGAAGGCGGCCACAACGGCCTGCGGGACATCTCCAAGGCGCTCTGCAACGAAGGACTACCTCCGGGTCCGGGTGGGAGTCGGACGTCCGCCGGGCCGGATGGACACCGCCGATTATGTGCTCCGGGATTTTGGCACGGCCGAGAAGAAGGAGCTGCCGTTCCTGCTGGACGAAGCGGCAGATGCCGTGGAGCATGCTGGTCAGGGACGGCCTGACCGCGGCCCAGCAGAAGTTCCACCCGGCAAAGACCGATGCTGTAGCAAATAAAACTTAAAATGCGCTTTGCCCTGTCTCGCTGTCCGTGCCAAGGGGTAGTCTTCTTCCTAAGCGGGGGAGCGATGGGGCTTATATCCCGCTATAGCGGGATGTAGGGGATAAGTTCATGTCAATCGAGCCACTCAGCTGGGGACGTGGGTCAACGCTCAACGACGTTGAGCTGCGGACACGGAGCCGGCGGTACGCCCGAGCCGCAGCGCTGGTCCGCGCCTGCCCGCAGCGCCAACCTTGAAGCCGTCCGTAACGCCCTGACCAGCAAAGACTCGCTCGGCGTGGTGATTACCGGCGGCCGGGGTGTCGGAAAATCATCCCTTGCACGGACCGCCGTGTCCGAACTTGGCCCGGACGTCTGGACGCTGCAGCTGCGCAGCGGACCCGCCGGTGCCAACACTCCGTACGGGTGCCTGGCCTTCCTGCTGGCCCGGCTTCCGCAGGCCTACATGGGTTCCCCCACCGCCATCCTGCGGGGCATTACCTCCCTGATCCGCAGTGACGCCGCCGGCCGCCCCTGCGTCATCACCCTGGACACCGCCGGCAGCATCGATGACATGAGCGCCGGCGTGCTGCTGAACATCCTCCTGACCGGCACTGCCCGGATCGTCGCCGTGGCCCCCAAGATCAGCGACCTCCCCGCGGACTTCCATTGGCTCCTCACGGACCGCCGGCTCACCGAAGTCAGGCTGGACAACCTCAATGAGCTGCAGACCCGCCAGGTGCTGCTTTCCCTGCTGGGGCACCGCGTGTCCGCCTCCCTGGTCAGCACTTACCACAGCATGGTGGGCGGGAACCCGCTGCTGCTCAAGGCGCTGGTCACGGAGCAGCAGCAGTCCGGGCAACCTTGTCCTGTCCGACTCCGTCTGGACCCTGCGCGACAAAGTAGTCCTCGACGGCGCGGCCAGCCTCGATGACATCGTGCGTTCCCGCTGGTCGCGGAAGACCCCCGAAACACGCGAAGTCATCGAAATGCTGTCCTGCGCCCGGAGCGTGGAGCTCTCCCGGCTGACCGCGATCTACGGCGCCGGCGTCGTTGCGGACATGGAGGATGCCGGCCTGCTGGAGATCGACGGACTCCGAGAACCGCTGGGTATCACTGCGGGAGAAGTACCTCGGCGACGTCGTCCGGTCCTGGCTGAGCATTGCCCGGCGCCGGGAGCTGCGGAGCCTGCTCCTGGGCGGCACGGATGCCGGACCCTGCCACCATGACCGTCGAAGAGCTGATGGCCTTCGCCGCCTGGACCCACGAGTGCGAGGCCGAACTGAGCCCCGCCCATGGCGCTTGCTGCAGCCGAAGCCGCCGTCCAGCTCTTTGACCCGCGTTCGCGCTGACTTACGCCGAGACGCCTGAAGCGGACCGACGCCGGAATGGGTTGCCGGGCCAGCGGCAGAAGGCCGCCGCCTACCTGCAGCTGGACCTGCCGGTCCAGGCCACTTGCTGCCCTGGACGACATCTCGCAGCCGCAGCTGGACCACCTTGAGGCCGAAGAATACGCCCAGGTGGTGGCCGCCAAATCACAGGTCATGGTGTGGCTGCCGGAGCACGCAGCACAGGGTGCCGCGCCTGCTGAAGAAGCGCGGGAACGGCTTGGCGTGGAGGCAGGCTGGCACACGACTGGCCGTCGACCGCTTGCCGCCGCGGCCAACCGCATCAGCCTCAGCGAATTCGAATACCAGGCCTTCGTGGGCGACTACGCCGTCCATGATTCCCGCCCTGGAAGCCGCCGCGGACCCCGCGCCGCAACCCCGACACCGGGTTCCGGATGCAAGCCGCCATCATCCTGATGAGCGCCGCTCTCCATGACGGGCCGCGAGATGGACGCCCTGAGCCTGATGCGGCAGCTGGGCGGGCAGATTTCGCGACGCCGCCCAGGTGGTGGGCCTGCGCGAGAAGTTCACCAGACGGGCCTATTCAGGTCCTGCTGACGGCCGGGCAGTGGCGCCGCTGCATCGACCTCCTGGGTCCGCCGTCGGGACGGGACGTGCACCATCTTCCCTACCGGAGTGCCGCCGCGGAACTGGCCGCGGGCATCGCCTACGTCTACTCCGGCCGGGGCGCTGCGGCCCTGGATCCGCTGCTGTCCGCTGCCGCCCAGCTGGAGCTGCGGCCGGTCCAGAGCTGCCCCGCGTGCGGCCTACGCAGCCACTGCCCTGGCCTACGCGCAGATCGGCAACGCCGGCCAGTCCCGCAAGTACCTGGACAAGCTGCAGCGGACCGGCGGCCCCTGCGATTTCGCCACCGCCAGCATCATCGAGTTCTGCGCCGATATGGCCGGCCGATGGCTGGGCGAGAACGACGCCGTCAGCCGGCTCAAGGAGTCAGCAACCGGCGCAACATCGCGGCCGGCAGGTACACGCTTGCCGGGATCAGCCTGCTGGGAGCCACCGTCAACGGCACCGATGCGGACTTCCGGCTTGCTGGAGGAGGTCGCGGGCCACCGCCAGGGCCCGCTGGCGGAAATCTCCCGGCTGATCGCCGTGGGCAGCCGGACCAAGGACGCAAGACGCTGCTGGCGGGCGGAGAACTGGCGGCCACTCTGGAGCTGGACGCCGTGGAGGCCCGCTGCATGGCCCTCGCCGTGGACTTCGCCCGCCAGGCCGGGGACTCGATCTCTGCCAGGACGGCCCAGGCCCGGCTGGACATCCTGGCTGCCACCGTGGCCAACCTTCCCATCGTGCCGAGCAGCGGCAGCCCGCTCCTGACCAGCAGGGAGCGGCAGATTGCGCGGCTTGCCGGCCGGGGCGCTTCCAACCGCGACATCGCCGCTGGAAATGGGCGTCTCCGTCCGCACTGTGGAAGGCCACCTTTACCAGGTCTTCACCAAGCTCGGCGTAACTTCCAGGGGTGATCTGACTGGACTCGTCTAACGGCCACACACCGAAACCAGGGCAGCGCGCAGCGTCTGCTCACGGGCCGGCGCGAGCCGCTGGACCGGATCTGCAACATCATCCGGAGCCGCACCAGCCAGGCCGTGTTCCTGATGGCCGGTCCCGGGCATCGGCAAGACCGCGCTGACCGAAGCCATTACCGAGCGGCTTGCCGCCGGAGATGATCGTCCTGCAGATCCATGGCAGCTCATCGCTGGCCGCGCGTTCCTTTCGGTGTCCTGGCGCCCTACACCGGCAGAACTGACCGCAGAGGACTCGGTTTCCCCGGTGGCTGTCCTGAGGTCCGTGTGGAGCTACTTCGAGAAGCTCAAAGCACGGCAAAGACACCCCGCTGCTGCTGGTGGTGGATGACGCCCACCACCTTGATGAGGCTACCGCCGGCATCGTCGCTGACATGATTTCGGCGGGCTGGGCCAGCGTGGTGGCGGCGGGCAGGCCGCGGCCCGGGCTGCCCCAGCCGCTGGACCAGCTCTGGTACGACGGCCTGGCTGACCGCGTGGACCTGCGGCCCCTGAACCGGGAACAGATTGAAGAAGTCCTTGCCCACGCCCTGGACGGCACCGTCCCTGCCGCAACCGTGGACACTATCTGGAGCGCTTCCGGGGGAAACCCGCGGATTCTCGATGCCCTGCTGCATGACGCCGCCGAGCGGGGCCTGCTCGCCAAGCGGAACGGAATCTGGATGCTGCTGGGACCTGTGCCGGCGGACGGGCCGAGGCTCACCGCAGTGGTGGCCAAGGACCTCCTCCGGCGGCAGCCCGGAGGAGCAGGAGGCGCTGAAGCTCATCGCCCTGGCAGGGCCGGTGGGCCGCAAGGTCATCGAGGACATCTGCGGCGCCGAAGTTGTCCGGTCCCTGCTGGACCAGCAAATGGTGGTGGAGAGGTCCGGCAGCCCCGCCGATCTTCGGATGTGGAACGCACTGTTCGGGGAGGCCCTCCGGAAGAGCATCTCGGTATCGCGGAGCCTGCAGCTGCTGGAGAGGATCCTGGCGCACCAGGAGACTGCGCCCGCCAGCGCGGAGGGCCGGATGCGGGCAAGTCGAGTGGGCACTCGAATGCGGGCTCAAGGTTGCCGACAACGAACTGCTCGAGGCCGCCGGCACGGCCATTGCCCACTTCCGGAACTCAAGCGCCGGACCATGGCGGCCAGGGTGCACAGCCCTGGCCTCGTGCCGCGGGCACAAGCCATCCAGGCGCGCGCGCTGTTCAACGAAGGCGACTACGCGGACGCGGCGGTCCTGCTCGATGGGTGCTGGCTGGACCTGGCCGAGCACCCCCGAGGCCGCCGGCGTCCTGATGCTGCGTGTCCTGGCCCACCAGGCCTTGGGGCAGCCCGTGGAAGACCGACCGCGGCGGACTCCCGCAAGCGTGCTGGACCAGGCGGGACTCCATGGACCTCACAGATGCATTCCGCCGTCCTGGCAGGACCGGATGCTGCTATCTGCTGGAGCTGGCCGAAGCCGGTAGGCACGAGGCCCTGGCCAGCGAACTTGAGGACCTCAGGAACGGACTCCCGGGAGCACGGCAGACGATGCACTCCGGGCGGTCGGCCTGGCACTGTGGCGCACGTCCTTGCCTCGGCGGGACGGGCGGTCCAAGGCCTGGATGCCGCGTTGCTGGCCGCTTCAGAGTTGCCGGCCCTCGCGACGGTGTGTTCTTCTTCAATGAGTATGTCCTTGGCCGGCTGATCACCGATTACCTGGCCATGGGCGAATGGGAATCAGCTGAACGGGAACTGGCCAACTACTCGACGGAACACGCGCAGGCGGCAGCCACGTTCGGCGGCAGTCGTGCAGCTCCTCAGCGGATATTCACTGCTGCGGCAGGGCCGGATTGAACGTGCCTACCAGATGCTGCTGCCGGCGGTGGAGTCCCTCAGGCTCAACGATCCCCTGCACCTGTTCCGCCTTGGCTCCTCGCTGGGGTTCTACGTCGCAGCGCGGCTGGGCGATGCCGCCCAGGCCAAACGGCTTGAGCAGGACTACAAGGACTCGACGGGCGCATCGCTGGTCCACGAACTGCTGGCCAAGGCCTATGCAGCCGCGGCAGCGGAATACGTCTCCCGCGACGGCAAGGGCCTGGCCTCGATCCACACGCTGGTAACAACCCCCGAAGTGTCTGCACGCGCCGGACATGCACCTGGAGTTACTGGCAGTCTGTTGGGACTTGGGGGACCATTCCGTCATACCGCTGGTGCAGTCCCTGGCCGGCGATGTCGAAGGCCGGTGGGCGGCGGCCATTCTGGCCCTGGCCCGGAACTGGGAATCCGGCGACGCCGATTCCTTGATGGAGACCGCAGCCCACCTGGAAGCCAGCGGATTCGTCAATCTGGCGCGGGAAGCATACGCCCGGGCAAGCACCGTGCTCGAGCAGGCCGGCGAGCGGCGCCGTTCCCGGCAGGCAATCGCCCTGCGGGAGAAGTGCGATCACGAACTGGGCGAACGGTTCCGCGAGGGCCACTTCATCGCCGCCGCACCGGCGGTTCACCTGACCCGCCGCGAGCAGGACATCGTGGAGCTGGCGGTCCAGGGTCTCACCGACCGTGAGATCGCCCAGCGCCTGATGGTATCCGTGCGGACGGTGGAAGGCCACCTTTACCGCACCTACGTAAAACTGGGCGTCCGCAGCCGCGACGAGCTTGCCTCGGCCCTGCCCAAGTAGCGGAGCCAGCCGGCACATCCCCCTCGCGGCCCCATTTCCTTGGGGCTGCTACCCGTGCGTTTTGCGCGCCTTGCCGTGCTATCCAAGTGGTCGGTACGCGAATGTGCGTAGCAGCAGCGAGTATCCCGTAGTAGCGGCGGCGGAAAGTCGAGTACTGCCTACTCGTGTAGTGGAGGGCTGTACACGATTAACTAATACAAGCAGGAAGAAGCGGATCCGGTTCGGACCGCAGACCCCCGCTTGGTTTATGCCAAGGCCTCATATCACTTCCGGTCCGCAAGGACCGGACCGAGACGGGGCCGGCGACGTCAGAGTCTTCTGAGACCGAGACTCTCCCCCCAGCCGTCGCCGGCCCTCCACTCCGCCGGCTGAAGCCCGGAACGACTGTGGCGGCTACCCCTCCGGGAGCCGCCACAGCCGTGCTGTGGGACAATTGAATGTCATCGATTGACATTCAAGGAGTGAGTCTTGGCCTTAGTATCAACGCCCACCCACGCTGGAGCGGGCTTTGCCGGCCATGGACAATGCCGAAGTCCTCAGGATCCGAAACGACTTCCCGGTCCTGAACCAGACTGTGAACGGCCGGCCCCTCGTTTACCTGGATTCAGGTGCCACGTCCCAGAACCCCGTGAGCGTGATCGAGGCCGAGCAGGAGTTCTATGAGCAGCGCAACGCAGCGGTGCACCGCGGCGCGCACCACCTTGCTGTGGAAGCGACGGAAGTCTTCGAAGACGCCCGCCAGACCGTTGCGGACTTCATCGGCGCTGACTACTCCGAAACGGTGTGGACCTCCAACGCGACTGAGGGCCTGAACCTCATCAGCTACGCGCTGTCCAACGCCGCGCTGTGGGCCGGGCAGGGGCGGGGGGACGCGGGGCTGAAGGATCTCGCTGTTGGCCCCGGAGACCAGATTGTGGTCACGGAGATGGAGCACCATGCCAACCTCATCCCGTGGCAGGAGCTGGCGTTCCGAACCGGTGCAACACTCCGTTACATCCCTATTGACGACGCCGGCGGGCTGCGGATGGATCAGGCGGCCGACATCCTGGGCAGCCGGACCAAGGTCCTCGCCTTCACCCATGCGTCCAACGTGCTGGGGACCATCAACCCGGTGCCGGAACTCGTGGCGCTGGGCCGCAAGGCAGGCGCGCTGGTGGTGCTCGATGCATGCCAGTCCGCTCCGCATCTGTCCCTGGATGTCAAAGCCCTGGACGTGGACTTCGCGGTCTTCTCCGGGCATAAGATGCTGGCGCCTACCGGGATCGGAGTGCTGTACGGAAAGCAGGAGATCCTGGACATCCTCCCGCCGTTCCTCACGGGTGGATCCATGATCACCACTGTCACGATGGAGCGCGCCGAGTACCTGCCCGCTCCGCAGCGGTTTGAGGCCGGCACGCAGCGCATCTCGCAGGCCGTGGCCCTGGCCGCGGCGGCGAACTACCTCACCGAGACCGGCCTTGACCGCATCCACCGGTGGGAATCGGAACTCGGCCAACGGATGGTGGCCGGCCTGGAGGGCATTCCCGGAGTCCGGGTGCTGGGACCCGCGGCAGGGGCCGAACGGATCGGACTGGCAGCATTTGACGTTGCAGGGGTGCATGCACACGACGTCGGCCAGTTCCTGGATTCGCAGGGCATCGCCGTGCGCGTGGGGCACCACTGTGCCCAGCCACTGCACCGCCGCCTCGGCCTGACAGCAACAACACGGGCCAGCGCCTACCTGTACAACACCACCGACGACGTCGACGCGTTCCTGGAGTCCGTAGCCGGAGTCCGGTCCTACTTCCGCGTCTGATGCGAACACCGAAAGTCATACGGATATGAGCCTAGACCAGCTGTACCAGCAGATCATCCTGGACCACTCCAAGGTCCGCCACGGCAGCGGCCTCGCCGGTGTACCGGCGCCGGAAGGCGCCTCCACCGGCCAGTCGCACCAGCTCAACCCCGTCTGCGGCGATGAAGTCACCCTCCGGGTGGCGGTCGAGGACGGCCAGGTGGCGCAGATCCTGTGGGACGGCGCCGGCTGCTCGATCTCCATGGCCTCGGCGTCAGTCTTGAGTGAACTCGCCGAGGGCATGAGCGTCGACGGAACTTCACGAGGTCATCGACACCTTCCGGGAAGTCCTGCGGTCGCGCGGCAAGATTCCCGCTGATCCGGAGATCCTTGGCGACGCGGCCGCGTTCGAAGGCGTTGCCCGCTACGCTGCGCGGGTCAAGTGCGCCATGATCTCCTGGGTTGCGGCAGAGGACGCCCTGAACCAGGCCGCGTGAACGTCAGGGCGTCCGCTCGAAGAGGTCGGGGACGCCATCTCCGTCAGCATCCCTGCGTTCAGCGTCCTCGACGGCGCGGTAGTGCCGGTTCCGCAGCCGCAGGACGACGGTAGCCAGCAACGCGGCCACCAGCGAGCCGGTCAGGATGGCCACCTTTGCGTGGTCGTCGTGGGCGGAGCCTGAGCCGAAGCTCAGCTCTGCGATCAGCAGCGACACGGTGAAGCCCACGCCGGCCAACAGCGCCAGGCCGGCCACGTCGATCCAGGCCAGGCCGTCGTCGAGCTTTGCCCTGGTGGTTTTGGTCAGGACGTACGTGGTGCCGAAGACGCCGACAGTCTTGCCGACCACCAGGGCGGTGACGATGCCCAGGGCCACCGGGTCTGACAGCGCCGAGCTGAAGCCGTCGATGCCCCCGATCGCCACGCCGGCCGAAAAGAATGCAAAAACCGGAACAGCGAAACCCGCTGAGAGCGGACGAATGCGGTGTTCCAGCGACTCCGCCATCCCGGGGCCGGTTTCACCGCGCTTACGTGAGGCGATGACCGGCACGGCGAAGCCCAGCAGGACACCCGCCACGGTGGCATGGATGCCAGAGGCGTGGACAAGGCCCCACGTTGCCGCGGCAAGGGGGAGGAGCAGGTACCAGCTGCGGATCCTCCGTTGGACCAGCAGCGTGAACAGGCCCAGGGGTACGAGGGCTGCCAGCAGCAGGAGCGGCTGGAGCCCGGAGGAGTAGAAGAAGGCGATGATGCCGATTGCCAGCAGGTCATCCACCACGGCCAGGGTCAGCAGGAACGTCCGGAGGGCCGCGGGCAGGTGGGTGTTGATCACTGCCAGGACGGCGAGGGCGAACGCGATGTCCGTGGCTGTGGGAATGGCCCAGCCCTTCAGCCCCTCCGCGCCCTGGCCGAGGTTGATCAGCGTATAAAGGATCGCCGGGACTGCAACCCCGCCCACTGCCGCGGCGACCGGCACAACGGCTTTGGAGAATTTGCGGAGCTCGCCGGAAATGAACTCCCGCTTGAGCTCCAGGCCGGCAATGAAAAAGAAGACTGCCAGCAGCCCGTCAGAGGCCCAATGCCCCAGGGACAACTGGAGGTGCCACGGCTCATAGCCGATCTTGAGGTCCCGCAACGCAAAGTAACCGGCGGCAGCGGGGGAGTTCGCCCAGAGCAGGGCGGCGGCCGTGGCCACCAGCAGCAGGGCGCCGCCGACGGTCTCCAGCCGGAGGATTTCCGAAATACGGAGGTATTCGGGGTAGCTCGACCGGCTGAGGACCCTGACAGCGAAGGCAGGACGGGAAGGGCGTTTGGTCATGTGGCGGCTCCAGGTTAAGGGGTCAACAAAACTGTTGCCGACCAGACTTCCCGGCGCACCTCAAACCAGTCTAGCCCAGCAGCGCCATGACCCCGATGACCGCCGTGGCTGCTCCCAGCACCATTGAGACGCTGACCAGCACCAGGTGGACGGTGAGGAACTTCGTGGCCTTGCCTTCGGCGTCCCGCGCCCGGGGATCCTTCATCACGCGGCGCAGGAACTGGGGCCACACCACGAGGGACCAGATTCCTGCCATGATGAGGAGCCAGGCTGCGAAAAGGGGAAGCTCCACGGACTAGTGGCTTTCGAGCCAGGCCTGGGCCTGCTGCGACTGGAGGTTGAGCGCCTTGGCCACCATCGGTTCGGCTGCCGCTGCGATCTTGCCGCCCAGGAAGGGCACCGACGAGGTGACGTTGCCTTCGAGGTCGATCCGGGTGCTGCCGCCCTCTGCAACGAGGCGCTGGACTGCGGAAACGTCAACCGGGGCGCCGGCGATCTTGAGCGTGATGCTGCTCTGCCGGGAACCGTCCGCTGCCGGCGCCTCCCAGTTCTCCACCTGGGTCACCGTAAGGTTTTCGCCCACGAACTTCCGGGCGATTTCCGGCAGGCGGGTGGTGGGCAGGGTCCGGACCGAGGTGGTGCTGAATGCTCCGGCTACATCCCCGTTCACGGCGAAGGATTCCAGGGTGCCGCCCACGAGTTCGCTGGTGTGCCGCTGGAAATCCTCGTTGACCAGGACAGCTGCGACGCTGCCGACGGCGTGCGGAAGGGTGGTGGTTGCACTCAGGGCCATGGGGTCCTCCAGGGGTCGGTCAGTACGTTTTTTGCTCCCCACATCCTACGGGGATGCCGGAAGGTTCTCCGAACCGGTATCTGCGTTGGCGAGTTTCTGCGCGGCAGCTGTGATGTTCCGCGACATGGCCGGGAAGATCAGGCTGTGGAACGGCAGCACGGCCAGCCAGTAGAGCCGGCCGCTGAGGCCCTTGGGGAAGAAGATCGCCCGCTGACGGTAGCGGCTGCCGGTACCGTCCGGTTCCACGGACAACTCCAGCCATGCCCGGCCCGGAGCCCGCATTTCCGCCCGCAGCCGGAGCAGTTTTCCGTGCTCGATACGCTCCACCCGCCACCAGTCCACCACTTCGCCGGCGGCCAGGTGGCCGGGGTGGCGACGACCCCGCAGCAGGCCCGCCCCACCCGTGAGCTTGTCCAGCCAGCCCCGCACCTGCCAGGCCAGCGGCAGGGAGTACCAGCCGTTGCGGCCGCCGATTCCTTCGATGATGGTCCATACGTGGGCGGGATCGACGTCCCCGTGGAAGGTCCGCTCATCCACGTACACCTTGTGGCCGGACCAGTCCGGATCACTGGGCAGGGGATCGGCGGCGGCACCGGCGTTGGCCCAGGTGGTCTGCACCTGGCCGTCACGCTCCTTGCCCAGCGCGAGGGCGACGGCGGTCCGGTAGCTGGTCAGTCCGCCGTCGGGCTGGGGGATGTACTGGTCGATGTCGTGCTCGCTGGACACGGCGTCGTCCTGCAGCGACTGGACCAGGGGGAGGGACATGGACAACGGGATCGGCGTGGTCAGGGCCACCCACATGCCGGCAAGCTTGGGCGCAGGAATGGGCAGCGCCAGCACCACGCGGTACGGCAGTCCGGCCTCGGCGGCGTATTCCTTCATCATGCCCGCGTAGGTGAGGACCTGCCGGCAGCCGATGTCGAAGGTGCGGTTGATATGCCCCTCCAGTGACGCGGCCCCGACGAGGTAGTGCAGCACGTCGCGGACTGCGATTGCCTCGATTTTGTTGCGTACCCAACTGGGTGCGGGCATCAGGGGCAGGGTTTCGGAAAGGTGCCGGATCATTTCGAACGAGGCCGAACCGGAGCCGATGACCACGCCGGCCTGGAACACCACGGCATCAACCGGGCTGTCCAGGAAGACCTTGCCCACGGCTTCCCGGGAGCGCATGTGCGTGGAAAGCTTGGCATTGGCCGGATGCAGGCCGCCCATGTAGACGATCCTGTCCGTCCCGGCGTCCGCGGCGGCCTTCGCCACGGTCTCGGCCATCGCCTTTTCCTTGGCTTCGAAACCGGCGCCGGCAGCCATCGAGTGGACCAGGTAGTAGAGCACGTCGACGCCCGGCCAGGCCGTCCCGCAGGGCGTCGCCGTCGTCAAGGCTGCTCTGGATCACCTCAACCTCGTCCAGCCAGGGCACTCCGGAGATCTTGTCAGGCGAGCGGACCAGCACCTTGACTGTATGCCCCGCCTCCAGGAGCTTGGGGACCAGCCGGCCGCCGATGTAGCCGGTGGCCCCGGTCACCAGGACGGTCCGTGCCTTCCCGTCGATGCTGGGGCTCGGCACGTCGCTCGGACTATTGGTTTCGCTCACTTAAAGCTCCTCAGGCCAGGCGGGGGAAGCGCCTCAAAGATGGGCTTCCTCAGCAAGCTTAGCAACGTGCGGCTTCGGCCGGCGGCTGAACTCCGGTACAGGGTTCCCTCCCGCGCGCGGGGCAGGGGTAGGCTGGGTTTACCCGGGATTCGAAGCGAATTTCGGGTTTTCGTGTTGCCTCGCTTTTCCTTGAACACCACAGGAGTTTCTGCCATGAGTCCGAGCGCCTCCAGCACCGGTACCGCCCATTCCGGCCCAGCACTTGACGGACTGCGCCGCGTCCTGGCCGACGACCGTACCTTTGCCCGGGTCCGGGCCGAGGCAGCCAGGGGATTCGATGTCCGGGGCCAGGACTACCAGATCAGTGCCCCGGCCGGGTCTGCGTGCCGTGCTGCTGGCGGAGATGGCGGACGGCCTGGCCGCCGGCACCGGATCCGGTGCGGGTCGCAGGCAGGAACGCCCGACGGCGGGACTCCGCCCATGGTCCTTGCCGTCACCGCTACGGGACGCGAGGCGGAGGACCTGACGGCAGCCCTGCGGGCCTACCTCCCTGCGGAGTCGGTGGCCGAGTTCCCCAGCTGGGAAACCCTGCCGCATGAACGGCTCTCCCCGCGCTCGGACACCGTCGGGCGGCGGCTGTCCGTGCTCCGCCGGCTGGCGCACCCGGAAAGTTCGACGGCGGGTCCGCTGCGGGTGGTGGTGGCACCGGTACGCGCGGTGGTCCAGCCGCTCGTTGCCGGACTGGGTGAGCTGGTGCCGGTCACCCTGGCGGTGGGCCAGGACGCACCTTTCACCGACGTGGTGCGGCGGCTGGCCGATGCCGCCTACGCCCGCGTGGACATGGTCACGCACCGCGGCGAATTCGCTGTCCGCGGCGGCATCATCGACGTGTTCCCGCCCACCGAGGACCACCCCATCAGGGTGGAGTTCTTCGGCGATGAGGTGGACCAGATGCGCTGGTTCGCCGTCGCGGACCAGCGCTCGCTGTCCTCACCGGGCCTGCACCACCCCACCGAACTGCATGCGCCGCCCTGCCGTGAAATCCTCATCACCCCGTCGGTGATGTCCCGCGCCGCGACGCTGAAGGCCCAGCTGCCCGCGGCCGCGGACATGCTGGAAAAGATCGCCGGCGGCATCGCCGTCGAAGGCATGGAATCCCTGGCCCCGGTCCTGGTGGACGCCATGGTGCCGCTTGTGGAGCAGCTCCCTGCCGGTTCGATCTCCGTGGTCATTGAACCCGAAAAGGTCCGCACCCGCGCCCACGACCTTGCGGCCACCAACGAGGAGTTCCTGGAGGCGGCCTGGTCCACGGCCTCGGACGGCGGCACCGCACCCCTGGACCTGAGCTCCCAGGCGTCTGCGGCCCTGCATTCGGCCAGCTTCCGCTCCCTGGCCGAAACCCGCACGTCCTCACTGGACCATGACGTCTCGTGGTGGTCCATCACCTCGCTCGCCACTGACGAAGAGCTGCTTCCCGAGATCGACGTCCTCAACCTCCACGCCCGGGAGCCCCGTGGCTACCAGGGCGATGTCGCAGAGATGATGGACTTCATCGGCTCCCATGTCCGAGACCAGTGGCGGATCGTGGTGGCCACCGAGGGTCCCGGACCCGCCCAGCGCCTGGCCGAGCTGTTCCACGACGCCGATATTCCCTGCGCCAGGGTGGACACCCTCGAGAAGGAACCCCAGGCGGGCATCATCGAGGTGACCACTGCCGCCGTCGGACGCGGTTTTGTCCTGGACGGCCTCAAGCTGGGCCTGCTGACTGAGGCGGACCTGCTGGGCCGGACCTCCGCCGGCTCCACCAAGGACATGCGGCGCATGCCGTCCAAGCGCCGGAACGCCGTGGACCCGCTGCAGCTGGTAGCAGGGGACCACGTGGTCCACGAACAGCACGGCATCGGCCGGTTCGTCGAGCTGATCCAGCGCAAGGTGGCCGGCGGCGGAGACGGAGTGCGCGAGTACCTGGTCCTGGAATACGCCCCGTCCAAGCGCGGGGCGCCGGGGGACCGGCTGTTCGTCCCCACGGACCAGCTGGACCAGGTGACCCGGTACGTGGGCGGCGACACCCCGGTGCTCAGCAAGATGGGCGGCTCGGACTGGGCCAGCACCAAATCCAAGGCACGCAAGGCCGTCAAGGAGATCGCCGGCGAACTGATCCGGCTGTACTCGGCGCGGATGGCCTCCCGCGGCCACGCCTTCGGACCGGACACCCCGTGGCAGCGGGAGCTGGAGGAAGCCTTCCCGTACGTCGAAACGCCGGACCAGCTGACCACCATCAACGAGGTCAAGGCGGACATGGAGCGCGAGATCCCCATGGACCGGCTGGTTTCCGGCGACGTGGGCTACGGCAAGACCGAGATCGCCGTGCGTGCGGCGTTCAAAGCCGTCCAGGACGGCAAGCAGGTGGCGGTGCTGGTGCCCACCACGCTGCTCGCGCAGCAGCACTACGAGACCTTCACCGAGCGTTTCTCCGGCTTCCCGCTGCGGGTCAAAGCGCTGTCCCGCTTCCAGAACGCCAAGGAGTCCAAGGAAACCGTTGAGGGAGTCAAGAGCGGCTCCGTGGACGTGGTGATCGGCACGCACCGGCTGCTGTCCAAGGACTTCGCGTTCAAGGACCTCGGCCTGGTGATCGTGGACGAGGAACAGCGCTTCGGTGTGGAGCACAAAGAAGCGCTGAAGAAGATGCGCACCAACGTGGACGTGCTGGCCATGAGTGCCACGCCCATCCCGCGCACGCTGGAGATGTCCCTGACCGGTATCCGCGAAACCTCCACCCTGGCCACTCCGCCGGAGGAACGCCACCCGGTGCTGACGTACGTGGGCCCGTACACCGACAAGCAGACCTCGGCGGCCATCCGCCGCGAACTGATGCGCGAAGGCCAGGTGTTCCTGGTGCACAACCGGGTGTCCACCATCGAACGGACGGCAGCCAAAGTCCGCGAACTGGTGCCCGAGGCGCGGGTGGAGGTGGCGCACGGCAAGATGTCCGAGAGCCGCCTGGAACAGATCATCGTTGACTTCTGGGAGACGACGCTTCGACGTGCTGGTGTGCACCACCATCATCGAGACCGGCCTGGACATCTCCAACGCCAACACCCTGATTGTGGACGGCGCCGACAAATACGGGCTGTCCCAGCTGCACCAGCTCCGCGGACGCGTCGGCCGTGGGCGTGAGCGTGCCTATGCCTACTTCCTGTATCCGTCAGAGAAACCGCTGGGAGAGGTTGCGCTGGAGCGGCTGAAGGCCGTGGCCACCCACAATGAACTCGGCGCCGGCATGCAGCTGGCCATGAAAGACCTCGAAATCCGCGGCGCCGGCAACCTCCTGGGCGGTGAACAGTCCGGCCACATCCAGGGTGTGGGCTTCGACCTGTACATCCGGCTGGTGGGCGAGGCCGTGGCAGACTTCCGCGGTGAGGCTGAGGAAAAGGCCGCCGAGATGAAAATCGAGCTTCCGGTCAACGCGCACCTGCCGCACGACTACGTCCCGGGGGAGCGGCTGCGTCTGGAGGCGTACCGCAAGCTGGCCTCGGCCCTGACCCACGAAGCCATCGACGAGGTCCTGGCCGAGCTCGTGGACCGCTACGGCGAACCGCCGCTGCCGGTGCAGAACCTTATCGCCGTGGCCCGCTTCCGGGTGGGTGCGCGCGAAGCAGGACTGTCCGACGTCGCCCTGCAGGGCAACTTCATCAAGTTCTCGCCGGCCCAGCTGCCGGAATCCAAGGTGATGCGCCTGGCCCGGATGTACCCTGGCGCCCAGCCCAAACCGGCGCTGGATGCCGTCCTGATCCCGAAGCCCAAGACCGCAAGGATCGGCGGCCGGGACCTGCAGGACGCCGAGATCCTGGACTGGGCCAACGGCGTCATCCGCAACATCTTTTCCGACGCGCAACTCGCCGCTCCGGCAGTGAGTGGTTAGCCCTTGATGGGAGGACACCACGCCGCGTCGGGAGCCGCGGCGTGGGTAGCTATTGCCTCAACCGGGCCCTATACGCTCGGCTGGTACCCCTTGGACTCCACCGGGATCCTGATCGGCGGCCTGGCCACCGCGGGCACGGCCCTCGTCTGTGACTGGGACCACCGCCACAGCACGGTGGCCCAATCGCTGCCTCCGCTGTCCAATGTGATTGCCGTGGGCATTGAGAACGTGAGCGGCGGGCACCGGCAGGGTACGCACTCGGTGCTGGGTGCGGCGTTCTTTGTGCTGCTGGCCACCATGGCCGGGCAGATCCAGCTGCAGACAGACTGGGGGCTTCTGTCCGTCGGCGCCGGCCTGTTGTGCATGTTCATGATCAACATCGCAGCCAAGGCGCTGAAGCTGTTTCCCAAAGCGGGCTTCATCAGCAACTGGATCTTCGCCCTGGCCATGGCAGGGCTGGTGACGTTTTTCGCGCCGGACCAGTGGACCTGGCTGCCGGTGTCGATGCTGACCGGAGTGGTGGTCCATATCGTGGGGGATATGGTCACCACCGGCGGAGTGCCGCTGCTGTGGCCGGTTGTCATCAGGCCGCCCAGGTTCCTGCGGAAGCTTCCGGTGGTCAACGACGTCTGGAAGGCCAACGGGGCGTTTTCCGTTCCGCTGCTGGGCCGGGCGGGATCACGCCGGGAGTGGCTGGTGCTGATCCCGGTGAGTGCTTACGCGATGGTGGGCATGTGCGTGGCCGGCTGGGCGGCGGCGAAATCGCACTTCCCGGCCGCACTGTCGCTGGGAGCGGGGTTGTTCAGCCGGCTTTTCGGCACCGCCTGAGCCGGATCATTTAAAAGGCAGGGGCCCCGGATCATCCGGGGCCCCTGCCTTAGTTCTGCGCGTGCTTAGTGCTCGCCGGCGGAGTCAGAGCGGCCGGTGATGGTCTGGGGAATCCAGAACGCCAGCGCGAAGAGGCCCAGGCAGACGGCCATGGGCCAGGGGTTGTCCAGGGTGAGGAAGGACAGCGAGTAGATGGCGCCCAGGAACAGGACGATGATCACGGCAAACAGCAGGACGCTGCTGGCCAGGCTGTTCTCGTTCTCCGGGGTCTGGACCTTGCTGGCGCTGGACCCTGTGGTCTTGCTGGACATTCATTCCTCCTCGGCCCCGCGGGGCTCAAACTGTGGCGCGTCCGGATCCTCAGTACGCGGATGAACCCTGTTCACCCTTGACGATCGCGATCCCGGAGCTGGCGCCAATACGTGTTGCACCTGCAGCAATCATAGCCTGAGCGTCGGCCAGTGAACGTACCCCGCCGGAGGCCTTGACGCCCAGGTCCGGGCCCACGGTCCGGCGCATCAGGGCCACATCCGCCTCCGTTGCGCCACCGCCGTTGAACCCGGTGGAGGTCTTCACGAAGTCAGCCCCGGCTTCCACGGCGGCCTTGCAGGCAAGGACTTTCTGGTCGTCGTCGAGGAGGGCGGTTTCAATAATGACCTTCAGGATGGCCCCGCTGGCGTGCACGGCTTCGGCCACCGCTGCGATGTCCTCCACCAGGGCACCCTTGTCACCGGCGCGGGCGGCGGCGATGTTGATGACCATGTCTATCTCATCGGCGCCATCGAGCACAGCGCCGCGGGCTTCGAAGGTCTTGACATCGCTCGGCGTGGCACCGAGCGGGAACCCGATGACCGAACACGTCAGGACGCCTGATCCCTTCAGGGCGGTCTTGACGGTCTTGACCCAGATGGGGTTCACGCAAACGGACTTGAACCGGTATTCGGCAGCTTCAGCACAGACCTTGAGGATGTCAGCTTCGCTGGCTTCAGGCTTGAGCAGGGTGTGGTCGATGAAGGAAGCGATGTCGGCGGGCGCCGGCTTGGCTGCGGGGATGGTGGCTTCGTTGCTCATGATGGTCCTTTCCGAGGGCCTTGTGGGCCGCAAACGCCACTGTGTCCATGGCTCTTCAGAGGACCATCTTGCCACAGGGTCAGGCGGCCACCGGGACCCTGTGTTCGGTCGCAGCAGCGGTCATAAGCTGCGTGGCGCAGGCCCCCGCAGCCGAAGCGGCGGCAACGAGCAGGCCCAGCCGGACGCCGTCGAACGCCGCAGCGTCACCGATGGCCCAGATCCCGGGAACCGAGGACCGGAAGTCCTTGTCAATGACGATCCCGCCGCTTGCGGCGGTGGCGAGTCCGGCGCTGGCGGCCAGCCCGTCGCGGGAGACCCGCTCCTCCGCCAGGACCACCAGGTCACCGTTCATGCTGCTGCCGTCCTCGAAGATCACTCCGGCAGCAGTGAGTCCGGATCCGGCAATGGAGGGAACCACCGATGCGGGCCGGACAGTGGTGCGGATGGGGCGGACGCCACGGGCGCGCAGCACCGCTTCTGCCTGGCCGGCTGCGGCGCCGGTGCCCACCAGGATCCCCAGCGGCCGCCTGCCGAGTTGCTGCGTGACCTCCTTGACGGCGTCACCGATCTTGGCGGCGTCGTCGATCGTGGAGTAGCTCAGGCAACGGCCGGCACCCTCCACGGGGGAGGCGACGGGAGCTGATCCCGTAGCGATGACCAGCTCGTCGTAGCTGAACTCCATGCCGTCAGCCGTGGTGACCGAGCGGTTGTCAGCGTCGATGAAGCTGGCGGGCTGGCCGAACCGGACGGACACCTGGGGCAGCTCGGCGATGGCCAGGAGTTCGGCAGGAGCGTCGTCCCGGTTGCTGAGCACGGTGATGGTTCCGCGGAACCTCGCACCGTCCAGCTGGCGGACCAGGGCCTGGGCGGCAGGCCCGGCACCCGCGATGACGATGCGGGATGCCGGGGAAAACGAGGTGGACGGTGCCGGAGCGGACATGTGCTGGCCCTTTCGCTGGCGGCCGCAATTGCGGCCGGGGGTTCGTGATGAACCCAGCGTAGGCGGCCGCCTTTTCCGGGGTGTTTCCCCGCTGTTGCTGGGAAAACGCCCTTTGTTCGCCAATGTTTACCGCCCGGTAACAGAACCCGTGATGTGGCTCTCATCCAGCCGGAAACCGACACAGGGGCTCCTTCGGCGGCCGGTTCAGACCCGGATCCGGTACCCGCGCTTCACCACGGTCTCCACCAGCCGGCCGTCCGGCAGCGAGGAGCGCAGCCGGCTGACGGTCATGTCCAGCGCATGGACCGAACCCCTGAGTTCCAGCAGTTCAGACAGCGACTCGCGGGACAGCACCGCTCCGCCGGCACCCAGCAGGGCACGAAGCAACAGCAGCGGCGCAGGCGCCAGCTCGATCGGCTGTCCGTCAATCCGCAGGCTGCGGCCCCGGAGTTCGATGTTGCCGCTCCTGGTATCGAGGCGGCGGACATGGTTCAGGGCCAGATGCTCGCACACCAGCCGGATAAGGGCGCCCATCCGGAAGCGCTCCGGAATCAGCGGCGTGACGCCGGCGTCCAGCAAGGGCTGGGCAGTCACCGGCCCCACCACGGCGGTGGTGACATTCGTCTTCAGGGAATCGATGAGCTGCTTGTAGAGGCCCATCTCGTGGGCGGTGCTCCACATTGCGTCCACCGCCGGGGCGCTGGTGAAGGTCAGGACGTCGAGGTTGCCGCTGCAGGCCGCCTCGATGAGCCGGGGGAGCCGGTCCTCGCCGTCGGGCTTGACCCACCGGTAGGGCGTGACGGTCAGGACGGTGGCGCCGGACATCCGGAGGCGCTCCAGCTGCCGGACATCGGTGTAGCCGTGCAGCTGCACCACAACGGTTTTGCCGCGGACGCCTTCCGCCAGGAGCATGTCCACCAACGTGGCGGTGGTTTCGTCGCTGCTGATGCCGACGTCGGCAAGGCCGGCCGCGCGGACGGCGCCGCGGGCTTTGGGGCCGCGCACAAACATCCGGCAGGCGCCGAGGGTTTCCAGCAGCTGTTCACCGATACCGAACGAGTCGGCAGCTTCACACCAGCGGCGCATGCCGTAGGCGGTGGTGGCGATGCAGAGGTCAGGTTTCGCGGCGATAACGGCCTTGGTGTCCTCGATCAGGCGCATATCCTCCTGAACCGGGGCGATCTTCAGGGCCGGGGCATGCAGGACCTCCGCGCCGCGGCGCTCCAGGGCCTCAATGAGGTCCTGGGAGCGGCGGTCCGAGGTGACTCCGATGCGGAAACCCTCCAAGGGGGAGTCCGCAGACTCCTGTCCTGGGGTCTCGTCGACCCGGGGTTCAACTGGTGCCAGTGCGTTCATGGGTTTCAATCCTTTCATGAACCGAGCAGCGAGGCCGCCAGCCGGTCCAGATCGGCGGCGGCCTCAGCATGCCCGCGGTTGGCTTCAGCCACGCGAACCACCTCGCCGATGACAAGCACGGCGGGGTTGGTGCAGCCGGCGGCCGCGCCTACGATGGTTCCGAGATCCGCTATGGTGGTCCGCTGTCCGGGGCGGTAGCCGCGTTCGACAACAGCCATGGGCATGTCCGGGCGCATCCCGGCCTTGCGGAGTCCGGCCGCGAGCTGGTGCAGGGTTCCGATGCCCATCAGGACCACGATGGTACCGCCGAGACCGGCCAGGTGTTTGTGTTCCTTCTCCGTCAGCGGGGCGTGGCCTGAAACAACGGTGAACATGTGGCTGACTTCGCGGTGCGTCACCGGAATCCCGGCCGCGGCCGGGACAGAGATGGCGCTGGTGACCCCGGAAATGACCCGGACCTTCACACCGGCCGCGACGCACGCGGCAACTTCTTCGCCGCCGCGGCCGAACACGTAGGGGTCGCCGCCCTTGAGTCGCACCACGTTGTTTCCGGCGATGGCGCTTTCCACCATCAGCCTCTCGATGTCGGCCTGGCTGACCTTGTGGTGTCCCGGCTTCTTTCCGACGTCCACCAGTTCAGCCGATGTCAGGGACGGCAGTTCCTGGTAGGGAGCCAGCCGGTCGTAGAACACTACGTCAGCGTCCCGCAGGGCCTTCATGGCGGCAACGGTCAGCAGTTCGGTGGTTCCCGGCCCGCCACCGACCAGGGTGACGTGGCCGACGGGGCCGGCCGACGGTTCAGCTGCCACCGGGATGCCGGTAGCGCGGCACCGCTCAAGCAAGGTCTCCCAGCCGGGCTGGCCGTCGTCGACTGCGGCGACCAGGAACGGGCGTTCGGGCAGCGGCCCATCATGGCCGGCACCCTGCGGGGTGCTGAGGCGGTAGACGACGGCGCCGGCGGCCTCGTAGCGGCGGACCGCCTGGCGGGCGGCGTGGTCCGAACCGGTGACCAGGACTTCGCGCCCGGTGAGATCGATGCTCAGCTGCATGGTCATACCTCGTTCTCGTCGCGGGGCCGCATGGGGATGGAAGCTCCGATCAGGACCTTCCCCTTCTCCTCCGGGGTTGCGGGCCGCATCTGGCCGCGCTCGTCCGGGACGAAGGTGATGGAGTCATCCTTCTGGTCAGGGGCATTGACGAAGGAACGGAACCGGCGCAGGCGCTCCGGGTCCTTCAGGGTGTCAGCCCACTCGTCGACGTAGGTGTCGACGTGCTTGGCCATGGCAGCTTCGAGTTCCTCGGCGATGCCCAGGGTGTCGTTGACCACGACGTCCTCGACGTGCTTGATGCCGCCGTCGAGCTCTTCCTGCCAGCGCGCCGTGCGCTGCAGGCGGTCAGCGGTACGGATGTAGTACATGAAGTAGCGGTCGATGTACTTGATGAGCGTCTCGTCGTCGAGGTCCTTGGCCAGCAACTGGGCGTGCGCCGGGGTGGCGCCGCCGTTGCCGCCGACGTAGAGGTTCCAGCCGTCGGCGGTGGCGATCACGCCCACGTCCTTGCCACGGGCCTCGGCGCATTCGCGGGCGCAGCCGGAGACACCCATCTTCAGCTTGTGCGGGCTGCGGAGGCCGCGGTAGCGCAGCTCAAGCTGGATGGCCATGGCCACCGAATCCTGGACACCGAAGCGGCACCAGGTGGAACCGACACAGGACTTCACCGTCCGAAGGCTCTTGCCGTACGCCTGGCCGGATTCGAAGCCGGCGTCCACCAGTTCCTTCCAGATTTCCGGGAGCTCCTCCAGCCGGGCACCGAACATATCGATGCGCTGGCCGCCGGTGATCTTGGTGTACAGGTTGTACTTCTCAGCCACGGCTGCGATGACGCCGAGCTTCTTCGGGGTGATCTCGCCGCCGGCGATGCGCGGGACCACCGAGTAGGTGCCGTCCTTCTGCATGTTGGCGAGGGCACGGTCGTTGGTGTCCTGCAGGGTGCCGCGGCCGGCGTCCAGGACGTAGGCGCTGTTCTGGCTGGCCAGGATGTTGGCGATGGTGGGCTTGCAGATGTCGCAGCCGGCGCCGGTGCCGTACTTGGCCATGATTTCTTCGAAAGAGGTCAGGCCCAGCACCCGGATGGCGTCGAAAAGTTCCTGCCGGGACAGCTCGATGTGCTCGCAGAGGGCCTTGGAAACTTCGACGCCGGACTTGGTGAGTTCGGTTTCCAGCAGCTTCTTGAGCATGGGCACGCAGGAGCCGCAGCTGGTTCCGGCCCGGGTGCAGCCCTTGAGTTCGCCGAGTTCCTGGACCGGGGCGTTGCCGTCGCAGGCGCCGCAGCCGTTGACGGTGTCGCGGATGGTTCCGGCGGAGACGTTGTTGCAGGAGCACAGGATGGCGTCGTCCGGAAGCTCGGTGTCCGGGGCGTCCCCGCCACCTGCAGCGGTAAGGTATGCGCCGGGCTCTGCGCTGAGTTCCCGCCCCAGGAGCGGACGGAGGCTGGTGTACGGGGTGGCGTCGCCGACGAAGATGCCGCCCAGGAGGGTCTTGGCATCGTCGGTGGTGACGATCTTCTGGTAGACGCCGCGGGCCGGGTCGGCGTACACGATTTCGAGGGAGTGTTCGGTCCTGGCGAAGCCGTCACCGAAGCTGGCCACGTCCACACCGGACAGCTTGAGCTTGGTGGCCGTGTCAAAGCCGGGGAACGTAGCCTCTCCGCCGTGCAGGCGGTCGGCGACGATCTCTGCCATCGTGTTGGCGGGGGCAACCAGGCCAAGGCACATGCCGCCGTAGTTGGCTACTTCACCGATGGCCCAGATGCCGTCAACCTCGGTGGCGCAGAAATCGTTGATGACCACGCCGCCGCGCTGCCCCAGGCTGAACACCTGTTCTTCGCCCTCGGCGGCGCGGAAGAGTTCATCGCGGGGCCGGACGCCGATGGCAACGATCACCATGTCGGCCTCGACGATCCGGCCGTCGGCCATAAGCACGCCGGTGACCTGGCCCTCGCCGTCGGAGAGAACCTCAGAGGGGAAGACGCCGCCGTGGACTTCAAAGCCCTTGGCCTTGATCAGCCGGCCCATGGCCTGGCCCGGCTCCTTCGTCGAGCTGGGTGGCCATCAGCCACTGTGAGCCGTCGATGACGATCGGGGTGGCGCCGAGCTTTTCCGTGCCCGCGGCCGATTCCAGTCCGAGGAGGCCGCCACCGATGGTGACGGCGTTGACCTTGCGGCCAAGCTTTTCCGTGAGCCCGGCGATGGCCTTGTTGATGGCCCAGACGTCTTCAAGCGTCCGGTAGACGTGGGTGAGCTCGTTGCCGGGGATGGGCAGGCGCGCGGCATTCGAGCCGGTGGCAACCACCAGGTCGTCGTATTCGAAAGTATTGCCGGCAGCGGTTTCCACCGATCTTGGCTCCGGCGTTGATCTTCACGACGCGCTCGCCGGTCTTCAGCTCCAGGGATGCGTGGTCCCACATGGACGCGGATCCCAGCGTCAGGTCCACCCCGGTGTCGGTGAGGGCCTTGGACAGGGCCACCCGGTCATAGGGGAGGTGGGCTTCCTCGGTGAGGACCGTGACATGCCAGCCTTCGAGGCCGCGGGCATGCATTGCGTCCGCAAAACGGTGGGCCGCCGGGCCGCCGCCGGCGACGACGATGCGGCGCGGAGTCTCTGTGCTTGAAGTCTGTTCGGTCACTGTGGGCCTTTCGCATGGGCCGCAGACGGTGCACTGCGACCTTCTCTGATGAGGTGTCCATCCAGACTAGGCAGCCGCAGTTTCGCTTCAGTTTCCCAATTGTTTCGTGAACTTAACTTCTGCATCACGAACGCATTTCCGGCCGGGTGAGTTCTCTTTTACGCGCCGGACACATTCACCGCATGCCCGCGAAACACCCGCGGCCTAGCTTGGTAGTACGGCCACATCGGTGGCCACAGCACGCACAGGGAGAGGAGCCGACATGACGGCAACACTGGAACTTGGGGCACTCGCCACCGAAACTGGCACCGCCACCGGCTGGCACCGGGTCTGCGCAGTGGAGGAGCTGGAGCTCGCCTGGGGCGAAGCCGCCATCATCGCGGGCCGCCAGGTAGCACTCTTCCGGACCGGCCCCAGCGAAGTCTTTGCCGTGGCACACGAAGACCCTGCCACGGGCGCCCACGTGATGGCCCGGGGTATCCTCGGCTCGCGCGGCACCCGTCCCACCATCGCTTCGCCGCTGCACAAAGAGGTCTACGACCTCGAGACCGGCGAATGCTTCGGCACTGCCGGACTGCGGCTGGACACGTTCAGCACCCGCATCGCCGACGGCTTCATCGAAGTAGAGCTCTAGCAGCACCACCTGCGCGGGGCGTTGGCGGCCGGACTGCGGGCTACAGTCCCAGCGCCTCCCGCACGTCGCCGAGCACCTGGTCCAGGGCGGCGCGTGCGGCCTGGCGGGCTTCAGGCAATTCGGCGGCAGACTCCACGCCCCTGATCACTTCCAGGTAGCACTTGAGCTTTGGCTCGGTGCCGCTGGGCCGGATGATCACCCGCGTCCGGTCCCGGGTCAGGTACAGCAGGCCGTCGGTCGGCGGCAACTGCTCGCTGCCTTCGGACAGGTCCACGAAGGTTTCCACGGCCGACGAGCCGAAGGATTCCGGCGGGCTGACCCGCAGCCGGTTCATCATGGCATCCAGGAGGCCGAGGTCCGCCACCCGGATACTCAGCTGGTCGCTGGCATGCAGCCCGTGCTGGAGGTACAGCTCATCCAGGGTGTCGAACACCGTCTTGCCGTCGGCCTTGGCAGCGGCGGCAAGTTCCGCAATCAGGACGGACGCCGAGATGCCGTCCTTGTCCCGGACAAGGTCAGGCGCCACGCAATAGCCCAGTGCCTCCTCGTAGCCGTACAGCAGCCCCGGAACCCGGGAAATCCATTTGAAGCCCGTCAGGGTCTCCTCGTGTGCATACCCCGCCGCAGCGGCGATCCGGGACAGCAGCCGCGAGGACACAATCGAATTGGCGAACACGCCGGGGGCATGGTCCCCGGCACCGGACGCATCCGCGGCGTCCGCTGCCCGGCGCGCCACGATGTGCGCACCCAGGAGTGCCCCCACTTCATCACCGCGGAGCATGCGCCAGGCGCCTGTGGCCGGGTCCTTCGCCGCGACCGCAGCGCGGTCGGCATCCGGATCGTTGGCCAGGACGATGTCCGCGTCCAGGCGCACGGCCGTTTCGACTGCCAGGTCCAGGGCGCCCGGCTCTTCGGGGTTGGGGAAGTTCACCGTGGGGAAGTCCGGGTCCGGTTCGGCCTGTTCGGCCACCAGGGTGACATCGGCGAAGCCGGCGGCGTTCAGGACGGCCACCGCCGTCTCTCCGCCGACGCCGTGCATCGGCGTCAGGACAATGCGGAGGTCACGGGCGGGGAACCGGGCAGGGTCTGCCAGTGCCGCCGTCGTGCGCTGGTAGTCCGTGGCGATCGAGGGACTCAGGACAGTCCAGCCGTCCGTGGCGAGGTCGATGGAGTCCAGGGAACCCACGGCGCTGATCCGTGCTGCGATCTGCTCGTCGAAGGGAGCCACGATCTGGGCGCCCCTGCCGCTTTCCTCCACCGCGTGTCGGCCCAGGTAGACCTTGTAGCCGTTGTCCTGCGGAGGGTTATGGCTGGCCGTGACCATCACGCCGCCGTCGCACTCGAGGGCCTTCACGGCGTAGGCGAGCAGGGGAGTGGGCAGTGCGGCTGGCATCAGGAAGGTTTCTATCCCCGCAGCGGTGAAGATGGCGGCAGTCTCCTCGGCAAAGATGTCCGAGTTGTGGCGTGCGTCGTAGCCGACGACGGCGCGCGGCCGGGTCCCGGGCGAAGACTGCTGTACCGCGTCGGTGAGGAAGGCCGCCAGGCCGGCCGCGGCACGGCGCACCACTACCCGGTTCATCCGGTTTGGTCCGGGCCCAAGGGCCGCGCGGAGGCCCGCGGTGCCGAACTGCAGGGTGCCGTTGAAGCTGTCGGCGAGCTGCTGGAGGGCCGGGGCGGCTCCGCCCTCGGCCAGTCGGATCAGTTCAGAGAGTGCAGCGGAAGTCATGGCATCAGGATCCTGCGCAGCCCATTCGCGGGCTTGGCTGAACAGACGGGAATCGGCATCGGAGGACGTCATGGGCTCAACGCTATCGTCATTGCGTGCCGAAGATGCCCCGAACACTCCCCGGGCGGCCAGCGAACCCGTGGCCTTGACATGTGCCCCGCGGAATCCCGGGGAAACCTTGACAGCGTATTTTCTGGACAAGTAGTGTCTCGAATATGAAAATGGGGCAAGGGGTGGAATGGGCGCTGCACAGTTGCGTGAACATGTCCTGGACTCCGGTGGGGGAAGCCGTCAGCAGTGCACGCCTGGCGGAGTTCTACAAGCTGCCGGCCGCGTACCTGAACAAGCAGCTGCAGGCGCTGGTCCGTGCCGGCATTCTTGGCTCGGTGTCCGGCCCTCGGGGCGGTTTCCAGCTGGCCCGCAGGCCGGACAGCATTTCCGTGCTGGACGTTGTCCTGGCCATCGAAGGCAACGACGACGCGTTCCGGTGCGACAGCATCCTCAGGCATGCCCCGGGCGGCATGGATGCCGACTACGCCAAGACCTGCCTGATCTCCCAGACCATGCGCCATGCCGAGGTGACCTGGCGGACGGAGCTGTCCCGGCAGACCATCGCCGGGATAGCCCAGTCCATCGAACGCCGTTTTCCCGATGCCAGGCAGAACACGGTCAGCCAGCTGACGGGCGCCCGGACCTGAGGCGCTCCTGGACCTGAGGCGCCCGGACCTGAGGCGCCGGACCTGAGGCGCCTGGACTCGAGGCGCGGCCGGCTTTCCGGCGCGCGCCCTGGCTGGCTGGGAACCTCTAGAGCAGGCTGATGATCTCGGCAAGGAGCTTGGAGATGCGTGGTCCCGCAGCCTGTCCGGACTCGATGACTTCCTGGTGGCTGAGCGGGGCAGGGCTGATCCCCGCGGCGAGGTTGGTCACCAGCGAAATACCAAACACTTCCATTCCCGCGTGCCGGCCTGCGATGGCTTCCAGCGCCGTTGACATTCCCACCAGGTCAGCACCGATCCTCTTGGCGTACTGGACCTCTGCCGGGGTTTCGTAGTGGGGTCCGGTGAACTGCGCATAGACGCCTTCCTCCAGGGTGGGATCGACCTCGCGGGCCAGTCCCCGGATCCGTCCGGAGTACAGATCTGTCAGGTCAACGAACGTCGCGCCCTCCAGCGGAGAAGCCGCGGTGAGGTTTATGTGATCTTTGATGAGGACCGGGGTGCCCGGGGCCCAGTCTTCGTTCAGGCCTCCACAGCCGTTGGTCAGCACCAGGGTGCTGCAGCCGGCGGCGGCAGCAGTCCGGACGCCGTGGACCACGGCACGGACGCCCTTGCCTTCGTAGTAGTGGGTCCGCGCGCCCAGTACCAGCGCGCGTTTGCCTTCCTTGGTCAGGACAGAACGGATGGTCCCGACGTGGCCCTCCACAGCGGGCGCGTGGAAGCCGGGGACCTCGTCGGCTGACAGGGTGGCGGTGGTTTCGCCGATCAGCTCGGCGGCCTCGGCCCAGCCTGAGCCCAGGACCAGGGCGACGTCGTGGCGGTCCACACCGGTCTCTTCGGCGATGTAGTCAGCGGCCGCCCGCGCGGCGGCAAAGGGGTCAGTGTTCAGGAAGTCTGTATTACTCACTGGTACAAGCTACCGTGCACTTGAGTTTGTGCACAGCGTCACCATCCTCCGTGACCGCCGCCATTGGCGGGCCGGTTTATTGGTGGTGAGGGGCTGGATGGGCGAGAATGGATGATTGTGACTACGCATCCAGATTTCAGCTCACCCCGGATCGCAATCCTCGGAGGTGGCCCGGGCGGATACGAAGCCGCCATGGTCGCTGCCTCGCTGGGGGCGCAGGTCACCATCATCGAACGTGCGGGCCTGGGCGGCTCCGCAGTGCTCACCGACGTCGTTCCCTCCAAGACACTGATCGCGACGGCGGACCTGATGACCCGCGTCGGGGAGGCGGGGGAGCTGGGCGTCAAGTTCGACGTCGACGGCGGCGACTTCGTCCCGGTCATGCGCGCGGACCTGAAGCACATCAACGACCGCCTGCTTGGCCTTGCCCGGCAGCAGTCCCAGGACATCACCACCGGGCTGGAACACCAGAATGTCCGCATCCTGATCGGATCCGGCCGCCTGCTGGACAGCCACACCATCGAGGTGCTGACAGCCGACGGCGTTGAAACCGTGGAAGCGGACACGATCCTGCTGACGGTGGGCGCCCATCCACGGGAGTTGCCCACCGCGCGTCCGGACGGCGAACGGATCCTCAACTGGGCACAGATCTATGACCTCGACGAACTTCCTGAGGAACTCATTGTGGTGGGCTCCGGCGTGACCGGTGCGGAATTTGCCTCCGCCTACAACGGCCTGGGCTCCAAGGTCACCCTGATCTCCAGCCGCGACCGGGTGCTGCCCGGATCGGACGTGGACGCCGCCGAAGTCCTGGAAGAGGTTTTCGAGCGCCGCGGTGTCACGCGTCCTGTCCCGTGCACGGGCAGAGACCGTGGAACGCACCGACGATGGCGTGGTGGTCACCCTGGGCGACGGCACCAAGGTCACCGGCAGCCACTGCCTCGTCTGCGTGGGTTCGATCCCCAACACCGCCGGCATCGGCCTCGAGGAAGCCGGGGTGGCGTTGACCGAAAGCGGCCACATCAAAGTGGACGGCGTCTCCCGCACCACTGCTCCGAATATCTACGCCGCCGGCGACTGCACCGGCGTCCTGGCGCTGGCCTCCGTCGCGGCGATGCAGGGCCGGATCGCGATCGCGCACTTCCTGGGCGACAGCGTGACCCCCATCAAGCTGCACCAGGTGGCGTCCAACATCTTCACCTCACCGGAAATCGCCTCAGTGGGCGTTTCCGAAGCCGAGATCCAGTCCGGCAAGTACCAGGGCGATGTGGTTAAGCTTTCGCTCAAGAGCAATGCCCGCGCCAAGATGCGCAACCACAAGGACGGCTTCGTCAAGATCTTCGCCCGCAAGGGCTCCGGCACCGTCATCGGCGGCGTCGTGGTGGGACCCAACGCGTCGGAGCTGATCTTCGCCATCTCCATCGCCGTGAAGCAGAAACTCCACGTGGACGACGTCGCCAGCACTTTCACCGTGTACCCGTCACTGAGCGGCTCCATCTCGGAGGCTGCGCGGCGCCTGCACGTCCACATGTGACCTGCCGCTGACCGGCTGCATCGGGTAGCGTGGCGTCATGACATCAGCCCTTGAGCGGCCGCGCCGCGGAAAAATCATCGGCGGCGTATGTGCCGCACTCTCCGCACGCTTCGGCATTCCGAAATTCCTGGTCAGGCTGGGTTTTGTGATCTTTGGCCTTGTAGGGATCGGTGAGCTGGTCTACATCGGCCTGTGGATCATGATCCCCAAGGCACCGGCGTAGGGTCCCCGCTGCCGGCCGGGTCTCATCCGGCGGGATCAGGCGGCTGGAGCCGCCTGGAAGTGTTTTTCGATGAGCCCCTTGATGTCCTCGTGGCAGCCGCCGCAGCCGGTCCCGGCGCGGGTTGCCTTGGAAACCTCGGCCACGGTGGAGCAGCCGTCCTCCACGGCACCCTGGATACTGGTCCCGCTGACTCCGGCGCACCGGCATACGGTGCCCGCCGGATCGGCCGGACCGGACGCGGCCAGCTGGTCCGGCCCGTCCAGCCGCAGCAGCAGTGACCGGTCCGCCGGCAGTTCCGCACCGCGTTCGAACAGTCCCACCAGCTCGGCAGCCGTGCGCGGCATGCCCACCGCCACGAGGCCTTCCAGCACGCCGCCGCGGGTGGTCATTTTGACGTAGCGGCCGTGCTCCGGATCGGCCCACTGGGCGATCTGCAGGCGCGGGCGGCCGTTGACCGCACCGGCGGTCAGGGCTTCCTCGTCCCAGGGGTCGGCACCGTTGTCCCCGGCCACGGCCATGTTCATGCCGCGCGCCTTGAGGACAATGATGCCGGCCTGCTCCTGCGGCAGCTCCGCGCAGGGCGTCGGCGTCCTCCTGCGCGCCCGTAGCCAGCAGGGTGAGGTATTCGGCCAGCCACTCGGCCTGCCGCCAGCCCGGACCCACCAGGCCGGACGGTCCCTTGGCGGTGCGGCACTGCGGCGCAGGCGGGGTCCGGGCAGCGCACCTCGGCGCAGTCACCGATCGCGAAGATGTGCGGCTCGTGGTGCGCACGGAGCCGGTGGTCCACCAGGATTCCCGTGCCGGTGGACAGGCCGCAGCCCTCGGCCAGCTCGGTCCGCGGCCGGACGCCGCACGACAGGACCAGGAGGTCGCCGTCGATCGCGGAACCGTCATCGAGCAGCAGTGCCGAGAAGCCGCCGTCGGGCGCGTTGTGCTCCACGCCCGTGGAGCGGGCGTTGCCGGCCATCCGGACGCCGCACTGGCGCAGGCTTGCCGCGAGGACGGCGCCGCCGCCGCGGTCGATGTTGCGGCCCAGCGGGATGCGGGCCGTTGTGCACCACCGTCACGGTGGCACCTTCCTCAGCCGCTGCCAGGGCTGTTTCCAGGCCCAGCACGCCGCCGCCCAGCACCACCACGCGCTTGCCGCCGTCGACCGCCTGGCGCAGCACGCCGGCGTCGCGCAGGTCACGGAGGGCGGTGACGCCGGCCGGGAGCACGGGGGAGGTGGGGTCGGGGTTGATGCCGGTGAGGTTGGGGATCACCGGACGGGAGCCGGTGGCGAAGACCAGCCGCTCGTAGTGGGCGGACGTGCCGTCGGTGAGGATGACCTGCTGGCGGGCGCGGTCCACGCGGCGGACCCGCACGCCCAGCCGCACGTCCACGCCCTCGGCTGACAAAGCCGCCGCGTCAGAGAGCGCCAGGGCGTCGGCGGTGGTGCGTCCTACGCCGAGGTCGGCGACCAGCACGCGGTTGTAGGCGGCTTCGGTTTCCTCGCCCACCACGGTCAGGGTGACATCGCCCGCTCGCGGACCGCGGGCAGCAGTTCATCGATCAGGCGGGCGGCGACCGGGCCAAAACCGACAATGACAATCTGCTCGCTCATGAGGCCTCCGTTGTCTGAAGAACACTGGTCTGGGGCTGGATCCGGGCCTGGCGGCGGCAGGCCGGACCCAGACCTTGTTGAACTTGAACTCGGGCATCCCGGAGATGGGGTCGGTGGCGGCTTCCGTCAGGCGGTTGGCGCTCTCGAGTTCAGGGAAGTGGAACGGCAGGAAGACAGTTTCCGGCCGGATCGCGGTGCTGAGCTCGGCCCGGCAGACCACCTCGCCGCGTTCGTTGGCCACCGACACGAGGGAACCTTCGGTGATGCCCATCGACGCAGCGGCGGCCGGGTGGATCTGCACCTTCGCCTCGGGCTGGCTGGCCAGCAGTTCAGACACCCGCCGGGTCTGCGCGCCGGACTGGTAGTGCTCCAGGAGGCGGCCGGTGATGAGGGTCATGGTTTTTGCGGCCGGGTCAGGATTGGCCGCAGGCGTACGACGGCGGCGGGGCAGCCACCGGGGTCATGACGGCCTTTGCCGTCGGCGTGGGCGAAAGCGTCCAGGAAGAGCCGCGGGGTGCCGGTGCTGCCCGCGGGGTAGGGCCAGTAGGCGGCTTCGCCGCGGTCCAGCATGGCGTAGTCAATGCCGGAGTAGTCGGCCAGGCCGCCGGCGGAGGCGAGGCGGAGCTCCTCGAACACCGTTTCCGGGTCCTCGCTGTAGGTGGAGGGTGCCTCGAGGGCCTCGGCCAGCCGCGCCATGATCCACAGTTCGCTGCGGGCGCCGGCAGGCGGCTGCAGGGCACGGCGGCGGCGCAGGACGCGTCCTTCCAGGTTGGTCAGGGTGCCCTCCTCCTCCGCCCACTGGAGGACCGGCAGGATGAGGTCGGCTTCGGCTGCGGTCTCGGACATAAAGAAGTCGCAGACCACCAGGAAGTCCAGGCTGCGCAGTCCGGCGATGACGGCGTTGGCGTCGGGGGAGGCCACCGCGATGTTGGAGGCGTGCACGAAAAGGCAACGGACGCCGTCGGGCTGTCCGAGGGACTTGAGCAGCTGGACGGCGGGGAGGCCGGGGCCGGGGATGGTCTCTTCAGGGACGCCCCAGACGCCGGCCATGTGGGCGCGGGCGGCGGGGTCGGTGATCTTGCGGTAGCCGGGGAGCTGGTCGGCCTTCTGGCCGTGTTCCCGGCCGCCCTGGCCGTTGCCCTGGCCGGTGAGTGTGCCGTAGCCGCTGCGGAGCGAGCCGGGCAGGCCCAGGAGCAGGCTGAGGTTGATGGCGGCGGTGGCGGTGTCTGTGCCGTCGACGTGCTGTTCCACGCCGCGGCCGGTGAGGATGTAGCTGCCGCCCTTGCGGGCGCCGTCGGCAAGCCGGCGGGCGGTTTCGCGGATGAGGTCGGCCGGCACGCCGGTGATCGACTGGACGCGTTCGGGCCAGAAGGCGTTGACGCTGCGGACTACGGCGTCGTAGCCGGTGGTGCGCGCCGCGATGAAGGCGTCGTCTGCCAGGCCTTCGTGGACCACCACGTGGGAGAGGCCCAGCAGGAGGGTGAGGTCGGTGCCCGGCAGGGGCTGGAGGTGGAGGCCGCCGCCGTCGGCCGTAAACGCTGCCGTGGCGGAGCGGCGGGGGTCAACGACGATCAGCCCGCCGGCGTCGCGTGCGCCTTTGAGGTGCTGGACAAACGGGGGCATGGTTTCGGCAACGTTGGAGCCGAGCATCAGGATGGTGCTGGCCGTGTCCAGCGCCTCGAGCGGGGAAGGGAAGCCCGCGGTCGACGCCGAAGGCGCGCATCCCGGCGGCGGCCGCGGAGGACATGCAGAACCGGCCGTTGTAGTCGATGCGGGAGGTGCCCAGGGCCAGCCGGGCGAACTTGCCCAGCATGTACGCCTTTTCGTTGGTGAGGCCGCCACCGCCAAAGACGCCGACGGCGTCCTTGCCGTAGCGGGCGCGGGTTTCCTTCACCGCTGTGGTCACCAGGGCCAGGGCCTGGTCCCAGCCGATGGGGCGGTGGATCGCCGTCGTCGCCCTTCAGGAGCGGCTCGGTGACGCGCCCGGGGTGGTTCAGGAGGGTTGCTGAGGTCCAGCCCTTCCGGCACAGGCCGCCGCGGTTGGTGGGGAAGTCGCGTCCTTCGACGGTGAGCGGCGCTGCCAGGACAGGCCCTGTCCCGGCTGCCTTTTCAGCAGCCAGGGCAGGCACGGGGACTGACCCCGGCTCGGAAGCCGGGGTCAGTCCCGCTGGAGACGTGAGCGTCATGGCGCACTGCAGGGCGCAGTAAGGGCAGTGCGTGTTGGCGCTTGTGGTCATGTTAGACGTGTCCCATCGCGTTTCGGTTGGCGTTGCGGATGTAGAAGGCCCAGCAGACGACCAGCATCAGGACGTAGGCCCCGACGAAACCGTAGAAAGCCGGAGTGTAGGAGCCGCTGGCGGTATTGGAGGCGTTCAGGACCTGCGGAATAACGAATCCGCCGTAGGCGCCGATGGCCGAGATGAGGCCGAGGGCGGAGGATGCCAGCCTCTGGGTCTGCCACGGTGCTGGCACCGGACCTGGCTGCCCGGCTGGACGTGGCGAAGATGATGGGGATCATCCGGTACGTGGCGCCGTTGCCGAAGCCGCTGGCGGTGAAGAGCATCAGGAAGAGGACCAGGAAGAGCCAGAAGTTCTTCAGGGGCAGGGTCCAGATCATGGTCAGGGTGATCACGGCCATGGAGGCGAATGCTGCCACGGTCATGCGGGCCCCGCCCATGCGGTCAGCCATGCGTCCGCCGTAGGGGCGGGCCAGTGAACCGACGAGCGGGCCGAGGAAGGCCAGCGAGAGTGCCACGGTTCCCACTCCGATGGCGGAGAACTCCGGGAAGTAGTCCTTGATGAGCTTCGGGAACACACCGGCGAAGCCGATGAACGAACCGAAGGTGCCGATGTACAGCAGCGCCATGATCCACAGGTGCGGTTCCTTGAGCGCGGCCACCGAACCGGCAACGTCACCCTTGGCGCTGGTGAGGTTGTCCATGTACTTCCAGGCGCCGAACGCGGCGATCAGGATGAACGGAACCCACATCCAGCCCGCCATCGGCAGGTTGTTGACGCTGCCGATCGCAAGGAGGGTGATGACGATCGGGACAGCGAGCTGTGCCACGGCAGCACCCATGTTGCCGCCGGCGGCGTTCAGGCCCAGTGCCCAGCCCTTTTCGCGGGCCGGGTAGAAGAAGGTGATGTTGGCCATGGAGCTGGCGAAGTTGCCGCCGCCGAAGCCTGCCAGCGCTGCCACCAGGAGCATCACACCGAACGGGGTTTCAGGGTTGGAGACGCACAGTCCCAGGCCGATGGCGGGAATGAGGAGCAGGAGTGCGGACACGATGGTCCAGTTCCGGCCGCCGAAACGGGGAACCATGAACGTGTAGGGGATGCGGAGCGTGGCGCCTACCAGGCTGGGCATCGAGATCAGCCAGAAGATCTCGGACGTGGTGAACGTGAAGCCTGCAGCCGGGAGCTGCACCACCACGATGGACCAGAGCTGCCAGACGACGAAGCCGAGGAACTCGGCGAAGATGGACCAGTTCAGGTTGCGGCGGGCGATCGCACGGCCGGCGGACTCCCACTGCTCTTTGTTCTCGGCGTTCCAGTTGGCGATCCAGCGGCCCGGCAGGAATTCGAGCGCCGGGGCGGACGTTGTACGGGTGGAGCCGGGCTGCGCGCTGGCGGATGCGGACACGTCGGCGTGCGACGGGTCGGTGTCTATGTCTACGGAATTACCGGTGCCGGCATCTGCGTTGCGGTCAACAGTCACGGTGAACCTCCTCTTGGGGGATTGTTGTTCTTCCAAGGTAGAGACGGTGCGTTTCACGGACAGTCGCCGTTTGTTAACGCGCTGTGACATTTGCCTATCGGAGCCGGATGCACGGAGTGAGGAAGCGTAAAGTGAGACAACGCAGGGAGGTCCGCATGGTGGACCTTTTGTCCATTGACTGGACTGCGGGAACTAATATTGAACTCTAACTACTGCACGCCGGACCGACCCCCGTCCGGCCGGATTCTGACGAAAGTGTTGCCACATGTCATCCACTGAAACCTCGACGGGTCCGGGATCTGCCAAGGCGGTGAACTCGCGCGGGCGCGTGATCGTCGCCAGCCTGATCGGCACCACCGTCGAGTTCTACGACTTCTACGTCTACGCGACGGCAGCTGTGCTGGTCTTCCCCTCACTGTTCTTCCCCAACCAGAACGAGACCACCCAGCTCCTGAGCTCCTTCGCCGTGTTCGGTGTGGCCTTCGTCGCCCGCCCGCTCGGGTCCATCGTCTTCGGGCACTTCGGCGACAAGTTCGGCCGCAAGGGCACCCTGGTGGCCTCGCTGCTGACCATGGGCATTGCCACGTTCCTGATCGGCTGCCTCCCCACGGCGCTGGTCCCGGGCTGGCAGTTCTGGGCCCCGGCCCTCCTCGTGGTGATGCGTTTCGCCCAGGGCCTTGCCCTCGGCGGTGAATGGAGCGGCGCGGCACTGTTGGCCACGGAGAACGCCCCGGCCAACAAGCGCGCGATCTATGGCACGTTCCCGCAGCTGGGAGCACCCATCGGCTTCATTATCGCCAACGTGATCTTCCTGGTCTTCAGCTACGCCCTGACCCCTGCCGACTTCCTCGCCTGGGGCTGGCGCGTACCCTTCCTGCTGAGCGCCGTGATGGTCATCATCGGTCTCTACGTCCGCCTCAAGCTGATCGAAACCCCGGCCTTCACCAAGGTGATCGAGTCCAACGAGGTAGCCAAGCTGCCCATCGGCCGTGTGTTCAAGACCAGCTGGCGTCCGCTCATCCTCGGCACGTTCATCATGCTTGCCACCTACGTGCTGTTCTACCTGATGACCACCTTCACCCTGACCTACGGCACCCGCGCCTCCAGCCTGGACGCCGCCCGTGCCGCCGCGGAAAAGGCGGGCAAGCCCATGACGGAAGCTGCCGCCGCTGCCTTCGTCCCGGGCCTGGGCTACACCCGCAACGACTTCCTGTGGATGCTGATCGCCGGCGTCGTCTTCTTCGGCATTTTCACGCTGGTCTCCGGCCCGCTGGCCGAGAAGTACGGCCGCCGCAAGATGCTCCTGGCGGTGACCGGCGGCATCTTCGTCTTCGGCCTGCTGTTTGTCCCGCTCTTCAGCGGTGGCTTCGTGGGCACCATGGCGCTGCTGATCATCGGCTTCTCACTGATGGGGCTGACCTTCGGCCCGATGGGTGCACTGCTGCCGGAACTGTTCCCCACCAACGTGCGGTACACAGGGTCCGCCGTGAGCTACAACGTCTCCAGCATCCTGGGCGCGGCAGTGGCGCCGTTTATCGCCGTCGCTCTCTGGGAACTGGCTGACGGCAGCCCGGTCCTGGTGGGCGTCTACCTCACCTCCATGGCGGTGCTGACGCTGATCGCACTGTTCGTCAGCAAGGAAACCCGCGACCTTGATTACGAGAACAACGTCGCCTGACGTCGTGTCGCGCTGACAGCCGGAATGCCCGGCGTGCTCCCTGTTTATTCCGGGGAGCACGCCGGGCATTGCTGCGTCCAGGGGAGTCGCCCGTGCGCGTAGGCAGCAGGAACGACGGCGGCGCCACAGGTGCACGACTACGTCCCGTAGCGCGCAACAAAGTTCTTCAGGATGTTCATCGGCTCGGTCGCGGTGAAGCGGCGGGCGTTTGCCATCAGTTCCTCGGCCGATTCGGGCGGAAAGTAGCCGGCATGGCGGTAGATATCGATCCTGGTAGCCAGGCCGTCGGCGTCGAGTTCGGGGTGGAACTGGGTGGCGTACAGGTTTTCCCGGATCCGGAACATCTGGACCGGGCAGGACTGGGATGAGGCCAGCAACACAGCGTGGGACGGCAACGAGGTGCACGCTTCCTTATGGCCAACGAAGGCGGTGAACCTGGCGGGCATCCCGTGCAGGACAGGATCGGCCAGGCCGGCATCGGTGAGCTCGATCTCCGTAGCGCCAAGGGGCTCACCGAAGGTCCTGTCGATCACGGCGCCCTGGTGCGTGCCCAGCGTTCCTACCCCGTAGCAGGCGCCGAGGAAGGGGAAGTCCTGGTCCACGATCCGGTCCAGCAGTGCAGCGAGCTCGCGCTCCACCCGGTGCTGGGTGTCGCTCTTCTGCTCCGGCGGGTCGCTGGAGGTGTAGGGGCTTCCGCCGACGATGACCGCGGAATAATCAGCGAGGTCAAGATCCGGCAGGGGAGCAGCCTCCAGCCGGACGCGCCGCAACTCCTCCGGTGCCAGCCCGCCGTACCTCAGGTATGCGGCATATTCGTCGTCAGCGGCGGCGTCTTCAGCCCGCGAGGCGAGCAGCAGGAAAGGCTTCACACGCTAAGTGTGCCCGCGGCACCTTCCGGACGCCAGAGCCCCGGCAGCCCTCAGTGCCCGGATGCCTGATCGGAGGACTGGGCCAGCGACCGCCTTGACTGTGGCCGGGCAGCCGGGTCCGCGTGGCGGTGGACCAGCTTCCAGTAGCCTTCCTCGCGGCGGAAGACGCTGGTGACCCGGAGCGCGAATTCCTCAGCCAGGGCGGCTCCGTCCAGGCGGGCCTTGAAGTGCTCGGTTTCCAGCAGGTAGGCGGTATCACGCGCGGTGTATGAGGTCACGGTGTCGAAACCCAGCATCTCGCCATCCTGGAACTGCCGGGAAGCCTGGTCCAACCGTGCCTCCACCTGGGCCCAGCCGCGGGCGATGCCGCCAAAGGGGTTGGCGAGGGTGACATCATCCAGCCGGGAATAGAGGTCCTTGACCGGCCCGGCGTTGCCGCGGGTGATTTCCGGAACTGCCAGGTGGTAGCGGTCCACTTCTTCTTCAAAACTGGGTGCAAGCATGGGTGCCTCCGGCGCTGACTAGTCTTCGATCGTGGCGATGACGGCACCGGCCGCCACCGTCTCGCCGGCGGTGGCGCTCAGACCGGTGATGGTCCCGGAGCGGTGCGCGGTCAACGGCTGTTCCATCTTCATCGCTTCAAGCACCACCACAAGGTCCCCTTCAGCGACGACGTCGCCGTTGCTCACGGCAACCTTGACGATGGTGCCCTGCATGGGGGAGGCAAGGGCATTTCCGGTGGCGGCCGCCAGTGGCGCCGCCCGACCGCGGAACGCTTCTTGGACTTCGCCGGCTTCGCCCCGGCTGACGCGGACGGGGATCCCAGCGAGCCCAGGGAGGCGGGGAGGACCACCTCAAGGCGCTTGCCGCCTACTTCCACCACCACGCGCTGGCGTTCGCCGTCGTCGTCCGCCTGGGCGTCGGTGCCGGTGGGCGTCCATGCCGGGATGTCACTGACGAACTCGGTTTCGATCCAGCGGGTGTGGACCGTGAACGGGCCCTCGGCGGGGGCGAAGGCGGGGTCGCTGACCACTGCCAGGTCAAACGGGATGACGGTGGGGATGCCTTCCACCACCATTTCTTCCAGGGCCCGCCGTGACCGCTGGAGCGCCTGGGTGCGGGTGGCTCCGGTAACAACCAGTTTGGAAAGCATGGAGTCGAAGTTGCCGCTGATGACGTCGCCCTGTTCCACGCCGGAGTCGATCCGGATGCCGGGGCCGGTGGGGTTCTTCAGGGTGGTGATGGTGCCCGGGGCGGGCATGAAGTTGCGTCCCGGGTCCTCGCCGGTGATGCGGAATTCGATGGAGTGTCCGCGGACCTCGGGGTCCCCGTAGCCCAGTTCCTCGCCGCGTGCCAGCCGGAACTGTTCGCGCACCAGGTCGATTCCGGTGACTTCCTCTGAGACGCAGTGCTCCACCTGCAGGCGGGTGTTGACTTCCAGGAAGGAGATGGTGCCGTCCTGGCCAACGAGGAATTCGCAGGTTCCGGCGCCGAGGTAGCCGGCTTCCTTGAGGATGGCTTTGGAGGACTCGTAGAGGCGGCGGTTCTGTTCCTCGGTGAGGAACGGGGCGGGGGCTTCTTCGACGAGTTTCTGGTTGCGGCGCTGCAGCGAGCAGTCGCGGGTGGAGACCACCACGACGTTGCCGTGGGCGTCGGCCAGGCACTGGGTTTCGACGTGGCGCGGAGCGTCCAGGAAGCGCTCGATGAAGCACTCGCCGCGGCCGAACGCGGCAACTGCCTCCCGTACGGCGGATTCAAAGAGTTCGGGGATTTCCTCGCGGGTGCGGGCCACTTTGATGCCGCGACCGCCGCCGCCGAAGGCAGCCTTGATGGCTACGGGAAGACCGAATTTGTCCACGAATTCAAGGATCTCTTCAGCGGACTCCACCGGATCGGCGGTGCCCGGAACCTGCGGTGCACCCACCTTTTCGGCGATGTGGCGCGCCTGCACTTTGTCGCCCAGCGCGGAGATGGCCTCCGGAGAGGGCCCGATCCAGGTGATGCCTGCCGCGATGACTTTGGCGGCGAACTCGGCGTTTTCGGCAAGGAAGCCGTAGCCGGGGTGGATGGCGTCGGCGCCGGACTGCCGGGCGGCGGCAATGATCTTGTCCATGACCAGATATGACTCAGCTGCGGTGTTCCCGCCGAGGGAGTACGCTTCGTCGGCAAGCCGGACGTGCAGGGCGTCACGGTCCGGATCGGCGTAGACAGCCACTGAGCCGATGCCTTCATCGCGTGCGGCGCGGATGATCCGTACGGCAATCTCGCCTCGGTTGGCTATCAGCACCTTGGTGAGGTTCGACTGCACGGGACTTGCGGACTGCTCCAACTTTGCTGACAAGGCATCTCCTTCTTTCCTTCAGGGAGCCTAGCGCGATTTTGTGGGTTCCGCCGATATTACTGGCGGAATCCGCGTGTAAACAGCGTGACCTTTGTAGGGAAGCTACAAGTGTCCGTTGAATTCGCCCGTTAGTCCAAGGCCCAAAGCTCCGTGATGCGCACGCTGGCCTGTGACAGGAGGCCCCGGAGGGTGGACACGGACAGTCCGACGACGGCGTGCGGGTCGCCGTCCACCTTCCGGATGAAGGCCCCGCCGAGGCCGTCGATGGTAAAGGACCCGGCGCAGTGCAGCGGCTCGCCGGTGGCGATGTAGGCGTCGATCTCTTCCGGTTCCATGTCCATGAAAAAGACTTCGGCGGAGGCGACCGCGCCAATCGTGGCGCCCGATCCCGGTGTTGTTCCGCCGTCGTCGGGCGCGGTGTCCCGGCAGTCAACAAGCCAGTGGCCGGTGTGCAGCACCCCGCTGGCGCCGCTCATCCGGAGCATCCGCTCCCGGGCGACTCCGGCAGTGTACGGCTTGCCGTGGGACTCGCCGTCGAATTCGAAGACGGAGTCGCAGCCGAGGACCAGTGCCCCGTCCGCTTCCGGCAGCGACGCCACCGCCTCGGCTTTGGCCCGCGCGAGGAGCAGTGCGGTGTCATGCGGATCCGTGACCCCGTAGCGCGCCTGGACCGCGTCCTCATCCACATCCGAGACCAGGACGGTGTGCCGGATGCCGGCCTCAGCCAGGAGTTTGGTGCGGGCGGGGGACTGGGAGGCGAGGATGAGGCGGGTCACCGTTTCAGCCTAATGGACAGGCTGGCTGGCTTTGTCCGGCTCAGTCTGCAGGCGCTCAAGCTTGGCGCCTTCCACGTCCACGTCCGGCAGGATCCGGTCCAGCCACCTGGGCAGCCACCAGGTCTTTTCACCCAGCAGGTACATCACGGCCGGGACGATGGTCATGCGGACCACGAATGCGTCCAGGAGCACGCCGAAGGCCATCGCGAAGCCCAGGGGCCGGACCATGGTCAGGTGGCTGAAGATGAAGCCGGCGAAGACACTGACCATGATGATCGCGGCGGCGGTCACAACGGCGGCGGCGTGGCTGAAGCCGATCCGGACGGCGTGCTTGGCGGAGGCGCCATGCATGTACGCCTCACGCATGCCGGAGGCGATGAACACCTGGTAATCCATGGCCAGGCCGAACAGCACGCCGATGAGGATGATGGGCAGGAAGCTGAGCACGGCACCGGGATTGGCTACGTCGAAGACGCCTCCCAGCCAGCCCCACTGGTACACCGCAACGACCAGGCCGAAGGCGGCAGCGAGGGACAGCAGGAAGCCGCCGGTGGCCAGCAGCGGAACCACGATGGAGCGGAAGACCAGCAGCAGCAGGATCAGTGAAAGGCCGACGACGATGGCCAGGTACGGCGGCAGGGCTTCGCCGAGCTTGGTGGAGACGTCGATGTTGCCGGCGGTCTGCCCCGTGAGGCCGATGGTTACTCCTGTTTCGGACTCGATCCCGGCGCCGCGTTCACGCAGTTCACTGACCACCTGGACGGTGCCTGCTTTGGCGGGACCCTCTTCCGGAATGACCTGGAAGACCGCGGTCCGGCGGTCCTCGCTGAGCGCTACGGGGACGGCGGCCACCACGTTGTCGACGCCGCGGATCAGGTCTGCGACGTCATACTGCAGCGACTGCGCTTCGGTTTCGTCAAGGCCGGCGGGGAATTCCCCCACCACCACGATGGGTCCGGTAACGCCTTCGCCGAAGCTGCGTGCTGTCAGGTCGTAGGCCTGGTAGGCCTCGGAGTCGACCGGCTCGGAGCCGCCGTCCGGGCAGGGCCAGCTGCAGCTGGGTTGCGGGCAAGGCCAGGGCTGCCGAGCATGAGCACTCCTGCCATGAGTGCGACGACGGGGTGCCTGGTGACCAGGCCGCCCCAGCCGCGGGTGCTCTTCTCTTCGTCGCGCGCTTTGTCTGCCAGTTCATGGCCGGCTTCGGCGTTGTGCGCTTCGGTCTTTGCCCAGGCCCGCCTGGAAATGATGCGGCGCCCGATCAGGGACAGCATGGCCGGGGTCAGCGTCAGCGCCACGAGGACGGCCACCGCTACGGTCCCGGCTGCTGCCAGGCCCATCACGCTCAGGAAGGGAAGGCCCGGGACCACGAGGGCGGCCAGGGCGATGATGACCGTCAGGCCGGCGAAGAGCACAGCGTTGCCTGAGGTTCCGGTGGCGCGCGCCACGGATTCCCCGGGTTCCATGCCGGACAGCAGCTGGGTCCGGTGGCGGTTGACGATGAACAGGGAGTAGTCGATGCCGACGGCCAGGCCCAGCATGAGCGCGAGCATGGGGGAGATGGAGCTCATCTCGAACAGGCCGGACAGGGCAAACGTGATGCCGACGCCCACGCCGACGCCGATGATGGCCATCAGCAGCGGAAGGCCGGCGGCGATGAGGGTGCCCAGCATCAGGATCAGGACGAGCGCTGCGACGGCGACGCCGATGATTTCGGATGCGCCGAAGAGTTCCGAGATGTCCTCGGTGATTTCCTTGCTGGCCAGCGCCGTGACGCCGGCGGCCGATGTGCCGTGGGCGATGTCCTGGACCTGCTGGCGCACGTCCGGGGTCAGGCCGTTGATGGAGGAATTGAACTGGACCTGGGCCACCGCGGCCTGGCCGTCCGAAGAGACAAAGCGAAGTCCTTCGGACGCCTCGGCCTGGCGCTTGCCAAGCTCAAGCTTGGCCTTGGCGGCGTGAGTTCCCCGGTGCCGGCGTCGAGCTGGGCCTGGCCTTGGGCAAGGGCTGCCTTCTGCTGTCCCAACTGGGCCTCGATCAGGGCGGCGGGTGCCCCGGCTGCCGTGAGCTGCTGCTCCGCCGCGGCAAGCTGTGCCTTGCCCGCTTCCAGCTGGCTGCGGGAAGCATCCAGCTGGGCCTGGCCTGCGGTGATCTGCTGCTCACCGTCGGAGATTGCCGCCGCAGCCTGGTCCACCTGGTCCTGCGTTGCAAAGGGGTCAACGGTCGCTTTGACGTCCGGCAGTGTTTCGAGCTTCTTGAGCGCATCGGTCACCGCGGCACGGCTCTCCGGCGTAAAGCCGCCGTCGGGTGCTTCAAACACGATGCTGGCAGAGCCGCCTGACGCGGAGGGCAGGTCCTGCCGAAGCTTGTCCGCAATCCGCTGCGTCTCCGTGCCGGGGATCTGGAAGTTGTTCGACAGGGTGCCGTGGAAGGCAGCCGCGGCCCCGCCGACGGCCACCAGGACCGCCAGCCAGATCGAGATGACCAGCCAGCGGTGCCGGTAGGAGAATTTGCCCAGACGGTACAGGAGCAGTGCCATGGCGAAGCCGTTCTATCAGGTGGTGGAGGGAGAAAAAGGGGCGGCCGGTGTGCCCGTGCCCGTGGCCGTTGCCGTTGCCGTGAAGCCTGAGCCCAGCAGGCCCATGGCATCGATGAGCAGGCCCCGGAGCGTAGCGAGGGAGGCAGGGGAGAGGTCTGCGCCGCAGCGGGTGAACCAGAGGTCCATGGCTGCTTTGCCGCAGGACATCACCGAGCCGGCCAAGGCGCGGACGTAAAGTTCGTCGATCTCAGCGTCCGGAGTCGTTTCCACGCGCTCCCGGGCTGCCTGGGTGATCTGTTCCGTGCAGTGGTCCCAGGCCTCCAGTTCGGAGCGGAGCATCCCGGGGCTTGACTGCGCCAGGCTGATACAGCTCGGCCATCGGAGCCACCGTCATGGGGTCGGCAAGTTCCATCAGTGCCGCGCGCGCCGACTCCAAGACGGGTTCGTCCACCGGACGAAGGCGGAACTGGCTGCAGCGCGTTGTCCAGGAAGCCGTGCGTCACCGAGGCGAGCGCCGCGTCGGTGGTGGCGAAGTAATTGAAGAATGTGCGGCGGGAAACCCCGGCGGCTTCCGCGATGTCCTCGGCGGTGAAGTTTCCCGGGCCCTTGGTCCGCAGCACGGCGAGGGCGGCGTCGGATATGGCCTGCCGGGTCGCCGCCTTGTTGAGCTCGCGGCGGGAGGGCGCAGCGGCCACCGGGCCGCCGGAACTGGAAGGAGTCACCTGGTTACACTAAGTGCAAGTTTGCACTCTGCGCAAGTTGTGGCCGACGGGGTCTAGCCGGCGGCAGTGAGGTGGATGGACTGGCCGGTCGCGCCGGGCTCCCCTTCAGCCAGCGGGAGGGCGAAAACGGCCGTCCCGTAGGCGCAGACCTCAGTCCAGTTGGTGCCCATCTCGGAGGTGTCAAAGCGCATGGCAACGATGGCGTTGGCGCCGCGCTGCTGGGCCTCCGCCACCATCCTGGCCATGACTTCCTGCCGGCTTTCATACAGTGCCCGGGTCATCTCCGGCAGTTCGCCGCCGCCCAGGGAGCGGAAACCCGCGAGCATCTGGGATCCAATGTCGCGGGAACGGACCGTCAGGCCCATCACCTCGCCGAACACAGCATCGATCCTGTGGCCCGGGATGTCGTTTGACGTCACAATCAGCATGGTGTCGAGCCTACTCAATGCGGCCACAAGAAACGGGCATCATTCACAGGAAGATGAAAGGTTCCCGACAGCTGTCCCTGAACCTGCCGCCGGAGACTGGGACTGTCCTGAAAGGGACTAACCATGAGCCGCCGTCAACGGACGGCAGATCCAGGAGACAAAACATGTCACGCACAAAGAGAATCACCCTTGGCGTCGCCGCCACGGCACTGACCCTTGGTGCCGGGATTGGTGTTGCCGGCATGGCCTCGGCCACCACTGTTCCAACACCTTCCCCCAGCGCAAGCTCCAGTGCACCGGCCGATGGCAGCACCGGCGCTGAAGGCAAGGGCAGGCACGGGGGCCACGGAGGTGAGCGCGGCTCGGTGCAGGCTGCTGCCCTCGCAGGGAAACTGGGAGTTGAGGAGGCGAAGGTCACCGAGGCCCTGCAGGCGTTCAGGGATGCCAACAAGCCAACGACGCCCCCGGCGGAGGGTGCGAAGCCGGACGCGGCAACCCGGGACGCTGCCCTTGCCAAGGCATTGGCGGAGTCGCTCGGCATCGACGAAGCGAAGGTCACCGCGGCCCTCGACGAACTGCGGACCGAGGCCCGGACTGAGAAAGCAGCGGCGCTGAAGACGAGGCTGGATAAGGCCGTCACCGACGGAACCCTGACCCAGGCTGAGGCAGACGCCGTGACAAAGGCAGTCGAAAACGGGGTGATCGGGGGCGGCGGACGCTAGCACTGAACCGGTCCTGACCGCGCCGACGGTGGGCGGACCGGAAAAAGCAGGAAGTCCCCGGGAGCATTCCCGGGGACTTCCTTTCATACAGGGGTGAGCTGCGCTGACATCGGCTGTAGGGCTATGCCTTTGCTGCAGCCAGTTCGCGTCCGCCCGCTGCGGCGGAACCGTCAACGGCCGCGGTGGGATCCGAAGCGGAAGCGTCCTCATCGTCGACAAACGGCGTGCCGTTGCGGGGCGCGTTGTAGAGGCCCTCGTCCAGGATGCCCTGGCGCTTGGCCACGATGGTGGGAACCAGTGCCTGCCCGGCAACGTTGACCGCCGTCCGGCCCATGTCCAGGATGGGGTCGATGGCCAGCAGGAGGCCGACGCCGGCGAGCGGCAGTCCCAGGGTGGAGAGCGTCAGGGTGAGCATCACCACGGCGCCGGTGGTGCCGGCCGTTGCAGCCGAGCCAAGCACGGAGACCAGTGCGATCAGCAGGTACTGGCTGAAGTCCAGCTGGATGCCGAAGAACTGCGCCACGAAGATCGCTGAAATGGCCGGGTAGATGGCAGCGCAGCCGTCCATCTTGGTGGTGGCGCCCAGGGGCACGGCGAAGGACGCATAGGCGCGGGGGACGCCCAGGCTGCGTTCGGTGACGCGCTGGGTCAGGGGCAGGGTGCCCACGGACGAGCGGGACACAAATGCCAGCTGGACGGCGGGCCAGACGCCGGAGAAGTACTGCTTCACGGACAGGCCATGGGTGCGGACCAGGACCGGGTAGACCACAAAGAGGACCAGCGCCAGTCCGACGTAGATGGCAAACGTGAACTTGCCGAGCGATCCGATGGTGTCCCAGCCGTAGACAGCAACAGCGTTGCCGATCAGGCCTACGGTACCCAGCGGGGCAATGCGGATGATCCACCAGAGAACCTTCTGGATGACGGCCAGGGCGGATGCGTTGAGGTTGAGGAACGGCTCGGCAGCCTTGCCCACCTTGAGCGCTGCGACGCCGACGGCGATCGCGATCACCAGGATCTGGAGCACGTTGAAGCTGACGGCCGTGGTGACGGCACCTGATTCAGCGACAGTCGAGCTGGCGCCCAGGCCCAGGAAGTTCTTCGGGAACAGTCCCACCAGGAAAGACCACCAGTCGCCGGACTTGCCGCTGTACTTGGCTTCCTCGGTGATGCCGGTGTTTGCGCCCGGCTGCAGCAGGACGCCCAGGCCGATGCCGATCAGCACCGCGATCAGGGAGGTGATGGCGAACCACAGCAGCGTGTTCCAGGCCAGCTTCGCGGCGTTGGACACCTGGCGGAGGTTGGAGATGGAGCTCACCACGGCGGTGAAGATCAGCGGCACCACTGCCGTCTGCAGCAGCGAGACGTAGCTGGAGCCGATGGTCTGCAGCGTGGCGCCCAGACCGTTGGGGCTGGCCTTGGTGCTGCCGGTGTACTTGGCCAGCAGGCCGAGGCCCAGGCCAACGATGAGGGCGGCAATGATCTGGAAGCCGAACGAGCCAGCCCATTTGGGCAGCTGGAAGCCGGTCTTTCCTGCGGATTCGGGGGTGCGGGTTTGAGTGCTCACCCGAATACGCTAGGCCCGGGGCCAATATCACGACGAACGGATGTTGAGAAATGTTACGCGGACGAATCCCGTCCTGTTCCGGGAAAATCCCGTGAATCCGCCGTCATACAAGGTAATTGTGAAGTTATTCCCGTGCGGGCTGTGGCGAGATTCACTCGCCAGGCCGAGGGTGTCTGCCCCTCCCGGGCAGACACCCGGAGGGACTCAGGAGAGCAGCGCCCGCCTCAGGGTGTCGAGCCCTACGGAGCCGATGTTCAGGGCGTTGGTATGGAACGTTTTCAGGTCAAAGCCCGGACGGGTTTCCAGTTCGGCCCGGATCTGCTCCCACAACCGCTGGCCCACCTTGTAGGAGGGGGCCTGTCCGGGCCAGCCCAGGTACCGGGTGAACTCGAAGTTCAGCTGCCCTTCGCTGATGGGCAGGTTTTCCTTGAGGAAGCTGTAGCCCGCTTCCGGGGTCCAGGTTCCGGAGCCCCAGCGCGCGGGGACCGGGAGTTCGAGGTGGACGCCGATGTCGAACACGACGCGGGCGGCCCGCATCCGCTGCATGTCCAGCATGCCCATGTAGTCCCCGGGGTCCGAGAGGTAGCCCAGTTCCTGCATCAGCTTCTCCGCGTACAGCGCCCAGCCTTCACCGTGGCCCGATGTCCAGCAGACGTTGCGGCGCCACTTGTTCAGGAGCTCCCGCCGGTATGTGGCGGTGGCCACCTGGAGGTGGTGGCCCGGGACGCCCTCATGGAACACGGTGGTGGTCTCGGCCCAGGTGGTGAAGGTGTCTTCGCCCGCCGGGACGGACCACCACATCCGGCCCGGACGGCTGAAGTCGTCCGACGGGCCGGTGTAGTAGATGCCGCCCTCATCGGTGGGGGCGATAAGGCATTCGAGCTTCTTCATCACCTCCGGGATGTCGAAATGCACGCCGGCGAGGTCGGCGACCGCCTTGTCCGAGAGTTCCTGCATCCACGCCTTGAGGGCGTCAGTGCCTTTGAGCTGGCGGGCGGGATCGTTGTTGAGGATCTCTTTGGCTTCTGCAATGCCCGCCCCGGCCTTGATGGTGGCCGCCACCTGTTCCTGCAGGGCTATCAGGCGGTCCAGTTCGAGGACGCCCCACTCGTAAGTCTCTTCGAGGTCGACGACGGCGCCGAGGAACGAACGCGAGGCCAGCGCGTAGCGTTCCCGGCCCACGGCGTCCTTCTGCGGGGCAGCGGGCAGCAGTTCCGTTCGAAGGTACTCCGCCAGGCGGGTGTAGGCATCCCGGGCGGCGGCAGCGCCGGCGTCGAGCTTTTCCTGTACGGCCTGGTCCAGGGAGCCTTCGGCGGTCTTGGCGTTGGCGGCCAGTCTGGCGAAGAACCCGTCCGAGGCGGCGTACTTGGTGGCCTGTTCGATGACGATGCCGACCTGCCGCGCCGCGGACACCCGGCCGGCGTCGCGGGCGTGGGTGAGGGACTCGATGTAGCCGTCGATCGCAGCCGGAACGTTCAGCGCGCGCCCGGCGATGTGGTCCCAGTCCTGTCCCGTAGTTGTGGGCATGAGGTCGAAGATGGCGCGGATCTCCTGTGCCGGAGAGGCGATGTTGTTCAACTCGGCTTCGTCCCATCCCGACGCATGGATCTCCAGCTGAAGCCCCAGCCTCTCGCGCATGGCGTCCAACGTGACGTCGTCGACGTCGTCCTGCGGTTCCAGGCCTTCGAGGGCCGCCAGTGCCTTCCTGGCTTCCGCTGCGAATCCGGCGATGCCGGCGGGGGAATAATCCGGGTACCCGGTCTCGTGTCCGGGCAGTCCCAGCTCGGTGGCGAAGCTCGGATTCAGCCGGATGAGGGTGTCAGTGTAGTCATCGGCAACGGCATCGATGGGTGTGCGCGGACGGGCATCAGGTGCGGTTTCGGTAGTCACCCCACGAGACTAGCCGCGCCTGTCCGGTTATGGAACGTTAGCCGCGGCTGCGCTTCCAGGCCCCGGGACCCGGGGTGGGTGCCAGCCTCAGCTGCTGCCGGCGGACCCAGTGCCGGACCGACGGCTTGCCGTCGGCGGCAGCCTCCTGGCCTCCCAGGGAAAGGACGACGGCGGTCAGGGCCGCGAGCTCCTCGGCCGTCGGCTGGCCCTTGGCCACCGAAAACAGCGGCTGGACCGGTTCGGTGCCGTCAGCCGATCCTACGCCGGCGGGGAATCCGGCCGGAATGTGCGGAGAGTGGGATCCGGTGGGAATCACAGCGGGATGTTCCCGTGCTTTTTGGTGGGAAGGCTCGCCCGCTTGTCCCGGAGCGCGCGCAGGCCACGGACAATCTGGATCCGGGTCTCGGACGGGGCGATGACTGCGTCCACATACCCCAGCTCCGCCGCCTGGTATGGGTTCAGCAGCTCTTCCTCGTACTGCCGGATGACCTCCGCGCGCCGTGCTTCCACGTCCCCGCCTGATTCGGCGACGGCCGCAAGGTCCCGGCGGTACAGGATGTTGACGGCACCCTGGGCACCCATGACGCCGATCTGCGCCGTGGGCCACGCCAGGTTCAGGTCCGCGCCCAGCTTCTTGGAGCCCATGACAATGTAGGCGCCGCCGTAGGCCTTGCGGGTGATCACTGTCAGCTTCGGGACCGTGGCCTCGGCGTAGGCATACAGGAGCTTGGCCCCGCGGCGGATGATGCCCTGGAACTCCTGGTCTTTGCCGGGGAGGAAGCCCGGAACGTCAACCAGCGTGAGGATGGGGATATTGAAGGCGTCGCAGTGGCGGACAAACCTGGCGGCCTTCTCGGAGGCGGCAATGTCCAGGGTGCCGGCGAACTGGAGGGGCTGGTTGGCCACGATGCCCACCGTGTGCCCTTCCACCCGCCCGTAGCCGATCATGACGTTCGGGGCGTAGAGGGCCTGCATCTCCAGGAAGTGGCCGTCGTCGACGATCTGCTCCACGACGGTCCGCATGTCGTAGGGCTGGTTGGCTGAGTCCGGGACCAGCGCATCCAGGGCGACGTCGTCGTCGTCGACCTCCAGCTCCTGCTGGTGTTCCAGGACCGGTGCCTCGGAAAGGTTGTTGGACGGCAAGAAGTCCAGGAGTTCGCGGACGAACTCAATCGCATCCGCTTCGTCGGAGGCCAGGTAGGTGGAGGTTCCGGTGGTGGCGTTGTGCTGGCGGGCGCCACCGAGGGTTTCCATGTCCACATCTTCGCCGGTCACGGTCTTGATGACGTCGGGGCCGGTGATGAACATGTGGGAGGTCTTGTCCACCATGACCACGTAGTCGGTCAGGGCGGGGGAGTAGGCGGCGCCACCGGCCGAAGGTCCCATGATGAGCGAGATCTGCGGGACGACGCCCGAAGCGTGGACGTTGTTGCGGAAGATATCCGCAAACATCGCCAGTGAGGCGACGCCTTCCTGGATGCGGGCGCCCCCGCCGTCAAGGATCCCCACGACCGGGCAGCCGTTCCGGAGCGCGAATTCCTGGACCTTGACGATCTTTTCGCCGTTGACCTGGCTCAGCGAGCCGCCGTAGACGGAGAAGTCCTGGCTGTACACGGCTACGGGGCGTCCGTCCACGGTGCCGTAGCCGGAAACCAGGCCGTCGCCCAGCGGCTTCTTGTTCTCCATGCCGAAGGCGCTGGAGCGGTGCACGGCCAGCGCGTCCAGTTCCACGAACGATCCTTCGTCGAGGAGGAGTTCAACGCGCTCGCGGGCGGTGTTCTTGCCCCTGGCATGCTGCTTTTCGATGGCTTCGGGGCCGGAGGGCTGTTCTGCACGGGCCTGGCGGTCGCGGAAATCGGCGATCTTTCCCGCTGTCGTTGTCAGATCGTGGCTCATTCAGTATCTCCGGCTCTGTAGCAGATTGGCTCTGTAAGAAAGGTGGTGCTGGTGGATCGGGGTGCGGTGCTGGCTCAGGACCTCCGGCACAGAATTAAGTAGCTTCTGCACAAAGAACGGGTCCTGCTGGCTAGTCTAATGACGCTTCTGGCCGGGGCTGCTGTAGAAAACCTACAATTTTCTGCGGTCCGCCCGCTCACGCGTCTATGTTACTCATCAGTAACATAATTGGGCTACAGTGATGGCATGACTTCGAGCAACGATGCTTCGGGTGCCGCTGCAGCGCCGTACCAGGCCGCCGGTTCCCTTCAGGGCCGTACCCTCCTGATATCCGGCGCCAGCAGGGGTATCGGGCTGGCCATCGCCACCCGGGCCGCACGGGACGGAGCCAATATCGTCCTGATGGCGAAAACCGGGCAGCCGCACGCGAAGCTTGCCGGCACCGTCTACACCGCTGCCGAACAGATCCAGGAGGCCGGCGGCCAGGCCCTTCCGCTGGTCGGGGACGTGCGCCATGACGAGGACGTCGCGGGTGCAGTGGCTGCGGCAGTTGAACGGTTCGGCGGGATCGACATTGTCATCAACAACGCCTCCGCCATCGACCTGTCCACCACCGACGACGTGGACATGAAGCGGTACGACCTCATGCAGGACATCAACGTCCGCGGCACGTTCCTGCTGTCCAAGCTGGCGCTGCCGGAGCTGCGGAAGTCCGGCGCCGGCCAGATCCTGACGCTGTCCCCGCCCTTGAACCTGGATCCCAAGTGGGCTGGGAAGCACCTTGCCTACACCATGGCGAAGTACGGCATGAGCCTGACAACGCTGGGACTTGCCGAGGAACTCAAGGAATGACCGGATCAGCGTCAACTCGCTGTGGCCGTGCACCCTGATCGACACCGCGGCCATCCGGAACATGCCCGGCGGCTCCACGATGGTCCAGGCTGCCCGCGGTCCGGCGATTATGGCTGACGCTGCACACGCGGTGTTGACCGGTGCCCACCTGGCCCCCGGGGCCACATCAAGCGGCAACTTCTACACGGATGAACAGGTCCTTGCCGCTGCCGGGGTCAGTGATTTCCGGCCCTACAGCCTGGGTGCGCCGGAAGACCGCCTGGTCCCGGATATTTTCCTCTGAACCGCGCATCGCACGGGGACTTTACAGGGGACTTTGCGGGGCCCGGCGCGGGAGCCTGTCGGCTGCCAAGTCGATAGGATTCAACCATGGATGACGCACACGCACCGGGGACGCCCCTGAACCGAGGAGCCCTGGCCGACCAGGACTTCCTCTCTGCCGCAGGCATCGCAAAGCTGGTGGTGGTGGAGTCCACAGGTTCCACCAACGCCGACCTCCTGCGGGCCGTCACCGTTGACCCCAGGTCTTGGCCGGACCTGTCCGTCCTGACCGCGGAATACCAGACGGCGGCCCGCGGCCGCCTGGAACGGCGCTGGGAGGCGCCACCGCTGAGTTCGGTCTCCGTCTCGATTGTCCTGCGGCCTGCCAATGCCGAAGGCCGGCCGCTGCCGACGCACAGCTACTCCTGGCTGTCGCTGCTGGCAGCGCTCGCACTCCGCGAAACCCTGCTGGAAACTGCCGGTATCCCGGCGGAGCTGAAGTGGCCCAATGACGTCCTGGTCCGCGGCAGGAAGATTGCTGGAATCCTCGCGCAGCTGGGCCCCATGGGAGACGGCTCTGTTCCGCCCGTGGTTCTGGGCACCGGCCTGAACGTCACCCTGACGTCCGCCGAACTTCCTGTGCCCACCGCCACCTCGGTTGCGCTGGAGCAGCCCCGGACAGTGGACCGCACCCTGCTGCTCAAGAGCTACCTCTCCCACTTTGCGGTGCTGTACCGCAGTTTCTGCAATGCCGACGGCGATCCCTCCGCCGGGATGGCCGGCGGACCTTCCCTGCATAAGCGCATTGAGGCCGTTATGGTGACGCTGGGGAAGCAGGTTAAGGCCCAGTTGCCGGGGGACCACGAAATCATTGGCCACGCCACCCGGCTGGACGACTACGGTTCCCTGCTGGTCGTCGACAACGCAGCGCATGAACACGTGGTGACTGCCGGCGACGTAGTGCACCTGCGCCCCTGGTCCCCGCCCGGGCAAGCCCCTGGGCGGGGATCCGAAAGCGGTTATGCGTAAAGACCTCGTCCCGGGCGAGCAGGTGATTGTCACCACCCGCCCGCAGCCGAGGAGACTGGCCGGCCCCGCCGCGGCGTTTCATCACCGCCCCGGCCGGCGCAGCGTTCGCGAGTGCATGGATCACCGCGGGGCGAAGCCGGGCGCCTCGTCCCGGAACTCACCCAGGAGTGGACTCCGTGGCTTGTCACGGCATGCGTCCTTGCAGCCGCATGGATATGGTTGGGATACTGCCTGCCACGGCTGCTGAAGTGGCAGGGCATCCGTTACACGCTGACCAGCCGCCGGATTGTTGCCAGATACGGAATGTTGACGCGGCGGGACCAGCAGGTGCTCCTGGCGGCGGTCCGCAACCTGGCAGTCCAGCCAGTCGGTGCGTGCAACGGGTATTGCGCTCAGGGAATATATCCTTGGAGACCGGGTACCAGGGTGCTGTCACCCTGATGGATGTTCCGGAAGCAGCGCGGTTCCGGGATTTCATCCTGGAAGCGATCGATGAGCTGCCGCAGGACGAGGATTCCGAGTCGGACGGGCCGCTGGACGGCCCGTCCGGGCCATGGACGCTGAGAGAAGGTGGAAGAGATGAATCATGAGGACCGGCAAGAGCATGGTGCCCCCGGCGACGGCACCGGGCCCTCAGCTGTCCATCCAGCCACCCTGGAACTGCCGCTCACGCAGCCGGCTGTCCCTGATCCCGCCACGCACCCGGCTTCTGCACATCCGGCCACCGGGACCATGTCAGCGGAACGGCTGGCCGCGAAAGCCCTGGAAGCTCGGCTGCTGGGCGGCGAACGCAAGCTGAGGCGGCGCGAAGTCGCTGCCGGCGCAGGACTGTCCCTCCTGTCCGCGCGCAAGCTGTGGCGTGCCCTCGGATTTCCCGAACTTCGGTGACGAGGACGTTGCGTTCACCGAACGGGACCAGGCTGCCCTCTCCACGGTGGTGGACCTGGTGCGCGGCGGAAAACTGACGGAAGAAGCGGCCATCTCGGTGACGCGCGCCATCGGCCAGATGACTGACCGCATGGTGGTCTGGCAGATCGAGGCCCTGGTGGAGGACATGGTCCACGAGCAGGGTGTCACTGACGCGGTGGCCCGCAAGCGGCTGGTCAACGAACTTCCCGCCTTGGTGGACGCCCTTGAGGAGATGCTCGTTTACAGCTGGAAGCGGCAGTTGAACGCCGGCGTCCAGCGCCTGGCGGTCCGTGCCGAGGCCGGCCTCCAGGCCAGCGAAGAAGGCCGCGAGGGGGACGAGGATGACGCTCCGCTGCCCCTGGCGCGTGCGGTGGGATTCGCAGACCTGGTGTCCTACACCAGCCTGTCACGGCGGATGAACGAAAAAACGCTGGCCAGGCTGGTCCAGCGCTTCGAGAACAAATGCGCAGAAATCATCTCTGTCGGCGGCGGACGGCTGGTCAAGACCGTCGGCGACGAAGTCCTGTACATCGCGGAAACCCCGGCTGCCGGCGCGGAGATCTCCCTTGCCCTTGCGCAGGCATTCACTGAAGACGAAATCCTGCCCGAAGCCCGGGTGGCCATGGTCTGGGGCCGGATCCTCTCCCGGTTGGGCGACATCTATGGCCCCACCGTCAACCTCGCTGCCCGGCTTACTTCACTTGCCGACCCGGGAACGGTGCTCGTCGACTCGATGACTGCCTCGGCGCTTGAGCAGGACGAACGTTTTGTCCTGATACCGCAGCCAGCAGAGAACGTCCGTGGCTTCGGTGAAATCCATCCCGTCAGGCTGACCCGGGGACTGGGCAAGGGCCTCATCCTGGACTGACCGAAAAGGTCCGCAACGATTTATCCACTTGATGGCTAATCACGATATAGTCGTGACAGCCCGGCTGTCGCTGTCCGGAGTCCGGCCATGCCGGAGCTTACCTGGGGGAACCAACTTTGAATTTTCGCCGACGCGCGCGCTCAAACGCATCAACGTCAGCGGGACCGCGCCTGCGCCGGCCCCGGTGGTTCACGGGTGTTGCGTTTGGTGTTGCCGGGGTGGTTTTGGTGACGGGTGCTGTGTTGTATCCGGGGTTCAAGACTACTGAGGTGGAGTTGAACGATGGTGGTGTGTGGGTTGTTTCGAAGTCGAAGAATGCTGTGGGGCGGTTGAATTATCCGTCTCGTGTGTTGGATGGTGCGGTGACGCCGGCGTCGACGACGTTTGATATTTTGCAGCATGCCGGGGATGTGTTTGTTGATGATGAGGCTGGTTCGACGTTGAATCAGGTGTCGCCGGCGAATATGCGTTTGGGTGGGGATAAGCAGTTGCCGGGTGCGGCGGATGTGAGTTTTGGTGCCGGGGTTATTTCGGTGACTGATCCGGCGTCGGGGAAGGTGTGGGCGGTTTCGCCGTCGACGGTTAATGGTTTTGATGAGGAAGCTGTTGAGCCGGTGATGGTGGGGTCTGAGGGTCTGGTGTCGGCGGTGGGTGCTGATGACCGGATTTATTCTGCGGATCCGAAGTCTGGTGTGGTGACGGTGACGGCGGTGGATGCCAATGGTGAGGTGGTGTCGTCGGAGTCCAGTACGTGGGGTGAGTTGAAGGGGTCGGGGGATCTTCAGCTTGCTGTGGTGGGGGATCGGCCGGTGGTGTTGGATGCTGCGGCGGGGAACCTGTTTTTGCCTGGTGGTAGGCGGTTGCAGTTGGCTGATGCGCGGGATGCGAAGTTGCAGCAGGGTGGTCCGGGCAGTGATTTTGTGGCGATTGCGACGCAGAAGGCGTTGTTGAAGCAGCCGTTGGATGGGTCGACGGCGAAGACGGTGACCTTTGATGGTGAGGGTGTGCCGGCTGCTCCTGTGCAGTTGGGTGGGTGTGTGCATGCGGCGTGGTCGGGGGCGAATAAGTATGTCCGTGATTGTGTCAATGATGGTGATGATAAGAACGTTGATGTTCCGAAGGCGAGTGCGTCGCCGTCGTATGTTTTCCGGGTGAACCGGGATCTGGTGGTCCTCAATGATGTGAACTCGGGGAATGTGTGGTTGGTGAACCAGAACATGCAGCTGGTCAACAACTGGGACGAGGTCATCCCGCCCAAGGAAACCTCTGACGACGCCGACAAGGACTCGGCGGACGAGGTCCAGCAGACAGTCCTTCCGGACCGCAGTAAACCCAACAGCGCTCCGGTGGCGAACCCTGATTCGTTCGGCGTCCGCGCCGGCAAAACCACTGTCCTGCCGGTCCTGGACAACGACTCCGACCCCGACGGCGACATTTTGACCCTCCGCCCGCCGGGTGAGGTGAAATCGGGGACCCTGTCCTCCATCTACGTGGACAGCGGCTTCCAGATTGCGGTCCCGGCGGAGAAAACCGGAACAGATTCCTTCCAGTACACGGTGGACGACGGCCGCGGCCTCGCCGGCACTGCCAACGTGGCGCTGCGGGTTGTGCCGCAGGACGAAAACTCGGCGCCGCAGCAAAAACCCAACCGCGATACCGCCCTTGTGGTCCAGCAGGGAAAATCGGTCAGCCAGAACATCCTGCCGAACTGGATAGACCCCGACGGCGACGACCTCTTCGCCGTTTCGGTGGCCAGCACCGATCCGCTGGACCAGGCCCGCATCCGCCCTGACGGCCTCCTGACATTGCAGGACTCGGGCACGTCGCCGGGCCGCAAGGTCCTCACCGTGGGGATTTCCGACGGCACGTTGACTACGGAAGGCAGGATCACCGTGGACGTCAGGTCCCCCGGTGCCATCCCGCCCATTGCCAACGCGGACCACGTCATTGCCGTTGCCGGCGCGGATACCGTGATCGCTCCGCTGAAGAACGACGTCGATCCGCAGGGCGGCTCGCTCCGCCTGGCCCAGGCCACCACTGACGAGCTGTCCTCCGCCACCATTGGCGCGGACCAGCAGACCCTTACCTTCAACTCCAGTTCCCTGGGCGCCCACTACGTGACCTACCTGGTCACGAACGGTCCCGCCAGCGCCCAGCAGCTGGTGCGGGTCGACGTCGTCCCCGGCACCAGTGAGGGGGCGCCGGTCGCTGTCCGCGACATCGCGCTCCTGCCCACCGGAGGAAACGTCCTGGTGGATGTCCTGGGCAATGACTCCGATCCTGCCGGCGGCGTGCTGGTGGTCCAGTCCGTAACGGCGGACTCCGAACTTCCGGTCAGTGTTGCGGTCCTCGACCACTCGGTGGTCCGGATCACCGACATCCGTGCCCAGGGCCAGCTCACCTTGAAGTACACCATCTCCAACGGACACGCCTCGGCCGTGGGGGAAGTGGCTGTCCTGATGGTTCCTGCCCCCACGAAACTCCAGGCGCCTCAAGCCAAACCGGACGAGGCCACAGTCCGGGCCGGTGACGTGGTGACCATCCCCGTACTGGATAACGACACCGATCCCAGCGGCGGCAAACTGACCCTGGTGCCCGAACTGGCCCAACAGCCGGACGAGGCAGACGGCCGGACGTTCTTTGCCGGGGATTCGCTGCGTTTCATCGCTGGGGAAGCCCCGAAGACCGTCTACGCCATCTACAAGGTGCAAAACCAATCCGGCCAGATGGATTCGCAGCAGGTCACCATCCGCATCCAGGCCCGGGACGACGCACGGAACTCCCGCCCGGAGCCACGCAACCTGACCGCCCGCGCCGTCGCCGGCATGACGGTGAAGATCCCCGTCCCGCTGGAAGGCATCGACGCCAACGGCGACTCCGTGCAGCTGATCGGAATCGACAAGGCCGCAGCCATGGGCACCGCCGTCGTCCGCGACGGCTATCTCGAGTTCACGGCAGCCGGCGATGCCAAGGGAACCGACACCTTCACCTACCGCGTCCGTGACCGGATCGGTGCGGAGAACACCGGAACCGTAGTGGTGGGCATTGCCCCGCCGGAACCGAACAACCAGAAGCCGATCGCCGTGGACGACGCCGTGGACGTCCGCCCCGGCAGGAATGTCGCCGTCGAAGCGCTCTCCAATGACTCCGATCCCGACGGCGACCCGATCTCACTCCTCTCGAACTCCTTCGAAGCCAAACCGGAACTCCAGGTCGAAGCCACGGAGACGTCCAAGGTCCGCTTCAAGGCGCCGGAAGTGGCCGGCAACGAGAGCATCCGCTACCAGATCCAGGACGACAAGGAAGCCCAGGGCAGCGCCGTCATCCGCATCAGGGTCAGCCCGGAGGCTGAACTCAAGCGCCCCATCGCCAAGGATGACAGGGTTACCCTGTCCGAGACACTGGGAAAGACAGCCGTTGACGTTCCGGTCCTGAAGAACGACTCCGACCCCGACGGCGTCGCCGAGGAACTGAAGATCACCCTGCCGGACGCAAATCCCAACGCCCGCGACGGCGGCTCGGGCAATGTCGTGGTCACACTGACGCCGGATGACCAGATCATCCCCTACACAGTCACGGACGCCGACGGGCTCTCCTCGACCGCCGTGATGTGGATTCCGGGCCAGGGCGCCCAGTACCCCACGCTGGCAAGGACAGAGGTTGTGGAAGTGATGGCGGGCAAGGAAATCACCCTTGACCTCAACGACTACGTCCGTGTCCGGGAAGGTAAACGGCCCCGGATCACCGTGGCTGAAGCGGTGAAGGTCCGCGGCGCATCCCCGGAAAACGTGATCACCGGTGACGGTACCGGGCTCCGGTACGCTGCCAACGCCGACTACGTCGGACCCGGGTCGGTGACCTTCGAAGTGACCGACGGCACCGGCCCCGAGGATCCGGATGGCCTGAAGGCCACCCTGGTGATCATGACCCGGGTCATCCCCGACCCCAACGCCAACCATCCCCCCGTTTTCAGCGGGGCGTCCCTGGACGTCCCGAAGGCGGAAACCGCGTCCCTGGACCTGCGCCCCCTGGCCGCAGACGTCGACGAACAGGACAAGGACAGCCTCACGTTTGAGCTCGACGGCGAACTCCCCGTGGGCTTCTCGGCAAACCTTGACGGGACCACGCTGAAGGTCAGCGCCGAGAACTCCATCCCGGCGGGCTTCACAGGAAACATCCCCGTGCGGGTCACCGACGGGCGTTCACCCGCCGTCAAGGCCACCATCTCGGCGCGCCACGTGGCCTCCAACCGGCCCATGCCGGTAGCCAACGACGACGTCGTGGACAAAGCAAACGCCGGCAAGACCGAGACCGTCAACGTCCTGGGCAACGACGTCAACCCGTTCAACGACACAGCGCTCAAAATCGTCGCCGCCACGGTGGAAACCGGATCCGCTGCCGGCCAGCCGACGTTCGCCGGCGATTCGGTCACTGTCACCCCGGCACCCGGTTCCAAGGGCGTCATGGTTGTCCGCTACACCGTGGTGGACAAGACCGGGGACGTCTCCCGGCAGGCCGCAGGCCGCATCCGGCTCACGGTCCGCGACGTTCCGGATGCGCCCTCCGCCCCCTCGGCCACGGATGTCAGGAGCAGGACAGCCGTGCTCAAATGGGCCCCGCAGTCGGACAACGGCTCACCCATCACGGAGTACACCGTACGGTCCAACAACGGGTTCGAACAGAAATGCCCCACCACCACGTGCACGCTGTCCGGGCTGACCAATGACGTCAAGTATGTCTTCACGGTCACCGCCACGAACGAGGTGGGAACGTCGTCGGCGTCCATGCAGTCCAATGAAATCCGACCTGACGAGAAGCCTTCCCCGCCAGAAGCGCCGGAGGTCAAGGCCGGGGACAGGAACATGGTCATCAACTGGCCCGCCGCCAAGACCGAGGGCTCCGCCGTCAAGCACTACAACCTCGAGATCTCACCGCCGCCGGCAAACGGCATTGCCGTCAAGAACGACGTGGCCGGCCTGAACTACACCTGGCCCGGACTGACCAACGGCGTCAAATACAAGGTCCGGGCCCAGGCCGTCAATGAGCTGGGCCCGTCGGACTGGGGCACATACTCCACGGAGGACAACCCGGCAGGCATCCCTGCCGCACCGGGCGCCCCCAGCACTGCGGTCGCATCCTCGGTGGGGACGCAAAACCAGCTCAAAGTCAGCTGGAACGAACCTGACACCAACGGCGACCCCATCCGGAACTACTACGTCACCATGACCGGTGGCGGGCGTACGCCGCAGACCCAGACCATACAGGGGACCGTCCGGACGGCGACGTTCACGGCCGACAACTCGGAAACGGCCTACAGCTTCACCGTCCAGGCCGAGAACAAAGCCGGCAGGGGGCCTGTGAGCCGCGAGTCAGCCCCGCGGCGCGCCACGGGCAAACTCGGCACCGTTTCCGGCGTCAGTGCCACCCCGGCCAACACCGATGGCGCAGGGAAACAGCTGACCATCAGTTTCAAGGAGCTCACCGCCGCCGAACGCAACGGGTCAGCCAAGGAAGAGGTCAGCTACACCTACAACGCCAGCAACGGAGCCTCCGGACCGGTCGTTCCGGGCCAGCGGGTGGGCGGCTTCGCCAACGGCGCCCCCGTGAGCATCACGGTGGTTGCGAACTCCAGCGTCGCTCCCAGCTCCGACGCCAGTGCCCGGGCAACCGCCACCCCCTACGGTTCACCGGGCACCCCGGCGGCCAGCGGACGCAACGGTAGCCTGAACGACCAGACCGTCACCCTCACCTGGTCCTCACCGTCGACGTCCACCAACGACGTCGCGCAGACCCGCATCCTCATCAGCGGCGGCGGATGGGAGAGCGTTGCACCGTCCGGCAGCCGCACCATCAACACCGGCGGATGGGAACAGTCACGCACCATCACCGTGCAGACCTTCAACTCCGTGGGCACCGGCAGCGCGCAGGTCAGCGCTACCGCCACCTCCGGCAAGCGCGGCGAATGGAACACCCGGCTCAGCTCCGCAGACCCGAAGTTTGTCCGGTCCTGTACGTACACCCTGGGCGGGGCGAACTACCGGCCGGATCCCTACTACGACTGCGACGGCATCAACGCGCACCGCCCGCCGTGGCTCTATGTCGCCGACAACCACAACCTGATCGTGCGCTGCTACATCGTCCAAAGCGACCACTGGACCCCCAACCCCATCCGGAACTGGTACCGGATCGAGGCGGGCTCTGCCAGCAACGTCGGCCGCTACGTCGTTGCAGGGGCAACCACCCTGGGGGAGCCCGGAAACTCGGGAGTGCCGCCATGTTGAGCCGCATGGCGGAAGGAACCGCAGGTCAGGCCGTGGGGGAGGCCTCCCCATCGCGGCCTGTGCATGCGTTGGGTAGGCTAGCGCGGGAACAGAGAGCCGGATACCGGGTCTCTGGACAGGAGGGCCTGGGGGCCGCCACACAATTGAGGGAAAAGTAACGCTGTGACAACTCTGCTGGGGAAGCTTGGGCTGAAAAAGCGCCATCACCAATTCACCGCCCGCCGCAAACGGCTCATGTCGGGTGTTGCGTTTGGTGTTGCCGGGGTGGTTTTGGTGACGGGTGCTGTGTTGTATCCGGGGTTCAAGACTACTGAGGTGGAGTTGAACGATGGTGGTGTGTGGGTTGTTTCGAAGTCGAAGAATGCTGTGGGGCGGTTGAATTATCCGTCTCGTGTGTTGGATGGTGCGGTGACGCCGGCGTCGACGACGTTTGATATTTTGCAGCATGCCGGGGATGTGTTTGTTGATGATGAGGCTGGTTCGACGTTGAATCAGGTGTCGCCGGCGAATATGCGTTTGGGTGGGGATAAGCAGTTGCCGGGTGCGGCGGATGTGAGTTTTGGTGCCGGGGTTATTTCGGTGACTGATCCGGCGTCGGGGAAGGTGTGGGCGGTTTCGCCGTCGACGGTTAATGGTTTTGATGAGGAAGCTGTTGAGCCGGTGATGGTGGGGTCTGAGGGTCTGGTGTCGGCGGTGGGTGCTGATGACCGGATTTATTCTGCGGATCCGAAGTCTGGTGTGGTGACGGTGACGGCGGTGGATGCCAATGGTGAGGTGGTGTCGTCGGAGTCCAGTACGTGGGGTGAGTTGAAGGGGTCGGGGGATCTTCAGCTGGCTGTGGTGGGGGATCGGCCGGTGGTGTTGGATGCTGCTGCGGGGAACCTGTTTTTGCCTGGTGGTAGGCGGTTGCAGTTGGCTGATGCGCGGGATGCGAAGTTGCAGCAGGGTGGTCCGGGCAGTGATTTTGTGGCGATGTCGACGCCGAAGGCGTTGTTGAAGCAGCCGTTGGATGGGTCGACGGCGAAGACGGTGACCTTTGATGGTGAGGGTGTGCCGGCTGCTCCTGTGCAGTTGGGTGGGTGTGTGCATGCGGCGTGGTCGGGGGCGAATAAGTATGTCCGTGATTGTGTCAGTGATGGTGATGATAAGAACGTTGATGTTCCGAAGGCGAGTGCGTCGCCGTCGTATGTTTTCCGGGTGAACCGGGATCTGGTGGTCCTCAATGATGTGAACTCGGGGAATGTGTGGTTGGTGAACCAGAACATGCAGCTGGTCAACAACTGGGACGACGTCGTCCCGCCGAAAAACGAATCGGACGAACAGGACCAGGAATCGGCCGACAACAACACCATCAACGTCCTGCCGGACCGCACCAAACCGAACCGGCCGCCGGAAACCAAACCTGATGCCGTGGGCGTCCGCCCCGGCCGGACCACCGTCCTTAGCGTCCTGGACAACGACTCCGACCCCGACGGCGACGTCCTGACCGCGGCAGTCGGCGGATCTGGCCCGAAATCCGGAAACCTTGAAAGCATCTACGGCGGTACCGCCTTCCAGATCTCCGTGCCCGCCGATACCCAGCCGGGTACCGAAACCTTCGACTACAACGCCTCCGACGGGCGGGGGCTGTCCGCCGGCGGCCAGGTCACGCTCAATGTTGTGGGACCCGATGAAAACCGGCAGCCGCAGTTCAAGCGCGGCAGCGATTCCACGACGATGCTGGTGGAACAGGGCAAGACGGTCAGCCAGAATATCCTCACGGACTGGATCGATCCCGACGGCGACGACCTCGTGCTGATGGATGCCAAGGCTGACAACGACCAGGACCAGGTCAAGGTACGCCGGGACGGGCTGCTGACGTTCCAGGACTCCGGCGCGACAGCCGGCAAGAAGAACGTGGAAGTGACCATCTGGGACGGCCGTACCACCGTCACCGGGAAGGTTGTCATCAACGTCCAGCCGCCGGGTGCCCTGGCCCCCGTGGTCAATGCGGACCACGTCACCGCCGTCGTAGGACAGGACCTGGTGATCGCTCCGCTGAAGAACGACGTCGACCCCAACGGTGGTGCCCTGCGCCTGGCCCAGGTCGAAGCCAACGGCCCGGCGGATCTCGGTCCCGTGACGGACGGCGGCACCTTCACCTTCAAGAGCACCACCCCCGGTCCGGTATACCTGACCTACATTGCCAGCAACGGCCCGCAAAGCAGCCAGGGACTGATCCGCGTTGACGTCGAATCCGGCAAGGACGCCGGCGACCCCGTGGCTGTCCACGATGTTGCGTTGATGCCGACCGGCGGCAGCGTGCTCCTTGACCCCCTGGCCAACGACTCCGACCCCTCGGGCGGAGTGCTGGTCCTGCAGTCGGTGAAGCTCCCGGAAAACATCACCGCCTCGGTCAGCGTCATCAACCACAGCGTCCTGCGGATCACCGACGTCCTGGGAACCAAGGACCCGTTCCTGTTCGAATACACCATGTCCAACGGGCGGAAGTCGGCCACCGGCAGCGTCTCTGTAGTCCCGGTGCCGGCGCCCGCCGTCGTCGAGGCCCCGCAGCCCAAACCGGACGAGGTGAACGTCCGCGTCAACGACGTCGTGACCATTCCCGTCCTGGACAACGACACCCATCCGCAAGGCGAAAAGCTGACCGTGGACCCTGTGCTCCCGCAAGGCGTTGACGAGTTGGACGGCAAGAGTTTCGTCTCCGAAAACACGTTGCGCTTCATCGCCGGTCCGCAGCCTAAAACGGTCCGGGCCATCTACAACGCCGTGGACCCCCAGGGGCAGAAGAGCGCCGCGGCTGTGACCATCCACATCCTCCCGCTGGAGGGGTCCGAGAACTCCCGGCCCCAGCCGCCGAACCTGACCGCCCGCGTGGTGGCAGCCGGTACGGTACGTATCCCGGTTCCGCTCGACGGCATCGACCCCGACGGCGATTCCGTCCAGCTGACCGGCATCGACAGTACCCCGGCCATGGGAACCGCCACGGTGGGCAGCAACTTCATCGATTTCACTGCCGCCGGCGACGGCGCGGGAACCGACACCTTCCGCTACAAAGTGGTTGACCGCCAGGGCGCCGTCAACACCGGAACAGTTACAGTGGGAATCGCCCCGCGGGGAGAGACCAACCAGAACCCCACCCCGGTCGATGACGAAGTCAAGGTCCGGCCCGGCCGCCAGATCGCCGTCGACGCCACCGGCAATGACACCGATCCCGATGGCGACCTGATCCGGATCCTGACCGACGGCATCGAAGCTGACAGTGCTCTCCAGGCCACCGTCAGCAAGACCAGCGGGCGCATTCTCCTGATGGCTCCGCAGGCAGCAGGCACCGTCAATGTGCGGTACACCATTGCCGACGACCGTGACGCCAGCGCCCAGGCCACCATCCGCGTGGTGGTGGACAACGACGTTCCATTGCAGGCTCCCGTCGCCCGCGACGACCGCGTCACCTCTGCCCAGACCATGGGCAAAACCGCCGTGGATGTGCCCGTGCTCAAGAACGACGAAGACCCCGACGGCGTGGGTGAGAACCTCAAGATCAGCACGGAGGCGGCCACGGCACGTCCCGGCGCCGACGGCACCATGATCGTTGACCTGACCGAACAGCCACAGCTCATCCCATACAACGTCGAGGACGTCGACGGCCAGAAATCCACGGCCATCATCTGGGTGCCGGGCATCGGCCAGCAGGTTCCGACCCTCGCGAAGGACGAGGTCATCGAGGTCATCGCCGGCCAGTCCGTCAACGTGGACCTGAACGAATGGGTCAGGGTCCGCGACGGCCGTTCGCCGCGTCTGACCCAGACCGACCGGATCAAGCTCATCGGGGCGGACGGCGGCGACCCCACGGCAGGCAGTGCCACGTCGCTGCGCTACACCGCGGGCGCCGACTACGTCGGGCCGGGTTCGCTGAGCTTCGAAGTCACCGACGGCACGGGGCCGGACGATCCCGAGGGCCTGAAGTCAACCCTCAGCATCCGTACCAAGGTCCTGCCGGATCCCAACCGGAACAACGCGCCCACCCTGCTGGGAGCGAACATCGAGGTCCCCAAGGGAGAATCCGCGGAATTGGACCTGAGCCGGTTGACCTCTGACCCGGACCGGGACGACGCCGACAACATGAAGTACGAACTGGTGGGCAACAGCCCGGCCGGCTTCAACGCGCGGATTGACGGCAAGGTCCTCAAAACCTCCGTTGACGGTGCCACCGCCACGGGCACGGCCGGTGCAGTCCAGGTCAAAGCCAAGGACTCCCGCGGCCTGGAGTCCACCGCCACGTACCAGCTGGCTGTCATTGCCTCCAACCGGCCCAAGCCGGTTGCCAACGATGACCTCGAGCCCAGCGCTGCGGCTGGCAAGCAGGTGGCCGTGAAGGTCCTCGCCAACGATTCAAACCCGTTCCCTGAAACTGCCCTGAAAATTGTGGCCGCCGCCGCCGAGACCGGCAGCGGCAATGTGGAGGTTTCCGGCGACTCGGTGCTGGTAACGCCGGCGCCCGGCTTCTCCGGGTCCATGGTGGTCTCCTACACGGTGGCGGACAAGACCGGGGAAGCCTCACGGCAGGCCACGGCCCGCATCCGGCTCACCGTCAAGGACAAACCGCTGGCCCCCACCACGCCGCAGGCCCAGAGCGTCGGCGACCAGACAGCCCTGCTGAACTGGTCGGCCCCGGCTGACCGTGGTGCACCGATCACCAAATACACGGTGTACGGTGCCGGCTTCCGACAGGATTGCCCGGCCAACACCTGCACCCTGAACGGGCTGGTCAACAACACCAAGTACACCTTCGAGGTGACGGCCACCAACGAGTTCGGCGAGTCGGACCGATCACCTGCCTCGGCAGAGGTGCGCCCTGACGTGAAACCCGACACCCCGCTGGCCCCCGGCCTCAAATTCGGCGACAAACAGCTCACCGTCACCTGGGTCGCTCCTGCCAGCAAGGGCTCGCCCGTAAAGTCCTACGACCTGGAGATCTCTCCTGCGCCGCCGGGACAGAACGCCCAGATCCAGAACCTGACAGCGGTCAGCTACGTGTGGAAGGGACTGCAGAACGGTGTGTCCTACAAGGTCCGGGTCCTCGCCCGGAACGATGCCAAGGACCCGTCCGAGTGGAGTGCCTACTCAGCGGCCGAAATCCCCGCCGGTGTGCCGGCAACACCGGGAGCCCCCACAGCCTCACAAGCAGGAGCCGTGGGTTCCCAAAGCCAGTTGAAGGTCAGCTGGGCGGCGCCGGACAACAACGGCGACGCCGTCTCCTCCTACACCCTGACCACCCTGCGGGGCGGCGCCGTGGTGGCAACCCAGCCGGTTGCCGGTGCCACGACGCAGAACGTCACGGTGGACAACTCCGAAGCGGGCTACACGTTCACCGTCTCGGCCACCAACAAGGCGGGCACCTCCGGCACCAGCGCCCAGTCCGCGGCCGTCCGGGCTGTGGGAAAGCCGGGCATGGTCAGCCAACCGCAAGTAACCCTGGTGGACACCGGCGGTGACGGCGGCAAGATCGACGTCAGGTTCACTCCGCTGGGCGATGCCCAGCGCAACGGGTCGGCAGCCACTGAGATCACGTACAAGTACAGCCTGACCTCCGGCGGCGGCAGCGGAAACATCCCCGCCGGAGGCGCTGTGGTTGCGGCGGCCAACGGCACCGACACAGCAGTGGTTGTCTGGGCAGTCTCTTCGCGCAGCACCACCGCCGGAGACGCCAGCCCGGCCTCCAACAGTGTCAATCCGTATGGCCTCGCCTTTGCACCGACTGTCACGGGCAGCAAGAGCAGCGGTGTGGGCGACGAGACTGTGTCGTGGACCTGGAACCAGCCCAACGGCAACGGCCGGGCAGTCACCGGGTACCAGTACAGCGTGGACGGCGGTGGCTGGCAGGAGACCACCCAGCGGTCGTTCTCCAAGACGGTCGGCTACAGCGAGACGGTGGAACTCAGGGTACGGGCCGTCAGCGCCAACCAGCCCGGCCGGATCGGGAAGGATACGTCCCGAAGCGGTGCTGAGCCGCCTCCGCCGCAGCCCACGTCCTGGACGGTGACGGCCACTCCGGTACGCAGCTGCACGGAACCCCGCAAGGGCACCGACAGTTTCCGCGACGGGAACCCGTCGTCGTGCGTCGGCGAAGGCAAGTGGCTTAATGCCGGAGCTTCCGGAGAGTCGGACCGGTACCAGGTGTGGTACCAGTCATCGAACAACCCGTCCGGCATCTGGTACCACCTGACCACAGGCATGGCGGCCGGGAACTGGGTCCGCTGCGACACCACCAACATCGGCTGCAAACCGCCCAACGGGATGCCCAACCGCTAGCCAGTTACCACCTCAGCATTTGCCGGGTCCGGATTCTCCGGGCCCGGCCCACCCCGGACCAAGACAAAGGAAACACTTTCATGACCATGACAACTGAGCAGGCCGAATGGTTTGCAGGCACCTTCGAGAAGCTCGTTGCCAACGTTGGGCAGGCGGTCCTTGGCAAGGAACACGTCATCAGGCTGACCTTCACGGCAATGCTCGCTGAAGGCCACGTGCTCTTCGAGGATGCGCCGGGCACAGGCAAGACCATGCTGGCCCGTGCCATGGCAGCCACCGTCCAAGGCTCCAACAACCGCATCCAGTTCACCCCCGACCTCCTTCCGTCGGACGTCACCGGCGTGACCATCTATGACCAGAAGACGCAGAAGTTCGAGTTCCACAAGGGCCCGATCTTCAACAACATCGTCCTGGCCGACGAAATCAACCGAGCCTCACCCAAAACCCAGTCGGCGCTGCTGGAGGTCATGGAGGAGTCCCGCGTCACCGTGGACGGTGTGACGTACGAGGCCGGCCGGCCGTTTATGGTCATGGCCACGCAGAACCCGATCGAACAGGCCGGTACGTACCGCCTGCCGGAGGCGCAACTGGACCGGTTCCTGATCAAAACCTCCATCGGCTACCCGGACCATGCCTCCACGGTCCAGCTGCTGGGCGGCTCCAACCTCAAGGACCGTTCGAAGGAACTCACGGCGGTCATCACCACACAGGCAGTGGCCGACATGGCTGACCTCGCGGCCACGGTGCACGTCGACACCGCTGTCCTGGAATACATCTCCCGGCTGTGCGAGGAGACCCGCAACGCGCCCGAAAGCCGGCTGGGCGTCTCCGTTCGTGGTGCCATTGCCATGGTCCGTGCGGCGAAGGTCTGGGCCGCGGCACAGGGGCGCAACTTCGTCCTGCCGGACGACGTCAAGGAACTCGCCACCGTCGTCTGGACCCACCGTTTCGTCATGGACCCCGAGGCAGAGTTCTCCGGTGCCACCCCCGAAGCGGTCCTCGCCCGGGTGCTCTCCGACGTCGCTGCCCCGCAGCAGCGCGCCAACGCCTGACCGTCCCTGTGCGCGGACACCACCGCGCAAGGACAAACACCGCACCGCCATACTCCCACCCAGCGCGAACGAAGGCTTATCTATGTCCAGCAGCACTCCGTTGAACCGGCTTGCTGAACGTCTCCGGCAACCTTTCCACCAGGACGGCCGCCCCACACGGCTGCACCCCTCGGCTGTCTGGTCCGAGGCAACCAACACCGCTGCACTCGCCCTGGCACCGGCATGGTCGAAGGTCCGTGGCCTGTGGCTCCGCTACGCGTGGCCGGTACTGTCCGTGGTGAGCGTCCTGGGCTGGTCCGTCCTGGCCGCATCCATCCTGCTCTGGGCAACGGGCCAGGCGTTCGGCTGGCAGGAAGCCAAGGCCGCTGCGATCGCTGCCTTCGTCCTCTTCGTGATCGCTGTCGGCTTCATCCTCGGCCGTTCCTCCTACGGCGTTGTCCTTGACCTCGCCAGGACCCGCGTGGCGGTGGGGGACAACGCCGTAGGCAGCATCGCCGTCTCCAACACCTCCGCCCGGCCGCTGCTTCCGGCGGCCCTGGAGCTTCCCGTCGGCGCAGCGACGGCCGTCTTCCACCTTCCCAGGATGAAGCCGCAACAGGTACATGAGGACCTCTTCACCATTCCCACCGCCCGCCGCGCCGTCATTGTGGTGGGTCCGGTGCGCTCAGTCCGGGCAGATCCATTGCACCTGCTCCGGCGCCAGGTGCTCTGGACCGAACCCGAGGACCTCTTCGTCCACCCCAAAACTGTTGCCCTGGCCGGTTCCGCCGCAGGCTTCATCCGGGACCTTGAAGGAATGCCCACCACGGACCTTTCCAGCGCGGACGTTTCCTTCCATGCCCTGCGGGACTACGTCCCGGGCGATGACAGGCGGCACATCCACTGGAAGACCACGGCACGGACGAACAAGCTGATGGTCCGCCAGTTCGAAGAAACCCGCCGCGCGCACCTGGCCATTTCCCTGTCCATCAACACGGATGAGTACGCCTCCGAACAGGAGTTCGAAATGGCCATCTCCGCGGCTGCCTCCATCGGCAGGCAGGCCATCCGTGAACAGCGCGAACTGGACGTCCTGACCCAGAAGGGGCCGCTGCGCTGCGAGACCGGGCGCAACATGCTGGACGATATGACGCGTATTGTCGGGGCGCCCATGCGCCGCACCGCCGTCGACCTCGCCCGCTCGCTTGCCGACACAGTGCCCAACGCATCGGTGGTCTTCTTTGTGGTGGGCAGCAACGTCACCCCCGCCCAGCTCCGCTCCGCCGCCGCATCCGTGGCGCCCGGTGTCCGCAGCCTTGCCGTCCGGCTGCAGACCGGCGCGGCGCCCTCGAGGGCAAACATCGCCGACCTGACCGTGCTGACCCTGGGCGACCTGGCCGATCTCGCCATCGTCCTGAGAAAGGCGGCAGCATGAGCTCCGCGTCCCCCCTTCGTCCCCGGGCCTCCCGGCCAAAGCCGCAGCAGCCCTCCGCGTTCGCGGACGGCCAGCCGGCCTGGCACTTTATCCTCGACGCCGGTGCCCTGACGGTGCTGCTGGGCCTGGGTGTCCTCGGCTTCAGCCTGAGTTTCGGCGGCGACCCGTACTACCTGATTTCCGGGCTCGGGGGCATTATCCTCGGCCTGGGCATCGCCGCAGCCAACGTGCATTTCCGGCTGGGGCTGCTGATCACTACGGCCATCACCCTGGGGGCCTACCTCGTGCTGGGCACTGTCCTGGCCGTCCCCGACGCCGCCATTGCCGGCTTCGTTCCCAGCCTCGATTCGCTGCGCACACTGCTGCTGGGCGTGGTGTTCGCGTGGAAGGACATGCTGACCGTCGGCGTCCCGGTCGGCACCGCCGGCGGTGTGCTGATCGTCCCTTTCCTGAGCTCGCTGCTGACTTCCCTGGTGGCCGGGATCCTGGTCTGGCGGCTCAAGACCCCTTACTGGCCCTTGCTGCCGGTCCTGGTCCTCTTCGTCACCGGCATCGCCTTCAGCACCAACGCAGCGTTCCTGACGGTAGAACGCGGCATCGCCCTGACAGTCATCGCGATCGCCTGGGCCACCTTCCGCCGGGACGCCCTCCGCCGCAACGACACCCGGAAGGTATCGGTCAACCGGCCCCAGAACGACGCAGCCACCGCCCAGCGTGCCAAGCTCCGCCGGCTGGGCACCGCAGCGGCGGTCATCGCAGCCAGCGTGGCCATCACCGCAGTAGCCGCACCACTGGTGACGGCGAGCGATGACCGCAAGGTGCTCCGGAACGTCGTGGTTCCCCCGTTCGACCCCAAGGACTACATCACTCCGCTGGCCAGCTTCCGGACCCTGGTCAAGGACAAGAAGGACGACACCCTCTTTGTGGTCAAGGGCCTGCCCCGTGACGGCCGGGTCCGTCTGGGCGCACTGGATGCGTTCAACGGCACCAACTACAACATGGATCCGAACGGGTCCGGCAGCTTCAGCAAGGTGGGGGACACCAAGTCCATCAACACGCTCGCTGACACCTCCAGCGTTGTCCCCACGAATGACTATTCGCTGGACATCACCATCGAGGACTACGAGGGCTACTTCGTCCCCGGGGGACGCAAGACCACCGGCCTGAGCTTCGACCAGGCGGCGTCGGCAGCGGCCTCCGGCCTTTACTTCAACTCCGGCACGGACACGGCCGTAACCACCAAGGGGCTCTCCAAAGGGGACTCCTACAGCGTCCAGGTCTCGGACCCGGTCAAGCTGGAGCACGGGCAGCTGACACAGTACGAGTTCGCCAAGGTCACGTTGCCTGAAGCGCTGGAGGTCCCGCCGGTGGTAGGTTCCCAGGCGAATGACCTCTCAGCCGACGCGCCCACCGCCATCGACAGGGTCCGCCAGATCGAGGCCCACTTCCAGAAAACCGGTGCCTTCAGCAACGGCCTGATCAGCGAGGGCCAGCTTCCCAGCGTTTCCGGGCACAGCTCATCGCGGATCCGGAACCTCCTGACGGCCAAGCAGATGCTGGGCGACGACGAGCAGTATGCAGTAGCCATGTCCCTGATGCTCCGCCACCTGGGCATCCCCTCCCGCGTTGTCATGGGCTTCTACCCCGATCCGACCAGCCCCGAGAACGGTGCCGGGGAAGTCAAGATCACCGGGAAGAACGTCCATGCGTGGGTGGAGGTTGCGTTCGACCGGGTGGGCTGGGTCAGCTTCGATCCCACCCCGCCCAAGGACAACGTACCGATCCCGCCGGACCCGGAAAACAAGTCCAAGCCGAAGCCCCAGGTGCTCCAGCCGCCGCCACCGCCGCAGGAGCCGGCCGATGTGCCGCCGGATTCCTCGCCGGACGCCTTGGACGCGGACCAGAAAAAGAACAACCCCTGGCTCTTCTGGGGTGCACTGCTCAGCGCGCTGGGCATCGCCCTGATCCCGCTGTCGATCCTGGCACTGCCGCTGCTCCTGATCGCGCTGCTGAAATCCCGACGCCGGAAATCGCGTTTCACGGAAGGCCACCCCGCCCAGCGCGTCGGCGGCGGGTGGAACGAGGTCCTTAGCCTTGCCACCGACATGGGGGCCGGGATCGACACACGGGCCACGCGCCGCGAAAGCGCCGCCGTCGTGGCTGATGCGTTCCCCACATCCGGGACCACCACCACGCTGCTTGCCCACCGCGCGGACGCTTCAATCTTTGGCGCGGGGCAGCCGAGCGAGGACGAGGTCAAGGAGTACTGGGCCATTGTGGACGGTTCGCTCAAGGAGATGACCGGGACGGTCGGATTCTGGCGCCGCCAGCAGGCCAGGTTCTCGCCGCGGTCGCTGCTGGCAGACGGGCGCGCCGCACTCAGGCTGCGCGGTGCCGGCCTGGGGCTGCCTTCGCGCAGGCGGCCGGGCGGCCAAGGCCCGGCAGCCCCGGGCCCGGCACGTCAGGACCCTGCACCCCAGGGCCCTGCAGCCGGACCGGGTTCCCAAGCCCCGGGCAGCGGCGACGGTAGGGTGGAGAACGGTCCGGCGGCGACGTCCGGCGTTCCCCGGCCCACCGCAGAACCAGATGACTCCACCGTTCTCAGGAACCCTGGCAGGAAGAACCACACCGAACCATGACCCAAGACTCCGAGCGCTGCCAGCGCTGCCAGCAGCTGATCCGCGCCGGGGCCACTTTTTGCACTTCGTGCGGGGCGCCGCTGCCCAACAGGGCGGCCCGCAACGTCCGCAACGTGGACCACGCCCAGCGAGCACTGCTGGAGCGGGCCGCCGAGCAGACCGCAGGGATTCCCGGTACTATCCCGGTAGTACAAGGGGTCCAGCCCGGAACCGGTTCCGGAACAAGGCAGGCCGTCCATGGCCAAGGGGGAAACAAAGGCATGGCAGTGAATCTTGAGCTTGTTCCGGCGACGGCGGGCAAGCGGCTGGGCGCCGCCGTGCTGGACTGGCTGGCTCCGCTGGCCGTGCTGGTGGTGACGTTCGCCGTCGGATTTGCTGGTGTAACACGTACCCAGAGCGGCGGCTTCATCACCTACGACACCGGCTCCCTGGTGCTCTTCGGCGGCATCGGAACCGGGCTGACCCTCGTGTACATGTTTGTCCTGCTGGGGATGGAGGGCCGCACGGGAAACACCATCGGCAACAGCCTGATGGGCATCCGCAGCGCGGACAACGACGGTTATGCCCCGGGCGCGGGAGGGGTGTTCCTGCGGGGGCTCGTCACCGGCGCCGGGATCCTGTTGACGGTTGTCGTGGCCATCTTCGTGGTCATCTTCCGATGGTTCGATGTGGCGCTTTTCGTTCTCGGGCCGCTGCTGCTCGTCAGCGCCGCGTGGGCCATTGTGGTGGTTGTCTCCAATACCTGGGACAAGGACGGCAGGCTCCGGGGCTGGCATGACTCCGCGGCGAAAACCCTCGTCTTCGACGTCAAGGGCGGCCGCAATCCCATTGCCACGGGCGGGATCCAGGGACCCTACAGCTTCGCGCCGCTGGACCTGCCGCCCGTACAGCAGGTGGCATCTCCGGTGGCCGGGGCAGCCCGGACGAACGCCGGCAGCGCTCCTGCGGGGCAGCCCGACACATCCCGGCTGCCGCCCCCCGTCAACCAGCCGGCACCGGCCAGCCAGCCAGCACCGGTTCTCAACGCCCAGGCGCCCCTGAACCCCAACCAGTGGCAGCCGCCCGCAGGCCAGCCCGGAAGCCCGGCCCCGTACGCCGCCCCGAATCCGCACCCCCCGGCTGCCCCCGCCTTCAGTGCGGGGCAGCAGCAGGCCGTCCCGCCGTCGTTCGCTCCGAACGCTTCCCAGGCTGCGCCCGTTCAGCCGGCCGCTGCGCAGCCGCCGGCCACTGCGCAGCCGCCGGCTTTCGCGACGGCCGACGGTGCCGGCGCAGCCCACCCCGACGACGACCACGACCGCACCCAGATGCGCGGAGGATACCGTGAGGCGGCTCCGGTGGCTGTCCTGCGGATCAAGCTCGACGACGGCAGGGACTTCCAGCTCGACCGGAACGTCCTGGTCGGCCGGAACCCAGTGGGACAGTCCGGTGAACAGCAGGCGCAGCTCCTGGCTGTTGACGATCCCGGCCGCTCCATCTCCAAGACGCATCTCCACCTCCTGACGGACGGCGCGGGCATCTGGGTCACTGACCGGAACTCCACGAACGGCAGCGCCATCACCACCCCCGACGGCCTGCGCACGCGCGCTCCAGCCGGGGGTGCCCATCCTTTGTCAGCCCGGGATCCACTGTTCATTTTGGTGACCGCTCCTTCCACCTAGGACAGGCATGAACTCCCAAGCCGCCAGTGTCCCCGCTGCCGCAGACCACGATCCGGGGCTGAGCCTCAGCTACGGCTACGGAACGGACCGCGGCCTGCGCCGCGAACTGAACGAAGACTCCTTCATCGCCTCCGATCCGGTGTTCGCCGTGGCCGACGGCATGGGCGGCCACGAAGCCGGCGAGATTGCCAGCGGCATGTGTGTCCGCACCCTGGCGTCAATGCCCCAGCTGGGCACCGGCGAGCGAAGCGTCACCGCGGCCGTCATCCAGCAGTACCTCGTCCAGGCCGACACCGCCATCCGTGAAGCCACCGGCGCCCGCGCAGGAACAACACTCTCCGGGGTCGTCGTGGTGGAGCAGATGGGCATGCCTTATTGGCTGGTCATGAACATCGGTGACTCCCGCACCTACCGGCTCAGCCAGGGCCAGTTCGGCCAGGTCAGCGTGGACCACTCGGAAGTCCAGGAACTGGTGGACGCCGGCGAGATCACCGCCGAACAGGCCACAGTCCACCCGCGCCGGCACGTGGTGACCCGGGCGCTTGGCACCGGGGACGAAACCGAAGCCGATTACTGGCTCCTGCCGGTGGAGGAAGGCGACCGGATCCTGGTCTGCTCGGACGGCCTGAACGCCGAGCTCACGGATGAACACATGTTCCGGATCCTCAGCACTGTAGGCCACCCGCAGGATGCCGTGGACGCGCTGATCCAGGCCGCCCTCCGCAACGGCGGAAGGGACAACGTCACGGTGATCATTGTCGACGCCAAGAACGTGATGAACGACGGCGGCGTCGCCGTCACAGCCCCGCGTCCGGGAAGCGACGCGGAGGACCAGGTGACGCTGCCGCGGTCCCAGGTCCTCGAGGCGCCCACCGACGGCGGCGACACCGGTGCCGAAGGTGATGCCACGGATGATGACGCAGGGAAGGACGCCGGCGATGTCAATAAATAACTATGTTCCCGGCACCTGGCTCGGGATCGTCCGGGCACGCACCGCCGTCCTGCTCGGGCCGGAGACGCCGGCCCAGCTGGTCGGATCCCTGTGGGAGCTGCTCGAAACCGGACCGGAAGTCCACGAACTGCTCCACGCCGTCACCAGCAGCTATGGTGTGTCACTGGCGCAGATCCCCTCGTTCGGGATTGTCGATTTCCACGACTCACTGCACGTTTTCCTCCGGGGCGACATCGACCTGACGGCGCAGCTGCCCACCGGGCCGCTGGAGCTGCACGGCCGGGATGTAACCACCTGGACGGAACGGCGCCTGACGTCTGCTAACGGATACCGGATCACCGTTCCCAACGGCGGTCCGGAGGGCCGGGAACTGCCCCTGCACGAAGGGATTGTCCTGCTGCAGTCGCTCACAACGGGCCTGAACGCAGCTCCCGCAGCGCCGGCTGCCCTCACCTCCGTGCCCGGGCCTGTCACCCCTGCGCCAGAGGTGGAGACGCCTGTTGCCGCCGCGCTGCGGCTGCACCTGAACCTGCACCTGAACCGGACCAAAAGCAGGAGCCGGAGCGCGGCCAGGAGCCCGAACCCGAACAGGTGCCTGTGCAGAAACAGGAGGTCCGGGTGGTGTCCGTGACTGCGCCGGAGGGAGCCCTCGGCGGTTCCGCTGCGGACCACCACTCCACCGAACACGGAGCCTCTGCCGAAACGGTCATCGGTGTGCTGGATGAGGACGAGGACTTTCCGTCCGAGCCCCGCCTTACATCCTCCACCCCGGACGCAGCCCGGGAACCGGACAGATCTCCGGAGCCGGGCGCGGCACCGGAGCGGGAAGCGGCGCCGGATCAGCCGGTGCCCGCCGACGAGCAGACCGGCACCTATGACCACCTGTGGGAACGCACCGTGGTCCGAAGCATCGAGGATGCCGCGGTACGCGATGATCCTGACGACGAGGAGGACAGCGCCGCATCGTCTGCCCCTGCGATTGCGGACGCTTCACAGCCAGGAACGGAACCGGTCCTGCTCGAGGCTGCCCCTGGGAATGCACCGGAGGCCGGCCCCGTTCCGGCTCCTCCCGCTCCACGACACCTCCCGCCCCGGTGCCGCCGGTGACAGCCGGCGGCCTCATCGACTCTGTCCCCTGGAATACCGGCGGCCAGGCCAAACGGTCCGAACAGCCACCGGTGGCCTTCGTTGATCCTGCTGCCGGCAGCCGCCCCGCGGCGGTGCCGCTGCCACCGGCAAGCGCCGGTCACGCCGGAATCGCGCCGGTGGCGGCACCGGAGATTGACGACAGCGACCACGACGGCCAGACCATCATGAAGAGCGACCTCGCCGGCATGGCGGCCCATCCGGCTCCCGCCGCCGCCGTGGCCGCCGAAGCCAACGGCCCCCTGGTCCTGGCACGCGTCTGCGGGCAGGGGCACGCCAACCCGCCCACGCATTCACAATGTGCGGTGTGCGGCCGGCCGCTTCCGTCCGACGGCATCCAGGTGGCCAGGCCACGGCTGGGCCGCATGCGCGTTTCAACCGGCGAACTGGTGGACCTCGACCAATCTCTGGTGATCGGCCGGCAGCCCTCCGTGTCCAGGGTCCAGGGTGGCGTGATGCCGCGGCTGGTACAGGTGGCCAGCCCCACCGGGGATATCTCCCGCTCCCACGTGGAGGTGCGGCTTGAGGGCTGGCACGTGATGCTATGCGACCTGAAAGCCACCAACGGCACCGTCCTGGTCCGGGAAGGCCAGCCGCCGCGGCGCCTGGCCCAGAACGAAATGGCAATCCTGCTTGATGGCGACATCGCCGAACTGGGTGACGGCATCTCGCTGCGCTTTGAGGAGATTCTTTGAGTTCCAAACGGCCGGTTGCGCCGCCGCCCCACATTCCGGGGTTCACCTACATCAGCCTGCTGGGCTCGGGCGGATTCTCGGACGTCTACCTTTACGAGCAGGACCGGCCCCGCCGCAGGGTTGCCGTCAAGGTGCTGCTCTCGGACCTGAAGACCGAAGGTGCGCGGCGCCGGTTTGAGTCCGAGGCCAACCTGATGGCGCAGCTGTCGTCACACCCTTACATCGTGACCATCTTCGAGGCCGAAGTCACCGACGCCGGCCACTCCTACCTGGCCATGGAGTACTGCTCACGGCCCAGCCTTGACGTCCGCTACCGCCGGCAGCGGTTCAGCGTCGACGAGGTCCTGGCTGTCGGCATCCAGGTGGCGTCCGCCGTCGAGACCGCGCACCGGGCGGGCATTGCCCACCGCGACATCAAGCCCGCCAACATCCTGGTGACCGACTACAACCGTCCGGCGCTGACGGACTTCGGGATTTCCGGCACCCTCGGCGGCTCAGACGACGACGAAGACGCCGGGATGTCCATCCCGTGGTCACCGCCGGAACAGTTCTCCGACGGACCGGTCGACGGCGTCATGGTGGACGTCTGGGCGCTCGGCGCCACGCTCTACACCCTGCTGGCCGGGAGGTCCCCGTTTGTGATGCCAGGGGCGGACAACTCCCAGCGCGAACTGATCTCACGCATCAGCAACCTGGCGGTCCCACGGCTCGGCCGCGCGGACGTGCCCGAATCCCTGGAGCTGGCACTCTCGACGGCCATGGCCAAGTCTCCGGCCTCCCGCTATTCCTCCGCACACGCCTTCGCCCTGGCCCTGCAGCGGATCCAGGCGGAACTGAACCTCTCGGTCACCCCCTTCGAGGTCCTGGAAGAACCCCACCAGGAAGACAGCCATCCTGACGACGGCTTCGAAGAGACCCGGGTCCGCAGCATCGCCGCGATCGACCCCGAGCGCACCGGAAGTGCCCCGACCTTCCCGGCACGCACCCGGCCGCAGGCTCCCGGCACCGGCTCCCCGGCCCCGTTTCGGTCACCCACACCACCGGGGACCCTGCCGCCGGCGGCGCCGGCTGTTTCGCACTCGCAGGCCCCGGCTGCCGCTCCCGCCCAGCCCCAGGTCCCGGCCAGTCTGTTCACCGATCCGCAGCCGGGCCGGCAGTCGCCGGAATGGGAACACGCCACCATGCTCCGGGGCGCCCCGGCGGACTACGGCACGGCGACGGCGGTGCAGGACGCCACGGTCCAGCGCCCCGGCATCCTCCAGACCGGACCCGCAGCGTCCGGGACCCAGGCTGACCAAGGGCTGGCCCGCCGTCGGGAGCCTGAACTCGACGCCACCGTCAGCCGTCCGGCCCGGGCGGACGAGACCCTCCCGGAAACGGCCCCTGACCATGGCAAACGGAATTTGTGGCTGGCCATCGCCGGCGGCACGTTGCTGGCCCTGGCGGTCATTGTCGGCGTCGTGCTGGCCAACGCTTCGCCTCCAAGCACGCCCGTGGTGACCGAGCAGGTCAGCAAACCCCCGGCCGATGCGCTGGACGACGGCAGCGTTCCCGACGTCACAGACCTGACGGGAACGATGGGAGCGAACGGGAAAGTGATCTTCACCTGGACCAATCCGCAGCCGAAGGACGGCGACACCTTCAAGTGGCACGTCAATGACTTCGTCACCCGGGAGCCGGGCCCCTTCCAGCAGACCACCGAGGCGCGTGCGGAGGTCGAACCCTCCACCACGGGGAACATCACCTGCATCCAGGTCACGATTGTGAGGACCGACGGAGCAGCGTCCCCGCTGGGCCCGGAGTCCAGGAACTGCTACACGAGGTAGTGCGCAGCACCCTGACAATCGAGAACGAGTATTGCCCTTTGAGGAGGCACGGAAAATGGGGGATCTAGCAATAGATTTCTGTGGCGAGTGGCATGAGCCCTCGGACGAGGATGTTTTCAACATCGGCCGCGAAGGCGACCTGGAGATTGACGACAACCCGTACCTGCACCGGCAGTTCCTGCAGGTGGCCCGGTATGACGGCATCTGGTGGCTGAGCAACGTGGGCAGCATGCTCTCGGCAACGGTGGCGGACGCTTCGGGCGGGATGCAGGCCTGGCTTTCCCCGGGCGCGCGCATACCGCTGGTCTTCAGCCACACCAATATCATCTTCACGGCCGGGCCCACCACCTACGAGTTCGCAGTCCACCTCAAGACACCGTCCTTCCGCCAGGAATCGCGCGACGATGACAGCAACGGCGACACCACGATCGGGCCGGTGGTCTTCACCGACTCCCAGAAGGCCCTGATCGTGGCGCTGGCCGAACCGATGCTGCGCCGCGAGGGAACCGGCTTCAGTGCCATCCCGTCGTCGGCGGTTGCCGCCAAGACACTGGGCTGGGCACTGACCAGGTTCAACCGGAAGCTGGACAACGTGTGCGACAAGCTGGACAGGGTGGGCGTCGCCGGCCTGCGCGGGGGAGGCGGCAAGCTTGCCACCAACCGGCGCGCCAGGCTCGTGGAGCACGCCGTCACCTCACACCTGGTCACCGCTGATGACCTCTACCTGCTTGAAAAAATGAGGGGCGTGGACGAAGGATGAGAATCCGACTGACGCTCCGCCGGGAACCGGCGGAGACCAAGGACCTCGCGGTCACCGTGGACGGCCTGGCTACGGTAGCGGATATCGCCACCCAGCTGTGGGCCGCCGACCCGGACCGCCGCGGTACCGCGGCGCCGGACAACCTTTCGCTCCGAATCGACGAAGCCTTCGTCGGCGGGGGCATGCGGGGCATGGTCCTGGCCCGCACGGACAACCTGCTCGAATCCGGGCTGCGCCCCGGCTCCGTGGTCTCCCTGACCCAGGTCAGTGAGCAGTTTGACCTTCCGGGCGCCAACCGTGGTCCCGCTGCCGCCACCTTGCGCATCCTCTCCGGGCCGGACGTCGGCCAGGAGTTCTCGCTGCCCTCCGGCACCAGCTACATCGGCCGCGACCGCGACGTCGACATCAGGCTCTCGGACCCGCTGACCTCGAAGCGGCACGCCAGGATCACGGTGGGCGAAAGCGTCGAGATCGTGGACACCAATTCCGCCAACGGACTCCTGATGGACGGGCTGCCGGTCACCCGCGCAACGCTGAACTCCTCCGACACCGTGACCCTCGGCGACACCACCGTCACGGTGGTTCCGCTGGGCCGCAACCAGGCGGCAGCACCGACGTCGCCCCTCGTCGACTTCAACCGCTCACCCCGGGTTGTACCGCGCTTTGATGCGCCCAAACGGGTCCTCCCGGCCGGCCCTAAACGGCCCGACCCCCACCCGTTCCCGTACATCATGCTGGTGGCGCCGCTGCTGATGGGCGGCATCCTGTTTGCCGTCACCCGGAACATCATCTCGGTGGTGTTCATGGCCATGATGCCGCTGTTCATCGTGGGCCACTACGTGGACCAGAAGATGCAGGCCAAACGGCAGCACAAGGAGCAGCTCAAGCAGTTCCGCGCCTCCATGGCCGCTTTCCGCCAGGACATCACCGAACTGCAGCATGTGGAACGCGCGGTACGGCTCCAGGAAGCGCCCTCGGTCAGCGACACCGTGGACTCCATCTACAAACTCGGGCCCGCTGCTCTGGACGCACCGGCCCGAGCACATCGGCTTCCTCGGCCTGCGGTTCGGCCTCGGAACGGCGCCTTCGCGCATCCGGTTCGAAGAGCCGCCCAGCAACGACACCGACGTCGAATACATGCGCGAGATCCAGGACTGCATGAAGCAGTTCGCCGACATCGAAGGCGTCCCCATCGTCTCCCAGCTGCGCAGCGCCGGAGCATTCGGCGTCGCCGGAGCCAGGGGACTGGTCGACGACGTCGCCCGCGGGATTGTCCTGCAGCTGGTGGGACTCCATTCGCCTGCGGAAGCCGTGGTCACCGCCATCACGTCGGCGCAGTCCAGGGAACGTTGGAACTGGCTCCAGTGGCTGCCCCACGTAGGGTCGGGCCACAGCCCGCTCGGCGGCGACCACCTCGCCGCCGGTTCGGCCAGCGGATCCTCCCTCCTCGCCAGGCTTGAAGACCTCCTGGACGCCCGGGAGGCTGCCACCGGGCGGACCGGGCCGGACCTGCGCCCGGACATCGACCCCGCCAAAAACCCCGTCCCTGGACCGGTGGTCCCCGCAGTCCTGGTCATTGTCGAGGACGACGCACCGGTTGACCGCGGCCGCCTCACCCGGCTTGCCGAGCGCGGACCCGATTCCGGGGTTTACGTGATGTGGGTGGCCACGGACATCCAGGCCCTGCCGGCAGCCTGCCGTGACTTCATGGTGGTGGACGGCGACCACGGCACCACCACCGGCCAGGTCCGGCTGGGACGCCACAGCTACCCGGTGAGCTGTGAAAGCCTCGACGCCGAACTGGCGGGCCAGCTGGCCCGCATGCTGTCCCCGGTGGTCGATGTGGGCAAGCCGATGAACGACGACTCGGACCTGCCGCGCGCCGTTTCCTACGCCACCCTGATCGGCAAGGATTTCCTGGACAACCCGCAGGCGGTGGCCGAACGCTGGACCGAAAACAACTCAGTCCACGCCACGGCCGTGGCCAACCGCAAGGACAACGGAACGCTCCGTGCCCTGGTGGGGTCCAAGGGCATCGAACCGCTGTACCTGGACCTGAAGAACGAAGGTCCGCACGCCCTCGTGGGCGGCACCACCGGCGCCGGCAAGTCCGAGTTCCTCCAGTCATGGGTCATGGGAATGGCCGCGGCGTACAGCCCGGACCGCGTCAGTTTCCTCTTCGTGGACTACAAGGGTGGCGCCGCCTTCGCTGACTGCCTCAACCTGCCGCACACCGTCGGCCTGGTCACGGACCTCTCCCAGCACCTGGTCCGCCGCGCCCTGACATCGCTGCGGGCGGAGCTGCACTACCGCGAGCACCTCCTGAACCGGAAGAAGGCCAAGGACCTGCTGGCGCTCCAGCGCGAAGCCGACCCCGATGCCCCGCCGTACCTGATCATCATCGTGGACGAGTTTGCCGCGCTGGCCACCGAAGTCCCCGAGTTCGTTGACGGCGTGGTGGACGTCGCCGCCCGAGGACGGTCCCTGGGCCTGCACCTGATCCTCGCCACCCAGCGCCCCGCCGGCGTCATCAAGGACAGCCTGCGCGCCAACACCAACCTCCGCGTTGCCCTGCGCATGGCGGACGAAGACGACGCCACTGACATCCTCGGCGTGCCGGATGCGGCCTACTTCGACCCGTCCATCCCCGGACGCGGAGCAGCGAAGACCGGACCTGGCCGGATCCAGGGGTTCCAGACCGGCTACGCCGGCGGCTGGACCACCGAGAAGCCCCAGCGCCCGCAGATCGACATCGTGGAAATGGCTTTCGGGTCCGGCCCTGCCTGGGACGTACCCGCACCGGAGAAACCCGTCGAGGAGGGTCCTGCCGGCCCCAACGACATCGCCCGGATGACAACGAACATTGTCCGTGCGGCGGAGTCGCTGGCCATCACTCCGCCGCGCAAGCCCTGGCTGGATGAACTGGCCAAGGCGTACGACTTCTCCAAGCTGCCCAACCCGCGCACGGATGAGCGGCTCCTGCTGGGTGTGGCGGACGATCCGGCCCGCCAGGAGCAGCCCACGGTCTTCTACGAACCGGACAAAGACGGCAACATGGCCATCTACGGCACCGGCGGCTCGGGCAAGTCCGCCGCGCTGCGGGGAATTGCCATCGCCGCTGCCGTCACACCCCGCGGCGGCCCGGTCCACGTCTACGGCATCGACTGCGGATCCTCCGGGCTGAAGATGCTCGAAGAACTCCCGCACGTCGGCGAGATCATCAGCGGCGACGACGTAGAACGCGTGGGGCGCCTGCTCCGCCTGCTCCGGGACATCGCCGACGAGCGTTCGGCACGGTATGCCGAAGTCCGCGCCTCCACCATTGTGGAATACCGGGACATCGCCGGGCGCCCGGATGAGAAGCGGATTTTTGTCCTGGTTGACGGTATGGGCGCTTTCCGCGAGACCTACGAGTACAGCCGCCTGTCAGCGCTGTGGGACATCTTCCTGCAGCTCGCCACCGACGGCCGTCCCCTGGGCATCCACCTCGTGGTGACCGGTGACCGCCCCAACTCGGTGCCGGCGTCGTTGCTTGCTTCCATCCAGCGCAGGCTGGTGCTCCGGCTCACCTCCGAGGACGACTACATGTCCATGGACGTCCCCAAGGACGTCCTGAACAGCGCATCGCCTCCCGGGCGGGGCCTGCTGGGCGGCTACGAAGTCCAGCTCGCCGTGCTGGGCGGCGACTCCAACCTGGCGTTGCAGGCCCGCGAAGTCCACAAACTCAGCGAAGCCATGCTGCGCCAGGGACTGGACAGGGCGCCACGGATCGAACGGCTCCCGGACCAGATCGACCTGGACGTCCTGCCCGCAGGCCGCCCGGACCTGCCGGTCATCGGCGTCGACGACGAAACCCTCCAGCCCGCAGAGATCATGGCCAAGGGACCGCTCCTCCTTGCCGGCCCGCCAGGCTCCGGCCGCACCGTCGCGCTGGTCACGCTGGCGTACGCACTCCGGCGGTCCAACCCCGACGCCGAGCTGGTCTACATCGGCTCCCGGCGGTCCGCCGTCGCCTCCCTGCCCATCTGGAGCCGGTCGGTGGTGGGAGCGGACGACCTCGCCGACGTCATCGAGGACCTGACCGAGCACTCCTCCGGGAACCCCGGCAAGCTGGCGATCTTCATTGAGGGCCTCACCGAGTTCACGGATACGTTGGCGGAGTCCGGGGTGGCAGAACTGGTGACAGCATCCATCAAGGCAGACCAATGGGTCATCGGCGAGTCTGAATCCTCCACCTGGTCCTCTGCCTGGTCGCTGTCACAGCCCTTCAAATCCGGGCGCAGGGGTCTGCTGATCAACCCCGGCGACATCGAAGGGGACAGCCTGCTGAACACTCCGCTGGGCCGAGTGAGCCCGGACTTCATTCCGGGCCGGGGCTACATCGTGGGCCGGGGCAAGGCCCGCAAGCTCCAGATTGCCCTCCCTCCTGAACGCAGGGACTGACAGCCGCTGGCTCAGGGGCCGTGAATCCAAAGGATTTGCGGCCCCTCGGCGCGCTATAGCAAACTACCGGGAAACCCATTCGCCGCGGAGGGGTGCCGCGCGCTGTCGAAAAGGTAATCATGACCCAATCCTCCTCGGTCCGTCGCGCCGTCCCTGCGGCAGCCGCTGCAGCCGCCCTGGCGCTCTCAATCGGCCTGGCCGCGGTGGGAGCAGCCCACGCGGAACCGCCGGCGACGGACCCGTCGCCCACGGTGTGCGCCGAGCCGTGTGGCGAGGGGACAGGGGGCCCGGGGGAGTCCGGCAAAAAGCCGGACAAGCCCACGCAGGAACCGCCCACGCCGCCGGCCGCGCCTGCCCCGGCACCCCCTGCGCAACCGGCGCCGGCCCCGCCGGCCCAGGCCCCGGCCCCGGTGCCGCAGCCAACGCTGGCGCCGGCGCTTGCACCGGAGACTGCAGCCGCCGCCGAGGAGGCGCCGGCACCGGAGACCACCACACCGGCTCCCAGTGCCACACCGTCAGCGGCCACACCGTCCATGGAATCCAACTGGAACAAGCCCATCACCAAATCAGCCAAGCCCACGCAGGCGGCTGTCATCTCCCGCAGTGGTGGCCCAGGCTTCGGCAGCCCCGGACTGCTGGCAATCATGGCCGGGGTTCTGCTGGTGGGGCTGGGCGGCATCGCGTTCGTCTGGTGGAGCCGGAACCGCATATCCACCCACTGAGCCCGGACGTCGCCGCATTCGGGTCCCGCTGGAGCGACGGTCCGCGAAGGCAGATGGGGAGTGGTGCATGGGCAGCGGTCCCCATCGACAGTGTTTTGGGGGCCGGGATAGGTTCTAGGTATTGGATCTTCCGGATCAGCCGGAGGCCGCTGGGGATGCCGATCTGGATCGGATCCGAGACAAAGGAGAAACTGATGGCTATTTGGGGCGCAGATGTAGAGCAGCTCAGGACCCTTGGCACGAAGCTGAAGGCCGGGGCTTCGGAGATCGAACAGCAGAAGAACAACCTGAACAAGGTCCTCAACAGCACTGACTGGAAGGGCCCGGACGCCGACGCGTTCCGCAGCGAATGGACCGGCCAGCACATGACGCAGCTGAGCAAGGTTGCCGAAGCGCTGAAGGAAGCCGGCACCAAGGCCACCAAGAACGCCAACGAGCAGGACCAGGCTTCACGCTAGCCGCAGCCGCATGACCGCGTAATACACCCCGGCGGGCCCGGACACAGCACAGTGTCCGGGCCCGCCGGCGTTGGACGCGGGCACCGGAAAATGTCTGCCTCATGAGGCAAGATAGGTCTGTGACCACAGCATCAGGCCCCGCAGAGAAGACGACCACCAGGACTGAGTCCGGAAACGCTGATCCTGAGGTGATCCCATCAGGTACGGTCCGTGAGGAATACGAGAACCTGGCAGACCTGGTCAGAAAGTACCGCTTCGCCTACTACCAGGAAGACGCCCCCCTGGTATCGGATGCCGAGTTCGATGAACTCTTCCGCCGCCTGGAGGAGATTGAGGCGCTGCACCCGGAACTGGTGGCCAACGATTCACCCACCCAGGAGGTGGGCGGCGAAGTATCAGCCGCTTTCGCCGCCGTCGAACACCTGCAGCGGATGTACAGCCTGGAGGACGTCTTTTCCCTCGAGGAGCTCGAAGCCTGGGTGGCGAAGGCGGAAGCCTCCGTGGCGAAACTGGGCAACGGCACCACCGGTCCCGCTTGGCTGACCGAACTGAAGATCGATGGCCTCGCCGTCAACCTGCTGTACCGCGACGGCAAGCTGGTCCGTGCTGCCACCCGTGGGGACGGCACCACCGGTGAGGACATCACCCACAATGTCCTCACCATCAAGGAGATACCCCAGGAGCTCAACGGCAGCGGATTCCCTGCCGAAATGGAAATCCGGGGTGAAGTCTTCATCCCTTCCAATGCGTTCGCGGAGTTCAACGAAGCCCTGATCGAGGCGGGCAAGGCGCCGCTGGCCAATCCCCGCAATGCCGCTGCCGGTTCGCTGCGGCAAAAGGACCCGGCCGAAACTGCCAAGCGTCCGCTGAGGATGTTCGTTCACGGCATCGGGGCGCGGGAAGGCCTGGACGCCCTCAGCCAGTCGGAAACGTACCGGCTGCTGGAGGGGTGGGGACTGCCGGTCAGCCCGTACTTCGAAGTCCTGGGCAGCCTCCCGGAAGTCCTTGACTTCATCAGGAAATACGGGGACCAGCGGCACAGACTCCTGCACGAAATCGACGGCATTGTGGTCAAGGTTGACGACTTCGCCACACAGCGTGCCCTCGGCTACACCACGCGGGTGCCCCGCTGGGCTGTGGCCTACAAGTATCCGCCTGAAGAAGTCCACACCAAACTCCTGGACATCGATGTCAACGTGGGACGGACCGGACGCGTGACACCGTTCGGCATCATGGAACCGGTCAAGGTGGCCGGTTCCACGGTGGGAATGGCAACGCTGCACAACCAGGACGTGGTCAAAGCCAAGGGCGTGAAAATCGGCGACATCGTGATCCTCCGGAAAGCCGGCGACGTCATCCCGGAGATCGTGGGTCCCGTGCTTGCCCTGCGTGACCAGCAGGATCCACCCGTGCGTGATTTTGTCATGCCCGTTGAATGCCCTTCCTGCGGGACGCCGCTGGCTCCGGGCAAGGAAGGCGACGTTGACATCCGCTGCCCCAACGGCAGGTCGTGCCCGGCCCAGCTGCGCGAGCGGGTCTTCCACCTCGCAGGCCGCGGCGGGTTCGATATCGAGGCGCTGGGCTGGGAGGCCGCCATCGCCCTGACCCAGCCGGCAGAGCCTGAGGTGCCGCCGTTGACCACGGAGGCTGCACTGTTCGACCTCACACCGCAGTCGCTGGCCGATGTCCGGATCAGGCGGGAGAAACGCTCGAAGGGCGTGGGCACCGGTGACTTTGAACTCGTGCCGTACTTCTGGAGCAAGGGCACGGCCAAAACGCCGTCGAAGCCCACAGCCACCACCGAGAAGCTCTTCCGCGAACTCGAAAAGGCCAAGACCCAGCCGCTGTGGCGGGTCCTGGTGGCGCTGTCCATCCGGCACGTGGGGCCGCGGGCGTCACGCGCCCTCGCCCAGGCGTTCGGAACCATGGATGCCATCCGGCAGGCCTCGGAGGAGGACCTCGCACATGTGGACGGCGTAGGCCCCACCATCGCGGTGGCCCTCAAGGAATGGTTTGCCGAGGACTGGCATGTGGAAATCGTCGAGCAGTGGGCGGCCGCGGGGGTCCGGATGGAGGACGCACGCGACGAATCCATGCCCCGGACGCTGGAGGGCCTGACCATAGTGGTCACCGGCTCGCTGCCGAACTACAGCCGGGACGAAGCCAAAGAGGCCATCCTGCTCCGGGGCGGCAAGGCGGCCGGGTCCGTCTCCAAGAACACCAGCTATGTGGTGGCCGGCGAGAACGCCGGCACCAAGCTGGACAAGGCAGAACAGCTGGGCATACCCGTTCTTGACGAGGACGGTTTCCGGGAGCTCCTGGCCAACGGACCTGCCGCCGGGTCCGGCGAGGAAGAATCTGTGGCCGGCGCCGCCGGGCCCGGGCAGGCAGCCGAATGAGCCGCCCCGACCTGGCCGAAGGACTGCTGGCCGTTGCCAGGCACGCCGCAGCCCAAGGGGCGGCCGTCCTTGCCCGGCGGGACGGTGACGCACTGGACGTCAGCAACAAGGGCGACGCCGGTGACTGGGTCACGGCGTTCGATGTCGCTGCCGAGGATGCGGTCCGCCGCGCCATCAGCCAGGCACGGCCGCAGGACACCATCACGGGAGAAGAGCACGGTACCACCAGGCCCGATGCCCCCAGCGGCTACCGCTGGTCCATCGATCCGCTGGACGGCACCACCAACTTCATCCGCAACATCGTCTACTACGCCACGTCCGTCGCAGTGGCGGATCCCGACGGCGTCTGGCTGGCCGGCGTCGTGCATGCGCCGGCACTGGACCGTATCTACTACGCCGCCCGCGGGCACGGGGCCTGGCTGGAATCGCGGGGGAGGGTGACCCGGCTGGAAGGTCCGGTGCCGGGCCGCAAAGGCCCGATCCTGGCCACCGGCTTCAGCTACGACCCGGCTGTCCGCGGCCAGCAGGCAGCCGCCCTGGGCAGCATCATGGAAGGATTCGCCGATGTCCGCCGCCTGGGCTCGGCGGCATTGGACCTCTGCATGGTCGCTGACGGAACGTACGACGCCTTCGGGGAACGCGGACTGAACGAACACGACTTCTCCGCCGGTGCCCTGATTGCCGAGGAGGCAGGCTGCTGGGTCCGGCGGCCACGGCTGGCCAGCCCGCTCCGGGGAGGCCCCAAGGACCAGGACCGGCTGGCGGCGTGGACATGCGCTGCGAGCCTGGAGCTGTCGGGCAAGTTCCCGCTCTGACGTTTCCGCCACGGCGCGTTCGGGCCGTTGCCGGAGTGATAGTTCAATCACGGAAAGCTGGGTTTCACCGTCCGCGGACGCCTGGCGCCACTAGCATTGACAGGTGAAGCAGATAACTCATCCGACCCGCCGTCGAGGCCGACTTCGAGGCGATAGCCCGGATCACCCGGGACTCCTACCTCGCCGCGGGCTACTTCGACAGCCCGGACCACCCCTACATGCGGCAGGTCCAGGAGGTGGCGGACCGGGCGGCGAAGGCCACCATCTGGGTGGCCGAGCGGGACGGACTCGTGGTGGGTTCGGTGACCCTGGCGGTTGCCGGTGAACCGTACGCGGACATAGCCCTTGCCGATGAGCTGGAGTTCCGGATGCTGGTGGTGGACCCGGCGGTGCAGCGCAGCGGGGCGGGCAAAGCCATGGTGGAAGCCATCATCAGCCACGCCCGGACGCTGGACGGCATCCACGCGGTGGCCCTCACCACGGGGCGGACCTGGGAAAGCGCCCACGGACTGTACCGGAAGACCGGCTTCCAGCGAGTCCCGGACCGCGACTGGTTCGTCCCGGACACCGACATAAAGCTGCTGGTTTATCGGCTGGACGTCTAGCCACCCTAGAGTGGTGCCGACTCATTCCAGGACTGAAAGGCCCACCATGCGCACAACATTCGGCACCGGCTCTGTCTGGGAACAGACCCTCGGCTACTCCCGCGCCGTCCGGGTGGACAACACGCTCTACATCTCCGCCACTGCCGCCAGCGGTGACGACGGCATCGTGGGCGAGGACTTCTACACCCAGACCCGGTTCATCCTGCAGAAGCTCGGCAGCGTGCTGGCCGACGCCGGGTTCAGCTTCGCCGACGTCGTGCAGTCCAAGCTGTACCTCACGGATATCAGCCAATGGGAGGAAGCCGGCCGCGCCCACGGCGAAGTCTTCGGCGACATCCGTCCCACGCTCGCCCTCGTGCACGTCCTGCCGTTCCTGGACCCGAAGATGCTCGTGGAGATCGAGCTCGTAGCCCAGAAGGCCGCCGGCTGAGTCAGCCGGCCGGGACGCCGTAGCGGTGCTCGGGGCGGCCCGTGGTGCCGTAGCGCAGCTGGATCTCGACGGCGCCGTCGTCGGCCAGCGAGGACAGGTAGCGTTGCGCGGTGGCCCGGGAGACGCCCACCCTGGTTGCTACTTCCGCGGCCGAGTACTGCTCGCCCGGGACCAGCGACTCCAGGACGGCCGCTTCCGTGGCGGAGCGGGGCTTGGCCGACGGCGTCACGTCCCCCGGGATCAGCGCCCGCTTCGCCCGTTCCACCGCTTCCTGGTCCAGAACCCCGGGCTGGCCCAGGAGGCGCCGGTACCGGGCGTAGGACCGCAGCTGCTGCGACAGTGATTCGGCGGTGAAGGGCTTGAGGAGGTACCCGAGCGCGCCCCGCCGGAAGGCCACCCTGAGCGAGGCCGCGTCAGAGGCTGCGCTGAGGATCATCGTGTCCACGTCCAGCTGCTGGAGCAGGTCCAGGCCCGACGCGTCCGGCAGGTACACATCCAGCAGCACCAGGTCCGGGCGCAGGCTGTGGATGGCCTGCAGCGCCAGGGACGCCGTGCCCACCGGTGACAGGGCCATGAACCCTGCCACAGAATCCACGTAGGCTGCGTGCAGCTTGGCGACGTGGAAGTCGTCATCCACAATCAGCACCCTGAAATCCTCAGGCATTCCTGTCCTCTCCGGCTGCTTCGTTGATCCCCGCAGTGGTGCGGGGAAGGGTGGCCATAAACACGGCGCCGGGTCCTCCCTGGGAGCCCGGTTCCAGTACTTTGACGTCGCCGCCCCGGCGTCGGGCGAGCTGCCGGGCCAGGGCGAGCCCGAGCCCCTGCCCGCCGGCCCGGCCAAGCCCGGGTACGGCGGCGTCCTTCGCCGTCGTGAACCCCTCGGCGAAGACCGACTCCGGGTCCGTTCCCGCGTCCAGCCCATCGCCCGAGTCGGCCACAACCACGTGCAGGGTGCCGCCGTCGTCGTCCGGCTCATCCAGTACCTCAAGCTCCACCCAGCGGTCCGGCGCGGTGCCGGCGACGGCGGCGCTGATGGCATTGTCCAGCAGGTTGCCGAGCACCGTGGTCACATCCTGGGGCTCGGTGACCTGGCCCCGGACCAGGGTTTCCGGTCCGATGCGCAAGGTGACGCCCCGTTCATCGGCCTCGACGCCCTTGGCGCCCACAAACGCCTGCAGGTAGGGGTCCTGGAGCAGCTCGGCCTGGTCCACCGGGAACTTCAGCGGACCCGTAGCGGCAAGCCGGGCCAGGTACTCCCGGGCCTGGTGGTGCTGGCCGATGCTCATGAACCCGGCGATGGTGTGAAGCTGGTTCGCGAACTCATGGCGTTGGGCACGGAGCGCCGTCGACATTGTTCCCACGGCGTCGAGCTGCCGGGTGAGCTGCTGCAGCTCCGTCCTGTCCCTCAGCATCACCACCCAGCCCAGGTCTTCGCTCCGGTGCAGGGCCTTGCGCGCACTGGCCACCAGCACCCGCCCGCCCGCGACCAGTTCGATGGCTTCTGACTCCTCTGCGGCCGGCAGCGTCAGGGACTTCAGCCGGCCGGGCACCGGAGCGCCGGCCCACAGTGTCCCGGCGAGGTCGGGCTGTCCCAGGAGCCGCTGTGCCGCAGCGTTGAAGACGCTGATCCTGCCGTCGGCGGACACTCCGATCACGCCGTCGTCCACGCCCTGCAGGACGGCCACCTGGTCGTGGACCAGTGTGCTGATCTCCTCCGGTTCCAGGCCCAGCGTCAGGCGCTGCAGCCTGCGGCGCAGGAGGAAGGACGCCAGGACCCCGGCCAGCAGGGCGCCGGCGGCGGTCAGGGCAACCGGCCCGATGTCCCGGGCAACGCTCTGGCCCACCGTTTCCATGGAGTAGCCGACGCTTACCTCGCCCACCACCGTGTCCGTGCCCGGAGCGTAGACGGGGACCTTGGCGCCGGCGGACGGGCCGAGGGTGCCGGTGTTGCGGGTGGTCAGCTCCTGGCCGGAGAGCGCCCCGGTGGGATCGGTGCTGACCTTTTCGCCCAGCCGGGCCGGGTCGGGGTGCGCGAGCCGCAGCCCGGTTTCGTCGGTGATCACCACGAAGAGCGCCCCGGTGCGCGTACGGGCGGCTTCGGCCGCAGCCATCAGGGGCCCGGCGGCGAGTTCCGCGGGCGGGGGAGTGCCTGCCTGCCGGCTGATGGCCAGGACGTCGGCCCGGACTGACGGGTCCGAAGCCACCGTGCGGGCCAGCGTCAGGGCCTGGTTCTCGGCTTCGCTGCCGATCCTGCCGTAGGTCAGCCAGGCATGGACGGCCGCGCTGAGCAAAACCACCAAAAGGACCACCCCGAGCTGGAGGAGGAGGGTCTGGGTGGAGAAGCGCAACGGCTGCCGGGACGCGGAACGCTGCATGATCCTCCTTGATTCAGGGTGTGGCCGGCGGGGCGCGGCGCCGTGAGCACAATGCGCAAAATGCTCGCAATAAGCAGTATGCCAATCAATTGAGCCAAAGGCACGGTGGTGACGGGGACCACCATATTGTCTGTAGCACGCGTCACACCGTTGTGGCGCTGTTCACAAGAAGGAGCCGGCCGTGCTGGTAATACTTGGATTCGCAATGATCGCGGTATTCATGGTGCTGATCATGACGAAAAAGTTGACGCCAGTACTGGCGCTGATCATCGTCCCCACCGTTTTTGGGCTTTTTGCAGGAGCAGGACTTGGCATCGGGGACATGGTCCTGGAATCGATGAAGTCCATGACTTCCACCGCAGCCCTGCTGATGTTCGCCATCATCTACTTCGGCCTGATGATCGACGTCGGGCTGTTCGACCCCCTGGTGAAGTTCATCCTCCGCAAGCTGGGCAATGACCCCGCGAAGGTGGTGCTCGGCACCGCCATCCTGGCTGCCGCAGTCTCCCTGGACGGCGACGGCTCCACCACCTTCATCCTCACCACGGCGGCCATGCTGCCGGTCTACCTGCGCCTGAAGATGAGCCCGGTGGTCCTCACGTGTGTCGCCGGCCTGGCCAACGGCACCATGAACATCCTGCCGTGGGGCGGCCCCACCGCCCGCGCCGCAACCGCCCTGAAGCTGGACGTCAACGATGTCTTCGTCCCCATGATCCCGTCGCTGATCGCCGGCCTGGTGGTTGTGTTCGCCTTCGCCTGGCTGCTGGGCCTGCAGGAGCGCAACCGCCTTCGTGCCACCGCCCCGGAGATCTGGGGAGTTCCCGATACCGCAGAAAAGTTCGACGACGGTACCGCCGCCGGCGGTTCGGTTACCGGCGGTTCCACGGCCGGCCGCCAGGGCTCACGCACGCCCGGAACCGGCAGCCCCGCCGGTTTGTCCCCGCAGGGATCCTCCGTTGCTGTCCTGGAACGCACGGAAACGCCCCTGGAGGACCAGGACCACGGCCTTGCCGACACCGCCCTGGACCCCAACCGCGCCACGCTCCGCCCCAAGCTGTTCTGGTTCAACCTCGGCCTGACGGTCGCCGTGATGGTCATGCTCGTTGCGGACCTGGTACCGCTGCCCTTCGTGTTCATGGTGGGCTCGGCGATCGCACTGGTAGTGAACTTCCCCAAGGTCAAGGAACAGGGCGCCCAGCTGGTAGCCCATTCATCCTCCATCGTGGCCGTCGTCAGCATGGTCATGGCGGCGGCAGTCCTCACCGGTGTCCTGACCGGCACCGGAATGGTGGAAGCCATGTCCGCATGGCTGGTCCAGATCATCCCGTCCGACATGGGTCCGTTCATGGCCGTCATCACCGGCGTGCTCAGCATTCCCATGACCTTCTTCATGAGCAACGACGCCTTCTACTTCGGTGTGCTGCCGGTGCTCAGTGAGACCGCGGGCCACTACGGAATCAGCGCCGCCGAGATGGCCCGGGCCTCCATCACCGGCCAGCCGTTCCACCTGCAGAGCCCGCTGGTTCCGGCCATCCTGCTGCTCGTCTCGCTGGCCAAGGTGGACCTCGGCGACCACCACAAGAAGGTCCTCTGGCGCACCGCTGTGGTTTCCCTCGTCATGTTGGGTGTGGGGATGCTGACCGGAGCCATCGGAATCGGTTAGTCTTATGCTGCCTGTGGCTGGCCCTCGTGGCCGGGACCACGGCACCGACGTGCCCGTCTGACGCCCGCTGGGGGTCGTCAGACGGGCACTGACGTTTCCCCACTAGACTGGTTCGGAAAACAATCCGAACCTGCAGGGGAGATCCATGGCTGCGATCAACCGTGACGACGTCGCGCACCTCGCGCGGCTCGCTCACATCGAGATGAGTGCTGAAGAGCTGGACAGGATGGCCGGCGAACTCGCCGTCATCGTGGATTCAGTGAAGTCCGTAAGCGAAGCCGCCGGTGACGACGTCCCGGCAACCTCCCACCCGATTCCGCTGACCAACGTGTTCCGCGAAGACGTCGTGGGCCACACCTTCACGGCGGAGCAGTCCCTGAGCGGTGCCCCCGACGCATATGAAGGCCGCTTCAAGGTTCCGGCCATCCTGGATGAGGACTGACACATGACTGAACTGAACAGCACCGACTCTTCGGCCTCCGCCCTGATCCGGCTCTCTGCGGCCCAGCTCGCGCAGAAGCTCGCCGCCGGCGAGGTCACCTCCGTCGAGGCCACCCAGGCCTACCTGGACCGCATCGCAGCAGTTGACGGCGGCCCCCGCGGCGTACACGCCTTCCTGCACGTCAACACCGAGGAGGCGCTCGCCGTCGCCGCGGAGGTGGACGCCATCCGCGCCGCCGGCGGCGCCGCCGCCGCAGAGCTCCACGAGCTCGCCGGCGTGCCCATCGCCGTCAAGGACCTCATCGTGACGGTCGGCCAGCCCACCACGGCAGGCTCCAGGATCCTCGAAGGCTGGCACAGCCCGTACGACGCCACTGTCGTCAAGCGCCTGCGCGAGGCCAAAATGCCCATCCTGGGCAAAACCAACCTGGACGAATTCGCCATGGGTTCCTCCACGGAGCACTCTGCCTACGGCCCCACCCGCAACCCGTGGGACCTGGACCGGATCCCCGGCGGCTCAGGCGGTGGCTCAGCGGCCGCCGTCGCCGCCTTTGAAGCACCCCTTGCCCTGGGAACCGACACCGGCGGATCCATCCGCCAGCCCGGCGCGGTCACCGGCACGGTAGGCGTCAAGCCCACCTATGGCAGCGTGTCCCGCTACGGAGCGATCGCCATGGCCTCCTCCCTGGACCAGATCGGCCCGGTCACCCGGACCGTGCTGGACTCGGCCCTCCTGCACCAGGTCATCGGCGGCCACGACCCCTATGATTCAACGTCCCTGCCCGATCCGCTCGAGGACCTGGCGGCCGCCGCGCGGCTTGGCAACGTGGACGGCCTGAAGATCGGCATCATCAAGGAACTCCACGGCGAGGGCTACCAGGCCGGCGTCGAGAACCGCTTCAACGAATCCCTTGAGCTGCTCAAGCAGGCAGGAGCGGAAATCGTTGAGGTGTCCTGCCCCAACTTCAAGTACGCGCTGGGTGCCTACTACCTGATCATGCCCTCGGAGGCTTCCTCCAACCTGGCCAAGTTCGACGGCGTCCGGTTCGGCCTGCGGGTCCTGCCCAAGGACGCGCCGCTGACCATCGAACGGGTCATGGCTGCCACCCGCGCCGCCGGTTTCGGTGACGAAGTCAAGCGCCGCATCATCCTGGGCACCTACGCGCTGTCAGCCGGCTACTACGACGCCTACTACGGCTCGGCCCAGAAGGTCCGCACCCTGATCCAGCGCGATTTTGACGCCGCATTCGCGCAGGCCGACGTGCTGATCTCCCCGACGGCCCCCACCACGGCCTTCAAGCTCGGCGAGAAGCTGGACGACCCCCTGGCCATGTACCTGAACGACGTCGCCACGATTCCGGCCAACATGGCCGGCGTCCCGGGACTGTCCTTGCCCGGCGGCCTGGCCGATGAGGACGGCCTTCCCGTCGGTATCCAGCTGCTGGCCCCGGCCCGGCAGGACGCACGGCTCTACCGGGTAGGTGCTGTCCTCGAAGCGATGCTTGAGGAGAAGTGGGGTGGCCCGTTGCTGGCCCAGGCCCCGGACCTTGCCGTCTCACCGGCACTCGAAACCCAGGAGGCAAAATAATGAGCGTTGACGCAACCCTGAGCTTCGAAGAGGCCATGGAGAAGTACGATCCCGTCCTGGGGTTCGAGGTCCATGTGGAGCTGAACACCAAGACCAAGATGTTCTCCTCCGCCCCGAACGTCTTCGGCGACGAGCCCAACACGAACGTCAACGAGGTGGACCTTGGACTGCCGGGCGTCCTGCCCGTGGTGAACAGGACCGCGATTGAGTCCTCCATCAAGATCGGCCTGGCGCTGAACTGCACGATCGCCGAGACCTGCCGCTTCGCCCGGAAGAACTACTTCTACCCGGATACCCCGAAGAACTTCCAGACCTCGCAGTACGACGAGCCCATCGCGTACGACGGCTACCTGGACATCGAACTCTCCGACGGCACCGTGTTCCGCGTCGAAATCGAGCGCGCCCACATGGAGGAGGACGCCGGGAAGCTGACCCACATGGGCGGCTCCGCGGGCCGGATCCAGGGTGCCGATTACTCGCTGGTGGACTACAACCGTTCAGGCGTTCCGCTCGTGGAAATCGTCACCAAGCCGATCCAGGGTGCCGGGAGCCGTGCCCCGGAGCTGGCCAAGGCCTACGTGGCCGCAGTGCGTGAGATCGTGAAGAACCTCGGCGTCTCGGACGCGAAGATGGAGCGCGGCAACGTGCGCTGCGACGCCAACGTGTCCCTGCGCCCGCACGGACGCGAACGCTTCGGCATCCGTTCGGAGACCAAGAACGTGAACTCGCTGCGTGCCGTCGAACACGCTGTCCGCTACGAGATCCAGCGCCACGCCGCTGTCCTGGACTCCGGTGAGCCGGTCATCCAGGAAACGCGCCACTGGCACGAGGACACCCGCTCCACGACGTCGGGCCGGGCCAAGTCCGATGCCGACGACTACCGCTACTTCCCCGAGCCGGACCTCGTTCCGATCGTCGCTTCCCGCGAATGGGTGGAGGAACTGCGGGCCACCCTGCCGGAGCCGCCCGCCGAGCGCCGCAAGCGCCTGCAGGCCGACTGGGGCTACTCGGACCTGGAATTCCGCGACGTGGTCAACGCCGGCGTCATGGACGAAATCGAGGAAACCATCGCCGCCGGTGCCACGGCAACCGTGGCCCGCAAGTGGTGGATGGGCGAGATCGTGGGCCGCGCCAAGAACGCCGACGTCGACCCCGGCCAGCTGGGCGTCAAGCCCGAAACCATCGTGGAACTGAACAAGATGGTGGAGGCCGGCAAGATCAACAACAAGATGGCCGCCGAAGTCCTGGACGGCGTCCTCGCCGGCGAAGGCACCCCGGCGGAGATCGTGGAGAAGCGCGGCCTGGCCGTAGTCTCCGACGACGGCCCCCTGCTCGAAGCCATCGACGCGGCCCTCGCCGCGCAGCCCGGCGTCGCGGACAAGATCCGCGGCGGCAAGCTGCAGGCCATCGGCGCGATCGTCGGCGGCGTCATGAAGGCCACCCGCGGCCAGGCAGACGCCGGCCGCGTCCGCGAGCTGATCCTGCAGCGCCTCGGCGTCGAAGGCTGAGCCGAAGCTCCGGCAGCTGATTTAACCCAACCGGGCCGCATCCGGCATCGTCAGGAAGCCCCTGACGGCGTTGGCTGCGGCCCGGCGCTGTTCAAGTAGTACTCATATTCCACAGCCGGGAAACTACCCGTGTTCAGTGGCCCGTCCCCGTCCTAGACTGAAGTTCCAGGGCGCCGGAGCCCTGCCCGTGCTGTGGGAGGAATGGCCATGTCGGTCCGCGAACCGTTGAGAATCCGCAAGGCACTGCTGGCCGGAACGGTGGCGCTTGCCCTGACCGGCACCGGGGCGGCGATCGCCTGGTCAGCCACGGATTCACCGTCGCCCTCCCCGTCTGCCTCCGGCTCGGCCCACGCCCAGCCGGGCAAGGCGGACAAGGCCCAGCGGCCGCAGCAGCTGCACAGCGAAAGCGTGGTGAAGAAGGCTGACGGCACGTTCGAAACGGTCCTGAACCAGCAGGGCACCGTGGACGCCGCCGGCGAAACGTCCCTCACGGTGAAGAGTGAGGACGGCTTCACGCAGACCTACGCCGTGAACGCGGACACAAAAATCATCAGCTTCCCGGCCCCCGCCGCGGACGGGTCGCCGGCAACGGGCGAGGACGGCAAGCGGATCAAGCCCTCAGAAATGACCATCGCGGAGATCGCCACGGGTGACTTGGTCCGGATCTCCGGGGTGAAGAACGGGGGCACCGTCACCGCGGAGCGGATCGTGGAAGGCGCCGGAACCGGCCCGGGAATGGGGCTGGGCAAAGGTATGGGCAAGGGGCCGGGCCAGGGCCACGGTCACGGGCCCGGCAAGCCCAAGGACCGCGGCGCCGACGACTGACCCCTGCAAGGGCCCTGCGGTCAGCTGTCCTCGGCCAGCCCGGCCATGATCTGCTGCAGAGCCTCGCACACGATCCTTACCGACCGGCGCTTCAGGTTCTCCGGGCGCGCCAGGATGTCGATCCGCCGCCGCGTGCTGATCCCTTCCAGCGGCTTCAGCACAATGCCAGGGTTCAGGACCGGCCGTGCCGTATGCCGGGGCAGCAGGCCCACCACTCCACCGGCGGCCACCAACGCGGCAACGGTGGAGTAATCGTTGATCCGGTGGACGATGTTCAGTTCCTTGCTGGAGACGGCTGCGACGGCCGACAACACGTCTGCGGGGGAGTACCCGGTATGGCTGGTCACCCACGGCTCGCCCACGACGTCGGCTGCCGCCACCGTGGCTTGCCCGGCCAGGCGGTGGTCCGCCGGCAGGGCGACATCGAGCGGCTCGTGCGCCAGCGGGATCACCGCCACCCGTTCCTCCGGCCACCGCGGGCTGTGGTCCATCCGGTGTGCGAGCACCAGGTCGTAGCGGGCGGTCAGCGCCGGGAAATCCTGCTGGGCCACATCCTCGTCGGAGAGCTGGATCGCCGGCTGTCCGGGCGCGTCCAGCATCCGTGCGAGCGGTGCGAACAGTGCCTGCCCGGCACTGTGGAATCCGCTGAGCGTTACGGGGGCCACCGGTGAACCGTGATAGGCGCCAATGGCTGTCCGGGCATCCGCCATGGCGCTGACGACGGCGGCACCGGCGTCGGCGAGGACCTGCCCCGCCTCCGTCAGCACCAGGTTCCGCCCCTCCTTTCGGGTGAGCGGGACGTCCACGTTGCGTTGCAGCAGTGCCAAGTGCTGGGATACCGCGGACGGGGTGACCATCAGGGTCTCGGCCACCGCCTTCACACTGCCCAGTGCACCGAGTTCACGGAGGATTTCCAGCTGGCGAATTTCCATCCGACCAGTGTAAGCATTAGTTAATGCTTCATCGTCGATTGAGAAAATACTGCTTGTCCTAATGCTTTGGAATGGCTCTAATGAAGGGAAGATCTCCGTCCCGCACCAAGCGGGTCAGCCGCCAAGAGTCAGGAAGCCAATGAAGGCCCTTTACAAGTCCGGTGCCCACGCAGGGTTCGAGCTCGTTGACCGTCCCGAGCCGGAAACCGGCCCGGACGACGTCAAGATCCGCGTCATGACCACCGGCATCTGCGGCACGGACCTGCATATCCAGTCCTGGGACGCGTGGGCGCAAAGCATGATCGAGGCGCCGCTGATCGCCGGCCACGAGTTTTACGGCGAAGTGGTGGAAACCGGCGAGGACGTCCGTGACGTCAAGGTGGGGGACCGGGTATCCGGCGAAGGCCACGTGGTCTGCGGCATCTGCCGGAACTGCCGCGCCGGCCGCCGGCAGATGTGCATCCACACCGTCAGCGTGGGCGTGCAGCGGGACGGCGCCTTTGCCGAGTACGTGGTCATCCCCGAAACCAACGTCTGGGTCCACCACGATCCCTCGATCACCCCGGAGCTTGGCGCCATCTTCGATCCGTTCGGCAACGCCGTCCACACCGCCCTCAGCTTCCCGCTGGTGGGCGAGGATGTACTGATCACGGGTGCGGGCCCGATCGGCCTGATGGCCATCGCCGTAGCCCGCCATGCCGGGGCCCGGAAGATCGCCATCACCGACGTCTCCCGGCCCCGGCTCGAGCTGGCACGCCAGCTCGGTGTGGACCTGGCCATCGACGTCTCCACCACCCGCGTCAAGGATGCCCAGCGTGAACTCGGCATGCGCGAGGGCTTTGACATCGGCATGGAAATGTCCGGCCACCCCACGGCGCTGCCTGAGATGATCGAGAACATGAACCACGGCGGCCGTATTGCCATGCTGGGCCTGCCCAGCCAGGAGATCACCATCGACTGGGGCAAGGTGGTCACGCACATGCTGACCCTGAAGGGCATCTACGGCCGGGAAATGTATGAAACCTGGTACGCCATGAGCGCCATGCTGTCCTCCAACCCGGTGCTGCACGCCGGCATCTCGGCCGTGGTCACGGACAGGCTTCCCGCCCGGGACTGGGAAAAAGGCTTCGACATTGCCCGCGCCGGCGTCGGCGGAAAAGTTGTCCTCGACTGGACCGAACTCTAAGGAGCACCATGTACACCTCCATCAAGGACCAGCTGCAGTCAGAGCTGGACGACATCCGCACCGCGGGGCTCTTCAAGACCGAACGGAGCATCAACTCCCCCCAGTCCAGCCACGTCACCGCCGGGCAGATCGGCCAGCCGGGCTCCACCGTCCTGAACTTCTGCGCCAACAACTACCTCGGGCTGGCCGACCACCCGGACATCATCGCGGCCGCGAAATCCGCCATGGATTCCCGCGGCTTCGGCATGGCCAGCGTGCGGTTCATCTGCGGCACCCAGGACCTGCACCTGGAGCTCGAGGCCCGGGTATCGAAGTTCCTGGGCACTGAGGACACCATCCTCTTCTCCAGCTGCTTCGACGCCAACGGCGGGGTCTTCGAATCCCTCTTCGGACCCGAGGACGCCATCATCTCTGACGCCCTCAACCACGCCTCCATCATCGACGGCATCCGCCTCTGCAAGGCCCAGCGGTTCCGCTACGCCAACCAGAACATGGCGGACCTCGAGGCCAAGCTGGTCGAAGCCAAGGATGCCCGCCGCAAGATCATCGTCACCGACGGCGTGTTCTCCATGGACGGCTACCTCGCGCCGCTGGAGGCCATCTGCGACCTCGCCGAGAAGCACGACGCCCTGGTGATGGTGGATGACTCCCACGCCGTCGGGTTCATGGGCGCCACCGGGGCCGGAACCCCCGAACATGCAGGCGTGTCCTCCCGCGTGGACATCTACACCGGAACGTTCGGCAAGGCCCTCGGCGGCGCGTCCGGCGGCTACGTCTCCGGCCGCAGCGAAGTGGTGGCCATGCTCCGCCAGAAAGCACGCCCGTACCTGTTCTCCAATTCCCTGGCCCCGGCCATCGTTGCCGCCACCATCAAGGCCCTTGACCTGGTGGAGAATTCCGGCGGACCTCCGAACCCAGCTCTTCGAGAACGCCCGGCTGTTCCGCCGCCGGATGACGGAGGAGGGCTTCGAACTCCTGGACGGTGAACACGCGATCGTCCCCGTGATGTTCGGGGACGCCGTGATGGCCGCCAAGGTGGCCGACCAGATGCTGCAGCACGGCGTCTTCGTCACGGCGTTCAGCTTCCCGGTGGTGCCCCGCGGTGCCGCCCGGATCCGGGTGCAGCTTTCCGCCTCACACTCAGCGGACGACGTCGAAGCGTGCGTGGGCGCATTCGTCGCCAGCCGCGCCGCGGTAGCAGGCTGACCCGAGCCGTACAAGGACATGCCGGATCATGCAACGACTGGCCAGGAACCGGCGCGGCCGGCCGGCAACTCTGCAAGGATGGAGCCATGGCTGCTCACTATGATGTCCTGATTGTCGGCGGCGGCATCGCCGGCCTGTCGCTGGCGTCGGCGCTCGCCGGCACGTGCAGTGTGGCCCTGGTGGAAGCCGAGCAGGAGCTCGGATACCACACGTCCTCCCGCTCCGCCCGGCAACTGATCCCCAGCTATGGTCCTGCGGTGGTCCAGGAGCTGACCGTCCGGACCCTCGGACTGCTGGCAGCCAGGGACGCGGACCTGCCGCAGCCCGTCCTGTCGCCGCGGAGCTTCATGCTCATCGGGACGGAGGAGTCTGTCCGCGCTGAAGCCAGTGGACTGATGCAGCCCATCTCAGTCGAGAAGGCCCTCGAACTGTGTCCGGCCCTGGTGCCGGGCTCCTTCGCGGCGGCGGGCCTGGACACCGGGTCCTTCGGCTGCGACGCCCCGCTCCTGCTCGAGGACCACCGGCAGCGGGCGGAAGCCGCCGGGGCGGACATCATCACCGGCGCCCGGGTGCATTCGGCACAGCGGCTGGGGTCCGGGTGGGAAATCGGTGCCGGGCAGGAGGCCTTCCAGGCCGGCGTCATGGTCAATGCGGCCGGCGCCTGGGCGGACGAGCTCGCCGTCATCAGCGGCGTGGAGAAGCTCGGGCTGCAGCCGTACCGGCGCACCGCGGCGATTGTCGACGTCGAACGTCCCCTTCCGGAGGGCAGCCCCATGGTGGCGGCAGCGGACAACACGTTCTATTTCCGCCGCGAAGGCACGGGGGTGCTGATCTCGCCGTCGGAATCGGTCCCCAGCGGTCCGGAGGACGCCCGGCCCCGGCCCGGCGACCTTGACCGCCTCGCCGCCCGGCTCAACGAGGTGACAACCTTGGGGATCAGGAATGTCCGCAGTGCCTGGACCGGCCTGCGGACCGAGGCGGCCGATGGCGTTCCGGTGGCCGGCTTCGATGCAGAGGCTACCGGCTTCTACTGGCTCGCCGGACAGGGCGGTTACGGGTTCCAGACCTCCGCCGCCATGGCGGAGCTGGCGGCAGCACAGATCCTTGCCGGGCACGGTGCAGGCCTGGGCAACGCCGCGGGCAATCCGGAATCCCGGACGGCTGAGGCGCTGGCAGCCACGCGCTGGTCCATCCGGCGCTGAAGAATGGTGTCATGAGCACCCTGATCACCAATATTGCCGAGCTGATGACCCAGGACCTGGAGCACCGGGTCCTGAAGGACGCCGCAGTGGTGATCGACGGCGAGCGGATCGCCTGGCTTGGCCCGGCAGCGTCCGCGCCGGCGGCGGATGACACCGTGGACGCCGGCGGCCGCGCCGTCCTGCCCGGCTGGGTGGACTCGCACACGCACCTGGTGTTCGCCGGGGACCGCACCGCCGAGTTTGAGGCCCGGATGGCGGGGGAGCCTTATTCGGCCGGCGGCATCGCGGTATCCGTGGACGCCACCCGCCGGACCTCCGATTTCGACCTGACCAGGCTGGCGATGGCGCGGGTCTCCGAGGCCGTATCGCAGGGCACCACGTACCTGGAGACCAAAACAGGGTACGGCCTGGATCTTGAGCACGAAGCCAGGAGCGCCAGGATCGCCTCCACCGTGGCAGATGAGGTCACCTACCTCGGTGCCCACCTGGTACCCGCGGGATCCGACGCCGATGCCTACACCGACCTGGTGTGCGGGCCGATGCTCGATGCTGTCCGGCCCTACGTCCGCTGGGCGGACGTGTTCTGCGAGGAAGGGGCCTTCACCGCCGCGCAGTCCCGCCGCGTGCTGGAAGCCTGCCGCGACGCAGGCCTCGGGATCCGTGTTCACGGGAACCAGCTGGGCGAGGGGCCCGGGGTGCAGTTGGCGGTGGACCTCGGCGCGGCGAGCGTGGACCATGTGAACTATCTGTCCGGCCAGGATGTGGCGGCGCTCGCGGAGAGCTGGAAGTCCTGGGACCCCGCCACCGGAACCGGTGTCCGGGGAACCGTCGCCACCTGCCTTCCAGCGTGTGACCTGTCCACCCGGCAGCCGCTGGCCCCGGGACGTGACCTGCTGGATGCCGGGGTCCAGCTCGCCCTGGCCTCGAACTGCAACCCGGGTACGTCCTACACCAGCTCCATGGCCTTCTGCGTGGCCACCGCTGTGCTGCAGATGCGCCTCAGTGTCCACGAGGCCGTCCGTGCTGCCACCTACGGCGGCGCGCTGGCGCTGCACCGGGACACGGGGAGCGACGCCGATGGCCGGCGTGCGGTGGGCTCCCTCGCCGTCGGACACCGGGCCGACCTGCACATGCTCAACGCACCATCAGCGACCCACCTCGCCTACCGGCCGGGCATGCCGCTCACGTACGCGGTGTGGCGGGCAGGTGCACGGTCACACTGACCGGCACCGCACACGTGATTGCGGAGTGATTGTTTCGGCCTGTTATGATCACCAAGCGTCATTATCCGGTGACTGTTTGACCTGAGAGGCCCCCATGACCCGCACCGACCGCCTGACGGCCATCCTCGATATCCTCGCCAAAACCGGCCAGGTGGAGGTGGAGGAAATCGTCTCCCAGCTGTCGGTTTCTCCTGCCACAGCCCGCAGGGACCTGGACAGCCTGGCCAAGCGGCGGCTGCTGACGCGGACCAGGGGCGGCGCCACCACGGGAGCGTTGGCCTACGACCTTCCCGGCCGGTACAACCGCGATGACCACGCCGAGGCCAAAGAGGACATTGCCCAGGCTGCTTCGGCGCTGATCAGGCCCGGAGCGGTGATCGGCCTCTGCGGCGGCACCACCAGTACCGCCCTGGCCCAGATCCTGGCAACCCGTGAGGACCTCAACGCCCCCGCCAACCAGCCCACGCTGACGGTGGTCACCAACGCCATCAACATCGCCTCGCAGCTGGCCGTGCGGCCCAACATCAAGGTCATGGTGACCGGCGGCATTTTGAATCCCCGCTCCTATGAGCTGGTCGGGCCGTACACGGACATCATCATGCAGAAGGTGGTCCTGGATATCGCGTTCATCGGCGTGAACGGCATCGATCCGGAGGTTGGTCCCACCAATACCGGCGAAGGGGAAGCCTCAGTCAATGCGCTGCTGGCCAGCAGGGCGCGGGTGTCATACGTGCTGGCGGATTCGTCCAAGGTGGGCGTCCGGGCTTTCGCCACGATGGACGGCTACGACTTCACCCGCCTGATCACGGACGCCGGAATCTCTGCGGAGGACAAGGCGGCGTTCGAAGCCAGGGGCACCGAAGTGATCGTGGCGCCACACGGCTAGAACACCATCGGCGGTGCGTCCAGCACCGTCTCGTCAACCCGGCGCTCCACCCACTGGCTGAACGGAACATCCAGTTCGTATTTGTCCAGGTCAGTGCGCACCAGGGTCCGGACATCGGCATTGTCCGGGTTGTTGAGGGACTCGAAGTACTCCACTGACCAGTGGAACCAGCGCATGCAGAACAGCCGCATCGTCAGGCCGTGCGTCACCAGCAAGGTGTTCGGCGCGTAGTCAGGCTTGGACCAGTGGCGGTAGAGGGTCTCCATGAACGAGGAGATCCGGTCGTAGACGTCCGAGCCGGATTCGCCTTCCCGGAACCGGTAGAAGAAGTGCCCGTAGGCATTGCGGAGCTCCTTCTGGTCTTCAATATCGCCGCTGATCTGGAAGTTGGCCCAGTCCTGCTCCCGCAGCCGGGGTTCCTCGATCACCCGTTCGGTGAGGCTGCCCAGGTTGAGGGCCTCCAGGGTCTGGTGCGCGCGCAGGTACGGCGAGACGTACACGCAGACCTGGCGGCCGTCCAGTTCCCTGCGGATCTTTTCGCCGGCCGCCCTGGCCTGTTCCACGCCGAGGGCCGTCAGGGGAATCCGGTAATCGGGGACCCGGTTGTAGATGGACGTATCCGCATTGGCCGCGGACTGGCCGTGCCGGATCATGATGATTTTCCCTGGCGCGCTCATAAGCCCCAAGCATAGGGTTGTTTCCGGCGCGCTCCCCGTACTCCCGGCCCGGTACTTCCCGACGCTCTCTCCCTTCCCGCAGGTTTCGGGCCAACCCTCTTCCACTTCCCGCGGATTTCGGACCAACGCTCTCCCACTCCCCGCAGGTTTTCGGCCATCGCTCTCTCAGCAGCACGGGCACATGTCCAGTAAAGAACCAGCTACAACAGGCAAGATGGAACCATGTTGGTTCCCTCCCGCCGTCGGCTGCGGCTAGAAGTCTGGATTGTGCTGGGTCTGTCCCTGGGACAGTCCGCGGTGTACTCGGTGGTGCAACTCCTGGACAAGATGACACGGGCTCCTCTGGCCGAAGGCACATCCACCCTCAACCGCTCACAGAGCAGCCGCGAGTATTTTGACCTCACCTACCAGCTGCTCGACATCATTTTTGCCCTGGTCCCGGTGCTTCTGGTCATCTACTTCCTCACAGACCAGCGGCAGTCCCCGCCGGGAGTACAGGACGGCCGATCGGCGTTCCGCAAGCTCGGCTTCGACTTCGCCCGGCCGGGCCGTGACCTGCTGCAGGGAGCAGGCCTCGCAGCGTTGATTGGCATTCCGTCCCTGGGCCTTTACGCTGCGGGCAGGGCCCTGGGGATCACCACCGCCATCATCCCCAGTGCACTGGACTCCTACTGGTGGACCGTTCCCGTCCTGGTACTCTCCGCCGTGCGGCATGCCGTCGTGGAGGAAGTGATCGTGGTGGGTTATCTGCTGGACCGCTTCGGTAAGTTCGGCTGGAGCATGCCGCTGGCGATCTTCCTTAGTTCCATGCTGCGCGGCAGCTACCACCTCTACCAGGGATTCGGACCCTTCATCGGGAACGCCGTGATGGGGGTGGTCTTCGCCTGGCTCTACACCAGGACGCGGCGGGTGATGCCCCTGGTGGTGGCGCATGCACTCCTGGACATCGTGGCCTTCGTGGGGTTCAGCCTGTTTGGCAAGGCCGTTGGCCTGGGGTAGTCCCGGGGGAAAAAAATTCGGCCACTATCGGTGAGTGGCATCGTTGGCACCCGCTGATGGCGGCCGAAGTGTTCGCCAGCGCAATCAGATGGTGACTGCTCCGGTGGCGGTTTCAAACGTGACCGATAGGATTCCGGGGGTCCCGTGGGGCGCCACCCAGTCAACTGCGACGTCCTCGAGCGGCTTCTCCACCGGTTCGCCCAGCCACTCGGTCACGCGTGCGGCGGAACCTGCAATGGTCAGGCAGGACATCTTGACGTTGCTCTCATAGGCATTGGACGGGTGAAGGACGGGATCGCCTTCCCACTTGAGCATGTACGGGACCTGCGGGTCCGCGATCAGGCCGAGGATGCCGATCTGCTGCCATACGAGTTCGCGGCCGTCGGGAAACTTGCGGTTGCCTTTGACGGCCGAACGGCCCAGGCGCTGTTCGAACGGGGCGAGGTCGTCCACTTCGACGCACCAGCCCATCCAGCCGCCACCAGCGGCGGACCGTGCACGGACGGCCTGGCCGAACGGTGCCTTGTCCGACGCCGGGTGGTCCAGCACCTCGACGACTTCCAGGTACTTGTGGCCCGCGAGGGGGATGATCATGTTCCGGGTTCCGAAACGGGGGTGCACTCCACCCTTCACGGCTTCGACGCCGAGGGCGGACGAAATACGTTCGGTGGTGGCAGCCAGGCCATCCTGTTCACAGGCGTAAGAGACGTGATCCATGCGCATGCCATCATCTTGGCACTTTGTGATCGGGCTCTCAGCTAAGGGTAGCCTTACTGGCTTGAGGGGCTGGTCACGAGTGGACATCGGGGTCCACGGCACTCTCACGGAACCCCCGCCTGACCTTGTTCGTCACAATGCTGTTGCGGGCTGCCGGAGGCTTCCTACACTGAACGCAGGTCATGAGTGCCAGCACCAAAGCCCCGGCTCGCTGGCCGGCAACCCTCCTTCCGCGGCGGGGTGCCCCGGGTGAAGACCAGGCTGACCGGCAGAAGCCGGACGGCAAGCGCGGCCCGGAGTGCTCCCAGCATGCCGGGCCCAGGTCAAAGGAGCCGCAATTGTCCAACGGATGGTCGTTTGAAACCCGCCAGATCCATGCCGGGCAGGAGCCGGACAGCGCCACTGGGGCGCGGGCGCTGCCTATCTACCAGACGACGTCGTTCGTCTTCCCCAGCGCCGAGAGCGCAGCCAACCGCTTTGCCCTCGCTGAACTCGCGCCGATCTACACGCGGATAGGAAATCCCACCCAGGATGCGGTGGAGCAGCGGATCGCCAGCCTCGAGGGCGGGTTGGCGGCGCTGCTGCTCAGCTCGGGCCAGGCCGCCGAAACCTTCGCTATCCTCAACATCGCCGAGGCGGGGGACCACGTGGTGGCCAGTCCCAGCCTGTATGGGGGAACATACAACCTGCTCGCCCACACGCTGAAGAAGTTCGGCATCTCGGTCACGTTCGTCGAGGATCCGGACAACCTGGACCAATGGCGTGACGCCGTGCGGCCCAACACCAAACTCTTCTTCGCCGAGGTGGTCTCCAACCCGCGCCAGGACGTCCTGGACATCGAGGGTGTTTCCCGCACAGCCCACGAGGCGGGCGTCCCGCTGGTGGTGGACAACACGCTGTCCACGCCGTACCTCATCCGCCCGCTGGAATGGGGCGCCGACATTGTGGTCCACTCCGCCACCAAATACCTGGGAGGGCACGGCTCGGCTATTGCCGGCGTGATTGTGGACTCGGGCAATTTCGACTTCGGAAAGGACCCGGACCGTTATCCGGGGTTCAACACCCCCGACCCCACCTACAACGGACTGGTCTACGCCCGCGACCTCGGCGCCGGCGGAGCCCTCGGCGCCAACCTCTCCTACATCCTCAAGGCCCGGGTCCAGCTGCTCCGGGACCTCGGCTCCGCTGTCTCACCGTTCAACGCCTTCCTGATTGCCCAGGGCCTGGAAACGCTCAGCCTGCGCGTCGAACGGCATGTTGCGAACGCAACCGCCGTGGCGAATTGGCTTGAGGCGCGTGACGACGTCGAATCGGTCGCCTATGCCGGGCTGGCGTCAAGCCCTTGGTATGAGCGCGGCCGCAGGTACGGTCCCAAGGGGACCGGCGCCGTCGTAGCGTTTACCCTCGCCGGCGGCGCGGAGGCGGGAAAGCGGTTTGTGGATGCGCTCGAACTCCATTCGCATGTTGCGAACATCGGTGATGTGCGGTCCCTGGTGATCCACCCGGCGTCCACCACGCACAGCCAACTGTCCGCGGACCAGCAGGCCATCGCCGGTGTCACGCCTGGCCTGGTGCGCCTCTCCGTTGGCCTGGAGCACATCGACGACATCATCGCTGACCTTGAGGCGGGGTTCCGGGCAGCCAAGGCGGCGCTCTAGGAGGCTGGTCCGGGCCGGCACCCCGCGCCCGCCCGGACCGGACCGCCCGGACCGGATCCGCCACGGGAAGTCACAAACCAGTCACACTCTTAGCCAAGGGCAGCGCCTGTTTCGTACACTCATGGAAGGTCATGAGTGCCAGCGACAGCCCCGGCTTGCTGGCCGGCAACCCTCCTTTCGCGGCGGGGTGCCCCGGGTGAAGACCTGGCCTGCCGGTCGCCTGACGGTAGGCAAGCGCGTAGAAGAGGTCTCCATCATGACTATTACTGTCTCCCGTACAGCTGCACCCGAGCATGGCGTGGTCCGCTATGCCGCCATCGGCGGGCTCGAGCTGGAAGCCGGCGGGTTCCTGCCGGACGTCACCCTGGCGTATGAAACGTGGGGCACGCTCAATGCGGATGGCTCCAACGCGATCCTGATTGAGCACGCCCTGACAGGGAGCACGCATGTCACCCGCGGCGACAGCGACGAGCCGGGCTGGTGGGAGCAGCTGGCCGGTCCCGGGGCGCCTGTGGATACCGACAGGTTCTTTGTGGTGTCCATCAACATCCTGGGCGGCTGTTACGGCTCCACCGGGCCGTCTTCCACGGCCCCGGACGGCAAGCCCTGGGGTTCCCGCTTTCCGCTGGTGACCCTCCGCGACAGCACTGCTGCCGAGGCCAGGCTGGCGGACCAGCTGGGAATCCGCAGTTGGTATGCGGTGCTGGGCGGCTCCATGGGCGGAGCGCGGGCCCTGGAATGGGCTGTCACCTATCCGGACAGGGTGGAGCGCTGTGCGGTGATCTCCATCGGTGCGGCCAGCACGGCGGAGCAGATCGCCTTTGCCCAGGCCCAGACCCTCGCCATCCGCCAGGACGCAAACTTCAACGACGGCGATTACTACGGCGGTCCGTTCCCCGCGGACGGGCTGGCCCTGGCGCGCAGGATTGCCCACATCACCTACAGGTCGGCACAGGAGTTCGATGGGCGCTTCGGCAGGTCGCCCCAGGTCCCGGAAACACCGCTGCGGGCTGCGGCCCTGGGGGAGCGGGGCCGCTACCAGGTGGAGAGCTACCTGGACCACCAGGGCAGCAAGCTCGTCCAGCGCTTCGACGCCAACAGCTACATCGCCATCACCGAGGCCCTCATGAGCCATGACATTTGCCGCGGGCGGGGTCCACTCCCTGAAGCACTGGGACAGGCAACGGCGAAGTTCTTCGTAGCGGCAGTGGACACGGACCGGCTGTACTTTCCCGCCCAGTCCCATGAGCTCGCGGAGGCCCTCCCGGGGGACGTTGAGGTCCACGTCATCGAAGCGCCCATTGGCCACGACGGCTTCCTGACCGAGATCGGCCAGCTTGGCGCCACGCTCCGGCAGACCTTTTTGGTCTGAGGTTGCGGGCGGCTGCCCCACGTACGCCTTTCCGCGCCCGCCCAGGCAGCCTGGCGTTTTACCGCCACGTGGCATCCGTGGTTCGCAGGCAGTGGTCGCTAGGAAAAAACCCGTTCCGGCTTATGCCGGAACGGGTTTTCTGCTGCTGGCGGGCCTCCGGGCGTCCAGTCGGCGGGCTGCTAGCCCTCGGTGATCTCGGTGCGGCGCTTCAGGTACTCATCCACAGCAAGTTCGCCGTTGCTGTACTGCTGGTCCAGTTCAGCGAGCCTCCGGGCCCGGTACCCCTGAGGGGCCGACGGCGGCGGGGGAGTTACAGGGGCGGCAGGCTGTGCGGGTGCGTCCGCGGCCCGCTCTTGCTGGGGCTGCCCATAGGGCGGGAACTGCTGGCCTGCCGGAGGGATGGGCTGCATCGGCGGCAGGGGCTGGCCCGGCGGCACGGGCTGCGGGCTGCCGATCTGGCGGAAACCGCCGCTCATGTAGTCCTGCTGGGTGTAGCCGTCCCGCGGCTGGCTGTTCTGCGGTCCAGGGTACGGCCCGCTGCCGGGAAACTGCTCCGGGTAACGCCCGGAGAAGCTCTGTTCCTGGTTCCGGCGCGCAACGGATTTCCGGTACATCCGCATCGCCATGGGAATCAGGAACGACAGGATGATGATCCAGAAGAACAAGCTGTTCACGGTGTAGCACCTCTCATGTGTGTCCTTCAAGCTTAACCCCGGAGGGCACGCGGACAGCCGGGAGGCCCAGGAAGGCTCCGTACCGGCCCACCGCGTCATCCACTGCGGCCGCGAGCGGGGAGCCCGGAAGCGGGTCGGTGAACGCTGTGAACCTGATGTCCAGCTCGCAGCGGCCCGGCAGGAGCCTGTGCCGCCACGATCCGACCATCAGCCCGTCCAGCAATACCACGTGCATGGGAAGGCCTTCAGCAGGAAGCGCAGGGGCTGCGCCGCCAAGATAGTGCCTGGTGGCGGAGTAGCCCATGATGTACTCGTCGTAGCACTGCACCAGGTCGATGCGCGGTCCGGCGGCGGGGGAGCCGGCCAGGTTCCCCGCGGCCCCCGCACCGGTCTTGGCGCCGGGGCCTGCTTCAGGGTCGGCGCCCCTCCCGGGGCCTGGCGGGAAGTAGACGGCGACGCCACCGGCCAGTGCTGTGCCAAGGGCATCAGGCCTCGACTCCAGGGCACGCTCCAGCCCGAGGCGAACATCGGCCATCGTCAGGCCGGACCAATCGGCGCAGTCCTTGACGGAGGCGGGCCCTCGGCTGGTGAAGTAGCGCCGGGCCAGCTCCGCCAGGGCCTGCGGGCGGGCGGACAAACCGTCCGGTCCGGCGGGAACCCGCTCGTCGAAGAGGGCGTAGGTCTGCTTCAGTGCGCCGCCGGGGCTCCGCACCGGGGCGCCGCTGACCAGCACACCGTTGATTTCCGCGTGCATGATCAGGTAGGCGAGGCCAAGGCCTGCCCCCGCCAGCCCTGCCGCCTGCAGTACGTTGGCAAGCTGCTCCCGTGTCAGGTGGTTTCCGCCTGCCACCGACGCCGCCATCACCTCCTGGCTGCGGGCGGCGGTGGCGGGGTCGATCCCGGTGCGCCGGTACATGCCGGCGTTGCCCCGGTGGAGGCGGGGTGCGGACAGGGCCAGGAGCCAGCGGAGATCGTCACGGTGAACGAAGTGCCAGGTTGGCCGAAGGATGTGGGTGCGCAGGATCCGGCCGTCGGCCACAGCCTCCTCCACCTCAGCAGCCGTGGCCCCCCGCGGTCCGGAATCCCGGGTTCCCGCTGCCGGGGCCGGCTGCGCGGAGGACCGCTGGGCCAGGCTCCAGCGGGCGTACGCGAACTCCTGTGCCTGCACGGCGAGGAGGTTCCGGACGGCGGTTTCAGGCGATGCGGCGGCCGGGCCCCGGAGCAGCTGGTGACGGAGCCGAAGCCGTACTACCGCATCCGGTTCCATCAAGGTCCGCTAGTGCCGGCTGGCTTCTGTGGTGCCGAGCGGACCCTCGCCGGAGCCCAACGGGACGCCGGGGCCGAACACGGGACCCGGCGTCGGACGTTTTGCGGTGATCCCGTCACCGGAGGACCGGTGGCGCAGCCGCCGCACAACCCACGGCACGAAGTGTTCGCGCGCCCAGACCAGGTCTCCCGAGCGTGCCTCCCGCCAGGTGCGCGGGGGGAGGGGTTTGGGCTGCAGCGGTTCGAGCGTGTGGGCGACATTCAGGGAGTCCAAAACCATGGCGGCGATGGTGTGGTGCCCCAGGGGCGAGAAATGCAGGCGGTCCTCATCCCACATCTGCGGTTCACTGAGCTGGCGCAGCGACCACATATCGGCAATGATCGCATCGTGCCGGGCAGCGACGGTCCGCAGGTTTTCGTTGTAGATGGCCACCTTGCTCCGGATCCGGCCGAGCACCGACGAGCCGGTGTCCGGGCCGTTGAACAGCACCACCGTGGCGCCGCCCATCCCGAGGATCTGCACCACCGAGTCCAGCCTTTCGGCTAGCACATCGGGGTCGCCGCCTGGCCGGATAAGGTCATTGCCTCCGGCCGAAAGGGTCACCAGGTCCGGCTTGAGCGCAAGGCAGGCGGCCAGCTGCTGGTCCACGATCTGCTGCAGGAGGCGGCCACGGACGGCGAGGTTTGCGTAGGCGAAATCGCTGTGGCCCCGGCCCAGCTCCTCCGCTACGCGGTCGGCCCATCCCCGGAAGCCGCCCGGGCTCGACGGTTCGGGGTCGCCGATGCCTTCGGTGAAGGAATCACCCATGGCCACATAGCGGCCCCATGGGTGAGGTTCCACGGCGGACTGGGTGTTCTGCATGGCTCTGGCTTCACTCACGGTCCTATCCTGCCTCTTCGGTCTCAAGCTACGCCAACGTAGGTTGTTACCGCCGGGTAACTGTAAGAATGGAAACCATGACTGACGCCGAAGTATTTCCTGCCCCTGTCGTTCTGTGGTCCCGGCCGGAGGAGAGCCGCGCCGGTAAACCGCTGCTGGTGCTCCTGCACGGCTATGGAGCCGACGAGCAGGACCTCGCGAGCCTGGCGGACATGCTGCCCGCGGAGTTCGTGGTGGCCTCGGTACGCGCCCCGATGGCCATGAGCCCCGGCTATACCTGGTTCCCGCTGACGGCCTCCATCGACTACTCCCTTGACGCGGTGAAGAAGGCCTCCGGCTATGTGCTGGACTGGATTGACACCGTCAAGGCCAACCATCCGTCCGTGACGCTCCTGGGTTTCTCCATGGGTATGGCCATGGCCACCACGCTGCTCCGCGAGCGGCCCGCGGACTTCGCCGCCGTCGTCGGACTGTCAGGTTTTGTGGTGGACGCCGGTGGCGACCCCGCCTTCCACGACGATGAACTGGACGGCACCGTGCCGATGTTCTGGGGCCGCGACCAGCAGGATCCGGTCATCACACCGGACAAGATCGAGTACACCATGGGCTGGGTCCGCAAGCACGTCAAGCTCACCAAAGTGCTCTATGCCGGCATGTGGCACGGCATCAACCAGCAGGAAGTCGGCCACGTGTCCGAGTTCCTGACGCACGAGGTGCTGAACAAGTAAGGACGACGGCGGCTGCCGCTGCAACCCGGTTCCAGCTCCGGCCAGGAGGCGGCTCAGGCCGCCGGGGCCACCACCTTGACGGTCTGGCCGTTGACGGTGACGGTGTCGCCGTCGTGGAGCTGGCGGCCGCGGCGGTCATCGATCTCCCCATTGACCTTGACGAGGCCGTTCTTGATCAGTTCCGCGGCCTCCACACCGTCCTCCACCAGGCTGGCGAGCTTCAGCAGCTGGCCAAGGCGGATCATGGTGTCACGGATGGGGATCTCTTCGATGTCCTGGTTACTCATACAAGCCATAATGCCTGACGTAAGGAAAGATTCAATGACCCACCCACCCCGCCTGCCGCTGCTCGCAGGACTCCCCCTGGCGGTGGGTGCCGGGCTGGCCATCCCGGTGCAGGGCAGGATCAACGGGGCATTGGGTGCCCGGCTCAATGACGGCATTGCCGCCGCCGTGGTCAGCTTCAGCACCGGCCTGGTCCTGATGGTGCTGATCTCCCTGGTGCTCCCGAAAGGGCGGGCCGGCCTGGCCAGGGTCCTGCCCGCCGTGCGCAGCCGGGCCTTCCCGCCCGTGTATGTCCTCGCCGGCGGCATCGGGGCGCTGTTTGTGTTTGCGCAGTCCTTCACGGTGGGCATCCTGGGTGTGGCCCTGTTCACCGTTGCCACCGTTACCGGCCAGACGATGAGCGGGCTGCTGGTGGACCGGCTGGGCATCGGACCGGCCGGCAAGAAGCCGGTCACAGGAATCCGGGTGATCGGCTGCGTCCTCACCATCGCTGCGGTGGCCTGGGCGGTGTCGCCGCGTTTTGTGGCGCCGGCGGATGGAAGCGGGGGAGGCGCCGGGCCGGAAGCATTGGTGCTGCCGCTCCTCCTTCCGGTCCTGGCCGGATTCCTCATGAGCTTCCAGCAGGCCATGAACGGCACGGCCACCGTCCATTACGGCACCCCCATCGCGGCGACACTGGTCAATTTCGTCGCCGGTACCGTGGTGCTGTGGACGGCGTGGGGCATCAAGGTGGCTGTGGCAGGCACCGGCAACCCGCTGCCTGCGGATTGGTGGTACTACCTGGGCGGCCCCATGGGCTGTGTCTTCATCGGCCTCGGAGCGCTCCTGGTCCGCAGCCTCGGGGTCCTGGTGACCGGCCTGGGCATGATTGCCGGACAGTTGCTGGGCTCGCTCGGCCTCGACCTGCTGGTGCCGGCGCCGGGGACAGTGGTGGCCGCAGCCACCGTCCTGGGCACCCTGCTCACCCTGGCTGCCATTGTCCTGGCCACACTGCCCTGGCCCCGGGGAGCTTTCCGCAGGTAGTGGCCGGTAGGCTAGTGCACGCAGCTTTCTGCAATGTTTCCTTCGCCCGCCCGCGCAGCCATTGGACGTCCCGGACCGACAACGCCTGCGCAGGGCCAGATAACCCGCGGACCGCACCCAGCGGCCCTGTAGAAATTGGAGTTCCACCATGGCACCAAAATCCGTTCTCGACCAGGTCATTTCCCTCTCCAAGCGGAGGGGCTTCGTGTTCCAGGCCGGTGAGATCTACGGTGGTTCGCGTTCAGCCTGGGACTACGGGCCCCTCGGTGCCGAGCTGAAGGAAAACATCAAGCGCCAGTGGTGGCAGTCCATGGTCCGCGGCCGCGAAGACGTCGTAGGACTCGATTCCTCCGTCATCCTGCCCCGCCAGGTATGGGAAGCCTCCGGGCACGTCGACGTCTTCTCCGATCCCCTGGTGGAGTGCCTCTCCTGCCACAAGCGCTACCGCGCCGACCACCTGGAGGAAGAGTACGAGGAGAAGAAGGGCCGGCCCGCAGAAAACGGCCTCAAGGACATCGCCTGTGCCAACTGCGGCACGCGCGGCGAATGGACCGAACCGCAGGAGTTCTCCGGCCTCCTCAAGACCTTCCTCGGCCCGGTGGCCAGCGAGGAAGGCATGCACTACCTGCGCCCGGAAACCGCCCAGGGCATTTTCGTGAACTTCAACAACGTGCTCACCACCTCCCGGAAGAAGCCGCCGTTCGGCATCGGCCAGATCGGCAAGTCCTTCCGGAACGAGATCACCCCGGGCAACTTCATCTTCCGCACCCGTGAATTCGAGCAGATGGAAATGGAGTTCTTCGTCGAGCCCGGCACGGACGAGGAATGGCACCAGTACTGGATGAAGGAGCGCATGTCCTGGTACACCGGGCTGGGCATCCGCGAGGAGAACCTCCGCTTCTTCGAACACCCGCTGGAGAAGCTCAGCCACTACTCCAAGGGCACCACGGACATCGAGTACCGGTTCGGTTTCCAGGGCTCCGAGTGGGGCGAGCTCGAGGGCATCGCCAACCGCACCGACTTCGACCTCTCCACCCACTCCAAGGCTTCCGGCCAGGACCTGAGCTACTTCAACCAGGCCACCAACGAGCGCTACACCCCGTACGTCATTGAGCCCGCCGCCGGCCTGACCCGGTCCTTCATGGCGTTCCTGGTGGACGCCTACACCGAGGACGAGGCACCCAACGCCAAGGGCGGCGTCGACGTCCGCACCGTCCTGAAGCTGGACCCCCGCCTCGCCCCCGTCAAAGCAGCAGTGCTGCCTTTGAGCCGCAACGAGGACCTCTCCCCGAAGGCCAAGGACCTGGGTGCGCAGCTGCGCAGGAACTGGAACATCGACTTCGACGACGCCGGCGCGATCGGCCGCCGCTACCGCCGCCAGGACGAGATCGGCACCCCGTTCTGCATCACTGTGGACTTCGACACCCTCGAGGACCAGGCCGTGACCATCCGCGAGCGCGACACCATGAGCCAGGAACGCGTTTCGCTGGACAAGGTGGAAGGCTACCTGGCCGCCCGCCTGATCGGGGCCTGAGCATGGCCATCGAATACCGCGAATGGCGTGAGGGCGATGACCTTGCCCTCCTGGAGATCTGGGGCGGTCCCGAGACGTTCCAGGCCGGGCAGTTCCGGGGTGCCCTGGCCGAATCGTCCGCCGGCACGGACGGAACCCCGTGGCGGCGCACCATCGTGGCAGAGGACGTCATCGACGGCGTCGGCATCCCGGTAGCCGCGGGCGTGGTCTACGAGGCATCGCTGCATCCTGAGCGGCTGTGGGCCTACGTCGAAGTGGCGCGCGACCACCGCCGGACGGGCATCGGAGCCACCCTCCTGACCATGCTGCGCCGGGAAGCCGCGCAGGCGCCGTCGGGTGTCACCAGGCTCCGTGCCAAGGTGGAGCCCGGCAGCACGGGTGCCGCGTTTGCCGAGGCGTTCGGGCTCACCCCCATCCAGCGCTCCCGCCTGGTGGTGGTGGAACCGGGCGCCCTGAAGCTGCCCGTGTTCCCCGCCAAGGACGGCGCCGGCCCGCCGTCGAACGATGAAAACGCCGGGTCCGACGTCGTGATGGACCTGGCCACCGGCTCCGTCGAACTGACCGCAGTGGTAGGGAAGTATTACACATCCATTCATGGCTGGGACTCACCCGGTCAGCTGTCCATGGGGCAGGTGCAGAAGCTCTTCCTTGACGACCTCACCGGCGCCCACGGTGCAATTGTGCTGCGGGCCGAGCCCGGATCCGCCTTCGGCGCCGGGGTTGCACCCAGCAAAAAGGGCAGGATACGTGCGTTCGCCGTCAGCTACGCCGAAGCGGCCCAGGATCCGCTGGGCCAGGAAGGCTCCGGACCGGGGTCGGCCGCCACGGATGTCTTCCTGGGCCACGATCCCGAGCTCGACGCCGCGGATGCAGCCGAAGCAGTCCGCGACCTGCTCTCGCTCATCGCCTACCAGCACCCGGTCATGCTGGAACTGGACGACTCCATGACGGCGCTGCGGTCCGCCGTCGAGCCCCTGCTGGAAGCCGGCAAGGCCCGGCAGGCGGGTCCGGAGACCCTGATCGTTTCGGACTAAGGGCGGGGACCCCGACGGCGGCCGCGCGCGGCGTCGTCGGCGTCCAGTTGCTGCCGCTCGGGTTCGGACGGTGCGCTGCCGCCGAGGTCTGCCGGAAGCCACCAGGTTCCCGGCGGTGACGGGAGCGGAAAATCGGCTATGCACGTGTCGATCCCGGCCTGCAGGCGGTCGCCGCAGCCCGGCGGTAGCTTCCTCGACATCCACTGCGGCGGGAAAACGCATTGCCTCGCCCACGTGGACCCTCACCGGCGCGCGCCAGCCCACCCGCGGCGAGAAACCATGGCCGCGGGTCATCAGCCGGTGGGCGCCCCAGACCGACACCGGGATGACCGGGACGCCTGCCGCCGCGGCCATCCGGACGGCGCCGGTCTTGCATTCGCGGACCCTGAAGCTTCGGCTGACGCCGGACTCAGGCATCACCGCCAGATACTCGCCTGCACGGAGTTTGGCCACGGCCGCGTCGTAGGCGTCCGCACCGGAGGAATAACCCACCACCACGTGGCCGCTGGCGCTGATGGCCGGTCCAGCGAGCCAGTGGTCCGCTGCTCCCTGGTGGACCATGTATCGCAGCTGTGCACGGGAGTGCTTCCAGAAGATCAGTTCCGCGAACGCGAAGTCCAGGTAGCCGAAGTGCGTGATGGCGATGACCGCGCCGCTGCCGGGCGATACTGCCCGTGAGGCCCCGTGGCGGCTGCCCGGCGCCGGCAGGTTGGCAGCCCCGCTGGTGATGATCCTGATCCGGAAGGCACCCCTGAGGATGAGCCCGGTCCGGACGATCAGCCGGTAGAACCGGTCGTTGGGAGGGGGATTCCACGGCATGGGCTGGCTCCGTCAGCGTCGTTCAGGCGGACTTGGGACAGGACTACAACGTGACCTGGACGGCCGACTCGGGCAAAAGCTGATCCAGGGCCCGGGACGTGGTGCCGGAACCTGTACTTTCGTTGAAGGCTTTCAGGATGAAGCCCGTGGCCAGTGAATGCCACAGGCGGACCCGCCGGAACATAAAGTGGCCGGCGCCCTTGAGTGTCACGTACTGCATGGATGCGGCGTAGTCGGTGGCACGGCGGGCAAATTTCAAGGACGCCGAAGGGCTGGTCCAGCGGTCCCCGGTGCCGTGGACAATCAGCACCTTCCGCCCGGCCACCCGGGAGGCAGGGGTATCGGCGCTGAGCCACGGGGCAAGGGCCACCACGGCAGCTACCTGGGGGTCGTCGGCCGCGCACACGGCCGTGAGCCCGCCCATGGAGTGGCCCAGGAGGAATACCGGGACCCCGGGGTGCTGCCGGCTGATCTCTTTCAATGCCCAGCGGGCGTCCTGGAGCGGCGTCATGTCCTGCCCGTTCCAGCCCCGCACACTGTTGCGCAGGGACCAGACTGCCAGGCCGTGGTCCCTGCCCGCGCGGTGCAGGTGCTTGGCGAACGGAACCATGCGGGCGGGGCTCAGGTGGCGGGCCTCAACAGGTTCGTAGCTGTGGGACCGTCCCCCGTGCAGGACGAGGGCCACCCCCTGCGTTGGTCCTGCCGCCTGGAGCACCGTCAGGACTGCCTTGTGGGCCGCCCCGCCGGCAACCCCATGGGAAGAAAACTTGCCACTGTGCTCGGTTCTGCGGTTGGTCACGCCGGTTCCTCCCAGTTCCTGGTACTGCATTTATCAACCCTATGGCGCCGGACGTAGAGTTCAAGGTATGAGGTTCAACTGCTGATGGGGTCCGGTCACTCCCACGCTGGCACAGGTCATTCGGAGCCGACGGCCCAGGCGATTGCTGCCCGCCGGAAAGCGAACTACATCCTCGCGGCCGTCCTGGTGCCGCTCACCTTGCTGACCCTGGCCGCGATGGCCATGCTGTGGCCGTCCGGGAGCAAGGAAGGCATCTCGCTGGCCAACCCGTATTCGGCGGCCCCCGGAGTGACCTTCGACACCGGCAAGATCCAGAGCGTGGTGGTGGAGGGCTGCATGCAGGGTGCCGCCACACAGACCACACCGGACGCGGCGGGCCAGCCATCCGGCAGCCAGGGCTCGGACTGTACCTTTGCTTTCACCGAGCCGGATCAGGGCGGCAACCCCGTCAAAGTGGTCATCAACCCGGATGTGGCTCAGTCCCACGGAGTGAAGCCGGGGGACCAGATCCGGTACCTGAACCTCTCCAATGCCCAGGGCGCTTCGGCGTCGCAGGGTTCACCGGCCTACATCTTCGTGGACTTCGTCCGGACGCTGCCCATCGTCCTCCTGGCCCTGCTCTACGCCGCAGTGGTGATCGCTGTCGCCCGCTGGCGGGGACTCCGCGCCCTGATAGGCCTGGTGGGCGCCTACTTCGTCCTGGCCAGCTTCATGCTGCCCGGGACTGGTGGAAGGCAAGCCGCCGCTGCTGCTGGCGCTGGTGGGCTCCACGGTGATCATGATCGGGGTCCTCTATTTCGCCCACGGGTTCTCGGCCCGGACCTCCACGGCGTTGCTGGGCACGATGTTCGGCCTCGCCATCACCGCGCTCCTGGCAGCATGGGCCACGGACGCCGCCAACCTCGCCGGAGTGGGCAACCACGACGCCGCCACGCTGGTGAACACCTCAGCCAACATCTCCATTTCCGGGGTCATCCTGTGCGGGCTCATCATCTCCGGGCTGGGTGTGCTCAACGACGTGACCATCACCCAGTCCTCTGCCGTCTGGGAGCTCTACGAGCTGGCGCCGGGAACCAGCGCCCGGAAACTGTTCACGTCCGCCATGCGGATCGGCCGCGACCATATCGCCTCCACGGTCTACACCATCGCCTTCGCCTACGCCGGGGCGGCCCTGCCCATCCTGATCATCGTGATGCTCTACGACCGGCCGCTGGGGGACACCCTCACCAGTGCGGAGCTTTCCGAGGAAGTCATCCGGACGCTCGTCGGTTCCATCGGGCTGGTCCTCGCCATTCCGGTGACCACCCTGATTGCCGTGCTGGTGGTCAAGGCAACCGGCATCCGGACCGCCTCCCCGGCCGCTGGACCGGCCGCCGGCCCGGACGCCGGGGCGGGCACGGTGCCCTCCGGTGCGGACGGTGACCCCCGCCTGGCTGCGGGACAGCGGGTCACTGCCGACGACGTCGTCGACACCGGCGCGCTCGCGGCAGCGGCGGTGACAGCCGGGACGCGGCGCGGGCGCAGGGCGGACCGCGGCTGATCCGGAGCTTCACCACCGCCGCACCATCGGGGTTGCGGGTTGTCCCGCCCGCGGACCGGGCCCCCGATTTGCCCGCCTTTGCGACAATGGACAGGTGACTGTTACAGCAACGCCTCCTGCCCCCAAGCTGGAACTGCCGCCCCTGAAGCTGGGCCCCATCACGGTGGACACCCCCGTGATCCTGGCTCCGATGGCCGGCATCACCAATTCAGCTTTCCGCCGTCTGTGCCGTGAGTACGGCGGCGGCCTCTACGTGGCCGAGATGGTCACCTCCCGCGCCCTCGTGGAGCGCACCCCCGAGTCGCTGCGCATCATCTCCCACGACGACGACGAAAAAGTCCGCTCCGTCCAGCTCTACGGGGTGGACCCGGTCACCGTGGGCCAGGCCGTGCGCATGCTCGTGGAAGAGGACCGGGCCGACCACATCGACCTGAACTTCGGCTGCCCCGTGCCCAAAGTCACCCGCCGCGGCGGCGGATCCGCCCTGCCCTGGAAAATCGACCTCTTCACCTCCATCGTCCAGACCGCCGTCAAAGAGGCGTCCAAGGGCAACGTCCCGCTGACCATCAAGATGCGCAAAGGCATCGACGAGGACCACCTGACGTACCTCGACGCCGGCCGGATCGCCCGCGATTCCGGGGTCGCCGCCGTCGCACTCCACGGCCGCACCGCGGCCCAGTTCTACTCCGGCCAGGCTGACTGGTCAGCCATTGCGCGCCTGCGCGAGGCGCTGCCGGACATTCCGGTCCTGGGCAACGGAGACATCTGGTCTGCCGAGGACGCCGTACGCATGGTCCGGGAGACCGGCGTGGACGGCGTGGTGGTGGGCCGCGGCTGCCAGGGCCGGCCGTGGCTCTTCGGTGACCTGATGGCCGCCTTCGAAGGCAGCGACACCCGGCACAAGCCGAACCTGCGGCAGGTCGCGGAAGGGGTCTACCGCCATGCCGAGCTCATGGTGGACACCTTCGGCGACGAAGGCAAGGCCCTGCGTGAGATCCGCAAGCACATGGCCTGGTACTTCAAGGGCTACGTCGTGGGAGGGGAGCTGCGCACCCGCCTGGCCCTCGTCACAAGCCTGGAGGTCCTGCGCGGGACGCTGGCAGAGCTGGACCAGGATTCACCGTACCCGGGAGCGGACGCCGAAGGCCCCCGCGGCCGCGCCGGGTCGCCCAAGAAGCCGGCGCTGCCCAAGGACTGGCTCGAATCCCGTGCCCTCAACGACGCACAGTCCCGGGACATCGCCGCCGCAGAGCTGGATGTCTCAGGTGGCTGAAACGCGCACCACCGCACCGGTCCTGCCCGGCTATGAGCCCCACGACTCCGCCCGCTGGGTGGAGGAGCCGCCGAAGAACACCTACCGCTCGGACTTCGAGCGGGACCGTGCCCGGGTGCTCCATTCCTCGGCACTGCGCCGGCTGGGTGCCAAAACCCAGGTGGTGGCCCCGGACACCGACGACTTCGTCCGCACCCGGCTGACCCACAGCCTGGAGGTGGCGCAGGTAGGCCGTGAGCTGGGCCGCGCCCTGGGCTGCGACCCCGACGTCGTGGATACCGCGTGCCTGAGCCATGACCTCGGGCACCCGCCCGTTCGGGCACAACGGCGAGTCCGCCCTGAACGAGGTGGCCCATGCCATCGGCGGCTTCGAGGGCAACGCCCAGACCCTGCGCCTCCTCACGCGGCTGGAACCCAAAGTCCTTGCCCCTGACGGACGGCCCGCCGGACTCAACCTCACCAGGGCCAGCCTCGACGCAGCCGCCAAATACCCCTGGTCCGCCCTGGAAGCGCCGGTCATCCACGGCCAGCGGACCAGCAAGTTCGGCGCCTACGAGGACGATCTCCCCATCTTCAACTGGATCCGTGAGGGCGCACCGGAGCGGCGTTCCTGCCTGGAGGCCCAGGTCATGGACCTTGCAGACGACATCTCCTACTCCGTGCACGATGTTGAGGACGCGATCGTGGCCGGGCATTTCCAGCTGCGCTGGATGGACAACCCGGACCACCGCGCGCGGGTGGTGGGCTACGCCAAGCAGTGGTACCTGCCGCACAACGATCCCGCCGCCATCGACGCTGCCCTGGCCCGGCTTGAAGCCACTGACGTCTGGGTCAGGGAAGCCGATGGCAGCCGCAAGGCCATGGCCGCCCTGAAGGACATGACCAGCCAGCTGATCGGCCGGTTCTGCCAAAGTGCGCTCGAAGCCACCCGCGCCCTCTACGGTCCCGAAAACCTGACCCGCTACAACGCCGAGCTGATGGTCCCGGATGAGACCGTCATGGAGATCGCGGTGATGAAGGGCCTGGCCACCACGTTCGTGATGACCACCGAACACCGCCAGCCCATCTACGAGCGCCAGCGCGAAGTGCTGCACTCGCTGGTCACTGCGCTGAGCGCCACCGGTGACCGCCACCTCGAACCGATGTTCGCAGCGGACTGGCGGGATGCGGCCGACGACGGCGCACGGCTTCGGGTGGTCATCGACCAGGTCGCGTCGCTGACGGACGGCTCGGCGCTGGCCATGTACGAACGGCTCGTCGGGAGCCTGCCGTCGCTGTGGTGAGCAATGCCATAGCGAACCCTTCCCTGCCTGTGGCCGGGACTAGGATGGCTTTGTGGCTGGCCTGATCAAACGTGAAGATATTGACGAAGTACGCCAGCGCACGGACATCAAGGAAGTCGTTGACGGTTACGTCACGCTCAAGGGTGCCGGCCTGGGAACCTACAAGGGCCTGTGCCCTTTCCATGACGAACGCTCGCCCTCGTTCACGGTCCGCCCCCAGGTGGGCCGGTACCACTGCTTCGGCTGTGGAGAGGACGGCGATGTCATTGCCTTTGTCCAGAAGCAGGACCACACCTCCTTCCACGAAGCGGTGGAAAAGCTGGCTGCGCGCATCGGCTACGAGCTGCGCTACGAAGATGGCGGCACCGGGCCCAACCGCGAAGAAGTCGGCAAGCGGCAGCGGCTCCTGGATGCCCACAAGATCGCAGACGAATTCTTCCGTGCGCAGCTTCTGACCCCCGGGGCTGCCGAGGGCCGCAGCTTCCTGCACGGGCGCGGCTTCGACCGCGCCGCCGCGGAACAGTTCGGCGTCGGCTACGCCCCGCAGGGCTGGGATGCTCTCCTGAAACACCTGCGCGGCCGCGGGTTCACTGACCAGGAACTCAAACTCACGGGTATGTTCTCCGAAGGCAACCGGGGGATCTATGACCGCTTCCGTGGCCGCCTCATCTGGCCTATCCGTGACATCGCCGGAGACACCATCGGGTTCGGCGCCCGCAAGCTTTACGAGGACGACCAGGGCCCCAAGTACCTCAATACCCCGGAGACCACGCTCTACAAGAAGTCCCAGGTGCTCTACGGGATCGACCTCGCCAAACGGAACATCGCCAAGGACCGCCAGCTCGTGGTGGTGGAAGGCTACACGGACGTGATGGCGTGCCACCTGGCGGGAATTCCGACGGCGGTGGCCACCTGCGGCACCGCGTTCGGCACCGAGCACATCAAGATAGCCCGCCGCCTGCTGTCTGACGACGGCACCGGGGGAGAGGTCATCTTCACGTTCGACGGCGACGCCGCCGGCCAGAAGGCGGCCCTGCGGGCCTTCGAAGAGGACCAGCGCTTCACCGCGCAGACGTACGTGGCGGTGGAGCCCACCGGCGCAGATCCCTGCGACCTGCGCCAAACCAGGGGAGACGCGGCGGTCCGCGACCTCATCAACACCCGCCGGCCACTCTTCGAATTTGCCATCCGGGCCACGCTGAAGCGGCACAACCTGGACACCGTAGAGGGGCGTGTGGCGGCGCTGCGCGAATCGGCTCCCGTCGTGGCACAGATCCGCGACGCCGGCATCAGGCCCGCCTACGCGCGGGAACTCGCCGGGTGGCTCGGCATGTCCGTGGAGGACGTCAGCAGGGCGGTCGCCGTCGAGATGAAGCGTGCCGCGGCAGGCCCGCAGGCCCCGCACAGGTCCGCCGGCAGTCCCGCGTCCTCGGGGCCGCCGGCGGAACCGGGCGGGCCCGGCGTAGCTGCCGGACCGGCGTCGGGAGCCGTTCCGTCCTACCACCGGCCCGACCCCCGCGACCCGGTGGCGTCCATGGAACGCCAGGCGATCGAGGTTGCCCTCCAGGAGCCCGCATTGCTCGGTGGCGGCATCTGGGAGCGTTTCTCAGCCGCACGGTTCGTCACACCGGCATTCCAGGCCATCCACGACGGCATGCGTGCCTCGGGCCCCGCGCTCATCGCTGACCCTGTCCGGTGGGTGGAGCAGGTCATGCATGAGGTCCCGGAGCCCCTTCGCCCGCTGGTTTCGGAACTTGCCGTAGTGCCCCTGCCGGCCAGCACTGAAGAGGCGGTCCAGAAATACTGCCGCGACATCCTCTCACGACTGTTCGAGCTGCAGATCACCCGGGTGAAGGCTGACAAGATGGGGCAGCTGCAGCGACTGGATCCCGCCGCCAACCCCGAAGATTTCCAGCGGCTGAACCGCGAACTCATGATGCTGGAGATGGAACGCCGGGCGTTGCGTTCGGACGCCTGAATCCCTGGGAGGTGAGCCCTGGCGGGTTGTTCGGCGGACCCTTCGACGGACGGGGCTGCTTGCCGATTTCACTTCCCCGCGGGGCCTTGCTAGGCTTGTACCCGCTTCATTCCTCCTTAGCTCAATTGGCAGAGCATTCGACTGTTAATCGAAGGGTTGCTGGTTCAAGTCCAGCAGGAGGAGCGTACAGTCCCCGTTCCGGGTCACCGGGACGGGGACTTTTTTATACCCGGGGCGGGTATTGCCGGAGAGCTCGGCCGCCGATTTCCCATTCCCCTGAAACGTTTGCTAATGTCGTACCTGCTTCATTCCTCCTTAGCTCAATTGGCAGAGCATTCGACTGTTAATCGAAGGGTTGCTGGTTCAAGTCCAGCAGGAGGAGCAAACACCGGAAAATCCCCGTCCCCTTCCCTGGGGCGGGGATTTTTTCTGTCCCGAGGCACGGCGCTGCCACCCTTGACCGCGCCTAGACGAAATCCATTTCCACCTGCAGGAAGCGCTCTGCCTCGGCGATGGCCGCCAGGAAGGCTTCGCGCTCGGTAGGGGACTTACGCGGTTCACGCGGATGCCACTCGTGCGGGGCGGAATACACGCGCGTGAAGCCCGAGTCCGGCGGCGCGTAGAAAATGCCGAAGCGCTGGACAGGCCACTCGGGGGACGTCTCGGGCGCTACAAGCAGTGCTGCGTTGAAGGCGGGGTTGAACCACTGGGCGATCGGCCGGCGCCGGTCCTCGGTGAAGAGCCCTGCCGCGTACAGTGCGGCGGACTGTTCACCGGTCTGCGCACACAGACGTTCCCACCACAGAGGCAAAATGCCGGAATCGCACCGTTGCCACGTGGCCGGAAGTGGCGGTTGATCCTGCCAGCTGGGCACGGGAATATTTTATCCCGGGACACGTCCTCAGCGGCAGGTCCCAATGCTGCAGGTCCTGCGGGCACTCTCCTGCGGGCCCGGTCCCGCAGGCACGGTCCCGGGCTACTGCCGGGCTGCTGCAGGCAGGGCAAGGTCAGGGGCGGTCCCGCGGACCGGGATTGACGCGGTACAGCAGTGCGGCCCCGGCCAGCGCGCCGAGGATGATTCCGAAAGCCGGGCTGCCCAGCGCGCGCCCTGCGAAATAGCCGGCGACGGCGCCCAGGACGGCGCCGAGGAAAAGCCCCCTCGAGTTACGGTGCAGCCTGCGTTTCATCGTCCCACCCTACTGCCGCCCCCAGGTGGCCCACACCGGTCTCCAGCGCTGGGTACTCACGCGATGGAGGGGACAGTCTTCGGCCGGACCACCAGCCACAGGGCTGCAATCGCCAGCAGGATACAGGCCGCCTGCACCGCGCCCATCGGCGTCGCGGACCCGATGCCCAGCCATCCCACCACCGGGGAGATCAGACCGGCCATCATGAACGTCGCGGCGCCCAGCAGCGAAGCTGCCGTACCTGCCTTGTCCCCGTGGCTGGCCAGCGCCAGGACCTGGACGCACGGGAAGGTGAAACCCGTCCCGAGGATGTAGAACCACAGAGGCACCATGACACCCCAGAGGCCCAGCCCCATCTGGTCGAAAAGCACGATGAGCAAGGACATCAGGAACATCCACGCCGTGGAGCAGGCGAGGATCCACTGCGGCGGAACCCGCCTGATCAGCCGCGAGCTGGTTTGCACGCCGGCCACGATGCCCAGGGAATTGATCCCGAACAGCAGGCCGTACTCCTGGGGCGAGAACCCGAAGACGTCCTGGAAGAGGAACGGCGAGGCCGAAAGGTAGGTGAAGAGTCCGGCGAAGTTCATGCCGCCCAGCATCAGCAGTCCTACGAAGATCCGGTCGCTGAACAGCTCCTTGTACCGCTGGGATGCCGTCAGGCCGGACTGGCCGCGCTTCTCCGGCGGCAGTGTCTCGCGGACCAGGAACAGCGCCGCGATGATCACCAGGGTCCCGTAGCCGGCCAGGAACACAAAGATCCCGGGCCATGGCATGACCAGGAGCAGCTGGGATCCTATGACCGGGGCGAGGATGGGTGCCAGGCCGTTCACCAGTGCCATCCGGGAGAACATCCGCACCATCGCATAACCGGAGAAGAGGTCGCGGACCATGGCCATGGCCACCACGCCACCGCCGGCGGCACCCACGCCCATCAGGACACGGAAGAAGCCCAGGGTGGCGATATCCGTGGATAACGCCGCGCCCGCAGAGGCAGCGATATGGAGGGCCGTGGCCAGGATGAGGGGCAGCCTTCGTCCGAACTTGTCGCTGAGGGGTCCCACCACCAACTGGCCGAGGGCAAAGCCGATTGTGGTCCCGGCCAGGGTCAGCTGGACCTGGGCTTCCGTAACGCCAAGGCTCGCTTCCAGGGCGGGAAACGCCGGCAGGTACAGGTCGATAGTGAACGGGCCCAGCGCGGTGAGGGCACCGAGCAGGAGGATGTACAGGAGCTTCCGGCGGCGGGTCAGCAGGTCGCCCGGATTGGCGGGTATGGTCACGGAGACCAATCCTAGGCGGGAACGGGTCAACATTTACAGCGTTGAAGGGCACGCCGCACCGCCTGACCCGAAGTTCCGCCTGAACCTGAATGATAGTTTTGTGGGCGTGGACTGTGCAGTTGCACTCTCCGCAGCCCACGGAAGCCAAATCGACCATGCAACCAGTTAGGCGGAACCGATGAGCGGACGTCACAGCGGGCGGACCAGCCAGGGCCTGCGCATCACTGCGCTGCCCGGGACGCTAAAACTCCTTTTCCGTCTGGCCCCCCGCCAGCTGAACGATGAGATCGCCTTCGCGAAAGTGGAGCTCAAGCGCAAGGGAATCCAGGTCGGGGTAGCCGCCGCGTTCTTCGCCGTCGCACTCGTTTTTGCCGCGTTCCTGGTGGTGGGCCTCATTGTGGCCGCCATCATGGGCCTGGCAACCATCATGCCCGCCTGGCTGGCAGCGCTGCTGGTCTGCGCGGCGTTCCTGTTGATTGCCCTGGTAGGCGGCCTGATCGGAATGCGGAAGCTCAAGAAGGCCATGCCGCTGCTCCCGGAGGAAACCATCCGGGGGATCAAGTACGACCTCGGCGTCGCGAAGGAAGGCTCAGACTTCAATCCTGCCGTCCTTGATCCCGCCAGCCCGGAGGCCAAAGCCGCCAAGGCTGCCAAGGACGAGGCCGCCGCCAAGGCCAAGGCAGAGAAGGAAGCCAAGGCCAAAGCACACGACCAGGAGTTCCCGCATGCCTCCGAACCGGAGCTGCACCGCCGGCTGGACCAGCGCCGGCGCCACCTCACCGAGGTCCGTGACGAACTGGGCGCTGAAATCGACGTCAAACCCCAGGTCCGCTACCTGATGGGCTCTGCGCAAGAAAAGCTGCGGGAAGGCCAGGCCCTGCTCGGCCAGGGCCGGGCGGCTGCAGCGCAGAAGTTCGCAGGGTTGTCGGCCGGGTCATCGGGGCCTGCCCTTCGCTGGAAGCCGCTGGCCGCTTTCGCCGGCGCCGCAGCGGTGTTCGTGGTCCTGCTGCGCAAGCTGCTGAAGAACCCTTAACTGTCCGCGCCGCGCTGCACACCAGGTTGTCAGGAAAGGGGGACGGGATGAAGTTCATTGGTGCTGGCTCCCGTCCGGGCCGCCCCCAGGTCGATCACGACCTCGTCTTCACGGTCCCCAACGCCCTGACAGTCCTGCGCTTCATGGGTGTTCCGCTGTTCATCTGGCTCGTCCTGGCAGCAGCGGGAGTACGGCTGGCGCCGTGCTGGTGCTGGCCGTCATGGCCAGCACGGACTGGGTGGACGGCTACGTCGCCCGCCGCTTCGACCAGGCATCCAAGCTGGGCCGGGTCATGGACCCGATCGCCGACCGACTGGCCCTCATTGCCGTGGCCGTTACCCTGGTGATCGCCGGCGTCGTGCACTGGCTTTACCTTGCGGCCCTGGTCATCCCTGACGCTGTCCTGCTGGTCCTGACGCTGTTCTTTTTCCGCGGCCACCCTGACCTGCCCGTGAGCCGGATCGGCAAGGTCCGGACCGGCCTGCTGCTGTTGGGGACTCCCATGCTGGTGCTGTCCCGGCTTGACGTTCCGCTCGCGGAAGCGCTGCACATCGGAGCCTGGGTGGTGCTGGGGCTCGGCCTTGCAGGCCACTGGATCGCGGCCTACAACTACTTCTGGGCCATCCTGCGGAAGGGCAGAATGCAGGCACATCACGACGGCGGCACCGCCTGATGGTCTGGGTTGCCGTACTGCTGGCGGTGCTTGGTGCATTCTGCCTTGCCCTGGGAGCCCAAAAACAGGGGAGTGCCGTCAAGGCAGATACCGGCGGCCTTGCCCTGAGCTCCAACGGGTTCCTACGGCTGCTCAGGAACCCGAAGTGGATGCTTGGCCTGCTCCTGCTGTGCGTCGGGATGGGCATGAACGCCGTGGCGCTGGTTTCCGCCCCGCTGACGGTGGTGCAACCCATCGGGGCCATCGCCCTGGTCATCACCACCGTCGTCAACGCCCGCGACCAGGACCTCACCATCAACAGGGCCACCATGGTGTCCATCGCTGCGTGCGTGGCAGGGTCGGCCCTGTTCGTCCTCCTCGCCGTCAACGTCACCCAGGAGAACCATCAGGTCAATCGCGAGGACGAGCTCACCATCGTGCTGCTGCTGGCCCTGGCGGTGGGGGTGTTCGGGACCCTGGCTGTGATGTTCCGGCACCGGATGAGCGCCTTCGTGTATATCCTCGGGGCCGGTGTCCTCTTCGGCTTTGTGGCCGTCCTGACCCGCATCATCGGCAAGCACCTGCTGGACCCCAACGGACTGGTGCTGCTCAACGTCCAGTGGTACTCCGTGGTAGCCATAGCGGCCGCAGGGGGCCTGGGTTCCTGGTTCGTCCAGAGTGCCTACTCAGGAGGCCCGCCGGACCTCGTCATTGCCGGTCTGACGGTCATCGACCCCATCGTGGGCATAGCCATCGGAATTGTGATCCTGGGTGAACTCCGTCCGGACGTCCACGCCGTGATGGCGATTGCCATGGGTACCGCCGCTTCCCTTGCTATCGTTGGGGTGATCGCCCTCTCAAGGCACCATCCCGAGGTCACCAAACGCAAGAAGGAAGCGCGGAAGGCCGCGGGCCGGGCGTCCCACTAGCCGATTTTCACTAAGAGGCCCGGCACTACCGTGCCAGGGGCCGACCGGTGCAGTCAGCATCAGCTGCTCGCACCGAGACCACCAGGAGCTCTCCACGTGACAACGCCCGCTGACCAGCGCCCTTTGACCATCCTGATCGCCGCCGATACCTATCCGCCGCATATCAACGGTGCCGCCACCTTCGGCTACCGCCTGGCCAAGGGAATGACCGGACGCGGCCACGACGTGCACGTCCTCGCCTGCCGTGCCGATGACGGCAAGAGCTTCACGGAGTTCCGGTCCGAGGCCACCGTCCACCGGCTCCGTTCGCACGGCGTCTTCACGCATGAATACTTCCGCATCTGCCTTCCCTGGGAGATCAAGAAGGAAATCAGCCTCCTCTTCGACCGTGTCAAACCGGATGTCGTGCATATCCAAAGCCATTACATGATCGGCGAGCACGTCCTGTACGAGGCGGTCAGGCGTGGCATCAGGATCGTTGCCACCAACCACTTCATGCCGGAGAACCTCAATCCCTTCCTGCCGTTCCCGCAGTGGTTCAAAAACATCATCGGGCGCATCTCCTGGAAGGACATGGGGAAGGTCATGGGCCAGGCGGACGTCGTGACCACCCCGACTCCGCTGGCGGCCAAGGCGATGCACCAGCACGCGTTCCTTCGTAAAGTGCTGCCGCTCTCCAACGGCATCGACTCCTCGGCCTATGAGCTGCAGCCCGGTGAGGTCATCGAACGCAACCCTTATCCCACGGTGCTGTTTGCCGGCCGGCTCGCGGAGGAAAAGCACGTCGACGTGCTGATCGCGGCAGTCTCCAAGACGCCGCCGGAGCTGAATGTGCACCTGGAAATCGTTGGCGGTGGCGAGGTGCGCCCCGCCCTGGAAGCGCAGGTCGAACGCCTGGGCCTCCGCGACCGGGTGAAGTTCCTGGGCCTGGCCAGTGACGAGGACCTCCGGGAGGCCTACATCAAGGCGGACCTCTTCTGCATGCCGGGCACGGCGGAGCTGCAGTCCCTGGTCACGCTGGAGGCGATGTCCGCTTCCACGCCGGTGCTGCTGGCCGATGCGATGGCGCTGCCGCACCTGGTCAAGGACGGAGAAAACGGCTTCCTCTTCACCCCCAACGACAGCGACGACCTCGCGGGCAAGATCACCCGGATCCTGCAGCTCCCCGCCGGCGAGCTCGCCGCGATGGGGGCGGCCAGCCGCCGTATGGTGGAGCCGCACAGCATGCAGGGGACGCTGCAGACCTTCGAAGACCTTTACCGGGGAGCCGGTTTCGAGGACAAGGTGGTCTGAAGGCTTTCCGCTGTTTGCTAGAGTGTTTTTGCCCCGCCGGACCCGAAGTCCGCACGGACCAGGAGCGGCAGGGCACTCGGGGCTATAGCTCAGCTGGTTAGAGCGCGGGACTCATAATCCTAAGGTCCTCGGTTCAAGTCCGAGTAGCCCTACCTTTTCTCCACCGCACCGCTGTACAGGAACCGCGGCCGACCCCATGTCGGCTGCGGTTCCTTTGTTTTATCACCCCGCATACGGTATGTTACTCACCAGTAACATAACCCACCCAAGACGGAGCTTCAACGTTCAGGGCCCCACCGCCGCTGCTGATCCTTTGCGAGGAAACCCATGTCCAACACATCCCTTGACATCAACGACCTTCCCTACGCCGACGGCGATTTCTTTGCCTTCGAGCAGCTGCTGTCCGACAAGGAACGCGACAGGCTGGCGGAGATCCGCGGGTTCCTGGCCCGCGAAGTGCGTCCGATAGCCGTCGACTGCTGGAACCGCGGCGAATTTCCGATGGATCTCATCCCAAAGCTGGGGGAGATCGACCTGGTCAGCCCCGTCCGGCGCCAGGGGCACTCCAACCTCTTTGCAGGCCTGATGCACGCAGAGGTGACCCGGGCCGATACCTCAATCTCCACGTTCATGGGCGTCCATGACGGACTGTTCACCGGTTCCATCGAGGCCCTTGCCTCCCAGGAACAGAAGGATGCCTGGCTCCCGGACATCTACGCCATGAAGAAGATCGGAGCTTTCGGGCTGACGGAGCCCCTGGGTGGTTCCGACGTTGCCGGCGGCACCAGGACCACGGCCCGACGCGAAGGGGACACATGGGTCCTCAACGGAGCAAAGCGCTGGATCGGCAACGCCACCTTCTCCGACTGGGTGGTCATCTACGCGCGGGATGTCGCCGACAACCAGGTCAAAGGCTTCCTCGTGGACACCACGCTCTCCGGATTCAGTGCCACCAGGATTGAGAACAAGATTTCCCTGCGCACCGTCCAGAACGCCGACATCGTCCTGGACAACGTCGTGGTGCCGGACTTCTTCAAGCTGGCACACGCCAACAGTTTCCGCGACACCAACAAAGTCCTCAAAGTCACCCGCCTCGGTGTTGCCTGGCAGGCCGTGGGGCAGCAGTTGGCCGCCTTCGATGTCGCCCGGCGCTATGCGGTGGAGCGGCACCAGTTCGGCCGGCCGCTGGCCTCCTTCCAGCTCGTGCAGAGCCAGCTGGTCCAGATCCTCGGAAACACCGTCAGTTCCCTCGGCATGATGGTCCGGCTCTCGCAGCTTGAGGATGCAGGCCAGGCCAAGGACGAACAGTCCGCCTTGGCGAAGGCCTTTACCACCGCCAGGATGCGCGAAAGCGTGGCGATCGGCCGGAGTCTCCTGGGCGGAAACGGCATTGTCACGGACTTCGAGATGGCCAAGATCTTCGCTGACGCGGAGGCAATCTACTCCTACGAAGGCACCCACGAGGTCAATACGCTCGTGACGGGGCGGGCCATCACGGGAGTATCCGCTATCGTCTAGCGTCAAAACCGGCCCGCCGGCGATCGTCCAAACCTGCACCCCTGCCCGTCCGGCTACCCGCGGGACAGGGGGAGCAGGACGGATGGCCGGAGGTCCAGTACGAATTCCAGCGGATCGACGTAATCTTCGCCGAGCCGGACACCCCAATGGACGCACGGGCCCGGACCGCAGTGGCCGGACAGCACCGTGCCGATCACGTCGCCTTTGGCTACCGTGTCCCCGGCAGCCAGCGTGCTCTGCACCGGTTCGAAACTGCTCCGGAGCCCGTCGCCGTGATCCACAGTGATGACCGGACGGTCAACCACGACGCCGACGAAGCTGATGGTGCCGTCGGCAGGCGAGGTGACGGAAACGCCGTCGGCCGATGCTTCAAGATCCACCCCGCGGTGCCCGCTCATCCAGGGCCTGTCCGGGGGGTCGAACTCCCGAAGCACTCCGGGCCGGGGCGTGAGTGGCCACTGCCACCCCGGCCGCGCCGGAGCAGGTCCTGCCGACGCCGGAGCAGCCGGCGGCCCGCCTGGCGAGACTGGCGCGGGGCCGGCCGGAAGGCCTTCCCCGGCCGGGGTAACTGACGCGGGAAGCAGCAGGACTGCAGCGAGTAAAACCGGTGCCTTCATCCCTCCACCCTGGCGCTGCCGGCCGGCCGTGGGGAGGGGGTGATCCGGGCATGTGGAAAAGTTCGGCCGCGCCGGCCCGCCTGGCCATCTGGTGCGGGCTCCTGTAGTACACTTGATGGAGCAGTTTGCTGTGCCTTCAACGCTTGCAGTGCCTCCCGGAGAACTCCGGCTGGCAGGCCTGCGTCAGCACGTCTCATTCAGGAGTGTGGGGGAGCAGCAGCTGACTACGCGCATCCAGCCCTCCACACTTGAAGCCCCGGCTTTGTGTGCGGCGGATTGCGCCTCCTGCGGTCAGGACCCATGGCCCTGATGGGAAGCGCAAGGGATGCCAGGAGCACGGCCCGCCTGGGCCACGCTAATACAACCGTCAACTATTGGCAGGGTAAGAGGGCTGAGAGGCTTTCTCATGAATGACCTGCCGGAAGGAGCGTCGGCATGCCCGTCGTAACTATGCGCCAGCTGCTTGACAGCGGCGTCCACTTTGGACACCAGACCCGCCGTTGGAACCCGAAGATGAAGCGCTTCATCTTCACGGAGCGCAATGGCATCTACATCATTGACCTTCAGCAGTCGCTGTCCTACATCGACCGCGCCTACGAGTTCGTGAAGGCCACCGTTGCACACGGCGGCACCGTACTCTTCGTCGGCACCAAGAAGCAGGCCCAGGAAGCAATTGCCGAGCAGGCCACCCGCGTGGGCCAGCCCTACGTGAACCAGCGCTGGCTCGGCGGTATGCTGACCAACTTCCAGACTGTTTCCAAGCGCATCCAGCGCATGAAGGAACTGGAAGAGATCGACTTCGACGACGTCGCCGGTTCCGCCTACACGAAGAAGGAACTGCTGCTCCTTCGCCGCGAACTCACCAAGCTGGAGACCAACCTCGGCGGTATCCGCAACCTGACCAAGGCACCTTCCGTGCTCTGGATCGTGGACACCAAGAAGGAACACCTCGCCGTTGACGAAGCCAAGAAGCTGAACATCCCTGTTGTGGCCATCCTGGACACCAACTGCGATCCTGACGAAGTCGACTTCCCGATCCCGGGCAACGACGACGCCATCCGCTCCGTGAACCTGCTGACCCGCGTTGTCGCCGACGCCGTTGCCGAGGGCCTCATCGCCCGCAACCAGCGTGCAACGGGCACCACCGAAGCTCCGGAAGAGCCGCTGGCCGAGTGGGAGCGCGAACTCCTCGAGGGCAGCAAGGCTGAAGAGGCTGCCGCCGCTCCGGCTGCCGAGGAAGCCGCTGCTGCTCCGGCCGCCGAGGAAGCCCCGGCCGCTGCCGAGGCTCCCGCCGCCGACGCTGACAAGTAAGACAAGCTAAATCCGGATTCTCCGGTGCTGCCTGCAGCGCCGGAGCAGCTGACAGGATGGCGGCCCACACAGTGGGCTGCCGTCCTGTCGGTCCGTACACCACATACATTTTCTAGACAGAGGGGTTCACATGGCGAACTACACTGCCGCTGACATCAAGGCTCTGCGCGAGCGCACCGGCGCCGGCATGATGGACGTCAAGAAGGCTCTTGACGAAGCCAACGGTGACGCCGAGAAGGCCATCGAGATCATCCGCATCAAGGGCCTCAAGGGCGCTACCAAGCGCGAAGGCCGCTCCACCGCCGAAGGCCTGGTGGCCGCAAAGGTCAGCAACGGCGTCGGCGTGATGATCGAGGTCAACTGCGAGACCGACTTCGTTGCCAAGGCCGACAAGTTCATCCAGCTGGCCGACAAGGTCCTGGCCGTAGCTGTCGAGTCCGGCGCTGCCGATCTCGAGACCCTCCTCGCCACCGAGGTTGACGGCAAGCCGCTGTCCGAGGTCGTCGTCGAAGAGGGCGCAGTCCTGGGCGAAAAGGTTGTTGTCCGCCGGATTTCCCGCATCGAGGGCGGCACGGTTGACGCTTACCTGCACAAGACCTCCAAGGACCTCCCGGCCCAGGTCGGCGTCCTGTTCGCTGTTGACGGTGAAGGCGAAGCCGCTGCCACCGCCGCGCACGACGTTGCTGTCCACATCGCCGCCATGGCCCCGAACTACCTGACCCGCGAAGACGTTCCGTCCGAGCTGGTCGAGTCCGAGCGCCGCATCGCCGAAGAGACCGCAAAGGCCGAGGGCAAGCCCGAGGCCGCCCTCACCAAGATTGTGGAAGGCCGCGTTACGGGCTTCTACAAGGGTGAGGTCCTGGTTGACCAGGCATTCGCCAAGGACGCCAAGAAGTCCGTGGCACAGGTCCTCGAAGAGGCCGGTGTCAAGGGAACTGCGTTCGCGCGTTTCCGCGTCGGCTCCTAGTCGAATCTGCTAAAGGGGTGGCCACTTCGGTGGCCGCCCCTTTTGCATGCACCCGGCGACTGCCGGCCCGTCCACGGATGAGACCTTTGGCCGCCCAGCAGGATAACCTTTTTCAGAGTTCACCAACGGGAAGGCACCATGGAAGCCGTCAATACTTCAATCCAGCCAGAGAAGAACCGGCGCCGCGTCCTCCTGAAGCTCTCCGGCGAGGTCTTCGGCGGCGGAAAGCTGGGCGTCGACCCCGAAACCGTCCGCGACGTCGCCAAGCAGATCGCCGCAGCCGTCCCCGACGTGGAAGTTGCCATCGTGGTGGGCGGCGGCAACTTCTTCCGCGGCGCCGAACTGTCCCAGAGCGGCATGGACCGCTCCCGCGCGGACTACATGGGCATGCTCGGCACCGTCATGAACTGCCTGGCCCTGCAGGACTTCCTGGAGCAGGCCGGCGTGGAAACCCGGGTCCAGAGCGCCATCACCATGGGCCAGGTCGCTGAGGCCTACATTCCCCGCCGCGCCATCCGCCACATGGAAAAGGGCCGCGTGGTCATCTTCGGCGCCGGCGCCGGCCTGCCCTACTTCTCCACCGACACCGTGGCCGCCCAGCGCGCCCTGGAAGTCCACGCCGACGTTGTCCTCATGGCCAAGAGCGGCGTGGACGCCGTCTACACCGCCGATCCCAAGAAGGACCCCAGCGCCGAACGGCTGGAGACCCTGAGCTACGACGACGCCCTGCGCCGCGACATCCGGGTCATGGACCAGACCGCCATGACCATGTGCAAGGACAACAACCTGTCCATGGTGGTCTTCGGCATGGAAGGCGAAGGCAACGTCACCCGCGCCATCCTCGGCGAAAAGCTGGGCACCCTGGTGACCGCCTAGCTACGGCTAGGATGTTTTCGAGGACAGTTCCATCCCGCTGGCGGGACCAACGGTGGAACCAGCGACATTGAACCAAGCTTGTGCAGGGAACCGGCACCGCCGGACTGCACTGATTTCTGAGGAGAGACCGTGATCGAAGAAACCTTGCTCGAAGCCGAAGAGAAGATGGACAAGGCAGTAGAGGTAGCCAAGGAAGACTTCGCCTCGATCCGCACCGGACGGGCCAACCCGGGCCTCTACAACAAGGTACTGGTGGACTACTACGGTTCACCCACTCCGCTGCAGCAGCTCGCGTCGTTCGCCATCCCGGACGCCCGCACCATCCTGATCACGCCGTTCGACAAGACCGCGCTGCGGGACATCGAACGCGCCCTGAGCGACTCCGAGGTCGGAGCCAACCCGTCCAACGACGGCAACGTCATCCGGATCACCATCCCGGACCTGACCCAGGAACGCCGCAAGGAATACGTCAAGATCGTCAAGACCAAGGGCGAGGACGCCAAGGTCTCCATCCGCAACATCCGCCGCAAGGCCAAGGAAACGCTGGACAAGCTGGTCAAGGACGGCGAAGCCGGCGAAGACGAGGGCACCCGGGCCGAAAAGGAACTCGACGCCCTGACCAAGGCCCACGTGGACGGCATCGATGAGCTGCTCAAGCGCAAGGAAGCAGAGCTGCTCGAAGTCTGATGAGCCAGGCAGAGCAGGCCCCCGCACCAGCGGGCGCGCATCGAGGGGCAGGCAGCCCCGGAGCAACCCGACGCCGAAGGCCGGCCGGAACCTTCCGGCAGCCATCGTGGTGGGGCTGGCCATGCTGCTTGCGGTGCTGGGCGGCCTGCTCTTCCTCCCCCTGGGTTTCGTCGCCGTCACCACCACGTTCGCCATCTTCGGCGTGTGGGAGATCTACCGGGCCCTGGAAGCCAACGGGACCAGGATGCCCATCGTTCCCGTCATGACCGGCACGGTGGCCATGCCGTTTGCCGCCTACTTCGGCGGCCTTGAAAGCCTGCTCTTCGCGATGCTGCTCAGCTGTGTCGCTGTGCTGCTGTGGCGGTCGATCGACAGCGCGGCAGGATCGGCCAACAGCATCTTTGCCGGGGTATTCACCCTCGGCTGGGTACCGTTCTTCATCAGCTTCGCCGCGCTGCCGCTGCACGCGGCCGGGGGCGCCACCCCGCTGGGCCTCTGGCCCGGCGGTACAGTGCCGCAGGGTGCCTGGCAGGTGGCCGTCATGCTGCTGCTGGTGGTCTCCAACGACACGTTCGGCTACCTGGTGGGGGCATCGCTGGGCAAGCACCCCATGGCGCCGAAGATCAGCCCCAAGAAGTCCTGGGAAGGCTTCGCCGGCTCCATCGCCGGCGCCATGCTGATCGGCGTCCTGGCCTGCATCTTCCTGCTGGACAAGCCCTGGTGGGTGGGCGTGGTCCTGGCCGTGGGCATCGTGGCGGCGTCCACCGCCGGAGACCTCGCCGAGTCCATGGTCAAGCGTGAACTGGGCATCAAGGACATGAGCAGCATCCTGCCCGGGCACGGCGGTGTCATGGACCGGCTGGATTCCATTGTTTTCGCCTCCCCCGTGGCGTTCGTCCTGTACGTACTTGTCGCGGGCGCCGTGACCTGCCGCCGCGCCGGGCACCCACCGGCGCCAATAGACTGGCAGCAGCAACGATCCAGCCCAAGAGCATTGAAGGAACACATCAGTGGCATTGGATATTCAACGGCAGATTCCCGCGTCCTTTGAGCGCGTGCCGCGCAGCGAATACGGGTACAACGCCAAGCAGGTGGACCAGTTCCTCCAGCGGGCAAGGGTGTCGCTGGAGACGCCACAGGCACGCCGAGCCAGGCCATCAACAGCGCGGACGTCCGTGCCGTTTCCTTTGACCCGGTCAAGGGCGGCTACTCCGCCGCCGTGGTGGATGCGGCCCTGGACCGGCTCGAGGACGCTTTCGCCCGCCGTGAGCGGGATGAACTGATTGCCGCCAGCGGCGAAGAGGCCTGGCTGCGCGAAATCGGCAAGCTCTCGGGCATCCTCCGCGGCCGCCTGCACCGGCCCGACGGCGAACGTTTCCGCCGCCCGCCAAGAACAAGGCCCGCAGCTACAACACCGTGGACGTGGACCGGCTGTGCCGTGACCTGCTGGGATACCTGGAACAGGACAAGCCGCTCAGCGTGGACAACGTCCGCCGCGCCGTCTTCCGTCCCGCGACCGGAAGGACGGCTACGAGGAAAGCCAGGTTGACGCCTTCCTGGACCGCGTGGTTGAACTGATGGCTGCCATCGACTGACTGGTTCACTGGCCGTCCGGCGGTGTGGGGGACAGCGGCGGGTATCTGCTCCAGACACCGCGGTACATCCGGTACCCATTGAACGAGGACGCGCCTGCGAAGACCCAGCCCACAGGCTGCCACCCGCCAGGACGGCAACCGGGCATGGACCAGCCGAACAGCGTCAGAGACGTCCCCACCAGGATCGCGGTGAGCGCGGCGTTAGCCATCGGTGATGAAGACCATGCTGCTCCCGGCAACGTGGCTCCACTGGCTGCGGCCGCCAAGGAAGTAGTAGGTCCGGTCGGTTCCGGGCATGTCGTCGTGCACGCCTGCGAGCAGGTACTTGGCGATTCCGGGATCCAGATCAACGTACGCTGCCCGCAGCCGGTTCATAGCCAGGACGTACATCAGGTCCTCCAGGGCGACATTCAGCACGCGCACCTGTGTCAGCAGACCGATGAGCAAATCGGTGGTCAGCACCACCATGGCCAACATAACGAAGGCCTCGGAGAATCTGGTGGCCTGTCCAACGAGCGCCAGGCTCACCAGGCTGGCCGAGGTGAACATCAGGAACATGCTGATCCGCGTCAGCACCTCGCCCTGCGTGGTGCTGCGCGAGGCCAGCAGGCTCCAGTGTTCGGTGGCGAGCAGCTGGGCCCTGACCGACGGCGGAACTCCTTCCGCCTCAGGTGGTGTCATTCCGTCCTGAGTGGACATGCCGTAATTGTCCACCCTCGGCCGTTCCGGCGCGAGAGGCCAGCTGTGGCGCTCAGCGCTCCGTGACCAGTGGCCGCTCCGGGGTATGGAGCCGGGTCATCACCCGGGACATGGTCCGCGGGATCCGGGCCTTGGTGGCCCGCGAGACAAGGACCATCACCGCAAAAGCGGCCGGTACGGTCCATGCCGCAGGCTGGGCCAGCCAGAACGGAGTGCCACTGGCACCAAAAACGGTTCCGGAAACCATGGCGCCGCCGCACAGGACCCCGCCGGTAACCATTCCCGCAATGGCACCGGCGTCCGTCAGGCCGCGCCACCAGATGCCCAGCAGGAGGACGGGGCAGACGGTGGAGGCGGTGAAGGCGAACACGAGTCCTACGCTGCCCGCCAGCGCGAGGGAGTCGGTCATGAAGGCGAAGCCCAGCGGAACCAGGGCTGCAATGACGGCTGCCAGCCGGAAACCGCGTACGCTGCCGCCCAGAATGTCCTGGCTGATCACCCCTGCCAGGGAAACAACCAGTCCCGACGTGGTGGACAGGAAAGCGGCAAACGCTCCGGCCACCACGAGGGCAGAGAGCAGGTCCCCGGCCGTGCCGCCGATGAACTGCCCGGGCAGCAGAAGAACCACTGCATCGGCCTGGCCGGAGCGGGCAAGGTCCGGGGCGAACATCCTCCCCACCAGTCCGTACGCCGTAGGGAAGAGGTAGAACACCGACAGCAGTCCGAGCACGATCAGGGTGGTGCGGCGGGCCGAGTGCCCGTCGGGGTTGGTGTAGAACCTGACCAGGACGTGGGGCAGGCCCAGGGTGCCGAACAGCAACGCCACCAGCAGCGAGATGTTCTGGTACGGACCGGCGGGGGCCAGCCCTGTGGGATTGACCGCAGCAGGCGCCGCTGTGGGCGCATCGGTTCCGGCGAGGGTGAAGACTATGAAGAGGATCGGCACCGCTAGCGCGGTGAGCTTGAGCCAGTACTGGAATGCCTGCACAAAAGTGATGGACCGCATGCCGCCCGCCACGACTGTCAGGCAGACGATCACCACCACGGCCACTGAGCCCACCCAGGCAGGCAGGCCAGTGCTGATCCGGATGGTCAGGGCGGCACCATGCAGCTGCGGGACGATATAGAGCCAGCCCACCACCACCACTACCAGGCTGGTCACCCGGCGGACGGCCACTGAATCGAGCCGGGCTTCGGTGAAGTCCGGGATGGTGTACGCCCCGGACCGCCGCAGCGGCGCCGCCACAAAAAGCAGCAGCATCAGGTAGCCGGCGGTGTAGCCCACCGGAAACCACAGGGCATCCGTTCCTGACAACAGAATCAGCCCCGCCACTCCCAGGAAGCTTGCTGCGGAGAGGTACTCCCCGCCGATGGCCGAGGCGTTCCACCACGGCTTGACGGTCCGGGAGGCCACGTAGAAATCACCGGTGGTGCGGGAGATCCTGAGCCCGTAGAAACCGATCACCGCGGTGGCGGCGGCAACCACCGCCAGGGCCGCGAGGCCCACGGCGGGATTCACGGGAACCTCACTTGTCCTCGGCCAGGTCGCGGTACCGGGCCTCGTTCCGGGCAGCCGTCCGGATGAACAGCCAGGCGCTCAGGCCGATCACCGGATAGATGCCGGCACCGAGCAGGAGCCAGTCAAAGGGAATGCCCGCCACGCGTGTTTCCGACAGGCCTGGAACGGCTGCCAGGAGCAGGGGGAAAGCCCCAAGGATCAGGAGGAACCCGCCTGCCACCACCAGGGCCAGGCGCAGCTGGGACCGGATCAGGGACCTGACAAAGAGCTGGCCGACCACCGACTGCTCTGCCGCCTCCAGCGTCTGGGCCGCGGGCCTGGCCGCGGACGGTGGCGCGGTGACCCGGATCCGTGTCATAGCTGCGGCCGGATCCGGGTGGCTTCCAGCTTCTCCCGGACCGTTGGCAGGTGGCGCCGGCTGATGGGGAGGTTGGCCCCGGCCACGCTGACGCTGGGTCCGTCGGCCGCCAGTTTCATGGAGGCCACGTGCTTGAGCGCCACGAGGTAGGACCGGTGGGTGCGGATGAACCCTGCCTCCGCCCACTGCTGTTCCAGGTCGGCGAGGGGAACCCTGATGAGGAAGCTGGCGTCGGCTGTGTGGAGGCGGGCGTAGTCGCCCTGGGCCTGGACGTAGGTTACGTCGTCGCGCCTGATCATGCGGGTGGTTCCGCCCTGGTCCACGGTGATCATCTCCGGTGCCGGGCCGGCGCCGTCGCGCAGCAGCTCGCTGATGCGTCCCACTGAGCGGGCCAGCCGTTCGGCCCGGACCGGCTTCAGGAGGTAGTCCACGGCGGCGAGCTCAAACGCTTCCAGGGCGCAGTCCTCGTCGGCGGTGACAAACACGACCGCGGGCGGATGGCTGCTGCGGGCGATGGCCCGGGCGATGTCCAGGCCGGACACCGCGGGCATGTGGATGTCGAGGAAGACGGCGTCCACAGATTCGGTGCTCAGTGCCCGCAGCGCCTCGGAGCCGGAGGACGCCCGGTGGATGGTGCCGATCCGGTCGTCCCGGCCCAGGAGGTAGGCGAGTTCCTCCACTGCCGGCAGCTCGTCATCGGCGACGAGGACGTTAATCATGGTCCTACATTAGCTGCCCCGTCGAAGCGTGCCCCGGGGTTTGCAGGGGCGTTTGCTCAGGCGTCGTGTCCCGGCTGCGACTTGGGCACCCGCATGGTGATCAGGGTCCCTTCGCCCGGCGCGGTCTCGATGACCAGGCCGTGCTCGTCGCCATAGACCTGGCGGAGCCGTGCGTCCACGTTCCGCAGCCCCACGTGGTCTCCGTCGCTGTGGCCCGCGAGCATGGACTGCAGCTGGGCAGGATCCATGCCGACGCCGTCGTCCTCAATGGTGACTTCAGCGAATGCGCCGGAATCCTCAGCGGTGATGCTGATGTGGCCCGGTCCTTCCTTGGCTTCGAGGCCGTGCCGCACGGCGTTCTCCACCAGGGGCTGCAGGCTGAGGAACGGGATCACGGTACCCAGCACTTCGGGGGCAACCCGGAGGCTGACCTGTACCCGGTCCCCGAACCGGGCCCGCTCCAGCAACAGATACCGGTCGATGCACCGCAGCTCTTCGGCGAGCGTGGTGAAGTCGCCGTGTCGGCGGAACGAGTACCGGGTGAAGTCGGCGAACTCCACAACGAGTTCCCTGGCCCGCGCAGGGTCGGTGTTGATGAATGAGGCGATCGCATTGAGCGAGTTGTAGATGAAATGCGGGCTGATCTGGGCGCGAAGAGCACGTACCTCCGCCTCCATCAGCAGCGTCCGGGACGCATCCAGCTCGGCCAGTTCCACCTGGACGGCCACCCAGTCGGCGACTTCGCCGGTGGCACGGACCAGGCCGGCGCCGGCTGCCGGGGCGAAAGCGGCCACCACGCCCACCACCCGGGACCCGGCCCTGACGGGCGCGATCACCGCGGCGAGGTTCCCGGAGGGAGCTCCGGCACCAAGATCCCGGGGCTGGATCACGGTGGTCCTGCCGCCGGCCAGGACGTCGGCGGCCAGCTCCATCAGGAGCGGCTTCAGTTCCTCCGCTGCTCCGTCCCAGGCCAGGACACCCGCCGTATCGGTGATGGCCAGCGCATCACAGCCGAGGAGGTTGCGCAGCTGCCGGCTGGCCTTGGCCGCCCCCGTGGGGTTGAGCCCCGTCCGCAGGTGCTGGCCCGCGCGGGACGCGGCGTGCAGGGTGTTGTAGGTGGCGCGCTCGGCGTCGGTGCCCAGCTCACGGAAGGACCGCAGCACTTTGATGCCCACGAAGACGACGACGGCGATCGCCAGCACGATCACGGCGACGGCTGCGGCGGTGAAGAGCGGAGAGTCCGGCATGGTGCCCAGCGTAGCGGCGGGCACCGTTAGTCGCAGCATCGCGACCGTTGAGCGACCGTTGCACCGGGGCCTCTGGAATGTAGCGCCCGTCACGGCGCACAGTGATTGCAGTCACATTGAGCGTATCCTGCCCGCAGGCGGCGACCGGTGTGAACCAGGCAAGTTCTCAATGAGGAGGAACGATGGGTAATGATGCCCAGACCCCGGACGCAGCGGCGTCCGTGGACTTCGAGCAGGTCCAGTCGACGGCGCGGTTCCAGGAACTGCGCAAACGTCACCGCAGCTTTGTGTTCCCCATGGCCGTCGTCTTTCTGCTGTGGTACTTCGCGTACGTCCTGCTGGCGGACTACGCGGTCGGCTTCATGTCCACCAAGGTGTGGGGCAACATCAACGTCGGCCTGATCCTGGGCCTGCTGCAGTTCGTCACCACGTTCGCCATCACCGGCTGGTATGTCAGCTATTCCAACCGCAGGCTGGATCCGATCGCCGCGGAGATCCGCAACGAAATCGAAGGCCATGAATTTGATAAGGACGGCAACGTCGTGACCGGAGTGAACAAATGATCGGCATTGCCGCGGCGGTAGACGTCGCCGACCTCAAGGAAACAACGCTCCTGAACATGGGGATCTTCGGCCTGTTCGTTGCCGTCACCATGGTGATCGTGCTCCGGGCCAGCCGGAACAACAAGACCGCTGCAGACTACTACGCGGCGGGGCGGTCCTTCACGGGCTCCCAGAACGGCACGGCCATCGCCGGAGACTACCTCTCGGCCGCTTCGTTCCTGGGCATTACCGGTGCCATTGCCATCAACGGGTACGACGGGTTCATGTACTCGATCGGGTTCCTGGTGGCCTGGCTCGTTGCCCTCCTGCTGGTAGCGGAGCTGCTCCGCAACACCGGCAAGTTCACCATGGCCGACGTCCTGTCCTTCCGGCTGAAGCAGCGCCCGGTCAGGATCGCGGCAGCCATCTCCACCTTGGCTGTCTGCTTCTTCTACCTGCTGGCCCAGATGGCCGGCGCCGGCAGCCTCATCTCCCTCCTCCTGGGCATCAGCGACTGGAGCGGACAGGCGCTGGTGATCATCGTCGTCGGGGCCCTGATGATCACTTACGTACTGATAGGTGGCATGAAGGGCACCACCTGGGTCCAGATCATCAAGGCAATCCTGCTGATCGCCGGCGCGGCCGTGATGACTTTCTGGGTACTGGCCATCTACGGCTTCAACCTTTCCAGCCTCCTGGGCGCAGCAGTTGAGACCTCCGGCAACCCGGCGGTGCTGAACCCCGGCCTGCAGTACGGCAAGACCGAGACCTCCAAGCTGGACTTCATGTCCCTGGGCCTGGCCCTGGTCCTGGGCACGGCTGCCCTGCCGCACGTGCTCATGCGCTTCTACACCGTGCCTACGGCCAAAGAAGCCCGCAAGTCAGTGGTCTGGTCCATCTGGCTGATCGGCCTGTTCTACCTTTTCACCCTGGTCCTCGGCTATGGCGCAGCAGCCCTCGTGGGTGCCGACACCATCAAGGGCGCACCCGGCGGCGTCAACTCCGCAGCACCGCTCCTGGCCTTCCACCTTGGCGGCCCGCTGCTGCTGGGCTTCATCTCCGCGGTGGCCTTCGCCACCATCCTGGCAGTGGTCGCCGGCCTGACCATCACCGCAGCCGCATCCTTCGCCCATGACATCTACGCCAGCGTCATCTCCAAGGGGAAGGCCGACGCCGAGACCGAGGTCAAGGTGGCCCGTCGTACGGTAGTGGTCATCGGCGTGATGGCCATCCTGGGCGGTATCTTCGCCAACGGCCAGAACGTGGCGTTCCTGGTGGCACTGGCCTTCGCTGTCGCGGCGTCGGCCAACCTGCCCACCATCGTCTACTCCCTGTTCTGGCGCCGCTTCACCACCCAGGGTGCGGTGTGGAGCATGTACGGCGGCCTGGGCTCGGCCATCATCCTGATCATTTTCTCACCGGTGGTATCCGGCGGGGCGACCTCCATGATCAAGGATGCCAACTTCGCGATCTTCCCGCTCAGCAACCCGGGCATCGTCTCCATCCCGCTGGCGTTCCTGCTCGGCTGGCTCGGCACGGTGCTGGACAAGAACCGCGAGGACACCGCCAAGCAGGCCGAGATGGAAGTAAGGTCCCTCACCGGCGTCGGTGCGGAGAAGGCGGTGGACCACTGACACGGTTCCTCCCGCCGGGGACCGCCGGACTGACAACAGAGCCCCCGTGCCTTGCGGCGCGGGGGCTCTGTTGTGACCGGCAGCGCTCAGGCCTTGGGCCGAAGCTTGATTTCGGTCATCTTGAGCTCTCCGGTGCCTTCGAAGCGGTAGGCGAGGTCAACCTCCTTGCCGTCGCAGGAGATCACCCCGGCGATGTCGGCGGACTTCCTGCTGTTCTCCGAGGCTACCTGGACGTCGTTGTACGAAGGGGTGCAGGTGCCGTCCATCTCAAGGGTCCGGACCCCTGCGATGAAGTCTTCCTTGGACACCTGTTCCTGAAGGGCGGGATCAAGGTAGTCGTCGTAGGCCTTGGAGCTCTCCCCGGCGATGACCAGCTTGGTGAAGCTGTCCGCGAGTCCCCGGGCCTGGTTCGTTGCGCCGTTCACGACGTTGAACAGGACGATGATTCCGATGACCGCCAGCAGGACCACGCCGCCAACGATGCCGAGGATGATCCACAGCTTCCGGCGTTTGGGCGCCGGCGGCTGGCCGGGGAGGCCAAACGCCCCGCTCCGGCATACGGGCCGGGGGTTCCGGACTGGCCGGGGTACCCACCCTGCTGGTTCGACGGCGGAGTCCCGTACGGCGGAGTCCCGTCCTGCGGCGCCCGATACCCGGGCGCCGTGATACCCGGGCGCGCTCTGCTGCTGTCCGCCGCCCGGCTGCATCCCATGCGTCGGCTGTCCCGTCGGCAGGTGGTCCGGCGCAGGCGGCTGCCGCGGGCCGCCGTCGGGCCTGCCCGGCTGGTACGGTTCCTGGGGATTGCTCACGATGGAGCCTTTCCGGCAGCGTTGATCCACTGGCACTGCCTTACTGGTGGGAGCCGGCTGGACGGCACCCCTCGGATTGACCTTGGACCAGCCTATAACCCGGCCCGTGCAGCCCTGACATCGGTCATCAGCAGCCCTGGCATGGGGCACCGGGTCCTATGCTTCCGCTGGCCCGCGCTCAAGAAGCGGCTGGATGCGGAACGGGATGAGCTCACCCATGGCCAGTGCGGTGTCAGTCCGCTCCACCCCGTCGCACGCAAGGATCTTGCCGTTGATGCGGAACAGGTCCTCCGCATCCAGGGCAACCACGCGCAGCAGCAGGTCCGCTGACCCGGTGAGGCCGTATCCTTCCAGTATTTCCGGGATGCCGGCGAGGTCGTGCGCCAGCTGCCCCAGTTTCTGCTGCTGGACGTGCACGGAGATGAAGGCCATCAGCGGGTACCCCAGGGAGGCCGGATTGATCCGGCGTTCAAAGGACAGGAAGACGTGCTTCTTCTCCAGCTGCGCCATCCTGGCCTGGACGGTATTGCGGGACAGGCCCAGCTTCTGGGCGAGCGCCACCACGGTCCGCCGCGGGTCCTTGGCCAGTGGCGGAAAGCAGGCGGGTGTCAGTGCCATCCAGAGCTTGCATAATGCGCAACGGTAGCACGGTGGCAGCCGCGTCAACAGGGCATTATGCTCAGTTATCCGCGGCGGTGGTTGTACCCATTGAGCATTGTGAGTAGGGTCACAATTATCCGGGGCAACGGCGCCCGGGCGGCGGGCGGCCGGCGGGACCACAAGTCCCCAGGCGCCGGTCAAACGACGTGAGAAGGTTGCGGGCGATCGTGTCTACAGACGAAACGGGCCAGGGCAGGTACAAGCTCCGGGGGCCCGGGCAGCAGTGCAGGAATCCGATGGACCTGGCCGGAGCCTGATCCAGCTGATCACCCCGGCGGGAGAGCGGATCAGCCACCCGGAATTCGACCCCTGGGTCCAGGACATCACGGATGAACAGCTGTGCTCCCTCTACGAGGACATGACGGTGATCCGGCGCATCGACGTCGAGGCCACCGCCCTCCAGCGGCAGGGCGAACTCGCCCTGTGGCCCCCGCTGCTGGGCCAGGAAGCGGCACAGATCGGCTCGGGCAGGGCCCTGCGCGGGGACGACTTCGTGTTCTCCAGCTACCGCGAGAACGGTGTGGCCTATTGCCGCGGCGTGGACCTGACGGACATCCTCCGGGTCTGGCGCGGCAACGCGTCCTGCGGCTGGGATCCGTACACCATCAACATGGCCACGCCGCAGATCATCATCGGCGCGCAGACCCTCCACGCCACCGGCTACGCCATGGGGATCCAGAACGACGGCGCAGATTCCGTGGCGGTGACCTACTTCGGGGACGGTGCCACGAGCGAAGGCGACGTCAATGAAGCCATGGTGTTCGCCGCCAGCTTCCAGGCGCCTGTGGTCTTCTTCTGCCCGAACAACCACTGGGCCATCTCGGAACCGGTCCGGCTCCAGTCCCACATCCAGCTCGCGGACAGGGCCGCCGGGTTCGGCATCCCCAGCCTGCGGGTCGACGGCAACGACGTCCTCGCCGTCATGGCAGCCACCCGGGTTGCCCTGGACCGCGCCCGCCGCGGCGGCGGGCCCACCTTCATCGAGGCAGTCACCTACCGCATGGGTCCGCACACGACCGCGGATGATCCCACCAGGTACCGGGACGCCAACGAACTGGAGGACTGGGCCGCCAAGGACCCGATCTCCAGGGTCAGGTCCCTCCTGGAACGCAAGGGCCTCCTGACGGAGCACCTGCAGCAGCAGGTCAAGGCCAAGGCGGACGCCGTGGCCGCGCGAGATGCGCGCCGGCTGCATCAACATGCCGGACCCGGAGCCCCTGGACGTCTTCAAGCACGTGTACAGCTCACCCAATTCCTGGCTGGACCGGCAGCAGGACCACTACTCCCGTTACCTGGCATCCTTCGGTGATCCCGCAGGAGCCGCTTCAGAGGAAGGTGCACGCTGATGACCCAGATGACCTTTGCCCGCGCCATCAACGCCGGCCTGCGCAAATCCCTGGAGAACGATCCCAAAGTCATCCTCATGGGCGAGGACATCGGCACCCTCGGCGGCGTCTTCCGTGTGACCGACGGGCTGCAGAAGGACTTCGGCAAGCACCGCGTGGTGGACACCCCGCTGGCCGAGTCGGCCATCATGGGCACCGCCGTCGGCCTTGCCTACCGCGGCTACCGGCCCGTGGTGGAGATCCAGTTCGACGGCTTCATCTACCCCGCGTTCGACCAGATCGTGAGCCAGGTGGCCAAGCTGCACTACCGCACCCGCGGCGCGGTGAAGATGCCCATCACCATCCGGGTGCCCGTTCGGCGGCGGCATCGGCTCGCCCGAGCACCACTCCGAGTCGCCTGAGGCCTACTTCACCCACACCTCCGGCCTGCGGGTGGTCACCGTGTCGAACCCGCAGGACGCCCACACCGTCATCCAGCAGGCCATCTCCTGCGACGATCCCGTCCTGTACTTCGAGCCCAAACGCCGCTACCACGACAAAGGCGAAGTGGATGAGGGCATTGACCTGTCCACCGCCCTGCCCATGGACCAGGCGCGGGTACTGGCCGAGGGCACCGACGTGACGCTCGTGGCCTACGGGCCGCTGGTCAAGACCGCCCGGGACGCCGCCACCGCCGCGGCAGACGAAGGGATTTCCATCGAGGTCATCGACCTGCGCTCGCTGGCACCGGTGGACTACGCCACCGTTGAAGCCTCCGTGCGGAAAACCGGCCGGCTGGTGGTCACCCACGAGGCCGGCCAGTCAGGCGGGCTCGGTGCGGAAGTGGCGGCCAGCATTACCGAGCGGTGCTTCTACCACCTCGAAGCCGCGCCCGTCCGGGTCACCGGGTTCGATATCCCCTACCCGTACTCAAAGCTCGAAATGCACCACCTGCCGGGCCTGGACCGGATCCTGGACGGCGTGGACCGCGCACTGGGCCGGCCGAACTCCCTCAGCGGGCTGGAAGGATGAGCGCCACCATGATCAAGGAATTCAGGCTCCCGGATCTGGGCGAAGGACTCACCGAATCCGAAATCCTCAGCTGGAAGGTCGGGGTGGGGGATACCGTCAGCCTCAACCAGGTCATCGCCGAGGTGGAAACCGCCAAGGCCGTGGTGGAGCTGCCGTCGCCGTTCGCCGGCGTCATCACGGAACTTCACGAACAGCCCGGCACCGTCGTGGAGGTCGGGCAAGCCGATCGTCTCCTTCGAGGTAGCGGACGACGCCGGCGCGGCAGGCTCCGGACGCAGCTGCTGCCGAAGCTGCCGGGGCGCAGCGGCGGAGGCCACCGGCAAGCGGGAACCCAACCTTGTGGGGTACGGCGCCGTCGTCGAAAGTTCCGGCCGGCCCACGCGGCGGCCCCGCATCCTCGACCACTGCGGCCGGGCGTAGCCCGCCGCCGCGGCTACCGAGCCGTGGTCGAAGCCATCGACCAGCTGTCCTGACCCGGCAGTCCACCGAACGCCCACGCTCCACGCCGCCTGTCCGGAAGCTGGCCAAGGACCTGGGCGTGGACCTGGCCGCTGTACCGGGCACCGGCCCGGGAGGACTGATCACCCGCGAGGATGTCCGGAGCTTCGTCGGCGGCGATGCTCCCGGTGGCTGCCCATCACTGTCGGCCGTGCCTGACGCCGGGCAGGCAGGACCCGCCGGTTCCGTTGGCGGCCAGGCGCGTGAGACCCGCACGCCCATCAAGGGCGTCCGGAAGTTCACGGCGGCGGCGATGGTTGCCAGCGCGTTCACCGCACCGCATGTGACCGAGTTCCTCACCGTGGACGTCACCCCCACCATGGACCTGCTCGCACAGGCTGAAGGCCAGCAGGACCTTCTCGGGCCACAAGCTCACGCCGCTGACCATCGTGGCAAAGGCCGTGCTCATCGCGCTGCGGCGCAATCCCGTCGCTGAACTCGCGCTGGGACGAGGCGAACCAGGAGATTGTGCAGTTCAACTATGTGAACCTCGGCATCGCCGCTGCAACGCCCCGGGGCCTCACCGTTCCCAACATCAAGGACGCGGACACGCTGTCGCTGACCGGACTGTCAGAGGCCCTCACCGCCCTGACCGAGTCGGCGCGGGCCGGGAAAACGACCCCGGCAGAGCTGGCAGGCGGCACCATCTCCATCACCAATATCGGCGTCTTTGGCATCGATGCCGGCACGCCCATCCTGAATCCGGGCGAGGCCGCCATCCTGGCCATGGGGGCTGTCCGGAACACGCCGTGGGAATACCAGGGAGAAGTAGCCCTCCGTCAGGTCATGACCCTGAGCCTGTCCTTCGACCACCGGCTGGTGGACGGAGAGCAGGGTTCGCGGTTCCTCGCCGACGTCGGCGCCATCCTCGCCGACCCCGGCATGGCGCTGACAATGGTCTAGGACCGGGGAAGGATCGGCCGGGCGTCGCGGGCCTGGCCGATCACGCCCCCGGCTACGGCGCCTTCGCCGCTTCTGCCGTGAGTGCCGCCAGTGCCATGCTTTCCAGCAGCGGGCGGGCGGCTCTGGCGGCGATCTTCCGGCCATGGCTCCGCACCGAATGCGGAGTGGAGTTGATCAGGCCGAACGTGGCGTGCGCCCGCATCCGAAGTTCTGCGGCGTCGGTGCCCGGGTGCAGCCGGGCCAGGACGTCCACCCAGAGCTCCACGTACTTGCGCTGCAGCGCCCGCACCTCCGACTGGTCCGTCGCGGAGAGGTTGCTGAAGTCCCGGTCCTGGACCCGGATCACGTCGGGCTTGCCCAGGGCGAAGTCCACCTGGAACGCCACCAGCCGCCGCAGCGCCGCGAGCGGATCTGCGGTTTCAGCCACCACCCTGCTGCCCGCCGTCCAGCAGTTCCCGGCTGACCGTCAGCAGCAGGTCGCCCAGCACTGCCTGCTTGCCCGGGAAGTGGCGGTACACCGCCGGGCCGCTGACCCCGGCTGCGGCCCCCAGGTCCTCCAGGGACACCCGGTTGAACCCGTTCGCGGCGAACAGCGACGCGGCGGCAGTCAGCAGCGCCTGGCGCCGGACCTCTTTGGCCTGGCTGCGCTGGGTCCCCGGTGCAGTGTGGGCTCCCGGACCAGCGTGCGGCGAGCCAGCGCCGTCTTCCGCCGGCAGTGGCGTGCCGGACAGGGCTTTCAGGGATGACTCCACCGGTGGGGTAGTGGGCACAATTCCTCCTCGGACCAGCAAATTCTAACAACGCATCCCTGTGTTGGACATCACAGTTAATAGAGACTAACCTGAATCTCAGTTATGTGGCACTAACCGAGCTGGCCTCTCTGGCGCCCGGAGAACAGGACTGGAGCCCGTCGATGGAGACCCTCACCAGCCGGCTTGATACCGGGAGCGAAGCTTTCGCAGCCAACGAGTCCGCGCAGGCAGCGCTCGCAGCCGAGCTCAGGGCCAGGCTGGCTGACGCCGCCCTGGGCGGGCCGGAGAAGTCCAGGGAACGCCACGCCGCCCGTGGCAAGCTGCTGCCGCGCGAACGCATTGACCAGCTGCTCGACGACGGCAGCCCCTTCCTGGAGATCGCGCCCGCTTGCAGCCAACGGCATGTACAACGATGACTCGCCCGGTGCCGGCGTCATCGCGGGCATCGGCCTGGTCCACGGCCGCCAGGTGCTGGTTGTCTCCAACGACGCCACGGTCAAGGGCGGCACCTACTACCCGATGACGGTGAAGAAGCATCTCCGTGCCCAGGAAATCGCCTTCGAAAACCGGCTGCCCTGCGTCTACCTGGTGGACTCGGGCGGAGCATTCCTGCCCAGGCAGGACGAGGTCTTCCCGGACAGGGAGCACTTCGGCCGGATCTTCTACAACCAGGCCAGGCTCTCGGCCGCCAAAATTCCGCAGATCGCCGCCGTGCTGGGCTCCTGCACCGCCGGCGGGGCCTACGTCCCTGCCATGAGCGACGAAACAGTGATCGTTCGGAACCAGGGCACCATCTTCCTCGGCGGCCCGCCGCTGGTGAAGGCAGCAATCGGCGAGATGGTCACCGCCGAGGAGCTCGGCGGCGGCGATGTCCACGCGAAGATCTCGGGAGTCACGGACCACCTGGCCGAAAACGACGAACACGCCCTGCAGATCATCCGCGACATCGTTTCGACCCTCCCCAAACCCCCGGCCCCCGTGTGGGACGTCGAGCCCGCCGTCGAACCCGTTGCCGACCCCGCCGGGCTCTACGGTGCCGTGCCCACGGACGTCAATGCCCCGTACGACGTCCGCGAGGTCATCGCGCGGCTGGTGGACGGCAGCAGCTTCCATGAGTTCAAAAAGGAATACGGCGCCACGCTGGTGACCGGCTTTGCCCGGCTGCACGGGCACCCCGTGGGGATCGTGGCCAACAACGGCGTCCTGTTCAGCGAGTCCTCGCTCAAGGGCGCCCACTTCATCGAACTCTGCGACCAGCGCGGCATTCCGCTGATTTTCCTGCAGAACATTTCCGGGTTCATGGTGGGCAAGGATTCCGAGCAGGGCGGCATCGCCAAGAACGGCGCCAAAATGGTCACGGCGGTGGCCACGGCCCGGGTACCCAAACTGACAGTGGTGATCGGCGGGTCCTTCGGTGCGGGCAACTACTCCATGTGCGGTCGCGCCTACTCGCCGCGGTTCCTCTGGATGTGGCCGGCATCGCGGATCTCCGTAATGGGCGGGAACCAGGCCTCCAGCGTGCTCGCCACGGTCAAGCGCGACCAGTACGAGGCCCGCGGAGAGGACTGGTCAGCCGACGACGAGGAGGCGTTCAAGGCCCCCATCAAGCAGCAGTATGAGGACCAGGGCAGTCCGTACTACTCCACGGCCCGCCTCTGGGATGACGGCGTGATCGACCCCGCGGACACCCGCACCGTCCTGGGACTGGCGCTCGACGTCGTCTCCCGCACCCCGCTGCCGGAGACATCCTTCGGCCTCTTCAGGATGTGAGCCAGCAATGACTGAAGCACCCCAACTGGCCAAGGCAGCGCCGGAGCCACGACACCCTGTTCGGCACCGTCCTTGTTGCCAACCGCGGTGAGATCGCCTGCCGCGTGATCCGCACCCTTCGTGCCCTCGGCATCCGCTCGGTTGCCGTCTACAGCGATGCCGACGCCGGTGCCACGCCACGTGCGCGAGGCCGACGCTGCCGTGCGGATCGGGCCCGCCGCCGCAGCTGAGAGCTACCTGAAGATCGACGCCATCATCCAGGCCTGCCGCGCGTACCGGTGCAGAGGCCGTCCACCCCGGCTACGGCTTCCTCAGCGAGAACGTCGAGTTCGCCCGGGCACTGGAACAGGCGGGCATCACGTTCATCGGCCCGGGCGTCGAGTCCCTGAATGTCATGGGGGACAAGATCCGGTCCAAGAACCATGTGGCAGGCTACGGCGTTCCCGTGGTTCCGGGCGTTGCCGAACCGGGCATGTCGGACAAGCAGCTGATGGAAGCGGCGCCCGCCGTCGGGTTCCCGCTGCTGATCAAGCCCTCGGCCGGCGGCGGCGGCAAGGGCATGCACGTCGTGGAACGCCCCGAAGAGCTGGAAGCCACGCTGGCGACCGCCCGCCGCGTGGCCGCCGGCGCCTTCGGCGACGACACCCTGTTCCTTGAACGCCTGGTCCGCACGCCGCGGCACATCGAGGTCCAGGTCCTGGCCGACAACCACGGCAACGTGATCCACCTGGGGGAGCGCGAGTGTTCACTGCAGCGCCGTCACCAGAAGGTCATCGAGGAAGCTCCGTCGCCGCTGCTGGATTCGTTGAACGACGGCGGTGCCACCCGTGCCCGGATCGGCGAGGCCGCCTGCCAGGCCGCCCGCAGCGTCCACTACAGTGGCGCCGGAACCGTGGAATTCCTCGTCTCCGACGAGGCTCCGGACGAGTTCTTCTTTATGGAGATGAACACCCGCCTGCAGGTGGAGCACCCGGTCACCGAGATGGTCACCGGTCTCGACCTGGTCGAATGGCAGGTCCGGATCGCCGCCGGTGAGGAACTCACCGTCCGCCAGGCCGACGTCGTACTTCGCGGGCATGCAGCCGAAGCGCGCGTCTATGCGGAGATCCCGGAAAAGAACTTCCTGCCCTCCACCGGGACGGTGCACCTGCTGGACGAACGTTCCGGTCCGGCCGGCCGGTCCACAGCGCCCGGCCCGGCGGACGTGGCGGCCAGCCGTATCCGCGTCGATTCGTCCCTCCTCGAGGGACTCGAGCTCTCCGTCAAGCTACGACCCCATGATCTCCAAGGTCATCGCGTGGGGCGACAGACCGCACGGCTGCCCTTGACACCCTGGATCAGGCGCTCGCCGGGTACACCGCCCTGGGGATCGACACCAACGTGGAATACCTGCGGCTGCTGATCAACGATCCTGATGTCCGCGCAGGCCACCTCGACACCGGGCTGATCGAACGCAAGACTGCCCGGCCTGCGCCTTCCGGCGCATTGCAGATACCGAGCTTGTGGCGGCAGCCCTGTACGCCATGTCACGGGAAGAACAGGACACCGCAGCAGGCGCCGTCCGGGTCCGTGGCAGGCACGCAACGGCTGGCGGGTCGGGCGCCCCTGCACCGCGCCGCGTCAGCCTGGGAACACCCGACGGCGGGGCCGCTGTCCTTCGGATCACCGGCCGCGCCGCAGCCGGTCCGGTCAGGATCACGGTGGACGGCGGGCCGGAACGCCAGGCGTCACTGGAGTTCACCGCACGCCACCAAGCGGTGCTGACCCTCGACGGCGTGGCGACGGAATACACCGTTGCCCCGGGGAGCGGGGGCATGCCGGCCGGGGGCACCCGCAGCACCGCCGCCGCGGCCGTGCCATCGGAACTGTTCCTGGGCAATGCGGGCTGGGCATGCCGGCTGGAGGTCCTGACGAGGGAAGCCCGGCTTGCCAGGGTCCTTGCCGCCATCCATCGGGAGGACGGTGCGGCAGACCCGGAGGTCCGCTCGCCCATGCCGGGCACCGTAGTTTCGGTTGCCGTCAACGACGGCGATACCGTGTCCGCTGGCCAGGTGCTCCTCTCTGTGGAAGCCATGAAGATGGAACACCAGCTGGTGGCTGAAGTAGCCGGCACGGTCCACATCACTGCCAAGGCCGGGGACCTGGTCAAACTCGACCAGGTCCTGGCCACCATTCAATCCACCACAGGCGAGGGAGCCTAGCCATGCCAGATTTTGATCTCACCGAGGAATACCAGGACCTCAGCGACACCGTCCGGGACTTCGCGGACAACGTCGTCGCCCCGGTATCCGCCAAACACGATGAGGAGCACAGCTTTCCCTACGGGATCGTGAAGCAGATGGCGGACATGGGCCTGTTCGGGCTGCCGTTCCCCGAAGAACACGGCGGGATGGGCGGGGACTACTTCGCCCTGGCGCTGGCGCTCGAGCAACTGGGCCGGGTAGACCAGTCCGTGGCCATCACGCTGGAGGCCGGGGTCTCCCTGGGTGCCATGCCCATCTACCGGTTCGGATCTGACGCCCAGAAAGAGGAGTGGCTTCCCATGCTGGCGTCGGGCCAGGCGCTCGCCGGTTTCGGCCTCACCGAGCCGGAGGCGGGCTCTGACGCCGGAGGCACCAAGACCCATGCCCGCCGTGAAGGCGGCGAATGGGTGATCAACGGCAACAAGGAGTTCATCACCAACTCCGGAACAGACATCACCCGCCTGGTCACGGTCACCGCTGTCACCGGGCAGGAGGAACGAGCGGACGGCAGTGTCCGGAAGGCGATCTCCACTATCCTGGTGCCCACCGGCACACCAGGCTTCCGGGCCGAAAAGGCCTACAACAAGGTGGGCTGGAACGCCTCCGACACCCATCCCCTGACCCTCAAGGACGTCCGTGTCCCGGAGGCCAACCTCCTCGGGGAAGAGGGCCGCGGGTACGCCAACTTCCTCTCCATCCTGGACGAGGGCCGGATTGCCATCGCCGCCCTCGCCACCGGCGCAGCCCAGGGGTGCGTTGACCTGTCGGTTAAGTACGCCACCGAACGCAGCGCCTTTGGCCACAACATCGGCAAGCACCAGGCAATCGCGTTCAAGATCGCGCGCATGCAGGCGCGGGCGCACACGGCGCGCCTGGCCTACTACGATGCGGCCGCCAGAATGCTCGCCGGCAAGCCGTTCAAGACCCAGGCGGCCATCGCTAAGATGGTCGCAGGCGAGGCAGCCATGGACAACGCGCGGGACGCCACCCAGGTGTTCGGCGGCTATGGCTTCATCAACGAATTCACCGTGGCGCGCCACTACCGCGACTCCAAGATCCTGGAGGTGGGGGAGGGCACCACGGAGGTCCAGCTGATGCTGATCGCCCGCGAACTGGGTCTGTAGTACCTCGGACTGCAGCCGGCCTGAAAGGATCACTGATGATAAACAAGGTTGTTGCCAGCGCCGGGGAAGCGATTGCGGACATCCCCGACGGCGCCTCCCTCGCGGTGGGCGGGTTCGGGCTGTGCGGTATCCCGGTGGCCCTCATCGATGCCCTCCACCGTCACGGCACCAAGGACCTCGAAACGGTGAGCAACAACTGCGGCGTGGACGACTGGGGACTTGGCGTCCTGCTCCGCGACGGCCGGATTCGCCGCACCATCAGCTCCTATGTGGGAGAGAACAAGGAATTCGCCCGGCAGTACCTGTCCGGCGAACTGGAAGTTGAGCTCACCCCGCAGGGAACGCTGGCGGAAAAGCTGCGGGCCGGCGGCGCCGGGATCCCCGCCTTCTACACCAAAGCCGGGGTAGGCACCCAGGTTTCCGACGGCGGCCTGCCGCAGAAGTACGACGCCGACGGCGGAATAGCGATCGCCTCGGCACCCAAGGAAGTGCGAACCTTCAATGGGGTGGAGTACGTGCTGGAAGAATCGCTGACCCCTGATTTCGGCCTGGTGCACGCGTGGAAGGGCGACCGCCACGGGAACCTCGTCTTTCACGCCACCGCCATGAACTTCAACCCGCTCTGCGCCATGGCCGGCAGGATCACCATCGCGGAGGTGGAGGAACTGGTGGAACCGGGGGAGCTGGACCCGGAGCACGTCCACACGCCGGGGATCTTCGTCCAGCGCGTCGTGGTTGTCCCCGCCGGTGAAAAACGCATCGAAAAGCGGACAGTAGCCCTCACAGCGCCGGCCGGATCTGATCAGGCAACAGCACAGGCAGGAGCATAGCCATGGAGCCGAACAGCGCCGAAGCACCACGGCCGGAAGCAGTCCGTCCCGAATACCGGCGCGCCGCCGCCGGCCATCCGGACGGTGTCAGCCCGGAAACCAAGGGCTGGACCCGCAACGAGCTGGCCGCCCGGGTGGCCAAGGAGCTCAGCAACGGCCAATACGTCAACCTGGGGATCGGCATGCCCACCCTGATTCCCAACTACATCCCGGCGGGCGTTGAAGTGGTGCTGCACTCCGAAAACGGCATCCTCGGCGTCGGGCCCTATCCTGCAGAGGACGCGGTGGACCCGGACCTGATCAACGCCGGAAAGGAAACCGTCACCGTCAACAGTGGTGCGGCGTTCTTCGACTCAGCCTCGTCGTTCGGGATGATCCGCGGCGGCCACGTGGACGTCGCGGTCCTGGGCGCCATGGAGGTGGCCGCCAACGGCGACCTCGCCAACTGGATGATCCCCGGCAAGATGGTCAAAGGCATGGGCGGCGCCATGGACCTGGTGTTCGGCGCCAAGAAGGTGATCGTCATGATGGAACACGTGGACCGCAACGGCCGGCCCAAGATCGTGGAGCGGTGTTCGCTGCCGCTCACGGGGAAAGCCTGCGTGGACCGGATCATCACCGACCTCGCCGTGATCGACGTCGTCACCGATGGCGGGTCCGTCCAGGCTGGTGCTGCGCGAGCTGGCCCCCAACGTGTCAGTGGAGGACGTGGCCACCGCCACCGGGGCGGAGCTTTTCGAAGAGGACCAGGAACTGACCGTATGACGGCCGACAACCCCCGGGTCATCGAGCAGCGTGGCCTGTACTTCGACGAGCTGGAAGAAGGCGTGTTGTACGCCCACCGGCCGGGCCGCACCGTGACGGAGGCGGACAACGTCCTGTTCACCACACTCACCATGAACACCCAGGCCCTGCACCTGGACGCCGCCTGGAGCGCAGGCCAGCCTTTCGGCCAGCGCCTGGTCAACTCCATGTTCACGCTCTCCACCGTGGTGGGCCAGTCAGTGTCACAGCTGACCCAGGGCACCATCATCGCCCAGCTGGGCCTGACGGACGTATCCTTCCCGCACCCGCTGTACCACGGGGACACCCTGTATACGGAGACCACGATCACCGGCAAGAGACTTTCCGGATCCAGGCCGGGCCAAGGCATCGTGACGATGCAGCACACCGGCCGGAACCAGGACGGCACCGTGGTGGCGCTGGCCACCCGCAGCTGCCTCATGTGGACGCGGGAAGCACATGCCGGGCAGCAATCGGCCAGCCAAAAGGGGACAATGGCGGTATGAGTTTTGTGATGGGACCGGCCCTCCTTTTCTGCCCGGCAGACCGCCCCGAGCGGTACCAGAAAGCCTCAGAGCGTGCGGACGCCGTCATCCTCGACCTCGAGGATGCTGTGGCCCCCGCGGACAAGCAGAGGGCGCGCGGAGCCATCCTGGCGCAGGTCGGTGCCGCTGATGTTCCCGAGCTGGACCCGAGCCGCACCATCGTGCGGATCAACCCTGCGGGCACGGACGAATTCGACAAAGACCTGCACTGCCTGGCCCACACGCCGTACACAACGGTGATGCTGGCCAAGGCGGAAAGTCCCGCGCAGCTCAAGGCGCTCGCCGGGTACCACGTCATTGCCCTGTGCGAGACGGCGGCGGGTGTCCTGAACGCCGCCGCCATCGCCGCTGAGCCGAACGTGGTGGCCCTGATGTGGGGTGCCGAGGACCTGATCGCCTCCTTGGGCGGCACCTCCAGCAGGAAGGACGACGGCGGCTACCGGGCGGTTGCACTGCACGCCCGTTCCACGGTGCTCCTTGCAGCCGGCGCGGCCGGGAAGGCAGCCGTGGATGCGGTGTACGTCAACATCCCGGACCTTGACGGACTTGCCGTGGAGGCAGCCGATGCCGTGGCCTCCGGGTTCGGATCAAAGGCCTGCATCCACCCCACCCAGGCAGCCGTGGTCCGGGAAGCCTATGCACCTTCCGGGGCTGACGTGTCCGCCGCGAAGGAGTTGCTGCAGGCCGCAGCCTCGGCCGGTTCCGGTGTCTTCCAGTTCAACGGCAAGATGATCGACGGGCCCATCCTCAAGCATGCCGAAGCCACGATCCGCCGCGCGGGAATCCATAACTAGCAGGGACACCCGGCACGTTGCGTCCGGCCTGGCCGATACGGCCCGGCTGTTAACGCCTGGCCGTGACCGTCCGGCTGTCAAAGCTGGCGCGGAGTGCGCCGCAACGATAACGGCGCAACGGCCTCATACAGTGGCGTCCGGACCCAGCGTTCACCTGTCGCCCGGAACTCGCGCCGGGTGGCGAAGCGGTAGTGATAGCTGCGCGCCCGCACCCACCGCGGCGGCGCGCCGTCGAACGGGTCACGGCGGAGCAGCCGCAGCATCGGGGGGTCCGCCTCCAACAGCTTGGCGAGGAAGGCATAGAACCATTCCTCATGCACCGTGCGCAGCGGGAGGAACCACATGAGCCAGTCCAGGCGCAGGTGGTATGGAGCCCACTGGCGGGGCAGCCTGCGGACATCGCCGGGTTTGCCCTTGAAACCGTACTCCTGCCAGTGAGCAGATTCATCCGGGTCCTCATCCAGGGTCCCTTCCACCACAATCTCAATGCGCTGCCTGGTGACCGTCCCGAACGCCCCATACGTGTTGACCAGCTGCCAGCGGTTGAAGCTGGCGTTCATCAGCTGGCGTTTGGACAGCAGGTTGCGCAGCGGCCAGTAGCTGAGGATGACCAGCAGCAGCGTTGCCGCCAGGGTGATGGCCAGCCACCATACGGGGGTCGGCCCCTGGCCAGGTCCCGGTGCGTGCCAGTCAAGGGGCAGGAACGGCAGGACCGCATGCGCCACAGGATCACTGACCGCGGCGAAGGCCAGCACAATCGCAATCCAGTTCAGCCAGGCGAAGTTGCCGCTGGCCACCAGCCACAACTGCGTGAAGATGATGACGCCGGCGGCGGCGCTGCCGAGGGGCTGCGGCGCGAACAGGAAAAAAGGCACCACCAGCTGCGCGACATGGTTTCCGAGCACCTCCAGCCGGTGGAAGGGTTTGGGCAGCAGGTGCGCCTGACGGCTCAGCGGACCAGGCATCGGCTGGGTCTCGTGGTGATAGTAGAGCGCCGTCAGGTCCCGCCACTCGCGGCCGCCCCGGATCTTGATCATCCCGGCGCCGAACTCCAGCCTGAATACCAGCCACGCCACGAGGAGCAGAATGGTGCGCGGCGGCTCGGTCTGGTCCGAGCCGAGGAACGCCACGGTGAAACCCGCCTCAAGGAGCAGCATTTCCCAGCCGAAGCCGTAGAACGTCTGCCCCACATTGACGACGGACATGTACAGCAGCCACAAGGCCAGGAAGGCCAGGAGCGGAAGCCACGGCGGGCCAAGCTGGGGGAGTCCCGCAACCAGGACCAGGGCGATGCCCATCCCCGCGGTGCAGACAGAGCGCAGGAGCCGGTCCGAGTAGCGCCAGCGGAAGAGCGTGGGCCGCCTGCGGGCACTGGAACCCGCCAGGTAATCGGGCACCGGCAGCAGTCCGCGTTCGCCCAGCAGGGCGGGGAACTGGTTGAAGGAGGAAAGAAACGCGACGAAGAACAATGCTGCAACGCCGCGCTGCAGCACCTGCCGGGCAAATTCGTAGTCCGCGGCGTCGAACCAGGAAACCCAGTCCACTGTGTCCACGTTACGCCCGCCGCAGGCTCCGGCCCAGAGGGTGGTGCTCCGCCGGAAGCAGGCGCCGGCGCGGGCAGGCCGGGCTGGATTGGCCCACCGCGCAGGTGCGGGATACTTAAGCAATGCAGCCTCGCAGAATCGTCATCCTCGGATCCACCGGTTCCATCGGAACCCAGGCGATAGACGTCGTCGACGGCGCCCCGCACCTGTTTGAGGTCGTGGCACTCAGCGCCGGCGGCGGGAACCTGGAACTGCTGGCCCGGCAGGCGGTCCATACCGGCGCTGCCGCCGTCGGCATTGCCTCGGGGGACCCGAAGCAGCTCCAGCACCTGGTCACCGAGGCTGCCCGCGCCGCCGGCAGGAAGGACTACCGCCCCGAGATCATCGCCGGCCCCGATGCATCCACCCGGATCGCGGGGATTGCCGCCGATGTTGTGCTGAACGGAATCACCGGTTCCATCGGGCTCGCCCCGACCCTGGCCGCCCTCAACTCCGGGGCAACCCTCGCCCTGGCGAACAAGGAATCCCTGATCGTCGGCGGAGCGCTGGTCAAGGCCGCCGCCAGGGAGGGCCAGATCGTCGCCGTCGATTCGGAGCACTCCGCCATAGCCCAGTGCCTGCGCTCAGGCTCCGCCGCTGAAGTGGACAAGCTGATCCTGACGGCCTCAGGCGGCCCGTTCCGAGGCCGAAGCCGCGAACAGCTGCGCGATGTCTCACCCCGCGAAGCCCTTGCCCATCCCACCTGGGACATGGGCCTGATGGTCACCACCAACTCGGCAACCCTGGTCAACAAGGGCCTTGAAGTCATCGAAGCCCACCTGCTCTTTGACATGCCGCTGGACCGGATCGACGTCGTGGTCCACCCCCAGTCCGTGGTGCATTCCATGGTCCAGTTCGTTGACGGCTCCATCATCGCCCAGGCGTCGCCGCCGGATATGCGCCTGCCCATTGCCCTTGGGCTGGGCTGGCCGGACCGGGTGCCCAAGGCGGCGTCGCCGTGCGATTGGTCGCAGGCGACAAGCTGGACCTTCGAGCCGCTGGACTCCCTGGCCTTCCCTGCCGTGAACCTTGCCAAGGACGCCGCCAAACAGGGGAGTACCTACCCTGCCGTGTTCAACGCGGCCAACGAGGAAGCGGTCACCGCCTTCCACCAGGGCACCATCCGGTTCACCGACATCGTCGATACCATCGATGCCGTACTCAGCGAACACCCAGGGTCTTCCGGGCTGACGGTGGAGTCCGTACTGGAAGCTGAAACGTGGGCACGGGCGCGCGCCCACGAACGTTTAGCAGTCAGCAGTCTCTAGGAAGCAGCAGATCCACCCATGAGCCCCGTCCTCCTCTTTATCCTTGGTGTCGTCTTCGTGGCGATCGGCATTGCCGTGTCCATCGCACTGCACGAAGTCGGCCACCTGGTGCCCGCCAAGCTGTTCAAGGTGCGGGTCACCAAGTACATGATCGGTTTCGGTCCCACGCTGTGGTCAAAGCGCAAGGGGGAAACCGAGTACGGCGTCAAAGCCATCCCCCTGGGCGGCTACGTCTCCATGATCGGCATGTACCCGCCGAACAAGGAGGACGGAACTGTCAGGCCTTCGAGCACCGGCATGTTCCAGACACTGGCCACTGAGGCGCGGTCCCTGGCCCACGAAGAGGTGGGACCGGACGACGAAAAGCGCGTGTTCTACCGGCTTCCGGTGTGGAAGAAGGTCATCGTGATGCTCGGTGGCCCGGCGATGAACCTGCTGATCGGGCTGGTGCTGACCGCGGTCCTCCTGATGGGTTTCGGCGTCTCGACGCCCACCACCACCATCTCCGACGTGTCCAAGTGCCAGGTGGCAGCCGGTGAGAGCGTTGACCCCGATTCGGCGGACTGCCAGCTGACCCCTGCCGCCTCGGCGGGCCTGCTGCCCAACGACGTGGTGACCTCCTTTGACGGCAAGGAAGTCACGGCGTGGGACCAGCTGACCGAATGGATCCGTGCCTCGGCCGGCAGGGAAGTCACGATCACCGTGCAACGCGACGGGAACCCGGTCACCACCACGGTGACCCCGGTCCTCTCAGCCCGGCCGGTCGTCGGTGTCGACGGCCGCCAGGCCAAGGATGACGCCGGAAACCTCCTGTACCAGGACGTCGGCTTCCTGGGCATCGGTGCGCAGACTGAACTGGTGCCGCAGCCGGCGTCGTCGGTTCTGCCCATGGCGGGGGAGAACATCAAGCAGGTGGCCGGTGTGGTGCTGAACCTCCCGGCCCGTGTGGTGGGGGTGGCGAAGGCTGCTTTCAGTGAGGAGCCCCGCGACCCCAACGGTCCCATCAGCGTTGTGGGCGTCGGCCGCGTGGCCGGCGAAATTTCTGCCATGGAAGAGGTTCCGGTGCAGTCCAGGATCGGTGCCCTGGTGGGGCTGCTGGCCGGACTGAACTTCGCCCTTGCCGTCTTCAACCTTGTCCCGTTGCTGCCGCTGGACGGCGGCCACATCGCCGGTGCGCTCTATGAAGGCCTCCGCCGCAGGGTAGCCAAGCTCTTCGGCCGGCCTGATCCCGGGGCCTTCGATATCGCAAAACTCCTCCCGGTGACGTACGTCGTGGCTGCCCTGCTGATGGGAATGAGTGCGCTGTTGATTTATGCGGACATCGTGAAGCCGGTCAATCTCTTCGGCTGATAGCGGCAGCCTTCCCCGCCTTGCCTTCAGGGCCATCGGGGTCCATGCCGGAAGTCCCTGTTGGGGCCGGATTTGCCGGATCTACCATGAAGGATGCGCACGTCCGCGGCCTTTCGCGTGCCTGGGCTGCACCTGATGCCGGGCCCCGCCTTCGTGCAGGAACGTGGTGCAGGAAGGTGGTCACAGTGGAATCGAAGGACATCCGCCGGTGGATCCGGGCGGGGTTGTGGGCTTTGGCCGGATCGTGGCTGCTCACCGCCTGGGCCACACTTGAGCCACAACCGGACCAAGCCAGCGACCCGGAAGGCTGGGCGCGTTTCGTCAGCACCGGAACCTACGGGTTCAGCCATCTGTGGGGCGGCACTGCAGGAACCATCCTGGCCGTCTTGGGGGCCGTCGCCCTGGGTTGCGCCCTTGCCGGCACCCCTGGTGGACGCCCCGCGCTGGCTGGGATGGTGGCCGCAGTTGCCGGTACCGCGCTCCTCCTGGTGCCTGCCGTGATCTCAACGTTTGCCACCCCTGCCATCGGCAAGGCCTATCTGGCCGGAAACCGTGACGTGATGCAGCTGGAATTTCCCGCAACCATGGATGCGGCCTTCCTGCTTGGCCTGCTCCTGGCATTCGTAGGCAATGTGCTCCTGGGGGCCGCTTTGTGGCGCTCCCGCACACTGCCGCGGTGGGTCGCGGCCCTGTGGATTGCCGGAGCGGTGGTGTTTTTTATCCTCGGTGTGGTGGTTGGCCGCGCCGTGACCGGAAGCAGCCTCCCCACCCAGACTGCGGGTGCCGTGCTCATGGCGGTCGCTGCGGGCTGTATGGCCTGGCGCCTGCCCCTTGTAAATCCTAAATGAGCTGATTTTTAAAAATAAGCCGTTTTTGATTGATTATTGGTCATCAGCCGCCTACGGTTATGGCATGTACGTTTTGACCATCGACCAGCGCGGCAGCAGCTCGGACACCGACCGCGTGCCGGACCTGATCTCCCAGCTGGCCGGGACCTCTCCGGCAGTCTTCGAACGCTCCGTAGGCGACGAACTACAGGGCGTGCTGGTGCGGGCCGAGGACGTCGTTGATGTTGCCCTGCAGGCCCTGCGAAGCGGCCACTGGTATGTGGGGATAGGAATCGGCACCGTGCAGCTGAGGCCAGGGGCCAGCCCGCGGGAAGGATCCGGAACGGCGTTCGTTGCCGCGCGGGCGGCTGTAGACCTCGCCAAAGGCGCTGCCGGCCAGGTTCCATTGTCCGTGGTGTCCGGCAATATCGGCAGGGCGGTGGACGTTCCGCGCGCGGCCCGGGAAGGAGCCGAGGCCTGTGCCAACGCTGAGGCAGTCCTCCGCCTGATCGGACGCCTTGTCCAGGAGCGGACCGAAGCCCAGTGGAGGGTGGTGGACCGGCTCCGTCGCCTGCTGGCTGGCGGGGCAAGGCACGGAAGCCAAAAACAAGTGGCAAAGGAGTTGGGAATTACGGAACAATCAGTGAGCCGTGCCGTCCTGCGGGCCGGCTGGCAGGAAGAATGGGCGGCCAGGCCAGCCGCCGCCATGCTCCTGGAGCATGCTCATTCCCGGATCGAAGGAGACCAGTGAACGCAGTCTGGATAACGCTGGCACTCCTGGTGGCTGGATTCGCCGGATGGCCGGTCACGGCACTGGTCTTCAGGTTGGCCAGGACCATTGACGACAGGGCGGATGCATCCAGGGACCTTGGCTCTGGCGGGGATGACCCTTCCGCCGACGTGACAGTGGACCCCCTTCCGCCCGCAGCAGCAACCGGTGCGGGTCAGTCCGTGGACGGTGAGCTGACGACGGCGGGAGGACAGCCGCCGTCGGACGTTTCCAACCCTGCCGCGCCGGTTCCGGCCCAGCGAATCCTCCGCGGCGGCGCGATCATCGGGGTGCTGGAGCGGCTCGGGGTCTGCCTCGCCATCCTGACCGCCCAGCCGGTGGCCATTGCCTACATTGTGGCCATCAAGGGACTTGGCCGGTTCGCCGAACTTAAGGAAACGCCGGTGGCTGCCGAACGGTTCATCATCGGAACGCTGGCCTCCATGCTCTGGGCGGCCGGAGTCGCTGCCCTGGCCAAAGTTCTCTTCCTGTCTTGAGGGTTCCCCAGCAGGATCCGCGGCCTCGGCTTTGTGCGGGGAAAGCCTTCCGTATCGGCGCCGCCCCGTCCCGGGGGATAGGGTGTCCTTATGACTGTTTTTGCTGTTGAGTACGTGTACGCCGCCGATTCCTCCGCCGCCCGTGACGAAACCCGTCCCGCCCACCGTGCCTGGCTTGCAGGCCTTGCAGAAGACGGCCGGCTGCTGACGAGCGGACCCTACGGCGACGGGGCAGGTGCCCTGCTGATCTTCAAGGTCCAGGACGAAGCGCAGCTGAACGACCTGCTCAAACAGGATCCCTTCGCTGTTGCGGGCACCATCGCCGGCATCCGGACCACCGAGTGGACCCCGGTCATCGGGATCCTGGCCGCGCACGCGTCCTGATCAACCACCACCTTCACTACCGATCCACCTACCCAAGGAGTCCACGTGACCTCGGTCAGCCTGGGAATGCCGTCAGCACCGCCGCCCGTCCTAGCCCCCCGCCGCAAGACGCGCCAGATCAAGGTCGGATCCGTGGGCGTCGGCTCGGACTCGCCCATCAGCGTGCAGTCGATGACCACCACCCCCACCACGGACATCAACGCCACGCTCCAGCAGATTGCTGAGCTCACAGCCTCAGGCTGCGACATCGTCCGGGTCGCCTGCCCGTCCGCTGACGACGCGGAGGCGCTGCCCATCATTGCCCGCAAGTCCCAGATCCCGGTCATCGCAGACATCCATTTCCAGCCCAAGTACGTTTTCGCGGCCATTGAAGCAGGCTGCGCGGCCGTCCGGGTGAACCCCGGAAACATCCGCAAGTTTGATGACCAGGTCAAGGAAATTGCCAAGGCAGCCAAGGACCACGGCACGTCCATCCGCATCGGCGTCAACGCCGGCTCCCTGGAACCGGGCATCATGAAGAAGTACGGGAAGGCCACGCCTGAGGCCCTCGTCGAATCCGCAGTCTGGGAAGCCTCCCTGTTCGAAGAACACGGGTTCCACGACTTCAAAATTTCGGTCAAGCACAACGACCCCGTGATCATGGTGGCCGCCTACGAGATGCTCGCCGAAAAGGGCGACTGGCCCCTGCACCTTGGCGTCACCGAGGCTGGGCCCGCCTTCCAGGGCACCATCAAATCGGCCACCGCCTTCGGGGCGCTCCTGGCCAAGGGCATCGGCGATACCATCAGGGTCTCCCTGTCCGCACCGCCGGTGGAGGAAATCAAGGTCGGCAACCAGATCCTGCAGTCCCTCAACCTTCGCCCGCGCAAGCTCGAAATCGTCTCATGCCCGTCCTGCGGACGCGCCCAGGTGGACGTCTACACCCTGGCCGAACAAGTGACGGCAGGGCTTGAGGGGATGGAAATCCCGCTACGCGTGGCCGTGATGGGCTGCGTGGTGAACGGACCAGGCGAGGCACGCGAGGCGGACCTCGGTGTGGCCTCCGGCAACGGCAAGGGCCAGATCTTTGTGAAGGGTGAAGTCATTAAGACTGTTCCCGAGGACCAGATTGTTGAGACACTGATCGAAGAGGCCATGCGTATCGCCGAAGAGATGGGGGAGGCCGATGGCGAAGATGCTGTCAAGGGTAGCCCCGTGGTTAGCGTCTCATAGGGACGGCACCGCACCGGCCGGCGTCGCGGTGCGCACGCTGGCCGGTTCTGACACGTCGGCGCTGAGGCGCCTCGCGCAGCAGGATCCCGTAGCCAACGTGTTCATCCTTGCCCACCTGCAATCGGCCGGGACGGCTGCCCCCACCACCGGAGGCGCCGTCGATCCTGGGGGTGTTTGATGACGGACTGCTGGTGGGTGCGTGCTGGGCCGGCGCGAACCTGGTTCCGGTAGGCCTGGACCCGGACTACGCCGCACCCGTGGCGGCGGCAGCCCACACCTCGGGCCGTCGGTACGCCTCCGCTTTCGGTCCCGCCGCTCCGGTGCTGGCCTTGCACGCAGAACTTGAAGGACTGGGGCACTCCGCCCAGGAAGTCCGTTCCGAACAGCCGCTCCTTACCCTCTTGGGGCCCCCTTCGGTGGAGCCGAACATGGAACTGACCTTTGGCAGCCTCGCTGATTTTGACCGGATCCTGCCGGCATGCGCGGCGATGTTTGAAGAAGAAGTGGGTTATTCGCCGTTCCTGGGCGGCCGTGAGTTTTACAGCCGGCGCGTGGAGGGCCTCATCCGGCAGGGGCATTCGCTGGTGCACCTGAACCCGGCAGGCGATGTGGTGTTCAAGGCAGAACTGGGCGCCGTCACCGCGGACGTCACGCAGGTCCAGGGCGTCTGGATGAACCCCCTGTACCGCGGCCGGGGCCTGAGCGCCGGCTACATGGCGGCAGTGGCGGAACATGCCCGGAGGATCGCGCCCGTCACCAGCCTGTACGTCAACGGCTTCAACACCCGGGCACGGTCCACCTACGAGCGCGTCGGCTTCCGCCAGGTAGGGACTTTCGCCACCGTCCTTTTCTAGGCGGCGGCCGGGGTGGACACACAACCCCGTCATGCGGAGTCGTCAACAACTCCGAACTGGATAAATCCTTGTCATTGTGTCTGCGATCACATAGGTTCGATCTAGCTGCGCTGGAGTGTGGGTGGGCGGTCTCACCAGTCCTCACCAGTACCAAGCGTCAACGCCGTGGAGCCACGCCCGGATGCAATGACCAGCCGTTTACGGCCAGGGGCTTTGCATTGCCGGGCGTGGCTCTATCGCGTCCGCGGCATCCGGGGCCCGGGCACTGCGCCCGGCCGCAGGGGAAGACCCCGCAAACCGGTAGATTAGTACCCAGACTATTTACCGGCCCTGCCTCACCGCAGCCATTCCCCCGAGAAACGGATAACGACCCGTGGTCACAAGAATGTCCCAGCTTTTCCTGCGCACCCTCCGCGAAGATCCCGTCGATGCCGAAGTGGCAAGCCACCGGCTGCTCGTCAGGGCCGGGTACATCCGTCGTGCGGCGCCCGGCATCTACACCTGGCTTCCGCTGGGGTTGAGCGTGCTGCGCAAGGTCGAAGCTGTCATCCGCGAGGAAATGGCTGCGATCGGTGCCCAGGAAGTGCACTTTCCGGCGCTGCTGCCACGGGAGCCCTACGAGGCTACCAACCGCTGGACCGAATACGGAGAGGGCCTGTTCCGGCTCCAGGACCGCAAGGGTGCCGACTACCTGCTGGCACCCACCCATGAGGAGATGTTCACCCTCCTGGTCAAGGACCTGTACTCCTCGTACAAGGACCTTCCGCTGAGCCTCTACCAGATCCAGAACAAGTACCGCGATGAGGCGCGTCCCCGCGCGGGCCTGCTGCGCGGCCGTGAGTTCATCATGAAGGACTCGTACTCGTTCGACGTCGATGACGCCGGCCTGGACGCCAGTTACGCCGCCCACCGCGGCGCTTACCTCAAGATTTTCGCGCGCCTTGGCCTGGAAGTTGTTCCCGTCGCCGCCACGGCCGGGGCCATGGGTGGGTCCAGGAGCGAGGAGTTCCTGCACCCCACAGAGATCGGTGAGGACACCTTCGTCCGGTCTGCCGGTGGCTACGCTGCCAACGTCGAGGCAGTCACCACAGTGGTCCCGGCGGACGTGGACTTCAGCAACGCCCCGGCAGCCGAAGTCCTGGACACCCCGGACACCCCCACTATCGACACGCTGGTGGCAGCATCGAACAGCATCGCTCCGCGCAATGCGGCCGACGGCGGCGCCTGGACTGCCGCGGATACCCTCAAGAACGTGGTCCTTGCCGTCACGCTGCCCACCGGGGAGCGCCAGCTTGTGGTCATCGGCCTGCCGGGCGACCGTGGCGTGGACCTGAAGCGCGTGGAAGCCAACATCGGCTCCTTCCTGCCCATTGCCGGCGAGATCGGGCTTGAGGCGGCCAACGACGAGGACCTGAAGAAGCAGCCCCTGATCGTCAAGGGCTACCTGGGCCCGGGCCTGAGCCTGGACGAACCCCTGCTGGGCAGCGAAAGCGCCACCAAGCTCCTCTACCTGGTTGATCCCCGCGTTGTCAGCGGATCGACCTGGATCACGGGCGCCAATGAGGCCGGCAAGCATGTCTTCGGCCTTGTGGCCGGCCGGGACTTCGGCTGGGACGGCGTCATCGAATGCACTGACGTCCGGGAAGGCGATCCCGCCCCGGACGGCTCCGGTCCGCTGGAGATCGCCCGCGGCATCGAAATGGGCCACATCTTCCAGCTCGGCCGCAAGTACGCCGCGGCCCTCGAACTGAAGGTGCTGGACCGGAACGGCAAGCAGGTGGTGGTCACCATGGGTTCCTACGGCGTGGGCGTCACCCGCGCCGTCGCCGCCCTGGCCGAGTCCAACCATGACGACAAGGGCCTGGTCTGGCCCCGTGCCGTCGCCCCGGCCGACGTCCACGTGGTGGCTGTAGGCAAGGGCGAGGAGATCTTCGCGGCAGCGGAGAAGCTGGCACTGGACCTCGAAGCCGCCGGCCTGGACGTCATCTACGACGACCGTCCCAAGGTTTCCCCGGGCGTCAAGTTCGGGGACGCCGAACTGGTGGGCGTCCCTACCATCCTGGCCGTTGGCCGCGGACTGGTGGACGGCGTTGTGGAGATCAAGGACCGCCGCACGGGCGAAGCGGAGAACGTTGCCGTGGACAAGGCGGTTGACTATGTGGTCACCGCCGTCCGCAACAACTGACCCGCACCGTTGATCTCGGGGTTCGAGTCGATCCAGCTCACCACCCTCATCCTGATCGTGGTGGCCGGATTCGCGGCCGGCTGGGTGGACGCAGTGGTGGGCGGAGGCGGACTCATCCAGCTCCCCGCCCTGCTCCTGGTGCCCGGCATCACGCCCGTCCAGGCTTTGGCGACGAACAAAATGGGCTCGATCTTCGGGACCACCACCAGCGCTGTCACGTATTACCGCCGGGTCCGGCCCGACCTGAAGACCGCACTGCCGATGGCGGTGATTGCCTTGGCCGGCAGCTTCGGCGGGGCGGTCCTGGCGGCTACCCTGCCGGCCAGCGTCTTCAAACCCGTGATCGTGGCGGCGCTGGTAGCGGTGGCGCTGTTCACCGCCCTCAAGCCCGACGTCGGCGACATCACGGCCCTGAGGCACGATGGCCACAAGCACTACGTGGTGGCATGCCTGATCGGTGCCGTCATCGGCTTCTATGACGGCCTGATCGGACCGGGCACCGGCTCATTCCTGATCATCGCCCTGGTCTCGGCCATGGGGTATGCCTTCCTGGAGGCCAGCGCCAAAGCGAAGATCGTCAACATGGCAACCAACGCCGGGGCACTGCTGTTCTTCCTGCCGCACGGCTCGCTGCTGTGGGGCGTAGGACTGCTCCTGGGCGTGGCTAACATGGCCGGCGGCTACCTGGGGGCCCGGACTGCCGTGAAGCAGGGGAGCCGCTTTGTCAGGATCGTGTTCTTGTTCGTTGTGGGTGCACTGATCATCAAACTCGGCTACGACGTGTGGTCCGAGAACTTCGCCAAGTAACCCCGGCGTGCTTGGCCCCCGGACCCCGCCTTCGCGCCAGGGCCTGCAGTTCCGTCAAGATTCCGGGCCTCGTGGGCGGGGCCGCAGAGGCGTACCATGCTGCTATGTCAGCAGGTGCTGGACAGTACTCCGAGGCATTGTCAGCCGCAGCCCGTCACGCAGGTGAATGGCTGGCGAGCCTGCCGGAAAGGCATGTGGGGCCCGGCCTACCTGCCCATGATCTCCTGGCGGATTTCGGTGGGCCCCTGCCTGCTGTGGGGCTGCCCGCGGAAGAGGTGGTGGACTACCTCGCACTCAAGGCCGAACCCGGACTCATGGCCATGCCCTCCGGCCGCTTCTTCGGCTGGGTCATTGGCGGGACACTGCCGGCGGCGCTGGCCGCAGACTGGCTGGTCAGCGCCTGGGACCAGAACTCGGGCCTGCGCTACGCCACTCCCGCCGTCGCCGCCATCGAGGAGTCGGCCGGGCGCTGGCTCCTGGACCTGCTGCACCTGCCGGAGGACGCCGACGTCGGCTTTGTCACCGGTGCCACGATGGCCAACTTCACCGGCATGGCCGCGGCGCGTTGGCGCCTGATGACCGATGCCGGGTGGGACCTGGACGGCGACGGACTTTTCGGTGCCCCGCGGATCAGGTGTCTTGTCGGCAAGGAGCGGCACGAGACCATCGACCTGGGTCTGCGCTACCTCGGCCTGGGCAAGCCCGCTGAGGTCCCCGCCGACGCCCAGGGAAGGCTGCTCCCGGACGAGCTGGACCGGATGCTGTCCTCGGGAACAGGTCCTGCCCTGGTCTGCCTCCAGGCCGGCAACCTGCACTCCGGTGCCTTCGATCCCTTTGAGGCTGCCATTGACGTTGCCCGGCAGCACGGCGCGTGGGTGCATGTCGACGGCGCCTTCGGACTCTGGGCCGCCGCCGTGCCGGAGCTGGCCCGCCTCGCCAAGGGCATGGAGGGCGCAGACTCGTGGGGGACTGACGCCCACAAGACCCTCAACGTCCCCTACGACTGCGGCATCGCCGTCGTACGGGATTCCAACGCACTGCGCAGCGCCATGGGCCTGCAGCACACCAGCTACCTCATCCACGACGCCGAAGGCCCCGGCGACCCGTTCGAGAAGGCGCCGGAACTGTCGCGCCGCGGCCGGGGCGTGCCCGTGTGGGCCGCTCTCCGTTCCCTTGGCAGGGACGGCGTGGCAGCCCAGGTACGGGGCCTGGCGGATGCGGCTGCGCGGATCGCGGCGGGCCTGGCCACCGTGGACGGCATCGAAGTGCTGAACGCGGTGGACTACACACAGGTGTCGCTGGCGTTCGGCGACGACGACACCACCCGTGCCGTGACTGCGAAGGTGATCGAGGACGGCAAGGTGTGGATGTCCGGATCGCGGTGGCAGGGCCGGGACGTCCTGCGCGTCTCGGTGAGCAACTGGAGCACAGACGCGGACGACGTCGGAACGGCCGTTGATGCGGTCAGCTCGGCATTTGCTGCCGTTCGCGCCGGCAGGGGCTGACTCCGTCAGTCCGCGGCGTGTCCCTGGCCGGGTTCCGGCAAAGAATGCGCCGGAGGAAGCCCCTCCAGGGTGCATCCCGCCAGCGTGCTGGCCACCCACAGGGAGCGGGCAAGGTCGCCTTCATGGTGGGCTTGGCGGGCATACCAGAGAGCATTCTCCACTTCGCGGGCGACGCCCCACTGGCGGGCCACCTCGCTGTCCAGGCACGCCGCTTCACTGAAGTCGCGGCAGCGCTGCCGGAGTCCGGATTCCGGGCTGCTCCGGGGCAGGTCTGCCAGCCGGTTCCACAGCACGGGCGCCACCGCGAACTCTGCTTCACCGATCATGGGCTGCGGGTCGATGGCGGCGAAACCGGTGCCGCGACCCGCGGTGGTACGGGCCAGGATATTCAGGAAATGGAAGTCGGTGTGCACCAGGACGTCGTGCCCGGAACGGCGCCCCACGGCGCCCCGGGTCTGGCAGACTTCGAGGGCGGCTTCCAGCAGCCAGCGCGGAAATGGCCGGCCCTGCTGCTCCCACTCGGCCGGGAGGTCATCGCTCCACTGTTCGGCACGGGCGGCAATGTGGTCGAACTCCCTCCACTGCGGCCGTCCGTCAGGGGCGAGGCTCAGTTGCTGCACCAGCCCGCCCCACACGGGCGCGGCGTCATCCATCGGGACGCCCTGCAGTGAGTGCCCCGCATCGAGCCGCTCCAGCAGCATGGAACAGGTTCCGGCGTCTGACTCCAGCAGCCGGACGGCTCCCCGCCCGGCCCACAGCTCCAGGGCGTGCCTCTCCACCCGTGCCTCGTCATGGGGAAAGGCAATCTTGAGGGCCGCGGCTGATCCGTCCGCGCGGCGTACCGGCAATACCATCCCGCCATGGCCGCTCCACGGAACCGACCCGCGGGACAGGTCCGGCGCCAGCTGCCAATGCTCCAGGCGCCCGGCCAGGATGGCAGGAAGGGAAGCCAGCCATGCCCGTCCGGCACTGCTTCTGCTGTACCGCATGGCGAGGTCTGCGGGGATCGGTACCTGGGTCTGCTGGCTCATCAGCTCCAGCGTAGTTGACCCCGGTCCTGGGGTTGCTGGGCAAACGGCACAGCAGCGGCTCGTCGACGGCCGGCTGCCCCTGGTCCGGCTTCCTGTCCCGCCGGGTTGAGCGGACCTCAGCCTGCCGGCGCGCTGGCTGCCGTGTCGCCGTCGGAATCAGTGCCGGGCAGCTCCGGAAGCCGGGCCTCATCCAGAACCAGGCCTGGAACCGGTCCGGGATCGCCGGACCACAGGGACGTCCGGCGTGCAGCGGCCACCAGGGCAGAGACGGCCCAGCCCCGGGTTGGACCCGAACTGAAGGCCACCGCATCGCCCAAGGCTGTCAGGGTGCCGGCTTCCAGCCGGGCCAGTCCGGCTTCCGGGGCATCCAGGAACGCGCCGTCCAGGACGTATCCGGGCGGCTGCGGCGGGACTTCCGCGCAGTTGGCACTGACAAGGGCCTCCGCTTCGTGGGCCAGGTCCGCGTGTTCCGCCAGGAGGTCCGAGGCCAGCGCTGCCGAAGCAGTCCCAAGGCGGGGCACCGCAGCCTGGTAGCCGTAGACCGCCTCGAGTTCGGCAGTGACCACTGCCAGCAGGGCCGGGTCGGCCCGGGTGCCCGCACCCTGGCCGGAATCCGGACCGGGGCTCGGCGTGCCGGGGCAGGTTTGGGCGGCCGTAGTTCCTGGAGCAGGACTGGCGGGGGCAGGTCCCTGCGTCGCTGCAGCGGTCGGCGACGGCGGCTGCCAGCCGGGCAGCGAGCCTGTGGGAAGACCGGCTGCGGCTGCGACGTCTTCGGCGGCGAGCAGCTGCGCTGTACCGGTACCCGCAAGCAGGCGGGCCATGCCGCCGTCGGCTGTCAAGGAATCGGTGAGGCGGCGTGCCCCGCTGGCGGAAAGGGCTGCAGCGAGGCCTGCGGCCGAAGATGGGACGACGGCCGGACTCACGGAAGCTGACGGACTCACGGAAGCGGACGGACTGCCAATACCGGACGGACTGCCTGAACCGGCCTGGCCAGGAACAGGGTCTCCCGGCCGCGTCAGCGCCCTGGCCTGGATGGTCAGCAAAGTCACAGTGCGCTCCACGGACGCTGTACCTCCGGCCAAGCCCGCAGCCTCGACGCTGTGTGCCAGGTCCTGGCCGGCTGTCCTCAGCGCCGTGGCGTCCGCGAAGGCTGCGGCGCGCGCCTGCTCGGTAAACGGCGGTTCCGCGGGGACGGGGGGCTGCCGGGGTATCAGGGCCATCCCCAGGCTCAGGACAAGAACGGCTGTGAGCGAAAATACGGCATACCGGAAATATCGCCTGCGGGCGCTGTGTCCGGTCCGGTCCTCATTCACAACAGACCATGTTGTCACGCCGGAAAGGAAACTCCGTGCACCACTGCGGCCGGAAAATCGCTAGTCTAGTAGTCACAACATCATCTATCGGGAGGCGGCCGGCATCGTGAGTAATGCAGAAGCCACGACTTCATCAGACCCTACCGGAACGGGTAAGGCTGACGCTGCGCCTGCATACAATCCGGAAGCTGCCCGCCTGCGGGCTTTGCTTGAACCAGCTGTGCAGGCCAACCGCCTGTACCTGGAGGATGTCACCATCAACCCGGGTTCGCACCGGGTTGTCCACGTGGTGGTGGACCTGCCGCAGGAAGAGGCCGGCGGGGTGAACCTGGACGTCATTGCGGACATCTCCCGGGTCCTGTCCGACGTCCTGGACAACGATCCCGCCGACGACGGACGCCCTTATGACCTCGAGGTCTCTTCGCCCGGCGTCGGACGCCCATTGACCGAAGAGCGCCACTGGCACCGGGCCCGGGGCCGGATGGTCAAGGTCAACGTCATCCAGGGCGAAAACGTCACCGGCCGGGTCCAGTCAGTGGACAGCGCCGGTGTGACGCTCGTCCCCGAGATCACGGTGAAAAAGGGAATGAAGCCCAAGCAGGGCGAGCCCGTAAAGCTTCCTTTCGACAGGATCCGCAACGGAAAAGTCGAGATCGAATTCAGCCACCTCACCGGGGATGGTCTGGAACCTGGACACAATGGACCTTCTGAGGAGGCCTGATGGATATTGACATGAGCGCACTGAGACTTCTGGAGCGTGAGCGTGAAATTCCGCTGGACCTCCTGATCCCCACCATTGAGCAGGCGCTCCTGGTGGCGTACCACAAGTCGCCCGGCGCCTTCGAGAAGGCACGCGCCGAGCTGGACCGCAAGAGCGGCCACGTGACCATCTGGGCCGTTGAGATCGACGACGACGGCGCCCCCATCGGCGAGTTCGAGGACACTCCGGCGGGGTTTGGACGGATCGCGGCCAGCACGGCCCGCCAGATCATCCTGCAGCGGCTTCGCGATGTCGAGGATGACGCCGTGCTGGGTGAGTTCAAGGGCCGTGAGGGTGAACTCGTGGCCGGCCTCATCCAGCAGGGCAACAATCCCCACATGATCCAGGTCAACCTGGGCGCCGTCGAAGCACTGCTGCCGCCGCCCGAGCAGGTGCCGGGGGAGAAGTACACCCACGGCAACCGGCTCCGTGCCCTCGTGATCGATGTACACCGCGGCACCAAGGGCCCGTCGGTCACCTTGTCCAGGTCCCACCCCGGCCTGGTCCGGAAACTCTTCGAACTGGAAGTACCCGAGATCGCGGACCGCTCCGTGGAGATCGTGGCACTTGCGCGTGAGGCCGGGCATCGCACGAAGATCGCGGTCAAGGCAAACACTCCGGGCATTAATGCCAAGGGTGCCTGCATCGGCGAGATGGGCTCCCGTGTCCGTGCGGTGATGACCGAACTGAACGACGAAAAAATCGATATCGTCGACTTCAGTGAAGATCCCGCCACCTTCATTGCCAGCGCCCTGTCGCCGTCCCGTGTGAATTCGGTCACCATCGTCGATGAAGCCACCCGTTCCGCCCGCGTCGTCGTCCCGGACTACCAGCTCTCGCTTGCCATCGGCAAAGAGGGCCAGAACGCCCGTTTGGCGGCAAAGCTGACCGGTTGGCGGATCGACATCGTCTCCGACGCCGCCGCGCCGCGCGATAACTGAGCCTTCCCCGGCGGGCCGGACCTCTGCAGGGACCTTCCGCAGCGGCTCCGGTTTCGGGCAGAACGGCCCCGAGGGGCTAGAATAGACATTGACCGCGCCTAACGGCCGGTATCCGTGCGCCCTTGCGTGCTCCCCTGCAGTTCGCTGTGGCGGGCAGGCGCGGGCAGGCAACTCAGTACGTCAGGAAGATGCTCACCGTGGCAGAAGTGCTTCACAGCGAGAATCAGCCGCAGCGTACCTGTATCGGATGCCGCAAGAAGGGTTCGCGGTCGGAATTACTCCGGCTCGTCGCCGACACCAGCGGTACGTCCGCTGTTGTGGTTGATGAACGACGCCGGATGGCTGGCCGGGGTGCATGGCTGCACCCCAGCGAACCGTGCCTGGCCCTGGCGGTCAAGCGGCGGGCCTTCGGAAGGGCGCTTAACGGCGCAACCGAGGCTGCCGCCGTCGAACGCCGGATCCTGGCAGGTGAGCAGGCTGCCGGCCCGCTGCGGAAACCTCCGGTAACCGCAGCAAAAACCGTCCAACCTGAAAGCGGGTCAGAAAACTGATGGAAACCCGATGAGTTCCCAGCGATGAGTGCGCAACGATGACAACTTTGTTGCGCTCTGCAATGGGCCCTTCAGCTGCAACCGCGGCTGGGGCCCGCAGTAAGAAGTAGACGGTTCGTGCCTGGCTCGGTGCGGACCGAGACAGGAGAAATGTGGCCAAGGTCCGCGTACATGAGCTCGCTAAAGAGCTCGGTATTACTTCCAAAGATGCAGTGACAAAACTGCAGGAACTGGGCGAATTCGTTCGCTCCGCCTCGTCAACAATAGAGGCCCCGGTGGTGCGGAAACTCCGCAACGCCTACCCCGACGCCGCTGTGAAGTCCGCAGCGCCGGCAGCCGCGCCCAAGGCGCCTGCCCCGTCGTCAGAATCACGTCCCGCAGCACCGGCGCCGTCGGCCGATACACGTCCGGCAGCACCAAAGGCGCCAGCTCCCGCAGCGCCGGCAGCTGCAGCACCGGCTGCACCGGCACAGCCTGCCGCTCCGGCAGCGGCAGCACCCGCCGCGCCTGCACAGGCCGCCGCAGCACCGTCCACCGGCGCCAAGCCGGGTGCCCGTCCGGCACCCAAGGCGGAGACCCCGGCCGCACCCGCCCGCTCCGGCGGATCACAGGGTGGCTCCGCGCCGCGTCCCGGCGGTCCCCGTCCGGGCAACAACCCGTTTGCCACGTCCCAGGGCATGCCCCGCGGCCGCGGCGGCGACTCAGAACGTGCTCCGCGTCCGGGTAACAACCCGTTCGCTCCGTCGCAGGGTATGCCGCGCTCCGGTGCAGGCCGTCCCGACGGCGACCGTCCGGGTGGTCCCCGCCCCGCAGCCGGTGCAGGTGGCCCCCGTCCGGGTGGTCCCCGTCCCGCAGCCGGTGCAGGCGGGCCGCGTCCTGCCGCTGGTGCAGGTGGTCCCCGTCCGGGCGCCCCGCGCCCCGGTGGCGCCGGTGGAAACCGGCCGACTCCGGGCATGATGCCCAACCGCACTGAGCGTCCCGCACCTGCCGGTGCAGGCCGTCCCGGTGGCGGAGCCCGCGGACCCGGACGCCCGGGTGGCGCTCCCGGCACCGGTGGTCCCGGTGCAGGCGGCGGCGCTCCGGCCGGCGGTGGCTTCGGCAAGGGTGGCCGCGGCCGCGGTGGAACCCAGGGTGCCTTCGGCAAGGGCGGCGCAGGCCGCGGCAAGCAGCGCAAGTCGAAGCGCGCCAAGCGCCAGGAACTCGAGCAGATGAGTGCCCCGTCGCTGGGTGGCGTGAGCGTACCCCGCGGCGACGGCAACACCGTCATCAGGCTCCGTCGTGGTTCATCCATCACGGACTTCGCCGACAAGATCGAGGCGAACCCCGCAGCACTGGTCACCGTCCTGTTCCACCTGGGCGAAATGGCCACGGCCACACAGTCCCTGGACGAGGAAACCTTTGCCCTGCTCGGCGAGGAGCTTGGCTACAAGCTCCAGGTTGTGTCCCCGGAGGACGAGGAGCGCGAGCTGCTCTCCACCTTCGACATCGACTTCGAAGCTGAGCTCGAAGCTGAAGGCGACGACGACCTGGAGGCACGTCCCCCGGTTGTAACGGTCATGGGCCACGTCGACCACGGTAAGACGCGCCTGCTTGATGCCATCCGCAAGTCCGACGTCATGGCGGGCGAGCACGGCGGCATCACGCAGCACATCGGCGCCTACCAGGTCACCCACAACCATGAGGGCCAGGACCGGAAGATCACCTTCATCGATACTCCTGGCCACGAGGCGTTCACCGCCATGCGTGCCCGTGGTGCGAAGGTCACCGACATCGCCATCCTGGTGGTCGCAGCGGACGACGGCGTCATGCCGCAGACCGTTGAGGCACTCAACCACGCACAGGCAGCAAACGTGCCGATCGTGGTCGCAGTGAACAAGATCGACAAGGAAGGCGCCAACCCGGACAAGGTCCGCGGCCAGCTGACCGAGTACGGCCTGGTTCCCGAGGAATACGGTGGCGACACCATGTTCGTTGAGGTCTCTGCACGCCAGAACCTCAACATCGACGAGCTGCTCGAGGCTGTCCTGCTCACCGCAGACGCCGCCCTGGACATGCGCGCCAACCCGAACAAGGACGCCCGCGGTATCGCGATCGAAGCCAACCTGGACAAGGGCCGCGGTTCCGTTGCCACGGTCCTGGTGCAGTCCGGTTCACTGCGCGTCGGTGACACGATCGTGGCCGGTACGGCCCACGGCCGCGTCCGTGCCATGTTCGACGACGACGGCAGTGCACTGACCGAGGCCGGCCCGTCCCGCCCCGTGCAGGTGCTGGGTCTGTCCAACGTCCCGCGCGCCGGCGACACCTTCTTCGTGACCGCTGACGAGCGCACCGCCCGCCAGATCGCCGAGAAGCGTGAAGCAGCCGACCGCAACGCGGCACTGGCCAAGCGCCGCAAGCGCATCAGCCTGGAAGACTTCGACCAGGCCGTCGCCGACGGCAAGATCGACACCCTCAACCTCATCCTCAAGGGTGACGTGTCCGGTGCCGTGGAAGCCCTCGAAGACGCCCTGCTCAAGATCGATGTCGGCGAAGGCGTGCAGCTGCGCGTCATCCACCGCGGCGTTGGCGCCATCACGCAGAACGACGTCAACCTGGCGACGGTCGACAGCGCCGTCATCATCGGCTTCAACGTCAAGCCTGCCGAGCGGGTTGCCGAACTGGCAGACCGCGAAGGCGTGGACATGCGCTTCTACTCCGTCATCTACGCAGCAATCGATGACATTGAGCTGGCCCTCAAGGGCATGCTCAAGCCGGAGTACGAGGAAGTCCAGCTGGGCACCGCCGAGGTCCGCGAAGTGTTCCGTTCCTCCAAGTTCGGCAACATCGCAGGTTCCATCGTTCGCTCGGGCATCATCCGACGCAACACGAAGGCACGCATCAGCCGCGACGGCAAGGTCATCGGCGACAACCTCACCGTTGAGACGCTTAAGCGCTTCAAGGACGACGCCACCGAGGTCCGCACGGATTTCGAGTGTGGTATCGGTCTTGGCTCGTTCAACGACATCACCGAGGGCGACATCATCGAGACCTTCGAGATGCGCGAAAAGCCGCGCGTCTAGTCTGAGCTAGCCATCAGTGGCGGGGAGCCTCCGAGTTTTGGGGGCGCCCCGCCCCTACGCTGGGCGGCACGGGATCTGCGATCCTGTGCCGCCCAGCTCCGGTAGGCCCGATGCCACTCCCGGGCGCCCCCAAAACTCTCCGGCATCGTCATAGACTCACCTCAGGTGCGTGGCAGCAAAGGCGACTCAAACGCTGAACTGCCACCGCGCCGTCGTACATCCCAAATTTTTAGGAGTGGAAATGGCTGATCCCGCACGGGCTGCCAAGTTGGCGCAGCGGATTAAGGTTGTTGTTGCTGAGGCACTGGGCCGAAAGGTGAAGGATCCCCGGCTTGAGGGCATCACTGTCACCGATGCCCGCGTGACGAACGACCTTCAGCACGCCACCATCTACTACACCGTTTTCGGTGACCAGACCGTCCAGCTGGAAGCTGCCAAGGGGCTGGAGAAGGCCAAGGGCGTGCTCCGCCAGGAAGTGGGCCGCAACGTCACAGTGCGGCTGACGCCCACGCTGGAGTTTGTCGCGGACCAGATCCCGGTGGTGGCCTCCAACCTGGAAGCGCTGCTGCGCGAAGCCAAGAAGCGCGACGCCGAAGTTGCCGCACTGGCTGAAACTGCCAAGCATGCCGGCGACGCCGATCCCTACAAGACCGACCTTCCGGCGGACGTGGACATCGACGAAGACGACTTCGACGAAGAGGACCTGGACCTCACCGATGACGAGGATCTCGACGAAGACGGCAACAAGTAGCCGGTGAACTCCACCTGACAGACGAGGCAGGCCCGGACAGTACATACTGTCCGGGCCTGCCTTCTTCTGTCACGGCTGAATCCAGTGGACCTGCCTGCCGGGCCTACCTGATGTCCGCCTCTATGACATTGCCTGTGGCTTCTTCGAAGCTGAAGCCCGTTGTGGCGAAGAGGTCCCCGCACTCAAACTCGACGGCGGCCGGACCGTCCACGTCGAGGAACCGTGACTGGTCACGTGTCCGGGCATCGACCTTCACAATCTCGTTGCCGAACATGGACGCGACGTACACGTCTCCGTCGTCGGAAACGGCGATGCCGGTGGGGCTGAGGAGGTCATCAGCCCACCGATGGGCCTCTCCGCTCCGCGGATCCACCTTGTAGATTGCCCCGCGGGCTCCCCACGAGTCATCTTCAGGGCCCCCGGGGAGCGAGGAAACGTACAGCGATCCGTCGGGTCCCAGTTCAACATCCGTGGGCACGAACTCAAAGGCAAACTTGTAACCGACGGCGCAGTCCGGAAGGCCCAGGCCACCCTCGGCCACCGGACGCGTGGCACTCTCCGGAACTGCTGCCCGGCGGGGAGGCAGCACCGCCAGGACAGACGTCTCTCCCGTGGACGTGTTGACCTTGAGGATGGCGTTCATGCCCGCATCCGCTACGTACGCGGTGCCTTCCTTCACCTCAATGGCGTACGGATGTGAGTCCACCATGCCGGTGTAGCGCAGCGGCGATCCCACATCCTGCGGGAACTGTGCCAGGCATTCGTCAGGAATGTCATCGCCAAAGCCGTACTCCTGACCGCCATCCGGATTGTCACGGGTCTCTACAACGGCCAGGTTGGCAACGGTAGTGACCTCGCCGTCGTCATTAATGGACTTGAGGTAGCCTTCCAGCTCCCTTTCGTCCTGGGGGCCGGCGCCAATGCTTTCGAGGAAGAAGGCCTTGGATCCGCGGGTCTGGACCCCGGCCACGTCCCACCCCGGCCGGGCGTAGACGTCAGAGACGTTGCCGTCGTCGTCAACCCTGCTCAGCTTGCCGACGGGCGGTCCAGCGGGATCACCGAATGCGGTATGCGTAAAGAGGACGGAGTCGTCCTTGCCGATCGCCAGGCTCAGCGGGAACCTCAGCCCGTCCGCCAGGGTGTCGTAACCAGGGGAGGAGGAACCGCCGGCCACAGCCGGTGAAAGGGGGAGCGCCAGCATTGCTGCGAGGCAGGCGGTCAGCGGAATTTTTTTGTTCATGTCAGTCTCCGTGATTGAGGGTCACCCGACTGCCGCGGTCGGGCCATGAGACCGGAATCGACGCGATGCGAACTTACCCCCGGCGCCAGAATAGTCCTGCGGAAAGACGGCGTCGACGGAATTTCCCCCTATCGTGCCCCCTACTTGGCTATGCAACCGGGCCCGCGTGGCTAGGATCAAGCTATGACGCAGGCGAGCGACCGGCAGGACATCGACCAGGCAACCCACTACCTGGAACAGGCTGTACAACTGGCAGTCCGAAACGTCGCGGACGGGGGAGGCCCTTTCGGTGCGCTGGTGGTGACCAGGGACGGCCGCATCTTCGAGGGCACCAACCGTGTCACCAGGGACAATGACCCCACGGCCCACGCCGAGGTGGTGGCCATCCGGACAGCTGCGGCAGCAACCGCCAACTTCGACCTGGGCGGGGCGGTGCTTTACACCAGCTGCGAGCCGTGTCCGCTCTGCCTGTCTGCTGCGCTGTGGGCGAGGATCGACCGGGTCTACTTCGCAGCCGACCGCCATGGCGCAGCTGCTGCCGGCTTTGACGACGCCGTGTTCTACGACTACTTCAACGGAACCCGTCCGGAGCTTCTGCCGGTCGCCCACACCGCCATCCCGGCGTCGGACGCACCGTTCGATGCCTGGCGCAGCAATGCAGAACGAACCGACTACTGACCTGGACCCATCGGAGGAACCATGGAACCGACGCTGATTCAGTGCCAGGGATGCGGAAAGACGAACCGGCTTCCCGCCTCCGCGTCCGGCCGGCCGCGGTGCGGAAACTGCCGGCTGGACCTGCCGTGGATAGTGGCCGCCGGCGACGACGATTTCGAAGCCGTGGCAGGACACTCTCCGGTGCCGGTCCTGGTCGATTTCTGGGCGGCCTGGTGCGGGCCCTGCCGGATGGTAAGCCCGGTGCTGGACAAGATCGCCAAGGAGCGCGCCGGCTTGATCAAACTGGTCAAAGTGGACGTGGACCATTCCCCCCAGCTGTCCCGGCGGTTCGACGTCCAGGCCATCCCCACCCTGATGGTCCTTGACGCGGGAAAAGTACTTGCCAAACAGGCCGGAGCAGCCCCGGCCGAGGCAATCCGGACCTGGCTGGACAGCGCCCTGGAGCGCGGCCGGAGCTGACCGGGAAGCCCTTTCCTCAGGCCTGGGCCGGCCCGGGCAGCCGGCCCAGGCCCTCGACCAGCCCGTCACGGTCGCCGCACAATGCGATCCGCACCCATCCCTCTCCTATCGAGCCGAAAGCAGTGCCCGGCGCCAGTGCCACCCCGGCATCGGCCAGGAACTTCCGGGTCCAGGCGCGCACGTTCCCGCAACTGACATGCGAGACATCCGCCCACAGGTAGAAGGCACCCTGGGCACTCAGGTAGGGGATTCCTTTCGCTGCCAGGACCGATGAAGCAGCGTCCCGGTTGGTCCGGTAATGCGCGTGCGCGGTCCTGACGTAGTCCTGTGGTCCCGTCAAGGCCGCAAGGGCTGAATACTGGGACGGTGAGGCAACGCAGGACACGATCGCCTCCATCACGTTGTTCATTTTCTGTTCCAGGCCCGGCGGGCACACCAGTGCCCCGATCCGAAGGCCCGTCAGTCCGTAGGTCTTGGACAGCGTCAGCGAGGTGAACACCCGCGCCTCGCCAGGGATATCGCTGTCGAAGCGGGCCGGACTGATATGGGGCACGTCGTAGGTGAAGGCCTCATAGCATTCGTCCGAGATGATCCAGAGGTCGTGCCTGCGGGCCAGGTCCACGAGCTGCCGCGTGATGTCCTCATTCATCACGGCGCCGAGCGGGTTGGACGGGGAATTCAGGACAAGCACCCGGGTCCGCGCTGTGATCAGCGCTTCGATGTCCTGGATCCGGGGCTGGAACCCATGCTCAGGGTGCAGGGGATATGGAACCGGTTCGGCGTTCAGGAGCCGGCTGGTCATGGCGAAGGTGGGGTATCCGGGATTAGGGATCAGGATTTCATCACCGGGGGAGAGGAGGAGGCTCATGGCGAAATGCAGCCCCTGCTGGGCGCCGTCCACGACGTACACCCGCTCGGCGCCGAGGCTGACCCCGCTTTGCTCCCGGAACCGGGCGGCAAACGCCTCGCGGAGGGCCGGGATCCCGGCGTTGGGGGTGTAATTGGTCTCATCCCTGGCCAGGCAGGCGATCCCGGCATCCAGGACGTGGCGGGGGAGCGCGAAGCCCGGTTCGCCGATACTGAGGATGATCGCGTCGGGAGTCCGCCAGGCGGCCTCGGTGATTTCACGGATCTGGTTGACGGGGACGTCGCGCACGTGGGCGGCAAGCTCAGGCATGGTTGCCATCCTAGCTGCGGGCCGGAGCGGGGGGCTGTGGCGGCGTGTGGGCCGGGCCGGGTGTGGGCGGGGTGGGGACTGGGCCGCGGCCGGCGCCGATATACTGGGAAGCGTGCTTTCTGGACTGGTGATAGTGGACAAACCGCAGGGATGGACCAGCCATGATGTGGTTGGCCGGATGCGGCGGATCGCGGGTACCCGGAAAGTGGGCCACGCCGGAACGCTGGATCCGATGGCCACCGGTGTCCTGGTGGTCGGCATCAACAAGGCCACGCGCCTGCTCACGTACATCGTGGGAACGTCGAAAACCTATCAAGCCACCATCCGCCTGGGCCAGTCGACCATCACTGACGACGCCGAGGGTGACGTTGTGGCCACGGCCAGCGCCGCCGCCGTCACCGACGAGGCCATCCACGACGGAGTCGCGGCCCTCACCGGCCTGATCCAGCAGGTGCCCAGCAGTGTCAGCGCCATCAAAGTCAACGGCGAGCGCGCCTACGCCCGCGTGCGCTCCGGAGAAGACGTCAAGCTCGCTGCCCGCCCCGTCACCATCCACCGCTTCGAAGTCCACGCCATCCGCCCGGATGCGGCCGCCGGCTCCGCAGTGGTGGACGTCGATGTCACTGTTGAATGCTCTTCCGGGACGTACATCAGAGCCCTCGCCCGGGACCTCGGCGACGCTTTGGGCGTGGGCGGCCACCTGACGGCACTGCGCCGGACCCACGTCGGTCCCTACTCGCTGGACCAAGCCCGGACCCTGGAGGAGCTGGCCGAGGAGCTGGAGGTCCTGGAAATGTCGCAGGCGGCCCGTGCCCTGATGCCCAACCGGGAACTGACGGCCGAGGAAACCACCGAGATCTCGTTCGGCCGGCGCATCGCCGCCGGAGCGGATCCCGGCAGCTCCGGCTCTGCCACCGCGGAACATCCGGCCGCTGCCTTCGCCCCGGATGGCAGCCTGGTGGCCCTCCTTGCCGATGCCGGGAGCTACGCGAAGCCGGTCCTTGTGTTTGCACCCGGCAACGCCGGCCCGGAGTCCTGACGGTGGACGCCTATTTCTACATCATCCTTGCGGTCGGCCTGCTCTCCAGCGGCATGTGCCTGACGGCCGGCATCCTGAAAAAAGCGCCGAACGACCTCACCATCCTGTCCGTGGCCGCCGTCGAACTCGCCTTGGCCGTGTACCTCGTGGGATCTCTCGTCCGGGTCATTGCCGGGGAACCGATTGCCGGCGAGGCCTGGGAGTTCTGGGGATACCTTGCCACTGCCATGCTCCTGCCGCCGGCGGCGGTGTACTGGGCCATCCTGGAACGGACCCGCTGGAGCAATTTTGTCCTGGCCGCCGTCGGGGTCACCGCCCTGGTGATGGCCGCCCGAATGAATCAGATCTGGTACTGAAGTGGAAGAAGCCCGCAACGTGAAAGCTCCCCGTTCTGAAGCGACAGCCGATATGGCCGCGTCCCCGAAGGACACCCGCAACACCGGGCCGGGAAGGCTGCTGATCGCCGTTTATGCGGTATTTGCCATTTCCGCAACCGCCCGGGCCGGGTATCAGATCCTCACCAAGTTCTCCGAAGCGCCGGTGGCATACCTGCTGTCTGCCTTCGCCGCGCTGGTGTACGCCGTGGCCACCGTCTCGCTGGCCAGGGCCGGCCGCACCTGGTTCAAAGTTTCGCTGGCAGCGGTCCTGGTGGAACTGGTCGGCGTGATCGTGGTGGGTGCGCTGAGCGTCTTCGATCCGGTGCAGTTCCCCCACGAAACCGTCTGGTCGCTTTTCGGCCGCGGGTACGCCTTTATCCCCTTGCTGTTGCCCGTGCTGGGGCTGGCCTGGCTCTACCGGCGGCGGCCGGGTAAGGCCGCCACCGCCGAGGAGACGTCCTAGTTCCTGCCGCCCAGGATTCCGCCGAGGTTTCCCAGGATGTTGTCCAGCACGGAACCCTGCTGGCGTGAGCCTGATCCCGTGCCCGCACCGAGCAGTCCGCCGAGGATTCCGCCGAGGTCAAGGCCCCCTGCCTGGCCGGATCCAGCGGCGCCCGGCTGATCCGGCTGCCCCGTCAGGCCGCCTTGTCCGCCCTGCCCGAAGATTTTGTTTGCCAGGTAAGACATCACGATCGGCGCGAGGATGGGCAGCGCCTTGCGGATCAGGTCCCCGCCGATTCCGCCGAGGCCGTCCGTGCCGGCAAGGTTTGCTGCAACCTGGTCCTGCCGGCCGCCGAAAACGTGGCTGACGATCTTCTCGCCGTCTGCAGTGTCCACCTGCGTTACATCCACGCCGCCACTGGCAAGCCCGTCATGGTGCTGGCCGAGGGCTGACTCAAGGGACGCTGCGCCGCCAGGAGCCTGCGCATTGGTGTGCATGCCGGCCAGCAGGGTGGGAAGGGCGGCTTCGACCGCGGATCGGGCGGACGCCGGGTCCGTGCCGAGCAAGGAGGCCACCTGGTTTACGTCGATCTGGTTCAGGAGGTCGTGGATCTCGGTCATTGAGTGCTCCTTTGCGCCGCGACTGACCGCGGACATTCTTTGGCCGTGCGCGGAGTGCGCCATCGGACGCTGCCCTTGCATCGTATCCCCGTGCAGGAACGAGTACCAGTGACGGCCGCGGGCGCCGGCTGGCAGGGTTCCGCCCTGAGGGGTGCCGTCTGTAAGGGACAGGGATAGCGGGTAATCTTAGAGAGTTCCGGCGCCGGTCAGGTTCTGCGGACATGTCAGTTGAAGGCAGTAAAAGGCGAGGGTGATGGTCTACATCTGGAACGATCCGTCCGAGGTCCCGGCGGACTTCGGTCCATCCGTTGTCACGTTCGGCAACTTCGACGGCGTCCATCGGGGCCATCAGCAGGTCCTGTCCCAGCTCATCAGGACTGCCAGGCGCAACGGCCTGAAGGCGGTGGCCGTGACGTTCGACCCCCATCCCGCTTTGATCCACCGCCCCGAGTCCGCGCCCGAGCTGATCATGGGCCTGGCAGACAAACTTGAGGCACTGGGCGAACTGGGGCTTGATGCCATCCTGGTGATGAAGTACTCCCTGAACCTTGCCAGCCTGACGCCCGAGGAGTTCGTCGGCCAGGTCCTGGTGGACAGCCTGCACGCCAGCCAGGTGGTCATTGGCCATGATGCCCGGTTTGGCCGGGGAAACTCCGGCGACCTGGACACCATGAAGGAGCTGGGCGGGAAATTCGGGTTTGACGTCCAGGTCATCAGTGAGTTCGGTTCCGAAGGTTTCCCCCTCCATGACGACGACGGCGAAGACCGCCGCTGTTCATCCACGTGGGTGCGCGAGGCACTCCAGGAAGGTGACGTTGCTACGGCAGCTGCGGTGCTGGGCCGTCCGCACCGCATGCGGGGCGAAGTGGTACACGGTGCCGCGCGGGGACGCGCCCTGGGTTTCCCCACCGCCAACCTCGCGCCGGCGGCCAGCGGATTCATCCCGGCTGACGGGATCTACGCAGGCTGGCTTGTGGACCAGTCGGGCACGCGGTGGCCCGCGGCGATCTCGGTCGGCTCGAACCCCACCTTCGACGGCGTCAGCAGGCAGGTTGAGGCGCACGTGATCGACCGCCCCGAAGAGCAGGTGGAGGATTTCGATCTGTACGGCCAGACAGTAGTGGTGGAGTTTGTGGCCAGGCTGCGCGGCATGGTGGCCTATCGTGGGCCGGAAGCCCTTGTTGACCAGATGCGATTGGATGTCGTCCAGGCCCACGACCTCCTGGTGCGCCGCTGACCGCAGCACCGCCATGAAAGGCAGCCAGTGACCGTAGAGAAGAACACCAGGAAGCTGGACAAAGGCATCGTCCGGGATTTCAGTTCCCGGATGAGCTATGCCTCCTACCTGCAGCTGCCGACGCTGCTCAGTGCCCAGCAGCCGGTCAGCCGCCCCGAACACCACGACGAGCTGCTGTTCATCATCCAGCACCAGACCACGGAGCTGTGGTTGAAGCTGGTGCTGCACGAGCTCCGCAGCGCAGCGGCCTGGCTTCGCACTGACGATCTCGGCTCAGCCCTGAAAGGCATCGCCCGGGTCAAGCACATCCAGAAGACGCTGACCGAACAGTGGTCGGTACTGGCTACGCTGACACCCACCGAGTACTCCCAGTTCCGTGGGTTCCTCGGCAACTCCTCGGGATTCCAGTCCAGCCAGTACCGGGCCGTGGAGTTTGTCCTGGGCAACAAAAACCGCAAGATGCTGCCCGTGTTCGAATCGGATCCGGAAGCGCACGCGATGCTCAACGAGGTGCTCGCATGCGCCCAGCATCTACGACGAGTTCCTTGCTTACCTGGGCCGGCAGGGCTTTGACGTGCCGCAGTCGGTCCTGGAACGGGACGTCACGCGCGCCCACGAGTTCAGCCCCGGGCTGGTGCCGGTGTTCAAGTACATCTACGAAAACGCGGCCGGCAACTGGGGAGCGTACGAGGCCTGCGAGGAGCTGGTGGACCTGGAGGACAACTTCCAGCTCTGGCGCTTCCGGCACCTTCGCACCGTCCAGCGGACCATCGGCATGAAATCGGGAACCGGCGGGTCCAGCGGCGCCGCGTTCCTGCAGAAAGCCCTCGAACTGACGTTCTTCCCTGAATTGTTCGCCGTCCGGACGGAGATAGGCCAATGATCATTCCTGGTCAGCAGCAGAACCAGACCCATGCCGATGACATGCTCCTGGCCCGGGCTGCCCAGCTGGACGCCGTCGATCCGCTGGCACGGTACCGGGACCGGTTCATCGGCACGGATACGCCCTTGTCCTACCTGGACGGCAACTCCCTGGGACGGCCGCTGAAGCGCACCCCCGAGGACATCAGCACCTTCATCCGGGACAGCTGGGGCGGCCGGCTGATCCGAGGCTGGGACGAGGAATGGCTTAACCTGCCCGAGGCCATCGGCGACCAGCTGGGACGGGCAGTCCTTGGCGCAGCGCCCGGCCAGGCCATCATCGCCGACTCCACCACGGTGGTGCTTTACAAACTGCTCCGCGCGGCGCTGGCTGCCGTCACCGACCCCGCCCGGACCGAGATCGTCCTGGACACTGAAAACTTCCCGACGGACCGTTATTTGGTTGAAGGCATCGCCCGCGAGGAAGGCCTCACCCTGCGCTGGATCGAGACCGATCCTTCCTCCGGGGTGACCGTCGGGCAGGTGCGGGACGCAACAGGCCCGGCCACCGCCGTCGTACTCCTTAGCCAGGTGGCCTACCGCTCCGGGTTCCTTGCCGACCTTCCGGCGATCACCGCCGCCGTCCACGATGCCGGTGCCCTCGTGGTGTGGGACCTGTGCCACTCGGCAGGCTCGGTGGAACTGCAGCTCGACGATGCCGGCGTGGATTTTGCCGCCGGGTGCACCTACAAGTACTTGAACGGCGGCCCCGGCTCACCGGCCTTCGCCTACGTCAACAGCCGGCACCTGCCGGCCCTTCGCCAGCCGATCTGGGGCTGGATGGGGCGCAAGGACGCCTTCGAGATGGCTGCGGGCTATGAGCCTGCCGCCGGAATCCGTGGTTTCCTCAGCGGCACTCCGGCCGTCTTTGGCATGCTGGCAATGCGTGGCACCCTCGACCTGATCGAGGAGGCGGGCATGGCCGCCATCCGGGAAAAGTCCGAGCAGCTGACGGCCTTTGCCGTTGATCTGTTCGAAGCGTGGCTGGAGCCGCTCGGCGTCACCCTGGCGTCGCCTCGGGACCCCCAGCAGCGGGGGAGCCACATCACCGTGGACCATCCGGCGTTCCGGGATATCACGGCATCCCTGTGGGAGCAGGATGTCATTCCCGACTTCCGCGCTCCGCAGGGAATCCGGCTCGGACTCTCGCCGCTGAGTACATCGTTCGACGAACTGTGCCAGGGCGTTGCAGCGATCCGGGCACTGCTGGAGCGCGGTGGTTTCGACAACCTGCGCGGCATGCCGGTAAACTAAACGTTGGATCCGGCTGCAGTCCGTGGCGGCTGGTTCTTGTTATGCGCTGGTATGCCGGGAATTCCCGGACCATCCCGCGCAGGCACACCCGGCAGTGAGTTACTGATTCGGGCCTCACGGCACATCTCTAGGAGTTATTGTGGCACTTGACGCCGCTGTAAAGCAGTCCATCATCAAGGATTTCGCAACGTCCGAGGGCGACACCGGTTCACCGGAGGTCCAGGTTGCAGTCCTGACTCAGCGGATCAAGGATCTCACTGAGCACATGAAGGAGCACAAGCACGACTTCCACACCCAGCGCGGTCTGCTGGCCATGGTCGGTCGTCGCAAGCGTATGCTCACCTACCTCAAGAACACTGACATCGCCCGCTACCGTGCGCTCATCGAGCGCCTCGGCCTGCGCCGCTAGTCAGGCTTAAGGGGCGGCCCTTTCCCTTGTGGATCGGGCCGCCTTCTTCAGAATAAAAACTAAACAGGAGGATCAACCGCATCACGCATTCGCGGTCCTCGGTAGTGATCCCCGGGAACGGCTTCGAAGACAGAAGCCCCGGCCCGTGGGTCTCGATCGATGACCGGGTGCAGTGCAGGCCAGTAGACAGATGCTGGGCTGGGTTGATGCGGCTGGACTCCGTTAATCATGAAACGGAGGTGACTCTCTTGGAGGGTCCCGAAATCCAGTTCTCAGAAGCAGTCATTGACAATGGCCGCTTCGGCAAGCGTGTAATCCGCTTTGAAACCGGCCGCCTCGCCAAGCAGGCAGCCGGCGCAGCCATGGTGTACATCGACGAAGACACCGCGCTGCTGTCCGCAACCACCGCCGGCAAGCACCCGCGCGAAGGCTTCGACTTCTTCCCGCTGACGGTTGACGTTGAAGAGCGCATGTACGCCGCCGGCCGCATCCCGGGCTCGTTCTTCCGCCGCGAAGGCCGCCCGTCCACCGAAGCCATCCTGGCCTGCCGCCTGATGGACCGCCCGCTGCGCCCCGCCTTCGTCAAGGGCCTGCGCAACGAGGTCCAGATCGTGGTCACCGTCCTGGCGATCAACCCTGACGAGCTCTACGACGTGGTGGCCATCAACGCCTCTTCCATGTCCACCCAGCTCTCCGGCCTGCCCTTCTCCGGTCCCATCGGCGGCGTCCGCGTTGCCCTCGTTGCCGACGAGCAGGGTTCGCAGTGGGTTGCGTTCCCGAAGCACTCCCAGCTTGAGAACTCCGTGTTCAACATGGTTGTAGCCGGCCGCATTGCCGGTGACGACGTCGCCATCATGATGGTCGAAGCCGAAGCAACCGACAACTCCTGGAACCTCATCAAGGAACAGGGCGCCACCGCCCCCACCGAAGAGGTTGTCTCCGAGGGCCTCGAGGCTGCCAAGCCGTTCATCAAGGCACTCTGCGACGCCCAGGCCGACCTCGCCGCACGCGCTGCGAAGCCGACCGTTGAGTTCCCGGTCTTCCTCGATTACGAAGACGACGTTTACGCCGCTGTGGAGGCCGCCGCCGCGCAGAAGCTCGCAGCCGTTTTCCAGATCGCTGACAAGCAGGAACGCGACGTTGCTACCGACGCGCTGAAGGACGAAACCACCGCTGCCCTCGCCGGCCAGTTCGAAGGCCGCGAGAAGGAACTGTCCGCTGCGTTCCGCTCGGTCACCAAGCAGGTTGTGCGCCAGCGCATCCTCAAGGACCAGATCCGCATCGACGGCCGCGGCCTGACGGACATCCGCCAGCTGACCGCCGAGGTCGAGGTTCTGCCCCGCGTCCACGGTTCGGCCATCTTCGAGCGCGGCGAAACCCAGATCATGGGCGTCACCACGTTGAACATGCTCAAGATGGAACAGCAGATCGACTCGCTGTCACCCGTAACCCGCAAGCGTTACATGCACAACTACAACTTCCCGCCGTACTCCACCGGTGAGACCGGCCGCGTGGGCTCGCCCAAGCGCCGCGAAATCGGACACGGTGCCCTGGCCGAGCGCGCACTCGTGCCGGTTCTGCCGTCGCGCGAGGAATTCCCGTACGCCATCCGCCAGGTGTCTGAGGCCCTCAGCTCCAACGGCTCGACGTCGATGGGCTCGGTTTGCGCCTCCACGCTCTCCATGCTCAACGCCGGCGTGCCGCTGAAGGCTGCTGTTGCAGGTATCGCCATGGGCCTGGTCTCCGACCAGGTTGACGGCCAGACCCGCTACGCCGCCCTCACGGACATCCTTGGCGCCGAAGATGCTTTCGGCGACATGGACTTCAAGGTCGCAGGTACCTCCGAGTTCGTCACAGCGATCCAGCTGGACACCAAGCTCGACGGCATCCCCGCCTCCGTGCTGGCAGCAGCACTGAAGCAGGCACGCGAAGCCCGCCTGCACATCCTGGACGTCATCAACTCCGCGATCGACACCCCGGATGAGCTCTCCGAGTTCGCGCCGCGCGTCATCGCGGTCAAGATCCCCGTTGACAAGATCGGCGAGGTCATTGGGCCCAAGGGCAAGATGATCAACCAGATCCAGGAAGACACTGGCGCGGACATCTCCATTGAAGATGACGGCACGGTCTACATTGGCGCCACCAACGGTCCGTCTGCCGATGCAGCACGTTCCGCCATCAACGCCATTGCCAACCCGCAGGTCCCGGAAATCGGCGAGCGTTACCTGGGTACGGTCGTCAAGACCACCACCTTCGGTGCCTTCATTTCCCTGACCCCGGGCAAGGACGGCCTGCTGCACATCTCCGAGCTGCGCAAGCTGGCCAACGGCAAGCGCGTGGACAACGTGGATGACGTTGTTTCGGTCGGCCAGAAGATCCAGGTGGAGATCACCAAGATCGATGACCGCGGAAAGCTGTCCCTGTCTCCCGTCGTGGCTGAAGAGGAAGGCGCCGGCGAAACCGAGCGCGTTCACGCTTCGGCTCCCGCCGAAGGCGCGGAAGACTCCGAGTAGTCGGACTTGCACCACACAGCATGAATCGGCGGGGCCGGTGGATGATCCACCGGCCCCGCCGCTGTTACGATGGCAGCCAGATCCGGCTGCCGCTCCCCGAAAGGCTTCAATGACTGTTGTACCCCTGCCGCTCGAGCAGAACCACCACGGTGACTCCCTGGTCCATGGCTCCGAGGGCGGCTCAGAAGTCCGCCGGTCCGTGCTGCCCGGGGGAGTCCGCGTTCTGACCGAAGCGATGCCCGGGCAGCGGTCGGCCACCATCGGTTTCTGGGTAGGTGTGGGTTCCCGGGACGAAGCACCCGGGCAGCACGGCTCCACGCATTTCCTTGAGCACCTGCTGTTCAAGGGCACCAAGCGGCGCACAGCGCTGGAAATCGCCTCCGCGTTCGATGAAGTCGGCGGCGAGTCCAACGCGGCCACAGCGAAGGAAAGCACGTGCTATTTCGCCAGGGTGCTGGACACGGACCTGCCCATGGCCATCGACGTCATCGCCGACATGATCACCGGCGCAGTCCTGGATCCGGCTGAAATGGAACAGGAGCGCGACGTCATCCTGGAAGAAATCGCGATGGACAGCGATGATCCCACGGACGTTGCCCACGAGAACTTTGTCGCGGCCGTGCTGGGCACCCACCCGCTGGGCCGTCCCATTGGCGGCACCCCGGCGGCCATCAAGGCCGTAGCGAGGGACTCCGTGTGGGAGCACTACCGCCGGTACTACCGCCCTGACGAGCTGGTCATCACCGCTGCCGGGGGATTGGAGCACGACGTCGTCTGCGGACTGGTCGTAGATGCGCTCCACGCCGCCGGCTGGTCGCTTGAACAGGATGCCGCACCCGTTGACCGGCGGTCCACCGAGCGGGCCGATATCACCGGTACCGCCGGCCTGCACGTGGTCAAGCGCGCCGTAGAACAGGCGAACATCATCATGGGCTGCCCCACGATCGTGGCTACGGATGACCGGCGCTACGTCATGAGCGTGCTTAACGCCGTCCTGGGCGGTGGCATGTCCTCGCGGCTCTTCCAGGAGATCCGGGAGAAGCGTGGCCTGGTGTACTCCACATATTCGTTTGCATCGTCGTACGCCGATGCAGGGTACTTCGGGATGTATGCCGGCTGTACGCCGTCGAAGGTACGCCAGGTCCTTAACCTCCTGGGGGTCGAGCTCGACAAGCTGGCCGACGGCGGAATCACGGACGAGGAACTCCGCAAAGCCGTAGGCCAGCTCTGCGGTGGAATCGTCCTGGCGCTGGAGGATACCGGTTCACGGATGTCACGGCTGGGCCGTGCCGAATTGGTCTCCGGTGAGTACCAGGACATCGACGAAACGCTGCGCCAGATCAAGGCCGTCACGGCCCAGGAAGTCCAGGACCTCGCCAAAGAGCTGGCCGCGGCTCCCCGGACAGTCACCGTCGTCGGTCCGTTCGAGGAAACCGAAACGTTCGGACTCTGACCGGGCGGCGTAACGCCCGGGATAATGGACGTATGAACCGTCCGCAGCCAGGAACTGTCCACGCCGTCTTGGAAAACTTCCTTGGGCACTGGCGCGGCACCAGCAGGCTCGCGGCTTCCTCCTGGGGCCCTGAACGGACTGCTGAGGCAGAAATCAATTACACCCGTGCCGCCGGGGGCTACGCGGTGGTGCAGAGTTATCGGCACACAGAGCCGGACGGAAGCCACTTTGAGGGACACGGCGTGTTCACCGTGGACCCGGACCATGACGACGTCCTTTGGTACTACGTGGACAGCATGGGGCTGCCGCCGGGGGCGCCGGCACGCTGCACCTGGGTGGGCGGGGTGCTTCGCGTGGAACGCCACAGCGACCGCGGGACCGCCCGCCACACGTTCAGGGTGGACGACGGCGTCCTTCTTCACACCGCCGAGTTGCGCCTGGGCGCGGCCCAGGAGTACGTCCCCTTCATGACGTCGGAGTGCCGCCGCTCCTGACACCGTGGACTCCCGATGGGCCGCCACAGCCCCGGACGCTCTCTCAGGTCCTGCAGGAAATCCCCGGGCGCTCTCTCACTTTCCCTGAGGAAGTGAGAGAGCGCCACGGGATTTTCTGCGTCAAGTGAGAGAGGGTCTTCGGCTGCCATGAGCTTGCGTGAGGCCGGCGGGGCTGGCCGGAGGTTGGGCGGCTGATCGGATCGAGGCCTTGGCCTACGACCTGCAGATGCCCCCGGCCACGCTTAGCCTCCGGCGAAGGGCGGCAGGACGTCCACCACGTCCCCGGGCGCCAAGGGGACGCTGCGGTTGCGCACTGCAACCTCGTTAAGCAGGAAGCTGCTGCGCGCCAGGATCCGGGGCAGGGGAGGGGTACCTGCAGGCGGTTCCGGCCGCTCCACGGAAAGCACGGCCTGCAGCAACGACTCCACCGTGGCGCCCGCCGGCAGGTCGAACCGCTCCTCTTCCACCCCCGCAGCGGCGCGGGCGGCAGCGAAGTATCGTACGTTCAAGAATTCAGCCTCCGATGGCGCTCATACTGCGGTCCGGCTGGACGAAGTCCGGGGCATCCAGTCCTACGTGGTCCATGCCGTGCGCCTTGGGTTTGACCCACATGGCGTCCTGCCAGCGTTCCGCCAGGGCTTCGTCGCTGGCGCCTTCACGCAGCAGCCCCAGGAGGTCAAATTCCTCCCGCGAGAACAGGCAGCTCATGATCTTGCCCTCAGCCGTGATGCGGGTGCGGCGGCAATCGGAACAGAACGGCTCGGTGACCGAAGCGATGATTCCCACGGTGCCCAGCACCGGCCCCTGCGCCTCCGCCGGCCCGGCCACCCGGCGTCGTACTTCAAACCGCTCCGCCGGCGCACCGTCGCGGGCCCGCGGATCCGCGCTCAGGACATAGTCCGCGGACAACAGGGACCTGATTTCGGCGGCCGTGATCATGTTGCGCCGGGTCCAGCCGTGGTCGGCATCGAGGGGCATCTGTTCGATGAACCGCAGCTCATAGCCCCGGTCCAGCGCCCAGGCAAGCAGCGACGGCGATTCAGCGTCGTTGATGCCCCGCATCAGCACAGCGTTAAGTTTCACCGGGCCCAGTCCGGCAGCCCAGGCAGCGTCAACGCCGGCGAGGACCTGGTCAAGGAAGGGCCGGCGGGTCAGCTTGGTGAACGTGTCCTCGTGCAGGGAGTCCAGGGAGACGTTGATGCGCGTCAGGCCGGCCGCCTTCAACGCGGCAGCTTTCTTGGTCAGCCCCACGCCGTTGGTGGTCATGGAGATGGGCAGGTCGGGATGGTTGTTCCGGAGGGCTGCGATGATCTCCACGAGGTCATGCCGGACCAGCGGTTCGCCGCCGGTCAGGCGGAGTTCGCGGACGCCCAGCCGGTCAACACCGATGCGGACAATCCGCACGATCTCGTCCGCAGACATCACGGCCTGTTTGGCCAGCCACTCCAGGCCCTCGGCCGGCATGCAGTAGGTGCAGCGAAGATTGCATTTGTCCGTCAGCGACAACCTCATGTCCGTAGCGCGGCGCCCGTAGCGGTCCACCAGCCCCGCAGGCGCATCGGCCGGGCGCGCGGCAGGCCCGGGCGCCTGGCCGGAGCCCGCTCCGTTCCGTGGTTGCGGCATCCCTAGCTGAACAGTCATGAATTCAGGCTACGCCACGTTGGTCACCGCATCACGCCCGTGACGCGGTGGAACGCAGGGACGGGGCCGCAGCCGCAGGAAATGGCTCTTCAGATGGCTCCAAGCCAGTGCCGCATGCGCCGTCCGAACCTATGCTGGAGTAGTGACATCGTCCCAGCAGGAAACGGCCGACGCCGGCCCGGTACCGCCGGGCGGAACAGACACCGGCGGCGCAGCCCGGCAAAGTCCGCGATGGGCTGCCGCCTCCGGCGTCGTCGCGGTGGGAGGCGGCATGGTCCTGGGGGAACTGGCTGCCGGGCTCGTGAGCCCTGCAGTGTCGCCGGTGACCGCGGTGGGCGGGGCCGTCATCGACGCCGTTCCGCCGGCGGTCAAGGACTGGGCCATTGCACTGTTCGGCACGTCGGACAAAATGGCCCTGCTCGTGGGCATGGCACTGGTCATCGCCCTGCTCGCGTCCTTGGCCGGAGTCCTTGAGTACCGCCGGCGCTACGCCGGCGCAGCGGTAGTGGCAATCTTTGGCCTCGCCGGAGTGGCCGCTGTGCTGTCCCGGCAGCAGGCGACACCCGGTGCCGTTGCGGTGGCTCTCCTGACGCCTCTGGCGGCGGTTGTCCTGCTGCGCCTGTTGGTGGGCCGGCTGCATCGCTGGCGGCGGACCGATGACGGTGCGCCGGAGCAGGCGGCCCGCCGCAGCTTCCTGCAGCTGCTGGCCGGCGGCGGGGCCGTCACCGTTCTCGGCGGAGCCCTCGCTGCTGTCTGGCGGGGCGCCGCGGCGGTCGCGAACGAAGCACGGCAAAAGCTTCAGCTGCCCGCCCCGGAATCGGCGGCGCCACCCATCCCGGCCGGCGCCGAACTCACACTGGAGGGCATGGAACCGCTGGTCACGCCCAACGCCGACTTCTACCGGATCGATACGGCGCTCACGGTGCCCGCCATCGATCCAGGGGAATGGGTCCTTCGGGTCACCGGCCGCGTGGATCAGGAGGTCCAGCTGACCTTCGCCGATCTCCTGTCCCGGCCCCTGGTCGAGCGGCACGTGACCATCGCCTGCGTGTCCAATGAGGTGGGCGGGGACCTGATCGGCAACGCCCGCTGGTTGGGCTGGCCCGTCCGCGACCTGCTTGCTCTGGCCGGGCCCCGGCCTGAGGCGGATATGGTCCTGTCCAAAAGCTCGGACGGCTGGACGGCCAGCACACCCCTTGAAGTCCTCACCGATGACCGCGACGCCCTGCTGGCGGTGGGCATGAACGGCGAGCCCCTCCCGCTGGAACACGGGTTTCCGGTCCGCCTGGTGGTTCCCGGACTCTACGGGTACGTATCGGCAACCAAATGGCTGACTGAACTCAAGGTCACCCGGTTCGCCGACGACGTCGCTTACTGGACGCCCCGCGGCTGGACGGACCACGGGCCCATCAAAACCTCGTCCCGGATCGACGTACCGCGAAGCGGCCGGACGGTCACCGCGGGTACGGTCATGTTCGGCGGTGTCGCCTGGGCCCAGCACACCGGTATCGGCAAGGTGGAACTGCGGGTCAACCGCGGTCAATGGCAGGACGCGGACCTGGCGCCGGGCATCTCGGTGGACACGTGGCGGCAGTGGATGGCTGGAGTCCAGCTGACGCCCGGCCAGTACGAGGTCCAGGTGCGCGCAACGGATTCCGACGGCGAAGCACAGGATGAGGAACGCAGGCCCGTGGCGCCGGACGGAGCCACCGGCTTCCACACCATTACAGTTGACGTGAAACCGTAACCGGCCGCCACCGAAAGCAGTCATATGCCCAGCGTTCCGCAACCGCACGGCCACGCGCCCGCCGGTGAAAGTGCAGCCCCCGACGTCACTGCCCCCGACGTCACCGCTCCCGACAGCACGCACTCCCACGGCACCCGGCACCCCGGAGCGCACGGCGCCGGGAACCACCACGCCCGGTCAGTGGCGGCCCACCTCTCCGCCGTCATGGACCTGCTCGCACCGTTGCGGGCGGCCGGACGCACGGAAACGCGCACTTTGCGGGACGCGCTGGGCCGGGGCCTGGCGCAGGACGTCACAGCGCCGGTCAGCCTGCCGCCGTTCGCCAATTCCCAGATGGACGGCTTTGCCGTCCACTCGGCGGAAACGCCCGACGGCGGTGCGGAGCTCCGGGTGGCTGCTCCGGTTCCGGCGGGGGCCATGCCTGCGCCGCTGGAACGGGGCACGGCTGCCCCCATCATGACCGGCGCGGTGATCCCGGCCGGTGCGGACGCCGTCGTCCCCATTGAAAAGGCTGTGCCGGACCGGTTCCCCGAACCCGGGCAGGCCACCACGGTATGGCTGCCGGCCACGGCGGCCGGAACGTTCGTCCGGGCTGCCGGCAGCGACCTCGCACAAGGCGGGCTGGCGCTGGCCGCCGGGACTTTCCTGGGACCTGCACAGCTGGGCCTCCTCGCAGGCCTGGGCATCGCCGAGGTGACCGTCTACAAGGAGCTCACCGTCCTTCTGGTCACCACCGGCGACGAAGTGGTGGAACCCGGTCAACCCCTGCCGGCAGGCAAGATCTACAACTCCAACGGCACCCTGCTGGAGAGTGCCATGCGCCAGGCCGGGTTGGCCGTGGTCCGCACCCGGATCGCCACGGACAGCCCGGATCAGCTTCGCGAACTGCTGCGCAGCCACGCGCCAACGGTAGACCTCATCGTCACCACCGGCGGGGTCAGCATGGGCGCCTATGAGGTAGTGCGGCAAGTCCTCGAGGGCCAGGGTGCGGACTTCCTCCACGTCGCCATGCAGCCCGGCGGTCCGCAGGGAATCGGGACTTTCGACGGTGTGCCGTTTCTGGGCTTCCCGGGAAATCCCGTCAGCTGCCTGGTGTCGTTCGAGATGTTCCTGCGGCCGGTGCTGTCCGGCCTGTTCGGATCGCCTGCGCACCGGACTCCTGTGCGCGCCCGTCTGGCGCAGGCCCTCACCTCGCCGCCCCATAAGCACCAGGTCCGGCGTGGCACCCTTGAAGCGGACGGAACGGTGCGCCTCGAAGGCGGCGAGAGTTCCCACCTGATGCATGCCCTGGCAGGCTCCAACGTCCTGGTTCATGTTCCCGCAGGAGTTGCTGCCCTCGCGGAGGGCGACGAGGTGGAAGTATGGATGCTGTGAATCCAGAACCAAGCCTGACCCACCTGCGCCACGACGGCAGCGCCCAGATGGTGGATGTCTCGGCAAAAGCCGAGACCACCCGGGAAGCCACCGCCACAGCCACCGTCAATACCACTGCCGAAGTCCTGGGCCTGCTCGGGTCCGGTGGATTGCCTAAAGGTGATGCCCTCGCCGTGGCGCGCGTCGCCGGAATCATGGCCGCCAAAAAGACCCCCGAACTCATCCCGTTGTGCCACCCGCTGCCGTTGTCCAAGGTGACCGTGGACTTCAAGCTCGGGACGGAGTCGGTGAGCATCCTGGCGACGGTCAAGACACGCGGAGTCACCGGCGTGGAGATGGAAGCACTGACTGCGGCCTCCGTGGCAGCCCTCAGCGTGTACGACATGATCAAGGCCGTGGACAAGCATGCTGTCCTGACCGACATCAAAGTGCTGGCCAAAAGCGGCGGCAAGAGCGGGGACTGGACACTGTGAGCACTGACAAGATCTTCATGCCGGAACCGCACCGGCACGGCGACGTCCAGGGCCGGAAGGCCGGGGTGGTCATCGCATCCACACGGGCCGCTGCCGGCATCTACCAGGACGAGACCGGCCCCGTCATCATCGATTGGCTTACCGAGCACGGCTTCGAGGCATTTCCCGCCATGGTGGTGCCGGACGGTGAGCCCGTCGGCGCGGCCATCCGTGCCCTCCTGACCCAGCATCCCGCCGTCGTCATTACCAGCGGCGGCACCGGGCTCAGCCCGGACGACCGCACACCGGATGTGACCCTGCCGCTCCTGGACCGGGAGATCCCGGGCATCATGGAGGCCGTCAGGCGCGCCGGCGCCGCCAAAACACCGCTCGCCGCGCTCAGCCGCGGGTACGCCGGGGCGCACGGCAGCACCTTCGTCATCAACCTGCCCGGCTCACCGAAGGGCGTCATGGACGGGCTGGCCGTCCTGGACCCCCTGATCGGGCACCTTTGCGACCAGCTGGAGGGCAGCCATGGGCACTGACCCAACGTTCGAAGTTCTCCACGCCGTCCTGAGTGCAGAGGCTATTTCCGTGGACGAGGCCATCGCTGCGGTGGAGTCGGACACCGCCGGGGCAGTGGTCAGTTTCAGCGGCGTTGTCCGGAACCACGACGGCGGCAAGGCAGTTCAGCGCCTCAGCTACAGTGCGCACCCCACAGCGCACCAGGTGATGTCCGACGTCGTCGCCCAGCTGGTTGCCGAACATGCGGGTGAGGGTTCCGCCACGCAGCCAGTCCGGATCTGGGCCGCCCACCGCATCGGAACGCTCGAGATTGGCGATCCTGCGTTGGTGTGCGCCGTGTCCGCGGCCCACCGGGGCCAGGCCTTCGCCGTCTGTTCCGAACTTGTGGACCGGATCAAGGATCAGGTTCCCATTTGGAAGGAACAGTTCTTTTCGGACGGCACCGTTGAATGGGTCGGCGCGGGAAGCTGACCGGCCGGACCCCGACCCAGCCGCCCGGCGGCGGGACCCACGGCAGGCGGGACCGGCTCGTCTCGGTGGCAGTTGGTGCGAGGTAACGCACAGCCCCCGGTTCCGTCCCGCGTCCTTCCCGACGGTAGGGTTAACGCCATGACCGAACAACTTTCCGTGCCCCTGCGCGTTGCTGTCCTGGGCGCCAACGGCCGCATGGGCGCCGAAGCCGTCAGGGCTGTCGAAGCCGCCGCCGACCTCGAACTCGTCGCAGCCCTGGGTCGCGGGGATTCGCTGGAGCAGCTGGCCGACGCCCGCGCGGAATTCGTCGTGGACCTCACCGTACCCGGGAGCACCGAAGCGAACGTCCGGTACGCGGTAGAGCACGGAATGCATGCCGTGGTAGGGACCACCGGTTGGGACGCTGCCAGGCTGGCGGACCTCGAAGCGCTGCTGTCCGGAAATCCGGACGTCGGGGTCCTGATCGCCCCTAACTTTGCCCTCGGCTCCGTCCTGGCCTCGGCCTTTGCCGCCAAGGCGTCCAAATACTTCGAATCGGTGGAGATCATCGAACTCCACCACCCACAGAAAGTGGACGCGCCCTCCGGTACAGCCGTCCGTACGGCGCAGCTCATCGCTGCCGAGCGGGCAGCTGCGGACGTACCCCCCAGCCCCGACGCCACCACCAGCGAAATCGCCGGGGCACGTGGCTGCGAGGTGGACGGCATCCGTGTCCACAGCGTCCGGCTCCAGGGCCTCGTGGCCCATCAGGAAGTGCTCCTGGGCGGTCCCGGGGAGCAGCTGACGTTCCGTCACGACTCCTTCGACCGTGCCTCCTTCATGCCCGGCGTGCTGCTCGGCATCCGCAATGTTGCCTCGCATCCCGGCCTGACAGTGGGCCTGGACGGCTACCTGGACCTGGGACTCTGAGACGTGGCTGACGTGGTGGCCGCCTTCCGGAAGAACCGCACCAAGATCTGGGTTGGCGCCGTAACGCTCCTGCTGGTTTTTTACCTGGTGGTGTCGTTCCAGCGGTCCGTCCTGCTGCTGATGGACAGCAACCCGGCCGCCAAGGCCATCGGCGCCGCATACCTGGTGCTGCCGGTCATCGGCGCCTGGGCCATGATCCGCGAACTGCTGTTTGGCGCGCGCACAGAACAGATGGCAAAAATCCTCGAAGCCGAAGGCGGCCTTCCCGTTGATGAACTGCCGCGCACGCCCGCCGGCAGGATCGTCCGTTCAGCGGCGGACCTTGAGTTCGAAAAGTACCGGGCAGAGGCCGAGGCGGCACCGGACGACTGGCGCTCGTGGTTCCGGCTCAGCTGCGCCTACGACGCGTCGGGCGACCGGAAGCGCGCACGGGCGTCCATGCGCGACGCCGTGAAGCTGTTCCGCGGCAACGTGCCCGCCTGACAACGCTCCCGCCTGCCGCCCGGCCCGGATGCGGGAAGACCCGCCCGGCAGCACGAATCAGCGCAGGAGATTCCGCTCCGCACGGCCCAGCTGGTTGGCGCCATGGCCTGCCCATTCCAGCGGCCCGCGCCACCTCAGCAGGACAAATACCGTGCCCACAATGATGGCCGTCGCGGCGTGGGCAAAATACATGCCTTCCTCGGTCCAGCCGGCGGGCAGCGGTTTCAGGTAGAAGCCCGCGGCCACCCACACATGGAGGGTGTACAGCGTAAGCGTCATGGCGCCGGCTCCGCGCAGCGGAAGCAACAGGTCCAGGTCCAGCCAGTCCGCCAGCCTCCCAAGTAACAGACACCCTCCCACTACGGCGGCCGCCACCCCGGAGGTATGGGCCAGGTCCAGCGTCGTGGCGGAGTGGGGAGCCGCGGCCGCCAACCACCACCACGAGCCTTCCTGCTGCACGCCTGTCAGGTTGACCTGCAGGACACTGTCCAACGGGTAGCCGGGGGCATTGAGTATGTCCTCAAGGGCAGCCCTGCCGCCCCAGTCTTCCATCGCGGCCACACCCACCGACTTGGCAAGGACGGCCAGGGCTGAACCTCCGGCGACCAGGAGCCAGGGAACCACTGCCTTCGTGAGCGGCAGGCGTCCGATCAGCAGCCCGACCAGGAGGTAGGCCAACCACTGGAAAACGGGGTAGTACCCGGTAAAGAACAGGTCTCCCAGCAGCGCCGACGGCGTGGACAAGTCCTCCCAGGAGGGATTGTGGCCCAGCCTCAGGGGCGGGTCCGATGCCAGCAGCCACGGCCTCAACAGGTACGCGAACACCGGCGACACCATGATCCACCCCGCCGCCCACGCGCACAGGGCCTTCGGTCTCAGGCCGAGGAAGGGAAGGACACACAGGAAGAGCACGGCGTAGTGGACCAGGATGATGGCCAGGTTGACCTCCAGGCCGCCCAATGTCAGCCCGACGGCGGCGATCACCGCAGCCCGCAGGGCGACCCCGCGGCGGGCGCCGGAGAGCTTGTCACCTTCGGCCGGAACCTGCTTTCCGGTGGACAGCGCCAGGCCAATTCCGGCAAGCACGGCAAAGAGGGCCGCGGCACGGCCGGAGAACATCAGGCCCACCCACGTGGGCGTGAGCTCCGCGTTGGACTCGAAGGTGGGGAGCAGGTGCGTGGCCATCATGCCCAGCAGGGCAAGGCCCCGGGCCGCGTCGATTCCGCGGAGGCGTTCCGCTGCTGACGCGTTTCGGGGGGCCCTTGCAGGCTTAGCCGGAGCACGGGAGGTCATGAGCCGATCGTCTCACACGATTCCGGGGGACAGCAGTCAAGGGCGGACACCATCACAAGTGTCCGCAGTTCCCGGGTAAACCCTTGTCTTCGAATATATGTTCGAATACGATGGCGGGTATGCACACGCCACCGCAGCCCAAGCCGCACCGCACATCCCCGGCACGCAACGTACGGGACGTGCCCCGGCGTCAGCCGGACTCTCCTGCAGCTCCGGCGGGACTGATGAAGGCCATGAGCCCGGGCGTGGTGGATTACCTCTTCCGCCAGCTGGTGGCGGGGGAACCGCCCGAGGACGTCCAGTGGCAAAAGGAGGGAATTGCGCTCACCGCACAGCCGGCCGGCGCGGAACTGGCACGCCGGCTTTCCGAGACCGATGTCGACGCCCTCACCCCCACCGAACTCTTCCACTACGTCCGGGCAGCGCAGCGCCTCGCTACCTGGGCTGAGGACCTGCGCGAGGCCGCCGTCGCCCTTTACTGCCGGCCGGAGGCACCCCGCCGCGACTAATTTGACGTTCATCACGCCGCTGCCATTGTCCTAACCAGCCGCCGACAGGGTAACGTTTTTTCCATGCCACACACATCCGCGAACATTCCTGCCCTCGGTACGCTCCTGACCGCCATGGTCACGCCTTTCACCAAGGACGGCGCAGTGGATTACGCGCAGGCAGCCGAGCTGGCCGGCAAGCTCGTGGATGATGGCTGCGACGGCCTGGTCGTCACCGGCACCACCGGGGAAACTTCCACCCTCACCGACGCGGAAAACCTCGGGATGTTCCGGGCGGTCAAGGAAGCCGTAGGAGACCGGGCTGCCATCATTGCCGGCACCGGAACCAACGACACCGCGCACTCGGTACATCTTTCCCAGCAGGCCGCAGCCCTCGGAGTGGACGGCCTCCTGCTTGTAACCCCGTATTACAACAAGCCGAGCCAGGCGGGTGTCCGCGCGCATTTCGAGGCCATCGCCTCGGCCACCGACGTCCCTGTCATGCTCTATGACATTCCTGGCCGTTCCTCAATTCCGATCGAACCCGAAACCATGATCCGCCTTGCCCAGCACCCGAACATTGTTGCAGTCAAGGACGCCAAAGCCGACTTCACAGCGGCAACCCGCGTGATGGCAGAGACGGACCTGCTTTTCTACTCCGGCGATGACGGGCTGACGCTGCCCTGGATGGCGCTGGGAGCCGTGGGCCTGGTTGGTGTCACAACGCATGTCGCAACCCGGCGCTTCCGCGAGCTGATTGACGCGGTCAACGCGCATGACCTTAGCACTGCCCGGAAAATCAACTTTGAGCTCCAGCCCGTGATCCGTGCAACGATGACCCGCGTCCAAGGCGCTGTCGCAGCCAAGCAAATTCTTAAATGGCAGGGAGTCCTGCCCAACTCGATTGTCCGTTTGCCCCTCGTGGAGCCGGACGAAGCCGAGATCGAAATCATCCGCGAGGACTTGGCGGAAGGTGGCCTGGTCTTTTCCTGAGGACAAAGACCGGCACCCTTCCGCCTGGAAAGTAGTGCACTATGACCCAAACCGCCCTTCCCGGCCTTGTCACGCCCCCCCGCCTCCCGCAAGGGACCCTTCGGATTGTTCCGTTGGGCGGCCTGGGGGAGATTGGCCGGAACATGGCCGTGTTCGAAATCGACGGCAAGCTCCTTATCGTGGACTGCGGTGTCCTCTTCCCTGAGGAGACCCAGCCCGGCGTGGACCTGATCCTGCCCGATTTCTCCTACATCGAGGACCGCCTGGACGACATCGTCGCCGTCGTCCTCACCCACGGCCACGAGGACCACATCGGCGCTGTTCCCTACCTCCTGAGGCTCCGCGCGGACATCCCGCTGGTGGGGTCGCAGCTGACGCTTGCCCTTATCGAGGCCAAGCTCCAGGAGCACCGGATCCGTCCGTACACCATGACCGTTGAAGAGGGGCAGGTGGAAAAGTTCGGCCCGTTCGAATGCGAGTTCGTCGCCGTCAACCACTCCATCCCCGACGCCCTTGCGGTGTTCATCCGCACCGCCGGCGGAACTGTCCTGCACACGGGCGACTTCAAGATGGACCAGCTTCCCCTGGACGGCCGCATCACCGACCTGCGCCACTTCGCCAAGCTCGGCGAAGAGGGCGTGGACCTGTTCATGTCCGACTCCACCAACGCGGACGTCCCGGGATTCACCACAGCCGAGAAGGAAATCGGCCCAACGCTGGAACGGCTCTTCGGCCAGGCCACCAAGCGGATCATTGTGGCATCGTTCTCATCCCACGTACACCGCGTCCAGCAGGTCCTGGACGCTGCTGCGAAGCACAACCGCAAGGTCGCCTTCGTCGGCCGGTCGATGGTGCGCAACATGGCCATCGCCGCGAAGCTCGGTTACCTTGACGTGCCCGAGGGCCTCGTGGTGGACATCAAGAACATCGACAACATGCCGGACAACCGCATAGTCCTCATGTCCACCGGTTCCCAGGGCGAACCCATGGCCGCGCTGTCCCGCATGGCCAACGGCGACCACCGTGTGGTGGTGGGCGACGGCGACACCGTCATCCTGGCCTCCAGCCTCATTCCGGGCAACGAGAACGCAGTCTTCCGGATCATCAACGGACTGCTCAAGCTCGGAGCGGACGTCATCCACAAGGGCAACGCCAAGGTGCACGTCTCCGGCCACGCAGCTGCCGGGGAACTCCTGTACTGCTACAACATCCTTGAGCCGCTCAATGCCATGCCGGTGCACGGCGAGACCCGGCACCTGATCGCCAACGGCAAGATCGCCATCGAATCCGGCGTCCCCACCGCGAGCGTCATCCTGGCGGACAACGGCACCGTGATCGACCTCAGGGACCACCGCGCCGATGTCGTGGGCCAGGTTGAAGTGGGCTTTGTCTACGTGGACGGCTCGAGTGTCGGCGAAGTCACCGAAGCAGACCTGAAGGACCGGCAGACCCTCGGTGACGAAGGCTTCATCTCCATCATCACGGTGATCCACCGCGCCACCGGCAAGGTTGTCTCCGGACCCGAGATCCACGCCCGCGGAGTGGCCGAGGACGACTCGGTGTTTGACGAAATCATTCCGAAGATCAACGCCGCCCTGGAAGAGGCAGTGCTCAACCGTACGGACCACACGACGCACCAGCTCCAGCAGGTGGTACGCCGGGTCGTCGGCACGTGGGTCAACCGCAAACTGCGCCGCAAGCCCATGATCATCCCCGTGGTGCTGGAGGCGTAGCAGCATCCCGCCCGCTTGAAGGAAGGCCCGGTTCATGGTGTGAACCGGGCCTTTGCTTTGGGCAACATGGGACCCGAAAGGTGCCGGAAATCCGCGGATTTCCGGCACCTTTCCGGTACCGTGGCAGGTATGGCCACTCGTACTACTTCCGCGCCCAAGGGCACCCCCCGAGGTACCAGCAGCGCTAAACCAGGCAGTACCACGGGCCGCGGTTCGGGTTCCACTGCGTCAAAGACCGGCCGGTCCACCGGGCGCACCACGACGGCCCGCACCCGCCAGCTGCCCGCCGTCGAGCAGCACCAGCCCTGGCTCTCGCGGGTTGTGGGCGGCGCATGGCTGGGCATCGGCCACCTGGTAGGCGGGGGAGTCCGCCGGATCGGCCATGACGTCAGCGACCTCCCGGCTGACGAGCGCCGGGACGGCGCCGCCCTGTTCAACCTGGCGCTGGGCATTTTCATCGCCACGTTCGCCTGGTGGGGCCTCACCGGGTGGTTCCCCGACGCCGTCTACAGCGTGGTCAACGGTACGTTCGGATGGGTGTCCCTGCTGCTGCCGCTGATGCTTTTCGTCTGCGCTTTCCGCCTCTTTCGGCAGCCCTCTGACGGGCGGGGCAACAACCGGGTGGGCATCGGTTTCCTCATCATGACGTTCGCCGGCTGCGGCATTGCCCACATTGTTGGCGGACAGCCCACCGTTGCCGACGGTTTCGACGGACTCCGCCAGGCCGGCGGGATGCTCGGTTTCCTGGCGGCGTCACCCCTGGCAGCTATCCACGCCGCCGTACCGGTGGTGCTCTACGGACTCCTTGCCTTTGTATCGCTGCTCATCATCACCGCCACTCCGTTCGGCGCCATTCCACGGCGGTTGCGGGCAGCCTACGAGCACCTCATGGGCATCGATCTTGAGGAAGAACGCGATCTTCAGGATGGGCACGACCGCAGCTACCTTGACCGGGCGCCTGCCCCGGCTGCCCCCAAGAAGAAGAAGCGGCGCCTGTTCGGCAAGGATGAAGGTTCCGACGCCGGACTGGAAGGCTATGTGGGCGATGAAGCCTTCGAGCATGCTGTCATCGATGATGATGGGCCTGCTGCGGATGCCCGGGGCGAAGCTCCGCGCCTCGCGCCCGGAGTCCGCCGCCCCACCCAGGCCGAAATCGCCGTCGAGAAAATCAAGGCCGCCCAAGGCCTGGGGAAGCCGGCGGCTCCCGGCGAGGGAGAGAATGCCACGGAGGCCATCCCCCTCATCACGCCTGGCATGGTCGCGGCAGGTTCATTGAACCCGGCACCCGCCGCGGTACCGCAGGTGCCCGCGAACCCGGTGGCGCCTGCACCGCTTCCCACTCCCATTCCGCAGCGTACCGAGCAGCTGTCGCTGGCGGGCGACGTCACGTACACCCTGCCGTCGTCGGACGTCCTGACGCCCGGCTCGATTCCGAAGGAACGCACCGAGGCCAACGATGCCATCGTCGCGTCCCTGACGGAGACGCTGAACCAGTTCAACGTCGAGGCCCAGGTCACGGGCTTCAGCCGCGGCCCGACCGTGACCCGCTACGAAATCGAACTGTCGCCCGGCACCAAGGTGGAGCGGGTCACCGCGCTGTCCAAGAACATCTCCTACGCCGTGGCCTCCAGCGACGTCCGGATCCTGAGCCCCATCCCGGGCAAGTCCGCCATCGGCATCGAGATCCCCAACACGGACCGTGAGACCGTGTCCTTGGGTGACGTACTCCGGAGCCAGAACGCGCGCCGGACCGACCACCCGATGGTCATGGGTGTCGGCAAGGACGTCGAAGGCGGCTACGTCGTGGCCAACCTGGCCAAGATGCCCCACCTGCTCGTCGCCGGTGCCACGGGTGCGGGTAAGTCCTCATTCGTGAACTCCATGATCACCTCCATCCTCATGCGGGCCACCCCGGACGAGGTCCGGATGGTCATGGTGGACCCCAAGCGCGTGGAACTGACCGCCTACGAAGGCGTCCCGCACCTGATCACCCCCATCATCACCAACCCCAAGAAGGCCGCGGAGGCCCTGCAGTGGGTGGTCCGCGAAATGGATGCCCGCTACGACGACCTCGCCAACTACGGCTTCAAGCACATCGATGACTTCAACAAGGCCGTTCGCGCCGGGAAGGTCCACCCGCCGGTGGACTCCAAACGGGTGATCCGGCCCTACCCCTACCTCCTGGTGATCGTGGACGAGCTCGCCGACCTCATGATGGTCGCTCCGCGCGACGTCGAAGATTCGATTGTCCGGATCACCCAGCTTGCCCGCGCCGCCGGTATCCACCTTGTCCTGGCCACCCAGCGGCCGTCGGTCGACGTCGTCACGGGCCTGATCAAGGCCAACGTCCCGTCCCGTATGGCGTTCGCCACCTCCTCGGTCACGGACTCGCGCGTGGTCCTGGACCAGCCGGGCGCCGAGAAGCTGATCGGCCAGGGCGACGCGTTGTTCCTCCCGATGGGCGCCTCCAAGGCCATGCGTGTCCAGGGCGCCTGGGTGACAGAGTCGGAAATCCACAAAGTGGTGGAGCACGTCAAGGGCCAGCTCAAAGCCGACTACCGCGACGACGTCGCTCCCGAGGCCCAAAAGAAGCAGATCGACGACGACATCGGGGACGACCTCGACGTGTTGCTGCAGGCCACCGAACTGGTGGTCACCACTCAGTTCGGCTCGACGTCGATGCTGCAGCGCAAGCTCCGCGTCGGATTCGCCAAGGCCGGCCGCCTCATGGACCTGCTCGAGTCCAGGGGAGTGGTGGGCCCCTCCGAGGGGTCCAAGGCCCGGGACGTGCTGGTCAAGCCGGACGACCTCGCTGCGGTGCTGGCTGCCATGAAGGGCCAGGACACGCCTGCGGCCCCGGACTCCCAGACTGCAGCGCTCAGCGACAACGCCAACGCCAACATCGCCCAGGGCGGCTACGCGGAGGACCTGGTCCAGGCGGACCTGGACCAGCGGAGCCAGAATGTTGAGTACTTCGACGGAGCAGACGGCACAAGCGGTGAGGATGAGGACGGTTCCGAAGACGCCTGGTCCCTCACCGGACGGTAGCCTAGGAGGGTGACTAGCACCGAAGCAACCGCCGCCGGCTCCAGCAGTTCAGGAATCTGGAATCTCCCCAACATCCTGACCATGCTGCGTATCGCCCTGGTGCCGTTCTTCGTCTGGTTCCTCCTCATCGATGCTCCCGGCCTGCGCAGCGAGTCGGGCCTGTGGCGCTGGGCCGCGGTGCTGGCGTTCGCCGTGGCGATCTACACGGACAAGCTCGACGGCGACATCGCCAGGAGCCGTGGACTCGTCACCGATTTCGGCAAGATCGCGGACCCCATCGCGGACAAGCTCCTGATCGGTTCTGCCTTGGTAATGCTCTCCGTCCTTGGAGAACTCCCGTGGTGGGTCACGATCGTCATCCTTGCGCGCGAATGGGGAATCACGGCCCTGCGTTTCTTTGTGATCCGCTATGGCGTCATCCCGGCATCACGCGGCGGCAAGCTCAAGACAGTGGTCCAGACGGCGGCGATTTTCCTCTATCTCCTCCCGCTCGTGTCCCTGGCCCCGTGGCTCGTGTGGGTGGCTTTCGCCGTCATGATGGCTGCAGTGGTGATCACGGTGTGGACCGGAGCCGAATACGTGGTTGAAGCCCTGCGGCTCCGCTCGCAGGGGAAGCGCACCGCCGGTCACTAGGCAGCACCAGGCAAAAAGGAGCCGGACATGACAAACCTCCACCACCTCGCAGGCGAAACGGTCAAGGCCGCCCTGGACCAGGGGCTGACCGTGGCCACCGCAGAGTCGCTGACCGCCGGCATGGTCTCGGCCGTCCTGGCGGACACCCCCGGCGCCTCCGGCATGCTGCAGGGCGGGGTGGTGGCCTACCAGAACACCGTCAAGACGGGGGTTTTGGGCGTCCCGGCTGCCCTTCTTGCCGCAGTCGGTTCGGTCGATGCCGACGTGGCAGCCGCCATGGCTGCCGGAGCCCGAACGGCGCTGGGCGCGGACATCGGGGTTGCCACCACGGGAGTGGCCGGCCCCGACGAGCACGACGGAAAGGCCGTAGGCGCGGTCTTCGTCGGCATAGCGACGGCGGACGGTACCGCCGCTTTCGAATACGCCTTCTCCGGCAACCGGGCTGAGATCCGGGGCCAGGCCTGCGGCGCTGCGTTGGAAAGGCTCCTCGAGGCCCTATCTTCATGAGGCTACCGGGCGTAAAGTTACCGGGAACAAATCCCGGGACCCATTAGTTATTACATTGTGTCGCTTCCGAAGAGCGGAGGCGCCTAGGATGATTACACCACTACGGTTCGCTCCACGGCGGACCGGACTTATGAGGGAGCAAGGCGATACAGATGGTAAAGCAGCCCGTATCCGTAAACGGCGTTGTCCGCTGGAAGGATGTGGGCCTCGCCGATCAGGCCAAGAGCGAACAGAAGGAGCGCAAGATGGTTGTACTTCGTCACGAAATCGGTGATGTTCTGCGCGATGTCCGCCAGCGTCAAGGGCGTACCCTCCGCGAAGTTTCGCACAGTGCCCGTGTTTCCCTGGGATACCTCAGTGAAGTAGAGCGCGGCCAGAAGGAAGCTTCGTCAGAGCTTCTGTCCTCAATCTGCTCCGCCTTGGACGTGCCGCTGTCCAGCATGCTCCGCGAAGTCAGCGACCGCGTTGCCGTTGCAGAGGGCGTGGCCGTTCCGGACACCGTTCCCCAGGAATTCTCACAGCGTTACGGCCGCGACCTCGATCGTGACCTGAACGCCGAAATCAGCAATGAACTGTCAAAGGGCCTGCTCTCCGGCGCACGCTGAACCGGCCGCGAAAGCGTCCGCAGTTCACGACAAAGCCCCCGGCTCCTGCCGGGGGCTTTGTCGTGCGTTCAGGACCGGAACGCCGGCCGGACCAAGCCTTGATGGACACCGGATGATCCGAGCCGCAAAGGCCGGCTATTCCGGTGCGTCCGCGTCGCGTGTCCCGGGACCTGCCATGTCCTTGGGGAAACCGTCCCGCTCATAGGTGGCATTGAGTTTGGCCATGTACTCCGCCAGGGTCTGGAGGTCCTCCAATGGCCACTCGCCGAGCCGTTCCCGGAACACTTCGCGCCGGGCATCCTGGACCTGGTGCATTTTCTCTTCACCCTTGGCTGTCAGGCGGATGGCCTGTGCGCGTCCGTCCAGGGGGTCGGCTTCCTTCGAAACCAGGCCGACGCTCTCCAGGAAAGCGATCTGGCGGCTGACCGAGGGTTTGCCGACGCCGATGCTGAGGGCGAGGTCGGTCAGGCGGATCGGGCCCTCGCGCCTGATGACCGTCAGCAGGCCGTACGCCGCAGGTTCCATGTCCGGATGCACCTGGCGGGACAACTGGTGCGACACGGATCGTGCGCGTCGCCAGAAGACACTGATCTGGTGTTCCACGGTCCGCAGTGCCGCATCCACGGTGTCATCCGCGGGGCCGCCGGGCGTGGGAACGTCAGGGGAGTTGCTCATGGCAACAATTCTAGGGTTCGTCGCCGTGAGAGACTCTATTGGTGCGAATCAGTGACTATTGGCGTCTTATGGACGACGAATTCGGGGCCGGGTACTCCCGCGTCCTGAGCAGTTCCCTTGTGCTGGCGGGAGTCGGCGGACGCACCGCGGACCAGGCATTGGCGGCCGGGGTAAATCCCCGGACCGTGTGGCAGGCCATGTGCGATGTCCAGGACGTACCGGCCGAGCGTCGCCTGGGACGCGACATCAAACCTCTCCGCGACTGATCCCCCGCAGGCTGACACGCCGCAGGATTGTTCGAATATCTGTTCGGGTAAAGCTATGCTTTTCCTAGTGGGTTATCCACATAGCCGATGTCATCCGGCCTGAATGTCCGAGGGTGCCATTAGCGTCAGTGATGACCAATAAGGGCCGCTGAGGCCACTCCAAAGCGAGAAGACATTGAGGTGTGAACCATGGCGGCAGCCCCGGATCGTGCAAAGGCGCTGGAAGCAGCGCTGGCCCAGATTGACAAGCAGTTCGGCAAGGGCTCGGTCATGCGGCTGGGCGATGAAGTGCGGGCGCCCATCGAGGTGATCCCCACGGGATCCATCGCCCTGGACGTGGCCCTCGGAATTGGCGGGCTGCCCCGCGGACGCGTCGTCGAGATCTATGGCCCGGAGTCCTCGGGTAAAACCACAGTTGCGCTGCACGCCGTGGCCAACGCCCAGCGCCAAGGCGGTATTGCCGCGTTTATCGACGCCGAGCACGCCTTGGACCCTGAGTACGCGGCCAAGCTGGGCGTAGACACGGACGCACTCCTGGTGTCCCAGCCTGATACCGGTGAGCAGGCGCTCGAGATCATGGACATGCTCATTGGCTCCGGCTCCCTCGATGTGATCGTCATCGACTCCGTCGCGGCGCTGGTGCCCCGCGCGGAAATCGAAGGCGACATGGGCGACAGCCACGTCGGCCTGCAGGCCCGCCTGATGAGCCAGGCGCTGCGTAAGATCACCGGCCGCCTGAGCCAGACCAAGACAACGGCCATTTTCATCAACCAGCTCCGTGAAAAGATCGGCGTGTTCTTCGGTTCTCCCGAGACCACCACCGGTGGCAAGGCGCTGAAGTTCTACGCCTCCATCCGCATTGACGTGCGCCGCATCCAGACCCTGAAGGAAGGTGCGGACTCGGTCGGCAACCGCACCAAGGCTAAAATCGTCAAGAACAAAATGGCGCCGCCCTTCAAGATCGCGGAATTCGACATCATCTATGGCCAGGGCATCTCCCGCGAGGGCGGCATCATCGACATGGGCGTGGAACACGGCATTATCAAGAAGTCCGGCTCCTGGTTTACCTACGACGGCGACCAGCTGGGCCAGGGGATGGAAAACTCCCGCAGGTTCCTGCGTGACAACCCTGAACTCGCTGCCGAACTGGAACGGCTGATCAAGGAAAAGCTCGGCGTCGGGGTCAAGCCCGCTGAAGCTGAATCCACGGAAACACCCAAGTTGAAGGCTGTTGACGGCTTCTAGGGACCCCATGGACCTGACGGAAGGACGGGGCGCCCGCCCCGCCACCCGGCGGAGCAGAAGAGGCGGCGGAGGCTTCGGACCGGATGGGCCCGATCCGGATTCGGCGGTCGCCTCCGATGCTGAAGCGGACCCTGCGTCCGTTGCCCGGGCCATTGTGCTGCGGCAGCTGACAAGTTCGGCGAAGAGCCGGCTGCAGCTGTCCCGAAAGCTGGCTGAACGGAACATCCCGGAAGACGTTGCCGAGGCCGTCCTGGACAGGTTCCAGGACGTCCGTCTCATCGACGACGCCGAGTTTGCCGACATGTGGGTTCGCAGCCGGTCCCAGTCCCGGAAGCTTGCCAAGGGTGCCCTTCGCCGCGAGCTGGCGGAGAAGGGCATCGAGGGGGACGCCGCTGCTGCGGCACTGGCGCAGCTTTCCGACGCTGATGAGGAAGCCGCAGCCCGCGTGCTGGTGGAACGAAAGCTCCGGCGCTGGCACGGACTTGTCCGACCGTGCCGAGCGGGACAAAGCCACCCGGCGGCTTGCCTCGATGCTGGCCCGCAAGGGATACCAGCCGTCCCAGGCGTTCCGGATCGTGGGCGAAGTCCTCGATGCCCGGAACCCTCCGGAGACCTAGGCAGGCACTGCAGCGTCCGGGCCGTCCCGGGGCAGCGCCGGCCGGGCAGGCCGGGACGGAGCGGCTTCACCGCCGACCCGGTACCCTTAACAGGTGAGTTTGACCATTCCTTCCCCAGTATCCGGTGCCGCCCCCTCTGTCGACCCTGCCGTGCAGCAGCCCCGTACCTATCAGGTGCGCACGTTCGGCTGCCAGATGAACGTGCACGATTCGGAGCGGATGGCGGGCATGCTGGAGGACGCCGGTTATGTGCCCGCTTCCGGGGAACAGGCGGACGTGGTGGTTTTCAATACCTGCGCAGTCCGGGAGAACGCCGACAACAAGCTGTACGGGAACCTGGGCATGCTGGCCCCGGTCAAGGCCGCCAACCCGGGTATGCAGATCGCCGTCGGCGGCTGCCTGGCCCAGAAGGACCGCGAAGCGATCCTGAAGAAAGCCCCTTGGGTTGACGCCGTCTTCGGCACGCACAATGTGGGAGCGCTTCCGGCGCTGCTGGACCGGGCCAGGCACAACAACGAAGCCCAGCTGGAAATCCTCGAATCCCTCGATGTGTTTCCCTCGACGCTGCCCACCAAGCGCGACTCAGTGTATTCCGGCTGGGTGTCCATCTCGGTTGGCTGCAACAACACCTGCACATTCTGCATCGTGCCCGCCCTGCGCGGTAAGGAAAAGGACCGGCGCCCCGGCGATATCCTCGCTGAAATCCAGGCGCTCGTCGATGACGGCGCCATCGAAGTGACACTGCTGGGCCAGAACGTGAATTCCTATGGTGTCGAGTTCGGGGACCGGCAGGCCTTCTCCAAACTGCTCCGCGCCTGCGGGCAGATTGAAGGCCTCGAAAGGGTGCGGTTCACCAGCCCCCACCCGGCCGCGTTCACCGATGACGTCATCGATGCCATGGCAGAGACTCCCAACGTGATGCCGCAGCTTCACATGCCGTTGCAGTCCGGTTCCGACAAGGTTCTCAGGGACATGAAACGCTCCTACCGGTCAACCAGGTTCCTGGGCATCCTGGACAAGGTCCGGGAGAGGATTCCACACGCTGCCATTTCCACGGACATCATCGTGGGATTCCCGGGGGAGTCCGAAGAGGACTTCCAGGCCACCCTTGATGTGGTGGAGAAGTCCCGTTTTGCCACCGCGTTCACGTTCCAGTACTCCAAGCGCCCGGGCACGCCGGCCGCGGACCTTCCGGACCAGCTGCCCAAAGCCGTCGTCCAGGAACGGTTCGAACGGCTGACTGCCCTGCAGGACAGGATCGCCGCCGAGGAAAATGCGAAGCAGCTGGGCCGCCGGGTTGAAGTGATGGTCACAGCCCAGTCCGGGCGGAAGGCCGGGGAAACCCACCGGTTGTCGGGCCGTACCCAGGACCAGCGTCTGGTGCACTTCTCCGTACCTGAAGGTGCGCCCGCGCCCCGTCCGGGAGACCTGGTCACGGTCACCGTCACCGAAGCGGCGGCTTTCCACCTCGTGGCGGACCCCACGGCTGCGGACTACAGCCTCAGGCGCTCCCGTGCCGGGGACGCCTGGGACAGGTCGCAAGCCGACTCCTGCGGGGCGCCGGCGCCCGGCCAGGCGCCGTCCGCGTCCGGCCGGACCGGGGTGTCGCTGGGCATGCCCTCGCTTCCGGTCCGCCACCTCTGACCGGTGGCTAGCCCCCCGGTCATTGCGGTGGTCGGTCCCACGGCCTCCGGAAAATCCGACCTCGCGGTCAACCTTGCCCTGGCGCTCAACGGGGAGGTGGTCAACGCCGATGCCATGCAGTTCTACCGGGGCATGGACATTGGGACAGCCAAGATCACCGTTGCCGAGCGAAGAGGCGTACCCCACCACCTGCTGGACACCCTGGAGGTCACCCAGGAGGCGAGCGTCTCGGACTTCCAGCAGCAGGCCCGTGCCATCATCACGGACATCCATGCGCGTGGGAAGCGTGCCATCCTGGCCGGGGGGTCGGGACTTTATGTCCGTGCCGTCCTTGACGTCCTGGAATTCCCGGGGACTGACCCCGTCGTGCGCGGCCGCCTTGAGGCAGAATATGCCTCCGAAGGCGCCGGGCCGCTCCTGGAGCGGCTCCGCGACCTCGATCCGGTATCAGCCGGACGGCTTACGGACGCCCGCCGGATCATCCGCGCACTGGAAGTCCACCATCTCACCGGCCGCCCCTTCAGCTCCTTTATGCCCCAGCGGGAGTACCACCAGCCCGCTGTCCAGATCGGGTTGGCAGTCGACCGCGACCTCCTCCGCGAACGGCTGGCCGCCCGGGTCCACCACATGGTGGACCAGGGACTGGTGGACGAGGTCAGCCGCCTTGATGCCGCCGGCCTGCGCCAGGGGAAGACTGCCTCCAGGGCGCTGGGCTATGCGCAGTTCCTGAGGTTCCTCGACGGCTCCGCCACGGTAGCCGACGCGGCAGAGGAGACCATTGTTGCGACCCGGCAGTTTGCCCGCCGCCAGCTCACGTGGTTCCGCGCAGACCCGAGGATCAGCTGGCTGGACTGGAAAGACCCCGGGCTTGTCCCGCATGCGGTTTCGCTGGCCCGTTGACCCCCTCGCAACCGGGGCCCGGATTCTCCCCCTCAGCCCCCGGCCGGTAACCTTGGATCATGAACGCTACCCCTGTTGAGACGTCCGAGCCCGCCTTCCCTGCGCTGGGCGGACTCCGCTTCTCCAAGGGCCACGGTACGGGCAACGACTTTGTCCTGATAGCAGACCCCGAAGGCCGGCACACCATCACTGCGGGGCAGGTCGCTGCTCTGTGCGACAGGCACCGCGGAATCGGCGGCGACGGACTCATCCGCGCCGTGCCGTCCCGGCTGCTGCCCGAGGGCCGCGAACTGCTGACGGAAGCCCCGGACGCGGCATGGTTCATGGACTACCGCAACGGCGACGGGTCACTCTCGGAGATGTGCGGCAACGGGGTCCGCGTGTTCGTCCACTTCCTGCGGACTGAGGGTCTGGTTGACCTGCCCGACGGCGCCGCATTGGCTGTAGGAACCCGCGGAGGAGTCAAGACCGTGGTCCGCACGGGGGAGGACTACGCCGTCGACATGGGGCCCTGGGAGTTCATCTATCCCGGAGAAGCCAGCGCCAAGGCTATGGACTCCCTGGTCACAGCGGACGGACTGGAAGTGCCCCGTCCCGCGCTGTCTGTCAGCATGGGCAACCCGCATACCGTTGTGGCACTGGCGGAACTGTCCGAGCTTGACGCCACCCGGCTCTTCACCGCCCCCCAGGTTGACCCGGTACCGCCGCATGGGACGAACGTGGAATTTGTTGTGCCGGCTGAGCCGTTGGTGCACGACGGCGTGGGGACAGTCACCATGCGCGTCCATGAACGCGGCGTGGGGGAGACGCAGTCGTGCGGAACGGGTGCGTGCGCCGCTGCTGTCGCCATCAGGCATTGGGCCGGAGCCGAAGCCCCGGACGCCTGGAATGTCCACGTGCCCGGAGGCGTGGTGGGCGTCAAGTTCTTTGCAGGCGCCGGCGGCCATGAGCATGTGGAGCTGAGCGGCCCGGCCGTGATCGTCGCTAGCGGGACTCTTTCCTGATCCGCAGGATCCTGAACGTCTTTGAAGTGCTCTCGCGGGTGACAGAGAAGGTGTCGTCCAGCTCCTGGGAAAGCCACCGCTGAAGGGAATCCGAGCCAAGGTTCTTCTGGACCACCAGCCACGCAGAGCCGCCGGCAGCCAGCCGCGGAATCCACAGCCTGAGCAGTGCATGGAGTTCGTCCTTGCCGATCCGGATGGGCGGATTGGACCAGATCGTGTCGAACCGCACGTCTGGATCCACCTGGTCCGGCCGGCTGGCCGCGACGTTGCCCAGGCCCAGGGTTGCCGCGTTCTCGGTGGTCAGCGTGATGCATCGCTCGTTGACATCCACGGCGTACACCTGCGCCTGCGGTGCCTGCAGCGCCATGGTCAGTGCAATGGGTCCCCAGCCGCAGCCGATGTCCAGGAGGTTCCCCGTGGGGGACGGCGGCGGCACCTCGGCCAACAGCACGGCTGTGCCCTTATCGATCCCGTCCGGGCTGAAGATCCCGCCGGAAGTCTGCAGGGACCGCGTCTCCCCAGCCAGATCGACCGTGAGCGGTTTGCGGGTAAAGGGCCCTGCGGGCGATGCGCTGAAATAGTGTGCGGACTCCATAACTGGCCAGATTAGTTGGCCCCGAAGCGTATGGGAAACCGCGGTGGAGCGCGTCTGCTAATGTGGAAGGCATGTTCTTGATCTTTGAGTAGCCGGCACGGGCCTGACCCGTCCCCGCAGCCGTGTCCCGCAGCGATGCAGGTATCTACCTTCCGCAATTGCGTCACCGACCAGGTTTCACACGCCTCGTCTGAACGCCGGGCAATACTCGAAGCCAGCCCTCCAGGCATGCTCTCCGACGTTGCCGGCGACCCTTGTACGTCCACGCCTTCCGCAGGTGTGGATCCACGCTGCACGCCACCGCTTCGAACGGCGCGTGCAGCAGACCAGGAGGCCAGGATGACCGCCAGCCGTCAGCCCAGCGCGAATACGTCCCCGCTCACCAGCAATCAGCACTATTCTGGAACTGCCGAATCTTCAAAGGAGACCATGACCAGCCAGCCCAACACCGGATCCGATCCAGCAGCCCAGGATATGAGCGCCGAGGAAATCCAGGCCGTGATCGACCGTATCCTCTCCAAGGATGTCCCGGCCAAACGTGTTCCGGCCGCGGAAGGCGACGGGCGGGCGCTGTTCGGCAAGGCCCAGGCCCTGTCCCGGCTCGACGAGGAACACAGCACCTTCGACGGCGATCAGCAGGACCTGGAAGAACGCCGGGCACTCCGCCGCACCGCCGGTCTCTCCACCGAACTCGAAGATGTCACCGAAGTCGAGTACCGGCAGCTGCGCCTGGAACGTGTTGTCCTGGCCGGCCTCTGGTCCGAGGGGACCCTTGCCGACGCCGAAAACTCCCTCCGTGAACTGGCCGCCCTGGCTGAGACTGCAGGGTCCGAGGTCCTGGACGGTATGGTGCAGCGCCGTGCAAAACCCGATCCCGGCACGTTCCTCGGGTCCGGCAAAGCCCTGGAGCTGAAGGAAATCGTTATGTCCACGGGTGCGGACACCGTGGTTGTCGACGCCGAACTGGCGCCTTCCCAGCGCCGTGGCCTGGAAGACATCGTCAAGGTCAAGGTCATCGACCGTACTGCCCTGATCCTGGACATCTTCGCCCAGCATGCCAAGAGCCGCGAAGGTAAAGCCCAAGTTGAGCTGGCCCAGCTCGAGTACCTCCTTCCGCGCCTGCGCGGCTGGGGTGAGTCGATGTCCCGGCAGGCAGGTGGACAGGTTGGCGGCGCCGGCGCCGGCATGGGCTCCCGTGGACCGGGTGAAACCAAGATCGAGCTGGACCGCCGCCGCATCCGCACCCGGATGGCAAAGCTGCGGCGTGAAATCGCCGCCATGAAGCCGGCGCGGGAAACCAAACGGGCCAACCGCCGTCGTAATGCCGTGCCGTCCGTGGCCATCGCCGGGTACACCAACGCCGGCAAGTCCTCCTTGCTGAACCGTCTGACCGACGCCGGCGTGCTGGTGGAGAACGCGCTGTTCGCCACCCTGGACCCGACCGTCCGCAAAGCCGAGACCTCCGACGGCCTCGGGTACACGCTGGCGGACACGGTGGGATTCGTCCGGTCCCTGCCCACCCAGTTGGTGGAGGCTTTCCGCTCAACCCTGGAGGAAGTTGCGGACGCCGACCTCATCCTCCATGTGGTGGACGTATCGCACCCGGACCCTGAGGGCCAGATCGCCGCAGTGCGGCAGGTTTTCAGCGAAGTGGATGCCCGCAAGGTCCAGGAAATCATTGTCCTGAACAAAGCCGACGCGGCCGACCCGTTCGTGGTGGAACGCCTGAAGCAGCGCGAACCCCGCCATGTGGTGGTTTCTGCCCGGACCGGCGAAGGGATTGCCGAACTGCTGCGCGAAATCAGCAGTTCCATCCCGCGGCCGAGCGTCAAGCTCGAACTCCTGATTCCCTACAACCGCGGTGACGTCATCAGCAAACTCCATGAGACCGACGCCGAGATCCTGAGCCTTGAGCACGGTGAAGAGGGAACCCGGGCAGTGGTGATGGTCAGGGAAGGACTGGCAGCGGAACTGGAGTCCTTCGTCAGCAATGGCTGAGCCCGTGGCAGGACAGGAGTCCGGAACGGCCGGCGAGCAGTTCGTCATCGAACTGCTCGACCGTGCCGTAGCCGGAATGGGCGGACAGAGCCGCAGCGGCCAGCACGAAATGGCCCGGCAGGTGGCACGGGCAATAGAAACCGGTGACCATCTGCTGGTCCAGGCCGGAACCGGAACAGGCAAGTCTTTGGCCTACCTCATTCCGCTGATCGCCCATTCCCTGGTGAGCAACAAACCCACCCTGGTCTCCACGGCAACGCTGGCCCTGCAGACGCAGATCGTGGGGCGTGACCTTCCCCGGCTGCTCAAGGCCATCACGCCGGCCCTTGACCGGCCCGTGAAGGTGGCCCTGGTAAAAGGCCGCTCGAACTATGTCTGCCGGCACAAGCTTGAGGGCGGATTCCCCTCTGAGGAACCCGCCGAGGGCCAGCTTTTCTCGCTGGGCGAGGACACCAGCGTGCCGCACTTTGCAGCCGCGCTGGGCGGCCCGTCCTCGCAGCTGGGCAAGGAGGTGGTGCGGCTGCGCGAATGGGCGGACAAGACCGCAACCGGTGACCGGGACGAGCTCCTTCCCGGCGTCACAGACCGCGCCTGGCGCCAGGTCTCTGTCACATCCATGGAGTGCCTGGGAGCCCAGAAATGTCCGATGGCGGCCGAATGCTTCAGCGAGCTGGCCCGCCAGGACGCTGCGGAGGCCGACGTCGTGGTGACCAACCACGCCATGCTCGCCGTCAGTGCCTTTGAAGGCCTGGCCGTGCTGCCGGAATACGACGTGGTGGTAGTGGACGAGGCCCACGAACTCCAGGACCGGGTGACCGGCGCCGTGTCAGGGCAGCTGTCTGTTGCCATGGTCCACGCGGCCGCTTCCGGCGCCAGGAAGCACACCGCCATCACCGTTGATGCACTCAACGCCGCAGCCGCAAACCTGGAAGTGGCGCTTGCCGGCGTCCCTAACGGGCTGCTGCCCAACGGCCTCAACGATGAACAGCTGGACTGCGTCGACCAGCTGCGGGAAGCCTGCCGGGCGGCCCTGTCAGATTCGAAGGGGGACAGCAGCCAGACGGCCGACGGCGGGCGGCAGCTTGCGCGCTCCCGGCTGATGCTGATCCTTGAACTCTGTGAGCGGCTCATCGCCGCGCGGGAAAACCGGGAGGTTGTCTGGTTTTCCCGCACCAGCACTTTCGACCCGCAACAGGGATATGCCCAGCCCGATGACTCCTCACCTGCGCTGATCAACATCGCCCCGCTGAGCGTTGCGGGGAGGCTGCGTGAAGGCCTCTTCGAGGGCCACACAGTGGTTCTGACCTCGGCCACCCTGGCCATCGGTTCGGCTTTCGAGCCTGCAGCCGGAGGGCTGGGACTGGTGGGACAGGGAGCTCCGTCCTGGACGGGAGTGGATGTCGGATCCCCCTTCGACTATCCCAAGCAGGGCATCCTCTATGTTGCCGGGCACCTGCCCAAGCCGGGCAGGGGAGTGTCGCCGGAGTCGCTGGATGAACTGGAGTCGCTGATCAGGGCGTCCGGCGGTGGCGCCTTGTGCCTGTTTTCGTCGCGGCGCGCGGCCGAAGAAGCCGCCGAAGCCATGCGGCCACGGCTGGGACTGAGCATCCTCTGCCAGGGGGATTCCACCATGACGGCCCTCGTCAAGCAGTTCGCCGATGAGCCGGACACGTGTCTTTTCGGGACCATGTCCCTGTGGCAGGGAGTGGATGTCCCCGGCGGGTCGTGCCGTCTTGTAGTGATCGACCGTATCCCGTTCCCCCGGCCCGACGACCCCCTGATGACCGCCCGTTCCCGTGCAGTGGCCCAGGCCGGCGGCAACGGATTCATGTCCGTCTCGGCCACCCACGCAGCGATCCGCCTGGCCCAGGGCGCCGGCCGGCTGATCCGGTCCACCGGCGACAAGGGCGTGGTGGCAGTCCTGGATTCCAGGCTGGCCACCGAACGTTACGCCGGTTTCCTCCGGGGGGCATTGCCGCCCTTCTGGCCCACGACCGACCCTAAGATCGCCGTCGCCGCTTTGGAGAGGCTCGCCAGGGAAACCACCTGATCCGGCCCCAGGACTGACTGAACCCGCCCACCAATGGTGAGCGGGTCCAGTCATTCCTGGCAGATTCCGGCGTTTCCTAGAGCGAACGCAGGACCGATACCACTTTGCCCATGATGGTGGCATGATCGCCGAGAATCGGTTCGTACTGGGTGTTCTGCGGAAGCAGCCACGTGTGCCCGTCCCGCTGGCGGAAGGTCTTGACTGTGGCTTCGTCGTCGAGGAGGGCCGCGACGATGTCGCCATTGGCGGCATCGGCCTGGCGCCGGACCACTACCCAGTCGCCGTCGCAAATGGCTGCGTCCACCATGGAGTCGCCCGCAACCTTGAGCATGAACAGCTCGCCCTGCCCCACCAGCTGCCGGGGGAGCGGCATAACGTCTTCGACCACCTGGTCGGCCAGGATGGGACCGCCGGCGGCGATTCTGCCCACGAGGGGAACCATTGCGGTGTCCATGGCGGAAGGCAGTTCGGTGATGCTTCCGCTGCTGATGCCGTTCAACGCGGCGGGCTTGGCGGAACCTGCGGCTTTGGCACTTCCGCCGTCCAGCGTCAGGGGCATCAGCACCTCCATGGCGCGGGGACGCTTTGGATCCCTGCGCAGGTAACCCAGTTTTTCCAGCTGCGAAAGCTGGTGGGTCACGCTGGAGAGGCTGGCAAGGCCCACCGTGTCACCGATTTCGCGCATCGACGGGGGGTACCCGTTGTCATTGACGGAGCGCTGGATGGTCTCCAGGATCTTCGTCTGGCGGGCGGTCAGGCCTTTGGTCCTCTGGGACTGCTGCGCCCGCGGGGTTGTCCTGCCGCCGGTGGCTGGTACTGCCATATTAGCCAATGCCTTTCCGTTGCCCCGGGCCTCCAGGCCGCGGGTGCCGGGAGCCTCCGGCGTGGATGTCAGACCCTGCTGATCAACTACAGAGGTGGTTGTTCTGTGATCCAAACGTAGGGCAGCCACGATGCTTTTTCAAACATTTGTTCTAGCGAGTCTCGACAATGTTCGTTGATAAGTGCTAAAACAGAAGAAGCAAAGTTCGAACATGTGTTCTATTCGCTTGGTCCGGTCTTCGAATATCCGAAGACGGTCCGGCTCCCGGGTCTCCCGGCAGGCGGCGGAATGGACACTCCGGGCAGCACAGTATGGTCCAGGAGGCCTCATCTCATGTCAGCTTTTTCAGCATCGCAGGATTCCCGTCCCGAGTTCGTTTCCGGACAGACCTATACGTCCGTGCAGAACCTGACGTCCGGCCAGCGCGGCTCCAGCGAAGGCATCTCAGCCGCACGGACGTCGCGTGCCGGCAGGGATCCGCTGCCGCCGCTGCGCCTGACCCGCCGTGGCCGGGTGGTTCTCATCGGTATCCCGCTGGTGCTGGTGGCCGCCTTCCTGCTGCTGATGGCGGGGTTCCTGAATGCGCCGGCCAAGGCGGCGGACTCCGTGGAGGACCTCGCCGTGACTCCCGCGGTCTCAGTGACCGTGCAGTCCGGCGAATCGTTGTGGGCCATTGCCGCGGCCGTGGCACCTGAGCGGGATGCGCGGGATGTTATTGCCGACATCGTCCAGCTCAACAACCTCAGCGCCGGGACGGTGCTGCCGGGCCAGCAGCTGTATGTCCCGGTGAAGTAAACCCCGCGTTCCGGAGCCGTCACATTTTTGGGGCGTCTGCTTCGGCACTAAACTGTTCAGGTGAACGACCAGCTAGAGCGTCTGAACCGACTTCCCCTCCGTGCCAACCTCCGCGGGTTGACCCCCTACGGTGCTCCGCAGCTGGATGTCCCCATCCTGCTGAACGTGAATGAAAACACGCACGGTGTTCCCGCGGACGTCCGGGCAGCGATCAGCTCGGCGGTGACTGAAGCCGCTGCGGGACTGAACCGCTACCCTGACAGGGAGTTTACGGAACTTCGCGAGGCGCTGGCGGAGTTCCTTGGCCATGGCCTTGACCCGTCGAACATCTGGGCAGCCAACGGCTCCAATGAGGTGCTGCAGCAGATCCTCCAGGCCTTCGGTGGCCCGGGTCGGACGGCCCTCGGTTTCCCTCCCACTTACTCCATGTACCCGCTGCTGGCCAGTGGCACGGACACCGACTACCTCGTCGGAGAGCGCGAGGAAGACTACGGACTCAGCGCCGGGTCGGCCGGCCGCCAGGTCAAGGAGCTCCAGCCCAACATCGTTTTCCTCAGTTCGCCCAACAATCCCACCGGAACAGGGCTGGGCCTCGACGTCGTGGAAGCCGTGTACGCAGCCGGCGAGGCGAGCCAGACCATCGTGATCGTCGATGAGGCGTACCACGAGTTTGCTCATGACGGCACGCCCAGCGCACTGACGCTTCTGCCGGGCCGGGAACGGCTCATCGTTACGCGGACCATGAGCAAGGCCTTCGCCCTGGCCGGCGCTCGGCTGGGCTACATGGCTGCAGCCCCTGAAGTGACCGATGCCCTGCGCCTGGTGCGGCTGCCCTATCACCTGTCCGCCGTCACCCAGGCCACGGCCCTCGCGGCACTCCGGCACCGGGAGGCCCTGATGGCCGACGTCGAGGACATCAAGGTCCAGCGCGACCGGATTGTTGCCGAACTGACGCGGCTGGGCCTTACGCCCGCCGTCTCGGATTCGAACTTTGTTTTCTTCGGTGGACTGGACAGTCCGCACGAGGTCTGGCAGCAGCTCCTCGACGCCGGTGTGCTCATCCGGGACGTCGGCATCCCCGGCCACCTGCGGGTCACCGCGGGCACGGAGACTGAAACCACGGCCTTCCTCACGGCGTTGGAAGCGATACTGGCCGGCCAGTCAAAGCTGCCCGCCTAAACTTAAGACAGCCGCGCTGCGTGCGCGGGCATCACTCCTTCTTCACAAAGGACACCTGACCATGGCTTCCACCGGATCCAGCACTGCCGCGACCCGCACCGCACGCATGGAGCGTGCCACCAGCGAATCGTCGGTGCTCGTGGAGATCAACCTCGACGGAACCGGCATTTCGGACATCGACACGTCCGTCCCGTTCTACGACCACATGCTCACGGCGCTGTGCAAGCACTCGCTCATCGACATGACGGTCAAGGCTACCGGCGACACCCACATCGACGTCCACCACACCGTGGAAGACGTTGCCATCACCTTCGGCGAGGTCCTGCGGACGGCTTTGGGGAACAAAGCCGGCATCCGCCGGTTCGGCGAGGCCACCGTGCCGCTGGACGAGGCCCTTGCCCACGCGGTCGTCGACGTTTCCGGCCGTCCTTACCTGGTCCACGGCGGCGAACCCGCCGGCCAGGAGTACCACCTCATCGGGGGCCACTTCACCGGGTCACTGACGCGCCATGTGTTTGAGGCCATCACCCTGCACGCGGGCATTTGCCTGCACATGAACGTCATCGCCGGCAGGGACCCGCACCACATTGTCGAAGCCCAGTTCAAGGCATTCGCCCGTGCGCTGCGTGCGGCGGTGGAGCCGGACCCGCGGGTGGAAGGCATTCCGTCCACCAAGGGTGCGCTGTGAGCGGCCAGATCCTGAGGGACGGTGCCGTGATTGACCCGGCCGCCTCCAAGAAACCGGCGTCGCCCCAGGGCAAGCCGACTGTGACGGTGCTCGATTACGGGTCAGGGAACGTCCGGTCCGCCGTGCGTGCGCTTGAACGGGCCGGAGCGGAAGTCATCCTCAGTGCAAAACCTGAGGATGTGCTCAATGCCGACGGCCTCGTGGTGCCGGGCGTCGGAGCGTTCGAAACTGTCATGCGTGAGCTGAAGGCCGTGGACGGCATCCGCCTCATCGGCCGGCGCGTGGCCGGCGGCCGCCCCGTCCTGGGGATCTGCGTAGGGCTCCAGGTCCTGTTTGAAGCGGGAGTGGAGCACGGTACCGAGGCTGAAGGCATGGGGGAGTGGCCGGGAAAGGTGGAACTCCTGCCGGCTGAAGTGGTGCCGCACATGGGCTGGAACACTGTCACCGTGCCGGAAGGCTCCAGACTCTTCGCTGGTGTTGAAGACCAGCGCTTCTACTTCGTGCACTCCTATGGTGTCCAGGAATGGAACTTTGACGTGGTGCAGCCCCGGATGGCGCCGCCGTTGGTCACCTGGTCCGAGCACGGGGCTCCGTTCATCGCGGCCGTGGAAAACGGCCCCCTGTGTGCCACCCAGTTCCACCCGGAAAAATCCGGTGACGCGGGCGCACGCCTCCTGCGCAACTGGGTGGACGGGCTGCGGAAACCGGCCGCACAGGACGGCGGTTCCTAGATGTGGTCCATCATCCTGACGGGACTCGCGGGCCTCCTCGTTGGCGGTGCCCTGTCCTTCCGGCAGCAGCGCAAGCCGTTGTGGACCCAGGTGGGCTTCTACATCCTGGCCGGCATGTCGCTTGCTCGCTGCCTACCTCCTGACCCTGCCCGGAGCCTAGACTCCACCCCGATCACTCCCCGGCCGCCGGCCGCACCCCAACCTTGAGGATTTGAGATGACCACCGCAAACGATTTGCCGGTTCTTGAACTGCTTCCCGCCGTCGACGTCGTCAATGGCCAGGCAGTGAGGCTCGTGCAGGGCGAAGCCGGCAGCGAGACCAGTTACGGCACCCCGCTCGAAGCGGCCCTCAACTGGCAGCAGCAGGGCGCTGAATGGGTGCACCTGGTGGACCTGGATGCAGCGTTCGGCCGCGGCTCCAACGCGGAACTGCTGCGTGAGGTGGTGGGACGCCTGGACATCAAGGTGGAACTCTCCGGCGGACTCCGGGATGACGAATCCCTGGAAGCTGCCCTGGATCTCGGCGTGGCACGGGTGAACCTCGGCACGGCGGCCCTGGAAAACCCCGAATGGACCGCCCGCGCCATCGACCGCTTCGGCGACAGGATCGCCGTCGGACTTGACGTCCGCGGAACCACGCTCGCGGGCCGCGGCTGGACCAAGGAAGGCGGCGACCTCTGGGAGGTCCTGGGCCGGCTCGAAGAAGCCGGCTGCGCCCGGTATGTGGTCACCGACGTCACCAAGGACGGCACGCTGAAGGGACCCAACGTGGAACTGTTGCGCCAGATGGTGGAGAAGACCGGAAAGCCTGTGGTGGCATCCGGCGGCATTTCCAGCCTCGATGACCTCAAGGTGCTCCGGTCCCTCGTCCCGCTGGGCGTCGAAGGTGCGATTGTGGGCAAGGCACTCTATGCCGGTGCCTTCACCCTGCCCGAAGCGCTCGACGTCGCCGGCCGCCGCTGAACCGGCAGGGACGCCCTGAGAGCATGGACAAGGACGGCGGAACGCCCCCTCATGACAGCCCGGCCGGCGCACATGCCGGCGCCGTTGCCGCCGGCACAGACCGCCCTGGCCAGCGGCACCTGCCCGGCCATATAGCCGCAGCCCTCGCTGGAGCCGGCGGACGGACTGACTCGGCAGGGCGGCCCTGGGAAGGCCGCAGCCTGGCCGGTGACGACGCAAGCGTCCACAATTTCGAGGACGACGACGGGACTGCCGACGCCGGCTACCTCGCCGCGGTGGCGGCCCTTGCGGACGGGACCGGGGATGAGGCGGCAGTGGTTGCTTCACTGGCTACTGCGAGGGTCTTCATTCCCATCATTGCCCAACTCGCCGAGGAAGCCGACGGCGTAGCCGGGCTGGTGTCAGACAAGCAGGCCGACATGGCACTGGTGATGCTCAAAGCGGCCGACGGCAGGACGGCGATGCCGGCCTTCACCTCAGCGGCAGCGCTGGCAAGCTGGCATCCCGAAGCCCGGCCGGTTGCCGTCTTCGCCGCACGGGCGGCGCTTTCCGCGGTGTCGGAAGAAGCCGAGCTGCTGGTACTGGACCCCGGCTCCGCGGTTACCTTCGTGGTGCGCCGGCCGGCCCTGTGGGCACTGGCCAAGCAGCAGGCCTGGGTGCCGTCCTACCTGGACGCGGACGTGGCGAAGGCGATAAGTGCGGCAGCTGGTGCATTCCCCGCGATCCGGAAAGTCGGGCTCCTCCCGGGTGCCGGCGTCGGAACCACCACCGGTGCAGGCGCGCCGCTGCCCGGCGGGGGAGCGGGACCCGAACTGCAGGTGGTGCTGTATCTCGAGGACGGCCTTGACGCTGCAGCAGTCCAGGAGCTGGTTGCGGGACTCCAGGCCGCATGGTCCCGGAATGTATTGTTTGGGGAGCGGGTCGACTCTATCGAGATCAAGTTGCGGCGCGCTGTTTCGTAGCTGACGGTCAGCGGGGAGATCCCCGGTCTGCCGCGGCAGACCAAAGGATTTTTTCGTGAATTTCGCTCTTTACCGGGAGCTGCTTGCTGTTCTGCCTATCAGGCGGCTGCTGCTCGTGGGCATGGTTGCCCGTATTCCGCACTCGGCCGCCGGAGTACTGCTCACCCTGCACATCGTGCTCACCCTGGACAAGGGATACGCGGCCGCCGGAGCCGCCGCCGCCGTGATGACCATCGGCATCGCTTTGGGGGCGCCGTGGCGCGGCCGGCGCGTGGACACCGTTGGCCTGCGCAAGGCGCTCATCCCTTCGGTGGTGTCCGAAGCTGTGATCTGGTCTGTCGTTCCTCATGTCACCTACGAATGGCTGCTCCCCTTGGTGTTTGTCGGCGGTCTGCTGACCCTCCCCATTTTCAGCGTGCTCCGGCAGTCCCTGGGCGTCCTGGCGGACGGCGACCAGCGGCGGACCGCCTTCGCCCTGGACTCCATCACCACCGAGGTGGTGTTCATGATCGGGCCTGCTGCGGGGGCGGTGGTGGCCACCAGCGGCCACAGTGTCCTGGGACTGACCGTGGTGGGGGTGTCCACGTCCTTCGCGGGCCTGTTCCTCATGTGGTTCAACCCGCCCACCCGCAGTGCCGCCCAGACCGGCGAAGGCAGAGCTGACCAGCGGCATGCGGCCGAGGTTGCAGTCGTCTCCGCAGCCCCAGCCCACATCGAGGAGGCCGCTGCAGACCTGCTGCCCGCAGGCTCGGCTGCCGACGATGGATTCCGCAGCAGGATGGCCCACAATTTCACCTGGTTCACGGCCACCGTCGCTGCCGTCTTCGCCGTGGCTGCCGGCACCGGAATGGTGCTCAGCGGCACGGACGTCGGGATTGTCGCTGCCTTGGAAACGGGCGGCCACCAAGGGGAGATCGGTGTCGTCTTCCTTTTCTGGTGTGCGGCGTCCGTAGTTGGCGGGCTGGTGTACGGGGCGATGCACCGGCCGGTATCTCCGATCCTGCTGCTGCTGGGGATGGCGGCGCTGACCATCCCGATGGGCTTTGCGCAGGACACCTGGACGCTGGCCTTCGTCTCGATCTTGCCGGGGCTGCTCTGCGCGCCGGTGCTGTCGTCCGCCTCTGAAAAGGTCGCCGACCTCGTGGCCGAGGATCGTCGCGGGGAGGCGATGGGCTGGTACGGCTCGGCGTTGACTGCCGGGGTGGCCCTCGGTGCGCCGCTGGCCGGTGTCTTCATTGACGGGATGGGGCCGTCCGGCGGGTTTGTCTCAGTTGGTGTGGCCGGCGTGGCGCTCTGCGTTGTCGGGCTGGTGCTGCAGGCACGACGGCGGCGCCGGGCTGCCTGAAGTTCCGGGCCCCTGGAGGCCCTGGCCGCCTGAGAGACAGCGGCGGCGGGCGGACCGTCCCGGTCCGCCCGCCGCCGTCGTGATGATGAGGGACTAAAAGCCCGTCCGGTCAGTTGACCGCGCCGGTGTACTTCTCTCCCGGGCCCTTGCCGGGTGCGTCAGGAATGACCGACTCTTCGCGGAAGGCCAACTGCAGCGAGCGGAGGCCGTCGCGCAAGGGACCAGCGTGCTGCGAGCCGATTTCGGGGGCCGCGGCTGTGACCAGTCCGGCCAGGGCGGTGATGAGCTTCCGGGCCTCGTCCAGATCCTTCAATTCCGCGGCGTTGTCCTCGGCTGCGAGGCCGAGCTTAACCGCGGACGCGCTCATCAGGTGGACTGCAGCGGTGGTGATGACCTCGATGGCCGGTACCTCGGAGATGTCGCGGATCTGCTGGGAGACGTCCCCCTGGGCGTCGGCAGGCTGGTAAACGTGTGAATTACTCTCTGGGGTGCTCATACTGGTAAGCTTGTCACAGACCGACTGGATGTCGTTATTTGTTATGGATGGTCCCACCGGCGCCAAGATGCGTTGAGCGGGATTTTTTCTGTAGAATGTCATTCAGTTTGCAAGCGGAGTTCTCTCCCACCCGCGTCAGCCGTTTTCCCGCCGGAAGCCATTCCTGAGGAAGCAAGGTTGCCGGGTACCTGGTCGGGCATTTCCAGCCAAGCGCTGGTGTGATGCGTGCAGTCTCCCCGGAGTCTTGTGCAACCGATCTTCGAGGCCTTCGATTGCTCCGGCAATTGGGGGCCTTCTCTATTTTGCCGGTGGAACCACAACAATCACAGGAGCTTTAACATTAGCGAGCCAAGAATCAATGAGCGTATCCGCGTCCCCGAGGTGCGGCTGGTCGGCCCTGCAGGTGAACAGGTAGGAATCGTCCGTATCGACGATGCCCTGCGTCTGGCTGCCGAGTCCGACCTTGATCTCGTTGAAGTTGCACCGCAGGCCAAGCCTCCGGTGTGCAAGCTGATGGACTTCGGCAAGTACAAGTACGAGGCCGCCGTCAAGGCACGTGAAGCCCGGAAGAACCAGACGAACACTGTTCTGAAGGAAATCCGCTTCCGCCTGAAGATCGACACCCACGATTACGAGACAAAGCGCGGTCACGCACTTCGCTTCCTCGGTGCCGGCGACAAAGTCAAGGCCATGATCCAGTTCCGTGGCCGCGAGCAGCAGCGTCCGGAGATGGGCATCCGCCTGCTCCAGCGCTTCGCGGACGACGTCGCTGAAGTGGGCGTCGTTGAGTCCAGCCCGCGCATCGACGGCCGCAACATGGTCATGGTCGTGGGTCCGCTGAAGAACAAGGCCGAAGCGAAAGCCGAAGCCCGCCGCGCCACGCAGCGTGCGGAGGCCAAGGCACAGAACGAAGCCAAGGCCACTGGCACAGAACGTGTGGACGTCTCCGGCGACGACCAGGCTCCGTTTACGCAGTCGCTGGCGGACCTTCTCCCGGAGGGTTTCGCCATCAACACTGAACCCGAGGCGGTTGAGGTCGAGGTGCCCGCAGCAGCGGAGGCTCCGGCCGAAGCAGCCCCCGAGGCCGAGGCTCCTGCCAAGGAAGCCGAGCCGCAGGAAGCGCCTCAGCAGGCCGCCCCGAAGGCTGCAGCCCCCAAGGTCGCAGCTCCCCGTCGGGAAGCGCCCAAGGCAGCCCCGGCGCCCGCAAAGGCACCGGAGCCCGTCAAGGCGCCCGTTGCCCAGAAGGCACCGGAAGCAGCCAAGCCGGCCGCTTCGGTCCCCGCCCCGGCGGCTCCGAAGCCCGCAGCAGTGCCGATGCCGAAACCGGTAGCCAGGCCTGCAGCGCCGAAGCCGGCCGCACGGCCAGCCCCTAAGGCGCCGAAGCCTGCTGGCAAGAAGACCACCTAGTTCAAAGCCGCAGGAGGTTCTCCTCCCGCAGCAAGCAACCAGCATGCCGCCCCCAGGGGCGGCTGCACGAAGAACTGCAGACCTGGTCTGTGGAAAACGTAAGGAGATCGGTTCCCATGCCGAAGATGAAGACCCACAGTGGTGCTAAGAAGCGCTTCAAGCTGACCGGCAGCGGCAAGCTGCGCCGCCAGCAGGCCAACCGCCGCCACTACCTCGAGCACAAGTCCTCCAGGCTGACCCGTCGCCTCGCCGGCGACAAGATCGTCTTCAAGGGCGACGCCAAGGTCATCCGGAAGATGCTCGGCATCTAATTTCCAAGTTTTCTGACTGACTGCCACCTGGCAGCAGTCAACTACCAAAAAGCCTTCTCAGGCCGGCCGGGTTTCCGGCAGTAGACGCTTGGGATCAGAATTCTGAAGGAGTACGCACGTGGCACGTGTGAAGCGGGCGGTAAACGCCCACAAGAAGCGCCGGGTTATCCTCGAACGCGCAAAGGGCTACCGGGGACAGCGTTCACGCCTGTACCGCAAGGCCAAAGAGCAGCTGCTGCACTCGTTTGTGTACAGCTACGGTGACCGTAAGAAGAAGAAGGGCGACTTCCGTCGCCTCTGGATCCAGCGCATCAACGCTGCGTCCCGCGCCAACGGCCTCACCTACAACCGCCTGATCCAGGGCCTGAAGGCCGCTGAGGTTGAGGTTGACCGCCGCATGCTGGCAGAGCTGGCCGTCTCCGACGCCAACGCTTTTGCCGCCCTGGTCAAGATTGCCAAGGATTCCCTGCCTGCTGACACGTCCGCTCCCGCCGTCCAGGCTGAAGCAGCGCCCAAGGCAGCCAAGGCCCCTAAGGCAGCGAAGGCTCCGAAGGCCGCCAAGGCCGAGTCCGCCGCTGAGGAAGCTCCGGCTGCCAAGGCTCCCAAGGCGAAGGCTGCGAAGAAGCCTGCTGCTGACGAGGCTGCCGAGTAGTCACCCCGTTCTGGGTAGTTCGAGAACCTGCTGCAACAGCAACTAAGGTTCTTATATGAACGAAACCGGGCGCCCGCAAGACTTTCCACTGTCCAACCCCCGAGCCGATCGGGCGAGGAAGGTGGCACAGCTTGCCGGGCGCCCGGCCCGTTTAAAGCGGGAGCAATTCCTTGCTGAAGGCCCGCAGGCTGTCCGGGAAGCCTTGCGCCTCCACCAGAAGCGGCTGGCAGCGGGTGGGCAGGGCGTGGTGGAAGAGGTCTATGCGAGCGAGGCCTGCCTTGACCGGTACCCCGAATTTGAAGACCTCGCGGACGGCACGGCCGCCTACATCGCCACTGACGAAGTGCTCGCCGCCATGGGGGATACGGTCACGCCGCAGGGCATCCTGGCCGTGTGCCGCTTCCTTGATGTCGGCCTTGACGAAGTTCTCGACGCCGGTCCCCGCCTGATTGCCGTCCTGTGCCAAGTCCGGGACCCCGGCAACGCCGGAACGGTCCTGCGGGCCGCGGATGCTGCCGGTGCCGACGCTGTGATCCTCACCGGGTCAAGTGTGGATATCTACAATCCCAAAGCCGTGCGGTCGACCGCTGGCTCGCTGTTCCACCTTCCCGTGGTCCTCGGCGCAGACGCTGCGGAGGTCGTGGCAGCGTGCCATGCCCGGGGCATCGGGGTGCTGGCGGCGGACGGGTACGGAGACCTCAACCTGGACACACTCCAGGACCAGAATGCTGCGCGCCGTCGTGGCGTGACCGGAGTTGAGTCCGCCTACGCCCTGGAGAGCCCCACTGTGTGGCTCTTCGGCAATGAGGCGCAGGGGCTCTCGGACGAGGAGCTGGACCTGGCAGATCACCGTGTGGCAGTCCCGGTGTACGGGACGGCCGAGAGCCTGAACCTCGGCACGGCAGCCACGGTCTGCCTATACGCCAGCGCCCGGTCCCAGCAGGGCAGCCTGCCCGCGCCGGATACACAGGCAGCCTCCGCAGGCTGACGTACGTGCGCAGGACCCAGCGAGCCTGCCAACAGCAAAGGGCCCCGGATTAATCCGGGGCCCTTTGCTGCGATGGTCAGATGTAAGGTTCCTGATCAGGGAGCGCGCGTGCTCTTGCTGCGCCCGGTGATAGCACCGTAGACGCCGGCAACAACCAGGCCGCCAACGATTGCAAGGATCCACGTGCCGAGGTCAAAGAACGCCAGGTCGCCTTTGCCGAAGAGCAGGCTGCCGATCCAGCCGCCCACGATTGCACCGACCACGCCGAGGACAAGGCTGGTGACCCAGCCGCCGCCGACCCTGCCGGGCATGACAGCCTTAACAATGGCCCCTACGATGAGGCCGAGAATAATCCAAGCAAGAAAACCCATGTCTCCTCCTTCATATTCGTCGGGATTTAATCGTCCCGATTAATGTTCAAGCTAACACAGCGGCCCCCTATTGTCAGCAGGCTTACTGCCCTGTCGTCTGGGCGCTGGGACGGGGCGCGTGCAGGGATTTTCCTGGGCACGCCGGGGCCGGTTCCCGGCTTTTTCGTCAGGCAGTCAACGGCTTCCTGCGTTCCAACAGTCCGCTGACAATGGCTACTCCCAGGCCCAGGACAGCCAGGACAGCTCCCACCAGCGCAGGGGCAACGTAACCCCATCCCCACGCAATGACCACTCCGCCAAGGAAGGCGCCCAGGGCGTTGGCGACGTTGAGAGCAGCATGGTTCAGCGAGGAAGCGAGGGACGGCGCGTCCGGGGAGGCATCCAGCAGGCGTGTCTGGAGGGCCGGGATCAGCATCGAACCGGCTGCGCCTACAACAAACACCATGACGAAAGCGGACCACGGCCAGTGCACGGCCACCGCGTAGACCACCAGGGCCACAGCGATGGCCGGCAGCACCCGGTAGAGCGTTCCCATCACCGATTTGTCCGCGATCCGCCCGCCCACGATATTGCCGGCAACCATGCCCAGGCCGTAGAGGGCAACCACCACCGGGATCGACGACGACGGGATGCCCGCCACTACGGTCATGGTGTGGGCGATGTAGGTGTAGGTGGCGAAGAACCCGCCGAAGCCGACAATTCCGATCAGGATGGCCAGCCAGACCTGGAGACGCTTGAGGGCCCCGAGTTCGCGGCGGATGCTCGCATCCGGATGGGCTGCCTGGAACGGAACAAACCTCCACAGCAAGGCCAGGGTCAGGAGGCCAATGGCTCCCACCACAACAAAAAGCAGGCGCCAGCCGAAGGCCTGTCCAACCCACGTGGCCACGGGCACACCCACCACATTGGACACGCTCAGCCCGGCCATCACCATGGAGATGGCCCAGCCCCGGCGGGTTGGCGGCACGAGGGAGGCGGCAATGACCGCGGCTACTCCAAAGAAAGCGCCGTGCGGCAGGCCGGCAGCGAAGCGGGACAGCAGCATGGTGCCGTAGTCGGGGGCGAGGAAGGACGTCAGGTTGGCGACACTGAAGAAGAGCATCAGGCCCAGGGCCAGGTGTTTGCGCGGCAGCTTTGCCCCCACAGCGGCAAGCAAGGGGGCGCCCACCACGACGCCGAGGGCGTAGGCCGAAATCAGGTGTCCGGCTTCCGGGGTGCTGATGTTCAGCCCGGCCTCTACTTCCTTGAGCAGGCCCATCATGGTGAATTCCGTTACGCCGATGCCGAAACCACCCATCGCCAGGGAAATGATGGCGGGCGCAATGCTGGCCGAAGGGCTTCGCTTGACGGCGGGGGACTCGATGACGCTGCTCATATGCCTGCTTTTCGGGAGATTCTGCCGGCCGCGGCGGCGGCCGGCTGCGTGGTTCACGCCGTGGTTGCCAACCGGGCGGCCGGTGGGGATATTCCTTCCCGGGCCGTGAATACCGGCACACCGCGGGAGGGCCCCTGGCAATTGTCCCCCATAGACTGGATCGGTGACTGGACGGATACAGGTAGTAGGCGGAGCGATCCTGGACTCGCTCGCGCATCCCACCCGCTTGCTGGTGGCACGGCGGACCGCGCCCGAGCAGTTTGCCGGCCTCTGGGAGTTTCCCGGCGGGAAGGTGGAGGCGGGGGAAGCCTGCGAGGCTGCCCTGCTGCGCGAGCTCCGGGAGGAGCTGGGCGTCGGCGTTGTACTGGGTCCTGAGCTGCCGGCAGCGGCGGCCGATGGGTGGCAGCTGAACGAGCGGGCCAGCATGCGTGTTTGGCTGGCTGAAATTTCCGACGGCGATCCCCGGCCCCTCGAGGACCACGACGAACTGCGATGGGTCAGCGTCAACGATCACGGCCAGGCACTGAGCCTGCCGTGGATACCGGCCGACTTCCCGATTGTCAGGGCGCTGTTGACTTCGTTGGACCGAAGGGTGGAGTCCAGCCCGGGCCACTGACATGCCCGGCCCCCGGGCGCGGCCTGGAAGCTCCGGTGTGTGTCCGGCCTAGAAGAGGGTGGGCTGCTGGCGAGGGCCGGCTTCGTGCTGGGTGGCCCGTGACTGCCACCCGCCGGCAGGGGCGGTCCCGGGTTCTGGGATGCTCCCGGCAGGATACTGTGCTTCCTCTGCCCGGGGATCGTCCTCGAGGTCGCGGTGGCTGAAACCGTGGCTGCCCAGGAACCCGTGGCGCTGCTTGAAGTAGCGGACCTTCGCGGCGAGCCAGGTGCGGTACTCCTTGGACGCATACGACCCTTCACCATAGAGACGCCGGTACCGGCCCGCCAGTCCGGGGTGATGTTTGGCAATCCACTGCATGAACCACTCACGCGTGCCAGGCTTCAAATAGAGCGCGCCCGCCGTAACACCGGTTGCTCCGGCGGACGCCAAAGCGCCGAAGAGGGCGTCCAGGGCCTCGTCGCTGTCCGAGAGCCACGGCAGGATGGGCATGGCCATCACCCCGCAGGGAAGGCCTGCTTCGCGGAGCCGGGAGACGAGCTTCAGCCTTGCCCGCGGTCCGGGTGTGCCGGGCTCCACCGCTTCGGACAGGGCTTCATCGGTCATGGCGAGGGAGATGCCCACCCCCACGGGGACCTGGGCGGCTGCCCTCTTCAGGAGCGGAATGTCCCGGGCCAGCAAGGTCCCCTTGGTCAGGATGGACAAGGGGGTGCCGGAGTCGGCCAGGGCCGAGATGATCCCCGGCATGAGCTGGTAGCGTCCTTCGGCCCGCTGATACGGGTCCGTGTTGGTGCCCAGGGCCACCTGGTGACGCCCCCATGAGGGCTTGGCAAGCTCCTTGCGCAGGACGTCGGCCGCGTTGACCTTGACCACCACCTGGCTGTCGAAATCCAGCCCTGCGTCGAAGTCCAGGTACGTGTGGCTCTTGCGCGCAAAGCAGTACACGCACGCATGGCTGCAGCCGCGGTACGGGTTAACCGTCCATTCAAAGGGCATCTTCGAACCGGCAACCACCTTGTTGAGCACCGATTTGGCAGTGACCTCGTGGAAGGTGATGCCGGCGAACTCGGGAGTAGTGACTGAGCGCACCAGCCCGGCAAGCGGCAGCAGCGCAGGAGTTCCCCCGGCTGCGGGTGTGCCCGCAGGTGCCGGCAGCAATGCTTGTGCGTCCCATCTCATGTCCCCTATTCGAAGATATGTTCGAACTTAAGTCAAGGACCGACCCGCTAAGCTGGGCCAATGATTCTCCTGACCGGCTTCGAGCCTTTCGCTGGTTCGGCCAGCAACCCCTCCTGGGGTGCGGTGGAGCGGGCGCGCGGGATCCTCCGCTCGGAGGGCTGGGCCGTGGAGTCAGTGGAACTTCCCTGTGTCTTCGGCGACGCCCTGGTCGCTCTCCGCGCTGCGCTGGACGCTTATGATCCGGAGCTGGTGGTCTGCGTCGGGCAGGCAGGCGGGCGCCCGGGGATTTCGCTGGAGCGGGTGGCGATCAACTGCGATGATGCACGGATACCGGACAATGCCGGAAACCAGCCGGTGGACCAGGACGTGGTCCCGGGCGGACCGGCCGCGTACTTCAGCTCGTTGCCCATCAAGGCCGGGCTCCTGGCCCTCCGGTCAGCCGGCATTCCCGCGGACGTCTCCCAGTCAGCGGGGACCTACGTGTGCAACCACGTTTTTTACGGCCTGATGCACGAGCTCCGGAACCGGTCCGGTACCAGGGGCGGGTTCGTCCACGTCCCGCTGGAAGCGGCCCGGCCTCCCGGCGGCAGTACCCCGACGCTGCCGATCGACGTGACGGCGGAGGCGCTCGCCGTCGTCGTGCGCACTTCGCTGCGCACCGCCGTCGACCTCAAGCTTCCGGCGGGAGCCGTCCACTGACTGCAGGCCCTCAGTCCTGCAGTTCCCACACCACCGTGACGCCTGCTCCCACGCCGGTGTGGCCGGCCTCCACCCCGACGGCTTCGGTGGCAGCCGCCCGCTGGATCTTCGCCAGCGGCACCGGCGCGGATGAGGGGGCATGCTCGGTGACGGAGCGCACCGGGCCCAGCCGGGCGGCGGCCAGTGCGGCAAGCTGTTCAGCCGCGGCGACGGCATCCTGCCACGCGGCCGCCCGCGCGCCGGCAAGAACGGCTGATTCGTCGGAGAACCCGAGCTCCAGCCCGTTGAGCCGGACGTCGTCACCGCCGGCGGCGACGACTGCCGCGATGGCCTCGGACGCCGCAGCCACCTCCCGGAGGCGCACCATAAGGACGCTCGACGCCACGTAGGCTGCAACGCGTTGTCCCTCGCCTTCCCGCCAGAGGAGTTCGGGCCGGACATTGAGCCCGGTGGTCCGCAGGTCCGCGTCAGCAACACCGTGCCGGCGCAGCGCACCGGCGACGGCGGCAGCCGCCTTTCCGGCGTCGGCATAGGCGGCACCGACGGTGTCCCGCCGGCACTCGACCCCGACGGACATGGTCACAAGGTCCGGCGCTGCTTCCGCCGCCCCTGTTCCCGTGACGGTGATGGTTCGGGTGGTTGGTTCTGCGCTCACTGTCAAACCTCGATTCCGCCGGGGCCGCGGGGAGCCGGCTGTGGTGTCCTGCTGACGATGTAGCCGCCGGCCTCGAGTCCGGCGCGCCGCTCAAAGACGTTGGCCAATGCCGGATTTCCGGTCCGGAGCTGCGACCAGCCTGCCGCAAGGAAATACAGCGGGAGGAACGGCAGGCCCAGGCAGGCCGCGTATTGGCTGCAGTGCTTCTCCTCATGGCCCAGGAGCGCCGGGCTGGAGGCCAGCTGTTCGGCGCGGATCCGGCAGATGATGACGTTGCCCATCGTGAAGGCTCCCGCGTGGGGGAGGCGCCAACGGTACCCCGAGGCAATGACCAGACCGCGGGGGCCTCTGCTGACAGCGGTTCCGGCAAGCCTGGCGATGGCGAGCCCCAGCAGCGTCGTGCCGTTGAGGACGTTGGCGACCTTCCTGGCCCGCTGCTGTGGAGTCAGCCGGCCCTCCTTCGGCCGCACAGCCTGCCGTGGCGCAGCGGCGGACGGCTGTGGTGCTGCCCGGCGCCGGCGTGGAGTCATGAGGCCATGGTAGCCGGAGCGTTCAATTAGACTGGAGGGTAGTGGCCGCGGATATTGTGCCGGAGGGATTTTCCAGCCGGTGTTTCCAGCGGCCCTGCCCTGGTCATCGAGTGCTCCCATCCTGCATGGGTTCATGGAAATGACCTGCCAGTGACGGATGCGCTGCCGGGAGACCGCGCGCGGCTGCAGCCTCACCGGCAGCCCCGACTCGTAGCTAAGAACAGTAGATGACTGAAACTTTGCCGGGCGCCGCCATCCCGAATCCCACGGATGAAGCCGCCATCACAGCCGCCGTAGACCAAGCCATCGCCGCCATTGCCGGTGCGGGCACCCTTGACGAACTCAAAGCCGTGAGGCTGGCCCACACCGGCGAGAAGTCGCCCCTCAGCCTGGCCAACCGTGAGATAGGCAAACTGCCCAAGGACCAGAAGGCCCTCGCCGGAAAGCTGATGGGTTCCTCCCGCGGCAAGGTCAACAAGGCGCTCGCGGACCGTACGGCCGAGCTGGAAGCCGAGAACGACGCCCGGATCCTGCTGGAAGAAACCGTTGACGTCACCGCCGCGCCCCGCCGTCGCCGGGCCGGTGCGCGCCACCCGCTCTCCACCCTGCAGGACCGCGTGGCGGACATCTTTGTGGGCATGGGCTGGGAAATCGCCGAAGGCCCCGAGGTGGAATCCGAATGGTTCAACTTCGACGCCCTGAACTTCAAGCCGGACCACCCGGCCCGCGAAATGCAGGACACGTTCTTCGTCGAGCCGCCCGAGGCCCACCTGCTCATGCGCACCCACACCTCCCCGGTGCAGGTCCGCTCCATGCTGGAACGCGAAGTGCCCATTTATGTGCTGTGCCCCGGCAAGGTGTTCCGCACCGACGAACTCGACGCCACCCACACCCCGGTGTTCCACCAGTTCGAAGGCCTCGCCATCGACAAGCACCTGAGCATGGCGGACCTCCGCGGAACGCTGGAGCACTTCGCCAGGCAGATGTTCGGCGACGAAGCCCAGATCCGGCTGCGCCCGAACTACTTTCCCTTCACCGAGCCGTCCGCCGAGCTGGACATCTGGCACCCGGGCGCCAAGGGCGGCCCGCGCTGGATCGAATGGGGCGGCTGCGGCATGGTCAACCCCAACGTGCTCCGCGCCGCGGGCATCGACCCGGACATCTATTCAGGTTTCGCCTTTGGCATGGGCATCGAGCGCACCCTTATGTTCCGCAACGAGGTAGGCGACATGCGCGACATGATCGAAGGCGACGTACGTTTCAGCGAGCACTTCGGGATGGAGATCTAACAGTGCGTATCCCACTTTCCTGGCTGCGTGAATTCGCAGCAGTACCGGCCGGAGCAACGGCCGAAGACGTGATGGCCGAACTGGTCAAGGTCGGTTTTGAAGAAGAGGACGTCCACCGCCCCACGGACACCCTGCAGGGCCCCGTCGTGGTGGGCCAGGTCCTGAGCATCGTCAAGGAACCGCAGACCAACGGCAAGACCATCAACTGGTGCCAGGTCCGGGTTGTCCCCGAAGGCCAGGAGCAGGCGCTCACCGGCGAGGGCATCGACCCGTCCGGTGTCCAGGGCATCATTTGCGGCGCCCACAACTTCGTGGAAGGCGACAAAGTGGTGGTCACCCTGCCCGGCGCCGTCCTGCCCGGGGACTTCCGCATTTCCGCGCGGAAGACGTACGGCCACCTGTCCGCCGGCATGATCGCCTCCGTCCGTGAACTGGGCATCGGCGAGGACCACGACGGCATCCTGGTGCTGTCCCGGATCGGTCTGGACCCGGAAATCGGCACGGATGCGATGGACCTGCTGGGCCTGTACGACGAAGCCGCCGAGATCAATGTGACCCCGGACCGCGGCTACGCGTTCTCCATCCGCGGTGTGGCGCGCGAATACGCCCACGCCACCGGAACCGTCTTCACCGATCCGGCCGCCACGGTGCAGGCCCCGGCAGGGCTCTCCGGCGGCTACGGCGTCAAGCTCAACGACGACGCGCCCATCTACGGCAAGCCCGGCTGCGACCGCTTTGTGGCCCGGACCGTCCGCAGCGTGGACGCCACGAGGCCCACGCCACCGTGGATGACCTCCCGGCTGCGGCTCGCCGGCATCCGTTCCATCTCCTTGCCGGTGGACATCTCCAACTACGTCATGCTTGAGCTGGGCCAGCCCACGCACTGCTACGACCAGGACAAGCTCACCGGCGACATCGTGGTCCGCCGAGCCGTCGCAGGGGAGAAGATCACCACCCTGGATGGCAAGGAGCGCACGCTCGACGTCGAGGACCTCCTCATCACCGACGGTTCCGGCGCGATCGGCATCGCCGGGGTGATGGGCGGTGCCGCCACCGAGGTCAGTGATGCGACGACGAACGTCCTGGTGGAGGCGGCCCACTTCGACGAGGTGTCCATCGGCCGTTCCCGCCGCCGCCACAAGCTGCCGTCCGAGGCGTCCAAGCGCTTCGAGCGCGGCGTGGACTGGCACGTGGCGGACATCGCCGCCCAGCGCGTTGTTGACCTCCTGGTGGAACTCGCCGGCGGGGTTGCTGACCAGGCGGGGACCGACGTCGGGACCGCCCCCGACGCCGTGGCCATCGCCTTGCCGGCGGGCTTCGCCGCCCAGCGGATCGGTATCGACTTCACCGAAGACCAGATCACCACCTCGCTGGTGGACCTCGGCGCTGCCGTGGAAAAGAACGACGGCGGCTGGACAGTAACGGCGCCGAGCTGGCGCAACGACCTGGAAACCAAAGAGGACCTCTCCGAGGAAATCGCCCGCCTGGTGGGCTACGACAACATCCCCGCCACCCTCCCGGTGGCCCCTCCGGGACGTGGCCTGACCCGCGTGCAGCAGCAGCGCCGCCGGCTCATCCAGGCACTGGCTGACGCCGGGCTGACCGAAGTGCTGGCCTACCCGTTTGTCTCCAAGGCCGCCAACGACACGTTCGGCGTCGCGGCGCAGGGTGCCGCCCGCAGCGCGGTCAAGCTGGCCAACCCGATCAGCGAGGAACACGGCTACCTGCGGACGTCCATCCTTCCCGGGCTCATCGAGGTGGCCAAGCGGAACCACTCCCGTGGCTTCCGCGACCTGGCGCTCTTCGAGTCGGGCCTGGTGTTCCTGCCCGGCGGCACCGTGGGAACCGACTCCATCCCGCCGCTCGGCGTCAAGCCTGACGACGAGGTGCTGGATGCACTGTACGACGGCGTCCCCGACCAGCCGCTGTACGTCGCCGCTGTCCTCACGGGCCACGATTCGCCGGCTGCCGCCAACCACACGCCGCGGCTGTGGGACTGGTCCGACGCGCTGGACATCGCCAGGATCGCCGGTGACGTCCTGGGCGTTGAGATCGTGGTCAGCCAGGGCGCGCACCAGGCGTTCCACCCGGGCCGCGCCGCGCAGCTCTCGCTCCGCACCGGCGAGGTGGTGGGCTACGCAGGCGAACTGCACCCGAAGCTCCTGGCCGCACACGACATGCCCGCCCGCTCGGTGGCGCTGGAGTTCAACGCCGACGCCCTTTTCGAAGCAGCCGCGGACGTCATCGTTGCCCGCCACATCTCCACGTTCCCGGTGGCCACCCAGGACGTCGCGCTCGTGGTGCCGCAGGACATCCCGGCGGACCGCGTCCTTGAGGCGCTCCGCGAAGGCGCCGGGGATTTGCTGGAGGACGTGGCGCTGTTCGACGTCTACGCCGGCAAGGGCATCGAGGACGGCAAGAAGTCGCTGGCCTTTGGCCTGCGGTTCCGGGCGACTGACCGCACGCTCACCGCCGACGAGGCAACAGCTGCGCGCGAAAGCGCCGTGGCCCTGGCAGCCGAGCGCTTCGGTGCAGTCCAGCGCTAGCTGATCCGGTGGAACCCGGACTTGTCCTGCGGGCCGCGGAGATCCCCGGCCGGCAGGAAGCGGCCGCAGCAGGGAGCCCTGCTGCGGCCGCTGCCGGTTCCCACCCACACGCTTTGCTGCTGGAACCGTCCGAGGTTGCGCGGGCGGCCGCCATGGAGCCCCGCGCCCGGTTGAGGTTCGTGGCCGGCCGGGCAGCGCTGCGGAAGTTCGCAGCGGAACTGCTGGACGTGCCGGCGGGGGAGCTGGAAGTGTCCTATGCCTGCCCGCAGTGCGGTCCAGGGCCCGGGCTGGCCCACGGCCGTCCGGGCTACGCCTGGAGGGGCCAGCCGCTGCCGCTGCTGCTGAGCATGGCGCGGACGGAGCGCTGGGTGCTGCTCGCGGGCCTGCCCGCACCGCGGACGGGTCTGCGGCTTGGCGTCGATGCCGAAGATCCTGCCCGCCTGGACTTCGCCGGGTTCGATGACGTGGCGCTCAGCGATGGCGAACGGCTTTCCCTCCACGCCCTGTCCGGCCAGGCCTTGCTGCGCGAACGGGCCCGCCTGTGGACCCGGAAAGAGGCGTGGCTCAAAGTGACGGGCGAAGGACTCCGGGCGGATCCCCGCACGGTACCGGTTCTCGGCGCAGCCGGGATCGCCGACCTTGCACCCTCCCGTACCGGCCTGCCGCCCGACGTCGTGGCCGCCGTCGCGCTCACGTCCGCGCCCGCCACCGCGCTTTCCGGGCGTTAGCTGTCCTGGCTGCCGGCGCGCCTGCCGCCCACGGGCGTCGGCGGCAGCGCTGCCTCAAACAGCCAGGGGTGCAGCAGTGCCTCCGTGTCGATGCCGGCAACCCGGTCGGCCAGGAGAATGAACTCCGCCGTGGACACCGAGCCGTGCCGGTGGGCCCGCGTCCACTCCTGAAGCAGCGCGAAGAACGTCAGGTCACCGCAGGCCACCCGCAGGGCATGCAAGGCAAGGGCGCCACGTTTGTAGACGCGGTCATCGAACATCAGTTCCGCTCCGGGGTCCCCGATGACGAGGTCCTGGCCCGTTGCGGAGAGAGCGCGCCAGGCAGCCCCGGCGCGGTTGTCGGCGCTCATCACCCCTGCGGCTTCCGACCAGATCCATTCGGCGTAGCACGCGAAGCCCTCGTGCAGCCAGATGTCACTCCACGCGCTGACTGTCAGGGAATTCCCAAACCACTGATGGGACAGCTCATGGGCGATCAGCCGCTGCGATTCCCAGTCCGTACTGAGGTGGTTCCGGCCCACGATGGAGAGGGTCTGGGCTTCCAGCGGGATCTCCAGGACATCGTCCGCCACCACCACGGTGTACTCGGGGAACGGGTAGGGCCCGAACGAGCTGATGAAGGTCCGCATCATCTCGGGCTGCCGCCGCAGTCCCACCAACGCAGCATCAGTGAGGGCAGCCGGGACCGCCGCTGACTGCAGGACGCCGCCCGGGGTGTCTCCGGCGTCGAGGATCACGGAGTTGTACCTGCCGATCTGGACCGTGGCCAGGTAGGTGGCCATCGGCTCTTCCTGCTCGTACGTCCACGTTTCGCGGCTGGACCTGGTGCTGTGTCCCACCAGCCTGCCGTTGCAGACAGCCCGGTAACGGGCATCTGTTGTCACGGTGATCCCGTAGCTGGCCTTGTTCCGGGGATGGTCGTTGCAGGGGAACCAGGACGGGGCGCCATTGGGCTGGCCGGCCACCAGGACGCCGTCGGTGAGTTCTTCCCAGCCCACTTCGCCCCAGAATCCGCGGCGGGGGGCGGGATTGCCGTCATACCGGATGTCGAGGGTGAATTCCTCGCCGGCGGCGAGTTCCTCCTCGAGGTGGACCACCAACTGTTCGGCGCGCTGGGCAAAACGCCGGACGCGGCGCCCGTTGAACTGCACTTTGCCGGCGCGGAGGCCTACCAGATCGAGGACGACGGCGGAGGCGGCACGGGACGCTGTGGCGTGCAGCACCGCCCGGCCGGTGAGCTTGTTGCTGGCCAGGCGGTAATCGATGTCCAGCTCGTACCTCGTGACGGCGTAGGCGTCCGTCCCGTGCACAGCGGCGTAGGCGTCGGGGACGCCGGGAAGCCCGGGGCCGGGGGAGCCGTCGCTGGCTGGTGGGTGCGGAGTCATCTGGAAGGGCCTCGATCACAACGGTTGACGGACGGTCTGTAGTGCCTGGCCCGGCGGGCTATTTCAGGCGGGGCGCAGGAGTATCCGGACCGGTCCACGGACTCACAGGGTTACCCATCCAGTACGTTCCGGCCGGAACGGTTTCCCCGCGCATCACCAGGGATGCCGGCCCCACGGTTCCGCCGCGGCCGATCCGGGCCTGTGGCAGGATCACGCCGTGGGGTCCCATGGTGGCGCCGTCTTCGAGCGTAACAGGGCCGATGCTCATGATGCGGTCGTGGAACAGGTGGGTCTGGACGACGCAGCCGCGGTTGACCGTGGAGTTCGCTCCCAGCGTCACCAGGTCAGCTTCCGGCAGCCAGTAGCTTTCGCACCAGGTGCCCGGACCGATCCGGGCGCCCAGTCCGCGCAGCCACCAGACGAGGGCGGGAGTCCCCGTTGCGGCCCGGGCGAACCATGGGGCGCTGACCATTTCGATAAAAGTGTCCACCACTTCGTTCCGCCAAATGAAGGAGCTCCACAGTGGGTGTTCACCGGCTTTGATCCTGCCCACGAGCAGCCACTTCGCCACCACGGCGCTGCTGGCCGCAACGGCTCCAGCCACCACCATGACGAGGCCTCCCAGGACTGCCGCCACGCCGTAGTTGAAGGCCGCCGCCAGCCAGTCAAAGGCCAGCAACACCGACCCGGCGAGGCCCACAGTCAGCACCACCGGGACAAAACGGCAGGCCTCCCAGAGTGCCCGGGCGATCTTCAGCCGCCGGGGCGGCTGGTAGGTCAGCGAGCTGTCCGAGGCGATTGCCGTGCGCCGGAGCCGGACGGGCGGGCTCCCCAGCCAGGAAGTTCCGGATTTTGCTTTCGACGGCGTTGCCGACAGCACCGCCACGAGGGAATTCTTCGGGACATTCCGGCCTGCGGCGGTCATTCCCGAGTTGCCCAGGAAGGAGCGCTTTCCGATCTTGGCCGGTGCTATCTTCAGCCAGCCGCCGCCGAGTTCGTAGGACGCCACCATGGTGTCATCGGCCAGGAAGGCCCCCTCGCCCACAGTTGTCATCTTCGGAAGCAGCAGGACGGTGGAGGCTTCGACGTTCTTGCCGATGCGGGCGCCGAGCAGCCGCAGCCACACCGGGGTGAAGAGGCTCGCATAGATGGGGAACAGGAGATCCCGGGCAAGGTCAAGGACCCGTTCGGTGGCCCACACCTGCCATCCGATCCTGCTCCGCACCCGGTAGTAGCCCTCCTTCAGGCCAATGCCGAGCAGGCGTGTGGTCGCCAGGATCAGCAGCAGGTTGGCTACGAACCAGGCCAGGGCAGCCAGCGGCAGGGAGGCCAGCAGCTGGGGCCACGCCGCAGCAAGGGACGCGCTGCCCCTGATGAACAGGAAAACCACCGCGCAGGCCGCCGCTGCCGACAGGTACGGGATCATGGCCAGCACCGCGGAGGCAGCGGCGAAAGCGATGAACCACAGCCGGCCGATCAGGGTGCTGCTGGGAGGGGTGTCCGGCCAGTCTCGTTTAGCCTTGCCACGCCGCTGTGCGGGGGACCCGGCAACGCTCTGGCCCGCTTTGACTTTGCCGAGGACGGCAGAGCCCGGCTCCACCTGGGCGCCTGCCCCGATGCTCGCACCAGGCATCAGCGTGCTGCGCGCACCGACGGTGGCACCGGCACCTACATGGACGGTGCCGATGCGGATGTGGTCACCGTCGATCCACCAGCCGGAGAGATCCACTTCGGGTTCGATGTTCGCTCCGCTGCCCAGGGAAAGGAACCCGGTCACGGGCGGCAGCGAGTGCAGGTGGACGTTGGTGCCGATTTTCGCGCCCAGGGCGCGGGCGTAGTACGGCACCCAGGGAGCGCTGGCGAGGCTGACCGCGCCGGCCAGGTCCTGGATCTGCTCGGCCAGCCAGAGCCGCAGGTGGACTTTGCCGGATCGGGGATATGTTCCAGGGGCGACGTTGCGGAGCAGGAGCCTGGCGGCCACCACGGCGAGCCCCATCCGGCCGTGCGGACTGACAAAGACCAGCCATGATGCCGCCACCCACCACCAGGACACCGTGGGCGCGGCGGTGAATCCGGCCAGGCCGGCCAGCACGTTGTTGCCGGCCATGAGGTACGTCAGCCAGCGCATGCCGACGAGGACGAGCAGCGGGATGCCCATCAGTGTCTGGAATACCTGCGATTTCCGGGCCGTGGGCCGGACGGCGCGGTCCGCTGCCGGGACTGCGGCAACGCCGTCGGGCAGGGACTGGCGGGCCATGTCAATGAGCGCGCCGATCCGCGGGGTGGCGTAGATGTCCGCGACGGTGACGGTGGGGTAGCGCACGCGGAGGGCGGAGACCAGTTGGGCGGCAGCGAGGGAGCCGCCGCCGTGGGCGAAGAAGTCTGCATCGAGGCTGGCCGCAGGACTTCCGAGGACAGCGCCCCATTGCTCCACGATCCACGCGGCGTCATCGGGCAGGTTCAGTGGTGCGTTTCCGGCTTCGGCGGCACCCGTTCCGGCGAGGGGCCAGGGAAGCGCGTGCCGGTCCACCTTCCCACTGGTTTTGGTCGGCAGGGAATCGACAACTGTCAGCAGGGGGATGAGCGCGGCGGGAAGGCTGGCAGCGAGCAGGTCCCGGGCGGCGGCAAGGTCTGGCCCGGCGGTGCCCGCGGGGGCAAGGTACCCGACAAGGATCTGGTTCCCGGCCGCGGTCGTCTGCACGGCGGCGGCGGCCCCGGCCACGCCCGGCAGCGACTGGAGCGCAGCGTCGATCTCGCCGAGTTCGATCCGCCGGCCGCCCAGTTTTACCTGTTCGTCGGCCCGTCCCATGAAGACCAGCCCGGCGGCCTCGTAGCGGACCAGGTCACCGGAGCGGTAGGCGCGGTCCCATCCGAGGGAGGGCATCGGGGCATACTTTTCCGCATCCTTGGCCGGGTCGAGGTACCTGGCAAGGCCCACGCCGCCGATGATGAGCTCGCCGACTGCGCCTTCGGGCACGGGGATGCCGTCACTGTCCACCACGGCCAGGTCCCAGCCGTCGAGGGGCAGCCCGATCCGGACCGGCCCCGGTCCGCCCAGCGGGGCTGCACATGCCACCACTGTGGCCTCGGTGGGGCCGTACGTGTTCCACACTTCGCGGCCGTCCACGGCGAGGCGTTCAGCCAGTTCCGGAGGGCATGCCTCACCGCCGAAGATCAGCAGGCGGACGTTCTCCAGGGCCTCGGCAGGCCACAGGGCCGCGAGCGTGGGGACTGTGGAGACCACGGTGATCCCGTGGCTTATCAGCCACGGGCCAAGGTCCATGCCGGTGCGCACCAGTGCACGCGGGGCAGGGACGAGGCAAGCACCGTGCCGCCAGGCCAGCCACATCTCCTCGCAGGAGGCATCGAATGCCACGGACAGCCCGGCCAGCACCCTGTCCTGCGGGCCGATGGGTTCCGCTGCCAGGAAAATCCTGGCTTCGGCGTCCACGAAGGCTGCAGCCGACCGGTGCTGTACTGCGACGCCTTTTGGCGTTCCGGTTGATCCGGACGTGAAGATGACCCATGCGTCGTCGTCCGGTTCAGCGGGCCTCGCCGCGGCAAACGGAACAGTCCGGGGCGCCGCGGGCAATAGCCCCGCCCCGGTGATCACGGCGGCCACCCTGGCTTCCCCAAAGACCAGCCTGGCGCGCTCGTCCGGATCGTCGGCGTCCACGGGCACGTACGCGGCGCCGATGAGCATGACCGCAAGGATGGAGATGTACAGCTGATTGGTGCCGGACGGGATCCTTACGCCGATTTTGTCACCCGCACCAAAGCCGGCACGGTGCAGTTCCCTGGCCATGGAACGGACGGCCGCCATGAGTTGGGAGTAGCTCAGCGATTCGCGCCCGTCGTCCAGGGCAGACGCGTCGGGGAAGGCGGCCGCGCTGGCACTGAGGATCTCCATGAGTGTGCGCACCGGCGGCGTGGCTGCGGCCCCCGGCAGCTGGGGCCGGTAGTCGGCGTAGCCCTCGGGCGCTTGGCCGCTGAGTTGTTGCTCTGTCACCAACGCAGTGTGGCCGGACAAGGTGAACGGAAGGTGTCCAGATCTGCCTTCCGTTCACCCTCACCTCCGGGTGGTGTGCGGGCCAGGGAGTTTCCGGTCACGGGACCAGGAGCACCTTGCCGGTGGTCCGCCGGCCTTCAAGGTCCTCGTGCGCCCGGCGTGCGTCGGCGAGCGGGTAGGTGGCCCCGATCCGGACCTTCAAGGATCCGTCAACGACGGCGCCGAAGATCTCAGATGACCGCCACAACCGTTCTTGGGGGTTGAGCAGGAAATGGGCCAGCGTGGGCCTGGTGAGGCTGAGCGAGCCGCCGGAATTCAGCCGCTGCGGATCCACTGGAGGAACGGCACCGGACGCAGCGCCGAAGAGGACGAGGGTGCCTCGGATGCGGAGGCTGGCCAGGGAACCGTCGAACGTGTCTTTACCGACGCCGTCATACACCACATGGACGCCCTCCCCGTTGGTCAGTGCCCGGACTTTTTCCGCGAATCCGTCATAGCGCAGGACCTCGTCCGCCCCCGCGCCGCGGGCAAGTGCCTCCTTCTCGTCGGAGGAGACGGTGGTGATGACGCGTGCGCCGCGTGCCTTCAGGAGCTGGATGATGATCAGTCCCACACCTCCCGCGCCGGCATGGACCAGCACGTTCTGACCCGGTTCCACCCTGAATGAGGAGTTGATCAGGTAGTGCGCGGTGAAGCCTTGGAGCGGGAGCGCGGCGGCGGTGAGGTCGTCCACGCCGTCGGGTACCGGCAGCGCTTTGGCCGCTTCAATAAGGGTGTACCCGGCATAGCATTTCGAACCCTCGGCGGTGGCCACCCGGCTGCCGACGGCAAAACCGTCCACGCCCTCGCCAATCTCCTCGACCGTTCCGGCGGCCTCGGAACCGGGAGTAAACGGGAAACCGACCTTATACATGCCGCCGCGCTGGTAGGTGTCGATGAAGTTCACGCCCGCGGCGGCAACCTTGATCAGCAGCTGTCCGGGGCCGGGCACCGGGCGGTCAGCGTCTGCCAGTTCCAGTACTTCGGGCCCCCCTGGCTCGCGGGCAATGATGGCGTGCGTCATGAGTCTCCTTCCCGGGACTGGGATTTCCTTGCCCCGGATCCTTTGATCCATCCTAGGGATGCGGGCACGCCGGGGACACTGCATTGCGGCCGAAGACGGTAATGGCCCCGGCAAGGCAGGGCTTACCGCAGGGCCGGCACCGGCTCAGGCAGCCGTGGGAACGGGACCGGTCAGCTGTCCGTCCCGCATGGAGGCCACGGAGTCGGCCAGGTGGATGACCTCGGTATCGTGCGTCACCATGACGGTGGCCACGAGGAAGTCATCCGTCACCCGGCGCAGGAGCCTGACAATCGAGTCGCTCCGCCCATGGTCCAGGGCGGCGGTGGGTTCATCGACGAGCAGGACTTTCGGATCACCCATGAGCGCCCGCGCGATATTGACGCGTTGGCGCTGGCCGCCTGAGAGCTGGTGCGGACGCTTTCCTGCGCTCGCGGAGAGCCCTACGACATCCAGGAGGCCTGCTGCCTTGGTGCGCGCAGCCTTGAGCGGTTTGCCGCGCAGATGATGGCCGATGACGAGCTGTTCGCTGGCTGTGAGGGAGGCGAGCAGGTTCGGCTGCTGGAAAACAATGCCGATCTTGTCCCGCCGCAGCGCGGTGCGCTCCCTGTCGCCGAGGCTGCCGGCGTCGGTTCCGTCGATGACAACCAGCCCGCGGGTGGGCCGGATGAGGGTGGCGGCGGCGGCCAGGAGGCTTGATTTTCCGGACCCTGATGGGCCCACTACGGCCACCATTTGCCCGCCCCGGACCGAAAGGTTGGCGGCGTCCAGGGCCTTCAGGGTCCCGTCGCCGTCGGGGTATTCGAGGGTCACATTGACCAGGTCCAGTACGGCTGGTGCCGGGGGCGGGGTATCGGAATGCGGGGTGGACATGGGGCAGGGTCCTTTCAAGGGGTGCTCAGAATGGTTGTGGGGGGCCGGCGGACGGAGGTGCCGACGTTTTATCAGTTGCCGCCCAGGGCGATCAGGGCATCCACCTGGGTGACGCGGCCAACGGCCAGGACTGCGCCGGCCAGCCCCAGGACGACGATCCCGGCGACCGGCAGGAGGGTGGTGGCGGGGCTGAGCAGGAAGGGGGCTGCCTGGGCGGCCAGGGCACCGCCGAGCAATCCTGCCGCGCCGCCGATGCCGGCGCCGGTGACCAGGACGATGGCTGCCTGGGTCATGGCGTCCCGGAGGATGTAGGCGCCCGAGGCCCCCATCGCTTTCAGGACAGCGATATCCCGGGTCCGCTGGACCGTCCAGACTGTCAGGAAAGCCACGATCACCAGGGCCGAAATCCCGTAGAGGAAGGCCTGCATGAGGGTCAGGGAGCCGTTCTCGCTCTTGTAGGAGCCGAGGGCCTGGAACGACTCCGTGCGGCTGGCGCTGAGGGTCCGGGCTGCGGCGTTGGCGGCAGCCTCGTCCACAGTGGCACCGTCCCTGTAGGTGACGGCGGCCACGGTGCCGAGCTGGCCCGGGCCCGTGACCCGGGCCAGCGCTGACCAGGCCGGCAGCGCAGTCCAGACAACAGCGGTGTGCGAGTACCACTGATCCGCCACCACCGCGGCGACGGTCAGTTCGGTTCCTCCGACGCTTGCTGCGTCGCCGACGTCCAGCGACAGGGACTCTGCGACGCCCTGCCCGATCACCACCGTCCCGGAGGTGACCTTCGAAGGTGCCAGCCTTCCGTCGGGCTCGACGCCGAACACGGCCACGTTGGTGGTTCCGGAGCCCGCGCCGGTACCCGGTGATACCGCCTGCAACCTGGTCTGGCTGATTCCCAGGGCTTCCGCGCCCTCCACTCCCGGGGTGTTCTTCCAGGCGTCGACCTGGGCGGCAGTGACCTCGCTTTCGGTGAACGAGGCCTTCGGCCCGTTGTCCCCTGGCCCTCCGAAGACGATGCTGTCCACTGCCGTGGCGGTGACGCCCTGGTTGCCCGTCCCCAGCTTGTCGATCGCCGACGTCGACTGGTCGCCAAGTCCCGCGGTCAGCCCGGAGAGCATCACCAGCAGCAGGGTGATCAGGGCGACCACGGCACCCATCAGGGTGAACCGGCCCTTGGCGAACCGGATATCGCGGATAGCAAGAAACACGTTGATCTTCTTTCAGTAGCTGAACCGGAGCGGGAGGCTCCGCTGTCCAGCCTTCCGCGGGCTGGCCGAGCGTACATCGGGGATCCGGTTGAGCTGCCGCGGACGAAGGTAGGGGACGCGGATCAACCGATTGGTTGATCCGCGCCTGGCCGGGCACGCCTAAGCTGGTCTGGTGCCTGCCACGGAACCACTCCACCCTGACCGGCCAGGCCGTCACGTTGGCGCTGACCCGCTGACCGGTCTGGACCCCGCGCCTTCCACTGCGATCCTGCACGTTTTGAGGGTGGCGCTCCATGTGGGTTTCGCGGGCCTGCTGGGTGTGGCCGTGCTCAGGCTGCTGGTGTCCGGCGGCGGAGGTTCCCTGCCGTATGGATGGGCCCTGCTGGCGCTGGTCCTGGCCGGTGTCTACCTCGCCGGCACGTTGTTGGAGAAGCGCTACTCCACCGGCGGGATACGCTTCAACCCCGGCCGTTACGGCGTGATGTGGCTGGCCGTTGTCACCGTCCTCTGGGCGCTCCTGCTCGCTGCCAGCGCCGATTTCGCCTGGCTGGCGTTCCCGCTGTTCTTCCTTCATCTCCACGTCCTGCCCCGTCGCATTGCCCTGCCGACCATCGCGCTGATGACGACGGCGGTGATCGCCGCCCAGTGGTCGGCAAGCGGCCTTGAGGTTCCCCATGTCGCGGTCATCCTGGGCCCCGTCCTGGGTGCGGGGTTTTCGGTGGTCACCGGCCTGGCCTACCGGGCCCTGTACCGCGAAGCCGAAAACCAGCGCCGGGCAGCCGATGAGCTCCGCCGGACCCGGGCTGAGCTGGCGGCCGCGCAGCACGCCGCTGGGGTGCTGGCCGAGCGTGAGCGGCTTGCCAGGGAGATCCACGACACTTTGGCGCAAGGATTGTCCAGCATTGTGCTGGTGTCACGGGCAGCGGAAAAGTCACTGGCCGACGGCGACGCGGCAACGGCTGGCACGCGCCTGGCGCTGGTCCAGCAGACCGCTGCGGAGAACCTGTCCGAGGCCCGGAACTTTGTTCGTGGCCTGGCGTCTCCCCACCTGCAGGGAACCCCGCTCGTGGAAAACCTCGGCAGGCTGTGCGAAAAGACGGAATCAGACGCTGCCGCCTGCGGCGCCGGACTGCGGTGCCGGCTGGAAGTGGACGGCGTTGCCGGCGAACTGCCCCAGACCCACCAGGAAGCACTCCTCCGGGCCGCACAGGCCAGCCTGGCTAACGTGGCGGACCACGCCCGGGCGGACACCGCCGTCGTAACCCTCGCCTTCCTGGGTGACGAAGTGACCATGGACGTCTACGACGACGGCCGCGGCTTCGAGCCCGCCACTGTCGGGGCCGGTTCCACGGTCCGGGCAGCCGGACGTGGGTTTGGGCTGCGGTCGCTGCAGGAGCGGGTGACCGCACTTCACGGTTCGGTCGAGATTGAGTCCGCGCCCGGTCAGGGAACGGTGGTGGCCATCCGCCTGCCCCTTGAGCTGGCCGGCAGCGGCGGCGCCGGGAAGGCCGCGCCGTGAACGATATCCGTATCCTCCTCGTCGATGACCACCCGGTGGTCCGGGCCGGGCTGCGGGCCATGCTCACCGACTTCGAGGGCATCCACATAGCCGCTGAGGCAACCGACGGAACCGGCGCCCTCAGGGAACTGGAGCGGTTCCAGGCTTCAGGGGAGCCGGTGGACGTGGTGCTGATGGACCTGCAGATGGGTGCCGGGATGGACGGGGTCACCGCCACGGCAAGGATCAGGCTGCTGGATGCTCCGCCGCCGGTACTGATCCTCACCACGTTCGACACCGACGCGGACATCATGGCCGCCGTGGAGGCGGGTGCCAGCGGCTACATGCTCAAGGACGCGCAGCCCGAACAGATCCGGCGGGCCGTGGTGTCGGCCGCAGCAGGGGAGTCCGTGCTGGCGCCAAAGATGGCCGCACTGCTGATGAACCGCATCGCCAACCCCGCGCCATCTTTGACCCCGCGCGAAATACAGCTGCTGGAGCTGCTGGCAACCGGTTTGTCGAACCGGGCCATTGCCAGGCAGAGCTTCATTTCCGAAGCCACGGTCAAAACCCACCTGGTTCACATCTACGGAAAACTTGGCGTCGACAACCGCACGGCGGCAATCAGCGCGGCAACCCAACGGCGCATCATCCGGGCACCCGGAACGTAGCTGGGTGCGGAGCCTCAGAAGCGGCGGGTGACAGTTGCCATGGGGCACTCGAAATGGCGGCCCGCGGCAAGCCCGACGTCGTTGAGGTAACGGACGATGATGCCGTAGGACTGCAACAGGGTGGTCTCCGTGTAGGGCACCTGGTGCTTGGCGCAGTATTCACGGACGATCTTGGCGGCCTTGTCCAGCTGCGGGCGCGCCATGTCCGGGAACAGGTGGTGTTCCGCCTGGCGGTTGAGGCCGCCGAGCAGGATGTCCATGAAGCGGCCGCCGGAGATGTTCCTGGAGGTCAGGACCTGGCGGCTGAAGAAGTCCACGCGGCTGTCAGCCGGCAGGACCGGCATGCCCTTGTGGTTAGGGGCAAACGAGGCGCCCATGTAGAAGCCGAACACCGCCAGTTGCACGCCGATGAAGGCAAACGCCATACCGAGGGGCAGGAACGTGAAAGCCAGGACAGGCAGGGCGCTGAGCCGTACAAGCAGGATCGGCAGCTCCACCCACCGGTGCGTGACCTTCGCGCGGCGGAACACAAACCTGACCGAATCGATCTGGAGGCCCAGGCCCACAAGGAACAGCAACGGAAAGAAGAACCAGCCCTGTTTACGGGTCAGGAAGGAGAACCGGCCCTGCCGTGTGGCAGCACCTTCCTTGTGGAACGCGATGGCGCCGGTGGCAATGTCCGGGTCCTTGGAAATCACGTTGGGGTGGTTGTGGTGTGCGCCGTGTTTCTGCTCCCACCAGGAATAACTCATGCCGGCAACCGAGGTGGCCAGTATCCTGGCCGTCCAGTCGTTGGCCCGGCGGGACGCAAAAATCTGGCGGTGCCCGGCTTCGTGGGCCAGGAAGCTCAGCTGCGTGCACAGGACGCCGACAGCCGCAGCGATGAGCAGCTGGAACCAGCTGTCACCGATCAGGGCGAAGCCGAACCACGTGGCAGTCATCAGGAGCACCAGGCTGGAGAACAGGGTGATGTAGAAACCCGTGCGCCGTTCCAGCAGGCCTTCGGCCTTGACACTCTTCAGCAGTTCCGAGTAGCTCAGGACTACGGCGTTGGGCTGCCGGACACGCGAGGTGGGGCGCGCCGGCGTCGGGAGGGTGGTGGTCATGGAGCCGGTGCCTCGTAACTGTTACGGGCAACGCTGCAGCCGACATTCGGACTGCGCGGTCAGGATCACCCTCACTCCAGCTTACGCTTGCCTGTCCAGCGGGCCCCGGCCGCAGATGGGCAGCAAAAAGATCTCATGCATAAATATCGGGCATGGTGAATACTTTTGCTGTAGGCTTTAAGCCATGACTATCTCTGTTGCCGTCTCAGGAGCCAGCGGGTACGCCGGGGGAGAGGTCCTGCGCCTCCTGGCAGGGCACCCCGATGTGACCATTGGTGCAATCACCGCGCACAGCAATGCCGGATCCCGCCTCGGCGAGCTGCAGCCGCACCTGCACGGGCTGGCCAGCCGCCTCCTGGAGGACACCACGGTGGAGAACCTCGCGGGCCACGATGTGGTGTTCCTGGCCCTGCCGCACGGAGCATCTGCCGAGATCGCGGCGCAGCTTCCCGAAGGCACGGTAGTGATCGACGCCGGCGCAGACCATCGCCTCGAGGATCCGGCCGCGTGGGAAAAGTTCTACGGATCGGCCCACGCGGGGACCTGGCCGTACGGCCTGCCGGAACTGCCGGGCCAGCGCGAAGCCCTCAAGGGCGCCACCCGCATTGCCGTGCCCGGCTGCTACCCGACGTCGGCCCTGCTGGCCCTGACGCCCGGGTTCGCGGCCAACCTGCTCCAGCCCGACGACGTCGTCATCGTCTCAGCCTCCGGCACCTCCGGAGCGGGCAAGGCGGCGAAGGTCAACCTCATCGGCGCCGAGGTGATGGGCTCCATGAGCCCCTACGGTGTGGGCGGCGGCCACCGGCACACCCCCGAGATCGAGCAGGGCCTCTCAAAGGCAGCCGGCGCCAGCGTCACCGTCTCCTTTACCCCCACGCTTGCACCGATGAGCCGCGGGATCCTCACCACGGCCACTGCCAAGGTCAAGCCGGGCACCACTGCGGCAGACCTCCGGCAGGCATGGGCGGAGGCCTACGACGACGAGCCCTTTGTGCACCTGCTGCCTGAGGGCCAGTGGCCGGCCACCAAGTCTGTCCAGGGCTCCAACCACGCTGCCATGCAGCTGGCCTTTGATCCGCACACCGGCCGCGTCATCGTGACCTGCGTCATTGATAACCTCACCAAGGGAACTGCCGGCGGCGCCGTGCAGTCCATGAACATCGCACTTGGCCTGGCGGAAACCGCCGGCCTCAACCTGCAGGGAGTTGCACCGTGACCGTTACCGCCCCCCTGGGATTCCGGGCAGCCGGGGTCACCGCCGGCCTGAAGGCCTCCGGTAAGCCGGACCTCGCACTGGTCGTCAACGACGGCCCGTCCAAGAGCGCCGCCGCGGTCTTCACCAGCAACCGCGTGGCAGCGGCGCCGGTCCACTGGTCCCGCCAGGTGGTCTCGGACGGCCGCGTGGACGCCGTGATCCTTAACTCGGGCGGCGCCAACGCCTGCACAGGGCCCCAGGGATTCCAGAACACCCACAGCACTGCCGAGAAAGTCGCCAACGTGCTGGGTATTTCGGCCACCGATGTATTTGTCTGTTCCACCGGCCTGATCGGCGAACAGCTGCCCATGGACAAGATTCTTCCGGGCATCGAGGCTGCCTCGGCGGCGCTCAGCGCCGAGGGTGGCCCTGAGGCGGCCAACGCCATCATGACCACCGATTCGGTGCCCAAGGCCGCACTGTTCATCGGCACCGATGCCGATGGCCAGGAGTTCACCATCGGCGGCATCGCCAAGGGCGCAGGCATGCTGGCACCCGGCCTGGCCACCATGCTGGTGGTCCTCACCACCGACGCCGCCGTCGAAGCGGAAATGCTCGACGTCGTCCTCCGCGACGCCACGCGCGTCACCTTCGACCGCGCAGACTCAGACGGCTGCATGTCCACCAACGACACCGTGGTGCTGCTGGCCTCGGGTGCTTCCGGGGCCGTCCCGTCCGCGGAGGCCTTCGGCGCCGGCCTGACCCAGGTGTGCGCCGAGCTGGCACGGAAGCTGATCGGGGACGCCGAAGGCGCGAGCCACGACATCGCCATCCGCACGTTCAACGCTGCCAGCGAGCGGGATGCCGAAACGGTCAGCCGCTCCGTTGCGCGCTCCAACCTCTTCAAGGCGGCGATCTTCGGCAAGGATCCCAACTGGGGCCGTGTCCTCTCCGCTGTGGGAACCACGGACGCCGTCTTCGAACCGGACCAGCTCAACGTCGCCATCAACGGCATCCAGATCTGCCGGAACGGCAGCATCGGCGACGACCGCAACCTGGTGGACCTGGAACCCCGCGAAGTGCTGGTGGAGATCGACCTCGCGTCCGGCGACGCCGACGCCACCATCTGGACCAACGACCTCACGCACGACTACGTCCACGAGAACAGCGCCTACTCGAGCTAGCCCGCACGCCCGATCATTGGGCTCATCAACCAGCCACCCTGGAGATACCTCGGCATGAACACCCAGACCCGCGAGACCACATCCATGCGTGATGCCCAAAGCAAGGCCGGCACGCTGATCGAGGCACTGCCCTGGATCCAGCGCTTCGCCGGCAGCACCATGGTGATCAAATACGGCGGCAACGCCATGGTCAACGACGACCTGCGCCGTGCGTTCGCCGAAGACGTGGTGTTCCTGCACCATGTGGGCATCCACCCGGTGGTGGTCCACGGCGGCGGTCCCCAGATCAACTCCATGCTGGCCCGTCTTGGCATCGAGTCCGAGTTCAAGGGCGGCCTCCGTGTCACCACGCCCGAAGCCATGGACGTGGTCCGGATGGTCCTTACCGGCCAGGTGGGCCGCGAACTGGTGGGCCTGATCAACTCCCACGGCCCCTACGCCGTGGGTATGTCCGGCGAAGACGGCGGCCTGCTCCAGGCAGTCCGGACCGGCACTGTCATTGACGGCGAAGAAGTGGACCTCGGCCTGGTGGGCGAAGTGGTGGGCGTCAACCCGGAAGGCATCCTGGACATCCTGGCCGCCGGCCGGATCCCCGTCATCTCCACCGTGGCCCCGGAGATCGAGTCAGACGGCGAGACAGCCGCCGGAGAGGTCCAGACCACCGGGCAGGTCCTCAACGTTAACGCCGACACCGCGGCGGCTGCCGTGGCCGAAGCCCTCGGGGCATCCAAACTGGTGATCCTCACCGACGTCGAAGGCCTCTACGCCAACTGGCCGGACAGGTCCTCCCTCATTTCCTCGCTCACGGCGTCCGAACTGCGCCAGCTGCTGCCGTCGCTGGAATCCGGGATGATCCCCAAGATGGAAGCATGCCTGAAGGCCATTGACGGGGGAGTGGAACGCGCACACATCGTGGACGGCAGGCTGCCGCACTCGATGCTCCTGGAAACCTTCACCACCGCCGGCATCGGCACGCAGGTGGTCCCCGACGAAGAAACGACTGCATCATGACCGAGACTGAACTGAGCCAGGCCTCCGCCAGCGCCCTCGTTGGCCACACCAGCGGCGCTGAGTGGCTTGCCCGCTACTCCACATCCCTGATGGGCGTCTTTGGCACCCCGCAGCGCGTCCTGGTCCGCGGTGCCGGGTGCCTGGTGTGGGACGCCGACGGCAAGGAGTACCTGGACCTGCTCGGCGGGATTGCCGTCAATGCCCTGGGCCACGCCAATCCCTTTGTCACGTCCGTGATTTCCAGCCAGCTGGCCACCCTCGGGCACGTGTCCAACTTCTTCACCAGCCCCACCCAGATTGCGCTGGCAGAAAAGCTGCTGTCCCTCACGCAGGCCCCGGCAGGCTCCAAGGTGTTCTTCGCGAACTCCGGCACGGAGGCAGTCGAAGCCGCCTTCAAGCTGGCGCGGCGCAATGCCACCGGTCCCGACGGCGCGCCCCGGACCAGGATCATTGCCCTGGAAGGGGCCTTCCACGGGCGCACCATGGGCGCCCTGGCCCTCACCGCCAAGGAAGCCTACCGGGCACCGTTCGAGCCGCTGCCCGGCGGTGTGGTCCATATCCCGTTCGGTGACGTCGCCGCCCTCGAAGCGGCCATCGACGAGAGCGTGGCTGCCGTCTTCCTGGAGCCCATCCAGGGCGAGGCCGGAGTCCGGCCCCTCCCCGCCGGCTACCTGCGCGCAGCCCGCGAAGCAACAACCAAAGCAGGTGCCCTGCTGATCCTCGACGAGGTCCAGACCGGCATCGGCCGGACCGGCAAATGGCTCGCCAGCGAGGACGCCGGAATCGTGCCGGATGCCGTGACGCTGGCCAAGGGCCTGGGCGGCGGTTTCCCGATCGGCGCGCTCATCACGTTCGGGGAGCGGGTCTCCTCGCTGCTGACTGCGGGCCAGCACGGCACCACCTTCGGCGGCAACCCGGTGGCGACGGCGGCCGCGCTGGCGACGCTGCATGCGATCGAAAGCCAGCGGGTGCTGGATAACGTGGCGGCCGTGGGGGACTACCTCCGCAGCGGCCTCGCCGCCGTCGACGGCGTCACCGAAGTCCGCGGCGAAGGCCTGCTGATCGGCTTCGACCTTGATGCCGAGATTGCACCGTCGGTGGTCGCCGCCGGACTGGATGCAGGGTTCATCGTCAACAGCCCCGGGCCGCGCACCATCCGCCTGGCCCCGCCACTGGTCCTCACCACCGACCAGGCCGGTGCCTTCCTCGCCGCACTCCCGGCGATCCTCCAGACAGCTAAGGACGCGCAGTGACCCCCGTAGCAGCTCCTGCCGGCAACGCCGGCACTACCCGCCACTTCCTGAAGGACACGGACCTCACCCCGGCTGAGCAGGCCGAAGTGCTGGACCTCGCCGTACGGATGAAGGCCGCGCCCTACAGCGTGCAGCCCTACGCCGCGGACGGTAACGGCCGCAAGACCGTGGCTGTCATCTTCGACAAAACCTCCACGCGTACCCGGGTGTCCTTCGCCACCGGCATCGCGGACATGGGCGGCAATGCGCTGATCATCAACCCGGGTGAGGCACAGATCGGCCACAAGGAATCGGTGGAGGACACCGCCAAGGTCCTCGAACGCATGGTCTCCACCATCGTGTGGCGTACCGGTGCCCACTCGGGCCTGGTGGCCATGGCGGAAAACTCCAAGGTGCCGGTCATCAACGCCCTGTGCGATGACTACCACCCGTGCCAGCTCCTCGCGGACCTGCTTGCCGTCAAGGAGCACAAGGGCGAACTGGCGGGCTTGACCATGGCCTACCTCGGCGACGCCGCCAACAACATGGCCAACTCCTACCTGCTGGCCGGCGTCACGGCGGGGATGCATGTCCGCATTGCCGGCCCCGAAGGCTACCTCCCGGCCGCGGAGATCGTAGCCGCTGCCGAGGAACGCGCCGCCCAGACCGGCGGGTCGGTGCTCATCACCACCGATGCCGCAGCGGCCCTCAAGGGAGCCGACGTCGTCGCCACGGACACCTGGGTCTCCATGGGCCAGGAAGCCGAGAAGGAAGCCCGGATGCGGCTCTTCCGGGAGTACGCCGTGGACGAGGCAGCCATGGCTCAGGCCGCGGATGACGCCGTCGTGCTTCACTGCCTGCCGGCCTACCGTGGCTACGAGATCTCCGCGGGAGTCATCGACGGTCCGCAGTCGATCGTGTGGGACGAGGCCGAGAACCGCCTGCACGCCCAGAAAGCCCTGATGGCGTGGCTCATGCACCGGTCAGGCCTGGCATTCGTCGATGGCCTTTCTCCGGTTGAAGGCACCGGGGAGAGCACGTTCTAGTGTCCACCAACCCGTCGGTGCCGGGTTCCAGCCCGGCCACCAAGAGGGCCCGCCAGGCGCGCATCACCGCCATCCTGACGGGTGAATCGGTGCGCTCCCAGGCGGAGCTCGCGGCGTTGCTGGCGGACGACGGCGTCCAGGTCACCCAGGCCACGCTGTCCCGGGACCTCGTGGAGCTCGGCGCAGTCCGGGTCAGGGGCAAGGAAGGCGTCCTGGTCTACGCTGTCCCCGGCGAGGGCGGCGAGCGGGCTGCCAAAAGCGGTGTGAGCCAGGAGATCCTCGATGCCAGGCTGGCCCGGCTCTGCAGTGAACTGCTGGTCACGGCGGAAGCTTCGGCCAACATCGCGGTACTCCGGACACCGCCGGGGGCCGCGAACTTCCTGGCCCTTGCCATCGACCACTCGGTGATGCCCTCCATCCTGGGGACCATCGCCGGGGACGACACCGTGCTGCTGGTTTCCCGGGATCCCCAGGGCGGCCAGGACCTGGCTGTCCGCTTCCTCCAGCTGGCTGAGGAAGCCGGCGGGCAGTAAACCCGGCAGCCTGCCACAAGGTGTGACAGGCTTTCCCTAACCAATTCTTCAACAACACAACCCCCAACATAAGGAGCATTTGACGTGACTGAGCGTATTGTTCTGGCCTACTCCGGTGGCCTGGATACTTCCGTAGCCATCGGCTGGATCGGTGAAGCCACCGGTGCCGAGGTCATCGCCGTGGCGGTGGACGTCGGACAGGGCGGCGAGTCGCTGGAGACCATCCGCCAGCGTGCCCTCGGCTGCGGCGCCGTCGAAGCCTACGTGGCAGACGCGTCCGATGAATTCGCCAACGAGTACTGCATGCCCACGCTGAAGGCCAATGGCCTCTACCAGGGCCACTACCCGCTGGTCTCCGCCATCTCCCGTCCGGTGATCGTCAAGCACCTGGTCAAGGCCGCCCGCGAATTCGGCGCCACCACGGTAGCCCACGGCTGCACCGGCAAGGGCAACGACCAGGTGCGTTTCGAAGTGGGCATCCAGACCCTCGGCCCGGACCTGAAGTGCATCGCCCCGGTCCGCGACCTCGCACTGACCCGCGACAAGGCCATCGCCTTCGCCGAGGAAAAGGGACTGCCGATCGAGACCACCAAGAAGAACCCGTACTCGATCGACCAGAACGTCTGGGGCCGCGCCGTCGAAACCGGCTACCTCGAAGACATCTGGAACGCCCCCACCAAGGACATCTACGACTACACCGCCACCCCGGAATTCCCGCCGGCACCGGATGAAGTCACCATCACGTTCGAAGCAGGCATCCCCGTAGCGATCGACGGCGTCAAGGTCACCCCGCTGCAGGCCATCAAGGAACTCAACCGCCGCGCAGGCGCCCAGGGTGTCGGCCGGATCGACGTCGTCGAGGACCGCCTCGTGGGCATCAAGTCCCGCGAAATCTACGAAGCCCCGGGCGCCATGGCGCTGATCACGGCACACAAGCACCTCGAGGACATCACCGTGGAGCGCGAGCAGGCCCGCTTCAAGGCGACCGTCGGCCAGCGCTGGGCAGAACTGGTCTACGACGGCCAGTGGTTCTCCCCGCTCAAGCGCTCCCTGGATGCCTTCATTGAGGACACCCAGAAGTACGTCTCCGGTGACATCCGCATGACCCTGCACGGTGGCCAGGCCGTGGTCAACGGACGCCGCTCCGACACCTCGCTGTACGACTTCGACCTCGCCACCTACGACACCGGCGACACGTTCGACCAGTCGATGGCACGCGGCTTCATTGAGCTGTGGGGCATGTCCGCCAAGGTTGCCTCCGGCCGCGATATCCGCGTCGCAGGACAGTAGCCCTGTGGCTGAGCCTGTCGACACCCCGAAATCCGAGGCAACGAACACCGGCGCCCTGTGGGGCGGCCGCTTCGCCGGCGGCCCCGCAGATGCACTCGCGGCACTGAGCAAGTCCACGCACTTTGACTGGCGGCTGGCCCGCTACGACATCGCCGGCTCCACAGCGCACGCCCGCGTGCTGCACAAGGCCGGGCTGCTGGACGACGCCGAGCTCGAAGGCATGCTCGCTGCCCTGACGCGGCTGGACGAGGACGTCGCCTCCGGCGCGTACCTGCCGGCGGACTCCGATGAGGACGTGCACGGGTCACTGGAACGCGGCCTGATCGAGCGCGCCGGCACCCAGCTCGGCGGCAAGCTCCGCGCCGGGCGGTCCCGCAATGACCAGGTGGCCACCCTCGGCCGCATGTTCCTGCGTGACCACGCCCGGATCATTGCCCGCGGCGTGCTGGCAACGATCGAAGCGCTGGTGGACCAGGCGAAGGCGCACCAGGGTGTGGCCATGCCCGGCCGGACCCACCTGCAGCACGCGCAGCCGGTCCTGCTCAGCCACCACCTGCTGGCCCACGCCTGGGCGTTGCTGCGCGACGTGCAGCGGCTGGCCGACTGGGACAAGCGTGCCGGCGTTTCCCCGTACGGGTCAGGTGCCCTCGCAGGTTCCTCCCTCGGCCTGGACCCGGAAGCTGTGGCGGCGGACCTGGGTTTCTTCTCCGCCACCCACAACTCGATCGACGGCACCGCTTCCCGCGACGTCTTTGCCGAGTTCGCCTGGGTTACCGCCATGATCGGCGTGGATCTGTCCCGGGTCTCGGAGGAAGTGATCCTGTGGGCCACGAAGGAGTTCTCATTCGTCACCCTGCATGATTCCTACTCCACCGGGTCCTCGATCATGCCGCAGAAGAAGAACCCTGACGTGGCGGAGCTGGCCCGCGGCAAGGCAGGACGCCTGATCGGCAACCTGACCGGGCTGCTGGCCACGCTCAAGGGCCTGCCGCTCGCGTACAACCGCGACCTGCAGGAGGACAAGGAGCCGGTCTTCGACGCCGCAGACACCCTGGAGCTGCTGCTCCCGGCTGTCTCGGGCATGATCGCGACGCTGAAGTTCAACACGGAGCGGATGGAGTCGCTGGCTCCCCAGGGCTTCGCGCTGGCCACGGACATTGCCGAATGGCTGGTCCGCCAGGGCGTGCCGTTCCGGGAGGCGCACGAGCTCTCCGGCGCGGCCGTCAAGCAGGCCGAAAGCCGCGACGTGGAGCTGTGGGACCTGACGGACGAGGAATACGCCGCCATCTCGGAGCACCTGACGCCGGAGGTCCGCACGGTCCTGTCCACGGAGGGCTCGCTCAACAGCCGCAACTCCCAGGGCGGCACTGCACCCGCCGCCGTCGAACGCCAGCTGGTTGCGCTGGAAGCCGAACTGGCAGCGGTCAGGGAGTACGCGAACTGACCATCACGCGAAGGGCCCCACCGGCAGGGTGCCGGTGGGGACCTGACGCGGATTATTGGCCGACGTGCGTTAAGCCGCCGGGTGCCCCCGCTACCATTGCGCCATGAGTGACGCCTTCCGCCGCACACTGCGCGCCCTGCCCGATTTTCCCGCCGAGCTGCCGGGATTCGATCCCACCGAAGCCCCGGCGGATCCGGTTGCGCTGTTCAAGCAGTGGCTGCAGGAAGCCTTGGCTGCCGGCGTGCCGCAGCCCCACGCGTTCAGCCTGGCCACGGCTGACGGCCACGGACAGCCCTCAGCCCGGATGCTGATCCTGAAGGACATCGACGACGACGGCTGGCACTTCGCCACGTCCCGCACCTCGCGGAAGGGCCGGGAGCTGACCGCCAACCCGAAAGCGGCCCTGAACTTCTTCTGGCCGCAGCAGGGCAGGCAGGTCAGGGTGGCCGGCCCGGTGGTGGAGCTCTCCGCCGGTGCCTCGGAGGCAGACTGGCAGGCGAGGCCGGCCGCGGACGGCAGCACCAATCCGCAGTGGCAGCTCTATGCGGTCCAGCCCGCCGAATTCGAGTTCTGGCAGGCCAGCCACGACCGCCGGCACATCCGCCACCGGTACGGGCCGGAGGCCATTCCGCTCAGTGAGGATGGCGCCATGACCGCTCCCGCGCCGGCCGACCTCCTCGCCGAACTGCACGAAGCCGCTGACCTCGCGGTGTCCACCACCTCAACATTCACCGACGCCGACGTCACAGCGCCGTCTGCCCTGCCTGGGTGGACCCGCGGACACGTCCTGGCGCACCTCGCCGGCATTTCCAACGCCATGGCACGGCAACTGGAGTTCGCCGCCCGCGGCCAAACCATCGAGCTGTACGACGGCGGCCAGGAGGGGCGGGACAGGGCCATCGGGATGGCGGCGGGCCATGACGCCCGTACGCACAAGGCTGAACTGCGGGCAGGTCTGGGCCGGGCACTGACGGCCTTCGATTCGCTCGGGGACGGGCTTGGCTGGCAGGTTCCCATCGCATACCGCGGCGGCGTGGTGCTCGACGGCGGCCTTGCGCTGTGGCGCGAACTGGTGATCCACACCGCTGACCTCAACACTGGCGTCGGTCCGGAAACGTGGAGCCGACCCTTCTGCGAGCACCTCTTCGACTTCCTCGCAGCCCGTGTAGGACCGGGGGACAGGCTCGTGCTGCAGCCGCTTGGCCTTCCGCGGCGCACCCTTGGCAGCGGTAGCCGGTCGATCGTCATCAGCGGCATGGTTACCGACATTGCAGCCTGGCTGGCTGGCAGGGAACCGTCGCTGGGCAGCCTTCGGGCCTCGGCCGCGGCAGACGGAGTCAACCTCCCGGAACTGCTGCCGTGGCCCTCGGGTGCGCCGGCAGTGAGGTAGGCGCTACCCGGCTGCGCGGACGGGCAGGCTTTCCCTTGCCTCCCGCTCCAGAAGGCTCTCTTTGATGGCAAGGCCCCACCGGAAACCGCCCAAGGATCCGTCAGTCCGGATGACGCGGTGGCACGGCACAAACAGAGCGGCTGCGTTGAACGCGCAGGCACTGGCAGCGGCACGGACGGCCTTGGCATTTCCGGACAGTTCGGCGTACTCGGTGTAGGTCACCGGGGACCCTGGACGCACCGTCCTCAGCATGTCCCACGCGTGCGAACGGAACGGCCCGGACTTTTGCTGCACCGGAACGGCCATCGCAGGCACCGGGTCCCCGGCATAGAAGTCCTCCACTGCCCGTGAGATAAGCCCTAAATCTGTGACGGTCTCGAAACCGGCCGGGCGGAGATCAGGGTGGATCTGTCCCGTCAGCGCGCCGGGGCCCGAGGTCCAGCCGGACGCCAGGACGGTGCCTTCCCGGGCAAGGATGGTGAACGGGCCGTCCGGGGTGGACATCACTAACAACTGGGCTTTCATGGCATCACTTTCTTTGGAACGGATTGTCCGCGCAATGCGGCTTTCGGTGCCGCAGCTGCACGCCACAAATGCATCGTGGCGTAGGACCGCCACGGGCTGACCTCCCGGAAGTCAGGGCTGGCCGCGGCGCCGGGGGCGCCCAGCGGACGGCCCCCAACCGCAGTGGGCGGTCCGAGCGCCCGGATTCCGTTCCGAACCGCCGCGTCATGTGCCAGGAAGACGTCCGGAGCGCCGAGCACACGCATTGCCACGTACCCCACCGTCCACGGGCCTATGCCCGGAAGGGGGAGCAGCTTGCCTTCCAGGCCCGGAAAGTCATCACCATAGCCGAAGTCCAGGCGCCCGCCGGCGAGGGCCGCAGCTGCGGCCCGCAGGGCATCAATGCGCCGCCGCGGACCGCGCAGCAGGAGATGTCCGGCCCCAGCGATCTCGGCGGGTGTCGGAAAGAGCCGGTCCAGGCCGTCACCGGGCATGAGGCTGGGGCGGCCGGCAGCAGCCAGCTGCGTCAGCGCCGTCCGGGCTGCGGCCACGGTGATCTGCTGCCCCACCATGGCCCGGACCAGCAGTTCCTGCGGATCCACCGCTCCCGGGAGCCGAATGCCGGGGGCCGCGGCAACCGGACCGGCAAGCCGGGGATCCTCGGCCAAAGCAGTGTCGATCGCCACCGGGTCGGCGTCGAGGTCAAACAGCCGCCGCACCCTGCTCAGCAGTGCGGGCAGGTCGCGGAGGTCCACCGCGCCGATGGTGAGCGTCAGCGGCCGCCCCGGCGCGCCGGCGTCGTACTCCACACTGAAGCGGGCATCGCCATGGGGAAGCCGCAGGGTCCGGGCATACGACGTCGGTGTCCCCGCCTCAATGCCCGGGATGGCACGCACCGCGAGGAAGGCAAAGACGCCCGGGTCAAAGGGTTCGCGGTACGGCAGGGTCAGCGTCAGGGCCGTGGCCGCTGTGCCCGGCGGATGGTTGCGCCCCGTGGAGCGCACCGCTGTCGGAGTCATGGCGAAAACTTCCACCATGGTGTCGTTGAACTGCCGGACACTGCTGAAGCCGGACGCGAAGGCGATGTCCGCGAGCTTCATGCCGGTGGAAACCAGCAGGGTGCGTGCGGTCTGGGCGCGGCTGGCCCGGGCCAGGGACAGCGGGCCGGCGCCGAGCTCGTGGCTGAGGATGCGGTTCAGCTGGCGCGCCGAGTAGCCCAGCCGGGCAGCCAGGCCCTCCACCCCTTCCCTGTTGATGACGCCGTCGTTGATCAGGCGCATGGCGCGGCCGGCGAGGTCCTGGCGTACGTTCCATGCCGGCGTCCCCGGTACCGCTTCGGGAAGGCAGCGCTTGCAGGCCCGGTAGCCGGCCTCGTGGGCTGCAGCGGAGGTTTCGTAGAAAGTGACGTTGGTGGCCTTGGGCGTCCGGGCAGGGCAGGACGGCCGGCAATAGATTCCCGTGGTGCGCACGGCGGTATAGAACTGCCCGTCGAAACGGGTGTCCCGCGCGTCGATGGCACGGTAGCGCTGCCAGAAGTCCATGCCCTCCATCCTGCCAGCCCCACGGAGCGTCTGCTAGCGGAAATCGGACACGGCCGTGGGCGCTTGGGTAAAGTCGGGAGCATGACCGCACGCCTGCCCCCGAACGATGCACAGCACCTGCGCGAGGTGCTGTCCGGCGACGCCCGGCGGATCGCACCGCAGCTGCTGGGTGCCGTCCTGAGCCATAGCAGCCATGAGGGGACGGTGGCCGTGCGCATCACCGAGGTCGAGGCCTACATGGGCCCCGGCGGTTCCCTGCACCCCGATCCCGGATCGCACACGTTCCGTGGTCCCACCAGACGGAACGCCCCCATGTTCGGTCCGGCCGGCCATCTCTACGTCTACTTCACGTACGGCATGCACTACTGCGCCAACATCGTCTGCGGACCGGAAAACTCTGCCTCAGCCGTCCTGCTCCGGGCGGGGGAAGTGGTGGAGGGGCAGCAGCTGGCCATGGTCCGGCGGCCGACGTCGAAATCAGCTCCTGGACCTTGCCAGCGGTCCGGCAAGGCTTGCCACCGCGCTGGCGCTGACCACGGCCGACAGCGGAAGGGATGCCCTCAGCGAACCCTTCAGGCTGCAGTTGCCGGCTGAGCCGGCAGCGGTTTTCAGTTCAGGCCCCCGGGTGGGCGTCTCCGGCGACGGCGGAACCGAAGCCTATCCGTGGCGGTTCTGGCTGCCGGGCGAGCCCACGGTTTCCCGCTATAAGCCCGCAAAGCCGCGCCCGGCCACGTTTCAGTCGCGTTAACTGAAATGGTTGTAGAATGGACGGTCTGTCTTTTGCGATAGGGGAACGTTTAATGCTCGACGCCGATTTGGCCCACGAACGGGACTATGTTGCTGGTCTGTATGCGCGGCTCGAAGAGCTCCGCGACGAAAAGCGCAAGCAGTTGGCACAGGTCCGCCGGGCCGGTGCCGTGGGAACCATGCAGAATGTTTCCGAGCGCGACGCCTTCGCCGCGCTCTATGAGGACCGGCTGGCCCAGCTGGACGCCGTCGACGACCGCCTGGTGTTCGGGCGGCTGGACCTTGATTCCGGTGAAGCGCAGTACATCGGACGAATCGGACTCACCACCGATGACCTGCAGCGCCTGATGGTGGACTGGCGGGCCCCTGAGGCCGGCCACTTCTACCAGGCCACCGCCTTCGACCGGCAGGGCGTCCGGCGCCGCCGGCACCTGATCCTGCAGGGGCGGGAAGTCAAGGCCATCGAGGACGACGTCCTGGATGCCGACATGCTCGCCGACAACGCCTCACTGCAGGGCGAAGGCGCACTGCTGGCCGCCCTGGACTCCAAACGCACCGGGCGCATGTCCGACATCGTGGGCACCATCCAGTCCGAACAGGACCGCATCATCCGCTCCTCCATCTCCGGCGCGCTGGTGGTCCAGGGCGGACCGGGCACCGGCAAGACCGCGGTGGCACTGCACCGCGCCGCGTACCTGTTGTACACCCACCGGGACCGGCTGAAGACCGCCGGTGTGCTGCTGGTGGGCCCCTCGTCGTCGTTCATGAAGTACATCGAAAGGGTGCTGCCCTCGCTCGGCGAGACCGGCGTGGTAATGGCCAGCCTCGGCCGTCTGATGCCCGGGATACATGCCGTGGCCGAGCCTGAAGCCGAGGTCGCTGCCATCAAGGGCCGGCTGGACATGGCCGACGTCGTGGCCAACGCCGTCTCCAACCGGCAGCGCGTCCCGGCTGAGGACCGCGTCCTGGACGTTGATGGGCGCAAGCTCCTGCTGACCCCCCGCCAGGTCCGGCGCGCCCGCGAACGCGCGCGCTCCACCGGGAAGCCCTACAACGAGGCGCGGGTGACGTTCGTCAAGATCCTGCTGCGCGAGCTGACCGAGCAGATGACGGACCTGGTGGAGGCCGGCAGCCTCGGGAACAATGCCGACCGCTCCTACCTGGCCGAGGACGTCCGGACGGCCAGGGATGTCCGGATCGCACTGAACCTGTGCTGGATGCCCATGACGCCGGAGAAGCTCATCAGCGAACTGTTCAGCAAGCCGGCCATCCTGGAGGTTTGCACGCCGCACCTGACGCCGGCCGAACGGGCCCTGCTGCTTCGCCCGGCGGATGCCCCCTGGACAGAATCCGACGTCCCGCTCCTGGACGAAGCGGCGGAACTGCTCGGCGAGCTTGACCCGGCTGCCGGGCGCGGCCTCGCGCAGCAGGAGCACGACCGCGCCCGCGACCTCGCCAACGCCAAGCAGACCCTGGTGAACATGGAGACTGCCGGGGTTGACGTCCTGGTGTCCGCAGAGGAACTGGTGGAGCAGAACGAGGAGCGCGAGGCGAGGCTCACCGCGGCCGAACGTGCCACCACGGACCGGACCTGGGCTTTTGGCCACATTGTGGTGGACGAGGCCCAGGAACTGTCGCCCATGCAGTGGCGGCTGCTCGTGCGCCGTTGCCCGCTGAAGTCGTTCACCATCGTGGGCGATATCGCCCAGACCAGTTCGGTGGCCGGCGCCAACTCCTGGCAGGGCGCCCTCGGCCCGATGTTCGGGGACCGCTGGCAGCTGGAGGAACTGACGGTCAACTACCGGACGCCGTCGCAGATCGCAGAGGCCGCAGCCCGGATGGCCAACGCCGCAGGGCTCGTGGTCTCGGCTCCGAAAGCGGTCCGCGAGGGCCGCTGGTCTCCGGTCATCGACAAGGTGGAGTCCGGGGACGTCGTCAGCCGTCTCGTCGAGGTCCTGCCTGAGGAACTGGAAGCGCTCGACGGCGGCCTGCTGGCCGTCATTGCCGACGGTGACCTCCTGCCGAAGTCCGCCGCGGCACTACGTTCCGTGTACGGCCGGCGCATCGGTACCGGCGCAGGAAGCTACGAACAGGACATCGTGGTCATCAGCCCGCGTGACGCCAAGGGCCTGGAGTTTGACGGTGTCGTGGTGCTGGAACCGGCCACCATGCTGAACCACGAGCACGGGCGGGTGGGGGATCTGTATGTCGCCATGACCCGTCCCACCCAGCGCCTGCGGCTGATTGCATCCGAAGGCATCCCCGCCGGCATTGAACGCTGAGTCTGCGGGCCTGTGTGCTTGGCGGTCACCCGCGCCGGTCATCCGGCGCCGGTGACCGCCAATCCTGCTAACTTAGAAGTCGTGTCAGAACTCAACGATCTCCAATCCCAGCAGAACGACCCCACCTTCGCCAACATCTGGCAGGAGCTGAAGTGGCGTGGCCTGGTCCACGTTTCCACCGACGAAGCCGAGCTTGAGAAGCTCCTCGCCGGCGAGCCGGTCACCTATTACTGCGGATTCGATCCCACCGCGCCCAGCCTGCACCTGGGGAACCTGGTACAGCTGCTGGTGATGCGCCGGCTGCAGCTTGCCGGGCACAAACCCCTCGGCCTTGTGGGCGGTTCCACCGGGCTGATCGGGGACCCGCGTCCGACGGCGGAACGCACCCTGAACACCAAGGACACCGTCTCGGAATGGGTCGGGTACCTCCAGGCCCAGGTCCGCCGCTTCCTCAGCTTCGACGGTGCCAATGCCGCGCGCATGGTGAACAACCTCGACTGGACCGCCCCGCTCAGTGCCATCGATTTCCTGCGGGAGATCGGCAAGCACTACCGCGTTGGCACCATGCTCCGCAAGGATGCAGTCGCGTCCCGCCTCAGCTCCGATGAAGGCATCAGCTACACGGAGTTCAGTTACCAGATCCTGCAGGGGATGGACTACCTCCAGCTCTTCCGGGACCACGGCTGCATGCTCCAGACCGGTGGTTCAGACCAGTGGGGCAACCTGACCAGTGGCACCGAACTCATCCGCAAGGTTGAGGGCAAGTCGGTCCATGCCCTGGGAACACCGTTGATCACCAACTCGGACGGCACGAAGTTCGGTAAGAGCGAGGGCAACGCCATATGGCTCGACGCCGGCATGTGCAGCCCCTACGCCTTCTACCAGTTCTGGCTCAATACTGCCGATGCCGACGTCATTGACCGCCTGAAGGTCTTCACCTTCCTCACCAAGGCCGAGATCGACGCCCTGGAAGTTGCCGTGGCCGAGCGTCCCTTCGCCCGGGAAGGCCAGCGAAAGCTTGCCTATGAGGTGACCTCCCTGGTCCACGGTGTGGATGCGACCGGGAAAGTCATCGCCGCCTCCGCCGCACTTTTTGGCAACGGAGACCTGTCCGCCCTGGACAGGCCAACGCTCGAAGCCGCCACCTCTGAGCTGCCGGCCGCACGGATTCAGGTGGATGGCCTGGGGATTGTGGACCTTCTGGTGGCGTCGGGGCTGTCCGAGAGCAAGTCAGCCGCCCGGCGGACGGTCGGGGAGGGCGGTGCTTACGTGAACAACGAGAAGGTCTCCGATCCCGAAGCTGTCATCGCCGAGTCCGAATTGCTCCACGGCCGGTACCTGTTGCTCAGGCGCGGAAAGAAGAACCTCGCAACTGTCGAAGTCCTCGTACCGTAGCGGGTTGCCTGACCCGATTGCACGCTCCTTTTCGGCCGATTTGCACGGTCGGAGGGGAGCGTGTAATGTTTTCTGAGTCGCCGCCGCTGAGTGGTGACAGACCCCCTCACTTGAGAAGCAATTCTTCATGTGCACAGCACAAGAAATGAAGAAAAGCTTCACTTTTTGATGGGCGGATTCGTTCCGCGGAGTGAATATCGGGAAAATAACCCGGATTTGCAAAGTGAAAA
>CAWECX010000007.1:0-757096 GCA_963807805.1 uncultured Actinomycetota bacterium | reverse complement strand
CCCCAACCTGACGTCAGGCTGCCCGTCCAGAACCGTCAGACTACGGCCCACTAGGCCTTTTCCGGACACTTCGCTTGGGAGGTCCAAGGTGTCATCCTGACACTGCGTACAGGGAGAATCGACCGAAAAAGCCCGAACCCGCCAAACAGAGAGGACAGCCCCAACCCCGGCGGCCCGGCGAGCGCCTCGCCTCAGGTGGCTCTAGTCGTTCTGCTCCTCGGCCGGCGCCTCGGGGTCATCAGGGTCCTCGGGGTCATCAGGGTCAGGCAAAACCTGACCGTCGTGAACGCGTCTAAGCACGGCACCCTCGACGTCGGCGGGCACGGGAGGATCTTTCTCATCATCAGCCGTCATGGCCCAACTGTAATCCGCTGAGGACGCCCGGCCACTCCCCCGGCACGGCACTGCGCCCACGCCCGTCAGGAACTCAGGAACCCAGCCACTCAGGAACTCAGGGTCCCCCGGACGATGCTGACGCTCGAGTGCGCCGGGTTGCCGTCCACCGGCTCGTCGGAGACGTCCACAATGGGATACTCGCCCAGCTCCAGGCCGGCCGGCACCACAAACGTCCCTGAGTCCGCATCCATGATGCCCAGGCTGACCAGCTTCGAGAGGTCGGGGGCGATCAGCCAGACCTCCTGGTAGCCCTGGGCCTCGTCCTTGCTCAGCTTCACTTCCAGCGTGCGGGAACCGTCAGACGCCCGGACAACCTTCGCGGAACCGGTGGCCGAATGCTGGGCCAGCGGTGTGAGCTGGGCTTGCGCCAACGGTTCCGGCGCGCGGTTCATCGTCCACACCGTGGTGGAGACCACCAGTACAGCCGCCGCAGCTGCAGCAGCCAGCCAGGTTCCTGGCCGCTGCCACCAGGCCGCAGTCCGGCGTCGGGCGGCCGAAGCCGCAGGCCCGCTGGAAGAAGGCCCGGCAACCGAGTGCAGCGGTGCCGCACTCCCCCGCGTCTGGGACCGTTCCCGCAGGTGCGCCTGCTCCGGAGACTGCGCCGCCTCCGAGGACGGGACCTGCCCCGCGGGCCGTCCCTGCACCGGAACCCAGGCCAGGTCCGGGGCAGCTGTCAGCGGATCGTCAAGCAAGGCCGGAGACAGGCCCAGTTCACGGTGGATGCCGGCCCACACCTGCGGTCCCGGCGCCTCCAGGCTGCCGGGGTCCGGCGCCGTCTTCACAGCGTCCACCGCACGGCGGAGCGCTGCGAAGTCCGCGGCGCACTCGCCGCAGCTGCGCAGGTGCTCCCTGCCGGCGTCGTCCTGCCAGTCGTCATACAGGGCAAGGAGGCTCAACTCTTCCGGATCAAGATGCGGCATGGTCTACCTCCAATCTGTTTCTCAGGTGGGACAGGCTTCGGCGGATGTGGCTCTTGACCGTACCAAGGGGAAGGTCCAGTTTCCGCGAGATCTGCTCGTGGGTGAGGTCGTCGTAGAACGCCAGCTTCATGATGGAGCCCTGCGGCTCGCCCAGCCTGTCCAGTTCCCCGTCCAGGAGGAGCCGGTCGGCCAGGACCTCGGCTGCTTCCGGCTCCGGCCCCACTTCCCCCGGTCCCCGGACTTCAGCCGCAGCCATCACTTTCCGGGTTTCCCGGGCCGATGCGGACTGTGCGTCGGTGATGACGTTCCGGGTGATCCCGACGATCCATGCCGGGAGCCTCGCCATCTGGGCATTGAAGGTACTGCGCGAGCGCCACACCCGGATGAAGACTTCCTGCGTGATGTCGTCGGCGGCGGAGCGGTCCCGCAGCGAACGCAGTGCCAGCGTGTGCACCAGCGGAGCGAACTCCCGGTAGGCCGCGGCGAGGGCACGTTCGTCGCCCGCCACAAACGCGGAAGTCAGTCCGTCTTCCCATCCCGGAGAAGCCTGGTTGGCAGGTGCCAAGCTGGACTCCTTCCCGGCGTCGGTAACGAGAACCACGGCTGGGTCACCGCTCACTCAAGGACCGCGGTGACAATCACATTGTCGCTGTAGTCCATTCGTTCGTCCAGCCACCTGCCACCGCAGGTGACAACTTTCAGTTCATGCGGGCCGGCGCGGCGGAACAGGGAGGCCCCATCGAACCTGTCCTTGGCCATCAGTTCCACGCTGACCACCCGGTAAACCAGCGGTGGGGCGTCCTGCCGCCCCACCTGGATGGCGGTTCCTGCCACCACGTTCTTCAGCTGGGACAGGGGTGCGCGGTCTGACGTGGTGTCGATGTGACCTGCGATCACCGCGGTTCCTGCTGCTGCTCCCGGCGCGGGGCCGAACCGGTACCAACCTGCCTGGTCAAACGATTCGGGGATTTCCATGGCTGCCTCGGCGGCCACTCCTACCGGCACCACGGACAGGTTGATGGATGTCCCGTCCACCAGGAGCGAAGTCGGCGCAGGCACTGCCGCTGCCGGCGGCGGAAGCGTCGCGGGCCGCACCGGGACTGCGGCGGGTGCCGTCGCTGCGGCCGGGACGTCGGCCGGGACGGTAGTTTCGGGCGAGGGGCTCACTCCCGCAGCGCTTGGGCTGGTGGCCGCGGTCGGCGTAGCAGCCGGCACGGAGGGTGCCGCGGGGGCGCAGGCCGTCAGCAGCAGCGCGGCCGCGGCGGCGGCAACCCGCCACTGAACGGACGTACGACGGCGGGGCTTACCTGCCGTCGTCGTGCTTGGCTTCATGACTGGCCTTCCCCGGCGGGCACCTAAGGTGCTTGCCCCGTTGGTTGGTACGGACGGTGGTCCGGCCGCCGGTTCTCCCGGCGGCCGGACCTGCTGCAACTCTGCCCGTGCTGTTGCCGGACTCCGGCTTACTTGCGGACGCGCAGTTCGGCGATGGTGCGTGCCATTCCGATGCCGCCGAGGAGCAGCACCAGCGCTGCGGCGCCGAAGCCTACCGTGAGCACGGTGGGGCCGGCCGCTGAGACTCCGGCTGAGCCGTCACGGGCACCAGGCACCGATCCGGGTGCGGAGTGCAGGCCTTCAATGGTCTGCACCGCCAGCTGGAGGTTGTTGTCGGCAAGGCTGCCCCACGCGTAGACAACCGTGTGGGTACCTTCGGCCACTGTCACATCGGCCGGGCCGATCACCGGGGTGGTGGTGCCGGTGGCTGCCACTGCCGCGGAGATGGTCCCGGGGTCAAGGGTGAGGGTCTGCTCATTGGGGTTGGCCAGGTTGGACACGACGGCGGCGCCTCCTGCGAGGACATCAACGGCGGGTGCCGCTGCAGTGTGCCGGACCGTCAGCTTCCCTTTGCCCGCCGCGATCTGCGAGACATCGTTGGTGAACAGGTTCGCGGTGGGCTTGCCGGCAGCGTCCAGGTTTGCGACGGCGGTGTAGTTGCCGTTCGCAGCCAGCGTGACAGTTACCGGGCCGATGGCAGGGGCCGAGGCGTCGGCGGCATCGGAGGCGGTGATGGCCAGTTCATAGGCACCGGCCGGCAGTGCCAGCGGGCCTGCCAGGCTGCCCGGGGTGAAGTCGTCCAGGGTACGTTCGCCGTTGACCCAGACGTCCACTGTCAGGCCCGGAACTCCGTGGAGCACCGACAGCTGGGCGTCTCCCTCTGCGGCCTGGGCCGGACCGGCCAGGGCGATTGCTGCCGCGATTGCCGCTGCGCCGGCGCCTGCTGTGAAAATGCTTCTGCGCATGTCCTTCTCCTTGATCGGCCCGCCTGGCGGGCATTTTTGCTTACACCCCTACTACCGGCGCAGCATCGGATTTGGATGCACTTGCATGGAAAATTCCCAGAAATAGTTTTCCGCACCAGGCAGGATCGTCAGGCGGGCCCTGCAGGCGGCGCCGCCGTGCTCGCCCGCAGCACCAGCTCGGGGGTGACCACCGTGGAGCTGACCGGCGCTCCGGCCTCGATCTCCTTGAGCATGATGTCCATGCAGCGGCGGCCGAGTTCCTCGAAGTCCTGGCGCACGGTGGTGAGCGGCGGCGTGAAGTACCCGGACTCCGGCTGGTCATCGAACCCCACCACGGAGACGTCGTCGGGGACGCGGACGCCGGCCTCGTTGAAGGCGCGCAGGAGGCCAAGGGCCATCTGGTCGTTGCCCACAAACAGCGCCGTGGCCGTCCGTTCGGTGACGAGCCGGCGGCCGATCCCGTAGCCGCTGCCCGCGCTCCAGTCGCCTTCCAGCAGGAGGTCATGCGGCAGCCCGGCAGCGTCAAGGGCAGCTCGCCACCCCTCCGCGCGGAGGGCGCCGTCAGTCCAGTCGGAGGGCCCGGCAATGTGCCCGATCCGCCGGTGCCCCTGCCCGATCAGATGCCCGACGGCCAGTTCGGCTCCGCGTTTCTGGTCCACCATGGCGCCGCTGACGGCATCGTTGCCCAGGGACCCGACTGCCACGACAGGGACGCCCGGGTTGAACTCCTCGAGGATCCGGAGGGTTTCCGAATGCGGCACCAGCACGGCGATGCCGTCCACCGACTGGTCCGTGAAGTGCCGGAGGGCGTCGACGATGGCGTCCCGGCTGACCGAACGGAGGGCTGCGATGCTGACGAAGTAGCCGGCGTCCCGGGCTGCCTGCTCCACTCCCAGGAGGGTGTTGGCCGGGCCGTATTGGGAGAGTTCGCTGCCCAGCACGCCGATGGTCTGCGACCGCCGTGTCACCAGGCTGCGCGCGGCCGTGTTCCGGCGGTAGCCGAGCTCGGCGATGGCGGCTTCCACCTTTTCCCGGGTGGCTTTGCTGACGTTCGGGTGGCTGTTGATGACCCGGGAAACCGTCTGGTGCGATACGCCCGCGAGCTCGGCCACGTCCTCAAGGCGCGGCAGCCGCCCGTTGCTGCTTTTTGACATGTACCCATTGTGCCCGTTGCCAGCCCCGGAGCTTCGGTGCTGGAATGTCCCCATGAGTGAACCGGCAAAAGGCCCGAAATCCTACTTCCCGTCCATCGAAGCCAAGTACGGGCAGCCGATCCAGCACTGGATGTCGGCCTTGGCCGGGGTCAAGGGCCTTAAGCACCTGGAACAGGTGAACTGGCTGAAGAACGAACACGGACTGGGCCACGGCCACGCCAACGCGCTGGTGGCGGTGTACCGGGCAGAACACGGCGACTGACGCCCCGCCTTGTTCGCGCCTCCCCGGCCACGAAGGGAAGGATGTGCGAACACGCCAAGGAGCAGCGGCAACCGGGCAAAGAAAAGTCCCCGGCACCCTGTTACCAGGATGCCGGGGACTCCCCACTCTTCTCCAAGAGTGGGCCCTGTGGGGATCGAACCCACGACCCACGGATTAAAAGTCCGATGCTCTACCAACTGAGCTAAAGGCCCCAGCCGACGGTGCAAAACACCGATCAGCCCAGTCCATTTCTGAACGTTAAATACTGTACCCCACGCCCGGGCATGGTCCGGCACGCACGCCCGTGCCGCCGTCGTACTCTTCCGGCGGCAACCGGCCGCTGCCCCGCTTCAGCCTCCACCTGCTGCCTGCCATTCCGTACTCGATTCCCCCTGGGCACAGGAGTAGCGTGGGGGCATGAGCGAGCAAACAGGACCCAGTCACTACGGCGGAGCAAACCGGCACCACAAGCCCAAGCCTTTCGCGCCCATCGACTTTGAGCCGTTTGCCGGCGGCGCGGATCCCGCGCGCGTCTCCGAAGCGGCGCACCTTGCTGCCCAGGCGCTGGTACGCCACGGCCGGGACAGCGACGACCCCGTGATCACCGAACGGCTGGTCAAGCTGGCGGACGAACAGGGCCTCGAAGCGATCGCTGAGATGTGGGCCGAAAGTCCGGCCCGGTCGCTGCCGGGCGCCCTATGGCGGCTGTACGCGCTGCGGGCCGCAACGGTCCAGGACCCCGAGCGGATCTCGGTCTACTTCCGGGCCGGCAAGGACACCGCCCAGGTCTCCAACGTGGTGGCCGGCGCAGCCGAGCCGCCGGGGGCAGAGGAAATGCGGACCATGGCTGACGCCATCCTCTCAGGAGCGTTCGACGGCGAGTTCGACGTCGCGCTGGAACGTTCCGCTGCGTTCTGCCGCGTGGTGGCGCTTGGCCAGGCCACCCTCGCCGACGGCGCCGAGCACGGCAATGAAGCGCACGCGAGCAAGCTCACGCGCAACTCCCACCAGCTGGTCAAGACAGCCGAGGACCTCGAACATGCAGCCAACGCGTGGCGGCTGGGCGAGCTGGACTGAACCCTGCAAGGCCCGATCTGTCAATGTTGACTTTGGGCCTGCCGACGTAGAACACTGAAACTGGTGCCGAGCCGCGAAACCCCCGGGCTTCAACATTTAGCCGCCTAGAGCGGCCTACCGCCGAGAGGCGTATCCGGTTCGGCACCATTTTCATGCCGTTTTCCAGGCGGCCGGTTCCTGCCCGGTAGAGTAATGGTCAGTTGCGGCCTGAGGTCAAGTCACAGGCTCGCTGCCCATCCCAGTACCTTTCTCCGGAGACCGGTAACCACGTGAAGCTGCGCCTTTTCCCCCAGGAGCCCGCCGGGCTGAACCTCCTTTCGGAGATGGCACGCCAGATCGTCCTGGCCACCACCACCCTCGAAGAGATCCTGGGCGTCCCCGCCGCCGAGCACGCCAAGCTCGTGGAGGACATGCACAACCACGAGGCCAAATCCGCGGAGCTGCACTTTGCACTGCTCACGCACATGCGCACCAGCTTCGTGAACCCGCTTCCCCGCGAAGACATGTACGCGCTCTCCCGCTACCTCAACGAGGCGATCGAGAAGCTCGACGCCGCAGCGGAACTTGTTGCCCTCTACAAGCTTGAGCGGCTGCCCAGGCGGGCTGCGGACCAGCTGGAGATCATCAGCCGCCAGGCCGAACTGACAGTGGACGCCATGCGCCGGCTCAATAACCTCGACGACCTCGAGGACTACTGGATCGAGATCCTGCGGCTGGCCAAACGCGCCGAACGCACCCACCGGGTGTGGGTGGCGGACATGATCACCGAGATGAAGTGGGCGCAGTACTCGCGCAACAGGGACATTGCCAACCAGCTCGTGGAAGTCACCAAGGACATGCGGCGCATCGCCACCCAGGTGGGCAGCATCATCGTCAAGGAATCCTGAGGTGACAGCAGCCATCTTCGGTGCGGTGGTCCTGCTGACCGCGGTGTTTGCTTTCCTGAACGGCTTCCGTGACGTCTCAAACTCCGTTGCCGTGGCGGTCCGGACCCGGGCCCTCACCCCCAGCGTCGCCGTGCTGCTGGCCGCGTTCTTCAACTTCCTCGGCGCCCTGCTCAGCGCCGGCCTCGCGGTGGCTGTAAGCCAGGCCTGGATCACCCTGCCGGGGGGCGCCAACGGGCTGGCCATCCTGGTGGCGGGCCTGGCGAGCGCGTGCGCGTGGGGCGTCCTGATGTGGTGGCGGGGCATGCCGTCCTCCTCCACGCATGCCCTGGTTGGCGGCCTGGCCGGCGCCGGACTCGCCAGCCTCGTGGTGGGCGGCGGCGCGGTGGGCGGCGTGGACCAGTCGCTCCTGTTCCAGGTGGTCCTGCCGCTGCTGCTCTCGCCGCTGGTGGCGTACAGCGGCGCGTTCCTGCTGGTCTACCCGGCCACCTGGGCCGCCCGCTATGCCCAGCCCAACGTGGTCAACACCCGCTTCCGCCGCAGCCAGGCCATCGCGGCAGGAGCGGTGGCGTTCGGCCACGGGCTCCAGGACGGACAACGGGTCAGCGCAGTCCTGCTGCTGGCGCTGCTGGCCGGCGGCTACTCCGACGGCGGGATCCCGGTGTGGGTTGCGCTGCTGTCCGCGGTGATGATCACCGCGGGAACACTCTTCGGCGGATGGCGGATCTCGCACACGATCGGCTACAAGATCACCCGGATCGACCCCCTGCGCGGTTCCGTGGCACAGATCCTGAGCGCGGCCCTGCTGTTCGTCGGTGCCATCGCCCTGCACTGGCCGGTGTCCACCACCCACACCGTGACCGCGGCCGTGCTTGGGGCCGGCGAGAACCAGCATTTCTCCACCACCAACAGGAAGCTCGTCATCCGGATCCTCGGCCTGTGGGTCCTCACCCCTGCCGCCACGGCAGCGGGGGCGTTCGTGCTGGGCCTGGCGCTCTCACCGCTGGCCGGCTCCTAACGGCCCTTAAACGCCGCATCGATTGCTCCAAAGACGCCCTTCCGGGTTGCCAAAAGGACTTTGTTGGAGCAATCGATGGGCCCCCGGCCGCCAGGGTCCCGGGCGAGCTTGCGAGCCTGGGGTGCGGTGGGTGGGCCCACGCCGCCGGGGTCCCGGCGAGCTTGCGAGCCTGGGGTGCGGCTGGGGATTAGCCGAAGCGGCCGGAGACGTAGTCTTCCGTGGCCTTCTGGCCGGGGTTGTTGAAGATGGTGGCGGTGTCCGCGAACTCGATCAGCTTGCCAGGCTTGCCGGTTCCGGCGATGTTGAAAAACGCGGTCCGGTCCGAGACCCGTGCAGCCTGCTGCATATTGTGGGTCACGATCACCACCGTGTACTGGTCCTTGAGCTCATTGATCAGGTCCTCCACCGCGAGGGTGGAGATCGGGTCCAGGGCGGAGCAGGGCTCGTCCATCAGGATCACCTGGGGTTCCACGGCGATGGCCCGGGCGATGCAGAGGCGCTGCTGCTGGCCGCCGGACAGGCCGGAACCGGGCTTCTCCAGGCGGTCCTTGACCTCGTTCCAGAGGTTGGCGCCCCGCAGGGACCGCTCAACGAGGGCATCCGCCTCCCCCTTGGAGATCTTCTGGTTGTTCAGCTTCACACCGGCCAGGACGTTGTCCCGGATGGACATCGTGGGGAACGGGTTGGGCCGCTGGAACACCATGCCGATCTGCGAGCGCACGGTCACGGGATCCACGCCGGGACCGTAGAGGTTGTCCCCGTCCAGCAGGACTTCACCCTCAACGCGGGCGCCGGGGAGGACCTCGTGCATGCGGTTCAGGGTCCGCAGGAACGTGGACTTTCCGCAGCCGGACGGGCCGATGAACGCCGTGACGGACTTGGCCTCGATGTTGATGCTGACGTCTTCCACGGCGAGGAAGTTGCCGTAGTAGACGTTCAGGTCCTTGACGTCGATGCGCTTAGACATGGTGTTCCTTCACTTGCTGGGGGTAGGGACTGACGGTGGTGGCGGCTTAGCGGCCGGACTTGGGAGCGAAGACCCTGGCAATCAGCCGGGCCCCGAGGTTCAGGAGCATCACCAGGATGATCAGGACCAGGGCCGCTCCCCACGCCCGCTGCGAGGACGGGTCCGGGTTGGCCGGGCGAGGTGGGGTTCAGGATCTGGGTGTAGATGAACGTCGGCAGCGAGGCCATCCAGCCCCCGAACACGTTGCTGTTGATGCTGGTGGCGAACCCGGCGGTGACCAGGATGGGCGCCGTCTCCCCGATGACGCGGGCGATCGCGAGGGTGACGCCGGACGCGATGCCGGAGATCGCCGTCGGAATGACCACCTTGAGGATGGTGCGCCACTTCCGCACGCCCAGGGCGTAGGCCGCTTCGCGCAGTTCGTTGGGGACGATCTTCAGCATTTCCTCGCTGGAGCGCACCACCACCGGGATCATCAGGACCGAAAGTGCGACGGCGGCCACGGCTCCGGTCTTGGTGCCGGGACCCACCACGGCGAAGAAGAACGCCGCGGCGAACAGGCCCGCCACGATGGACGGGATGCCGGTCATGACGTCCACGAAGAACGTGATGGCGCGTGCCAGCCGGCCGTCGTTGCCGTACTCCACCAGGTAGATGGCGGTCAACAGGCCCACCGGTACGGAGATGATGGTGGCCAGGATGGTGATCTGGATGGTGCCCAGCAGGGCGTGGTAGATGCCGCCCAGGACGGGCGCACCTTCCTCGACTGCCCGGTTGTCGTAGACGCCGGTGACGCCGTTCATGGAACTGCCCAGGAACCCGGGAGTGATGATGCCGGGAATGCCGTTGACCAGCACCGTCCAGATGACCGAGATCAGCGGCAGCAGCGCAATCAGGAACGAGCCCACCACCAGGCAGGTGGCCAGCTTGTCCTTGGCTTTCCGGGAGCCTTCGACGGCGGCGCTCCAGCCCACGAGGCCGGCGGCGAACAGGATGGCGGAGACGATGCCCCAGCCAAAGGCGTTGAAGCCGATCAGGGCAAGGATGGCGGCGCCGGCGATCAGTGCCAGCGCCAGCACCACGTAGGGCGCGTATTTGGGCAACTGGCCTTTGGTCAGGGCGGAACGCTTGCGGACCGGGGTCAGGGTGGAGGTCATTTAGTTGGCTCCCGAGAATTCTTTGTGCCGGGTGATGATCCAGCGGGCGATCATGTTCACGCCCAGGGTGATGACGAACAGGACCAGGCCTGCGGCGATCAGGGTGCTGACCTTGAGGCCGCTGGCTTCGGGGAAGTTCAGCGCGATTTCGGCGGCGATGGTCTGGTTGCCGGAAGTGATCAGGCTTGCCGTCAGCGCACCGGAGGACAGCACCAGGGCAACGGCCATGGTTTCGCCAAGTGCCCGGCCGAGGCCCAGCATGATGGCGCTGATGATGCCCGGCCGTGCGAAGGGCAGGACCGCCATCTTGATCATTTCCCAGCGTGTGGCGCCCAGCGCCAGCGCTGCTTCCTCGTGGAGTTTCGGGGTCTGCAGGAAGATTTCCCGGCTGAGGGAGGTGATGATGGGCAGGACCATGACAGAGAGCACGATGCCCGCGGTGAGGATCGTCTTGCCGGTGGCGGAGGCGGGGCCCTGGAAGATCGGCAGCCAGCCCATGTTCGCCGCCAGCCAGTTGTAGGCCGGCGAGATTTCCTTGGCAAGGAAGGCGGCGCCCCAGGCTCCGTAGACCACGGACGGGATGGCGGCCAGCAGGTCGATCACATACCCGAGCCCGGCGGCGAGCTGGCGTGGTGCGAAGTGCGAGATGAACAGGGCCACGCCGATGGCGATGGGTGTGGCGATCACCAGGGCGATCGTGGCGGCGATCAGGGTGCCCACCACGATGGGCCAGATGTAGGAGAAGAAGCCTGCACCGCCCTGGATTTCGGCGGCCGGTGCTGTCAGTGCCGGGATTGCCTGCACCACAAGGAACAGTGCAACGCCGAAGAGGACGGCAAGAATCAGGCAGCCCGGCGGCCAGGGCTGCTCCGGAAAAGATCTTGTCCCCGGCGCGGCCTGCGCCCTGGGAGCTTTTCAGGGAGGTGGCGGTCATTCCCGACCCTTCGATTGAGGTGGTGCTTGGAGCTATGGCTTACAAAGCCGAGTTCCCCGCACCGCCTTTCGGCGTGGCGGGGAACTCGGTTCAGGGGCAGGTACTAGGACTTGACCTTGATGGATTCGATGGCCGCGGTGGCCTTCTCGGTGAGGGCTGCGGAGAGCGGTGCGGACTTCGCGGAGTCGGCGGCAGCCTGCTGGCCTTCCTCGGACACCACGTAGTTCTCGAAGGCCTTGACCAGGTCAACGGTTTCCTGGGTTGTCGTAGGCGGAGCAGACCACGTGGTAGGAAACGAGGACGACCGGGTAGGCGCCGGAAGCGGTGGTCTTGCGGTCCAGCTTGATGGCGACGTCGGTGGCGGACCGGCCGTCGACGGGCTTGCCGGCTTCAACAGCCTTGGCGGCCGCGTCGGCGGAGATCTTGACGAATTCCTCGCCCACCTTGATGGAGGCGGTGCCCAGCTTGCCGCCCACGGCGGAGTCATCCGCGTAGGTCACGGCGCCCGGGGTGTCGGTGACGGTCTTGACCACGCCGGAGGTGCCCTTGGCGTTCTCGCCCTGGAGGGTTGCGGGCCAGACGCCGGAGGCCTTGTCGGTCCAGACTTCTGCGGCTGCGGCGGCCAGGTATTCGGTGAAGTTCGTGGTGGTGCCGGAGTCGTCGGAGCGGTTCACCGGGGTGACCTTGAGGTCCGGGAGGCTGACGCCTTCGTTCAGGGCGGCGATGGCGGGATCGTTCCAGTTGGCGATTTCGCCGCGGAAGATCTTGGCCACGGTGGCGGCGTCGAGCTTGAGCTCGGTGACGCCCGGCACGTTGAACGCCACGGCGATCGGGGAGATGTACACCGGGATGTTGATGGCGCCGTCGGGGCCGCACTGGGTCTTGGAGCTGGCCAGCTCCTCGTCCTTCAGGTAGGCGTCGGAGCCGGCGAACTGGGCCGAGCCGTCGATGATGGCCTTGCGGCCGGCGCCTGAGCCGTCCGGGGAGTACTGGACCGTGGCGCCGGAGTTGGCGGCTGCGAAGCCTGCCTTCCAGGCATCCATTGCTGCGCCGGTGGAGGACGCTCCGATGCCGGTGAGGGTGCCGGTGACCTTGGTGCCGTTGGATGCCTGGTTGCCGGCAGGCGTGTTGCCCGTGGCGTTGTCTGAACCGCAGGCGGTGAGCGCGAGTGCGCCGGCTGCGATAACAGCGATAGCCGCGTGGCGGCCGAAGCGGAGTGCCTTCACTAGATGTACCCCTTCCAGGGTTATTCAGTTGGCGGGCAGGGCCGGAGAAACCCTGCAGCGCGATGCGTACGTTCTGTACCTTCATCGAATTTATGGGCCGCAGGTAACGGGATTGGCGCTCCAAAGTGAACGGGAAATTAACGACGGCGGGATATTGGCTTACATCTGCCGGGTCACCATTGCACAGGTCACATCTCCGGCCGTAGTGCGACACCAGTGAATAGACTGGACCCCATGGCCATCTCAGCGGGACTCTCAGCAGGCGGCCGGTTCCTGCGCGGCCGGTTCCGCACCGGCCTGATCCGCAGCCGCAACTCGCTGGTGCCGGCCATCCAGATGACGGTCTGCGCCGTCGGGGCGTATGCCTTTGCCGAGTACATCCTGGGCCATTCAGGTCCGCTGTTCGCTGCCACGTCGTCCCTGATCGCTCTCGGCTTCTCCCGCGAACCCCGGCTGCGCAGGGTAGTGGAGGTGGGCCTCGGCTGCACCATCGGCATCGCCGTGGGCGACCTCCTGCTGCACTGGCTGGGCGGCGGGATCTGGGTTGCCGCCGTCGTACTTCTTGTTCTCCATCCTGCTGGCCCGCTTCCTGGACAGCGGCACGATCTTCACCACCCAGCTGGGCCTGCAGTCACTGCTGGTGGTGCTGCTGCCGGCACCGGCCGGCGGGCCGTTTACCCGCAGCCTCGACGCCATCGTTGGCGGACTCTGCGCCCTGCTGGTGACCATCCTGGTGCCCAAGGACCCGCGCCGGGAGCCGCGCAAGGACGTCCGGAAGCTGCTGCATGAGCTCGCCGAGGTGCTGCGGGAGTGTGCCGATGCCCTGAGCAACAGCGACTCCACGCAGGCCTGGCACGCGCTGATCCGGGGCCGGAACTGCCAGCCGCTGGTGGACGGGATGCGGCAGTCGCTGCGCGCATCCGGTGAGGTGGCAACCCTGGCGCCGGCCTACCGACGGCACCGCGATGAACTGGACCGGCTGACGCAGTCCCTGGACTTCATCGACCTCGCCCTGCGCAACAGCCGGGTGTTCGCCCGCCGGCTGACCAGCGCCATCAACCATGCCGCCCTGTCAGACGAAGCCACCGAAAACATCGCCGAGGTGCTGCAGGACACCGCTGCCGCGATTGATGAACTCTCGCTCGGTTTGGCGGAAACGCACGACGGCGCCCGCCGCGCCCACCTGCGAACCGCCCGGAACGAACTCAGCGAGATTGCGCTGCGGCTGCACCCGAAGCTGCTGGAGGTCCAGCGGCTCGAAGGCGAAACCGTGGTGATGCTGTTCCGGCCGCTGATGGTGGACCTGCTGGAGGCCACCGGGATGGATTCCCGCGAGGCCCGGGACATCCTGCCCGGGCTCTAGCCGCCGCTCTGTCCGCCGGCCCTGTCCCCCGCTTTGTCCGCCGCTCCGTCCGCCGCTTTGTCCGCCGGGATGGAGCCCAGGATGGAGTGTCCCGGCAGGTCATTCGGGTAGCGAACGCCCAGCTGGTCCCTGGCCTGGTCGAGGATCTGCATGATCCGCACGCTCTCAACCCAGGGCATCAGGGGGCTTTCCAGCAGGCCGGCCCGGATGCACCGCGCAGCTTCCCGCAGTTCGTGGATGAACCCCTCGGTCTCTTCGGCGAACTCCTCCACCTGGAGCTGCCCGTCAGCGCCCTGGAATTCGATCCTCCGCGGGCGGTACAGGGGCGAACCGGTGCGGAGCCATCCCTGCGTGCCGCTGACGGTCACTGTTCCCGGGCTGTTGGACTGCAGCGAGGAAACCATCTGGGCCACCGCGCCGTCCGGGTACTGCAGGGTCAGCGTGTTCTGGACATCCACGCCGTCCCCGTTCAGCCGGCCCGTGGCGGTCACCTGGCCCGGGAAGCCCAGGATGCCCACGGCCCAGGTCAGCGGGTAGACGGTGAGGTCCAGGAGGGCTCCCCCGCCGGCCGCCGGATCCCACAGCCGGTCGCCGGGGTCGTAGGCGGCGGCAAAACCAAGGTCCGCCTGCAGCCACCGCACCTCCCCGATCCGGCCGCCCCGGACCAGTTCGAGGGCACGCCGGGTTGCCGGCAGGAAGCGGGTCCAGACGGCCTCCATCAGGAACAGCTTCCGGTCACCGGCCAGGGACGGCAAGTTCCTGCGCTTCCCAGGCGTTGACGGTCAGCGGCTTCTCGCACAGCACATGCTTCCCGGCATCGAGGGCTGCCTTTGCCACCTCGAAGTGCTGGGCGTGGGGCGTGGCGATGTAGACCACGTCCACCAGCGGGTCATCGAGGAGCTGCCGGTAGCCCGGGGTTTCCGGAAGGTCGTGGTAACTGGCGGCGAAGCCGTACTGCGCGGCGAACTCCTGGGCAGCCGGCTGGCGTCGGGAGCTGACCGCCTGCAGGACCGTATCTTCAAGGCAGGCAAGTTCCCGGGTGACTCTGTGGGCGATCCGGCCGGTGGCCACCACGCCCCATCTAAGAGGCGGAGTCACGGATGACCAGGGAGGTGGGGATCTGCGTGACGCGGTCCGTGGGCTTGCCCTCGATCAGGTCCACCAGGATCTCGGCCATCTTTTTGCCCATCTCGATGATGGGGTGGTGGACGGTGGTCAGCTGGGGGTTCACCGAGGTGGCAAACGAATCGTCGTCGAAGCCCACCACGGCTACGTCGTCCGGGATCCGGATCCCGCGCTCCTGCAGGACGGTGTAGGCGCCGGCGGCCATCTGGTCGTTGGCCACGAACAGCCCGTCGATGGGTTTCCCGCGCTCCAGCAGCCGCCGCATGGCCTTGGCCCCGGAGGAGAGCGTGAAGTCGCCGTACTCCACCAGGGAGTCGTCCAGCCCCGACGCTTCCAGGGCGTTACGCCAGCCGGTGATGCGGTCCACGCCGGGCGGCATGTCCTGCGGGCCGGCGATCGTGGCGATGTGGCTGCGGCCGCCGTCGATCAGCAGCCGGGTGGCGCCTTCGGCGGCGGCCTCGTTGTTGACGTCCACGTAGTAGCTGCCGCCTTCAGCCAGCGGCCGGCCCGCGAACACCATGGGGATATGGTCACTGACGTGCGCCCACGAACGGTCGCCGGCGTGGTGGGAGACCACCAGGGCGCCTGCCACGTTGCCCCCGAGGAGGAATGCCCTGGTCTTCTCGGGCTTGGCCTCGGACGCAATCACCATGTTCAGGGTGTAGTCCGTATCCGCGAGGTAGAGGGCCACGCCCTGGACCACGGAGGCGAAGAACGGGTCGGCGAAGACCTTGGACGTGGACTCCGGCACGATCAGCGTGACCGAGTTCGGCTTCCGGCTGGCCAGGGAACGGGCCGCCCGGTTGGGGGTGTAGTTCACGGCGAGGATGGCCTGGCGGACCTTCGCGGCGATGTCCTCGTCCACGCTGGGCACGTCGTTGACCACGCGCGAGACGGTGGCGCGTGAGACGCCGGCCAGCGCGGCCACCATTTCAAGGGTGGGCGCCGGCCGGGTTCCGCTGGTGTCTTGCTTCACTGTTCTTCGCTCCGTGATGTTGAGCGGGCTTTCGCCCGGGACTCCAGTTTAGGCAGGCAGGGCAGCGGGAAGCCGGGACGTGTTCCGCTTTGCGACGGCGATCAGCCGGGCGTAGGCGTGGCCGCTGTCCTTGATGGTGCGCTCGAACGAGCCGTAGTCCACCCGGACTATCCCGAAGCGCTTCCCGTAGCCCCAGGACCATTCGAAGTTGTCCAGCAGCGACCAGACGAAGTAGCCGCGGACGTCCGCGCCCTGGTCGATCGCCTCGCCCACGGCCGCGATGTGGTCGAGGATGAAACCGGTGCGCTCCTGGTCGTGGACGGCACCGTCCGGCTCCACGGCGTCGTCGTAGGCGGCGCCGTTTTCAGTGATGTACAGGGGCGGAAGGGTGGGGTACTCGTCTCCGAGGCGGACCAGGAGGGTGCGCAGGCCGTCGGGGTTCACCTCCCAGTTCATCGCCGTGCGGGGAAGCCCGCGGCTGGGGAAGGCAATGTCCTCGGAACCGATCCACGGCGAGGCGGCGACGCGTTCGGCGCCGCCTGAGTGCCCGTCGCTGCCGGCATCATCGGCGTGTCCGCTGATGAGGTCGTCGTGGTAGTGGTTGACACCCAGGAATTCCAGCGGGGCGCTGATGGCTTCCAGGTCTCCCGGGAGGATGAGCTCCGGCAGGCCGAACGGTGCGAGGTCGCGCAGCGTGTCCTCGGGGTAGCTTCCCCGCAGGATGGGATCGAGGAAGATCCGGTTCTGCAGAGAGTCGAAACGCCGTGCCGCGTCAAGGTCAACGGGGTCCTGCGGGTCCCGCGGGATGGAGTTGCTCAGGTTCAAAGTGATGCCGAGGTTTTGGGCACCCCGCTCGCGCAGTGCGTTGACGGCCAGGCCGTGGGCCAGGTGCTGGTGGTGGACCGCCGCGATAGCGGCCCGGGGCTCCTGCCGGCCGGGGGCGTGGACGCCGGAACCGTAGCCCAGCAGCGAGGAGCAGAACGGCTCGTTGAAGGTGGTCCAGTGCTGGACGCGGTCGCCCAGTGCCGAGTACACGTCCTGGGCGTAGTCCACGAACCTGTAGGCGGTATCCCTGTTGGCCCAGCCGCCCTTGTCCTCCAGTGCCTGCGGCAGGTCCCAGTGGTACAGGGTCAGCCAGGGCAGGATTCCGGCTTCGAGGAGTTCATCCACCAGGCGCGAATAGAAGTCCAGTCCCTCCGGGTTGGCAGCCCGGTCCCCCGGCCGTACGCGTGCCCAGCTGGTGGAGAAGCGGTAGGAATCCAGCCCCAGGTCCTTCATCAGCCGGACGTCCTGGGGCATCCGGTGGTAATGGTCCACCGCGTGCTCCAGGTTCTCGCCGTTGGCAATGGCACCGGGGATCCGCGCAAAGTGGTCCCACACGGAGTCCTCCTTGCCGCCTTCATGGCCGGCTCCCTCAATCTGGGCCGCCGCCGTGGCGGACCCCCAGATGAAACCGTCCGGCCATTGGCGTGAGTACGTCGAATGTGGCATTAGCCCTTCACTGCTCCTTGCATGATTCCTGAAATAAGTTGTTTTCCTGCCAGGACAAAGAGCACCAGCAGCGGCAGGGTGGCCAGCACCGCGCCGGCCAGGACCACGGAGTAGTCCACGTAGCGGGCGGACTGCAGCTGGCTGAGCGCGGTCTGCAGCGTGGGGTTCCCGGCGTCGAGCACCAGCAGCGGCCACAGGAAGTCCGTCCAGGCCGTCATGAACGTGAACAGCCCCAGGATGGCCATGGCCGGCCGGGCCGCGGGAATGGCCACGTGCCAGAACGTGGAAATCATGCTGGCGCCGTCCATACGGGCTGATTCGATAAGTTCGTCGGGGATGACGTCCACCAGGTACTGGCGCATGAAGAAGACGCCGAAGGCGGTGACCAGGGTGGGAACCACGACGGCGCCGATCTCGCCTGTCCAGCCCAGGGTCCGCATCACCATGAACAGCGGGATGATGCCCAGCTGGGTGGGGATGGCCATGGTGGCCACCACCATGAGCATGAGCGCATTGCGGCCGCGGAACCGCAGCTTGGCGAAGGCATAGCCGGCGAGGGTGGAGAACCCCACCACCGAGACGGTGATGATTCCGGAGATCAGCACGCTGTTGCCGAGGGCCAGCCAGAACGGCACGGTGTCGAAGACTTCGCCGACGTTCTTCCAGAAGTTGCCGCCCGGCAGCAGCGGCGGCCAGGTTTCGCCCAGGGCCTCGTTGGACCGGCTGCCGATCACCACGGACCACCACAACGGGTAGGCGGAGGAGAGCAGGAAGGCCAGCAGCAGCCCGTAGCTGAGGAATCCTGGGCGTACGCCGGTGCCGAGGAAGCGGTTGCGGAGCGTGGCCGGGCCGGACGTGCGGGGCGCCTCGGCCGAAGGGGCCCTGCCGGCCGGCGGTTTGGCCGGGCCGGGCTTGCGGTCGATGAGGGTCATCGGGTGGTCCTTTCAGCACGGGCGGCACTTCTGCGGGAAGCCCTGGAAGGCCTGGCCGCATCCGCCGTCGCGATCCGCCGGGAGATCAGGTAATTGATAAGGCCGAACAGCACGATGATCAGGAACAGCAGCCACGCGATGGTTGATGCCTTGCCGAAGTTCTGCCGCTGGAAGGCCATCTCCCAGAGGTACAGGACCGTGGTCTGGAACTGGCGCTGGGATCCGCCGGCGGTGGCCGGATCGAACAGCCTGGGTTCGGTGAAGATCTGCAGGCCGCCGATGGTGGCGGTGATGACCACGAACACCATGGTGGGCCGGATGCTGGGCAGGGTGATGCTGAAGAACCGCCGGACCGCCCCGGCGCCGTCGAGGGCGGCGGATTCGTAAAGGTCCCGGGGTACGGCCTGCATGGCGGCCAGCAGGATCAGGGCGTTGTAGCCGGTCCAGCGCCAGTTGACCATGGTGGCGATCGCGATGTGGCTGGGGAACGTCTCGTTCTTCCACATCACCGGATCAAGGCCGAAATTGCCCAGGATGTTGTTGATCAGGCCGTACTGCTCGCCGAACATGTTGGTGAAGATCATGGCAACAGCCACCGGGGTGACGATGTACGGCAGCAGGATGCTCATGCGCCAGAAGGTCTTGGCCCTCAGGTTCTGGTCCAGCACGGCGGCCAGGAACAGTGCCACGGCCAGCTGCGGGACGGCGGAGAGCAGGAAGATGCTCACGGTGTTGAACAGGGAATTCCAGAAGAAACGGTCCTGCAGGACTTCAGCGAAGTTTTCCAGGCCCACGAAGTCGCCCTGGCCTTTGAGCAGGTGCCAGTCGAAGAGGCTGACGAAGAACGTGTAGACCAGCGGGAACAGTCCCACCAGGGCGAAGAGGATGAAGAACGGGGCAACGTAGAGGTAGGGGGACGCCTTGACGTCGAGGATGCTCAGCCGTTGCTTGAACGTGGTTTTGGGTTTGGTGGCCGCAGGCTTGGCGGACCGGTTCAGTGTGGTTGTCATGGGGCTCTCGCACTCCATCGGGGGGCCTCCCTTCCGGGAGGCCCCACTGCGGGTCTGGCTAGTTGTTTACGACCAGGTCGTTGAGGAGGCGCAGGGCTTCAGTCCATGCCTTGTCCGAATCGGCGGTGCCGGCGTCGAGGGTCTTCAGGACGGGGCCGAAGACGTTTTCCTGGATCACGGAATCGTCCGGTCCCTTGAACTGGGCCACCACGCCCTTGGCACGGTTGGCCAGGATGGCACCGGTGGGGGCGTTATTGAAAAGCACGTTGGGTGTGGCGTCCTGGACCAGCTTTTCCTGGGCCTTCAGCGTGCTGGGGAAGTTGTTCGCGGCAGCGGACTGTTTGACCTGCTGCTCGGGTGCCGTCAGCCAGGCAGCCAGCTTGGCAGCTTCGGCCGGGTGTTCGGAGGTCTTCGGGACGGAGAGGAAAGCCCCGCCCCAGTTTGAGGCACCGCCGGGGAAGACGTCGGCGAAGTCCCAGCCGCTGTCCGCGCCGCCGCCTGCCGATTCCAGCTGGCCCTTGATGGTGCCGAGCATCCAGCCGGGGCAGACGAACGTGGCGAAGGAACCGTCAACGAATGCCTTGCCGTTGCCCCAGTCCCACTGGGTCTGGTTGGCGGACAGCCCTGCTGCCGTTCCGGCGGCCAGCATCTCGAATTTGTCCTTCATTGTCGAGTTGCCGTCGATGTTGAGGTCGCCGTCCTTGGTGTAGTAGCCCTCGTCCATCTGGTTCACCATGGAATTCCAGACGAAGCCGGACTGGTCATACCAGGCTTTTCCGGTGGCCGCCTTGTACTGTTTTCCGAGTTCGAAGTACTTGTCCCAGGTGGCGTCCTGCCCGCCGAAGAGCTTCGCCACGGATTCACGGTCGCTGGGCAGTCCGGCCGCCTCGAAGAGCTTGCCGTTGTAGCAGAGCCCCTGCGGCCCGATGTCCGTTCCGTACCCGATGACGCGCCCGTCCGGATCGGTGCCCTGTTTGAACTTCCAGTCCACCCAGTTGGCTTTGATGTCCTCCGCGCCGTGGTCCTTGAGGTCAACGAACTGGTCGGAGACCTCCATGATGGAGCCGAGCCAGCCCTCCTCGATGGCAACAACGTCGCTGAGGCCCGAGCCGGCGGCCAGCTTGGTGAAAGCATCCGTCCGCGCATTTGATCCGCGGTCGATGTTGGTGGCCTTGATTTTGACCCCGGGGTTGGCCTGCTCGTACTCGCCGTAGAGGTCATCGTAGCCGAAAGTCCCGAATGTGGTGACCGTCAGTTCAACCGGATTGTCCGCGCTGGCGGGTTTGTCTGAGCTGCCGGCGCAGCCTGTGGCCAGCATGGCCAGGGCTGCTGCTCCCGCTATGGCGGCAGCGGTATTTCGTCGTGAGAATTTCACGGTCACTCCTTTGTGGGGGAAATAGCTGGGTGAGAGAGCGCTCTCTTGCAAGTCCCCCAACTCTAGAGGTGGCGCGCATCACTGTCAAGAGAGCGCTCTCTCAGCCTGTCTGGTCCTGTCTCCTCGCGGTCCCCGGGGGCGCTGCAACGCAATGTCGGGCCCCGCCGTTAGGGTTGAACCCATGGCTACAAAGACTTCCCGCGCATCGAAGGCGCCCGCGTACAAGTGCGCAGAATGCGGCTGGACTGCCGTCAAATGGGTGGGCCGCTGCGGTGAGTGCCAGGCGTGGGGCACCGTAGAGGAAACAGGAACAGCAGTGGCACGGACGACGGCGGCAACCACCGTTGTGGAGCCTGCCCGCCGGATCGCCGAGGTGGACGCCACCACGGCCGCGTTCCTGCCCACCGGCGTGGACGAGCTGGACCGGGTGCTGGGCGGCGGACTGGTTCCGGGTGCAGTGATCCTGCTGGCCGGCGAACCGGGCGTGGGAAAGTCCACGCTGCTGCTGGACGTCGCTGCGAAGTTCGCCCGGACCGCGCAGGACGTCCTCTACGTCACCGGTGAGGAGTCCGCCGCGCAGGTGAAGCTGCGCGCGGAGCGGATCGACGCCGTCGCGGATTCCCTCTACCTGTCCGCCGAGACGGACCTTGGCCAGGCGCTGGGCCAGGTCGAAAAAATCGAACCCCGCCTGCTGATCGTGGACTCGGTCCAGACCCTCAGCAGCGCCGACGTCGATGGCAGCGCCGGCGGGGTCTCCCAGGTCCGCGAGGTAGCCGCGTCCATTATTGCCGCGGCCAAGCGGCGCAACATGACCACGCTCCTGGTGGGTCACGTCACCAAGGACGGCTCAATTGCCGGGCCGCGGCTGCTGGAGCACCTGGTGGATGTTGTCTGTCAGTTCGAAGGCGAGCGGCATTCCAGGCTCAGGCTGCTCCGGGCCGTCAAGAACCGCTACGGCCCCACCGATGACGTCGGCTGCTTTGACCTGAACGAGGACGGCATCGAAGGGCTGACAGACCCCAGCGGGTTGTTCGTCAGCCGCACCAAGGAGCCCGTCTCCGGCACCTGCATCACCGTGACCATGGAAGGCCGGCGGCCACTGTTGGCGGAGGTCCAGTCGTTGCTGGCCGAGAGCCCCAATTCCCAGCCGCGCAGGGCAACCAGCGGCCTGGACAGCTCCCGGGTGTCCATGCTGCTGGCTGTCCTGCAGCAGCGGGCGGGGTGCATGCTGCACAAGGACGACTCCTACGTGGCCACGGTGGGCGGCGTGAAACTCAGCGAGCCCGCCACGGACCTCGCTGTGGCGCTGGCCGTCGCCTCCGCCAAGGCGCGCAAGCCGCTGCCCATCAGGCTGATCGCGTTCGGCGAGGTTGGCCTCGCCGGCGAGGTCCGGCCGGTGCCCGGCATCAACCAGCGGATCCAGGAGGCGCACCGCCTGGGCTTCACGCATGCCGTCGTTCCGGCCAGCCACAACGGCCCCGGCCCCGTCCCGCCGGGCTTTTCCGTCCGCGAAGTGGAACACCTCACGGAGGCGTTGAGCCTGCTGATCGGATAGTTCCAGCCAACGGGATCAGCCCGCCGTGATCACCAGGGCAACGCTGTGGCCGCCAAAACCGAAGGCGTTCACCAGGGCAGCCGGGGCCGTGCCTGCGGCCAGCGTGTGGGCAGGCTCGGTAATGACGTTGAGGTCCACTTCGGGGTCAAGAGCCTCAACGTTGACTGTTCCCGGCAACTGCCCTGCCTGCAGGGCTTTGACCACCACGACGGCGGCCAGGGCGCCTGCCCCGCCCAGCAGGTGGCCGGTGTGGCCCTTGGTGGAGGTGACCGGAACGCTTGGGCCGAAAATCGCGTTGATGGCCTGTGCCTCCAGCCGGTCCCCCACCGGCGTGGAGGTGGCGTGGGCGTGGATGAAACCGACGTCGGCGGGTTCCATTCCCGCCGAGGCGAGGGCCTTCTGCATGACCCGCCGCTGCATGGCCGGATCCGCGGCGACGATGTCGTTCGCATCGGAGGTCACCGAGCCGCCGGCCACCGCTCCGAGCACAGCAGCGCCGCGGGCCTTGGCGTGCGCTTCACTTTCCAGGACCACGATGCCGGCGCCTTCGGCGAGGACAAAGCCGTCCCGTCCGCCGTCGAAAGGGCGTGAGGCAACCCGGGGATCCCCGTCACGGGTGGACAGGGCACGGATCTGTGAGAAGCCGGTGATGACCAGGTCGTTAACCGACGCGTCCACGCCGCCGGCGATGACGACGTCGGCCGCCCCGGACCTGATCATCTCGGCGCCCTGGACAATCGCTTCGGCACCGGATGCACAGGCACTCACCGGTGTCCGGGCTCCCCCGCGGGCACCCAGATCGATCGAGACCCATGCCGCGGGGCCGTTGACCATTAGCCGGGTGAGGGTATGCGGGGATACCCGGCGCGGGCCCCCGCTGGCCAGGGCCCTGTCCTGCTCGATGGTGGACCCCAGCCCGCCGTAGGCGGAGCCGATCACCACGGCAAACCGTTCGGGGTCGACCTCGGGCGCCCCTGCCTGCTGCCAGGCCTCGCGGGCGGCCACGAGCGCGAGCTGTCCGCAGCGGTCCATCCGCTTAAGCTCGCGGGTGCTGAGGTGCTCAGAGAGGTCGGCGGTGACCCTGCCTGCGATGCGGACCGGCAACTGCTGCGCCCAGTCCTCCTCCAGCGCGGCGATACCCGAGCGGCCGGCAAGCAGCGCGTCCCAGGTTTCCCCGGCGTCGGACCCCAGCGGGTTGATGGTGCCGACGCCCGTGATCAGGGCGCGTGGTTGGACTGCAGACATGGGGTCCTACTTTGCGGGGTTGTGCGTGCCGATCGGCACCAGTGTCAGGTCGGGGTGGTTCTTCTCGATCCGGCGCAGGGCCCAGACGTCGTTGAACAGGGCGAGGTATTCGCCGTCGGACCGCAGCAGCACCTCAGCACCAGGCACGTTTGCCAGCGCAGGCATGGCATCCGCCGTCGAAATCCTGGCTATGGAATACGGCAGGCGCTCCAGCCGCATGGGGGCACTGAAGTCGTGCGCCATGCGGTCCTCCACCACTTCGAACTGCATGGGTCCGACGGCGGCGAGCACCGGCGCCTGGTCACCGCGGAGGTCGGAGCGGAGCACCTGGATGACGCCCTCGTGCTCGAGCTGTTCGATGCCGCGGCGGAACTGCTTGAACTTGCTGGGGTCCTTGGACCGGGCCACCTGGAAGTGTTCGGGGGCGAACAGCGGGATGGCCGGGTACTCCACCGCGTCCTCGAGGAAGAGGCTGTCGCCGACCCTCAGTGAGGAGGCGTTCACCAGGCCCACGACGTCGCCGGGGTAGGCCTCGTCGATGACCTCGCGCTCACGCCCGAACACCTGCTGGGCATACTTGGTGGCGAACGATTTTCCCGTGCGGGTCTGGGTGACCACCATGCCGCGTTCAAAGACTCCGGAACACACACGGATAAAGGCAACATGGTCGCGGTGGGCCTTGTTCATGCCGGCCTGGACCTTGAAGACAAAGCCGGAGAAGGGCGACTCCACGGCGCGCGGGCTGCCGTCCACATCGGGCCGGGGCGCCGCGGGCGGAGCGAAGTCCACCAGGGCGTCGAGCAGTTCCTTCACACCGAAGTTCAGGGCGGCGGAACTGAACAGGATGGGGGTGGCGGTGCCGGCGTGGAAAGCGTCAACATCGAACTCAAGGTTTGAATCGATCACGAGGCCCGCTTCATCCACGGCGTCGGTCCAGTTGCTGCCCTGGCTTTCAGCGGCTTCTTCGGGCGTGAAGTACTCGGTGAGGGCGATCTGCGCGCCTGCGTTGTTGCGCTGGAACCTGGCGAACCGGTCGTTGCGGAGGTCCCAGACGCCACGGAAATCGCCGGAGATGCCAACGGCCCAGGTGAGCGGCATGGGCTGCAGGCCGGTCCGCTCCGTCAGTTCGTCCATCAGCGCCAGCGCGTCCAGGCCAGGGCGGTCCCACTTGTTAATGACGGTGATGATGGGCAGGTTGCGTGCCTTGCAGACCTCGAACAGCTTCATGGTCTGGGTTTCCAGGCCCTTGGCGGCGTCCACCAGCATCACGGCGCAGTCGACGGCGGCCAGCACGCGGTAGGTATCTTCGGAGAAGTCAGCGTGGCCGGGAGTGTCCAGCAAATTGATGACCGTGTCCCGGTAGGAGAACTGCAAGGCGGCGGAGCTGATGGAGATGCCGCGGTCCTTTTCCATCTGCATCCAGTCCGAGACCGTTTCCTTGCGGTTGGCCTTGCCGCTGGAGGCGCCGGCGGTGCCGATCACCTTCGCGTGCAGTGCCAGCGCTTCGGTCAGCGTGGACTTGCCGGCGTCAGGGTGGGAAATAACCGCAAACGTCCGACGCCGGGCCGCCTGTTTGTGAATCTCGTGGACCCGGGCGGGACTGAGGACATCTTGGGACACGGTGCTACTTTCGCTGCGGTTTGGGTTGCCCGGGCGCTGACGGCGCCGTTCCGGGCACTGAGCACCGGGGCTTTGAAGCCCTGGTGCCGGGAAACAGGCTGGCGGACAGCCGGATTCCAGTTTATCGCAACGCCGCAACCCGACAGCAGGCCCCCTGCAGGGGAATGGCCCACTGAACTCGGCACCCTGCCGACCCTGCGGTCAAACCCGGCGCCCTCAGCGCCCGGTAATCCGTGACGTCACGATGTGGGCCACCGCAGCGGCGGCAATTCCGGAGCCAACCGCTACCACCCCGCGCAGCACTGCCCCCATGTCCGTGGTGGCAGCCAGCACGATGCTGACGGCAAGGATCACCACCAGGAGAACGATGTTGGAGACAACCTTGGGGAGTTTGCTTTTCTGTTCCACAGCCATGTCTTTCCGCCTTTACCTATGTTGAGTGAACTTCTGATGCGGGTCCCTGGCGGACCCGTCCTGCCATTGCCCCGGCTAGTGAGCGTGGACCACTGCCATCCCGGACTCGAGGGCGCGGATGACAACCTGGGTCCTGTCCCGGGCGCCCCATTTGGCCATCACACTGCTGAGGTGCGCTTTCACTGTCGACTCCGAAACGAAGAGCGCCCGGGACATTTCCGCGTTGGACATGCCCTGCGTCAGCATCTTGACCACCGCTTCCTCCCGGGGAGTCAACGCAGCACCGGTGGTTCCCGGAAGCACCGAGTAGACAGTGGGGATGCTGCGCACGAAGTTGATGACGTCACGCGAGGCCAGGGGCGACAACACGTACTGGCCGCCGTGGACCTTTCGGATGGCCCTGGTGAAGTCATGCGGGTTGTCACTCTTGAACAGCAGGCCGCTGGCCCCCGCCCGGACAGCGGTCACCGCCGCTCCGCGCGAGGACGCCCCGGCCACAGCCAGCACCGTGGCGGCGGGGTCGGACTCCAGGATTGCGTTGATGGCCTGCGCTCCGTCTTTACGAAGGAGCCGGATATCCATCAGCGTGACGTCCGGCCGCAGGGCCCGGTGCATCCGGAGGGCTTCGCACCCGCTCCCGGCCTCCCCCACCACAGCCATGTCCGCGGCGCTGTTGATGATGCCTGCCAGTGCACGCACCACCAGGGTCTCCCCGTCGGCAACAAGCACCCGGATTTTTCCGCTTTCAAACAACGCGTCCCCAATTCGCAAGTTCGATGATGTCAGGACGCAACATTACACGCCAACAGACCATACTGACCAAAAGTACTAATGCATCCTATTCAAATAGCCAATGTTACTAAAGAGACTTTACTAATAGCTTGAAAATTGCCGCCCAGCCCGCATGGCCGCGGTTCAAATTAGTAAGGTTACGAGGGAGTTTTCGAATGTTCGCTTTTCTTAGGTACGTTGCCGGGCTTGTGTGGAAGTATGGCGCCCAGGTTGTTGGCGCCATTACCGGCTGGATCCAGCGACACTGGGGAACGGTACAGCGCTGGGTCGAAAGCGGCATTGCGTGGGGAACCATCGTGCAGTGGATCCTGCAAGCCCTGGGCCTCGCCTAGACAGCGTTGAACCGGTGGCGTGCGGCGCATCCTGGCCGCACGCCACCGGCACTGAAACGCCCGCTCGTGTAGGCTCTCCGGCAGGGGGAAGCGCAATTTTGGAGGGAAAACAATGACCGGCACAGATGCGTCCGGACGGATCCCTCCGTTCCGAAATTCCGGAGGCGAACGCCTGCCCGGCGAGGCGCGGAGCTACCTGAATCTTCGTACATTCATGGACGTCATTGTCATTGCCGGCGCAGTTCTTGGCGTCAGCTTCATCTTCCTGCCGCTTGAAATGCGCGCAATTGCCCTCGCGTCCGAGCTGCTCTTCTTCGTCATTTTGGCGCTTTATGAATTCCTGGTGATAAATCGTCTCCGGATGCAATACACCACTTATTCAGTTGACGCCAGTCAAGTGCAGGTTGCCCGCGGGAAGGTGTTCCATCGGGTGGCCACAATCTCCACTGCACAGATTCTGAATATGGAGATCCGGCAGGGACCGTTGCTGCGCCATTTTGGCCTCGTCAAAGTGAAATTCATCTGTATTGCCGACGTCGAGACCCTAGGTCCGGTAAGCATCGCAGCGGCCGAAGAGATGCGCCGCACCATCCTCCGTCCGCTTTCTGTGGCCGCGGATGCCTAACTCCGGCGGTGGATCCTGCAGCCGCCGCCTGCCCTGGACGTATTACCCGGCCACGTACCTGGAGAAGCTTCCCAGCGTCCTCGGCCTCATCGGCAGCGGGACCGTCCTCACACTCCAGCCCGAACTCTGGCCAGGACCGTGGGCCTGGCTCCTGATCGCGCCGCTTCTGCTGGCAAGGGTCCTTGCCCCTATCGTGACGCGGATGACTTTCCGGTGGGAGCACTCCGCCGGGGAGCTGCGCGTTGCCACTGGCCTTCTCCAGAGGCGGTTCCGGACCATGCCCTGGTCCAGTATCCGCACGGTGGATGCAAAGGCTCCGTGGTCCTTCCGGCTTTTTGGCCTGTCAAGGGTTGAGGCTCTCCAGGCCGGAGAAGAAAATACCCGGCTGGTCCTTCCTGCGGTGGGCGGGGAAGACTTGACTGCACTTTCGTTGCTCTGGCAGGCAAGTGCCGGAGCAACGCCTTCACAGGATGAGGGGATTCCCGGGGCCCGTGAAACCCGGCCCGAAGGAACCCTGATTTACAGGAGCAGCGCCAAGGACCTCTTCATAGCGAGCTTCGCCTACGGCCAGTTCGCCGTCGTTGGCATCGGCGCCGTCCTGGGACTGGCCGACATGCTGAATGCAGTAGGGATAGATTCCGTGGCGGCCCTCTCGTCGCTGGGACCAGTCATTCTTGGAGCAGCAGCCCTGCTGGCCGCCGTGCTCCTCGGCTTTGCGATTACCTACCTTCGTTACGCCGGATTCGAAGCCCGGACACACCAGCAGGGCGGTGTTGTCATCCGCTACGGCGCCCTGAGCCGGCATGAGCGCTTCCTGGACGGCGAATCGATCGCGGGAGTGGTGCTGCAGCGGAACCTCGCCGAGATGCTCCTGGGCCGGATCCGGCTGTCGCTCCTGACTGCAGATTCAACCGCCCAGCTCGGATCCAACCTTGTGTTGCCGTCACTGCCGCTGAAGGTAGTGGCCGGCATTTCCAGCGCCGCCTTCGGAGACCGCACCGCCACATCCCCGGTAACCGGCTCGCGGTTTCCGCTGGTCCTCTCCAGCGCCCTGTGGATGACGGCAACCTTTGGCATCCCGGCAGCCGTAATGCTGGCGGCCGCAGGAACAACTGCCTATCCGGCATATACGGTGCTTGCGTGCGGCGCCATCGCGCTGGCAGCCGTGTACGGTGCGGGCCGCCTCGTTACATCCAGGCTGTCCGTGCAGGATCAGCCCGAACTGGTCACCGTGGCGACCACCCACATCTCGGAGCGCCGGACCACTGTCAGCATGCCGGCGGTCCATGTGGTCACCACGTCCGGCATCGCGGGGATTGCCCGCATGGTCAGGATCTACTTCTATGCCGGCATGCCGCGGCGGCTGGGCTGCCTGTTTTTCAGAACCGAAGATGTGCTTAAGATCCAGCGGCGGCTGGTGGAGTTGTCTCCAACAGTGGCCCTCAAGAAGCGTGAAAGGACCCGGGGACGTGATTGAAGCCCTTAACCTGACCAAGGAATATGCCGGCAAGAGAGTGGTCTCTGATGTTTCCCTCGTCGCCAAAGCCGGCGAAGTCACCGGCTTCGTCGGCCCCAACGGGGCGGGAAAATCGACCGTGCTGCGAATGATCGCAGGAATAACCGCCCCGACGTCCGGCTCGGTGCGGGTGGGCGGAGTGGATCATCACCTGGCAACCCACCCGGCCGCAAACCTGGGGGTCTTCCTGTCGGCCGAGTGGATTCCCGGCTCCATGACTGCGGCGTCGTTCCTGTCCTACGTCTGTGGAACACAAGGGCTGCGGCGGCAGCGGGTGGCTGAACTGCTGGACCTGGTGGGCTTGTCCGATGCTGCACACCGGAAGGTCAAGAACTTCTCCCTCGGCATGAGGCAGCGGCTGGGTATCGCCGCAGCGTTCGCGGGCGACCCCCGGAACGTGGTGCTCGATGAACCGATCAACGGCCTGGACCCGGACGCCATCCAGTGGATCAGGCACCTCCTCCGGCAAGCCGCCGACGACGGCAAGGCAGTTCTCCTTTCGTCCCACCACATGGGCGAATTGGCGAAGGTTGCTGACCACATTGTCCTCATTGACCACGGGACCGTGGCGCGGCAGGGCCCGCTTGAATCTTTTGTGGCAGCAACAGCCTCGAACGTCTACATCGAGTCTGAAACCTTGGCAGAGGTCGCCGCCCTGCTGGGAACAGCGGGGTACGCCGTGCAGCCCCACAAGAGCGGTTCGCTGGTCCAGGACGCGCAGCCGGCCGACGTGGGCCGCGCCGTGTTCGGGGCGGGCTTCGGGCTGACCCACCTGAGCCTGCTCACGCGTTCGCTTGAGGAAACGTATTTCGACACCGTCTCGCCCAGGGACGTCTTCTCCGAAGGGAACACCCGATGACCTTGACAGCCAGTCCATCACGGACCGTGCCCGCCCAGTCCTTCCGCGTTGTGCTCATGGCCGAACTTCGGCGGGGGCTCCGGGCCGGCGGGTTCCGGCCGGGGGTTCTGGTGTCACTGTGCTGCAGCGTTGTCCTCGGGGTGGGATCGGGGCTGCTGATCCGGTACCTCGAAGCCGGTGCCACCGATGGCGTTTCGGCTGACAGCGCATTCACCGTGACGCTCCCGGTGGAAACGGCTGCCGGCGTGACCGGCATCCTGCTGGCCATCCTTGTTGCCAGCTACGTGGCGCGGGATGCCCCCTCCGGCCTTGTTTCCACCAGCCTGGCCCTGGTGCCACGAAGGTCCCGGCTTCTGGCCGCGCGGGGAGCCGCTGTCGCGCTCATCGGGGTAGCAGCGGCGCTGGTCGGCACCTCACTGACGGCGGCCGCCGCCATCGCGGGTGGCCAGTCAACGGGTGCAGTCCCTGCTGCGGCAGCGGGTGTTGCGGCGGCGGCCCTTGCCGTGGGACTCCTCACGTCCATCTCGTTTTTCGTGGCCACCCTCGCAAACCGGCCTGTTCCCACGCTGCTGATAGTGGTGGGACTCCTGGTCGTGGCACCGCTGGCACTCTCGGCTGTCCAGTTGAGCCTTCCGCCGAACGTGGGCCAGATCGTGGGGACCGCCGTCGAGTGTTCACCGGCCCCGCTGTTTTTCCGTGCCATTGGAATCACGGCTACAGCCCAGCTGGGATACCAGCCGCTGATCACCGCCCAGCTGGGCCTCCTTGCCTGGGCGGTGGTGCTGGGCACCCTCTGCCTGGCTGTGTTCAGGCGCCGCGACGGCTAGGACCCGGAAAGGCACCTCCCGGAACCGGCCGTCCGGGGGCGTTTGGCCGCGTCGGGCGGCACCCCCTAATGGGGCACTTTAGGGCTTGCCCGTGCGGTTGGTGACGATTCTTGCCTCTATCATTGAGCTTGCGGGAAACAGTGCACTTTTTGTTCCCGTCGGCGGGGTGTAAACCGGCGTATCTGTGGACGGCAGTCCGCACCTTTGAAGGGAACACGTATGGCTCGGAGCCCCGAAGAATCGCTCAAGGCGACTCTGGGCAGAGTGGCTCCCGGCACTCCGTTGCGTGACGGCCTGGAGCGCATCCTGCGCGGCCGCACCGGGGCACTCATAGTCCTGGGCTCGGACCGGACCATCGATTCCATCTGCTCCGGCGGCTTCGACATCGGCATCGATTTCTCGCCCACGCGCCTGCGCGAACTGGCCAAGATGGACGGCGCCATCATTTGCGACAAGGATGCCGGGAACATCCTGCGCGCGGCGGTCCAGCTGGTCCCTGACTCAAGCATCGAGACGCAGGAGTCCGGCACACGGCACCGCACGGCCGAACGCGTCGCCATCCAGACGGGAGTGCCCGTCATCTCCGTCAGCCAGTCAATGCAGATCATCGCGCTGTACGTGAACGGCCTCCGCCACGTCCTGGAGGGCTCCGAAAAGGTCCTGGCCCGCGCCAACCAGGCCCTGGCCACCCTGGAACGCTACCGTTCGCGCCTGGACCAGGTGACCAGCTCGCTGTCGGCGCTGGAGATCGAAGCCATGGTCACGGTACGGGACGTCGCCGTCACCCTGCAGCGGCAGGAAATGGTCCGCAGGATCTCCGAAGAAATTTCCCAGTACGTCCTGGAACTGGGCGAGGACGGCCGGCTGCTCTCCCTCCAGCTCGATGAGCTCACCGTGGGCCGCGGACCGGGCAGCGACGTCATCATCCGCGACTACGCCAGCCCCGACGCATCCGCTGACGACATCGAAAAAGCCGTCAGCGCCCTGGTGAGCCTCGGCCCCACCGAACTGATCGACCTCGGCAAGATCTCCGGGATCGTGGGGTTCGCCGGCGGCGAGGCCAACCTCGACGCCGTGGTGCAGCCCCGGGGCTACCGTCTGCTGTCCGGACTCAAGGCGGTGCCCAAGGCCGTTGCCGACCGCCTGGTGGACCACTTCGGCGGCCTGCAGTTCCTCATGGCCGCAACCATCGACGACCTCATGACTGTGGACGGCATAGGCGACCAGCGGGCACGGACAGTCCGCGAGGGCCTGAGCAGGATGGCCGAAGCCAGCCTCCTGGACCGCTTCCTCTAGATCCGCGCTGGCCGTCAGCTGAGCTGGAAGACGGCCTTGGGGCTCGCCTTCGAGCCGAGTTTGGCGGTAAAGACGTAGTAGGCGCCGCCCGCACCGGGCTTGGCTTCGATGGGCTGGCAGCCTTCCAGGGTCCGGTTCCGCGCCCACGGGAAGTTTGCCGTCTCGCTGGCGCCGGGCTGGATGGTCTTCACCAGGTCCTCGCTCTTGGCCTGGCAGTCCCGCGAGGAGAAGATCCTGTCCGCGCCGCTGGTCACCACAAAATCCATTTGGGACGTGCCCATGTTTACTTCGCACGGCATGGTGCCGCCGTTGGTGACCTTCATTGACAGCAGCGGTTTCTCATCGGGCCCGTAGGCTGCCTTGTCCGTGGAAGCAGAGACCGTCACCAGGTTCTGGTTGCAGGCCGGCGTCGGGGTGGGGGTGGGCGCGGGGGTAGCCGCCGGCGTGGCGTCGGGCGCAGCGGAGGGAGCACCGGACGGAGTCTCCGTTGAGGAAACCTGCGCGGAGTTGCTGCTGAAGGCCCCGGCAACCGCAAAACCGCCGAAGACCATGGCCACCACGATCAGCAGCGCAACGCCAACAAAGAGCCGACGCCGGCGGTAGACGGCCGTGCTTGCCGTTCCGGGGCCGGAGCCGTTCCCCGGCCCGGATGCGGATGATTTTGTGCGCGATGATGAAGTGCCTTGCCTGCCCATCCTTCTAGGCTAGAGAACCCGCCGGACTCCGCCGCCCCACCACGCCGCGCACCTGCCCACCGCTATGGTCACAGCTTGGCTGCCGGCCGCCTGCCTTGGCTCCCCGCACGAAGCATCCATTACAGTGTTGGGATCGACGCCTCAACCCTTTCCCCAGCAGCCCGGCCCGCACCTTTGCCGGCCACCGCCACCGGCGGATCCGGCCCCGGGCATCTCCACCGGCAGATCAACGACTGGTTCGCCGAAACCGCCAGGGACCTGCCATGGCGTGACCCTGACTGTTCGCCGTGGGGAATCCTGGTCAGCGAAATCATGCTCCAGCAGACACCGGTGGTGCGGGTGCTGCCGGTGTGGCGGGAGTGGCTTGAGCGTTGGCCCGCACCGGCCGCCCTTGCCTCGGAGCCGGCCGGCGAAGCCGTGCGGCACTGGGGAAGGCTGGGCTATCCCCGCAGGGCGCTGCGCCTGCACGCAGCCGCCGTGGCCATTGGACGCGATCACGGCGGGCAGGTCCCGGCCACCTACGCCGAGTTGCTGGAGCTTCCGGGGGTGGGCAGCTACACGGCCGCAGCCGTGGCGGCATTTGCGTTCGGCCGCCGGGAAACCGTGGTGGACACCAACATCCGCCGCGTCCACGCCCGGCTGGTGTCCGGCACAGCGCTTCCCTCTCCGGCGCTGACCGCCGCGGAGATGCGGCTCGCCGCCGAACTGTTGCCGGACGACGCCGGAACGTCCGTGCGCTGGAACGCTGCCGTGATGGAGCTTGGAGCCATGGTCTGCACGGCGCGGGCGCCGAAATGCGCCGTCTGTCCCGTTAGGGGATCCTGTGCGTGGCTGGCGGCAGGCGAGCCGCCGCCGTCGTACGTTCCCAAGGGACAGGCGTGGCACGGCACCGACCGCCAGGTCCGCGGTGCCGTGATGGCCGTCCTGCGCCTTGCGGACGCGCCCGTGCCGCCGGAAATGTTCCAGCAGGAGCCGGCGGACCTGGGCTTCGTGCCGGCGGGGATCGGCGTGCCGCTCGCAGCGCTCCACCGGCTGAACTCAGCCCCGGAACAACTCGAGCGCGCGCTGGCAGGACTGCTCAGCGACGGCCTCGCGGAGCTGGACCGGAGCGGGTACCGGCTGCCGGCGTAACGCGTCTTTAGGGCAGCCGCTGCCCGGGTGGCATACTTTCTGGTGACTCAGACCGGGGGAAACCAATGAGAATCGTGCTGTACATTATCTGGGCGCTGTTTGTGGCGGGCGCCACCACAGCGCTGGTCCAGACGCTGCGGAAGACCAGGCGCCACGAGAAGCTGATCGCCGGCTGGCCGAAGGCACAGGCAACGGTCACCGGAAACGTCGGCGGCTGGACCAACGGCGGCGGCGGAGGCACCAGGAGCCGCCGCTTCTATCCCACGTACCAGTTCGCTGATCCGAACGGCACCCTCTACGCCGGGGAATCTGAGGTTTCCTACCGCAACCAGCAGGCCCCTGGAACGGTGGTGGAGGTTGCCTACAACCCCGCGAACCCCAACCAGTCCTTCCAGGTCTCGTCCGAATCCAAGGCGATGCTCGGGTGTTTCGTGCCGGTCTTCGCACTGTTTTCGTTGGTGGCCTTCTGGGTTGCCGGCAACTTCCCGGTGGACTGACCATGGACTCGCTACGCTTGCTCTTTGTGGTCCTTCCCGGGCTCTTCCTTGTCCTTGGCCTGATTCTCGCAGGCCTGTCGCTGGCGGCGTCCTTCCGCCGGCAACGTTCCATGGCGGGGTGGACCCACACGCCCGCAACCGTCACCGGCAATTTGCATGGCGAGGACGGGCCCGGAAGCAACGGCCGGAACCGGTTCGCGCCGTCGTACGAGTTCGCTGATGCCGCGGGCCACCGCTGGCTGGGTCAGTCTGACATCTACAGCCCGGACCAGGCGATCATCGGCACCTCCATCACGGTGGCCTATAACCCGGCCAACCCTGCCGAATCAACGCTCCCTGTCTTCGTTGTGGCCAAAGGCAGGATGGCCACGGGTCTCATTTTGATGCTCTTCGGCGCGCTCGCGATAACGATGTTTGCCGTACTTTCCTGGTAGCCCCGCCGGCCGCCGCGGGCCGTCCTACGCTGGAGTATGCGCAAGTCCCGGGTACTGCTGGCCCTGGTGACGACGACGGTGCTCACCGCTGGCTGCCATCAGTTGCCCTTCGAGACCCCGTGCCCTGCGATCGCGCAGGCCTCCGTGGTGTCGGTGACCGTGGCCGCCGACTATGTCCCGCTGGTGGGAACGCTGCGGCTGAAAGCCTGCCAGGACGGTGTGTGCACGGAAAACGGCCTGGACCTGCGCCAAGGCAGTGTCACCATCGACCAGGGCTGCACCCCGGATGGCATGTGTTCCGCCACGGCTTCCCCGGACGGAACAATGATCGGGATGCTGTTCCTGGACACGCTGACAGACTCGCCCATGGCGGTGACGGCCAGCGGGACTGCAGCCGACGGTGCGGCACTGCCAGTGCGCACGCTGGATTTCCGCCCCCGCAGCGACTTCCCCTATGGAGAGAAGTGCGGCCGGTTCGTCACAGCGTCCGTGCTGCTCGACGCCGCAGGGCTGCGGCAGGGTCCGTGACGCCGGACTATGGCAGCTGGGGCCGGTTCCCGGGATCGGCACGCTCACCGTGCGGGACCTGGGGCGCCGTCCCGAAGAGCCAGGCAGAGACGTCGCTGCGCAGCACCAGGTGCGGGCCGCCGGTTTCGCTGACGCTGCCGGTGGGAACGTAGTAGCCCCGGCCGGAACCGGCACCTCCTGCAGCGCGGTCCAGGGCGTCCACCAGTTGCCGTGTCAGGTGCCCCTGCGGGCCGAGGCCACGAAGGTGGTCAAGTTCTTCAGGCGTCAGCCTGCCCAGAACGTCAGCGATATTGGCCATGATGGTTCCCTTCGAGCAGAGAGTGCCTGAAGGAACAATTTAGGGCACCGCCCTTAACTGCACGTGAACCGAAGGTGGCGGTTTGGCGCAACCAGGGACCTTGAGTGCGGACCCTGGCGGGGTATCAGAAGAGGGTGGCCTGGCCCATCATGGTGTGGCCGCCAAGCTCCGGGTTGCCGGCCCCTGCATCCAGCCGCCATTCAAAGCCGAGTTCGGCGAAGAGCTCTTCGATGGAGGTCTGTCCGTCCAACACCACCACGGGCGGACAGTTGTCATCGAGATCGGGCCGTTCCATGGAATCGAGCATATTACGGCTCGCCGAACCCGGCCTGAACCAACCCGCCGATATAGTTCACAGCCCGTTCCGCATCCTGGCCCCACGCTTCGACGTGCAAAACCGCGCCCTTGGCCGCGGCAAGGGTCATCAGTGCCGTCATCGAGGTCCCGTCCTGCCCGTTGACTGTCACCTCCGCGTCAAGGGCTGCAATACCGCCCGCAATCTTTGCGGCCGGACGCGCATGCATCCCGGCCTCGTTGATGAGCTCAAAATCACCGGTGAAGTCCGGGCCTGAGCCGGTGACCGGACCCTGCCCCACGGAACTGACGGAGGAAGGAGGCCCCATCGGCGGCGCGCCGCTGCCGTAGACGGCTTCCGCGGCACGCTTCACCGCGTGCATGTCCGCGCCTCCCTGAGCCGCCACGGCTGCCGCCACCAGCCCTTCCACGACCGGGGCATCCGCCAGCAACACCCGGGCATGGTCCCCGGAGAATTCCAGCGCCGACTCTGCCGTCAGGACGGCCGATCCGAGGTCGGTCAGCACCACCACGCCGTCGTCGCCGGCAGCCTGTTCAAGGGCCGCCATGACACGGTCAAAACTGGTGCCGATACCGCCCTCGGGGGTTCCCCCGGCAGCCACAATGGAAACATCCGGCGCCATCTGGGCGGCAAGTTCCACGGCGCCGTCGGCAATCTTTTCGCTATGGGACACCACCACCAGCGCAACCGTCACGCCGCGGCCCCGACTGCGGCACGAAAGATCAGTGCGCTGGAGGCAGCACCCGGGTCCCGGTGCCCGGCGCTCCGCTCCCCCAGGTAACTGGCCCGGCCTTTACGGGCTACCAACGGTTCTGTGGCCACGGCACCCGCTTCAGCTGCCTCAGCCGCGGCAACAAGTACGGCCAGGGCTCCGACGGCGCCGTCTGCCGCAGCGGCCGACGCCGCGTCCACAGCCGGTGTCCACGCGTCCACCATGGTTTTGTCACCGGGCTCGGCCTTGCCACGGGCCACGATGCCGTCCCTGGCCGCGGCGAGCGCACCGGCGAAGGCGGCCGGCTCGACCTCGGCGGCGTCGCCCATCGCGGCAGCAGCGCGTAGGAAGGCCGTGCCATACAGCGGCCCGGCGGCTCCGCCCACTTTGGACATCAGCGTCATGGCCGTCAGTTTGAGCGCTGCCCCCGGGGTCTCAGGCGGTGAGTCCGCCAATTTGTCCAGCACCGCCTGGAAGCCGCGGTCCATGTTTTCGCCGTGGTCCGAGTCGCCGATTGCCCGGTCAAGCTCAATCAGCCACGCCCGGTGTTCAGCCATGGCCTGCGCGCACAGGGTCAGCCACTTCACTGCCCAGGTGACGTCCAGCACCATCACTACACTCCCCAGCGCAGGGCGGCCGTGTGTACCGGTGCGTCCCAGAGGTCCGTCAGCTCGTCATCGAGGCGGAGCACGGAAATGGAGCAGCCCTGCATCTCCAAGGCAGTGATGTAGTTGCCCACCAAGGAACGCTCCACGGTGGCTCCCTTTTCCTGTATCACCTGGACGGCGCGCCTGTAAACGATGTACAGCTCACTCAGCGGCGTGCCGCCCATCCCGTTGACGAACAGCAGCACCTTGTCGCCGGCAGCGATCCCGAGGTCGCCCAGGACCGGTTCCAGCAGCCGGTCGGTGATGCCGTCCGCATTCTCCATCGGAATCTTGTGCCGTCCCGGTTCACCATGGATCCCGATCCCGATCTCGATCTCGTCCTCAGCCAGGTCGAAGCTGGGCGATCCTGCGTGCGGGACAGTGCATGCCGACAACGCAACACCCATGGTGCGGACGTTCGCGTTGACCTTGTCACCTATCGCGGCAACGGCGTCGAGGTCGTCACCGCGCTCAGCTGCGGCGCCGGCGATCTTCTCCACCAGCACGGTGCCGCCTACCCCGCGGCGGCCCGCCGTATACAGCGAGTCCTCCACGGCGACGTCGTCGTTGACCAGGACGGTGCGGACCTGGATGCCCTCCGCCTCGGCCAGCTCGGCCGCTGTCTCGAAATTGAGCACGTCGCCGGTGTAGTTCTTCACGATATGGACGACGCCGGCACCCGAGTCCACTGCCTGCGTCGCCGGAAGGATCTGGTCCGGCGTCGGTGAGGTGAAAACCGCCCCCGGCACAGCGGCGTCGAGCATTCCCCGGCCCACAAAGCCGGCGTGGAGCGGCTCGTGTCCGCTGCCACCGCCGGAGACCAGCCCCACTTTGCCCGCCACCGGCGCGTCCTTGCGCGTGATGAAGCGGGGGTCCTGGCTGACGGTGACAAGGTCCGCGTGGGCCAGGCCGAAGCCGTCCACCGACTCCTCCACCACGGCACGGGGATCATTGATGAGTTTTTTCATGGCGGCGCTCCCTGGGCGTTCTGTGCTTCCTGGAGAATGTCACTTTGACCCTACTACCGCGGCCCGGACAGCGGTAGCGTCTTCCGGGCCGGCTGCAGAACTGTGTGGATGTCCGCCGGGAACGGGAAAGGGACAGCCCCCAATGACTGTCCCTTTCCTGTGCCCCCAAACACAGGCACACCAAGTTTATCCATCAAATCGACTAAATACTAGTGGGAGTCCGCACATGACAAGGCAGCCCCGCCAGCCAGATGGACGGCAGGGCTGCCTTTTGTGGATCAGTCGGCGAAGGCCGGCCTTTTGAAAATCGTATTGGCGCCTTTAGAGGAACCTGATCATCCGGGTGTTGCCCAGGGTATTGGGCTTGACCCGTGCCAGGTCCAGAAATTCGGCCACGCCCTCATCGTGCGAGCGGAGCAGCTCCGAGTAGACCGTCGGATCGACCGCCGACTGGTCCTCCATCACGTCGAATCCGTGACGCTTGAAGAAGTCCACCTCGAACGTCAGGCAGAAAACGCGGCTCACCCCAAGTGCCCGGGCTTCCTCCAGCAGGCTCTCCACCAGCACGTGGCCAACACCCTTGCCGCGCCAGTCGCCGGAGGCAGCCAGGGTGCGGACCTCGGCAAGATCCTCCCACATCACGTGCAGTGCACCGCAGCCGATCACCTCGCCGTCGCCGGACTCGGCAATCCTGAATTCCTGCAGGCTCTCGTAGTAGGCAACCGTCTCCTTGGCCATGAGGATCCGCTGCTCCGCCAAGGGGGCCACCAGTTTCTTGATGGCGGCCACGTCGCCGGTGCGGGCAGGACGGATATGGAAGGAGTCAGTCACAGGGTCAATCCTACGAGGCGGGAGTGCTGTCCGCGCGACACGGTCACCTCCGCGCCGGAGGTGACCGTGACACGGAAGGAGCTTCAGGTGCCCAGCTCCGCGGGCACCGGAACTTCCTGGTCCAGGACGTTCTTCGCCAGGAAACTCTCTACGACGCCGTACCAGACCTTGGCATGCTGCGGCTGCAGGATCCAGTGGTTTTCGTCCGGGAAGTAGAGGAAGCGGTGCGGGGTCCGGCCGTCGCTGTCCGCTGCGAGCTGGGACCTGGAGAGGAGCTCGTACCAGAGACGGAGTCCCTCACCGATGGGGACGCGGTAGTCCTTGTCGCCGTGGATCACCAGCATGGGCGTGCTGATCTTTTCGACGTGAAGGTGGGGTGAATTCTCCAGCGCCATCTCCTCGGTCATTTCCTTGAGCCAGTACTGGGACGCATCCGTAGTGGGGCCGAACTGATCCAGGGCCCACAGGCTGGCATGCGTGACGATCGCCTTGAACCTGTCGGTCTGGCCTGCAACCCAGTTGGCCATGTAGCCGCCGAAGGAGCCGCCCATGGCAGCCGTCCGCTCGGGGTCGATGTCCGGGCGCTTGACGGCTTCGTCCGTCACGGCCATCAGGTCAGTAAAGGGAGCTTTGCCCCATTCACCCCAGCCCCGCTGGATATGCGCCTGCCCGTAGCCCGTGGACAAGGCCGGGTCCGGCAGCAGCACCGCGTACCCCTTCGCGGTGAGCAGCCAGGGATTCCACCGCCAGGTCCAGGCATTCCACGATCCGAGCGGTCCGCCGTGGATCCACAGCAGCATCGGTGCGGGCGTCTGTGCCGAGGCGTTCTCCGGCAGGGCAAGGTAGGCGGGGACCCGCGTTCCGTCCGCGGCGGTGGCCGCCAGCCGTTCGAGTTTTCCCGGGTACTGCGGACGTTCCGCCGGAGCGGGGAGCCTCGTGACTTCTCCTGTTTCGAGGTCGATCCGGACGGCTTCGGGCGGGAATTCGTAGGAACTGCGCAGGGCGTAGGCGCTGCGGCCTTCAGGAGAAACCACGACGTCGGTGTACGCCGACGCGTCCTGCGTCACCCGCGTGACGCTCACTTCCGCGGCAGATGCGGGAACGCTGATCCGGAAAACGGGCGACGCGCCGTCGTCGTCCGCAGTGACCAGAAGCGCCGAACCGTCCGGCAGCCATGCGGCCGGCTTGGCCCAGCGGTCCCAGTCAGGCACCAGCGGTGTGAGGGCGCCCCCGGCAGGACCGGACACATCCAGCAGGTGGAGCTTGACCTCGGGCGCCTGGTGCGGGGTGGTGTCGCTCTCGCTGAGAACCACCAGCGTGTTCCCGTCCGGGCTGACCGGGCCGGGGAAGAAACTCATGCCCTCCTGGTCCAAAAGCACCGTTTGGCCAGCGGTGGCAACATCCACGGCAACCAGGACCGAGCGGCTGTCCGCTTTTGCCAGCGGCTTCGTGTAGCTCGTGTAGATGGTCCGCCCGTCCGGGCTGACCACGGTTTCGGCCTCTCGAAGCCTGGGACCGGCCCCAGGGGTGAGGTTGCGGAGCTGCAGCGGCGGCGCAGCGTCAACCGTGGACGGCTTTGCCGGCTCTTTCTCCCCTCCCTGCTCGACGGCAAAGATGCGGGGCTGACCCGGCCCAAGGTCAGCATCCCAATAGCGCACCGGATACTCGCTGTGCAGGATGGCTGAAACCTTGTTGTCCTTGCGGGACTTGCGGCGGCCGGCGTCGTCCTCCTCGTCCGCGGATCCGGCCAGGACCTCTGCCGTGACGAACGTGGCATCAGCGTTCCGCGCAGCCAGGACCGAACCGACTCCGCCCGGACGCGAGAGAACTACCCGGGCCTCGCCGCCGTCGGCCGGGAGCAGCCACAGCGCGCTGACGGGATCGCTCTCCGGGCTGTCCGGGTCCGGGCGTGCCGAGGTGAAGTAGACGTCGCCGTTGGCCGCAAAGGCTGCCCCTGCCTCGCCTTTTGCGCTGCGGGTGATGCGCCGTGCATGCCGCTCGCCCGCAGGGTCAAGCTCCCACAGCGCGGTCGCGAATTCGGTGCCCTTGCCGTTGAGCGTGGACACGGTGGTTACCAGCCTGCGGCCGTCCGGGCTCAGGGCCAGGCCACTGACGCGTGGGATGGCCAGGTAGTGGTCCAGGTCGTGGAAAGGGGTCTTGGGGTGCTCGCCCGGGATCGCCGGGTTCTCAGTTGCCATGCCCCGATTCAACACCGCCTGTGCCCCGGATCACAGTAAGTTCACTAAGAGTGAAACGACGCTTTCACATCCCCCGGCCTCCTTGTCACTCGCCAGATCCTCGCACCGTGACTGGCTGGGCGCCGTCGGCCGAGACATTTGCCGGCGCCTGCTCGTTCCTCGCTTTGACGGCGCCTACACAAATGCCTGACCGCCGTCTGGGGCCGGCGCACCTTCAGCGATGCGAGGGTGCCGGGGCCATTTGTGCAGCTCGCGTCAAAGCGGCGAAGGAGCAGCAAGCGGCAAATGGGGCCGGTACCGGAGCGCCCCAGCCAAGGTCGGGCGGAACCTTTGAGCAGACAGAGGGGCAAAGCGAAAGGCCCCGCCTGCTCCTGGTCGGGAGCGGGCGGGGCCTTCGGGTTGGTGCTTAGGCGCTCGGTGCGATTTCGGGGATGCGCGGCTTGGCGTTGCCCGCGAACGTGAACTTGGCTTCGTCTCCGTCGCCGTCCACATCCACCACCACGATGTCGCCCGGGTGGATCTCGCCGAACAGGATCTTCTCCGAGAGCTGGTCCTCGATCTCGCGCTGGATGGTGCGTCGCAGCGGCCGGGCACCCATGGCGGGATCGTAGCCGCGGGTAGCCAGGAGCACCTTGGCAGCGGGCGTGAGCTCGATGCCCATGTCCTTGTCCTTGAGGCGCTTCTCCAGGCGGCCGACGAACAGGTCCACGATTTCGATGATCTCGTCCTGGGTGAGCTGCGGGAACACCACGACGTCGTCCACACGGTTCAGGAACTCGGGGCGGAAGTGCTGCTTGAGTTCCTCCGTCACACGGGCACGCATCCGGTTGTAGCCGGTCTGGGTGTCGGTGCCGGACTGGAAACCGGTGGCAACACTCTTGGAGATGTCCCGCGTACCCAGGTTGGTGGTCATGATGATGACGGTGTTCTTGAAGTCCACCACGCGGCCCTGGGAGTCGGTCAGGCGGCCGTCTTCCAGGATCTGCAGGAGCGAGTTGAAGAGGTCCGCGTGGGCCTTTTCAACTTCGTCGAACAGGACCACGGAGAACGGACGGCGGCGGACCTTCTCGGTGAGCTGGCCACCCTCTTCGTAGCCGACGTAGCCCGGAGGGGCACCGAAGAGACGCGATACCGTGTGCTTCTCGGAGTACTCGGACATGTCCAGGGTGATCAGGGCGTCCTCTTCACCGAAGAGGAACTCCGCCAGCGCCTTGGCCAGTTCGGTCTTGCCGACGCCGGTGGGGCCGGCGAAGATGAACGAGCCGCCGGGACGCTTGGGGTCCTTGAGGCCGGCACGGGTTCGGCGGATCGCCTGGGAGAGGGCCTTGATGGCCTCGTCCTGGCCGACGACGCGCTTGTGCAGTTCGTCTTCCATCTTCAGCAGGCGCGAGGACTCTTCCTCGGTCAGCTTGAAGACCGGGATACCGGTGGAGTTGGCCAGCACCTCGGCGATGAGATCCTCATCCACCTCGGAGATGTCGTCCATGCCGCCGGACTTCCAGTGGCGTTCCTTCTCCGAACGCTCGGTGATGAGCTTCTGCTCCTTGTCCCGGAGCGAAGCGGCACCCTCGAAGTCCTGGGCGTCGATGGCGGATTCCTTCTCCATCTTCAGCTTGGCGATGCGCTCGTCCATGGCCTTCAGCTCAGGCGGAGCCGTCATGCGGCGGATGCGCAGGCGTGCGCCGGCTTCGTCGATGAGGTCGATCGCCTTGTCCGGCAGGAAGCGGTCAGAGATGTAGCGCTCGGCGAGGCTCGCTGCCGATGCCAGGGCGCCGTCGGTGATGGTGACGCGGTGGTGCGCCTCGTAGCGGTCACGCAGGCCCTTGAGGATCTCGATTGCGTGCGCAACAGAGGGCTCCTTGACCTGGATAGGCTGGAAACGGCGCTCCAGGGCGGCGTCCTTCTCGATGTGCTTGCGGTACTCATCAAGGGTGGTGGCACCGATGGTCTGCAGTTCACCGCGGGCCAGCATGGGCTTGAGGATGGACGCAGCATCGATGGCACCTTCGGCGGCACCGGCACCGACGAGGGTGTGGATTTCGTCAATGAAAAGGATGATGTCGCCGCGGGTGCGGATCTCCTTGAGGACCTTCTTCAGGCGCTCTTCGAAGTCACCGCGGTACCGGGAGCCGGCCACCAGGGAACCGAGGTCCAGGGTGTACAGCTGCTTGTCCTTGATGGTCTCCGGAACGTCACCACGGACAATCGCCTGGGCCAGGCCTTCGACGACGGCGGTCTTGCCGACGCCGGGCTCACCGATCAGGACGGGGTTGTTCTTGGTGCGGCGGGACAGGACCTGCATGACCCGTTCCATCTCGGACTCGCGTCCGATGACAGGGTCAAGCTTGTTCTCACGGGCAGCCTGCGTCAGGTTCCGGCCGAACTGGTCAAGGACAACCGAGCCGGCAGGGGTGCCTTCGGGCTGCCCGGCGCCGACGCCGGCGCCGGTGGTTTCCTTGCCCTGGTAGCCGGAGAGCAGCTGGATGACCTGCTGGCGGACCCGGTTGAGGTCTGCACCGAGCTTCACCAGCACCTGGGCTGCAACACCCTCACCCTCGCGGATGAGGCCCAGCAGGATGTGCTCCGTGCCGATGTAGTTGTGGCCCAGCTGCAGGGCTTCCCGCAACGAGAGCTCCAGCACCTTCTTGGCGCGCGGGGTGAAGGGGATGTGGCCGGATGGGGCCTGCTGGCCCTGGCCGATGATCTCCTGCACCTGCTCGCGAACGCCGTCGAGCGAAATGCTCAAGGACTCAAGAGCCTTGGCGGCAACGCCCTCACCTTCATGGATCAGACCCAAGAGGATGTGTTCGGTACCAATGTAATTGTGGTTCAGCATGCGTGCCTCTTCTTGGGCAAGCACAACTACGCGACGGGCACGGTCCGTAAATCGCTCAAACATTTCGCCACACTCCTAGCTACGACGTACTTTGATGCTACGTGCCGGACCCACTCTTGGGGAGCGTGTTCGCCACAGGGGAAACCGTGACGTCACCAAGTCGCGGGAAGCCGTCCCGGTCAAGGGCCATCTGCACGCCGTGGCGCTTGCCATACGGCGCCGGCTGGACCGTTGATGCCTCATCCGGAATCGTGTTTTCCCGGAGGACAAAGCGCCGCGACCGGAACGGCTTTTCGCAGAAGCGGTCCACACTCAGGGGAAGGCCCCTGGCTGTCCACGCATCAAGCCGGTCCATCGCCTGCAGATGCACGTGCGGCTGGGTGGAATTGCCGGAGTTGCCGCATTTCGCGATGCACTCTCCCACGGTGACGTCCTGGCCAACGGAGACCCGGACCGAGCCGGCCAACAGGTGCATGACCGCCACGAAGACGCCGCTGCCCGGTGGGGAGATGACCACGCAGTTGCCGGAGATGGCGCCCAATCCCTGACGGAGCCTGGACGCCTGGCCCAGCGCATACGCCAGCAGCGCCAGCGTGGAACGTCGGGCATCATGGTCCACTTCCCCTTCATGGACGGCGACCACCGTGCCTGCAACGGGCGCGAGAATATCGCGGCCGAAGGCGTAGAACTTCTCCGGTGGCTCAAGGCCGAAAGCCCTGCGCAGGCCCCCGCTGCGGGCAGTCCGGTCGTGATCATCGACTCCTACGAAGTCAATCGCGTAGGCCGAGCCCAACATCTCCGTGCCATGGCTGGGTACCCGCCGCTTCGGACTGTTCTCCACTTTCCATCTTCCGGCGAATGGGAGTGAAACCTCCACAATTCGGGGTTCCGGGTTCACTTGCGGCATCACGTTTCCCCTGGCCCTCCTTCATCAGCCGCACCATTATTCATTTAACACAAAAACCCTGCCGCCACCCGGGGGTGGAGACAGGGCTATTACGCTGCCGTGGGCAGGTCCTAGGAATTTGCCTTTTGGTAGGCTTCCTGGATTTCAGCCTGAATTCGGCCCCGGCTGTTAACCGTGTAACCGTTGTCCCGCGCCCACTGGCGAATTTGGGCGGAGTCGTTGCCGCGGGCGCCGGGAACTGCCTTGGTGCGGGTTGCGGCCCTCGCGGCGGACGTCTTGCGTCCGGCGGCAATAAACCGCTCCAGGGACGAACGGAGCTCAGTGGCGTTTTCCGAGGACAGATCAATTTCGTAGCTGACCCCGTCGAGGCCAAAGCGGACATTCTCGTCCGCGGATCCCCCATCCAGATCATCTACGAGGACGATGTTTACTTTCTGTGCCATTAATAGACTTCCTGTTGGAAAGGTTCGGGTTTTCAGAAAAGCAGGATGTTCCTGTTAAAAAGTATGAACCTTATTAAGGCAGCGCGTCAAAGCGTAAATTGATTCCTGCGGATACCCGCAGAAAGTCCCGGAACCCTATTTATCGGGATCGGCAGCCGGGGCGTCCATTGGGGAGGCCAGGCGGGCATCAGCTTCCGCCTGCGCACGCGCTTCGGCCTGCCGCTCCGACTTGTCGGCATTAAAAATCGACTTCATGGCAAACCAGAAGATCAGGCCAACTACAACAGAGGGCAGAAGAACCGCTACATATTCCATGGTCAGTTTCCCTCAGGCTTCAGGAGCGGGAAGAGGATGGTTTCGCGGATACCCGCACCCGTGAACAGCATGACCAGCCTGTCGATGCCGAGGCCGATGCCACCCATGGGCGGCGCACCGTACTCGAGGGCCCGGAGGAAGTCCTCGTCCAGCTGCATGGCTTCGTCGTCGCCGGCGGCGGCGTGCCGGGACTGCTCCGTGAGCCTTTCGCGCTGGATGACCGGGTCAATCAGTTCGGAGAACGCAGTGCCGCGCTCCATGCCGCCGATGATGAGGTCCCAGGCCTCGATCAGCCGGCCGTCTTCGCGGTGCGGGCGTGCCAGCGGCTGGGCGGACGGCGGGTAGTCGTAAACGAACGTGGGGTTCAGGAGGGTGGGTTCCACAATCTCGCCGAACAGCTCGACGGCCAGCTTCTCCGCGTCCCACTTCGGGTCCACCTTGACGTCGTGCTTCCCGGCGATTCCGCGAAGAACCTCCAGCGAAGTGTCCGGCGTGACTTCCTGGCCAACGGCGTCGGACAGTCCTGGGTAGACCGAAAGCCAGGCCCAGTCGCCGTCGAGGTTGATTTCCCCCGCCTCGGTCTGGATGGTGCGGCCGGCGCCCACGGCGTCGGCGGCGTCGAGAATGATCTCCTTGATGCGCTCGGCCATGACGAACTGGTCCGCCCACGCCTCGTAGCACTCAAGGGTGGTGAATTCGGGGCTGTGGGTTGAATCCACGCCCTCGTTGCGGAACACGCGGCCCATGTCATAGACGCGGTCGATGCCGCCTACTACGGCGCGCTTGAGGTAAAGCTCGGTGGCAATGCGCAGGGTCATCTTCTGGTCGAAAGCGTTCATGTGGGTCTCGAACGGACGGGCCAGGGCACCGCCGTGGACCAGCTGCAGGATGGGGGTTTCCACCTCCACGTAGCTGTGGCGGTGCAGGCTCTCCCGGATGGACCGGGTGATGGCGGCGCGCGTATAGACCATTTCGCGGGCTTCGTCGCGCACCATCAGGTCCACGTAGCGCTGGCGGACGCGGGTTTCCTCGTTCAGCTCGGCGTGGAGCACTGGCAGCGGCCGCAGGGCCTTGGACGCCATGGACCAGGAATCGGCCATGACGGAGAGCTCCCCGCGGCGGGAGGAGATTACCTCGCCCTTAATGAACACGTGGTCGCCCAGGTCCACCAGGGCCTTCCAGTCCGCGAGCGACTTCTTCTCCCACGTTGGCCAGGCTGAGCATGGCCTGGAGGCGGGTGCCCTTGCCGTCGACGCCGCCTTCCTGCAGGGTGGCGAAGCACAGCTTGCCGGTGTTGCGGACAAAAACCACACGCCCGGTGACGCCAACAACGTCGCCGGTGGTCTCGTCCGCTTCGAGGTGCGCGTACTTTTCGCGGATCTCGGTGAGGGAGTGTGTACGTTCCACACCCACCGGGTATGCCTGGGTTCCGCGCTCGATCAGCTTTGCGCGCTTTTCCATGCGGATGCGCATCTGCTCGCTGGCGTCGACGGGCTCTGGGGCATTCTTGGGGGCGGGGGTGTTTTGGGAAGTCACAATCCCCAAGTTTACCGGGAGTTCGGCGCCCCGGCTTCCGGCCGGGGCATCGGGCACCGGCCGGAACCCGGGGCGCCGGCGGACGCCCGGCCTTCCGTTGGCGGCGCCCCGCTTAGGATGGGGAGGGTGAAAGAACAGGAACTGCCCACGCACGACGGCGGCAGGCTGGGTTTGTACAGCTACGGCACCGTGGATGCGCCAGGAGAACGCCGGGTGGTCCTGATCGGCGGCGCGTTCCTGACCGCCTTGATCTACCGCCCGTTTTCGGTGGCCCTGGCTGACGGACTGGGCGAGGGCTGGGCCGTGGATGTCTACGACCGCCGCGGGCGGGGAAAGTCCACCGAGCAGCCGGCGGACTACTCCATGGCCACCGAGATCGCGGACCTCCGCACCGTCCTGGACGCCACCGGTGCACGCAACATCCTGGGGCACAGCCTGGGCGGTTCGGTGGCGCTGAACGCTGTCCAGGAATTCACCGGGTCGGGGTACGTTCCGGACAAGTTGTGTGTGTACGACGCCGCGGTGAACATCGACGGCAGCATTGACACCTCGTGGCTGGGTGATTTCGAGGAGTCGGTCAACTCCGGCAACGTGGGGCACGCCCTGGCCAGGCTGAAGAAGGGCATGCAGCCGTCCACCGCCCTGTCGAAGATTCCCGAGCCGGTCCTGGCGGGGCTGATGGCGTTGGTGTCCCGCACCAAGGTCAATAAAATGGCGCGCGAGCTGATGCCCACCGGAGTAGGCGAGCTGCGGGCCGCGTACGACGAAGCAGAGCATGTCCGCGACTTCGCCGTCCTGCCGGCCAACACGCACTTCATGGTGGGCGGAAAAAGCCCGGCGTACTACAAGGTCACCGCCAGGCGGCTGCATGCCGCCGTCCCCGGCAGCAGCTTTGAGCTCTCCCCCAAGGGTTTCCACGGGTCCATCCCGGCCGCCGTGAAGGAACTCGTGAATGACATCTCTGAGTACTTCAAGGGCTGATCGCGTGAGCCGCGGGACTTTGGGCCTTGCGACGTCAGACCTGATGCCAGCACTCAGGTACCTCGGCTAGGCTCGGAGCATGACGCGCGAGAACATCAAGACCCCCGATGGCGGCACGCTGGAACTCTTTTCCACGGGCGCGGAACTGGCCTCTGCCGGCTCCGGCGTGGTGGTGGTGCCGGCCTCCATGGTGACCGCCGCCGATTACACCAAGTTCGCCCAGAAGCTCAGTGCGGCTCTGGGCCGTCCGGTGCATACGTTCAACCGCCGCGGCCGCGGCGGTTCCTCGCCCCAGCCGGATGACTACACGCTTGATACGGACATCCGGGACCTGGACGCTGTCATGAAGCACACGTCCAGCACCGACGTCTTCGGACACAGCTTCGGCGGCGCCGTTGCGCTGCATGCGTCACGGACACTGCCGGTGGAGCGCCTCGCCGTCTATGATCCGGCCGTCTCGGTGAACCACAGCGTCACGGCGGACTGGACCACCGAATACGAACGCGCCACGGCCGCCGGGGACGACGGCCGTGCCCTCGCCGTGCTCACCAAGGGGCTTGAGACGGGCGGCGCCTTCTCGCGGATGCCGCTGTCCATGCTGACCATTGCCAACAAACTCACTGCCGCTACTCCGGTGGGCAAGCAGATGCGTGAACTGATGCGCACCGGCGTCCGGGAAATCAAGGCAATCATTGCCGCCGATATGCCGGCCGAGCCGTTCCTGGCACTGCCGCTGGAAACCCTCATTGTGGTGGGCGAAAAGAGCCCGGCGTATTTCGGCGTGGCGTGCGGCCAGATCCACGATGTCCTGTCCGGCTCCAGCTACACAATCCTGCCGGGCGCCGGCCACGACGGCGTGCTCCGCGCCCCGGACAGACTCATCACCGAACTCAGCGACTTCTTCGCCGGCTGACGCCGGCTTCCGAGCCAGCTGCACCGCTGGAGTGCCGGCGTGACCACCCGGACAGGCCTAGCCACCGCGGCCGCAGTCGCAGTCGCAGCAGTTTCCGCCGCGGGGTGGGCTTGCCTCCGCATCGCCAGGGGCCTGGTCACCCCGGCAGCAACGCGCCGCGAACGGATCAGGATCGTAGCGGCAGGCGCCGATACTGTGACCCTCCGCGCCGACCGGGACACGCTGGTTCCGGGCGTGTTCAGCCTGTACTGGCGAAACCGCACGGGGCACGCCCGGATCGGCACGGTGCTGGCCCACGACGCCAAGGCCCGCACGGTCACCCGGAGCGTTGAAAAAGTCTACGGCGGGCGGCTTGAGGCCGGAACTGTCGGCTACTGGTCCGGTTACGTCTACCCTGACCCGGGAGCCGCCGGCCTTCCCTATGAGGACGTGCTGCTCCCGGGACCGGCTCCGGCGTGGCTCATTCCGGGGGCCAGCCCCACCTCCTGGGTCATCCATGTGCACGGGCTCGGAGGGCGGCGGGCCACCGGACTCCGGACCGCCCCGTTCTTCCACCGGCAGGGATTCACCCAGCTGCTCATCTCATTCCGCGGCGACGGCGACGCCCCTGCGACGGCGGACGGCAAGCACCATCTTGGTGTTACTGAACTGGCGGACGTTGAGGCGGCCCTGCAGTACGCCGCGGAGCAGGGCGCCACTTCCGTCATCCTGTCGGGGTGGTCGATGGGGGCAACCATGGCGCTGGCTGCGGCACAGACTGCCGCGCAACGGGGGATCGTCTCCGGACTGGTCCTGACCGCCCCGGTCCTGGACTGGCACCGGACGCTGATAGCCAACACAGCAGCACTCCGGCTTCCGGCCATCCTGGCACATGGGGCGTTGGGCGTCCTGCGCGGGCCCCTGCACCGCCTCGTCGGACTCAGGCAGCCGCTGGACCTTCGGGCCCTTGGCCTGGCCGCAAGTCCGCCACCCGTTCCAGTACTCATCCTGCACAGCATGGGGGACGCGAGCACGCCTGTCCGCGTCAGCGAGGACTACGCGGCCCGCTTCCCGGAGAAGGTGGTGCTGGTGAGGTTTCCCGCTTCCCGCCATACGCAGGAGTGGAACAGCCAGCCGGCGCTCTGGGAGGACTCAGTAGACCGGTGGCTGCCCCACGTCCGCGCCAGCTAGGTGGCGCTAGTGCGCGCCGTGGGCAGGCGCTGTTCCCTCGGTCTTTCGCATCATGGCGGAAAGCACGACGGCGGCAAGGGCTATGACGGTTGCTGTCAGGAACGCCGCACTCATCCCGGCCACCAGGCCGGACGAGGCAGAGACCACTGCGAAGATGGAGACCAACAGCGCGGTGCCGGCGGCTCCTGCCACCTGCTGGGTGGTGCTCATGATGGCCGAGCCATGCGAGTACAGGTGCGGCGGCAGGGGGTTCAGGCCGGTGGTGAACGCCGGAGTGAACAGCAGCGCCAACCCGAAACTCAGCCCCACGTGGAGGGTGACGATCCACCAGACGGCAGTGCCGGCGTCGAGCATGGAGAACTGCCAGAGGGACAGGACCATCAGGACCGAGCCGGTGACGGTCAGCGGGAGCGGACCGATCCTGTCGAACAGCCGTCCGATGACCGGACCGAGCAGGCCCATGGCCAGCCCGCCCGGGAGAAGGACGAGTCCGGTCTCCAGTGATCCCAGGCCGCGGATCTCCTGAAGGTAGAGCGGCAACAGGATCACGCCGCCGAACAGCGCCATCATGGCCACCACCATCAGCAGCACGGAGACGGTGAACATGCGGAAGTTGAAGGCACGGAGGTCGAGCAGCGGGGCCTCCGCCTTTTGCAGCCTGACCTGGCGGAGTACAAAGACCGCAAGGCTGGCGACGCCGATGACGAGGGCCGCGATGGCGACGGCGCTCGGACCTGCCTGGCCGCCGTGTCCGCCACCGATCTGGCTCAGCCCGTAAACCAGGCCGCCGAAGGCGGGAACTGTCAGCAGGACGGAGGGGAAGTCGAGCTTGGTCTTCTCGGTTTCACCGATGTTGGTCAGGTACTTGGCCCCGATCGCCAGGGCCGCAAGCGCTACCGGGAGGACGAACACGAACATAAAGCGCCACGTGAAGTGTTCCAGGATGAGCCCGGAGACGGTGGGGCCCATCGCGGGGGCCACGGAGATGGCGATGCTGACGTTGCCCATCACGGCGCCGCGCTTGGCCAGCGGAACCAGGGTGAGGATGGTGGTCATGAGCAGCGGCAGCATGATGGCCGTGCCGCCGGCCTGGATGATCCGGGCCAGGAGCAGGATTTCAAAGCCGGGGGCCACAGCCGCCAGGGCGGTGCCACCGGCGAACAGTCCCATGGCCAGCATGAATACTGCCCGCGTTGACAGGCTCTGGAGAATGAAACCTGTTGTGGGGATAACCACGGCCATGGTGAGCATGAAGCCGGTCGACAGCCACTGCACCGTGGGGGCATCCACGCCCAGGTCCACCATCAGCCGCTGCAGGGCAACGTTCATGATGGTCTCGTTGAGGATCACCACGAACGTCGCCACCAGCAGGGTGGCAATGATCGTCACCGATTCGCGGGACATCTTCGCCGGTGCCGACGGCTGTGCTTCTGCGGCCGGCATGGGCTTTCCGCTGGCGTTCGAAGAGACTTCTGTAGACATGGGTGTTCCCTCAGGGAGTGTGTGGATGTGGTGCGCGAGCATCGTCGCTGCAGATTCCAACACTGTACCCTTCGGAAGAATTCCTCCGAGAGCTAATTTTCTTGACCCTGAGGGAACATCCGGCCTAGGCGGTCTGGCCGGCGTGCTGTCCTTCGGAGATCTCCTCCACCAGCTTGTTGTTGAAGGCCGGAAGGTCGTCGGGGGTACGGCTGGTGACCAGGCCCTGGTCCACCACCACTTCCTCGTCGCTCCAGGTGGCGCCCGCATTTTTCAGGTCAGTCTGGAGCGTGTGGTAGGAAGTGAGGCTGCGTCCGCGGATCACGCCGGCATCGATGAGCAGCCACGGACCGTGGCAGATGGAAGCCACTGGCTTGTGCTGTTCGAAGAAGGTGCGGGTGAAGTCCTGGGCGTCTTTGTCCACCCTGAGGTGGTCCGCGTTGACCACTCCGCCGGGCAGCACCAGTGCGTCGAAGTCCGAGGCGTTGGCGTCCGCGACTGTGAGGTCGACGTCGAACGTGTCGCCCTTCTCGGTGCCGTTGTATCCCTGCAGCTTCCCGGCTTGAGGGGCAACCAGGGTGGGTTCGCCACCGGCATCCTTGACGGCCTGCCACGGGCTGGTGAGCTCGACCTGCTCGACGCCGTCGGTCAACAGGAATGCAACCTTCTTGCCTGCGATGCTGTGTTCTGACATTTGTCCTCCTGGTGGGGCGGGGTCCGCACGCCGGGGGCGCGCCTCTGCCCGCTTCGAGAGTTGATTGCCTGACAGCATCCAGCCTAGGAAAGCCGAAAGTAATAAGCAAGCTGACTACTTCACGGAAGCGTTGCGGCCCGGGGTCAGCTTCGGTGGTGTTCGATCAGCCAGGCAGCCATCTGCTGGGCGCGCTTGGCGGCCAGCATGTCGCCCTCGGTGGCAGAGATGATGGAGCCCTTCATGAGGATGTGCCACGACCGGGCAAATTCTTCCGTCCGGACCAGCCCCGCCTCCTCAGCCAGCGCCTGCACGTGGCCGCGGATCCGGGCGAGGTAATCGATGCTGGCTTTGCCCAGGGGGTGGGCTGGTCCCATTTCCAGCAGGATGTTGATGAACGAGCACGCCTCGAAATCGTCGCGGAGGAACCAGTCGCCGAACACATCGAAGATGGCGAGCAGCTGGCCAGCAGGCGTCCGTCCACGCCTCCGGGCCTCGGACACAATCGCATCCACGGTCCATTGCCGGTCCCGCTGCTCAAGGAATGCCAGGACCAGCGCATCCTTGGAGGGAAAGTGCCGGTAGAACGTCGCTTTGGCAACGCCGGACTTCTCAATGAGTTCGTTCACGCCCACGTCACGGATGCCGCGCCGGGAGAACAGATCATACGCAACTGCGAGGATCCGGCCCGCTGCATCGGCGTGGCCGGATGCCGCTCCCGCCTGTGATTGGACCGGGGACGGAACAGAATCTGCTGTTGGACTCATTGTAAAAAACACTTTACGCCAGCTGGAGACAGACCGGTCTTCCCCGCTGTAATGTCTTCTGTACGCGCAGTGCTACAGACGCCGGAAGGACCTTTCGCGGTCCGCCCGGAATGGTGCAAGGAGGCCCCGATGTCAGCAGAGCGGATGTTCCAGAGCATGACCCGGGGACCGGGCACCTGGATCGATGATGACGTCGACCCGTCAGACGTGCGACGGTTCGCGGTTGAGTCGCTGCGGTGGCAGGCCCAGGAGATCATCGATGAAGTGCTCTGCGGAAAAGCTCCAGGGGAAGAGCTGGCGCGGGCCAGGCTGCGCCGCTGCGTGGCGAGGCATCCCGGGGAACCGGAACAGGCCCTGCTTGAACAGCTGATGTACAACCGGGACCTGCCGGCATAATCAGTCCCCTTCACCTCGGGCGTCACGAACTCAGCGGTACGTTGTCGATCAGCCTGACCGGGCCCACCCTCGCTGCGATGATGGCCAGGGCTTCGCCGCGGAAGGGCGTCTCCCGGCAGTTCTCGGCCAGCGGTTCCAACGTGCCCGGGTCCACCACATCAAAGTAGTCCGTCTCGACCAGTGGCTGCGAAGCCACCATGGCCTGGGCTGATTCGAGGTCCAGCGGCTCATGGGCGTTGGCCCGTTCCTCGAGGAGCCGCAGCGCCCTGGACAGTACCAGGGCGGCGTCCCGCTGGGCGTCGGAGAGGAAGCGGTTGCGGCTGGACAACGCCAGGCCTTCGGCAGAGCGCACAGTGGGAACTGCGACGATGTCCACCGGGAAGTCCAGGTCCCGCACCATCCGACGGACAAGGGCCAACTGCTGGGCGTCCTTCTGGCCGAAGTAGGCACGGTAGGCCGGCAATCCTGCACCCGCGCCGGAGGCAAAAGCGCCCGACGGCGGCAACCCCGCGCCAGGGATGCCGTAATGCAGCAGTTTGGCCACCACTGTCAGGGCACCGTCGAAGTGGCCGGGGCGGGAGGCGCCTTCCCACTTTGCTCCCATCGGGCCCGCAGTCACCCGCACCTGCGGCTCACCGCCCGGGTACACCTCTTCGACGGGGGGCGCGAAGGCCACATCCACGCCCTCGGCCTCCAGCAGGGCAAGGTCCGCATCCAGCGTCCGCGGGTAGCGGTCCAGGTCCACGGCATCGCCGAACTGCAGCGGGTTCACGAAGATGGTGGCCACCACCACGTCGTTCTGTTCGACGGCGGTACGTGCCAGCCGGGCGTGCCCTTCGTGGAGGGCCCCCATGGTGGGGACCAGTCCCTGCGACGTGCCCTGCTTCTGCATCAGCAGGCGGGCACTTTCGGCACGCAGCTCCGCAGCCGTCGTCACCAGTTTGATGGCCATCGTCAGTCTTCCTTCGGTTCGAGGGCGTTGCTCAGCCCTTCCAGCTGGTCGTCTTTCAGGAGCCCGCGGCTTCCGGCGCGGCGGGCAGTAGCCCTGGCCATGGCGAGGTAGGCGGCCAGGATATCGCCGTTGGCGCCGGCGTCGTATTCGCGCAATGCTTCGGCGTGCGCGGAGACCGTTCCCACGTCACCCCGGGCCACCGGGCCGGTCAGCGCGGACTCCCCGGAAGCGAGGGCGTTCTCCAGGGTGGCACGAAGGAGCGGTCCCAGCATGCGTTCGGGCGAATCCACGCCTACCTCGCGGAGCAGCTGGGAAGCCTGGGCCACCAGGGTGACCATGTGGTTGGATCCGTGGGCCAAAGCTGCGTGGTAAAGGGTCCTGTCACCTTCCGCGATGGCCACCGGTTCCGCGCCCATCTCCACCACCAGGGCCTGGGCAATGGGCAGCATGGCGGCATCCGCGGTCACGCCGAAGGTACAGTCCAGGAGCCGCGTGAGGTCAAGGCTCATCCCGGTGAAGGTCATGGCGGGGTGCAGGGCCAGCGGGATGGATCCGGCGGCACGTACGGGGTGCAGGACCCCCACCCCGAACCGTCCGGAGGTGTGGGCCACCAGCTGTCCGGGCTGCCAGGCGCCAAGTTTCGCCAGGCCTTCCACAAGGCCGGCGAGGGCGTCGTCAGGTACTGCCAGGAGCACCAGTTCGGACCGTTCCACGATGTCCTGGATTTCCATCACAGGAACCCCGGGCAACAGGGTTTCGGCACGTTCGCGGCTCGCATCGGAGACCGCCGAGACTCCGACGACGGCATGTTCGGCCGACGCGGAGGGCAGCGCCGAGCACTGCACCGACCTTGCCGGCACCGATGATTCCGACGCCAAGGCGTCCCGGCTTAGCCATGCTGCTGGCCTTCCTGTTGAGAGGGTTTGGGCCCCGTGCCGGCAGCCTCAACCGCGGGGGCGGAAACCTTGGGTGCCGGAACGGGACGTTCAGTTGCCGGGGTGGAAGCCTCAGGTGTTGGCGCCGGCAGCGCCTCCGGGCTCGTTGCCGGCACCGCCTGTGCCAGCCATTGCTCGGTGGTCTGGCGCTTGCGGGCCAGCCGGGCCCGGGCTGACTGCTCGTCAAAGAGGACGCGGGCTTCGTCCAGTCCGGCCTGGATCAGGCGCGGAGCCACCGGGCCCGCCGTGGTGTGCAGGACGAGGTCCGCCACCCGGAAGCGCCGTGCCAGCGGGCCCTGGTGCAGCGCCATGGACTGCGTCCGCTGATGCGGGACCACCACCAGCTGCCGCCACCAGCGGCCGGACCGGATCAGCAGGGCCGTGCCGGTTGACGCATAGCCGTTGCGGCGCCATCCCAACGGCGCCAGGAAGCGGGCCCGCCGCGGCGTGGTGACAAACCCGCCGTCGGAATCCAGCCCTGACAACCCCGCGGTGAACACCCGCTCCGGTTCGGCGGTTCCGGGGTCAGGCAGCACCAGGGACAGCATCCTCATCACCTCTGCCAGCGTGCCCACGGGAAGCAGCGTGGTGCGCGCTGCCGTCTGGCCGTCGGCACCCGCAGCGCCGTAGCCGGCCACGTTGACCTGGATCCGGTACCAGCCGAAGATCCGCCAGAGCGGCGGTTGCGCCACCCGCAGCGCCTGGATCCTGCCGGGCGGCAGCGTCTGGGCCTGGGTGTCGAGCAGTCCGTAACGCAGCCGGATACCGTCAGGGGAAATGGCAGCGGTGAAGTTGTAGCCCTTGTTAAACGAGCCCCAGTAACCGGCGGCGAGGCCCAGCGCTGCCGGAATAAGGTACAACGCGAACCCACGGTTGTCCGTCAGCGCGGAGACGACCACCGACGCGACCCCTCCGAGGACCACAAAAACGCTTTGCTCGCTGATCAGCAGGGAACCGACCAGGCGCGACGGCGGCACGGCCAGCACCCGGGATTCCGGCGCCTCGGGCGCGGCTTCCCCCGGCCGCTCCGGGTCCTCCACAATGCCGGCGGCGCGCGCCAGGATGGTGGCGCGGAGCTGCCGGGCGTCGTCAATCCGAAGGTACGCGAGGCGGACGGCCGACTCGCCGGCGTCGGCCACCTCGAACTTGAGCTCAGCGAGCCCGAAGACCCGGGCCAGCAGCGGCTGGACGATGTCGATCGCCTGGACCCGGTCCAGCCTTGCCTGGCGCTGCTGCCGGAACAGGAAACCGGTATTGACCCGGACATAGCCGCCGGCCACCTGATAGCGGGTGAAGTACCAGGTCAGGATGAAACCGAGCACGGCGATCAGCAGCACCGCGCCGCCGCCGGCGAGCAGCCAGGGGATCCGGCCAGCGAAGTCCTCTTCCGGGACGGGCCTGCCCTGCAGCATCCGCTCGAAGGTGTCGCGTCCGAAGAAGAACCCGATGGCGGCCAGCGCCACCCAGCCCCGGACAAAAGGCGACGCCGGGTGCACCCGCAGCCACACGTCGTCGGGCGCTTCCCTGGCAGGCGTTTCCGGTGCGTGCCCGGCGCCGGCGATCCCCGGAAGGGATGCCGTACCCGGCTCCGGGGCCGGGTCTTCAGCGGTCACAGTCCAGCCAGCCTGGCTTCGCCGCGGGCGGACAGGTGCTCGCGCAAGCGGGCACCCTCGGCCGCGGGCAGCCCCGGGATCTGCGCGTTCGTCCCGGGGGATGCAGTGTGCAGCTTGAGGGTGCACAGGCCCAGGCCGCGTTCCACCGGGCCAACCCCGATGTCCACGTACTGCATGCGCCCGTAGGGAACCACCATGGTGCGCTGGAAGAAGATGCCGCCCCGGATCAGGAGGTCGTCGTCGCGTTCGGCGTACCCGATGGCCCGCACCTGCCGCGGAATCAGCACCAGGCGCCAGACGGCCAGCAGGAGTGCCACCGACGGCACCAGCACGGCCAGCCACAGCGGCGGCCACCGCCACCAGCCCAGGAGCACGAAGACCAGCGGCAGGCTCAGGACCAGCACCGCGACCAGGTTCCCGATGGCCCACGCCACCAGGCGGACCGTCACGTACTTCGGTGAGACGCGCTGCCAGATGATGCCCGGCGGGTCAATCGCCTCGGTATGCATATTCGCCTTCCCCTGCGGCTTCGCCGCGCGGGCTGCGGCGCGTGCCCTCACCCGGCGTTTCGGTGTCCTCTGGCGGGATCCTGCAGAACCGCTCCACAAGCAGGCCCACGACAATCATGGCCAGGCCGCCGGCCGCCATCCCGAGGGCGAGCCAGGTAATGCCTTGATCGCTCCGGAGGCTCCAGACCCGCAACTGGTCGAGGAAGATCCCCGCATGCCAGCCCAGCAGGACCGTACCGGCGTAGGCGCAGGCCTGGGCCAGGATGAGCGTCCTGGCGGCCAGGATGGGGTTGAGGACCGTCTTCTTCTTCTGGGGGTCGCGGTTGCTGTTGCGCCACCTGAGCACACGGATCCCCAGGATCAGGGTGATCGCGACGATCACGCCCATGGTGGCCAGTGCGGTGGCGGGCAGGACGGGAGTGGCCATGCTGAAGCGGTTGGTCAGCAGGGTGGCTACCCAGCCGGCCACAGCCAGCACCAGGCCGATCAGCATCAGGCGGAGCGGGTTGATGGGCTTCATGCCTCTTCAACCGCCCCTGCAGTCGGGACGCCGTCGAAGTTCCCGTAGCCGTCGAAGGGGGTCAGGTCCGCGAAATCGGAAGCGCGGGCAGCCAGGGCGCTGACGCGCTCACCGTTCAGGGTCGCTGCCGGTTCGATCAGCGCCCACGGATACAGCACAAAAGCGCGCACCGCGGCCCGCGGGTGGGGCAGGGTGAGCTCCGGGTCATCGCTGGTGAGGTCCCCGTAAGTGATGATGTCGACGTCGAGCGTCCGGGGTCCCCAGCGGACCTCGCGCACGCGGAGGTGCTTGTTCTCCACAGCCTGGCAATGCCGCAGGAGTTCGTGCGGGGGCAGGGAGGTTTCCACGGTGATGACCATGTTCAGGAAGTCAGGCTGCCCTGCCGGGCCGCCCACCGCTTTGGTCTGGACCACCGGGGAGACAGCCAGCAACCGCACTTCCGGCCGGTCCACCAGGTCCGCGACAGCTTCGGACAGGGTGTCGTTCCGCTCGCCGAGGTTGCTGCCGAGGGCCAGCACCGCCTTGGTGTAGCCGTTGTTCATGGCTGCCGCCCGTCTTTCCGGACACGGTGGACGCTGACGGAGACGTCGCCGAACGGAACCTCGATGGGCGCCTGGGGCTTATGCACCGTGATGTCTACGGCCTGGAGCTGGTATTCGGCGAGCAGGTCATCGGCGATCCGGACGGCCAGCGCCTCGATGAGGTTCAGCGGCTCGCCGGTGATCCACCCGGTAATGCGCTCCGCGACCTCGCCGTAATGCGCTGTGTCCCGAACATCATCGGAAGCCGCCGCGGTGGAAAAATCCAGGTGCAGCACCGCGTCCACGACGAAGGGCTGGCCCTCGCGGCGTTCAAAATCGAACACACCATGATGGCCGACCGCGGTGACACCGCTCAGCGTGATCCTGTCCATGGGTCCCCCGGCCCTAGTTTTTGGTGTGGGCGGCAGCCAAGCGCGAGGCGACCTTGACGGCGTCAAGGCTGGGTCCGACGTCGTGCACGCGGACGGCCCAGGCCCCGCGGATGGCGCTGATGGCAGTGATCGCTGCCGTGGCCGCGTCACGTTCCTCCGGCGCTGCGGACTTGCCGGCCACGGTGAGCAGCGTGCCGAGGAAGCGCTTGCGGGATGCCGCCACCAGGATCCGGTGGCCCAAGGCCTCGAGCTGGTCCAGGTGCTGCAGGAGCTCCCAGTTCTGCGCATCATTCTTGGCGAAGCCCAGGCCCGGGTCCACGATGATCTGTTCAGGGGCAACCCCGGCGGCGTACAGCTTGTCCCGGACGCCGGCCAGTTCGGCCACTACTTCACCGGCAACATCCTTGTATTCGGCCAGCGCGTTCATGGTGCGGGCGTCGCCGCGGCGGTGCGTCAGGATGTAGGGGACCTTCGACGCGGCCACCAGTTCAGCCATCCCGGGCTCCATGGTGAGGCCGGAGACATCGTTGATGATGGCGGCCCCGGCGTCAAGGGCGGCGGCGGCGGTAGAGGTGTGCGTGGTGTCGATGCTGACCAGCGCGCCGGCTTTGACGAGGGCCTGGATCACCGGAATAACCCTCCGCTGTTCCTCTTCCGGGCTGACATCGTCCGCACCGGGGCGGGTCGATTCGCCCCCGACGTCGATGATGTCCGCGCCGGCGAAGAACATCCGCAGGCCGGCAGCGATGGCGGTGTCCGGCGTCGGGTGCTTGCCGCCGTCGCTGAACGAATCAGGGGTGACGTTCAGGATCCCCATGACCAGGGTGCGGCCTGTGGGGAGGTCGGAGAACTTCGCGGCCGGCCGCGGTTTGCGCAGGACGGGCAGCGGAGACGTTGCGGGCCCGGTTCCCGGGGCTGCAGCTAGTGAGTCCATGGTCTGATACTTACCTTCCGAGGATGAGGCTCATGGCTTCGGCGCGGGTGGCCGGGTCATGGAGCTGCCCGCGTACCGCGCTGGTCACGGTTTTCGCTCCGGGCTTGCGGACACCGCGCATGGACATGCACATGTGTTCGCATTCAACAACGACGATCGCACCACGCGGCTTGAGGTGGGTGACCATCGCTTCGACGATTTCGGTGGTGAGCCGTTCCTGCACCTGGGGACGGCGCGCGTAGATGTCCACGAGCCGCGCCAGCTTGCTCAGGCCGGTCACCTTGCCCTCGTGCGAGGGAATGTAGCCAACATGCGCCACGCCGTGGAACGGCACCAGGTGGTGCTCGCACGTGGAATAGAACGGGATGTCCTTGACCAGGACCAGCTCTTCGTGGTCAAGGTCGAACGTGGTGGAGAGGACATCCGCGGGGTCGTGGTGCAGGCCGGCGAAAACCTCCGCGTAGGCTTTGGCCACCCGCTTCGGGGTGTCCTGCAGCCCGCCGCGGTCAGGATCTTCGCCGATCGCCAGGAGGATCTCGCGTACGGCGGCTTCAATCCGGGGCCGGTCCACCTTCTCGTGCTTCTTGGGGTGGGATCCGTGCACCGCCGGGTGGCCGGCGGAGTCGTGGGCGTCGTCGTCGTCGAAGTGGTTCACAGGAGAAAGCTTAGCCGCGCAGGGCGTCAGGCCCCGAGTCGGGGATGCCGCCCTGGAACGGTGCGTCCTCCGTAACACCCTGCGGGTGCGGTGGCTGGGCGTCCAGCGGCTCGTCCAGGCGGGCCTGCTTGGCTTCTTCCTGGGCTTCGCGTTCGGCCCTCTCCTGGCGGGACTCCACCGGGCCTGCCTGCTGCACCGGACGGGTTTCCTTGGAGAGCCACACCTCGCGGAAATCGCGCTTGCGGATCTCGCTGAAGATCTCGGCGATCTCTGCCTGGTTCAGGGTTTCCCGCTCCAGCAGTTCGAGCGCCAACTGGTCCAGGACGTCGCGGTTCTCGGTCAGGATGGCGTAGGCCTCGTCGTGTGCCTGGTCAATGAGGCGGCGCACTTCCTCGTCCACCACGTAGGCGATCTGGTCGGAGTAGTTGCGCTCGTGCCCGGCGTCGCGGCCGAGGAACGGCTCGCCGCCACCCTGTCCGAGGCGGACAGCTCCCACGCGTTCGCTCATGCCGTACTCGGTGACCATCTTGCGGGCCGTTGCCGTGGCCTTCTCGATGTCGTTGGAGGCGCCGGTGGAGGGATCGTGGAAGACGATCTCCTCGGCCACGCGGCCGCCCATCGCGTAGGCCATCTGGTCCAGGAGTTCGTTCCGGGTGACCGAGTACTTGTCGTTGTCCGGCACCACCATGGTGTAGCCCAGGGCGCGGCCGCGGGGCAGGATGGTGATCTTGGTGACCGGCGCGGAGTTCCGCAGGGCAGCAGCCACGAGGGCGTGGCCGCCTTCGTGGTAGGCGGTGATCTTGCGCTCGTGTTCCTTCATGACGCGGCTGCGTTTCTGCGGGCCCGCCATGACGCGGTCAATTGCCTCGTCCAGGGCGCGGTCGTCAATGAGGTTGGCGTTGGAGCGTGCCGTCAGCAGTGCTGCTTCGTTGAGTACGTTGGCGAGGTCCGCGCCGGTGTAGCCGGGGGTCTTCTTGGCCACGGCCTTGAGGTCCACGCCGGGAGCCATGGGCTTGCCCTTGGCATGGACCTGCAGGATCTGGTCGCGGCCGATCAGGTCCGGTGCTTCCACCGAGATCTGGCGGTCAAACCGGCCAGGACGCAGCAGGGCGGGGTCAAGGACGTCGGGTCGGTTGGTGGCGGCGATCAGGATGACGTTGGTCTTGACGTCGAAGCCGTCCATTTCAACCAGCAGCTGGTTGAGGGTCTGTTCGCGTTCGTCGTTGCCGCCGCCGATGCCGGCACCGCGGTGGCGTCCAACGGCGTCGATCTCATCGACGAAGATGATGGCGGGCGAGTTGGCTTTGGCCTGCTCGAACAGGTCGCGGACACGGGAGGCACCGACGCCGACGAACATTTCGACGAAGTCCGAACCGGAGATCGAGAAGAACGGGACGCCTGCCTCGCCTGCGACGGCGCGTGCCAGCAGCGTCTTACCGGTACCGGGAGGGCCGTAGAGGAGAACGCCCTTGGGGATCTTGGCTCCCACGGCCTGGAATTTGGCCGGTTCCTGGAGGAATTCCTTGATTTCCTGCAGTTCCTCCACGGCTTCGTCCGCACCGGCAACGTCCACGAAGGTCACCTGCGGCATGTCCTTGCTGACCATCTTGGCCTTGGACTTGCCGAACTGCATGATCTTCGAGCCGCCGCCCTGCATGCGGGTCATCAGGAACCAGAACAGGGCGCCGAGGAGGATGACGGGGATCAGCAGCGAGAGCAGCCCGGAGAACCAGTTGCTTTCGATCGGCTGGTCCGTGTAGCCGCTGGCGGGCTTGGCGTCGGTGACGGCTTTGACCACGTCCACGGCGCGGGCGTCCACGAAGAAGAACTGGACGCTCTTGCCCTTGTCCTGCCCGTCCACCTGGAGGTTGTCCTTCAGGGTCAGGTCCACGCGGTTTTCGCCGTCGAAGATCTTGGCCTGCTCAACCTTGCTGTCCGCCAGCAGTTCAAGGCCTTGGTCGGTGTCGATCCGTGCCGCACCGCCGGGAGCCAGCGTTGCAAAGGCCACAAGGAGCATGCCGATCACAACAACGATCCAGATGCCCGGGCCCTTGAAGAAACTCTTAGCTTTCATCTGTTCGGGGGCTGGCCCCGTCCCTCCTGGTAGTGCTGCACGGCGAGTGGTCTGCGCGCGTGATGGTGCTGCGTCAGCTTCTAGCTATACACCGTCCGGTGTAATTCACGCATGGTACGGCTCAAAAGTTCCCTCTGGGCGTAGCGGTCCCTGCCCCGGCGCGGCGACCGAGCCCCGGACCACCAACGGGCAGTCAAGCAGCGTCGGGGAGGGCTTCGGGCCGGGCAACGCCGCCGAGCCTTCGATGGCGTTGATCAGCGTATCCGCGGCCCAGGCGCCCATTTCGAAGTGCGGCAGGGCCACGGTTGTCAGGCCGGGGTGAAGGCTGCCGGCGATCAGCTCCTGGTCATCGAACCCCACCACGGACAGATCGGCGGGGATGGACAGCCCGAGTTCCGCTGCGGCCCGGTAGGCGCCCATGGCCATCCGGTCGTTGTAGCAGAAAATTCCCGACGGCGGGCGGCTTGCCTGCAGCATCCTGCGCGCCGCCTGGTAGCCTCCGTTGGCATCGGAGGAGTCGACCTCGACGGGGGCCCGTTCACCATCCAGGCCGGCCGCGGCCAGCGTATCCCGGAAGCCGCGGAGCCGCAGGTGGGTGGACGGGACATCCGCAGTGTTGTTAAGGAAGCCGATACGCGTGTGGCCGGCCGTAAGGAGGGCTTCGACGGCGGTGCGGGCACCCCCGTGTTCGTCCGGGACGACGGAGGGGAAGGCCTCGCGGGTGCTGACAGCGTCCACCAGGATCGCCGGCACTTTTCCGAGGTTGGCCGGGGCGTCCACCTTCCGGTGGTACATGGTGGCGTAGAGGATTCCGTCAACCCGGCGTTCAAGGAGGGCATCCACGTCAGCCTCGCGCGACGCCGTGCTGGCCGAGGCGGACGTACTGATGATCATCAGGTTGTAGCCGCGTGCCCTGGCGGCGCCGTCCGCTCCAAGGATGATCCGTCCGGCATGGGGCGTTGTGGCGATGTCCTCGCTGACGAAGCCGAGCAGCCCGGTCCGGCGGGTGCGTAGCGCCTGCGCCAGCCGGTCGGGGCCGTAGCCCAGCTCCTCCGCGGCGGCCCGTACCTTCTTCCTGGTTTCCGCGCTCACGCGCGCGTAGGAGACGTCGTTCAGGACGTGGGAAACGGTGGTGACCGACACCCCGGCTGCCAGGGCGACGTCCCTGATGCCTATGTTCTTGTCGCTCAACTTCTCTCCCCCATGAGGCTGGACCGGGTGCGCAAATGGCGGCCTCCGAAGAGGCCGCCACCGGCATTTCTGTAAGCGTGCAGGTTATTCGTAGACGTGCGGGGCGAGGGTGCCCACGAAGTCCAGGTTGCGGTACTTCTCGGCGTAGTCCAGGCCGTAGCCCACCACGAACTCGTTGGGGATGTCGTAGCCGACGTACTTGACGTCGATCTCCACCTTTGCGGCGGTGGGCTTCCGGAAGGCGGTGCAGATTTCCACGGAGGCGGTGCCGCGGGATTCCAGGTTGGTCTTCAGCCAGGAAAGGGTGAGGCCGGAGTCGATGATGTCCTCGACGATCAGGACGTCCTTGCCCATGAGGTCCGTATCAAGGTCCTTGAGGATACGGACCACGCCGGAGGACTGGGTGCCGGAGCCGTAGGAGGATACTGCCATCCAGTCCATGCGTGATGTGGCTGTGCAGCGCGCGGGCGAGGTCTGCCATGACCATCACCGCACCCTTGAGCACGCCCACGATGAGGATTTCGCGGCCCTCGTAGTCCTTGTCGATCTGGGCCGCGAGTTCGGTGATCCGCTGTTGGATCTGTTCCTTGGTGTAGAGAACGTGCTTGAGGTCTGCCTGGACGTCGTTTGAATCCACCAATGGCTCCTGTGTAGATGCGGGGGTGCGCTAATTTGTGGGCGGTTTTTGAGGCCGGAGTACTAGCTTCCCACAGCGGGCGGCCTCACGGGGAACGGGAGTGCCGGCGTCGGCCTGGCCACCGCCCGCAGCAGAGGTTCCGGCAGCGTCCAGCTGGGCGAGCGAGAGCCTGTACACGCTGACGGCACCGGGGAGCTCCACCGGACCGGCCGAGCCCTGCCGCCGCAGCAGCGCTTCCGCGGCCAGAAGCCGCTGATAGCTGGGCTGCTGGCCCCCGACGTCGGCCGCCGCCTTGGCGATGACCCGGAACCGGATGGCCGGGGCCAGGCCGCGCAGGGCCTCCTCCGGCAGCCTCACCTCACCTCCGGAGTGCTCCGCGAGGGCGGCATACGTGCTCTCTGCCACATCCTCCAGGTAGTCGGCGTCCAGTTGCAGGATCGATGCCGTCCGGGCGAGGGATTCCGCGACGCCGGGGCCGAGCTTTTCTTCCAGCAGCGGCAGGACTTCCACCCGGGTCCGGGACCGCGCGAAGGAGGGGTCCGCGTTGCTGGGGTCGTGCCAGGGCTCCAGTTCCTCGGCGTCGCAGATGGCCAGGGTGTCCGCGCGGCGAAGGCCCAGGAACGGGCGGAGCAGCAGGCCGCGGGCCGGCCGCATGCCGGCCAGGGAGCGGGTCCCCGAACCGCGCGCCAGGCCCAGGAGCACCTGTTCGGCCTGGTCGTCCAGGGTGTGGCCCAGCAGGATCGCTGACGCCCCCTGCGCTGCGGCGGCTGAGTCCAGTGCTGCGTGGCGCGCATCGCGGGCGGCGGCCTCCGGGCCCATGCCGGTGGGGGCCACCACGACGGTCCGGATTTCAACCGGGGCGAGCCCGAGTTCCGTGAGGGTGCGGGCGGTCCGGGCGGCCACGTCGGCGGAGCCGGCCTGCAGCTGGTGGTCCACCACCACGGCGCCAACAGTCACGGGGTGGCCGTCCACGTTTCCGCGGCGGGCAAAGTAGGCTGCCACCGCGGCGAGCGCCAAGGAGTCCGGGCCTCCGCTGCACGCCACCAGCACATGCCGGGGATAGCCGGCGTCGGCCAGCGCGTTCTGGACGGCCTTGCGCGCAGTGCCGATGACCGGCGCCAACCTGCCGGGCCGCCGTCGTCCGCTCCGCACACCCGCGCGGGGCTGGGGGGCAGGGCGGGATTCCGGGGCGGGCGTGGACTCCGGACCAGGCGCCGGGAGGGGCAGGTCAGGCAATCAGAGGCCCATCCGGTCAAGCCACAGCTTGGCGTCGTGGATTTCGGGTTCGGTGGGGAGGTGGTCAGCGGATTCCCAGACGCGGTTGAAGCCCTCCATGCCCGCCACGTCAACCACCGCCCGGACGAACCTCGCACCGTCCGAGTACTGGCGCATCTTGGCATCGAGGCCCAGCAGGCTGCGGATGAACTTCTCGATCACGCCGCGGTCCTTGCCGCGGTCGTTGAAGCGTTGCCGGATGGTCTTCACGGACGGGACAATGCTGGCGTCCACGGCGTCCATCACGACGTTGGCGTGTCCCTCGAGCAGGCTCATCACGGCTGTCAGGTGCGACAGGGAGGCTTTCTCCTCCGGGTTTTGCAGCAGGTCCAGGATGGCGCCCCGGCCGGGCGTGCTGCCGTCTGCCGTGCGGTCCTTCAGGGAACGGGCCGCCGCGGAGGCACGCTCCATCAGGGAATCGACGTTGCCCAGCAGGTGTCCGCTGAGGCTGTCGATCTCGGAGAGCATGTGGTGGCGCAGCCAGGGCGCTGCGGCGAACTGCACGCGGTGTGTCTGTTCGTGCAGGCACACCCAGAGCCGGAAATCCTCCGGTGCGACGTTGAGTTCGCGTTCCACGGCGACGATGTTGGGCGCCACAAGCAGGAGCCGCCCGCCTGCCGGTGCTGTGGACCCCTCGGCCAGGGCCGCGAAGGGATCGTACTGGCCCTAGGACCTTGCTGGAGAGGAAGGCCAGGACGGCGCCCAGCTGGCTGCCGGTGATGGCGCCGCTGACGCTGGCGGCAGCGGGGCTCACGGTGCCGCGCCGGCTTTCGAGCATTTTCTCCATGGCGGGTTTGAGCATTACCGCGAAGCTTTGGGTGTTGGCCTTGGCCCAGGACGCCCGGTCCACCACCAGCACCGATGAGTCCCGCAGGTCGCGGGCCGCTTCCAGCCCGGTGATCTGGTGGACGTGGTGCACTGACTCGTCCGCCAGGCGGCGCAGGCTGTCCACGGCCTCGCCGATTTCCGCAGAAGTCAGGGTTGGGCCCGCCGGTGCCAGCCGGGCGGCCGTTGACGCCGCGAGGTCCCAGTTGATCAGGGCCTGGGCCGGGCTGGATGACGCCGGTGCGGACGAATCACGTGCAGTGGTCTCCATAGTTCCCATCAGAACACAGCAGAGCGGCGGATCGGGCCTTAAGTTCGCTCACCGGCGAACGGTCCCGGGTGCACAGCTCCGGCACAGGATGCCGAAAGCGCTGTCCCAGCCCACGGCCTCACAGTCATAACAGCAGGACGCCGCGCATGCGGCCCTCCCCCAGCTCGAACGGTGCAGCCCCGCACCGTTCGAGCAACCCGGACCGCTTTCACCCCCAAGGAGAATCATGATCCCGTACCGCCCCGTCGCTCCCCTGACCCTCGGACCCCGCAGGGGCTGGAGGTCGGTGCTGGCCGCCGTCGTGATGGCCGCCGTGTTGGGCACCACGGCCACTGCCGCCGTAGCAGCGGAGCCGGAACCCCCGGTTGCACCGACTGCACATGCAGCACCGGCAGCACCGGCAGCACCGGGCGACGGTTCCGGGGGATGCCGCCGGTTCCTAGCGGCAGCCGCAGGCTGCGAGCGCCGCGGCCGCCCGGTCCAGGGCCTCCCTGTTGCCGGCGGCACCGGGGTCAGTCCGTTGCCGATGAACGAAAACACCAGCAGGCGCCCGTCTGCGTCCACCACGTAGCCGCTGAGCGCGATCACAGAATTCAGTGTCCCGGTCTTGGCGCGCACCAGCCCCGCGCCCCGGGCTGTGGCGACGTCCCTGTACCGGGAATCCAGCGTTCCGCTCAGAGCGGCCACCGGGAATCCGTCCAGGGCTGCACGCAACCTCGGATCCGTTCCGGAGGTCATGGCACGGACCACGCTCGGCGAACTGGCTGGCGCTGACCTGGTTGTCCAGCGCCAGCCCGGATACGTCCGCGAGCCGCATGGTGTCGGTGGGGATGCCGGCCTGCGCGAGCTGGTCCTTGACAGCTGCGGTGGCGCCGTCGTTGCTGGCCGGCTGGCCCGATGCCGCGGCTGCCATCCGGCCCAGCACCTCAGCCAGGTAGTTGTCCGAGGTCTGCAGCATCAGGTCCACCTGCTCGGCCACGGTGGCTGACTGTACCCCGGCCAGGACAGTCCGGGTCACGGTCAGCTGTCTCCGGCACTGGTGTAGGCGCCCGACGCCGGCCGCCACCGTCAGCCCCGCGGCGGCACCTGCCGCCGTGAGCTGCGCGGCGAACGCCTCGGCGGCGGTGATGGCGGAGTCCTGCGGACGCGGGCCAGTGGTGACGGCCGGGTCGAAGCGTGCCGAGTTCAGCGCCAGGGGATACAGGGGCGCCACTTCGCCCGCCGCAACGTCCCCGTCCGCCCAGGCCGGGTTCAGCGCAGGTCCGCTGAAGAGGGAATCGTCCACCAGGACCTGTGAGCTCCCCGGCTGCCCCGGATTCCTGCAATGCCGCCACCGTGGCCACTGCGAGGGTGGCGAGGCCGGCATGGCCCATCACCTGGTCCGGCGCTGATTCGCCCTGCCCCAGGAGGACGTCGCCGCCGCCGGAGAGCACCACCTGCCCTGCGGCCGGACCCTGGCAACACCTGTGGTGCTGAAACGCTGTTCCGGGCCCAGTGCCCGCAAGGCTGCAACGGCGGTGAGCAGCTTCATGTTGGACGCCGGAACCCGGTTCTCCGAGCCGCCGCGGTCAAAGAGCACCTGCCCGGTGGATGCATCCTGGACCAGCCCCGTGAAGGTACCCCCGCCGTCGGGCTTCAACACCGCGTCCAGCTGCGCAGTCACGGCAGCAGGCAGCGGGAGCGGGGCAGCATCGGAGAGCGGCGCCAGTCCCTGCCGGGCGGACAGCGCCGCCGGATCCTGCTGCCAGGCGGGTACTGGCGGGGGCGGCGGGCGGCGTCGGGGCCGATGAAGGCCGGGGCGACCAGCCAGCGCGCGGGAAGCAGCCAGGACCACTACCAGAACCATGAGCAGCGCAGACGGCCAGGCGCGCAATGACCGGCGCCATCTGCTCCGGGGCTGCATCCGTGGATGCCGCCCTGAACCCTGCGGGGCCCGGTGTTTCCTTCATGCTGGTGCTGGTCCTCAAGTCCTGAAATTTCCCCGCAAGTTCCTGAAACCTGGGCCTCTCGCTATATCCTCAATAGTAGTCGGCGGCACCGACACTCCTTTTTGCTGGGTCGTCTGCTGTGCCGCGAACCCCCTGCAATTGCCGAGGAGCATTCCATGAAGCATGACGTGACCATCGAGATCCCCAAGGGATCGCGCGTCAAGTACGAAGTTGACCACGAGACCGGCCGCGTCCGCCTGGACCGCGTCCTCTTCACCTCCATGCAGTACCCCACGCACTACGGGTTCTTCGAGAACACCCTGGGCGAAGACGGCGACCCGCTGGACGCACTGGTGCTCCTGCAGGACTTCGACCTGCACCCCGGCGTCATCGTTGAATCCCGCCCCATCGGCGTTTTCAACATGACCGACGACGGCGGCGGAGATGCCAAGGTCCTGTGCGTCCCTGTTGACGCCCGCTTCGACCACATCCAGGAAGTCAGCGACGTCAGCGAATTCCTGATCAAGGAAATCGAGCACTTCTTCACCCGCTACAAGGACCTGGAGCCGGGCAAGTGGGTCAAGGCCGAGGGCTGGGGCGACCGCGCCGCCGCCGAGGCCGAGCTGGAAGCCTCCATCAAGCGTTACGTGCCGGCCGCCGGCCACTAATCCACGCGCCGCCAGGCAACGCGGCGTCACCGCCACGCCAGAAATCCCCGCTTCCCGGACAAATCCCCGCCTCATGCGAGGGGGAAAGGTCCGGGAGGCGGGGATTTTCCGTTGCCCCGGCACAGTCAATCTGTGGAATCGTTGGCATGTGAGTTCTCATCCTTCATATTTCGACCCACCCTGCGGCCCGGTCGTTGGCCGGCTGGACGGTGACGTGGTGCGCGCAACGGGGATCCCGTATGCCACCGCCGGCCGCTTCCAGCCTCCGGTCAGCGCCCCTGACCGGACCACCGAATTCCTCGCGACCTCGCCGGCGCCGGCCTGCCCCCAGGGCCCGGTTCCGTTCCTGGACGACATCCTGGGCACCCGCTACGGCGAGCTCCCCGGCAGTGAAGACTGCCAGCGCCTCTCGATCACCGTGCCGGCGGGCCTTGCCGACGGCGAGCGCGTCCCTGTCATGGTGTGGCTTCACGGCGGCTCCTACACCTCCGGCTCCGGCGACCTTGCCATCTTCGATGCCACCGTCCCTCGTGTCGCGAGAACCGCGTGATCGTGGTTTCGGTGACGTACCGGCTGGGCCTGTTCGGGTACCTGGCCACCGGCACCGGCCGGCCCGCCAACCTTGGCCTGCTGGACCAGCTGGAGGCGTTCCGCTGGGTGCAGCGCAACATCGCCGCCTTCGGCGGCGACCCTGGGCGGGTCACAGCCTTCGGGCAGTCGGCGGGCGGTGACGCCGTGGCCCACCTGATGGCGACGCCGGAGGCGCCCTCCCTGTTCCAGCGGGCCATCATCCAGAGTGCACCGCTGGGGATTACCCGCGGACGGGAGAAGATGAGCCGCGCCATGGGCATCGCCGCGGAAGCCGTCACCGAGGACACTCCTGCCATGGAAGTTGTGGCCATCGAGGACCACGTGTCGCAGGTTGCCCGCAAGTACGGGCTGCATCGCCGCAATGCCGTTCGGCACCCAGTACGGGCATGCCCCGCTGCCGGCCGAGTCCGAGGTCGAGGCCGCCTGGAACGCTACCGCGCCCGGAATCGACGTCCTTATAGGGCATACATCCGAGGAGGCCCGCCTGTTCCTTCCGCGCAGTCCGCTGGTCAGCCGGCTGGGCAACGTCCCGTTCCTCGGCAAAGCCGCAGTGCAGGCTGATCAGCTGGCTGGTGACAGAAGCCGTGTACGGCCGGGCGGCCAGGAAGTTCGCCCGACGCCACGCCCGCGCCGGAGGAACGGCGCACAGCTACGTCCTGTCCTGGGGAGCGCCCGGCAACTACTACGGCGCCGCCCACACCGTGGACCTGCCGCTGCTGTTTGGCAACCGTCAAACGTGGGCGGCTGCAGGGCTCCTGGACGGTGCCGCCTGGGAAGAGATCGACGACGCCGGACGGGCACTTCGCGCGCTGTGGGCCGCGTTCGCGCGGGGTGACGGCCTGGATGAGCACGGGTGGCGTGCCCGGAGCGTTCGAGTACCGCTCGGCGTGATGCTCCCTGGTGGGGGCGTGAGCCGCTAGGCGCGGGCGGCGTCCCGGATGGCTGCCACCAGCAGGTCCTGGCGCTGGAAGTAGGCGTTATGCCCGGCGTCGTCCACCACCACCAGGCGGCAGCCGGGAACGGTGGCGGCAACGTGTTCGGCGCCGCGGCGGATGCGGGGCCTTTCCGCGTCCCCGATGAACACCACCACTGCGCTTTCCACCGATTCCAGGCCTTCCTGGAAGTCGGCAACATCCTGCGGATCGGGGCTGAGGAATTCACCTTGGCTCTGTTCCAGGCTGCGGGGATGGCGCGCCGCTTCGATGGCTGTGGCCGTGGAACGCACCCGGATGTAGCGGGCATAGTCGCGGGGGTTGTCAGCGATCCACCGTTCAGTGAACGAGTTTCCCACGCCGAGCCAGATCTGTTCGTCCGCGTCGAGGGAGCTGAACACCTGGAACGCTTCGGGCGTGCCTTCCTGTCCCGGCGGCGCTACCACCAGTGGCCAGCCCATACCGCACACCACCAGCGCTTTTGCGTCGCGGGGATGCCGGACAGCCCACCGCAAAGTGGTCATTCCGCCCATGGACTGCCCCACAATGATGGGGTTCGCCAGGCCCAGCGCACCGATGAAATGTTCCAGTTCCTCCACCCGGTCAGCCAGTGGACCCTGGCGTGGCGAATTCGAGGACCAGCCGTGATCGTAGGTGTCGTACGCCAGGACGCGGAAGTCCCTGTCCAGCTCCGCTGCGATCGGTTCCCAGCAGGCCGCCGCGGAGGCGTGTCCGTGCAGCAGGACCACGGGCTGGCCGCGGCCTGAATCGGTGTAGTGGATGTCATTGCCGAGTAGGTCAAGCCATGGCATGCGGACGGTTCCCTCCGGGCGCGGGGGCCGCCGGTCGGCCCGCCGCCACCAGCGTTCCAGACGAGCGCCCGCGTGTCACGGACCGTCCGTCCCGCGGAGGTAAAGTCGGTGGCATGTCCTCCCCCAAAACAGGCAGCGACGCGTGAGGACGCTCGGCGTGGACCTGGCCGCTGCCACCAAAAAGACAGCGGTGGCAGTCCTGGCATGGGACTCCGGCTCCGCCCGGCTGGAGCACCTGGCTCTGGACGTGGGAGACGCCGGCATTGTTGAGCTCTTCGGAACGAGCTCCATGACCGGCATCGACTGCCCCGTTGGCTGGCCGGATGCCTTCCTGCCGTTCCTCACCGGCCACCTCACCTTCGATGCCCGTCCCGTCCTGGACCACGACGGGATTGAGGGCCGCCGACTGCTGGCCTACCGGGACACGGACCGGTTCGTCACAGCGCACACCGGCCTGATTCCGCTGAGCGTCTCCGCCGACCGGCTGGCGCACCCCGCCATGCGTTGCGCCGTGATCCAGGCAAAGATCGCCGCCCTTTACGGCCCCCAGGCCAGGGATGGCTCAGGCCGGATGGCAGAGGTCTACCCTGCCGCATCGCTGAAGACGTGGGGCCTGCTGGCGCGCGGCTACAAAGGCCGGGGTGCGCCGGAGGCCGAGCGGCTGGGCGCTGTCCTGGACCACCTGGTGGCGGCCGCTCCGTGGCTTGACCTCTCCGGCTACGAAGACCGGCTGGCCGGTTCCGATGACCTTTTTGACGCGGTCATTGCCTCCTTGACCGCCCGGGCTGTGGCGGTTGGCCAAACCCTGCGCGCCCCGGAGACTCACACCGCGGCTGCGTTGACCGAGGGCTGGATCCACGTCCCGTCCGGCGGGTTGGAGGGTCTCCGGGGGACGTAGCCTTTCCCCAGCCGGGCGTCAGTCGCGGCCGTCGTCCGCAGGCCCGGCCTTCAGCGTCCAGTTCCGGATCTCCTCCGGGTCCTCCCCCTCGGTGCGGGTGTGTTCCCGTGCCTGGATCCGGCGGTCCTGGAGGCTCTGGCGCAGCAGGGAATGCTTCTCGGCCAGGCCGGGCACGCGGTCGATCGCGTCGATGGCCAGCTGGAACCGGTCGATTCCGTTCAGCATGGCCATGTCGAACGGGGTGGTGGTGGTCCCTTCCTCCTTGTAGCCCCGGACGTGCAGGCCCTCCTGGTTGGTGCGGCGGTACGCCAGCCGGTGGATCAGCGCGGGATAGCCGTGGTAGGCGAAGATGATCGGCTTGTCCGGTGTGAAAATTCCGTCAAAGTCCCGCGACGTCAAACCATGCGGGTGTTCGCTCACGTCCTGCAGCCGCATCAGGTCCACCACGTTGACCACCCGCACCTTCAGCCCAGGAGCGCCCTCCTTCAGGAGTTCGGCGGCGGCGACGGTCTCCACCGTGGGGACGTCGCCGGCGCAGGCCAGCACCACGTCGGGTTCCTCGCCCGGGGACCTCGGAACCGGCGAACTCCCAAATTCCCAGGCCGCGGCGGCAATGGTTCGCAGCGTCGGCCGGTCCCAGCCACGTGGGCGAGGGCTGCTTGCCGCTGACCACGATGTTCACGTAATCGGTGGAGCCGAGGCAGTGTTCCATGACGGAAAGGAGGGTGTTCACATCCGGCGGCAGGTACACCCGGATGACCTCGGCCTTCTTGTTCACGGCATGGTCGATGAAGCCCGGGTCCTGGTGTGAGAACCCGTTGTGGTCCTGCTGCCACACGTGGGAGGACAGCACGTAGTTCAGCGAAGCGACCGGCTGGCGCCAGGGAAGCTTCCGGTGGACTTTGAGCCATTTGGCGTGCTGGTTGAACATGGAATCAACGATGTGGATGAACGCCTCGTAGCAGCTGAACACCCCGTGCCGGCCGGACAAAAGGTAGCCTTCCAGCCAGCCCTGGCAGAGGTGCTCGCTGAGGACCTCCATGACCCGGCCGGAGCGCGCCAGGTGCTCGTCGACGTCGTCAATCCTGTACTGCCAGACCTTGTCGGTGACCTCATAGACGTTCTGGAGCCGGTTGGAGGCGGTCTCATCCGGACCGAACAGGCGGAAATTCTCCATATTCAGCGAGATGACATCGCGCATCCACGAGCCGAGGGTGATCATAGGGCTGATGCGTTCGGTTCCGGGCTCCGCGACGTCGACGGCGTGGGCCGCGTAGGCGGGCAGCTTCAGTGGCGTGCGCAGCAGTCCGCCATTGGCGTGCGGGGTGGCGCTCATCCGGAAGTTCCCTGTTGGCGCATTCACCGCGGTGTCGGCCCGCAGCCGGCCGTCGCCGTCGAACAGGTCCCCGGGGCGGTAGGACTGCAGCCACTCCTCGAGCAGCTTGAGGTGTTCGCCGTTGGTACGGACCTCGGACAGCGGGACCTGGTGGCTGCGCCATGTCCCTTCCACCTGGAGCCCGTCCACCGTCCGGGGACCGGTCCAGCCCTTCGGCGAGCGCAGCACGATCATGGGCCACGCGGGGCGCTGCGCTGTCCTCTGCACGGTCCGCCTCCCCGGCGGGCGTCCTGGATGGCGCGGATCCCCGCCAGGCAGGAGTCCAGTGCGGCCGCGAAGTCGCGGTGTGCCTGGGCGGTGTTGTCCGGATCGGCGACCGTCACGAAGTACGGCTCGTGGCCGTAGCCGCGCAGCAGCTGTTCCAGCTGCTCCTCCGGCATCCGGGCCAGGATGGTGGGGTTGGCGATTTTGTAGCCGTTCAGGTGCAGGATGGGCAGCACGGCGCCGTCCGCTGCGGGATCCAGGAAGTTGTGGGAGTGCCAGCTGGCCGCCAGCGGCCCCGTCTCGGCCTCGCCGTCCCCGATCACGACGGCGGTCACCAGCTGCGGGTTGTCGAACACCGATCCGTAGGCGTGCGCGAGCGCGTACCCCAGTTCGCCGCCTTCGCTGATGGATCCCGGCGTTTCCGGAGCCGCGTGGCTGGGGATGCCGCCGGGGTAGGAGAACTGCCGGAAAAGCTCCGCCATCCCGGCCTCATCGTTGCCCACCCTGCCGTAGATCTCGGAGTATGTGCCCTCCAGCCAGGCGTTGGCCACCACGGCCGGTCCGCCGTGGCCCGGCCCGGCAACGAACAGCATCTCCTGGGACTGGGTGCGGATGGCCCGGTTCAGGTGCGCGTACACGAAGTTCAGCCCTGGCGTGGTCCCCCAATGTCCCAGCAGCCGGGACTTGGTGTGGTCCGCGGTGAGGGGTTGCCGCAGCAGTGGGTTGGAGCGGAGGTAGATCTGGCCCACAGAGAGATAGTTTGCGGCCCGCCACCAGCGGTCCACGAGGTCAAGTTCGTCCTGCGCCAAGCTGTCCGCCATGCCCATCCTCACGTCGATTCTGCCGCCCGGGGGCAGCTGTGCCTCCATCGCAACACCTATGCATCGCGGATACAACCTCCCGGCGGGTGGTTTCCAATGGTCAGGCATCCCCATCGCAGCATCCCGCGCGGCAGGGTAGGTTGAATCTGTTTGATATTCGGGCTGGTTGATGGGGGAAATCGTGGCACGGCTCCAAGGCGTTGAATGCTCCGGGACGGATGCCGTGGACATCGAGACCGTCCGGAAGAGAGTACGGACCCTGGGCGACGGGACTGCTGTTGTTGAGTCCACCGTCGGGCAGTCACTGGGGGCGTGGGCAGTGGACTTCAGCTTGGTGGCAGTCCTGGCCGCCATCGCCCTCATCTCCTTGTCGGCGTCCGGTGCCGGGACGGTCTCCGGAGCAGCAGCTGCGGCGGTCGGCGTCTGGGTTGGAGCGCCATGGCTGTATGGATTCTGCTGCCCCGGCGGAACGTCGCTCGGGTCGCTGGCCAGCAACACGCAGCTGGTGCGCGTCGACACCGGGCGGCCCCCCGGATCCTGGCGCGCTGGGTGGGTCATGTTCGCGCGGATGGTGCTCTTTCCTGTGGTGATCCTTTTCTACGCCCTGGCGGCGGCAGGAGGCTCCAGCCCTTCAGGTGACGGTCCCAGGACCCGCCACCTCACCGTCGACCGGAGGTTCCCGCGGATTCCCGCCCACCTGCTGCCGGGTCCGGTTACCGTGGTCCGGCCCAGGCAGGACGACCAGGCAGCGGTCCGGCACGCCCAGCTTCCAGGCCTCTACGGCCAGCGGGACCACCGTGGCTGACCGGGGCAGGGGCAGGACGTGGCTGGCCGCACGCGCCGAACGGTTGTACGGCGGCCGCCTGGGCAGGCTGCGGCACAGCGAACTTTCCTGGCGTGTTGCCTGGAAGTGGCTGCCTGCACTCCTCGCCGTCGGGTTCCTCTATGGGACCGTCTTCCAGTTCACCGGAGGCCCCACGTCGCAGCGTGACCCCGAACTGTTCTCAGACATCCCGCTGTTCATCCTCACCAGCGTTCTGACGGGCCTGGTCCTGTGGTCGATGACGCTGTTGTGGAGCTTCCGTCGGCTTCTGGTCTTCGACCGCGGCCTGCTCTACGGATACGCGCAGAAGCACACGGCCCGAGCCATCCTCTGGGAGGACCTGGACAGCGCATCCCTGCGCACCGTCGTGGCCCCAATCGGCGCGGACCCGGATTCGCTGCTCAAGACCCTGGAACCCGGTGACAAGACCGCACTGGGCGTGCGGGGGCGGTTCGCCCTGGTTTTCCGCGGATCCTGCTCGGCGGTCCACCCCAGCGGCACAGACCACCATCCCGGGCCGCGTTTCTTCACTTTCAGCATGGACCGCAGCCCCGACCGCCTGGTCCAGGAAATCCAGCTGGCACTGGCAGAGTACGGCCCGGGCCGCCCGCCAGCAGACCTGTCCAAGGCGCTCCCGCCCGCTCCGCTCAGCACGGTCACCCGGCTGGATTAGGGCACTTCCGTGATCCGTACCAGCGGGTAGGGTGGACCGAAGAATGTTCACGCTGACTATCAATCAAACGGACAGCCGGCGCGATGGCGACCGTGTGCCGCAGTTGCTTAAGGACCTGCGGCATATCCCCGCGCGCCTGGATTTTGACCGTTCGGTGGAGGACGAAGTCCAAGGAATCCTGGACAGCCCGCACCAGGCTGTGGAAGCAGCCCTGATCGCCCTGCGCTGCGGATCCTGGTACGTGGGCATCGGCGTGGGACCGGTGAACGAGCCGCTGCCCAACCAGATCAAGGACGCCTCCGGCCATGGCCTGGTCTATGCCCGCCGGGCCGTTGACCGGCTGCGGAACGGCAAGGACCGGATACCCGTGGCGGTGGAGGGCCCGCTGGCTGACCTCGCTGCGGAGGCCGAAGCGGTGCTGCGGCTGCTTGGCCACATCGTCCGGGGCCGGAGCGGCGCCGAATGGCGGGTCCTGGACCTGATGACGCCGGGGGTCCGCGGCCAGCAGAAGGCAGTGGCACAGGAACTGGGGATCACCACGCAGGCCGTCAGCAAAGCCGTGGCCCGGTCGCAGTGGGTGGAGGAGCATGCTGCCAGGCCGGCGGCGGCGCGCCTGCTCTCCCTGATCCTCGAGGTGCGCTGACCCGGCGTTCAGGCCCGCGAAGGACTGTGGTTTCGGCGGCCCGCCCGGTGTCGGGGAGAATAGGGGACATGACCCTAACCACGTTCGCCCTCGTCCGCCATGGCCAGACAGACTGGAACGCGCAGCGCCGGCTGCAGGGATCCACTGACATTCCCTTGAACGACGTCGGCCGTGGCCAGGCACGCGACGCCGTCACCGTCCTGGATGGCCACCGGTGGGACGCCATTGTCTCCTCGCCGCTGAGCCGGGCCGCCGAGACCGCCGACCTGATTGCGGCAGGCCTTGGCCTGAGCGTGGCACGGCACGTTCCCGAACTGACTGAACGCAGTTTCGGGCCCGCCGAGGGCCTGCAGGCCGGCGCGGAGCTGGATGCGCTGCGTATCCCGGGCGGGTTCCGTGGGGCCGAAAGCGAGGAAGACGCCGCCAGCCGCGGCCTGGGCGCACTGGAAGCCCTCGCCGAGGAGTTCCGCGGCGGCCGCGTCCTGGTTGTTGCGCACGGCACGCTTCTTCGCGTCAGCCTGAGCCGCGCAATCGGGGGTACGTTGCAGAGCATCAACAACGCGGCCCTCAACCTTGCCCACCACCATGCCGTTGACGGCTGGCAGCTCGAATACTTCAACGGCGAACCGGTGCTGGAGACCGCCAACGGCTGAGCGGATTGACCGGACCCAGGGCAGCGATGACCGCGGCTATGCTGAGGAAAACCGGCCACCGGCCCGCACGGCAGGGCATCATGGCAAGGACCAGCAACGCTGGGCTGCGGAAGGAAATCTGAATGGCGCGAGCGACAGTCCAGGACGTCGCCAAAGCAGCCGGTGTTTCGGTAGGGACGGTGTCCCGCGTCCTGAACGACAGCCCGGCCGTCAGCGAGTCGAGCAAGAAGAAGGTCACCGCGGCCATCCGCCAGCTCAGCTACCGGCCTCTGGCCTCCGCCCGGGACCTGCGCAGGGACCGGACCATGCGCATCCTGGCCCTCGCGAAGAACCTGAATTCGCCGGTCATCAGCGAAGTCTTCCGGGGCGTGGGCGACGCCGCGGCATTGTCGGGCTATGTCAGCCTCATTGCGCCGACCGCCGGAGACCCCGAACGCGAACAGCAGTTGGTTGACATGCTGCGCAACGGGTCGGTGGACGGGCTCATCATGTTTTCGCCCACGATGCCGGATGAAAGCGTCGAAGAACTGGCCGGGCAGCTCAGCGTTGTCCAGGTCTGCGAGATCGCTGATGCGGAGGCGGCGTTCGGCGTCGCCATCGATGACCGCCAGGCTGCCTTCGACATCACGCAGCACCTCATCACCACGGGTGCCCGGCGGTTGGCGATGATCGGCAACCGGGCTGCCCGCTCCGGACGCCTCCGCGAGGAAGGGTTCCGCCAAGCGGTCGCGGAGGCGGGGTTGGCTCCGGACCAGATGCTGTTCGTCGAGGGGGACTTCGAGTTCCACACCGGACGGCGCCTTGCCAGGAAGATGCTGGAGTCGGACCTGCTTCCCGACGCTGTGTTCTGCGGCAGCGACACCGTGGCGGCCGGGTGCGTCCGGGAAATCACGGACACGGGACGGCGGGTGCCCGACGACATCGCGGTGGCAGGTTTTGACGACTCCATCCAGGCGGAAATGTGCGTCCCGGAGCTGACCACCATCAGGCAGCCTGCGTACGACATGGGCCGCATCGCCTTCGAGGAGCTCCTCGCCCGGATGACCGTGCCGGGAGCACACCGCCGTGGCCGCACGTTCCTCCCCCACGAACTCGTGGTGCGGGACTCGACCAGAAACTGAGGGGGTTGACAGCCTCCTGCGGTAGCTGACAGACTTTTTGGAATCGATTCCAAACCTTGGTGGAGCATCGTGCCGCTTCACGATTGGAATCGATTCCATCCATACCGAATGCCTACCACAACACGAAGGACGCCGCCGTGAACAACGAGCAGCCGTCAGGGCAGCCTGCCGCTCCCCCGACCAACACGCCACCCAACGAGCTGAGGGTGGGTGTCGTCGGCATTGGCTGGGCGGGACAGCAGCACCTGAAGGCCTACGCGTCCCTCACAGGGGTCCGCATCGTGTCGCTGGCGGGAATGGAACAGGAGCTCCGTGACTCGCTCCAGGCGGAATACGCCATCCCCCACGCCTTCGACGGGTGGGAAGAAATGCTGGAACACGGCGGCCTGGATGCCATCAGCGTTGCAGTGCCCACGTTCCTGCACGCCCCCATCGCCATCGCGGCCCTCGAGCGTGGCATCCACGTGCTGAGCGAGAAGCCCATTGCGCGGAACGCCGTGGAAGGCCAGGCGATGGTCGACGCCGCCCGGAAGGCAGGACGCGTCCTGGACGTCGCTTTCAACCACCGGCGCCGCGGGGACATCCAGGCGCTGAAGGCCGTGATCGACGACGGCGGCCTCGGCCGCCCGTACTACGCCAAGGCAACCTGGCTTCGCCGTTCCGGCATCCCCACTTTGGGCAGCTGGTTCACCAATCCCGAGCTCGCCGGCGGCGGGCCGCTTGCGGACATCGGCGTGCACGCGCTGGACTACGCCCTGCACCTGCTCGGTGAACCGAAAGTGGTGGCCGTGTCCGCCGCTACCCATTCGGAACTGGGCCCGCAGGGGCGCGGCGGCGGAACCGCGTATTCAGCGCTGGCCTCCAGCAACGCGTTCGAGGTGGAAGATTTTGCATCCGCGTTCCTGCGGCTTGAGGGCGGCGGAACCCTCGTGGTCGAAGCCAGCTGGGCCACCTACCGGGAAACGGACGACCTCCTGGACTTTACGGTCTACGGCACGGACGGCGGTGCCGAGCTCAAGGTGCAGGGAGCACCGTTCCCGCCCATCGGGCAGCTGAGGATCTTCACGGAGAAGGAAGGCGAAAGCGCGGATTACGTACCGCGCGTGTCGCCGGGGCGCGCCCATGACGGAGTGGTGGAAGATTTCGTAGCTGCAGTGCGCGGCGGCCAGGATACCTGGGGCGTGCACGACGGATCGCAGGCCCTCTACCGGGCGCAGATCATCGACGCGTGCTACCAGTCCGCACGCGAACAGAAGGAGGTCCGTCTCTAATGAATGACAAGCTGAGAATCCGCGTCTGGAACGAAGGCGTCCACGAGGCACTGAACGAGCCCTCGCACATCGGGGAGATCTACCCGGACGGCATCCACGGCGCCATCGCGGCCGGCCTGCGGTCCTACTACCCCGAGGCGGAAATCACGACGGCGGTGCTGGCCACCGACGACGAGCACGGCCTGGACGAGGAGGTGCTCGCCGAGACGGACGTCCTGCTCTGGTGGGGCCACATGGCCCACGACGAGGTAAGCGACGCCGTCGTCGAACGCGTGCAGCGCCACGTCCTCGGCGGCATGGGGCTGATCGTGCTCCACTCGGGCCACTTCGCGAAGGTCTTCACCCGGCTGCTGGGCACCACGTGCTCGCTGGCCTGGCGCAACGACGGCGAACGCGAGCTGGTGTGGACCGTCAAGCCGTCGCATCCCATCGCCGAGGGTGTGGACAGCCCGATCGTCATTCCCGAACAGGAGATGTACGGCGAGCTGTTCGACATCCCCGATCCCGACGACCTGATCTTCATCAGCTCCTTCGCCGGCGGCGAGGTGTTCCGTTCAGGAGTCACGTTCACCAGGGGCAAGGGCCGGATCTTCTATTTCAGCCCCGGCGACCAGGAGTACCCCGTATACCACCACCCCCAGATCCAGCGGGTCCTGGCCAACGGTGTGCGCTGGGCGGCCCAGCCCGGGCTGCACCGCTCGGTCCCGGCCGTGGCCAATCCGGCGCGGGACTGGTTCGCCGAAGGGTAGTCCAGGCATTCCCTGCCAGGATCCGTCGCTGGTGCCTGGATCCGAAGGGTTCCGGAGGAAGTAAGTAAGAACCCCTACGACAGGAGGCTGCGCAGCACGTGCGCGGCGCCGTCGTCGTACACCGAATGCGTGACCTCGTCCGCGGCGGCGATCACTTCCTCCGGGGCCTGGCCCATGGCCACACCCCGGCCCGCCCAGCCCAGCATCTCGATGTCGTTCCGGCCGTCGCCGACCGCGACGGTCAGGTGCGGCGGCGTTCCGAGCCGTCCGCGCAGGTGCTCCAGGGCACTGGCTTTGGTGACGCCCGCGGCGGCGATGTCCAGCCACGCCGTCCAGCCGACGGAATACGTGACGCCGGCCAGCCCGATTTCGCGGATGGTGGTGGAGAATTCCTCGGGTGTGTTCTCGGTGCTGAACACCACCAGGCGGACAGCCGTGGACTCCAGCAGGGTCTGGAAGTCGACGCCGATGGCTTCCACGCCGAAGCTGGCGTCCTGGAAGCGCTCCGTGGACAGGAAGTTCCCGTCCTCATCCTCCAGCGCGTACTTGGCAGTGGGCAGCTTTTCCCGGAGCGCCCGGAGCGCAGGAGCGGGATCGAACGTGATCTTGTGGATGACCTCGTACCCATCGGACAAAGCCGGATCCAGGCGAAGGGTCACGCCGCCGTTGCAGCAGACCGCATATCCACGCTCCAGTCCGATCTGTTCGATCACCGGGAGGGTGGCATTCAGGGACCGGCCGGTGGCGATCAGGACGTCGTGGCCATGGGAAACTACAGCCCGGGCAGCGTCCCGGACCGCAGAGGACATGTGGCCGTCGTGGTCAACGAGCGTGCCGTCCACGTCCAGGGCCACCATGAATTTGGTGCTGTCTTCGGAGTTGGTGTTTGGCCGGTCATCGTTGCCGGCAACTGTGTTTTCAGTCAGTGTTGTCATTCCTCCAGTAGAGCAGAAGCCCCGGACAGCGCCTAGGACGCACGCCACAGCACCTTGTGAACACCTGGTTAATACTCACAGCGTTATCCCAGGTGTGAGTATCAACCCCTCAGCAATTCCCCGCCCAAAGGACTAATCCCCAGCGCACACCGCGGGGAAAAGTCCTCTTCGCGGGGAATCCCCGCCACTTATCCACATGCCCGCCCTCACGGCTTCCTGTCCGGGGCCGCCCGGCAGAGCATAAAACCATGCAAGCCCCATACCCAGGCCTGATACTCGCCGGCCGCACACGGGTCCTCACCGGAAGCAGCCGGTCATTGAGCCGCGACTACAACCGTGGAGAGCTGGTCCGGGTCCGGGCAGGCGTCTACTACAGCAAGCCAGCATGGATTGCGCTCAAACCCTGGGAACGCTACTCGGCCACGGTGGCGGCGGTGGCAGCCGCCGACCCCTCCGTACGGTTCTGCTACCTGACCGCCCTTCGCATCTGGCGCTTACCGAGCCCACGCGTCCCGGATCATGTCCACCTGCTCACGGCTTCACCGCATAAAGCGGGGAAAGTTCCGCCCACAACGCGGGCCGCATGGGATCCGAAAAGCGGTACCAGCGGGCTGGAAGGGATGAGGGGCTACGGACTCTTCCGCCATCATTGGTCCTCCAGCACGGTGGAGGCTGGCGGATTCAATGTGACGCCGCTCGTGGAGACAGTTCTTGACTGCATTGTGCGGATGGAACTTCCCGCGGCCGTGGCGGTGGCCGACGACGTGCTCGGGAGCCGCCGCAAGGAAGGTGTACGGCTCACTCGGGCGGCGCTTCGTGAAGCGTCGGCCGGCATGGTTTCGGCTGCCAAACGCCAGCGGGTCCACGACGTGCTGGCATTTGCGGACGAAGCGGCAGAAAGCGCAGGGGAATCCAGGAGCCGGGCGCTCATACGCGTTCTGGGACTGCCTGCTCCCCTCCTCCAGCACACTTTCCATGACCACGAAGGGTTCGTCGCTCGGACGGACTTCTTCTGGCCAGAGTTCGGGGTCATCGGGGAGTTCGACGGCGACGCCAAGTACCTGGATGACGCTCTCTTGGGCGGACGCAGCACTCGGGAGGCAATCCTGGCTGAGAAGAAGCGCGAGGACAGGCTGCGCGGACTCGGCTACAAGGTTGTCCGCTGGGACTGGAAAGCCATCACCAACCCTGAACTGTTGGGGCAAAAGCTGGCAGCGGCCGGTCTCCCACGCAAAAATCCCCGCCGCATGGACCAATCCCCTTGGCGTTACCCGGGGAATTGACCATGCGACGGGGAACAGTCCGCCTAGGCCAGCGTGCCTAGAGGACCGGGAGGACCTGCATGCCGCCGAGGTACTGCTGCAGCGCCGCCGGGACGTTGACGGAGCCGTCCGGGTTCTGGTGGTGCTCCAGGATGGCCACGATCCAGCGCGTGGTGGCCAGCGTGCCGTTGAGCGTGGCCACGGCGCGGGTGCCCTTGGCAACGCCTTCCTCGTTGACCACGCGCTCCCGGATGTTCAGGCGGCGGGCCTGGAACGTGGTGCAGTTGGACGTGGAAGTCAGCTCACGGTAAGCGCCCTGCGTGGGAACCCAGGCTTCACAGTCGAATTTGCGGGCCGCGGACATGCCGAGGTCCCCTGCGGCGGTGTCGATCACACGGTAAGGCAGCTCGCACTTGGCCAGCATCTCCTCTTCCCATGCAAGCAGCCGCTCGTGCTCAGCGGCGGCCTCTTCAACCGTGGTGTAGATGAACATCTCCACCTTGTTGAACTGGTGCACGCGGATGATGCCGCGGGTGTCCTTGCCGTGCGAGCCGGCCTCACGGCGGTAGCAGGAGCTCTGGCCGGCGAAGCGGATGGGGCCGGCAGACAGGTCCAGGATCTCATCCGCGTGGTACCCGGCCAAAGGCACCTCGGAGGTTCCCACAAGGTAGAGGTCATCTTCTGCGAGCCGGTAGATCTCGGCGTCGTGCTTTACATCGAATCCGGTGCCCTGCATGGTTTCGGGACGCACCAGGGTGGGGGTGATCATGGGGACGAAGCCGGCGTCGATGGCCTGGTCCATGGCCATCCGCAGCAGCGCCATTTCCAGCCGGGCACCTACGCCGCGCAGGAAGTAGAAGCGCGAACCGGACACTTTCGCGCCACGCTCCATGTCGATCGCACCGATCAGTTCACCGATTTCCAGGTGGTCCTTCGGCTCGAAGTCCGGGAATTCACGGGGTGTGCCGACAGTCTTGACCACCACGTAGTCGTCCTCGCCGCCTTCGGGCACGCCGTCCTCAATAAGGTTCGGGATGGTACGGAGCAGTTCTTCCTGCTTCGCCTGGGCTGCATCGGCTTCGGCCGAGGCTGCCTTGACGGTGTTCGCCAGTTCCTTGACCTCTGCCAGCAGGGCCTTCTTCTCGTCACCCTTGGCCTGGGCCACCTTCTTGCCGAAGACGTTCTGCTCCGCGCGCAGGTTCTCGTAGCGGATCAGGGCCGCGCGCCGGGCGGAGTCTGCGGCGATGATCGCGTCCACCACTGATTCATCCGCACCGCGGGCACGCTGGCTGGCACGGAACTTGTCCGGATTTTCGCTGAGGTCTTTTACGTCGATCACCAGACAAGAGTATCGAATCCGGCCGGAGCGGTGCGGCCGGTAGCACCCGGGAACACGGCCGCCGTTGCCGGGATACTGTTGGAGCACCATGAGCGACTGGCTGCTTTACCTCCTGAGTGCCGCGGCACTGGCTTTCGCCGTCTCCAGCTGGTGGGGCGTCCGGAAACTCAAGGCCCTCCATATCCGCAGCGCAGTCGGCGAAGATGCCCACGACACCGTGCCTCAGCCATCAGCGGGTGGCCGTGATCCTCAACCCGATCAAGGCGAGGGCACAGGAGGCGAAAGCAGCAATCCAACGCGCTTGCCTCGCTGCCGGCTGGGACGAACCTTTATTCCTCGAAACCACTGCCGGAGGACCCCGGTTACTCCCAGGCCCGCTCAGCTCTGGAGTACAAGGCCGATCTCGTCCTGGTGGGCGGCGGCGATGGGACCGTGCGGGTGGTGGCCGAGTCCCTCGCGCACACCGATGTTGCCATGGGCATCATTCCGCTGGGGACCGGCAACCTGCTGGCCCGCAACGTGGACATTGATGTCAACGACCTCCACGCCAGCATCCAGACCGCCCTCTTCGGCCGCCAGCGCTACATCGACACTGCGCGGATGGGGATCGAAAATTCACGGACGGGACACTCTTCCGAGCACGCCTTCCTGGTGATCGCCGGAATCGGCATGGATGCCGAGATCCTGGCAGACACCAATGATGGCCTGAAGAAAGCCGTGGGCTGGCTGGCGTACACCGAGGCCGGAATGCGGCACCTGCCCGGACGGCGCAGGAAGGTGTCCATCTCCCTCGACGGCAGCCCGGAACAGGTCCGGAACATCCGCAGCGTCCTCTTTGCCAACTGCGGCCTGGTCCCTGGCGGCATCGATTTCATTCCGCAGGCCATGATCGACGACGGCATGCTGGACGTGGTGGTGATGAGCCCGCGGAGCGCCGTCGGCTGGCTGCTCATGTACGGCAAGATCTCTTCAAGCACAGCGGGAAACCTGCCCGATCATGACCGATCTACCGGTCCGGGAAGATTGTCATCAAGTGCCCGGAGCCGATGCCCACGCAACTGGACGGGGACACCTCCGGGGAAGCCACCAAACTCACGGTCCGGTGGAGCCGCGGTCCCTGCTGATCCGGGTCAAGGGTCTGCCGCAGGCGTAGGGCCTGCGGCAGCGGACTTCTTGAGGTCACCCGGTCCGCGCTTGAGTACTAGGCGCTGGCCTTCTTCTCGGCCTCCGCTGCAGCCTTGGCAGCGCGGGCCTCCGACTGCTCACGGATCATCGCCTGCTCTTCTTCGAAACGCAGGCGGTCAGCGCGGTCAGCGTCGTCGCCGTCCCAGTCCTGGTTGTCGGCAGTGGGCTTGGGGTTCACGATCATTCCCTGGCCGTCATTGTCGGTGCTGCTGGTAGTCATGACCCGCTCCCTTCGTTAGGGGCCATCCCCCAATGTGGATCAAGTAAGCATACGCACTGTCCATAGCCCGGCGGAAGTACCGGAGGCGGCATTTGCCTACGCTGTGGGCGAAGCCCCGGAAACGGTTTCGGAGCGGACGGGATGCCCCGTGCAGGATGGATCCCACCCATTCATGCGCCGCCTGGAATGCCTGGTCCGAAGTGTGCGGCGCCACCTGCGCGCTTTGTGCGTCGGCCCGCCCATACGAGCCGAGGAAGCGGGTAGCGGGGCTGATCCGGTGCAGCCCCGCCAGGGCGTCGGCCACCCGGGCGTCGCCAACGTGGCCGTCCGCATCGATGCTGAAAAAATAGTGTCCAAGGTACTGCCCGGTGGGCCGCGACTCGATCCGGCTCAGGTTCACGCCGCGGGTGGCGAACTGGTCGAGGATCTCCATCAGGGCGCCGGGACGGTCCTCCGGCAGCGGGACCACCACGGTGGTCTTGTCCGCTCCGGTTCGTTCGGGCAGTACGCCGGGGCGGCTGACCAGCACAAAACGGGTGACCGCGCCCGGGTTGTCGCCGATGTTCTCCGCCAGCACGGCGAGGCCGGGCTGCTCCTGGGCAACGATCGGGGCGCAGATGGCGGCGTCGTAATGGGCAGTCGTCGTCGAGCAGCCCCATGGCTGCGGCAGCCGTGGAGGATCCGGGAACGTATTCCGCTCCGGGAATATTTGCATCCACCCACAGGCGGCACTGGGCCCAGGCGTGGCCGTGGGTTGAGATCCGCCGGACTCGGCAGGCGACACGCCGGGCCGTGCCACCAGCACGAAGCTGATGGGCACCAGCACCTCGCGGATGATCCGCAGCTCGCTGTCCGCTGGCGATCGCGTCCAGCGTGGCGGTGACTCCGCCCTCCACGGAGTTTTCGATCGGGCACCATGGCGGCGTCGGCGGATCCGTCGCGCACCTTGTCCAGCGCAGCGTTGACGTTCGACGCCGGGACTCGGGTGGCCTCAGCCGCACCCGGCACCTGCATCAGGGCCGCTTCGGTGAAGGTGCCCTCGGGTCCGAGGAAGGTATAGGTCACGGCAGGACGCGGTCATCGATGGGTCCTTCGGGTCAGCAGGGCGGCGGAGGCGGGTGACTTCAGAGCACCATCGGCTTCAGGCCGTTGTCTGACACCAGGGGCTTGCCGGCCTCCAGCCACATGTCCATGCCGCCGGCGACATTGATGGCAGTATAACCCTGGCCGGTCAGCCACTGCGCGGCACGGAACGAACGCCCGCCGGTGCGGCAGATGACGTAGACGTCCTGGTCCGGGTCCAGCTCATCGAGCCGGGCCGGGAAGCTGGTCCAGGGGGATGTGGACGGGCGCCTTCTGCGTGCCCGGCCACCCATTCGTAGTCTTCACGGACATCCAGGATGACGGCGTCGTCTGGGACGTCGTTGACTGGGACGGTATCGAAATCGCTCATGGGAGTCCTCTTTCGGCAGATCACGGGTCTGCTTCCAGCCTAGCGGCAGCTGATGGCTCCGCCCGCGAAGACCGGACAAGTTACGCTTCTGATGACCGTAGGAGGATCCGTGCCCGCTGAGCAGCCCACCATCCGGCCACGTCCGCATGCTGCACGTCGGCTGCACCCGGCTGCCCCTGGAGGCACGCTTCCTTGGCTGAGATCCACGAACTCTCCGCCGTCGCGCTGCGGGACGCTCCTGCGGACCGGCGGCAGCTGTCGGCGAGGGAAGCCACCGCCCATTTCCTGGCCCGGATCGAGCAGCCGGAACCCGCTGCTGGGCGCCTTCATTACCGTGACGGCGGAACAGGCCATGGCCGACGCCGCTGCCGCGGACGCGCGGTTTGCGCGGCTGGTGGCCGGGTCATCGCGCGCGGTGTCCGGGCGTGGCGACGGCGAAACCCTGCCGCTGCTCCACGGCATGCCGCTGGCCTTCAAGGACCTGACCGACGTGGCGGGCGTGGTGACCACCCACGGCAGCGCCGCCCTGGACCATAAGCCGGCACCCGTCGGACGGCGCCCTCGTCTGCGCAACTCAAGGCAGCCGGCGTCGTCTCCCTGGGCAAGACCCAGGTTCCGGAATTCGGGCTGACGGCGTACAGCGAAAACCGCATCGCACCGCCGTCGCGCAATCCCTATGCCCCCAGCCGGAGCTCCGGCGGGCTCCTCCGGGCGGCAGCGCTGCCGCGGTGGCCGCGGGCACTGCTTCCGTTCGCGCCCGGGACCGACGGCGGCGGTTCGGTCCGCATCCCGGCGGCGGCCTGCGGGCTGGTGGGCCTGAAACCGGGCCGCGGGCTGGTGCCGTCCGGGGAAAGCCAGGGCGATCCCGGCGCGGCTGGTGGTGGCGGGGCCGTTGGCCCGGACCGCCGCCGATGCCGCGCTGATGATGGATGCGCTGGTGCCCGGCCCGGACGGGACATACGGTGAGGCGGTCCGGGCGTGAGCCGCCCACGCTGCGGATCGGGGTGACGCTGGACAGCCCGTGGTCCGGTCACGTTCCCGTTCACGCCGGATCCGGAAGCGCTGGATGCGCTTCGTGCCGGAACCGAGCCTGCTGGAGCGGGCCGGGCACCAGGTCACCGAAGCTGCCGTCCGCTACGACAACCGCTACCCGGACGCATTCACCACCGCGTGGACGGCCGCCGTCGGCACTGCCCGCATCAGTCCCGCACCGCGAAGCCCTGCTCGCGCCGCTGACCCGGACGTTCCGTCGGCGGGCCCAGCAGCGGAGCGCCGCCAAACTGAACGAATCGCTTGCCTTCCTGCGCCAGTTCCAACACGACACCATCACCCAGTACGCGCAATGGGACCTGATGCTGATGCCCGCCCTGGCCCAGACGCCCCGCCCGGTGGGCTGGTTTACCGGGGCCGCCCACGGCGACGACCGCTGGCCTGCCGCCGAGTGGACCGGCGATGCCGACGGCGACTACCGCAAGCAGTGCGAGTACGCGCCCGTGGTCCTCCATGGTCAACGTCTGCGGACTGCCCGCCATCACCATTCCGGTCCACTGGACGGGAGGCGCACCGGGACAAGGCCTGCCGATGGGCGTCCAGCTGGTGGGACCGATGGGATCTGAACCTCTGCTGCTCCAGGTAGCCGCCCAACTGGGATTCTGACCCGTCCCTGGACATGGATGCGGCCGTCCTGCTGCAGCGGAAATCCCGCCCTTGGTTAAACACTGATCTGTCCGTAACCCATTGGTAACCCGGGCGGCGGGAGACTTCAAGGACTACACAAGCACTCAAAGGGGAGCTGCCATGGATTCACACGCTGAGCACCGATCACCGGAAACCTCCGCCGGCCGGTCAGATCTGAGCAACACCAATGTCCGGGAGGACCTGGCCCGCGCCGGACGCTGCGCCACTGTCCACCTCGCCACCGGGCGGACCTGCCTGCTGCCGCTCCGGCACCACGGCCCGTGCGAGTTCCACACTCCGCAGGACGCCGAGGCCATCCTCAGACGCTGATCACGCCTGTCCGGCCGCGGAAGAAATCAGTGCCACCGTGTCGACGTGGAGCCGTACGGGGAGGACGATTAAAGGGCACTCACCAAGAGGAGGTCTGTGATGTGCTATTCATCGAGCAAGGATTTCGGGTGGGGCTACAAAAAGGAAGCCGACCGGAAACCTGAAACGCAGCAGGAGACACCGCCGGCCCGTACCGAGCCGCACTACACGGCGCAGGACTTCACGTTCTGGGCCTTCCCGGTTCGCCGGAAGACACCCGCAGCCCAGGATCCGGTGGCTGACCGCACCCACGAGAGAGTCTGACCCGGAGGGCCTGACAATCCCGGAGAAAGGCCTCCCGGTGGAGGCCTTTCTTGTTGGTTCTACCCGCCCAGCTCCCGGAACTTCCTGGAACGGGCGGCCAGCAGGTCGGCAACGGGCCTGCCGGACAGTGATCCGAGTTCGTACTCGATGGCCTGCGCCATCCGGGCGCAGAACTCCCTGGGCTCCAGGGACGCGTCGTCGCGTTCATCCACGATGTGGTCCACCAGGCCGTTGGCGTACAGGGACGCCACGTTGACGCCCTGGGCCTCGGCCATGGCGGCGCGAAATCGGTGGTGCGGTGGACGATGGCGCTGGCGCCCTCGGGCGGCAGCGGCGAGAGCCAGCTGTGCTGGGCGGCGATGGTCCGGTCCGCCGGCAGCAGCGCCAGCGCACCGCCGCCGGCGCCCTGTCCCAGCAGCACCGAGACCGACGGCGAGTCCAGCCCGATGAGTTCGTGCAGCGACCGGGCGATCTCGCCGGCCAGGCCGCCTTCCTCCGCCTCCTGGGACAGGGCCGCGCCGGCGGTGTCGATGACGGTGAGCAGCGGCAGCCGCAGTTCCTCGGCCAGCTTCATGCCGCGGCGGGCTTCCCGCAGCGAGCCGGGGCCCATTCCGGCGGCGTCCTTGCGCAGCGGGCCGGGCGTGGCCCAGGACCATGCAGGACTGCCTGCCGAAGCGGGCCAGGGCCAGCAGCAGCCCGGGATCCTTTTCGCCCTGGCCGGTGCCGTTGAGCGGCAGCGCGTCGCGGGCGCCGTATGCGAGCAGCTGGCGCAGGTCCGGCCGGCGCGGGTTGCCGGGAGATGCCGATGGACGTCCAGGCGTCCACGGCGGCGGGACGGACGGCGAGGGTGGCCGGTCGCCGGCGACCGGCGGCCTGCGGGCTTCGCTGACCAGGATGCTCAGGGCCCGGTCGACGACGTCGGAAGCTTGCCGGGTCGGCACCACGGCGTCGATCAGGCCCTTGTTGAACAGGTTCTCGGCCACCTGGACGTTCGTCCGGGAAGGCCTCGCCGTAGAGGGCCTCGTAGACGCGCGGGCCCGAGGAACCCCAGCAGCGCGCCCGGGTTCCGCCACGGTGATGTGGCCCAGCGATCCCCAGGAGGCCATGACTCCTCCCGTGGTGGGGTGCCGCAGGTAGACCAGGTAGGGCAGCCCGGCCTGGCGGTGGGCGCGGACGGCGCGCGCTGATCTTGACCATGGACAGGAACGCGAGGGTCCCTTCCTGCATGCGGGTGCCGCCTGAGGCGGGTCCGGCCAGCAGCGGCAGGCCCTCCGCGGTGGCCCGTTCGACGGCGGCCACGATCCGTTCGCGCGGCGGCGTGGCCGATGGAGCCGGCCAGGAAGCGAGAACTCGCTGACGATGACCGCCACCCGGCGGCCGCGGATGAGGCCGGTCGCCGGTGAGGACGGATTCGTCCGTGCCGCTGCGTTGCCCGGGCCGCTGGCCAGGTCCCGCGCGTAGTCCTCGGCCGGCCTCCGGCTCCTCGGCCGGGGCGTCCCAGGACGGTAAGGAGCCGGGGTCGAGCACCGTCGTCCAGCAGTTCGGCGGCGTCCAGGTGCCGGACCTTTTGCTCGGTCGTCCGGCCATGCTATTTCGCCGGCCGGCGGTGCGACGGCTGCGCTGCCAGTGCCCAGCCACTGGCGGATGCTGCTCCCCGTCCTGGTCCAGCAGGGGCGGCGCGTCGTGCGTCGGTCAGCGTGGTTTCGCGCGGTGTCGCCGGCGCGAAGAACCGCAGCGGCGGCCCGGGCAGGCTCACGTTGCCGAGGATCGGGTGCTCGACGTCCACCACCAGCCCCTGCGAGCCGACCTGCTCCCACGCGTACACCTCGTCCAGGATGCGCACCTTCCCGGCCGGGATGCCGGCGTCGTTCAGTTTCTCCAGCAGCGGCAGCGGCCTCGTAGTCGGCGAAGACGCGTTCGACGGCGGCAATCACCGCAGCGCGGTTGCGGACCCGGTCGGCGTTGCTGGCGAATCCCGGGCCGCGCGGCGTCGAGTCCGAAGGCGGCGGCGAAGGAGGCCCACAGCTTCTCGCTGCCCACGCTGATCTGCACGCTGCCGTCGCCGGCAGGGAACAGCCCGTAGGGCGCGATGGAGGGGTGGTGGTTGCCCTGGGCCTGCGGGACCTCGCCGGCCACGGTGGCGCGGGTGCCCTGGAAGGCGTGGACCCCGATCAGGGACGCCAGCAGGGAGGTGCGGACGATCTGGCCCTGGCCGGTCCGCTCGCGCTCCAGCAGCGCGGCCAGCGACGCCGAAGGCGCCGTTCATGCCGGACAGCAGGTCGGCGATGGGCACGCCCACCCGCTGGGGATCGTCCGGGCCCGGACCCGGTCAGGGACATCAGCCCGGCCTCGCCCTGGAGGATCTGGTCGTAGCCGCTGCGCTGGGACTCGGGGCCGTCGTGCCCGAAGCCGGTGATGGAGAGGATCACCAGCGCGCGGGTTGAGCGCGTGCATCTCCGCGGCGGAGAAGCCCAGCCGGTCCATCACGCCGGGGCGGAAGTTCTCGATCACGACGTCGGCGCGTTCCAGCAGTTCGCGCAGCACCGTCCTGGCCGTCGTCGCTCTTCAGGTCCAGGGCTGATGGATTCCTTGTTGCGGTTGCAGGACAGGAAGTAGGTGGCCTGCGGGTCGTCCTCGGGGCCGACGAACGGCGGGCCCCAGCCGCGGGTGTCGTCCCCGGTGCCGGGGTTCTCCACCTTGATGACCCGGGCGCCGAGGTCGGCGAGCATCATGCCGGCGTGCGGGCCGGCCAGGGCGCGGCTCAGGTCCACCACGAGGTAGCCGGACAGCGGGCCGTCGGCCGCGGTTGTCGGTTCGTGTGCTCATGGCTGGTTTCCTTCTGGTGTGTTGTGGGAGTGCGCGGGGCTGGTGTTGTTGGCGTGGCCTACAGCCAGCCCGGGAACCACCAGGGCCAGCCAGGCGAGCAGCGGGTCCGACGACGATCGACGATGCCGCTGTAGCCGAGGATCTGCTTGTAGAACTTGTCCTTGTCCACGCCTTCGGGGGCGTTGGCCAGGACCAGGGCGCCGTTGGTGGAGAACGGGGAAACGTCCACGATGGTGGAGGCCACGGCCAGGGCGCAGATGACGCCGACGGCGCCGATTTCGCCGGTGGACAGGAACGGCACGGCCAGCGGGATGAGGGCGGCGAGGATGGCGGTGGAGGACGCGAAGGCGGACACCACGGCGCCGATGTAGCAGATCAGCAGGGCGGCCAGCAGGGGCATGCCCATGCCGGCCACGCCGTCGGAGACGAACTCGATGGTGCCGGCCTCCTCCAGGACGCCCGACGAAGGTGAGCATGCCGCAGATCAGCAGGACGGTGGACCAGCTGATCTTGTTGATGGCGCCCTTCTGGGCCGTCGGGCGAGACGAGGGCCAGGACGATGGCGATGGTGATGGAGACGAATCCGACGTCCACCTTGAAGCCCAGGGAGATGACGGCGAGGGCGACCAGGCCAGCGATGGTGACCAGCTGGGGGATGCGCTCGGGCGCCGCTCCTGGGTGGCCGGCGACCGCCGTCGCCGGCGGGGTCCCGCGGGACGCCGTACGATGCCGGAGCCGAAGCCCTGAAGGGTGACGTCGGCGGCCTGCCTTGGCGCCGACGCTGACGGCCATCCGGGCTTCGGCGGCCTGCTCCACGAAGTCGGCCGACCTTGGAGGAGAGCAGGGCCTGCTGCCGCCGAGGACGACGAACAGCACCAGCGGCGATGGCGAGGTTGAAGATGAGGCTGGCCAGGAAGAGCGCCGTGGGGCTGACGTCCAGGTCGGTCTTGGCGATGATGCCGTTGACGGTGACGCCGTAGACGGCGATGGGCGAGAAGCCGCCGGCCTGGGCGCCGTGGATCACCATCATGCCCATCAGCAGCGGATTGATCTTGTACTTGCCGGCGAAGCTCAGGGCGATCGGGGCGATGATGGCGACGGCGGCGGGAGACAGGGCGCCGACGGCGGTGATGACGGCGGTGATGGCGAACATGACCCAGGGGATCAGGGCGACCCGGCTGCCCACCATCCTGACGGCGCCCCGGACCAGCAGGTCGATGGTGCCGTTGTTCTGGGCGATGGCGAACAGGTAGGTGACGCCGACGATGGTCAGGAACAGGCCGCCGGGGAAGTTGGCCAGGATGTCGTTGGTGGACATCCCGAGCACCACACTGCCCAGCAGGAAGGCTCCCACGAAGGCCAGGGCGCCCATGTTGAGGGGCAGCACGGTGGCGAGCAGGAACATCGCCGCCAGGATGATGATCGACAGAACAGGAGCGGACATCGTTGGTCCTCCTGGGTCAATAAAAGTGTGACGTGAGTAACTGGCTCACTGGACTAGCCTCCTAGACACTGGGTCTTCTGTCAATAGCTCCACGCGGTATTCTTGGAATTCCGACGACGTAGCGAGGCCCATGGGGAGAAGACAGCACGGCATCGGATTTGAGCGTGTGCGCGGCCCCGGCTGTACGAACAGCTGGTGGAGCAGATCCTGGACTACATCGAATCCGCGCAGCTGGGCCCCGGCGACCTCCTGCCGGCTGAACGGGACCTCGCCGAACGGCTGGGCGTTTCCCGGGCAACGCTGGCCCAGGCACTGGTGGCCCTGGAAGTCCTGGGCGTCATCGACGTCCAGCACGGCACCGGCGCTGTGCTGGCCCGCCGGCCCAGCGTGGCGTCCGTGATCAAGGGCCTTCGCGAGCACCGCAGCCGGCTGCCGGAGATCGTCGAGGCGCGCAGCACGCTGGAAGTGAAGCTTGCCGAGCCTGGCCGCGGCGCGGCGCACCGATGAGGACCTGGCGGCCATCGACGCGGCGCTGGAGGTCATGGCGCGAGGATCGGCGACGGGCGACCGCGGCGCGCACGGGGACGAGCTGTTCCACCAGGCCGTCACCGCCGCCGCGCATTCGGCGGTGCTGGCGCAGCTCATGGCGTTCATCGCCGAAATGATCCTGGAAACCCGGATCGAGTCGCTGGGCCAGCCCGGCCGGCCGGAGCAGTCCCTGGCCTCGCACCGCAAAATCGCCGACGCCATCCGGGCCCAGGACCCGGATGGCGCAGCGGGGGCCATGCTGGCCCATATTGAGTTGGTATCAGACCTGGAACTGCTCCGCTGACCGGTCAGGTCAGTACGAGTAGCCGGACGAACTGTATGTTGCCAGGCCGATGACCAGGAGCAGCCAGAAAGCGCCGTAGCCCAGAAGGCAGAGGTAGCCAAGGACCAGGCCGGTGATGGAGAAGCCCTTCCCTGCCGGTTCCCGCTTCAGCCCGAGGTGGCCGGTGATGATGGCAGCGATCTGGGGCAGCAGGAACCAGCCGAGGATGACCGAGGCGATGCCACAGATCATGCTGGCGATACTCAGGTTCCTGGGTTCGGTGGCCATGCCGTAGTAGGCAGGCTGGCCGTAAGGGTTGGGTTGCCCGTAGGGACCCGACGGCGGGGCGTAGCCGCCCGGCTGCTGCCCGTAGGGGGCACCGGGCTGGCTGTACGGGCTTGCCGGCTGGGCGTACTGGCCGGGGGTGTATTGCTCGCCCGGCTGGCTGTAGTGCCCTGCGCTGTATTGCTCACCCGGCTGGCCGTACTGGCCGGCACCGTACTGGCTCTGGCCAAACTGCTGCTGGCCGTACGGAGGGACCGGAACATCGGAACCCTGCGGCGGTACAAACTGCGGAGGCTCGTAGCCCGCCGGGGATCCGCCGGCCCCGTGGGCATCCGGAGCCTGCGAATCCGGGCGTGGCGTTGGCTGGTCACTCATGGTTTTCCCCCTTGGAAGTCTTTGCTTCAAGCTTACTGCCGTTGCTGCTGCCGTTGGCAGGCTTAGCGGCCCCAATACGGCAGGACGTAGACAGCGAAGACGGCAAACGCGCCAAGAAGGACCAGTTTGGTGGCACTGCCGGCTGCCTGGGCCTGCGCCTTGGTTTTCCTCGCGCCTGTCCGCATCGCCGCGGCATCAGGAACACGGGCGCGGCCGGGCTGCCGCGGAGGAGCCGGCCGGTGGACCGCCGGCCGGGAGGCCTGCGGGCGGTGTGCCGGCGGCACTGGGGCCGGCCTTGGGGTTGCCGCCCGCCTGCCCAGCAGCGCGCTGTCATCCTGTTCCTGTGTCAGGGCCTGCCCCAGGTGGGCGTACAGGCCAACCACCGTTTGCTGGTCCAGGACAGGGGGAAGAGCCGAGATCGCCCCGACGACGCGGTCAACACCGGCAACTGCGACGTCCGAATTGGTGATGCCGAAAAGCTCCGGCTGGGCAGCCATGCAGATCAGCGGGCGGACCAGCCGCCTGTGCGAAGGCGCCAGGATGGAAGCCACGGCAGCGCACTGGGCCAGGGCACCCTCCACGGACTGCGTCCGCGAATAGCGGCCCTGCCAAAGAACTCCGGCGGAAACCCGGACCTCACCGGTCCAGTTCTTGGCATCGACCACCACCACGCCGCCCGGCCCTACCAGCACGTGGTCCAGATTGGCTTTGGGCCTTCCGGGCCAGTGCACGTCATGCAGCAGGTACCAGCCGTGCGGGATCAGCTGGCTCAGCCGGTCAGCGACGATCCTCTCGCCCACGGCCCCGGCGTCCCAGGACTTCGTGGCCCGCTCGGCCTGGTCAAGCTGGCGTTTGAGGCGCGCCACCCGCTCCGCGGCCAGCCTGGACTGTTCCGCCGCGCCCTCCCCTGCTGCCATGGCTGCCCGCTTCCGCTGTCCGGCGACAACGCTGAGTCCGCCGTCGCCCCTTGTCCCAAGGATCATTTCGAAAGTAACAGCGGCCCGGCGGGCCGGTATATAAGTACTTTGTCTTCCCGGTACTCAGGGGCACTACTTGCTCCTGGCCAGCGCCGATGGACTTTTCGCGTCACAGGGGCCGGATTTCGGGCAAGACGTTTTGACTCCCGCCCGCGTCTGGCATGCTGGTGCCATGGCTAGCCGCGCGGGCACAGTTGCCCAACCCCAGGACCTTGTTGACATCACTGCGCTCCTCGACGCGTATTACGACATCACGCCGGATCTTGGTGATCCCGGCCAGCGCGTCGCATTCGGCACCTCCGGGCACCGCGGGTCCAGCCTCAAGGCGTCCTTCAACGAGAAACACATTGTTGCCATCACGCAGGCCATCGTGGAATACCGTGCAGGGCAAGGCATCACGGGCCCGCTGTTCCTGGCCAAGGACACGCACGCCCTCAGCGAACCGGCGCAGAACTCGGCACTCGAAGTGCTCGCCGCCAACGGCGTCCATGTCCTCATCGATGCCCGCCACGGCTACACGCCCACCCCGGCCCTGAGCCACGCCATCCTCACCTACAACAAGGCCCGGCTGCCCGGCGCACCCGAGGCGGACGGCATCGTGGTCACCCCCAGCCACAACCCGCCGGCTGACGGCGGCTTCAAGTACAACCCCCCGCACGGCGGGCCCGCAGACTCGGACGCCACCGGCTGGATCGCGAACAGGGCCAACGAACTTCTCGAAAATGGCCTCCGCGGTGTCAAGCGCATCCCGCTGGCCGACGCCCTCGCCGCCGACAGCACCGGAAAGTTCGACTTCCTGAGCAGCTACGTTGACGATCTCCCGTCGGTGCTGAACCTCGACGCCATCCGCGATGCCGGCGTCCGTATCGGCGCAGACCCCATGGGCGGAGCTGCCGTGGATTACTGGGGCGAGATCGGCGAGCGCCACCACCTGAACCTGACCGTGGTGAACCCCACCGTGGATCCCGCAGTGGGCGTTCATGACCCTGGACTGGGACGAGAAGATCCGCATGGACTGCTCGTCACCGTTCGCAATGGCATCCCTGATCAACCGGATGTCCGACGGCGGCAGTTCAGCCGCCTTCGACGTCGCCACTGGCAATGACGCCGACGCCGACCGCCACGGCATCGTCACACCCCTTGTCGATGGAGTGGGTGGCCTCATGAACCCGAACCACTACCTCGCCGTCGCCATCGACTACCTTTACCGCAACCGCAGCGGCTGGAACCCGAATTCGGTGGTGGGCAAGACCCTGGTCTCGTCCTCCATCATCGACCGCGTGGCCCAGAGCCTGGGCCGCAAGCTCGTGGAGGTTCCCGTGGGCTTCAAGTGGTTCGTGCCCGGCCTGCTGTCCGGTGAGGGCGCATTCGGCGGCGAGGAATCGGCCGGCGCCTCCTTCAACAAAAAGGACGGCAGCGTCTGGACCACCGACAAGGACGGCATCCTGCTGGCACTGCTCGCCTCGGAGATCACCGCGGTCACGGGCAAGTCCCCGTCACAGCTGTACAAGGGGCTGACCGACCAGTTCGGCGCCCCGGTCTACGCACGGATCGATGCCGCAGCCACACGGGAGCAGAAGTCGGCACTCGGCAAGCTGTCGCCGTCGGACGTCACGGCCACCGAACTGGCCGGCGAGACGATCCTCGCAAAGCTGACCGAGGCACCGGGCAACGGCGCGCCCATCGGCGGGCTGAAGGTGGTCACCGAGAACGCCTGGTTCGCCGCGCGGCCCTCAGGTACCGAAGACGTCTACAAGATCTACGCCGAGTCCTTCAAGGGCGAGGAGCACCTCAAGCAGGTGCAGGCCGAGGCCAAGGCGCTGGTGGACGGCGTCATCGCCTGACGAACCCGTGTCACCTGCCGGAAACCTGCCGCTCCTATACTGGTCCTAACAGAGGGCCGGGGGGCTAGCGATGGTGAAACGACGCATCTGTCTGGTCATTGAAGATAATGACGACATCCGCGGATTGATCGGGACTGTCCTGACGCGCGCCGGGTTTGAGGTCCTGCGCCGTGTCCACGGGAGCCGAGGGTATTGCGGCGGCCGCCGATCCGGCGGTCGCACTGGTCACCCTTGACCTGGGACTGCCGGACATGGACGGCCACGTGGTGGCCAGGGCGGTCCGGGCGCTGAACGACGCGCCGCTGTTGTTCATCACGGCCAGGGCTGAGGATTACGACTTCCTGGCCGGCATGGCGTCCGGCGCAGCGGCGTATCTGACCAAACCCTTCCATGCCCAGGAGCTGAGGGAAGTGGCCACCAGGCTCTGTCCCGCGCCCCCGGAGGACGAACCATCCGGAGGCAGCCGGGAAGGGCTGGCGGAACGGCGCCCCCACACCACCGACTACTAGACGGTACGGACAACGTCCTCGTAGCTGAACTTCGGCTTTGCCTCGCCCCAGGCATCCGCGCCGGGCTGGCCGATGTTGACCACCAGGAAGCTCTTCTGGTCGCCGGCCGGGAAGAAGGCTGCATCGATGGCACCGAAGTCGGCGCCGGTCATGGGGCCGGCGGCGAAACCGAGTGACCGGACGGCCAGGATGAAGTAGCCGGCCTGCAGGTGGGCGTTGTTGTTGCCCGTGCTGGCGGCCAGTTCCGGAGAGGCGTCGTACATGGCCTTGGGGGCGTTGTAGCCGGGAAGGAAGTTGTCCCACTGGCCGGCCCAGTCGGTGTCGTAGCTGAGGATGGCCACCAGCGGGGCGGAGGCGGTCTTGGCCTTGTTCCCGTTGGAGAGGGTGTCAACGAGCGTGGCGCGGGCCTCGTCCGAGCGGACATAGGTGACGCGCAGCGGCTGGGAGTTGAACGCGGTGGGCCCGAACTTGGTGAGTTCGTAGATGGCGCGGGCCTGGTCCTCGGTCACCTCGCCGGTGAAGGAGTTGGCGGTGCGGGCCTCGGCAAAGATGGCGTCGACGGCGGCCGAATCGATGACCGCTTCTTCATGGGCAATGGTCATTGGCTTACCTTTCGCTGCGCAGCGCACCGGGCGGTGGCTGTCTGTTCCTCGTTCCATGGTTGCAACTTCAAGCGTTTGCGTCCTCTTCCCGTGACGGCGCGTGACGTTGGGCACACGTGGTCCGCGGGCTTGTCCGCAGTTCACGGCCGTGACGGTCCAGGTCCGCGGACAAGCCCGGGAACACGGGCCTGCGCGGTATTCTTGTGCCAGTTGATCCCCGCCCCCGCGGCACCCCCCTTGAAAGGCCTCCGCCCATGAGCATGCTCGGAATGAAATGGAAGCTCCACGGCACCGGCAAATCGATCAAGCCCGGCCACGTGGTGGCCCCGGATGAGCGCCTGGCCTGGCCGCTGACCATCGGGGTGGGCATGCAGCACGTGGTGGCCATGTTCGGCGCCACGTTCCTGGTCCCCATCATCACCGGCATGCCGCCGGCCACCACCCTGTTCTTCTCCGGCATCGGCACCCTGCTGTTCCTGGTGATCACCAAGGGCCGTGTCCCCAGCTACCTGGGCTCCAGCTTCGCGTTCATCGCCCCCATCATGGCGTCCCAGCAGCAGTTCGGCGTTCCCGGCGCGCTGGGCGGCGTGGTGCTTGCCGGCGTCGCACTGGCCCTGATCGGCGCGATCGTGCAGAAGTTCGGCGCCGGCTGGATCAACCGGCTGATGCCGCCGATCGTCACCGGCGCCATCGTGGCGCTGATCGGACTGAACCTCGCGCCGGCCGCAAAAGCGAACTTCGACGCCGCCCCCATCACCGCCGTGATCACCCTTGCCACCATCATCCTGGTCAGCGTCCTGTTCCGCGGCATCATCGGCCGGCTGAGCATCCTGGTGGGCGTGGTGGTGGGCTACCTGGTGGCCATGCTGCGCGGCGAAGTGAGCTACGACAAGATGGACGCCGCCGCGTGGATCGGCCTGCCGCATTTCCAGACTCCCGAGTTCCATGTGGGCGTCCTGGGCCTCTTCGTCCCGGTGGTGCTGGTCCTCGTGGCCGAGAACATCGGGCACGTGAAGTCCGTTGCCGCGATGACGGGCCAGAACCTCGACGGCGTCTCCGGCCGCGCGCTGATGGCCGACGGCGCCGCAACAGTGCTGGCCGGCTTCGGCGGCGGCTCCGGCACCACCACATACGCGGAGAACATCGGCGTCATGGCCGCCACCAAGGTCTATTCGACGGCGGCGTACTGGGTGGCCGGGGCGTTCGCCATCGTGCTGAGCTTCTCGCCGAAGTTCGGCGAACTGATCGCCACTGTCCCGCCCGGCGTGCTGGGCGGCGCCGCCACCATGCTCTACGGCATGATCGGCATCCTGGGTGTGAAGATCTGGGTTCAGAACAAGGTCAACTTCTCCAATCCGGTGAACCTGACTACGGCCGCCGTGGCCCTCATCATCGGCATCGCGGACTACACCTGGACCATCGGGGAGCTCACGTTCACCGGCATTGCCCTCGGCTCTGCCGCGGCCCTGGTGATCTACCACGGCATGAAGGCCATCGCCAAGGCCCGCGGTTCCGTGGCCGAGCCCGAAACGGAGCAGGCCGGCCTGCCTCCCGCGGTGAAGGCAGCTGCTAACGCTGCGGCCAAGCGGGCGCCGAAGAAGCGCTAAGCCTCCTTCAGGACTACCGGCCCAGGGCGCAACTCAGCAGCCAGCGGGACCGGCGGACGGCCAGCGCCGGGGAACGGCTCAGGCATAGGCCTTTTGGGAGCGAGTTCCTCCGGAACATGCCTGACCTGGCGCAGCGCCCAGGGAAACAGGTACTCCCGGGCCCAGGCCAGGTCATCGGTCCGGGCTTCCTTCCAGCTGCGCCGCGCAGCAGCCTTGGGCTCCAGGGGCTGCAGGCTGTGGGGAACAGCCAAGGCGTTGAGCACCGCGACGGCGATGGTGTGGTGCCCCAGCGGCGAGAAGTGCAGCCGGTCCGGATCCCACATGCCCGGCCGGGTGAGGTCACGTACGACACCAGAGGTCCACCATCACTGCTTCATGCCGGGCTGCCACAACGTGGAGGTTTTCGTTGAAGATGGCCACCTTGCCCCTGATCTTGCTGAAGACCGGAGTAGCGCCCCAGTCCGGCCCGGCGAAGAGGACAACAGTGGCCCCGGAGCGCGTGAGCTGCCCAACGCCGTCGTCGATCTTCTCAGCCAGTTTGTCCGGATCGCTGCGGCCGAAGACGATGTCGTTGCCTCCTGCGGACAGCGTCACCAGGTCAGGGCTGGCGGCCAGCGCCGGGCCGAGTTGCTGGTCCAGGATCTGCTGCAGCCGGAGGCCTCGGATGGCGAGGTTGGCGTAGGCGAAATCCGGCCTGCCCTGGCTGAGTTCCTCGGCTACCCTGTCCGCCCACCCGCGCAGGCCGCCCTGGACCTGCGGGGTCGGGTCCCCCACCCCTTCGGTGAACGAATCGCCCAAGGCAACGAAACGCTGCCACGGGTGCGCCGGCACCGGGCTGCGTCGGGTTCTGGCCGCAGGTGCTCATTGGCGTTCATGGTGTACTGCCCCTTCCATGGCTGGACCCATCCCGGGCGGGATCTCCGCGGGGATCAGTTCCCTGGCTTCGGCGCTGTCCAGTCCGCCCGTTGTGGTGAGGAGCGTGGACCCAGCTGTGACTACAGTGAGCGCCGCTTCGCGCAGACCGCCGCTGGTGTGCCTTCCAGCGGTCCGCAAGTATTGGAGTGCTCCTTCATGGCCGAGCCCGTACTCGTTCATCAGGATCCGCACCGCGAGGTCCATCAGGATCAGGGAGCTCTGGGCAACAGCCAGTTCGGCAGTGGCTTCGGCCCGCTCGGCCACCCGGAGCACGACGCGCAGTGACCGTGCCACCTGCCGGGCATAGCGGGCGGTCTTGATGATGTCTTCGCTGCTGAACTCGTGAGCCGAGGGCGCGTACAGGTTGATGGCTGCGCTGGATCCGCCGGCCGAGACGATGGGCATCGACAGCAGCGATCCCACCCCGTGGGCGGCTGCCGCGCTCGAGTAACCGGGCCAACGCCGGTCCCGGGCGAGGTCGGAGACGAGGACGAATTCCCCCATGCGCACCGCGGCCAGGACGGGGCCGTCACCGAACGAGCATTGCTCCCGGTCTGCAGCCCTGGCCTCTGCGCTGCTGGCGGCAACGGTGCGGGAATGACCGCCGCGGAAAAGAGTGGCCGCCCAGCCAATACCGCGGCGGGAGCCGTCGATGTCCCGGATGAACTCATGCGTTACCTCAGCGAGGAAGTTCTCGACATCCGTGCTGTCGAATACCACTTCCTGCGGGGTGGGCAGCGACTCCCACCCCACGCCCATTGGGGTCTCCGCGGGCATGATCCACGCCTAAGGTTCGAACGCATCGGCCTACTTCAAAGCCTTCATTAAGGATACGTCCGGATCGCGCCGGGCATAGGGGACAAAGCCCCCGGCTTCTCCAGGAAACGGCCTTCTGAGAGACGGAAGGTGCCGCCCGGCGTTAAGCCGGGCGGCACCTTCCGTGCCAGCCTGCGGAACCCAGGGGTCAGCCGGCGTCGAAGCTCTCGTCGTCGTCGTCCTTGGGAGCCTTTTCCTCGGACAGGTCGTTGCCGCTGCCATCCGGCAGCCCCGCGGCCTCCTGCCCGGATTCGGACGAGAACGGCTCCGAACCTTGCTCGTCGGCGTTGCTTTCATCAATCTCAGCCTCGGCCGAAGGTACGTCCGCATCGCGGGGAACCGGCGTCTGTCCGGGCTCGAACCCTGGATCATTGGTGTCGGTTTCAGCGTGGTACTGCTCATCCGTGCCACCGAAGCGGCCGGCTCCGGGCTCACCGGCGCTGTCCTGGTCCTCGCCGGCCAGGTGGCTGAGGTTCGGCGAACCGGTGGGGAAAGTCTCACCGGTGGAGCTGTCCTGGTTCAGGCCCGCGGCGTCAAAGTCTTCTTCTTCGCGGGGCTGGGCGAACTGCTTGTTGTCCGCACCGCCAAGCTCCTGCTCCGCGGTGGGAGTGCCATAGCCGCCGGCTTCCTCTTCCGGCTCGGCGTGCTGGTTGTCCTGACTCATGGTTCCTCCTGTAGTGGATATGGATGAATCTGACGTGCAAACTTCCTGGTCAAAGGCCTGCGTCCGGCTCTTCGAAACTATCCCGCCGGGTGAAGCAAAGTCCACCAATCAGGCCTAATAGTCAGTAAACTTATCAAACGTTGATCTTGACGCAACTTCGGCCTAGTTTTGGAGCACCCGGGCGGTGCGGCGGAAACCCCGCGGACCGGCCACAGGACTGGCCATAGGGCCGGGACGGGGAAGGAGATGCCGTGGCGGACGTTGAGGATTTCACCGGGAGCACCGGCCGGAATGAAACACGGGAAGAGCAGCTGGACCGTAATTGGGCGGAGCTCCTGCAGGAGCTGAGGGTGCTCCAGACCGGGGTGCAGATCCTCGCCGGCTTCCTGCTGACACTGCCTTTCCAGGACCGCTTTGACGAACTCGACGATTTCCAGGTGGGCCTTTACCTCGTCAACGTGGTCATTGCCGCCCTCACCACCGCCTTCATCCTGTTGCCGGTGAGCGTTCACCGGCGGCTGTTCCGCCAGCGGCTGAAGGCAACGCTGGTCTCCAGCGCGGATTCCATCACCAAGATTGCCCTGGCCGGGGTGGCCATGCTCAGTGTAGGAACCGCGGCGCTGGTCTTCGACGTCACTGCGGGCCGGGCCGCCGGCCTGACGGCCGGTGGCATCCTGTTCGCCGTCCTGCTGGTACTGCTGGTGTACGTGCCGCTGCGGCTGAACCACCGCGCCACGGATCAGAACGGGCGCCTGCCCGACGACCAGTAATGGAGCACAGAATGCGCAAATGGGCCACAGAGCACGGGCTGTTGCTGGCTAATGCCGGCTTGTTCGTAGTGTTCTTCGGTGGCATGGTCCTCTCGGGAGCCGCCGCGTACAGCGAGGAGCAGGCCGCCCATGGACAGGAAGCGGTCACCGTCATGCAGTATCTGGCCACCGGCGACTTTGTTGAGGCCACGTTTGAGAACTGGGAATCGGAGTTCCTTCAGATGGCCATGTATGTCATTCTGACGGTCTTCCTGTTCCAGAAGGGGTCCTCGGAGTCCAAGCCCATCGGCAGGAAGGCACCCCAGGACCAGGACCCCCGGGAAGCGGTCCTCCGGGACAGCACCCCATGGCCGGTGAAGCGGGGCGGGCTGGCGCTGAAGCTGTATGAACACTCCCTGTCGCTGGTGCTGCTGGCACTTTTCCTGGCGTCACTGGTGCTGCATGCCCTGGGCGGCGCGTCCGCCTACAACGAGGAACAGCTCAGCCATGGCGGGCCCGCCGTGACCTTGCTCGAATTCGTCGGGACCAGCCAGTTCTGGTTCCAGTCGTTCCAGAACTGGCAAAGCGAATTCCTCGCGGTTGCCGTCCTGGTGGGGGCTTCGGTCTACCTCAGGGAAAAAGGCTCTCCCGAATCGAAACCGGTGGCGGAGCCGCATTACGAGACCGGGGCGTGAACCGTCGCCTCAGGCGCCTTCGAGTACCTGCGAGGTTGCCCAGGCAAGGTATTTGGCGGCATTGGCGACGGCGTCGTCGGGGCTTGACGCCACATCCAGCAGTTGCGCGGCGGCCACCACACCATGTTGAGCCAGGTCCTCCGGCGTGACAAGGATGCGGCCGGCCACAACGATGACCGGTATCCCCCGCTCCCGGGCGGCATCGGCGAGCGCGATGGGCGCTTTTCCGGTCAGGGACTGGGAGTCCATGGACCCTTCGCCGGTGATCACGAGGTCGGCGTCGGCCAGTTGCTCTGCCAGCCCGGTCAGCCCGGCCACCAGCGCGAAGCCGCCTTCCAGCCTGGCGTCGGTGAAGGCAAGGAACGACGCCGGGAACCCGCCGGCCGCTCCGGCGCCGGGAATGTTCACGTCCCGGCCGGTAGCCTCCCGCAGCACGGACGCCCAGTTCCGCAGGCCGGCGTCGAGCAGTTCAACGGCGTCGGCATCGGCACCCTTTTGCGGGCTGAAGACGTGGGCGGCACCCTGGGGCCCGTACAGCGGGTTCTGGACGTCGACGGCGATCCGGAACTGCACGGCGGACAGCCGGGGATCGAGTCCGGAGGTATCCAGGGCCACCACGTCGGCGAGCGAGCCGCCGCCCAGCGGCACCACGTTTCCTGCGGAATCCAGCGGCTTGAGTCCGAGTGCGCGCAGGGCGCCGCTGCCGCCGTCGGTCATGGCGGAACCGCCCAGGCCGAGCACGATTTCGGTAGCTCCGGCCTCCAGGGCCGCGGCCACCAACTGGCCACAGCCGTAGCTGTGGGCGCGGAGCGCATTCTCGGGGGTAGGCTCCATTTCGGCCAGGCCCGAAGCCTGGGCCGTTTCGATCACGGCGGAGGCGCCGCCGAATGCTGTCTTGCGGATGGCCCAGGCGGCTCCGACCGGCGCCAGGACGGGCCCCACCACCGCGTTGAGGCGTTCCTCATACCCTGCTGAGACAGCTGCCTCCAGGGTGCCCTCGCCGCCGTCAGCTACGGGGAACTGGGTGGCCACGGCATCGGGGTAGACACGGAGCGCCCCTTCCGCGATGGCAGCGGCCGCTTCGGCAGCGGTGAGTGAGCCTTTGAACTTGTCCGGAGCGATGAGAATGCGCATGCGGTCCATCATGCCAGCCCGCCGCTGGAAAGCGCTTGCCCGATCCGGAATACGGACAGCGTGGCCTCGCCGGTCCGGGTTGCCCGGGGCTGCGGCCCGCCGGTACGGTCAACACCATGCGCACTGGCCGGATCGTCGTCGTCGGATCCTTGAACGCTGACCTGACCGTCTACTGCGAGCGGCTTCCACTCCCCGGTGAGACGGTTCACGGCACCGGGTTCAGCGTCAATCCCGGCGGCAAGAGTGCCAACCAGGCCGTGGCCGCCAGCTTGCTGGGCGCGGAGGTCAGCCTCATCGGCGCGGTGGGAGACGACGCCAACGGCGAGATGCTGCTGTCGTCAGCCACTGCCGCCGGAGTGGACGTGGGCCATGTCCGGGCCGTTCCCGAGGCAACGGGGGTGGCCGTCATCTCTGTCGACGGGCACGGCGAGAACAGCATCATCATCTCCGCCGGCGCCAACGGGACCCTGTCCCCCGCCGATGTTGCGGCGGCTTCAGGGCAGTTCCGCGGCGCGGCAGTGGTCTGCCTTTGCCTGGAGGTCAGCCCCGGGACGGTGGAGGCCGCCGCCCGGGAAGGGCACGACGCCGGCGCAACAGTCATGCTGAACCTGTCGCCATACGCCGGGATCAGCCAGGACCTGGCGGAGCTGACGGACGTCCTGCTGGTGAATGCCCACGAAGCGGCACTGTTCCTGGGAGCCGGGGGTTGGCAGGACCCTGCGATGCCCACTGCGTCCGACGACGAATCCGGCTGGGACCGCATCCGGGAACGCTTCGCTGAGCGCGGACTGCAGCGGGTGCTTCTCACGTTGGGGGCGGACGGCTCCGTGGTCCTGGACTCGCAGGCGCCGCCGGACCGGAGGGTGCTGAGGATTGCGCCCACGCCGGTGACAGCAGTGGACACCACCGGAGCCGGTGATGCGTTCACCGGCGCCGTGGCAGCCCGGCTGGCAGCCGGTGACCCGTTGGGTGCGGCCGCAGGGTTTGCCTCCGTGGCCGCTGCCCTGGCCACCACCCGGAAGGGAACCCAGGCCGCCTACCCGGGAACGGCCGAAGTACGCGCCCGGAGCACTGCGTAATAGCCCGGTACGCGGCTGGCCGCCGGAACGCTGGTCATCGGGTTGGTTTCAATGACGGCTGGCCCGTCCTCCAGCAGTTCCCACCCGGCCTGGGGCAACGCCCTGCCACGTTCAGCAGGACCGAAATGGCCAGGCATCGGCAGCTCCCGGATGGCCCGTTCCAGCGGGGCCGGTATCGCTTCAATGGTTGCGCCCAGGTGCGTCACGTAGTCCACCGGGTTCCCCTGGAAGTTTGTCTCGGCGAGGAAGACCGTGCCGCGCGTCCCCACCAGCTGCTTCAGGTTCTCCACGAGGGCTGCCTGTTCAGCCGGCTTCAGGACGTGGAGGACCCCCCGGATGAACACGTTGGCTTCGGTAATTCCCGGCATCCCGGCGCCGGCCCCGGGTGTGGTCATGTCACGCACCTGGAAGCTGACGTTGTCCAGTCCTGCGGATTCGCGGCGTGCCCGCTGCACCGCATGCGCCGACACATCCACGCCGATGGACCGGGGAAAGTGCGGCGCCAGGGCGCGGGTGAAGCTGCCGTGGCCGCAGCCCACATCCACCACGGGCAGTTCCGGGTCCAGGTGCCGCTGCAGGGCTTCGAGGTAGCCCAGGAGTTCGTGGTCGCTTCCGGAGTCCCAGAGCACCTCGCTTTTGGCGCCGGTCCGGCTGATGCCGGCCCAGTAGCGGTCCCAGGCCACAGTCCTGTCTTTGGGCGCGGAACGGGAAAGGCCGATGAGTTTGGGGATCATCAGGTACTTCCGGAGGGCGGAACGAACCGTTTTTACTGGGGAGGACACCGTCCAAATATAGAGGTGCCGGGCCGTTCATTGCCCGCCGATGACGAAGCAGCGGCACCGCGTCCCCCTACAATGTACTCAATCAGGAGCGAAGGGAGCATGGTGGCAGCGGACACACCTTCTGTCGCAGCCGTGCAACGCACAGCTGTGGTGGCAGACCCCGACTCCGTACGGTTGGAGTTCACGTCCTCCGCGCTGCGCGGTTCCGGCTACACGGTCCGCACCGCACAGGATGCTGCCACCCTCTGGGAACTGCTCGACGCCGGGCGCCCCTCCGTGCTGGTCGTTGACAGTTCACTCTCCCCCCGGGAAAGCCACGTTCCCGTCCTCACCCTGGTGGATCTGGACAGCGACGCGGACCTGGCTGTCATGGAGGCCGCCGGCATCCGGGACTGCATCGCAAAGCCGCCGTCCGCCAGGGAGCTGGTGCTCCGCGCCACCGCACTCATCAACCTGGCTGAGCAGCGCAGCCGCGCCCGGCACGGTGCCGAGGCCTTGCGGGAACGGCTGCGCCTGGTGTCCGCCGCCGTCCGCGGCACCAACGATCCCCAGGAGATTGCCAACCACGTAGTAGCCGGATTCGGAGACACCTTCGGCGCCGACCACGTCTGGCTGACAACGTTCGAGGATGAACGCGTGCCCGCGATCACCGCCCAGTGGAACCGGCCGGGGCTGGACCCCTTGCCGGAAGGACCGCTGGAGGAGGAATCCGCAGCCCGGCGGGCTGCGGACGGGCTTTGGGCGAGGGCAGAAGTCCTTACGGCTGATGGCGCTGACGGCTCCATCCCCCTGCCAAAGTCATTGGAAGACCTGCATGCCAAGGCCTCCGTGGTAGTTCCCATCGGTGAGGGGAACTCATCCCTGGGGGTCCTGTGGATTGCCCTGCTGGACAGCCCGCGGACGTGGTCACGGGCCGAGCTGGGACTGATCCAGCACGTGGCAGGAAATGCCGCTCACGGGCTGATCCAGAGCCACCTGATCACCAGCCAGCTTGCAGGTGGTCAAGCAGCTCCAGGAGCTGGACAAGGCCAAAACCGACTTCCTGGCCACGGTCAACCACGAACTTCGCACTCCGCTGACCTCGATCATGGCGTACCTTGACATGATCCAGGAAAGCACCGCCGACCCCGTCTCCCCCGAGGTGCACCAGATGCTGGACATCGTGGTCCGGAATACGGAACGGCTGCGGATGCTCATCGAAGACATGCTGAGCGTTTCCCGCAGCGGGGACGGCGATGGGCAGCTCCATCTCACCCCGGTCCGGCTGGGCCGCACCCTTGAGATCGTGGCAGGCGCCCTCCGGCCCCTGGCCAGGCTGCAGGACGTCACCATAGCGCTGGAGCCCGGAGAGGAGGATCCTGAGATCATGGGGGACGAAGTCCAGCTGCAGCAGGTATTCACCAACCTGGTGTCCAATGCCATCAAGTTCACTCCCAGCGGAGGCCGGATCCGCGTTGGCAGCAGCGTGGCCGACGCCGCCGCCGACGGCACCCGCTGGGCCACGGTTCGGGTCACCGACACCGGGATCGGCATCTCCGGCGAAGAGATCCCCCACGTTTTTACGCGTTTCTACCGCGCCTCCAACGCGATGTCCGGCGCAGTGCCCGGCACCGGCCTGGGACTGGCCATCACCAAGGACATCGTGAGCCGCCACGGCGGCCGCATAGAGGTGGCATCCCAACTGGGCTCCGGGACCACCGTCACGGTGAGACTGCCGCTGGGTACCAGCATCAACCGGGCATGATGACCGGCGGAAGGAGCAAGCCAGGTGTTCGCCGATAACGATCCCCGGCTGTCGCAACTGCTGGAGGGCATCGTCCGGCTGGCCTCCGGCGACCTCACCTCGAGGATTGAGGTATCCCCCGCCCGGGATGAGCTCGATGCCATCATCATGGGCACCAACCTGCTCGCCGAGGACCTGCAGATCATCTACGAGGAGCTCGAACAGCGCGTAGAGGTCCGGACCAGGCTGCTCCACGAAGCCCACCTGGAAATGCAGAAGATGGCCATGCAGGATCCCCTCACAGGACTGGCCAACCGGTCCGCGCTGCTGACCGCGCTGAAGGCGGCCCAGACCGACGGGCCAGCGGGCGCTGCGTCCCCGGTCATCCTGCTCCTGGACCTCGATGCCTTCAAATCCATCAATGACACCCTCGGCCACACCGCCGGGGACAAGGTGCTGATCACGGTAGGCGAGCGTATCCGCGGCGCCGTGCGGGCCACCGACACAGTGGCCCGGTTGGGAGGGGACGAGTTCGCCATCCTCATGCCGGCCACCGGCGCCGACCAGGCCGCCGTCGTCGGCCAACGGATACTGGCAGCCCTGAACGAACCTATCGAGCTTCCTGACCGCAGCATCCGCTGCGCGGCAAGCATTGGCCTGAGCGCAGGTGACGCCGGGCAGGAGCCGGAAGACATGCTCATGCAGGCCGACGTCGCCATGTACGCGTCCAAGGCGGAGGGCCAGAACAGGCTCCACATTTTCGAACCGGGCCTGCTCCTGGTCCGCCGGCTCCGCAGCCAGCTGGTTGACGATCTGCGGACTGCCGTTGAAGGGTGAAGGCCTTGTCCTGAACTACCAGCCGGTGGTGGAGCTTGCCACTGGCCGTATTGAGGGCGTGGAGGCACTGATCCGCTGGAACCACCCCACCCGCGGACGGATCATGCCTGATGAATTCATCCCGCTGGCCGAAGAGGCGGGCCTCATTTCCGAGCTCGGACGATGGGTGCTCACCAGCGCGGTGGAGCAGCTCCGCCGCTGGATTGAGGACGGCGCGGTGGACAGCAGGTTCTCCGTGCGGATCAACATTTCGGCCACCGACCTGCAGAGCCTGCAGTTCATCGAGGACGTCCGCGCAGTGCTCAAGGAGACGGCAGTGCGCCCGGAGCAGGTGGTCCTGGAACTGACGGAAGTAGCCATCGTCAAAGGCAATGAGCTGGACCGCTACTCCCTGGGCGGCCTGCGCGGACTGGGCGTGGGAATCGAAATCGACGACTTCGGCACCGGCTACTCCTCCATCAGCTACCTGCGGCGGCTGCCTGTGGACCGGGTCAAGGTGGACCGCTCCCTGATCGTGGGACTGGGTACCGACCCCAGCCAGCCGGCACTGGTGGCGGCTGTCCTGCAGCTGGTGCGTGCATGCGGCCTGGAAGCGGTCTGGGAGGGCGTTGAGACGGCTGAGCAGGCTGACCACCTGCAGGAACCTCGGCTGCCTCAGCGCGCAGGGCTATTTCTTCAGCAAACCGTTGCCGGCCGAAGAAATCCCGGCCCTGGTGACCGCGGAGTTTCCTGCTGAACCGTATCAGCGTTTCCGCTGCAATACAGGATGGGAATCACGGAAAGTGCTGCATTTTCACGATGCCCGATATACGATCATGATGCGGTGACTGTTTCACCGCCACTGGGAATCGGACTTATCAGAAGCGGCTGATTTCGAAGGCATCTTGAAATTTCACAATTAAGGGGCCAACGGGTCATTACTTCGTCAACTGGGGGCGTAGCTAATGTCGGTTCGTGTACAAGCTTGGGGAGTTATCGCTGCGGTCCTGGCGGATTCCGATCCTGCTGGCGCCGCCATCCGGCAGCGCCTGAGCGACCGCCTGGACGAAAACCCGGGAGTGCCCGAACGGGCGCTGCTGGAGTATCTGCTCGAAAGCCGGCGGACAGGATGCGCTCAACGCGGGCGATGCCGGACACTGCCGCGCGCCGCTCGCCTCCGGACGCGATGCCGCCCCAACTGCTGGAACGGCTGGACGCCATCAGGAGCCTCTCCCGGATCAGCGCCCTGCTGGAAAACCAGATGCTGATGACGGCCTTCCAGCCCATCTACGGCCTGGCCACCAAGGACGTGGTGGGCGTCGAGGCACTCTCGCGGTTTGTCAGCGACGACGGCGCCGGCGCCGAACTCTGGTTTGCGGAAGCAGCGGCCGTGGGGCTCGGCGCGAACCTGGAATTCTCCGCCCTGGGGTCGGCGGCCGCCGCCGCGGCGAACCTGCCTGCCGCACCTTGTACGTTTCCCTCAACATTTCGCCCGACCTCCTGCCTCGACCCGCGGCTGCCTGAATTGTTCGATCACATCGAGCTTCCGATCAACCGGATTGTCCTTGAATTGACCGACGGAATTCCAGACGAGGAATACCCGCATTTCATGGCCGCAATTACTCCGCTGCGGGAACGGGGCCTGCGGATCGCCATTGACGACTCTCACTCCGGCGCCGGGGCACTGAGCCGGATGGTTCACCTGCGGCCGGACTTCATCAAGCTGGGCCGGGACGTCATCAGCGGAGTGGACAGCGATACCACCCAGCAGGCACTGGCCGCATGCCTGGTGGACTTTGCAGAGCAGATCGGCACGGTGCTGGTGGCGGAGGGCGTTGAAACCCCGGGTGAACTCCAGGTCCTGACAGAGCTGGGCATCAGCGCCGGCCAAGGCTACCTGCTGGGCAGGCCGTCAGTCCGGCCGCAGGACTGGGCCGCCTGGAACACTGCCCAGGATCCCGATGGCCTCAAGAGGCAGCTCTCCGCACCCGAAAACGCCGTCCACGGCCGCTCCGGCCCCGCCGACAAACGCTGAGCAGGCAGGGCCGGCTGACTCCGGCAGAGCCCGCCAGTCCAGTGGCGGGCCGGTAACGGCTGCCGCGTGCCCTACTCGCCGTGCCCCTGGTCCCCGCTCATCTGGTCCTCGGCCGGCGGCGTTTCACCCGGCGGCACACCCCCGCCGGGCTCCAGGCCGGTGATGTTCCCCTCCAACGGGTCGGGGTTGGCCGAATCTGCCGAATCCTTGCCTGCCGAGGCAGCGTCCTGCCCGGCACCGAGACGTTCCGGGCCATTGCCCGGACCGGGACGGGCTCCTTCCGCGCCCGGACGGTCCGGGTTCGCAGGGTCATTTTCCGGATGGTAGCTGCTCATGGGTGCTGGTTCCTTCCTGGGCGGGCCAGGGTAGTCCCCAGCTCTGGACTAATTGTAAGCATGCTGATAATTCTGGAGCGTATCACGGGACGGCGGAGGCGGCCGTCCACTGCTACCAGAAGGAGCAGTCACATGGGCATCGGCGACAGCATCGGCAAGGCGGCGGAGAACGCCATGGAGGACCTGGCCGGAACGTCCATCACCCACAGAGAACACCGGAGTTCCCGAGCCAACAGATCCGAACAGCGACGTGGAGGTCCACTCCTCCATCAGCGAAGGCTCCAACGCCATGGAGGCTGAAAAGGAGAAGGCACCGGGCTTGAAAACGGGGACCGCGGATGGTCCGGCTTCCGCACCGCCAGTGGATGCGGACGGCGCACCTGGCGGTTCGGCCGAACCCGGCGGGCCGGAGGCCGGTCCGCCGCCCGCGGACGGCGGCCAGGACGCACCGGACTCACCCCGCGACATTCCCGGCCCTGCCGGTTTGCCGGAAGGCGATCCTGACTCTCTGCGGGCGGACCCCGGCGAGGGCGACCAGGATCCTTCCACCGGGATGGGCCGCAGCTGACGGTCTTGGCCCCGGCGCCGGTCCTTGGGACGTCGGTGCCGGCAATGGGGCAGTGGCCGGAGGCCGGAAGGCTCAGCCTTCCGGCCACTCACCCCGCTCCAGCAGGACCTGCTTCAGGAGGTCGGCACGGTCCGTCACGATGCCGTCCACACCAAGGTCCAGCAGCCGCCGCATCTCGGCAGGCTCATTGATGGTCCACACATGCACCACCAGGCCAAGATCATGGGCGCGCCGGACATAGCCGGCGGTGACCACCGACACAGCGCCGTACTTCACCGGGACCTGCAGGGCATGGATACCGCGCAGGGGTCCGCCGGAGCACACGCCGCAGCCAGGATCCGGGCAGCACCGGACCCAGCAGGACTACCAGCGCATTCGTCACCATCCCGGCCGACGACGCCACCGGCCGGCTCAGCAGCTTCAGCACCGCCCGGCGTCGGCGGTCTGAAAAGCTGGCCACCAGCACGCGGTCGTGGACGCCGTACCGCTCAATGGCCGCCGCGAGGCTGCGGACGGAGGTCCAGTCCTTGACATCCAGATTCAGCCGGAGGTCCGGGAAGGTGCCTACCAGCTCATCGAAGCGCGGAACCGGCTCACGGCCGCCGATCCGTGCCGCGGCAACCTCGGCAGCGGTGAGCGCGGAGATCCGGCCCGCGGCATCGGTGACCCGGTCCAGCGTGGTGTCGTGGAAAAGCACCAGGACGCCGTCCGCGGTGGTGTGCACATCCGTTTCCAGGTGCCGGTAGCCGAGGTCGACGGCGGCTCGGAAAGCGGCCATGGAATTCTCCAGGCCATCGCGCGAAAACCCGCGGTGCGCCAGGGCCACGGGATAGCCGGGCGGATGGAGGAACGGCAGTGGTTCAGTCACCGTTTGAGCGTACCGCCGACGGACGTGACCGGACGCCGCTGCCGGCGCGGCGCTATTCCTGGACCAGGACCTCTACACCGTCACTGCAGTGGAGCAAAGTGCGGCCACGGCCGCCGTCGAGGTCCACCCAGATGGCCGTGTGGTCCCAGGTGACGGCGTCCACCAGGCCGCCTGTTTCGAAGCCTGGCGTGAGGCGCACCAGGACGCGGTCGCCCTCCCGGAGTTTCTTCCAGTGGGCAGTCGGCTCGGCCGGGCGCATCGGCGCCTCAGCGATGCGGTGCTTGACGTTCTTTGCCATGTTGTCCCCTTGACTGGATCGGTGTCCGCTGTCCACGTTAGGGCGTCAAGGTAAACGGCAGGTGAGCGCAAGCTGTGAACTCCAGGTGATCGTGTCAAGTATTTCTGGCCCCAGGAGGGCAGTTGAAAATGGTCCCGTCCCGACAGACGCTTGTGGGTGGTTGGCCTTCCCCCCCTAGACAACGGTTGAGCGGACACTTCAAGGACTTGTAGAAGCCTTCGAGGCCGCCTCGGGGTTCGGCTGGGCCGGCGAGCAGGGCTGCTGGCGACGAGTCTCGCCTAACCGTGAATCCAAGCTCGCTCCACGGTAATTTAGTCCGCGGACAGGCGGACGAAGTACTCCTGCTGCACCGGCCGGCGGCGCAGCTTCTGGGCGGTGCGCAGCGAGGGCAAGTTTTCTGCGTGGATATGGCCCCAGACTGTGTCCGCCCCCGAGCGTTGACCGGCCAGGAATGAGGATTCTACCGCCGGAGCCAAGCCCTTGCCTCGCAGGCGTTCCGTGAGGAAAATTTCCAGCATGCAGACTGCACGTCTGCCGAAGATCGGTGAAACGGTGGCAGCCGCCAGTCCCGCGAAACCGTGATCGTCCCGCAGCGACATCAACAAGCCCTGGTCCGCGGCTTCTTGGAGCCCGTCCTGGTCGGACTCTGAAACAAACGAGGCAAGTGCTGGGGTATCCGATCGCCAAGTTCGATGTTCGTGCTGGTAATCGGCAAACACCTCAGTCGCCGCGTCGGGCCAGGAGATCGCCAGAGGCGTGGGCAGTTCCCGCTCGTCTGCTGTTGCTGCCACGCTAAGGGACCCGGCCATGACGGTTGCCCAGCTCTCTGCGACTGATAAGTCGAGGCCTGGCTGCTCCCAAAATGTAAAGCCACGCACGCCAACGCCGCGGTAGGCCTCGGTTACTTGGGCAGCTAATGCAACAACAGCCTCCAGGTCGTTGACCCGGGCAGTTGTTTTGACCGCCACAAACGGGAAGGTCGGATCGAGGTTGCGGTATCTGAGGCCTGAAATTGCGGTGCGCTCGTCGCTGGCTTCAAGTAGCCGCTCAGTCATGTCTTCAGTGCTGACGTTGAGGCCGAGCCGGGTGATCCTGGCCGCAACAACGTCCGGTGACGCAAGAGCGGACAGAGATCCAATATCGTCGATCTCGGCACGTGCTGCGTCCTCAGCGTGGTACTCGGCAGGAAGGTACTCCAATACCGGGCGGGCGAAGGCGGCGAGCTGGCGGTCCGGCAATCCAAAGGGGTTCATTGATCCACAGGCTACCCGAGATGACTGTGCGAGCTGTTCGTTCGAAAGCCCTTCCGCACCACCGAGCCTTCCGCCGCATCCATCCACTGATGAATCCATCGTTGAAGGCGGGGCCACACATAACCGGAGTTGCCGGCCCTCAGGGCATCCTTACCCCGAGCGATGCGAGCCTGGCTTCGAGAACCTGGGCCACGCCGTCGTCGTCGAAATGCGGTGCCTGCTGGCCGGCGGCGCGGATGGCGTCCGGGTGGCCGCTGGCCATGGCGTACCCATGGCCGGCCCAGCGGAGCATCTCCACGTCGTTGGGCATGTCACCGAAGGCAACGACATCCGCGGCGTCGATGCCCAGGGATTTGGCATAACCGGCGAGCGTGACGGCCTTGTTGACCCCGGGCAGGGAAAGCTCCAGCATCGAAACGCCCGGTGAGGAGTGCGTGGCGGCAGCAACGTGGGCCACTGCGGGCCGCACTTCGCTGAGGAAGGCATCCGGCGTCCCGTCACGGACGATCGCCAGGAACTTCACGACGGCGTCTTCGGGGCCCAGCGTGTCGGCCAGCGGGGCGGGCGTGAACTCGGACAGGAGCTCGCTGGAGCCGTTTTCGATGAAGCCCGGCTCCAGGTGGAAGCCGGTGAGGGTTTCTGCGGCGAAGAGCGCAGTGGGGCGCAGGTCCCTGATGATCTGCCTGACTTCCAGCACGGCCTCGATGCTGAGCGCCTGCGCTGAGACCAGCCGGTTGTCCTCGAGGTCCCACACCACGGCGCCGTTGGAGCAGATGACCGTTCCCGTGTGGCCCAGCTGCTCTTCGAGGGGGTGCAGCCAGCGCGGCGGGCGCCCGGTGACAAAGACGAGTTCGACGCCGGCATCCCGGCACGCATGGAACGCGCGGACGGTGCGGTCGCTGATCTTTCCGTCGTGCCCAAGAATCGTTCCGTCAATATCACTTGCTACCAGCCGCATCCTGCCAGTCTACGTGGGGCAGCCGTCCCGTACGGTGCCGGAACCCCCTTCTTCCATGTCGTCCCGCGACGTTTTGTAACGCCGGGCTACGTTCTGTTGAGCCTGCGCGTCGCCTCGTGAACGCCCATGTCCGGAACCGTTGTGGCGCTGGGGGGCCGTCCGTAACCTCATCTGCAGTACCCGCCCCAACAAAGGAATCCCCGTGGCATCACCGCAGGACACCAGTCCCCAGAACCCGCAAGGCTCCACCCGCATCGTCGCCGGCCAGACCGCCACCGCCAAACGCCCGCTCGGCCTGAAGGTCGGCATCGTGGCCGGCGTCCTGGCCCTGATCGGCGGCGGCATTGCCGTGGCATCCGCCGTCAACGGCAACAGCCCGTCGGGCTCCAGCGCAGCTGCCGAGGCGGCCGCCCCTGCGGGCAACCCGGCCGCGGAGCTCAAGCTGGGATACTTCGGCAACGTCACCCATGCCCCGGCGCTCGTGGGGGTCAGCCAGGGCTACATCGCCGACGAGCTCGGCGACACCAAGCTCAGCACGCAGGTCTTCAACGCCGGTCCGGCAGCAATCGAGGCACTGAACGCCGGAGCCATCGACGCCACCTACATTGGCCCCAACCCTGCCATCAACTCCTTCGTCAAGAGCGGCGGGGAATCGGTGAACATCATCGCCGGCGCCGCCGCCGGCGGTGCGCAGCTGGTGGTCCGCCCGGAAATCACCTCCGCCGCCGACCTCAAGGGGAAGACCCTGGCTTCACCTCAGCTCGGCGGCACGCAGGATGTGGCACTGCGCGCCTGGCTCGCCAGCCAGGGCTACAAGACCAATGTCGACGGCAGCGGCGACGTAGCCATCAACCCCACCGAAAACGCTCAGACCCTGAAACTATTCCAGGACGGAAAGCTCGACGGCGCGTGGCTGCCTGAGCCCTGGGCCTCCCGCCTGGTGCTCACCGCCGGCGCGAAGGTCCTCGTGGACGAGAAGGACCTCTGGGACGGTTCACTCTCCGGCAAGGCGGGCGAGTTCCCCACCACCATCCTGATCGTGAGCAAGACATTTGCCGCAGAACACCCGGACACCGTCAAGGCCCTGCTCAAGGGCCATGTGAAGTCGGTGGAGTGGCTCAACGGCGCCGCCGCCGATGAGAAGGCCAAAGTCATCAACGCCGCCCTGAAGGAAGCCGCCGGGGCGGAGCTGAAGGCGGATGTGATCGACCGGTCCCTGAAGAACATTGTGTTCACCGTCGATCCGCTGGCAGGCACCTACCCCAAACTGCTGAAGGACGGCGTGGAAGCCGGCACCACCAAGCAGGCGGACATCAACGGCATCTTCGACCTCGCCGCACTGAATGCGGTCACCGGTGAGAAGACTTCGGCTGCCGGACTGGGTAAGGAGTAGCACCGCCCCACCCCCCCCGGGAACACAGCCGCACAATCCGCCCCGCCGCCAGGAACTGGATCCAGTTTCCTGGCGACGGGGCGGATTGTTTCGTGGGCTTGCAGCAGGACCTGCCCGGGACGCGTTACAGAACCTTCCGGATGGTCTCTTCGAAACTCGTGACGTGGTGCAGGGCCAGCTCTCCGGCCTTCCCCGCATCACCGGCAGCAACGGCCTTGAGAAGGTCCACGTGCTCGGTGATATGGCCGCTGACGGACGGAACCTTGTCCAGCACCAGGCACCAGATGCGGGTAGCCAGGTTGTCGTACCGGATCAGCGTGTCCTCCAGGTGCGGATTGGCAGCCGCCTTGTAGATCAGCCGGTGCACGGTCAGGTCGTAGCGCATCAGGTCCCTGGACTCCCCCGACGCGGGATCCAGCGCTGCAATGGTCTCGGCGACCTCGAGCAGTTCGCGGCGCATGGCGGCGCTTGCCCGGACCGCCGCGCGGCGGGCTGCGAGCGGCTCCAGAAGTTCCCGGATTTCCGAGACGTCCGCCAGCTCAGTGAAGTCCACGTTGGTGACAAACGTTCCCCGGCGCGGGTAGGACACCACCAGGTGGTCCACCTCCAGGCGCTTGATGGCCTCGCGGACCGGTGTGCGCCCAAAGCCCAGCTGCGTTGCCAGCTGACCGTCGTTGATGGGCTCGCCGGGACGGATCTCCAGCATGATCAGCTTGTCGCGCAGCTGCCGGTAGGCGGACTCCGCCTGCGAGAGCACCTCGTCATCGGCGGGAGGCAGGGCGTGAAGTGCGGTCAAGGCACCGCTCCGTTCTTTGCTACATGTCCGGGGGCCAAGCGGAAGCTCAGTGCCACTTTGCTCCAGCTATTGACTCTTATGTGATTCCGATCATACCATTGATCCCACACTGATATATCAGTCATAGCAATAGTGGTATTTCAAAGGAGCATCCGTGGTTGAGCAGTTGAACGAGCGACTTTCCGCAGTCGATCCAGAGGTCCAGCAGGCCATTGACAATGAACTGGGCCGTCAGCAGTCCACGCTGGAAATGATCGCCTCGGAGAATTTCGCGCCGTCCGCCGTCATGGAGGCACAGGGCTCGGTGCTGACCAACAAGTACGCCGAGGGCTACCCGGGCAAGCGCTACTACGGCGGCTGCGAACACGTCGATGTGATCGAACAGCTCGCCATCGACCGCGTCAAGGCCCTGTTCGGGGCAGAATTCGCAAACGTCCAGCCGCACTCCGGCGCACAGGCCAATGCCGCGGCCATGTTCGCCCTCCTGAACCCGGGCGACACCATCATGGGCCTGAGCCTGGCCCATGGCGGCCACCTCACGCACGGCATGAAGATCAACTTCTCCGGCAAGCTCTACAACGTGGTCCCGTACCACGTGAGCGAAGCCGACCTTCGGGTGGACATGGCCGAGGTCGAAGCCCTCGCCCTCGAGCACCGTCCGAAGCTGATTGTGGCCGGCTGGTCCGCCTACTCCCGCCAGCTGGACTTCGCCGAATTCCGCCGAATCGCAGACCTGGTGGGCGCCTACCTCATGGTGGACATGGCCCACTTCGCCGGCCTCGTTGCGGCCGGGCTGCACCCCAACCCGGTCCCCTACGCCGACGTCGTCACCACCACCACGCACAAGACCCTCGGCGGTCCCCGCGGCGGCGTCATCCTCGCCAAGGAGGAGTACGCCAAGAAGATCAACAGCGCCGTTTTTCCCGGCCAGCAGGGCGGCCCGCTGGAACACGTCATCGCCGCCAAGGCCGTGGCCTTCAAGCTGGCGGGCTCCCCCGAATTCAAGGAACGCCAGGAACGCGTCCTGCAGGGATCGAAGCTGCTCGCCGAACGCCTGCTCCAAGACGATGTGGCCGCCGCAGGAATCTCCGTCGTCAACGGCGGCACCGACGTCCACCTTGTCCTGGTCGATCTCCGGCACTCCGAGCTCAACGGCCAGCAGGCTGAAGACGCCCTGCACCGGATCGGCATCACCGTCAACCGCAACGCCGTTCCGTTCGACCCCCGCCCGCCGATGGTCTCCTCCGGCCTCCGCATCGGCACCCCCGCCCTCGCCACCCGCGGTTTCGGCGCCGCGGAATTCACCGAAGTCGCGGACATCATTGCGACGGCGCTCATCGCCTCGGCATCCACCGGCACCATCGGCGACCAGGCCGCCGTCGAACTCGGCGCCCGCGTCACCGCCCTCGCCGACCAGTTCCCCCTCTACCCGCACCTGAACAGCGGCACCCACCGTGCCGCCTTCGAATCTGACCTGATTGGAGCAGCCCAGTGAGCACCCAACAGCTCCCCGAGCACCCGGATTTCCTCTGGCGCAACCCGGACCCCAAGTCCTCCTACGACGCCGTGATTGTCGGCGGCGGCGGGCACGGCCTGGCCACCGCCTACTTCCTGGCCAAGAACCACGGAATGACCAACATCGCCGTCCTGGAAAAGGGCTGGCTGGCTGGCGGCAACATGGCCCGGAACACCACCATCATCCGTTCCAACTACCTCTGGGACGAGAGCGCTGCGATCTATGAGCACGCCCTCAAGCTCTGGGAAATCCTTCCCGAGGAACTCGAATACGACTTCCTGTTCAGCCAGCGCGGCGTCATGAACCTCGCCCACACCCTGGGCGATGTCCGCGAAAGCATGCGCCGCGTGGGAGCCAACAAGCTCAACGGCGTGGACGCAGAGTGGCTGGACCCGAAGCAGGTCAAGGAACTCTGCCCCATCCTGAACATCAGCGACAACATCCGCTACCCCGTCATGGGTGCCACCTACCAGCCGCGCGCAGGCATTGCCAAGCACGACCACGTGGCCTGGGCGTTCGCCCGCAAATGCGACGAGCTCGGCGTGGACATCATCCAGAACTGCGAAGTCACCGGCTTCATCAAGGACGGCAACCGCGTCACCGGCGTCAAAACCAACCGTGGCACCATCAACACCGGAAAGGTGGGCCTCGCAGCTGCCGGGCACAGCTCGGTCCTGGCCGAAATGGCCGGCTTCCGGCTCCCCATCCAGTCCCACCCGCTCCAGGCCCTGGTCTCCGAACTGCACGAACCGGTCCACCCGACGGTGGTCATGTCGAACCACGTGCACGTCTACGTTTCCCAGGCCCACAAGGGCGAACTGGTCATGGGTGCCGGCGTTGACTCCTACAACGGCTACGGCCAGCGCGGGTCCTTCCATGTGATCGAGCACCAGATGGCCGCCGCCGTCGAGCTCTTCCCCATCTTCGCCCGGGCGCACGTGCTGCGGACGTGGGGCGGGATCGTGGACACCACCCTGGACGCCTCCCCCATCGTGGGCAACACCCCGGTGGAGAACATGTTCGTGAACTGCGGCTGGGGCACCGGCGGCTTCAAGGCCACGCCGGCCGCCGGGCTCACCTTCGCGCACAACATCGCCACCGGCACCCCGCACAAGCTGAACCAGCCCTTCGCGCTGGAGCGCTTCGAAACCGGCGCCCTGATCGACGAACACGGCGCAGCCGCCGTCGCCCACTAGCCGCCAGCGACCGACGCACTTTAGAAAGAAGACGCACATGCTGCTCATCTCCTGCCCCAACTGCGGCTCGCGCGACGAGACCGAATTCCACTACGGTGGCCAGGCCCACGTGGCTTACCCCGAAAACCCGAGCGAGCTGAACGACCGCGAATGGGCCGAGTTCCTGTTCTACCGGGACAACACCAAGGGGGCCTTCGCTGAACGCTGGCTGCACAGCACCGGCTGCCGGCAGTGGTTCAACATGCTCCGCGACACCGTCACCTACGACATCCAGGCCGTCTATCCGATGGGAACGCCCCGCCCGGACGCCGCCGGGACGCCAACTGCTGAAACCGGCACTGCGAGCCTTGCCGCTGACAGCACCACCACCGGCGCCGCGGCGCCGGACGTTTCCGGCACCAGCATCGCCCCGGCCGATCCAGCCCCCAGCACCACCGCCCCGAAGGGAGCAACCAAGTGACTTCCGAGAACGCCCGCCTCGCCTCCGGCGGACGCATCGACCGCACCATCTCCTGGCGTTTCACCGTGGACGGCGAGGAGTTCGCCGGCCACCCCGGCGATACCCTCGCCTCGGCCCTGATTGCCAACGGCCGCATCAATGCCGGCAATTCCCTCTACGAGGACCGCGCCCGGGGCATCATGTCCGCGGGTGTGGAGGAATCCAACGCGATGGTCAAGATCTCCCCGCGCTTTCCCGGCGACGTTGCCGAGTCCATGCTCCCCGCCACCACCGTCACCCTGGTGGACGGCCTGAAAGCGGAACTGCTCAGCGGCCTGGGCAAGCTGGACCCGGAGGAAGACCACGCTGAATACGACAAGAAGTACGTCCACACCGACGTCCTGGTCATCGGCGGCGGCCCTGCCGGACTTGCCGCAGCCCGAGAGGCAGTCCGGACCGGCGCCCGCGTGATGCTGCTGGACGACCAGCCCGAACTGGGCGGGTCCCTCCTGTCCGGCTCCACCGCGCCCGGACTGGCCGAGACCATCGAGGGCAAGCCGGCCCTGGAATGGGTGGCGGACGTCGAAGCCGAGCTTGTATCCGGCGCGGAGTCCACCGTCCTGAACCGCACCACTGCCTTCGGCGCCTATGACGCCAACTACGTCATCGCCGTCCAGAACCGCACGGACCACCTGTCCAGCCCGGCCGCGTCCGGAGTGTCCCGGCAGCGTATCTGGCACATCCGTGCCAACCAAGTGGTGCTGGCCCCCGGCGCCCACGAGCGTCCGCTGGTCTTCGAGAACAACGACCGCCCCGGCATCATGCTCGCCTCAGCAGTCCGCAGCTACCTCAACCGCTACGCCGTCGCGGCGGGACGGCGCGTGGTCATCAGCACCACCAATGACAGCGCCTATGCCCTGGCAGCGGACCTGCGTGCCGCCGGCGTCAAGCTCGCAGCCGTTGTGGATGCACGCCCCCGCCTCACGGAGGTGGCTGCTGCCGCCGTCGAAGCCGGCACCCGGGTGCTGATCGGCAGCGCGGTGGCTGACACCGCCTCGAAGGCCGCAGACGGCCGCGTTGAGGCCGTCACTGTCCGCAGCATCAACGACGACGGCGAGCTCACCTCCGGCGTCGAGGAAATCGCCTGCGATCTCCTGGCAGTTTCCGGTGGCTGGAGCCCTCTGGTGCACCTGCACTCCCAGCGCCAGGGCAAGCTGCGCTGGGACGACGAACTGGCAGCTTTTGTGCCCAGCACCGTGGTCCCGAACCAGCAGACCATCGGTTCGGGCCGCGGCAGCTACGAACTCGCGGACGTCCTGGCCGAGGGCATCTCGGCCGGAGCAGCGGCCGCCATCGGCGCCGGCTTCGCCTCCGAAACCCAGCCGGCCCCGCTTGGCGAGCCGAAGGCTTCCGCCCCCACCCGCCAGCTCTGGCTGGTTCCTGGCCAGACGGGCACGCCGGATGACTGGCACCACCACTTTGTGGACTTCCAGCGCGACCAGTCCGTGGCCGACGTCCTCCGCTCCACCGGAGCCGGCATGCGCTCGGTGGAACACATCAAGCGTTACACCTCCATCAGCACTGCGAACGACCAGGGCAAGACCTCCGGCGTCAACGCGATCGGCGTCATCGCCGCCGCTCTGCGCACCGCCGGCGAAGCATCCCGCGGCATCGGCGACATCGGCACCACCACGTACCGCGCACCGTTCACCCCGGTGGCCTTCGCAGCCCTGGCCGGACGCCAGCGCGGCGAACTGTTCGACCCCGCCCGCAAGACGTCCATCCACCCGTGGCACGAGGCCAAGGGCGCACTGTTCGAGGACGTCGGACAGTGGAAGCGGCCCTGGTACTACCCGCAGGCCGGAGAAGACATGGACGCTGCCGTACTCCGTGAATGCGCTGCCGTCCGCGACTCCGTGGGCTTCATGGATGCCACCACACTCGGCAAGATCGAAATCCGTGGCAAGGACGCCGGCGAGTTCCTCAACCGGATCTACACCAACGCGTTCAAGAAGCTCGCCCCGGGTTCGGCCCGCTACGGCGTGATGTGCATGGCGGACGGCATGATCTTCGACGACGGCGTGACCCTGCGCCTGGACGAAGAAACGTACTTCATGACCACCACCACCGGTGGTGCCGCAAAGGTGCTGGACTGGCTGGAGGAATGGCTGCAGACTGAATGGCCTGAACTCGACGTGCACTGCACCTCGGTGACCGAACAGTGGAGCACCATCGCCGTCGTCGGGCCTAAATCCCGGGCGGTCCTCGCTAAGGTAGCCCCGGAACTGGCCAAGGACGGCGGGCTGGAAGCCGAAGCCTTCCCGTTCATGACGTTCCGCGAAACCACCCTCGCCTCCGGCGTGCAGGCCCGGGTCTGCCGGATCTCGTTCTCCGGCGAACTGGCCTATGAGATCAACGTGCCGTCCTGGTACGGACTGAACACCTGGGAGGCCGTGGCGGCTGCGGGGGCCGAATTCAATATCACCCCCTACGGCACCGAAACCATGCACGTGCTCCGCGCCGAAAAGGGCTACCCGATCGTCGGGCAGGACACCGACGGCACAGTCACCCCGCAGGATGCGGGCATGGAATGGGTGGTTTCGAAAGCCAAGGAGTTCATCGGCAAGCGTTCCTACGCCCGGGCAGACGCCCAGCGCGGGGACCGCAAGCACCTGGTCAGCGTCCTGCCCGTCGACGGCAGCTTCCGGTTGCCCGAAGGCACCCAGCTGGTGGAGAAGGGCATCCCGACCACCCCCGCCTACGGGCCCGTCCCCATGCAGGGCTTTGTAACCTCCAGCTACCACAGCGCGGCCCTGGGCAGGTCGTTTGCCCTGGCCCTGATCAAGAACGGCCGCAACCGGATCGGCGAAACCCTGGTGGCTGCCGCCGGCGACCGGCTGGTGGACGTCGTCGTCGCCGAAACCGTACTTTTTGACCCCGAAGGGACCCGCAAAGATGGCTGAAACAGCAGCACCCGCAACCTCCTACGAGAAGAACCTCTCGCTCCGGACCAGCCCCGCCGCCCAGCTCAGGGCCACGTTCAGCGCCGGATCCGTCCCCGGCACCGTGGAACTGGGCGAGGTGACGTTCCTGACCATGGTGGGCATCCGCGTTGTCCAGGGCACCGAGGCCGCAGCCCGCGTCGCCGCCGTCACGGGCGGCCTGCCCGCCTCGTGCGGCGGCGTCACCGGGTCCGGCGGCACGTCAGTGCTGTGGCTCGGACCCGCCGAATTCCTGGTGGTCGCACCCATGGAAGCCCACGAATCCCTGGGCGGCGACCTGATCCGGGCGCTTCGCGAGGCCCTCGGCGACGGCGAAGGCCAGGTGGTGGACCTGTCCGCCAACCGCACCACGTTCGAGCTCACCGGCCCCCGGGCCAGGGCAGTGCTGGAAAAAGGCTGCGCCCTGGATCTGCACCCGCGCACGCTCAAGGCCGGGACCGCGCTGGCCACGGAGGTCGGCAACATCCCCGTGATCCTGTGGAAGACCGGCGATGAGGGCTACCGGCTGTTCCCCCGCGCGTCGTTCGCCGATTTCCTGGGCCGCTGGCTCCTCGACGCGATGCGGGAATACGCCTCCCCCGAGGTCCCCTAAATGGCGCTGAGTGTCCTGGACCTGTTCTCCGTTGGCATCGGGCCGTCGTCCTCACACACGGTCGGCCCGATGCGGGCAGCGAAGCTGTTCGCTGACGGGCTCAAGGGTGACGGACACCTGAGCTCCACCAGGCGGGTGCAGGCAGAACTCTTCGGCTCGCTCGGCGCCACCGGGCGGGGCCACGGCTCGGACAAGGCCGTGGTCCTGGGCTTCAAGGGACTGGACCCCGAAACCGTGGACACCTCCACGGCAGATGACCAGGTGGCCGCTGCGGCCCTCGACGCGGAGCTTTTCATCGGCGGGGACCACAGGGTGGACTTCAACTGGGACGAGGACGTGGTGCTGCACCGGCGCAAGTCCCTCCCGGCCCACCCCAACGGCATGACGTTCCGCGCCCTGGACCACGCCGGCGCAGTCCTCACCGAGCGGAGCTTCTATTCGATTGGGGGCGGCTTCGTGGTGGACGGGGACGCCGACGCCGGAGACCGGGTAGTGGCTGACACCACCGTCCTTCCCTACCCGTTCACTACCGCGGATCAGCTGCTGGCGATCTGCAGCCGCGAGGCAATGTCCATCTCCGAGGTGATGCTGGCCAACGAACTCACGTGGCGCAGCGAGGCGGAGCTCCGCGAGGAGCTGCTGAAACTCTGGGCCGTCATGCGCGAATGCGTGGACAACGGCTGTGCTGCGGAAGGGATCCTTCCCGGCGGGCTGAATGTCAGGCGCCGGGCGCCGTCGTTGTTCCAGACACTGGCTGCGGACACCGGTGTCACCGATCCGCTTCGGGCGATGGAATGGGTGAACCTCTTCGCGCTGGCCGTCAACGAGGAAAACGCAGCCGGCGGCCGGATCGTCACCGCCCCCACCAACGGGGCGGCCGGGATCGTTCCCGCCGTGCTGCACTACTACCTCAAGTTTGTGCCGGGGGCCGACGACGACGGCGTGGTCCGCTTCCTGCTGGCCGCAGCCGCCGTCGGAATCCTGTTCAAAATCAATGCCTCCATCTCCGGCGCCGAAGTGGGCTGCCAGGGTGAGGTGGGTTCGGCGTGTTCCATGGCCGCCGCCGGACTCTGCGAAGTCCTTGGCGGAACCCCGGCGCAGGTGGAGAACGCCGCCGAGGTGGGCATCGAACACAATCTGGGCCTGACCTGCGACCCGGTGGGCGGGCTGGTGCAGATCCCCTGCATCGAACGCAACGCCATCGCCAGCGTCAAGGCCATCAACGCCGCCCGCCTTGCCCTGCACGGCGACGGCAGCCACAAGGTATCCCTGGACAAAGCCATCAAAACGATGCGTGAGACAGGAGCCGACATGAAAACGAAGTACAAGGAAACGTCCCGAGGAGGACTCGCCGTGAATGTGATCGAGTGCTGACCCATGACCGCCATCCAGACTGAAACATCCGTGACCCAGCCGCCCACCACGGTCGAACACGTCCTGACCCTGGACTGCAGCGAGTCGCCGGGCATTGTCCACGCCGTCTCCGGCTTCCTGCTGGAGCACGGCTGCGACATCATCGACAACCAGCAGTTCGGCGAACGGTCCGAGAAGCACTTCTTCATGCGCGTGCATTTTGAGTCCGACGGCGATGCCTCCACCGCGGATACGCTCCGGTCCGCCTTCGCCCCCGTGGCTGAACGCTTCGGCATGAGCTGGCGGCTGGAGCCGCACGGTTCGAAGCGGCGGGTGCTGATCATGGTGTCCAAGTTCGGGCATTGCCTCAACGACCTGCTCTTCCGTGCCAGGATCGGCGAACTGCCGGTGGAGGTGGTGGCCGTGGTGTCCAACCACACGGACCACCAGACCCTGGTGGAATGGCACGGGATCCCGTTCTTCCACGTGCCCGTCACCGCCGCCACCAAGCCCGGGGCCGAAGCCCGGCTGCTGGAACTGGTGGACGAGTACGACGTGGAACTCGTGGTCCTGGCCCGGTACATGCAGGTGCTCAGCGACGGGCTGACCCGGAAGCTGGACGGGCGCGCCATCAACATCCACCACTCGTTCCTGCCCAGCTTCAAGGGTGCCAAGCCCTACCACCAGGCCTACGCCCGCGGCGTGAAGACGGTCGGTGCCACCGCCCACTACGTCAACGGTGAGCTGGATGAGGGTCCGATCATCTCCCAGCAGGTGGTTGAAGTGGACCACACCTACGGCCCGGAAGACCTGGTGGCCGCCGGCAGGGACACCGAATGCAAGGCCCTGTCCAACGCCGTCCGCTGGCACTGCGAGGGCCGGGTGATCCTCCAGGGGAACCGGACGGTGGTCCTCAAGTAGCCACGCTCTCTCACATCCTGCAACAAAAACCGGAACGCTCATGCAGTGGCTGCCTGAGCGTTCCGGTTTTTGTTGCGAAAGGTGAGAGAGCGTTCCGGGGGCTGGGGGCCGCCGCCACCGAAACCGGCCCGCCGCTGGGTCCCGCCAAAAGCCATGCTTGGAGGGACAATGACGGTATGAGCACTGAAGAACCGCTGCCCCCCGCCGCCGTGCCGCCCACACCGGATACCCAGCCCACGGTCCAGCGCCGGGAACCTGCCACGGCCACGCCCGGACATCCCGCTCCCACGCGGGTCACCAGGGCTGCCGTCATCTGGAGCGCCGTGGCCGTCAGCCTGGTGGTCCTGGTACTCCTGATCATCTTCTTCATCCAGAACCAGGACATGGTTGCCGTCAAGTTCCTCGGCTTTGAGGGCCGGCTTGCGCAGGGTGTTGCCTTCTTCATCGCAGCGGTCGGCGGTGGAATCCTGGTGGCAATCGCCGGCGGCGCACGGATCCTGCAGCTTCGTCACGGCGAAAAACGGCGCCGCAAGGTCACCGGCGCCTGAGCAGCCGCCTACTCGTCAGGCAGGGCGTTCATTTCGGCTCGGGTGGGCGGATTGGCGCCGGGCCGCGAAACGGTGACGGCGGCCGCGCGGGCGGCGTGTGCCAACAGCTCGGCGAGGCCCTCGGCCGGAAGTTCCCGCAGGTCCTTCCGGTTCTGAGCGCCGTCCAGGCCGCGGTCCACGATGCCGGACAGCAGCGCGGCCATAAATGAATCACCGGCACCCACGGTGTCCGCTACGTCCACCTGCGGCGCGGCGAATGAGGCCTCTCCCGCGGCCGTGATTCCCCACGGCCCGGCCGATCCCCGGGTGACCACCACCATCGCAGGCCCCTCGGAGCCGCCCAGGTCCAGCCAGCGGTGCGCCGATTCCAGCACGTCGACGCCGGGGTACAGCCATTCCAGATCCTCGTCGGAGGCCTTGACGACGTCCGCAAGCGAGGCGAATTTTTCCGCCTGCCGCCGCGCATAGTCGACGTCTGTGATGATGCTGGGCCTGCAGTTGGGGTCGAAGCTGATGGTGGCGTGCGGGTGGGCGTATTCGACGGCGGCCAGCACGTCAGTGGCCCCGGGCGCCAGCATGGTGGCGATCGATCCGGTGTGCAGCAAGGTGGTGCCCTGCAGCATGAAGGCGAGCCGGTCCGCCAGGCCGGGAAGCTCCCAGGCGAGGTCGAACGTGTAGGTGGCGGCGCCGTCGTCGTCGATCAGTGCGGTGGCAACGCTGGTGGGCAATTCATCCGGGCCCTGCGGCAGCATCACGGAGCTGGCCCGCAGGTGGGCCGCCACCGAGTCACCGTACGCGTCGCGGCCGTACCGGCCGATGAACTGGACCGGATGGTCAAGCCGGGCCAGCCCGACGGCGACATTGAGCGGGCTGCCGCCTACGTGGGCTTCGATTCCGGAGGCGCGCTGGACAACGTCAACAAGGCCCTCGCCGATAACAGTGAGCATGGTCATACTCTGCCAGAGAACCGGCCAACATACAGAAGCGCGTTCCGAAGCTTGACGCAGCCGCCTGACCGCACCGCAACCATCTCCGGGGGGTTGCCGCTGCGCTGCAGTCCTGCCCCCTAGGCTTGGAAGTAACTCTGAACCACCCTTGAAAGGCACCACATTGCGCATTCCGGAAGGCGCCCGGGAACCTGGCCGCTACGTGCTGTCCGGGACAGTGGTCACGGACGGCCGCGAGGCGGCGGACAGTGTGGTGGCCGTGGCCGACGGCGTCATCACCTATGTGGGTCCGCGCACCGGGCTGGATACCGCGGGTTTTGACGGCATGGAGCTTGACGTGCCCGCCGGCGGAATGATCCTGCCGGGGATGGTTGACCTCCATTGCCACGGAGCCGCGGGCGGCGACTTCCCCTCCGGTGACGGCGATGCCGCGCGGCGGGCTGTGGAATTCCTGCACCGCAGCGGAACCACCACCCTGCTGGCCAGCCTGGTGACTGCATCGCGGGAGGACCTGCTGTCCGGCCTGGGGACCTTGAAGGCCCTGGCCGATGAGGGACTGATCGCCGGTATCCATTCCGAGGGACCGTTCCTCTCGCGCGCCCGCTGCGGAGCCCAGGATCCACGGTTCCTGCGCGATCCGGATGTCGGGTTCCTGGCCGAACTGATCGACGCGGCAGGCGGACACCTCAAAACCATGACCTACGCCCCCGAGCTTGCCGGGGCACAGGACGTGGTCCGGATGCTCGCCGAGCCATGGTGTCACGCCGTCGCTGGGGCATACCGATGCCGATTCCCGGACAACTGCGGAGTCCCTGACGGACGCTGCCCGGCTCATGGCCCCCGGCCGTCCCACGGTGACGCACCTGTTCAACGGCATGCCGCCGCTGCACCACCGCAGTCCCGGCCCGGCCGCGGCCTGCCTCCGCATGGCAGCCGCCGGGACTGCCGCCGTCGAACTCATCGCCGACGGCGAGCACCTCGATCCGGAAACGGTCCTCACAGTCTTTGGGCTGGCAGGGGCCGCAAACGTGGTCCTGGTGACGGATTCGATGGCGGCCACCGGGCTGCCGGACGGCGACTACGAGCTGGGTCCGGCCGCCGTGTCCGTGCGGCAGTCCGTGGCCCGGCTGCGAAGCAATGGCGCCCTCGCGGGCGGCACGGCCACACTGCTGGACGTGGTGCGGCGAACCATCGACGCGGGGGTGTCCCGCAGCGACGCCGTGTACTCCGCCACCGCCGTTCCGGCCCGCATCCTTGGCCTCCAGGAGGAAGTGGGCAGCCTCCGCGCGGGGCTGCGCGCCGACGTCGTGGTGGTGGACGCGGGCTTCGGGCGACATCTGGTGATGCGCGCCGGCCGGGTGTACTGAGGCCGCCGCGCCGGCCGATGGCGGGGCTGCGGTAACCACATCATTGTGCCTGTTGACGCTCGGTGTGATCCACGCTACTCTTACATCCAGTTATACGAATAACTGCCCGGTATACAACGGCTCAAGGAGGTGCCCATGGCTGGAACACGGCCGAAGTCAGGTCCAACCATGCATGACGTCGCCGCAGCCGCCGGCGTCTCGCAGGCAACCGTATCGCTGGTGCTGAACGCCGCCTCAGGGTCACGCTTTTCCGAGGAAACCCGCAAGCGGGTCCGCGACGCTGTGGACCGGCTCGGCTACCGCACCAACGCCCACGCCAAGGTCCTCCGCGAGGGCGTGGCCGGCATGATCGGGTTCATCGGAGACTCGGTTGCCACCTCGCCTTTTGCCGGCGCCATCATCGAAGGTGCCCAGCAGCGGGCCTGGGAAGACGGCCTCCTCCTGCTCACGGTCAACACGGGGGGCGACAAGGAACTCGAGGCCGCCTCACTGGACACCATGCTTTCGTACAAGGTGGCGGGCGTGGTGTACGCGGCGATGTACCACCGCCTCCTGGATGTGCCTGCGGCCCTGACAGGAGTCAGGTCCGTCGTCCTGAATTCGCAGGACCGGGCAGGACACATCCCCAGCGTTGCACCCGACGAGGTAAAGGGCGGCTATGCAGCCACCCGCCGGCTGCTGGAGGCAGGACACCGCCGGATAGCCCTCATCAACATTGAAACCCTCGAAAGCGGCCTGCCCGCAGCCGTCGGCCGCTACGAGGGCTACACCGCCGCACTCAAGGAAGCCGGGCTGGAGGTGGATCCGGCCATGGTCCGGTTTGGCAGCGGAGGCGAGGAACACGGCTACAAATACGCAATGGAGCTCCTCACCGCCGGGACGCCACCCACCGCCATCTTCTGCGCCAACGACCGCGGCGCGTGGGGTGCCTACCAGGCCGCCTCCGACTTGCGCCTCGCCATTCCGGAGGACGTCTCCATCGTGGGCTTCGACAACCAGGCAACGCTGGCGCCCTTCCTCCGACCCGGACTGACCACCTTCGAATTGCCGTTCGCCGCCATGGGCCGGCGTGCGGTTGAACTGATCCTCCAGGACGCTGAGCCCGCTGGCCGGGTTGAGCTGATGGACTGCCCCATGATTGAACGAAAATCAGTGACACACCCTAAGGAGATGCCATGAGCCGCACCATTCCGGCCCGACGCGGGCGTCCTGCTGCGGCACCGTTGCCACAGCGAAGGGATTCTTTTTCGCTCCGCCTGAGAAGGATTTCCCGCGCTTGGCAGTTATACGTATTACTAGCTCCCGCCATCGTCTACATCCTGGTCTTCAAATACTGGCCGATGTACGGCGTGCAGATCGCCTTCAAGAACTACAACCCTGTTGACGGGTTCACGGACAGCCCCTGGGTTGGGCTCACGCACTTCATCCGGTTCGTGAACTCCTACCAGTTCGGCCAGGTCGTGGGAAACACTCTGTGGATCGCCGTCCTGGGCCTGCTGCTGGCCTTCCCCATCCCCATCATCCTGGCCCTGCTGGTCAACCAGCTCCAGAGTGAGAGGTTCAAGAAGTTCACCCAGACGGTGCTGTATTCACCCGCGTTTATCTCCACCGTGGTGGTGGTGGGCATCATGTTCGTGGTCCTCTCCCCCAGGTCCGGGCTGGTGAACAACGCCATCCAGCTCGGCGGCGGGGAGCCGATCTTCTTTATGGGATCGGCGGAGTGGTTCCGCCCCATCTACGTGATTTCCGATGTCTGGCAGAACGCCGGATTCTCCATGATCGTGTACCTCGCGGCCCTGGCCGCCATTGACCCGGCACTGCATGACGCAGCCAAGGTTGACGGCGCCTCCAAACTGCAGCGCATCCGCCATATCGACCTCCCGGGCATCATGCCGGTGGTGACCATCCTGTTCATCCTGGCCATCGGGAACCTGCTGAACGTCGGTTTCGAGAAGGCGCTGCTGATGCAGACGCCCCTGAACCTCTCGACGTCGGAGATCATCCAGACCTACGTCTACCACGCAGGCCTGCAGCAGGCGCAGTTCAGCTACTCGGCCGCCATCGGCCTCTTCAACTCCCTCCTCAACCTGGCGCTGTTGCTCGTCTTCAACACGATTGCGCGCCGGGCCAACCAAGCGACCCTGTGGTGATGCCGACATGTCCCTGACAACCAACCCCCGCACAACTGACGCGCCCGCCAGGACCATCAACCGCGGCCGCCCCGGCAAACCCGGCCTTCGCGACAAGTACGGCGACCGCGCCTTCAACATCGCCGCGACCACCGTGCTGCTGCTGTCCATCCTTGCCGTGGTGTACCCGCTGTATTTCATCGTGATCGCCTCCATCAGCGATCCGAATGCGGTTTACGAGGGCAAAGTCTGGCTAATTCCCTCCGGGATCACCACTGAAGGCTACGAGCGGATCTTCGCCGACAGCCGGATCTGGAACGGCCTGGGCAACACCGTGGTCTACACGGTCCTTGGCACCGCCATCAGCGTCACCACCATCCTGTGCGGCGCCTACGCACTGTCCCGCAAGGACATGCCAGGCCGCAAGATCCTCATGCTCCTGTTCGTCATCACCATGTTCTTCGACGGCGGACTCATCACCAAGTACCTCGTGGTCCGGGACCTGGGCATGCTCGACACGGTCTGGGCCGTGGTCCTTCCCGGCGCGGTAGGCGTATGGAACCTCATCATCGCCAGGTCCTTCTTCGAACACACCATCCCGAACGAACTGCGTGAAGCCGCCCAGATGGATGGCGCAACCGACTTCACCTTCTTCTTCAAAATGGTGCTGCCGCTGTCCAAACCACTGATCATGCTCATGATCATGGTGCACGTGGTGGCGCACTGGAACTCGTTCTTTGACGCACTGATCTTCCTCAATGACGATTCCAAGTACCCGCTGCAGCTCGTGCTGCGCAACATCCTCATCCAGTCAGACGTCTCATCCACCGGAACCACCGGCGGAGACATCGAATCCTATGCCGCCGCGCAACGGATCGCAGAGCTCACCAAGTACGCCATGATCGTCGTCTCGAGCCTGCCCCTCATGATTGCCCTGCCATTCATGCAGAAGCACTTCACCAAGGGCGCCATGATCGGCGCCGTCAAATAGCCCTCCCCACCGCGTTGCCCTGCGGCACCCGTCCCGCACGGCAGCACCATCACCTCAGAATAGGAACGACCATGGCATTCAGCCGCACCTACGCCGCCCTCGGCGCCCTCATGGCCGGAACATTGATGTTCACTGCCTGCTCCGGCGGCTCCGGCACCACGGAGATCAAAGACGCCTCCGCGGACTTCGGCTTCCAGCAATCAGGATTCCCGATCGTCAGCCAGCAGCTCGACCTGACATTCTCCGGGACCAAAGCGGCCCTCGCCCCGGACTACAACACCATGACCGTGGTGAAGGAGTGGGAAAAGGCCACCAACATCCATATCAACTGGGAAAACCTGCCGGACACGGTCTTCCAGGAAAAAAAGAACCTCATCCTGGCCAGCGGGGACCTGCCTGACGCCTTCTTCAATACGGGCCTCACGGACGCCGAGATCGCCACCTACTCAGCCAGCGGCACCCTCATCCCGCTTGAAGGCCTGATCGAAAAGAACGCCCCCAATCTTTCGAAGCTCCTCTCCGACCGTCCCGACATCAAGGCCGCCATCACCTCCTCGGACGGGCACATCTACTCCCTGCCCTCCATCGAGGAACTGGGGCTCGTCCAGTTCCCCAACGAACTGGCGATCAACACCTCCTGGTTGAAGAAACTCAACATCCCGATGCCAAAGACCATCGAGGAATTCCACGATGCCCTGCTCGCCTTCAAGGCCCAGGACGCATCCGGGACGGGCAAAACCATCCCTTTGAGCTTCATGCCGGGATCATGGTGCGGGGATATCGTTGACCTGATCGCGGCCCTTGGCGGAGTGCCCGACAACATGGACCACCGGATTGTCCAGGACGACAAAGTCATCTTCACCCCCACCCAGGACGGGTACAAAAAAGCCATCCGGACCCTGCACGAGTGGTACCAGGAAGGCCTGATCGACCCCGAGTCCTTCTCCCAGGACGACAAGGCGTATTTGGCGAAGGGCAAGGCCGCCACGGAGAACCTTGGTTCCTTTGTCTGGTGGGAAATCCCCGAAATGGTCGGCGCAGACCGCGCCGGCAACTACTCCCTTGTCCCCGTCCTCGAAGGCGTGGACGGCAAGCGCATTGCCAGCCAGTCCAACAACCAGGAAATCGCCCGGGGTGCCTTCGCCATCACCCGGACCAACAAATACCCGGCAGCAACCATGCGATGGGCCGACAACCTCTATGACCCCATCCAATCAGCCCAGGCCAACTGGGGCCCGGTGGGCGAGACCCTCCAGAAGGATGCCAGCGGCCTGCTGACCCAGATCCCGGCACCGGCAGGAACCAGCGAAGGCGAACGCCGGCAGAAGGTCGCCCCGGGCGGCCCGAAGGCGAACACCGCTGAGAACTTCACCACCGTCGTCGCGCCGGAACCACGCGCCGCGGCCCGCCAGAAGACCGTGGAGGAGAACTACAAGCCCTTCGCCGGCAACGACGGTTACCCGCCGGTGGCGCTCTCCAACGAGGAACTCCAGCAGATCAGCAGCATCCAGACAGACACCACGTCGTTGGTGAAGCAGAACGTCGCCAAGTGGATTGTTTCAGGCGGGATTGAGCAGGAATGGGACGGCTACGTCGCCCAACTCAAGAGCGTCGGTGTCGACAAGATGATCGAGGTCTACCAGCAGGCCTACGACCGCTACAAACAGAACTCCTGACCCCGGCGGCTGGCAGGCCGGCTACCGGCCTGCCAGCACGGACCCCGCCTGCTCCCCAGACTCCAGCACAGAAATGAGAACAACCCGCAATGACTGCCGCGACCGCCACGACAGCCGAGACGTTCCGGCCTGCCCTGCACTACGCAGCCCGCAACACCTGGCTCAATGACCCCAACGGCCTGATCCACCATGGCGGCGCCTACCACCTCTACTACCAGACCAATCCCCTGGACAACGTCTGGGGCAACATGTCCTGGGGACACGCCACCTCCACGGACCTGGTCACCTGGACCGAACACGCCGTCGCCATCGCCTGCGATGAGAACGAGGACATTTTCTCCGGCAGCATCGTCTTCGACCGCAACAACACCAGCGGCTTCGGCACCGGCACCACCGCTCCCCTGGTGGCCATTTACACCAGCGCCTTCAAAGCACCCTCACCCCTGCACGGTGTCCAGGCCCAGTCCCTGGCGTACAGCCTGGACGGCGGCTACACGTGGACCAAGCACGCCGGCAACCCGGTCCTGGACCGCGGCTCAGCAGAGTTCCGCGACCCCAAAGTCATCAGGTACGACGGCGGGGCCGGAAGTTACTGGGTCATGGTCGCCGTGGAAGCCAAGGACTTCCAGGTGGTTCTCTACAAGTCCGAGGACCTGCTGAGCTGGGAGCTGCTGAGCACGTTCGGCCCGGCGAACGCCACCGGCGGTGTCTGGGAATGCCCCGACCTTTTCCCGCTTCCGGTCGACGGCGACACCAGGAACCACAAGTGGGTCCTGACGGTGAACCTCAACCCCGGCGGCCCGAACAAAGGCTCTGCCGGGCAGTATTTCGTCGGAGACTTCGACGGGACCACGTTCACGTCGGCCACCACCGTGACCGAAGGCGTCCAGGACCCGGCACGGCTCCGCGAGTACCAGTGGCTCGACTGGGGCAGGGACTACTACGCTGCCGTGTCTTTCAGTGACGCCCCCGACGACCGGCGCCTCATGATCGCCTGGATGAACAACTGGGAATACGCGAACCAGATCCCCACTTCCCCCTGGCGCAGCCCCATGTCGCTGGCCCGGGAGATCTCGCTGCGCAGCATCGACGGACGTTTGTCCCTGGTGCAGCAGGCAGCAGGAGAACTGTCCGGAACAGGCGAAGCCGGATCATTCAAGCTTGGGAACGTTGAGATCCCGGCCGGCCGGCACGTCCTGGACGGCGCAGCAGGCAGCGTGCAGCGGATCGAGGTCACGTTGGTGCCGGGAACCGCCGAAGAGTTCGGGCTGATAGTCCGCGGCGGCGGTGAGCAGGGAACCCGCATCGGAGTCCGGCCGCACGACGGTACCCTCGTTGTCGACAGAAGGGAATCCGGGCTGACCGATTTCCACGCATCGTTTGCCTCCATCGACACCGCACCGGTCAGGACATCCGACGGGCTGTACCAGCTGACCATCTACGTGGATCATTGCTCCGTGGAGGTCTTCGCCCAAGGAGGCGAGGTGACCATGACCGAACTGGTCTTCCCGGCCTCCACCAGCACCGGGCTGTCGCTCTACGCGGTGGGCGGGTCGGCATCGGCAAAGGACCTGCGCGTCACGCAATACGCCTAAGCCGGCCCCACTCCGGATGGGCGGTGAACGGCCCTGCGCCGCGGTAACCTCCCGTCCAGTGAGCGTGCCCGCCCCCTGCCAATGTCTGGGTTCGGGCAGGAGGAGAAGATCTGTCCCGCGTCAGTGCAGCAGCAGTTGGACCAGTTCCCGGCTTTTCCGGAATGCGGGCGTCTTCGGGTCAATCAGGGCGTAGTGGTCTCCCGGAACCCTGGTCAGCTGCACCGCCATGCGGGCAGCGGCCCCGGCGGCAGCATACGACTCGGACTGGCTTGCGGGCACCGTGGTGTCCTCCGTCCCGTGGACGGCGTGGACAGGAATGGTCAGCGGAACGGCCGTCATGGGATCCGCGTACCGGTGGCGGACCGGATATTTCGACGACGACCCGCCCATCAGGTTGCTCACCGCACCGTTGCTGAGGTCAAGTTTCTCGGCCTGGGCGAGGTTCAGCAGCCCCGACTGGCTGACCACACCGGTCAGGTGCACCGCACCGGCGTCGTCCTTCCGCTTGACCTGGCGGTCCGCGTCGGCGAGCCCCAACCGGGCAAGCCTCGCCCGGCCGGCCGCCCACACGGCGAGGTGCCCTCCTGCGGAGTGTCCCAGGGCCACCACGCGCTCGAGTTCCAGGGCATGGGGGTCGGCGAGCTCCCTCAGTTTGTCGATCCCGGCCAGCACGTCTTCGAAGGTGTGCGGCCAGCCGCCGCCGTTGCCGGCCCGGCGGTATTCCAGGTTCCAGGCAGCCATCCCGTGCGCAGCCAGGTCCCTGGCCAGCGGTTCACCCAGTTCCGCACCGTACTGTGAGCGCCAGTACCCGCCGTGGATTACCACCACCACCCCGCGGTGCGAACCGCCGTCGCGCAGTTCCGGGAGGAAAAGCTCGCCCCACTGGCTGGAATGTTCGCCATACTGATACTTGTGCCGCTTCACTGCATCCTCCCCCGGACCTCCGGTCGGAGACCCGTTCCCCACGGGGACTTCCCCCTCAGAGCCTGGCGAGCATGCGGCAGTCAGGACGCCGCAGGCCGCCGCGGCGGCGCTGACCAGCGTCTTTGAGACAAAAGTCCGACGCCGCAGCCCAGCCATGTGCCGAGCCTACAGGCACAGCCGCCGCGAGGCGGGGAGGGCCGTCAGGTTATGGCAGGCGCCTCAGGGCTCCCTTGGCGACCACCATCGCGCGGACGCGTCGATGGCGAACTGGCGGCCGGTGATTTCCGTCGGCGTGATGCGGAAAAGGTAGTCCTTCGCGCCCGGCTCCCAGGGGGACAGCGCCTCATCGAGGTTGGCCTGGCCAAGGTCGTCCTCCGTGACAGCTTCGGGACGGCCTTTGACCACCACGCTCCAAGCGATGGTTCCGTAGGGGTTGAGGCCGTCGGCCTCCAGGGCAACGGCCTCCGCTGCCAGCAAGGCGTCAAGCTTGGCGCCCGGACCGGTCCGGAAGATCAGCGTGCCGTCCTCGGGCAGGTAGTTCACGGGGAAGATTTCAGGCCCCGCTGCTCCCATCAGCGCCAGCCGGCCCACGGAAGTAGAGCGAAGGGACCTCCAGCAGGCGTGTGTCCCCAGAACTTTTGATGCCGGTGCTTCGTCGAAGAGGTTCATCTGCCGAGCATACCCACGCATCCGATCACACTGGGCAAGTCCGCGGAAACCGGCCCCGCTGAGCAAACCGCACTATCCTGTGAACACTATGATCCGCCACACGGGATGAAGGACCGGCAGCAGGCTGCTGTGCGCCCGGGGCATCGACACCACCGGGCAGGTCTTTCCGCGCGCGACGTCGCCGTCCGCGTGGAAGCCGGTTCGACCAATATTGCGTCTGACCGTTCAAGCCGCAGCCTGTGGGACATTTTCAGGGCCAACGTCCTGACGCTTTTCAACGGCATTGTGGCCGGCAGCTTCGTGCTGCTGCTGCTGCTCGGCCAGTGGCGGGACGCATTGTTCGGATTCGCAGCGCTCAGCAATGCGCTGATCGGTGTAGTCCAGGAATACCGCGCAAAGAAGTCACTGGACCGCCTCGCTGTCCTCAACGCTCCACGGGCCCGCGTTCTGCGGGACGGCGCTGTCCAGGACATTGACGTTGAAGCTGTTGTCCAGGACGACATCCTGGTCCTCCGCGCCGGGGACCAGATCCCGGCCGACGCACAGGTGCTGGACGCCGAGGGCCTGGAAGTGGACGAATCCCTGCTCACCGGCGAATCAGATGCCGTGGACAAGGGCGCCGGCGCGGAGGTGCTCTCGGGCTCCAGCGTGGTCAGCGGCCATGGCAGGGCATCCGTCACCCGCGTCGGGGCCGCGTCCTTCGCAAGCCGGCTGACCGTCGAGGCCAAACGCTTCACCCTGGTCCATTCAGAGATCCGCCAGGGGCTCAACCGCATCCTGCGGTGGATCACGCTGGCGTTGCTGCCCGTCATGGCCATCGTCGTCAACGGCCAGATGCAGGGCCAGGGCGGCTGGCAGCAGGCGATCGAAACCGGGAGCTGGCGAACCGCAGCGGTGGGTGCCGTTGCCAGCGTCATCGCCATGATTCCGCTGGGACTGGTCCTGATGACCAGTGTTGCGTTCGCCGTGGGCGCCGTGCGGCTGGCACGCCAGAAGGTGCTGATCCAGGAGCTGGCCGCCGTGGAGGGGCTGGCCAGGGTGGACGTGCTGTGCCTGGACAAGACCGGGACACTCACCGTGGGCCGCATCGTTTTCGACGCCACCCATGAAACGGGAACTGCACCGCCCGCCGGATGGAAGCAGGTCCTCGGCTGGTTCGGCGCAGACCCGGATGCGAACACCACCGCCCGGTGCCTGGCCGCCGCTTTTCCATCCGACGGCGCCCACCCGCCACTGTCCTCTGTTCCGTTTTCCTCCGCCAGGAAGTGGAGTGCGGTCAGCTTCCCGGCGGGCACCCCGCCGGCCGGGACATGGCTGTTGGGCGCCCCCGAGATCGTCCTCGATCCAGGGACCCCCGGCGCGGGCGAGGCACTTGCACGGGCGGCCGCACTGGCCTCGTCCGGGCTCAGGACGCTGGTACTGGCGCATACGCCGGCGGCAGGGGCCGCACAGCGCGGGGACGACGAAGTACTCCCGGCCGGCCTGGCTCCTGCGGCCCTCCTGACCTTCCGTGAGAAGGTCCGCCCGGACGCGGCACAGACGCTGTCCTATTTCAGCGATCAGGGCGTTGGCCTGCGGATCATCTCGGGCGATGATCCAAGGACCGTTGCGGCGGTGGCACGGGAGGTCGGTGTGCATACCGACGGCGGTTTCGACGCCCGCCGGCTGCCCACGGACCCCGACGAGCTGGCCGATGTGATGGAGAAACACCTTGTCTTCGGCCGGGTGACCCCGGCCCAGAAGAAGGAGATGGTGCGGGCCCTCCAAAGGAGTGGCCATGTGGTGGCGATGACCGGGGACGGCGTCAACGACGCGCTTGCCCTGAAAGAAGCCGACATCGGCATCGCCATGGATTCGGCGGCGCAGGCAACCAAGGCTGTCTCGCGGCTGGTATTGCTGGACGGCCGGTTCGACAGGCTCCCCGGGGTGGTCGCGGAAGGCCGCCGCGTGATCGCCAACATTGAGCGGGTGTCCATGCTGTTCCTGGCAAAGACGGCCTACGCGGTCATCCTTTCCGTCACTTTCGGCGCCCTGCTGTGGGGGTTCCCGTTCCTGCCCCGCCAGTTGTCCGCCACTGACGGCATCACCATAGGTATTCCGGCGTTCTTCCTGGCCCTGATGCCGAATGCGCGCCGCTACAGGGCGGGGTTCCTTAAGCGTTCGCTGTCCTTCGCCATACCGGCCGGGCTCATCATTGCCGTCGCCGTCCTCGGCATCAACGCGTACTCCCGCTCTACGGATGCGGGCCTGGACGCGGCGCGGACCAGCTCCGTCCTGGTCCTGACCCTGATCGCCTTGTGGGTCCTGGTCGTCCTCTCCCGCCCGCTGAACCGCTGGCGGGTGCTGGTCATAGTGGCCATGTACGCCGGCCTTGTGCTCGTACTGACCGTTCCGCTGCTTCACGAGTTCTTTGATCTCTACCTGCCGGGCCCGGACCAGCTGGCAGCACCCCTGCTGTTCGCCCTTGCCGGTGCAGCCGCCGTCGAACTGCTGTTCCGGACGCGGCGCCGCACGTGACGGCGCGACACCGTGGCGGGCAGCGCCGCCACATGTACGCTCCTGCTGTCCGCCCCCGGCCGTAAGCTGGGACCATGCCGAGTAACTGGGACCAACTGGACGTCAGCCTCCGCGAATCCGTGCAGGAGAACGTGGCGGTCTACGAGCGCGTCCGGCCCGCCCTGAAGCTGGTTACCAGGGACGTGCTGCACATCCTGCGCGGCATGCTGAAGGACACCGAAGTCACCCCGTTGTTCGTCACCGGGCGCACCAAATCCGTGGAGTCCTTCAAGGAGAAGATCTCCCGCATCGAGGAACCCCTGGAGCCGGGCGGGCCGCCGCTGCTGAAGTTCCCGGACCCGTTCCGGACCCTGAACGACATGGTGGGCGTCCGGGTCATCACCAAGCTTCCGGCGGAGAACGCACTGGTGGCCAACCTGATCAAGCGGCAGCGGACCGTGTTCGACTGCCGCGGCGACCGCGAAAAGGACATCGGCTCCATCGAATCCGGCACCTACGGCTACTCCAGCAGGCACCTGATCCTGCGGACCATCCAGAACGAGGCCGTCAAGGAGTACCAGCAAGCGTTCAACCCGGATATCCAGCCGAACGGCAGCTACTTCTTCGAATGCCAGATCCGCACCGTTTTTGCGCACGCCTGGAGCGAGATCGAGCACGACATCCGCTTCAAGGCGGAGGACCCCCGCGCCTGGACGCCCCACTTCGACCGCCAGTTCACCGCAACAGCTGCCATGCTCGAAACGGTCGAGAGTGCTTTCGCGGACCTGCACGAACGGTATGAGGAAGTGCGCAGCTTCTGGGATGTGGAGGGCGAAGGTGCAGCCCAGCTGACCCCCAACCGCATCCGCGACGTCTGGCGTACGCTCCTGCCGCACGTGGACCGTAAAGTTGATGATGACTGGGGCTGGGCCGCCGAACTCATGGCGGCGCACGGCCTCAACCAGACCGTGCAGCTGGCCGGGCTGCTCAGCGCCAACCGGATCACCGAAGTCCGCAAGGCCCTGGACCACCGCTACTCCCCCGGCCCGGACCGCCTGCTGGATGACCTCCTGCTGTGGCAGTACGGGACCAAGCACATTGACCTCACCGCGGAGGCGCCCGACGCCGTTCCGCACCCGCGGCGCGACAGCCTCCTGCGGCGGCTGAAGCAGATCGAGCGTTACCGCCAGACCAAGAAATAGGGAACCATGCAGCCCCTGCAGCTCCAGTCCGTCAGGGCCACCCTCCGTTCACCCCGCCGCCTTAAGACCGAGGCCTTGGCCGGACTGGTGGTTGCCCTTGCCCTGATTCCCGAGGCCATCGCCTTCTCGGTGATCGCCGGCGTCGACCCCCGGATCGGGCTGTTTGCCTCCTTCACCATGGCCGTCACCATCTCGTTTGTGGGTGGCCGGCCCGCCATGATTTCCGCTGCCACGGGCGCCGTGGCGCTGGTGATTGCACCGCTGATGCGGAGCCACGGCCTGGACCACCTTATTGCGGCGGTGATCCTTGCCGGGGTGTTCCAGATCCTGCTGGCGGTCCTCGGCGTCACCCGGCTGATGCGCTTCATCCCGCGCTCGGTCATGGTGGGGTTCGTGAACGCTTTGGCGCTCCTGGTGTTCATGGCCCAGGTGCCCGAGCTGATCGGCGTTCCCTGGATGGTCTACCCGCTCGTCGCCGTCGGCCTGCTGATTGTGGTGCTGCTGCCCAGGATCACGACGGCGGTTCCCTCGCCGCTGGTGGCCATCGTGCTGCTCACCGCGTTTGTGGTGGTTGCCGGGATCGATGTGCCCGCCGTCCAGGACAAGGGCCAGCTGCCCGAAAGCCTGCCGTCACTTTTCATCCCCAACGTCCCGCTGACCTGGGAAACGTTCCAGGTCATCGCCCCGTTTTCGCTGTCCATGGCCCTGGTGGGGCTGCTGGAATCCCTCATGACCGCCAAGCTGGTGGATGACATCACGGACACCCGTTCCAACAAGACCCGCGAATCCTGGGGCCAGGGCGTGGCGAACATCGTCACCGGATTCCTTGGCGGGATGGGCGGCTGCGCCGTGATCGGCCAGACCATGATCAACGTCAAGGGCTCCGGTGCCCGCAGCCGGGTCTCCACGTTCCTGGCCGGCGTCTTCCTGCTGGTCCTGGTGGTGACATTGGGCGATGTCGTGGGCCTGATCCCCATGGCCGCCCTGGTGGCCGTGATGATCTTCGTATCTGCCATCACCTTCGACTGGCACTCGATCGCCCCGCGGACCCTCCGCCGGATGCCCAAGTCCGAGACCGCCGTCATGCTCATCACCGTGGCGGTGGTATCGGCCACCCACAACCTGGCCATCGGTGTAGGCGCCGGCGTGCTCGCCGCCATGGCGATGTTCGCGCGGCGGGTGGCCCACTTCGTGACCGTGGAGCGGACGGTGGTGGAACTGAACGGTGAGAACGTGGCCACCTACACCGTGGACGGCGAGCTGTTCTTCGCCTCCTCGAATGATCTCTACACGCAGTTCGAATACGCCCTCGACGCCGAGCCGGACATCAGCCGGGTGGTGGTGGACCTGCACGCCTCACACCTGTGGGATGCCTCCACCATCGCCGTACTGGACGCTGTCACGGAGAAGTACCGCAGGCATGGCCGGGAAGTGGAGCTGATCGGCCTGAACTCGGCCAGCATCCAGATGCGCGAGCGGCTGGCGGGCAAGCTCAACGCAGGGCACTAGCGGAAGCGGTTGCCGGTTCCTCAGCGGGCGCTGTCGCTGCGGGCAGCCCGGTTGCGGCCTTGGGACTTGGCCGAGTACAGCGCTTCGTCGGCGTCGACAATCAGGTCCTCCAGGCCCGGCGTTGCGGGGTCGTACGTTGCAATGCCGTAACTGACGGTAGGCATGGCCGGCCCGTCCGGCGCGGCAGCGGCCGCCAGGCGGATGCTGATCGCCTCAGCGATGCGTTCGGCGGTTGCGGCAGTGGCTCCGGGAATCAGCATGATGAACTCCTCCCCGCCGTACCTCCCCGTGAGGTCGGTTGTGCGCACCGTGTCCTGGCAGGCACCGGCGAACGCCTGCAATGCCAGGTCTCCCATGGCGTGGCCGTAGGTGTCGTTGACTCTCTTGAAGTGGTCCAGGTCAGCAAGAATGAGGGCACCGGTGGACCTCGTCACGGAATGGTCTGCAAGGTGCTCGGAGGCGAGGTCCATGAAGGCCTTGCGGTTGAGCAGTCCCGTGAGGTCGTCGCGGGTGGCCACCATCCGGAGCGCGCGGGTCTGCTGCTCGCTGCTGAGCGCGGACATGCTGAACGACACCACCACCAGAAGCACCATGGTCAGGAGGGTGGTCACCGTGGAACCGAAGTAGGTGGCGAAAGTGTGCCCGTTCGGGCCTTCCAGCAGGAACACCACCAGCCGGCAGAAATAGTACGCAGAGAGCCCGCCTGCCGCGGCCGCCATGGGGACCCGCACCCGCGAATAGCCCGGCTCCAGCCGCCACAGTTCACGCGATGCGAGCCCCACCGTCAGGCTCATGGCACCGAGGAAGACGGGACCTCCGGACCAGGTATTGGTTGCCGGATTATCAAGGGCGGAGGCCACCAGTGTGACCAGCGGAATGGCCGTGAAGAGCCAGCGTTGGGGACGGACCTCGCGGAGGGACCTCGCCCCTGCCCACACCGCCACTCCGCCATGGACGAGCAGGACGTTGCCCAGAGGGTTGGCCCACCACTGATGTGGTGTTCCATCCAGGAGGAACGCCGCAGACCCGGCCAGGAAAAACACCAGTGCAAGGCACCACCAGCCGCTGTAGGGCGAGCGGGTGGAACGGTAAGCGGAGAAGTAGAAGAGCAGGCCAAGTACGAAGGCCATAAGGGTGAAGGCGACCCTGAGCGTAGCCGTATCAAGAGCCATTTTCCGAAGTTCCCCCAAAACGCCGCAGTGATGCAAACCTCAGTATCGCATCCGGTTGTTACCGATTGCGGTCACGAACTCGCTCAGGAGCCCGCTCCAGTGTCAGCATGTTTAGATGCTTGAGGCAACAAAATCCCAGAATCCCGCCGCGGAAGCCCCCGACAACCCTGCTTTGGCCGCGGAAGCGAAGATCGCCAGGATCGCCGTCACGGTGTTCCCGCTCCTCGTAGTGCTTGCCGGTGTCCTGGGATTCTTCCTCCCAGGCGCCTTTGCGCCCCTTGGCCCGAGCGTTCCGTATTTGCTGGGCATCATCATGTTCTGCATGGGCCTCACCCTGACTCCGCCGGACTTCGCCGCAGTGGCAAAGCGTCCGTGGGCCGTGGTGCTGGGTATCGTGGCGCACTATGTGATCATGCCCGGGGCCGGCTGGCTGATCGCCGTGGGCCTGAACCTTGAGCCGGAGCTGGCTGTTGGGCTCATTCTGGTGGGCTGCGCACCCTCGGGAACCGCCTCCAACGTGATGGCCTTCCTTGCAAAGGGCGACGTGGCGCTGTCCGTGGCAGTGGCCTCGGTCTCCACTGTGATTGCCCCGATTGTCACACCGCTGCTGGTGCTGTTCCTCGCCGGCTCCTACCTGCAGATCGACGCCGGGGCCATGGTTGCCGACATCGTCAAGACTGTGCTGCTGCCCGTCATCGCCGGGCTCCTTGCCCGGCTTTTCCTCAAGAAGCTCGTGGCCAGAGTGCTGCCGGCACTCCCGTGGGCATCCGCCGTCGTCATTTCCCTGATTGTGGCCATCGTGGTGGCCGCAAGCTCCAGCAAGATCGTGGCCGCCGGCGGCATTGTGTTCCTGGCCGTCGTCCTGCACAACGGTTTCGGCCTGGGCCTTGGCTACCTGGCCGGGAAAGTGGGCCGGCTGGACGACAAGGCCCGCCGCGCCCTCGCATTCGAAGTTGGCATGCAGAACTCTGGCCTGGCAGCCACGCTGGCCACCGCCCACTTCTCACCCCTGGCGGCGCTGCCGTCCGCGGTCTTCTCGCTGTGGCACAACATTTCCGGCGCGATCGTCGCCGCCTGGCTGGCCCGGCGCCCGCTCCGGGACGCATAGACCGCCCGACGGCGGACGATGCAGGACGGACGGGTCAGCAGAACGCAGCATTCAAGCCTGCCGCAGCAGGTTCCGGCGGATGCTGAAGATCCGCCGGAACCTGGTGTCTGCTTAGGCCTTGGCCTTGCGCGCAAGTGCCAGCATGATGAGCAGGCCGGCGCCGAGGAACAGCAGTGCCGCAATCAGCGCAGACGTGCTGGCCCCAGTGGAGGCAAGCACACCGGTCGCCGCGGGAGCACCGGCGGCAACCACGGCACCCGCGGCGCTAACAGCCGACGGCGTGGTCACGGTCGGCGCCTGGGTGGACGGTGCCGTTGCGGGAGGGGCGAGGACGGTCGGGTCCACTACCGCCGGGGTCACTACTGCTGGTGCGGTGACCACGGGCGGCGTCACTACCGGAGGCGTGACCACCGGAGGAGCAACCACGGTGCCGGTTGAATCGCCGCCCACGCCTACAGACGTTGCGCCCAGGGCGACGGGAATCGTGATCGGGGCAACGATCTGAGTACCTGACAGGAGCCCGTCAGAACCGCTGGTCGATGCCCCGGCCGGACCGGCCGGAACCTGTCCCGCCGGCGCCGAAGAACCCGCAGCCTGCGCCGACGAATCCCCCAACACACCCACCGACGTCGAACCCAACGACACCGGAACACTCACCGGAGCAACAACCTGCGTACCCGAAGCAACACCATCAGAACCGCTGGTCGATGCCCCGGCCGGACCGGCCGGAACCTGTCCCGCCGGCGCCGAAGAACCCGCAGCCTGCGCCGACGAATCCCCCAACACACCCACCGACGTCGAACCCAACGACACCGGAACACTCACCGGAGCAACAACCTGCGTACCCGAAGCAACACCATCAGAACCGCTGGTCGATGCCCCGGCCGGACCGGCCGGAACCTGTCCCGCCGGCGCCGAAGAACCCGCAGCCTGCGCCGACGAATCCCCCAACACACCCACCGACGTCGCACCCAACGACACCGGAATCGAGATCGGGGCGACCACCTGGGTTCCTGATAACAACCCATCCGCGCCGGTGGTCGTAGTGTCTGCGGCGCTTGCCGCGGTGCTTCCGAGGGCAAGGAGCCCTCCTGCAAAGAGGGTGCCCAACAGCCCCCGACGAATATTTTGATGCATGACGGATCTCCTGAAATTTTAGTGTGATGGGCCGTGTAGACAGCCCGTTAGCCGTGGTCCGCAGAACGCGGACAGGGGCTCAACTAATCAGGAGAGGATCCGGGGTCGAAGGAGACCGGCGCAGGTGCCTGCAATAAAGCACCGTGACCAGACACAGTACTGGGCCGGAGGATGTCAAAGTGGTGGGCCATAAGCCACGCGGGCGTCTGCGGCCCACCAGCGGAACCGCCGGCGCCGGCCGGGCCGGAACCAGGAACGGCCGGAGGTGCATACGGCGGGCTGTCCGCGGGCTGACCGCCAGGCTGGTGAGCCGGGCCGGCTTCTGCCGACGGCGCCAGCTCGTGGCGTTCGGTCCATGATGCGCCCTGGTGGTTGCCGAGAAACTCAGTGATGCTTTGGCGCGGAGTCGGAGCAGCCGCATCGCCGACGTGGGCGACTACAGATACGTTTGCAGCGTCAAGACCATGGGCAGCACCGACGGCGAGGTTCACTGCCTGGATCTCAACGGGCGTTATTCCATGGTCGCCCTCAACCAGGCCCGGCACCGGCGGTAGGCCACCAGGCATGGCCGGCTGCTCCGGGACTGTGACCAGACCAAGCACCGGCTGCAGGACGGGGTTCGCGACGTGTACGACGTCGGTGACAAGCGGAAGTACCGCCTGAGTGGTTGATCCGACGACGGTGTCAGCGGCTCCGATCACTGGTGATGTCAGTGCGGTCAACGTATCCGCGGGGACGAGTGCCGGAACAACCGGGGCGCTCTGCAGCAGCTGGTCAGCCCCGTGCGTTATCCCTCCGACCACCGAGCCCAGTGCTGGAGACGGCAACGCTGCTGGATGGTCAGCGGAGGGAACCACAGTGGCAGCCCCTGCCTCCGGCAGGACCACGTCAGCAAGGGGATTCGTGGCTGACGTGGTGAGCGTCGCCACTGATGAAGTCACTGATTTGAGCAGCGAGCCGTTCTCGGGGGAATCTGCGGTGGCCGCCGGGGCAGACAAGGCCAGCCATGATGTGGCGGCGGCAGCTGCAAGCATGAAGGGGCGGGCATAGCGCCAGGCTCGACGACGACGTGAGTCCACGCAGAAACCTCCCCCCAGAAGCAGCAAATCCAGCAATCCGGACCACCATAAGCACGGCCCTGAAGGCAAGTCCAGAGTTTCGACGTAAAAAGTCGGGCGACTGGACTAATTGTCTGCGCAGGTCAGAGGCGCTGATGCCTCGCGGAAGGCGTTAGTCCTGTCCGCAGGACAGCGCAGGCAGGCCTACTGGCAAAGCTGACCGAACGTGGTGCCGGCCTTCTGGTAGCCCTCCTCGAGCTCGCCCATCTTGTCCTCGTCCGGGGTTTCCTTCGCGGACTCATCGGCGTAATCCCGGATGGCCTCGACCGTGGTTTTGAGCTCGTCAGAAGCCCCGGCAGCAAGAGGTCGCATGCGGTTGGCAAGGATGGTCATGCCCGCCTTGCCCCCGGAAGCGCTGGTATCCGAAACAACAATCTTGATCCGGTCGCAGGTTTCCTTGGTGGTCAGCTGCGTCGGCGCGGAACATGCGGATGCTGTGACAATGAGCCCGGCGGCGAGCAGGGCGGTGGTGAGTTTCTTCATGGTTCCCTTGATAGGCGGCTTAACCTCGATTGTAAGCCGATCCGGCTGGCAGCCGCCCGTGGAGACCTGCCAAACCCCTACCCAAACCCGCCCGCCCCCGGCTACACTCGGAAACCGAGAGTCCGTTATGGCATCCGGACACCGGAAAGTGAGGAGGTGGTTTTGATGACTGTCACAGCCGCGCGCGCCCTGCGCCCCGCAACCATCAGACCCATCACCCCCGCCTCCAGCCTCCGCACCGCCTAAGGCCCTGGCCGCACAAGCCATTCGCCCGCAGTGCCGCGCCGCACAAGGCGCCTGGGGACCTTTCCCGAGGATCCACATTGAACAATTCTTCAGGCACAGCCCTGGACAATACCTCTGCACCTGGTACTCAAGAACCCGCACGATACGGCTTTTCCCAAGCAGTCGCCCGCCATTTTGCGGAACACCGACGCGACAACCGCACGCAGCAGCACAGCGAACCCGGCCGTGTGGTCCGGGTGGACCGCAACCTCGTCCTGACCGCCGTCGGCAACGAACTGCTGCACCTTCCCTACCCACTGGACGCCGGTGTGCCGGTGACCGGTGACTGGGTCTGGATCGGACCCAACCGCGCAGGTGACCGCCAGATCACCGGCATCCTTCCACGCCGGTCAGAACTCAGCCGCAAACGCGCCTTTGAGGACTCCTCGGAGGCGCAGGTGCTGGCCGCGAACATGGACGTGGTGGGGGTGGTGGTCCCCGTGGACCGGCCGCTCACGCACAACCGCCTGGAACGCACCCTCGTGGCCGCCTGGGATTCCGGGGCGGTTCCGCTGGTGATCATCACCAAAGCCGACCTGGCCGACGTGGCGGACGATGTCGTCGGGAAGGTCATCCTGCAGGCGGCGGGCGTGGACGTGGTCACCACATCCGCCGAGAACGGCGACGGGATCGATGCGCTGCTGGCGCACCTTCCACCGCAGGGCACGCTGGTCCTGCTCGGACCATCGGGAGCGGGCAAATCCACGCTCATCAACGCCCTCGTGGGCCGCCAGGTCCAGCACACCGGCGCTGTCCGGTCCGGCGACTTCAAAGGCAAGCACACCACCACGTCCCGTGAACTGGTCCCGCTGCCCAACGGCGCGGTCCTGATGGACACCCCGGGCGTCCGCGGATTCGGGCTGTTCGACGCCGACGAGGGCATGGGAGAGATGTTCGGCGATGTGGAGGAACTGGCCAGCCGGTGCCGGTTCTCGGACTGCGCCCACCAGCAGGAGCCGGGCTGCGCCATACAGGCGGCACTTGCCGACGGCACGCTCGATGAGCGCCGCTGGAACAGCTACGGAAAGCTCCAGCGCGAACTCGCCGCCCTCGCCCGACGTTCCGATGCCGCTGCCCGCCGCGCCTACCAGCGCGAATGGCATCAGAAGGTAGTGGTAGCCGGGAAATCACAGCGCTCGGCAGAGCGTGACAGCGCGGAGCGGCGGGAGGAACAGCGCTCCCGCCGGAAGCGGCGGTGACCGGACTCCCGATAGAGGCGCGGGTCGGGAAGCCCCTTCAGCAGCCGCCCTTCTTTGGGTAGGCTGAAAACGCTTTCCCGACCCGCGCCATCCCGAGAGGGCCTCCATGACCCACCCCACGACGTCGTTCCCGCTGTCCAGCGTCCGCCTGCTGGACAGCGACTTCAAGAGCGCCCAGGACGTGGACGTCAGCTACGTCCTCAGCCTCGACGCCGACCGCCTCCTGGCACCGTTCCGCCGGGAAGCCGGACTTCCGGCGGCGGCACCCGGTTACGGCGGATGGGAAGCTGACGGCCTGGACGGACACATCGGCGGGCACTACCTCTCTGCCTGCGCCCAACTTGCTGCGGCCACCGGCGACGAACGGATCCGCGCGCGGCTGGACTACGTCCTCACGGTCCTCGCCGAATGCCAGGCCGCTGCCGGCGACGGGTACCTCGGCGGCGTTCCCGGCGGCCGGAAGTTGGGCGAAGAACTGGCCGCGGGGACAGTGGACGCGGACCTCTTCACCCTGAACGGCCGCTGGGTACCGCTGTACAACCTGCACAAGACTTTCGCCGGACTGCTTGATGCCTATACCTACACCGGCGAGGAGCGCGCCCTCACCATGCTGGCCGCCCTCGCCGGCTGGTGGCTGGACATCTCCGCCCAGTTGGACGACCACGGCTTCGAGGGGATGCTGTCCACCGAGTTCGGCGGCCTGAATGACACCTTCGCCGCCTTGGCGGAGCTCACCGGCCGGGACGACTACCTGCGCGAGGCGCGCCGGTTCTCGCACCGCACCATCCTGGACCCCCTGGCTGCCGGACGCGATGAGTTGGACGGGCTGCACGCCAACACCCAGATCCCCAAAGTGGTTGGCTACGCCCGGCTTGCTGCTACCACCGGTGACGCCGGATTCGCCCGGGCCGCGGACTTCTTTTGGGACACCGTGCTCTCGCGCCGCACGGTGAGCATCGGCGGCAACAGCGTCAGGGAGCACTTCCACCCGGCCGATGATTTCGCGCCCATGGTCCAGGACGAGCAGGGGCCGGAAACGTGCAACACCTACAACATGCTCAAACTTGCCAAGCTCCGGTTCGAACGCACGGGTGATCCCGGGGCCATCGAATTCTACGAGCGGGCCACCTACAACCACATCCTGTCCACCCAGCAGCCCGGCCAGGGCGGCTTCGTGTACTTCACCCCCATGCGGCCTGCGCACTACCGGGTCTACTCCAAGGCCCAGGAGTCCATGTGGTGCTGCGTGGGGTCAGGGCTGGAGAACCACGCGCGGTACGGCGAGCTCATCTACAGCCGCACCCCGGACAGCCTGCTGGTAAACCTGTTCATCGCCTCCGAACTGGAGTGGGCAGGGCAAGGCATCCGCGTCAGGCTGGAGACGGATTTTCCCCGCTCGGACACCGCAATCCTGTACGTCACCGCCGACGCCCCCTCTGAGTTCACGCTGCGCCTCCGCCGTCCCGGCTGGGCCACGGGAATGGAGGCCGACGCCGGCGGGCAGCTTCTTGAGGCCGGGGCCGGCAGCAGCGAACTGGCCATTCGCCGGACCTGGGAAGGGACCACGACGGTCACCGTCCGCCTGGCTGCCGAAGTACGGGCCGAAACCCTGCCGGACGGCTCACCCTGGGTCTCCTTCAGCTACGGTCCGGTGGTCCTGGCAGCCCGCAACGGCGCTGACGGAGTCCCCGGCTTCGAGGCAGCGGACGAACGCATGGGGCACGTCGCCTCCGGGCCGAAGACTCCCCTCGCCGGAACCCCGGTAGTCACTGCACCCAGCCCCGCCGACGCCGTCGTCCTTGTGGACCGGAAGACGCTCACCGGGGAACTCGCCGCCGCACTCGACGGCGGCAAGGTCACCGTCCAGCTGGAGCCGTTCGCGCGACATCCACAGCGAGCGGTACACCGTCTACTGGCCCACCGGACCTTCGGCTGCGGAGCGCACCGCCGAGCTGGCCGCCCTGGACGCCGCGGCGGCCGGCGCCGCGGATGTCATCGACGCCGTGACCGCCGGGGAGCAGCAGCCCGAGTCGGACCACCACTTCGCCGGGGAATCCACCCGGGCCGGCGGGTCCGACGGCGTGCATTGGCGCAGCGCCAGCGGCTGGTTCTCCTATACGCTCTCAAATCCGGAGGGCTTGCCGGCGCTGCTCCGGCTCCGGTTCCGTCCCGCGGACAACAAAGAAGGGCGGGGGCATGAGCTCAGGGTAGACGGCGTTCCGCTGGGCGAACCGGGGCGGACGTGGCGTAGCGTGGACGCTGACGGCCAGGAGTTCACGCTTCCAGGCGTCGAGGCAGGGAAGTTCACCTTCTCGGTCCACGCCCTGCAGGGTACGGTCACCGGGGACCTGCTCTCCGTGGAGCTCCTGCGGAAGGGTGCAACGTTGTAAAATATCGTGACAGGCCACCCGGCCTGGAATTTACCAGGGGGATGCGGGATGGCAGCAACTCTTCATGATGTGGCCCGGGTGGCCGGCGTGTCCTTCAAGACGGTTTCCAACGTCATCAACAACCACCCGCATGTCCGCGACACCACCCGCGCCAAGGTTGAAAAGGCCATTGCGGAGCTGGAGTACCGGCCCAACCTGACTGCACGCAGCCTCCGCTCCGGACACACCGGCGCCATCACCCTGGCACTGCCCCAGCTGAGCCTGCCGTACTTCGCCGAACTGGCCGACGCCGTGATCGAGGCCGCCGGAAAACATGGCCTGGTGGTGCTGATCGAGCAGACCGGAGCGGACCGGAAACGCGAACTCGAGGTCATGGCCAGCCCCCGGCTCAAAATGTCCGACGGACTGATCTTCAGCCCCCTTGCCCTGGGCCAGGAGGACGTGGACCTGATCAAAGCCGACGTGCCCATTGTCCTGCTGGGAGAGCGGATCTTCGGCAGCGCCTCTGACCACGTCACCATGCAGAACGTCACAGCCGCGCGGGCCGCCACCGAACACCTGCTGGACCTTGGCAAGAAGCGGATCGCCGTGGTGGGCGCCCATGAAGGCGAGGTCATCGGCTCCGCCGGCCTCCGCCTGCGCGGCTACAAGGAGGCCCTGGCTGCGCGCGGCATTGCGTACGACGACGGGATCGTCGCCTACGTGGTGGACTGGCACCGGTCCAACGGCGCCGCAGCCATGCACGACCTCCTGGACCGCGGCGCCAGCTTCGATGCCGTGTTCGGTCTCAATGACACCCTGGCCCAGGGCGCCGTGCGCGTCCTGCAGGAGGCGGGCTTCCGGGTCCCCGACGACGTCGCCGTGATCGGCTTCGATGACCTGGACGAAACCCGGTACACGCTGCCCACGCTGAGCACGGTGGATCCCGGGCGGACGGAAATCGCCGAGACCGCCATCCGGATGCTGATGGAGCGCATCAAGGACCCGGTCGGGATGCCGCCCAGGGAGGTGGAGACGGACTTCCAGGTGGTGGTGCGCGAATCCACAGTAGGCTCAGGCGCGGCGTAGGCCATCTGGCCCGTTCCGGCCCCCGGGTTCGATGTCAGCCCGCAGCCTGCGCGGCGGCCGCGGCATACGCGGTGGCCGCCTCCCTAACCTGGTTCACGTAAGTTTCCGACTGGTTGTAGGCGTAGACCGCGTCAGCCCAGCCCCGATCCGTCACAAGGTCCCGCCCGCCGCCGCACAGGTAGGCGGCAGCACTCACTGCGGCGTCGTCGATGTTGAAGGGGTCGGCTTTTCCGTCACCGTTGCCGTCCCGGCCAGCGAACTGCCAGGTGGAGGGGATGAACTGCATGGGCCCCACGGCGCGGTCCCAGTGCGGGTCGCCGTCGAGGGCACCGGCATCCGTGTCGGCGATGGCGGCAAATCCTTCGCCGTCGAGTCTCGGCCCGACAATCGGTCCGCTTGCCTGTCCGGCGGCCGAGAGGCTTCCGCCGCCGTACGTTCCGTGGGCTGACTCGACGAAACCAATGGCCGCCACCGTGTTCCAGCCGATCCCGCAGCCCGGGTTGCTCGAACTGGCGCCGGCGGCCGCGGTGGCATAGGCCTGCAGCGCCCGGGCGGGGATGCCCGTTTCCGCCGCCGCGCCGGCCAGCCACTGCCCGTCAACAACCCTCGTGACGTTCAGCGCAGGGGTGCTGGTGGTGGTTGAGAGCACCTCAAGCCGGGCCGCGGACTGCGGCGGCGCGGGCAACATCACGGCCGGCGGCTGGCCGCCCATGCGGAGCGCCCAGAACAGAAAGCCGGTAATGACGCACGACAGGACGGCGCACAGTACGGCCATGCGCTTGAGGCGGAGCATGACTCATTCCTACCAGAGGTGTGGGCCCATCATTTCTGCCGGAGGGGCAGCCTCGGCTGCACGGGCCCCGGAGGGCTTTGCGTGGCAGGGGTCCGGTCAGGCCTTTTCAACCCATTGGGCGCGCCACTCCGGTGCGTCGAAGCGCTCACTCCAATAGGCCGTTTCCTTGGCGATTCTGCCGTCCCGGAATTCGAAGATGAACACCGTTTCGTACTGGGGACCGTCGTAATCCAGCAGGGCTTCGGCGATCACCAGGTCCCCGCCGCTGGTCATCCGCCGAGGGGTGATGGTGGGCAGTTGCGGGAAGGCGTTGTAGATTCCCCTCCGGTTCTCCGCGCCGCGCACAATTTCCCCGGATTGCGGCCAATGCATCACCGCGTCGTCATGGAACAGCTCGTCCATGACCTCAATGCGGCGGTCGTTGATGCACGCGATCAGCCGGTTGACCACGTTCTCATTTGCGGTTGCTTCAGCCACGGTGTTGACCTGATTCCTCGAGAATTTTCCCTGTTCGGCCGGTGCTTCGTTTCGGGTCATCCTAGCCCGGCTCCAGTGGCCGCGGCAGGGGTTGCGTAGAAAAATCGCCGGCTGAACGCCCCTCCTGCCCGCACGCAGTCCCTACTCCCACCGTGCGGTGGGCCACCCGTCCTTCCAGTCCAGATCGGCCAGCCCCAGCCGGAAGGCGCCATCAAGTTCTTCCGCGTAGTAGTGGAAGGCGAGGGTGTTTCCGGAGACGGACTGGCCGCCCGGCCCCACGCGCCCGCCGTCGGTGGCCAGCACAGGGGTACCGCCGCCGTCGAGCAGTTCCTTGCCGTCCGCATCAACATACGGGCCGGTGATGCTGTCCGCCCTCCCCACGGCAATGTTGTACGTGCTCTCCATCCCCTGGCAGCAGAAATCCCGGGAGAAGAACAGGTAGTACCGGCCGTCACGCTGCATGATGTAGGGCGCTTCGATGGCATTGGGCGGGGCTTTCCGGTCCGCGATGGTCATGGGCTCTCCTGTATCGGCCCGCAGCCCGGTGGGCCACTCCAGCTGCACCAGCTGGAGGCCGGTCCAGAAGGAACCGAACGACATCCAGGGCGTCCCGTTGCCGTCCTCAGCAATGCCGGGATCGATCGCGTTGAACCGCTCCCCCTTGGAGGAGATCACCTGTCCTTGGTCCACCCATTCGTAGGCGGGATCATCCGGGTCAAGCGTGGTGTTGGTGGCCAGCGCGATCACTGACAGGTTCTTCCCGAACGTGGACGCGGAGTAATAGAGGTACCAGGTGCCGTGGTGCTCATACAGCTCGGGCGCCCAGAGGTTGTCCACGCCGGGAACCGCTGCCGTGAGCCACGCAGGCTTTTCCTGCCAGACTTCGCCGGCGTACTCCCAATCCACGCCGTCGTCGGAGCGGCGGACCTGGATGTTGCCGTCCGCCACCTGCCCGTTGCCCGTGGAGTAGATGAACCATGGCTCGCCGTCCTTCCCCTGGACCAGTGCGGGGTCATGGGTGAAGAAGTCGCCGGTGAGGCCGGCTGGCTTCTCCTCCGGCGCCGCACCTGGCGAGGTGCCGCAGCCGGTCAGGACAAGGACGACGACGGCGGCCAGTACCGCTGCCAGCCGTACCGCTGTCAAGCGAACAGCAGGGCGGCTGGCAGCGGAGCTTGCCGGCTGGGAAGGCACGTCAGCCAAGCGCGACGGCGGACCAGGACACGGGCGGCAGGGACACCGTGAGCGTGCCCTCCGCCAGGACCGCACCGGGAAGCTGCTTCAGGCCCACCCGGTTCTGGTTCTCGAGGGTGTTCTTGGCGTAGACGTCTGCATCGTGCAGGGTCACCGCCTCGGTGATCACCTTGGCGTTGAGGTCAGACACGTTGATGGTGACGTCGATCGCCTCGGTCTGGCTGCGGTTCACCAGGAAGAGCGCCGACTCGCCGGTGGCGGCGTCGGCGGTTGCCACGGCATCCACCAGCGGGGCGTCGCCGTAGACCGCCGTCGAGTAGGTGCCGGCGTCGATCCGCGGGCGCAGCACCTCGCCCTTTGCAAGGCGTGAGGTGACAGAGAAGGGGAAGAAGGTGGTCTGGCGCCAGGTGTCGCCGCCCGGTTCGGTCATGATGGGGGCGATGACGTTGACCAGCTGGGCCAGGGAGGCGGCGGCTACGCGGTCGTGGTTCTTCAGGAGCGTGATCAGCAGGTTGCCGAACACCACGGCGTCGGCCACGGAGTAGGTGTCCTCCAGCTGGCGCGGGGCGTGGGTCCACTCATCGTTGACTTCGTCGGAGGCCTGGTGCTCGTCCAGGTACCAGATGTTCCACTCGTCGAAGGAGAGCTGGATGGTCTTTTTGCTCTTCAGCTTGTGCTTGACGTGGTCGGCGGTGGCCACCACGGTTTCGATGAAGTACTGCATGTCCAGCGAGGACGCGAGGTAGGAGCCGAGGTCGCCGTTGCGCTCCTGGTAGTAGGCATGGCAGGAGATGTAGTCCACGTAGTCATAGCTGTGCTCCAGGACCACGCGTTCCCATTCGCCGAACGTGGGCATGGAGGACCCTGACGATCCGCACACCACCAGTTCCAGGTCCTTGTCCGCCGTCTTCATGGCGGATGCGGTGCGCGCCGCGATCTTGCCGTAATCCTCCGCGGACATATGCCCGATCTGCCACGGGCCGTCCATCTCGTTGCCCAGGCACCACATGCGGATGTTGTACGGATCCTTGGCGCCGTTGGCGATGCGCTGCTCACTGAGCGCCGTACCCGCCGGGTGGTTGGTGTATTCGAGCAGGTCGAGGGCCGCTTCGATACCGCGGGTGCCCAGGTTGACGGCCATCATCAGCTCGGAGCCGGTGAGTTTGCACCAGCGGGCAAATTCGTCCAGGCCCACCTGGTTGGATTCGAGCGAGTGCCAGGCGAGGTCGCGCCGGACGGGACGCTGCTCGCGCGGGCCGACGCCGTCCTCCCACCGGTAACCGGAGACGAAGTTGCCGCCGGGGTAACGGATGGTGCTGGAACCGAGTTCCTTGACGAGTTCGATGACGTCCAGCCGGAAGCCGTCCTCGTTGGCGGTGGGGTGGCCGGGCTCGTAGATCCCGTCGTACACGCAGCGGCCCAGGTGCTCCACGAAAGAGCCAAAGATGCGCCGGTTCACGGGGGCCACCACCGCGGAGCGGTCGATGGTGATGACAGTGGGTGCCACAACAGCCATGTCGGTCTGTTCAGCAGCAGCGGAGGTGATGGTCACGGTCAGTCCTGTTCTGTATAACGTTGTAGGAATTGGGGGTTGGAAGGGGAAGGAAAGCGTGGAGGTTCTAGGCGGTGGCCGGCGCGGGGGTTTCTGCCGGATACGCGGATTCCAGTCCCGCCAGCCGGCGTCCCACCAGCCAGCCGGACAGCAGCAGCGGGACGGATGCACCCACCAGCGGCACCAGCACGGTCATTCCGGAGAAAAGCACTCCTACGGCCACCAGGGTCACCAGCAGTGAGATGCTCATGACGGGCGAGACCAGCGGCAGCACAAACGCCGTACGCCACGTCCGGGTTACCGAGTCCTGGTACCGGCTGCAGACCGCCACCGCAGTGGCCGCGGCTGCCAGTGTGCCTACCCCGGCCACGGCGGAGAGGACCAGCAGGACTGCGGGGACGGGCGACGCCAGCCCACTGGCGGACGTACCCAGCACGGTGAGGACATTGAGCACAAGCACGACGCCGGCCAGCCAGAAGATGCTGCCCACCAGGTTGGCGTGCCGGAACTGTGCGCGGTACACCGTGATGAAGTCCCGCACCAGGTGTCCACCCGAAGCGCCTGCCCGCAGGCGGGCCAGGACGGTGGTTCCGGCCACCGCGGCGGGGAACAGCCCAAAGACCACCAGTCCGGCCAGCGTTCCGGCCGCAACCAGGATGTTGACCAGGACCAGCCGGGTGGCGAAGCCCAGCCACTGCATTACCCGCCCTGCCCAGCCGATGCCCGCCTCGCTCATGACGGGTCCGCCTTGGTCCCGCTCCAGGCCACGCCGGACTGGTCGATGCCGCTGAAGGACAGGGCGGCCCGGCCGCGGGCCCAGTCCCAGGAGCCGAAGACGACGGCATCCAGGTCATGGGCACCGTCGGCACCGCCCCCTCCGTCAGGCAGGCGAAGCCGGGCAGGCATGGGGACTCCAACCGAGGCCTGGAGCTGGGCGGAGGTGACCTCAAGAACTGCCGCGACGGCCGGAACAGTTGCCGTGGAGTCCGGATCGAAACGGACTACCTGCCACGTTCCGGCGAGCGGCTCCGGAGAAGCCAGGGTTTCAGTCTCCCGGCCGGCGAACGGCTGGGGTGAGACCACGGGCCAGCCGGCGGCATTGAAGAACAGCCTGCGCAGCTGCACCACGTGCTGGGCAGGGTCCGCGGCGAACCTGACGTGGTGCACCATGAAGTGCTCGGGTGCCCCGTCCTGGCCGTCCTGCGTGAACACCGAGTTATGGCCCGGCGCGAGCCAGCCTGTGCCGCCGTCGAACTGGTAGCTGCCCAAGACCTTGGTACCGATGGCCGCCGGCGGGCTGGCCTGGTCCGTCAGGGACCGGCCGCACGCGTCCCGGTACGGTCCGGTGATGGCGTCGGCCACCGCCACCCGCACGTTGTAGGAGCTGAAAAGGGAATCGTAGGACGTAAAGAGGACATAGCGCTTCTCCTCGGGGCGGTAGAGGATATAGGCCCCCTCCACCGCACCCTCTACGGACGGGGGACGGCGGGCGATGACGGTTCCAAGATCGCCGGCCACCAGCGGCGTCCCGGACGTCCGGTCCAGCGGCAGGGTGTAGATACCGGAGAAGAAGGATCCGTACGTAAGCCACGGCTGGCCGTCCGTATCAAGGGTGATGGCGGCATCGATGGCATTCTGCGAATGCTCACCCGCACGGGTGGCCACTACGATTCCGCGGTCATGCCAAGGGCCAGCGGGCGCCGGGGCCACGGCCAGCCCGATCGCTGAGGTGTTGGAGCCAAAAGTGGAGGCGGAGTAGTACATGTGCCATCCCCCGCCAGGCCAGAGGACCACCTCGGGCGCCCACAGTCCCAGCGCACCGGACCAGTCAGCGGCGGCGGCGGGGACGCCGTCCAATGCCGTTCCGGCATATGTCCAGTCGACCAGGTCCGTCGAGGTCCGGATATGTACACCTGAAGGAATATCTTCTCCATTGGCTACCGCGTCGGTGGAGAACATGTAGTAGGTGCCGTCGTCGAGGACAACGGTGGGGTCATGCGCGTGCCGGGCGCCCCAGCCTGCGGGGTCCATGGTGGCGCCGGCGGGCAAAGGCCGCATCTCCCGGCGGCTGCCGGCTTGGGTGGTCTGCATGGTTCAGCCCTTTGACCCGGACAGGGCGATGGACTCGATGATCTGGCGCTGGAAGACAATGAAGACGATCAGCACCGGCAGCAGGGCAACAAAGGAGGCGGCCATGATCAGCGGGTAGTCGGTCTGGATGGCGTACTGGGCGTTGAAGTTGGCAATGACCAGCTGCAGCGTCTGGGTGCCTGGCGAGTTCAGGTAGATGATAGGCGCCAGGTAGTCGTTCCAGACGGCCATGAACCAGAGAATGAACTGGGCGGCCAGGGCCGGCCGGATGGCGGGCATAATCAGCGTCCAGAAGATCTGCAGGTAGGACGCGCCGTCGATCCTGGCAGCTTCCACAATGGAGTCAGGGACGCTGTTCAGGAACTGGCGCAGGAAGAAGATCATGATGATGTTGCCGAAGAGTCCCGGCACGATCAGCGGCAGGAGGGTGTCCACCCAGCCGATGCCCGCAAAGATGGTGAACTGCGGAATCATCAGTGTGGGGAACGGGATCATCAGGCCGGACAGCAGCCCCAGGAACAGGACGTTCTTGAACGGCATCCGCATCTTGGCGAACGCGAAGGCAGCCAGCGCCGAGGTGAGCGAGCCGATGATCGTCACCGAACAGGCCACAATAAGGCTGTTCTGGATGCCGGTCATCAAGGGTCCGGCGGTCCAGATCCGGGCGTAGTTTTCCCAGACGAAGGGGTCCGGAATCCACTGCGGCGGCAGCTCGAAGACGCCGTCTTTGGTCTTCAGCGACGTGGAGAACGTCCATGCCAGCGGCGCCACCATGATGATGGCGCCCACACTGAGGATGAGGGTGGTGATGATGTTGCCCAGCTTCAGCCCGGCTGTTGCCGACCGCTGGCCACCCTTGGGCGAAGCGCCGGACTGGCCTGGCCCGCCAACGGCCGGGATGGCTGCGGTGGGCTCCAGCGGCGCAGTGGTGACGATGTTCTGTGTCGACATGGCGTCCTGCCTCAATCGATCGAAAACTGGTTGCGGCGGTTGAGCCGGAACTGGATGAAGGTAATGGCAAACACCAGCAGCCCCAGCACCACGGACATGGCCGAGGCGTAGCCCATCTGCAGGTTGTCGAACGCCTTTTGCCAGATGTACCAGACGATGGAGGCGGACTCGAATTCGGGGCCGCCGGTGGGGGTCATGATGTTGATCTCCACGAAGATCTGCGAGCCGCCGATGATGGAGGTGACAATGAGGAAGAACGTCACCGGCCGGACCATGGGGATGGTGATGTAGCGGAACTGCTGCCACGCGGACGCGCCGTCCAAGGCTGCGGCCTCATAGAGGTAGCGCGGCACGGACTGCAATGCGGCCAGGTACAGCAGCATGGAGTAGCCCAGGCCCTTCCAGACAGCCATGATGATCAGCGCGGGCTTGACGGTTGCGGTGTCCTGGAGCCAGTTGGGACCGTCGATGCCGATCAGTCCCAGCCCCTGGTTGATCAGGCCGAAGTCGCCGTTGAAGGCCCATTGCCAGAGGATCGCGACGGCCGCGATGGACGAGATCACGGGCAGGTAGTAGACCGTGCGGAAGAACGTGGTTCCGCGCATCTTGCGGTTCATGGCCAGTGCCAGGGCCAGTGAGATGACCAGCCCGATGGGGATGCCGATCATCATGAACAGGGTGTTCCACAGCGACTTCAGGAAGTAGCGGTCGCCGAACATCTTGGTGTAGTTGTCCAGGCCTTTGAAGACCGGGGCGGAGATGCCGTTCCAGTTGGTGAAGGAGGCGTAGACGGAGAACAGCAGTGGAAAGAGCGTGAAGAGGAGGAACCCGATCACCGGTATGGCAACGAAGAGCAGCGCAGCCCGGTGTTCCTTCCGGTGAAGCCGTGAGCGTCGCGGGCGAGTAATGGTTGTCATACCGGTGATCACAGCTCCTAGTTGCCCGACTGCTGGTTGGCGGAGTCCAGGAATTCCTGCATCCTGGGCTGCGCTTCCTTGAGGTAGTCCGCGGCGGTCTGCTTGCCGTCCAGCACCGGCTGGATGTTGGTGAACAGTTCGTCGTACCACTCGGCGTTGTAGGTGTTACCGCCGGGCAACGCCCGGCCGTAGTCCTTGACGATCTCCAGGAACTCAGCCTTGTTGGCCGGCTTGGTGGTGGTGTCAGCGGCCCAGGTTTCCGCCATGTCCTTGAGGTTGGGGATCTGGATTCCGGCGTCCACCAGGCTCTGCTGGGCTTCCTTGTTGGTGGCCAGGAACTCTACGAGTTTGACGGCGTCCTCCGGGTGCTTGGTGCTCTCGGCGACGGCGATGCCCAGGGTTCCGATCCAGCTGGCGGTCTCGCCGGACTCCCCGGCCGGGTAGGGGATGACATCCCACTCGAAGCCCAGCTTCTGGTAGGTGGAGAGGTCCCAGGGGGCGATGGGGAAGAACCCGATCTCTCCCTTCATCCAGCGCTGGTAGGTGTCCAGGGTCTGCGCCTCCGCCACGGACGGCGTCACGCCGTGGACGTTCTGCAGGTCAGCGAACCACTGCAGGGATTCGGCGAACTCCGGGGTGTCAACAGTGACCTTGGTGCGGTCTTCGTTGAGCCAGTCGCCGCCGTTGGACCAGACGAACGGCTGGAGGTTCCACTGGACGTTCAGGCCGGTGCCCCACTGGTCCAGGGTGCCGTCACCGTTGGTGTCCGCCGTGAGCTTCTTGGCTGCAGCCACGAACTCGTCGAACGTGTACGGCTTGTCCTTGTCCGGCAGGGGGATGCCGGCTTTCTCCAGCATGGTCTTGTTGTAGCCGAAGGAGAACGGTCCCACATCCTTCGGGAGGGCGTAGATTGCACCTTCGCCCACACGCTTGCCGTCGTAGCGGTAACTGTCCACGCCGTACTCCCAGATGTTGTCCAGGTTGATCGTGTCCGAGCCCTCCACATAGTCGGTGATGTCCTTGACGATCCCGTTCTGGACGTACGCCTGGACATCTCCGGGGCCGATGTAGAACACGTCGGGAACCTGCTTGCCGGCGATGGCCGCCTTCAGCTTGGTGGCGTACTGGTCCGCGGTGGTGACGATGATGTCCACGTCCACGTTGTTCTCGGCCTCAAACTGCCCGACCGCCTTTTCGTAGGCCTTCTTCTCATCCTCACCCCCGCGGAACATGAAGGTCAGCTTCTTTTCGCCGTCGTCGCCGGCGGTGGGGGCGGAGCATCCGCCGAGCATCAGGCCGGCGGCGGTAAAAAGCGCCAGGGTCGCGGCCATGGGACGTGACTTCATCATCACGCAGTCCTTCCGGGTTGGGTGGAGCAAACAAGTTTATTGGTTGGTGCGGTTCTGGAGCCCCACTGTCCGCGGTGGCGGACCGGCATCCGGGGCGGTTCCTTTGCAACGTTGTAAGAAACCTTCACACAGCCGTCCTCGCTGCGTCAAGGGTGTGGATCGAGATTAATTCTTCGGCCGGGCAGGCTTCCTTGACCGATCAGGGACGCTATGCCATATTTTCCTTACAACGTTGCAAGTTTCGTTTGGTACGGAGCATCCACTTGCCGGCGACCCACAGTCCGCAACCACCTTTTGGAAGGACCACGTGATGACGAAGTCACGTCCTTGGGCACTCCGCGCCGCAGGCCTCGCGGCCGCACTCGGGATCGCCCTCACCGCCATGGCACTGCCGACGGCGGCAAGTCCCCTGCCAGCAGAAATCGCGTCCGTGCCGGCGGCCCGGACCAGCCAACCGACAGAGCAAAAGCTTCAGGCAAACCTCTCCGGCGGCAAGACCGTGGTGGGCCAGACCTCGCCCATCCACGACCCCGCCCTGATCATCGCCGACGACGGCACCTGGTACGTGTACTCCACAGGCCTCGTGAACCGGGAGAACGGCGGCACCATCCAGATCTGGTCCTCCCACGACGCAGGAACCACCTGGGAGTACACCGGTACCGTCTGGGACAGGATCCCCGCCTGGATCGATGAGCATTTCTCCGACGGCGAGCTCCCCGGCAATCTCTGGGCACCTGAAATCACCGAACACAACGGGACCTACTACCTGTACTACTCGGCGTCGCGCTTTGGCGGATACAACTCCCTCACGGCCCTGGCCACCAACACCACCCTGGATCCCAGCGATCCCGACTATGAGTGGGTGGACCAGGGCCTGGTGGTGTCCTCCCCGGCCACTGGACTGGATCCGACCAACCCCGGCAAAACGTTCAACGCGATCGACGCCGGGATCATCGAGGATGCCGACGGTACCCCCTACATGGCGATCGGATCGTTCTGGTACGGCATCTTCCTGGTCCCGCTCGAGTGGCCCACGGGCAAGCCGGTGGAAGGCTGGCAGTCCAAAACAGTGAACATAGCGGACCGGTTCATGCCCGGCAACCCCATCGAGGCCCCGTACATCACCGAACACGACGGCTACTACTACCTCTTTGCCTCCTTCGACTCCTGCTGCCGCGGCGCCGACTCCACGTACAAGGTGGCGGTGGGACGCTCCGCCTCGGTTAAGGGTCCCTACCTGGACAAGGACGGCCGCGACATGTTCGGCGGCGGCGGGTCGGTGGTCCTCGATTCGCACGGGGCCATCACCGGTCCCGGCGGCCAGTCCGTCTTCGGCGACTACCTCGCGTTCCATTACTACGACGCGTCCAATGAGCTGGCCCCCTACTTCCCCACCCTCGGCCTGCAGAAGATCCAATGGCAGGACGGCTGGCCGGTCTTTAACCAGTCCGTCGAACTGCCCACGGTACAGAAACAGCCCAAGGCCACGACGGCCAAGGCGGGCAAGAAGGCATCCTTCAGCGCCACGGCCACCGGGACCCCGGGTCCGGTCGCGGTATGGGAAACATCGTCCGACGGCGGCACCACCTGGCAGGCGGCGGGAACCCGGCCGGCCACCAGCCGGACCGACGAAGGCACCTACCGCTCCACGCTGGAGTTTGCGGCCGTTTCCACTGGCCAGGACGGGCTGCAGGTCAGGGCGGTCTTCCACAACGCCCACGGCAAGGTGACCACCGCCGCCGTCGGGCTTTCCGTGAAGTAGCGGCGGCAGGAGGGACGTTCCGGAGCGGGACAGCTGGGGGCTCCCGGCCGCCGCCACACACTGCGCGGCGCTGCTGCATGGCGTGTTACGGCGGCCGGCGGGCCGGGATTCACGCTTTTCCGGCAGGCAAGGCTAACCTAAGTAGTCCCCATTTCCCACCCGATGTCCCCTCGGGTCCTGCCAGGCGGTTTTTTCGTGCTTCCAGTCAACCGGTTCCGCATCACCCTGGGCGCTGTCGCCCTCCTCACCCTGACAAGCTGCGGCTTCAGCGGCGGCCAGGCCCAGGAGGGCACGGCTGCCCCCACGGCAGACACCACCCAACGGATTGTGGTGGACAACTTCCGCGCACCGGTGGCCAACTGGGCCCTCGAATCCGATGCCGCCTACGTACTGTCACTCTCCGGCTGCCTGGAGACGCTGACCAGCTACGACGCCGCCAAGGGCGAGGTGGTGCCCATGCTCGCCACCGAGTGGAAGCAGTCCAGCCCGCTCGACTGGGACTTCACCATCCGCGAAGGCGTGAAATTCCAGGACGGCACCGCCCTGACGGCAGAGACTGTGGCCGGGGCCCTGAACCACGTCCTGGCAGCCACCGTTCCGGCCCGGGCCTTCAACAGCAAGATGGTCAGTGCGGTGACGGCGCTCGATGCCACCACCGTCCGCGTCACCACTCCCACGGAGAGCCCGCTGGTCCCCTACCGGCTGGCCAGCGTCAACGCCGGAATCCTCGCCCCTGCTGCCTACGAGGGAGAGAACCTGGATCCTTTCGGGACCTGCACGGGGCCGTTCACCCCGGCGTCCGAGGTGTCCCAGCAGTCACTCACCCTTGAGCGCAACAACGATTACTGGGGCGGCGACGTGCAGCTCGCCGGTGCCGAAGTCCGCTTCATCACCAACGGCGCCACCCGGGCCGCCCAGGTCCAGACCGGCGAAGCCGACATTTCCCTCTCCATTCCCGTGGCCAGCCTGTCACCGCTTGAAAACGCCGACGGCGTGAAGGTCCTCAAGGCCGATTCGCCGCGCACGGCCACCCTGTACCTGAACAACGGCAGGGAACCGCTGAACAACGTGGACGTCCGCACCGCGATCCGGGATTCCCTGGACCTCGAGTCACTGGCCGCCAGCGTCTACGAGGGGGCCGCCCTCCCCGCCACCGGCGTGTTCGCACCGTCCGAGCCGTGGGCCGGTGAGGCGAAGGACGCCCCGAAGCAGGACCTGGACGCTGCGAAGAAGCTGCTCAGCGAGGCCGGGTACACCGCGGCCCGGCCGCTGGAGATTATCGCCATCGTGGAGCGGGCCGAGTTCGCGGACGTTGCCGCGGTCATCCAGGAGAACCTGAAGGCCGTGGGCGTTCCCGTCAGCATCCAGGCCAAGGAGTACGCGGCGGCTGAACCGGCCGTCCTGGCCGGTAACTATGACATGCTCCTCAGCCAGCGGAACCGCCTGATCGACATCGCCGATCCCATCGGCTTCCTGACCGCTGACTACACGTGCTCCGGAAGCTACAACCTCAGCCACTTCTGCGACCCGGACTACGACCGGATCGTGGCTGAGGCTGCCAAGACGGTCAACGCCGACGAACGGTACAAGCTCTACGCCGAGGCCGGACAGATCCTCTCCGATCAGGCCGTGAACGTCTGGCTGGTCAACGAGCAGGCAACGGACGCCGTCCGGAGCAACGTCCTGGGCTATGTCCAGGACCCGCTGTCCCGCTACGTCCTGACGGCCACGACCGCCAAATCCGGTTCCTAGCCACGAAGCTCCGCCATGCTCCCCTTCATTGCCAAGAGAACAGCCACGCTGGTGGCAGCCGTTGTGGTGTCCTCTTTCGCAGTGTTCCTGATCCCGTATTTCACGCCCGGGGACCCCGTGCGGAAGATCATCAGGTCGCGGGTCTCCGGGGATGTGGTGGATGACGCGGCAGTGCAGTCGCTGAGCCTCAGCCTGGGTTTGCAGGACCCGTTGGCCGTGCAGTACCTCCGTTGGCTGGGCCGCATTGCCACCGGCGATATGGGCCTGTCCCACGTCAGCCGGACGCCGGTGGCGGACCAGGTGCTTCCGGCGTTGGCCGTGACGCTCAGCCTGGTCATCCTGGCCCTGGGACTGGCCGTCGTGGTGTCCCTGCCGCTGGGGATCGCTGCGGGACTAAGGCAGGGGAAAACAACGGACCGGGTGATCACCACCGTGACCCAGTCCTTTATTGCCATGCCTGAGTACTGGGTGGCCCCGGTGCTGGTGCTGGTGTTCGCCCTGAACCTGTCCGTCCTTCCGTCCGCGGGCTGGGCAGGCCCGGCATCCATGGTGCTGCCGGCCGTCACCCTGGCATTGCGCCCCATCAGCTACTTCACGTCGGCTGTCCGGTCCGGCATGATCGATGCCGCCGCCGCGGAACACGTTCCTGCCGCCCGGGCACGGGGCCTGAGCCAGGCCCAGGCGGTCCTGCAGCATGTCATTCCCAACGGGCTGGTTCCGCTGTCCACCCTGTTCGCCGTCTGGTTTGCCGGGCTGCTGGGCGGCTCAGTGATCGTGGAGGTCATCTTCGCCGTGCCGGGCATGGGCAGGCTGCTGTTCGACGCCGTCATCAACAGCGACATTCCCCTGGCGCAGGGCGGGGTTGTGGTGGTGGTGGCCCTTGCCGTCACCGTGACCACCGTCGCCGACCTCGTGCACCGGTTCCTCAGCCCGGCTGTGGAGGGCAGCTATGCGTAAGCGGGCTGGGCTGAACCGACCGACGACGAGGCGCGGAGCTGCAACCGTCGCGGCGGGTGCGGTGCTCGCCGTCGTGGTCCTGGCGGTGCTCATTGCACCGTGGATCTATCCGTACCCGCCCTCTGAACAGAACCTTGCAGTGCGCCTGGCCCCGGCCTCCGCCGAGCACTGGCTGGGAACGGACCACCTGGGCCGCGACACCCTGAGCCGGCTCCTGGAAGGCGGCCGGTTCTCCATGTCCGTGGCCGCGCTGGCCACCGTACTGACCTGTGTCCTCGGCGTCGCCGCCGGGGTACTCTCTGCCCGCCGCCGCGGCTGGCTGGACGAATTCCTGACCCGCACCAACGACGTACTGCTCGCTGTTCCCGAAATGGTGGTGGCGCTCTTCGTCGTGGCCACGCTGGGCACAGGATTCGGGCCGCTCCTGCTGGCGCTGACCATTACCGGCTGGACGCCTTTCGCCCGGCTGGCACGGACCCTTGCCTATGACGTGTCGAGCCGAGGCTTCGTGGAGGCCGCCCGGGTGGTGGGCTGCCCGCCGTCGTTCATCGTCTTCCGGCACGTCATTCCGCACCTGGCCGCCCCCGTCCTGGGCCAGGCCACGCTGCGGTTCGGCCAGCTGCTGATCAGCGTGGGCGCCCTGTCCTACCTGGGCCTTGGTGTGCAGCCGCCGCAGTCCGACTGGGGCTCCATGATGGCCGCCGCTCAGCCCTACACCGAACGCGCCCCGCTGGGAATCCTCGCGCCGGGCCTGGCGATCTTTGTGGTTGCCCTGTGCGTGACATTGCTGGGCCAGCGCGCGGCCCACATGGCAGCCGGGCCGCTGCTCCTGCCCGCCGCGGAGGCACGATGAGCGGCAAGGACAACGTGCTGGAAATCCGCGGCCTGGAGGTCCGGAACCTCTCGGCCCCGGCAACGCACGACGGCGGCACGGGCACGGGTGCCGCAGCGCCCGGAGGTGCCGGGCAGGCTGCCCTCGTCCGGGACGTGTCGCTGTCCGTCGCCGCGGGCGAATTCGTGGCTCTGGTGGGAGGCTCCGGATCAGGAAAGACCCTTACTGCCCTGTCCTGCCTGCGCCTGCTGCCGCCGCAGCTGGGCATCACGTCCGGCTCCATCCGGGCTGGCTCCGTGGATGTCACCGCCGCAGCGGAAGCAGATCTCAATGCGGTCCGCGGCGGCCGGGTAGGGATGCTGTTCCAGCAGCCCAAGCGCATGTTCAACCCCAACCGGACCGTGGGCCGGCACCTGCTGGAGCCGCTGCTGATCCACTCCGGCCTGCGTGGGGCCAAGGCCCGGGATGCCGCCGTGGAAATGCTCCACGAAGTCGGCTTCGCCGATCCCGTCAGGGGTTTCCGCGCGTATCCCCACCAGCTGTCCGGAGGGATGGCCCAGCGGGCCATGACCGCCGTCGCCCTTGCCGGCCGTCCCCAGCTCCTGCTGGCTGACGAACCGACGTCGGCACTGGACAAAATGCTCGAACGCCAGGTCCTCCAGCTCCTGGACCGCGAGCGCCGGGAGCGGGGGCTGGGCGTCCTGTACATCACCCACAACATTGCCTCCGTGGCTCCGTTCGCTGACCGCGTGCTGGTGATGGATGCCGGCAGCATCGTCGAAAGCGGTCCCACCGCCCGGGTCCTGGCCGCCCCGCAGCGGGAGTACACGCGCGAGCTGCTCGCGGCGTCGCACCTGGCGCCGGACTCCCGGCGGCGGCCGGCGCCTGCCGAGCGGGACGTCCTGACCCTCGCAGGACTGCATAAGACCTTCGGGCCGCGCCGCCGCAGGCACACCGTCCTCGAGGACGTCAGCCTGGAGCTGAAGGGCGGGGAAATCCTGGGCATCCTGGGACAATCAGGCTCGGGGAAAAGCACCCTGGCGCGTGCCGTCGTCGGTCTGGAGAAGGCCACCCGGGGCACCATCACCCGGCATCTGGCGGATGATGGCAGAACGCCGGAGGCCACCGCCGTCCAGCTGGTGTTCCAGGAGCCGCACAGCTCCTTCGATCCGAGGATGACGCTGCTGGCCAGCCTGGAGGCGCCGCTGCTGCGGAGGCCCGGTCTCACTGCTGCAGCCCGGGCGCGCCGGATCGCTGACGTCATGGCCGAGGTGGAACTGGACAACGCCATGCTGGACAGGCGGCCGGGGCAGTGCTCGGGTGGGCAGCTGCAGCGTGCCACGATCGCCCGGGCGCTGCTGTTGGACCCGCGGGTCCTGATCTGCGACGAGGCCACCTCCGCGCTGGACGCATTGACCCAGCGCACGGTCCTGAACCTGTTGTTGCGGCTGCAGCGGGACCACCGGCTGTCGCTGATCGTCATTTCCCATGACATGGACGTGGTCCGGTACATGTGCGACCGTGTGGCCGTGCTGCTGGACGGCCGCGTGATTGAGGTCGCGGAAACGCAGGCTTTCTTCGCCAGCCCGGCCCATGAGCACAGCCGGGCTTTGGTGGACGCCGCCATCCCCTGCCGGGGTGACCACCTCCGTTCGCTGATGCGCGGGCCCGCGTCCGCCCAGGCCTGATGCTCTCCCCTTGCTGTGACCCTTGCCGTGACCCTTGAGGGGCGGCAGAAGCGCCGGTAAGGTTCGGTCATGGACATCATCCTGGTACCCGGTTTCTGGCTGGACGCATCGTCGTGGGATGAGGTGGTCCCTCCTTTGGAAGCCGCGGGCCACCGGGTACATCCGATCACCCTCCCCGGCCTGGAGTCCGTAGATGCCCCGCGGGCCGGCATTGGCCTGCAGACCCACATCGATGCCGTGGTGGAGAAAGTTGATTCCCTGGACGGCAAAGTGGTCCTGGTGGGCCACTCCGGCGGCGGCGCGGTCATCCACGGGGTGGCCGATGCCAGGCCGGACCGGGTGGCGCGGAACATTTTCGTGGACAGCGGACCGCTCGGCGAGGGCGGCGTCATCAATGACGAACTTCCTGCCGACGGCGACGACATTCCACTCCCGCCGTGGGACGGTTTCGACGAGGAAGACCTCACGGACCTGACCGACGAACTGCGGACGAAGTTCCGCGCCCGCGCCATCCCGCAGCCCAAGGGCGCGGCCTACGACAAACAGCACCTGCATGACGAACGCCGCTATGACGTCCCTGCCACCGTGATCGCGTGTGAGTTTCCGTCGTCGCTGCTGACGGAGTGGATTGACGCGGGCCACCCGTACGTGGCGGAACTTGCCCGCGTCCGGGACGTTGAGTACGTGGACCTGCCCACCGGGCACTGGCCGCAGTTCACCAGGCCGGCCGAACTCGGCCAGGCGATCCTGAAGGCGGTGGACCGCACGGCCTGACCGGCCGCCGTCGTACGCTTCGCGAAAGCGGGCTGCGCAAAAGTGGCCCGTGCGGTTTTGCCGCCGCGGGCTTAGATTAGAAGCAGGATTTTTGGACTGGACCGGCCGCCTTGCTGCCGGAACAGCCGCTGTTCTCCCAAGGTGGGGTTTGGGGTACATGCCGGGGCCGGCGGTGAGATGGCCTCAGGGTGAGACCAGGCCACGCTCCCCAGCCACCGTCGGCCCCTTAGCCGTGCCATGTAGTGTCGTTGCTACAACAGTATGGGGGTGCTGGCAATGCCACAGGTCACGATGCAGTACCGCCGCCGGTGGTGGATCCCGGCGGCGATTCTTCTTGTTGGAGGGATAGTTGCGGTTCCCGTGGTGATGGCAGGCCAGCACATGGTGGGCCAGGCGATCGGCCGGACCACGGTGGTTACGGACGCCCGCGGGAACGAACGCACCGTGTACTGGCGCGACTACCCGGGCGTCGCAGGAGTTGATCCAAGGGAGCTCCTGGACGGCCCCACACCCGCGGAAGGGTACAGCGCGGGAGAGGCAATGATCGCCGAGATCAAGGCTGCCCTCTCGGAGGAGTTGGTTCTTGAATGGGCGCCGGTTGAAGGGCAGGGCGGCCGCAATCCGTTCCATGCACCCATCGAAAACCACTACGGCGGCATGTCGCTCCTGACGAACGTCAACGGCCCCGAAGCCCAGAGCACCTCCGTGCCGCAGGCGTGGGCTGACAAACAGCGGGCCATAGGCATCATCGGGGAGGTGGCCGGCCGGTACGGCTACGGGGCTCCCGCCATCGATGCGCTGGAGCGCTGGTCGGCCGAGGACCGTGTCCGCGACCTCGGCGGGCCCACGCCGGACAGGCAGGTCATTGTCTCCGGCATGGCGCTTGGCCCGGCAGGACAGTGGCTTTCCTTCAGGTTCCAGGATCTTTCGAAGGACACCGGCGGCACCTTCGAGGACCGGCTCCGGCCACCCGAAGGATCACAGTGGCAGCTGAATACCGTGGCGCTGGGCTACGGGGCCAACGGCCTCCTGGCCGCGGAAGACAGGGAAGAGTTCGAATCGCGGCTTGCGCCCTTCGTGGGCCTCACGCCACCTGACCCGCTGGAAAGCTAGTCCGCTGCCGGAGGGCGCGGCGCCGCCACCGTAGTCTTGAGGATCGACTATGAGCACGCTTTTGGGGGAACAACGCATGGACATCGTCCTGACCGCAGTATTTGGGGCCATCTTCTTCTACGTCCTGTACGGGGTCATCCGGGCCGGGACGAGGGATGGGATCATCGCCGCCCGCAAGCTCGCCGAGCAGGATACTGCTGCTGCCGACTCCGGTCCGCGCCCGGAATAACTTTCCGGACCTGGGCTACGATTTTGGGATGCCTCGCCTCATCGCTCCGGACGCACGTTTTCATTCCTCCTGGCTGGAGGCCGCCGCGGAATTCGACGGTACCCGCCGGGACGGCGGGGGCGCGGACGGCTGGGACCTTGACGAACTCCACAATCCCGGGACGTTCGGCCGGTTCGTGGATTTTCTCCTCAAGGACGCGTTGCCGGAGACTCCCCGGGAGGACAGGTTCGTGCCCTGCACGTATCTGTGGATCATGGAGGGTGAAACGTTCCTTGGCTCGCTGGCCATCAGGCACCGGCTGAACGATTTCCTCCTTAATGAAGGCGGCCATATCGGCTACAGCGTCAGGCCCGCTGCCAGGCGCCGCGGTCACGCAGCGGCCGCCTTGGCCGAGGCGTTGCCCATCGCCCAGGCACTCGGAATCGGGCGGGTGCTGCTCACCTGCGATGACGCGAATGTAGCTTCCCAGCGCACCATCGAGGCGAACGGCGGTGTGTACGAAGACACCCGCAAGGGGAAGCGCCGCTACTGGATCGACAACGCCTGAGGCAGCCGGGCGGGCCGGACCGCCCTTGGCGGGCACTCGGCCACCATATACTTCAAGCATGCCGATCATGTGCCTCGACCGAGCCTTCCACCCCCAGCCGTCCGCCCTTACCCAGCGCGGGACCAGTCTGTGAGCGGCGGTCTCGTCGCCCTGCTCGATGACGTCGCAGCCTTGGCCCGCATAGCGGCCGCCTCGGTGGACGACATCGCTGCCGGAGCGGCCAAGGCAGGGGCGAAGGCGGCGGGTGTGGTCATCGACGACGCCGCCGTCACCCCGCAGTACGTCTCCGGGGCGGACCCTTCCCGTGAGTTGCCCATGATCAAGCGGATCTTCTGGGGCTCCCTCCGGAACAAACTGCTGATCATCCTTCCGGCACTGTTGCTCATCAGCGCCTTCCTGCCGGGGGCTATTCCGTTCATCCTCATGGCGGGCGGCACCTACCTCTGTTACGAAGGTGCCGAGAAGATCTGGCACAAGCTCCGCGGCCACCACGAGGCCGAGGAAGACGCGCCGGCCGTTGACCGGGGCCCCGAGGCAGAGGCCAAGGTCACCAAGGGTGCCATCACCACCGACTTCATCCTGTCCTGCGAGATCATGGTGATCTCCATGAACGAGGTGTCCGCCGAGTCCATCTGGGTCCGGGCGTTCATCCTGGTCGTCGTGGCCCTGGCGATCACGGTGCTGGTCTACGGCGCCGTAGCTCTCATCGTCAAGATGGACGACATCGGCCTGCACCTGACCACCAAGGACTCCGCGGGGTCGCAGCGCTTCGGCGAGCTGCTGGTCAAGGGCATGCCCGCCGTGCTGACGGCCATCACCATTGTGGGGACGGTGGCCATGCTGTGGGTTGGTGGCCACATCATGCTGCAGGGCGCACACGACCTGGGCTGGCACGCCCCGTATGACCTTGTCCACGTCCTTGAGGAGCCTGCCGCGGGGATCGCGGTGGTGGGCGGCTTCCTGGGCTGGCTGGTGAACACGCTGTGCTCGGCCGTCCTCGGACTCGCCTGGGGCCTGGTCGTGATGGCTGTGGTGCAGCCGCTGTTGAAGGTGCTGCCGTTCGGCAAGAAGAAGGGCGGGCACGAAGAAGGCAACGCCCATGCCGCCGTCGCGGGCGACCGTCCGGAGAAACACGACGCCGGGCCCGCCTCCCCGTAGGCGATAACCGGCGGCACTGAGGCCGTCACCAGCCGCCGCGCGTCGGCGTATGGCCCTTCCGGGCGTCGTCGGGCATGGCCATGTCAGCCCGGAGGCCCAGCAGCCGGATCGGACGGCCGGGCTCGATGGCCGCTGCGAGGTCCAGGGCGCGCTCCAGGATGCTGTTCCGGTCGAATGTCTCGGGAATCTTCCGCGCGTGGGTCTTGGTGAAGAAGGGCGCGTACCGAACTTTCAGGGTCAGTCCCACCACGGGCCGCCCTTCGGCCACGACGTCCTCCAGGACGCGGGCTGTCAGCTCCCTGACGGCGTCGTCCACCTGGACAGGCTCGGTGAGATCGCTCTGAAAGGTTGTCTCCCGGCTGTGCCCACGGGCAACCCATGGCGTGTCGTCCACCACGCTGGTGCCGTCTCCACGTCCCAGCTCCGCGTACCAGGGTCCCATCCTGGGACCGAATTCCGGCACCAGATCCAGGGGATCGGCAGCGGCGAGCTCGGCGACAGTGGTGATGCCGAGTTTGGCCAGCCGGGCAGACACTTTGGTTCCGACGCCCCACAGGTCCTTGGTGGGCCTGCCGCCCATGACCTCGAGCCAGTTCGCCTTCGTCAGGCGGAAGACGCCGGCCGGTTTGCCGAAGCCCGTGGCCACCTTGGCCCGGACCAGGGTGTCGCCGATGCCCACGCTGCAATGCAGCTGTGTCCGTTCCAGGACGGCGGACTGCACCCGCCGGGCGTAGGCTTCCGGGTCCTCTGACTCAGTGCCTACGAACGCTTCATCCCAGCCCAGGACCTGCACCGTGGCGCCGGGCTGCGCGCGCAGGGTGGCCATCACCGTTTCGGACGCGGCGAGGTAGGCCTCCTGGTCGACGGGCAGGATCACGGCGTCGGGTACCTTCCGGGCGGCTATCCGCAACGGCATCCCGGACCCCACACCGAACGCCCTGGCTTCATAGGACGCTGTGGACACCACCGCGCGCTCGGTGGGGTCGCCGCGGCCGCCGACAATGATCGGCCTGCCGGCAAGCTCCGGCCGCCGCAGCACTTCAACAGCGGCGATGAACTGGTCCAGATCAACATGCAGCACCCACGGGATTGCGCTCACGCCACCAGTCTGCCCTAATCATCGCTGGCAGGCATCGGCTCTTCACCAGGCCTCCTGCACGGCACCGGTCCCCTTGCGGTCGGGTGGAGAAGGCGCATTGTCACCGCCGGGCTGTACACTGAAGTATCGAACATATATTCGAATAAAGGTGTGTTGTGGGCGTTGTTGTCGGTCCCCGCGTGATAGATGCGGGCATGTCGTTGTTGTCGGTGCTGATCTCTCCGGTGCCGGTCGCGGCCGGGTATCCGTCGCCGGCGCAGGACTACTTTGACGGCCGGATCGACCTGAACGAGCACCTGATCAAGGACATCACCAGCACCTACGTGGTGCGGGTGTCCGGGGACTCCATGGAGGGCGCCGGGATCAGCGACGGCGACGAACTGATCGTCAACCGGGCCCTGGAACCGCAGGACGGCTCCGTGGTCATCGCGGTCCTGGACGGGGAGCTGACCATCAAGCGGCTGCGGATCACGCGCCGCCGGCGTGGTGCTGCAGGCGGAGAACCCGGCGTACCCGGACATCCGGGTGCCGGCCTCTGTCGGACCTGACCATCTGGGGCGTCGCCACCCGGTGCCTGCACCATGTCTGAGGCCCGCCATGGCCAAGCCGGCACCGATGCGGCAGATGCCGCAGATCGCCCACGTGGACGTGAACTGCTTCTACGCCTCGCGCCGAGCGGGCCTTCGACCCGTCCCTGGAGGGCAAGCCCGCTGGTGGTCCTGTCCAACAACGACGGCTGCGCCGTCACCCGCTCCCCCGAAGCCAAGGCCCTCGGCATCGCCGTGGGTGAGCCGTGGTTCAAGCTCGCCCCGCGGGCCAAGGAATGGGGCCTGGTCGCCCTGTCCAGCAACTACGAGCTCTACGGCGACATCAGCGCCCGGGTCATGGAGCTGCTCGGCCGCTACTCGGCCTGGCTGGAGGTCTACAGCATCGACGAGGCCTTCCTCGGCGTCAAAGGCACCCCGGACGAGCTGCTGCGCGCTGGGCCGGACCATGAAGGCCGCCGTCCGGCGGCAACGTCGGCGTGCCCGGTCTGCGTCGGGATCGCCCCGACCAAGACCCTGGCGAAGCTGGCCAACAAATGGGCCAAGAACAACCCGGCCTTCGACGGCGTCTGCCACTGGGACTCCGTCCCCGCCGACCGAGCGGGAGGCGCTGATGGGCCGGCTGTCCGTCGATCGAGATCTGGGGCGTCGCCGCCCGGCTGACCAAGCGGCTGAACGCGCTGGGCATCCACTCCATCCTGGACCTGGCCCGGGCCGATCCGGTGCATGATCCGGGACCGCTTCTCCGTGGTCATGATGCGCACCGTCCTGGAACTGCAGGGCACCCCCTGCATCCCGCATGGAGGAGGAACGGATCGGCCGGGACCAGCTCATCTTCTCCCGCTCCTTCGCCACGCCGATCACCACCGCGGCCGGGCTGCGGCAGGTCCTGAGCGTCTACGGCCAGCAGGCCCAGCGCCCGGCTGGCCAAACACGGGCTGCAGGCCAAGGTCCTCACCGCGTTCGCCGGCACCTCCCACTTCAACCCGAAGGACACCTCCTACCCCTCCGTCTGCGTGCCGCTGCCGATGCCCACCGCGGACCCGGTGATCCTGACCAGGGCCGCCCACGCCCTGCTGCCCCGCATCGACGAGGGCATCAAGTACGCCAGGGCCGGGATCATGGTCACCGACCTGCGGCCCACCGGCAACCAGGCACCGCTGGCACTGTTCGAGAACCCGCACGAGGAACGCCACATCGGCACCCTGCTGGAAGACGTCACCCGCCGGTACGGCCGCGGCTCCATCGGCCTGGGCCACGCCGGCATCCGGGGCGGGCCGGACTGGACCATGAAACGCGACATGCTCTCCCCCCGCTACACCACCCACTGGGACGAACTCCCCCTCGTCAAGGCTGGCTGACAGCCAGGCCTGCCGGGAGTATCCTGTCCGCAGCGATTCCCCCTCCGTACCTGTCGGGAGAACCCATGTACAGCGCCACACCACACCAGCCAGGCACCGCACGGAGCCTCGGACGGGATACCCTCCGCCCGGACTGCGGCAACTGCTTCGCGCTGTGCTGCACCGCCTTCGGCTTCGCCCGGTCCGCGGATTTTGCCATCGACAAGCCCGCCGCCACACCCTGTCCGAACCTGGACCAGGACTTCTCCTGCACCATCCATGACCGGCTGCGGCCCCGCGGATTCCGCGGCTGCACGGTTTTCGACTGCTTCGGGGCCGGCCAGGCGGTGTCCCAGCAACTGTTCGCAGGCATCAGCTGGCGGGACGCCCCCGACTCGCGGCAGGACATGTTCGCCGCATTCAAGGTCATGCGGCAGCTGCACGAGATGCTCTGGCACCTGGCCGAGGCACAGGAGAAAACGTACGACGCCGACGCCGCGCGGGAGGCGAGGGAGCTCCGGACCATGATCGCGGACCTTTGCCACGGTCCCCTGCCCGGGCTCCTCACCTGTGATCTCGAGAGCCTCCACTCAGGGGTCAGGACCATCCTCCTGGGGGTGAGCGAGGAGGTGCGCGCGGGCTACTTTGCCGCGGGAGCCCACCGGCAGGATGCCGCACTGCGCCCCGGCGCCGACCTCGCCGGCAGGGACCTGCGCGGCCGGACATTGTGCGGGGCGGAGCTGCGGGGTGCCTGCCTGATTGCCGCAGACCTGCGCAGCAGCGACCTCGCGGGCGCGGACCTGCTGGGAGCGGACCTCCGGGACGCGAGGCTCGACGGCGCCGACCTCACCGCTGCGTTGTTCCTCACCCAGCCGCAGCTCAACGCCGCCCGGGGCAGCAGCACGACGCTGCTCCCGCCGGGCCTGACAGGTCCGCCCCACTGGAGCGGTCAGCAGGCACCTGCCCTCAGGGTGCCGTGAAGCGGAACAGCTGCGTCCCATGAGCCGGCAGCTTCACCTCGAGGGCGGGCATTGCATCCTTGAACACCGTCGTGGCGTCATCCCCGCTCCATGCCTCCCGGGCCTTCCCGGAGGAATCATCGGCACCCACCCCCAGGTCACCCAGCGGAATTGTCCGCACCAGGTCCGCCGTCCCGGTGTTGAACGCCGCCACGAACCGGTCCTCCGTCGTCGTACTTTCCGCTGCCCACAGCACCAGGTCGCCGTCGCGGAGCAGTTCGCGGTTGTTCCGGCTCGCTTTCAGGACGTCCAGGAGGTCCTGATTGGTCAGCAGGTCGAGCGTGTCCGGCGGCGACGTCGGCAGGTCGCAGCCCAGCATCAGCGGTGAGCGCGCCATGCACCAGAGGGTCAGCATGGTCCGCTGCTCGTCCATGGTCAACCGGCTCAGCCGGTCGCCGCCACGTTCGGCCCGGAGGGCGATCCGGCCCACCGGCAGCATGTCGGCATCCGCCCAGGCGCCCTCCTGCTGGTACGGGGCCCAGCGGGCCATCCGGGCGAACTGGGCTTCGACGTCGTCCCACACATCCCACAGGTCATCCGAAACCCGCCACATCTGGGCATTTCCACGCAGGTGTTCCAGATGCGCGAGGGACAGAGCGCGGCCGGGCGACAGGCTCAGCACCATCTCCCGGCCGGAACGCACGATCGCGGCCTGGTACGCGGCGATCTCAGCAGCGAAGTACGGGCCCAGCATGTCGTCGGCCTTGACGAAATCCACGCCCCATTCCGCAAACAGCCGCACCTGTGAGTCGTAGTAGGCCTGCGCGCCGGGGTGCCGGTGGTCCAGGCCGTAGTTGTCCGTATTCCACTCACAGGTGGAGGCGAGGTCCGCAATCTGGTCCGCAGTAGCATCGGTGCCTTCAACCGGCAGGCGGTCCCGGACCGCCTGCCGGGGAATGCCGCGCATGATGTGGAGGCCGAATTTCAGCCCCATGCCATGGACCAGGTCCGCGAGGGGCTTGAACCCGCGCCCGTCCGCAGCCGAGGGGAAGCGGTTGAGGGCCGGGAGTTGCCGTCCGAACCCGTCCAGCTCGAGGACAGCTCCGTCGTTATATCCGCCGGCGCGGGCCGCGGGCTCGTACCACTGGATGTCTACCACCACGGTGTCCCAGCCGTGGGGCAGCAGGTGCCTGGCCATAAAGGCTGCATTGGCCAGGACCTCCTCCTCCGTGACGGTGGTGCCGTAGCAGTCCCAGCTGTTCCAGCCCATCGGCGGCGTCTTCGCGAGTGTCATGAGGCTAATTTACAACGATATAGACTGTGGTCACCAGTGACCCACGGCTTCACGCACCAGCTAAAGTTTACGAAACTCTTGACAACTTTCTGATGCCAAGTAGCGTGGGATCCACACCCTCCACCGGAAAGCGATTCAATGAAGAACTGGGCAGGCAACCTCGAGTACTCCTCCACTGAAGTCCACCGCCCGGACTCCGTGGCCGGCCTGGCCGGGGTGGTTGCCGGCGCCGCACGCATCAAAGCCCTGGGCTCCCGGCACTCGTTCAACCGGGTGGGGGACACCGACGGCGTGCACATCCTGCTGGATGCACTCCCCCAGGAGATTGAGCTGGATTCGGCGCGCCAGACCGTGCGGGTCAGCGGCGGCGTCAGCTATGGCGCCCTGTGCCGCACGCTGGAGAAGTCCGGCGTGGCCATCCACAACCTGGCCTCCCTGCCGCACATCTCGGTTGCCGGCGCCATCCAGACCGGGACGCACGGCTCGGGCGTGGACAACCCCTCCCTGGCCGGCGCCGTCGAACGCATCGACCTGGTCCGCCCGTCCGGGGAGCAGGTGTCCTTGTCCCGCGAGGACGGTGACGCCTTCCTGGGCAGCGTAGTGGGCCTCGGCGCCCTGGGAATCGTCACCGGTCTTGAGCTGTCGGTCCGGCCGAGCTTCCAGATGCGGCAACGGGTCCTGGAAAACCTTCCCTGGGAGCGGGCACTGGCCGAGTTCCCAGCCCTGGTGTCCAGCGCCTACAGCGTCAGCCTGTTCACGGACTACGCCGGGGACGCCATCAGCCAGGTGTGGCTCAAAGCCCTCGACACAGACCCCGGCCTGCCCCACCTGTTCGGCGCCACCGCGGCCGTGGAAGCCCGCCACCCGCTGCCCGGAATGTCCGGTGAAAACTGCACGGCTCAGCTGGACGAGCCCGGACCCTGGCTGGACCGGCTGCCGCACTTCCGCCATGAATTCACCCCCAGCAACGGTGAAGAACTCCAGAGCGAATACATTCTCCCTCTGGAGCACGGGCCGGCAGCCATCCAGGCCGTCCGCAGCATCGCGGACAAGCTGGCACCGCTGCTGTTCATTTCCGAAATCCGGACGGGTGCGGCCGACGAATTCTGGCTCAGCCCGTTCTACCGCCAGCAGAGCGTTGCCCTGCACTTCACGTGGAAACCGCTCCAGGCCGAGGTGGAAGCCGTCCTTCCGGAACTTGAGGAATTGCTCCGTCCCTTCGGCGCACGGCCGCACTGGGGCAAGCTGTTCACCCCTTCGGCCCACGACTGGGAGGCGCTGTATCCGAAGTTTGCCGACTTCCGCGCCCTGGCCTCGGAGCATGATCCGGACGGCAAGTTCCGCAACGGCCTGCTGGACAGCATCCTCGGCGCCCCCGCCGCCAGCCTGCGCTGACCGACGCACAAGGGGGGCCGCACGGTATGCCAGGAAGATGGATCCGCTGCGGCCCTCCCGAATCCGGCCAAGCTGCGCTAGCGTTGCGGTCAGGGCGCCGGGGACCACCCGGATTCCCGGAATCTGCGGTGGGGCGAGAGCCGGCAGCGCAAGATTTGACCGTTGTTTCGTTCAGTAAAGGGTGATCATGGCCGTATCGATTGAACTGGGTAAGAAACTAGACAAGGAATTCGAAGGCAAGAGCCTGGAGGAGATCCTGGATTCCCCTCCCTCAGCGCTTGCCGGCGTGACGGAGCGCCACAACGAACTGTTCGCCAGCCTGGGCATCAAGACCGTCCGGGACCTTGGCAGCAATAAGTACTTCGCCCTGGCCGGCGTCCTGGTAGCACTCTCAAACCACACCGACTGACCGGCCCCCGGCCATCAGAAAGTCCGCCCGGCACCGCTGCCGGGCGGACTTTCCTCTGTTCCGTGCCGCGGGTGCGCCGGCGTCCGGACGTCCGATGCCCGGACACTGGGTCCTAGCTGATCCGCGCCAGCACCGCCCCGGCCATCACAACGCCGCCGGACTTGGCACTGACGTCAGTGACCGTCCCGTCGCGGTGCGCTGCCACCTGGGTCTCCATCTTCATCGCCTCAAGCACCACCACGGGATCCCCGGCCGAGACGCGCGCTCCCGGCTCCACGAGCCACTTCACCACCGTGCCGGACATGCCGGCGCGGAGCTCACCTGGATCGGCATCAGCGGTGGCGGCAGCGCCGCCGTCGGCCGTTCCTGCCGTGCCCTCAACAGGAAGCCCGTCCACCGATACACCCGCGGGCGCAGCCCCGCCCGACCTCGCCCAGCCATCCAGCAGCGCGGCAGGTAGGCCGACGGCGAGGCGCCGGCCATCGACGTCGACGGTGATGGTGCGCCGGGCACCATCCGGGACGGCGGTGCCGAACTCCGGATCGGCCGCGATGGAATCGGCAAAGTCCGTCTCGATCCAGCGGGTGTGGATGCCGAGCGCGGTCTCCGAGGTGAAGTCCGGGGCTTCGACGACGGCGCGGTGGAACGGCAGCACCGTGGCTACCCCGGTGATCTGCATTTCGGCCAGCGCACGGCGTGCCCGGCGGAGCGCCTGCTGCCGGTCGGCGCCGGTGACGATCAGCTTGGCCAGCAGTGAGTCGAACTGCGGCGCCACGATGGAACCGGAGCGGACACCGGAGTCAAGCCGGATGCCCGGGCCCGTGGGACCGCTGAAGGTGGCAATGGTGCCCGGTGACGGGAGGAAGCCGCGGCCCACGTCCTCGGCGTTGAGCCGGAATTCGAAGGAGTGGCCCTTCGGTTCGGGATCGGCGGTGATGCGCAGCGGCTCGCCGGCGGCGATGCGGAGCTGCTCCTGGACCAGGTCGATGCCTGTGGTCTCCTCCGTGATGGGGTGCTCCACCTGCAGGCGCGTGTTCACTTCGAGGAACGCGACGGTGCCGTCCGCGGCGACCAGGAATTCCACCGTGCCCGCTCCTGAGTAGGCGGCTTCGCGGCAGACAGCCTTGGCGGCGGTGTAGATCTGCCGGGTCTGCTCCTCGGTCAGGAAGGGGGCAGGGGCCTCTTCCACCAGCTTCTGGTGCCGGCGCTGGAGCGAGCAGTCGCGCGTTCCCACCACCACCACGTTGCCGTGCTGGTCCGCCAGGACCTGGGCTTCCACGTGCCGGGGCCGGTCCAGGTAGCGCTCCACAAAGCACTCCCCATGGCCGAACGCCACCACCGCCTCGCGGACAGCCGAATCAAAGGACTCCTCGATCTGGTCCATCTCGCGGACCACTTTCAGGCCGCGCCCGCCGCCGCCGAAGGCCGCCTTGATGGCAACCGGCAGGCCATGCTGTTCGGCGAATCCGCGGGCCTCGGCAGCCGTGGCCACCGGACCGTCGCTGCCGGCCACCAAAGGGGCGCCGGCGCGGACGGCGATCTCGCGCGCCGTGATCTTGTTGCCGAGCTGGCGGATGGCCTCGGGCGTGGGGCCGATCCAGGTCAGTCCGGCGTCCAGGACCGCCTGGGCGAAGCCGGCGTTCTCGGACAGGAAACCGTAGCCGGGATGGATGGCGTCGGCACCGGAATCGGCGGCTGCCTGCAGCAGTTTGGGGATGTCCAGGTAGGTTTCCGACGGCGCGTTCCCGCCCAGGCTGTAAGCCTCGGTGGCGGCGGCCACATGCATGGCGTCGGCATCCACGTCCGCGTACACCGCCACCGAATCCAGCCCGGCGTCCTCGCAGGCTCGGGCGATACGGACGGCGATTTCTCCGCGGTTGGCGATCAGGACCTTGCGCATCAGTTGCTCACTTTGTCTGGGGAGGTATGGGGGGACGTGTCAGGGGACGGACCGGAAAAGCCGGTGGGCAGGCCGTAGCCCGGTGCCCAGCGGAAGCGGATGGAGCCGCCGATCGGAACCTGGGCGGCAAGATCCAGCTGGTGGTCCACCACCACGCCGATCACGGGATAGCCGCCGGTGATGGGGTGGTCCGCGAGGAACAGCACGGGCTGGCCTTCGGGCGGAATCTGCAGGGCTCCTGCCATGGTGCCTTCGCTGGGCAGCTCGCCATCGCGGGACCGGCTCAGCGGCTCACCGGCCAAGCGCATACCCACCCGGTTGGAGCGGGGTGTCACCGCCCAGTCCTGGCTGCACAGCGATTCCAGTGCTGCGGCGTCGAACCAGTCCTCCCGGGGTCCGGGAACGATGTCCAGGACCGTGACCCCGGTATCGGGGAATTCGGGCTGCAGCTCAGGGTTGCCCACAACGTTGGAGGTGGTGGCCATGCCCGCGGCCAGCAGCTGCCCGGTGGCCAGCGGCGCAGGCCCGATCCCGGACATGGTGTCCGTGGACCGGCTGCCGAGTACGGCATCCGCCTGGACACCGCCGCGGATCGCGAGGTAGCTGCGGAAACCGCGCTCGGGGGCGCCTACGGTGAGGATCTCGCCGTCGAGCAGTGCAAAAGCGGTGGCCATGGGAACGACGCGTGACGTGTCCGGCTGCCCAGGTTCCGGTGAGCCGGTGCCGGAGGCGTCCGACGGCGTCAGCACGGTCAGTGCCGACGGCGCGCCCGCGACGGCCAGCACCTGGTCGCCCACAGCCTGCACGCGCAGCCCGCCGGCGACGGTCTCGACGACGGCGGCCGACGTGCCATTGCCGACGATCCGGTTGGCGCGGCGTACGGAGGATCGGTCCAGGGCTCCGGCGGATGACACTCCCAGGCCGGCGTGGCCGGGCCGGCCCAGGTCCTGGACCAGGCTCTGCAGCCCCGGCGACAGGATCCGCAGTCCGGCGGGGTGGTCCGGTGCAGGGGCATCCGCAGGACCTGTTCCGTCCAGCCGGGGTTCGGAGATTTCGAGGAGCTCGCGGACTGCCCGGAACTGCACGCGGTCTCCGGGCGCAGCCAGGGCGGGCTGCTCGCGGCCGAGGTCCCACATGGGGGCCGCTGTGCGGCCGATCAGCTGCCACCCGCCCGGTGATTTCCGCGGGTAGACGGCGGAATAGTTACCGGCCAGGGCAACGGAACCGGCGGGGACGGCCGTGCGCGGTGAGCTCCGGCGCGGTACTTCCAGCGCCTGGTTCTCCCCCACCATGTAGCCGAAGCCCGGAGCGAAGCCGCCGAAGGCCACCGTCCAGATCTGGCCGGTGTGGGAAGCGATGACGTTGTCCGTGCTGTGGCCGGTCAGCTGCGCGACTTCGGCGAGGTCCTCGCCGTCGTACACGGTATCGATCGGCACCAGCTTGCCTTCGGCGTGGGCCTGGACCGCCAGGTCCATGCCCAGCAGCAGGGCGGCCATCCGGCGGGCGGCAACAGGCGAGTCCGCCTTGACCATCACGGTTTCGGCGGCGGCCAGCACGTCGATCTGGCCGGGCAGCGGCTCCTCCAGCAGAAGTGCCTGAAGGGCAAGGACGTCGTGCAGTCCGGAGAGTTCGGCGAGTACCGCCGTTGTGCCCACCGGGCGGACCGACAGGACCCGGGCCGGGCCGGAGGCGTTGCTGGCTGTTTCCATGGCGGTTATACGAACGCCGAGATGGTGACGCCGGCCGCGGCCAGCGCCTTTTGGACCGCGGTGGCCATATCCACTGCGCCAGGTGAGTCGCCGTGGACGCAGATGCTGTCGGCGTCGATCTTCAGGACCGACCCGTCAACGGCGCGGATCGACGACTCGGTGGCCATGCGGAGTACGTGCTGGGCCACCTCCGCAGGATCCTCCAGGACGGCGCCGGGCTGCGAGCGCGACACCAGCGTGCCGTCCGGGTTGTAGGCGCGGTCCGCGAAGGCCTCGGTGACCCCGCGCAGGCCGGACGCCTCCGCCAGGCGCAGCACCTCCGACCCGGGGAGGCCCAGGATCGGGAGGTCAGGGTCCACTGATTTCACCGCATCCACCACCGCCTGGGCCTGGGCTGTGTGATGGACGATCGCGTTATAGAGGCCACCATGGGGTTTGACGTAGCGGACCCGGGCACCCTCCGCAGCGGCGAGGGCCTGGAGGGCTCCAATCTGGTAGACCACGTCGTCCGCAAGCTCCGAGGGGCTGATGTCCAGGAAGCGGCGGCCAAAGCCGGCAAGGTCCCGATAGCCCACGTGCGCCCCGATCACCACGCCTGCGGCGGCGGCCTTGCGGCAGGTACTGCGGATCACGCTGGGATCGCCTGCATGGAAGCCGCAGGCCACGTTGGCACTGCTGACGGAGCGGAACATTGCCGAGTCGTCTCCCAGCGTCCAGCGTCCGAACGATTCCCCCACGTCACTGTTCAGGTCGATGCTTGCCATTGTGATCCTCATCTCAATTGGTGTGCTGTACCAAGAATGCCTCAAATCTACAGATTGTTCAACAATCCATTGATTCAACGATGTGACGATCGCGTAAACTCTTCCCCCAGTACGCTGGAAGGATGAAAATCCACCTTGCCGCCCTGTCCGCCATCCCCCTGATGCTTGCCCTCGTCGGATGCGGATCCGTGCAGCAGGCCGCCGAGTCGGCCGCCAGCGATGCGGCCTCCAAGGTTGCCACCGCCGCCGCCGACGAGGTCACGCAGCAGATCTGCGCCGTGACCAAAGACGGCCTGGTCAGCATGGAAGACAAAGCGGTCCTGGGCGGACTGGTAGCTGCGGCAGAAACCGCAGGCGTGCCGGCTGACATTACGACGCCGCTGCGCCAGATTGCGCAGGCAGGGGACCAGGTGCCGGCCGAGTCAGTCAGGGCCCTGCAGGATGCCTGCCCCGCCTGAGCAAAGCCTCGGAGCTACTCCCGGCGGCCGTCAACACCATGGAGCTTGGTGGCATGGCCGGCGAACCGGCGATCCTCCCGGTCCCCGGCCTCGGGGAAGGGCAGAACCGCAGAGCCGGGTCCCGGGCCGGGCAGCGAACCGACCAGCTTGGCAAGCTCGGCCTGGAGGACCTTCCAGCTGATGGCACGATCACTGGGATACGCATTGACTTCGGCCTGCCGCGCCGCTTCGAGGGCGGCAGCCCCCGCGGCCGTGAGTTCCACCCGGAACTGCCTGCGGTCCACGGTTTCGCGGGTTCGGGTCAAATGCCCGGTCCCCTCCAGGCGCAACAGGACGCGCCCCAGGGTCTGGCTCTGGACATGCACCACGGCAGCGAGCTGCTCCTGATTGAGCGGTCCGGCCGCCAGCCCCTCCAGTGCTATGACGGCGGCGCGGGTCAGGCCCAGCGGAGCGAGCGCTTCATCCTGCCGTCGCTGGACCATCCGCGCCGCAAGCGTGAGCAGGCGGTAGCTGTTCCGTGCGTCTGGATCAAGGCTGGTCATCGGCTGCGGCCTCCTATGGATGCGGATCGGTGTTGAGTCACCTCGTGTCATGCATCAATTCCCACCCCCACAATAAGCATGCTTACCATCACAATTGCAAGTAGCCTTACTATTCGACGCCTGTCCGGACCGTCTGTATCCTCATTGAAGCTGCCGGCGCCAGGCGGGCGGCTTCAGTACGCACAGCAGCGAAACTAGGGAGCACGAATATGAGTGGAGTCATTGTCGTTGGCGTTGACAGCAGCGAAACCGCCAGCAAGGCCGCAGAGTGCGCCCGGGACCTGGCGGTGGCGTTGGGAGCATCACTTCACGTGGTGACCGCGTTCGATACCGAACGGGCCGAGGTCCTTGGCCGCGGCTCGGACCAGATCGTCATCTCGGAAGCCGACAGTGCTGAGCGCGTAGCCAGGAAGCTTGGCGGTGCGGCCGGGAGCGGGCTGAAGGTGACCTATTCAGCTGCGCGGGGCAAGCCGGCCGAGGCCCTCATCAAGGAAGCGGCCCGCCTGGACGCCACGATGATCGTGGTGGGCAACAAGAGGATGCGGGGCATCGGCCGGGTCCTGGGCAGCGTGGCCAACAGCGTGGCACACAACGCCCCCTGCGACGTCTACATCGCCAACACCTACGACGACTGACCCCTCAGAACCGGGCCCGTTCCCAACGGGCTAGCGTTTGCCCTTCTTCCGCGAGCCCTTGCCCCGCCCCTTGTCCGGGTTGGGAGCATACCGCTGGGCAACCTTGGGTTTCTTGACGCCCGTCCCCCGCCGGTCAGGCTTGGGTTCCTTCTTCGGCTTGACCGGCTGGGCGGACGGCTGCCGGGAGCTCTGGGCCGTCCGGCCGCGGACAATCCCGATGAACTCCTCGATGATTTCGTCCGTGGTGTCGCTGGGCCAGGCCACGGCGATTTCCGTAGCGGGTGCGCCGGTCAGGCGCCGGGCAACAGTGTCCTTGACGTTGAAGTGGCGCGCCACGGACATCGGCAGGATGATCAGGCCCGCCCCGGAGGCCACTACCTGCAGGGCCGGCTCCGCCCCGCCGAGCTCCGCCACGTCCAGGAAGGATTCTTCGGCGAGGTCGGCAAGTGCCACCTCCTCGAAGACGGAAATCTCGTGCCCCTTCGGCGCCACCACCACCGGCTGTTCCTCATACAGGGGTATGACACTGAGGCCTTCGCGCTCCACGGGGAGCCTGACGAAGCTGAGATCCGCCGAACCGTCACGCAGCACTTCCAGCTGCGCGCCGTCGTCGGACATGAACGACTCCAGCGGGATGTCCAGCACGCGCTCTTCCCAGCGGCGGATCCACTTGCCGGGAGTCACACCGGCCACGTAGGCGAAGCGAAGCACCCGCGGCGCCTCCTGCCCCGTTGATTCGGAGGGGCTGGGGTTCTGCGGGGAATCATTGTCTGCGGGCACGTCTTCACAGTACCGCCCGCCCGGATACCCTTGAAGCATGACCTCTGCAAACTCCCAGTCCATGAAGCCGGCCACCGTTGCCAAGAAACTCGGCATCTACCTGCCCGCAACACCGCAGGAGTTCCAGGATTCAACCATCACCCGCGCCGATTTCGCCGAGCTCCAGGCCAACCCGCCGGAGTGGCTCGCGGAACTGCGCCGCAATGGCCCGCACCCGCGCCCCGTGGTGGCCCAGAAACTGAACGTCTCCATCAGCGGCCTGGCCCGCGGCGGTGTTGAAGAAGCACTGACGACGGCGGAAATCACCGCGCTGCTGCAGGCTCCCCCGGCATGGCTGGTCACCGAGCGCTCCACCCACGCGGCCGTCCGCGCCGAAGCCCAGCGGGTCAAGGACGAGGCAGCCAAGAAGGACGCAAAGAAGGCACGCGCCAGGGCCGAGTAGCCCGGCCAGACACTCCGCGATTCCGAGGCTTGTTCGCGGATCCGAACCTTCAGGGGCCGGATCCGCGGACAAGCCTTTGTTGTACCCGGCCTGTACTCCCGGAGGGCGTCAGTCCTGGTGCAGCTGCACCCAGTTGCCGCAGCCGTCCTCAAACACGGCGCTGATCCCGGAGGGATCCTCCGACGGTTCGCCTTTGAACGTGACCCCGGCGTCGACAAGCCGGTTGTACTCCGCCTGCACGTCAGGGACTCCGAAGACGATGGCCGGGAGTCCGGCGTCGTGCACAGCGTTCATGTAGGCCGCGCCGATCGGATTGTCGCTGGGTTCCAGGAGGAGGCCCACCGAGGCGTCGTCAGCCCCGGGATCCTTGATGATGTAGAGGTTGTACTCCGGCATGGCCATCAGGGTCTCAAACCCCAGGGTCTGCGTGTAGAACGTGTGGGCGGCGGCCGGATCCTGGACGTGGATGCTGCACATTTTGAGTCTCATGGTCCTACGCTACGCGGACGGGGCAGCCGTGAGTAGTTGTGGATAACCCCAGTCGCGGCCCCCATTGACCCCCGCCTCCAAACGGGCTGCAATGGAAGTAGAACCCGGAGTCCTGGGCCGGGCCTGACGCTGGGAGGTGCCGTGGTGCCGGCCATTGCAGAATCCGTCTTTTCCGGAGCGTGGCAGTTGTTGTTCTGGGGCGCGATCCTGGTCTGCGCCGTGGCAGCCACTGTGTTGGCCGTCAGGCACCACGCCGCCTCCCAGCCGGCCGGAACCGCCTCCGACACCCTCTTCTGGGACCTGTTCATGGGTTCAGCCGTCGCAGTCCCGGCAGTCCTCATTCCCGCACTGGCGTCTCCGTGGGCGGGGGTTGCCCTGGCGGCGCTGGGCGGCGCAACCGGGGTGGCCGCCTACCGGAGCCATCCGAGGATCACTGCCTGGCAGAACCTGCGGCAGCAGGTGAGGCAGGAGCGGCCCATCACTGCGGCTGCCCAGGCCGAACACGCACTGCTGCTGGAACGCTGGCGCCGCTATGAGCTGGATCCGGCGTACTGCATCGACTATCCGGCGATGACGGACGTGCGGCGGCCCGAGACGGCGGAGGTCATCCGGGCCATGCGGGAAGCGGAGCAGCTCCGTACGGTGCCGCAGCAGGGCTACGTCCCCGCCGTCGCACGCTTCCGCCTCGCACTGGGGGAAGCCGAAAAGGCGGCGGGGATCACTGCAGCCGACTGAGTGAGGTTTCGTGCTGTGTCGCTGTAGCTGGAGTGCGGGCACCGGGCGCCGGTAGCATCCGAGGATGGAACCCACAGAAGCGGAAGTCCGCGACCAGTTCGGCAGGAACCTGGAGGACAAGGGCGCCTGGCGGCAAGCCACCACGCTTGAAGCCGCCGGGGAACTGACCGCCCGCTGGCTGGAAGGCCGCAGCGAATACCAGGCTGCTACCTTCACCCCGGTCTTTGACGCCGAGACCCGGCCCATCGCCGTCGAGCTGGCCGCCCTGAACAGGAACGGGCTGTTCACCAAGGAATCACAGCCGGGACTGCGCGAGGACCGGAACGCCCAGCGCCAGTATGTGACAGGCTTCTGCAGCGCCGAGGCCGCCGGCGAACTGCTGGCCCTCTCCACCCGGTCGGACCTGGTCACCGTGGCCCACGCCCCGGGCGAAGCCAGCAGTGCTTCCATTCCCGTCACGCTGGATGGCGACGACGTGGTGACCGTCCTGGGCTCCAGCGAGACGCCGCTGGACGAGGAACAGGTCCAGGACTGGGCGGATGAAACCAACGAAACCCTTGCCCTGCTGCTCGCCGACTCCTGGTATGTGGAGATCCTTGACCCGGTCTGGGGCAGGAATGACGCACTGCTGCCGGCGGTCTTCGAGGCGCTGACTGCCGGCCAGGCTAGGTAGCGTCCGCAGCCGCCCGGTCACCATTTTCCGTCACGAGGGCGACGATCTCCGTTTCATAGGCCTGCGATGACCGCATCGAACCGCGGAACCACGTGACCGCGTGCACGTCAGCATCTCCCGGCACTACCATCGGTCGGAGGTTGTCCACGCTGGAATCCGCGGTGACCGCCTCCCACTCCCAGCCCGCACCGCCGTCGGATGTCCGGCCCGAATAGATTTCGTGGTGCTCCGTGGGCTCCCCGGTCCGGGGATCCACCGGGGCTGAAATGTATACCCGGTCCAGGTTGTACGGATCCACGGCACCCAGGCCGGTGTAGTCCTGTTCGTGCGGCAGCAGGCCCGGTCCGGCAACGGCTAGCGGATGGAGGCGCCACTCCGAGCCGTCAAAGCGCGCGTACAGCAGGCGGTGGTCATCGACGTCGAGCTGCTGGACCCGCTGCAGGGCACCGTTGACGTCGTTGGCGCGGCAGCTGATGATCGCGGCGAGCTGGGATCCCTGCCTGCGCAGGTCCACGGTCCAGCCGTGGCTGAGGACGGCCCCATCGATGTCGACGCCGGCCCGGAAGATCGTGGTCAGCTGATCCTGGTTGACGCCCGCGGAGCCCACCACCGGCTTGCTGACGATGCGTCCGGAAGCATCGTGGAGGGCATCTCCCTGGATGTAGCCGTGGTAGATGTTGTTGTTGAAGTCCCGGGGGTGGTGGTCCGTGGTGATCAGGTCGATCCGGTCCAAACCGTCGGAACTGTAGCGGGTGTAGCCGTTCACGTAGCCCACCTTGGCGCGCGTGAAAAGCTTCCCCCCGTAAGTCCACGTGCTGCCGTCGTCGCCGGAGACCATCATGGTGGGGTCGTCGTTGATGGCGCGGACGAAGTTGTAGGTCCGGGCTTCGGCCGAAAGCCTGTGCAGGTTGGAGTAGGTGGCGCCCCGCCCGTCCGCCAGTCCGGTCCAGTCAAAGGACTGTTCGGGTTCCCATTCGCTGGCATCGTGGGGGCGGACCGAGACACGCCACCGGGAGTAGTTGTCTGTCTTGTGCTTGGCATACATGGCCAGGTAGCGGCCATCCGGGCGGATCAGGAGGGCAGGTGCATTGTGGTCGTCCGCTTCGAGCTGACCGTGCAGGACATGGACGGTGCTTCTGCCTGTGGCCAAGTCCAGGACGGCCACCTCGATGTTGCCTCCCCTTCCGGCGCCGTCCGGCCCCTCGGGCGCAGCCACCGATCCCACCAGGAGGGTGTTGTTGGCCGGGTCAACGAGGGCCCGTTCGTCCTGGAACCAGCACCAGGCGCCGTTGTTGTTGAGCAGGACAGGAGCGTACGTCATTGGAGTTCCTCGCCGTGGGAGCATCATTTCAGAAAGTTCTCGATACTATCCTACACAGCATGTTAGCGCCCACAAAGGAGGGACCGGCCACCACTGGTGGCCAGTCCCTCCGCATGTACTGTGCTGCTTTTACAGCTCTACGGTTCCGCTTTCGCCGACGCTCATCCGGCTGTTGGTCACCTTCGATTTGACCCACTGCAGCACGGTGGCTGCGGTGCCGCCGGGGCTGGTCCAGTACTCGGCTGAATCGGAATCCACGCGGAGCAGGCATACCTCGGGGGTGTCCGGCCCGTCGGGGAACCAGGCCTCCACCACCTGGTTCCACATGTCGTGGATCTTGGCGCGGTCGGTCACCACCTCGGCGGTGCCGGCAACGGACACCCATTCCGTGTTCTTGCCGAAGGAAACGTTGACGCGGGAATCCGCGCGGACATGGGCCACCTGGGACGTACCCAGGCCAGTGAAGAACCACATGTCGCCGTCGTCCTTGACCTCCTGGACGGCCAGCGGCCGGCTCACCAGGGCGCCTTCTTCGTTGATGGTGGTCAACATCCCGATGTGGGCACTGTTGATGATGTCCGTAACTTTGCTGATGCTCTCAGTGTCCGTCATGCTCTCACCTCGTTCTGGTTGTCAGGGGAGGATCCCCTCGTGACAGCCTATTGGTAAGCATGCTTATTTTCCACCCGGCCCCGAACCGGCACCCCCGCGCCGATCCCTGGATCAGGCCCGTGCAGCCACCGCCACCCGGTCAGCTGAGCAGATGCGTTCCGCGGTCAGGCGGCCCATCCGGACAGCCCCGTCCACGTGCTGGTAGCCCTCGGCTGCGAGGTCGGAGGAGCACCAGTAGATGGGGCCCACCGGTGCGTGCTGGTCTTTGCCGTAGCGGTGCAGGCCGCCCAGGTCGTAGCTGGCGGCATAGGCGCCGCGGGTCCACTCCTCAGCGCCCCAGTCGGACTCGTAATAGACCTCCGGCTCCAGCGCCTGGTCTCCGAGGAAACCGGCGATGGACTCCAGGATTGCGCGCCGGCGGGCGTCGGCGCCGAGCTCGAAGACGGCGTCGGCTTTTTCATCCGAGACGAACCCCACCAGCGTTCCCCGCGAATCACCGTGGTTGGTGTTGTCGTACACCTCCTGGACCAGCGAACCGGCCGAGAACCCGGTGCCGGACAGTCCTGCCTCCCGCCAGAAGGGTGTGCTGTAGACGGCGTGGACCTTGATCACCAGGCCCAGGGACTGGTGCTGGTGCATCTGGTGCTGGCGGCGGGGCAGCGGCGGGTCGAAGGAAACCCGCGAATACAGGTTTGGTGGCACGGCCATAATCACAAACCGGGCGTTCACCGTGGCCCGGTCCGACGCGACGGTGACCCTGTGGCCGTCGCCGGCCTGGTCCGCTTCCCAGCTGATGGTACGGACCGGACTTCGAAGGACGACGTCGTCCCCCAGCTCCTGCGCCAGCAGCAGGGAGACCTGCTGCATTCCGCCCACCACCCGCCTGTCCAGGATGAAGTCCTCGTCGGTGAGGTGGCTGAAGGAACCTGCCGAGGCGGCCATCAGCACTGCCTGCAGCGCGGAGAAGGCATGCGCGGGCTTGGTGAGCATACCGCCGGCAATGAACAGGCCGATGTTGTTGCAGGCCTCCTCGTTTTCCGACTGGGCGCGCAGCCAGTGGTGGAAGGAGATGGTGTCCAGCTCCCGGGCCTTGGGATGTGCCCACGGCTCCGTCGGGCCGATATCCGCGGCCAGGGTGTCCAGCAGGGCAACCAGCTTGTCCATTTCCGCGGCAGTGGCCGGATCCACCGGGAACGAGTCGCCGGAGTAGCGCACGCGGGCACCGTCGGCCCCGATATACACCGACTCCCCTTCGCGGTAGCGGGAATAGGTTTCCAGCCCAAGCTCCCCGAGCAGCTCCAGGAGCGCGGCCTGGTCGGGCGAGACCCATTGGCCGCCGATTTCCAGCATGGCGCCGTCCACGGTATCGGTCCAGGTCCGGCCGCCCACCCGGTCGCGGGCTTCCAGCACAGCAACACTGAGGCCGGCCTTTTTCAGTTCACGGGCCGCGGTCAACCCGGAGGGTCCCGCCCCCACCACCACAACGTCGCGGTTCAGGTTCAGCATGATGTCCTCTCCGTGGCCGCGCGGGTGATGCGCGGCACTAAATGAATGCCATTCATTTATAGGACTATAGCGGTTCGCAACCGGGTCCGGTAGGGGGTGGTGGAATAATGCTGGGGACCCCACCGAAAGGCCCGCACCATGCCGGCAGCCGCCGCTCCAGGAACAACCCCCGGCACACGCACCTCCGGGGGCAGCTCGGCAGACGTGCCGCCCGGCTCCGGCAAAGGCGGACGACGGCGGGCCGGCCGCCCCGCTGCGGCAGTGCTGGACCAGGCGGGCATCACCGCTGCGGCGCTGGACCTGATCGGGAGGAAGGGCTACGACGGCCTCACCATGGCCGCGCTGGCCCGCGAACTGGATGTGGCGCCGTCGGCCCTCTACAACCACGTGGCCTCCAAACGGGACGTGCTCCTGCTGGTGGAGGACCACCTGGCCGCCCTGGTGGACGTCTCGGGATTCGGGGCGGCCCCGTGGGCGGATGCCGTCCGTGCGTGGGCCTGGAGCTACCGCGATGTTTTTGCCCAGCACACTCCCCTCATCCCCGTCATCGCCGTCCTGCCCGTCACGGATGCACCCCAGACGCTGGCCATGTACGAGGCTGTGAGCGCCGGATTCCTGGACGCCGGCTTCCCTGAAGAGCGGATAGTGCCCGCGATCGTGGCCCTGGAATCCTTCATTTTCGGCTCGGCCTATGACGTCACGGCACCCGCGGACATCTTCGACGCCGGCAGCATGGCCAACTCCACCCCGCACTTCACCGCGGCAGTGCAAAGCCTGGCAGCACAGGGGCACGAGCGCCCCGCAGACGTGGCCTTCAGCCTCGGCCTCGAGGCGCTCATTGCCGGCCTCGGCCACTACGGCTGAACAGAAGGAACCCTGTGGGCGGCGTTGTTTCCGGAATTCTTATAGTCTCCGCCGTCATCGCGGTGGGATTCCTTGCGGCCAAGCTGAAGGTGCTGGGGCCCGAAGTCCAGGGTGCCCTGACGCGCACAGCCTTCTACATCACCAATCCCGCCCTGCTCTTCACGGTGATGGCCGGCAGCGACCTTCGGGCCGCGCTCGGGATTGACGCCCCGCTGGCCCTGTTGTCGGCGGCGCTGGTGGGCCTGGCCTACTGGCTCCTCAGCTTCCTGTTCTTCCGGCGCCCCGCGGCGGAGACCGCCGTCGGGGCGATGGCCAGCAGCTACGCCAACGCCAACAACATCGGCATTCCGGTGTCCCTCTATGCCGTCGGGACGGCCGAACACGTGGCACCCGTGCTGCTGGTCCAGCTCCTGGTGATGGCACCGTTCTACCTCACGGTCCTGGGAGCGGCGTCCGGCGCCTCGGTCTCGCTGCGGAAAGTCCTCCTGCAGCCGTTCACCAACCCCATGATCATCGCCTCCGGCCTGGGTGCGGCGGTGTCACTGACAGGCTGGGCTGCCCCGGAGTTGCTGCAGAAGCCGATCGACATGCTCGCCGGGGCAGCGGTCCCCATGGTCCTGCTCGCCTTTGGCCTGTCCCTGGCCGGCAGGGCGCCCCTGCAAAAGGACGATGGCCGCCCGGAGGTCCTGGCAGCTACGGCACTGAAGCTCGTCGGGATGCCCCTGGCCGTCTGGGCGCTGGGCCGCTACCTCTTCGGCCTGGAGGGCCAGCACCTGCTCGCCGCCGTCATCATGGCCGCACTTCCCACGGCGCAGAACGTCTTCCTGTTCGCCTCGCCCTACGGCCGGGGCGTCACCGTGGCCCGCGACGTCATTCTGTGCACCACCGTGCTGAGCGCCGGAGCCCTTCTGGTGGTCGCCTGGCTTTTGGGCTGACCAAGCCCTCTTGTATTACAAGTCTCTTACTTATAGTATAAGTTGTGGCGATGTTGCCCCACCGTTCTAGGAGACCCATGAGTACCGTCGATTTCATCCGGCACGTAAAGCTGTCCACGGCGCGGCTTCCGCTGGCCGTCCCCATCAGTGACGCCAAAGTCTTCACGGGCCGCCAGAAGCCCATGACCGAAGTGGTGTTCCTCTTCGCCGAGATCACCACCGAACTGGGACACACGGGGCTGGGCTTCAGCTACTCCAAACGCGCAGGCGGTCCGGCCCAGTACGCCCACGCCAAAGAGGTCGCCCAAGGGCTGATCGGCGAAGATCCCAACGACATCGGCAAGATCTACACCAAACTGCTCTGGGCCGGAGCCTCGGTGGGCCGGTCAGGCGTAGCCACCCAGGCCCTCGCCGCGATAGACATCGCACTCTATGACCTCAAGGCCAAGCGGGCGGGGCTCTCCCTGGCCAAGTTCCTCGGCGCCTACCGTGATTCAGTCCAGACCTACAACACCTCCGGCGGCTTCCTCAATGCGTCCCTGGATGAGGTAAAAGCACGTGCAACCGTCCTCCTTGAAGAAGGAATCGGTGGCATCAAGATCAAAGTGGGACTGCCGGACTCCGCCGAGGACCTGCGGCGGGTGGCGGGAGTCCGAGAGCACATCGGCTGGGACGTGCCGCTGATGGTGGACGCCAACCAGCAGTGGGACCGCGCCACCGCCCTGCGCATGGGCCGGCAGCTCGAGGAATTCAACCTCATCTGGATCGAAGAACCACTGGACGCCTACGACTTTGAGGGACACGCCCACCTGGCTCAGGTCCTGGACACTCCCATCGCCACGGGCGAAATGCTGGCCTCCGTGGCCGAACACAAGGGTCTCATCAACGCCAACGGCTGCGACATCATCCAGCCGGACGCGCCACGGGTTGGCGGCATCACCCAGTTCCTGCGCCTGGCCGCCCTGGCGGATGAACGTGGGCTGGGCCTTGCACCGCACTTCGCCATGGAAATCCACCTCCACCTGGCCGCGGCGTACCCGCGCGAGCCGTGGGTGGAGCACTTCGACTGGCTGGATCCGCTGTTCAACGAACGCCTCGAAACCAAGAACGGCCGGATGATCGTGCCGGACCGCCCGGGACTCGGCGTGACGCTGAGCGATCAGGCCCGCGCCTGGACCACCGAGTCCGTGGAGTTCGGCGCGTAACCTTGAACGCATGAGCCGGAACCTGACCGCGGACCTCTCCGCCGACCTTCGCACCCGCATTGTGGAAGGCGTCATCCAGCCCGGCGACAAGCTTCCCAGCGAAAACGCGCTCATGGGCGAATTCGGCGTCAGCCGCACGGTGGTCCGCTCGGCACTGACGAGGCTCCAGGCCGAAGGCCTGGTGGAAACCGAACGCGGGCGGGGCAGCTTCGCGCTGACCCCTCCGGATGACGGTACGCAAACCACCCCCGGCAGCAGGCCCGTGGCCAGCGTCGAGGACCGGCTGCACCTGCTGGAATTCCGGATGGGAGTGGAGGCCGAGGCCGCGGCCCTGGCCGCCCGCAACCACTCCGACCGCCAGCTCAGGGCAGTCAACGCTGCCCTGGAGCAGTTCACCGCCAGCGCGGGGCATCCGGGCCATGCCATGAAGTTCGATTTCGAGTTCCACCGGGCCATCGCCGCGGCCTCGGGCAATCCGTTCTACTCGGACTGTGTGGCCTCACTGGGCCAGACGATGATCGCGATGCCGCGCACCCGGCTGATGACCGGCGTCGAGCACTACGCGCGCGACCACTTCGACCAAGTGGTCCATGAACACCGGTCCATCGCCGCCGCCATCGCTGACGGGGATGAGACCGCCGCCGCCGCCGCCATGCGCAGCCACCTTGCCAACTCACGACGTCGGTTCAAGGCCTCGGTGCACCCTGCCGGCTGAGCCGCTGGTGAGACAAGGCCGGCTCATACCTCCTGGTGGTCTCCTCCCAGGGAAAGAGGGGAAGGGCCGCATCGCGGAGAAAACCCGTTGATCCCGTTAACGCAGAGATCCCCGGTCCTTAGACCGGGGATCCCATATGCGTGCGCGAGGGGGGATTTGAACCCCCACGCCCTTTCGGACACTGGCACCTGAAGCCAGCGCGTCTGCCGTTCCGCCACTCGCGCGCAACTTCTTTTCCGAGGCTGGAGGCCGGTTTCCCGACTCCGCAACCTTGTAAAAGCAGCGAGATCAAGCATAACGGACATCGGGAGCAAAACACCAATTGAGGCCCCGCGGGCCGTCCCGGCGGCTCCTCAACGGCCGGAAACCAATACCGGCGCAGCCCCCGGAACGGCGGGTCAGCCGCTGCCCCCATCCGCTGTTCCCCGAACTTTTCCGGCGGCGCAGCCGTTGGGGATTAAGGTCATTCACAGGCCCGCCCAGTAGTATCTGATGTAGGAGTGCCCGCCACCGGCAGGCATGCCAGTGAGTGCTGAACCGTGCAGCTGGTTGACTTCCGTGACCACAACAGCCCCGGAACCGGGGGGAAAGGAGAAGGACCATGGGTTTGCTGGACAAGGTCGAGCGCGGCATCGAAAAGGCCGTCCGCGGTGTCTTCTCCACCGGTTCGAAGGCACAGGTTGAGCCTGTCGAAATCGCCAGCCGGCTCCGCCGGGAAGTGGACCACAAGGCCATTACCATCGCCGCGGGCCGGACCCTCGCGCCCAACGTTTTCGACGTCCAGCTCAGCAGCGATGACTTCAAGCGGGCCCAGGAATGGGGCACAGCATTGGCGGAGGAGCTCTGCGACGTCGTCATCAACCACGTCCGCAGCCAGGGCTACACGTTGCAGGGCTCGGTCCGTATCTCCTTCCGACGCGATGAGGAGTTGCGTGCCGGGGACTTTGAGATCAAGTCCGCAACTGAGAAGTCCGGTGGCACCGCGGCGACTGCGGCCGCCCGCCCGAACCTCCCGGCCGCACCCAACCGCCAGCCCACGCGCCTGCAGCCCGTGCTGGACATCGACGGGCAGCGCTACTCGCTCAATGCCCCTTCCATCGTCCTGGGCCGGTCCTCAGAGGCCGACATCCTGGTTGACGACACCGGAGTCTCCCGTCGCCACCTCGAAATCCGCACTGCCAACGGCGTCACCAGCGCCGTGGACATGGGCTCCACGAACGGCAGCTACGTCAACGGTCATAAAGTGGCCGGCAGCACTGAACTTACCGACGGCTCCACCATCACGATGGGACGGACAAAGATCATCTTCCGCCTGCTTCCCGCAAACACCGGTGGCCGCCCATGAGCGAACTGACCATCACAGCCCTGCGGTTTGGTTTCCTGATTCTGCTCTGGGTGCTCATTTTCAGCATTGTTTCAGCCATGCGCCGGGATCTGATGGTGGGCCGAAAGGCCGCCACCGGGACACCCACCGCCCGCCAAGTCCGGAAGAATCCGGACCTGGCCGAGGCGCCGCCCCAGCCGGTCAAGCAGCAGGCGCACCAGCTGGTGGTCACCGAGGGCCCCCTGAAGGGCACCACCGTCCCGCTGGCCGCCAGCCCCATCCTGCTGGGACGGGCCCAGGAAGCGACCCTGGTCCTCGAGGACGACTACGCCTCCGGCCGCCACGCACGCCTCTTTCCGCAGGGCAGCCGCTGGTTCATTGAGGACTTGGGCTCCACCAACGGCACATACCTGGCGGACCAGCAGCTGACCCGTGCCCTGCCCGTTGAGCTAGGCGTACCCGTGAGAATCGGCAAGACGGTCATCGAATTGAGGCCATAAGCCATGGCCGCCCCTGAACTCCCCGCAGATGAGGCAAAGCCCTCGGAGCGGCCCCTCATCATGCGCTACGCCGCGCGCTCGGACGTGGGCCGGATCCGCGCCAAGAATGATGATTCCGCGTACGTCGGCCGTCACCTGGCCGTCGTCGCCGACGGCATGGGCGGCCACGCCGGCGGCGATGTTGCCTCCGCCGCCACGGTGCTGGACATGCTGCACCTGGACCACGGCGACTACGACGGCGACGCCGGTACCGTGCTCGCCGACGAAATCCAGACCGCCAACTCACTCCTGTCCGAACTGGTGCACATCAATCCCAAGCTTGCGGGGATGGGCACTACCGTCACGGCCCTTCTGCTCGCTGAGGGCAAGCTGCACTTCGCGCACATCGGCGACTCGCGCGCCTACCGCCTGCGGGATGGCGTCTTCGAGCAGGTGAGCATTGACCACACCTTTGTGCAGCGCCTTATCGACGAGGGCCGGCTGCGCCCTGAGGAAGCTGAAACACACCCGCACAAGAACGTCCTGATGCGCGTCCTTGGCGATGTTGACGCCAGCCCGGAACTGGACCTCGACACACTGGAGGTCACTCCGGGAGAGCGCTGGCTGCTCTGCTCAGACGGTCTGAACTACGTGGCCGGGCATGTGGTGGAACGGACGGTCCGGGAAACGAAGAATCTGCGCGAATGCGTGGAAACGCTGGTTGATCTCACCCTCGAGGCGGGCTCACCGGACAACGTCACCGTGGTGATGCTGGAAATTGCCGAGGAAACGCCCGACGACGTCAGCACCGCCGCCGTCGACATCGTCCCTTCATCCCCGCCCGCGCTCGCCCCGGCGGTCACGGCAACGGGCAGCCCTGGCTCCCCAGGCACCAGCAAGGGCAAGGACGTTGCCACCGATCCTGCCGGGACATCGGCTCCGGACAGTGCGGCCACCGAAAGCCCCGATGGTGACGAAGATGCGACTGAAGAACAGTCCTCGTCCACCGATCCACACCTGGGGGAGCACCTCACGGCCGAGGTCCTCCGCCAGGAACTCCAGTCACGCCCGCACGAACTCGTCGGGGCCGCGGCGTCCGCTGCCGCCTCCGGCTCCATACCCACCATCGCCGGCCGTACCGTCGCCCGGCGCGCGGCCACGGTCCTCACCCATAAGGCTGATCAGCCGGCAGCGGATGCTGACGATGCCCTGGTGGCACCGCGGCCGCGCCGCTGGGTCACCTGGTCCATAGCAGCCGCTGTCCTGGTGGTCCTCACGGTCGGTCTCTGGCTGGGCTATGCCTGGACCCAGACCCGCTACTACGTGGGTGAGTTCGATTCGCGCGTAGCCATCTACAACGGAGTCTCCCAGCGCCTGGGGCCCATCCAGCTTTCCAGCCTGGAGGCGGTGACGGAGATCCAGATGGACTCCCTCCCGGTGTTCTCGCAGCAGCGTGTACGCCAGACGGTGCCGGCGAGGGACCTCTATGATGCCCAGCGGATCGTTAAAAACCTTGAGCGCACGGGGACCACGTCTCCCCCGGATGAATGCCTGACTCCGTCGCCCTCCGCTTCGGCGCCTGCGGCGTCGCCGGCTCCCACTGACCCCGCTGCCCCGGCGCCGGCTCCTTCAGACCCCTCCGCCACAGGGGCGGCAACGCCCTCACCCAGTCCCACCGTCACCTGTGAGGGGGGCCAATGACCCAGCTCAGCACTATCCCCAAACCACGGCGCAATGTTGAGCTTGTGCTCCTGGTGCTCTCCCTGGCCGTCGGCATCGGCGCCAACATGATGGTGGGTGTGGACCAGGAAAAGGCTTTTGACTCCGATTTCTGGTTCCAGTCCAGCCTCCTGGCGGCGGCTGCCCTGGCGTTCCATGTTGTCCTCCGGATCCGGGCTAAATATGCCGATCCGGTAATACTTCCCCTGGTCGTAGCCCTCAATGGCCTGGGCCTGGCAATGATCCACCGCCTGGACGCCCCCGGGGACGACACCGGCAACAACCAGCTGCGCTGGACCGTCATCGCGATGGCCGTTGCCATTGCCGTGATCTGGTTCCTCAAAGACCACCGTGTCCTTCGCCGTTTCACCTACATTTCCTTGGCCGTCAGCGCCCTGCTGCTGGTCCTCCCGCTGATTCCAGGCATCTCAGCCGGGGAGATCCTCGGCGCGCGGGTCTGGATCAAGCTGGGCCCCATGACTTTCCAGCCAGGTGAGGTTGCCAAGATCACCCTCGCCATATTCTTTGCCGGTTATCTGTCCTCAAACCGGGACCTCATCCTGCTGGCTGGCCGGAAGATCGGCCCGCTGCAGTTCCCCCGGTTCAAGGACATGGGCCCGATGATCACCGCGTGGCTGGTAAGTATCGGCGTGCTGGTCTTCCAACGGGACCTCGGATCCTCCGTTCTGTTCTTCGGCCTCTTCATCGTCATGATTTATGTCGCCACCAGCCGCATCAGCTGGGTGGTGATCGGTGTAGCACTGATCCTGGGCGGCGGCTTCGTGGCCTCCCGGGTCTTCTCCCACGTGGGCCTGCGCATCGACGGCTGGCTCAATGCCTTCACCGACGAGGTCTACGGACGCCAGTTCGGCGGCAGCTTCCAGATCGTGGAAGGGCTGTTCGGGATGGCCAGCGGCGGCCTGGTGGGCACCGGCCTGGGCCAGGGCCGGCCGAATCTGGTTCCGTTCTCCAACAGCGACATGATCATTGCCTCGTTCGGCGAGGAACTGGGACTGATCGGGCTGTTCGCGATCGTCATGATGTTCCTGCTGCTCTTCACCCGGGGCTTCCGTGCCGCCCTCGGCACCCGCGACGCCTTCGGCAAGCTTCTGGCCTGCGGCCTGTCTTTCGCCATAGCGTTGCAGTGTTTTGTGGTCATCGGCGGAGTCACCCGGCTGATCCCGCTGACCGGCCTGACCACGCCGTTCCTCGCGGCCGGCGGGTCCTCGCTGCTCGCGAACTGGATCATTGTCGGCCTGCTACTGATGATTTCCCACACGGCACGGGGCCCGGTGGACACCACACCGCTGGCGCCTGCCAAGGGCGCAGCGGCAAAGGGTATTGATACACCAACGGAGGCGGTGAAGCACCTGTGAACCAGGCAATACGAAACTCATGGGTCGCAGCGATCGCAATGTTCGCCCTCATCTTCGGAGCCCTGAGCTACGTCCAGGTCATCGGCGCAGACGATCTCCAGGACAATGCCTGGAACAAGCGCGCCATCCTGCAGGATTACTGCAACGACCGTGGCGCGATCATCGTGGGAGGCACTCCGGTTGCCGAATCCGTCGAAGGTTCGGAAACCTGCAAGTTCCAGCGCACATATTCCCGGCCGGAGCTGTATGCGGGCATCACTGGCTACTTCTCCCAGAACTACGGCGCCACCGGCCTTGAAGTTGCCATGAATGATCAGCTGGCCGGCAGCTCCGACCAGCAGTTCCTGGACCGGATCGGGCAGCTCCTGCTGGGCAACCAGCCCAAGGGCGCTTCGGTGGAACTGACCATCGATCCCGAGATCCAGAAGCTGGCCTACGATCTGATCCCCGACGGCCAGCGCGGCTCCATCGTGGTGACCAACCCCAAGACCGGCGCCATCCTGGCCATGGTGTCCAAACCGTCCTACAACCCCAACCTCATTGCCACGCAGGACCCGACGGCCGAGAGCACCAACATCAATGAGCTGGTCAAGGTCCCCGGCATCAACCTGAACCAATCGGTCAGCGGCCCCACCGGAGAACTCCTGGCCCCCGGCTCCGTCTTCAAGCTCGTGGACACAGCAGCAGCCCTGAGCTCGGGCAAGTACAACAAGGACAGCGAACTGCCCAACCCCGCAGAGATGCCTTTCCCCGGCATCCAGTACACGCTGCCCAACTACGCCGGCGGCAACTGCTACACCCAGGACACGGCCAGCTTCGCTTTCGCGCTGCAGCAGTCCTGCAACACCCCCTTCGCCAGCATTGCCCTTGACCTAGGACGCGATGCCATCGCCGACCAGGCAAAGAAATTCGGCTTCGGCGAATCCCTGGGGGACCAGCTGAAACTCGAGTACGCCCTGCAGGGGTTCCCGGACGACCTCGACGCACCGGGCCTGGCCCAGTCCGCGATCGGCCAGAAGGACGTGCGGGCTACGCCGCTGCAGATCGCCCTGATGACGGCGGCCATCGCCAACGACGGCGTACAGATGAGCCCCAGCCTGGTCAAGACGCTCCGGTCTCCGGACCTCCGCGTCCTCGAAGAACCTGAACCGACACCGCTGCGCACCTCCACCACGCCGGAGATCGCGAACCAGATCACCGAGTGGATGACCAGCGCCGTGAGCCAGGGCATTGCCAGGGGCGCAGCTGTCCCCGGCGTCCAGGTGGCCGGCAAGACGGGCACCGCGGAACTGGGCAATGGCCTGAACAACTCCTGGTTTACGGGATTTGCCCCATCAAACAACCCGCAGGTAGCGGTGACCATCGTCATGGAAGGCGTGGACATCACCACCGGCGCACAGCTAACCAGTCCGAACGCGAAGAAGATTTTTGAGGCGGTGTTGAATAAGTGAGGCCTACAACGGGAATCACCCTCGGCGGCAGATTCCAGCTGACCACGCGGATTGCGATCGGCGGCATGGGCGAGGTCTGGAAGGCCAAGGACCAGGTCCTGGGCCGCATCGTCGCCATCAAGGTGCTGAAGGAGGAATACACCGGTGACCCCGGTTTCCTCCAGCGCTTCCGCGCCGAGGCCCGCCACACGGCACTGCTGAACCACGTAGGTATCGCCAACGTCTTTGACTATGGCGAGGAAGAGGGCTCCGCCTACCTGGTGATGGAACTCGTCCCGGGCCAGCCGCTGAGCAGCATCATCGAGCACGAGCAGGTCCTCTCTCCGGACCGCACCCTCTCCATGATCGCCCAGACCGCCCGCGCGCTCTCCGTTGCCCACGCCCAGGGCCTGGTCCACCGCGACATCAAGCCCGGCAACCTGCTGATTACCCCCGACGGCCGGGTCAAAGTCACCGACTTCGGGATCGCCCGCCTCGCCGACCAGGTCCCGCTGACCCAGACGGGACAGGTCATGGGCACGGCCCAGTACCTCGCCCCTGAGCAGGCAACCGGCCAGACCGCTACGGGCTCCTCGGACATCTACTCACTCGGGGTCATCGGTTATGAGTGCCTGACCGGGCATCGCCCGTTCTCCGGAGAATCCCAGATCGCCATTGCCCTGGCACAGGTCAACGACGCGCCTCCCCCGCTGCCTGAAAGCCTTCCCAAGCCCGTCCGCGCGCTGCTGATGTCCATGCTTGCCAAGGATCCCAAGAACCGTCCGGCGAATGCCATTAAGCTCTCGGAGGCCGCCGAGGCGATCCGCAACGGAGACATCAGCGCCGCCCACGCCGCCGTTCCCGGCATGCTGCTGTTCGAAGCTGCCACCGGCCCCATCACCGCTCCGGTGGATGTGGCCACCGCCCCCACCGGCATCATCGGCGGCCAGCAGGACAGCTCGTCGGCGTCCACCTCCGCCCTGCCCGTCCTCGGTGCCGGCGCGGCAGGTGCTGCGGCCGGCATGGCTGCCGGTGCCGCTGCAGGCAACGGCCCGGGGAGCACGCTCTCACGCGCCGATGCCCTCGCCGCCGAGCGCACCTGGGTCCAGGACGAGGAAACGTACGACGCCGAGCCCGCTGACGAACCCGCGCGCCGCGGACGCAGTCCCTGGACCTGGCCGCTGATTGCCCTCATCCTGCTGGTGTTGTTCGCGTTGGTGGGCTTCTTCCTGAACCAGATGGGGGTCTTCACGCCCGCTCCCGCCACCAGCAGCAAGACGTCGGCGTCGTCCTCGGCCAGTGCGTCCACCACCAGCAGCACGCCGACGGCGTCGTCCACCTCCGCGACGCCCACTCCTACCCAGACGAGTGCCACCCCGACCCCCACCCCGACTCCCGAAACGGTGAACATCATCGCTGCGGGCTACCTCGGGAAGGATTACCGCCGGGCACAGGCTGACCTGGAGGCCCTGGGGCTGTCTGTGACCGTCCTGCCGCAACAGAGCGCCGAAACCGCCGGGACCGTCCTTGAGATCAATCCCACCGGAACCGTGCCGAAAGGAAGCGCCGTGACCATCATTTACGCAGTGCCGCTCCCGACAGCCACCACGGCACCCACCACCGCTGCGCCGTCGGCTACTGCCAGCGAAACCCCCCTGCCCGCCTGCACCACCGGCCAGCCGGCGGGAACCCCTGCAACCTGCGCGCCGTAACTGCCTGGACAACCCATGACTGACGCGCCCCGTACCCCGTCGCACCGTGAGGACAACCTCCCGGTGGATAACCGGCGTGTCCTCAGCGGGCGCTACGAACTCGGTGGGCTGATCGGCCGCGGCGGGATGGCCGACGTCTACCGGGGAGTGGACCAGCGGCTCGGCCGGACCGTCGCCGTGAAACTGCTCCGCCCCGACCTCGCCAGGGACCCGCAGTTCCAGGCGAGGTTCAAGCGGGAAGCCCAGGCGGTGGCTGCGTTGAACCATCCATCGATCGTGGCCATTTACGATACCGGTGAACATACGGTCCCCGACGGCACCGAGGACGACGTCCGCGTCCCGTACATCGTTATGGAATTCGTTGAGGGCAAGACCCTCAGGGACCTGATCAGGGCCAAGGAAGTCAGTATTGACCAGGCCATCGAGTATTGCCTGGGGGTGTTGGCCGCCCTCGAATACAGCCACAAGGCCGGAATCGTGCACCGGGACATCAAACCCGCCAACGTGATGTACTGCGAGGGTTCGAATTCCATCAAGGTGATGGATTTCGGCATCGCCCGCGCCATGGCTGACTCCTCGGCCACCATGACGCAGACCCAGGCGGTGGTGGGCACCGCCCAATACCTCTCGCCGGAGCAGGCCCGCGGCGAAACAGTGGACGCCCGCAGCGATCTCTATTCAGCCGCCTGCCTGCTCTACGAAATGCTCACAGCCCGGCCGCCGTTCATCGGAGACAGTCCGGTCTCCGTGGCCTACCAGCACGTCCGTGAAATTCCGGAACCCGCCAGCAGGGTCAACCCCGAAATATCCCCGGCGCTGGACAGTGTCCTGGCCAAGGCGCTGCAGAAGAACCGGGCTGACCGCTTTCAGGACGCTGCGGCCTTCCGCCGCGCCCTGCGCGCTGCCCGTGCCGGGGTCCCGGTCCCGGCGGTCCCGGCAACTGAGGCCCCCACCGACCCCAACGACCACGTACCGACCCCTGACCGTGCGCCCGCCACCGAGGCGTTCGCGTACACCGGCGCCAGCTTCCTGGACGATGCCCCGGCAGGACGTCTTCAGCCGCCGGGCAACCACGGCAACGGCGGGTCGTTGCCGGCGCACGCTGCCGCAGTCTACGAAGCTTCGGAAGCCGACGAACTGCCGCTGGGCCTGGCGCCGGAACAGGAACGGAACCCGCGCCAGAACAGCCGGCGCCGTGCGTGGATTGCAACCCTGGTGATTTTTACGCTCCTGGTGCTGGCCGGCGGCGGACTGTGGCTGTACAACACCGTCAACCAGCCCGCCCCCGTAGTTGCAAAAGTGCAGATTCCAGCGGTGGCCGCCTTAACCGAGTCAGCTGCCCTGCAGGAGCTTTACGGCGCCAGCCTCCGGCCGACGATCAAGCGTGCCCAGCACGATACTGTCCCCAAGGGGACAGCCATCGGCACGGACCCTGCGGCCGGGACATCCCTGGAGCCTAACTCCGAAGTGGTGCTGAACATCTCCGAGGGCCCCAGCGCGGTGGTTGTGCCGGACAATCTTCCAGGTAAGACTGAAGCCGCTGCCCGCGACGTCCTGCGCCAAAGCGGTCTTGTGGGTGCACCGAACACCACGTGGGCCAACAGCTCCACGGTTCCAGGCGGCATTGTGGTCACCACCAGTCCCGCTCCGGGCCAGTCGGTACCGGTCGGCAGCACCGTGGAGATCGTCGTCTCCACCGGCAAGGTTGCCATGCCGGAGCTGCGCGGCCGAACGCAGGCCGAAGCCGAAGCCGCGCTGAAGGAACTGGGACTCGTTCCCAACGTCCAGGAAGTCGAGAACTCCCAGGTGGAGGCGGGGCGCGTCACGGACCAGAGCGATCCGGTCAATGCTGCCGTCGATCAGGGCAAGACCATCAACCTGGTGGTCGCCAAGGAGCCCCCACCCCCGGTGACCCCTACTCCTACACCGACGCCGACGCCCACACCCTCGCCCACCAAGAAGGACTGAAGCAGTCTCCTTTTGGACACTGTGCCAGGCCCCTTGGTGGCAGGAACCACCGGCCGGGGACGTACCCGACGATCAGTGCTGGATGAGTGGACTTAGCTTGGCGGCCCGGGATGCGGCTCCAGCCATGCCCAGCGACTCGAGCCAGTTCCCCAGCATCTGGTAGCCGCCTTCGGTCAGCACGGACTCCGGATGGAACTGGACGCCGCACAGCGGAGCGGTCTTGTGCTGAAGCCCCATCACCACACCGGTGGAGGTCTCTGCAGTGATTTCCAGGACGTCGGGGATGGTGTTCCGGACGGCGGCCAGCGAGTGGTAGCGCGTCGCGGTGACGGGGGAGGGGAGCCCAGCAAAAACGCTGGTCCCGTGGTGTTCCACCAGCGATGTCTTGCCGTGCATCAGCTCGGGCGCGTGGGTGACCGTCCCGCCGTACGCCTCCGCCAGGGCCTGGTGTCCCAGGCAGACGCCGAACATGGGCTTGTTGTTATCCCCGCACCATTTGATCAGGTCGATGCAGACGCCGGCCTCCGCCGGGTTGCCGGGGCCCGGCGAAATCAGTACGCCATCGCGCGTACCGGCCATCTCAATGGCCTCTGCCAGGGTGACGTCGTCATTGCGCACTACGGTGGTCTCGGCGCCGAGTTCCTGAAGGTATCCCACCAGGGTGTAAACAAAGCTGTCGTAGTTATCTACGACCAGGATCTTGGTTGTGGTCATGGCTGTGTCGCGGAACCAATCGTTGAGTCGGTGAACTGGGTGAGGGTGGACATCCAGGGGAAAAGGAACTGGACCATCAGGACCAGTGCAACAGCGACGAGCAGCGCACAGATGATCACGCGCAGCCACACGGGTCCTGGAAGGTTTCGGAAAATCCAGCCGTACATGCTCAGCCCGCTCCGATCGCTGCAGCCACCTGCGCGGAAATCTCAGCGGGCGGGCCTGCCGACGCCGGTTGCCAGCTTTCGAGCAGCGCGTACGCAATGATGCGTTCCTGCGCTCCGAACCGGGGGTTGCAGCTGGTCATGGTGAGGTAGCTTTCCGTGGGGGCGACGCCGGGCCGGGTAGGCACCGGTTCCAGAACGTCCGTGCGGGACGGCATGACGATCTGGTTGTTCCGGAACACGTAGACGTAGTAGCCGTCCTTGGTCTGGACGTAGATCCTGTCTCCCGGGACCAGCGTGTGGATGTTGTCGAGGACGGCGCCGTGGGTCTGCCGGTGGCCTGCGACAGCGAAGTTGCCGACAGCACCGGGCATGGCCGTGTTGCTGTAATGACCCAGTCCCAGCGTGTCCAGCACGTCAGCGGTTGTTCCCTGGACGATGGGCCGGGTGTAGGTGGCGCCGAACCGTGGAATGTACATGATGCCGATCGTGCCGGCGTGCCCCGGTGCAGCAGAGACCACCGGGACGCCGTAATCCACCGGAGCGGCCGGCGTGCCCGGCGCTGCGGGAGCAGCTGGCGCCGCCGTTCCGAAGTCCTGGGCGAATTCCTTGATGACCGCGCTCTGCTTGGCGTCCGACTCGACGTTGGTCCACCACAGCTGCCAGGCAACGAAGAGCAGGAGGATGATTCCGGCCGTGATCAGCAGCTCGCCAACAACCTGCACCGTTCCACGCAGAACCACGACGCCGGTGGCCGGCGGGGCGCCGGTCCTCGCCTTCTCCTGCAATACCACGCGTTCTCCTCCGGGGCGGTCGCAATGGGCGCTGGCGGGCCCTGAACTGCGGCTAGAATTGGCTGCTAGTAAGAATCCAGATTTGACCAAGATCGCGCTGACCGCTGGCAATTTCCTTCTTGCAGGATATCAAGCCCGGGTCGCCGAGCTTGCCTCAGCCGCCAAGGAGAGCACGTGCCCGAGTCCAAGCCACGCAAGAAGACTTCCACCACTGCCCAGCCTGCCTCGGCCTCACAGGCATACAAGCCGAATCCCGTATGGTTCAAGCCGGTAATGTTCGGGCTGATGATCATCGGTCTGCTGTGGATCATCACCTTCTACATCAGCGAAGGCCAGTTGCCTGTCCGGTCCTGGGAATCGTGGAACATCGTGGCCGGGTTCGGCATTGCCATCCTCGGGTTCCTGATGACCACACGCTGGCGTTCCTAGCTGGCGTATGGACACCGGCGCCGACGGCACCGTCACCGGTACGGACGGCCTCGCACGTCCGCCGTGGGCTTCGGCTGACCCGCTCCTGCGCGCTTACTACGACACGGAATGGGGCCTGCCCGTCCGCGACGAACAGGGCCTCTACGAACGCATCTGCCTGGAGGGTTTCCAGGCCGGACTGTCCTGGGCCACTATCCTGCGCAAGCGGCCCGCTTTCCGCACGGCGTTCCACGACTTCCACCCCGACACCGTCGCTGCCTTCACGAACACCGACGTTGAGCGGCTGATGCAGGATGCGGGAATCGTCCGGAACCGCCTGAAGATCCAGGCCGCAATCACCAACGCCCAGGCCACCATTGCCCTGCGTGCCGACGGAGGACTGGTGGACTTTGTGTGGGGATTCCAGCCGGCCTCCACGCCGCAGCCCCGCGCACACCATGAGGTCCCGACCCAGTCCCCGGAGTCGATTGCGTTATCCCGGGCCCTGCGGAAGAAGGGCTTCTCATTCGTGGGACCGACCACCATGTTCGCCCTGATGGAAGCGATTGGCATCGTGGACACCCACCTCATCGGCAGTCACCGGCGGGGATCATCCGGGGTGTGGCAGGACCAGGCCCTGACCTGACGCGTGGACGGCCGCCCGTCCGGCTTTCCATTTGTTATCCACAGCCTGACCGGGCCGCAGCAGCGTCCATGTCCTGTGGGAACCGCGATTCTGCGGCGAGCGGGGGTGCCCATAACTGCCCAGATCTATCCACAGTTATTAACAGTGTGGATTACCTGTGGATAACCTCCCCGCTTCCACAAATACCGGCCCGTTCCGCCGTCCGGTCCCTGCAGCGGACGTTATCCACTTGCTAACACCTCGATACCCACAAGTTATCCACAGGTGTGGACAAAAGGTGAGGACAAGGGACAAATCATCCCCGAAACGGCGCCGCAAGGCCCTCGAACAGCCGTGAACTACAGCGCTGTAAGTTATTAACACTGTGCATAACGATGTTGAAATCCCGCCCTTACGCGGCGGGATCAGTGTCCAGGAGACTGGTTGTGGCTTGTTTTCCACAGCACACGGCTCGGACCGAGACTTTGTCCACTTAACCACAGCTTCTTACCCAGAGGTTATCCACAGGTGTGGACAGTAGTGCCTCTTGCTCGAGCCGCATGGCCAGCCTGCGCGGTACAGGGTGGGTCCTTGGCAGAACTACACGCGTGTAAGTTACCAACAGTGTGGATAAGCGCTGTGGATAAGTCGGGAATCCCGGCAGTGGCAGAGAAAATGGCAAGAAAAAACCCCGGTGCCTGCAGGACACCGGGGTTTTCATCGGAGCGTGAAGCGCCAGGGGGCGCCCGCGGGTCAGCCTGCGGTAACGCGGACCCAGCTGACAAGGACGAGGAGGGCCAGCACTGCAACGAGGCCGGCGCCCTGTATCAGGCCCTGCCTCGTGCCACGGGGCGTGTAGGCCACGACGGCGGCGCACAGTGCGCCGGTGATAAGTCCGCCAAGGTGTGCCTGCCAGGCGATCTGGGGGATAAGGAAACCGATGACACCATTGATGGCGATCAGGACCCACAACTGGCGGGTTTCCCCGCCCCGGTGCCGCTGGACCAACAGCATCGCACCGAAGAGGCCGAAGATGGCCCCCGAGGCACCCACCACGCCGGACAGTGGTTGGCCCGGGACCAGCAGCGGGTTGAGGAGAAGGTAGCCGACTGAACCACCCAGGGCTGAGATCAGGTAAAGGGCCAGGAAGCGGACGCGGCCCAGCAACGGTTCCAGGGCTTGTCCGAAGATCCAGAGCGTGTACATGTTCAGGATGATGTGCAGGAACGAATCCGGCGAATGCAGGAACGCGGCCGTCAGCATGCGCCACGGCTCGAAAGCACCGTAAGCGGGCGTCGCAAAGACATTGTTATAGGCGAACTGTTCGTACACAGCGCCGCCGGGAATGATCCACTGCAGGACGTAGACCAGCGCACATACGGCGATGATGCCGAACGTCACTAACGGCTTCCCGGCAGCCACGGCGCCGCCATAGACGGTCTTGACGGCCGGCGTCGAACGCGCCGCCTCGTTGACACAGTCAACACACTGGAACCCGACGGCGGCAGCCCGCTGGCAGTCAGGGCAAGCGGGCCTTCCGCAACGCTGGCACCGCACGTAGGAGGGCCGGTCCGGGTGCCTGGGGCAGACCGGAATTTGCGCTGACGGCTCCGCCGCCGGGATTCCGTAACTCATGCGTTCAGGCTAGAGCTGCTCGATGTCGATGCTGTTGATGGTGACATCCTCGACCGGGCGGTCGCCCATTCCGGTGCGGACACCCTCGATGGCGTCGACGACCTTCTTGGATTCGTCGTCGGCAACTTCACCGAAGATGCTGTGCTTGCCCTGCAGCCAGTCGGTGGGGATGGTGGTGATGAAGAACTGTGAACCGTTGGTGCCCTTGCCCATGCGGATTCCGGCGTTGGCCATGGCCAGCTTGTACGGGGCGTTGAAGCTGAGTTCAGGGTGGATTTCGTCGTCGAAGTTGTAGCCCGGTCCGCCAACGCCACGGCCGAGGGGATCGCCGGCCTGGATCATGAAGTCCTTGATGATGCGGTGGAAGATGGTGCCGTTGTACAGCGGCGTGCCCGTCTTGTCCTCGCCCGTCTCCGGGTGGGTCCAGGCCTGCTCACCGGTGGCGAGGCCAACGAAGTTCTTGACCGTCTTGGGCGCGTGGTTGCCGAAGAGGTTGACGACGATGTCGCCGAGGCTGGTGTGGATGGTTGCTTTTGCTGTTGCGATGGCAGTCATACCGCCCATTCTTTCACGGCGGGTCAACGCGGAAGGGGTGGGGACGGCAGTTCCGCGCTGGGTGAAATCAGCGGGAAATCGGGGCCAAGAATAGCCGGTGAAGGTCAATCAACGTAGGCTAACAACAGAACCGTCACATTAATCGGGAGGTAGTTGTGAAGAAATCGGATCGTATTGCCCGTGACCTTGAGCAGTCAGTCAGCAGCGCGGTAGAGAACGCCAAGGATTGGGCATCGCCCCGCGTGGAAGCAGCCGTGGACTGGGCGGTTCCCCGCCTGCAGCACGGCCTGGATACCGCTTCTCCCAGGATCCAGGAAGGGCTGAAGTCCGCTGCCCACAACCTTGCCGACGGCGTCGCAACGGTGACCCCGCGTATCCAGGACGGACTCGCGCACCTGGCGCCCAGGATCCACGACGTCGTCGAGGGCACCACGCCGCGGCTGCATGAAGCACTGGACAAAGCCGCACCGGTCATCCTTAATGCCCGCGACCGCGTGGTGGTGGAGTACCTGCCGCGCCTTTCGGACCAGATCGGCCATGCATCCGACGCTGTTCACCGCACGCTGGAGAATGCTCCTGCGCAGGTCGATGCTGTGGCCCAGAGGCTCGGCGATGTCGGGATCATCCACGCGCTCCAGGATCAGGCAAGCACCGCCGGCACCCAGATCCGGGCGGCCGCCCACGAAGCCGGCAAGGCTGTAGGCATCCAGATTGCGGAGCCGGTCAAGCCCAAGAAGCGCGGCTGGCTCGTATTCGGCATCATCGCTGCCGCCGTTGCCGCCGGGGTTGCGGCCTGGAAAGCTTCCAAGCCGGTCGAAGATCCCTGGAAGACACCTTCACCGGTGACCCCCACTCCGGCACCCGTTCCCGCTACCACCGTCAGCGACATCAAGGCGGACGCGACCGACGCCACAAGCAACGCCGGTGCCGCAGCGGCGTCGGCAGCCTCAGGCACAGCAGACAAGTCCAAGGACCTCGCCGGCGATGCCAAGGAGTCCACTGATGACGCCGCCGACAAGGCCAAGCATGTAGCGGAGGACGCCAAGGACGCCGCTGCGAAGGCAACGACTGACGCAAAGGCCGCAATGAAGAACATCGCGTCCAACATGAACGGTTCTGCGAACAAAGACACCATCTGATCAGCACTCCCGCCTCTGTGCGGTGCATTGAAGGGGTTCCGCCGGGCGCGGGACCCCTTCAGTGTTTTCCGGGTGTTTGTCCGGTCTTTGATCAGGTCACCGGCTTGGCGTCCGGTGATCGATGCTAAATTTGGACTGATGTCAGCCGATAAATCCTCCGGGGATGCCTTGAACGACGCAGCACAGCTGCCACGCGTGTCCATTGTCATTCCCGCGTACAACGAGGAAAGTGTGATCCGGCAGTGCCTCATTGCCGCGGTCTACCAGTCGGTCCCGGCCCACGAAATCATCGTGGTGGACAATCTGTCCACTGACCGCACAGCAGCCATTGTGCAGCAGATGCAGCTGGAATACCCGGAAAGCCCCATCGTCCTGTTGAGCCAGGACCAGGACCAGGGCCTCATCCCCACCCGCAATTTCGGCCTGGATCATGCCACCGGCGACATCCTTGGCCGTATCGACGCCGACTCGGTGGTTGAACCTGATTGGGTGGAGCAGGTACAGAAGGCTTTCCAGGACCAGTCCGTGCAGGCAGCCACCGGCCCCGTGGTGTACTACGACATGCCGATGCGGCGCTTTGGCTTGAAAGCCGACGACAAAATGCGCCAGCTGATGCTGAAGCTGGCCAAACACCAATACCATTTCCTCTTCGGCTCCAATATGGCGCTCCGGGCGACCGCTTGGGACACTATCCGGACAGAGACATGCCGTGACGAGAAGGACGAGATGCATGAGGACATCGATCTCTCGTTGCATCTGGCCGACCATGACCTCAAGGTCCAGTACTGGCCGCAGATGGTCTCGGGGATGTCAGCACGGCGGCTTGAAGATTCACCCCGGGACTACCGCTACTACGTGACGCGTTTCGACCGCACGTACAAGGCCCACAACGTCAAGAAGATGGCCCTGAAGGCACCCATGGTGGTGTTCTTCTCGGTCTATTTCCCGGCCAAGCTGCTGCGTGCCATCCATACCGTCAACACCGCCCAGCCCGTCCGCCGCGGCGGACAATAGCGCCACGCCGGCGGGCCTGCAGGGCGCGCGGGAGCGGATCAGTCGGTCCCGAGTCCTGCCAGGCGGTCCGACGGCGGCTCTCCGGACCTCGTGCCTCCGGCCCCGGCGCCGCCAGCATTCCGCCGTGCCGCACCGGAACGCTGGCCCAGGACAACAACGGCAAGCCCGGCCAGGATCAGGGCCAGGCCCGCATAAGTTCCGGCGGGGAGCACCTCGTCGAGGAACACTGCAGCCAACAGCGCCGCACCGGGAATCTCCAAGAGGATGATCATGGAAACCAGCAGCGGGCTCATGGTGGCCAGGAGGTGGTTGAACGCAGTATGTCCCACCAGTTGGGCACATACGGTAATGGCGAGAATCCCCAGCCAGCCGCCGGCGTCGAACCCTGTAAGGGGCTGCCCGCTGATGAGTGCCAGAACCGCAACAATGGCTGCGCACATCCCGTAGCAGAGCGTGGTGTAGGTTCCGGTGGTCATGCTTTGCCGGGCCTTGCCGCCCGCAAGGGTATATAGCCCCGCAAGGGCACCGCCGGCAACTGCCAGCAGGTCGCCCAGCAGGGCCTCCGGCGAACTCCCCATATCGAAGCCGGTAATGGCCACCACACCTCCAAATGCGATGCCCAGGCCGGCCAGGACGGGCCAGCGGTGCTTCGTCCCGCGGAACAGCTGGAAGACGGCAATCCACGCGGACTGAAGGCAGACCAGGGCCGTTGCTGCAGCTACGGACGTCAGCTGCAGCGAGGTGATGAAACAGGCGAAGTGGAACGCCAGTGCCACGGCCGCGAGCAGGGACCAGCGGAACTCCCGCCAGGAGATATTTCCGAACTGGCGCGGTTCCCGGACCAGCGTGGGTGTGGCCATCACAGCTGCACCGATGGCGTTACGCCAGAAGGCAATCGCCAGGGCGCTGACCGTGGTGGCACCAAGGGTGGCTGCGATCAGCGGACCGGAGGAAGCGACGCCAATCACTCCCAGCGCTGCGAGGAAGAAGTTCACTGTCCCAACCCTAATGGTCCGCCTTAACGAAGAAGTCCCGGACCGCGTTTCCGCGATCCGGGACTTCCCTTATGGTGGAGGCACGGGGACTCGAACCCCGAACCCCCTGCTTGCAAAGCAGGTGCGCTACCAATTGCGCCATGCCCCCATAAGAAGCAACCCGTCAATCATACCCTAGATCCAGGGAGCGTCTTGCCAGCTCCAGGACCGGGAATCCGGGCTAATCAACCGTATCGGTTGACTCGCTCCAGACCGTTTTCCGGGCCTCGGATTCCTGTGCTTTCCGGTAGAGCAGGACGCCTGCGATCGCAGCTGCAAGAACCAGCAACTTCTTCACATGCACCCCGTTCCGACCCCGTCCGCCCTGGGGCAAACCGAACCTTCCGTTGAAACCTGCACAGGTTCCGTGGGCGTACCAGGACTTGAACCTGGGACCTCTTCGTTATCAGCGAAGCGCTCTAACCGCCTGAGCTATACGCCCCGATGCCTCATCGGGCCGAGACATGACTTTACAGCACATCCCGGCCCGATCTCAAATCGAGGCATTCCGCCGGAGAATATCCGGGAGAATGTGGGATTTTCAGTCGTCCGTGAGGGTCACACCGATGCCGCCCACCAGGGTGGCAGAGATGTTGTAAAGCACAGCTGACAACATCGAGAGCGCGGTCAGCAGGACCACGTTCACCACCGCGATGATGGTGGCAAAGGAGGCAACCTGGCCCAGTGAGGCGACCTTCTTCAGTTCGAAGCCGCCGCCTTCCGAGCCCGCGAGCGTTCCGAGGAGGCTGTCCACCTGGTCGAAGATGCCCGTGAGGTCCAGGACCGTCCACAGCACGATCGCTGCCACGACAGTGACGATTCCTAACGCCACGGACAGCAGGAAAGCCATTTTCAGGACAGACCAGGGATCGACTTTGCTGACCAGCAGGCGGGCGCGCCTGACCTTCGCTTTGGGGGCTGGCTTTACCAGGCCCGGATTTCCTTGAGCCGGCCGCTGACCAGTTGCAGGCCGTTGACCCGGGCGCTGGCCCTCGACGGGCCGCTGGCCCTGTCCGGGCTGGACCGGCGGCCGTTGCCCGGCTGCCGCGGCGGGGCGCTGGCCGGGCAGGCCGGCGGGGGCTGCAGGGCGCTGCTGGGGCCGGACGGGGGCATTTACCCGGGGAGTGGCCGAGGGCTGTCCTGTGCCGCCGGGAACATTGCTGTTCTGCGTGGGATATGAGTCGGAATTACTCACTCGTTACCTCCGGTGTAGTCTTCGTTCGGCTCAGCGGCGCCGGAGGCGTCCTCTGATTCAACGGCCGTTGCCGTCTGTGCTGCTGACCCTGCGGGCCCCTCGGGGGATCCGGCCTCTTCAGCCAACGTTACGTCATCCTCCAAGGATTCATCGCCCTCGAGACCGCGTTCGCTGTTACGGGCAACCTCGATGATCCGGTCATTTTTGTCCGGCTTTGCGAAGATGACACCCATGGTGTCGCGCCCCTTGGCAGGGACCCCGGAGACGGAGGACCTGACCACCTTGCCGCCTTCCATCACCACCAGGACTTCGTCTTCCTCCTGGACAATCAGTGCACCGACGAGGTCGCCGCGCTCCTCTGCGAGCTTCGCCACCTTGATGCCGAGTCCGCCGCGTCCCTGGAGCCGGTATTCCTCCACGGCAGTGCGCTTGGCGTAGCCGCCCTCGGTCACGATGAACACAAATGAACCGTCGGTGACCACGTTGGCCGCAAGCAGTTCGTCGTCCTCACGGAATTTCATGCCGGTGACACCCGACGTGGCTCGTCCCATGGGACGCAGGGCGTCGTCGGTGGCTGTGAACCGGATGGACTGTCCCTTCCGGGAAACCAGCAGGAGGTCATCAGTTTCGGAGACGAGCTGGGCAGACACCAGTTCGTCCTCGTCCCGCAGGTTGATGGCAATGACACCGGCGGAACGGTTGGTGTCGTAGTCCTCCAGCCTGGTCTTTTTCACCAGGCCCCGCTTGGTGGCCAGGACAAGGTAGGGCGAGTGCTGGTAGTCCTTAAGGTCCAGGACCTGGGCGATGTGCTCGTCAGGCTGGAAGGCCATCAGGTTAGCGACGTGCTGGCCCTTGGCATCACGGCCGGCTTCCACCAGCTCGTATGCCTTGGCACGGTACACACGGCCCAGGTTGGTGAAGAACAGCAGCCAGTGGTGCGTGGTGGTCACGAAGAAGTGCTCGACGACGTCGTCGCCACGCAGCTGGGCGCCCTTAATGCCCTTGCCGCCGCGCTGCTGTGACCGGTAGTTGTCGATCCGGGTCCGCTTCACGTATCCGCCGCGGGTAATGGTGACAACCATCTCCTCTTCAGGAATCAGGTCTTCCATGGACATGTCGCCATCAAATCCCATGAGGATCCTGGTGCGGCGGTCATCGCCATGCTTGGCCACAATCTCGCCCAGCTCGGTGCTGATGATCTCGCGCTGCCGCGCCTCCGAAGCCAGGATGGAGTTGTACTCCTCGATCAGGGCTTCGAGCTCCGCGTGGCGGTCCTGGATCTTCTGGCGTTCCAGCGCAGCCAGCCGGCGAAGCTGCATGTCCAGGATGGCGCGGGCCTGGAGTTCGTCGATGTCCAGCAGCTGCATCAGCCCGTCGCGGGCCGCCTCAGTGGTGTTGGACGCCCGGATGAGGGCGATGACCTCGTCGAGCATGTCGAGGGCCTTCAGCAGCGCCCGCAGGATGTGTGCTTCTTCTTCGGCCTTGCGCAGGCGGTACCGGGTCCGGCGCGCAATGACGTCCATCTGGTGTGTGACCCAGTGGCGGATGAAAGCATCCAGGCTCAGGGTGCGCGGTACGCCGTCCACGATGGCCAGCATGTTGGCGGAGAAGTTGCTCTGCAGCTCGGTGTGCTTGTAGAGGTTGTTCAACACCACCTTTGCCACGGCGTCGCGCTTGAGCACGATGACCAGGCGCTGGCCCGTGCGGCCGGACGTCTCGTCACGGAGGTCGGCAATTCCGGAGATTTTTCCGTCCTTGACCAATTCGGCGATCTTGATCGCCAGGTTGTCCGGGTTGGCCTGGTAGGGCAGTTCGGTAACCACCAGGCAGGTGCGGCCCTGAAGCTCCTCAACGTTGACCACAGCACGCATGGTGACGGAGCCGCGCCCAGTGCGATACGCGTCCTCGATGCCCTTGTGGCCAAGGATGGTGGCACCGGTGGGGAAATCGGGTCCCTTGATGCGGAGCAGGAGTTCTTCCAGGAGCTCCTCGCGGCTGGCCGTCGGGTTCGTCAGGTACCACTGGACGCCGTCTGCCACTTCCCGGAGGTTGTGCGGCGGAATGTTGGTGGCCATGCCGACGGCGATGCCCGAGGAACCGTTGACCAGCAGGTTGGGGAAACGTGCCGGCAGGATGGTGGGTTCCTGGTTTTTGCCGTCGTAGTTGTCCTGGAAGTCGACGGTTTCCTCGTCGATGTCACGGACCATTTCCATGGCCAGCGGAGCCATCTTTGTCTCCGTGTAACGGGGTGCGGCAGCACCGTCGTTGCCGGGCGAGCCGAAGTTGCCCTGGCCCAGCGCCAACGGGTAGCGCATCGTCCAGTCCTGGATCAGGCGGACCAGCGCATCGTAGATCGCGGTATCGCCGTGGGGGTGGTACTGGCCCATGACCTCGCCCACCACGCGGGCACATTTATTAAAGGAACGGTCAGGGCGGTAACCACCGTCGAACATCGCGTACAGGACGCGGCGGTGGACGGGCTTCAGGCCATCGCGCACATCGGGGAGGGCGCGGCCAACAATCACGGCCATGGCGTAATCGAGGTAGGACCGCTGCATTTCGGTCTGCAGGTCCACCTGCTCAACGCGGTCGATCAGCACATCGCCTTCAAGAACGGTTTCCGGAAGTTCGGCGGATTCCGCCGGGTTTTCGGGTGTCTCGTCACTCATCGTTTATATTTTCCGTTTCAGGTATATGTCGGTTAGGGAATATCTATGCCTGATGGGGCTAGATATCCAGGAACCTGACGTCCTTGGCGTTCTGCTGGATGAAGTTGCGGCGCGATTCGACGTCTTCGCCCATCAGCGTGGAGAAGATCTGGTCGGCTGCCAGGGCATCGTCCATGGTGACCTGCAGGAGGGTCCGGTTATCCGGGTCCATGGTGGTGTCCCAGAGCTCGGTGTAGTCCATTTCACCGAGGCCCTTGTACCGCTGGATTCCGTTGTCCTTGGGAATGCGGCGGCCTGCGGCCTGTCCGGAGACGAGCTTGGCATCACGCTGCTTGTCGCTGAACACGTAGTCGTGGGGCGCGTTTGACCACTTGATGCGGTACAGCGGGGGCTGCGCCAGGTACACGAAGCCATTTTCGATCAGCGGCCGCATGTAGCGGAACAGCAGCGTCATGAGCAGCGTGGTGATGTGCTGGCCGTCGACGTCGGCATCGGCCATCAGCACGATCTTGTGGTAACGGAGCTTGCTGAGGTCAAAGTCCTCGCCGATGCCGGTGCCGAAGGCAGTGATCATGGACTGGACCTCGGCGTTGCCGAGTGCCTTGTCCAGCCGGGCCCGCTCAACGTTGAGAATCTTTCCGCGCAGCGGCAGGATGGCCTGGGTTTCGGGGTTGCGGCCGCGCTTGGCGGAACCGCCTGCGGAGTCGCCCTCCACGATGTAGACCTCGCACCGGGCGGGATCCTTGGACGAGCAGTCGGAGAGTTTGCCCGGCATGCCGAAGGACTCGAGCGGGCTCTTGCGCCGGGCATTGTCGCGGGCCTTACGGGCAGCCATGCGCGCCTGGGCAGCCGAAATGGCCTTCCGGATGACGTCCCGGGCGGGACCAGGGTTCCGTTCGAGCCAGTCTCCGAGGCCGTCGGTCACCACGCGCTGGACGAACCCCTTGACCTCGGAGTTACCCAGCTTGGTTTTGGTCTGTCCTTCGAACTGGGGCTCGGCCAGCTTGACGGAAATGACGGCCGTGAGTCCCTCGCGGATGTCGTCACCGGTGAGGTTGTCGTCCTTTTCCTTGATGATGCTCTTCTCCCGCGCGTAGCGGTTGATGAGTGAGGTCATGGCCGCCCGGAAACCCTCTTCGTGGGTTCCGCCCTCATGGGTATTGATGGTGTTGGCGTAGGTGTGGACGCTTTCGGAATACGCATTGGTCCACTGCATCGCCATTTCCAAAGCAATCTTGCGGTCCTTGTCCTCGGTTTCAAACGCAATGACGTCCTCGTGGACAACATCGACTTTCTTTCCCGAGTTGAGGTGTTTGACGTAGTCGAGCAGGCCGTCGTCGTATTGGTACACAACGGTCCGGTGTTCGGCCGTGACTTCACCTTCGGTGACCACGGCGTCGAGGTCCAGGTCACCTTCGTCTTCCGCGTTCGCGGCGGTGCGCTCGTCCGTCAGCGTGATGCGCAGGCCCTTGTTCAGGAACGCCATCTGCTGGAAGCGGGCACGGAGCGTCTCGAAGTCGAATTCAGTGGATTCGAAGATGCCGGCATCGGGATAGAAGGTCTGCGTGGTGCCGGTGCGGTCTGTTTCCTCTCCCTGGACCAGGCTGCCCTGGGGCTTGCCGCCGTCAGCGAAGGACATCCGCCACACGTGGCCTTGGCGCCGCACTTCGGTGTCGACGCGGCTGGAAAGGGCGTTGACCACGGAAATGCCAACACCGTGAAGGCCGCCGGACACCGCGTAGCCACCGCCGCCGAACTTTCCACCGGCGTGCAGGATGGTCATGACCACTTCCACAGTGGGCTTGTGCTCGGTGGGATGCATGTCCACCGGAATGCCGCGGCCATCATCCACAACCTTGACGCCGCCGTCGGCCTGCAGGACCACCTCGATGTGCGTGCAGTAGCCGGCCAGCGCCTCATCGACGGAGTTGTCCACCACTTCGTAGACCAGGTGGTGAAGGCCGCGGGGTCCGGTGGAGCCGATGTACATGCCCGGACGTTTCCGGACAGCTTCGAGGCCCTCGAGGACGGTGATGTCGCTTGCGCCATATTCCCGCGGAGTCACGGCTTCCACGGGTGTATCCGGGGTCGGGACGTCCTCCGCTGCGCGTTCCATTGCCTGGGTGTCTGTATTGTCGTTAGCCACAGGTGCTGTCGACTCCTCTTGTTCGATGATGGCCAGCGGAGGCCTTCCACGGGAAAGCACCCGCAGGCAGGCACAAGCTGATGGCACTGATGAGTTGGTGGCATGCGGAACCGCTGTCCGCTCGGCTGTCAGCGTGCGGAAAACGGACTCAGTCAACGTTTCACCGGCGCCCAGTTATCTGCTGTGATTCTATCGCGAATCCGGGCGTTCTCTTGCATTCCAGGGCCCTCGGCGGCTGGCAATATGCCTGTGTGAGGCCACTGGCTCCGCCTTGGGCGCCCTCGCGGTGCCGCCCCCGGGTGTCTATACGCCCCACGGGCCTTGCAGCGCCCTACACGCCGCCGGGCGAATATTCAATAGTCCGACGGCGGCCTCCCACGGCTTTGTGGGCTCAGCCGTAGGTATCGCGGGGTCCGCGGCCGTTGACGGTACGTCCGCCCTTCCGCCAGCTGGGGGCGGTAGGACCAAGTACCTGGATGCTGGTCACCACTCCATCGCCAAGCTCAGTGCGGAATTTCTCCAGGAGGCTGATACTCAACAGCCGCAGCTGGGTTGCCCACGCGGTGGAGTCGCACCGGACATGGAGCGTGGTGTCAGTGAAGCTCTCCGGCGTGCAGTGGGCCGAGATCTCCGGGCCCACGAGGGTTGCCCATTCAGCCATGACGGAACCCACGGCCACCGGTGATGTCCAGCCGCGTTCGGCCACCAGCCGTCCCACTACCTTCCCGAGGCCCAAGGGGTCACGGCCTGTGGCGTGGAACTGGCTGAATCCGCGGGTATCACGGATCCCGCGTTTCGTCTTTGCGGCTCCGGGGGAAGGAGGCGCCTTCCTGCGGATCTCGCCCCGGGCCGCCGCAGCCTCGCGCATGCGGTTCAGCGCGGCCTGGGGAGCGTCAATGCTGTCAGGATCACGGCCGGGCTGGAGGCCGCCCGCATCATCCTTATTCATCGATTCCTCCCGGGATGACCTTCACCCGCCGGCCGGAGAGCTCTTCGGGGATATCGGCGTCGACAGCGGCGGTCACCAGTACCTGTTCCGCGCCGGAGACTATTGCCGCCAGTTTACGCCGGCGCTGGACATCAAGCTCGGCAAAGACGTCGTCAAGGATCAGGATGGGTGCGGAGCCACCGGTCCTGGTGTCATCCAGCATCACGTAGTACGACGCAAGCCGCAGGGACAGACACATGGACCAGGTTTCCCCGTGCGAGGCATATCCCTTGGCCGGTGCCTGTCCCAGCGCAAGCTCCAGCTCGTCACGGTGCGGGCCCACCAAGGAAATGCCCCGTTCCAGTTCCTTGCGGCGGGACGCGGCGAAAGCGCGGACATAGGCCTCGGTGAGCTCATCGACTGACATGCTCCGGAGGTCGTCCCCACCCACGTCAGCGGCGGTGCCTGACACATGCGCATCCAAGGCGGGGCCGCCGTCGTCGTCCAGCAGGTTCTGGAGGCTGGAGCGGTACGTGGCGTCAGCGGCCTTGGACCCGTCCGTGAGCTGGGCATATGCCGTGGCCAGGTGTGGGCGCAGCCGTTCCACCAACTCCAGCCGCGCGTGCAGCAACTCAGCGCCGGCACGCGCCATGTGCTGGTCCCACACGTCAAGGGTCGCTTCATGACCGGCAGTGAATTTCCCGGACCGCGCCGATTTCAGGAGGGCATTGCGCTGTTTCAGGACCCTGTCGTAATCGCTGCGGGTGGCGGCATGCCGGGGAACCAGGCTGACAAGCAACTCATCGAGGAAGCGCCTCCGGTGTGAGGGATCCCCTTTGACCAGGGCGAGGTCCTCGGGCGCGAACAGCACTGTCTGGCAGATTCCCAGCAGGTCCCGTGCCCGCACCGGATTGCTGCGGTTGATCCGGCCGCGGTTGGCGCGGCCGGCATTGATTTCCAGTTCCAGCACGGTGGTCTGTCCACCCCGGACCAGCCGTGCACGGACCAGGGCGCGCTCGGTACCGAACCGCAGCAGCGGACCGTCCGCACTGACGCGGTGGGAACTCAGGGTCGCCAGATACCCGATAGCCTCCATCAGGTTTGTCTTGCCGATCCCGTTGGATCCCACCAGCACAGTGACCCCAGGCTCCAACGGAAGGTCAACCTGGGCGTAGCTTCGGAAGTCGGTCAGGGAGAGATGCTCTAGGTACACGCGGTCTTCAGGTTTCTCGGGACCCGCCGGGACCCGGGCAGGGTGCTATTTGGCAGGACGGGTGGAATGGCCGCCGAACTGGTGGCGCAGCGCGGATACCATCTTCATGGCCGGTGAGTTGTCCTCACGCGAGGAGAACCGCGCAAAAAGCGCAGCCGTGATGGCAGGGGCAGGTACCGCATTGGCGATGGCCTCTTCGACCGTCCAGCGGCCTTCGCCTGAATCTTCGACGTAGTCGTCGATCGAAGCCAGGCCGGGATCCTCATCGAGGGCCTTCACCATCAGGTCCAGCAGCCAGGACCTCACCACGGTTCCCTTCTGCCAGGCACGGAAGGTACCGGGAAGATCGGTGACGATGTCCTTCGCCGCGAGCAGCTCATAGCCTTCGGCGTAGGCCTGCATCAGGCCGTATTCAATGCCGTTGTGAACCATCTTGGCGTAGTGGCCGGCCCCGACACCGCCCACGTGGACAAAGCTGTCGGCCCGTTCACCGTCCGGACGGAGAACATCAAACACCGGCAGTGCCCGCTCGATATCGGCAGCGTCGCCTCCGGCCATCAGCCCGTAGCCGTTCTGCAGACCCCAGACGCCACCGGAAACACCGCAGTCAGCGAAACGGATGCCCTTTTCGGCCAGCGCCGCGCCGTGCTTCTGGTCTTCCGTGAAACGGGAGTTGCCGCCGTCGATCACGAGGTCGCCGGCGTCGAGCTTGGTTCCCAGCTCTGTGATGACAGCATCCGTGATCTCGCCGGACGGAACCATGACCCAGATAAGCCGCGGAGACGGGACCGCGGCGATGAGCTCGTCCACGGTCGCGACGTCGGTTACTTCGGGATTGCGGTCAAAGCCGGTGACTTCGATGCCGCCCTTACGCAGCCGTTCGCGCATGTTGAACCCCATTTTGCCTAGGCCGATCAGTCCGATGTGCACGTGACTCTCTTTTCTGCGCGGGGTTGGCTGTCATTTTGGGGCCCGGAACGACAACACCTGTCCGGGCCCACGCCGCCAGGGTTCCCTGGCCGAGCTTGCGAGGCGAGGGTGGCGGTGGGGATTAGTTGGGGAGGCGGACGGGCATGACCAGGTACCGGTAGTCGTCCTGGTCCTCACCGTCGGCGTCCACCTGGGCGGTGATCATTGCCGGCTTGGGTGCCGTGGTGAATGAGAACCGGACGTATTTCGTTTCAATGACGCTGAGCCCTTCAACCAGGTAGTGCGGGTTGAACGCGACGGTGATGTCCTCCCCGGACAGCTGTGCCTCAAGCTCTTCAGAGGCCTGTGCATCTTCGCCGGTGCCGGCGTCGAGGTGCAACTGTCCGTCCGTGAAGGCGAGCCGCACCGGGGTGTTCCGTTCTGCCACCAAGGACACGCGGCGTACCGCCTCAACGAGTTCCTGCGTCTGCACGGTGGCGTGGATCGGAGTGGAATCCGGGAACAGGGACCGGATTTTAGGGTAGTCCCCGTCCACCAGCAGCGAGGTGGTGGTGCGTCCGCCGCTTTCGAAGCCGATCAGCCGGGTGTCGTCATCTGCCAGGGCAAGGTTGATGTCACCGCTGTTGCCCAAGGTTTTTGCAACCTCGTTGAGGGTCTTAGCCTTGACCAGCGCACTGGTGGAAATGCCCGGAGTGACAGGTTTCCACGGCACTTCGCGCATGGCCAGGCGGTAGCGGTCGGTGGCCAGCAGGGTGATGAGGTCGTCCTCTATCTCCATCCGCACGCCTGTGAGGATGGGCAGGGTGTCGTCCTTGCTGGCAGCGATGATCACCTGGGACACGGCCTGGGCGAAGGCGTCGCCTGGAACCGTTCCGCTGATGGCGGGCAACGCCGGGAGGGGAGGATATTCGGCCTCCGGCATGGTGGCGAGGTGGAAGCTGCTTCGGCGGCAGGTAAGCGTGACTTTGTTGCCGTCCGTTTCCACTTCCACCGGGGCAGAGGGGAGGCTTCGGCAGATGTCCGCCAGGAGCCGGCCGGAAACCAGGATGGTGCCTTCTGCCGCTATGTCAGCCGGGATTTCAAGCCGTGCTGAGGTTTCGTAGTCGAAACTCGACAGGCTGACGGTTCCGCCTTCTGCTTTGAGCAGCAGGCCGGAAAGGACCGGTACGGGCGGCCGCGGAGACAACGACCGGGCTGTCCAGGTGACGGCTTCTGCCAGGACGTCCCGTTCGACTCTGAACTTCACGGAAGGGTGCCGCCTTTCATTGCTGCTGCCATGTCTGAACCTGGAACTCCCCGAGGGAGTTCCAAAAAGTAGGTGCTCCAAACTCCTGAACCTGCATGGTCCGCACGCGGTGGACCACAGAGAAACCCAAGGATGGGAGCGCTGCTGACAGCTTAGCCGGAAGATCGGGGATTAACCCATCCCCGGGTGGCGTCCAGGGGGTGCGGGGCCGTTGGGCCCGGACAGTTTCGGGGTGCGGATCGAGATTGTTGTTTGAGGGAATTCGATTTCTTGGGATTAGTAGTGTTAATAACTGCTGTGGAAACTGTGGATAACCGCATCCTGCCGCTGGATCCGGCGGTTAAGCCCTGTTCATGGACTGTGGGCGATGGAGGTTTTAAACAGGGTGTGGATGGGGATAACAATTTTGGGGATTTTGCCGGTCCACAGGTGGCTTAAGGGTTTTAAGCCCATTAAGCGCGGTTGTCCCCTTAACTATCCACAGGCTTATCCACATGCACCTGTTAATAAGGTATAGAGACGCGGGTCAGGAGTCCCGTTGCTGCTGCTTGATCCTGTTGGTCAGCTCCGTCACCTGGTTGTAGATCACACGCCGCTCGGCCATCAGTTCGCGGATCTTGCGGTCGGCATGGATCACGGTGGTGTGGTCGCGGCCGCCGAGCTCCTGTCCGATCTTGGGGAGGGACATGTCTGTCAGCTCGCGGCACAGATACATGGCAATCTGGCGGGCAGTCACCAGGGTCCTGGTGCGGGACTTGCTGCAGAGCTCCTCCATGCTGAGCTTGAAGTAGTCCGCGGTCTGGCTGAGGATCTGTGCTGACGTGATCTCCTGGGCGCCGTCATCGGTGATCAGGTCCTTGAGCACCATTTCCGCCAAGGCAACATCCACCGGCTGCCGGTTCAGGCTGGCGAAAGCGGTGACCCGGATCAGTGCTCCTTCCAGCTCGCGGATGTTGCTGGAGATTTTGGAGGCAATGTACTCCAGGGCGTCATCCGGTGCGGAGAGGCCCTCGCTGAGTGCCTTCTTGCGAAGGATCGCGATACGGGTTTCCAGTTCCGGCGGCTGGATGTCGGTCAGCAGGCCCCACTCGAAACGTGACTTCATACGGTCCTCAAACCCTGCCAGCAGCTTCGGCGGCTGGTCCGAGGTGATGACAACCTGTTTGTTGTTGTTGTGGAGCGCATTGAACGTGTGGAAGAACTCCTCCAGCGTCCGGTCCTTGCCGGCCAGGAACTGGATGTCGTCGATCAGCAGCACGTCCACATTCCGGTACGTGGTCTTGAAACTGGTGCCTTCGTCGTCCCGGATGGAGTTGATGAAGTCGTTGGTGAATTCTTCGGAGTTCACATACCTGACCCGGATGCCGCTGTAGAGGCGGCGGGCGTAGTGTCCGATCGCATGGAGCAGGTGGGTCTTGCCCAAGCCTGAGTCGCCATAGATGAACAAGGGGTTGTACGCCTTGGCCGGTGCTTCGGCAACTGCCACCGCTGCTGCGTGGGCAAAGCGGTTGGACGAGCCGATCACGAACGTGTCAAAAACGTATTTCGGGTTCAGCCGGCCGAATTCGTGGGACGTACTGGGCAGCATGGGCTGCGGCTTCTGCTCGATCAGCTGGTCTGAGGTGTAGGCCGGCTCGACGACGGGTTCAGGCTCCTTGTGGAGGGGAACCAGATCGGTGTCCACATCGATGGCGCAGCGGATGTCCTCGGAGAAGACGTTGTGCAGGGCGTCGTCCAGGGCGTCCTTGACCTGGGTCTGGAGCACTTCGCGGGTGAGCTCGTTGGGGACGGCCACCAGCAGCGTGGAGCCGATCAGTCCCTGGGCCTGCGCCAGGATGACAAAGCCCCGCTGCCGTGGCGATACACGGTCGTCCTGTTCCAGCAGGCTGACCACGCGCCGCCAGGAACTTCCGACAGTATTGGCGTGGTTGGCTTCGTCTACTGTCATCAATCAGTTCCTCAAAACTTGCTTTGCCTGCATTACCTGCAGCCCCAAGTCCGGAACCAGGATGCTGGCCCAGCTTCATCCACAGGGTTATGCACAGTCCGTGGATAATCGGCTACTGAGTCACTCTAGGGGATCAAAACGCCAGAAGATAGCTGGGAAGTAGCTTGTGGATAATTACACCGTTGTGGTTCTGAAAAGGGGTCTGTGAGCCACTTCATCCACAGGCCTGTGGGGAGAGTTAGCCACAACCGGGGACACGGACCGGGCGGCGCCCCGGTTTGACTCAGGGGCGCAATTTGCCCTAACGTTGTGAAGTCCTTTGTGTCCGCTTTTTGGCCCCATCTGAATCTCTCAAGCGCTCCGCGTTCGAGCAGCCGGGGGAAGCGTGTGCACATACAAAACTTAGCGTCGGCCAGTTCTTCCCCTTTTTGATCGGGTGGGCGCACCTTTGATCCACTGGAGTAACTAACGTGAGCAAGCGGACTTTTCAGCCGAATAACCGCCGTCGAGCCAAGAAGCACGGCTTCCGCCTTCGTATGCGTACCCGTGCCGGCCGTGCCATCCTGGCAGCCCGTCGTGGCAAGGGCCGCACCGAACTGTCGGCCTAGATTCTGACTCGTCGGTTTACTGTTTCTTTGCGAGTTTAAGGTGCTGGCCACCCGTAACCGTTTGAGGACTGCAACCGATTTTTCAACAACTGTACGTTCCGGTGTCCGCAATGGACGCCGGAACGTAGTGTTATATGCGGCAGCTATTGCTGTCGACGAACCCAGCCGGATCGGGTTCATCGTTTCCAAGGGTGTCGGGAACGCTGTGGTCAGGAACCTCGTTAAGAGGAGACTGAGGGAAGCCGGTGCTGCCTCGCTGCGCGAGTACGGTACCGGGTTCGCCATAGTGGTCCGTGCCCTGCCTGCGTCAGCCAACGCCAGCTGGGATCAACTGCTGGCGGACTATAACGCCGCACTGGAATCGACCATGAACCGGTTGGGCAGCCGCCTTCCGCGGGCTGCTGTAAACGGTTCAACCGGTACAACACAGGAAGGGACACCGCGTGCGTAACGTGACTGCCGCCGTCGTCCACTTCCTGCAGACTGCCGCCGTAGCCCGGGTTCTCTGGAACCTGCCCCGCAACCTCCTCATACTGTTGCTGAAGGCCTACCGCAAGGTGATTTCCCCCTTGTATGGCCAAGTCTGCCGCTTCTTCCCTTCCTGCTCGGCATATGCCCTTGAAGCAATCACAGTCCATGGTGCCGTCAAAGGCAGCTGGCTCGCGGTCCTCCGTCTTGCCCGCTGCCACCCATGGAACGCCGGCGGCGTGGACCACGTCCCCGCCGGCAACAGGGAATGGCCTGAAAACCGGACCCCCACAATTGTTGTGCTGAACAACCCGGACAAGTACCTGGCTGATCAGACTGATGGAGAAGGCCGCGTTGCGGCCTGACGAATAGGGATATCGTATGGACTTCTTTGAAACAATCATGTTTCCGTTCAAGTGGCTGGTTTCCATCATCATGGTGGGCTTCCATGAAGGCCTGACTGCGATCGGGCTGCCTGAAGCTTCGGGCTGGACGTGGACGCTGTCCATCATCGGGCTGGTGCTGGTGATCCGCGCCGCGTTGATCCCCGTGTTCGTCAAGCAGATCAAGGCTCAGCGCGGCATGCAGCTGCTGCAGCCGGACCTGAAGAAGCTCCAGGACAAGTACAAGGGAAAGACCGACCAGCTGTCCCGCCAGGCCATGGCGCAGGAACAGATGGCCATGTACAAGAAGCACGGGACCAACCCGTTCTCTGCCTGCCTGCCCATGCTGATCCAGATGCCGTTCTTCTTTGCCCTGTTCCAGGTGCTGTCCGGCATCAGCGGCGCGCGTGACAAGGGTGCCGGCATCGGTGCCATGAGCCACGACCAAGTGGTGCAGTTCGACGATTCCAGCATCTTTGGTGCACCCCTGTCCGCAACACTGCTGCACGGAACTCCCGACGGCGGAAACGTCACCGCTGTCTGGATCCTCTCGATCGTGATGATCCTCGCGATGACGGCTTCTCAGTTCATCACGCAGAAGCAGATCATGGCGAAGAACATGTCCGAAGAGGCCATGGCCAGCCCCTTCATGCGCCAGCAGAAGATGATGCTCTACATCCTGCCGATCGTCTTCGGCGTGGGCGGCATCAACTTCCCCATCGGTGTCCTCATCTACTGGACCACCACCAACCTTTGGACCATGGCGCAGCAGTTCTTCGTCATCCGCCGCATGCCGACGCCGGGATCCCCCGCTGCCAAGGCACTGGCCGAACGCCGGGCCGCGAAAGGCCTGCCGGCGCTGCCCATCCTGGGCGGGAAGAAGGCCGACGCCGAGGCGGAAGCCGCAGCCGCAGCTGCAGTCATAGAGGCCAAGGGCCAGCGTATCCAGCCACAACGCAAGAACAGGAAGAAGAAGTAATGTCAGCCGAGAGCACCGAACACGCCCTTTCCGACGAGGTCGCTGAGGACCACGACGAGTCCGTGACTGATGCAGAGTCCCCCAAAGGTTCGGCTGCCAGCCGCCTGGAAGAGGAAGGCGATGTTGCTGCCGACTACCTCGAAGAACTGCTGGACATCGCGGACATTGATGGCGACATCGACATCGAGGTCCGCAACGGCCGAACCTACATCTCCATCGTGGCGGAAGAAGAATCGGACAGCCTCGACAGCCTGGTGGGCGAGGATGGCGAAGTCCTCGAAGCGCTGCAGGAACTGACGCGGCTTTCTGTCCTGTCCGCCACTGAGAACCGGTCCCGTCTGGTGCTGGACATCAATGGATACCGCCAGCAGCGGGCCGGCCACCTGCAGAAGATCGCAGAGGACGCAGCCTCCACGGTCAAGGAGACAGGCAGTGCGGTGGCATTGGCGCCGATGAGTGCCTATGAGCGCAAGATCGTGCACGATGCCGTGGCTGACCTCGGTCTGGTCAGTGAGTCCGAAGGTGAAGGCGCAGGCCGCCATATCGTTGTATCCGCTGACTAGAGAATTGCTGATTGGCTGATCATGGTTGACATAACGGCAGCTGAATTGCTGGCGGCGGAGAAGATTTTCGGTGACCGCCTGGACCTCGCCAAGCGCTACGTAGAACACCTGGCAACGTCAGGTACTGAACGCGGATTGATTGGCCCACGTGAGATCCCGCGGTTGTGGAGCCGCCACGTTCTCAATTGCGCGGTCATTGAGAGCGAGATCGCCCACGGAAGCCACGTTGCCGACGTCGGCAGTGGTGCGGGATTGCCCGGCCTCTGCCTGGCGATTGCACGTCCGGACCTGGAGCTGACGCTGATTGAACCGCTGGAGCGGCGCGTCATCTGGCTCCAGGAAGTGGTGGATGATTTAGGGCTGGACAACGTCACGGTTATGAGGACCAGGGCCGAGCTTGCCGTTGGCCAGGTTGATGCTGATGTCGTGACAGCCCGCGCTGTATCAGCCCTCAGCAATCTTGCAGGACTCACCATTCCCTTGCTTGGTGGCAAGGGTGAAGTGGTGGCGATCAAGGGCCGTAGTGCCGGCGAAGAGATCGACAAAGCCGCCAAGATCATCCGTAGGCTTGGCGGTGTTAAGACCACCGTAGTGACGGTTGGCGAACACCTCCTTGAGGAGCCCACCACCGTTGTCCGCATAGTAGTAAACAAGTCCCAAAAGATTGCTTAGCGCCGGGCCCGGGTAACCTTGGACTTCAGTGCGAAGCAGTTAGGCTAGTCAACGGCAGCAAAAGCTGAACGAGAGTGAGTGTGTCCCAGTGACCAGTAGCGAAGCCTCCACACAACGGATTCCCCCGTTTGTGTCCTTGGGGTCAGCACGATCGATCGCTGGGCCGGGCTCCGCTCCGGCGCGGGGCGGAAACCACCCGAAAACGGTTGCTGAACGGGCTGCAAAGTCATCTGTTTCACGTGAAACAACCACGTCAGGTAAATCAAACGTCCTCGACACAATGGATGAATCCAGCCCCATTGCCCGGGAGCTTGTGCACGAAACCAAGCGCCGCGAACGGCTTCTGGGGCGCGAACTCCCACGGCCCGACAAGACGCGCATCTTCACTGTCTCGAACCAAAAAGGCGGAGTTGGGAAGACCACCACGACCGTCAATATCGCTGCTGCCCTCGCAGCCGCCGGACTGAATGTCCTGGTCATCGACATCGATCCCCAGGGCAACGCGTCAACCGCATTGGGTGTGGAGCACCACGCAGACGTGGACAGCATCTATGACGTCCTCATCAACGACTTCCCGTTGGCGGACGTAGTGGCGCAGTGCCCGGATATCAGCAACCTGATCTGCGCCCCGGCCACCATCCACCTTGCGGGTGCAGAAATCGAGCTTGTTTCCCTGGTGGCCCGTGAGCAGCGACTGCGCCGGGCGATTGATGTATATGCAAAGACACGGGCGAAGAACGGCGAGGAACGGCTCGACTACATCTTCATCGACTGCCCACCCAGCCTGGGCCTGCTCACCGTCAATGCGTTCTGTGCCGCTGGTGAGGTCCTCATCCCTATCCAGTGTGAGTACTACGCACTGGAGGGCCTGAGCCAGTTGCTCAAGAACATTGAAATGATCCAGAAGCACCTGAATGCTGATCTGGAAGTTTCCACCATCCTCCTGACAATGTATGACGGCCGCACGAATCTCGCCGCCCAGGTTGCTGCGGAGGTACGCCAGCATTTCCCGGACCAAGTCCTGGGCGCCGTTGTACCGCGGTCCGTCCGTATTTCGGAAGCACCCAGCTACCAGCAGACTGTGATGACCTACGATCCTTCCTCCAGTGGAGCCCTGTCTTACCTGGAAGCCGCAGCTGAAATTGCTCAACGCTAAAATCTTCGAATACTGCAACAACCGGGGCAAGGCATCGCCGGGCCCTACCACTGGAGGGATCTATCCATGAGCGAAAAGCGACGCGGCCTGGGCCGCGGTCTTGGCGCACTCATTCCGAGTTCCGCGGCGGCGAACGGGTCCGGCAACGTAGCGGCTGTTTCGCGTCCGGTGGATCTGTTCTTTCCTGAAGGCCGCAAGAAGGTAAGTCCCTCTGCAGAGGATGGAGGACGGAACGCGCCGGGCTCTTCAGAGACGGCAGGCTCGTCCCCCGCAGTTGAAACGCCACCGGCAACCAAGCCCGTTTCGCGGACTGCAAAGGCGGCCGCCCCTAAAGCCAGCTCTGCTGCGGTGTCATCCAAGGTAGCTAGGTCTCAGGAAGAGGCGCCGGCAGACAAAGATGCCCCTGTTGACGCGCCGAGCGCAGATGCCAGCCAGGCAGATCGTGCACTGGAGGTCGGACCTGGCAGCGTTACTGAGGACAGTACGCCGGCAGATAACGGCGTAGATCTGGTAGAGGTACCTGGAGCTCGTTTCGCTGAGATTCCTGTGACGGACATTCACCCGAACCGGAAACAGCCCCGCTCAGTGTTCGATGATGACGACATGGCGGAGCTGATTCACTCCGTTCGTGAAATAGGCGTCCTCCAGCCAATCGTGGTCCGGACATCAACTGAAGACGGTGGAGAACCGTACGAGCTCGTCATGGGTGAGCGCCGATGGAGGGCTGTACAGGCCGCGGGGCTGACCACGATCCCCGCCATTGTGCGTGACACCACCGATGACGACCTTCTTCGGGATGCGCTCCTTGAAAACCTTCACCGAAGCCAGCTGAATCCCCTGGAAGAAGCGGCGGCTTATCAGCAGTTGCTGGAAGATTTTGGAACTACCCATGAACAGCTTGCTGATCGCATCGGTCGGTCCCGACCCCAGGTCTCCAATACTCTCCGCCTTCTCAAGCTTCCGCCATTGGTTCAACGTCGTGTAGCGGCCAGCGTGCTGTCGGCGGGGCACGCAAGGGCGCTTCTGGGCCTTCCGGACGCAGCTGCCATGGAGCGACTTGCACAGAAGATTGTCGCCGAGGGTATGTCCGTTCGGGCCACCGAAGAGGCTGTCACGCTTTATCAGGATCCTGCCAAGCCGGCTAAGAACAACATTCCCCGCCCGGGAGCCAGGCACGAGCGACTGGATTATTTGGCCTCCTCGCTCTCCGACCGCCTGGATACTAATGTCAAGATATCGTTGGGTGTCCGCAAAGGCCGCGTTAGCATCGAGTTCGCAAGCGTAGAGGATCTGAACCGCATTATGGATGTTCTAGCTCCCGGACAGGACAGCTGATCCCAGGTTTCAAAAGAAGAGGGCCTGTTTCACGTGAAACGGGCCCTCTTCTTTGCTTACGACAGAGTAGAACTTCCGACGTGGACGTTGCTCATCATTTTGGCTAGGTCCGCCAGAAGTGCAAATACTTTCGTAGAGGCTGCTTGAGCCGCCGGTGCTGAGGGCCACGTATGGGCGTGAAATGCGAGCTGGCTGGTTTCGCGGGCCGGCGGATTTCGAAAGGCGCTGGTTAGTCACTCTGGCTAGTCCCTCCGGCTATTCCCTCAGCGACTGGGGACAAGGCATGGGTTAGGACATTATTCCGGCAATGATCCGCTGGGTAGGGTGCCGTATCTGATGTCGGTGTCCATGGAACGCTCTAAACGAGTAATTTGAGGGCTTCCTCCCGATCAGCTCATGGTTCAGTTACGGTAACGGCTCAGGGATTGTGGTTTCAGCATCGTAGACGATGACGGATTAGGGCGTGAACGGGCGTGAACGGGCCTGCACGGGCCTAAACGGGCATCCGGAGGCCTACAACTGTCCCCGGTCTATCCACATCCCGATTCCGGGTCCCAGGGGATTTGCACGATGCCAAGCGCGGTGCGACAAGGGATTAGCCAGGAACGATCTAACCCTCGGCGAACGGCATCATGAAGCGCCAGGGAAGCTTCGCGTTTCACGTGAAACTTAGTGACTAACCTGATGAAGAGGCTCATTGAAGTGGCCAGCTAGGTGAGCTGTGGGACAACGGCGCGGTAGCTCGAGAATGCTCACTGGTGCCACCACTGATGCTTTGGGAGATACGACGAGGAGAGATGCTGAGGCTAACTCGGCCGCGGCTTTGCCTATGTTTCACGTGAAACAGGATTAGGCACGACCTAAGCCACCTACGAATTAGACGAGCCAGCAACAAACCGGGGTCTTACTTAGCCTGGAACAGATCCGGACAGTTGCTCGCTAACTCGTTAAGCCAGAAGGACCAGTCTCGATCGCCTTGTTTCACGTGAAACAAGGCCCTCACAATGCTCAAGCTAAGAAATAGTGGGGCGAGCTCGGCTGCATATCGAGAGCCTTACAGAGCAAATTTCTTCACGGAACTAGGAAAGTCGGTGCAGGCTTTGAAACGGATTTGGGACCACCACCCTGCCTACCAAGCTGACTGAAGGTGCCTTAGCGACGCTGCGCGAAGCCCTGACGCCGTCAGAGGCTCAATGCCAGCCGTGAACACGCAGATACCTCTACGGGCTCGTAGAGGGGCATTACAGGCCTTCCACGCGAGTCCCGGCACCGGTCTCTGCCCTGGGTGAATTGGAAGTCCACCCGCCGCTGTTAGGGTCCAAAGATCGGACGTCCGCAGTCGCACCCGCCCTAGCGACGAAGGACAGACCGAGGAGCTGCCACGACGTGCGCGCTGTCTGATCCGACGAAGACGCTGTACCACGACACTGGGATTGGTGGTTGTCGAGTCTGTTGGGGAGACAGGACAGCTACCAGCGTGCAGGGCAACATCACGGGGCAGCTTTCATGGAGTTGGAAGGGACAGACATCACGCAGCTGGTTGAGAGAACCGACACCGGGTAGTCATTGGTTCGATGATGGGTCGGTCCCGTTCCTCACACGCTGATTTTGCCGGCCACCCTACGCCACGAGTGGTTCGTTGTCCCTCCTCCAACTCGCGAGGTACGCGTTGTCTTGAGCACTGAGCACTGAGCACTGAGCACTGAGCACTGAGCACGGGGACGGGGCACGGGGCATCAGATGCCCCGCCCCAGGGCACATCTGATATGCCGGCGGCTTCTCCGCTCCCCTGCGTACCGGCACCGTTGAGAGCGTCGATACATTGAAGAACACCACAGCGCGTTGTTTCAAATAGGAAGTCCGCATGTTCCCGTTCTCTCCTCTTACAGAGCAATGGATCCCGACAGCATGCCGTCTGTGGGTGGATGGTTGTGCGCACTTCAAGTACTACCGCGCGTCGGCAACGTTGCGCAGACTGTGGATATCGCGGTGGATATCACTGTGGATAACTATGTGCATAAGGCTTTCGAGGAGGGGGATGAAGTTCGTCACTCGCCACCGAGTGTTTGGTCGAATGGTCCTACTGCCGCCCCGATTTTGCCCGCCCTTTTAAATGTTTCATGTGAAACATTTCGGTCCACCTCAACAGCGGTAAGCGCAGGAGATAGATCGACCTGTTTTGGCTGTTTTCTGGGATAAATGCGTACTCAATGACACAAGGACTGCAGCACTGGGGAAGATCGCTCTAGCTGTTCAGCGAGGGGCCGACTGCGGACCTGGTCCATGGTCGTGCCAAAGCGAAGCTCCTGCTATCTGCACCTCGGTGTGGACTGTGGTTCTTGTTGTGGATAACGTTGGGGATAACCCTTGGGGATAATTGCCGGGTGTTGTGGATCACGCATCAGTGTGACGGCGGATAGTCGCTCGCAAAATGCGCACAGTACTGGGGCCGAGCGAAGGTCCGAACTGCTGATGTCGCTCGACGGATGCAGTCCGTCCATAGAGGCAATGACGTAGTGCTGCGATGCACCTGGATGACGAACCGGCAGGTGGCCACGATCGTCGATGCCATGGGCCCAGCCATAGGCTGCCTGTCCGCAGCTACAACAATTGGCTAGCGGCGCCACGGCGAACCGGCAGGCTGCTGGATTATCACAGTGCGCAGCGTAAGGCGTGCCCGGAATGTCTCGACATTGACTTCGCCTACGATGAAGACAGCCCACCGCCATGGCCACTTGGTTTATCTATGCGGCCTCAGGCGGTTTTGCTCCTTGGTGGATAATGATGTCACCGACCTTCGAACGATACGTCCTCTACTCCCGGCCGGCCTCACGGAATGGGCAAGCACATGGACATTGGGAGTGGTGGCTTGGGCTGTTGAGTCCCACATAGACGGAGCCAGAATTGCGGAGGATGGATTGTCCGACGGCGGCCGTTTTCACGTGAACAGCAGATGGCAAGCGATATCAGCGCTGCGGAGCTCGGCCGTGTTTCACGTGAAACAATGGTGGCTGGTGATATCCGCGACGGGAAGGTCGGATGTGTTTCACGTGAAACAAGGTGGCTGGTGATATCCGCGACGGGGAGGTCGGATGTGTTTCACGTGAGACACAAGTTTATTGGCAATATCACGACGCTGAGGCCGGCCGTGTTTCACGTGCAACAGAAGGCGGCTGACGGGGCATAGTCGCGGATTCGGCGCCGTCTCACGTATACAGGCCCCTGACTGCCCTAAACTGGCGTACGCTGATGCCAGCCTCGGCCCAGCAACTCCCAGACAGGTCTGGCTGTTTCACGTGAAACATTGTTGGTCGCATCACTGACTGGTCTGAGGACCCTCCCATTAAAGGGCCTGCGCCAGCCACCTCCTGGGGCTTAGGTCCCCTCAAGTCGATGTGGACGACGAAACAATCACCAGTAGGGTGACTGCGTGTAGATTCAATGCCTAGACGATAGGATCGGATGGACATCGCAAGGCTCCAGGGAGCCCCGTAAGGCTGTCAAACTCCTGCCAAGTACCTCGTGGCGCGAGCTGCCGGCTCGGCCCTCAGGAGCTCCGTGGTGGCCCGTCATAGTCTGGCCGACATTCCGGCCTCACACTCCCCGCTTAGGACGCAGGGTGGATCGTCTCTACAGCGGGCGAGCGTATTCCATGCGCGAGCCTTGGGTATACGTCTTTCAGTCAATCTACGAGGTTTCAGTCCTGAGGTGTTTGATTCTCAGCAGACGCCTCGGGGTTATGACTTACGCAACAGGCGCCATCTGGGCCATCGTTGAGCGCGACAGGGCAGGCACTCCTTATCTGGTCCGAGATGCGATGTTCGTGGGATCTACGTCGCCGTACCATCCGATTTCCAAGGCCTCTTGATAAGTCACGAACTGTGACTGCGGTCCGATTCACCTGAATGGCGAAACCTCATATTTGAGCGAGCTTCACCGGCATAAGCTCAAGGGGAGCTCCTGATCCGCTTCAAGCGATGCGCTAGGGCAACCGCGCATCACTTGCATCCCTGCCGAGTACCGATCGCATCGCTGCCATCCGCTGACACAGATCCGTCATGCCTTTGTTGCTTCTGACGACGGTCCTCTGCGGTTTCGCGAAAACTGCGTCTGTTGAGCTTTTTGCCGTGACCGCGGTGGCGATAATCCGGTTTGCGTTGTTTTACGTATCCAGAATCTAAGGTATGAGGAGAACGGACTACGAGAAAGTCGCATGTGGAGTCACGCTATGCGTATTGCACGAACTACAAAGAGGTGTTCTGCGGACGATGTATGGAGACTGTTTCACGTGAAACGTGTCGGTACATTTAGCCACAACCGCACTGGCAAAGGACAATATGTGACCTGCCAGAGAACCATTCGGATGAGCGGAGCGGCTGTTGTAACTGATCCGTTGCCCACGCCACAGACCCATCGCTGGCGCCTCAAGCCCCACGACCCGCACCCCTAGCCGGGCCCTCGCTAGGCTGATTCCGCTGGCCGTTGCGAAGCGCACTCCTTTCCGCTGGCCTCGTGTTTTGCACGCGTTCACTACAGTGAAAGACTGCACGCTCTTGAGGGAGACGTCCAGTCGCCTTCACCCGGAACGCCTGACCCATCGCTGCAGACAGTCCATTCATCGCTGGTGAAGGTCCGGGATTTGTGCCCTCGAATGTCTACCAATGGGCGTCCCAGTGAATGCCATGCTGTGTTCAGGGCCATCAATGTTTCACGTGAAACAGCCCTCTGCGGTCCAGCCCGCCCCGCGGTCGTAGAGCCGCCTAAGAGGCGAACCTGAGGAAACCACAGCCCGTACTCGACCGTCGTGGAGCAGCAATGCGCGTCAAACAAAAATTGCGCCTTCTGCACATCATTATGGCTGATTTAAAAGCGCATTTGCCGTAGCCCGAGAGCCGGGTCAACAACAGAGGGGTGAGGCTAGGCCGAACTGATGGCGGCAAGCGTCGTCGGTGCCCCGGCCGGGTCGGCCCAACACCCACCCTGCCCGAGGCTCCACCGGAGGTTTGGCGCTTAAACGACAGTGGCCGCCGCGGTTCATCGCGGCGACCACTACGGGGACGGTCAGGTCCCCCGTCATGCACGGGAGCAGCTAGGAGAGCACGTCCGCGAATTCCTTTTCGAAGAACTGCTTCGGCTTGGCACCGATGACCGTGTTCTTCACCTGTCCGTCCTGGAAGAGATAGACAGCAGGGATGGACGTGATGCCGTACTCAGCTGCGATTGCCGGGTTGTCGTCAACATTCACCTTGACGACATTGACCTTCTCGCTGTACTCCACCGAGATCTCGTCGAGGATCGGGCCCAACTTGCGGCAGGGACCGCACCATTCAGCCCAGAAGTCGACAATCACGGGTTTGTCGGCGGACAGTACATCCGTGCCGAAACTTGCATCAGTTACGTCTTTGGCGTTGCTCATAACCTTTTCTCTCTCTTCGAAGGGTAGATCAGCGGATTAGGCGGGAAGGTCTGCGAGGTAATGCTCCACATCGATTGCTGCGACACAACCGGAACCCGAAGCGGTAATGGCCTGGCGGTAGGTGGGATCAACAACATCGCCGGCAGCGAACACGCCAGGGATGCTCGTCTTGGAGCTGCGGCCTTCAACGGCAATGGTTCCGGCGGAGGTGATCTCCAATACGTCCTTGACCAGGTCGGTGCGGGGATCGTTGCCAATTGCCACAAAGACACCGGTGACCGCGAGATCGGACAGGGACCCGTCCAGCAGGTTCCTGAGCTTCAGGCCAGTCACCTTGGCTTCGCCAATTACGTCATCGACCGTGCTGTTCCAGACGAACTTGATCTTTTCGTGGGCCAGTGCGCGGTCGGCCATGATTTTGGAAGCCTTGAGCGTATCGCGGCGGTGGACCACCGTTACCGACTTTGCGAATTTGGTCAGGAACAGCGCCTCCTCCATCGCGGAGTCTCCCCCACCGATGACCGCGATATCCTGGTCCTTGAAAAAGAAACCATCGCAGGTTGCACACCAGCTGACCCCGTGGCCCGACAGGCGCTTTTCGTTGGGGAGGCCAAGCTCACGATAAGCCGAGCCCGTGGACAGAATGACGGAGCGCGCCCGGAAGGTCTCACCCGTGGCGATGGTGACAGTCTTGACATCGCCCTCCAACGCCAGTTCCGTGACATCCTCGAACTGGATTTCCGTGCCGAACCGCGCCGCCTGCTTTTCAAAGTTCTCCATGAGGTCCGGCCCCATGATTCCCTCCGGGAAGCCCGGGTAGTTCTCGACGTCGGTGGTGTTCATCAGCTCGCCGCCGGCGGTCACTGAACCTGCCAGAAGCAAAGGCTTCAGGTTTGCACGCGCCGTGTAGACGGCGGCCGTGTAACCAGCCGGGCCCGAGCCGACGATGATGACATCACGTACTTCAGACGCGGTTTCTTCTGCGTTGCTCACTGAACGGTGAACCTCTTCCTTAGTCGATGCGCCAGCCTTTGGAGGCGGCCACATGGCACAACTGAATCCGGATGCTGAATATTCCGGGCGCCATCCCTTAGCGGACCGTCCCACGAACGGGCAGTCGAAGGCGCCCCTCCAGATTACCGTCTGGGGAAACCAAGAGCCGCGCCCGATACCGGGGATCGTTCACCGGAGTAACGGACGCGGCTCTTCAGCTGCGCATGATGACAGGACTGCGTGGGCTACTGCACCTTGATCTCAGCCAGGCGGATTCCATACCCATAACGCGTCTTCGGGGCAGCCAGCTTCGGCAGGGCCTTGATGGACACGATGACGTACTGGGCCTGCGCGGGTTCAGCCAGGGGCATCGTCAGGTCGGTGGACGTGAAACTGCTGGTCCCGACCTGCTTTGCGCCATCCATCGAAGGACGGTCATTGGTGAAGACGCTGACATTTCCGCCGGAAGCACCAAGCTGGGTCAGGGTGATCGAAGCGACTTTCGCGGGGTTCTTGAGCTTCACGAACAGCGGAACCCCGTCAGGAGCCAGACCGCCCCAGCCTTCCGTGGCGAACTCCATATCCGACCAATAGCTTGCCGCATTGCCGTCATAAGCCTTCACCAGGTCAACGTCATAGGTTGCAGCGAAGTCGAAATCACCTTCGCGCGTGATGCTTTCGATGGCCGGCGGTACCGCAGGAGGGGCCGTGGTCGCGGACGGTGTGGGGGTGCCCGTTTCTGCCGGCGTGCTGGTCGCTGTGCCTGGATCTGTATTCGCCAGGGGATCGGTCTTGAACAGGCTGCCGAGATTGGTAACCGCGAACACGAGTCCTACGACCAGAACTACTGCAAGCAGTGCACCAACGAGCCACCGCATGGACCGGGGCTCACGCTCGGGCTCGTCGTCGTCATAGTAGTCCCCCGGGCCGTCTGCATCGGCCGTTGTGGATGCGGCTGCACCTGCTGGTGCCGCGGAGCGCGCAAACGTGGGGAACTTACTGGAGCGTTCACCCTTGCGGGGAGCTGCTTCCTCCGCTGGTTCCTCGTAGGGAGCATCCCGGGTGTCCGTGTCGTAGGCGTAGTCTTCGTCGTTCCACAGCGAAACCTTGGGCGAGCCTGAAGCTGCAACGTTGCCGGAAGTCCCGGCGACGGGAACGTCGGCATGCCGGTCACCATGCTGGACCGGCTGCGGCGCCGTGGCCTGCTGGCGTTGGGAGGTTGCACCGGCGGCAGCACTGGAGGCCGCGGCTGCGGCAGCACCGCCGGCTGCAGCGGCTGCACCTTTGGCCGGACCCGACGTCGGACGGGCCGGCGGTCGGGGCGGAACTACCGGCGCGGACGACCTGTAGGGATCTACCTGGCTCGGGTGCTCGTCCGAATACTTGATGTACCCGGCGTCGACGTTCTCTTCGTCGTCGTAAGGCTCCGGTTCATTGGACCGGGCCTGGCCGAAGATTTCGCTGCCCAGGGTGTCCGTGAAGAACGGCTCCACGTAGGGCGGGTTGGATGCCACAACGAGATCCAGAAGGTCAGCGGCCGAGGTGTGGTTGGTGATCAGGTAGGTAGCCGCCTCCGTGACACCCAGATCAAGGACCTGCACATTTCCGGGGCGTTCACCTGTGGCTACTTCGCGGGCGCTTTGGGCCACCTGCTCTGTGTTGTCCGGGCCGGCAACCAGAATGCTGACCGGACGGTTGAGAACCTGGTCCACCCCGTCCAGCACCAGATCCTGGTCGTGAGAGGTCAATACCGTGGCTGTGACCTTGTACCGGCCGCCGAGCACTGATCCGACATCGATCGGGTGGGACACGTGTTCCTCCTAGACTGTCCGGGAAATTGCGGGTGTGAATGATGCCACCGCTGTTCGAGGGCCTGCCGGCGGGCCGGCTGGCGCTTGACTGCAACAACCCCTGTTCACTTCCGATCCTAGCCGATGGGCTGCCGCGGCCGGTGGAGACTGGCAGCCTGAAACAGGCGGATTTCTCACTTCTTTCGTGGCCGCTTCGACGTGAAGTTGGGGTTCTTTCCGGCCGGGCCCTGGAAGGTGCGGCGGCCGGGCAAGGGAATTTCGTCCTTGAGCAGCCCTCCGCGTGCGGTGCTCGGGATGTCTTCAGCAGGAAGATACGTTTCCCCGGTTCCCCTGCCGGGTTCGGCGGGCAGTCCAGGTTCCGGAACCCGCTCCGGCACCGGGCCTGCCCGGAAGGAGACAGCGTCGAACTCACCCGAGATCCGGGGAAGCATACCTGTATCCACCGAGACCGTGGCGCGTTCCGGCGTCGTACGTTCCGTTCCGGAGGGTGGTGCGCCCGGTCCGGACGGAAGCGGTGCACCGGGGCCGCGGTCCTCGGGTCCGGAGCCCCGTCCCAACCGTCCCACCAGGGGCCGCAGGAGGTCACGAAGCTCGGATACCCGGAAGACCTTCAGCAGGACGAGGTAGGCGGCCAGCATCACCGGCCCCACCACAACCACCGTGACGAGGGCGGCCAGCCGGTCGGTCCAGGCGAAGCCGTCCGGGTCATAGCCGCCCATCAGCCACAATGCCCCGGCTGCTGCAATTGCGGAACCCAGGCCCGCGTACCCCATGCGGATGTAGGAGTTAGCGATCCGGGGACCGTCCAGGTGTCCCAGCAGGCGGCGCAGGAAATAGGCGCTGATCACCACTGACAGGATGTTGCCCGCCATGTAGAGGATGGCGATGGCGTAGATGATCTGGCCCACCGGCAGGAACTGGATGGCAAAGGCACCGGCAACGTAGACGAACGCCAGGAGGAGCTGGACATAGAACGGTGTCCGCGCATCCTCATTGGCGTAAAAAACCCGGGACATCATGAAATTGGCGCTCATGAACGGGGTACTCAGGGCAAGGATGGTCAATGTCTGGGCCAGCATGACGCCGTCCTGCTTGTCCCCGCCCGAGAAGAACATGCCCAAGGGTCCTGCCAGCGCAAAGAGGGCGAGGGCTCCGAACACCGTGGCTACCGCCATCGTGCGCAGGCCGTGGGAGAGGGCGTCGCGGAGTTCAGCCTTGCTGCCGTCCTGCGAAGCCCGGGTCATCCGGTTGAACAGGACCGTGGCAAGGGACAGCGCGATGACCGAATGCGGCAGCAGGTACAGCTGGCTGGCCACTTCAAGCACCGCATTGCCGGGCAGGAAGTCGGCAGCGGGGTCCCCCGCGGCCTCCAGACGCAGCCGGGCGGCACCAGGGATGGTGGCGATCCGCATGACGTACAGGAACGCAAGTTGCCCGACGGCGGCCGTCAGCAGCGTCCAGACGCTCAGCCTGGCTGCCTGGCCCAGTCCTACGCCGCGCCACCCGAACCGGGGCCGCAGGCCCAGCCTGAGGCGGAACACGGGAATCAACAGAATTGCCGTCTGGGCCACCACACCGATGGTGGAGAATCCGGCCACGAACAGGGTCTGCGAGGGACCCCAATTGTCCAGGGTGTGCGGGTTTATTTCGTTGGCGCCGTAGATCCAGATGAACATGCCGAGGCCGCCGATGGCCACAAGGTTGTTCAGGATGGGTGCCCACATCGCCGGGCCAAAGGCTCCGTTGGCGTTCAATACCTGGGTAAGGAGGGCATACAGGCCGTAGAAGAAGATCTGCGGCAGGCACCAGAACGCGAACGCAATGGCCAACGCCTTCTGCTGCGGCGAATAACCCTGGGTGGTGAGGTCGATGATCCATGGCGCCGCGAGGGTCACCAGCGCGGTGAGGCCCAGAAGCAGGAGTACCGCCAACGTCAGGAGGCGGCTGATGTAGTCCGCTCCCCTGTCCGGTGCCTTGCTGGCCTTGATGATCTGCGGGACCAGCACTGCGTTGAACACGCCGCCGGCAACCAGCAGGAAGATCAGGTTGGGCAGGTTGTTGGCGTTGATGAACGTGTCGTTGACTGTGGAGCTCAGCCCAAGGGCAGCCCCCAGCATCCACGTTTTGCCGAAGCCCAGGAAACGCGAAACCAGTGTGCCGGCGGCCATGATGGCGCTGGAACGGGTCTCGCCGTGCTGGGCAGCGTCGGGCTGCGTTTCACCGGCGCCGCGCGCTTTATCGGAAGGGGAGTTGGTAGCTGACATCGAGTTCATCGTCTCACCCGCACGCCGTTATCGCCGCAACGTGGAGGCGCTGGTGAGGAGGCCGGGCTGACGCGCGGGGCCGTTTAAAGGTGCTCGGGCAGGACTTCCCGCGCGAGATCGGCAATGCGCCGCTCGTTGGGAAAGGAGAGTTTGCGCGCCAGTTCCTGGATAGGCACCCAGGCCACGTCAACCGCTTCCTGGTCCGGATCATTTTCAATGGTGAGTTCGCCGCCCGTGGCGCGCAGCAGGTAGTGGTGCACCGTCTTATGGACCCGGTGCCCGCTCACGGTGAACCAGTAATCGATGCTGCCCAGCGGCGCCAGGATGTCGCCCTCAATACCCGTTTCCTCGGCGATTTCGCGGACCGCCGCCTCTTCGTTGTTTTCTTTGCCTTCCGGGTGCCCCTTGGGGAGGCACCATTCAAGCCGTCCGCCCCTGTTAAGGCGGGCAATGATCGCAACCCTCAGTTCGCCGTCGGACGTGTCCACCACGACGCCGCCGGCGGAGATCTCTTCCACGGTGGGAAGGGAGGCCGGTGCCGAATGCTGGGCAGGCGCGACGTGGGCACCGATTGCCGATGGCAACGGTGGGTTCGTCCTCCTGCCGGGAGCGCTCGGTACGGGATGGGCCATGAAGTCCACTCTAACGACTCTTGCCCGTTCCTGATGACCGGAACATGACATCAAAGTGGACTGCGTATGACGCACTTTGCCGGTGCCGGCACCGATCGAAGGGATCTTCACCCGATTTTGGCCTGCCAACGCGCTGGTTTCTGCCAAGCTTAAGTAACTATGGCGCACGCACATCACAAGACTGATTCCCACACCGTCGATTTCCAGGTGGACCCGGTGGTCCTGGAGCTCGGGCAGCGCTTCGTCGAGGCCGGCCACGAGCTGTCGCTGGTGGGCGGCCCTGTCCGGGACCTGTTCCTGGGCCGGACGTCACCGGATCTGGACTTCACCACGGACGCCACACCGGACCAGACCGTGGCCCTGATCAAGAAATGGGCGGACAACTACTGGGAGATCGGCCGCGACTTCGGCACGATCGGAATGCGGAAGGCCGGCTTCCAGATCGAGGTCACCACCTACCGGGCAGAGGCCTACGACCCTGAATCACGCAAGCCTGTGGTGGCCTTCGGCACCTCACTGACAGATGACCTGCTGCGCCGGGACTTCACCATCAATGCCATGGCCCTGCGCCTGCCAACCCTGGAACTCATTGACCCGTTCGGCGGCGTCCGGGACCTGCACGCTTCCGTCCTGGCAACGCCCGGCTCCCCTGAATCCTCGTTCTCCGACGACCCCCTCAGGATGATGCGCGCAGCCCGGTTCGCCTCGCAGCTGGGCATTTCTGTGCACGATGACGTGCGGCTGGCCATGAGCCAGATGGCTGAGCGGATCACCATCATCTCCGCCGAGCGGGTTCGCGATGAGCTGGTAAAGCTCATCTGCGGCGCCCACCCCCGGATCGGCGTGGACCTGCTGGTGGAGACGGGCCTGGCAGAATTCGTGCTGCCCGAAGTGTCAGCCCTCCGCCTGGAATCCGACGAACACCACCGCCACAAGGATGTCTACCAGCACTCCCTGCAGGTCCTGGAGCAAGCGGCTGCCTTGGAAACCGGTGCCGACGGCGACGTGCCGTCTCCGGATTTTGTGCTGCGGTTCGCAGCGCTGATGCACGACGTCGGCAAGCCGGCTACGCGCCGGTTCGAACCGGGCGGCGCGGTCAGCTTCCGCCACCACGACATGGTGGGATCCAAGCTGACGGCGAAAAGGATGAAGGCCCTGCGTTTCGACAACGACACCATTAAGGCCGTTGCCCGGCTGGTGGAACTGCATATGCGCTTCTACGGATACGGAGACGCCGGCTGGAGCGACTCGGCTGTCCGACGCTACGTGACCGATGCCGGGCCGCTCCTGGAACGGCTGCACCGGCTGACCCGGTCCGATGTGACCACCCGTAACCAGCGCAAGGCCGAAAGGCTCGCGTTCGCCTACGACGACCTCGAAACCCGGATTGCCGACCTCCGCGAGCGGGAATCCCTGGAGGCGGTGCGCCCCGATCTTGATGGCGCCCGGATCATGGCTATCCTTGGCCTCAAACCCGGACCAGTGGTGGGCCGGGCCTACAAATACCTGCTGGAGGAGCGCATGGAGCACGGACCGTTGGAGCAGGATGAAGCCGAGGCCAGGCTGCTTGCCTGGTGGGCCGGGCAGCCTGAGTCCGCACCCGCGGTTCCGGACGCTGTACAGCCGCCCGCCGACGTCGAACGTTCAGCTACTGAGGAGTCCAAGTGATCATCCCCGCCCTGGCCCCCCGCCCCCAACTCTGGATCCTGCGCCACGGCGAGACCGAATGGTCCAAGAGCGGACAGTACACAGGCCTCACCGATCTTCCCTTGACCGTGGAGGGCGAGCAGCAGGCTGTGGAGGCCCGCAAAGTGCTGGACCAGGTGGATTTCGACCTTGTCCTGACCTCCCCGCTGCGCCGTGCCCGCCGCACGGCCGAACTTGCAGGATATCCGGACGCGCAGCACGAGCCTCTGGCAGTGGAATGGAACTACGGCGACTACGAAGGAATCAGTTCGGACCTGATCCGCAAGGACAACCCCGACTACCTGATCTGGACCCATGGCGTGCCCAACGGCGAGACGCTGGATGAAGTGGCTGCCCGCGCGGACAAGATTGTAGCCAGGGTCCTCGAATCCGGCCTGGATAACGTCCTGATTGTCGCTCACGGACACTTCTCCAGGATCCTCACCGCGCGCTGGCTTGATCTTGCCCCCACCGAAGGACGCCACTTCATTCTTGGGACCGCGAAAGTCTGCACCCTTGGATGGGACAAAAAGACCCCTGCGATTGTCCGCTGGGGTCTTTAGCAGCATTCATAAATTTCTTGGAAAAACTTTGCTAATTAGGTGGCCAATGCCCGCATTGGTGGTGTATTTTTATTTCTGACCCCAGAGCGTCTTGCCGGGGTCGCGGCGCGCGTTGTCAGGCCAGTCAGCCAGGCATCGGCAGAAAAGAAAAGGAGGTTGGGAAAATGATTACTTTGACTAGCGGATGGAAGATGACCATCACCGCCGCCCCGGCCTCTGCTGCTTTTGCGCGCCCACGTCAGGGAGTGTCTGCCTCCTAGCTCTTAGCTCCAGCGTCCGCGCCCAGCGCTGACGCCTGCACCTAAGGCTTTCACGCTATCCGTCCTCTCAGGGGGCGGCTTCCGTCGAGGTGCCTCCCCAGTGCGCCTGATCGCGGCCGACCGTGCGGTGACACAGTATTCCCATAATTCGGAACCAGCTTCTTGTTGGGTTTCTGTTTCACCGTCCCGGGCGCACTTTTCGCTTTCGCGAATCATTCGATAATCGTCGGGCATTCCTATGCCCAAATACCGCCGCCATTGATTTCACTATTGTCGGCGCTATTTGCCCTGCCCAATTACTTACCTCCAATCGAAGGAGCGTGCAGTGACCACTGCAACCGCTGAACCACACTCCAGGCAGTCCAGTGCTGCAGCCATACGACCCGGGAAGGGGGTGACCACCATGATCAAGAGGTTGATGTCCCGCCTCCGGCAACCCGGCAAGACCGCACAAGGCCAATTCGGCCGAGCGTTTAACGGGCAGCTGCTGGAGCGCCAACGCGAGGATGTATATATCCTGCTGCATCAGCAGTTGGGCGGGCTGCGCTGAAACTGTGCCGGACGCCCTGATGCCCGCCTTCCACCATGACAGCACAGGGGCCCACACACCCTGGTGTGGGCCCCTGTGCTGTGTTCATGTGCGATCTAGGGACAGGCGAAGGCGAAGATGTGCATCCGCGCGTAGTCCAGCTTTTCCAACCCCGTGCAGCCTGCCGAAACGAAAGCCGTCACATCGTCAGGACCGTCATTGGTATCTCCGACGAACCAGACTTTTCCCTTGCCTGAGAGGTCCTCCGGCGTCACCACAGAGTTTTCGCCCCATAGAGTCCCGGTGGCAGCCGGGGTTCCGGCAAGCGACAGGTCCTCGACGTTCCTGAAATCTTCAGGGTAGGCAAGGGTCATGTCCCGCAGATATGGGTGTTCAAACACTATGGCGGACGGTGACGCCGGGCCTGCGGCATGCGTTCCGCGATCTTCCGCTCAGTATCCGGCGGCTCGTTCACCAGGCTCTTAAGCGTGAGTTGCGGAACCAGGCTCAGGGCGACCACGGCTGCGGCCGCGGCATACCGCAGCCACAGCCGCCGGGCCGGCAGGCTGATGATCCCCAGCCCTGCCAATAACGCGAAAGCGGGGGCTGTGAAGGTGAGGTACCTGGCGACGTACACGGGCTGAGCCACCACACTGACCAGTGACAGGCCGACGACAGGGAAAACAACTGCGACCAGGCTCAGGACCACCAACGTACGGGTCTGCTGCACCCGGCGGGAGGCCCAGAGTCCCCACACCACCAAGCCCACCTCGAGGATCCCCAGAAGCGCGACGAACGCCAGGACCCATTGTGGCGGGAGGTTTCCGGTGGGTCGGTCTTCGCCGTAGAAGAACTGCTTAACGGCTGCCGTGCTCAGCGTCTGCGCAAGGGACCTGTTTTCGATCCAGGACACCTGCGCTTTCTGGCCCAAGGTGAAGACCAGGAACGGCAGGACAACGGCACCGGCGGCGGCGCACGTGATGGCTGTTGCGATGGCGCGACGCTGAAGCAGGATGGCAGCCACGGCGTGGGCCGCTACCGCCAACGCGAAAAACATGAACGTCCAGACCCCTATCACCGCACAAATCCCGTAGAGCACCCAGTCCAGGACCCGGTTGGACCGCCACGCCCGCAGCAGCAGAAGGGTCAGGATGACGGCCAGCAGGGCTGTCAACGCCGACTGGCGGGCTTCGGTCCCCGCCCACACCATGCGCGGAAGCACGGCCAGGACCAGCCCGGAGGCAAGTCCCAGGGCATTGGACCCCAACATCCGGCCAATCACCACCGTTCCAGTGCACGCCAGTCCCACCGCGACTGCCGACGGCATCCGCATGGCAATCTCGGAGAAGCCGAAAACGGAAGTCCAGGCATGCATCAGGAAGTAGTACAGACCATGGACGGCGTCGACGGACTGCAGCAGCACCAGCAGCTGAGCAGGACTCCTGTCCACGGCGGAGATGGTTGCGATCTCGTCGTCCCAGAACGAGGGGATCCACGAACCGATGAATGCGACGCAGAATGCCAGCAATCCGATCAGCGCAGGACCGATCCAGCCGGCACCATCAGCCGGCATCCGCCAGCGCGCCGGCCGTTCAGGTTCTCGCCCTTGCTGTAGCTCCGCGGCGCCGGACGGCTGATTCAACACAGGGTTCCCCCGGGGTCTGTCGCTTCATGGAGCAGGCCGACCCCGGATCCGCTCCTCAACTGACATCACGCAAAGCGCGGGCCCGGACAGGGTCCGTCGTGCCGATTCGACCCTACACGGATGACTGTTGGACAACCACGGGACCGGCGCTTCCGGCGGTAAGCTCGAAACCATGCAGGAGACGAAGCCGCCGGCGCCCCCACGACGCTCCCGCCTGGTAATCCCAAGCCGCAGTGACCTGCTGCTGCGGAACTTCACGGAGTTGATCGGGGGACCGCTGGGATCGCGTTCGGCGCCCGGGCTGGTCTCCCCCGGCGTCTTCACTGTGGAGCGGGTGCTGATCATCCTCACGGTCCTGGCCGCCCTGACAGGCATCCTGCTGAAGAACTACTGCCGCGCCAACGGCTGGGAATCCCCTGGCCAGTTCTACTCCACGTGCTACTCAGACTTCCCGGAACTCTTCCGGAACCGCGGCCTGGGCGAGGGCACCGTTCCCGTTCTTCAGCCAGGGAAGCCTGTTTGAATACCCCGTCCTGATGGGACTGGTCGCCGGTGCCACAGCCTGGCTTGTTCCAGGGACCGGTGTCAGCGACGCCCGCATCCTCGGCTACTTCGACGTCAATGCGACGCTGATTGCCGCGGTCTGGATCGTCACGGTACTGGCCACCGCCAGAATGTCCCGGCGCCGGCCCTGGGATGCAGCCATGGTGGCACTTGCGCCGGGAATCGTCCTGGCAGGAACCATCAACTGGGACATGTGGGCCGTGGGGCTGCTGGCACTGGGCATGCTGTGCTTTTCGCGGGGGAGGCTGGTCATGGCAGGGCTCCTGATTGGCCTGGGCACTGCCACCAAGCTCTACCCGGTCCTGATCTTTGGTGCCTTCCTGCTCCTTGCTCTGCGGACGGGGAAGATCCGCCCGCTCATCCTCACCGCCGTTTCCGCGCTCGTGGCCTGGCTGGCAGTCAACGTCCCGGTCGCGGCCATGAATCCTTCCGGCTGGGCGTATTTCTACCAGTTCACGGAGGACCGGCCCGCAGGATACAGCTCGCCATGGTTTGCCTATAACCTGGTCGCGGCGAGGCTGCGCTGGCCTGTCCTGGAGCCGGAAACCATCAACACCCTTGCCCTGAACCTGTTTGTGCTGGCCTGCGTGGCCATCGCAGCAGTGGCCTTGACCGCAGCAAGGCGTCCGCGCCTGGCCCAGTTGGCCTTCCTGATCGTGGCCGCCTTCATCCTCACCAACAAGGTCTACTCCCCCCAGTTCGTCATCTGGCTGATCCCACTGCTTGCCCTCGCCCGGCCGCGGTGGAGGGACTTCCTGGTCTGGCAGGGGATCGAGGGGCTCCACTGGGCGGCCATCTGGATGTACCTGGGACAAGTCACCAGCGGGGGCTCGTCACAGCACAACATCGACATGCCCTACTACGTCCTCGCGGTGGCGGCACACATGCTCGCCACCGCATACCTGATGCTCCGGGTGGTTTGGGACATCTACGACCCCACCTACGACCCCATACGGCGCCACGGCCTGGACGATCCCCAAGGCGGTCCCTTCGAAGGGGCGCCGGACCGGCTCAGGGTGAACCTGCTGAAACCCAGCCGGCTCGTTGCTTCCTTGGCGGGACGCTTCCCATGCCTGATGTCGCCGTTGTAGGTTCCGGTCCCAACGGCCTGGCTGCCGCCGCCATGATGGCCCGCGCAGGGCTGACTGTGGAGGTTTACGAGGCCGCAGCCAGCATAGGGGGCGGGACACGAACTTCAGAGCTGATGCGGCCCGGCTACTTCCACGACGTCTGCTCGGCAGTCCACCCGATGGCATTGGCCTCACCCTTCTTCCGCGCCTTTGAGCTGGCCCGGCGGGTTGAGTTTGAAATTCCGGAGGTGTCCTTCGGGTCCCCGCTCGATGGCGGCAGGGCGGCCCTGGCCTACCATTCGCTTGAGCGTACGGTCGAGGGACTGGGCCGGGACGGGCCAGCGTACCGGCGGCTTATGGCGCCGATCGTCAACCGTATCGACGGGGTCATGGACCTGACGCAGCACCAACTCCTGCGAATCCCCCGGGACCCATGGGCTGCGGCGTCCTTCGGACTGAGGACGTTCGAACAGGGATCCCCCTTGTGGAACGCCAGGTTTAAGGAGGATTTGGCGCCGACGCTGCTGAGCGGCGTAGCGGCTCATTCGGTCTCTCACCTTCCATCCCTGACCGCCGCCGGTGCGGGCCTCATGCTTCATGCGCTGGCCCATGCCCAGGGCTGGCCGATTCCGCTCGGCGGTTCGGCATCAATCGCCGCCGCACTGGCTGACGATATCCGGGCGCACGGAGGGGTGATCCACACTGACGCTCCCGTGGACAGCCTCCAACAGCTCGGTGGAGCGCGGGTGACGTTGCTTGACGTTGCACCCCAGGGATTGCTCAACCTGGCCGGCGACCGGCTGCCCCCACGGTACCGTCGCTCGCTGGAATCATTCCGCTACGGGAATGGTTCGTGCAAGGTGGACTACATCCTCTCCGGGCCTGTGCCGTGGGCCGCCAGCGAACTGGCCGATGCCGGAACGGTGCACGTTGGCGGTACCCGGGCTGAACTGGCACGTTCCGAGAACGAGGTCACTGCAGGAAAACACCCGGACCGGCCCTACGTGTTGGTGGCTCAGCCATCCCGCTTCGATCCGGGACGGGCGCCGGCGGGCAGCCATGTCCTGTGGACCTACTGCCACGTTCCTGCCGGCTCGACGCGAAACATGGGCGAGGCTGTAACGGCACAGCTTGAACGCTTCGCTCCCGGCTTCCGGGACCTCGTGGTGGAAACCCGCGTGACAACGGCGGCAGGACTTGCCGCCTACAACCGCAATTACGTCGGCGGCGACTTCAGCGCGGGCCTTATGGATCTCCGAGGACTCATTCAGCGGCCTGTGATCTCCCGGGTACCGTGGCGGACGCCGTTGGCCGGGGTCTATCTCTGCTCTTCCTCCACGCCGCCGGGTCCGGGCGTCACCGGGATGCCGGGCTATTTTGCAGCAAAGTATGCCCTGAAAGACATATTCGGTCTGACGGTGCCGCCTCTGGGTCTCTAGGCCGGGCCTTCCAACACGGGGCCGCCACCCGGCGACTGGTCCCGGCCTGCCCCGCTAGGCGCTGCAGCGGGTACATTCGCGCAGGTCACCGCCAAACGGGGCATAATTACGCCGTGGGGAACTCAAAAAAGCTGTCATTGGCCATGGTTGGAATTGTTATCGGCGCCTCGTTGGCTGCCTGTGATGACGGGAGGGCCGATGCCGAGGCGGCAGCGCAACAACTGGCCACTGCCATGGCCAACCTGGACGTCGGATCCGTCGCTTTTGAGGGCCGCAGTTCCACAGCAGTGAACGACCAGGTCAGGGAAATATTCAAGGCCCTGGAGCCGGACAAGCCTGCCGTGCAGGCGGGCGATCTTCAAATCGACGCTGACAAAGCCTCCGTTCCGCTGACGTACACCTGGAAAATAGGCTCCGGCGAGTGGAAGTACACCGTTGCCGCAGACCTGAAAAAGTCCGACGGCAAGTGGCAGGTTCTCTGGGATCCGGCAGACCTTGCGCCGGACCTCGCTGACGGGGAGATCCTCACCAAGGGGTCCCAATCTCCGCAGCGGGCAGACATTCTCGGCGCGGGTGACGTTCCCCTGGTGACCTACCGCCCGGTGGTCAACGTTGGCATCGACAAACCACGACTCGGTTCCGCGGACTCGGCAGCCTCCGCCACCAAGCTGGCTGAACTGGTGGGCATTGACCCGGCAGGCTATGCCCAGCAGGTTGCCGCGTCCGGGCCGGAAGCCTTTGTCCCGGCCATTACCCTCCGTGAGGAGGGACGCACCATCACCGACCAGCAGATCGCCGCAATCCCCGGCGCCCGGGGAATAGCCGCCACGTTGCCGCTGGCGCCGAGCCGCACCTTCGCCCGGGCCGTTCTCGGGTCCGTGGGGGAGGCCAATGCCGAACAGATCGAAGCCTCTGCCGGTGCATTGGAGGCCGGCGACGTGACAGGCATCGGAGGCCTCCAGCAGCAGTACGACGGGCAGCTCCGCGGGACAGACGCCGTGGTGATCCGTGCGCAAAGGGCAGACCTGACCGCCGACCAGATCCGGGCTGCCGCAACTGACCCGCGGCGCGTCGTCTTTGAGGTGGCACCCACGCCGGGGACGCCCCTGAAAACCACCCTCGACCCCAACCTGCAGGCGTTGGCGGAGCAGACCCTTGACGGCGTGGGTCCCGCGTCCGCCATAGTGGCCCTCCGGCCATCCACCGGGGCAGTGCTGGCGGCGGCCTCGGGTCCTGGAAGCAACGGCTACAACACGGCCATGCTGGGCCAGTACGCACCGGGTTCAACGTTCAAGATGGTTGATTCGCTGGCGATGATCCGTAACGGGCTGACTCCGGATTCGAAAGTGGAGTGCACCCCTGACCTGACAGTGGACGGCCGGACCTTCAAGAACGCGGAGGGTTACCCGTCCGGTTCACTGGGGTCCGTCCCGCTGCGGGATGCTTTTGCCCACTCGTGCAACACGGCGTTCATTGCAGCCCGCGACACGGTCTCCCAGGGCCAGCTTGAAGCAGCGGCCACGGCCATGGGTGTGGCAGTGGAGGCGCCGTCGCTGGGAGCGGCAGCGTTCCTGGGCTCCGTCCCGGGCGAGGCGGAAGGTACCGAACACGCTGCGTCGATGATTGGCCAGGGCAAGATCCTGCTCTCCCCGCTTGCGGCGGCTATCATGGCAGGCTCCGTGGCCAAGGGTGCGCCGGTCTCTCCGCAGCTTGTCCTGAATCCCGACGCCGGCCCGGCTGCGGCAGGTGCCACAGGCGGGGCGACCGCAGTAGCGGTGCCGCCGTCGTCGACCGTTACCCCCGAGGCTCCTGTGCAGGCATCGGACAAGCCGATCACCGCTGCCGAAGCGGCCGCGCTGGCTGACATGATGAGGGCCGTGGTCACGTCCGGCCACGCCGGGTTCCTGTCCAGCGTCCCCGGGGCGCCCGTGGGCGCCAAGACGGGTACGGCCGAGTTCGGCAAGGAGACGCCGCCCAAGACCCACGCCTGGATCGTGGCTGTCCACGGTGACCTTGCCGTGGCTGTCTTTGTTGAGGACGGCGGCCTCGGAGCCACGACGTCAGGTCCGCTGCTCAAGGACTTCCTCACCGCCGCCGGGTAGCCCGCAGGGCCTGGGCCGGGCGGGGCGTGGGAAGATTGTTGGCGTGGCCCACATAGACGTTTCCGGCATTGACTACTTCCTCTCCGATGGCACCCAGCTCCTCAACGGTGTGACCTTCAAGGTCCCCGACGGCACCAAGACCGCCTTGATCGGCCCTAACGGCACCGGCAAGACAACGCTGTTCCGGATCATTTCCGGGGATCTTGTCCCGGACGAAGGCGTGATCGGACGCTCCGGGAACATGGGCATCATGCGTCAGTTCGTGGGCCAGGTGCGGGATGATTCCACGGTCCGGGACCTCCTCGTCTCGGCTGCTCCGCCAGCTTTGGCGGCTGCAGCCAAGGAAGTGGACGAAGCCGAGCTCGCCATGGTGGAGCACGACGACGAGCCCTCCCAGATGCGCTACGCCCAGGCGATTGTGGACTGGGGAGACGCAGGGGGCTACGACGTCGAAACCGTCTGGGACGAGGTCTGCATGGCCGCCCTCGGCCTGCCCTTCGACCGCGCCCAGCACCGCCCGGCGTCGAGCCTGTCCGGAGGCGAGCAGAAGCGCCTGGTCCTGGAAGCCCTCTTCGCCGGGCCCGACGAACTCCTGCTTCTGGACGAGCCGGACAACTACCTTGATGTGCCCGGGAAGCGCTGGCTTGAGGACAAGCTGAACGAGTCCAAAAAGACCGTCTTCTTCATCAGCCACGACCGCGAACTGCTGAACAATGCTGCGGGCCGGATCGTGACCCTCGAACCGGGGATCAACGGTGCCGGCGCATGGATACACGGCGGCGGCTTCGGCTCCTACGTGGAGGCCCGCGCGGACCGCAACGCACGCTTCGAGGAGCTGCGCAAACGCTGGGACGAGGAGCACATCAAGCTCAAGGAACTCGTCAACATGTACAAGAACAAGGCAGCCTTCCGGTCAGATATGGCCAACCGGTACCACGCGGCGCAGACCCGGCTCGCGAAATTCCTCGAGGCCGGTCCGCCCGAGGCGCTGCCGATCGAACAGAACGTACAGATGCGGCTCAAGGGCGGCCGCACCGCCAAACGCGCCATCGTCGCCGAGAAGCTCGAGCTGACCGGGCTGATGAAGCCGTTCTCCACCGAGGTGTGGTTCGGTGACCGGGTGGGAGTCCTGGGCTCCAACGGTTCCGGCAAGAGCCACTTCCTGCGCCTGCTCGCCACGGGCGGCACCGACCCGGAGCGTGAGCACCTGCCCGTGTCCGACGTCGAAATCGCCGAAGTGCCGCACGACGGCACGGTGAAGCTCGGCGCCCGGATCCGGCCAGGCTTCTTCGCGCAGACGCATGTCCGTCCCGACCTGTTGGGCAAGACGCTGCTGGAAATCCTGCACCGCGGTGATGAACACCGGTCCGGCCTGGGGCGGGAGGCTGCCGCCGGCGCCCTGGACGGCTATGGTCTTGCCGGGCAGTCCGAGCAGAAGTACGAGTCCCTGTCCGGCGGGCAGCAGGCGCGGTTCCAGATCCTGCTGCTGCAGCTGTCCGGTGCCACTTTGCTGCTTCTTGACGAGCCAACGGACAACCTTGACCTGCACTCCGCCGAGGCGCTGGAGAAGGCAATCGACCACTTCGAGGGAACGGTCCTCGCCGTGACCCACGACCGCTGGTTCGCCCGGACCTTCGACCGGTTCATGGTGTTCGGCTCGGACGGCAAGGTCTATGAGTCCGCCGAACCGGTGTGGGACGAGAAGCGGGTGCAGCGAGTCCGCTGACCGGCACGCTCTCTCACTTGCTTCACTTTTCCGGCAGGCGCTCTCTCACCGGCCTATCCACGGTGAGAGAGCGCTTGTGCTTTTTCTGCAGAAAGTGAGAGAGCGTTGGGCGCCGGGCAGAAGGTAACTGAACAGTCATATGACTAAATGATCAATAATTGTTAGCATTTGAGCATGAGGACTGAAGAGCGGCACCGGCTGATCGGTGAGCTGCTGCGCCACCGGGCGGAAGTGTCCGTGGAGGAACTGACGGAAGCGTGCGAAGCCTCCGGGGCCACCATCCGGCGCGACCTGGAAGTCCTTGCAGCCAACGGCGTACTCCGCAGGATCCATGGCGGCGCCAGGAGCCTCATCATCCGCGGGGAGAATCCCGGCTACGGCCACCGGGAGCTGGAGGACCAAAGCGTGAAAGCAAGGATCGCGGCAACGGTGGCCGGCCTGCTCCGGGACCGCGAACACGTGTGGCTCGACAGCGGAACCACTGCCACCGAAATCGCCAGGACCCTGCGCGGCCGCGAACTTACCCTGATGCCGATGTCCGTGCGTTCCCTGCACGCGGTGACAGATGACGATCCCCACGCCGGCCAGCGGCCCGCCCTGCTCCTCCCCGGCGGAAGCCTGGTCCCCGGCGAGCTGTGTTTCCGGGGCCCCCTCGCGGAAGCCAACATCCGGTCCCTGCGCTTCGACACCGCGGTGGTCACCCCCTGCGCGCTGAACCTCAAGGACGGGCTTTTGGCCCACGACCTTGAGGATGCCGCGGTGAAGCGCGCCGGCCTCGAATCCGCCACGCGGGTGATTGTTGCCTGCGCCGGTTCCAAATGGAATGCCAGCGCCGTCGCGCTGGTGGCGGCGCTGGATACTGTCAGCGTGATCGTGACGGACAAAGACCTCAGTGCAGACGACCTTGCACTCCTCAACAAACTTTCGGTGGAAGTAGTGAAAGCATGAGCACCAACGCCAGCACCACGGCCGGACCGGCCCTCAAAGCGGCCGCCGCGGCAACCTTCGTGGTCTTCGGAATCAACGGACTGGTTTTCGCCAGCTGGGCGGCCCGTATCCCTGCCGTGACCGAAACGCTCCACCTGACGTCAGGCCAGATGGGCACGCTGCTGCTGTGCACTGCCGTTGGCTCCCTGCTGGCACTGCCGACGGCGGGACTGGTGGTGGGGAGGATCGGCACCGCCAATACCGTCCGGGCTGCCGGCTTGCTGGTGACCCTCGCCGGGGTGGGAATCGCCCTGTCCCTTGCGGGCGAGTCCGTCGCGGGCACAGCAATCTCCCTCTTCTTCTTCGGCATCGGCATTGGGCTGTGGGACGTCTCCCAGAACATTGAGGGGGCCGATGTTGAACACAAACTGCGGCGGACCATCATGCCCCAGTTCCATGCAGCCTTCAGCGGCGGAGCCTTCGTGGGCGCGCTCATTGGTGCCGGGCTGTCCACCCTCGGCGTGGGACTGCCGGTCCACCTCCTGGTCATTGCCGGCCTGGTTGCGGTGGTGACCCTGGTGACGCCGCGGTACTTCCTGCCTCACATTGCGGCCGAGGTACCCCAGGATGGTGAGCCGAAGGCGGCCAAGGGGCCGTCGGCGTGGCGGGACGGACGTACCCTGCTGATCGGTGTTGTGGTGCTGGGGGCCACCCTGACCGAGGGTGCGGGCAACGACTGGATCGCGAAAGCCTCCGTGGACGGGTTGGGCACTGCGGAATCCACCGGTGCACTGATGTTCGCACTGTTCGTCCTGGCGATGACGGCTATGCGTTTTGTCGGCGGGAGGGTCATCGATGCCTACGGCCGGGTGGCAGTGCTCCGAGCCAGCATGGCCGCCGCCGCTGCCGGCCTGAGTCTGTTTGTCCTGGCCGGGAACATCTGGCTGGCGGCCGTAGGCGCGGCACTGTGGGGCGTAGGCGCAGCCCTGGCCTTCCCCATGGGGATGTCCGCCGCTGCCGATGACCCGAAGCACGCCGCCGCCCGCGTCTCTGTTGTATCCACGCTGGGGTATATCTCCTTCCTGGCGGGCCCGCCGCTCCTGGGATACCTCGGCGACCTCACCGGTATACACCTCGCCCTGCTGGCCATCCTGGCGCCCATCCTGTTGGCATTGCTCCTTGCCGGGGCCGCGAAGCCGCTCCCGTCGAAGTAGGCTGCCGGCCGCCAGCGGACAAAGTCCGGGCGGTAGGGTTGGGGGCATGCAGAGCAAGAGGCGCCGGGGGCCCGGATGGATCAGCCGGATGGACCGCCACCTGGTCCGGGGCGTATCGGCATTCCCTCGCGGACAACACGACGTGTTCTTCCGGCGCCTGTCGGCAGCGGCCACCCACGGAAAGCTGTGGATGGGTGCGGCAGCGGTCATGGCAGCCTTTCCAGGAAAACCACGGCGCGCGGCGGTGCACGGACTGATCGCCCAGGCGGTGGCCTCAGCAGTCACCAACGCGGGGTTCAAGACGCTGCTGCCACGCGCCCGGCCCCTGCCCGAACACCTGCCCGTTTTCCGGTTCGTCCATCCCCAGCCCACCAGCTCCTCCATGCCTTCAGGGCATTCGGCATCCGCGATAGCGTTCGCGGTGGGTGCAGGCCTGGTCAAACCAGTGGTTGGAGTTGCCCTGGCCCCGGTTGCCCTGGGCGTGGCGTACTCAAGGGTGCACACCGGGGCGCATTGGCCCTCTGATGTGTTCTTCGGCTCCGCCATCGGTGCGGGCGCCGCGTTGGTCACCAGGAAATGGTGGCCCGTCCGCCCGCCGTTTCCCGATGTTGCCCGGACCCGGGCAGAGGCGCCGGCCCTGCCCGACGGCGCCGGCCTGAGCATTGTGGTCAACACCCTCGGCGGGTCGTTCACCTCCGAGACAGCCGCCGCCCTGCAGGAAGTATTCCCTAAGGCGTATATAAATACCGTCGACCCCGGCGAGGACCTTGCAGCTGAAGTGCACGCCACCGCGGTTTCCCCGGGGACCGTTGCACTGGGTGTGTGGGGCGGAGACGGGACCGTGGGGACTGCCGCGAAAGCCGCCATCGAACATTCCCTTCCCCTGCTGGTCCTGCCAGGTGGCACGCTGAACCATTTTGCCCGCGACGCCGGCACCGGAAGTCTGAAGGATGCTGTGTCGGCAGCCAACCGGGGTGAGGCCGCGGAGGCGGACATCGGCCTGGTCAGCGTGGAACGCGGCATCGCAGAGCATCCCGAAACAGCCGAACTGCTGATGCTGAACACGGCAAGTATCGGCCTCTACCCAAATCTGGTCCGTCGCCGCGAAATGCTCCAGCCGGCATTGGGGAAACCGCTGGCCGGAGTAATCGCAATGTTCAGGACCTTTGCCGCCGGGACGCCCTCCACGTTGATCGTCAACGGCGTGCGCCACAAACTCTGGATCGCCTACGTGGGCCGGGGCCGTTACTACCCCCGGGACCACGCACCGCTGGTCCGGCCGGTGATGGATGACGGCGTGCTGGACGTCCGTATGATCACGGCGGATGAGTCCTTCGCGCGGCTTCGCCTGCTCTGGTCCGTACTGACGGGGACGGTGGCCACGTCCCGGATTACCCACCTGACCGAGGCGGCCAGCATCACGGTTGAATCGGACGGCTCACCGATGGTCCTGGCCGTCGACGGCGAGGCCCTGGCCGGGGTGCGGACGGCGGAGTTCCGTGTTGCCGGCCGTGCCCTGCGGTACTACACGCCGTCGTCCTGACCTGAGGGAATCCGGAGGGCACCCGCGGCCACTGCCCGGTCATCCGTGCGGATTACCCTGATTCGACCCTGAATCATCCCTGAGACCGGCGAAATCCCCAGGCTGCGTGGGTAGCGTGGAGGAGGTACACCACACGTCCAGCATCCCGCAGCCCGTTGGCTGCTCTTCTAAGGAACACTCCATGATTGAGGCAAAAGGCCTGACCAAGGTCTACGGCGAGAAGACCGCCGTGGGCGGCGTCAGCTTCACTGTCCGGGCCGGGCAGGTCACGGGCTTCCTGGGCCCGAACGGTGCCGGTAAATCCACCACGATGCGCATGATTATGGGCCTGGACCGGCCGACGTCGGGCACGGTCACTGTCAACGGCGCGCCGTTCTCCGCCCACACTGCTCCACTGCGGGATGTGGGCGCGCTGCTGGACGCCAAGGCTGTCCACACAAGCCGGTCTGCCTACAACCACCTCCGGGCCATGGCCGCCACGCACAGCATTCCCAAAAAACGCGTGCATGAGGTCATTGAAATGACAGGCCTGGCCGAGGTAGCCAAAAAGAAGGTCGGCGGCTTTTCCCTTGGCATGGGCCAGCGCCTTGGCATAGCGGCAGCGCTGCTGGGAGATCCACAGACCATCATCCTTGACGAACCCGTCAACGGTTTGGACCCGGAAGGCGTGGTCTGGGTCCGGAACCTCGTGAAGTACCTTGCCTCCGAGGGCCGCACCGTCTTCCTGTCCAGCCACCTGATGAGCGAGATGGCACTGACGGCAGACCACCTGATTGTGATCGGACGCGGCCGGATCATTGCCGATGCTCCCATCCAGGACATCATCCAGGGCAAGGGCCGGATCCGCACCCGGGTCCGTACGGATGAACCGGATCAGCTGATGCACCTGCTCGCCGGCGACGGCGTTTCGGTGGAAGTAAAGGACAACGAACTGCTCGAGGTCACGGGCCTGGATCCCCGACACATCGCCCGCGCTGCCCTGGACAACCACGTCATGGTCTACGAACTGACACCGCTCCAGGCCAGCCTCGAAGAGGCCTATATGGAACTGACCAAGGACGAGGTCGAATACCACTCACTGATCACCACGGGTGCCCCCGCTCCCGTCCAGTCCGGAGGCAACTGAAGCCATGAGTTCAACAACCCTCGAACCCACACCGTCCCCGCGCGGCGCGCACGCCGGTGCCGCGAGGCCGGGACACCTGTCCGGCGATGGCACCAGCTCCGGCCCCGGGCCATCCTTCCCCCGCGTACTGAATTCCGAGTTCATTAAGTTCCGCACCCTGCTGTCGACGGTGATCCTGCTCGCCTGCACCGTCCTGGTGGTGGTGGGATTTGGGGCGCTGTCCGCATGGGGAACAGGCCAGTTCGCCGAGCAGGCCATGAGTGACCCGGCCGCTGCTGCTGCCGTAGCTGCACAGGGCGGGGACATCGCCGTTACTGTGCCCACCTCCGGAATTGCTTTTGCCCAGCTCATCCTGGGGTCGCTCGGGGTCCTCCTGATGAGTTCCGAGTTCACCACCGGCATGGCCCGCTCCACGTTCGCCGCAGTACCGAAGAGGACGCCGGCCTTTGTGGCAAAGCTGCTGGTGGTCATGGTGACGGCGTTCGTGGTCACCGCTGTTTCGGTGTTCGTCGCCGGACTCGTCTCGGTGCCCATCCTGGACAACTACGACCTCGACCTGGACCTGGCAAGCTCGCAGTCGGTGAAGCTGTTGCTGATCAACAGCGCGTATGTTGCCGCCGTTGCAGCGATCGGTATGGCGCTGGGGTCCTTGCTGCGGAACTCTGCCGGCGGCATTATGACCCTGGTGGGCCTGTTCTTCGTGGCACCGATCGCGTTCCAGCTGATTCCGGGCGACTTCTTCGTGCAGACGCGAAAGTACCTGCCAGGCAATACGGTGGAACCGATGACCGCCGTGCAGCATGTGCCGGACACCCTTGAGGCGTGGCAGGCCGCCCTTGTCCTCGGGGCATGGGTTGTCATCCCCGTGCTGGTGGCCGCCGTGGTGCTGAAGAAGCGCGACGTCTAGGCAGCAGCAACACCTAGGCTCAGACCATGACGCAAGCAGTACCCGTGAAGGACGCGCCGGCCCGGCTGGCCGACGCGTCCTTTGCCGAGCTCACGGCCAGGCGGCGGGGGCTCCTCCGCCGGTACCTCCACCAGCGTCCCCGCGTGATGGATGCCGTGGTGGTCCTCAGCTACGCGCTGTTGGTGGCGCCCACCGTTGTGGACGCAGTGATGTCCGGTGCGTGGCTGGCCGCAGGACTGCTCTTCGCGGTGGCCGGAGCCCTCTTCGTGCGGCGCCGCTATCCGATAGCACTCGTTGCGTTCATCGCGGTGGTGGAAGTGGCCGTCACTCTCCTCCACCCCTGGGGATCCAACGTCTCGGCGGGCCTCTGGTTCTCCCTCTATGCCGTTGCGGTGGTCCACACCCGCCGCTTTGCCCTCATCACCATGGCAGTGGCCACTGCACCGTTGGCCCTGCTGTACCTCCTGGCGGCTGTGGGACCCATGGAGAGTTCCTTCGTCAACGATGGTCCGAACCCCGGTGATTTCCACCTCCTGACCAGCATTGCCACCGGGGCAACCATTGCCCTGTCCAATGTCATTGCCACCGGGATCGGCATTTCCGTGCGGCAGCGCCGGGAACACGAACAGGAGATCGCTGCCTGGGCGGCGCGGACCGCCAGCCTCGCCTCCGTCAACGAACGGAACCGCATCGCGCGGGAGATGCACGACGTCGTTGCACACTCACTGACCGTAATGATCAGCCTGTCCGACGGTGCTGCCGTCGTGGTCCGGAAGAGCCCGCACCGTGCCGGCGAGGTGCTCGGCGAACTGTCCAGGACGGGCCGTACCGCCCTCGCAGACATGCGGCGCGTGCTGGGCGTGCTCCGGGATGACGCCGGCGGAGCTGCGCCGCGGGAGCCGCTCGCCGCCGGCGACAGCCTTGCCAAACTCTTCGAAGGGTTCCGCACAGCCGGGCTGCCGGTGCACTACTCACACACCGGCCCCGCACTGCCCGACGACGCGGCGTTCCAGCTGACTGTCTACAGGATCGTCCAGGAGTCGCTCACCAACGTCCTGCGCTACGGAAGGTCATTGAGCCGGGTGGAGGTGGGCATTGTCCGGTCCGGATCCACTGTCACCATTGAAGTGCTCGACGACGGGGCGGCGGTTGCGGGCGACGGCGGCGGGCCCGGTTCCGGCCACAGTGCAGGCTCCGGCCAAGGGCTCGCCGGAATGGCCGAGCGGGCCCGCATCTACGCCGGCAGCGTCGAAGCCGGCCCCAGCGGCCGTGGCTGGCGGGTACGCGCTGTCCTGCGCTGTCCCGGCGGCGAACCGGACGAACCGCTCAACCGTCCGCACCAACTGCAAGGTAGAACGTGACCAAGAACCAACCCATTACCGTCCTGCTGGTGGACGACCAGCCCCTGCTTCGGATGGGATTCCGCCTCATCCTCGAAGGTGAGGACGACCTCCGGATCGTGGGAGAAGCCTCCGACGGCGCCGAAGCCGTCCGGCAGGTCCGCGAACTCAACCCCGACGTGGTGCTGATGGACGTGCGGATGCCGGTCCTGGACGGCATCGAGTCCACCCGGGCCATCACCGCGTCCGGATCCGGTGCGCGGATCATCATCCTCACGACTTTTGACGTGGACGAATACGCCTTCGCAGGGCTGCAGGCCGGCGCCTCCGCGTTCCTGCTCAAGGACGTGGAACCGCCGGAACTCATTCAGGCCGTCCGGGTGGTGGCCAGCGGGGATGCGGTGGTTGCCCCGCGGGTGACCCAGCGCCTGCTGGAAACCTATGTCCGCGGTGCGGCGCGGCCTGTTCCTCCGCCCACGGCGCGCGATCCCCTGCTCGAAGACCTGACGCCCCGCGAAACCGAGATGCTGGAGGCCATGGCCGAGGGCCTGTCCAACTCGGAGATCGCGCACCGGTATTTCCTGTCCGAAGCCACCGTGAAGACCCACGTCCGCAGGATCCTGACCAAACTGCACCTGCGCGACCGCGTCCAGGCCGTGGTCTACGCCTATGAAACCGGCCTCGTAGTCCCCAGCAACCCTGATTACTGACGCCGGCGCGGCCGACGATCCACAGGTTGCGCACAGGTAAGCCCTATGCAGGCGATAGCCGGCCCGGGTTGGATAGTGCCATGACCAACCATGTTCCGCACCCCGACCACGACCGCGGCCTCGAATTCGATCTGTCCACGCTGATGAGCCGACGCTCGCTGGGCATGTTCCTCGGCGCCGGCGGCGCCGCCGCGGCCCTGGCCGCCTGCACACCGCAAGGATCGGGCTCCACAGCCAGCACGCCGGCGTCGGCCACAGAAAGCGCCACCGCCGCGGCCACCGGGAGCGGTACGGCAACCGCCACCGCCACCGCCACTCCTACCCCCACGCTGACCCGTGCCATTGCTGAGTGCGGGGCAGAAATCCCCCAGGAGACCGCAGGTCCCTACCCCGGCGACGGTTCCAACGGACCTAACGTGCTGGAAGCCTCCGGCGTTGTCCGGCAGGACATCACCGGAAGCTTCGGGACCGGCAGCGCCACTGCGGAGGGGGTGCCGCTGACCTTCACCCTGACCCTCCTGGACAATGCCAACGGGTGCGTGCCCCTCGCCGGAGCTGCTGTGTATGCCTGGCACTGTGACCGGGACGGAAGATACTCCATGTATGACTCCGGCCTGGCCAACGAAAACTACCTCCGCGGCGTCCAGGAAGCAGACTCCAACGGACAGGTCACGTTCACCTCCATCTTCCCGGGCGCCTACTCAGGCCGCTGGCCGCACATCCATTTCGAGGTGTTTGAGTCCATGAGCAACGCCACTGCCGCGGGCCAGGTCCTGGCGGTTTCCCAGATCGCCCTGACCCAGGCAGCCTGCGACGACGTCTATTCGACCGCGGGCTATGAGGCGAGCGTCCGCAACATGACCCGGACCACGCTGCAGTCGGACAACGTCTTCGGTGACGACGGCGGCATTTACCAACTGGCCGCGATGACCGGTTCCGCAGCTGCCGGGTACACCGCCGGCCTGAACGTGACCATCTGAACCACAGCATCCGACCGTGACCACCTGAGCGCCGGACGGGCTGCCGGGCCGTGTCCGGGCCCGGCGCTAGACTCGAGGGCATGCCTTCCCTTTCCAACGCCACAGACCACATCCAGGACCTTGGCGCGTATGTCAGCGCATCGCCGTCGAGCTTCCACGCCGTCCACGAGGCCGCGCGTCGGCTGGATGCTGCGGGTTTCACCGGCCTCGACGAGCTGGCGCCGTGGGAAGGCGGCCCCGGCTCGTTCTACGTGATCCGCGACGGTGCCCTCATCGCGTGGGTGGTCCCGGAAGGTGCCGGACCGGTCACCGGGTTCAATATCCTCGGGGCCCACACGGACTCGCCGTCCTTCAAGCTCAAGCCCAAGGCCACGACGGGTGCGTATGGGTGGCTGCAGGCCGGCGTCGAGGTCTACGGCGGGCCGCTCCTGAACTCCTGGCTTGACCGGGAGCTGCGGCTGGCGGGCCGGCTGGTCATGCTGGATGGCACGCAGCACCTCACGGCCACCGGACCCCTGCTTCGCTTTCCACAGCTGGCCATCCACCTTGACCGGGCGGTCAATGAGGGCCTCACGCTGGATAAGCAGCGGCACATGAATCCCGTCTGGGGCCTTGGCAACCATGCCGACGTCGACCTCCTGGCCGTGCTGGCCTCCCACGTGCCGGACGCCACCGTTGATGCGTCCGCAATCGGCGGGTACGACGTCGTGATTGCGGATACGCAGGATCCTGCGGTTTTCGGGGCCAACAGTGAGTTCTTCGCGTCCGGACGCCTGGACAACCTTTCGGCCACGCATGCCGGGCTCACGGCACTGATCGCGCACTCAGCCGGCGGGTCTTCCGGCGATGCGCCGATTGCGGTGCTCGCCGCCTTCGACCACGAGGAAATCGGCTCCAACTCCCGCTCCGGCGCCTGCGGTCCCGTCCTGGAGGACGTGCTGGTGCGCATTTCGGACGGCCTGGGCGCCACGGTGAGCCAGCGGCGGCAGGCGTTGGCGGCGTCGTTCTGTGTTTCCGCGGATGCCGGGCACGCGGTCCACCCCAACTACGCCGAACGGCACGATCCGGCCAACCATCCCGTGCTCAACGGCGGTCCGCTGCTGAAGATCAACGCCAACCAGCGCTACGCCACTGATGCCACCGGAGCCGCGTTCTGGGCCCGGCTGTGCGCACAGGCGCAGGTGCCGTACCAGGAATTTGTCTCCAACAACGTGATGCCTTGCGGGTCAACCATTGGCCCGCTGACGGCCACACGCCTGGGCATCCGGACGGTGGACGTCGGCGTCCCCCTGCTGTCGATGCATTCCGCGCGTGAACTGTGTGGAGTGCAGGACCCGCACCGGCTTGCCACGGTTACGGAGCTGTTCTTCCGGACTGCCGTGTTCGGTTTGTGAGGTCCGGCCGGCAGGGTCCCGGGTGATATCCGGGAGGGCTGCTCACCGTCCGTTGCCGAAACCGTAGACCTCCCGGTCGATTTCGTGGGCAGGCACGCCCACCCAGGTTTCGCCGTCGGGCACGTTGCTCAGCACGGCGGCGCCCATGCCCACGGTCGCGTAAGCACCTACCGAGGTCCGTTCCCGGACGCTGGAATTCGTTCCCAGGTAGGCAGCCCGGCCGATCCGGACGCCGCCGCCCAGCGAGACACCCGCAGCGAACGTGGCAAAGTCCGCCACGTCGTCGTCGTAAGCGAATGTCACGGACGGCATCGCCACCACGTGCGAACCCAACGTAACGGCGGTAGTGAGCGTAACGTGCCGCAGCAGGATACTCCCACGCCCGACCTTGCATCCCTCGGGGTACTGGACCGAGGGATCGATGGCGGTGGCATACTGCGAGTCATGGACCCCGAGGGCGCTGAGGCGGTCCACCATGGCCTCCCGTGCTTTCCCGGCGGCCAGGCACACAAGCAGGAGCGCATGCGGGTAATTGGTAGCATCATCGATGCTTCCAAGGACAGGGGCTCCGTCCACTGTGACGCCTGCAAGTTCCTTGTCATCGTCCAGCAGGCCAACCACGTCATACTGTCCACTGCTCCGCACCATCGCAAGCACTTCACGGGCCAGGCCGCTCACCGACAGCAGGATCAGTTCGCTCATATTCCCACCGGATGGGCTGCGTTCTTGATCGCATTGATGACGCGGTTGATGCTGGCAGTGTCGATCTCGTGGAAAACCGGGAGGATCAGGGTGCGGTCGCTGAGCCGCACTGTGGCCTGCAGCCTTGCATTGCCGTTGTCGCGCCAGCGATAGGCCGGCTGGCGATGCGCCGCGTACGCCCCGCGCCGTGCGGTGATGCCGGCGTCAGCCAGTTTCTCCAGCAAGGCCTCGCAGGTGATGGCAAACCCGGGGAGGACTTCCAGCCAGAGGGACTGGAAATTAGTGGTGCCGTAGGGAGGATCGGAAACGATTCTGAGGCCTTTGAGGCTTCTCAGGGCGTCTACGTAGATGGCCGCGATCTTTCGGCGCCGTTCCACCATTTCCGGGAGGCGCCGCAATTGGATAATTCCCAGTGCGGCCTGCAGGTCCGTCATGCGGTAGTCGAATCCAACTTCCAGGCACACCTCACGCGGGGACAGGAACAGTTCATCCCGGTTGAGGGCAGCCAGGTTGCTCGAGTGCTCCCGCAGGGCCCGGGCACGGGCTGCCCAGTCTGCACGCCGGGTGGTAAGCATCCCGCCTTCCCCGGTGGTGAGGATGTGGCTGGGATGAAAGGACCAGACGGTTATATCGGCGCCGGCACCCACTGGCTTGCCCTTGTACTGGGAGCCGGCGGCGCAGGCGGCATCCTCGATGACGGTTATCTCGTGGCGGTTGCAGAGCTCCCTGATGGGGTCGAGATCCACGGGTACTCCACCCTGGTCCACCACTATCACCGCACGGGTATCCAGGGTCAGGGCAGCATGGATGGTTTCAGCAGTTACCGTGCCTGTGGCAGGATCGACGTCGCAAAAGACGGGGCGGGCGCCCACATACGTCACGGCGTTCGCGGTGGAGATGAAGGACAGCGAGGGCACAATGACGTCATCGCCCGGACCGATCCCCGCCACCACCAGCGCCAGATGAAGTGCGGTGGTGCAGCTCGACGTGGCCACTGCGAACCGGGCGCCCTGCGCGGCTGCAAAGTCACTCTCGAATTCCTTGACCCGGGGACCCTGCGTGACGCATCCGGAGAAGACTACTTCGGCGAGGGCATTGGCTTCCTCTTGCCCCAGCCATGGCTTCGTCACTTCAATGCGGGCAACTGCTGATTCGGTGGCCACGAGGCACCATCTTTCCTTTTAGAAGGGGCAGGACGAAGGCTGGGCGGCTTGTGTCATCTGGACCACAACACACTTTCAAGCCAGGTCCTGGCAGTCTTGCGATGGTTTCCATCCGGCGCTGGTGTTTCGATACTTGATGCCTGCCCCTCAAGGCTCCTGCTGCGGGTAACCGCCTCCAATATGCTCAGCACCCGCAACCCGGAAATACTCGTGGGGTGCGCGTCCCGCTGGCCCCGGACACAGCCGGCGAAGGCGGATGCCACCCGGCCAAGCGCTTCCTGCCCGAGTGCATGCACCGGCTTGTCGTCAGCCGGCAGCAGCAGCCCGGGGTGCTCTGCCCAGTACAAGGAACGGCGTTGCTGCTGCGTGGACGGTTCAGAGTCGTAGATCCCCAACTGGTCCTGGTGGAGCAGGTCGTCCCAGACCAGTGTGAGCCGGGACCCTGCGATGACCAGTTGGTGGCTTTTCATGCGGCTCAGCCGGTCGACATGCAGGTGCACCGTTGCGTCATTGGGAAGCCTGAAATTTATGTGGCCCACGCAGTCGCGGCCGGTCCCCAGGGGATCGCCGCCAAACGCCGATACCTCATGGGGGTTCAGGCCCCCGGCCAGCACATGGTCCAGGACGGCGAGGTTGTCCGGAGCAAGGTCCCAGAAGACGTCCCGGTCTGTCTGCAGCAGATTGGTTTCCGTGCGCACTGCCTCGACGAAGAGAATTTCGCCCAATGAGCCACTGCTCACCAGCTTCTGCATTTTCTGCACCGCTGGCTCGAAGCACTGGGCATTGTTTGCCATCAGCACAAGGCCGTTGGCGTCGGCCTCGGCCGCCATCTCGTGCCCCAGGTCCAGGCTCTCCGCCAGTGGCATTTCCGCCAAGACGTGCTTGCCTGCCCGCAAGGCCGTCATTCCGGTACCGAACAAAGCGCGCAGGGGGGTGGCGATGGCGACAGCGTCGATCTCCGTGCTGTCCAACAGTTCGTCGATGGCCTCGAAATACGCGACGCCGCCGAGTTTTTCCGAGATCTTGCGGGCGCGGCCGGAATCCGGATCGCTGATGGCTGCCAAATCCCAGTCCGGGCTGCCGTGCAGGGTCCTTGCCAGGCTTGCCCCCCGCGATCCCGCGCCAACTACGGCGATCCGCAGCCGGGGCATGGTCCGGGGTTTCCCACCGTGACTGAAGTCTCTCGCCACAGGTTCCATTTCTTCCTCTTCCCGCCGTCCAGGTCAGTAGGCGCCGGAAGGCTGAACGACGGCACGGAAGGTCCGCCACAGAATCAGCAGATCACCGGCGATCGACCAGTTTTCGACGTAGTACAGATCCAGGCGCACTGCCTCGTCCCAGGAAAGGTCCGACCGCCCGTTGATCTGCCACAGGCCGGTGAGTCCGGGCTTGATCAGGAGGCGGCGATGAGTGTGCCGCTCATAGCCGCTCACTTCGCGTTCCAGGGGAGGCCGCGGCCCCACCATGCTCATATCGCCGATAACGACGTTCCAGAGCTGCGGCAACTCGTCCAGAGAATATTTCCGCATCCAGCGTCCGCACCGGGTGACCCTTGGATCGTTGCGGATCTTGAACAAGACCCCCGCGCCTTCGTTGTTGTCATTCAGAACCGACAGGCGGTCCTCGGCATCGACCACCATTGACCGGAATTTGAACATCCCGAACGTGCGGCCGCCCTTACCGATCCGTTCCTGGCGGAACAGGATGGGACCTGGACTGTCCAGATGGACGATGACGGCAAGGACCAGCAACAGCGGTGACAATGCGATCATTGCGCCGCCCGCGAGGACGATGTCCATCAACCGCTTAAGGGTGTGCCTGCCGCCGGCGTATTGCGGAACGTCCACATGCATCAGGGGAAGCCCCTCCACCGGCCGCCAATGGATCCGGGGGCCGGCAACGTTTGTCAGGGTTGCTGCCAGGACCATTTCCGCAGAGCACTCCTCCAGCCTCCACCCCAGTTCACGGATGAACTTATTTCCGCCAGGGAGCGGGCCGGCGACTATGACGGCGTCTGCCTGGGCGAGCCTTGCAGTCCGTGCGATGTCATCGGTGGAGGAAAGGACGGGCACCTGCTGGTCGTCCACCCGCAACTTGGCGCCCCGGCGGGAACCAGGAAGGCACACGCCGAGGATCTTGTAGACGGGTCCGGACTTCTTCTCAATCTGGTGAACGACGTAGCGGACGTCCTCAGCTTCCCCGACCACAATGGCGCGCGACAGGTGACGGCCCTTGGCTTTTTCTGCCCCCAGCCGGCGGCGGAAGGCCCATCGGTTCGCTGTGAGGGCGACAATCCCCAGCGGCACAGACACGGACAGAAGCGTGGTGCCACCCTGAACGGAGAACACGACCGCTGCAATGGCAATCAGACCGAATACACGGAAGGTGGCGGAAGCCACCCTCTTGTATTCGTCAGCGCCCACGCCCAGGACTTTGGAGTCCCGGGTACGGTAGATTTCCAGCGCGGCGATCCAGATCAGGGCAACGGCTGCGCTGGCAAGGATTCCTGCGTTGCTCGGTCCGCCCGGGAAGAGCCCGGGATCGGCAGCCTGGTAGCCAAGGAACACGGCCAACGCGACGAGGAGTGAGTCCGTGACGCGCAACAGGTTGATGTGGATGGAGATCCAGTCGGAGGGCGCTTTCTGGCTCTGCCGCGGCGGAGCCAGGCTGGCACTGCGGCCGGTGCGGCCGGTGAGTGCGGAAACCGGGGAGGGCGGGGAAACCGGACGATCATCGGCAAGGGCGCCGGTGAGCAAGAACTGTCTGGTCCCATAAAATGCTGGGCTCCGCTGTCCGGTGACGGGTGCTTCTGCCATGGTGACCCCTTCCGGTATGTCCGCCTGTGCTCGGTTGTGCTCTGGCCGTGAAGCAAAACTAGCCATGAAAAGCCAGCTGCGGAGGGTTTACGCAAGCCCTTTGTGGGTCCCGCGAAGGAACATTGTGGATAATGCGGGTAGCTGCGGCAGCGCGATCCGGGCCTACAAGGCCGGCAGGACGTACGGCTCCGCTGCTACCCGCTCTTTGTTGGCCGCCAGGGCCGTCAATTGGGCACGTGACTCGACCCCGAGCTTGCGGTAGATGCCGGTAAGCCGCACCTCAACAGTCCTCACGGAAACGAAGAGCGTGGCTGCGATTTCCTTGTTGCGCATCCCGCGGACAACCATCTTCGCCAGAACGCGCTCATGGTCGGCGAGCAGCAGCATCGCAGGGCTTCCCTGTGGGCCCGGCGCCTCGACCCTTTCGTCCAGCAGGAGTGCATCAACGTGCTGTGTCCACGCATCTGCTCCCACTTCGTCGAACATGACCTTGGCCCGCAGGAGCCCGTCGCGGGCATCCCGCAGCCGGCCGAGTGCCTTGAGCCTTTCCGCATAGCAGAGCATGGTCCTTGCCCGTTCCAGCAGCGACTCCCGGCCATTCCGGCTGTCCAGCGCCTGGCCGAATAACTGCAGTGACTGCTCTCCGTCCGCGAGGATGGCGCGGCTGCGGGCCACTGCCATCATCAGCCATGGAGAGCGCAGCCCCACGGAACGGCTCTCCAGGCTGAGGAGCGCCTGGGTTGCCTCCCGGTGGCGGCCCAGGCGGACCAGGACCTCCACAAGATCCGCATCGCACCGCAGCAACGTGGGATTGTTGAAGCCGGCCCCAATCTCAGCGGCTCGTGAGAGCTGTGCAATGGACTCAGCCAGGTCACCCCGAAGGAGCGCAAAGTGTCCATGCCACGCGGCTAGCTGGGCAGTGATCGACGGGTGGCTCTCTGCACCGGCAAAGCGTTGTGCCTCAGCCGCAAGAGTCTGGGCCAGTGCCTCATCCCCCATGGCGTGGGCCCGCCAGACCCGGAATACGTGGCGCATGCCGCGGTGATATTTGAACTCAGGTTCGCGGACCTCAAGGTCGTTGATGAGCTTGCTCGCCTTACGCACGTTTCCTGCCCTGATCTCGTTCTCCACGGCCAGGAACATTGCCGTTTCGCGCCAGTTCACGTGCGTGTCCCGCTTGGAGGTCCGCACCATGGCGAAGATCTCCTGGGCCTGGTCGTGCCGCTCGGCGTAGCTGAGTGCGCGGCCTTGGATCAGGAGGCCGGCTACGGTGCCATCACCTTCGAGGCTGGGCGTCCGGGCGGGCTGCGTGGCGTCGCCACTGATCGATTCAGTGAGAAGCCGGGCGCGTTCGGTGATCTCAAGGCATTCCACGGAAGCTGCATCCTTGAAGTTTTCCGCGTAACGGAGGAGTTCGGAAGCATCTTTGAGTTCCCACCGTTCCGCGTAGTACACCGCGGCGACTGCGAGGAGGTTGGCGGCGAAGCCAGGATCATGCTGGCCGAATTCCTTGACCAGCCGCAGCACCATGCTGCAACGGACCGCGCCGCCCTGAATGAAGTCGATTTCGAAGGCAAGCCCCGTCAGCCGCAGGATCAGGGCGGGGTTCCGGGTCACGCGCTGGGCCCACTCCAGGTATCGCCTGGCGTAGACGAACTCACCCCGGTTGAACAGCAGCTCAGCAATCGTGGCAAGGCGGGCTGCCGTTTCCGCCTCCCAGGGGTTGATCGTCAGGGCGCGCTCGACGTACTCGACGGCGAAAGGCACTTCGCCGCTCCGGATCAGGTCGACCGCATGCCGGAGCAGGCCGAACGGAGTCTGGCGCTCCAGCGCCGTGAAGCTAAGGTGCCACCGGCGTGCGTAGGGGTCATTGTCCTGGCACGCTTCAGCGAGGGCACGGTGGTTGGCGGTGCGCACGGCGGGCGTCATGGCGGCAAAGACATAACCGCGAAGCAGCTGGTCCCGGATGCCAAGGAGTGGCCCCGCCCGGTGCACCAGCCCGCAGGCCAGCAGTTCGTCCACGCCGGTCCACACGTCCTGGTTGATTTTCTCCAGCGTGGTGATGTCGCTCCGGTACGAGAGTGACAGAAGGTCGAGGACGCTGCGGGCGGACGCTGTGAGTCCGCCGACAACCAAGGCGAATTCGGATTCGAAACTGCCCTTGCAGGGCAGGGGGACCGGAAGGGCAAACTTTCCCTCCGCATGCCGTTCCAGCAGCCTGGCGTGGAGTTCGACGGCGGCGAGCGGGTTCCCCCTGGTGGCGGCGGCAACAGCGTGGGCGGCCGCCGTCGTCGTCTGCCGGGAAGGGATCGCTTCGAGCATCCTTACGGTATCGCTGTAGCTCAGGGCCTGGAGGCCCAGGACGGGCAGTCCGCTGAAGGGGCTGTCGGGAGTCTCGTCGCGGAGGCAGACAAACAAAGCGATATCTGTTCCGGACAGCCGACGGGCAAGGAAGCCGATCACAGCCTGGCTGCTCGGGTCCAGCTGGTCCGCGTCATCGATGACGATGACCGTCCTGGACGAGGAGCGCTGGTGCAGGCCATTGAGAAGCATGGAGGAGATCGCCGGCACATCCAGGGATCCAGCGGTATCCCGCAGGAGGTCATCGGCGATTCGGTTGAGGACGGGATCATCCATGGCGTTGAGGAGGGCAGTGACCCCGGACAAGGGCCAGTCCGATTCGAAGGCGCTGGCTCCGAGGAAAACGGTTCTGTAGTCAGAAAGCGTGGGAATTTCTGAAAGCAACGCAGACTTCCCCACCCCATGACCGCCGATGACCGCAAGGGCGGCGTCCTTCGGCCCCCGGATGACCGACAGCAGGCGGTCCAGCTCCTTGTTTCGCCCTAGCAAAGACATGGGTCCCCAATCCTCGAAGAAGGAGACCACATTCTTTCGTTAGTAGTTAGTTCCAGTACTGCATGCCGCCATCCGGTTATTCACATAACCATCGGGTCGGCAGGCTGATGGCTTTCGCCCCCAGCACGGTACCCAGCCGTTAAACGAATATAGCCCGGGAATTGTACATAGCGCCATATGTTGTTCACTTATTGTTTGCTCAAGATCACCCCTGCTTTTCCTCAAGAAGATTGCAGATTCCCCACCTACCTAATGTCTCGTGAGGCTACGCTCCCCTACCTAACGCCCCTGCGGCGCCTTCTGATCCCTATACCTAGTGAACCGCCGGCCGGTGAGCCCTATACCTACGTAGTACAAGCGCTCCATGGCGAAAAAAGCGAGTACACACTACTCGTGCCAGGCCATTAGGTAGGAGGGTAGGCTCGCGGCACGGCCATCGGGTCGGCTGCGGCCTGCCGTGGCTCAGCGGCCGATGCCGCCTAAATTTCAAACTTCAGGAAATGGTGAGCGAATTGTCGACTTCTCCCCACTTTCCGGTTTCTAATTCTGAGCCGGAATTGGTCAGCGCCCGTCAGCCTGGAATTCATGAATGGATCGTACCTGACATAAATTCGGCCCTTGCAATCGCTTTCAAGGAGCTGGACAATACTGGACTGCCCTGGCTTCTCCTGCGGGGCGAAAGGGACTTGGTCCGCCCTGCGGGAGACGTCGACGTCCTCGTGTCAGCCGACCTGCTGTCCCGCCTGGACGGGCTTCTCAGCGGCGTGGGGTTCCGACGCGTCCTGGCACACGGACATGGAAGCCATCGCTTTTACTTCCGCTATGTCACGGAGGAGGATCTCTGGATCAAACTTGACGTCGTCTCGGACATCAGCTTTGGGCATTTCCAGGAGCTTAAGACGGTTCTCGCCGCAGGCTGCCTGCAGAGGCGCGTGCCCTTTGGCCCCTTGTGGCTGCCAGAGCCCCGCGACCAGGCATGGCTTCAATTGCTTCATTTGGTGCTGGACAAGGGTGAAATTGCCTCGGACCGGGTTCCCGCTGCCCGTACCGCAGCGGCCGCGGCCGCCGCGGAAGATCCCTTGGCCGTTTTTCTGGACCGGACGTTGGGCGACGGGACGGGCGGTCGGCTTCTGGACATACTGCAGTCCGGGCGTTTCGACGAGGTCCCTGCCATCGCTGCCACCCTGAAAAAGCGCTGGGCGGGCAGCAGGGTTCCTCCGTGGCTGGTCACGTCAGCCAGTAAGGCGCTGCGGCGGGTTGGCCCAAGAGTCAAAGGCCGGGGGCCGGTGGTCGGGGTACTGGCCCCTGATGGTGCCGGCAAGACAACCCTGCTCCACAGTCTCGGCTCCAGCTGTCCCCTTCCGTCGGCCTACGTCTACATGGGGCTGTGGTCCGCCAGCTCCCAGGACCGCTGGCTCCAGAGGATACGTGGCGGGTTCCTTGCGAGGAAGGTGTACCGGATATTCCGGGCAGGACTCGCGGCCCGGTACCAGTCGCTGCGGGGCCGGGTGGTGCTGATGGACCGCCTGGCGTTCGACGTACTGCTTCCGGGCTCCCGGGCCGACAGCCGTTTGAGTAAGCTGACGGACGCGCTTGCCCTGCGCTTCCAGCCACACCCGGACCTTGTCCTGGTACTTGACGTGCCCGGTGAAGTCATGTTTGCCCGGAAGGGCGAACACAGCCCCCAGAAACTGGAGGAGTGGCGGAAAGCGTATCTGGAACTGGCTGAGGAAATACCCTCGGCCCATATTGTCGATGCCAGCCAATCAGCGTCCGCGGTCAGGGTGAAGGCCGCCCAGCTCCTATGGAAGATCGCCGGGCCGGCAGGGACGGATGGGGAAGCCGGCCAGGATCCACTCCCCCTGCATTTGTGGATGCTCCTGGACTGGCGGTTCCTCCTGCCCGTGGGTCCACCCGAAAGACTTGGCTACGGCGGCACGGTCAGCGATGACGCGATCGCTGCCCTGAAGCTTCTGGATCCGTCCGCCCGGCGGCTTGAGCCAGCTGCGGAGCCCGTCCCGACTCCTGACGTGGATGTAGTCCTTCTCTCCGAACCGGACACGGACCTGTTCAAGGACGCAACAGCAGCCCTGCGGCCCGGCGGCTGGATCTGCCTGCAGGTGCGGCGCTCAATGCGCTTCGGTCCGGGCCCGCACACCCTTGCGGGGTGGAGCCGGGCCATGGCGCGGTCGGGTTTCGATGACGTCGCTGTCTACTGGCATGTGCCCACGCTCGACCGGCCGGCACGTTTTGTGCCGACCTCATCGGTGCCTGCGGTCCGCGATACCCTGTCGCACTACTCGGGCGTACGCTTTGGAAAAGCCAAGGCCGCGATCGGCAGGCTGGCGTTGGGCCTGGGCCTGTTCAACGTGGCCGCCGCAGAAGGCACGGTGGTTGGCAGAAGAACATCCCGGACCAGTCAGGAGGTGGGGCTGTGAAGTACATTGACCAGATCCTCCACGATAACTACGGCCAACTCGGGCTTCACACGTTCGGTCTCGACAGCCACTGGGACACACTTCTGCTGACGCCACAGTTTGTGACCTCACGCCACGTAGTTGCCCTCGTCTTTGCCCCAGGCGCCCAGGATCCGGTTCTCGTGGTCAAAATCCCCCGCCAGCCAGGCGACAACGAGAGCATTCGCAAAGAGGCTGACGTGCTGCTAAAGCTCAAATCCCTGGGGGTGGGGTCTGAGCAGGGGGCGCCGGAAGTCGTCGGAGTGCTGGACGTCGGGGGACAGACAGTGCTGATTGAGACAGCTGTGGCGGGTAGCCTGCTGGAGCCTCATCTCGTTGTCGAGAACTTCTCCCGGGCTGTGGATGCCGGTATGGACTTCGTCGCCGCCCTGCCCTGCACCAGGCCGGTCCTGGACAATGCCGACTGGTACCAGCGGACAATCGGCGCGCCCTTGGCCGAGCTCGCTTCCCTGTTGCCCACGGACATGGAAGTGGCGCGGCTCATTGATCGAACGCATGAAGTATTGGCGCCCATGCGCTCCGAGCAGCTTCCGGCCGTTGTGGAACACGGTGACCTCAGCTACCAGAACCTCTTCCTGCAGTCCAACGGTCGTCTCCAGGTGGTGGACTGGGAGCGGTCGCGTCTGGATGGTCTGCCTGCCCATGACCTGATTTTTTACCTGCAGTACATCGGGCAGTCGCAGGAAAACGCCTTGGTGTCCCGGCGGCTTCAGCTTCGCGCCTTTGAAAATGCCTTCAGTCCCGGTGGCTGGGCCGTGGCGCCCGTGGCCAAACACCTTCGGCTGCGAAACGTGAACCCCGAACTGCTGCCCTACTTTGTCATCGCAACGTGGGCGCGTTCAGCTGCCACTATGGCCTACCGGCTCGCTGGCCAGGCGGCAAGCGGAGGGGAGACCGGCCATGTCCAGGCCGCTGTAACGGCGGATCGCGATTTCTGGCTGTGGCGCCACGCGGTCACCGACTGGACGGTGGACTTTGCCTCGAACGGTTCCCGCTCTGCCTAGTTGCGGCGGAGCAGGTGCAGCAGTTCGTTGTGCAGGGACGAGAAGCCCAGGCGGAGGACTCCGTACACCGCGGCTATGGCGGTAACCACAACCAGGGCGGCGGTCAGGACAGTCCCGAGGTAGGGGGTCAGGAAGATTATCGACCCTGCCATCGCGACGGCGAGGCTGCAGGCAAAGGCCGGGAAGACAGCGCGCAACATTGCCCTTGGTCCGATCTGCAGAACCTTCGCAGCTACAGTCTGCATTCCAATGGCAAAGAGCATCGCCGTGGCCATTTGTGCGCATGCAACGGCGATAATTCCCCACTGGGCCGCCACCAGCAGGACAGGCACCAGCACGGCCAGCCGGACGATTGAAAAAGTAATCGAAATGCCGGGCCGGCCGATGGCCTTGTAGACGTCGTTCGCTCCGGCCCCGAGCGAGCGGGCCGCCGCGTACAAGGCAAGGAACACCAGCGGTACCACTGACTCGGCCCATTGCTCCCCAAAAACCAGCGGGACGATGATTGGGGCCAACACTGCCAATCCAACTCCGGCGGTCATCCCGTACAGGGACTGGACCCGTACACCTTTCAGGTACCCGTCACGCAATCGTCCAGGCTGGTTCTGCACCTGGGTGTAGAGCGGGAACAGGACGGTTGAGAGCACAAAGAAGACGTTGATGATCAGGGCTTCGGGAAGCCGGAAGGCGAGCGTGTAATAGCCAAGGGCCTGCGCCCCGAGGATCACGCCGATGATCACGTAGTCGATGTCGAAGATCAGGCGTGCCAGAAGATTGCTTCCCGCGACAGGGACGCCGAATTTGAGGTTTGCCCGAAGCGCGTCTTTTGCCACCCGCCAGATCTGCCACGGCGCGCCCTTGCGGACCAGCCACCAGCACGTAACAGCGTACGCAACCGACCCTGCCGCGGTGCCCGCTGCAAGGGAGAATGCGCCGTAACCGGCGAAGGCGAGGACGAGGCTCAACGCGCCGGTGACGACCGCGCGGAGAATTGGCGCAACTGCCAGTCTCCTGAAGAGGAGATCGCGGCGCAGGAGGGCTTCAGGAACCGCTCCCAGCGATGTGGCGAGCACCGCGATGGACAGCACCTGTACCAAAGGTGCCACTTCCGGCAACTGGAACAGCGCGGCGATCCACGGCGCCGCAAAGAAGGTCACAAGAGCAAGAGACCCTCCGAGCACCACCGAAACCAGCAGCGCCGAGCGGGCGGCCACGCCGGAGGGGGGCAGATAGACAAGCGCCTGTGCGACGCCGGCATCGGCAACTGTCTCGACGTAGGCCATGAGTACCAGGGCCGCGGCCACGAGGCCGTACTGTTCGGGCGAGAGGAGGCGTGCCAGCACGATCGTCGTTACGAGGACGATGGCTTTACCGCCTACAAGGGCAAGCCCCTGCCAGACCGCTCCCCGGAAGCCGACCCGCGCAAGTCCACCAGTAACATTCGTCATGGCTATAAGCCTTCCTGTGGCCTCATTGCAGAAGTTTACTGTCTGCGTGCCGTCCATAGGGGAGAAGTCACAGTTATTGAGCCGTTATTGAGCTTAAGCCTGTCCGCCTCGGTCCGACCGTCAAATCCGGGAACACTTTTGGATGCGTGCCAGCCCCCATCGACCGCCCCTTAGGGAACGCCAGGAACGAATTGTTTCCTCAATTTCCAGTCGCCGCAGCCGATTGTTGGGGCATACTGTAGTCAAGCTCGGGTGAATCCCTCCAATGATTTCGAGGGCCGTGCCGTCTAAGTTATCGTCCCTTGGTGTAAAAACGCGGAGTAACGTGATTAATTCAGACGCAGTCCCTGTATCAAATACTTCCCCGATTCCTGCCACACTCATACTTGTTGCACCACGCGCGGGCTCGGGGGGAGTAGGCGATTATGCGGAGGAGTTCATGGCCGCAATCGTGCCCCGCTTTTCATCATTCCGTGAGATCAGGACTGCTGGACCGGACAACGTTGGCCTCCTTGACTTGTTTCGTGAGCGGAAAAGGCTGGCGCTGGAAATCAAGGAAGCCCTCGCGTCCGGGCCGGTGGCTGTCCACTTCGAGCTGTCGGCGGCGTCACTGGCTCCCTTCTGGCTCCTCGCAGGCCGCTCCAAGGACATCGTGACCACGGCAACCGTGCACGATCCCCCGCGGGCCGTCTGGTGGCCGTTCCGATTCAAATCCGTAGCCAAAAGCAAGGTGATTCACCACGGAATCCACCTCCCGCTCCGTTCCATGAATGCCCGGCTGGAACGGTGGCTGTTGAAGGATGCAACCCTGTTTGCCCTGAGTGATGTCGGAGCCGCGGCCCTCCGCGAGACTTTCCCAGGTTGCCGGGTGCTGAGTGCACGTCACTTTGTACCGTTCCGGGCCGCCTTGAGGCCACCAGCTGAACGTCCCCTCGCAGTTGGGCTCTACGGTCACGCGTCCAAAGGCAAAGGGTTCGACCGCCTCCTCGAACTACGCCGTGAACTTCCGCCGGACGTCGAGATCTGCGTGGCCGGGCGGGGAACCGAAAAGCTGCCCCCCATTGCCGGCGTCACCATTCTGGGGGCGGTCGAAGGACCCCAGGAGGACGCATTTTTCGAGTCCGTGAGGGCCATCCTCTTGCCCTACGACAAGACCAGCCGCTTCTACGGGAACATCCTGCCTGCCTCCGGTGTGGCATCCCGCGCCTTCGCCTATCGCACCCCGGTGATCGGCTTTGATTCCGGGACGCTAGGCGAGGCGTCCAAAGCCGGTGGGCTGATCGCGGTGCCGGCGTCCGTCCAGGAACTGGCCGATGTCGCCTACAGGACCATCACCAGCGAGGCGGAGCTCGAACACCTCGACGACCAGATAGGGCAGCTGCAGGCGGAGCGGGTGGTCCAGCAGGCGGCTGCACCATTCCTGGACTACTGGAAAGAAGTCCTCAGTACATCCTCTGCAGGACGCTCAGCAGTCCACTAGGTGTCGCTCCAGGGATGATCCCCCGGGGCATCCACATAGCTTGTGCGGGTACCCGCAGACCTCGGGCCGCAAGCCTTGTGACGGTTTTCCGGCGGGCTTAGCGTGAGGAAAGACGGACGCCCGTCGGAACGCAGCGCTGGTGATCCCTGATGGATTCCGGAGCCCGACCCAGGTGTTGCGTGATTCTGGAGAGGAACGAAACCGATGCTCCTGCTTTTCGTCGTTGCCGCTTCAGCAGTGATCAGCCTCGTGCTGGTTCTCGGACGTTCCTACCATGTTGTGATTCTGATGGTCATTGCGGCCGGCTGGTTGCAGGCGCCGCTCATCACCCTCACCCGGTCTGATGCCTTCCAGTACCTTGATGACGTGCCCGCCGCGGTACTTGTTGCTGCTGCGGTAATCACGGCCTTTAGCACTCAGGACAAGCGCCTGCACAAGGCACTTGCGCTGATGTTGATCCTGGTCCTCCTGGTGGGTATCGGATTCGTCCGGTCACCGGACGCGGAGATCGGGATTGCCCAGGCGCGGCAGGTGCTGATGCCACTGGGCCTGATCTTTGCCGGCTTTGTCTTACGGGACGATATCCGATGGGGGAAGGTCAGCAGGTACCTGCTGCTGCTGGCCGGGCTGACCGTTGCCTGGGTCCTGGCCGAGGAAGTCATGCAGGCGCCACTTCTGGACCCGGCCTGGTACCACATCAACGTCGTCGGCGGGAATCCGCGAAGCATGAGGATGGGCTTGCCGCCCGCATATTTTGCGGACGGGGTATCGACCGATGGTGACCTCACCCTGCGCCCTGGTGGTCCGTACATGAACCCGCCCGTTATGGGCTTCCTGCTGGGGCTGGGAGCCTTCGCCGCCGTCGCTAAACTCCGGGGCGTGGCGAGGCTCGGTATGCTTGCCGCGATCGGCGTCTCGCTTTTCTTCGCCTACGCGCGGGCAGGGATCCTTATTTTCCTCGTGGTCACCTTGGTCTACTTCATCTGGGTCAGGGTGGGCAAATACGCCGGGGTGCTCGTAGGCGCCGGACTGGGAGCCTACCTGTTTGCGACCTTCGTGGAGCAGGGCAATACGGCGAGCCATTCGGACGGCTTGTTTTCCGGACTCATGCTTGGACTGCAGTCGCCTATCGGCCTGGGGTTTGGAACTACCGGCTACCAGGCTGCGCTGGAAGGCGCATCGACGGGTGTGGGCAGCGAGAGCCTGCTGGGTCTGTATTTCGCATGGATGGGCTGGCCCATGCTGGTCGCTGCGGCTCTGCTCATGGTGCATCTGCTGAAGCTTCTCCGCCGCGTGCCGAAAGCTGAGAGTCTTCCAGTCTGGCTCGCCGCCGGCTTCCTGCTGGCTGTTGCTTCCTCCGAGTCCGCCTCCTCCATGGCATCGACGCCGGTGCTCTGGCTGGTCCTAGGCTCGGTAGTTGCCCTGAGGGCGCCGCTGACGCCCCCCATGCGGCCCGTGGCTGAGTCTCCGGGCTCCCATCTGCCGTCCCGGCTGTCGCTGCCGCCGTCACGCCCCTGACGTCCAGGGAACCCCGACATCCAACGGAATCGAGGGTTCCCGGCCAAGGGAAATGCACACAGGGAGACGCACCCAACCGCGGAGCTATGCTGACCGCTGTTGAGCTACCCGTGAAGTATGTCCAGTACGGAATATAAGGACCAACTACCGAGCGGTGCCGTGCCTGTAGCGACGATCAGGCGTTTGATCGTGCCAGGTGTCCGGGATGGCGGTTGGGACCGCCGCGCGAACCCAAAGCGTGAACACACCGTGGCGCGGGCTGATCCTCAGGCGTCTGTTCTCCGGCCCCGGTGCTGTTGGTCGGATCCTTCAGCGAGCAGCCTTTGGCCGAGCGCGCCCCAGCCCCTCGTGGCCTCCTCGTGGAAAAGCTTGGCAGCAAGGACTGTCTCGGTCTTTCCTCGGTCCATGGCATGTTCGATAGCGGAGACCCACGGCTCGACTTCCATACCGGGAAGCTCGTCTTCCGCAGCAACCAGGAGGCGCGATTGTGGCCCGTAGAGTTCACCGAGGCTCGTCTCGACGCGTCCGACAATTGGTACAGCGTGCTCTAGGGCACGGATGGCTATGCCGCTTTGATAGAAGCGCTTATAGGGGATAACAATGGCGTCGCTGGTGGCGATCAGCTCATCAAGCTCATCCTCAGTGACAAAGCGTGCATCCACGTTCCAGCCCTCTACCTCCGGCCAGCCGCGGCCGACGATATCGAGGTCGTATTTAGCGCCCAGCCGGCCAGCCAACGAGGTGAGAAGGTCGATGTCCCTGTCTGCTTTGTACTGTCCAAGTACACGGACCCGGGGCCTTGTGCCAGCCTTGCCGTTGACGGCCGGCTCCTTCGCGAAGCCAGCCGGCGGCAGCATCGGATGCGGCACCAGCGTGAGGCCGTCAGTAAGTCCGACGACGTTCATGGCGTGGGCAGCTTCATTGCTGTGCACCAACGTGCCGGGCCGGTTCTTTACAAGTCTTACGAGGCCGGCCACCCCGCGACTGCTGCCCACCGACCGGACAAGGGGCTGCGGATCGTGATAAACGATGACACCGGAACTGCCACACAGGACTTTAACAATCAAAAGGTCCAGGAAACCCAGCACGGGCCAGGTGATAAGGACTTTCTCCTGGGAATTGCGCCGGCGCGTACGCCTGCCGGCCGAATAGAGCATGGACGAATAACCTGCAAGCCATTGGAATCGGCTTTTCCCCGACTGGGAAGGCTCAATTATCGAAAATGTCTCGGCTTCTATCCCGGAATCGGCCAATTGCTGCATGAGGGCATCAGTGTAATGACTGAGTGCCACACCCAGGGGATTAAGGACAATTACCCGCCGGCTCCCAATACGTGCCGGCCGGGCAGCAGGAAGTGCAGTTGTCCGCAGTCCAAATGTCATTACCGTTTCCCACTGTCGACCTTAGTTGCTTTTTCCCCGAGCATGGCCTCCTGCAGCGTGAGCTCGTAATTCCGGCAGACATCTTCCCAGTTGTAGTGGGAGGCCGCGCGTTCCCTGTTGGCGGTCCGCGCTTTTGCCCTCAAATCGTGATCAGTCAACATCTGACGAATTGCCTGCTCGATCGCCAGCGGCTCGGGTGAGACCAGGTGCTCGTCAGTTGTCAGTACCTCAGCGTTGTAGGGGGTACGCCTGGCGACTACGGGCGCCCCGCATGCCATAGCCTGTACCAGCGCAGGATTTGTCCCCCCTACGCTGTGGCCGTGGAAGTAGGCGCCGGCATGGTGCCATAGGGACAAGAGCTTCCTGTCGTCACTGACATGGCCGAGCCACTGGACATTGGGATGTTCGCCTAACCGTTGGGCAGCCTCATCCAGCGGTCCCCCATAGCCGCTGGAACCGACGATCACCACAGGATGTTGCTCAGCCAGGCGTTCGGCTGCCTGGAAGAACTCCAGGACCGTGTTCTCGGGAACAAACCGGGCAACCATGAGGACGTAGGAGTCTGCCTCGAGGCCGGGAACAACGTCAGCGGGGCTGGAGAGGTCGGCACCATAAGGAATGAAGACGCTGTCGCGTCCAAAGTCCTGGTTCCAGCGGCGCTTAATCTCCAGTGAGTCGCTGATCAGGATGGTGCCATATCGGGCAGTGAGTCGGGCGCCCATCATGAACACGGCTTTGGCGAACCGGTTCCACTTCGCACGCTCCCATTCGATTCCGTCCACGTTCACCACGGTCGGGATTCCGCGAAGCTTCAGCAGCGGCAGGAAGAAACCGTTGGCAACGTTCATCACGAGCGCCACCTGCGGCTTGTGCCAGAGGGCATGAAGCACGGAGGACAGCCCGAAGGAAAGGGTGCTCAGGGACTTACTTTCAAGCCCGACGGTTCGCGTGGTTCGAACGCGGGGATCGCGGGAAGGGTCATCGTCCTTGGTTTGGCCCGCCCGGCAGTAGACGGTGACGTCCCAGCCGGCGTCGGCAAGAAAAGGTGCCAAACGCCTCACGGCAGTCTCAAAACCGCCGTAATAGCTGGGGTAGCCGCGTGTCCCGATGACGGCGACAGAATTAGACATTCGTTCTCCTCTGTGGGTATTTCAGCCGGCGCTCAAGGCCCGTACTGGCCGTCGGATATGGCGCACTTCGCGGGTGGGGCAAGGATGGCCAACTAGATGGACGTGACGCTCCTGGACAGCCTGTCGTTGGCGGCTCCACGGAACGGGGCCGGGTTTTCCGGCTCCACCGCTTCCGGCGAGAGATCCGCCTCCCGGGGAAAGCTGCCGTCCGCTGCGTCCGGTTCCTCCGGGGCGTAGTACGTATAGCCGTCGAATTCCTTTGCCGGAACACAGTTCAGAAGTGTCCCGAGGACGGCCGCATTGACCTTCCGAATGTTCCCAAGCGACTTCGTGAGCTGGTCCTTCGTCGTTTGACCGGCCCTGACCACCACGATGGCACCGTCCGCAATTCTGGCGAGCAGTACCGCATCCGTTACCGGGAGCAGCGGCGGAGCATCAATGATCACGGTGGCCTTTTCCGCCAGTGAATCAATCAGCTGCTTCATGGCATGGGAGCTGAGCAGTTCGCTGGGGTTCGGCGGAATCCGGCCGGAACCCAGGATCGACAGGTTGGGCAGATCGCTGCGGTGCTGGAGGACATCATCAACCTCGGCTTTGCCCGTCAGGATGTCGGTGATTCCTATCCCCGGGACAACCCCGAAGATCTTGGCCATGCTCGGGTGCCTCAGGTCACCGTCAACGACGATGACGGGGTCGCCGCCGACCGACATTGCAGAGGCAAGGTTGGCCGCAATGGTTGATTTCCCTTCCCCACTCACCGAACTTGTGACGACGATGATGCGGGGAGGGTTGTCCACGTCAAGAAACGTCAGGTTGGTTCGCACTTCACGCAGCGCCTCCGCAAAAGCAGGGCTTTCTCCGCGGGCGCCCGGCGTTGTCGCAGCAGGGACTCCGCCCAACACTTTGTTCTCGCCCGTGAGCCTGAGGTCAACCGGAAGGGTGCCGATGACGGGAACCGAAGAGAGGTGCTCGACCTCGGCCGCTGTCCGCAGGCGACGGTCCAGGCGGTCGCGGAGGAGGGCGGAGGCGTAGCCCAAAAGGAGTCCGACTGCCAACCCAAAGGCCCCGGTAAGACCCAGGCCGGGTGTGACCGCATCGGTGGGGACAGCAGCGGGATCCAGCGGAACCAAGGAAAGGGGCGGCGTTACGGTAGCTCCCGGCTGGCCTGCTGCTGCGGCGGCAGTCTCCCTGTCCTGGATTTGCTTTCCCAGTTCAATGACCCATGCGTTCGCGACCCTCTGGGCAGTACTTGGATCTGCCGACTCGGCAGTTATCCGGATTTCGGCTGTGTCTCGTGGGACAGATACCGTGATGGCTCCCAGCAGGGCGTCACTTGTCATGCCCAGCCCGGTGGAGTCGCGCACTTTATCCGCAACGAGCCGGGATTCCGCCAGGGACTTGTAGTTCTTGGCCCTTGCCTTGGCGAGGGTATCGCCGGCCAAGAGGCTGCTGACGTTGTCAGTTCCCACCGCGAGCACAACTGCGCTGGCTTCGGCGGCATATATCCGGGGACGAACGGCGCCCCACGCCATAGCGGCGACGGCGACAATCAGGGTCACGACCGTGATGTGCTTCCAGTACCTTCTGGCTACCCGGGCATAGTCCGTCAGGCCCATTCCGGCAGCTGATGCGTCGCTGCCGCCACTGTCTTGAGTATTCACGAATCCTCCTGCAGGTTGACGTGCTGGACGCGCAGACGCAGCGGAAGGGCCTGGTACGGCCGGGTCGGTGGTAAAGACCTTTTCTTCTGCCATGACTGCCCCTTTTCCGGCGGTTTCCTGTGTCTGTGTGCCGCTTTGACGTGTTGCAAAGCTATTACGCGGCGGTATGCCGCGGTCCGATATGCCGGGGGGCTTGTGGCTGCCCGGGGGGAAGAATGTGGAAATTGCGGTTACCTGCAGGACTGCGGCCGGCAGGCCAAGGGCCGGACGGAAAGATGCGGCCCGCACCGCCGCGGGGACGATGAAGACCGCATCCGGGACCTCCGTTGACTGGTCCTCTGCTTTCCGGCCTACCTCAGTGTCAGGACCAGCTTGGGTGCCGCGGTGCTGCCGGCCTCCTTGGAGTTGAGGTCCAGGCCGTCGGTGCTGGTGGAGTCCAAACCGAGGGACAGCAGCTGGCCCAGCTCACCGGTCAGGCCGCTGACCGTCAGCGGAACGTTGTAGTTGGTGTTGGTTGTGGTCGGCCCGAGCGTGCCGAGGCTGGAGCCGAGCGTCGGACGGTTGTTGTAGGTGATCCCGCTTTCGGTCCAACTGTCGGTCGCAACCAGCTTGACGTTCTGCTTACCCGTGGAGCCACTTCCGGCACTGCGCAACTGCAACGTCGCACTTTCCAGCGTCCTGCCCGCATACGCCGTCAGATCAAACTTCAGATACGTCATCTCAACCACGGGGCTGCTGTCCACAGCCATCGTGGCAGCCGTGCCGTAGTTCGTCTGCATCGTCGCGCTCGACACGTAACTGTCTGCGGTGGCTGTGAGCGTGACGGTCTGGGACGTTCCGCCGCCCGGAGGAGCTGTGGTGAATGTCCACGTCCTGTCCGCCGCCAACGCGTTGCCGGCAGCATCCTTGACGCCAGTGGAGCCGCTCCTGACGGTCGCCGTGTAGACGGTGGCCGCCGCCAGGTCCGCATCCGGATTCAACGTCGCAACCCTGTCCGTCCCGTTGTAGGTCACAGCTGCCGCTACCGTCGCCGCCCCCGCCTTCAACGTGAACGTGGCCGACGTAATCGTCGACGCTGCCATCGCCTCAGAGAACGACGCCGTCACGTTCGTTGCCGGCGCTACGCCAGTGACACCATCTGGCGGAGATATGCCCGTTACCGTCGGAGCCGTTGTATCACCCGGCGGGGGAGCCGTTCCCAGCGACCGGTCCGCGAACCAGTAGCGCTTGGTGACGTCGTTGCTGGCCATGACCACGGCACCGGTGGTGGCGCTGACACCCTGCTTCGTAGTGGTGACGTTGTTGATGTTGGCCGAAGCGCCGTCCTGGATGACCGGTGTGCCACGCCCGCTGCCGAACACGGGGTTGTCCATGGACGCAGTCTTCTCATAGATACTCCCGGGGACGCCTGAATAGGCACACCCCGAGGTGGACGTGGACGGCGCAGTGTAGTACGCCCTTACCAGGTTGTTCGTTGTATCCAGCAGGATCTGGGGACGGGTGACGCAATCGGCAAGCGTGGCAATGGTGGATCGCGTGAAGGAACCCGTTCCCGGCCGGAAGACGATCAGCTGCAACTGCGGAAGTGTCTTGTCAGTGGACGAGTCCAGGCTCGTCTTCACGGCCGCGTAAACACGTCCTGCCGAATCAGCCAGGAGGGCCTTGATGTTCAGGTGATCGTCGGCCTGGCCTTTGCCCTGTACCGCGGGCTGGACTTTCCACGATGATGCTGCCGAAGTTGCGGTTCCATCTGTGCGGGTGGCCCAGTACACGGCTCCGGCGGGAGCATCGCTCCACATCACGCCGATCTTGTTGTTTCCATAGGCGACGATCGCCGAGATGTCATCCGGTGCCGGGCTCGGGTCGGCGACCGGCAGGACGAACGGGGTTCCCCAGCTTGTCCCGTCGGGTGTGGTCGCGTTCACGTAGACCTTGCTGGAGTAGCCCGAGGAGGAGCTACCGGAAACCTGCGTCCACGTGGCCCAGATGGCACCGGTTGTGTCCTTGTCGATGGTCATGGACTCGCTGCTGTTGTTGTTGATATTGGTGGGAAACCCGGCGTCGAGCGTGTATTTGCCCGCAGCGTAGCTGTACCTGTACAACTTGGCGGGCTGTCCTGACACTGAGGGCTTCGTGCTTGCATCACCGGAAACCGTCACCACGTGCGAGGCGATGTACAGCTTGTTTCCGTCCCATAGCGTGTCGGACAGCGTAGTGCTGCGGGTGTCATTCGTAACCCCAGTGCTTACCCATGTTTTTGCAGCCCTGTCCAGCCGGTAGATCTGCCAGCCTGTTCCGGTGGTCCACATGTCAGCCCACCAGGCACCGTCGTTCCACCACAGCTTGCTCTGCGGCTTGTCGGAGGTCGGGGGATTGGCAAGGCCGGAGTAACTGATGCTCTGGTAGCCGTAGCTGTCTGCGGCCTGGGCGCTGCTGCTGGAAACGATCATTCCGAGGAAGAGTGCCAGCGCAAGGGCCAGGGCCTGTGGAACGAGGTAGCGGGCTTTCGCTGTGTGCATGGTGAGGTCCTTGGGGTTGCCGAAGATTGGTTGCTGTTGGCGTGCCGCTGCTCTGGTTCCCTGCTTTGAACGCGGGAGTGAAGCCAATGTAGACCCCGCGAAACAGTCGGGGCAATAGGGGAAATCGCCTCTTAAGTCAATAGGGGATTACGGGTTTGGCCACCATTTCCTGCGTGTTTCAAAGTTGCCCGTGAGGCTACAGGCGATTCCACGCAGTGTGCGCGGTTGGTCTATCATCAAAATCCGACGCAGCAAGGCTGTGCCGATGCACAGCGCAACGTCCCGTGGGGCCACTTACAGTTGGACTTAGGTGTGATCCACCCCACTGCACAATGGGTCCGCAACCTTCCCGGCCGGCCCCCGCCCGCCATTCCGATTTGCACATTCACCAAAGGACGGTGCATTCATGCACGCTGACCAGCAACTATCGAAGTCGCTCAAACCGCGGCACCTGTCCATGATTGCCATCGCCGGCGTCATCGGCGCAGGCCTCTTCGTCGGCTCCGGTGCCGCGATCCAGCAGGCCGGCCCCGGGATCCTCCTGGCCTACATGGCCGCCGGGATCGTCGTGATCCTCGTCATGCGGATGCTCGGCGAGATGGCGGCCGCCAACCCGGAGACGGGGTCCTTTTCCACCTACGCGGATAAGGCGCTGGGTCGATGGGCCGGGTTCAGCATCGGGTGGCTCTATGCCTGGTTCTGGATCATCGTCCTTGGGATCGAGGCCACTGCGGGCGCGGCCATCATGCATCGCTGGGTTCCCGGCATTGATCAGTGGGTCTGGGCGCTGATCCTGATGGTCCTGTTGACGCTCACCAACCTCGGGTCGGTGAAATCCTTCGGTGAATTCGAGTTCTGGTTCGCCTCCATCAAAGTCACCGCGATCGTGCTGTTCCTGCTGTTCGGCGTCGCGGCAATCCTCGGCCTCGTCCCGGGCGTACCGGCACCCGGGCTCAGCAACCTGGTAGAAAACGGCGGGTTCCTTCCCAACGGTCCAGGCGCGGTCCTGGCCGGCATCCTCGTAGTGGTCTTCTCCTTCTTCGGTGCTGAGATCGCCACTATCGCCGCAGGTGAGTCCGAGAACCCCGTGGACGCGGTCAAAAAGGCCGTGAAGTCAACCGTGTGGCGCATCCTCGTGTTCTACATCGGCTCCATCGCCGTTGTGGTCACGCTGCTCCCGTGGAATGACGCCAACGTGGCCAAGAGCCCGTACGTCGCCGTCATCGAACTGTTCGGCATCCCCGGGGCCGGAACCATCATGGACATCGTGGTCCTTACCTCCGTACTGTCCTGCCTCAATTCAGGCCTCTACACGGCCAGCCGGATGCTGTTCTCCCTCTCCAGGCGCGGCGATGCGCCCAAGTCCTGGACCCGCATCTCCAAGCGCGGCGTGCCCGCGGCCGCCGTCCTGGCCTCCACCGTTGTGGGTTTCGTGACGGTCGGCCTGAACTACATCGCTCCTGATACGGTCTTCCTGTTTCTGGTAAACACCTCCGGCGCCATTGCCCTGTTCGTCTGGCTGGTGATCGCCACCTCGCAGTTGATCCTCCGCAAGCGGATGGGTGCCGCGGCCAAGGACCTGGCCCTCAAGATGTGGCTGTTCCCTTACCTGACATGGGTTTCCATCGTCAGCATCGTGGCGCTGCTGATCGGGATGGTCATCCTGGAGTCGACCCGCGAGTCGCTGATGCTCTCGCTGGCACTCGCCGCTGTGGTGGTTGGCATCGGCGTCTGGCGGTACCGCAAGGGTGGCCCCGCCGGTCCCGCTGCCGACGAGCCCCGGGACCGGGACGCAGTGATCGGCGCCGGACCGGCATCCTGATTCAGGCGGCGAGGCCCAGCACCAGGTTGATGGTGGCGGCCAGGATGACGGTGCCGAAGAGGTAGGACAGCAGGCTGTGCTTGAGGGCCTCGCGGCGGATCCGGGAGTTCTCCAGGTTCGTGTCCGACACCTGGTACGTCATCCCGATGCTGGTGGCCAGATAGGCAAAATCGGTATACCGCGGGGCTTCATCCTGGTTGAAGCTGACCCCGCCGTCATGGTCCCCGCCGTAGTAGTGCCTGGCGTACCGCAGGGTAAAGAGCGTCTGGACCAGCATCCACGACAGTGCCACGCTTCCGAGGACCAGCGCCGCGCCGCCCAGTTGGGTGCGGCCGTCACCTTGGTGGGAGTCAATCACGACGACGGCGACCGCACCCAGGGAGGCGAGGTTTGCCGCCAGGATCAGCAGGTCCGTGGTGGGGCGGGACGGGTCCTCGGACGTGGCGTGGGCTTTGGTTTGAACCGGGTCCATGCGTCCCACCACCAGCCACACCCAGCCAACATAGACCGCCGCCGCAGTGGCCCAGCCGGCGGCCGGCGCCTGCAGCCACCGGCCGGATGCGCCCATGGCTGATGTGGCCGCGATTCCTGCCACGAGCATGGCCAGGAACCTCAACCGGCTGCGCCTGACCTTCGCCGGGCGAACGTTGTACGGTGCGGCGTCCATGCTCTGTACTTTAGCGTCGCGACTGCCGGCGCCCGCCGCTTTGCGCGGCGGGCGCCGTAGTTTTCCACATAGCAGCGCGCCTGGCTTCTGCTCAGCGACCACGGCACCTACCGTTGGGTCAAGCGCGAATCGCCTAACCGGTCCAAATGCACTAAGATATTGAAGTCTGTGCTGCGCCCTGCCTCCGTTCCGTTGGCCGGGCATTGCATGGCATCGCAAATGAACCTCCTGTTACGGAAATGCCGTAACCGCTTAGCCCAAAGGAGGTGGGTTCACATATGCGTCCTTACGAATTGATGGTAATCATCGACCCCGAGGTCGAAGAGCGTACCGTTGAGCCGTCGCTTCAGAAGTTCCTGAATGTCATCACCAACGATGGTGGAACCATCGAAAAGGTTGACATCTGGGGCCGTCGCCGACTGGCCTACGACATCAAGAAGAAGTCCGAAGGTATCTACGCCGTGGTGAACTTCACCGCCAAGCCGGACACCGCCAAGGAACTTGACCGCCAGCTGTCTCTTAACGAGACCATCATGCGCACCAAGATCACCCGCCCCGAAGAGCAGAAAGTTGTAGCTGAGTAATTTCAGCTCCGGTTTTCATTCTTCACCCCGCAGGAAACGCACTCTTCAACCAGGATCGAACAAGGAGGCAGTAGATGGCAGGCGAGACCACCATTACGGTCATCGGTAACCTCACCAATGACCCGGAATTGCGGTTCACACCGTCAGGTTCGGCAGTAGCGAACTTCACCATCGCTTCCACCCCACGCACCTTTGACCGCCAGTCCAATGAGTGGAAGGACGGGGAAACCCTGTTCCTCCGCGCTGCGGTATGGCGTGAAGCAGCCGAGAACGTCGCCGAATCCCTCACCAAGGGCATGCGCGTGATCGTTTCCGGCCGTCTGAAGAGCCGCTCCTACGAAACCAAAGAAGGCGAAAAGCGCACCGTTATTGAGCTCGAAGTCGATGAAATCGGCCCGAGCCTGCGCTACGCCAATGCCAAGGTCAACCGCACCCAGCGCTCCGGCGCCGGGGGTGCCGGAAACGGCGCACAGGGTGGCTTCGGCGGCGGCAACAGCGGCGGTGGCTTTGGAGGCGGCAACTCTGGTGGAAACCAGGGCGGCAACTCCGGTGGCTTCGGCGGCGGAAACCAGCAGGCTGCCCAGGAAGATCCCTGGGCAACGCCCGGTGTCTCCAACGCAGGCGGCTGGGGCAACGGCCCCGATTCCGAACCTCCCTTCTAAAACCAAAAACAAAGGCCCGACGCCGGGACCAGCCTGATGCCGCAAGGCGCCAGGATCGGCGACGCCGTCGGACCACCACCATCCCGTGGATCAATATCCACGGGCTCCATAGAATAGGAGCTCCACGATGGCTAAGGCTGAACTCCGTAAGCCCAAACCAAAGTCCAACCCCTTGAAGGCCGCTGACATCACTGTCATCGACTACAAGGACGTAGCATTGCTGCGCAAGTTCATCTCCGACCGCGGAAAGATCCGCGCCCGTCGCGTCACTGGCGTCACGGTGCAGGAACAGCGCAAGATCGCACAGGCAATCAAGAACGCCCGCGAAGTTGCCCTGCTGCCTTACTCCGGCGCTGGCCGCGGCTAAGGAAGGGATTAACTAACATGGCAAAGCTCATTCTGACCCACGAAGTAACCGGTCTCGGTGCTGCTGGCGACGTTGTAGAGGTCAAGGACGGTTACGCACGTAACTTCCTGCTGCCCCGCAACTTCGCCCTGACCTGGTCGAAGGGTGGCGAGAAGCAGGTTGAGTCCATCAAGGCTGCCCGCGCCGCCCGCGAGCACGCTTCCCTGGAAGACGCTCAGAAGCAGGCCGCTGCACTCTCCGCCAAGCCGGTCAAGCTCGTTGTCAAGGCTGGCGAGACCGGACGCCTGTTCGGCACCGTCAAGCAGGGCGACGTTGCTGACGCTGTTGAGGCCGCTGGCCTTGGCCGCATCGACAAGCGCAAGGTTGAACTGCCGGCACACATCAAGTCGGTTGGTTCCTACCAGGCCAACGTCCGTCTGCACGACGACGTTGCCGCTGTGATCGAACTCGACGTAGTGGCAGGCAAGTAGTCTTTACGGCTGCCTGGTCCTGAACTGCAAGAAAGCCCCCGTCGCCCTCACCGGCGGCGGGGGCTTTTCTGCGCCATCCCGCGCACCGGTCAGGGACTGTCGAGTTCAGTGGTCACATGCCGGTAGCCGGCCCTGATCAGCTCGGTCAGCACTGCCTCGTCCACGTCGGAGAGTTTGTTGATGTACAGGCACCCGGCGCCCATCTTGTGCTTGCCCAGCCTGGGCAGCAGGTCCGCTGCCTCAGGTCCGTACGTCAGGCCGTAGAGCGAGAGGCTCGCCTTCCGGGGTGAGAAGCCCACTGCCGCAGAATCCCCTTCCCGGCCGGTGCCGTACCTGTAGTGGTACTGCCCGAAGCCCACGATGGTGGGCCCCCACATCTCGGGTTCCTCGCCGGTGATGGCCCGTCATCATCTCCAGCAGTCGCAGCCCGTCCCGCTGCCGGACAGGATGTTCCACGGCGGCCAGGAATTCGTCCACGGACGCGCCGGTTGCCTGGGTCTTGTTTTCGGCCATGCTGGAAGTCTGGCAGAGCGGAGGGACCTTGTCAGCCGGCGGCGGGCAGGGGTGGTAGCCTGCAGCGGTGAGCCAGAATCCAGCCCCAGCCAGCCGCCGTCGACCGTTCGCCCAGGTGGACGTCTTTACCGCCGAAGCGTACCGGCGGCAATCCCCTTGCCGTGGTGGTCGACGCCGAGGACCTCACCGCTGAGAGATGCAGCAGTTTGCCAACTGGACGAACCTGTCCGAGACCACCTTCCTGCTCCCACCCACGCATCCGGACGCCGACTATCGCGTACGGATCTTCACCGCCCACGAGGAGTTCCCGTTCGCCGGGCACCCAACCCTCGGCTCGGCCCACGCTGGCTTGAGGCCGGCGGAGTGCCCCGGGAGGATGCCGTCCTGGTTCAGGAATGCGGCGCCGGACTGGTCCGGGTCAAGCGCGACGGCGGACGGCTGGCCTTCGCCGCGCCGCCGCTGACCCGTTCGGGCCCCGTGGACGAGGCAGACCTGGCGGCAATTGCCGCGGGCCTCCGGCTGTCACGCGAGGCGCTTCTGGACGCCTCCTGGCTGGTCAATGGGCCCGACTGGATCGGTGTGCTGCTCGGGTCGGGCCGGCAGGTCCTGGACATCAGGCCGGACTATGCCGCCCTGCAGGGGCTCAAGGTGGGGGTGATCGGGCCCCATGGGGATGCGGCGGGCACTGACTTTGAGGTGCGGACGTTTATCCCGGGCGACGCAGCAGCGGAGGACCCGGTCACGGGCAGCTTCAACGCAGGAGCGGCGCAATGGCTGATTCGCAGCGGGCGTGCACCGTCGTCCTATACCGCAGCACAGGGCACCGTCCTGGGCCGGGCAGGGCGGGTGCACGTTGAGGCCATCGGGGATGATATCTGGGTAGGCGGCACCTCCACCTCCTGCATCAGCGGAACGGTGGTGCTGTAGCGCCGGAACAGGGCCGCGGAATAAAGGCCGAGCGCCGCCGGTTACCTCGATACATGCAAACGCATGTAATGTAGTGTGTACCGAACTTGAGGAGTCCACAGTGGAAACCCGCCGCATCACCGTATTGTCCGCCGGCCTTGGCGTTCCGTCGTCGAGCAGGCTGCTTGCCGACCAGCTCGCCGCAGCCGCAGAGCACCGGCTCGCTGACGCCGGCTATCACGTGGCAGTGGACGTGGTGGAGCTCCGTGACCTCGCCGTGGACATCGCCAATAATTTCGTGACCGGCTACGCGGCACCGCGCCTCGCGGAAGTCATTGCCGGTGTTGAGGCGTCCGACGGCATCATTGCGGTCAGCCCGGTGTTCAGCGCCTCCTACAGTGGCCTCTTCAAATCGTTCATCGACGTGCTTGACCCCAAGTCCCTGGACGGAAAGGCGGTCCTGCTCGGGGCCACCGGCGGCACGGACCGCCACCAGATGGTCCTGGACTACGCCATGCGTCCGCTGTTCAGCTACCTGCGCACCAGGACAGCTGCAACCGCCGTCTTCGCCGGCCCCCAGGACTGGGGAAACGCCGACGGCGGCGGCTCGCCGCTTTCGTCCCGGATCGACCGGGCGGCGGCTGAATTTGCCGGCCTGCTGACGGGTGAGCAGCCGGGCCGCAAGCCGGCCGTCGCTGGAGTCGCTGCCCTTTGAGCAGCTCCTGGCCGGCATCTCGGGCGGCCGCTGACAGGCTGCCCGCGCGGCAGATAGCGTGCTGCCGAACTAACCGGCGTCCCCGATCGTTGACCGGGACATGAAATGTCCTGTGGATTCCATTGACCTGATCATGAGCGAACGCAGCGGCGTGGAGATCGACTACTGCCCGCAGTGCCGCGGCGTCTGGCTCGACCGCGGTGAGCTGGACAAGATCATCGACCGCGCGAATGAGGCCATGGGCGCCAGTGCCGCGTCTCCGGTCGGCCCGCCGCCGCCGCTGCTGCCCCCGGCACCCGGCACTGTTGCCGCCGCCGCTCTACCCCAACTTTGAGCCGCGGCGCGATCAGCCGCGCTACGACCGAGCCCCGCTACGACGAGCCGGAAGCACGGCAAGCAGGGCTATGACCGCGACTATGACCGCCGCCGCCACAAGAAAAAGGAAGGCTGGCTGGGCGACCTGTTTGACTTCTAGTCCTGGCCAGGCCGGAGGAGGACCCGTGACTGAAGGGCCTAGTCGTCCAGGAGGGCGATGAACTCGCGGGCCTGCTTGATGGAGATGTCCGAATGGCGGGTCAGTGCAGTGGCAGCCGCCTCGGTGTCTCCGCTGCGGGCCAGGGTGCGGATCCGCCCATAGATTTCGTCATTGAGCATGTTGCTGCTGACCTCGCGGGTGACATCGCCCTTGCTGGCGATGGCGCGGTAGCGGTAGGGGAACCGCTGGGGGGTGTCGTCGTCGTCGGGTTCCTGGACCGCATCCTGTGATGCCGGGCTGCGGTACGGCTGAGGGTGCGCTGCCAGTGCGCCGACCGCGTCCCGTGCAGCCCGGAGCCCTGCGTCTGTTGCCTCGTAGTAGAGCTTGATGGCGGCCATGGCCTGTCCCTGGGCGATCAGCGCGTAGAGCCTGCGGTGCTGGTCCTCCGTGAGCTTGGAGGCGGCCGTGCGGGCCAGCTCTGCCGGGTCCACTGCAGCAGCGGCGCCCGGGGTCCTTTCGGCTGCATTGCGCCGGGTGAGCGCGCGGGCGGCCAGCGCCACTCCGGTGGCCACGACCACAAGGATAAGGGCAGGGATCACGAGGGGTTCCATGTTCTTAAAGCCGATCTACGTACTTCTTGGCGGTTGCGAGGTCCAGGTGGGTTGCCTGGCGGAGGAGTTTGATGGCTTGCAGCTTGTGTCCGCCGCGGGCCATTGACTGCAGCTGGAGGGACAGCTGCGGATCCAGCTGGCCACCCGGAAGCGGGGCGTACCCATACTGGCCACCGGGATTCCCGCTGCCCTGTGCGCGGAAGGCTGCTGCCCTGGCGTGGTCCTCCTGCTGCGACTGCTGCTGTTCGTTCTGGCTCGGCCGGGTGTTCGCATCGACCCTGGCGCGGGCGGCAGTGGCGGCGCGGACCTGGGCGGCGTAGTGCTCGGCCGACCGCATGGCCAGGTCGTGCTGGTATTTCTCGGCGTCGGATAAGCCTGAGTCCCGTGGGCTGAGGGCCGTTGAAAGTGCCCAGATAACTGCCACTAAAACAACAGCAGGCAATAGCACTATCAGTAGTTCGCCCATACTTAGAGCTTATGCCAGATCGGTGTTATCCACAGCACTGTCCGGTTAGCGGCGTACACCCGCGGCGGCCGCCGGGTCAACTTCCGGTAAGAACGGCTGGTCAATGGCCGATTCCCCGCCGGGTTGTCGCGGAATCCTTGCTGGAATGCTCCAAACGCGGCCCTGAATCAACAGCTCCCGCCTGCAAGCTGTGGATGAAGGTTGGGCAAAAGAATATTTAGTCCACACACAATTTGCAGAGTATTCGCAGGTCAGGGCCGTATCGGTGGGAAAAGTTTTTCTGTTTCCACAGGTTAGCCCACAGGCTGTGCACAAGCTATGGCACGTAGTGCACAGGTTATCCACAGGGCCCCTTGACTGCTGGCTTTGCTGCCGGGCTAAGGGCGGATAGCGTAGCGGGATACCTGTTTGAAGGGCGCAAAAGTCCGGCCGCCATGACGGGTGGGCGCGACAGCGCAACGGCAGTGGGTGCACGTGACGGCTACTTCTGTGGATAACCTGTGGATATTGGGGATAACTCCTTTAAGCGGTGGCCGCATGCCGTCGGGTTGTGCCGGACAGTGATTGTCGGCGCCTTGCGGTACACCTGAGGTGTCGGAGTGCTGCGGAATTTCCGCAGCGGTGCTTCACGATGGCAGAACAGTATTACCGCGGCGCGCCTAGGGTCGCAGCGGCACACAATGGAGGACGGCAGCTTTGTCAGTAACGCACCTGGACTCGATCGAGGGTACCCGCGGATCAGAAGGCAGCCGGAAGCCTCCACAGGACATTCCCGCCGAGCAGTCCGTCCTGGGCGGCATGATGCTGTCCAAGGATGCCATCGCCGACGTCGTGGAGATCCTCCGCGGCCAGGACTTCTACCGCCCGGCCCACGAAACCATCTATGAGGCGATCATTGACCTCTACGGCCGCGGTGAGCCTGCCGACGCCGTGACCGTTTCGGACGAACTGACCAAGCGCGCAGAGATCAACAGGATCGGCGGCCCCGCCTACCTGCATGAGCTCATCCAGACCGTCCCCACGGCAGCCAACGCAGGTTACTACGCCGAGATCGTGGCCGAACGTGCCGTGCTCCGCCGCCTCGTCAATGCCGGCACCAAGATCGTCCAGCTGGGCTATGGCTCCGACGGCGAAGTGGAAGACCTCGTCAACCAGGCCCAGGCCGAGGTGTACGCCGTGGCCGAGCGCCGCACGGCCGAAGACTATGTTGTCCTCAAGGACGTCATGGAGTCCACGGTGGACGAGATCGAAGCCTCCGGCCACCGCGGCGAGGGCATGACCGGCGTGCCCACCGGGTTCTATGAACTGGACGAACTCACGCATGGCCTGCACCCGGGCCAGATGATCGTCATCGCCGCCCGTCCGGCAGTTGGCAAGTCCACGTTTGCGCTGGACTTCGCCCGTTCGGCGGCCATCAAGAACAACCTGGCCACCGTGATGTTCTCGCTCGAAATGGGGCGGAACGAGATCGCCATGCGCCTGCTCTCCGCCGAGGCCACCATCGGCCTCCAGGACCTCCGCAAGGGCACCATCAAGGACGAGCAATGGTCCAAGATCGCCACCACCATGGGCCGGATGAACGATGCCCCGCTGTTCATCGACGACAGCCCCAACATGTCGCTGATGGAAATCCGTGCCAAATGCCGGCGCCTGAAGCAGCAGCACGACCTGAAGCTCGTCATCCTGGACTACCTGCAGCTCATGAGCTCCGGCAAGAAAGTGGAGTCCCGCCAGCAGGAAGTCTCGGAATTCTCCCGCGCCCTGAAGCTGCTCGCCAAAGAGCTCCAGGTCCCCGTCATCGCGCTGTCCCAGCTGAACCGTGGCTCCGAGCAGCGCCAGGACAAACGCCCCATGGTCTCGGACCTCCGTGAATCAGGCTCCATTGAGCAGGACGCCGACATGGTCATCCTGTTGCACCGCGAAGACGTCTACGACAAGGAATCCCCGCGCGCCGGCGAGGCGGACATCCTCATCGCCAAGCACCGTAACGGCCCCACCAAGGACATCGTGGTCGCCTTCCAGGGCCACTACTCGCGGTTCGCCAACATGGCGGCCGACGCCGGGGGCGGCGGCTTCTAGCGGCTCGTGGCCGCAGCGACCGGCTCCTGCAGCGGCCTGCCCGGCAGCGCCCAGCCCCGCAGCGGCGGGCGGTGGCCGAGAGGCGGAACCGGCCTAACCCTGGGCCAGCAGGTGGTTGGGCAGGCGGTTCCCGGGGGCCGTGCCCCTGATTTCCAGCAGCTCGCGCGCGTGGGCGTGAAGCCGCTTGTCCTCCGCCGAGACCGGCTCCCACCGGGGGATGGGCACTGACGTGCCTTCGGCGTCGCGCGCCACCATCACGGTGAGGCAGTACGTGGTGAGGTTCAGTTCCTTGCCTTTAGGGTCGCCGGAGCGGACGTGCACGGCAATGTGCATGCCCTTGGTTCCTGTGTAGACAAGCCGGGCCTCCACCTCCACGACGTGTCCGATCAGCAAAGGCCGGTAGAAGCGCACCCCGCCGGAGAACACGGCCACGGTGTCTTTCCCGGAATACCGTGATGCGCAGACGTAAGCCGCCTCGTCGATCCACTTCATCACGATGCCGCCGTGGACTTTTCCTCCCCAGTTCACATCTGTAGGGGCGGCCATGAACCGCAGCGTCACCCGCTCGGCGGTCCCGGCGTCGGTGTACTCCTGGCCGTTCATCGCGGCTACGATCTGTTCCCGGACCTTGACCCTGGCCAGGGCGTGGTCGCGCTGTTCGATTTCTTCGGCGGTAACCGGCTCGAACTGCTTGACCGGGATCGGTTTGCCGTCCGCGCCGACGGCCACGAAGATCACCATGCACTGGCTCCGCATCGTGGCAGGGCCGCCCTTGGGATCCCCGGAGGAGACCACGGTCCGGATGTGCATTGATGACCGTCCGGTGTAGACAATCGTGGCCTCCACCTCCACCATGTCGCCAACGTTGACCGGGTCCGCGAAGTGGATGTTCCCCACGTAGGCCGTGACGCAGTAGGACTTTGCCCAGCCTACGGCGGCAGCATAGGCGGCTTTGTCCACCCATTCCAGGACGGTGCCGGCGTCCACCGAACCGCTGTGGCCCACGTCCATCGGGGCTGCCAGGAAGCGGAGGGTCACGGAGTTGGCTGCGGTCTCAGTCATGCTGCGATCTTACTGACGCGCCGGGTTACCCGGCGGTCCGGGCCGACACAAACCCGCAACAGGGACTGCCCCGTCCACCATGGTTGGCGGACGGGGCAGTCCCGGTTGCGAGGTTTGGCCGTGCGGGCCCCGTGCTTACCTTGCGCCGGTGTAGACGATGTCCGGCTGCGCGGGCCGTTCCATGCCCGCCCCGATGAAGAAGCTCGGGTGCGGCGGCTGGTTGTACGCGATGTTCTCGCGCGCCACCGACTGCCGGTACACCGGATCGTGCATCAGCGTCCGCAGGCGGACGTCTGTTCCGGCGGCGGTGGTGTAGATCCGCAGTTCGGTGCTGTCCGACGACGGCCAGGCGAGTTCCTCACGCCAGTCACCGAGGAGGTCGGCCTGGATGGCCGGGGTTCCCTTGGTGCTGTTGTTGGACTTCGCTCCGGCGGCTGTCAGCAGCCGGTCACTCGTCTGCGTTGCCCAGTTCCATTTGGAGATGCTGGGAGTTCCCTTGCTGGTGGCGGCATCCCAGTCGTGGTCAACGATCTCGCGGAGCAGGTCTCCGTCCCACCAGGCCAGGAAGTTCGCTGCCGGGATGTTGTTCGCGATCAGTTCACCCTTGGCCGAGCGCAGCTCGCCGACGGGGGAGTTCCAGGCGGCGTCGCCGCCGATCGCCCAGCCTTCGGCCCCGGCGTAGCGGGGGTCGATGTCGCCGGCCGCCGCGCGGCCGGTGTCCTTGGTGGCCGGAATGCTCCAGAGGACTTCGCCGGTCCGGGAGTCGCGGAATGTGGCGCCCTTGTTGCCGCTGGAGCCCATGTCTTCGTGGGCGGCGAACGTTTCCAGTCCAGGGCGGGACGGATCGAGGTCGGACGTGTGGATCGCGTCGCCGTGGCCCAGGCCGGTGCTGTAGAGCGGCTTGCCGTTGTCGTCGATGGTCATGGACCCGAAGACGAATTCGTCCTTGCCGTCGGCGTCCACATCTGCCACGGACAGGTTGTGGTTGCCCTGGCTTCGGTACTGGGCGCCCGCGACGTCCGAGTCGAAGGTCCAGCGCTTGACGATCTTGCCGCCCACCAGGTCGTAGGTGGCCAGCACGGTCCGGGTGTAGTAGCCGCGGCTGAACATCATGGAGGGGTGTTCGCCGTCCAGGTAGGCGACGGCGCCGAGGAAACGGTCCACGCGGTTGCCGTAGGTGTCGCCCCATGCTCCCACGTCACCGCGCGGGGGATCGTAGGCAACGGTATCCATTATTGTGCCGGTGGCACCGTGGAACACGGAGAGGTACTCCGGTCCGGTCAGCACGTACCCGCTGCTGTTGCGGTAATCCGCGGTGGAATTTCCGACGACGGTGCCTGCGGCATCGCGTGTGCCGTCGGCGGTCTTCATGGCGATTTCGGCCTTGCCGTCGCCGTCGAAGTCATACGCGAGCAGCTGCGTGTAGTGGGCGCCGGCGCGGATGTTCGGGCCCATGTTGATGCGCCAGAGCTTGGTGCCGTCCATCCTGTAGGCGTCCACGTAGACGGTGCCGGTGTAGCCCGCCTGCGAGTTGTCCTTGGAGTTGGACGGTGACCACATCTGGATGACCTCATAGGTGCCGTCGCCGTCGACGTCGGCAACGGTGGAGTCACCCGCGGAGTAGCTGTAGGGCTGGCCATCCTTGGTGTAGTCGTCGGCAGGCTTGTCCAGTTTCACGGAGAGGTAATCCTGGGCCAGCGGCGTGAACTCGGCGGTGAGCTGGTCCCCGCCGTTGCCCACAGCCTTGATGACGTACCGGGAACCGGCGTTTCCGTCCGCATCCAGGAAGGTGGTGCTGTTGCGGATCGGGTCAGCGGTGAGCTGGACGCCGTCGCGGATCACATGGAAGCCGATCTGTTCAGGGTCCAGGCCCAGCATGCGCCAGCCCACCCGGACTCCCTCGCCGGTCAGGAGGGCCACAGGGGCGCGGTCCAGCTTCTCCATCTGCCGGTTCACCACAGTGACCCGGTCGGTGCCGATCACGGCGGAGGGTACGGATTCGCCGCCCTTGTTCACAGTGGTCACGCGGTAGTAGTACCGGATGGTGGTCAACACGGTGGTGTCCGTGTAGTTCACCTCGGTGGCCCGGCCTACATATTCGAACGGACCGTCCGGGGACGTGGACCGGTAGACCTGGTAGGCGGCCGCGCCGGAGGCCTTCTGCCACTTCAGGCTGATGCTGGTCTTCTCGATTGCCTTGATGTCCACCTTCCCGGGGGCTGCGGGTATGGGGGTTTTCGGGTCAACGAGGGCCACGTCCACCGTGTTCGAGGCAACGGACTCCAGGCCGGTGTGGTCCACCGCGGAGACGAAATACTGGTACTTCAGGCCGGCGAAGGCGGTGGTGTCACGGAACGAAGCGGAGGTGACGTTTACGGCAATCAGCTGCGGTTCAGTTTCATGGGATGCCTTGCGGAACACCTTGTAGCCGGCGGCGTCGCCCACAGCGTCCCACGCGAGGTCAACCACCGGCGGTTCCGTACCGGCGTCGACCCCGGTGGTGTGCAGGTTGGTGGGGCCCACCAGCAGCGGGGTGACCTCAAGGCCGTTCAGGCGCTGACCCGAACCGCTGATGGCCAGGTTCAGCTGGCCGTCCTTGACCAGGACCTGGTTGATGACCTTTGTTGCCGAGGAGGCCCTGCTCGAGGCGACCTGGCCGTACGGTGTGCCTTCCGCGGCCACGTCGGTCCGGGTGGAGCCGATCCAGTCGCTGTGGTAGGTCTTCAGGGCGTAGGTGCCGTTCGGAACGTCCAGCTGGAATTCGAAGCTGCTGCCGCTGAGGACAAAATCGCGGAGCAGGCTGGTGGTCACGGCCCCGCGGTCGCGGTCGCTGAGCACGCTGATGTCCTTGAAGCCGAAGCCACGTTCTGCCGTGTAGGCCATGGTCCGGTTGACCTCCGTGTAGCCGGCCTCCAGCGGAGCCCCGACAGGGCCGAAGTCGAAGCGGTACTTGGCTTCCTTGGTGGTGACGTTCAGCGTGCTGCTGGGCACGGACAGGCCCTTGCCGTTCATAGCCGCGACGCGGACGTTGTAGGCCGTGCCTTCAGCCAACCCGGTCAGGTTGGCGGTGGGGACGGTGGCGGTGGTGGCCAGCGTCCAGGAAGAATCCGGTTCGGACGCGAGTTTCCGGTAGACCTTGTAGATGTCTGCACCGTCAACGGGCTGCCACTTCAAGAGTGCGCCGGCGTTGGACACACTGCCGGCGACGAGGCCCTGCGGCTGGGCTGGAACGGCCGACGGCGGTGCGATGTCCAGGACGCGCGATGCCAGGGGCACGCTGAGCTGCTTGACGCTGCCGGCGATCAGGCGGGCAATCTGGATGGCCCCGTATTCCTGGAAGTGCGTGTTGTCCACGGTGCCGGTGGGCCGGTTCTGATAGACGCCGGCATCGACGTGCAGGAAGACGGATTTGGTATCTTCCGGACCTATGGCGTCGTAATAGGCCCGGCTGAGGGCCGACAGGTCCACCAGCGCCACGTTCTCCTCGGTGGCCAGTTCCTGCATCTTGGCCACGTACTCGGGGAAGCTGACGTTGAATTTGCCGGTGGCTTCGTCGTAGTCGCGCCGGCCGACAGGAGTGACCAGGACCGGGGTGGCGCCGCGTTGCCGGGCACCGTTGACGTAGGTCCTGAGATATTCCTTGTAGTCGGCAGGTGAGGCGTAACGGTCATCCACCCCGATGGTGGCGTCGTTGTGGCCGAACTGCACCATGAGGTAGTCGCCGGGGTTGATGACCCGAAGGATCTCGTCGAGCCGTCCCTGGCTGATGAAGTTCTTGGAGCTGCGGCCGCCGATGGCGTGGTTCCTGAAGGCCACTTTGTCGTCGAAGAAGCTGTCGATCATCTGGCCCCACCCTGCCTGGGGAACGTAGCCGGCGTCGTAGGTCTGGACGGTGGAGTCTCCGGCGAGGTACACGCCGGGGTCGGTGGTGGCAGTCCTGGGCGCACGGGCCGCGATGACCAGGGAGTTGATTTTGGCAGCTGTGCCGGTGAAGTCCAGGTTTAGCTGGCCGTCCACCAGGGAGATGGGGAACTCCATCTCCAGATACTGGCCGGCGGGCCTGTCCGTGAGTTGTACCTTTGCCATTTTCTCCGCAGTGATGGCGATATTCGTGGCTTCGGCGGCGTCACCGGCGATCAGCTTGACGGTGTAGTCGCCGTTGGGGAGATCCACGAGGAAGCTGCTGCCGTGGGCCTGCACAAAGTCGGACCGCAGGGCATCGCCGGTGCCGCGGTCCACCCCTGAGGTGATGGCGGTGTCGGTGAACCCGAACGCGCCGGCGGCCGTGTACCCGGTGCCGGCGTCAACGTGGATGTAGCCGGCCTCGGTGCTGCCGGGGCCAAAATCGAAGCGGAATCCGCTGCCGACAGGCGGCAGGGATGTGTCCGCCTGCACGGCAGGCAGGCCCGTGAAGGCAATGGCCGCCGACGCAACTGCCGCGGTGACTGCTTTGGTGCCGGCGGAAAGGCGCCGCCTCCCGGCGGGCAGGGGTGGACTTTCCGTGCTGGACGGAATGCCTGGGGACTGCGGATGGTTCACGAACATCTCCTTTGATGGACTGTGGCGTGGGCCCGACTGCCGTGTCGGACTTTGGATCGTTTCAATATGAACGGAGGATCTCGGGGTTCTGCAAAGCGTGGGTCAGGGCGGCCGGTGTAGTGCGGCGGAAGCCGGAACGGAAGGGTTGTCGCCTCGGTCATGCGATCCGGGAGGTGATGCGGACCGCCCGTGTGATCGCTCACAGGTTTATCAGTGCAACGTTGTAGAGGTCAAGAGTTTCCTGGCAGTTTTCTGGGAGTTTTTGATATCCAGTGTGATCATGTGGTTGATTTCGCCGGTGGGTGCGGCCGCTGCGGCGGGCGGGCGGCGCGCAGCCGGAGGCCCTTAATTTTCCATCGCTAATGATAATGACTATCGTTAGCGCCATGACAATCCATCACTCACACCGCACACCCCGGCGTCCGTCCCGGCTCGTGCTCCCCGCGGCGCTCGCCGTGACGGCGCTCCTTCTGACGGCCTGCGGAGCCGCCCCAGCCGTTGATTCCGGCCCCTCCTCGGCCACCCCTGCTGACCCGGCCGGCACGGGCGAGGCGCAGGAAAGCCAGGCCCCTGTTCCGCGCCTGGTGCTGACGCATGATGCGGGTATTGCGGTCCTGGATGCGAAGACCCTGAAGCAGGTGGGGGAGGAGCCGCTGGAAGGCTTTAACCGGCTCAGTCCGGCGGGGGATGGCCGCCACGTGCTGGTGGCCACCGGCGCTTCGTTCCGCATCTTCGACGCCGGCGTCTGGACCGAAAAGCACGGCGACCATGGCCACTCGTACGTGGCCGCACCGCAGTTGACGGACCGGGCCTTCAGCGCCAGCAAGTCCGGCCACGTGGTCCACCATGCCGGAAAAACTGTGCTGTTCAGCGACGGCTCCGGCAAGGTGGACATATTCGATCCGGCAGATCTGGCGGAGGCGCCCGACGCCGGACTTCCCCGGACCACCACCTACACCACGCCGGAGCCGCACCACGGAGTGGCCGTGGAGCTGGAGGATGGCAGGCTCCTGGTCACGCTGGGCGACGAGGAAGGCCGCAGCGGCCTGGCGCTTCTGGACACGCCCGAGGGTGACGGTGGCCAGCGCCAGGAAATCCTCCGCAATGAGGACTGCCCCGGGGTTCATGGCGAGGCGGTGGCCGGATCCGAGGCAGTGGTTGTGGGCTGCGAGGACGGGATGCTGGTGTACAAAGACGGCGCCATCACCAAGGTTGCCAGCCCCGACGCCTATGGCCGGATGGGCAACCAGGCGGGAAGTGCCGCCTCGCCGGTGATCCTTGGCGACTACAAGGTGGACCCGGATGCGGAGCTGGAGCGACCCACCCGGATCTCCCTGGTCAATACCGACACCGGCAACCTGCAGCTCGTTGACCTCGGTACCAGCTACTCGTTCCGATCGCTGGGGCGTGGACCGGACGGTGAAGCCCTGGTCCTTGGAACGGACGGATCTTTGCATATCCTGGATCCGCAGACTGGCGAAACAACCGGTTCCATTCCCGTGGTTCCCGCGTGGGAGGAGCCGGAGGTGTGGCAGGATCCCCGCCCCACCTTGTTCGTCCAGGGGTCGACGGCGTTCGTCACCGATCCGGCCGGCCCCAGGCTGCACGCAGTGAACCTGAAGACGGGCAAGGTAACCAAGAGCGCTGACCTCACGCATGTCCCCAACGAGCTGACGGGCGTTACCGGCTGACAGCCCGGCCCGGCGGTGCCGGGTGCTTGACCAGCGACAATCGCTGACAGACGACGACGGCGGTGCGACCGGCCCTTGCAAAGGGGCCGGTCGCACCGCCGTCGTGGGTGGTCTGGCTGAGGTTACGCGAGGGCCGCCAGTTTGGAATTCCTGCGGCCGAAGAGCGCGCGGTCAACGGAGATGCGTCCGGCGCCCGTCAGTGCCAGCGCCAGGGCGGCGGCCGCCAGGAGCAGCACCAGTTCGTAGCCGCCATTGGCGGCGAAAACGCCTGCGGGGGCGTGGACCAGGAAGAGGGCGCCAAGCATGTCCAGGGCCAGCAGGGCGGCCACGATCCGGGTCAGTACGCCCAGGATCAAGGCGATCCCGCCGGCCAGTTCCAGTCCGGCAACCACGGGGGCGGCGATCTCTGCGGCAGGTACACCCATTTTTGCAAAAGAGGCCTGGGTGCCGGCGATGGTCCATTCATTGAACTTCTGCCAGCCGTGGGCTGCGAAGAGGAAACCAAGGACGACGCGCAGGACTGGTAATTGCGGTGGTGGTAAGCGGGGTCTTGTTCATAGAGCGAGTCTCCCAAACCATTACTTGAAGTGTCAAGTAAATGTGGCGCCATGTGTCATTTCTCATGCTGGGCGCATCGCCCCTCCCGCCGCCCCGCTAGGCTGACAACTGTGCCACACCCGTCCGCCACTGCCGCCGTAGCGCGCCGCCCAGGTCATTCCCGCGAAATCCTCCGGCTCGCTGTGCCCGCCTTCGGTGCCCTGATCGCCGAGCCGCTGTTCCTGCTTGCGGATTCCGCCATTGTGGGCCATCTCGGCGTGAATCAACTGGCCGGCGTCGGCCTTGCCTCAGCGGTGCTTCATACCGCCGTCGGGCTGATGGTCTTCCTCGCCTACTCCACCACTCCGGCCGTCGCCCGGGCCGTCGGAGACGGCCAGCTGGGCAAGGCCCTGGCAGCCGGGCGCGACGGCGTCTGGCTGGCCCTCCTGCTGGGTACAGTGCTGGCGGTGGCCGGCTTTGTGGCGGCGGATCCGCTGGTGGGGCTGATGGGGGCCGAGGGTGAAGTGCGCGCCTATGCTGCGGACTACCTCCGCTGGTCCATGCCCGGGTTGGTGGCCATGCTGCTCATCTTCGCCGGAACGGGCGTTCTGCGCGGGCTGCAGGACACCCGCACCCCGCTGGTGGTGGCCACTGCCGGCTTCGGCGTGAACATCGTCCTGAACCTGTGGCTGGTGTACGGGCTGGAGTGGTCGGTGGCCGGCTCTGCGGTGGGCACCAGCATTGCGCAATGGGCCATGGCCGCCGTCTACCTGGTGATGGTCCGGCGCAATGCAGTCCGCAACGGCGTCAGCCTGCGACCTGACTGGAAAGGGGTTCGGGCCATGACGCGGATCGGGTCCTGGCTGATGCTGCGCACGCTCAGCCTGCGGATTGCCATCCTGGCCACCGTACTGGTGGTCACTGCCCAGGGTTCCGTCAACCTCGCAGCTCACCAGCTGGCCATGACCATCTTTTCCTTCCTGGCCTTCGCCCTCGACGCGCTGGCCATCGCCGCGCAGGCCCTGATCGGCAAGGAGCTGGGGGCCGCCAACCCTGCCAAGGCCCGGCTCCTTACCAAGATCATGATCCGTTGGGGCATCGGCTTCGGAGCCGTCACCGGAGTGTTGCTGGCAGTGGCGGCGCCGTGGCTGGGCCTGCTCTTCACCTCCGACGCGGGCGTCCACGAAGTACTGACCGCTGCGCTCTGGGTGTTGGCCGCCGGACAGCCCATAGCCGGGTACGTCTTTGTCCTGGACGGGGTGCTGATCGGCGCAGGTGACGCCCGGTACCTGGCGATTGCCGGCGTCGTCAATCTTGCGGTCTATGTCCCGCTGCTCCTGGGAGTCAGTGGTTCGGGCGCGTCCGGAGTGGCCGGACTGGCCTGGCTGTGGGCTGCGTTTGCCATTGGCTACATGGCGGCACGCGCCCTCACCCTCGGCGCGCGGGCACGGTCTGACAAGTGGATGGTCCTCGGTTCGCAGTAGCCTCCGTGCCCACTAAACTGGACCGGTGACCCACCCTTTGACTCCCGCAGACACTGCCCATGGAATTGTTCCCGGGGCTGAGCTGTGGAAACCCGTGCTGTGGCGCGCCGTTGCTGCGCTCGCGTTCGGTGCAGTGACCGTTTTCTGGACCTCGCCGTCGGTGCAGGTCATGGGCTGGGCCGGGGGAGCCTACATCCTGGCAACGGGCCTGCTGGTGCTGCAAAGCATCACCAGGTCCGGTTTCGGGCGGGAGGGTGCATCCGGAAAGCTCCTCTCCGCTGCTGGCGCGATCCTCAGCGGCGCCGGGGTTGCGCTGCTGGCGCTCCAGGGGGATCTCCTGTTCGGAGTGATCGCGGCCGTCGGGCTCGGCCTGGCCGGTGTGGCTGAACTGCTGTGCGGCGTCCGGAACCGCGGCCGGCATGTCCTGGCCCGCGACTGGCTGTACGCGGGAATCATTGGCATCGGCACGGCGGTTGCGCTCCCGTTCTTCATCAGCCTTGGCGCCCACGCGCTGCTGGGCGTTGCCGGTGGCGGGGCCATCATTTCCGGTGTTCTCTGGGTCCTGTCGGCCTTGACGCTGAGGCACGATGCCCGGGCCGGGGCCGGGAAGCCGTAAACTGGAAACGCACGGTTCTACCCGGCGTAGAAATTTTGCCGTGCACACCAACCGCAACACTCGAACCGGGCAAGGGCTTCAGTGCCATGCCTGCAGGGGAGGAACCATCGTGGCAGACCAGCAACCAGGCAAACCGCGGAAGATGCGGACCTCGGTGAAGGGGCCGCTGATGTTCTCCGCGTTCTGGGCCGTGCTCGCCTTCTTTGCGGTCCTGATTTTCGCGTCCGGCGGCAGTTCCCGTGCCCCGCGGTTCGACCTCGCCTTCACCGGCGGCGGCATCGCGTTCATCGTCACCCTCGTTATCGCGGCCATGCTGTCCATGAGCTACAAGGACAACGCCGAGCACCTGGGTAAGGGCTCCGGGGTCAACCTGAGTTCAGCGCGGAAGCCCTCGCATGGGTTCGGCGGTCACGGCCAGGGCGGTACGGATGCCGCTCCCGAGTCGCCCGGCTCCGATGGCAGCGAAGGCTCCGGCCGCCCCTAGCCGGCACCGGCTCATCGGCCGCCCCTAGCGGCCCCGCCTCATCGCCGCATCCGGCCGGCCGCGCCCAGCCGGCCGCCGCCCTGTGCGCCTAGCCGCTGTCGCCCGGCGCGCCCGGTAAGCGGCCACGTGCGCACGGTTGGCGCAGTTCCCGGTGTCGCAGTAGCGCTTCGACCGGTTCCGGTCAGGTCCAGGACCACGGCATCGCAGTCCTCCCCTTCGCACACCAGCATGCGGTCCATCTCCTTGCTGCGGATCACGTCCACCAGCGCCATGGCGGCCTCGGTGCCCATCCGGTCTGCCAGCGGTGCCTCCCGGGTGGTGGCGTGCAGATGCCAGTCCCACTCGTCGTGCTTCACCAGTTGGGGCAGTGCGTTGGCTTCGCGCAGCATCCGGTTCACGGCCTCCACCGCCCTGTCCTCCCCCGACGTCCAGAGCGTGCCAGCTCGCCCCGGAGCCGGTGGACGCTGTCCAGTTCAGCCGCGTCGCGCGCGCGGGATCCGCTGAAGCCCTCGGCCGCAAGAAAGCGGTCAAGGTCCGCAATGTCGGCCAGGGTTTCACTGCCGTTCGCAGCGCTGTTGATCAGATTGACTACGGTGCGCAGGGCAACCTCGGTGTCAGGGGCAAAGACCATGTTGACTCCTTACGGGGGTGGGCGTAATGTCATGACCATTACCCCACTTTACTCCTGACAGGAGGCAACGGTGCCTGCCGCCACCAACCCCGCCGCGACGTCCGGAACGTCCCCTGACCGCCGCGGTTTCCTGGCCTCGGGGCTGGGAATCGCACTCTTTTCCTCTGCAGTCTTCGGAATTTCCGGCTCATTCGCGAAAGCACTCCTGGAAGCAGGGTGGTCCCCGGGCGCCGCAGTCACCGCGCGGCTCACGGGCGCTGCCCTGATCCTCGCCGTTCCCGCCATCCCCGCCCTGCGCGGCCGCTGGCACCAGCTGCGCGACAACTGGGTCACCATCGTCCTTTTTGGTTTGATCGGCGTCGCAGCCTGCCAGCTGTTCTACTTCAATGCCGTGGCCCGTCTTTCCGTAGGCGTAGCCCTCCTGCTGGAGTACCTTGCCCCGGTCATCATCGTGTTGTGGCTTTGGGCCGCAAGCCGGAAACGCCCGCGTGCCCTGACCTTCGGCGGCACCCTGCTGTCGCTTGCCGGACTGGTCCTGGTCCTGGACCTCACCGGCGCTGTGAAGATCGACGTCGTCGGGGTCCTGTGGGGAATGGCAGCGGCGGTGTGCCTGGCCATGTACTTCTTTATCACCGCCAAGGAGAACGAATCCCTGCCGCCGATTGTCCTGGCGTCCGGTGGCCTGATGGTGGGCGCGGCAGTGATGTGGCTTGCCGCAGCCACCGGGCTGCTGCCCATGGCCTTCAGCACCGCCGACACCAGGCTGGGCCCCTGGATCACGCCGTGGTGGGTCTCCCTAGCGGGCCTGGTGGTGCTCGCAACCGTCCTGGCCTACGTCTCGGGGATCATGGCAGCCCGGGCGCTCGGATCCAAAGTGGCGTCGTTCGTATCCCTCACCGAGGTGCTTTTTGCCGTCGTCTGGGCCTGGCTGCTCCTCGGCGAACTCCCGGGCCCGATCCAGCTGGTTGGCGGCGCCCTCATCGTTGGCGGAGTCATTCTGGTACGGCTGGATGAACTGCGCGGCGTCGCTGCGGCCGCAACCGGGGCGCCGGCCGGGGCAGCGCACTCCGGAACGCCATCGCCCCTCCAGCACGCGAACGACGTCGAACCCGTCCCCTGACGGCAGGTCCCCAGCCGGCAGCACCCGATCTGCGGCCCTGCAGGACGCCCATAACGCGACGAAACGCCGGCGGGCCCGGACACTGTGCTGTGTCCGGGCCCGCCGGGGTGTATTACGCGGTCATGCGGCTGCGGCTAGCGTGAAGCCTGGTCCTGCTCGTTGGCGTTCTTGGTGGCCTTGGTGCCGGCTTCCTTCAGCGCTTCGGCAACCTTGCTCAGCTGCGTCATGTGCTGGCCGGTCCATTCGCTGCGGAACGCGTCGGCGTCCGGGCCCTTCCAGTCAGTGCTGTTGAGGACCTTGTTCAGGTTGTTCTTCTGCTGTTCGATCTCCGAAGCCCCGGCCTTCAGCTTCGTGCCAAGGGTCCTGAGCTGCTCTACATCTGCGCCCCAAATAGCCATCAGTTTCTCCTTTGTCTCGGATCCGATCCAGATCGGCATCCCCAGCGGCCTCCGGCTGATCCGGAAGATCCAATACCTAGAACCTATCCCGGCCCCCAAAACACTGTCGATGGGGACCGCTGCCCATGCACCACTCCCCATCTGCACAGGAAACGCCAGGACCCAAAAAGGGTATGTATGGGGGGTCGATCCCAGGCGTTCCAGAGCCTAGCATGGCCATATGTGCCGGAATATCCGAACCCTCCATAACTTCGAACCGCACGCCACCTCAGAGGAGGTGCACGCGGCCGCCCTGCAGTACGTCCGCAAGATCAGCGGCAGCACCAAACCCTCCAAGGCAAACGAGGCCGCCTTTGAGGAGGCGGTGCACGAGATCGCCCACATCACGGCCCACCTGTTGGAGTCCCTGGTCTCCCACGCGCCCGCCAAGGACCGGGCCGAGGAAGCTGCCAAGGCGAAAGCCCGGGCGGCCGTGCGTTTTGGCGCCGCCTGAGAGCTGAGAGGCTGCCCTATCTGGCGAAGCCGCGCAGCCGCAGCGAATTCGCCACCACCAGCACCGAACTCGCCGCCATCGCCGCGCCCGCGATCATGGGATTGAGCAGGCCCATGGCAGCAACCGGAATGCCCACTGCGTTATAGAAAAACGCCCAGAACAGGTTGGTCTTGATGGTCGCCAGCGTCCTGCGGGAGAGCTCGATGGCCTGCGCCACCTGGCCCAGGTCGTTTCCCATCACCGTGAGGTCCGCTGCCTCGATGGCGACGTCGGTGCCAGAACCCATGGCGATTCCAAGGTCCGCCTGAGCCAGTGCCGCGGCGTCGTTGACTCCGTCTCCGGCCATGGCAACCGTGGCGCCGGCCGCCTGCAGCTTCCGGACGGCGTCCACCTTCCCGGCGGGCAGGACCCCGGCGTAGACGTCCTCGGCGGGAATGCCGACGGCGGCGGCTACCTGGGCGGCCACGGCGGCGTTGTCTCCGGTCAGCAGGATGGGCCGCAGCCCCAGCTCTTTCAGGCGTGAGATGGCCGCGGCCGAGCCGGGCTTGACGGTGTCCCGGAGGCTGATCAGTCCGGCCGGCACCCCATCCACCGCAACCCAGATGGCGGTGGCCCCGGAGTCTTCGGCGGCCTGGAGCGCACCGCGCTGTTCGGCGGACGTGGGGACTCCGTTCTCCTGCAGCCAGCCGGTGCGGCCGGCTACAACGTTCCTGCCCTCAACGGTTCCCGAGACTCCGCCGCCGGGTGCGGAACGGAAGTGTTCGACGGCGGGAAGGTGCCCGCCGTCGTAGCCGGGGTTCTCCTGCCGGCCGGCAGGGGTGGCCGCCGTGGGGACCCGCCGGGGCGCGCCCTCCGCCGCCGCGGCTGCGGCGATGGCGTGGGCGATCGGATGCTCGGATGCCGCCTCCACGGCACCGGCAAGGCGCAGGACGTCAGCCCGGGTGAAGCCGTCAAACGCCCTGGCGGCGTCCACGGCCAGGCGCCCGGTGGTGACCGTCCCGGTCTTGTCCAGCAGGATGGTGTCCACCGTGCGGGTGTCCTCGAGTACCTGCGGGCCCCGGATCAGGATGCCCAGCTGGGCCCCGCGGCCCGTGCCGGTGAGCAGGCCAACCGGCGTGGCCAGTCCGAGGGCGCACGGGCAGGCAATGACCAGCACGGCGACGGCGGCCGTGAATGCGGCGCGCAGTTCGGCGTCGTTGATGGCCGGACCTGCGAGGAGCAGCCAGGCAGCGAAAGTCAGTGCGGCCACCACCAGCACCACGGGAACGAAGACGGCGCTGATCCGGTCTGCCAGGCGGGCGATGGGTGCTTTGCCTGTCTGGGCCTCCGAGACCAGGCGGGCCATCTGCGCCAGGGTGGTTTCCGAACCCACCCGGGTAGCGCGTACCAGCAGGCGGCCGGCGGTGTTGATGGTTGCGCCGGTGACCCGGCTGCCCGGACCCACCTCCTCAGGAACGGATTCCCCCGTCACCAGGGAAGCGTCCACGGCCGAGCTGCCGTCGATGACTTCGCCGTCGGTGGCAATCTTTTCGCCGGGCCGTACCACCAGTACGTCACCCACCCGGAGCTGGTCGGCAGGGACTTTCCGTTCGCGGCCGCCGGCGAGGATGGTGGCATCCTTGGCGCCCAGGTTCAGGAGGGCTTTGAGTGCGTCGCCTGCCTTCTGCTTGGCATTGGCCTCCAGGAACCGGCCCAGGAGCAGGAACGTTGTGACCACGGCGGCCACTTCAAAGTACAGGCCGCCGGACTCCATGCCCTCCATCCCGGGGTGTTCGGTCATCCGGGGATCGCTGAAGAGCTGCCACGCCGAGAATACATAGGCCGCCACAACGCCAATGGACACCAGCGTGTCCATGGTCGATGCCAGGTGGCGGGCGTTGACTGCTGCAGCCCGGTGGAACGGCCACGCCGCCCAACTGACCACGGGCAATGCCAGGGCCCCGGCAACCCAGCCCCAGTGCGGAAACTGGAAGGCCGGAACCATGGAGATCAGGAAGACGGGCGCCGTGAGGATGGCCGCCAGGATGAGGCGCGGGCGCAGCTGCGACGCGGTTCCTCCGTGGGCCAGATGATCCTCATGGGCGGGAGCGCTGCCGGAGTCGGCATGCGGGGCGTGTTGGCCGTGGAGCGGCTGCCGGATCTTTGCCTTGTAGCCTGCCGCTTCAACGGTCGCTGTGAGCTGGTCATCCGTGATGCCCGCGGGCACCATGACACGGGCAGATTCCAGCGGCAGGTTGACCGTGGCTGTCACGCCCTCGAGCTTGCCAAGTTTCTTTTCCACCCGGTTCACGCAGGAGGCGCAGGTCATGCCTTCAATCTCAAGATCAACCACGCGGCTTCCCGCCACATGGACGTGTTCAGTGCTCATGGCGTCCTTTGATCGGTGGGGTTTCAGGCCTCGTTGGCCACTACCAGGTATCCGGCTTCGGCCACGGCTTCACCGATCTCCGAGGGTGAGAGTTCCTGGCTGGACGTGATGGTGACGGTGGAAACGCCGCCGGCATTAAGGTCAACGTCGACCGTTTCGACGCCGGCGAGGGATTCGAGTTCTTCGCTGACGGAGGAGATGCAGTGTCCGCAGGTCATGCCGGAAACGCTGACAGTGGTGGAGATGGTGCTCATGGATGGCTCCTTGGTGGGTAGCCGGCGGGTAGCCGGGTGTGGAAATGGTTCAGCGAAGCAGGCGGCCGATGGCGTCGGCCGCTTCCTTGACTTTCAGGTCGATGGCTTCGGCGCGCCGTTCGGGATCGGGCTCGGAGGCGGCTCCGACGACGCAGTGTCCGATGTGTTCCTCCACGAGACCGAGGCTGACGGCATGCAAGGCCTTGGTGACGGCGGCAACCTGCGTGAGGATGTCGATGCAGTATTTGTCCTCATCCACCATGCGGGCGATGCCGCGCACCTGTCCCTCAATGCGCTTGAGGCGGCGCAGGTAGGCATCCTTGTTCTCCGTGTAGCCGTGCACGGGCGAGGAGCCGGCCCCGCCGGCCGACTCACCAGGTGACTGATCCGATAGCTCCATAACGACAACATATACCCCATGGGGGTATAAGGCAAGTACCCCATGGGGGTATCGGGAGCGCACGCAGCGCAGGCGGGATGGGTTGCCGGGGAGGGCGTCGCCTGATCGGAGACGTTAAAAGCTCCGGAGTGCGTTATTGGGGGATACGCACTCCGGAGCAGTCATTTGGGCAGAAACCCGGTCCGTTCCACGGGGGCCGGATCGGTCTGCTTGAATCAGCTTACTTCCCGGTAGGGCACTCCGCCACCACCTCGAATAACTACTTTCGCTTTATTATCCCAGCGCCGCCTGTCCCGGCTACGGGCTGTCCGGCAGGCTCAGGGAACCTCGCCGTGGGCCGGCCTGCGGTACGGGACCACCAGGACCGGCCTGCCCTGGTGATGGACCAACCAGGCGCCCACCGAGCCGTTCAGGGCCTCGGAGAGTCGGTGCGCCAGCCCTCGCTCCGAGGTGCCCACAATGATCATCAGGGCATTGCATTCCCCTGCCAGGCGGGCGAGGGCGCGGGCAGGATCGCCGGCCAGCGTCTGCAGCGTCCAGTCCACCGCAGTGGCCTCGCCGGCGCGGAAGGCGGCTTCAATGCCGGCCCTGATCTCCAGGGTCGCCGCGCGGACGTCGTCGTCGTCCTTGTCGGGGTGCAGCGAGAGCCGGTGCGCGGAACGGGCCGGATCCCAGTCCACCAGGTAGCTCGCCTCGTCCACATACGCGCACACCAGGCTCACGGCGAGCCTGGCCGCCAGGGAGGACGCGGCGCGGAGGACCTCCGGGTGCTGACCTGGCATCACACCAACCAGGAGCGGCGGCGGGCTGTGTAATGGGTCTGGAGTCATAGCTCATTCTCTTCCTGGCCAGCGGGCTTGAACAGGTCCCTGTCAACACCCCGATGCACTAAACGGGCGAGGCCGTGACCACCACGTTCTTACCCCAGGGGTCTTCGGTGTAACAGCTGATCAGCACCATCCGGTTGGGCACAATGTCCCAGATGGGGCTGTCCTTCAGTGTTGCTTTGAGGTACGTGGTGACAGAGTCGACCCGGTACATGATGGTTCCGGTGCCGGTAACAACCTCGAATCTGTCGCCCACGGAGGCGGCGGAGCTGAGGTGGTTGAACGGGGCGTCCTCGCCTTCCCAGCTGTGGCCGATGACGTAGGTCGTGTTGGTGGATCCGCTGCCCGGGGTGCCGAAGGGTGCCAGCCAGTAGCCATCCTTGGTTGTGGGCGGAACAATCGTCCGGCTTGCGGCGGCAGAGTCGTCAGGCTCCAGGGCGTGAACTTCCGTATCCATGGAGGCCTTGGGGTAGATGACGCGCTGCGGGGCCGACGCCCCGGGCAGGGACGGCGCTGCTGACGCCGGGACCGCAGCGGGGGCCGCTGGCGCCGGTGTGGCTGGGAGGCCCGAAATGGCCAGCGGCAGCGGCAGCTCAATCGATGCTCCGGACGAATAGGCGGATTCAACCGTGGACGGCGTCCGCTGATCCAGAACCTGACCGCCGAACGTCAAGGAAAGGAAGCCCACGAGGCCGCAAGCCAGGATGGCCGCATCGCCCCGGTTCCAGCGGCGGGATTTCTTCGACAGTCGGTGCCGGCCGGGCTGCTCTGCCACGATGCTCCTCAGGATTCGGAAGTGTGTTTGCAGGAAGGGCGCCCCACCGGAAGCCGGCGGGGCGCCCCTGCGCGTACGTTCGGCCCAGCCCGAACCGCGGCGTCAGTCCGCCAGCGGATCGCGGTTGGACCGGCGCCGGACAGCTACGGTGGCAGCTGCGCCCAGCAGGATGCCAAGGCCCGCAAACCACGTAGGGGCACTTTCAGTTCCGCCCACGGACGTCTGCGTGTTGAAGCCCTGGTTGGTTCCCTGGCTGACAGCCAGCGCAGCGGTCCCGGCCGGCGTCTGTACCTTGGCTGCGGCGGCCGGAGCCTGCGCAGCGGGGGCGACCGTGGTTACCTGCGTTTGGACGGTCACCGGCGCTTCCACTGCTGGAGTCTGGACCGACGGTGTTTCCGTGCCGGCGGGGCCAAGGTCGGTGCCAGCGGGCGGGTCCGCGGGGGGATCGACCGGCGGATCGACCGGCGGGTCCGCGGGGGGATCGACCGGCGGGTCGACGGGCGGGTCCACCGGTGGATCGACTGGCGGGTCCACGGGCGGGTCGACCGGCGGGTCCACTGGCGGATCGACCGGCGGCGTCTCACCCGCCGGCAGCGGCGCGCAGTTGGCGATGTAGAGGATCTTCCCGGCGTTGGTCCAGTTCAGGCCGCCCGGAAGCGACTCGTTGGGCGGGATGATGTCGCTTGGATGACCGTCGTGGCCATTGAGGCCATTGACGTTGAATGATTTTGGCTCCCACTCGGTCGCCGTGCCACCGGCGTGGCAGACGGTGACCTGATTGGGAGCGGCCATGGCCGGCGCGCTCAGGCTGAGCAGCCCCAGCCCGATGACGCCCAGTGTGGCGGATGTTCGTTTCATAGTTCTCTCCCCAAGGTTGTGTGCAACGGACCGTGGTGAGGGGAAAGTAGCGGTGACTGCGGGTGCCCCAACACCATGGTCAGCTTGCTTGTCACCTCAGGCTAGGGCGGGCGGGAAAAGCGGTCGCGAGTAGCGGGTACTCGACTTTAAGAGGCGCTGAACTGCGGCGATACCTGTATCTACGCGGAAACGGGGGAACGCTACTTGTTTATTGCCCAATGCCGGCCCGCATGGGTCCGCGCCCTTGAACGCCGGCATGGCCACGCCTAACGTTGACTCATACGAAAGGGCGTGACGGGCATGGAAATCTACATGTGGTGGCTGGATCTGGATCTGGCGTCCAAAGAATGGCTCCGCGAGAACCTGCGTGCCGGCGAGCTGCCCCTCCCGGTGCTGCAAGGCATCGCGGAGGCGGGAGGACCACATCCTGAGAACCCGGCCGCGATTCTCACGGAAGCGGACTGGGACTTCATCGAAACACAGTCGGAGTTCGTGGACTGACATCGGGAGCGCCAACCGCACCCAACTCAGAAAAAAGCGTTGCGGCACTGATGCCTGGGTGGTTGCATGGGGTGCATGTCAACCACAGAGAGCTTTCTCCTGGCAATCGGAACCAAAAAAGGCCTTTGGCTGGCCACCAGCCCGGACCGCCGTGAGTGGTCCTTTTCCGGCCCGCACTTCTTCATGAGCGAAATCCCCAGCATCGGCATCGATACCCGGGATGGCCGGACCCGGATCATGGTGGGCGTCCGGTCGGAGCACTGGGGCCCTACCGTCGCCCATTCGGATGACCTTGGCGCCACCTGGTCCGAGCCCGAACACGGGGCCATCGCCTTTCCGGAGGACACCGGCGCCGCCGTGGAGCGCATCTGGCAGATCTACCCGGACGCGGCGTCGCGGCCCGGCGTGGTCTGGGCGGGCGCCGAACCCATCTCGGTGTGGAAGTCCACCGACGGTGGCGAACACTTCGAGCTTAACCGCGGACTGTGGGACCATCCCCACCGCAGTGAGTGGGGCGCCGGCTATGGCGGCGCCGCCGCACATTCAATCGTCGTCAACCCTGCAGGTGACAAGGTGCACATTGCCATGAGCACCGGCGGCGTCTACCGCTCGCTCGACGGCGGCACGTCCTGGGAAGCCAGGAACAAGGGGATCTCGGCCTACTTCATGCCCGATCCCAACCCCGAATTCGGGCAGTGCGTGCACAAGATTGCCGCTGATGCCGCCGTCGAAGGCCGTCTCTATGCCCAGAACCACCACGGGGTTTACCGCACCGACGACAACGGTGAGCAGTGGGAATCCATCGCTGAGGGGCTCCCTGCGGACTTCGGTTTTGTGATGCTGACGCATCCGCGGCGCGCGGGCACCGCGTGGGTGGTGCCGCTGAAGGCCGACGGCGAACGCATTCCTCCGGAGGGAAAGCTTGCGGTGCACCGGACGGAGGACGCCGGGGCCACCTGGAAGAGGCTGGCGACGGGGCTTCCCGAAGGGGAGTACAACAGCGTGTTGCGCGATGCCGCGGGCGTGGATTCCGCTGAGCCGGTGGGCGTGTACTTCGGGACCCGCGGTGGCTCTGTATACGCCAGCGCCGACGAAGGCGAAACGTTTGTGGAGGTGGCGAGCCACCTGCCGGATGTGCTCTGTGTCCGCGCCGCCGTGGTGACGGGTGCGCAGCTGCCGGCCCAGGAAACCGCGGACGCTGCCGGTGCCTGATATCAGCGTGCTGCTGCCCAGTGTCCTCCAGCCGCTGGCCGGCGGGCAGTCCGTCCTGACTGCGCCCGTCGACCGGCCGGTGACCGTGGGAAGGCTGCTGGATTCCGTGGCCGGGGATTACCCGGTTCTGGGGCGGCGCCTGCGGGACGAGACCGGCGCGCTGCGCCGCTTCGTCAACATCTATGTGGACGGTGACGAGGTCCGCAGGCTTCAGGGCCTGGAGACTGAGGTGGCAGGTGGCCAGGAGGTACTGATCATCCAGTCGGTGGCCGGCGGCTGAGGCCGTTGCTCCGGCGTCGGGCAGTCCTGACTGACTGCGCCCGCCGCCGCGGGGCTGTTGGCTGGACCGGCCCGGTCCAAGTGTTCAGGCGATGCGCCACACGCTGCACTCATCGGTATTGATCGCTTTGCGCATTCCTGAATGGCGGTCCATGATCCAGACGACGCCGATCCCCGGTGCAGTCTCCTGGACGCTTCCGCGGCGGATCACCACGTCGTCGTAACTGGGCCCCACGGACAGGCGGGCTTCAATTTCGTCACCGCGGTGGAGCTGGTCCAGGGCGCGGACTCGGGTTACATGGGCTTTGACTTCCTTCAACATGGCTGGGGCCTCCTGGACTGGAGCTGGCGCCTGCGCTTGCCGGCAGTTCCAGTGTGGCGCGGCATTGTTGCGCCTGCGTTTCCTGACGGTTATGGCCCGGTTAGTTCTCGGCGCCGGGACTGTTACCGTTCCCGAAAACTGTTCCGCGTCCGACGCGGAGGCAGCGGCGCCTAAGGTGGTGGCATGGACATCGCAGATGGGATCTGGGCAGGCGTGCTGGGCGCAGCGGCGGTGGCCCCGCTGGCCACGTTCGGAGTGGTCCTGGTGGCCTACCTGACGTACCGGCAGAAAGCCCACGCGGACAAACGGGACCAATGGTGGAAGCGGGCCCAATGGGGCATCGACTCGGCCCTGGACAGCGCAGACCCCCAGCGGCGGCTGGCAGGAATGAGGTTGCTGGTCCAGCTGATCGGCAGCAACCTGGCAACGGCGGAGGACGCTGAACTGATGAGCGGACTGGCCGTGGGCATCCAGGACCAGGAGCTCGACCGGCTCACCTCAGCGCGGGCCGCCGGCGTCCGGCCGGGAGCAGGCCATGCCGAGGTCCACCTGCCGTCCCGGAACATGACAGTGACGGCAGGCTCCGCCGTCACTGTGCTCGTGCTGCGGGAGGCCGAAGCGCTGATTGCTGCAGCCATGGCCCGGACCGGGCCGCACTGACGCTTCCGGAAAATGGCAGCCCGTGCCGCCCGGTCAGCCCTCCACGCTGCTGCGGTAGGCCGCCAGGAAGGTGGAGATCCGGCGAACGGCTTCCTCGATTTCCAGCACCGAAGGCAGGATCACGAACCTGAAGTGGTCAGGTGCCGGCCAGTTGAAGGCCGAACCATGGGAGACGAGGATCTTCTGGTCCTGGAGGAGGTCCAGGACAAACTGCTCGTCGCTCCTGATGGGATACAGCTCCGGGTCCAGCCGAGGAAAGAGGTACATGGCCCCCGCTGCAGGAACACACGTGACACCGGGGATGGCCGTCAGGAGCTTGAACGCGAGGTCGCGCTGTTCGCGGAGCCTGCCGCCGGGCCGGACCAGGGCATCGATGCTCTGGTACCCGCCCAGGCAGGTCTGGATGGCGTGCTGCGCGGGGACATTGGGGCAAAGGCGGAGCGAAGCGAGCAGCTCCAGGCCCTCCCGGTAAGCCGCGGTGGCCGCAAGCGGGCCTGTGATGGCCACCCAGCCCGCCCTGTATCCGGGCATCCGGTAGGCCTTTGACAGGCCGCTGAACGTCAGGCAGCAGACGTCTTCGGCCACTGACGCGGTGTGGATGTGCCGGGCCTCTTCATAGAGGATTTTCTCGTAGATCTCATCGGAGAACAGGACGAGGTTGTGTTTGCGGGCAAGGGAGGCGAACTGTTCAAGGATGTGCCGGGGGTAGACGGCGCCGGTGGGGTTGTTCGGATTGATGATCACAATCCCCTTGGTGCGCTTGGTGATCTTTGCCTCGACGTCCGCCATGTCCGGCCACCACTGTTCGGCTTCATCGCAGAGATAGTGCACGGGTTTGCCGCCGGTGAGGGTCACCGCGGCGGTCCAGAGGGGGTAGTCCGGGGCGGGCACCAGGATCTCGTCGCCGTTTTCCATGAATGCCTGAAGGCACATGGAGATGAGCTCGCTGACCCCGTTGCCGATGAAGATGTCCTCGACGCCGATCTGCATCAGGCCCCGGGTCTGGTAGTACTGCGAAATGGCGGTACGGGCTGAGAAGATGCCCTTGGAGTCGCTGTAGCCCTGGGCGCCGCGCAGGTGGTGGATCATGTCCACCACCACCGATTCGGGGGCTTCCATTCCGAACGGGGCGGTGTCCCCCAGGTTCATCTTCAGGATCCGGTGCCCCTCCGCCTCCATTTTCTTGGCAGCCTGGAGAATGGGTCCGCGGAGTTCGTACCGGACGTTCTGGAGTTTGCTGGAATGTTGCATCGCGCGCATGGTTGATCTTTTCACAAACCGCGGCCGTCAATGCCCCGCGCTGCCGCGGGGCATTGACCATGCAACCGTCCAGGAACCAGACTTTCACTGGGCCCGCAATCCCGCCGCCGCGTACCAGGAGGACACCATGACCAGCCAGGAAGCCCCACGCGCCACGGCCCGCAGGACGGGCCGTGAATGGTTCAAGGATGCCGTGGTGTACCAGATCTACCCGCGCAGCTTTGCCGACTCCGATGGTGACGGCGTCGGCGACCTCCGCGGCATCATCGGGCGGCTGGACTACCTCCAGGATCTGGGTGTCGACGTCGTCTGGCTCTCCCCGGTCTACCGGTCCCCGCAGGACGACAACGGCTACGACATCAGCGACTATCGGGACATCGATCCGGTGTTCGGTGACCTGCGAACCCTGGATGAACTGCTGGCCGGCCTGCACGCCCGCGGCATGAAGCTGGTGATGGACCTGGTGGTCAACCACACCTCGGACGAGCACCCATGGTTCATCGAGTCCCGCTCCGGCAAGGACAGCCCCAAGCGGGACTGGTACTGGTGGCGGGCTCCCCGGGACGGCGCCTTGCCCGGTACGCCCGGCGCCGAACCCAACAACTGGGGATCAGCTTTCTCCGGATCGGCCTGGGATTACGACGCCGCCTCGGGCGAGTATTACCTGCACCTGTTTTCCAGGAAGCAGCCGGACCTGAACTGGGAAAACCCGGCGGTCCGCGCCGCCATTTACGAGATGATGAACTGGTGGCTGGACCGCGGCGTGGACGGCTTCCGGATGGATGTCATCAACTTCATCTCCAAGGACAGGTCCCTCCCCGACGGCCCCCGGGCTGACGGGATGCTGTACGGCGACGGCGGACCGCACTATATCTGCGGTCCCCGGATCCACGACTTCCTCCAGGAGATGCACCGGGAAGTCTTCGACGGCCGGGACAAGGACCTCCTGACCGTGGGCGAGATGCCCGGCGTCACCGTTGAGGACGCCGTCCTGTTCACCGACCCCGCCAGGGGAGAGGTGGACATGGTGTTCCAGTTCGAACACGTTGCCCTGGACCAGGAGGGCGGCAACAAGTGGCGGCCCAGGAAGCTCCTGCTCACCGACCTGAAGAAATCACTCGGCCGCTGGCAGGAAGCTCTGGGGGACCGCGGATGGAACAGCCTCTACTGGGGCAACCACGACCAGGCCCGTGCCGTCTCCCGTTTCGGCGACGATGGCCGGTACCGCGAACTCTCAGCCAAGATGCTTGCCGCCGTTCTGCACCTGCATAGGGGAACCCCCTACGTCTACCAGGGCGAGGAACTGGGCATGACCAACATGACGTTCGGCGCCATCAGCGACTACCGTGACATCGAGGTCCTGAACCACCACCGGGAGGCCACCACCCACCTGGGCCATACCGACGCCGAGGTCCTCGCCGCGCTGGCCCCGCTGAACCGGGACAACGCCCGCACGCCCGTTCAGTGGGACGCCACAAGGAACGCCGGGTTCACCACCGGATCGCCCTGGATTGCCGTGAATCCGAACACCAACGCCATCAACGCCGCCGCCCAGGTGGATGACCCGGAGTCCGTGTACAGCTTCTACCGCCAGGTCATCGCCCTGAGGCACACAGACCCGGTGGTGGCCGACGGCGACTTCACGATGCTGCTGCCCGACGACGAACACGTCTACGCGTTCAAGCGCTCGCTGCCGGACGCAGAACTGCTGGTGCTGGGCAACTTCTCAGGCTCGGTCCAGCCGGCTGAAATCGGTGACCCGGGCTGGGAGGATTCCTCACTGGTCCTGGGAAACTACCCTCCCGGCGGCGGCACTGACCTCCAGCCATGGGAGGTCAGGGTGCTGCGCCGCGGCAGGTGAGCCTCCCTGGAGGCTTCCGCCGTCACCCTGCCCGGGCAAGAATGGGCACTATGCAACTTCCCGTGATGCCTCCCGTCCCACCCATGCTCGCCAAGGCCGTCAGCGGCATTGACGGCATTCCCCAAGGGGGCGACCTCAGCTACGAACCCAAATGGGACGGTTTCCGGTCCATCATCTTCCGCGACGGCGACGATCTGGAAATCGGCAGCCGCAATGAGAAACCGATGACCCGCTACTTCCCCGAACTGGTGGTGGCCCTGAAGGACAACCTGCCCGAACGCTGTGTCCTGGACGGCGAGATTATCCTGGTGGGTCAGTCCGGTGACCGGCTGGACTTCGATGCCCTGCAGCAGCGGATCCATCCGGCTGCCAGCAGGGTGAAGATGCTGGCCGAGCAGACCCCGGCCAGGTTCGTGGCCTTCGACCTCCTGGCCCTGGGTGACGACGACTACACCGGCAGGCCTTTCTCCGAACGCCGGGCAGCACTGGAAAAGGCGCTCGCGGCCAGCAAGGCGCCCGTCCACCTCACCGCCGCCACCCGCGACAAGGTCATCGCCGGGCAGTGGTTCGAGCAGTTCGAGGGTGCCGGACTCGACGGGATCGTTGCCAAAAGGCTGGACGGCACATACCAGCCGGACAAGCGCGTGATGTTCAAGGTCAAGCACGAGCGGACCGCTGATTGTGTGGTGGCAGGCTACAGGCTGCACAAGAGCGGGCCGGACGCCATCGGCTCGCTCCTGCTGGGCCTGTACACCGACGACGGCGCCCTGGCCAGCGTCGGCGTGATCGGCGCCTTCCCCATGAAGCGCCGGCAGGAACTGTTCGAGCAGCTCCAGCCGCTGGTCACTGATTTTGACGACCATCCGTGGGCCTGGGCCAAGCAGGCGGAGGGCGAACGGACACCGCGCAACGCGGAGGGCAGCCGCTGGAGCGCCGGCAAGGACCTGTCGTTCGTGCCGCTGAAGCCCGAGCTCGTGGTGGAGGTCCGGTACGACCACATGGAGGGCGAAAGGTTCCGGCATACCGCCCAGTTCAACCGCTGGCGGCCGGACCGTGATCCGGAATCCTGTACCTACCAACAGCTCGAGGAGCCGGTGACCTTCGACCTCGCCGCTGTGCTCGAGACCGGGCGGCCGTAGGCAGCCGCCGCCCGCCGTCGTACTGTGCCGCCTCCCGGGGCGGCCCGTACGCTCCTGCCCGGTTGCTTCCAACGGACACGGAAAAGCCCGGCGCGTCCTGGGACGGCCGGGCTTCTCCGCGGGATGAACCGGGGAGGAACGTTCTGGCAGGAGGCTAGGGCTACTTCAGGCCCAGCTGCTTGGTGGGGACCTTGAAGGTTTCCTTGGCCGTGAGTGCGGAGATTGCCGCAATGGAGCAGATGACCGCCGTGAAGATACTGATCTGGACCCAGCCGCCGGGCTTGATGCCGCCCATGGCTGCCACGATGGCCGGGGCGAAGCCTGCCATCAGGAAGCCCAGCTGCGTACCGATCGCCAGGCCCGAGAAACGGACCTTGGTGCTGAACATCTCGGCGTAGAACGACGGCCAGACCGCGTTGGAGGCTGCGTAGCCGCAGGAGAAGAAGCCGATGGCAGCCAGGAACATCAGCGGCACGCTGCCGGACTCGAGGCTGAGGAGGAACACCGGGGTCAGGGCAGCACTGGAGAGAGCACCGTAAATGAAGACCGGTTTGCGGCCGATCCTGTCGGCAAGCATTCCGAACAGCGGCTGGGTGCCCAGTGCCACCAGGTTGGCGCCGACCACCAGCCACAGGGTGGTGGTGCCGTCGACGCCGGCAACGGTCTTGGCATAGCTGATGGCAAGGGTGCCGAACACGGTGGACACTGCGGCGATGAACGCACAGCAGACGACGCGCAGGACGTCGCGCCAGTGGCTCTTGAGCAGGTCGGCCACGGGGAGCTTGGAGATCTGGGCAGTCTTCTGGGCTTCCTCAAAAGCCGGCGGCTCGTGCAGCGTGCGGCGGATGAAGAACGCCACAACCACGACGACGGCGCTGAGCCAGAACGGGATGCGCCAGCCGATGCCGTACTTGATCTCGTCCGGGAGGGCCAGGACGGGGATGAAGACGAGGGCGGCGAGGATCTGCCCGCCCTGGGTCCCGGTGAGGGTCCAGGAGGTGAAGAACGAGCGGCGGTTGTCCGGCGCGTGTTCCAGCGTCATGGACGAGGCGCCGGCCTGCTCACCTGCGGCGGACAGGCCCTGGCAAAGGCGCGCCAGGACCAGCAGGGCCGGAGCCCACCAGCCAACGGTGTTGAAGTCCGGGAGGCAGCCGATGAGGAAGGTCGAGGCACCCATCAGGAGCAGGGTGAACATCAGCACCTTCCGCCGGCCCACCCGGTCACCGAAGTGTCCCAGGATAACGGCGCCCACCGGCCGCGCCACGTAGGCGAAACCGAAGGTGGCGAAGGACATGATGGCCGCGTTCGCGTCAGCATCGGGGAAGAAGACCGTGGGGAAGATCAGGGCAGCGGCGGAACCGAAGATGAAGAAGTCGTAGTATTCGACGGCGCTGCCCAGGAAGCTGGCTAGGGCTGCCTTCTTCGGCGTCCCGGCCGGGGCTGCGATGCCTGGCTCGGCGGACGGAAGTATCTGGCTCATGGAGTTCCTTTGATGTGACGACTTTGTCGCGGATGGATCAGGAGGCTCGCGCCGGCCTGCCTGCGGGTGGAGGCCTGGCGGGGTGCGGCTGGATGGTGCGGGATAACCCGTGGTTAGTAGCCACATGGTGGGAGCTACTTGTGCAATACAGCAATGATGACTGTGAGGACTGTCACCTGTCAAGAAAAATAATCACCATCTAGAAATAGTTGCCACCATGTGGGAGCATCGAGATATGAGTGTGAACCAAACCACAGATCTTGACGGGATCTCCGTGGACCCCAAGTCGGCCAAAGGTGACCGGACGGACATGGTGGGCAAGGCGCTGGGACTCCTGGTGCTCCTGGGGGATGAGCCCCGCGGAGCCAGCGCCGCCGAAATTTCGCGCCGCGCCGACATGCCGTTCAGCACCACCTACCGCCTCCTGGCGTCGCTGACGCGGGACGGCTTTGTTGACTATGAAGCGGACGGCCGCCGCTACCACCTGGGCCTGCGCATCTTCCAGCTGGGCCAACGGGTCTCCAATCACCACGGCTTCGCCGGGACTGCCATGCCGGTGCTCCGCCGCGTGACCGAGCGGACAGGGGAGGCCACCATCCTCAGCGTCAGGGACGGCCACCACCACCTCACGGTCAATAAGGTGGACGGCCCGCAGATGTTCAGGGTGACCAGTGATCCCGGCCATCTCGGTTCCCTTCACACCACCGCCGTTGGCAAGGCGCTGGTTGCCTTCGCCGAGGATTCGGAACGCGAGCGGCTCCTGGCGGAGTTGGACCTGGAACCGCTGACGGCGCATTCCATCACCGACCGTGACGCCTTCCGCGCCGAAATCGACCGCGTCCGCCGGCAGGGGTATGCGGTCATGGACGAGGAAAATGAGGCCGGAATGCGGGCTGTCGCTGTCCCGCTGCTCAACTCCCAGGGCCACGCCTTCGCCTCCCTCGCCACGGCGGTGCCGGTATTCCGGCTCAGCCTTGATGCCCTGGTGGCCCATGTTCCGCTGCTGCAGGAAGCGGCGGCTGAACTGACTGCCCGCCTCCCGCTGCGCTGACCTGGACAGCGCGGACCTTGACAGTGCGGACCTTGACAGTGCGGACCTGGTCCGAACTGGCCGGGTCCGCACTGACTGGCGGCATGCGACACCCACCAGGCCGCCTGATCTAAATGTTCGCATGTAGAACAAGAGTGCAATATGTGAACACCTGTTGTACTGTAATCCCTATCACCGGGCCCGCCACGCACGCCGGAGGCTGCGCCGCCCGCCTGGTGCCGTTATCAAAGGAGCTGCACGGATGAGTAATCGAACTGAGTCCTACCTCGTGGGACTGGTCGGCGATGGCGTGATGCCGTCACTCACCCCCCCTATGCACGAACGTGAAGGTGACGTGCAGGGGCTGCGTTACCTCTACCGGCCCATCGACCTGCTGGAACTCGGCCTGACCGGCGAGGCCGTGGGAGAACTGCTCCGCAGTGCCCGCAGCCTGGGCTTCAACGGCCTCAACATCACCCACCCCTGCAAGCAGCTGGTGCTGCAGCACCTGGACGATATCTCCCCGGACGCCCTCCGGCTCGGAGCCGTCAACACGGTGGTCATCGAAGATGGCCGCTTCATTGGCCACAACACCGACTTCTCCGGCTTCGCCTCGGCGCTTGCTTCCGGCCTCCCTGGCGCGAAACTGGACCGCGTGGTCCAGCTCGGCGCAGGCGGTGCCGGGTCCGCCGTCGCCTATGCCCTGCTCACCGCAGGCGTCAGGACACTTGACCTGGTGGACATGGATCCGGAGCGCTCCGCGGCCCGGGCAGCGGAGCTGGCCGGCTTCTTCCCGGACAGCACCGTTACGGCGCGTACGACGGCGGAGCTGCCGCAGCTCCTGCCGTCAGCTGACGGGCTGGTGCACTGCACGCCGGTGGGCATGGCCGCCCATCCGGGCGTCCCGCTGGACCTGGACCTGCTGGAGTCCCGGCACTGGGTCGCGGACATCGTTTACCGCCCCATCGAGACCGAACTGGTCCGCGGCGCGCGCGCCAAAGGCTGCGACGTCCTGGACGGCGGCCGCATGGCGGTAGGCCAGGCAGCAGATGCATTCCGGATCTTCACCGGACTCGAGGCCGACGCGGACCGGATGCGCGGCCACTTCCTGGAACTCGTAGCCGCTGAAGAGGTGGCTGCCTGATGCGCACCGGAATCGCCACAGTCTGCCTCTCCGGCACCCTGAAGGAAAAGATGCAGGCCTGCGCCGTTGCGGGCTTTGACGGCATCGAGATTTTCGAGCAGGACCTGGTGACCTCGCCCTGGACCCCGGAGGATGTCCGCAAAATGGCCGAAGACCTCGGCCTGACCCTGGACCTCTACCAGCCCTTCCGCGACTTCGACAGCGTCTCCGGAGACCTGCTCGCTGCCAACCTCCGCCGCGCGCAGGCCAAGTTCCGGCTCATGGGACGGCTGGGCATGGACACCATCCTGGTGTGCTCCAACGTGGCCACGGCCACCATTGACAGCGACGACCTCCGGACAGAACAGCTGGGCCAACTCGCGGCACTGGCCGGGGACCACGGCGTGAAGGTTGCCTACGAGGCGCTGGCCTGGGGCAAGTTCGTCAGCGACTACGAGCACGCCCACCGCCTGGTCGAAGCCGTGGACCACCCCAGCCTGGGCACGTGCCTGGACTCCTTCCATATCCTGTCCCGCGACTGGGACACCGCCCCCATCGAGGCCTTCAGCCCGGAGAAGATCTTCTTCGTCCAGGTTGCCGATGCCCCCAAGCTCTCCATGGACGTCCTGTCGTGGAGCCGTCACTACCGGGTCTTCCCTGGCGAAGGCCAGTTCGAGCTGGCCAAGTTCATGGGCCACGTGGTCCGCGCCGGGTATGCCGGCCCGGTGTCGCTGGAAATCTTCAATGACGTCTTCCGCCAGTCGGACGTGGAACGCACCGCCGTCGACGGCATGCGCTCGCTCATCTGGCTGGAGGAACAGAGCGCCAAATGGCTGCAGGCCAACGCTCCGCTCCTGCCCTCAGGCGGGGCAGCGGTGACCAGCGGCACCCAGGCCGCCGCCCGGCGTCGTTATCCCATGGAACTGGCAACCCTCCCGCAGGTTGCCGAACCGGCCGGCTTCAACTTCGCCGAGGTCAAGGCTGCGGACCCCGCCGGGCTGGAAAAAGTGCTGGGCCAGCTGGGATTTGAATTCAACGGCAGACACCGCACCAAGGACGTGCAATTGTGGACCATGGGCCACGCGCGGGTGATCATCAACGAAGCCGCTGCGGACGCCGTGGATTCCTCGCCCGCCATCGCAGCCCTGGGGTTCGACGTCGATTCCCCCGTGATTGCCTCCGCCCGGGCCCGGCAGCTCAAGGCCCCGGCGGTTCCCCGCAAGAGCCAGGCCAACGAGGAAGTGTTCCAGGGTTTCGCCGCCCCGGACTCCACGGAGATCTTCCTGTGCCAGGGCAGCCCGGACGGCACCGCTGCGTGGACCCGCGAGTTCGGTGCGGGGCTGGAAGTCCCGGCCGCCGGTGCCACCGCCGTGGTGGACCACGTGAACCTGGCCCAGCCGTGGCAGCACTTTGACGAGGCCGTCCTCTTCTACACCAGCGCCCTCGCCCTGGAGCCGCAGCCGTTCGCGGAGGTGCCTAGCCCCACCGGCCTGGTCCGGTCCCAGGTGATGCTCACCGGGGACCGCGCCGTCCGGCTGGTGCTGAACCTCGCCCCGCTCATCCAGCAGGACGGTGCCGCCGGCGGTTCCGGCACTGCAGGTCCCGACGGCGGCGCCTCCGCGCAGCGGAGGACGTACCAGGAACACATCGCCTTCGCCGTGGACGACCTCGTGGCCACCGCCCGGGACTGCAAGGCCCGCGGGCTGGAGTTCCTGCAGATCCCTGCCAACTATTACGAGGACCTCGATGCCCGGTTCGGACTCGACCCGGAGTTCCTGGCCACCCTGCAGGAACTGAACCTCCTGTACGACCGCGACGCCGACGGCGAGTTCCTCCACTTCTACACCGCCACCGTGGGCAGCGTGTTCTTCGAAATGGTGGAACGCCGCGGCGGCTACGACGGATACGGCGCCCCGAACGCCCCGGTCCGGCACGCCGTCCAGTACGACTACCTGCACCGCACCTGAGCCAACGACGATCAGCAACACCAACCAGAAAATGAGAAAGGAGCCAGCCGTGCCGGAAGAAACCAGCGCCCAGCGTGAAACGGACGAGCTCGTACCCCCTGCCGAACCCAAGGCCGGGCATACGCCCCTGGACGCAGCAGTGGAGACACAGCAGGATCTCAGTGCAGAGATCAACTCCATCGGCGAGGCCTACGCCCGTGCCCTCAAGGGCGGCGCCGCAGCAGAGACCCAGCCGCGGCTGGACTACCCGCCCTACCGCAGCAGCATCCTGCGGCACCCCACCAAGAGCCTGCACCACGCAGACCCGGAGACCATCGAGCTGTATTCACCGGCGTTCGGGCACCAGGACGTCCACGCCCTGGAATCGGACCTGACCATCCAGCACAACGGTGAACCGCAGGGTGAGCGGATCATCGTGGCCGGCAGGGTGCTGGACGGCGACGGCCGCCCGGTGGCCGGGCAGCTGGTTGAAATCTGGCAGGCCAACGCCGCGGGCCGGTACATCCACAAACGTGACCAGCACCCCGCCCCGCTGGACCCCAACTTCACCGGCGTCGGCCGCTGCATCACCGGGCCGGACGGCTCGTACCGGTTCACCACCATCAAGCCCGGTGCCTACCCCTGGAAGAACCACCTGAACGCCTGGCGTCCGGCGCACATCCACTTCTCGATGTTCGGCACCGAGTTCACCCAGCGCATCATCACCCAGATGTACTTCCCGGGCGACCAGCTCTTCCCGCTGGATCCCATCTACCAGACCATCGTGGACCAGGATGCCCGCGACCGCCTGGTGGCCACGTACGACCACAACCTCACCGAGCCGGAGTGGGCGCTGGGCTACAACTGGGACATCGTCCTGACCGGCCCCAAGCGGACCTGGACCGAAAACGAAGCACTTGGCGTAGAAGGCGATGAGGAATAGACCATGGGCAACTCCACGAAACTGACCCCCACCCCCGGCCAGACGGTCGGCCCGTTCTTCGGCTACGCCCTGCCCTATGAGAAGGACCGCGAACTGCTGGCGCCCGGCTCGCCCGGATCCATCCGCCTCCAGGGCACCGTGTATGACGGCTCCGGAGCAACCGTCCCGGACGCCATCCTGGAAATCTGGCAGCCCGACTCCGAGGGCAACGTGGTGCAGAAGACCGGCTCGCTGGTCCGCGACGGCTACAGCTTCACCGGTTTTGGCCGAAGCTCCGTGGGCAACAGCGGAGTGTTCACCTTCACCACCGTCAACCCCGGACCCACAGGACCTGGCGCCGCACCGTTCATCGCCGTGGCCATTTTTGCCCGCGGCCTGACCAACCGGCTGTTCACCCGCATCTACCTCCCCGAGGACGAAGCGGCACTGGCGAATGACCCGCTGCTGTCCTCCCTTGACGCGGACCGCCGCAGCACGCTGATTGCGCGCCGCGACGCCGACGGCGGCCTCACCTGGGACGTCCGCCTGCAGGGTGAGGGCGAAACGGTCTTCCTCGACTTCGAGGGTCCTGCCGGGGGCGCCGAGCAGTGACTTCCTCCCATGCGCCGGATGGTGACGTCGGCCTCCTCAGCCCCGTGTCGGCGTCGCCCCTGGTGGCGGCGCTGACCGGTGACCGGGCGGTCCTTGCGGCCATCCTCGCCGTCGAGGCCGGGTGGGCGTCGGTGCTCGAGAAGGCTGGCCTGGCACCTGCCGGTTCCGCCGCCGTCGTGGCATCGGCCGCAGACGCCGGCCGCTACGACGTTGCCGGGATCGCCGTCCGGGCGCAGGGCGGGGCCAACCCCGTCATCCCGTTGCTTGCTGACCTCCGCGCCGAAGTCAAGGCCCTGGATACCGCGGGAATCGGTGCCCTGCGGGCCGTCCACACGTCGCTGACCAGCCAGGACGTCCTGGACTCCGCGCTGATGCTGCTGGCCCGCAACGCCGTGGCGGCGCTCCGGGCAGACCTGCGGGGGATCACGACGGCGCTGGCCGCGTTGGCGGAACAGCATGCGGACACGCTGTGCGTGGGCAGGAGCCTGACGCAGCACTCGCTGCCGTTCACGTTCGGGCTCAAATCCGCGCAGTGGTTCCACGGGCTGGCCGCTGCGGCCCGCCGCCTCGAGGGCGTCGAGCTGCCGCTGCAGACCGGCGGCGCCGCCGGAACCCTTGCTGCCGGGACCGTGCTGACCAAAGACTCGGTGGAATCACCCTTTGACCTCTCGGGCAACCTGGCGGCACAGCTGGGCCTGGCGGCAGCGCCGGCGCCCTGGCACACCAACCGGCTGGCCGTCACCGCGCTGGGGGATGCCCTGACGGCCGTGACGGATGCGCTGGGCAAGATTGCTTCCGACGTGCTGTTCCTCAGCCGGCCGGAGGTGGGCGAGCTCGCCGAGCCCCGGGCTGCCGGCCGTGGCGTGTCCTCAGCCATGCCACAGAAGCAGAACCCCGTATTGTCCGTGCTGGTCCGCAGCGCGGCACTGCAGGCCCCGAACCTGGCCGCGCAGCTGCACCTGGCCGCTGCCAATTTCAACGATGAGCGCCCCGACGGCGCATGGCACACCGAGTGGCCGGCCCTGCGGGAACTGCTCCGCCTGGCACTGGGCTCGGCCGGTCATCTGCGGGAGCTCACCGAAGGCCTCCAGGTGTTCCCGGAAGCAATGCGCCGTAATTTGGAACTCTCCGGTCCGCTGCTGCTCAGCGAAGGGGTGTCCGCCGCTGTGGCACCGCTCCTCGATGTCTCGGCCGACGGCCGGACCGGCAAGCAGCAGCTACAGGAGGTAGTGGACCGGACGCTCCAGGCCGCCCCCGCAGAGCAGCCTGCAACGTACCGGCGCCTGCTGCGTGCCGCCGTCCCGGCCGGCACCGTGTCTGACGACCAGCTCGTACAGCTGCTGGATCCTGCCAGCTACCTTGGGCAGGCCGTCGAAATCTCCCACCGCATCCTGGCCGCCTACCCCGAGTTCGCCGGCACGCAGTCAGCACCTGCGGGTTCCAACCAAGACATCCAGACCCCAACAGACCTGAATGGAGACTCCCGTGGCTAGACCGACAATCAAGGCAGTACTGCTCTCGCCCCAGCGCCCGCTGGGCGACAGGCCGCTGCTGGTAGTGGGGCCTTCCCTGGGGACGTCCTCGGTGTTGTGGACCCAGGCCGGCGCCCTGCTGGGCACGGACGTCGACGTCATCGCCTGGGACCTCCCGGGCCACGGCGTATCACCGGCAGCCACCGAAACCTTCAGCGTCGCAGACCTGGCGGACGCCGTCGTCGGACTTGTCGATTCAATCGCCCCGGGTGAGAAGTTCCATTACGCCGGGGTCTCCCTCGGCGGGGCCACCGGCCTGCAACTGGGCATCAAGCATGGCGAACGGCTCAAAAGCCTCTCCGTCCAGTGCTCCGGCGCGAAGCTGGGCACCCCCGAAGGCTGGCTGGAACGCGCCGAAACGGTCCGCAGCCAGGGCACGCCCGTGATGATCCAAGGCTCCGCGGAGCGCTGGTTCGCCGCCGGCTTCATGGACCGTGAACCTGAGGTCAGCAGCCGCCTCCTGCACGCCCTGCGTGACGCTGACCGGTTCAGCTACGCCTTCTGCTGTGAGGCGCTGGCCGCCTTCGACGTCCGCGCCGAGCTGGGCAGCATCCGGGTTCCCACCCAGGCCGTGGCCGGCGCGGAGGACGCTGTGGCGCCGCCGTCGTTCGCTGAAGAAGTGGCGGCCGGCATCACCGCCGGGGGCGGCACCGCCAACGCCGTGACGCTCGGCGGTGTGGCGCATCTTGCCCCGGCCGAGGCACCCGGCCACGTTGCCGAACTGCTGAAGAACCTCATCAGCTGGAGCGAAACGTCCGGAGCGGCCCAGTGAGCGGCGCGGACGGCGCCGAGCGCAACGGAGTGGTCCAGCCGGACGCCACCAGCCAGGACATTTACGACGGCGGCATGGCGGTCCGGCGCGAGGTGCTGGGCGCCGCGCACGTGGACCGGGCCAACGCCAGCAAGGACTCCTTCACGGAGGATTTCCAGGACATGATCACCCGCATCGCCTGGGGCGGCATCTGGACGCGGCCGGGCCTGACCCGGCAGATGCGCTCCGCCGTCACCATTACCGCGATGGTGGCGCACGGGCACTGGGAAGAACTGGCCATGCACATCCGCGCAGCCCTCACCAACGGCCTCAGCCGGGACGACATCAAGGAAATCCTGCTGCAGACAGCCATTTACTGCGGCGTCCCCTCGGCGAATACGGCTTTCAAGACAGCGCAACAGGTGTTCCATGCAATCGACAACGCCGACATTGATACAGAAAGACACGGGCAATAAATCATGAAACAGGCTTTTGTGTACGATGCTGTGCGCACTCCGTTCGGGAAGTTCGGCTCCGGTTTGGCGGGGGTGCGTCCGGATGACCTTGCCGCGCACGTGATCAGGGAGTCCGTGCAGCGCGCCCCGGGCCTTGATCCGGAGAGGATTGATGAGGTGGTGTTCGGCAACGCGAACGGCGCCGGTGAGGAGAACCGCAACATCGCCCGGATGGGCACGCTGCTGGCGGGGCTGCCGGTGTCGATTCCGGGCACTACGGTGAACCGTTTGTGCGGATCGTCTTTGGACGCCGCGATCATCGCGTCCCGCCAGGTCAACGCCGGTGATGCTGACCTGGTCCTGGTGGGTGGGGCTGAGTCGATGTCCCGTGCCCCGTGGGTCTTGCCGAAGACGGAGAAGCCGTACCCGGCCGGGGATATGACCCTGGCGTCCACCACGCTGGGCTGGCGGCTGGTGAACAAGGCGATGCCGAAGGAGTGGACCATTTCCCTGGGCGAGGCCACCGAGCGGCTGCGCGAGAAGTACGGCGTGACCCGGGAGCAGCAGGACGAGTTTGCCGCCGCCTCGCACAACCTCTCCGCCGCGGCGTGGGACGAGGGGTTCTACGACAACCTGGTGACCCCTGTGCCGGGCACGGACCTGGTCCGGGACGAGGGAATCCGGGCCGGTTCGTCGGCGGAGAAGCTCGCCGGGCTGAAGACGGTGTTCCGTGCCGAGGACGGGACGGTCACGGCCGGGAACGCGTCGCCGTTGTCCGACGGCGCCTCCGCGGCCTGGGTGGGGTCCGAGGCTGCCGCGGGGCTGCTCGGGCTGGACCCGCTGGCGAGGATCGCCGGGCGCGGTGCGCACGGCAACGATCCGCAGTTCTTCGGGTACGCCCCGGTGGAAGCGGCGAACAAGGCCCTCGCGAAGGCCGGCATCGGCTGGGACCAGGTGGGCGCCGTCGAGCTGAACGAAGCGTTCGCTGCGCAGTCGTTGGCGTGCATCAACGCCTGGGGTATTGACCCTTCGATCGTGAACGCCCATGGCGGGGCGATCGCGATGGGCCACCCGCTGGGTGCGTCCGGGACCAGGATCCTGGGCACCCTGGCCCGGTCGCTGCAGGCCTCCGGCGAACGCTGGGGTGTCGCGGCGATCTGCATCGGCGTGGGCCAGGGCCTCGCCGTCGTCCTCGAAAACGTCACGGCCGCCCGGTCGGCAAAACCAGTGAAGGGCTGAGAGAGATGCTGAATTTCGTAGACACCGTGGCCGATGCCGTGGCCGGGATCAAGGACGGTTCCACGGTGATGATCGGCGGGTTCGGGAACGCCGGGCAGCCGTTTGAGCTGATTGACGCGCTGCTTGAGTGCGGGGCCAAGGAGCTGACGGTGGTGAACAACAACGCCGGCCAGGGCGACCAGGGCCTGGCGCTGCTGATCAAGGAAGGCCGGGTGAAGAAGATGATCTGCTCCTTCCCGCGGCAGTCAGATTCCTGGCATTTCGACGCCAAGTACAAGGCCGGTGAGATCGAACTGGAGCTGGTGCCCCAAGGCAACCTCGCCGAACGCATCCGGGCCGCCGGCGCCGGCATCGGCGGGTTCTTCACCCCCACCGGGTACGGCACCATGCTGGCCGAGGGCAAGGAAACCCGCATCATCGACGGCCGCGGCCAGGTCTTCGAAACCCCGCTCCACGCGGACGTCGCACTGATCAAGGCGCTGAAGGCCGACGGCAAGGGCAACCTTGTGTACCGCAAGACCGCCCGGAATTTCGGTCCCATCATGGCGGCCGCCGCCAGGCACTCCATTGTCCAGGTTTCCGAAATCGTCCCCACCGGGGCGCTGGACCCGGAGAACGTGGTCACCCCGGGAATCTTCGTCAACACCGTTGTCCGTGTGAATAATTCAGTGAAGGCGGCCTGAGATGAGCATCGAAACTTCCATCCAGACGTCCGCGACACCGCTGGGCCGTGACGACCTCGCCCGGCTCGTGGCCAAGGACATCAAGCCTGGCTCGTTCGTCAACCTGGGAATCGGCCAGCCCACCCTGGTGTCGAACTACCTCACCGGGGACCAGGACATCACCCTGCACACCGAGAACGGAATGCTGGGCATGGGCCCGGAGGCCACGGGCGGCCAGATCGACGAGGACCTCATCAACGCCGGCAAGATCCCCGTCACCGAGCTGCCCGGGGCGTCCTACTTCCACCACGCCGACTCCTTCGCCATGATGCGTGGCGGGCACCTGGACATCTGCGTGCTGGGCGCGTTCCAGGTATCGGTGACCGGCGACCTCGCCAACTGGCACACCGGGGCACCCGGTGCCATTCCCGCCGTCGGCGGTGCCATGGACCTGGCCACGGGCGCCAAGGACGTGTTCGTGATGATGACGCTCCTGACCCGCGACGGCGCCTCCAAGATCGTGGAAGCGTGCACCTACCCGCTCACCGGCGTCGGGTGCGTCACGCGCGTCTATACGGACAAGGCCGTTTTCCTGACCGGGCCTGACGGCGTCTCGGTCCGGGAGACGTTCGGCTGCACCCTGGCGGAGCTCCAGGAACTCGTGCCGGTTCCCCTGAAGGCTGCTACCTAATCTTCGTTGTGTGGCCCGCTCTGCGTCCCCCAACAGCTTCCAGGGGCGCAGAGCGGGCCACACAAGTGGCACCGCCTAGGATTGGTAACCATGACCGACGCCGTATCAGCACACCCGCAGGCCGCTCCGCAGGCGAGTGACCAGTATGTCCAGTCCCTGGCGCGGGGGCTGGCTGTGATCCGGGCGTTCGACACAGAGCACCCGGTCATGACGCTGACCGAGGTGGCCGGCCGCACAGCCCTGACGCGGGCCACGGCGCGGCGCTTCCTGCACACGCTGGTGGAGCTCGGCTACGTCCGGACTGACGGCAAGACCTTTGCCCTGACCGCCAAGGTGCTTCAGCTGGGCTACGCCTACCTTTCGGGCCTTTCGCTGCCGCAGCTCGCGCAGCCGCACCTGGAGGAGCTCTCCCTGAAGCTGGGAGAATCCACGTCAGCGGCCGTGCTGGACGGGCCGGACATCGCGTACATCGCCAGGGTCACCACGCGGCGGATCATGAACGTGGGCATCACGGTAGGGACGCGCTTTCCCGCGTACGCCACGTCCATGGGGCGGGTCCTGCTGGCAGCCCTCCCGCCTGCCGAACTGAAGGCTTACCTGGCGGCGGCGGAGATCAAGCCGCTGACGCCGCGTGCCCTGGGAACCGTGCCGGACCTGCTCTCTGAGCTGGAGAAAGTCCGTGCCCAAGGGTGGTGCTTGCTGGACCAGGAGCTGGAGCTGGGACTGATGTCCGTGGCAGCCCCGGTCTACGACGGCCCCGCCAAGGTGGTGGCGGCAGTCAATGTCTCGCTCCAGGCCCAGTCCGTCGCAGCCCGGCCCGACCCGGAGGAATACCTGGCCTCGGTGGCGCAGGAAATCGTGGCCACGGCCACGCAGGTCTCAGCGGACTTGAGCGCCCGGCGCTGATTACTGTGCCGGGTTCCGGTGGGCCGCACCATCGATTCCCGCGGAATTGCTGCCAGTTTGCGTGGCGGGCCATAGACTCTAGCCAACTACGTGCAGCAGTGCCGCTCCGCGACGTTCCCGCCGGTCAACCGGACGGAGGCATCCAACCATGAGGCCCTGCCGCACTCGTCAGCGAGGGGAGTCGGCGGGTGAAACTGGGCATAGCGCGGGAACGGCATGAGGGTGAACGGCGGGTGGCCGCCACCCCCGAAACCGTCAAGCAGCTGGCCGGGCTCGGCCTGGAGATCGTCCTCGAGGCCGGCGCGGGCAGCGCTGCAGGTTACGTCGACCACGAGTACGGGCTCGCCGGGGCGGGCATCGTCGGGACCCTCAACCCCGGGGACCTGGACATCCTTGTCCATGTCCGGCCGCTGGAACCTGCAACCGCCAAGGCCCTGAAGCCCGGGGCGTTTACCGTAGGACTGGCCTCGCCGTCCTCTGAACTAGGCACCGTACAGGCTCTGGCCGACGCCGGAGTCACCTCGTTCGCCCTCGAACTGGTGCCGCGGATTTCCCGGGCGCAGTCCATGGACGCCCTCAGTTCCCAGGCCCTCGTGGCCGGTTACCGGTGCGTGCTGGAGGCCGCCATCCGGCTGCCGCGGTTCTTCCCGCTCTACATGACGGCCGCCGGAACGGTCCCGCCGGCCCGCGTCCTGGTGCTCGGAGCCGGGGTGGCCGGACTCCAGGCCATCGGCACGGCCAAGCGGCTCGGCGCCCGGGTCTCGGCCAATGACATCCGCCCCGCCTCGGCCGACGAAGTCGCATCCATGGGAGGCACGTTCATCACACTGGATCTGGAAACGGCCGAGGCATCCGGCGGCTACGCCCGGGAACTCAGCGCGGACCGCGGCGCGCTCCAGCGCGAACTCCTCGCCCCGCACGTTGCGCTGGCGGATGTCCTGATTACGACGGCGGCCGTCCCCGGCAGGCGGGCACCGCTGCTGGTGAGCCGCCAGATGATGCAGGGCATGCGCCCTGGATCCGTTGTGGTGGACCTCGCCGCGGAATCAGGCGGCAACGTCGAGGGCGTGGTGGCCGGCGAGGACCTCCTGGTACCCACCGCAGACGGGCAGGGCCATGTCACGCTGGTGGGACTTAAGGACGCGCCATCCGCGATGGCCTCGGATGCGTCCCGGCTCTATGCCAAGAACGTGGCCAACCTCCTGGCGCTGATGACCCGCGACGGCACGGTGGTGCCTGATTTCGACGACGCGGTCATCTCCGGTGCGTGCCTCACGCACGACGGCGCGGTGCGGCACCTGCCCACGGCCGAGGCTTTGGCGGCACTGATTCCACCGCCGCCGGACCACGCGCCGCGGGTTGCGAACGAGGGGGAAAGCTGATGGATGGAATGAGCCTGCTGACGGTCACCGTACTGGCGGTATTCGTCGGCTTCGAGGTGGTCTCCAAGGTCTCCAGCACGCTGCACACGCCGCTCATGTCCGGGGCCAACGCCATCCACGGCATCATCCTGGTCGGTGCCATCATCGTCGCGGGCCAGGCCGCAGACGCCCTTGTCCTCGCGGTGGCGCTGCTCGCCGTCGTGCTGGCCACCGCCAACCTCGTGGGCGGCTTTGTGGTGACCGACCGGATGCTGCACATGTTCCACGGCAGGAAAGAGCCCGCCCGTACTGGCGGAACCGGTACTGGCGCTGCGCACGGGGACCGGAAATGAGCATCCTCGATCCGGTCTGGACCTCGCTGCTGTACCTCGCCGCAGCAGTCTTCTTCATCCTCGCCCTTCGAGGACTCAGCTCGCCGCGGACCGCCCGCAGGGGCAACCTCATCGGCGCTTTCGGCGCACTCCTCGCCGTCATCACCGTGTTCCTGTCCGCCCGGCTGGACAACATTCCCTGGATCATCGGTGCCATCGCTGTGGGGACCGCGGTGGCCGCGCCGGTTGCCCGCCGGGTCAAGATGACCCAGATGCCCCAGCTGGTTGCCCTTTTCAACGGGGTGGGCGGCGGGGCGGCGGCGCTGGTGGCGCTGCTGGAGCTCAGTCATACCGGGGACCCCTGGGTGCGGCTGGCGATTGTTTTCACCCTGCTGGTGGGAGCGGTTTCCTTTGCCGGATCCGGGGTGACGTTCGCCAAGCTCCAGGAACTGATGACCACCCGGCCCGTGGTGTTCCCGGGACTGCCCGTGGTGATGGCAGCGGTCCTGCTGGCCGCGGTGGGTACCGCCGTCGCGGTTGTCCTCACCGGGTCCCTGCCGCTCGCTGTGCTGCTGATGGTGCTGGGCCTGGCTGCCGGCGCCCTGCTGGTCCTGCCGGTGGGCGGCGCGGACGTGCCCATCGTCATCTCGCTGCTGAACGCCTTTACGGGACTGGCTGTCGCCGCCTCCGGCGTTGTCCTGGGCAATGTCCTCCTGGTGGTGGCGGGCACCCTGGTGGGCGCCTCGGGCACCATCCTGACCCGGGCCATGGCCGCAGCCATGGGCCGCAGCGTCGCCGGCATCCTGTTCGGCGCCTTCAAGGGAGGGTCGACGGCGGGGTCCACGGCCGTGAGCGAGCGTCCGGTCAGGTCCTCCAGCCCGGAGGATGTGGCCGTGCTGCTCGGCTACGCGCAGCGGGTGATCATTGTTCCCGGGTACGGCCTGGCGGTGGCGCAGGGGCAGCACACAGCCGCCGAACTGGCGCTGGCCCTCGAAGACCGCGGCATCGAGGTTGATTTCGCGATCCATCCCGTGGCGGGGCGCATGCCCGGCCACATGAACGTGCTCCTGGCCGAGGCCAATGTGCCGTACGAGTCACTGAAGGAGATGGCCGAGATCAACTCCGAGTTCCGCATGGCGGACGTGGCGCTGGTGGTGGGCGCCAACGACGTCGTGAACCCGGCGGCGAAAACGTCGTCAGGCTCGCCGATCTACGGCATGCCCATCCTGGAGGTCGCCGACGCCCGCCAGGTGATCTTCCTCAAGCGGTCCATGCGGCCCGGGTTCGCCGGCATCGAAAACGAACTGCTGTACGAGCCGCAGACCTCCCTGCTCTTCGGCGACGCCAAGGACTCCCTGGCCAAAGTGCTCGGCGCGGTAAAAGCCCTGTAGCCTCCTGACCGTAGGATGACGCCGCTTCCAGACACCACCAGGAGAAATGACAGATGAGCGACCCCCAGCGAACCCCGGACTCGGCCTCCACCACGGGGCAGTCCCGGCCCGCCTGGCTCCTTCCGGTGATCATGGCAGTGGCCACCGGCGTGGTCGGCATGATCCTCGTGGCCTCCCAGGGCCTCTACTGGATGATCGCCGTCATCGCCGCGGTGGATGCCCTCGGGGTCTTCACCATCATCCGGTCGGCCAGGACCAACGCCCGCAACGCAGAGGCCACTGGCGCAGAGGCCCGGAACGCCGGGTCCGGGGCAGCCGGCCGGCAGCAACAAAACCGGCCCTGACCCGTGCTGCGGGCGTCCGCTGACGCGATCCACCGGAACGGCAAGTACGCTTTGTTCCAAGGCACCTCCACGTCACTTCGAAGGACACCATGACTGCCAACGGTTCACCCGCCCTCAAACGCGCGGCCATCATCATCAACCCTGCCAAGCCCGTGGACGTTGACGTGCAGGCCCTCGCCGCCAAGCACTGCTCGGAGAACGGCTGGGGTGAGCCCATCTGGCTGGAGACCACCAAGGAAGATCCGGGCGTAGGGCAGGCAAAGGAAGCACTTGAACAGGGTGCTGACCTCGTCATCGCGGCCGGCGGCGACGGCACCGTGCGCTGCGTGGCCGAGGTCCTCGCCGGTGGTGACGTACCCATGGGCCTGCTTCCGTTCGGCACCGGAAACCTGCTGGCCCGCAACCTGGGCATGGACGTGACGGATTTCGACGGCGCCATGGCCGGTGCGCTCGCGGGGTCGGAACGGAAGATCGACGTCGTCCGCGCCGTCCGGAACGATCCCGACAAGGAACAGGTGTTCCTGGTCATGGCCGGGGTCGGCTACGACGCCACCATCATGGCGGACACCAACGAGGACCTCAAGGACAAGGTGGGCTGGCTTGCCTACGTGGACGCCGGGATCCGCAACCTCCCCGGGAAGCCAGTGAAGGCCACGATCGCCATTGACGGCAAGGAAGTGGTGCACCGCGGAGTCCGCAGCGTCATGGTGGGCAACTGCGGCAAGGTCCAGGGCGGACTGGAGATTTTCCCGGACGCCAAGGTGGATGACGGACTGCTGGACGTCGCTGTCCTTGCCCCCAGGGGGAAGCTTGGCTGGCTGTCCGTGATCGCCGGCATCATCGGCAAGGGCAGGACCAAGGACACCTCGGTGGAGTACTACCAGGGCAAGACCGTGGAAATCACCCTGGAACACAACGACGATTACCAGCTGGACGGTGACCACGAGGGCGAGGGCAAGCACGTGCTGATGACGCTTGAACCGTCCGCCCTCACCGTACGTATGTAGTGCCGGGACTCCCGGCTAACCGGAAGTCCCGGACACCGGCCGGTGCGCCAGAATCTCGGCGAGCTCGGCGAGCCGGTGCGCGCGGGCCGACTCTGCGGGAGTGAACGGCTCGCCGGGACGGACAAAGGTGAGGGGACCGTGCCATGCGGTGGGGACCTTCAGGCGCGTCCCGGCGTCGTGCCTTTCCAGCGTGGCCTCCGCCGGAGTCAGGATCCGGGCCCGCAGCAGCTCAGCGACGGCCAACGGCAGTTCCTCCGGCGCGTCCGCGATCCGGGCAGCGAGGCTCAGGGCTTTCGTCTGCCCGTCCGCCATGGCCAGCGCAGTGGTGGGCCAGACATGCGACCTCGAGCCGCCGCCGTCGTGCAGCGCCTCCAGCAGCTGGCGCTCGCTGATATCCCCAGGGGCCGCGAGCACAAACTCGTCCAACACACCGCCGGCCACCGGGTGGACATGGATGCCGAGGATGTTGGTGTCCAGGCGGGCCAGCGCCTTCGTGACCTTTTGCAGCGAGCCCGGCGTGTCCAGCAGCACGGTGCGCGCCCGCCACAGCGACGGCGCACTGCCCAGCTGCCTGCGGTGCCGGAGGGCGGGGGCGTGCAGCCAGCGGCGAAGAACGCGCGCTGCGGATGGCTCGGCGACCCAGATGACCAGGACGGTGGCGGTCAGGGTGAGCACCAGCACCTTGGCCAGGTAGGGCAGGTGGGTTCCTACGACGAGGGCATGGACAAGAAGTTCGATGGGAAGCATCACGGCGATGTTGGCCAGCGTGAGGCGGGTCTTGGTGGGTTCCGGCATCAGGCCGCAGACTTCGCAGCTCAAGTCCGCTGCAGGATTGCTTGCGGTGGGCTTCATGTCTCAAGGATCACGTGGTGCTGTTTCGGCGGTGTTGCCCCGCCGTTCCGATCGTGGGAACGGCAGCCGACGTAGGATTTACGTGGACGTCAGCGCGGCCGCCCGTCACATGCAGACTGCAGGAAGGCGCCCTACCCACGTGAAGATCCTCGCGGAGATGTTCAGCATCGCCCCCGGCAACAAGGACCACCACCCCGCCCTGCGCTGCGCGGTTGGCGTGTTCGTCCCCCTCCTGGCGCTGGTGCTGCTGGGCCGCCTGGACCTTGCCATCTTCGCGTCCTTCGGGGCGTTCACCGGCATCTACGGCCGCGGCGAACCCCACGGCACGCGGTTCGCCCTCCAGCTCCGGGCCGGGCTGCTGATGCTGCTGGTGATCCTGCTCGCCTCCCTTGCCGCCCGGGCAGGCGGGGTGCTGGGGCTCGACGGACCCGGCACCACGTGGCTCCTGGTCCTTGCCACCACCCTGGTGGCGGGTGGCTGCTCAGTGGCTATCTCCTGGTTCCGGCTCCGGCCTGCCGGATCCCTGTTCCACATCTTCGCCTTCGCCGCCATTGCCTCCATTCCCAACCAGCCACCGATCGCTGAAGGCATGCTGGTGTCCGTGCTCGTGACGGCCTTTTGCCTGCTGATCGGTTTCTCATCCCGGGTGCTGCCGGGCCACCGCACACCCTGGACGCGCCCGCGGCCGTTGCGCCGGACCGCCGATGAGCGGCGCGCGGCGTGGCTTGAAGGCCTGGGATACCTGGTGGCGGCCGGGCTAGCCGGCTCCCTGGCCACGTGGGCCGGGCAGCGGCTGGGATTCGGCCACAATTACTGGGCCATGGTGGCTGCCGTTGTGCCCCTGGTGGGCCATACCACCCGGCACCGTGTCCGCCGTGGCGCGCAGAGAATCATCGGTACCGTCCTGGGACTGGTGGTCCTGGCCGGGATCCTCCTCCTGAACCTGGAACCGTGGCAGACCGTGCTGGTCATGGCGCTGTGCCAGTTCGGCGCGGAGATGTTCATCATCCGTCAGTACCTGGTGGCTCAGGTGTTCGTTACGCCGCTGGCCCTGATCTCCACGCTGCTGGTGGTCCCTGCCTCACCGGCCATCCTGCTCCGGGACCGCATTATCGAAACGGTCATCGGGGCAGCGGTGGGAGTTGCCGTGGTGCTGGCACCAACAGTGTGGCGCCGCCTCCGGAAGGCCTAACCCGGCAGCAGTGCCGGGAATGCCCGACGGCGGCAGCCCGCCCAGGTGCCTGCGCTGCAGCCACTGCCCGGGCGGCTGCAGCGGTACGCTGGTACTCTGCGAACCATTCAATGGAAGCGACGGGCATGGCCAATTCAGTCTCTGGCGACTCGGTGGTGGACCGGGTTGTCCGTGTGATCTCCGCGTTCCCCGAAGGGGCCGGCAGCCTGCAGCTCTCGGACCTGGCATCCCGGGCCGGCCTTCCGCTGACCACCACGCACCGGCTGGTGCGCCAGCTGGCCTCGCACGGGCTGCTTGAGGCCGGGGCGGGCGGCACGGTCCGGCTGGGCCTGCGGCTGTGGGAACTGGTGAACCGCAATTCGCCGACCCTCGCGCTCCGGCAGGCGGCAATGCCCTTCATGGAGGATATCCACCAGGTCCTGAACCAGAACGTGAACCTGGCGGTGCTGGACGGCTGGGAAGCCCTTTTCGTTGAACGGCTCTCCCACCGCGGATCCGTGGCCAACCGCGCCAAGGTGGCCGGCCGGATGCCGGTGCACGTCTCCTCTGCCGGGCTCGCCCTCATGGCGCACCAGGACAAGGCCGCCCAGGCCCGCTACCTCGGGCAGTTCGCGGACGCCGCAGGACAGGTCTCGGCGGAGGAGCTGCGGATCCTGCTCACCGAAGCGGCGCACCAGGGCTTCGCGCAGCTTGCCGGCGTCGTGGATCCGGACACGTGGGGCATCGCGGTCCCCGTCCTGGACCGCCGGCAGCGCGCAGTGGCCGCGCTCGGCGTCGTGGTCCCGCTGCGGGAGATGCGGCTGCAGGCCCTGGTTCCTGCGCTGCAGACCGCGGCCCGGGGCATTGCCCGCCAGCTGGACACCTGACCCTCGACGATATTCCGTTGAACGGAATTGCTGTTACGCCTGTCACCTCCGCCGCCGCACACTGGTAACCAGACCAACACACCGGCCAGGGAACGCCGTTCCGGGCCCCGCAACGAAGCGAGTACGCAGCCATGGCAGCACGCAAAGTCATCACCACCCAGGTGGCCATCATGGGCGCCGGTCCGGCCGGGCTCATGCTCTCCCACCTGCTGGCCAAGGCCGGCATTGAGTCCAGCGTGATCGAGGTCCGCAGCCACCAGGAGATCTCCGAAACTGTCCGCGCCGGAATCCTGGAGCACGGCACCGTCAACATGCTTGTGGACAGTGGCGTCTCAGACCGCGTACTGCGCGACGGCGACCGGCACGACGGCATTGAACTGCGGTTCAATGGCGAAAGCCACCGCATCGACTTCAAGGACCTCGTGGGGGAGTCGGTGTGGCTGTACCCGCAGACGGACGTCTTCCTGGACCTCGCCACCCGGCGCCAGGCCGACGGCGGCGACGTCCGTTACAGCGTCACGGACACCTCGGTCCACGATCTGGAAGGCAAGCCCAAGGTCTGGTTCACCGATGCCGACGGCGTTGAGTGCGAGATCCAGGCCGAGTTCCTGGTGGGAGCCGACGGTTCCCGCAGCCATTGCCGTTTCCAGATCCCGGAGGCCCACCGGAAGTGGTACTTCCACGAATACCCGTTTGCCTGGTTCGGCATCCTGGCGGAGGCCCCGCACAGCTCGGATGAGCTGATCTACGCCAACTCGGCCAACGGGTTCGCCCTCATCAGCCAACGTACCGAGACTGTGCAGCGGATGTACTTCCAGTGCGATCCGAAGGAGAATGTGGCGGATTGGGACGATGACCGGATCTGGGCGGAATTCCGCGGCAGGGTCAACGGCAACGGCTTCGAGATTAAGGAAGGGCCGGTCATCGACAAGATGGTGCTGCCATTCCGCAGCTTCGTCCACACGCCGATGCGCCACGGCAACCTGTTCCTTGCCGGCGACGCCGCCCACACCGTCCCGCCCACCGGCGCGAAGGGCCTCAACCTTGCCATCCACGATGTGAAGGTGCTTTTTGAGGGCCTGGACAGCTACTACAACTCCGGCTCCACGCACCTCCTGGACACCTTCAGCGACCGCGCCCTGGAGCGGGTGTGGAAGGCGCAGCAGTTCTCCTACTGGATGACCACCATGCTGCACACCCCGGTGGACGCGGACGACTTCTCCAGGGCCCGGCAGCTCGGCGAACTCAACTCCGTGGTGTCCTCGAGGCACGGCATGGCCTACCTGGCGGAGGCGTACACCGGCTGGCCGTCAGCCGGATAAGTGGACGCGGCGCCGGCCGTCAGGAACCGAGCCGGCCACCGGAAACTTCGAGGTAGCAGGCACCACACAACGACTCGTACCAGACGTCCTTGCCGTCGATGGCCACCTGGTCCCCGTCGAACACCACGGAGCTGCCGACGCGCCTGGTGTTGAAGATTGCCTTCCGGCCGCAGCGGCAGATGGTCTTCAGCTCCTCGAGCGTGTGCGCCACTTCCAGCAGCCGTCGCGACCCGGGGAAGGCGTGTGTCAGGAAGTCGGTCCGGATGCCGTACGCGAGCACGGGGACGTTATCGAGCACGGCGATGCGGAACAGGTCATCCACCTGCCCGGGGCTCAGGAACTGGGCCTCGTCAACGAGCAGGCAGGCAACAGGTTTCTGGTCCACGTGTTCGAGGAGCGCGTCGGGGTCATCGCCCGCGGCGTGGGCGGCGAAGAGTCCACGGATAGAGGTGTCAGGAGAGATCAGGAAGTCCACGGACCGCGTCATGCCAAGACGGGACACAATGTCGGTGTCGCCCTTGGTATCGACGTCGGGCTTGGCCAGCAGGACCCGCTGGCCCCGTTCCTCATAATTGAACGCGGCCTGCAGGAGCCCGGTGGACTTCCCGGAATTCATGGCGCCGTAGCGGAAGTAAAGCTTGGACAAGGGGGTCCTTTCAGCGTGTCCGGCGCGGGTTGCGGCCGCCGGCGGGGTCAGGGGTCTTTTCGGCAGGACCCCACAGCGGCACCTGGTAGTTTCCCCGGTCCCCGCCCCGCCGGATCCAGTCCTTGTGCCAGCGCGGAGTCAGCCGGTGCGGCCACCAGAGGCGGGCTGTGACCAGCACAGGGACGGCGAACACCGCAAACACGGTCCACAGTAACCCGGCACTCTCCCAACGCTCCAAGGTGGCGGTGAGCGGCACCATGGCAAGGAGAATCATCACTCCGGCGAGCCCCACCTGCAGCGGCTCGTAGTTGCGGCTGGAGGAAGCGCGGATGGACACATAGCGCGGTGCCCAGGAGCGCCACCTGCCACTCCAGGCCATGATGCCCACAGCGAGGGCGCCCAGGCCCGGAACACCGAAGAGCAGTGCCATCACGAGGTAGTCGTTCATGGGTGGTGGGACTTCCGGGCTAGGCGGACAGGTGCAACCGGGGAGTAGGCCCGCCACCGAAGGCGAGGGCCGCCGTCGTCAGTCCTGGCTGAGCGTCTCTGTGAGGTGGTGGGTGGGAATCCGGTCCCGGTCATAGGTGATCTCAGTGTATCCATGGGGCTCGGGTTTGCCCGCCGGGCTGAGGTTCACGAACACGATTTCTTCAATGGTCAGGATGCTCTGGCGCGTGATCATGTTCCGGACCTCGGCGCGCATGGTCAGGGAGGTCCGGCCGAAGCGGGTGGCAGTCAGTCCCATCTCGATCAGGTCGCCCTGGACTGCGGAGCTGACGAAGTTGATTTCGGAAATGTACTTGGTCACCGCCCGGCCGTTGCCCAGCTGGAGGATGGCGTAGATGGCCGCCTCCTCGTCGATCCACTTCAGCAGGCTGCCGCCGAACAGCGTCCCGTTGGCGTTGAGGTCTTCGGGACGGACCCATTTGCGCGTGCGGAAAGTGATGTCTGCTGATTCCATACGGCGAGGTTAGCCCACCGGGGCGGGTGCTGCGCAGTGGCACCGGATGTGTGACGGCGGGGGCAAGGGGACGCTGGCCGGCTCAGGGCCTGCCGGCCGGAACCGCTGCCACTTCGGCAGCGGGCGCTGCCTCTGCGATCGTCGTCGGCGAACTGCCGCGGGCCTTCTTGGAACCACCGGCACCGCGCCGGCCCGTCCGGCCGTAGACCAGGTACATCGTCACCCCCGTGATGACCATCAGCAGCACAGTGTAGACAAACGTGTTCGCCACGCCTTCCACGCCCTCGGCGCCGTCGGTGTTGGCTTTGATCACCAGGCCCAGGGGCTGGACCAGGGGATGTGCCAGGAAGATCGCAGTGTCGTAGTCGTCGAGCATGCTGTTGAAGTTCAGCGCAGCGATGGCCGCGGCGGCCGGCAGTACCAGGGGCAGCAGGATGCGCCGGAACACGTAGAGGGTCTTCGCGCCCATAATGGCGGCCGCTTCCTCCAGCGAGGAGTTGACCGACGCGAACGAGGCCTTGAGCATCCGGAGAGTGAAGGGAATCTTGACCGTGACGAACGCAATGAGGAGGATCACCGTGGTTCCGGTCAGGACGGCTCCGCCCACCAGGGGATTCGGGTGGTCGTAGCTGATGATGAGCCCCAGCGCGAGCAGGGCCGAGGGCAGGATCCACGGGATGTGCAGGAGGTACTCGAAAATGGTGGTGACCCAGTTCTTGTACTTCTGCAGGAGGCGGGCAACAAACAGCAGGCCGCCCACGGCAATCGCCGCGGCGAGGGCGCTGTAGATGACGCTGATGACGAATGGCCTGAGGCCCGATTCCTGGGTCAGGACGCGGATGTAGTTTTCCAGCGTCAGGCTGCCCAGGGAGAGCTGGCCGGTCTGGATGGCTGCGCCGTCAGCGAATGAGTACAGCATGATCAGCAGCACCGGCAGGGTGTACACGGCGAACAGCAGGTAGGCCACCACGTGCACCGCGGCGTTTGCTGCCGGATTGGTGATCTGCTGCTTCTGCAGGGCGGACGAGACCTTCGACACCGAGAAATAGGTGCCGCCCTTTTCCAGCCGGGTCATCACCGCCAGCATCAGGATGGTGGCAACGCCGAGGATGACAGCCAACAGGGCTGCCAGGTCCCGTGAGGTGGGGCTGTTGGTGAAGGTCAGGATCATCGGCGTGATGGTCTGGAACTCGCGCCCGCCCAACACCTGCGGTGCGCTGAGCGCTCCAAGCCCCGTCAGGAAGGACAGGATGGTGACGGCGAAGAGTGTGGGCTTGAGCATGGGCAGGACCACCCTGCGCAGGATGGTCCAGGTGGATGCACCGAGGTTTTTGGCCGCCTCAATGGTCTGGTAGTCCACGCCTTTGAGCGCGTTGGCAACGAAGAGCATGTGGTTGGTGGTGGTGGCGAAGGTCATGACCACCAGGACTGCGAAGAATCCGGAGAACCACGCCGGGTCCATGCCGGGAAAGGCCTTGAGCAGCAGGGACGTGACAATGCCCTTATCCCCGTAGATGAACTTGTAGCCTGCCGCCAGCACAATGCCGCCGTAGATGAACGTGGACGCGTAGCCCAGGAACAGGATCCTGGAGCCGCGGATCTTGAAGTAATGCGTGACCAGCACAATGAAGATCCCCACCACGTTCACGGTGATGGACAGTGCGACGGCGAGCAGGAAGCTGTTGCCGAGGGATTTCATGGCGCGCTGGGAGGAGAACAGCTTCTCGGCCGCCCGCCCCGAGAAACTGCCGTCAGGGAAGAACGTGGCAATCAGGACGTTGAGGTTGGGCCAGACCAGGAAGGCGGCGATGAACCAGGTCAGGACCGTTCCGACGATCAGGATGAACGGGGAGCGGAGCATGCTTTTCGCCGAGGACGCACTCACGGCAACGCCACAGCCTGGTCCTGCCGGGCCAGGGCCTTCCCGGTGTCCCGGTGGTACTGCAGGACGTGCCCCGGCTGGACGTAGACAGTGGTGTGGGCCCCGGCTTCCGGCTGGGCCCCGCCGTCCTCCTTCACGAGCAGGCGGAGGTCCGCGCCGTGGCTCCGCACGATGTAACGGCTGTGCAGACCATGGTAGGTGCGCGATACCACTGTCCCGGAAAGCCCGACGGCGGCGCCCCCTTGGGCGGGCGGCGTCAGTGAGGCTTTTTCCACCCGAAGGTAGGAATTCGCGTCCGGGCTCAGTCCGGCGCCCGAGAGCCGGTTGAGTTCGGCGATGAACTCCGGTGTCAGCGGCGAACTGTCGCCGATGAAGTTGCAGACGAATTCGGTGGCCGCATCATCGTAGATGGCCTGCGGCGTCCCCACCTGTTCCACGACGCCCTTGTTGAAGACCGCCACGCGGTCGCTCATGGCCAGCGCCTCGTCCTGGTCGTGGGTGACGTAGACGGTGGTGATGCCGAACTCGCTCTGCAGGTCCTTGAGCTGTTGCCGCAGCTGGTGCCGGAGCTTGGCGTCGAGGTTGGACAGCGGCTCATCCAGCAGGAGGATCTTGGGCCGCAGCACCAGGGCGCGGGCCACTGCCACGCGCTGCTGCTGGCCGCCGGAGAGTTCTGCCACGTTCTTGTGCAGCTGTTCATCGCTGAGCTCCACCCGGCGCGCAATATCACGCACCAGCTGGTCGCTCGCTGCGGACTTTTCCTTGCGAACCCGGAGGCCGAAGGCGATGTTCTCCCAGACGCTCATGCTGGGGAAGAGGGCATAGTTCTGGAACACCATGCCCACTTGCCGCTTGTCGCTTGGAAGCCGCGTGACGTTCTTCCCGTCCACATGGACAGTTCCCGCGGAGGGTTCGATAAAGCCCGCCAGCGTGCGCAACGCCGTCGTCTTTCCACACCCCGAAGGGCCAAGCAGGGTGAAGAATTCCCCGGCTTTGACGTGCAGGTCAAGGCTGGGAATGGCTACGAAATCGCCGAAGGTAACTTCGATGTTGTCTAGGCGGATCATGGGTACCTGTCTGGGGAAAAGCCGGCTGGCCCGGCTGCGGTGCGGGGACGACGCGGAAGAACGGAGCCTTTACTGCATGTACTCGAGTTCGATTTTCTCCACCCAGGAGCCCATGTTTTCCTGCACGAAGTCCCAGTCGATGTCCTGCTGCTTGACGGTCTCGAAGAACTTCAGCACCTCAGGGTTGGCCTGTTCCGCGGCCACCTTGTTCACCGGCATCGAGTTGAACTGCTTGGCGAAGGCGCCCTGGGTCTCGGCGCTGCCGAACCAGTCGATGAATTTCTGCGCCTCTTCCTTCTTGTCGGTTCCCTTGACCAAGGCCACCTGCTCCACGGCCAGGGGAACGCCCACGGAGGGAACCACGGGCTCCACGTTCACTTTGAAAGACTTCTCACGTTCGGCGATGATCGAGGACGGCATCTGGCCCATGTCCACCTCGCCCGACGCGATCCGTGCGAAAAGGTCGGTCTTGGCTACTGCCGGGCTGCCGTTCTGGAAGTACTGCTCTACCTGCTCCCAGCCCTCGTCCGAGATGCCGAGATCGCCGGAGTCATCCTTGTAGCGGGAAAGAATGCCGGCGAATACCAGCTGGGCCGTTGCCGTCCCCAGGCCCGTGACCCGCTCGTAGCGGGACTTGAACTCATCCTTGATCCAGAGGTCCGTCCAGTCCTTGGGCGCTGCGTCTTCGGCGATTTTGTCGGAGTTGTAGCCGAGCAGGATGGCCTGCTTTACCAGCGGCCAGTAAGCCTTGTCATCGCCGGTGTCGCCCACGGCGGTGTCCACCTCGCCCGCCCAGGCGGGCTCGAAGGGTTCGAGGGCGCCAGCGGCTTTCACCTGCGCGAAGTACATGTTGTTCAGGCCGAACGCGACGTCGGCGATCGGGTTGTTCTTCTCGGCGATGAGCTTATTTGTTGCATCGGCACCGCCGGCCCCCACTACTTCGATGGTGAAGCCGGCCTTCGCGGCCTCTGCCGTCAGCCACTCGCCGCGGCCCTCGCCGTTCGAGTTTGTGTAAACCACCAGCGTTTCGCCGGAAGCGCCGGCCGGAGCGGATGAGGAATCGCCGGAGGCGGCGGGGGTCGCCGTGCCGGCGCCACAGCCGGCCAGCAGGGTAACGGCGACGGCTGCTGCCATCAAAGTCTGCAATTTACGCACGATCAGGACTCATTTCTGAACTTGGCTCGGAGCATTGTCCGGCAAGCCTATAGCTGGGCAGGGCAGAAGGGGGGTTTAACTGCTATCGATTTGATAAACAGCCCAACTGTCGATTTTGTCCTGCTGCTATAACGTCCAGGGCACGGCGGGTAAACGCGCAGTGAATTGTGGAAGCGCCGGTCCGGGCGCCCGGAGCGGCGCCCGGTTCAGGCCATCGCCGTGTGGGCGGCGCTGTGCGAGTTGATGGTCTTCGCGTAGCAGTACGAGTGCGCCACTCCTATGTAGGGGCCGAAATTGGGCACGCTTTCGAAGCCTGAGTTCGCGTAGAAGTTCCGCCCGTCAGGCTGGGCTGACCCGGCCTCGGCCTTGATCCTTGTGATGCCCTGCTTGTATGCCTCTGCCTCAAGCGCGGCGAGGATGGAACTGGCCACCCCCGAACCGCGCGTGTATGGAAGGACGTAGAGCCGTTTGATTTCCGCTGTCCCCGAATCAAGCAGCCTGAGCCCGCCGCAGCCTACGGGCTGGCCCGATCCCTTGTCGTAGGCGACCAGGAAAACAGCGCAATCGGCGGACGACGGCGGCGTCCCGGGTTCATGGTCGGGGGTACCGAAACGGGCATCGAGTTCCGCCTGCTGGGCCCTTCTGAGGTCGGCACCCACGGGGTTGGACCAGGTGACCTGCCTGATGTTGAGCCGGGGATTGGTCTGCATGGCTTCCTCGTTTCGCCGAAGGGTTATGCCTGATGAGCCTATGAGTCCGTGGTTACGCTGGTGTTTCCTTGCAGTAAGGACTTTGAGAACGCGGCCGTCCACCCGCCGGCGGCTCCGCTGGAAAACGCCTCGATAGCCTAGTTATCAGACGGACTAAGATAATTGCATGGGTTCCACAGGTAATGAAGGTTCTGGATACTGGTACGGACCGGACGGCCAGTTGGACTACAGTGCTGCGGTCCTGAAGTCGCTCCGGGACTACCGCAGCGCCGAAACGTCAGTCCGCCGGTCCACCCGCGACTCCATGGGCATGGGTGAAACGGACATCCTCGCCCTGCGCTACCTCTTGCGCGTCCAGGCCTCGGGCGGCACGGCAGTGCCGAAGGACCTCAGCCAGTTCCTGGGGATCACCAGCGCCTCCACCACCTCACTGATCGACAGGCTGGTGGCAAGCGGCCACGTCCGCCGCGAATCCCATCCCACGGACCGGCGCTCGGTGGTGGTCACGCCTACCGGGGAGTCGGACCGCGAGGTGCGGGAAACACTCGGCTTGATGCACAGGCGGATGATGTCCGTCGCTGAAGGGCTGTCCGCCGAGGATGCGCGGGTGGTCGTGGAATTTCTGCAGCAGATGACGCGGGCAATGCAGGCCGGACAGGACGACCCCGACATAAATGGCTAGCCTAACTAGTTAGATCGGCTAGTAATATGTATGCTTACGATTAGTCCTGTCACAGTCCAAGGGGAGTCATGAGCGCGTCCACTGCATATTCCGAGGCTCTGTCGCTTGTTCCGTCGTCCGCTTCGTCCGTCAGCCTCCGCTCCGGGCGGCCTGTGCACTGCGCAACCCCGATGGAAATCGCAACCCCACGAACCGGGGCGCTGGCCGTCGGCTACACCTTCGAACCCGACGATGAGCCTGCATCATTGCCACCGGTATGGCGTTGCCGCTGCGGTTTCCAGATGGACGCCCGGGGCGCCGGCCAGCCCCCCACGGCCGGCAATGGCGCGTTCCAGGCCAGCCGTGTCCCGGCGATGAGCGGGACCTTCCAGGCATGACCTCGCTGTTGGCCCCGCTGCCGCCGGCGGTCATCGGCGCCGCGGCCCCAGCCGCGGCAACCACCCGAAGAACCACCTACAGCGGGGGGATTCCGGCGGGCGGCCGCTTCCTCCTCAAGGAGCGCCTGGGCCGGGGTTCCATGGCAGAGGTGTTCCGCGCCGTGGACCTCGACGGCGGACCGGACGTAGCGGTCAAAGTGGCGGCGGACACCACCCTGAAGCACGAAGAGCGGATTACCAGCGAGGCCCGTATCCTTTCGGTGCTGGACCATCCCTCGATCATCAGGTTTTTCGGGCAGGGCAGGCTTTCGTCGCACGGCACACTGTCCGGCCGGGCCTACCTCATTGAGGAGCTGGCCCTTGGACCCACGCTCGCCGACACGCTCCGGGGACCGCTCCGGTCTCCCCAGGAGGTGGCCACCTGGGCGGTCGGACTGTTTGATGCCCTCAGCCATCTGCACGGCAGGAACGTGGTTCACCGTGACATCAAGCCGGCGAACCTCATGCTCAGCGGTCTGCGCCGCAGCCCGGTGCGGATCGTGGATTTCGGAATCGCCACCGCTGCCGGCGCCGCCCCTGAGCCCGGCATATCCTCCGGCACTGTGCATTACATGAGTCCGGAGCAGGCCTCTGGCGGGGCGGCCCAGCCAGCATGGGACGTCTACGCCATGGGGCTGGTCCTCTTCGAGCTTCTGACCGGAACACGGGCCTACGAAGGAACGGCTGTGGAGTCGCTGGTGGCCCGGACCCTCAGGAGTCCCGTCATCCCCGCTTCATTAGGAACCGGGTGGGGTGCGCTGCTGGCGTCCGTGACCGCCATGGACAGCGCGGCCCGTCCCTCCGCGGCCGAGGCAGCTCTTATGGTGCGGCGGCTTTCCGGCAGTCAGCCGCTTCCCCGGGCATCGCGCGCGTGCCCGCTCCGAGCGCCGCGGACGGCGTCGTTGCTGGGCCGCCGGTCCCGCCACCACGCCTAAGCCAGGCCCACACCTCGGCAGGCGGCAGTCAGTGCCCCTGCCGTCCGCTCACATTTTCCCGGTGGGGTCCCCGGCGGTGGGATCTGCCAAGGCCAGACCGCCGACAGGGCTGCCGTCCCAATGGATGAGCTTCCACCCCTGGCCGGGATCACCCTCCAAAGCCACAATGCCGGTGTTGGCCAGGACATGGCGCGCTGCGAATTCGTGGTCGGCGTCGCCCGCCCTTCGTCCTGCCCAGGTCCGGATGGCGGCGCCGTGGCTGACCACGGCAACCACACCGTCTTCGCCGCTGCCGGCGCCTGCGGCAATCGTGGCGATGTCGGCGTCGTACCGTTCGAAGAATTCGTGCCCGTCCGGACCGGCCGGCATGCGGCGGTCCAGGTCTCCGGCCGCCCAGGCAAAAACCGTGGTCATGTACCGTTCGTGCGCTTCGTGGTCGGTCAGCTTCTCCAGGGAGCCGGCTTCGATCTCATGCAGCCCTCCCAGTACCTCGACCTTGAGGTTGTGGACCCGGGCAAGCGGTGCGGCCGTGATCTGCGTGCGGAGCAGGGTGGAGGCGAACAAGGCCGAAATCGGCTCATTGGCCAGCGACCGCGCCATGGCCTCGGCCTGGCGCTCTCCGAGCTCAGTCAAGCCCGGTCCGGGATGGGCGGTGTCCAGCTGGCCGAGGACGTTGCCGGGGGTCTGTCCGTGACGTATGAGGATCAGCTTCATGGTCCAAGTCTGCCACCGCAGCGCGGAAACGGCGGCGCCGGGCCCGCATGAGCCCGGCGCCGCCGTCGTTATGTCCTGAGAGGCTACTTACTTGAGGTGGTCCACCAGCTGGTCCGCGATGCCGGTGTACTTGCCAGGGGTGAGGGCGAGCAGCCGCGCCTCGGCGTCGGCGGAGAGGCCCAGGCCCTGGACAAACTCCTGCATGCGGGCAGCGTCAACGCGGTGGCCGCGGGTGAGTTCCTTGAGCCGCTCGTAGGGGTTCTCCATGCCTTCGACGCCGGCGATCGCCTCGGCGCGCATGACCATCTGGATGGCTTCGCCCAGGACTTCCCAGTTGGTGTCGAGGTCTCCGGCGAGGACGTCCTCGGCAACGTCGAGCCGGTCCAAGCCCTTGGCGACGTTGGAGATGGCCAGCAACGAGTGTCCGAATGCCACGCCGATGTTGCGCTGGCTGGAGGAGTCGGTGAGGTCGCGCTGCCAGCGGGAGGTCACCAGGGTGGAGCCCAGCACGTCCAGGAGTCCGGAGGAGATTTCCAGGTTGGCTTCAGCGTTTTCGAACCGGATCGGGTTGACCTTGTGCGGCATCGTGGAGGAGCCGGTGGCGCCGGCCACGGGGACCTGGGCGAAGTAGCCGATGGAGATGTAGCTCCAGATATCGGTGCAGACGTTGTGCAGGATCCGGTTGAACCGCGCGACGTCGGCGTACAGCTCGGCCTGCCAGTCGTGGCTTTCGATCTGGGTGGTCAGCGGGTTCCAGGTCAGGCCCAGGCCCTCGACGAACGACTCTGCCACCTGCTGCCAGTCAGCGCCGGGAACGGACGCGACGTGCGCGGCGTACGTGCCGGTGGCGCCGTTGATCTTGCCCAGGTAGTCGGTCTTGGCGATCCGGTCCAGCTGGCGGGTCAGTCGGTGGGCGATGACCGCCAGTTCCTTGCCCAGCGTGGTGGGCGTGGCGGGCTGGCCGTGCGTGCGGGACAGCATGGGAACGGCGCGGTTCTCCTCGGCCATCGCGCTGATCTGGGCCACGAGGGCTCGGGCGGCGGGCAGCCACACGTCCTCCACAGCACCCTTGACGCCAAGTGCGTAGGAGAGGTTGTTGATGTCCTCGGACGTGCAGCCGAAGTGGACCATGGCGGTCAGGTGTTCGATGCCGATGCCGGCCAGGCGGCGCCCGATGTAGTACTCCACGGCCTTGACGTCGTGGACCGTGACGGCTTCGATTTCTGCCAATTCGGACACTGACGCCGCGTTGAATTCCGTGACGATGGCGCGGAGCTTCTCCTGCTGGTCCGCTGTGAGTGGGCCTGCGCCGGGAAGGACGTTGTTGCTGGTCAGGTGGATGAGCCACTCGACTTCGACGGCCACGCGGTCCCGGTTGAGGGCTGCCTCGGACAGGTAGTCAACAAGGGGTGCGACGGCGGACTGGTACCGGCCGTCCAGCGGGCCCAGGGCGATCGGCTCCGGTGACGCGGCAAGGGCCAGGCGTCCGGAGGGCGTGCGGGTGTCAGCTGTGGCGGCAGTTTCAGGCATGTGCTGATTCTTTCACGAACTCCCCACCGCCGCTTAAGCGGCGGGCCCGTGTGACCCGCCAGCCGGTGCCAACGGAATGGCGGTGCTTGTCCACATAGCCGACGCCGGCGCTTCCGTGCGCGGGGCCCTTTTCCGTAGCGTCGGTTCCGGCCAGTGCTGAAAGAACGCAGTGATTCGGCCGGCACCTGGAGGGGGATCGGGCATGGGCAGTGATGTGACGGCAGCCGACATGGCGGCATGCATGTCCCGCAGCTATGAAGTGCAGCAGTTGGCGGCACGGGTTGACCTGTGCCTGGCACGGGTGGAAAGAGTTCTCGGCGGGTTCCGTGAGATCCAGCTCCTGGAGTGGCAGTCACCCGCGGGCCGGGCGTACCGGAACTCGGTGGCCCTCCAGGAGGTGGCGCTGGGACGTACTCGGGTGCGGCTCGAAGATGCCGTGGCCTCGGTGATACGCCACGCGCAGGCCGTGGGTGCGTCGGCCGGCGGTCCGGCGGACCGTTTCTGATGGCCGAGGTGACTCCGTCCGGCACCGGCGGGCCAATCCGCCTGACCGGACCAGCCGTGGATGGGCCCCTGGAGATCCGGGGCGGCGTGGGCGGCATCAGCTTCCAGCTGGAGGAACTGATGGGCGGCGCAGAGAAACTCGAGGCCGCTGCCGGAGAACTGGCTGCCGTGGAAGTGGAGGTCCGCCGCATCTGGGAGGACCTGTGCCATTACCAGAATGAACCACGATCCACCGGCACGGCTGCCCTGATGGACGTCGGGGAGGCGCAGTGGAGCCTCCGGGGTGTCCGGACGGAGCTGCAGAACATCAGCCGGCAGGTGAGGGACTGCACGAGGGACTACGAAGTGGCCGAGGCGGTGACGGCGTTCAGGCAGGAGCATGCATTGACGGGGGTGGGGGCGTGGCTCCAGCAGCTCCGGGATGCCGGCCTGACGGGTGCCTTCAACAGGGATGCGACGGAACTTGCCCTGGGCAATCTCCCGGCGTTGCTCGGCGTCATGTATGGGCCGCAGGCATATCTGGCGGGGAAGGTCGCAACGGAAAACTCGGCCGCCGCGCACATGGCCGCCGCCTCCCCCATGATCAGGAGCCTTGCCGGGCTTCACCCACGCATGCTGGAGCCCCGGCCCGTTGCAGCCAGGCAGGTGGAGACCCTGCCCGTGGAATTGGACGCCTCACCCGCAGGACTGCTGGAACGGGCCAGGCTCATCGACGAACGGGGAGCCGGCTATATCGAGGTCCTCGAAGTCGATAACGGCGGCCGGAAAGCCTACGTGGTGGTGGTTCCGGGAACGCAGTCCGCAGGCGGGCAGGTGGGTGGCGGGAACCCCTTCGATGAGGCCGGCATCGCTGAAGGCCTGGGTTACGGCTCCGCGGAAGTCAACGCTGCCATTCTGGCAGCCCTCCGGGATGCCGGTGCTGAGCAGGGTGCCCCCGTAGTGACCGTCGGCTACAGCCAGGGCGGGATCCATGCCATGAATATGGCCGCCGATGAGCACTTCAGGGACCACTACGACGTCAAGTACGTCCTCACTGCAGGATCGCCGGTGGGCGGCATAGAACCGGACCCCGGCATCAGCTCGCTGCACTTGGAGCACCGGCAGGACTGGGTGCCCGGAGCCGACGGAGCTGTCAGCCCGGATGCCCGCAACCGGGTGACTGTGACCCTCACCAACGACGTCCGCACGCCGGACGGGGCGGACCAGGGCCTGGGCCCCGGCCACCGGCTCAGTAACTACCAGGACGGGGCCAGGCTGGTTGCCGGGAGCGACGACCCTTCCCTCATCGCATCAACCGCTGTCCTCGGCGGGGTGCTTGGTGCCGGCGGCACCGCGACGGCCACCCGATATGCCCTGACCCGGTCGAAACCACCTGAACCGCCCGCTGCTGCACCAAGGCCTGTCCCGCAGCCGTCCCCGCAGCCGCCTCCGCGGCCCCCCGGAGGTTGACGGGCACGCCGGCACGGCCCGTTGACCGGGAGGGTCAGCGCCTGCGCGCTCCCGGCAGGCGCCCGGCAACGAGTGAGATAACGCTGATGATGATCGCCGCGAGGACAGCAGTCCAGAAGAACGAATCAATCGTGAAGCGCACGGGGGTGTAGCTGCTGATCCACGAGGTCAGGTACAGCATCGCGGCGTTGATCACGATGGTGAAAAGCCCCAGCGTCAGGATGGTGATGGGCAGTGACAGGAAGCTGACCAGCGGCCTGACGAACGCGTTCACCACGCCGAAAATCAGCCCGACAAACAGGTAAGCCAGCGTGATGCCGGCTGCGTCGGTGCCTTGGGTCACACCGGATTCGGCCACTGCGTTGGTGGTGGCCGTGGTGGAGATGTCCAGCCCGGGGAGGATCCAGCTGGCAATCCACAATGCCAGTCCGTTGATGAGGACCCGAACTATGAAAGAGCGCATGTGTCCATGCTGTCACACCGGGCTGGCCGGAAGCCGTGAATCTGCCCGCCTCCGCCAGCGCCCGCCTCCGTCCTGGCGGAGGCGGGCGCGCGGGGGAGAAGTAGGCTGGGTGGCATGACTTCATCAGAGACCTTGGCTGGCGGAATCAGTCCGCGCCCGGTGGTGGGCAGGCTTCCCCGCTACGCCGCCGGCAAGCCGCCCGTCGCCGTCGACGGACTGGCAAGCTACAAGCTGTCCTCCAACGAAAACCCCCTGCCGCCTCTTCCGGCGGTTGTGGAAGCGATCGCGCGGCAGACCGATTTCAACCGCTACCCGGACCCCCTCAGCAGCAGGCTCCGGGCAGCGCTCGCCGAGTTCCTGGATGTGCCGGCGGAGGACATCGTCACCGGCGCCGGAAGCCTTGGTGCCCTGAACCAGCTGCTGGCCACCTTCGCCGGCCAGAATGAGGACGGCAAAGCCGACGAGGTCATTTACGCCTGGCGGTCCTTCGAGGCGTACCCCATCAGCGTGGGCCTGGCAGGCGCCGAGGGCGTACGCATCCCACTGACAGCAGACGGGAAGCATGACCTCGACGCCATGGCAGCAGCGGTCACTGTACGCACGAAGGTGGTCCTGCTGTGCACACCCAACAATCCCACCGGTCCCATCCTGACCACCGCGGAAACGGAGCGGTTCATCAACGCGGTCCCCACCGACGTCGTGGTGGTCATCGATGAGGCTTACCAGGAGTTCGTCCGCGACCACGATGCCGTGGACGGTATTGCCATGTACCGCAAATACCCCAATGTGGTGGTCCTGCGCACCTTCTCCAAGGCTCACGGACTGGCGGGGCTGCGGGTGGGGTACAGCGTCTCAAACCCACTGTTGACGCAGCACCTCCGGGTGGCGGCCACTCCCTTTGCGGTGTCCCAGATCGCTGAGCAGGCTGCCATAGTTTCCCTGCAGAACTACCCCCAGGTTGTAGAAAGGGTACAAAGCCTCGTGGACGAACGCGACAGGGTCACGGCCGGACTGCGGGATTTGGGATGGTTCGTTCCCGAGGCGCAGGGTAATTTCGTCTGGCTGGGCCTTGGTGAAAACAGTGCAGAATTCGCCGGGTTGGCCGGGGCGCAGGCATTGTCTGTCCGCGCCTTCGGCAACGAGGGAGTGCGGGTGAGCATCGGCGAGGTGGAAGCCAACACCCGGTTCCTCCGTTTGTGTGCGGACTATACAAACCCGCCACGCCGTTCCTAGCGCTTAACATGTGGCCAGTGCGCCACCTACTGAAGATAAAGTTAGGATCAGTAAGCCAATATATATGCCAACCAAGGAATGCATTCCTCTGACGGCATATATCCCAGCGACATTGCAGTGCATCCGCATGCAGCAAGCAAGGAGACGGTATGGGCGCCACACATCTGCCCTCCACCGAGTTCGACGGAACAGCAGTAGACGACCAGCGTGAGGCTGACGCCGAGGCCGCCATGGGCGAGCCCGCGGCGGAGATGGTCCAACTGCTCGGGCCCGACGGAAAGCTGGGCACCGACCCCGTTTACAGCCCCTACGCCGCAAAACTGGATCCTGAAAAGCTCCGCGGGCTCTACGCCGACATGGCCGCCATTCGCCGGTTTGACGTGGAGGCCACGGCACTGCAGCGCCAGGGCCAGCTTGCACTGTGGGTTCCGCTGACCGGCCAGGAGGCAGCGCAGATCGGGTCGGGCCGTGCCAGCCAGCCCCAGGACTACATCTTCCCCACGTACCGCGAACACGGCGTTGCGCTGACCCGGAACGTGGACCTCGCGGAGTTGCTGCGCCAGTTCCGTGGTGTCTCCAACGGCGGCTGGAACCCCAAGGACACTAACTTCCATCTCTACACGCTGGTCCTGGCAGCCCAGACCCTGCATGCCGTGGGCTACGCCATGGGCATCCAGCGCGACCAGAAGTCCGCTGCGGCTTCGGATCCTGTGGGAACGGAGCCGGACGCTGCCGTCCTTGCGTACTTCGGCGATGGTGCCAGCTCAGAGGGAGACGTCCACGAATCCATGGTGTTCGCCTCGTCCTACAACGCCCCGGTGGTGTTCTTCTGCCAGAACAACCATTGGGCCATCTCGGTGCCAAGCACCGTCCAGACCCGTATTCCACTCTCCAACCGCGCCAAGGGCTACGGCTTCCCAGGCATCCGCGTGGATGGAAATGACGTGATCGCGGTCCACGCAGTCACCGAATGGGCGCTGGAGCACGCGCGCCAGGGCAAGGGCCCGGTCCTGATCGAAGCGTTCACTTACCGCGTGGGTGCCCACACCACTGCGGACGACCCCACGAAGTACCGCCCGTCCGCCGAGGAGGACTCCTGGCGGGCCAAGGATCCCCTGGCACGGCTGGAGAAATACCTCCGTGCCGAGGGCCATGCCGATGACAGCTTCTTCGACAAAGTCAAAGCCGACGGCGACGAGCTGGCCGCCTATGTCCGGCGCACCACACACGACCTCGAAACCCCGGACATCCGCACGGCCTTTGCCAACACCTACGTCCAGGCCCACCCGCTGGTCGCGGAGGAGTTGGCCTGGTTCGAGGAATACAGTTCAGGGTTTGCCGGCGAGGAGCCGGCCGGACAGGCAGGAACAGAGGCAGGCCACTGATGACCACCATGACTATTGCCAAGGCCATCAATGAAGGCCTCCGCGCAGCACTGACGAACCATCCCAAATCCCTCCTGATGGGCGAGGACATCGGCCCCCTCGGCGGCGTCTACCGCGTCACCGACGGACTGATCGCTGAATTCGGCCCCGACCGGGTCGTGGACACCCCGTTGGCAGAGTCCGGCATCATCGGCACGGCCATCGGTCTTGCCCTGCGCGGCTACAGCCCCGTCTGTGAAATCCAGTTCGATGGCTTTGTGTTCCCCGGCTTCAACCAGATCACCACCCAGCTGGCGAAGATGCATGCCCGCAGCAACGGCAACCTCACGGTCCCGGTGGTCATCCGGATTCCCTACGGTGGCGGCATCGGGTCGGTGGAGCACCACTCCGAATCCCCTGAGGCGCTCTTCGCCCATACCGCCGGTCTGCGGATCATCACGCCGTCCAACCCGCACGACGCCTACTGGATGATCCAGCAGGCCGTGGAATGCCAGGACCCCATCATCGTCTTCGAGCCAAAGCGCCGCTATTGGCTCAAGGGCGACGTTGACCTGGCCGCTTCCGGCGCATCCGATGATCCGTTCAAAGCACACGTACTTCGTGAAGGAACGGACGCCACGATTGTTGCCTATGGCCCGCTGGTTCCGGTGGCCCTGGCGGCCGCCAACGCCGCTGTGGAAGACGGACGCACTGTTGAGGTGATCGATCTTCGGTCCATCTCGCCGATCGATTTCGACACCGTCGAAGCTTCGGTGAAGAAGACCGGCCGGCTGGTGGTGGCCCACGAGGCGCCCACCTTTGGCGGCATCGGCGGCGAAATTGCGGCCCGCATCAGCGAACGCGCCTTCCTGTCCCTGGAGGCACCCGTCATCCGCGTCGGCGGCTTCCACATGCCCTACCCCGTCGCCAAGGTGGAGGAAGACTACCTCCCCGACATCGACAGGATCCTTGAGGCGCTGGACCGGGCCCTCGCCTACTAGGCGACGGCACGCCCCTTCCCAGAGTTGCCGCCCGCCTCCCGGACTGGAGCGGGAACCCGAGCTTCCGAAACCGAGGACACCATGACCGTGAACAAGTTCAACCTCCCAGATGTGGGCGAAGGCCTCACCGAGGCCGAAATCGTCTCGTGGAAGGTGAAACCGGGTGACGCCGTCGCCATCAACGACGTCCTGTGCGAGATCGAAACGGCCAAGTCCCTCGTGGAGCTGCCGTCTCCTTTCGCCGGGACCGTCACGGAACTGCTGGTCCCCGAAGGGGTGACTATCGACGTCGGAACCGCCATCATCAGTGTCTCCGACACTCTTGCCGGAGACCCCACACCGGCCGATGCTCCAGTCCCCGCCGCGCCCGCGCAGCCGCTCTACGGAAAGCTCCCGGCGTCCGACGGCGGCGCCACAGAAAGTGCACCGGCCACCGAAAGTGCCCTCGCCGGTGGTCCGCTCGTCGGGTCCGGTCCCAAAGCTGACGCGGTCAAGCGCCGCCCACGGAAGGCGCCGCCCGCGTCATCCGTCTCCGTCAACGCCCCCGAGGTGGAACCTGTCCAGCCGCACTCGCCGGCCGAGGTGACACAGGCTCCGGAGGCAGCAAGCAGCGCGGCCGCCGTCGTCGTCGATAACCGTCCCACGCTGGGCGGAACCATTACCGGCCTGGTTAACCGGGTACTGGCCAAGCCGCCGGTACGCAAGATCGCCCGTGACCTTGGCATCGACCTCGCCGACGTCATCGCTACCGGCTCCCGCGGGGAAGTCACCCGTGAGGACCTGGTGAGCTACCAGGCCCAGCGCGATGCCGAGCTGGACAAGGCAGACGGATTCTGGGGCAAAGCCGGGAAACCGCAGGACCAGAGGATTGAGCGGATCCCGGTGAAGGGTGTCCGCAAGGCAACGGCAAAGGCCATGGTGGATTCCGCCTTCGCCGCACCGCACGTCAGCATTTTCGTCGACGTCGATGCGAGCCGCACCATGGAGTTCGTCAAGCGGCTCAAGGCCTCCCGCGACTTCGAGGGCATCAAAGTCTCCCCGCTGCTGATCCTGGCCAAGGCTGTCATCTGGGCGGCTGCCCGCAATCCGAGCGTCAACGCCACCTGGGTGGATCATGCCGACGGCGCCGAGATCCACGTCAAGCACTACATGAACCTTGGTATCGCGGCCGCCACCCCCCGCGGACTGATGGTGCCCAACATCAAGGACGCCCAGGATCTCTCGCTGAAGGAACTGGCCCAGGCGCTGAACAATCTTGCCACCACGGCACGTGCCGGCAAGACGCAGCCCGCCGAAATGCAGGGCGGAACACTGACCGTCACCAACATCGGAGCCCTGGGGATCGACACCGGTACTCCCATCATCAACCCCGGCGAGGTGGCGATCGTGGCGTTCGGAACCATTAAGCAGAAGCCTTGGGTCCTGGACGGGGAGGTCATTCCGCGCTGGATCACCACGCTTGGCGGATCCTTCGACCACCGGGTGGTGGACGGCGACCTCTCGGCCCGGTTCATGGCCGACGTCGCCGCCATCCTTGAGGAGCCGGCGCTCCTGCTGGACTGACAGGCAAACCTTTGCGTGATTCAGCCCTCCGCGCCCGGAACCGGTCTGCCCGATGGCTCACGGAAGCGTTCCAGCCTCCTGTAGTGGTTACCCTGCAATTGCTGCTCAGCCCCGTCATTGAGCCGGGTTTCCCCGGAACCGTCGCCTACGGTGCCTTGGCAGCTCTCTTTGTCTGCGTGGTCCCGGTGCTGTTGTTGCTGGGCCTGGTGCGGCTTGGCAAGGTCACCGACCACCACGTGAGCAACCGTGAGCAACGGTTGCCGGTCCTCTTGATGGCGCTGGCGTCCGTCCTGGCCGGGCTGCTGGTGCTGGACGCGGCCGGGGCTCCCCGGAGCGTTGTGGTGATGGTGCTGTCCATCGTGGGCGGCATTGTGGTCCTGGCCGCTGTCAGCCCGTTCTGGAAGATCAGCGGACACGCGGCCGCGATCTCGTCCTCGGCGGTGGTGGCGGTGCTGATGCTGGGGGCAGCCTGGCTTCCGCTGCTTGCGCTGGTACCCGCCGTCTGTTGGTCGCGGGTGGTCCTCCGCGCCCACACCACTGCACAGGTGGTGGCGGGTGCCCTGTTCGGCGGGGTGGTCATGGCCGGCATCTGGTGGTTCCTGAAGACCTCGCTGGTCTAGCGGCCGCCGGCCTGGCTGGCGGGCGAGGCTCGTTCCGGGCTGCCGTGCCCGACGTCAGAAGGCGGCGTAGGTGGAGAGCAGGTGCGCCGTATCAGGTGTCATGGCGCTGCCGGTGAACGTCCAGGCAGCTGCAAGGATCAACCCGCCCAGGCCGGTGGCAACGCCTGAGACGGCCGCGAAGAATTTCCAGTCCTCACGCAGGACGCTGCGGAGGGTATCCGGCAGGCGCAGGCCGGGGGAGATGAGGTTCGGTGCGCTGTCCACGCTGCCGTCGTCCAGCAGCGCCACAACCCGGCCGTTTCCGCGGTCTACGCGCATGGAGCAGATGTGGTTGCCGTGGCGGGCCAAAAGGATGTCGTGGCCTACGAGCTGGCGGCGCTGAAGAGTGATCAATGGGTCCCCTTGGGTTGCGTAGACGGTGGCTGTCCGCACCGTTGGGGCACCTCAATTTTATCGCTTATAACGCTGCGATAACGCCGTTTCCGGGGTGAGAAGGGACACCACGCACAACCCGGGCCTGGGCTGTGCGTGGTGATCGGGGGCTGATGCCCTGTGAGTCAGTCGGCGTCGTAGGTGTTCGCGATGTAGACGTCGCAGGTGGCGTTGTGGGCCACGCTGTTGGCGACGCTGCCCAGGACCCGGCCGATTCCGCGCATGCGCCGGTTGCCTACGACGATCATGCGTGCATCAAGGCGCTCTGCTTCCTTGATAAGGGCCTCGGCAGGCTTGCCGCGGGCCGCGGAGTAGGTCACTTTGACTTCTCCGGTCAGCGAATCGGCAACGGTCCGGGCGACGTTCTCGGCACCGTCCGCGTCCGAGACGATCCACCTGTCACTGCCGCTGCCGAAGACTTCGGTGCGGTCGCTGTCGAAGGCTGAGACGACGTGCAGGGATGCGCCCACGGCGGCCGCAAGGTCCCTCGCAGCCCCGGCAGCCTTCTTGGCAGTACCGCTGCCGTCGACGCCAACAACAATAATTCCGCTCATGTTTGCTCCTTATGCTTCAGTCCGTAGCTCTGTCCTGTGGCCCAAGGCTACAGCGCAGCGATGGCTTCCCGCAGTACCGGGGCCAAACGGCGCACGCCTTCGGTGATGGATTCGGGCGGGACGGCACTGAATGCCAGCCGCAGCTTGTTCGACGGCTCATCGGAGGGTGTGAACGCAGCGCCGGGGATAAAGACCACCCCGGCATCGATGGCTTTCTTCAAGAGGGGGTAGGTGTCCACGCCCTCGGGCAGGGTCACCCAGACAAAAAAGCCGCCTTCCGGGCTGGTCCAGCTGGTACCGGCGGGCATGTGCCCGTCAAGGGCGGCCAGCATCGCCTGGCACCGTTCGGAGTAGAGGCCCCGGTACGTTTCGATCTGGCCTTTCCAGTCGTAATCCCGGAGGTACGCGGAGACCAGCATCTGGTTGAACGTCGGCGGGCATAGTGTGACGGCCTCGGAGGCAAGGTAGTAACGCCGCTGCAGGTGTTCGGGCACCAGTGCCCACCCTATCCGCAGGCCCGGGGCGAAGATCTTGGAGAAGGACCCCATATAGATCACGTCGGCAGGGTTCTCCGCCCGCAGCGGGGCCAGCGGTTTGCCATCAAACCGGAGCAGTCCGTAGGGATTGTCTTCCAGCACCAGAATATTCGCCCTCCGGCATATATCAACGATCTTCTGGCGGCGTCCCGGCGCCAGGGTGATCCCCGACGGGTTGTTGAAGTTGGGGATCGTGTAGAGGAACTTGATGTTCTTCCCCGCCGTCTGGAGCGCAGCGATCTTGGCTTCCAACAGGTCCGGGACCAGTCCATCCCTGTCCATCTCCACGGTTTCTACCTGGACTTGGTACGCCTCGAAAGTATTCAAGGCGCCGACGTACGTGGGGTCCTCCACCAGCACTACGTCCCCCGGATTGCAGAACACCTTGGTGGCAACGTCCTGGGCGGACTGCGACCCGGCGGTGACCACCACGTTCTGGGGCAGGGCATCGAGGATTCCCTCGGCGGCCATGACCTCGCAGATCTGGCGCCGCAGCTCCTCTGTGCCCTGCCCGCCGCCATACTGGAGCGCAGTCAGGCCGTCCTGGGCAATGATGGCCGCCGCCGTACCTGCGAGCTTTTCCAGCGGCAGGGACTGCAGGTAGGGGCTGCCGCCGGCCAGCGACACCAGGCCTGGCCGCATGGAGATATCGAAGACGTCCCTGACGGCGGACTGCTTGATGTTGGCAGCGCGCTCCGAGAAGAGGTCCTCATGGCGGTGGGCCGACGTGGCCGCGCGTTCGATAGCGTCGATGGCTTCTGCTGGCAGCAGCCCTGCTGCGGCATCCAATGTTTCGTGGGTCACATCACTTAGGATACAGCCGAGTGTTGATGATAAAGCAACACCTGTTGTCCAGTAATTCACCTCGGCGGGTGCTTTACGTTCGGCCAACGACAGGTTGGAATAGTGCAATGACCACACCTTCGCAGTCCGGACCCTTGGCGGCAGCCTTCAGGGCACTTCACCAGGACCGGGCCGTGCCCCTGGTCCTCGTCAATGCCTGGGATGCGGCTTCGGCGAAGCTTGTTGCGGCGGCCGGTGCCACTGCCGTTGCCACCTCCAGCTCCGCAATATCCTGGAGCATGGGCTATCCGGACGGGAACAGGCTCCCCGCGGGCCTTGCGATGTCCGTCCTTGAGAGAATCGTTGGAGCCACGTCGTTGCCTGTCACGGCTGACATCGAAACAGGCTACGCGGGGAGCGGCAGCGGGTACGACGACGCCGTGCTCCGCGGGACGATCCGGTCCGTCATCGAAGCCGGGGCTGTGGGCATCAACTTTGAGGACTCGGGAGACGGCCCGCTCACGGAAGTCGGCGAGCAATGCCACCGCCTTACCGTGATCAGGGAGACGGCCGACGCCGCCGGCGTCGGGCTTTATGTCAATGCCCGGACTGACACCTACCTTTCCGGCGGCTTTGGGGACCGTGCCTTCGACGAGACGCTGGAGCGGGCCCACGCGTACCTCGCGGCGGGTGCGGATGGCATTTTCGTCCCCGGCCTGACGGACCTCCATGTGCTCCATGAGCTGTCCCGGCGGCTGGACGCACCGCTGAATGCGCTGGCCGGTCTCGGCGCCCCGTCGGTTGGTGAACTGCACGACGCCGGCGTGCAGCGGATCAGTATCGGCGGAAACACTGCCAAGGCCGCCTATGCAACGGTGTCCCGCGTGGCGGCCGAAGTGCTCGGCGACGGAAATTGGTCGGCGTTGGCCGGCAGCCGCAGCCACGCGGACATGGATTCCCTGTTCGGCTAGCTGGCGGCCCTACTTCAGGCTCAGGGCTTCAGTCAGTCCAATGCCGTTGACGTAGATCTCCGCCCTGATCGCACCCACCGCCGCAACCGCGGTCTGGGTCAGCTGCGCCTCTATCCGGGGAACGTCGCAGGCCCCGCCCGGCCGGAGGGTTCCGGAGAGGTAGACCGTAACAGTGGTGCCGTCAAAGCTTCCGGAAAGGAAATTCAGGGAAGAACCGGACAGCGCGTTGTAGACGTCCCCGATCGGAGCAGCGGCGCCGTCCAGCAGCGAGCCGACTGCAGCCGGCAGCGGTTCGGTGGCCCCGGCGCCTGCACGGCGGACGCCCACGAGGCTGTCATTGCAGCCGAATCGGATGCCGCTGCTGCCGCCGTCGTCCAGCCGGACGTAGTAGGCCGTGACGGTCCGGTCTCCCGCGGCGGCACCCACCGGAGGATCGTCCGGACGGGGGGTGGCGGTCGCCTGGGGGCGGCTGGTAGCGGGCGCTGTTCCCGGGATTGCGGTCCGGGCCAGGCCATCGCCCGGTGCACCTTCAGCGGTGTAGGTGGGAGCCGCAACGTCCGACGGCGGTGCCGGCTCCGCGTCGTTCGGCCCACCTGACGGGGTTCCGGCCGGCATGGACGCGGAGGGGGCGGGGATTGTCGACGGGATCTCCGGCGCCGCAGCATCCACGGGAGTCCCCGCCGGCGGCGCTGCCTGGGGCTGGGGGATGGGGGTCAGCGGGTCCGGAGGCTGCGCTGCCCGAACACTGGCTGCTGGGTCCGGTGGAGCCACGGTTCCGTTGGCGCAGGAGCCAAGCCACAGGGGAAGTACTAAGGCCACCGCTGCTGCCGCCGCCCTTTGTGTGGCACTCCGCCTGCTTGCCATGCCAGCACCGCATCCCGTCCCGGTACGTTCCGTCCATTAACGTTACGGCGGCGCAGCGGGACAGGGAATGTCGGGGCGGTACCGGTTGGGACAAGAGTTGGTCACGCCGCAGGATAGCCGGTGCCCATGCTTTGCGGAGGCATAACAAAAGCCCCGCACACCTTGCGGCGCCCGGGGCTTTCGCTTCCTGCGGGAATCAGTTCTTGCCGGAGTCAGGCGGCGGAGCGTGAGGCGGAAAGTGCGTCAAAAACGCCCTTGATCTGCTCAACAACTTCGGCGTCATCCTTCGGGTGCAGCTCGGCGAAGCGGACCATGGAGCCCGGGACAGCCATTTTGACGTCCTCAAGGACCTTCGCGCCGGCGATGCCGACCGCCTTACGGGCCTCATCCTGGGCCCAAACGCCGCCGAACTGGCCAAATGCGGTGCCGACGACGGCGGTGGGCTTGCCGGACAGGGCGCCGGCACCGAAGGGACGGGACAGCCAGTCGATGGCGTTCTTCAGGGATGCCGGAACGGTGCCGTTGTGCTCGGGGGTGACGAGCAGGATCGTGTCGGCCTCGTTGGCCGCGGCGCGCAGTGCGGCGGCGGCTGCCGGAACCTGGCCTTCGACGTCGATGTCCTCGTTGTAGAACGGAATGTTTCCGAGGCTTTCGTGGATGACAACGTCAACCTCCTCCGGCGCGTTCAGCTGGATGGCTTCAGCGAGCTGCTGATTGGTGGAGCCTGCGCGGAGGCTGCCGACGAGGGTGAGGACGGTGTTCTTTGACATGCTGACTCCTGGGTCGGGGGCTGCGGGAGGTCCGCAGGCTGGCTGGGGGTGAGGCTTGTAAGTACCTTCATGGTCTAAACGGACTATAGTCCGGATAATATTCCCGAGGGGCCTAGACTGTGGGTGTGAGCTTCATCCCATTGCGGGCCGGATCCATGGCAGGACCGGCACACGAGCGCAGCGACGCGGCCCGGAACCGCGCCCGGCTGCTCGGCGCCGCCCGGGAACTGATCGAGGAATGCGGCGCGGCCGGGCTCACCATGGACCGTCTGGCTGAGCGCGCCGGAGTGGGCAAGGGGACCGTTTTCCGGCGATTCGGCAGCCGGGCCGGGCTCATGATGACCCTGCTCAGTGATGCCGAGGCCGATTTCCAGGCCCGCTTTATGTTCGGGCCGCCGCCCGCTGGGGCCCGGGGCCCCGGGCCTGGACAGGCTGGTCGCTTTCGGCTGCGGCGCGCATCGCCTACGTACTGGAATACGGGGACCTGGCCCGCGCCGCGGACGAGTCCGCCTACAACCGGTTCGACGTCCCGGCAGCCGTCCTTTGGCACCGCCATATCGAGATCCTGCTGCGGCGACGAGGGCATGGAGGCGGACCCGCGGCTGATGGCCATGGCCCTGAGCTCCACCCTCGATCCGGAGCGGCTGCTGCATGCCGTCCACGTCCAGGGCATCAGCCCCGAGCGGCTGGCTGCGTCCTGGCGGGAACTTGTCACCCGGGTGGTTCGCGGGGCGTAGGCTACGCCTCCGATCCGCGCTCCGTCCAGTCAAATCAATTCCACTGAATAATTCATAACGATCTGATACGGGCCGGGCGGTTTGGGCGCCAATGCCCGAATTTTTGGCCCACGCGATGTGGTAGTTTCCTCTGGAATGTGACCCGCAACATAGTCCACCAGGACCAAGCCGGCAACGGCTGCGGGATGCCAGCTACCCGCTGGTGGAAAACCCGGAAGAGGCGGCGCATCCCCTGCCTGGCCGGGGAAGACGGAAGGATCAAGCACGTGATTGTAGATACGGCAACCACCCCGGCGCGCGTGCACCGGACGTCCCCTGATACTTCAGGATGCAGTACCTGGCGGCGGCGATACAGAAGTAGCGGCCCCATGCTCAGGTACCTCGCCAAGCGCGGCATCACGTACGTCTTCATGATCTTCCTGACCACCTCGGCCGGTTATTTCCTGGCGGTCAGTTCCCTCAAACCCGCGCTGCTCGAGCAGGAACGGATTCCCCGGCCCACCCCCGAGCAGGTGGCCAACTCGATGCGCCTGAAGGGCCTGGACCCGGACCTCAGCCCGTGGGAACGCTACGTTGAGTGGCTGACCGCGATTGTCACCCGCTGGGACTGGGGACGCAGCCCCAACGGCGCCTTCATCAACGCCGAGTTCGGTGACCGGGTCTGGATCTCCACCCGGCTGTTCCTGGCCTCGATCGTCCTCACGCTTGTCATCGGCGTTGCCCTCGGCGTCTACTCGGCGGCCCGGCAGTACAAGTTCCAGGACCGGGTGATCACCTCCTACAGCTACCTGGCCTACATCGTGCCCGCGCCCATCGCCTACTTCCTGGTGCAGCTGGGCGCCATCAACATCAACGAGACCGTCGGAGAGCGCATCTTCTTCGTCACCGGCATTTCCACCCCGGGCATGGCAACCGGGCTGGGCCCAGTTCGTCGACATGCTGGCGCACTACGCGGTGCCCACGGTGGCCATCACCCTGGTGGGCTGGGGCTCCTACCAGATCGCGCAGCGGCAGTACCTGCTGGACAACGTCAACGCCGACTTCGTCCGCACTGCGCGGGCCAAGGGACTCACCCGCAACCAGGCCATCTCCCGGCACGCGCTCCGGGTGTCCTTCATCCCCGTTGCCCAGAGCATCGCCTTCACCATCCCGGCCATCTTCGCCGGCGGCTTCTTCGCCGAGAAGATCTTCGCCTGGCCCGGCGTCGGGTTCCTGGAGCATCGACGCCATCTCGCTGCAGGACGTCAACGCCGCCACGGCCACCCTCGCCTACGGTTCGGTCATCTTCGCCCTCGGGCGCCATCCTGGCGGACTTCGCCACCACGCTTGTTGACCCGAGAGTGAGGGTGCAGTAGCCATGACCAACCTCAATGCCATCGACCCGGCCGCAGTCGCGCAGGACGCGCACCTGGAAAGCGCCGATGTGGTCATCGCGCAAATCCACCATCATTTTCCGCCGCTTCATGCGGAACAAGACAGCCGTGGCCGGGCCTGGCCATCTTCCTGGCACTGACCATCTTCTCCTTTGTCGGCGGGTACTTCACCCAGTGGGACAAGGAAACCATCGACCCCTTCAACATCGGCATGCCGCCCTCCGCCGAGCACTTACCTGGGCACGTCCCAGGCCGGGATCGACCTCTACGCGATGACCGTCGAAGGCACCCGGATCTCCATCCTCATCGGCCTGATCGTCGGCCTGGTGTCGGTCCTGATCGCCGCGGTCTACGGCTGCACCATGGCCTACTTCGGCGGCAAAGTGGACAAGGTCATGCTCTTTGTCCTCGAGGCGCTGATCATGATGCCTGCCCTGCTGGTGGTGGCCGTGGCCACCAGCGGCGGAGGGGAAGGCCTGAAGAAGAACCTCCCCAGCTGGCTGCTCCTGATCATCGTGCTCCTGGTCTTCAGCTGGATGGGCACCGCCCGGCTCATCCGTTCGCTGTCCATGTCGCTGATGCAGCGGGACTTCGTCAAGGCGGCCCAGTACATGGGAGTGCCGCCGCGCCGGATCGTGTGGCGCCACCTGGTGCCCAACATCGGGTCCCTCCTTGTCCTGGACATCACCCGCGGCGTCACCGGCGCCATCCTGGCCGAGGTCGCCTTCTCCTTCATCGGCATCGGCATCAAGGTCCCCGATGTAAGCCTCGGCGTGCTGATCGGCGGCGCCACGTCCCAGGTCCAGACGTTCCCGTGGATGTTCTGGGTTCCGCTGGCAGTGATGTTCCTGCTGACCGGCTCCCTGGCCATGATGAATGACGGCCTGCGGGACGCTTTTGACCCCAGCTCCAGCTCCGTCGGCAAGGCCAAGCGGAACAGCACCAGGAAGAAGGCGAAATGAGCAGCGGAACCTACCTCGAGCCGGCCGATTCAGACATCACGGCCCGCCGCAGAGCGCCTCCAAGTCGCAGGCCTCCACTCGCCGTCGGACGCGGTGCTTTCCGTCCGCGACCTGAACGTCCGGTTCAACTCCGAAAACGGCGTGGTCCACGCCGTCCGCGGCGTCGACTTCGACCTGATGCCCGGCAAGACCCTGGGCATCGTGGGCGAATCCGGGTCCGGAAAGTCCGTGACCTCACTGGCCATCATGGGCCTGCTGCCCCCCACGGCTGAAATTTCCGGTTCTGTCAGGCTTCTAGGGCAAGGAACTGCTGGGCCTGAGCGACAAAGCCATGTGCGCCTACCGCGGCAACGACATCGCCATGGTGTTCCAGGACCCGCTGTCCTCCCTGACGCCGGTCTACACGGTGGGCACCCAGATCATCGAGGCCCTCACCATCCACAACCCCGGCATGAGCAACCAGGCGAAGGAAGCCCGCGCCGTCGAACTCCTGGCCATGGTGGGGATCCCCAGTCCCAAGAACAGGCTCAAGGCCTTCCCGCACGAGTTCTCCGGCGGCATGCGCCAGCGCGTCATGATTGCGATCGCCATCGCCAACAACCCGCGCGTGCTCATCGCTGACGAGCCGACGACGGCACTGGACGTCACCATCCAGGCCCAGGTGCTGGAGGTGCTCCATACGGCGCAGGAGGAAACGGGCGCCGCCGTTGTCATGATCACCCACGATCTGGGGGTGGTGGCGGGCATCGCCGACGACATCATGGTGATGTACGCCGGAAAGCCGGTGGAGACCGGGCAGGTGGATGACATCTACTACAACCCGCGCATGCCGTACACCATGGGTCTGCTCGGCGCCGTCCCCCGCGTGGACGTGGCCGAGAAAACCTCGCTGGTCCCCATCGACGGCATCCCGCCCAACCTGATCTATACGCCCACCGGCTGCTCGTTCGCCCCGCGCTGCCCGCTGGTCACGGACGCCTGCCTGGCCGGCGAACCACAGCTGCTGCCCGCCGGTGAGCACGACGGACACAAAGCCGCCTGCATCAAATCTGCCTCACTGGGCGGCGACGTCGATGTGCTGGAAATCTTCTCGGCACCGCCGGTCCCGGTTTCGGGCTTTGACGCCATCCCGCGCGCGGAACGCGCCACGGTCCTTGAACTCAAGGACGTGCGCAAGCACTTCCCGCTGACCAAGGGTGCCCTGCTGAAACGGCGCATCGGCACCGTCAAGGCCGTGGACGGCCTGAGCTTCGATATCCGCGAGGGTGAGTGCTTCTCCATCGTGGGCGAGTCCGGCTCCGGAAAGACCACCACGCTCCTGGAAATCATGGAATTCCACAAGGACCAGGACGGCGAGGTGGTGATCGGCGGCCTCAGCAACAAAAAAGCCACCGATGCCAGGACCAAGAGCGCCATGCGCCGGGAACTGCAGATGGTGTTCCAGGACCCCACCGGCGCCCTCGACCCGCGCTTCACCGTCTATGAGGTCCTGGCCGAACCGCTCCAGAACGCGGGCATGGACAAGGCGGCCATCACGGAAGCGGATCATGGAACTGATGAAGCTGGTGGGGCTGCAGCCCGACCACGTCAACCGGTTCCCCAACCAGTTCTCCGGCGGCCAGCGGCAGCGCGTGGGCATCGCCCGTGCCCTGGCCGTGAACCCGAAACTCGTGGTCCTGGACGAGCCCGTGTCCGCGCTGGACGTCTCCGTCCAGGCCGGCGTCATCAACCTGCTGGACAAGCTGCGCGCCGAGCTGGGCCTCAGCTACCTGATGGTGGCCCACGACCTCTCGGTGGTCCGGCACATCTCCAACCGGGTGGCCGTGATGTACCTCGGGCAAGATCGTGGAGATCGGCGAGGTGGACCGGGTCTTCGACAACCCCCGCCACCCCTACACGCGGGCCCTGCTCTCCGCCATCCCTGTGCCGGACCCGCAGCTGGAACGGACCCGGGAGCGGATCATCCTCAAGGGCGACCTCCCCTCGCCGCTGGATGCGCCCAAGGGCTGCAACTTCGCCACCCGCTGCCCTGTCTTCGCGGCGCTTCCCGCGGCGAAGCAGGAGAAGTGCCTCACGCTCGAACCGCCGCTCGAAGCCGTTCCGGCCGTCGGCCGCCGCGGAAGCCCTGGAGGCCGGCCCGGTGCCTGTCCCGGACCAGCAGTTCGCCTGCTTCTTCCCGGACGGCGAACTGGACGAGGACATGCTGGTGGTCCACGAAACGGCGGAGCCGCATGCACCCTAGGTTTTTTCGACCCATCACAAGCACCACCACTCGCACCAATGAAGGGAACACCATGAAGAATCTGACCAGGATCGGCGGAGCCGCGGCCATTGCCGCAGCGCTGACGCTGACCGCCTGTGGCGGTGGAGGCACCCCCACCGGACCGGAAACGGCAAAGGGGCAGGAATCGGGCAGCGACCTGTCCAAGCTCATCAGCGTCAATGAGAAGCCAGCCGCGGATCTTGAGCAGGGCGGCAAGGTTACCCTGCCGCTGGGCAGCATCGGGCCGGACTTCAATGGCTTCTCCAACAACGGCAACAGCGCGAGACAACTCCGCTTTGCACCGAACCCGATCGACGGTGAACAGCGGCGGCACCTGGGGCTGCTGGAACATCGACTTCGACGGGAAAGTGACCCCGAACACGGACTTCTGCGAGTCGGTCGAGAACGAAGTTACGGACGGCAAGCAGACCATCACCATCAAGGTCAACGACAAGGCCACCTACAACGACGGCACGCCGATCGACGTCAAGGCCTTCCAGAACACCTGGAACATCCTCAAGAGCCCCGACGCCGGCTACGACATCGTCACCTCCGGTAACTATGGCTTTGTGGAATCCGTGGAAGCGGGCAGCAGCGACAAGGAAGTCATCGTCAAAACGTCCCAGCCGGTCTACCCCCTGGATTCCCTGTTCTTCGGCCTGATCCACCCTGCCGTCAACACCCCTGAAATCTTCAACGAGGGCTTTAGCGGCGAACATGCATCCTGAATGGATGGCCGGTCCGTTCAAACTGGACCAATACGACGCCGCAGCCAAGACGGTGACGCCTGGTTCCCAACGACAAGTGGTGGGGCACTAAGCCGGTCCTCGAGAGCGTTGTCTTCCGGCAGCTGGAGACCAGCGCCCAGATCGCCGCCTTCAAGAACGGTGAGATCGACGCCATGTCCGCCAACACCATCTCGCTGTACAAGCAGCTCGAAGGCACCAAGGATTCCGAGGTCCGCCGCGGCCAGCGGCTGTTCGCCGGTGGCATGAACATCAATGCCCAGAAGATCACCGACGTCGCCGTCCGCAAAGCCATCTTCGCCGCCGTCGACCGGAAGGCCTCCGCAATGTCCGCTTCAACGGCCTGAACTGGGAAGAGCCCAGCTCCGGCTCCATGATGCTGCTGCCGTTCTCGGAGTACTACCAGGACAACTACCCCGTCAAGGAAACCGGCGCAGAGGCCGCCAAGAAGGTCCTGACCGACGCTGGCTACACCGCTAACGCTTCAGGCATCATGGAGAAGGACGGCGTGCCCGCTGCATTCAAGATCAGCAACTTCGGTGACGACCCCACCACCCTTGCCTTCACCCAGACCCTAGTGGACGCAGCTGAAGGCCGGCGGCATGGACGTGGGAATCGACTCAGCGTGCCTCAGCCGACTTCGGCAAAATCGTTGGCACCCGTGACTTCGACATAAGCGTCTCAGGCTACACCGTCAGCGCAGACGCAACTGAAGCCGTCAAGCAGTTCTACGACTCCAAGACCAACGAGGACAAACTCGGCGACGCCGAGCTGGACAAGAAGATCGCCGATCTGGCCTCCATCGAGGACAACGCCGAGCGCAACAAGGCGGCCATGGAAGTCGAGAAGGAGCACATGGCCAAGTACTTCTCCATGGGTGTGGTTATCAACGGCCCGCAGATCTCCTTCGTCCGCACCGGCCTGGCCAACTACGGCCCGTCCCTGTTCCAGAGCCTCTCCCAGGTTCCGGACTGGACCACCATCGGCTGGGAAAAGAAGTAACCCCCTGTCCCGCACATCGCGGCTGACCTAAGCCGCACAGCGAAGGCCGGCATCGCCCGAATCCCGGGAGGTGCCGGCCTTTGCCGTTCCTCGTGCCCGCCCCGCGACGCTCTCTCACCACCTGCAGGTTTTCCTGCGACCCTCTCTCAGCCTACCTGCAGCGATAGCGGCGACGCTCCTCCACTCCCGGATATCGCCGACGGGCACACGTTCCGAAACTGATAGAGCGTGTGCCTGTAACCTGCGGGAGCTGATAGAGCGTGTGCCTGTAACCTGCAGGAAGTGAGAGAGGGTGGCGGAGTAGCGTAGCCCTATGACCGGGACTGAAGCTGAACGCACCATCCGCACCGCCGTCGTCGGCTATGGACTTTCAGGGAGCGTTTTCCATGCGCCGCTGATCGCGGCTGACCCCCGCTACTCCCTGGACGTCGTTGCCACGTCCGACGCCGGCGCGGCAGGCGGCCGCCGTAGAGCGGTACCCGGGTATCAAGACCGTGGCCGACGGCGAAGCAGCCCTCGCGCGGGCGGCCCACCTTGACCTCGTGGTGCTGGGGACCCCCCCGGCAACGCATTACCCGCTGGCCAAGGCAGCCCTGGAAGCCGGGCTCGACGTGGTGGTGGACAAGCCTTTCGCCGTCCGGAGCGCCGAAGGGCAGGAACTGATCGGCCTCGCAGAGCGGCTGGGCCGCGTGCTGACGGTCTTCCAGAACCGGCGCTGGGACGGCGACTTCCTCACTGTGCAGAAGCTGCTGGCCGGGGAGGCGCTGGGCACGGTCACCCGTTTTGAGTCCAGTTTTGAACGCTGGTCCCCGGAGATCGCCAAGGCCTGGAAGGCGGACGCCACTGCCGCGGACGGCGGCGGAGTGCTTTTCGACCTCGGCACGCACCTGATCGACCAGGCGCTGCTGCTGTTCGGTCCGGCCAGCGTGGGGTTCGCGGAACTGAAGGTGCGTCGCCCGCACGAAAAGGTGGACGACGACGTGTTCCTCGTCTTGAACCACGCTTCCGGCGTGGTCAGCCACCTGACCATGAACATGTTGTGCGCCCAGCAGGGACCCCGCTACCGCATCCTCGGGTACAGCCGGGGCGTTCACCAAACACGGGATCGACCCGCAGGAACCGTACATCGTGGCAGGCGGCAGCCCGCTGGACGAGGACTTCGGCGTCGAAGCGCCGGAATGGGCCGGAGCCCTGGGGCGCGACGGACACCTGGAGGCATTGCCCACGGAGCGCGGTGCCTACCCCGAGTTCTACCGGATCCTCGCAGCCAAGATCAAAGACGGCGGCGCCACCTCAGCGCTTCCCGTCCCGGTAGACCCGGCAGACGCCGTCGAGACCCTAAAAATAATAGAAAAGGCAAGGGAACTGGCTGCTGTGAAGTAGCGCCCTTAGCGTTTGAACGGCAGCCATCCAGAAAGCGTGCGTCAGAGGCGACGAAGGAGCCAGCACGCGTTGGATGACTGCCGTTCAAACGGTCACACGAGACTTACGCAGAGACCAGTTCGTGCCAGTCCGCTACGAGGGGCAGGTTGTGTGCCTCGGATACGGAGTGGTGGGCAACGTGGCCCGCTGCGATGTTGAGTCCTGCGGCGAGGGCGGGGTCGCGGTCGAACGCAGCCTTGACGCCGAGGTTGGCCAGGGACACTGCGTACCGCAGGGTGACGTTGGTCAGCGCGTAGGTGGAGGTGTTCGGGACGGCTCCGGGCATGTTGGCCACGCAGTAGAAAATGGTGTTGTGGACCTTGTACGTCGGTTCCTGGTGGGTGGTTGCGTGGGTGTCCTCGAAGCAGCCGCCCTGGTCAACGGCGATGTCCACCAGCACGGAGCCGGGCTTCATGCGGGCCACCAGCTCGTTGCTGACCAGCTTGGGTGCCTTGGCGCCGGGGATCAGGACGGAGCCGATCACCAGATCAGCGTCCACCACAGACTTCTCGATCTCGTACTTGTTTGACGCGACGGTCTTCAGGCGGCCCTGGTACTGGGCGTCAAGTTCGCGGAGGCGGTTGATGTTGATGTCCAGGATGGTGACGTCGGCGCCCAGGCCCAGGGCCATTGCTGCTGCGTTGGTGCCGGCCACGCCGGCTCCGAGGACAACAACCTTCGCGGGACGGACGCCCGGGACGCCGCCGAGGAGGACTCCCTTGCCGCCTGCCGGGGCCATCAGTGAGGTGGCACCGACCTGGACGGAGAGGCGCCCGGCAACCTCGGACATCGGGGCCAGCAGCGGAAGGGTGCGGCCTTCCTGGACGGTCTCGTAGGCGATGGCCGTGACGCCGGAGTTGATCAGTTCCTGGGTCAGTTCGGGTTCGGCCGCGAGGTGCAGGTAGGTGAAGAGGATCAGGCCCTTGCGGAAGCGGTGGTACTCGGCCTTGATGGGTTCCTTGACCTTCATGACCATGTCGGCGCGGGCCCAGACGTCATCGGCGTCTGCGACGATCTCGGCTCCGGCGATCGCGTATTCCTCATCCGTGATGCCCGAGCCCAGGCCCGCCCCCCGTTCCACCAGGACGGAGTGGCCGTGGGTACGGAATTCGTGGACACCGGCGGCCGTGATGGCGACGCGGAACTCGTTGTTCTTGATCTCTTTGGGGACACCGATGATCATTCTGGGCTCCATTTTCACGGGCCTCATAGGCCCGGTTTCTGCGGGGAAAGTTGTGATTCCAGAATAAATCCGGTTGTGAGCCAGGCGACATGGATGTCAGATGGGCGATGCGCAGCAATCCGCGGAATGTCAGGGTTTTAAACCGCCTCCATTCGACATGTGTCGAACTCGAGGGCGTCAGGTGTCGCCTCATGTCCGTTCGCCTCGCGCACCGCGGGGGCAGTAGTGTTGGCCCATGCAGCAGCAGGATGTCGAGCAGCTCGTGGAGCGCATAGCGCAGAAGCTCGGGCGTGGGCTTTCCCTGGAGGACCTGGACGGGCTGCTTGCTCGCGTACAGCTCCAACCAGTCCCACGCCGACCGGGTCCGGGTGAACTTCCTGCTGAGCAAACGCGTCCCCGCGGACGTCAGCGCATGGCAGCTTTCACACGGGATCTCGACGGCGGTGCGGCCCGTAGTGCTCCCCGCGAACCCGGACCTTGGCATGCTGGGCCGGGTCTGCGTTCCGCTGATGGTGCGCGGTTTCCGCGTGGGGTACCTATGGGTGCAGCAGGACTCTGCGGACGAAAACCCGACGGCGATCCTCACCCAGCTGCCGGAAGTCAACCACGAAATCGAGATGCTCTCCAGCCTGCTGCTGGATTCCAATACGGCCGAATCGGAGTTCCGGCGCGGCCGGGAGCGCGAGTTCCTTGCCGCCTGTGCCGGCGAGGCCAACGCCGTGGCCGCCGTGGCCGGATGGAAGGAAATCCAGGGCAAGGGCCCCTGGCAGATGGTGACGGTGCTGGATGCCGACGGCTGGGCTGGCGGACCGGATCCCATCGCGTCCACCCTCATCCACAGGTCGGCGGCCCTGCAGGCCACGATCGGTGTGGACCCGGTACTTTTCAGCGCCGGCACGGAAACACACTCCGTAGTGCTGTTCAAGGAATCGACGGGACGGGCCAACCATGCCCAGGTGCTGGTCCACTACCAACTCGAACTGGCAAAGCGCTCCGGACGACCTGTGCACCGGATCATCCTGGGTATCAGCGAAGGGTTTGCGAAACCACGGGATTTCGCGGAAGCCTACCGGCAGTCACGGCTGGCTGCCCAGGCTGCCGCGGTGGACCCCCGGCTCGGTGAGCTGGTGGACTGCCGTGCTACGGGCGTCTACCAGCTGCTCGCCTCGGCCGGCGGCGGGGCGGGCGCATGGTCCGACTCCGGATCGGTGTACTTCCGGATGCTGGAGGACCATGACAGGAACGATGAGCTGATTCCCGTCCTGGAGCTGCTGTACGACAACGACGGCGCGGTCCAGGACGTCGCCACCGCACTCCACCTGCACCGCAGCAGCATTTACAACCGCCTGGGCCGGATTCGTGCCCTGCTGGGGGTGGACCCGCTCAAGGGAATGCCCAGACTTGAGCTTCACGCCGCCCTGAAGATGCGACGCTGGGCGTCCCGGCCAAGAATCTAGGACCGGATCCAGGGCACCCTGACCTAAGCGGCGTTGCCCTCCCGCGAGGAGGGTTTGTCCGGGACGGGCGCCTGCTGTGCCGAAGGACGCGTCGGAATGTCCTGGTGGGCGGACTGGTCGCGGCCCGGTTCCAGCGACGTGGCCTGGTCCAGGGAGGCCGCCTGTTGCAGGGTCAAGGTCTCCTGCAGGGTCTGGGCTTCGCGCCGGCGTTTGGCTATGGCGCTGTCAGCCCACATGGCCACCGCCACGAACACCACGCAGCTGGACATGACAACCGCGGTATTGTTCAGCCTCATGGCGGATCCGAGCATGCCGGCAACGATCATGGCGGCAATGCCCGCCACAACGTGCAACCCTCTGAAATTCGCCACAATTCAAGCCTAACCCCGGCTGACGTCCGCTTTTAAGGCCTGGCCAGGATCGTTGCTTGATCCTTATCACCGGCGTCATTCTTCGGGTGTTCCGCCGTCATTTTCGTCCGGATGCCGCCTGGCCTGCTCCGTCTTCTTCTGCTGCTCCAGCCACGCCATGATCGCAGCCAACGGAATCCTGCGGTGTGTTCCGCGGTATTCCACCGGTATTTCACCGCGGTCGGTCATGTTGCGCAGGTAAGTGTGGGAGATGCCGGCGAGCTCAGCCGCCTTCGACGTGGTGAGCATTTCCTCCACGCTGCTGACGGTGACAGCCTCGCCGCGGCTGAAGCGGCTGAGGAGGTCCACGACGGCGTCGCGCGCCTGGGCGGGAAGCCGGTGGACCGTTCCGTCCACGAAGACGGTGATGTCGTGGCTTCCTTCCAGGGCGCGCCCCAGCTTCTGGGCGTCCTCTGCGGGAAGGCCGGCGGTCATCCTGGGAGCTATCAGTGCCATGGCCAACAGCCTAATGCCGGCCTGAACCGGTGCGGCGGCCAACGCGGCGGTATGCTCGCCTGATGAAACTTATGGACGGGCAGGACGTCGAGTCCGGCGGGCTGACCGGCAGGCTCTACACCTCAGCGGCCGCAACCGGCCCAGGCACGCGCGGGGCCTACGTGCTCCTGCACGGCATCGGCGTCTCGCACCGCTACTTCGCCCGGCTGCACCAGGAACTGGCCCTCACCGCTGACGTCTACTCCTTTGACCTGCCCGGGTTCGGTGACGCGCCGCGGCCCCGGCGCCAGGTCCCGGTGGGCGAGTACGCCGCGTTTGTGAGCACCGTCCTGGCCGGCGCAGGGGTGACGTCGCTGCGTGGTGGTGGGCCACTCCATGGGCACCCAGCACGCCGTGGAACTTGCCCTGCAGGAGCCAGGCCTGGTGGACGGGGTGGTGCTGATGGGCCCGGTTGTCGATCCCCACCGCAAGTCCGTGGCACGGCAGGCGGTGGCCCTGACCAGGGATGCCTTGTTCAGCGAGAACCTGTCCTCCAACGCCCTGGTGTTCACGGACTACTTCCGCGCGGGACCCCGCTGGTACCTGACCGAACTGCCCGTCATGATGTCCTACCCCATGGAGGAGCGGGTCCAGGGGCTCAGCCAGCCTGCGCTGGTGATGCGCGGGAGCAAGGACCCGGTGGCGAAGCGCCCCTGGTGCGAGCGGCTCGCGGCCCTGGCACCGCAGGGCAGCGTAGTTGAAGTTCCCGGCACGGGCCACGTCCTCCAGCACACCGCACCGCAGGCCACGGCCGCCGCGATCAGCAGCTGGGCCCGTGCGGTCGACGGGTTCGGCGTGACCGCCTGAGGCGCGCTATTCGGCGTCGAGATCCGTTTCCAGGAGCTTGACCAGCGAATCGAGGGCGGCGTCGGCGCCGTCGCCTTCGGCCCGCAGCACCACCACATCGCCCTTGGCGGCGCCAAGGGTCATGAGCGAAAGGATGCTGGCGGCGTCGAGGGCTTCCTCCGCCGGCTCACCCTGCATGGCAATGGTGACTTCCACCCCCACGTCCCCGGCAGCCTCGGCGAAGAGTGCTGCGGGGCGGGCGTGAAGGCCGGAGCGGCTGGCGATGGTGGCAATGCGTTCGGGCATGGTTCCTCCTGGTAGGTGCTGCGGATGCGGTGCGCCCGCGCTAAAGGCCGAGTTCTTCAAGGACGGGCAGCTTTTCGCGGACCCAGGCGCGTGCCTCAGTGGCACTTGGTGCGGACAGGGCCAGCTTGGCCAGCTCCTGCGCCTCCGCCAGGGTGACGGTCTTCAGGACTGCGGCCACGGCGGCCAGCGAGCGTGCCGTCATGGACAGCGTGGTGACGCCCAGCCCGGTGAGTACGACGGCGAGGGCCGGGTCTGCGGCGGCCTCGCCACAGACGCCCACGGGCTTGTTGTTGCCCTCGGCCCGGGACCCTTCGACGGTGAGGCCCACGAGGCGCAGCACTGCCGGCTGCCACGGGGTGTTCAGGCCGGCCAGCGGGCCGAGCTGGCGGTCTGCGGCCATGGCGTACTGGGTGAGGTCATTGGTGCCCAGGCTGGCGAAGCCCACCTCGCGCAGGATGGCCTCGGCCGTCAGTGCGGCGGAGGGGACCTCCACCATGACGCCGGGGGTCTTGATCCCGGCGTCGGCGCACATGGAAGCGAAGCGGGCAGCCTCTTCCGCCGTCGAAATCATCGGAGCCATCACCCATACGTCCGCCTCGGAGTCCTTCTCCGCCAGCGCGATGGCTTCCAGCTGGCGGTCCAGGACGCCGGGCGTGGTGAAGTCCGTGCGGTAGCCGCGGACGCCGAGGGCGGGGTTGGGCTCGGTGGAGTCGGTCAGGAAGGGAGCGGCTTGTCGGCGCCGGCGTCCAGGGTCCGCAGGACCACCTTCTTGCCCGGGAAGGCATCGAAGACGCTCTTGTAGGCGGCGGCCTGCTCTTCCACGGTGGGTTCGGTGTCCCGTTCAAGGAAGCAGAACTCGGTGCGGAACAGCCCCACGCCCTGGGCGCCCAGCTTGGCGGCTGCCTCGGCGTCCTTGCCGCCGCCGACATTGGCGAGCAGCGGCACCAGGTGGCCGTCCGCCGTCGAGCCCGTGCCGCTGAACTCGGCCAGCAGGGAAGCTGTGGCGGCCCACGCCTCCGCTGCTGCGCGCAGGGAGTCGTCCGGTTCGGCCGTGATGCTGCCGGCGGCGCCGTCCACATAGACCTCGGTGCCGTCCGCCAGTTCGTCCACGCCCACGGCCGCCACCACGGCAGGCAGGCCGAGGGAGCGGGCAATGATGGCGGTGTGGGACTGCGGGCCGCCGCCGGCCGTCACCAGCGCCAGGACCTTGTTCGGGTCCAGGGTGGCGGTGTCGGCGGGAGCCAGGTCCTCGGCCACCAGGACGAACGGGCGTGCTGGAGGAGGGAATGCCGGGGGCGGGCACGCCGCGCAGCTCGGCCACGATGCGGGCGCGCACGTCCAGGACGTCGGTGGCGCGCTCGGCCATGTAGCCGCCCAGGTTGTGGAGCATCTCAGAGACGGAGGAGCCGGATTCCCAGATGGCGCGCTGCGCGGAGGTGCCGCGGGCCATCGAGCTTGGCCGCACCCTTGATCAGCATGGTGTCCTTGGCCATCAGTGCCGTGGCTTCCAGGACGGCCTTGCCGTCACCGGTGGCGTGCGCGGCGCGGTCCTTCAGTTCATCGTGGACCGCCTGGGCAGGCTGCCTTGAGGGCCGCGGTGGCATCCTCGGCGGTGGTCTCCGGCGGCCAGCTGTTCGCCTGCCGGAGGTTCGCTGATCGGTTTGGGCATCTGCCGGATCGGTGCCGATGATGCGGCCGGGGCTGACGCCAACTCCTGGGAAGTTCTGCACTGAAGGTCCTCATTCTCTGCCGGTAGCCAGGCCCGCCAAGGTTCCCGGCGCCATGCCGGGGCCGCCGCGACCGCTACGTCACGACGGCGCTGAACGTGCCTGAAAAAATTGTATGTGATTCAGTTCATATAGCAATGCTATAGGTGATAGGGTAGCGGTTATGAGTTTGGATGGCCAGCTTCCCCCCAAAATGCGGCTGTTGCGTGCGGCGGCGGAATTGCTGGCAAACTCCGCGGGAGCCCCGGTGTCCACCCGCCAGATCACGCAGCTGGCAGGGGTTACGGCGCCCACGCTGTACCACCACTTCGGTGACAAGGAAGGCCTGTTTGACGCCGTTGTCGCCGCGGGATTTGAAGAATATGTCGCGGGCGAAAGGGATTTCGCCCCGTCCGGACAGCCGCTGGAGGATATCCGGCGGATGTGGGACAACCACGTCCAGTTCGGGCTGAACCAGCCGGAACTCTACCTGGTGATGTTCGGCAACATCCGTCCTGAAAGCCGCCCCGCCATCGTTGCCGATGCCGAGGCCCTGATGGAGGAAATGCTGAACAAGGCCGCAGTGGCGGGCCAGCTGAACGTCCAGCCCCGGGAAGCAGCCAGGTCCATCCTGGCCGCCAACGTGGGTGTGACGCTGATGCTGATCGCGGAGCCCGCTGCCGAACGCAACCTTGAACTGTCCACCATGACCCGGGACGCCATGATCTTTGCGGTGTCCGCCGAGCAGGCCGGCCGGTGCCGGCCCGGAAGACTCCGGGAAGTCCTCGGTGGTGGTGGCAGCGATTGCCCTGAATGCCGCACTCCAGGCATCGCACTCAGACCAGCTCTCCAGCTCGGAACTCAAGCTGTTCCTCGAATGGCTCCACCGGATCTCCACCAGCCCGCCGGGCCCGAACCCTTGCGCACCACTTACACAGCAGTACGTCGTCGAAATATCGGACCATCCTGCGGAGCAGCAGGAATCACGGTTAGGAAATCACATGGCAACAGAGACAGTTGCAAAACCCCGCACCAGCGTGCGGGTTGGCGTCCAGAAGTTCGGGACGTTCCTGTCCGGCATGATCATGCCCAACATCGGCGCGTTCATCGCCTGGGGCCTCATCACCGCCCTCTTCATTGAAAAGGGCTGGATCCCCGTTCCGGCCGCTGGGCGGCTTCGGCGACAAACGCGGAGGGCGTGCCGAACGTGGGCCTGGTGGGCCCAATGATCACCTACCTGCTGCCGCTCCTGATCGCCTACACCGGCGGCCGGATGGTCTATGACGTCCGCGGCGGCGTGGTCGGCGCCATCGGCACCATGGGCGTCATCGTCGGTGCCGGCATCCCGATGTTCATCGGCGCCATGATCATGGGCCCCCTCGGCGGCTGGACCATGAAGAAGATCGACTCCCTCTGGGACGGGAAGATCCGGCCCGGCTTCGAGATGCTGGTGAACAACTTCTCCGCCGGCATCTGGGGCGCCCTGCTGGCCATGCTGGGCTTCTACGGCATTTCGCCGCTGGTCTCGGCTTTCAGCACCGCCGCCGGCAACGTGGTGCAGTTCCTGGTCAACAACGGCCTGCTGCCGCTGACCAGCATCTTCATCGAACCGGCCAAGGTGCTGTTCCTGAACAACGCCATCAACCACGGCGTGCTGACCCCGCTGGGCATCCAGCAGTCGCTGGACCAGGGCAAGTCCATCCTGTTCCTGCTCGAAGCCAACCCCGGCCCGGGCCTGGGCATCCTGCTTGCCTACATGTTCTTCGGCAGGGGCGCGGCCAAGGCGTCGGCCCCGGGCGCGGCCATCATCCACTTCCTCGGCGGCATCCACGAGATCTACTTCCCCTACGTCCTGATGCGCCCGCTGCTGATCCTGGCTGCGATCGCTGGCGGCATGACCGGCATCGCCACCCTGGCGGTCACCGGCTCCGGCCTCGTGGCACCCGCGGCGCCTGGCTCCATCATCGCCGTGCTCGCCCAGACCTCACGGGACAGCTACCTCGGAGTGATCCTCGCAGTGCTTCTCGCCACGCTGGCTTCCTTCCTGGTGGCCTCAGTGATCCTAAGGACCGCCAAGACCACAGCGACGACGGCGACCTCAACGCCGCCACCTCCCGGATGGAAGACATGAAGGGCAAGAAGAGCTCCGTCTCCTCCGCCCTGACAGGCTCCGGTACTGCCGCGGCAGGCGGAGGCGTGGGCCGTCCTCGCCGGCCCCGTCAGGAACATCGTGTTTGCCTGCGACGCCGGCATGGGCTCCAGCGCCATGGGCGCCTCGGTGCTGCGGAACAAGATCAAGGCGGCCGGCTTCCCGGACGTCAAGGTCACCAACGCGGCCATCGCCAACCTCAGCGACACGTACGACGTCGTGATCACGCACCAGGACCTGACCGAGCGGGCCAAGCCGGCCACGTCCAGCGCCGTGCACTATCTCGGTGGACAACTTCATGAACAGCCCGCGCTACGACGAAATTGTTGAGCTGGTCAAGGAGAAGCAACGCCCCGGAAGGTCGCGGCCCGTCCGACGGCCGGCGCCACGGCAGGTGCTGGCTGCCGGCACAGCAGCCGCTGCCAGCCGCGGAGCGCACGCCGCGGACGCCCCCGCAGATGCGGAGCCGGCCGCAGCGCCGCCGTCGGACATCCTGGTGGCCGACAGCGTCATCCTCAACGGCACCGCGACCACCCGCGATGCCGCCATCGACGAAGCCGGCCGGCTCCTGCTGGCCCGCGGCGCCGTGGACCAGGGCTACGTCGACGCCATGCACGAGCGCGAGGAATCCGTGTCCACGTACATGGGCAGCTTCCTGGCGATCCCGCACGGCACCAACGCCGCCAAGGACCACATCATGAAGTCCGCGGTGTCGGTGATCCGCTACCCGGAGGGCATCGACTGGAACGGCAAGCAGGTCAAGTTCGTGGTGGGCGTGGCCGGCATCAACAACGAACACCTCCACATCCTGTCCTCCATCGCGAAGGTCTTCACCAACAAGGCCCAGGTGGCCCAGCTGGAGGCCGCAACGTCCGTGGATGAAGTGCTGGAGCTCTTCGGAAAGGTCAACGCATAGTGAAGGCAGTACATTTTGGCGCCGGGAACATCGGCCGCGGCTTCGTCGGGCTGCTGCTGCACCAGGCCGGGTATGAGGTGGTGTTCGCAGATGTCGCGGAGGCGCCTCATCGACCAGCTGGCGGCAGCGGACAGCTACAACGTCCATGAAGTGGGGGAGGACCCCACTGTCCGGACAGTGGACAACTTCCGGGCGCTGAACTCCGGGCACCCAGGAAGCCGACCTGGTGCGGGAGATCGCGACGGCGGACATCGTCACCACTGCCGTCGGGCCGCACATCCTGAAGTTCGTGGCACCGGCCATCACCAAGGGCATCGCCGCACGGGCTGCCGGGCTGGCGCCGCTGCAGGTCATGGCCTGTGAGAACGCCATCAACGCCACGGACATCCTGCGGGCCGAAGTGGCCGGCGCTCTGGGACGACGCTGCCGGGCCGCTCGATGCCGTGGCAGTGTTTGCGAACACCGCAGTGGACCGGATCGTGCCCAACCAGGAGCCGGGCCAGGGCCTGGATGTCACGGTGGAGACGTTCTACGAGTGGGTCATTGACCGGACCGCATTTGGCGATGCTGCGCCGGTCATTCCGGGAGCAACGTTCGTGGACGATCTCTCGCCCTACATCGAACGGAAGCTTTTCACCGTCAACACCGGGCACGCCTCCGCAGCGTATTTCGGGTTCGAGGCAGGCTTGGAAAAGATCTCCGAAGCCATGGCCGACCAGGACGTAGCAGAGGATGTCCGTGCCGTCCTGGAGGAAACCAAGCAGCTGCTGGTGGCCAAACACGGATTCAGCAATGACGAGCAGGAAGCCTACGTCCAGAAGATCCTGGTCCGCTTCTCCAACCCGCACCTGCCGGATACCGTGAACCGGGTGGGCCGCGCCCCGCTGCGGAAGCTGAGCAGGCACGAACGGTTCATCGGCCCCGCCGCGGAGCTGGCTGAGCGGGGGATCGTGCCCGAAGCGCTGCTGGGGGCGATCGCCGCCGCCCTCCGCTTCAACGATCCCGCCGACGCCGAGGCCACGGAGCTGGCCCAGATCCTGGCGTCCTCCTCACCGGAGGACGCGACCGTGCGGATCACCGGACTGGCCCCGGACCACCCGCTGTTCAGCGCCGTCTCAACCCTGGTGGAGGAGCGGCAGGCAGAGGAGGCCAAGGCGCCCGCCTAGCCTCCCGCTGTCCGGGCAACCCGCCCTGGGACGCTCTCGCACTTCCTGCAGGTTTTCGGAAACCCTCGCTCGCTTCCTGCGGTTTCCTGGAAACCCTCCTGCAATCACGACGCCGGCACTTACCCGAGTGCCGGCGTCGTGTGTTGTGATCTCCGCCACGTTTACGCCCAAATGAGGCGTTACATTTTGAAGTTAGCCTTACCTAACCTATAGAGTGCACATGACATTAGGCAACAAACTTGTGACGTAATAGCGGACTGGAGAATCAGCATGAAGAAGAGGCTGTCAAGCTACCTGGGGGCACTTGCGGCGGGAGCGGCCCTTCTGACCATGACTGCCTGCGGAGGCGGCGCCGTGGCGTCCTCCTCCACGGACAAGGCAACCACCATCACGGTGGAGCACGCCCAGGGGAGCACCTCAAACGTCCCGGTCAACCCGGAGAAGGTCTTCACCTTCGACCTCGGCGTCCTGGACACCCTCGACGCCCTCGGCGTCGAGCCCGCCGGCGTTCCCGAGGCGACGCTACCCGGAATCGCTTTCGAAGTACGCTGACGCCAAGTACGGGAAGATCGGATCGCTCAAGGAACCGGACTTCGAAGCCGTCAGCGCCGGCGCACCCGACCTGATCATCATCTCCGGCCGCACCGCAGGCGCTTATGAAGAGCTGAGCAAGATCGCCCCCACCATCGACCTTTCCGTTGATGCCGCGAACCCGATGGAAAGCTTCAAGGCGCAGACGAAGAAGCTGGGCCAGATCTTCACCAAGGAAGCGGACGTAGAGGCCAAACTGGCCGGCATTGACGCCACGATCGCCGACACCAAGACCAAAGCAGCCGACGCCGGCAAGGGCCTCATTGTCCTGACCTCCGGCGGCGAGGTGACTGCCTACGGTGCGGGCTCGCGCTTCGGCATCATCCACGACGTCCTCGGCGTTGCAACCGCAGCAGACGTGAAGTCCGAAGGAAGCCACGGCGAGTCCGTGTCCTTCGAATACATCAAGCAGGTCAACCCCGACCTCCTTTACGTGATCAACCGCGACACCGCCATTGGTGCTGAGGCCGCAGCGGCCAACCCGGTCCTGGACAACGAGCTGGTCCAGTCCACCAACGCCGCCAGGAACAACAAGGTCATCAACCTGGACCCGGCCGCCTGGTACATCGTCGGCTATGGCCTGAACAACGTGCAGGCAATGGTGGAAGCCGTTGCCGATTCGGTGGCCTGAGCCTTCCCCTGACCACTGACTGACCTTCGATCATGACAACAACGGCCGTGCGGACCTCCGCGCCGGTACGCCGCAGCCGGGCCCGACAGTACACGGGCCTGGCTGCGGCCGCCGCCGTGGTGCTTGCGCTTGCCGCCGTAAGCATGTTTGTGGGCGTCAGCGACGTCTCCCTCCCGGCGCTGCTGTCCGGTGACCCGGCCGCCGTCGAGATTTTCTGGATCTCCCGCGTCCCGCGCACCCTGGCCGTGGTCCTCGCCGGCATGGCGGTGGCCGTGGCCGGCCTGATCATGCAGCTGATGGCCCGGAACCGGTTTGTGGAACCCTCCACCGTGGGCACCGTGGAGTCCGCCACGCTGGGGATCCTGGTGGTCACCGTCTTCATCCCGACGGCGCCCATCCTCCTGAGAATGGGGGTGGCCAGTGTCTTCGCAATCCTGGGGACGGCGCTGTTCCTGGCCATCCTGCGCCGGCTGCCCACCCGCAACACCCTCCTGATTCCCCTGGTGGGCATCATGCTGGGCGGCGTCATCGCAGCGGTCACCACGTTCTTCGCCTACCGCTATGACCTGCTCCAGACCCTCAGTAACTGGATGATCGGCGACTTCTCCGGGGTGCTCAGAGGCCGGTACGAGCTGCTCTGGATCGTGGCTTTACTGATGCTGGTGGGACTGCTGGCCGCCGACCGGTTCACGGTGGCAGGCATGGGGGAGGACTTCACCACCAACCTTGGCCTGAACTACGCCCGGACCATGCGCCTGGGTCTGGTCATCGTTTCCCTGATTTCCGCCGTGGTGGTCACCACCGTGGGCGCCGTCCCGTTCCTGGGGCTGGTGGTACCGAACATCGTGTCCCTGCTGTTCGGTGACAACCTGCGCCGTGCCGTCCCGTGGACTGCCCTGTTCGGTGCCGGCTTCGTCCTGGTCTGCGATGTGATCGGCCGGACCATCCGGTACCCCTACGAGGTCCCTGTGGGCATGGTGATGGCCGTGGTGGGGGCCATCCTGTTCCTCGTCCTGATCCTGAGGAAACGCAATGCCTGAAACTGCCACACTGACTTCCCGCGCGCGGAGCGCCGGGTCCCGGGATGCACCGTGGGCGCCTGCGGTCCGCCTTCCGGAACGCCCCGCCCCGGCTTGTGATCGGCGTCCTTCTTGTGGTGACGGCCGCCGCCGTCGGATTCTTCCTCTTCAGCGAACTCAAAGGCAACGTGGGCTACGTCCTGCCCCGCCGCGCGCTCAAGGTGGCAGCCATGCTGCTCGTGGCGGTGGCCGTGGGGGTTTCCACCCTGCTCTTCCAGACCGTTACGGCCAACCGGATCCTCACGCCGTCCATCATGGGCTTCGATTCCCTCTACATCCTGGTGCAGACAGCGCTCGCTTTCACCGTAGGGGCCGCCACCGTAGCCGCCGCTCCGCCCACCCTGCAGTTCGGCGTCGAAGTTGTCCTGATGGTGGCCTTCAGCGCCCTGCTGTACCGCTGGATGTTCACCGGCGCCACCCGGTCGCTGCACCTCCTGCTGCTGGTGGGCATCATCCTGGGCAGCCTCTTCCGTGGGTTCTCCTCCCTCCTGCAGCGGCTCATGGAGCCCAGCGAATTCATCATCCTGCAGGACCTCTTTTTCGCCAGCTTCAACAACGTGGATCCTGCCCTGCTGGCCGTTTCCGCCGTGATCATAGCCGCGGTGTGCGTGGCTGTGTGGCGGGAACGGCACACCCTGGACGTCCTGGCCCTGGGACGCGAACTGGCCATCAACGTGGGCGTGGACCACCGCCGGGTGGTGATGCGGATCCTGCTGGCCTGCTCGCTGCTGGTGGCCGTGTCCACCGCCCTGGTGGGACCGGTAACGTTCTTCGGCCTGCTGGTGGTCAGCCTGGGCTACCAGCTCTGCCGGGGGTTCAGCCATGCGCGGCTCATCCCCATCGTGGTGCTGATCGGCGCCGTGGCCCTGGTGGGCGGGCAGCTGGTCCTGGAACGCGTCTTCGGGTTCGCCACCGCCCTGAGCGTGGTCATCGAGTTCGCCGGCGGCATCCTCTTCCTCTACCTTCTGCTGAAAGGCTCGCTGAAATGATTGACGTCCGGAACGTCTCCAAGACCTACGGCGGCCAGGCGGTCCTGGACGACGTCACGCTGCGTGATTCCCCGCGGCGGCATCACCTCCATCATCGGCCCCAACGGCGCAGGCAAGTCCACGCTGCTGTCCCTGATCAGCCGGCTCCAGCCGCTGGAAAGCGGCGCCGTGTCCGTGGGCGGGCTGGATGTTGCGGCCACCCCCAGCCGCGACCTCGCCCGCACCATGGCCATCCTCCGCCAGGAAAACCACCTGACCATGCGGCTGACCGTCCGCGACCTCGTGGCGTTCGGACGGTTTCCCCATTCGGGCGGCCGGCCAACAGTGGAGGACCTGGCCAAGGTCGAGGAGGCGATAGCGCACCTGGACCTGGACTCCATGGCCGACAAGTTCGTCGACGAGCTCTCCGGCGGTCAGCGGCAGCGCGCCTACATCGCCATGGTCCTGGCCCAGGACACGGAATACCTGCTCCTGGATGAGCCGCTGAACAACCTGGACATGAAGCATTCGGTGGAGATGATGCGGCTCCTGCGCCGGCTGGCGGACGAGCTCGGCAAGACCATCGTCCTGGTGGTCCATGACATCAACTTCGCATCCTGCTACTCGGACACCATCCTGGCCATGAAGGACGGCCGCCTGGTCCACCAGGGCAGCCCGGACCACATCATGCGGCCGGCCATGCTCCACGACGTCTACGACATCGATATCCGCATCGAAGAGATCGACGGCAACCGGATCGGCGTCTACTTCGCCTGAGCCAACCCTCTCGCGCTTCTTCCGCAGGTTCCGGCGCAACCCTCTCGCGCTGGAAGTACGACGCCGGCACCCAGGCCAGGTGCCGGCGTCGTACTTCCGCGGTGGTGGGGGCCGCAGCCTATCCCGCCGCCGGCGGCTGCTGTTCCGGGGCGGCCTGGCCCGTCCGCGCCAGGGTGGCGTCAAGATGCCGCATCACCAGGGACGCGGACACCAACGCCGCGGAAAACGGCAGCAGAAACAGCGTCACCAGCTGGAAGGCGATGTGGATGACCATGCCGAGCGCCTGGGAAATCGACGGGCCGAACTGCAGCGACTGCAGGATCTGGGGCGCAAGGATGACCGAGACCGCTCCAATGACGCCGATGATGATCCCTGCCCGCAGCGTGTTGCGTGACAAAGCCGAGACTGCATTCTGATCCATCCGGACCCTCCCCCAAGTGAGTTGTTGACGCCAATGCGGCCCTTCCAGCCAAACATGGGGTGGCCCGCAGGACAAGGAGCCGCAGCCCGTGGTGGTGGCAAAGCGCGAAACCCCCCGCTCACACGGAGTGAGGGAGGGTTTCGGGCCGGGTTGCAGGAAATGACGGAGCGTTGGCAATCAGGCAGACGTGGAGGCCGAGGTTGTCTCGGCGTCGGCCATTGCCTTCCATTCGGCAACGCGGGCCTGGTGCAGGGGAGTCCTGCGGACCACGGCGTACGCCACGCCCAGCACGGCGAACCAGACCGGGGTAACCAGCAGTGCTGTGAGGGTGTCCGGCTGCGTGGTGAGCGCCCAGAGGAGGAATACGAAGAATGCGAAGACCACCCACACCATGGGAACACCGCCGGGCATCTTGAACGGCGAGTCCTTGTGCAGCTGGGGCCGGCGCTTCCGGAACACCAGGTAGCTGGCCAGGATGATGGACCACACGAACATGAAGCAGACGGCGGACACCGTGGTGACCATGTCGAAGGCCACACCCACGTCCTTGCCCGCGTAGAGCAGTGCCACGCCGGCAAGCAGCAGCACGCAGGAGAGGAACAGGGCGTTCTGCGGGACCTTCCGGCTCGAGAGGCGGCCGAACATCTTCGGGGCGTCGCCGTCGTGGGCCAGGCCGAACACCATCCGGGAGGTGGAATAGATCCCGGAGTTCGCCGAGGACATGGCGGACGTGAGCACCACCAGGTTCACCACCATGGCGGCCATGCCCAGGCCTGCCAGGGAGAACATGCCGATGAACGGGCTGCGTCCGGCCTGGAATTCGGTCCAGGGGGTCACGGACATGAGGATGATGAGGGCGCCGACGTAGAAGAGCATCACGCGCAGGGGGATGGCGTTGATGGCCCGGGGCAGGTTGTGCTCCGGGTTCTTGGTCTCGGCGGCGGCGGTGCCCACCAGTTCGATGCCCACGAACGCAAAGACGGCGATCTGGAAGCCGGCCACGAAGCCCATGAACTCCTTGGGGAAGAACCCGCCGTGGCTCCACAGGTTGGTGAAGCTGGCGGTTCCGGCGTTTGAGGTGAAGCCGGTGAAGATCATGACCAGGCCCACCACGATCAGCGCCACGATGGCCACGATCTTGATGAGGGCAAACCAGAACTCGGTTTCGCCGAACGCCTTCACGGTGGGCAGGTTCAGCAGCAGCAGGATCACGATCGTGGCGATGCCGGGGATCCAGAGCTGGATTCCGGGCCACAGCTCGTTGGCGTACCCGGCGATCGCGATGACATCGGCGACGCCGGTCACCACCCAGCAGAACCAGTAGGTCCAGCCGGTGAAGAATCCGGCCCAGGGACCCAGCAGGTCGCCGGCGAAGTCGCTGAATGACTTGTAATTGAGGTTGGACAGCAGCAGCTGCCCCATGGCCCGCATCACGAAGAACAGCATGAAGCCGATGATCATGTAGACAAAGATCACGGACGGTCCGGCCACCGAAATGGTCTTGCCGGAACCCATGAACAGGCCGGTGCCGATTGCACCGCCGATGGCCAGAAGCTGGATGTGCCGGTTGCTCAGCGAACGTGAAAGGTGGGGCTCGCTGTCCCGGCTGGAGGCAGTCCTCTGCCCCGTGGTGGTCTGCTCAGACATGTGCAAAATCCTTCGAGTGGTCCGCCGGGTTGGGTGACGGCGGTTACAAAATCAGCCTTTCCACCGTACACGCAGCCCAGCGGCAGTGTGGAATGCTGGTGCGGTGACCCGGAACCCAGGTGCCCTGCCCCCTTTGCTGACTGCCGACGTCGACGGCGGGACCTTCCGCCTCCGGCACGCCTCACTCGGCGACCTCCCCGCCATTGTGGGCCTGCTCGCCGATGATTCGATGGGCGCTGGCCGCGAACGCGGCGGGGACATGGCACCCTACGAGCGGGCGTTTGCAGCGATCGACGCCGACCCGTCCCACCTGCTGGTGGTCGGGGATCTGGTGCCGCCGGGGGCAACGGACGGTCCCGTGGTTGCCACGTTCCAGCTGAGTTTCCTGCCCGGCATCTCGCGGCACGGATCGTGGCGTTCGCAGATCGAGGGTGTGCGGGTGGCGGGCAGCCTTCGCGGCCAGGGGATCGGCAACGTGATGGTGCAATGGGCGATCGATGAGTCCCGGCGTCGCGGCTGTTCAATGATGCAGCTGACAACCCACAAATCCCGGACGGCGGCCCGCCGGTTCTACGAGCGGCTCGGGTTTGACGCCAGCCACGAGGGCATGAAGCTGATCCTCTGATCGTTGACTGTTAGGTAGCCTAACTGTTAGGCTGCCTAACGATGAAAACAGCACAGCATGATGACGCGCTCCAGGCGCTAGCCAGCGATTTCCGCGAAGCCCTCCGCCACAGCGTCTACCTGGTCCGGCGCCTCGACTCCGACGGCGAGCTCAGCGCCGCCCAGCTCAGCACGCTGAAGATGCTGCTGGACGACGGCGTGCGGGTGGGTGAAATCGCGCGGAACCTCGGCGTCCGGGTCCCCAGCGCCACCGAGCAGATCATCAAACTCGAAAAGGCCGGCCTTGCCCGGCGCGAACCGGACCCCAGCGATTCACGGGCCGTCCGCGTGGTCCTGACCATCGAAGGGCGGGCCGCCGTCGCCGCTGCCAACGAGAGCCGCAACACCGTGATGGCGGGCATCCTCAGCTCCCTCACCGATGCTGACCGCACCGCCCTGGCTGCTGCCCTTCCTGTCATCGACAAGATCAACGCGACCATCCAGAACTGATCCCGCACTTCACTTAGGAGCATCCCCATGAAAGGCCAGCTCGCAGAGACCCTGCCGGCAGAACAAACGCTCGAGGCTGAAAAGGCCTCCCTGCTCAAACAACCCAAGGCGGTGTGGGCCACCGCCCTGGCCGCGGTGTTCGCCTTTATGGGCATCGGGCTGGTGGATCCCATCCTTCCAGCGATCGCCGTCAACCTTCAGGCCACGCCCAGCGAGGTTTCCCTGCTCTTCACCAGCTACTTCCTGGTGACAGCGGTGGCCATGCTGATCACGGGCTTCGTCTCCTCCCGCATCGGCGGCAAAAAGACCCTCCTGATCGGCCTGGCAGTCATTGTGGTGTTCGCCTCGCTCTCCGGGCTGTCCGGCAGTGTTGACCAGCTCGTGGGATTCCGTGCCGGCTGGGGGCTGGGCAACGCCCTCTTTGTGGCCACCGCCCTGGCGGTCATCGTGGGCGTGGCCAGCGGTGGCGCCGGAACGGCCATCATCCTGTACGAGGCCGCCCTCGGCCTGGGCATCTCCCTCGGCCCGCTCCTCGGTGCACTGCTGGGCGGCTGGCAGTGGCGCGCGCCGTTCTTCGGAACCGCTGCCCTCATGGCAGCAGCATTCATCGCGCTCCTGGTCCTGCTGCCCAAGACTGCGCTCCCGGCACGTAAGGTCCGGCTGCGGGACCCGCTGCTTGCCCTGGGCCACAAGGGCCTGCGCACCACGGCGGCCAGTGGCCTGTTCTACAACTACGGCTTCTTCACCATCCTGGCGTTCACCCCGTTCATCCTCGGCATGGATGCCTACGGGATCGGCGGAGTATTCTTCGGCTGGGGCGTGGCCGTGGCCGTCTTCTCCGTCTTTGTTGCACCCGTGCTGCAGAACCGCTTCGGAGCGGTCCGGGTCCTCGCCGGAACCCTGTTTGTCCTCATGCTGGACCTGATCGGGCTGGGACTGGCCGCAGGGCACTCGGTTCCTGCCGTCGTCGTGCTCGTCATTGCCTCCGGCGCGCTGCTGGGCATCAACAACACGATCTACACCGAGCTCGCCATGGGTGTTTCCGATTCACCCCGGCCGGTAGCCTCTGCCGGCTACAACTTCGTGCGCTGGATGGGCGGTGCGCTTGCGCCCTTCGCCGCCGCCCAGCTGGGTGAGAACTTCGGTCCGCAGGTCCCGTTCTTCGCCGGTGCGGTGGCCATGGTGGCAGCTATCGGCATTGCCCTGGGTGGCCGCAAATTCCTGGCATCCCACGAGCCGCACCTGGTCTGACAGCTGGTCTGACACCGGGTCTTCCGCCCCGGAAAAACGCAAACCCTCCCTCACGCCATGGTGTGAGGGAGGGTTTGCTGTTTCCCTGCAGGAAGTGGAACAGCGGTCCCGGAAAACCTGCAGGAAGTGGAAGAGGGTCAGGCCTTCCGGGAACCCTTGGCCACGAACAGCGTCTCGGCCTGCTCCAGGGACATGCCGTTGGTCTCCGGCACCTTGAACATCACGAAGAAGAACGACGCCGCCGCGAACAGGGCGTACATGGCGTACGTCAGGGGCAGCGACCCTGCGGCCATGACGGGGAAGCTGAGCGTGATGGCGAAGTTCGCCACCCACTGCGCCGCCGCGGCCAGGCCCAGGGCACGGGCGCGGATCCGGGACGGGAAGATCTCGCCCAGCAGCACCCAGACCAGCGGACCCCAGGACGCGCCGAAGCTGACCACGAAGATGTTGGCGGCCACCAGGGCCGCCGGGCCCCAGGCGCCCGGCAGGGAGATGTCGTCGCCGGAGCCCGCGGCCGAGGAGAAGGCCAGGGCCATGGTGCCCAGGGACACGGCCATGCCGATGGAGCCTGCCAGCAGGATGGGGCGGCGCCCGATCCGGTCCACCAGGGCGATGGCCACGAGGGTCACCAGGATGTTGGTGATGGACGTGGCCACCGAGATGGTGAGCGAGTCCTTCTCCTGGAAGCCCACGGCCTTCCACAGGGTGGTGGAGTAGTAGAAGATCACGTTGATGCCCACGAACTGCTGCAGGACGGAGAGGATGATGCCGATCCAGACCACGGCCTGCAGGCCGAAGGTCTTGCCCCGGAGGGAGCCCTTCTGGCCGGCCAGCTTGTCCTCCTCGATGGCGTCCTGGATCTCGCGGATGTGGCGGTCCGTGTCCTCGGCCGGGGCGATCGAATCGAAGACCTTCCGGGCTTCGTCTTCCTTGCCCTGGAACACCAGGAACCGCGGGGATTCGGGCAGCGTGTAGGCGATCCAGCCGTAGACCACGGCCGGGACAGCCGCGGCGAGGAACATCCAGCGCCACGCTTCGATGCCCAGCCAGAAGGCCTGGTCCGCGCCGCCGGCGCTGGTGGCGAACAGGGCGTCGGACAGGAGGGCGGCGAAGATACCGGTGGTGATGGCCAGCTGCTGCAGCGAGGCGAGCCGGCCGCGGACGTGGCGCGGCGAAATCTCGGAGATGTAGGCCGGTGCGATCACCGAGGCCAGGCCGATGCCCAGGCCGCCCACCAGGCGCCAGAAGATCAGGTCCCAGACGCCGAACGCGAAGCCCGGTGCCGATGGCGCTGACCAGGAACAGCAGCGCGCCGAGCTTCATGGCGGGGATCCGGCCGTAGCGGTCGGCGACCTTGCCGGCCAGGTAGGCGCCGGCGGCGCAGCCCAGCAGGGCGACGGCCACGGCGAAGCCGGTGACGGCCTCGTGAGAGTGCGAACTCGTCCTTGATGGCGTCCACGGCGCCGTTGACCACGGAGGAGTCGAAGCCGAACAGGAAGCCGCCCACCGCGCCCGCAAGCGCCAGCCAGATCACCCGCTGCGGGATCTTGGCGGTGGTCTGCTCCTTGGCGGTGGACATGGTGCTCCCTGGGTTTGGGGTTGGGTGGATGCGGTGCGGACGTCGTCGGCTGCGGTACCGGCCCTGGGCCGGCGCACACGCGCTAACAGTGTGGCACGTCACCGCCCGCGGTTCCACTCAGGAACCCGCGCTCCGGCAGACAGGGGACGACGACGGCGGGGCGCCGCCGTCGTCGTCCTCCTGTTGTGTACCGGCGGGGCCTTAGTGGGCGGCTACCGGCTCGCTTGGCGGCTGCCTTCGGGTCCGTCAGCTTCTTGTTCGGCAGGGCGAAGCTGATCAGGAAGGCGATGCCGGTGAGCACCGCCGCGGTGAGCATCACGGCGTCGATCGACTGCGCGAAGCCCTCGGTGATGGGCCGGGTGAGCACGCGGTTGGCGGTGTGCAGCCAGCTGGTGTCGTTGAGGGAGTCGTTGGTGGCGCCGTTCTGGAAGAACTCGTAGAGCTTGGCGTTGGCGGGGTCCGCGGCCACGGCCGGGTCCTTGAGGACCGCTTGAGGTAGTCGGCGCTCTGCATGGCGGCCTTCATGCCGTCGGCGATCCTGTCCGCGGCCAGGCTGAACAGCATGGAGATGAACACCGCAGTGCCCACGGCGCCGCCCATGGAGCGGAAGAACGCGGCCGAGGAGGTGCCCACGCCCATGTCCTTCGGCGGGACGGAGACCTGCATGGCCAGGGTGAGCGGCTGCATGCAGAAGCCCAGGCCCAGGCCGAAGAACACGGCGATCAGGCCCGGAACCCACAGGCCGGTGTCCACGCCGAGGGACAGGCCCATCACGACGGCGGCGGCGGTCAGGATGGCCGTGCCCATGATGGGGAAGATCCGGTAGGTGCCCGACGCCGAGATGGTCCGGCCGGCGGTGATGGAACCGGTCAGGATGCCCACGGTGAAGGTGATCATCATCAGGCCGGCCTCGGTGGGGGTGAGGCCCTTGACCAGCTGCAGGTACATCGGCAGCATGGCGATGGCGCCGAACATGCCGATGCCGATGATGAAGTTCAGCAGCGAGGACAGGCCGAAGGTGAGGTTCCGGAAAAGCCGCAGCGGGATCAGGGCGTAGTCGCCGGCGCGCTTTTCAGCCAGCAGGAACGCATGATGCCCACGACGCCCAGGCCGTAGCAGAGGAAGGAGTTCGGCGAGGCCCAGCCCCAGCTGCGGCCCTGTTCCGCCACGAGGAGCAGCGGCACGATGGCCAGCGTGATGGCGGCGGCGCCCCAGTAGTCGATCTTCTGCTTCACGTGCTTGGCGGGCAGGTGCAGGTACAGGAACACCACGGCCAGGGCGGCCAGGCCGATGGGCAGGTTGATGAAGAACACCCAGCGCCAGCCGTCAAAGCCCAGGATGTTGGCGGAGCCGGCGAAGGCGCCGCCCACCACGGGGCCCAGCACGGAGGAAATGCCGAAGACGGACATGAAGTAGCCCTGGTACTTGGCCCGGTCCTTGAGCGCGACGATGTCGCCGATGATGGTCAGCGCGAGGGCCAGCAGGCCGCCGGCGCCCATGCCCTGGATGCCGCGGGCGATGGCCAGTTCGGTCATGGAGTGCACCGAACCGGCGTACAGCGAACCGGCCAGGAAGATCACGATCGCGGCCAGGTACAGCGGCCGGCGGCCGAAGATGTCGCTCAGCTTGCCGTACAGCGGGGTGCTCACCGTGGAGGTGATGAGGTACGCGGTGGTGGCCCAGGCCTGGAGGGAAAGCCCGTCGAGGTCGTTGGCGATGGTGTAGATGGAGGTGGACACGATGGTCTGGTCCAGCGAGGACAGGAACATGCCGAGCATCAGGCCCACCATCACGGTGATGGTCTGACGCTGTGTCAGGACTTCCCCGGCGGCGCGCGCGGCGGTGGTTTTGGACATGACTGCTCCAAGGGGAAAAGGGGATTAAGCTTGATAGTTGCTTTCAGTAACTATGTTACGTCCCGTTTTATTCCCGCTGCCAGATATTTCTCGTTGACGTCACCTGCGCATCGTGCATCAGCGCTCCACGAGGATGCCGTCCGGATCGCACCAGATCGTGGCGCCGGGACGGATGGTCACGCCGTCGATCACCATCTCCACGTCCACTTCGCCGGCGCCGGCCTTGGCGCTCTTGCGCGGGTTGCTGCCCAGCGCCTTGACGCCCAGATCGGCAGTGCGGCGATCGCCTCGCGGTCCCGGATGGCGCCGTTGATGACGACGCCGGCCCACCCGTTGGCGACGGCACTCTCGGCGATCATGTCCCCCATCAGGGCCGTGCCCAGGGAGCCGCCGCCGTCCACCACCAGCACGGCGCCGTTGCCGGGGGTCGCCAGGGTGGACTTGACCAGGCGCGTTGTCCTGGAAGCAGCGGATGGTCCGGACCGGGCCGCTGAAGTGTGAGCGGCCGCCCAGGGACTGGAACTGGAGGGCCACGGAGGCGAGTTCCTCGCCGCGTTCGTCGTAGAGGTCGGCCGTGTTGACGGCATGGCCGGACTGGTTTTCTGCGGGAGCGGTCATGGGTTCTCCTGGTGTCTCCGGACGGCCCGCGCACGGCGGGCGCCCGTGTGACAAGCGGGGCTGACGATGCCCACGATAGTCTGATTTCCAGAATCGCCAACCGTTCCAGGGGGAACCAGCTATGAGCCTGCCGACACACCCGCAGCGGCGGATCCCAACCCTGCATCGGATCCCGGCTCCACCTCACAGCCCCTGGCAGGAGCGGAACGTACGACGGCGGCGCTCGCCGAGCCGACGCAGAGGGTCACGGCGCGCTGGGTGACCGGGCTGGTGCTGGTCAACGTTGGCATCAACGCCGCCTTCTTCGGGCCGATCAACGTCTTTATCGCCCAGCAGGCCATTGGCATCGACGAAGCCAACAAGGAAGCCATCGCCTCCCTCGTCACTGGGGTGCGGCGCCGCCGTATCCCTGGTGGCCAATCCGCTGTTCGGGGCGCTGTCCGACCGGACGGTCTCAGGCTTTGGCCGGCGTTCCCCCTGGGTCCTGGCCGGCGCTGTCCTGGCCGCGGCAGCGTTGCTGGCAATGTCCGGAGCCACGGCTGTTGCCCTGATGGTCCTGTTCTGGTGCCTGGTCCAGCTGGGCGCCAACGCGGCCTACGCGGCCATCACCGCTGCCATTCCGGACCGGGTGCCGGTGCTGCAGCGCGGCGGAGTGGGAGGACTGGCGGCCCTGGGCCAGACGGCGGGCATCCTCCTCGGCGCCGTCTTCGGGGCGGTGGTGTCGGGAAACTTCATGGTGGGCTACACCCTGTGTGCGGCCGCCCTGCTCTTCTCCGTGGTGCCGTACCTGTTCCACCGGAATGACCCGCCGCTGCCCAGGGAGCTCCGGCCGCCGTTCTCGTGGGGCAGCTTCCTCCGGGGCTTCTGGATCAGCCCGGCCCGCCACCCGGACTTCGCCTGGGCCTGGCTCACCCGCTTCCTGGTCAACGTCTGCAACCAGCTGACCATTGTGTACCTGATCTTTTTCCTCGGGGACGTCCTCAAGCTGGAGAACCCGGCGCTGGGAGTCCTGATCCTGACCGGCATTTATGCGGTGTTGGTGATGATTACTGCCGTGATTGCGGGGCCGTGGAGCGACCGGGTGGGCAAGCGCAAGCCCTTTGTGATCGGATCCTCAGCCCTCATTGCCCTCGCAGGCCTGACATTGGCCTTCTTCCCGGTGTGGACCGGTGCCCTGGTGGGCGCCGCCATCCTGGGCATTGGGTTCGGCGCCTACCAGGCCGTCGACTTCGCGCTGCTGACGCAGGTGCTGCCGCAGGCCGCCGACCGTGGCAAGGACATGGGGGTCATCAACGTGGCCGCCTCGCTGCCGCAGGTGTTCGCGACCGGCCTGGCGTTCCTCGCGGTGACGTATCTCGGGGGGTACTTCACGCTGTTCGTTACTGCGGCCGTCCTTGGACTGCTGGGCGCCGTGTTCGTCGTCAAGATCAAGGGCGTTGACTGATGGCGCTGTAAAGGCGTGCGGTACGGCTGGGGCCGGCTGCTGCCGGTCACTGGTCTGGTCCAGCCGGTGCGGAACCGCCGCCTGTCCCTGTTCGAGGCCGAAGAGGACCTCAAGGAAGCATGTTCGCTGCCGGCAGGCGCCCCCGGGCCTGCCGTGGAGCGCAGAAAACCGCGTAACCGGTCTAGACCGGTAGGGCATTAAATCAGCCTTTTTGCCGTGATGTGGATCACAATCTTGGCCGAAGAACCGTTTTGTCAGCTGAGGTTCGGTAAGGGGCGGCCAATCACACCGTCCGGCGCTGCTTACCATTACTCCACCGGAGTGGCTGGCATCCCGCACCTGCAAGGGCTTCACCCCGGGCCCGCCACCCTTGGGCCCGCGAAGCGCCGAAACCATCCACCTTGAGCCTCCATGTGCTTGAGCCTTTCTGCGCCGTGCGCCCACGGCTAGCCCCAGGAGACAACGACGTGTCCATTGACGCAATTGCACCCACCGACAATTCCGCCGCAACAGCCCTGACCGAGGCGGAGATCTTCGACCGCCCACCAGGGCGGCAAGCTCTCCATCACCAGCACCGTGCCGCTGTCCAACAAGCGCGATCTTTCCATTGCCTACACGCCGGGCGTGGCCGAAGTCAGCCGTGCCATCCACAACAAGCCGGAGCTCGCCAAGAAGCTGACCTGGGCCCAGCGCCTGGTGGTCGTGGTCAGTGACGGCACCGCCGTGCTGGGCCTGGGAAACATCGGCGCCAGTGCCTCCCTGCCCGTTATGGAGGGCAAGTCAGCCCTATTCAAGACTTTCGGTGACCTCGACTCCATCCCCCTGGTCCTCAACACCACGGACGTGGATGAGATCGTTGAAACGCTCGTCCGGCTGCGCCCCAGCTTCGGCGCCGTCAACCTTGAAGACATCGCTGCCCCCCGCTGCTTCGAGCTGGAGGAAAAGCTCATCGAGGCGCTGGACTGCCCGGTGATGCACGACGACCAGCACGGCACCGCAGTCGTCGCCCTCGCCGCGCTCACCAACGCAGCCAAGGTGACCGGCCGTGACCTGGCGGACCTCCGTGTGGTGGTCTCCGGCGCAGGTGCCGCCGGCATCGCCGTCGCGGAGATCTTCCTCGCCGCGGGCATCGGGGACGTTGTCCTGCTCGACTCCAAGGGCGTGATCAACCGTGACCGTGCCGACATCGCGGCCGACGCAGCCAGCAAGAAGTCGCAGCTGGCGCAGCGCACCAACCCCCGCGGCATCTCAGGCGGTCCGGGCGATGCGCTGCTCGGCGCCGATGTCTTTGTGGGCGTCTCGTCCTCGAAGCTGGAGGAAGAGCACCTGAAGCTGATGAACACCAACTCCATCGTGTTCGCCCTCTCCAACCCGGATCCCGAAGTTCTGCCCGAGGTCGCGGCCAGGTACGCCGCAGTGGTGGCAACCGGCCGCAGCGACTTTCCCAACCAGATCAACAATGTGCTGGCATTCCCCGGCATCTTCCGCGGCGCCCTGGACGCCAACGCGCGCCGCATCACTCCTGCAATGAAGCTCGCCGCAGCCCGCGCCATCGCCGAACTGGCGGAAGCGGACCTGTCTGCGGACTACATCGTGCCCAGCCCGCTGGACCCGCGCGTTGCGCCTGCCGTGACCGCAGCCGTCGCCGCGGCAGTGGAAGCAGAGTAGCCTTCCGCCGCCACAACCTGCCCTGGCCCCCGACGGCGGCGCTTCCCTGCGAAGGGGGCGCCGCCGTCGGGCGTTCAGCCGCAGGGGACTGGTCAGGAGCCCTGCCCGGCCGCCCTAAACTGGGGCTCATGAACTCCGAAACCGTTGTGACCATCCTGTGCGGCCTGGCGATCCTGGTCGGTGTGGCCGGCACCATCGTCCCGGTGCTTCCCGGCAGCATCCTGATTGGCCTCAGCCTCCTGGCCTGGGCCATCTGGGGCGGGGCAGGTACGGCGGGCTGGGTGGTCTTCGGCGTAGGGATCGTCTTCGTCCTGGCCGGCATGGCCGCCAGTGCAGTGCTGACCGGCCGCAAACTCAAGGAACACCGCATCCCCGGCAGGAGCGTGGTGGTGGGGCTCGTGGCCGGTGTGGCGGGCATGTTCGTCATCCCCGTCGTCGGGCTCTTCGTGGGGTTCGCCGCCGGTCTGCTGCTCAGCGAACTGGCCCGCACGCGCGATTTCGGCACGGCCACCACCACCAGTTGGGCTGCGCTCAAGGCCACCGGCCTGGGCATGCTGGTGGAGTTTGGACTGGCCTGCCTGGCAGCAAGCGCCTGGGTGATCGGCCTCTGGGTCTCGCTGGCCATCTCCTGACCGGCCGCTTCGGCACCTGATGGCCACCGCACCGTGCCGCCGGGCTAGCATGGAGAAATGACCGCGGGGGATGCTTCACGACAGATCTATCGGGATACCAGGGATCTGACCCCGTTCGGCCCTGCCCACCTGCGGACGCCTGTCCGTGAGCTGGCCGACGGCGTCGGGGGACTGCTGCAGAGCGTCCTCGGCGGGCGGAGCCAGGCCTTCCTGTCCGTGGACGGCGCCATCCCCAGGCTCAGGATGATGTCCGGGAAAACGGCCAGGGCCGTCCATGACGCCATCTTCGCCGCAAGGCAGCCGGAGCGGCTCATCACCATGGCCCGCACCTATCCCACCTGGGCCGGACTCTGCTATCTCATGGCCGGGCTGCTGGCCTACAAGCACGGCGGGTACTTGCGGGCCTCTGAGCTCCTGCAGCGGGGGCTGTCCCTCAGGAACGACGACGACGCCAACCAGTACGCCTCCGCCTACCTTGCACGGGTGGTCACCCGGGTGGAGGTCGCCGAACGCGTTGAGGTGCCCGTGCTGTTCAGCGAAGAGGCTGTCTTCCTGGCACTCGCACACTGCCTGCGCGAAACCGGCCACCTGGAAACCGCGCTGCAGACCGCCGCCCAGCTGCCGCCGTCGCTGCCCTCAGCACTGGCGCGCTGCTCCGCGGCGTTTGCGTTGGGCCGGGACAAACAGGTGGTCATCTGGACGGAAGGGCTGCTGAATGCCGATGACCTCTCCGCTGCCCTGTTGCTGCTGCGCGCCCGTTCGCTGCGCCGCCTGGGCGCCCGGGCCCAGTCGGAGGAGACACTGAAGGAGGTCCTTCGCCGCCGCAAGACGGACATGATGCTCCGGAACGACGCCCTGACGGACCGTGCTTTCCTGCTCTTGGACAACGGCCGCATGGCCCTCAACCCGCGGGACTGGCTGCGCGGCAGGCCGGCTGAGCTGGAGACCTTCGAGGTGATCCGCAAGGACGTGGAGGAGCGCAGGCTCTGGGAGCAGGAGTGGGAAAAGCTCGACGGCAACTGATGATGCCGGCGAGGAGTGCCAGCGCGAACCCTTGTGGGCCTGCCCGGCACTGGAGTACAACGGACAAATGAGCGACGCAGTCCGGTCCTGGATGGAAAAGTACATCCGCGCGTGGACCAGCAACGAACCCGACGACATCCGTGCACTCTTCACCGAGGATGCCGTGTACGCCACCCGCCCGCACGACCCCGATCCCTGGACCGGGCGGGAGCAGATCGTGGAACGCTGGCTGACAGCCCGCGACGAGCCCGAGGAATGGACCTTTGAGTGGTCCGTCCTGGGTGGTGACGGCGGACTGGCATTCGTGCAGGGGTACACCCACTACCTCGGCGACAGGCCCAGCTATGACAACCTGTGGGTCATCCGGCTGGCCCCGGACGGGCGGGCCATCGAGTTCACCGAGTGGTTCATGGAGCGCAGGCTCTAGCCCCAGGCGACGAACAACGGCACCAGCTGCTCAGCCAGGAGTGCCACGCCCAGGGCCACCATGATCACGCCGCTGGCCAGCGTCACCTTCCGGGCAGCTCCCGGCCGTGACTGCAGGATCCGGCGTGCCAGCAGTGCCACGCAGGTGTAGACGGCGCCGGCCAGCAGCACAAAGGTCAGGCCCAGCAGGCCTGACTGCACCGGCACGGGAAGCGAGGCTTCCGGGCTGACGAACTGGGGAACCAGGGCGATGTAGAACAGCAGGCCTTTGGGGTTGATGCCGCTGGTGCCCATGCCCTGCAGGAAGGTCCGCAGCTGGTTGGCTGAAGGGCTGCCGACGGCGCCTGCCGCCCCGAAGGAGGCGCCGCGCCACGTCCGCAGGGTGCTGACGCCGAGCCAGAGGAGATAGCCTGCGCCGGCAACAGTAATCCACCCGAGGACCCCTGGCATGCCGGCCAGCAGTGCCGCGAGTCCGGCCACCATCAGGACCGTGTGCAGCAGGTAGCCCCCGCAGAGCCCTGCCACTGCGGGAACAAAACTGCGCTGCCGCAGTCCTGCCGTAATCGAGTACGCCCAGTCAACACCCGGAGTGCAGGCGAGGGCAGCGGCCACCACGATAAAGGCGAAAAACAGCTGTGCGTTCACGGGATACTCCTGTCAGGGTGGCTACAGCAACAACCTTAGGAAGATTGGCCGGAGAAGTGCTCACCTTTTTCGCTCATTTTGATGGCTCGGCGGTAAGGTTATTGCGTGATTGACCATATTGACAGGAATATTTTGCGCCACCTGAAAGAGGATGGCCGAATGACTGCCACGGCGCTCGCTGCCAAGGTGGGTCTGACCGTCGCGCCCTGCCACCGGCGGCTGCGTGACCTCGAGTCCTCCGGCGTGATCCGCGGCTACAAGGCGGACATCGATCCGGCAGCCGTGGGGCTGGGGTTCGAAGCGATCGTCTTCGTCACCCTGCGCCAGGTGGACCGCGCCACCATGGAGATCTTCGAAAGCAGGGTGGCGGACAACCCCAACATTGTGGAGGCGCAGCGCCTCTTCGGTTCGCCCGACTACCTGCTGAAGGTCATCGCCGAGGATCTGCCCGCGTACCAGCGGTTCTACGACGCCGAACTCACATCATTGCCCGGCGTTGAGCGGTTGACGTCCACGCTGGTGATGAAGAACCTGAAGTCCAACGCCGGTCCGCCGGTCTAGGTCCTGGGCTGACTGGGTGGAGGGGTGACGAAGCAGCGCCACGTCACGCCCGTAAACCCCCCGCCGTCTTTCCCCTGTGTTTCCGGTGCCAGGGCCCTCCGTAGAAGCTGCTGGCGACGCCGCTACCCCTGCAGCAACCCGGTGGTGCGGTACGGGATCACCTCACGCAGGAACATGCTGGTGGAGGTCCGCACAATTCCGGGGCAGAGCCTGATCTCCTCCGAGACGCGGTACAGATCGTCCGGGCTGGTGGCCACCACCCTGATGAGCAGGTCGGTGTCACCTGCCGGGGCGTGGCATTCCAGGACCTCAGGGATTTTGCGGAGTGCGGCGATGGCTTCGTTGAGGTGGCTCTGGTCCAGTTCCGCGCTGACAGCTGCCGCCACGCCCCGGCCCAGGGCTGAAGGGAGCACCCGGCTGCTGTTGGGGCGGAGGGCGCCCGACGCCGACATCCGCTCAAGGCGCGACTGTACCGTTCCACGGGCCAGGCCCAGCCGCTGGGCCAGCACCATGATGGGAACGCGGGGATCCTCGTCCAGGGCGCCGAGGATCCGCCTGTCCGTTGCGTCCAGCTCCTGCAATCTGATCACTCCTTGTCGTCACCAGCAGCCAATGCTGGTCAGATTGACCAGTAAAACTCGTGCCTGTTGTGCCAACTGTAGGACGTCTGCTCAAATTGTGGCAACAAGGGAAATGGCTACCGCCGGACCCCGCAGGCTACAGGAACCCGGCACACCACCCGGCCACTGGACACCGCTTCCCGCAAGGAGGCTGCCGCTGATTGACGCTTGTTCACACCATGGTCATTGAAGCAAACACGGCAAGAGCCCCTGAGCTCCCGACGTCGGATTCCCGAAGTCATCGGTAGCTGAGGGGCTCTTGTGTTCTCCGGCATAGGGTTGAAGCATGACTCGAGCCGGCCGCTTCGCTCCAAGTCCCTCGGGCGACCTGCACGTGGGCAATCTCCGTACTGCCCTGCTTGCCTGGCTGTTCGCCCGCTCCACGGGCCGGGACTTCCTGCTGCGCGTGGAGGACCTCGACCGGGCGAGGTCCGGCGCGGAGGCCGGGCAGCTCAACGACCTCGCGGCCATTGGCGTGACCTGGGACGGCGCCGTCGTCCGCCAGACGGACCGAGGAGCGGTGTATGCGGAGGCGATTGCGCGGCTCGGCGCTGCAGGCCTGACCTATGAGTGCTTCTGTACCCGCCGCGAGATCCAGGAGGCGCCGTCCGCCCCGCACGCCCCCCAGGGAGCGTATCCGGGAACATGCCGGAACCTCTCGCCGGCTGAACTGGAATTCAAGCGTTCAACCCGCCCGGCCGCCATCAGGCTCCGGTCCGCTGTGGCGGAGTATGCCGTGCGGGATGTGCTCCACGGTGCCTTCACGGGCGTGGTGGACGATCTTGTCCTCCGCCGCAACGATGGCGTGGTGGCCTACAACCTTGCGGTGGTGGTGGATGATGCCGCGCAGGGCGTCGACCAGGTGGTGCGGGGCGATGACCTGCTGCCATCCACGCCGCGGCAGGCATACCTTGCCTCGCTCCTGCATATTCCCGTTCCGGAATATGTACACGTCCCCCTGGTGGTGAATTCCGACGGCGCCCGGCTGGCCAAGCGCGACGGCGCGGTCACGCTGCACGACCTTGCTGCCGCGGGGGTTCCGGTTGCGGAGGTGCGGGACCGGCTGCTGAATTCTCTCGGGCTTCCTTCGGGCACGCTCGAACAGGCGCTCTTAGACTTCGACCCCGCGGCAGTGCCCCGCTCGCAGTGGGTCTGGCCCGGTGCTTCACGGCACCCCGGCAACTAGCCTGGCGCAAACCCGCTCCTCGTCAACATTGGTTGACGATCTTCATGTCGTCAACTAATGTTGACGGATATGGAGGTGGGTCGGATGAAAACACTCGTTGGATCAATGGACGGCATGGGTCCCGCGGAGGCGCTCTACGCCGTCGCCGAATTGCAGAAGGAAGTAGGCCGCGCGGAAGCCGCCCTGGTGAGGGGCGCCCGGCAGGCGGGACTGTCCTGGGAAGCCATTGCCCTGTGCCTCGGAGTCAGCAAGCAGGCTGTGCACCGGAAATACGGGAAGCAGTAGCCGGCGGCAGGCACCTACGGCGGCTGTGCGTGCCCGCCCGGAGCGTAGGCTGGAGCCATGTCAGATGAGCACTCCGCGGAGCACAGCCCAGCACCCCGTTTCACCGTTGAGACCGCCAAGGTCCTGGCGGAGGTGGCCCACAACAGGCAGAAGGACAAGCTCAAGCGGCCCTACCGGGACCATGTGCTTGCCGTCGGTGATGCCCTGGCCGATTTCGACGATGACATCCGGATAGCCGGCTACCTGCACGACATCGCGGAGGACACCCCGATCACGCGCCAGGCACTGCTGGACATGGGAGTCTCTGAGCGGGCCGTGGACATCATTGAGCGCGTCACCAACCGGCTCCACGAAAACCCTGACGATTATGAGTCCGGAATCCGGGAAATCGCCGAACACCACGACGCCGCACTGGTCAAGATCGCTGACAATGCCCACAACTCGCTGCCCGAGCGTGTCCGTGCCCTCGCTGAGAAGTGGCCGGACAAGCCGCCGGTGACAAAATACCGTGACGCTCGTCCGGTGCTGTATGCCGCCGTCGAGGTGGAGGAAGTCCGGCAGATCCTGGCCCGCGTCAATCCCTGGCTGCTGAAGGAACTGGACGACAGGCTGGACGAGGAAGACGACACCGATTACGAGAACCTCGCCTACGAGAGTGCTGCGGAACCTACGCCTGGCGGGGAGAAGTAACCCCTGCCTCCAGTTTCTCCAGCGCCAGGTGCAGGCGTTCGGAACCGCGGCGCTCGTCGACGATGATGGAGATGCCGAGGGCCAGGACAATCACCAGCAGGCAGACGGGCAGCGGGACCCCCAGTGCCGCCAGTCCAACCGACCCGGCCAATGCCACCAGCACGCAGGCGCCCACGGTGATGATGGTGCGGTCCTTGCCCACCATCACGCTGTACAGCCACGTCAGCGAGCCCTTGAACAAGGCCACCGGCACCGCGATGCTGGCGACGGCGGCGGCTGGACTGATGTGTGCTTCGTGGTCGATGAAGTAGGCCGCTACGTGTAGCCCGGCTCCGGTGGCTGCGATGGCCGCAAAGATAGGCATGTGTCCGTAGCCGAACAGGTAGGACCGGTGCCGGCGCACGTGGAGGGCCCGGCCCGCCGGCAGCATGAAGTAGATCCACCACATCCCGAAGGCCAGCGCCGTGCCGCCGAAGCCCACCAGGGCCGCGTCCACGCTCCAGCCGTGGTTCGCAACGATGGCCCGCAACGTTTCTATGGCGCCGATCAGGCATTCGCCCAGGGCGATGATGGCCAGCAGGCCGTAGCGCTCGGCAATGTGGTGCGCGTGCCAGGGCGTGGTGGCCTTGCGCTCGGCAAAGTAGGGAGTGGCCATTTCAAGGATGATCAGCGGCGCAGTCATCAGGACGGTGGTGAGTATGTCCGCCTCAATGATGAGCACGGCGATCCAGCCGAGCTGCACAATAGCCAAATATTTGGCGTACCGGAGGCAGGTGTCGCGGCGGGCGGGATCCTGCCGGGCGGCGCGCAGCCACTGGGACACCAGCGCAAGGCGCATGACCACGTAGCCGCCAACGATGACCCGGTTGTCCACATGGTCTCCTTCGACCAGCGAGTGGAACATGGGCTCGATCCCCATCGTCAGGATGAGGACGCCGACAATCTGGACCATGGTGACAACGCGGAACACCCAGTCATCCGTGTCGTAGGCGCTGGCGAACCAGGTGAAATTGATCCACGCCCAGATCACGGCGAACATCGCGAAGGAGAACCCGAGCAGGCCCGCCACCAGATGTGCCTCGGCGATCTCGTGGGCAAACTGGCTTCCTGCGACGCCGAAGGCAATCACGAACGTCAGGTCAAAGAACAATTCAAGCGGGGTGGCCGCCCGGTGCTTCTCGTGCGGGTCCCGGCCGCCCATGCGGGCGAGGGCGTGCCGGAGGGGGTTTGAGGACATGGGTCACAGATTACCGTTCCCTCGGGAGCCACTCCATCGGCATGGCCAAGGTTAAGCGGCTTCCGCGCCAAGCAACGGCCGTGGGGACGTCCGGCTTACACGCGACCCAGGACGTCAATATCTTCGAGGAACTGCTCATGGACTTCCGCGCTGACGGTGGTCCGGGTTTCACCGATGGCATCCAGGTAGTCCTGGGTGGAGGGGCCTTTCCGGACCGCCTCCCGGACCGAAACGGTGCCCCCGGACGCCAGCCCGCCGTCGTCGTACACTGCTTTTTCCAGCGCACGCTGGGAGGCGCTGCGGGCGGCGTACTCGATATCCGCGGGGGAGAAGCCCTCGGTCCGTTCCACGAGGAGTTCCACATCCACGTCATCGACCACAGTGGCGGGGATGAACCGCTGCCACATGGCTTCCCGGGCCTGCCGGTCGGGGAGTCCGATGGGAATGACGTAGTCGAACCGTCCGTGACGCAGGAACGCGGTGTCCAGCGCGCGGATGAAGTTCGTGGCGCAGACCAGCAGGCGGCCGGGCTGTTCGCGGAACGCCGGGATGATCTTCAGCAGTTCGTTGGTGACGCCCTGCAGCGGCGACGGCGGCTCGCCGGAGCGCTGGGACGCGATCTCCTCCACCTCGTCGATGAACACCACGGCGTGCTCGAGTTCGGCAATCTCCAGGAACGTCTCCCGCAGTGCACCGGCCAGGCCTTTGGGGTCGGCGGCAAGGCGGGACGGGAATACCTCAACGAACGGCCACTCCAGCCTCGACGCGATGGCTTTCGCGAAGGTGGTCTTGCCGGTCCCCGGAGGCCCGAACAGCACCACGGCCCGGGGCGGGACCACGCCGTACTCGTCGGCAAGGTCGGCTTCGGCCAGCGGCAGCACCAGCCGCCGCTCAAGGAGCTCCTTTTCGTTCCGCATGCCGGCAACGTTTTCCCAGAGGTCGCGGGCGAGGATGCGTCCGCCCAGCTGGCCCAGCGGACCCAGCTCCTGCCGCTGCACGGGGATGGTCCGCTCGAAGTAGCGCAGGTTCTTCTTCAGCGCGAAGCCGCGGCTGAGGAACGCCTCCACGCGGGTCTCCGATTCGGGCATCAGGGCCGACAGCTTGTTCAGTCCGTGCGGGGCCATCCGGTTTTCGACGGCGGCGAGCAGCGACGTGCCGATCCCGCGTCCGCGGTACTCCGGCAGCGTGGCAAGGAAGACGATCCAGCCCTGGTCGTGGGCGGCGCGTCCGACGGCGGCGCCCACCACCATGTCTCCCTGCACCGCCACTACGGCGTGGTCCTTTTCGCAGGACGCAAGGACTTCGGAGAGGGCATAGACCGGTTCGACGTTGGTGGCTTTGAGCGATTCCCAGAGGTGCAGGATTCCGTCCAGGTCCGCTGAGTGGAAATCCCTGATCCGCCAGTTGGTCATGCCGTGTCTCCCGGGTGGTTCGTCGTTGAACTGCTCGCTGAAATGTCACAGAGCCGTGTGAGGCGCTCTGCTGAGCATAGGCGATCCGCCCGCGGCGAAGGGTTGCGGGGGCGTTGCATTACATGAGGGCCGGAGGGTTCAGCCCACCGCGCGGCCCGCAAGGCACGCCGGGCGGGGTGGCGGTCAACGCCTTGATGACGGACGACGGCGGCACCTGGGGTTCCGTGGAAACAGAACGCCAGGTGCCGCCGTCGTGAGTTACAGCCGGTGCGCCGGAGCTATTTCTTGAACGTCTCCGCAGGCGGGTTGGCGATGACGGGTGCGCTGCCGGTGTAGCCGTCGCGGGCTTCGGCGATTTCGCGGATCCGGTGGCGGCAGGCGTACCAGCCGAACACCATGAGGACCGAGGCGATCGCGGTGACGAGCATGGTGAGGGGCGATTCGATGAAGACCATGATCAGGACGCCGGCGAGGAAGAGCAGGGAGAGGTAGCCGGTGTAGGGGGCGCCGAACATCCGGAAGGAGGGCCGTTCGAGCCAGCCTTTGTCTGCCCAGCGCTTGAGCTGGATCTGGCAGACCACGATGGTTGCCCAGGTCATGATGATTCCTACGGAGGCGACGTTCAGGACGATTTCGAAGGCCTGGGCAGGGACGAGGTAGTTCAGCGGGACACCGAGCAGGGACACGGCGGCGGTGATGGCGATGCCGCCGTAGGGCACGCCGGCTTTGTTCATCCGGGAGGCGAATTTGGGTGCCGAGCCGTTCACCGACATGGACCGCAGGATCCGGCCGGTGGAGTACAGGCCGGCGTTCAGGGAGGACAGCGCGGCGGTGAGGACCACGAGGTTCATGATGACGTCCACGCCCTGGATGCCGATCGAGCCGAAGAACGTCACGAACGGGCTGACGCCCTTTTCGTAGGAGGTGTACGGCAGCAGCAGGGCCAGGAGGATGACGGAGCCGACGTAGAAGACCGCGATGCGGAACACGACGGAGTTGATGGCTTTGGGCATGATCTTTTCGGGGTTTTCGGTTTCGCCGGCGGCGGTGCCCACCAGTTCGATCGAGGCGTAGGCGAACAGGACGCCCTGCATGAGGATGATCATGGGCAGCAGGCCGTTGGGGAAGATCCCGCCGTTGTCCGACAGGAGGCTCAGGCCCACCTGCTGGCCGTCCACGGGGGTGCCGAAGATGACGAAGTACGTTCCGACGACGAGGAAGATGACCAGGGCCGCGACCTTGATCAGGGCGAACCAGAATTCCATTTCGCCGAAGACCTTTACGGAGACCAGGTTCAGGGCCAGGACCACCAGCAGGGCGATCAGTGCCCAGGCCCACTGCGGCACGGCCGCCATCCACGGGATGTAGTTGCCGAAGAAGTTCATGTACAGGGCGGCGGCGGTGATGTCCACGATGGTGGTGGTGGCCCAGTTGATCCAGTAGAACCAGCCGGAGACGAACGCGGCCTTCTCGCCGAAGAATTCACGGGCGTAGGAGACGAACGAACCCGACGACGGGCCGGTGCAGGACCAGTTCACCCAGGGCGCGCAGGATCAGGAACGCGAAGAAACCACACACGGCGTACGCGATGACCAGTGAGGGGCCGGCCGCGTTCAGCCGTCCACCGGCGCCGAGGAACAGGCCGGTGCCGATCGCACCGCCGATCGCGATCATCTGGATCTGCCGCGGTTTGAGGTTCTTGTGGTAGCCCTTGTCCTCCGCATGGAGGGACGACTCGGTGGCGTGCGCATGGCCGCCGTCGATCAGGTGGTCGGGGAGGGGAGGATTGCTCATGGGGATGTCCTTTGAGTCCGGAGGTTGGGGGGACTACTTGCTGAGGTTGGCGAGGCGTTCGGGGCTGAGGAGCTCCTGGAGCTGCCCGGCGGTCAGGAGGCCGTGTTCGAGGACGAGTTCCGCGACGCCCTTTCCGGTAGCGAGTGCCTCCTGGGCGATGGCCGTGGCGGTGGCGTAGCCGAGATGGGGATTCAGGGCTGTGACCAGGCCGATTGACTGCTCCACGGTCCGGCGGAGGTGCTCGGTGTTGGCGGTGATACCCCGGACGCAGCGGGCCGTAAGGGTGCGGCAGGCTGCTTCCAGGTGGGAGATGCTCTTGTGGAGGCTGTGGACAATGATGGGTTCGAAAGCGTTGAGCTGGAGCTGCCCGGCCTCGGCCGCCATGGTGATGGTGACGTCGTTGCCGATGACCTCGTAGGCCACCTGGCTGACGACTTCCGGGATGACGGGGTTGATCTTGCCCGGCATGATCGAGGAGCCGGACTGGACCGCGGGCAGGTTGATCTCGCCGAAACCAGCGCGCGGGCCTGAGGAGAGCAGCCGGAGGTCGTTGCAGATTTTGGAGAGTTTCACGGCGACGCGCTTGAGGACTCCGGACAGGTGAACGAAGGCGCCGACGTCCTGGGTGGCTTCAATGAGGTCGAAGGCGGTGACCAGAGGCAGCCCGGTGATTTCGGCAAGGTGCCGGCAGGCTGCCTCGGCATAGCCGGCGTGGGCGTTCAGGCCGGTGCCGATCGCGGTGGCGCCGAGGTTGATTTCGTGGATGAGCAGTTCCGCCTCTGCCAGGCGGAGGCGGTCCTCGCCGATGGTCACGGCGTAGCTGCCGAACTCCTGGCCCAGCGTCATGGGGACCGCGTCCTGGAGCTGCGTCCGGCCCATCTTCACCACGGTGCGGAATTCCAGTGCCTTGGCGGCGCAGGCCTCTTCGAGCTCGGCGAGGGCGGCCAGCAGTTCCCGGGCGGCAAAGATGGTGCCCAGCTTCACGGCCGTGGGATAGACATCGTTGGTGGACTGGGACAGGTTCACGTGGTCATTGGGGTGCAGGCGTGCGTAGTCGCCCTTGGGGTGGCCGAGGATTTCGAGCGCCCGGTTGGCGATGACCTCGTTAGCGTTCATGTTCGACGACGTCCCGGCGCCGCCCTGGATCACGTCCACCACGAACTGGTCGCTGAGCTGTCCCGCCATTACTTCGGTGCAGGCCTGGCCGATGGCCCCTGCGCGTTCGGCGTCCAGCAGGCCGAGTTCGTGGTTGGTGCGGGCGGCGGCGAGTTTCACGGCGGCGAGGCCGCGGACCAGGTGCATGTTCGAGGACAGCGGCTGGCCGGTGATGGGGAAGTTCTCCACGGCCCGGAGGGTATGGACGCCCCAGTAGGCTCCGGCGGGGACGTCGCGGTCGCCCAGGAGGTCGTGCTCGGAACGGGTGGTTGGCACGGCTGCGTTGCTGGCAGCTTCAGTGGTGGTCAGGGTGGTCATGGGGTCCTCACGGGGCTTCGTTGACGGGCGTGGACAGGTTGTCGCGGGTTAGGAAGTCAGTGGGCTGGAGCAGGCCCACGGTCCGCCCGCCGCCCACAACGGGGGCGGTGGCGATGCCCTGGAGCGGGCTGGTGTCCACGCCCAGTGCAGCCAGGACATGCACGGTGGCGGGCATCCGGGCGCGGTCGCCGCCGTCGGAGATCTTGACGGCCACGGCGCGGCCATCGGGCAGGCCCACCAGCTGCACGCCTTCAAAACCGTCCTTTGCCACGGCACCGGGGAGCAGCCGGATCAGCTCTGTGACGTCACGGCGTTCGCCGGCCACCATGTCCGGGTGCTGCCGCATGGCGAGTCCGACGGCAGCTTCCGCGAGGAGCGGGCCGGTCCCGCCGTCGTCGGAGGTGCCCAGCGGGTTCCCCGCTGTGGCGGCGACCGAGGCGTTCGCCGCTGCGGCGGAGATAGTGCCGAACGCGCGGGCCATGCCACGGAGGGTGAGGGCGAAAAGCGGTGTTCCGCAACCGTCCGTGCTCCGGGCAAACGGTTCTTCGGCCGTCAGTTCGGTGATCGTGGCGGCGACCAGTTGCTGGAGCGGGTGGGAGGGGTCCAGGTAGCCCCTGACCGGCCAGCCGTTGATCACACACGTGGCGGCCATCGCGGCGTGCTTGCCGGAGCAGTTTTGCGTCACGTGGGTGGGGTGGAGGCCCGAACGCAGCCAGTCCTCCCGCTCTGCGGTGCCGTAGGGCAGGTCGGTGCTGTTTTCCAGGTCGCCGGCCGCCAGTCCGTGCATGGCCAGGATGCGCTGGGTGCCGCCGCGGTGCTTGGCTCCGCCGGAGTGGCTGGCCGCTGCGAGGGCGAGGAGGTCGGCCGGCAGTTTCAGGCCGGCGCGGACCATGGCTACCGCCTGCAGCGGCTTGAGCGACGAACGGGGGTAGAACGGTGCAAGGGGCTCACCGGCGGAGGCGAGGACGGTGCCGTCCGGGGAGGTGGCAATGGCTGAGCCGTAGTGGATGCTCTCCACCAGGCCGTCGCGGGTGGCGACCACCAGGGGTGCGTGCTGCGGGAGCGCTCCGGCTGGGTTTGCGTCGGCTTTTGGGGCAGCGGTCTGGGCAGCAGGAATGGCAGGGGCTGGCATGGGGTCCTAGGGGTGGCGGTTACTTGTTGAGGATGGAGTCGAGGGCGATGCCCACGGCGCGCAGGTGCTCGGCCATGGCGTGGCGGGCATCGTCCGACGCGCCGGCTTCGATGGCTGCCAGGATCCGCTGGTGTTCGATGTCCGAGGCATGCTGGCGGTCCGCCACCATGTTCAGGGTTTCGGACTGGAAGGCCAGCGCCCCGCGGATGTCTGCCACCACGCTGGCGAACACCTTGTTGCCGCTGGCGCGGGCGATCGCTGCGTGGAAGCTGGAGTCCAGGGCCACCCAGGACTCGGGGTCGGTTTCGGTGGTCATGGCCGCGACGATGTGCCGCAGCGTTTCCAGTTCTTCGTCGGTCCGGCGTTCGGCGGCAAGGCCTGCTGCCGGAACCTCAATGTGCGGGCGTGCCTCGGTAAGGTCGCGGGCGGAGTACTGGCCGAGGGTGAGGTCGTTGGCCACTTTGTTGGCGACGACGAATGTGCCCTTTCCGGTTTTGGTGACCGTCAGGCCCAGGGCCGTGCAGGACCGCAGTGCTTCACGGATGACTGAGCGGCTGACTCCGTAGTGCTGTGCCAGCATGGCCTCGGAGCTGAGCTTGCCGCCCACGGGGACGATGCCCGACTCGATGTCGGCGCGGATGGCGTTGAACACGGCTTCGGCAGCACTGAGCCGGGCGAGGGGCCGGGCTGCAGCGGGTTGATCGCCGGATAGTACTGCAGGCTGTCCTGCTGTCCGGCTGTCTGACAGGTTCACGCTTAAAATATGGCACGGGTCACAGGAGGTGTCAATACTCGCGGCGTTGCGGGGCCCGCTCTGCGTGCTTCGTGGCCCCGCAGGGACGCAAAGCGGGCCCAGCAACTGAGGGGGCGGTACGTCAGCCAGAATGGAGCACCCCGGAAGTTTTTGCGATCCGGTACGATCGTGCCGAAATCCGCTGGTGCCACTTGGCCGCCGGGAGTAATCTTGTAAGACAGCGCGAAACCGGCACGAACGTACCTATGGGAGCGCCATGCCAGAACCTATCTCCGCCCGCCTGGCTGCCGAGGTCCGCAGCAGGCGCGGCGCCCTGGGCCTGACCCAGCAGGACCTCGCGGACATGGCGGGAGTCTCCGAGCGCTTTGTCCGCTTCGTGGAGCAGGGCAAGCCCAGCGTGCAGCTGGATTCGCTGATGGCAGTCCTGGAAACCCTGGGCCTGGAACTCCGGCTCGCCACCAGGACCAGCCAGGCCGTCACCGCCCTGTCTGCCCGGCACGCCGGACACCACCAGCCAGAGGCGGAGCCCGGGCAATGAAGCACCGTATCGCGGACATCTACAAGGCCGGTGTCCTGGCCGCCAAACTCGAGCGGCACGACGGCGGCACCCGGTTCAGCTACCTGCCGGCCTACCTCGCAACCGGGGGACCCGCCGTCGCCAGTTCCCTGCCGCTTACCACCGAACCGGTCCTCTCCGCGGCCGGTGCCGCGCCGCCGTACTTCACCGGACTCCTGCCCGAGGGCCGCCGCCTCAACGCACTTCGGCGTTCCATCAAAACCAGCGCGGACGATGACCTGTCCCTGCTGATCGCCGCTGGTGGAAACCCTGTGGGCGATGTCCAGATTGTTGGCCACGGCGAACCGCCGGACCCGGACGACCACGCAGTCCAGCTGGATCCCAAACAGCCCGTGGACTTCGACCAGCTCCTGGGCGACCCCGACCTGATCGACCCAGTGGCGCTGGCCGGCGTGCAGGACAAATTGTCGGCCGGCATGATCTCGCTGCCAGTGGCCAGCGCCGGAAAGCGCTACATCCTCAAGCTCAACGCCCCTGAATTTCCGCACGTGGTGGAGAACGAACTGGTGATGTTCCGGTACGCGGCCCGGCTGCGGATTCCCGCTCAGCCGGGTCCGCCTGATCCGCGACGTGGCGGGCCGGCCAGGGCTCCTGGTGGAACGCTTCGACCGGATCCCCGTTCCCGGCGGCGCGCACGACCAGGTCCGGCGGCTGGCCGTGGAGGACGGCGCCCAGGTCCTCAAGCTTTATCCGGCGGACAAATACAACGTGGGTTACGGGACGGTGTGCCATGCACTGGCCGACCACTGCGCCGCACCCCTGCCGGCCCTCCGGAACCTGGCTGTCCAGGGCGCTTTCGCGTGGCTGAGCGGCAACGGCGACCTGCACGCCAAAAACGTGTCGATGGTGCAGCAGCCGCACGGGGAGTGGACCATCGCCCCCGTCTACGACATCCCTTCGACGGTGGTCTACGGCGACAAGACGCTCGCGCTGACACTGGACGGCAAGCGCAGCGGAATCTCCAGGCGGCATTTCCTCGCCTGGGCCAGCGGCCTGGGGCTCACCGGGCGGACAGCGGTCCAGGTGGTGGAACTGGCGCTGAAAGCATCCGGTCCACTCATCGCGGACCTGGAATCGGGTTCTGCTTTCAGCGGCACGGCGGGTCCTGGGAAGAACGACGACGGCGGGTCGCCGTTCCCGGACATGGTCACCAGGGCGTGGGTCAAGGAACTCAAGCACCGGCGGCGGCTGCTGGAGGGCTGAAGCGCCCCGATCGGGTGCCGGCGTCGGGCGTTCCTTGGAAGTACGGCGGGCTAGAGGTGCTGGATGCCTGCCCGCTGCATGGCGTCCTTGTAGATCTCCACGCTCTTGGTGAGGAGCTCTTCCTGCTTGGTCTCGGAAACAGCGAAGGCCCGCCCGCCGAGCGCGCTGGCCTTGTAGATTTTGATGCCGCTGTTCTTCAGTGACGAGTGGTAGGTCTTCTCGAAGAGGGTCAGGAAAGTGGAAGCGTCCGTACCGTGAGCGATGACTGCCGAGACGCGGCGGTTGATCTTCAGGAACTGGCGGAACGGGCGGAGGCCGTCGGTCTTTTCCTGGACGTTCAATGCTGTGGGGAGTTCGGGGTCGCGGACCCAGGGGTAGGCGTTCCATGGCATCACGTAGCGGGGATCCAGCTCGGCCAGTTCGTAGATCTGGGTGGCGCGCCGCGCTGCTTCGTCATCGTTGTAATGCGAGACGAACCCGGATTCAGTGCCTTTGCCGGGGCTGACCTGCAGGCTGACGATGCGGCACTCGTCCTCGTCGTGCACGGGGTCGATGTAGGGGACAACGGACCCTGGCTTCTTCTCCATCAGTTCGTCGCAGAGCTGCGTTACCGCCGCGATGTTCGGTTCCTGTAGCAGGGCCTTTTTTTCGTCCCAGTCAATCGTCACGATTTCTCCCTCAGCAGCACGGCGTCCAGAATCAGGCGTCTAAAGCCACTCTACGCTTTTGGACGTTGGGGTGCGCAGGGAGACTTCGGGAAGAATGGTTGTGACCATCCGGCCAGGCCGGACCCCACGAGTCAGGACCTACCCATGCTCAGCAGGAAAACGCTTAAGGCTGACGGCTTCGCGGGCTTCCGTGCCATCGGAGGCCTGGAGATCATGAGGATCCCCCAGGGGCCCGGCGTCTTCGCCGTCCTCCGGGCCAATGAGTACGAGCCCCACTTCCTGAAGAAGAGCACCGCCGGGGTGTTCAAGAAGAAGGACCCCACGCTGCCTGCCGAGGCAGTGCTCCGGGAATGGGTGGATGGGGCGGACATTCTCTACCTGGGCAAGGCGGGCGCCGGCAGCAAGGGCAACCGCGGGCTGCGCCGCCAGATCCAGGAGTTCCTGGACTTCGGGAGGGGCAGGCCGCCAGGCCACTGGGACGGCAGGCTGGTCTGGCAGCTGACCCACACGGACGAACTGCTGATCGCCTGGAAGGAGCTGCCGGCCGAAGAAGTGAACCAGGCGGAGGCGGCCTATCACGCAGCCTTCGTCGCCCACTACGGCCGGCTCCCGTTCGCAAACCTCGTGCAGGCCCGGGCCAAGGATTAGCCCCCGGCAGGCACCAGGGCAACGGACGCTGACTAAGCCAGACCGCCGTCGAACGTAAACCTGCCGGCCACCAGCGTTGCCGCAACCGGCATGGCGGCAAACACGGCGTCAGGGACCGGGAACGGATCGGCATCCAACACCACCAGGTCCGCCGGATCGCCAACCCGGACGCGCCGCCGGCCCCGCGAGGACGACGGCCAGCGCTTCACTCCGGCTGATGGCCTGCTCCGGGTGCCATGCGCCCCGGCCGTCCTGGCGCCCGCGGGTTGTGGCCGCCGCCATGGCCGCCCACGGATCCAGCGGTGCCACCGGCGCATCCGACCCCAGCGCAAGGGTGGCACCGGCGTCCACGAGCGAGCGCAGTGGAAAGGCCCGGTCGGCACGGGCGCCCCAATTGGACTCCACGGCGTCCCTGTCGTCCAGGGCATGGACCGGCTGCACACTCGCTGTCACTCCCAGCCGGCCAAAGCGGGCGAGGTCCTCGTGCCGGACAAACTGCGCGTGCTCAATCCGGCCACCCATCCGTGCGCGCTCGAAGGCATCCAGCGCCACCCGGTTTGCGGCGTCACCGATGGCATGGACAGCCGGGACAAACCCGGCAGCCCTGGCCCGTTCCAGAAGGGCCAGCAGTTCCGCTTCGCCTACAGTCAGCAGCCCGTATCCGCCATGCGGGTAAGGATCCACGCAGAATGCGGTCCTCGTGTTCAGGGACCCGTCAATGAGCACTTTCAGGGGACCGACGCTCAAAAGCCCGGCTGCCGCCGTCGACCCCGTCCCCGGTCCGCAGCCCTTCACGTACCGCCCGTGCAAGGTCCTGCGGGTAGACGCCGGCTTCCACGCGGAAGCTGTCAAAGCCGCCGGCGATGCGCCTCAGCCAGGCGTCACGGTTCCACGTCATCTCGAAATCAACCACCCCCACCACGCCCCGCGCAGCCGCAGCCCGCGCGGCGTCGCGGACCCAGCCGTCCACCACGGCGTCAGGCAGCCTGCCGAGCTCACGGGTCAGGGCGAAGGCCGGTTCCTCCCGCAGCAGGCCTGAGGCGTCCGGTTCCACGCCGTAGCGCCGGGCAGCGGCGGTGTTCAGCCACACGCAATGGAGATCGTGGCTGATCAGTGCGGTGGGCTGGCGGCCAGTGGCGTCGTCGAGCATGTCCAGCGTGGGGACGTCCGGCCAGAGCGCGTCCCGGAACCCGACTCCGACGGAGGTCACCGCTGGGTCGCCGGTGCGGGCAGGGAGTCCGACGGCGGCCGCAGCCTCACGCGCGGAGCCGGCGGCGGACAGATCCAGCCTGTTGGTGTGCAGTGCCCACTGGGTCATGTGGACGTGCTCATCCCAGAGTCCCGGAACAACATAGCGGCCGTCCAGGCTGACAACGCGGGCGCCGGCGGGGACAACGCCGGTGCCGATCCGGGCCACCACGCCGTCAACGATGTGCAGGTCCCGGACGGACGCGTCGCCGGGTTGGCGGACGGACGCGAGGACGAGGCCGCTCACGGAGTGCCCTTGAGCCGCTCCATCTCGCGGCGGTCCTTCTTGGTGGGCCGACCGGCGCCGCGGTCCCGCTGCGGAAGGCCCAAGGCGGGCAGCACGGGGCGGGGCGGGGTGTGGTCGGTAAAGCAGTGGGATGCGGCCTCCGCCCCGACGCGCTTGGCAATCAGGCGCCGGACTTCCAGGATCCGTTCAAAGCCCGACATCCGAACTGTCACAGTGTCACCCGTGACCAGGGTGGCCGACGCTTTGGCGGGGCTTCCGTTCAGCCGGACGTGGCCGGCACGGCACGCGGCCGTGGACGACGAACGGGTCTTGTAGGCGCGGATGGCCCACAGCCACGCGTCGATGCGGACGCTTGCGGGAGAGGAAGGGAGGCTGGTCATGATTGGGACCGAGTATACGGCGTGGCTGTCCGGCTCAGCTCCCCGGAAAAACGGTGCGACCTGCAAGACTGGGCCAAACAGCAGAAAGAGATCCGCATGGAACCGCCTTCCACCCGCCAGCCTGCGTACGCCCTCCAGCCGCCGCCCCAGCCCGGCCGCCCGCCCCTGCCGGCGTGGGCGCGGGTGTTCCGGACGGTGCTGCTCAGCCTGGGCGGCGTTGTGGCCCTCCTGGCGGTGCTCTTTTGGTCCGTCTCCATGACGACGCAGCCGAGTCTCTACAGCGACAGCGGAACGGCGGCCCTCCAGAACATCGTGTGGCTGGGGCTGGCCCTCTTCCTGCTGGCCGTGCCGTACGTGCTGGCCAGCATCACCTATGCGGTTCTGTGGGCCACCTCCCTGCGGGGCCGGGGATACCGCAGCTACGCAGGAACAACATGGCTCCTGGTGCTGGGCCCGTTGGCAGTGGTCGTGCCGGTGGTGCTCTGGCTGGGACTCTAGGGCCGTCCCGCGCCCGCTAACCGACGGCCACGCGGATCCTCTGCACCATATTGTTGCCCATCCCCTGGTAGTTCCAGTGCTGCTCGAGGGGCTGGGCGGCTCCGGTGGCGTCCGTTGCCCGGCAAGCGAGCTCATGCTCGCCCGGATCCGCCACCCACGGGAGCGTCCACTTGCACCAGGCGAACGGGCCGGCGGACTTTTCCAGGTGGGCAGGGACCCAGTGGCCGTCGATTCCCACCTCCACACCCGTAATGGCGCCCTGGCCGGACCAGGCCCTGCCCTGAAGCGTCACCGGGCCGTGCGGCAGGACCCTGCTGCGGGTGAAGAAGTCCGGGACGCCCGGCGGAACCATCAGCGAACGGACCCTGATCCGCGAAACCGGGGTGCCGGCGTCGTCCGCTCTGCCCTGGTATCGGTACGCCTGCTGCTGCTGGAAACCGCCAAACGGCGCCGTCACCACATCGATGGTCTCCAGCCATTTCACGCTGGCCATGCCGTACCAGCCCGGCACCACCAGCCGGACGGGGTAGCCATGCTGCGGCGGCAGGGGGGTGCCGTTCATCCGGTACGCCAGCACGACGTCGGGACGCATCGCTTCACGGATCGGCAGGCTCCGTGCGTACCGCTGGGGGACCCCGCCCTGGATCCCGGCGTCCGCCCCGGTGAAAACCACTTCCACGGCCTCCTCCAGTACCTCCGCTTTCGCGAGCAGGTATGCCAGCGGAACCCCGGTCCACTCCGCCGTTCCTACTGCCTCCATGACCCAGGGCTGGCTGAGAGGCCTGGGCATCGAGCAGGGAGCGGCCATTGCCGGCGCATTCGAGCGTGACGGTGACCGTGATGGGCGGGTCCTTCTTCAACGCCGCCAGGCTCAGTTCCAGCGACCGCCCTACCGCACCTTTGACCTGCAGATGCCACGATGCTGGCGTCGATGTCCGGAATGTCGAAGTGGGTCAGCACGTAGTGCAGGCCCGGAGGTGTGAGGTCCCGGCGGAGTGCTTCCAGCGGCATGGAATGGTTCCGGGCTGCCAGCTGTAGTTCCTGCGGGGTCAGCGGGCCCGGAGGTCGGTTCGCCGCCGTGGGGTATCGGGCGTGCGGTGCGCGGTGGGGGAGGGGCGGCGTGGCGTTGCCTGTAGATCTGTTTCATGGCCGTGCGATTCTGCTCGATGAGGCCGGGGGTTTCCCTTCTTCACAGGTTTACGCCCGGGCCGTGCGCCCCGTCAACGGCTCCTGGGGTTAGGGCTGCGGCCAGTCCCCGCTGGTTCCCTGGAGCTGCGGGCGCGCCAGGAAAGCCGCCAGGCTGAGCGGCTCCCTGCCCGTGAGGGTCCGGACATCGGCTGAGATGCCCGCCATCTCCCCGGCGGCAATGGCCGTGTACGTGCTGACCCAGGCGTCCAGCTGCCACGGCGGTGCCCCGTACGACGCCCGGGAAGCGTAGGCTTCCTCCACGGTTTCCGGGTGGTACGTGACGGTCCGTCCGGTTTCGGCTGTGAGGACTGCCGCGGCGGTGCCCAGCGAAATCTCCTCCGGGCCGGTGAGGTTATAGGTGGCTCCCACGTGGAGTGCGGGATCGCGCAGCACTGCCACCGCTGACCGGGCGATGTCCTCCCGCGCCACTGCCGAAACCCGCCCGTCCCCGGCCGGCCCGCGGATCACACCGTCCGCACCCGCCAGGAGCGGCAGGAAATCCAGGTAGAAGTTGTCACGGAGGAACGTGAAGTCCATCCCGGAGGACCTGATCCGCTCTTCGGTGGCGTAATGGTCCCGTGCCAGCGTGAACGTGGCGTCCGGGGCCGCGCCGTAGAACGAGGTGTACACCACGTGCTCGACGCCGGCGCCGGCCGCGGCATCGATGAAGCTGTAGTGCTGCTCCAGCCGGTCCTCGGCTTCTGCCGCGGACACCATAAACAGAACCTTGGCTCCCTCCAGAACCTGACCGGCCTGCCTGGAATCCGCATAGCTGAATACCAGCGGCACGGCACCGTCCAGCTGGGGCGCCCGGCTGGCGTCACGGACCAGCAGCCGCTGCGCGGAGCCGGCGCTCGGCCAGTTGCCGTGCCACCATCCCGCCCAGGCCTCCGGTGGAGCCGGTGACGGCAAGGTCCGGGCGGGACTGTCATGGCTGCTCCTACGCTTCGCGGGCAGCGGGGGACTTGGTCTGCGCCGGATCGCGTTCAGCCAGCGATCCGATGGCCGTCGTCGATCTTCTTCAGGACACTCGGGTTCGAGGGTGACGCCCGCGGCGGCCACGCTGTCCGCAATCTGCTCCGGACGGGAGGCGCCAACGATCGCCGAGGCCACGTTGGGGTTCTGCAGGACCCAGGCCACCGCCAGCTGCGGCATGGTCAGGCCGGCGTCCTCGGCGATCGGCTTGAGCTCCTGCACGCCGGCCAGCACGTCGTCGCGCATCCAGCGCTGGATCATCTTGGCGCCGCCCTTGTCGTCGGTGGCGCGGCTGCCTTCGGGGGCCGGCTGGCCTGGCAGGTACTTGCCGCTGAGCACGCCCTGAGCCATGGGGGACCAGACGATCTGGGAAACGCCCAGTTCCTCGGACGCCGGTACCACCTCCGCTTCGATGACCCGCCACAGCATGGAGTACTGGGGCTGGTTGGAGATCAGCTGGAAACCCAGTTCCTTGGACAGCGCGTGGCCTTCCCGGAGCTGCTCCGCCGTCCATTCGCTGACGCCGATGTACAGCGCCTTGCCCTGCCGCACGATGTCGGCGAACGCCTGCATGGTTTCTTCCAGCGGTGTCTCGAAGTCGTAGCGGTGGGCCTGGTAGAGGTCCACGTAGTCGGTCTGCAGCCTGCTGAGGGAGCCGTTGATCGACTCCATGATGTGCTTGCGGGACAGGCCAAGATCGTTCTTGCCCTTGGGCCCGGTGGGGCCGTAGACCTTGGTGAAGATTTCCAGCGACTCGCGGCGCTCGCCCTTAAGCGCCTCGCCGAGGACCGTCTCCGCGGCGGTGTTGGCGTAGACGTCCGCCGTGTCAAAGGTGCTGATGCCGGCGTCGAGCGCTGCCCGCACGCACTGTGTGGCGACGTCGTTCTCCACCTGGGAGCCGTGCGTGAGCCAGTTGCCGAACGTGATTTCCGAGACTTTGAAGCCGCTGTTTCCGAGGTATCTGAATTCCATGGTTTTCACGCTAGCGGAGATCACCGCTCAGGGTAAGGCCTTTCCACCGCCCGACGGCGGAGGTGGGCCTTCCGGGCGTCAGCGGCGGCGGAGCTCGGCGTACTCCAGCGACGGCACCACGGCGCCGGCGTCGCGCTCCACGAAGTTGGTCCCCGGCGGGACCAGTTCGTCGATCGCGTCCAGGACGGATTCGCCCAGCAGCGTGTCTGCCGCCTTGAGGTAGGCCTGGAGGTGTTCCTCGGTGCGCGGGCCGATGATCACGCTGCTGATGGCAGGGTGGTTCAGGGCGAATCCCGACCGCCAGTTCCACGAGGGAGATCTCCAGTTTGTCCGCCAGCCGGGCCAGGGAGTCCGCGGCCAGCAGCTTCCGTTCGCTGGCAGGGCCGGAGATGTCATAGCGGCCCGGCAGGGAGTGCACGCGGGCGGGGGGCTTGCCGGCGTCCAGGACAAAGTCGCCGGACAGCCAGCCGCCTGCCAGCGGACCGTACGCGAGGACGCCCAGCCCGTACTGCTGCGAGATGGGCAGGACATCGCGTTCGTTGCCGCGCACCAGCAGCGAGTAGGGCACCTGGTTGCCCACGCGGCGGGATCAGGTGGTTGGTGGTGGCCAGCCACTGGGCCTCCACCAGCTGGGCAGGGGTGAAGACGGAGGTGCCGTAGTAGAGGATCTTTCCCTGCCGGATGAGGTCGTTCAGGGCGGTGATGGTCTCCAGCACGTCAGTGTTGTAGTCCGGCCGGTGCGCCTGGTACAGGTCGATCCGGTCTGTCTGCAGCCGCCGGAGGCTGCCTTCGACCGCCTGCATGATCCAGCGGCGCGAGTTGCCGGAGTGGGCCGGGTTGGCGCTCATCTGGCCGTGGAACTTGGTGGCCAGGAAGACGTCGTCACGGCGGCCGCGGAGCGCGCGCCCCACCACCTGCTCGGACTCACCCTGGGAGTACACATCAGCGGTGTCCACGGCGGTGATGCCGGTGATCAAGGGCGGCCTGGATAATGCGGATGCTTTCGTCCGCGCCGGTGGGGGCGCCGCCCGAAGCGCCGCCGGGGCCTTCGCCAAAGTTCATGGTGCCCAGCGTGAGCGGGCTGATGGGCGTGCCGGACCGCCCGAACACGCGAAGTTCGCTGAGGCTCATCCCCGGCTCCTCACGATTGGATGTTCCACGCGGATTGCTGTGGATCGTCACGACGCTACACAAATTCGGCGAAGGGCAGCGGGAAAGTGCCACAGTCCTTAGTTTTTCGTAGCACGGGGTAATGCAGCCGGGAGCCGATGACCATTTGTGAAGGTGCCTGACGCCCGTCGGAGGGTGCTGCAGCCATGCCGCTCCAAGGGGGCCGCCACTCAGCGCCGGTCGGCGGGCAGCTTGCCTTTGAGTGCTTTGGCGTGTCCGTCAACGGACATCAGGGAGCCGGTGTCCAGCGGAGACAGCGGTGCGCGGGACGGGCGGCTTCTGGAACGAGCGCGGCACGTCGCGCACCGGCTGGATCCTGGTGGAGCGCGGATTCCACCAGCGGCGCAACTGCCTGGACCTTTTCCGCGGGCGTGCCGGGACTGGGCAGGTCCCGGACCGAGGTCCTGATCTCGGGGGTGGCGGCGCGCGCCCGGGCCAGCGCACGGGCGTCGGCATCGGCGACGGCGGCAGCCCAGTCGTCTGCCAGCACCGGCGGTTCGCGGCGGGCGGCGGTCAGCAGCGGGTGGTGTTCGACGGCGTGCTGCAGCCTGGGCTTCAGCGTTGAGGGTTTCAGAGCATCGCGGCTGTTCCGCAGGGCCTTGCGCCAGTCGCGCGGGGCCGTCAGCGATGCGACGGCGGCTCCGCCGCGTGTTCGGGCGGCGGAAACGGCTGTGGTGACTGCTGGGGCGGAGGGCACCGGCCCTCGCCCGGAGAACCCGGGGGCGGGTCGGCTTTGCGGCAGGGGCGGCGGCAGCGCCGGCGTCGTGCGCGGAGGATCCTGGTGGCTGCCGCTGGGCGCGGGCTGCGGCCGTGCCGGTCAGACGGACCAGCGGCAGTGTTTCATTCCGGGGACGCCTGCCAAAGAGGGCCATGACCGTCAGCGCCACCAGCCGCCCCACCCCTGCGAGCACCAGGGTGGCCACCACCAAAAGGAACAGGCCAAAGAACATCAGGAGCGCCAGGCCAAGCGTGCCGAAAAAGGTCAGGTTGAGAGCAAGCGTCGTTGAATCTCCCACGTCACCTCTCCTATCAGCCTGCCGCGGAGTCCGTCCCGGCACCCACCGCCACGGGCAACAGCCCCTCCACTACCTTACGGACAATTAGTGCACTGTGCCGCCCTGTGACGGGGTGCGGCCGGGGTTGTTTTGAACCTGTTACCGGATACGGCACCGTCCCGGCGCCTATAGTCGGTAGGGATCCTGGCAGCCGCCATCATTCGGGTCCCGACCACCCCAGACAGGAGCGCCATGACCGATAGCCAGCATGAGGACAGGAACTGTTTCTGCCTCTCCGGGGAGACGTACTCTGCCTGCTGCGGCCGGTTCCATTCCGGCGGGTCCGAGGCGGCGACGGCCGAGCAGCTGATGCGCTCGCGCTACAGCGCCTTTGTGCTGCTGGACGCCGCCTACCTCCTGCGCACCTGGCACCCCGACACCGCGCCCACGGAGCTGGACCTGGATCCGGACACGGAGTGGCGGCGCCTGGATATCGTCTCCACCAGCCGCGGCGGCCCGCTGGATACGGAGGGCACCGTGGAGTTCAAAGCGCACTTCCGGCACGACGGCGGCCGCGGAGTCCAGCACGAAACCAGCCGTTTCGTGCGTGAGGACCGGCGCTGGTACTACGTGGACGCGGTACTCCCGGCCTAGCGGTCGCTGGGTACGTCGTCCGGGGTGAAGCCGGCCCGGTCCACCTTGCGGTGGAACCGCATGCCCGCGAGCCCGCCCAGCACAGCGCCTACCAGCGCAACCAAGGCCACGACGACGGCGGCGATGATGCTGGTGATGGTCAGTTCACCCTCGTTGATGGGGATCCGCGGGAAAGCTGTTCAGGTTGGCGAGGACGTTGAACTGCTGGCCGGCAATGAGGCCCAGGATGGCGATCACCACTGCGGCGATCAGCGCCCAGATCCACACCATGAAACCCTGCTTCGCACCGTTGAAACGGGCCATCCGGCCGGCAACGTAGCCGCCGGAATAGTAGGAGAGGAAGAGGATCACCAGCAGGATGATGATCCCCACCAGGCCCACGGTGCCGTTGGTGGCCACCTGGTTGACGGCCTCGTTGACGTCCGTGTTGTTGGCCAGCCCCACCGCGGTGCCTGCGGCGGCCACGAAGGCTGTGAGCAGGACGGCCATGCCGGTGGCAGTCAGCCAGCCGAAGAACGCCGAACCCACCTTGATGCCGCCGAACTGCTCCTTTTCGCGGGCAACGGCGGTCTGCCGGTCGGTCAGGTTGGGGTCCGACACCGGCGCGGGTAGGCGGCGGTGTTGTCCGACGGGTCGAGGATCGGCTGCACGTACTTGCGCTCCGCGGAGGTGACCGGCTGGCGCTCGAACGCCTGGGTCGGTTGGCCCCCGGCGAACGCCTCGTCGCGGGCAGTTTCGTTCCGCACGTTCTCACTGCGGTTGCGCCGTGGAAGGTTGTCCTCTGATCCAAGTGAGCTGCTCATGGCACAACTCAACCACTGCTGACCAGCGATAACAAGGATGCTTACTATCAGCTAGCGGTAATTCCGGTGCAGGTTCTCCCTGGTGGAGGCCCCTGGCGTGGCATCGGCGATCCATGGTCCGGTGCCTTCGGACTGGTCAAGGACGCCGGCCTCAAGCCAGGTGTAGTCCCCGGCCAGTACCTTGCGGGAGAGGGTGTGGTCGCCGTCGTCGGTGTTGCGCCACAGCTGGTCGAAGTACTCGTCCACGCGCACCCGGGCCTGCTCGCAGTACGCTTCCGCCAGTTCATAGCACTGGCGGCATGTTCCGGCGCGGTGCGCAGCATCATCTCCGCCCGTGGAGCAGCACGCTGCCATGGCGAACAGCTCTGCACCGATGTCCACCACCCGGCCCAGGAACGCCTGCTTGTGCGCCAGCTTGGCCTGCCAGCGGCCCATTCCGTAGAAGGTCTGCCGGGCCAGCCGCCGGGAGGATCTCTCCACGAACCGCAGTTGCCTGGCCGAGCCGTCCGAACTCGCTGTAGGAGCGCGGATCCATCCCGGCGCCGGCCACCAGCTTGGGCAGCCACCGCGCGTAGAACCCGGACGCCCCGACGGCGGCCTTCGCCTTGTCCTGCAGGCTGGCGGTCTCCGAGGCGAGGTCGCCGGCCGCCGCAAGGTGGGCATCCACAGCTTCGCGGGCGATCAGGAGCTTCATGATTTCCGAGGAGCCCTCGAAGATCCGGTTGATCCGGAGGTCGCGGAGTTGCTGCTCCGCCGGGACGGCCCGCTCGCCGCGGGCTTCCGAAGGGATTCGGCGGTCTCGAAGCCGCGGCCGCCGCGGATCTGCACGAGTTCATCCGCTATCCGATAGCTGATCTCGGTGGACCACAGCTTGGCCAGGGCGGCTTCGATCCGGACATCCTTCTGCCCGGCGTCCGCCATCTCCGCGGACAACTCAAAGACAGCGTCCAAGGCGAAAGCCGAGGCGGCGATAAAGGCGATCTTCTTGCTGACAGCCTCGTGCTTGCCTACCGGCTGCCCCCACTGGACGCGGGCGTTGGACCATTCGCGCGCTATCTTCAGGCTCCAGCGGCCCGAAGCGACGCACAACGCCGGTATGGAGAGCCGGCCGGTATTCAGCGTGGACAGCGCAATCTTCAGCCCCTGGCCCTCGCGGCCAAGCCGGTTCGCGGCCGGCACACGGACCTGGTGGAACCGGGTGACGCCGTTCTCGATGCCGCGCAGGCCCATAAACGCGTTGCGGTTCTCCACGGTGATGCCCGGGGAGTCCATTTCCACCACGAAAGAGCTGATGCCGCCCTTGTGCCGGGTGCCATCGGCGTCGGTGTGCTCCGGTACCACCGCCATGACCACCACCAGTTCGGCGATCACCCCGTTGGTGGTCCACAGCTTGACGCCGTCCAGGATGTAGGCGTCGCCGTCGTCGGTGGGAACTGCCGTGCTGCCCATCCGGGCCGGGTCGCTGCCCACATCGGGTTCGGTCAGGAGATAGGCGGTGATGGCCCCGGCAGCGCAGCGCGGCAGGTATTCGCGTTTCTGCTCGGGGTCCCGAAGACCTTCACCGGCTCGGGGACGCCGATGGACTGATGCGCGGACAGCAAAGCGCCGATGCTGGGGTGCACACTGCCCAGGAGTGCCAGGGCCCGGCCGTAGTAGACCAAGGAGAGGCCAAGGCCGCCATACTCCCGGGGGATCTTCATGCCAAAGACGCCCAGCTCGGCCAGGCCCCTGAGGTATTCGTCGGGAATCTTGGCGTCGCGCTCGATCACCCGGCCGGACAATGTGCGGGCGTATTCGGTCAGCCGGGCCATAAACGCCTCGCCCCGCTCCACGTCCTCGGCTTTCGCGGCGGGCCAGGGGTGGATGAGGCTGAGGTCAAAGTTGCCCAGGTACAGTCCTTTGGCGAAACTGGGACGGTCCCAGTCCGGTCTCGCGGGCGGCTTCGGCAACAGCGCGGGCCTCCTCAGCGGTGGCTTCGGCGCCGATGTTGCCTGCGGCGACGGGAACTTCCGACGCCGGGGCATCTTTGCGGCAGGTGGCTGTTGGCGGCAGGACTGTCGGTGGCGGAGCTCATGGCGTATCTCCTCTGCCCGGGATGGCCGGTTCAAGCCATGGATCCGCCGGGTTGGAGAACCCTTCAGCTGTCCCTCAATATTACCCGCGGGTAGCTTCCGGTGCTAGGGGAGGCCTGGCCCTGGAAGTCGCCGGGAATCTCCACGGTGGCGGCGTGGTGGACCAGCCGGTCCCAGCCGTGGTTGATTCCGTGGACCGCTGCCACCAGCGAGGTGGAAGCAAGGTACCAGGCGAGCTTGCCCACACCCACCAGGACCAGGGCCAGGAACCCTGCTGACAGGACAAAGACCGCCAGGACCAGGGCAAACACCAGTCGTCCCTACGAAGACCATGGTTGCCGTTTCCACTGCACTGAGATCAAACTGCATGCTTCCCCCTGCTGCGCCGTTGCTTCGATTGAGACCAGTAGCACGAGCGTAGGGGCTGCCCGCTTGCCCCAGCCAGAGCCGCGGGGCCCAAAGCACGGGTTGATACGGGATCGAAATACTACCCGCAGGTAGGTCACGGACTGGTCGCGGAGGCTCCACCCGTGAGGTCCCGGGGTCTGCGTTAACCTTGTAGTTGGCAGTTTTTCTTTCCCGCGCTGCCCACCCCATCCCCGGCAGCTGAAGGAGAGTGTGTGCCCCGCTCCGCCAGGTCATCCGCTGACGCGATCAGCGCCCGGCTCCGGGACCTTGAACTACTCACCAAAGGGCCGGCCTGGGCACTGACCCGTTCCGCTCCCTGGGTCATTGCGGTGCTGCAGGCCTCCTTCACCCGCACCCGCCCGCAGCTTCCGCTCGAGGAGTTCCACGCCGACGTCGACTCGTTCCTTGAGCAGCTCCGGCGCCAGGACGAACCCGGACTCGGTGGCGGAGCCAACGGCAAAGCGTTCGGCGACGAGTGGACCCGGAAAAACTTCCTGACCCGCCGCAACCAGTCAGGGCAGATCGTCTACGAGGTCACAGAACCCGCCGCCCGCGTGCTGGCGTTCCTGGACAGCCTTTCCAGCGAACGGTCCACCCTGAACGGTTCACGGCTGGGAACCCTCCTGGGGGATGTGGAGAAGCTCGCCAACGAAACCAACCCTGACCAGAGTGCCCGGCTCGAATCCCTCGCGGAGGAGATCGGAGAGCGGCAGCAGCTGATCCAGGACATCAGTTCCGGCGAATTCGACGGACTGCTGGATGACGACGAAGCAGTGGAGGCAGCCGGCAACATCCTGGACCTTGCTGCGAGCCTGCCCGCGGATTACAAAAAGATGCGTGACCGGATCGAGGAGCTGGTGGGCGGGCTGCGCAACCAGATCATCGAGGAGTCGCTCAGCAAGGGTGCCACCATGGCGCAGGTCCTGGAGGCGGACAAAAGGCTCCGGCAGAGCCCCGAAGGCAGGACGTTCCGGTCCTTCACCGCCTTCCTGGAGGATCCGCAGCAGCAGCTGCGGTTCCGTTCGGCGATCGGCGAGGTCCTCAGCCGGCAATTCGCGGACGACCTCTCGCCGGAGGACCGAGAAACCCTGAAAAACCTGGTGGCAGAGCTGCGCCACCAGCACGGCCAGATCCAGCGTATTTACGGCAAGCTCAGTGAAAGCCTGAACACTTACGTCCAGAGCGACGACTTCCGCCAATCGGTCAGGCTCCGGAAGGTGCTCCGTGAGGCCGAACAGGCCATCAGGTCGCTCCCGTACGAACGCGAGCGCCCCGGCCTGGTCAGCGGACCTGTCCTGTACAACGCAGGCTTCGAATCGCTGGCCATGGTCAAGCTCTACGATCCGGACGAGTTCGCAGTGCCGCCCAAGCTGGCGGACCCCATTGCTTTCAGCGACTCCGACCGCGTGCGCTCGCCGAGGACCGGGAAGGCGCGGCCGGAGGCGATCCGGGCCGCCGTCGCCGGCGCCGCGACACTGGCCGAGGCCTGGGCCCAACTCCCGCCGGAAGAGCAGCACATCAACTCCATCCGCGCGCTTCTTTCCCATGCCCTCCAGGAAGGCGCCGGCTTTGACCGCGGCGCCTGGGATGGCCTGGACTTCGAACAGATCGACGGCACCACCCGCAAGGCGTACCTGCCGGTGGTCACCCTCACGAAGGATTCATGATGACTGAAGAAACCACGACGGCGGCACCTCCCGTTGAAGCGGATGCCCCCGCTGCCGGGGCCGCGCCGCACCATGAACGAACCTTTGCCGTCACCCCCCGGGACACGTTCGTGGACGGTGCGGAGCTGTTCCCGGGCGACACCGGGGTCCTTTCCATGAAGGTCCGCCAGGCACTCGTGAAGCTGCTGAAGGGACCGTACGTTGACGGCGGCAGGGACGAAAAACTCTGGACCACCCTCCTGGATAACCAGCTGATCCTGCGAAGCCGCCTGTCTGAGCTGTTCCTCACCCTGCAGCTGGACCACGACCGCAAGATCGCAGTCCTGCGGCCAGTCGATCCCGAAGCCATCGGTGGAAGCACGCGCTCCAGCATCCTGCGCCAGCAGCGGGCCCTGAGCCGTGTGGAAACCATCGTGCTGCTCCGCCTGCGCCTCCTGCTGGACCGCCACGTCACCGCCCAGACTGATCCCACCATCACCCGGGAGGAAATCGCGGACCTCGTGGCCCACTACCAGCCCGCCGGCCAGCAGGACGCGCTGAGGGACTCGGACGTGGTCACCCGCGCCATCACCAAGCTCCTGGCCCGCCAACTGCTCCTCACCACCGGCCTGGACGACGTCTACACGATCTCCAACGCCCTCCCGCTGGCCCTCCCGTTCGAAAACATCGGCGACATCCCGGCTCAGATCGAAGCCCTGGTGGCAGCCACAACAGATCCCACCGGCACCGAACCGCTGCTGGATCTCGACGGCGACAGTTCCGGGGACGACGACGCTGACCGCAGCGACGACGACGGGATGCCAGCGTCGTCAGCGTGACACGACGAACGCCAGCCACGGAAAACCACGGAGGAACGCCAAGTGAGCATCGCATCCATGCTGCCGATGGGCGAGCTGACAAACCCTGGCCAGATGCGCCTTGCGTTGGTGCAGGTGGTCAACTGGGGCACTTTCCATGGCGCGCACACGATGCACGTGGACCGCAATGGAACCTTGCTGACGGGCAACTCCGGGGTGGGCAAGTCCACGCTGTTTGACGCGATGCTGCGTGTCTTTGATGCCCGCCCGCGATCCAACGAGGCCGCTGCCCAGCGCGCGGGCGGTGCCGTGGAGGACAAGCGGACCACGTTCACGTACATGCGCGGCAAAGTGGGCGACAAAGCTGTGGGCGAGGGCTCGGCGAGTGCGTTCCAGCGCCCGGGGGCCACCTGGTCCGCCGTCGCGTTGACGTTCGATAACGCCGTGGGCACCCGCGTCACCGTGTCGGCCCTGTTCGACCTGCCCAAGAACGGCACGGAGTCCAGCGTGGGACGCTTCTACCTGATTGACGGCAAGCCGCTGGATCTTCCGGCCATTGAGGACATCGCGGACAAACGCTTCACCAAAGCCGCGCTTGAGACCGTCTTCCCGGACGCCCAGGTCTTCGACGTCCACAAGGCCTTTGCGGAGCGTTTCCGCCGGCTCCTGGGCATCAGCTCGGACCAGGCCCTGCCGCTGCTGCGCGTGATCCAGGCAGGCAAGGGACTGGGAGGCAGCGTCAACACCTTCTTCCGCGACCAGGTCCTGGACGCCCCGGCGACCCTCGCCGCAGCCGATGACGTGGTGGAGGAATTCAGCAACCTCATGTCCATCCGGCAGCGGCTGGAGGATGTGCGGCAGCAGCGGGACCAGCTGGCACCCGTGCCCGGACTGAACAAGGACTACGCGCAGTCGCTGCTGGACGCGAACCGGCTCCGCGAGCTGGCGGGCGAGGAATTCGAAGCGTACAGGCAGCAGCTCGCGGTCACCGTGCACCAGAAAACCCTGGCCCGGTTCAAGGACCTGGCTCAGGCAAAAGCCAGGGAGCTCGGCGCGGAACGCCTGGTCCGCGACGGGCTGGCCAAGGACCTGCGGCAGCTCGAGACCGACTACAACAACCAGGGCGGAAACGCGATCTCCGCGATCGAACAGTCGCTGGAGAACGCAAAGGTCGGCCTCAGGCTCCGGCAACAGGTGGAGGAAGCGGCGCGCAAAGCGCTGTCCGACGCCGGCCTGCAGCTTGAGTGGACCGCCGCGGGCTGGGAACAGGCCCACGAACAGGCCGCCGCCAGGTCAGCCGAGCTCAAGGATGATTCCCAGGCCCTGCAGGAGCTGCGTTTCGAGGCCTTCGACGGCCACGCCACAAAAAAACGCGAGCTGGCCGCGGCGCAGCAGGAGCTTGTCTCGCTGAAGACGCGCAAATCCCTGCTGCCGCCGTCGAGCATTGAAAACCGTGCGGCGATCGCCGCCGCCACCGGGGTGCCCGAGGACCGGATGCCGTTCGGCGGTGAGCTGATCGACCTCGCCGAGGGGGAGGAACGGTGGCGGCCCGCGGCGGAGCGCGCGCTCCGGAACCTGGCCACCACCTTGCTGGTCCCTGGGGAGCATTTCGCCGCCGTGACCCGTTACCTGAACGGGAACAAAGTGCGCGGTGCCCTGCGCGCCGTGGACGTGTCCAAGCCGCTCGCCGGCGGCGCCCTCGCTGTCGAAGACGTGCATGACGGCGACCTGCTCACCAAGCTGGACATCCTCGCCAGCGGCGCGGTGGCCGATGCCGGGGAGTGGATCCGTGAGCGGATAGCGCTGGACCTGGCATACCCCTGCGTGGAGGACCCTGACGAACTGGCCGGCCTGGATAAGGGCTTGAGCCTGGGCGGTGTGGTCAAGCGCAACCGGCACACGGTAGAGAAGGACGACCGCTTCACCAGCCGCCAGGACTATGTCCTTGGGTTCGACAACGCCGCCAAGATGGAGCTTGTGGCAGCCCAGGTGGAAGACCTCCAGCAGGAGCTGGACAAGGCAGCCGAGCTGGCCCAAAGCCGCGAGGAATCGCATCAGGGCATGAGCCGCCAGCTCGATGCCCTCCGGCGGATCGCGGAAGACCACCGGCCCTGGGGACAGGTATCTGCAACTGTTGCCGCCGAGGAACTCACCCGGATTGAGCAGCGGCTGACCGATGCCCTCGCCGCCCAGGCCGACCTGGAACCGCTGCGCGCCAACATCGAGGCCGCGCGGCAGAAACACCAGGCCAGCACCGAGGCAGCGGCTGTCCTGCAGAGCGAATACAAGGCACTGGACCGGCAGCTGAGCGCCGCCGATTCCCTGCTGGAAGCCGCGCGGACCCGCCTGGAGCAGGCACCGCCGTCGGACGCCACCGTCACCGCGTTGGAACCGTATTTCACCGACTTCGGTGACGTCAGCGAGATGCATGAACTGGACAACCTGGCCAACCGGGTGCGGACCGCACTGCTGGGCGAACTGCACGCCGCCGAAACACACGGACAGGCGACGTCCGAACGGCTGACCCGGATCTTCGAGGGCTTTGTCCGGGAATGGGGCACTGCCATCTCCGCCGACCACGGTACGTCCATCGGCGCCGCAGGCGAGTTCGAATCGCGCTACCACGCCATTGTCAGCGACGGCCTTCCAGCCCAGGAAGCCGAGTTCCGGCAGTTCTTCAACCAGCGCACCCATGAATCCTTCAGCACCCTGCTGCACCTGCTGGACGAGGAACGCCGCTCCATCACCAGCCGCATCCTTCCCCTCAATGGCATCCTCTCCGAGGTCAACTTCCATGAGGGCAGCTTCCTGGAACTGGACATCAAGCAGACCCTGCCCGCCACGGCCAAGCAGTTCAAGGACGCCATCCAGAACGCGCTCAAGGCACGGCACACCCGGCCGGCGCGCGGCAGTTCGGAGCCGGCTCCTTCCGGCAGGAGATGACGACGCCGAGCTCACCAGCCGCTACAAGACGCTGGAAACCCTGGTGAAGCGGCTCGGCTCGCAGACCCCGGAGGACCGGCGGTGGCGCGCCGAGGTGCTGGATGTCCGCGGGCATCTGTTCATCCAGTGCAAGGAGCACCGCGAAGTAGCCGACGCGACGTCCGGCAAGAAAGCGGGCAAGCGGACTGACGTCTACATGCACGCCGACACCGGTTCCATGTCCGGCGGCGAGCGGCAGCGGTTCACGGCCTTCATCATGGCGGCGGCGTTGAGCTACCAGCTGGGCATCGCAGAACAGGGTTTCACCACCTACGGCACCGTGATGATGGACGAGGCGTTCGTGCTGGCGTCCGAGGAGTTCGCGGGTGCCGGCATCAAGGCACTGCACGAGTTCGGGTTCCAGCTGCTCCTGGCCGCGCCGGAGAACGTCATTGACCTGTCCCGGCACCTCGGTTCGGTCACGGAAATCCTCAGGGACAAGCGCACCAACCGTTCGGGTGTCCTCACCGCACCGGTAATCCGGCCCAGGCCCGGAATGGAGGGCGAATGGCGCTCGGAAGCCAATCCGGTGGACATCGTTTTGCGGTAGCAGCGACACCCGGAACGCATTTATAACAAATCGATGGATATATTGCTTGGGCACTAGTGGGGGCGTAGGGGCGGGTGCCATCCTGATGGACACGTAAACACCCGCCTTCATCCTCCCCGATGGGCAGTCCGCGGAACGCTGGGTCCCGCGCACGCCCCATGAGCTTGAGGGCCTTCCCGTGAAAGGCACCACAAAATGCGCCCAGTCACCCGCGCCGCCACGTGCGCGGCCCTCGCTGTCATCGCGGCCCTCACCCTGGCCGGCTGTGCGGCAGGCACCCCGTCAAGCAACGCCGGCGCTCCGACGTCCGGGGCTACCGCTCCGGTATCGGCGACGCGCCCGGCCCCGGCTCCCTCCGCCACGGCGGGCCCGACCACCGCAGGCGGGCAGCCGACGTCGTCGGCGCCTCCCGCTGCCGGCCTGGCCACCTTCACCTTCCCGGACGGCCGACTGTCATTCCGGCATCCGGCTGATTGGCGGGTGGAACTCTTTGAGGCATCAGGCTCTCCCTTCGTCGGGACGGCTACGGTCTACGATGCCGGCGGCGAAATGCAGGCCACCATCTACACCGGGGAAATCGCCGACGGCGTGGCCAGTCCCGTGACCAGGGATGTCTTTGAATCCCTTCCGGTCCCGGGGCTGCAGGGCCAGCCTGAGCCGGAAGCCCACTACTCGTTCTATGTCGACCGCGTGAACGGGGCGGCCAACTACCGGATGCACCTCACACCCGGTGCGCCGATTGCCGGTGCTGAAATGGCGCTGGGAGGGATCATCCGGATCGGAGAGCGGATCCTGATCGCCGATGTGGAATTCGTGGACAACCCGTTTACCAGCGACGAAGCGGCCAAAGCCTGGCTTGCCGGGACTGAGGGCCAGGCCCTCAAGGCACTGCTGATGAGCATGTCCTACACCTGAACAGCCCCGGCGCACACTCCGTGCAATCAGCGCGGAGTGTGCGCTTCGTCACGTCCGGTAATTAAGTGACGGAAACGTTGCGTAATGCACAGGAGGCTAGGCTACCCTTACTTAGGTTCGCATCATTCACCTAAGGAGTTCCGTGACTTCCCCCCTCTTTTCCGGCGCGACAGCCACCCGCCGCACGCTGTTCAAATCAGCCGGCAAGGCAACCGCCGTCCTGGCCGCAGCGGCACTCACCCTCTCCGCCTGTTCCACGGGACCTGCGTCCTCCACGTCGGACACCAGCAGCTCCAGCTCCAGCTCCTCGCAGTTCCCGGTCACCATCAAGCACGTCTTCGGTGAGACCACCATTGAAAAGCAGCCCACCCGCGTGGCCACCGTTTCCTGGGTCAATGACGACGTCGCCATTGCCCTCGGCGTAGTTCCGGTGGGCGTCCCCAAGAACGAGTGGGGCGGCAATGAGCAGGGATCCACCCCGTGGAAGGACGCAGCGCTGGAGGACCTCGGCGCCGGCTTCGGCTCGGACAAGGCCCCCGTGCAGTACTCAGAAGCTGACGGCATCAACTTCACCGAAATCGCCAAGCTCACCCCGGACGTCATCCTGGCTGCATACTCCGGCCTGACCGAAGAGGACTACAGGAAGCTCAGCGAAATCGCCCCGGTGGTCGCCCACCCCGAGGTTGCGTACGGAACCTCCTGGCAGGACTCCACGTCCATCATCGGCAAGGCCCTGGGCAAGGACGCGGAGGCCACCAAACTGGTCTCCGAGACCGAAGCCACCATCAAGGACAAGGTCGCCAAGTACCCGCAGATCGAGGGCAAGAGCTTCATCTACGGCAACCTCGAGCCGGCCTCGGCTGAAGGCGTCAACGTCTACACCGCCAACGACAACCGCCCCCGCTTCCTGAGCGCGATCGGCATGAAGCTCGCCCCTGTGGTGGAAGAGAACTCGAAGGGCTCCAAGGAGTTCTTCATCCCGTGGTCCGCCGAGAAGGCCAACGAACTCGACTCCGACATCTTCGTCACCTGGGTTCCGGACGCCGCCACCACCGATTCCATCAAGTCTGACCCGCTGCTCGGCCAGATCCCGGCGATCCAGAACGGCGCCCTGGTAGCCGATTCGGACAACACCCTGACGCTGTCCATCTCGGCGTCCTCTCCGCTGAGCCTGCCGTGGTCACTGGACACGTTCCTCCCGCAGTTGGCCACCGCAGCGGACGCAGTGAAGTAGGCACCGTCCCATGACGGCAAGTACGACGACGGCGCTCGCCCAGAGGCGAGGTCTCAGCGCTTTGGTGCCGCCAAAGCGCCGGGAGCTCACCTCTCGGCGCCCCGCCGGCGGCCGCGCGCGCCCCAAAGGCAAGCAAGCCGCCTGGCTGCTGGCCGCCGTCGTCGTACTTATTGTCCTGACCGCGGCATCATTGGCCATCGGTGCGCGCGGGCTTTCCCTCGTCACTGTGTGGCAGGCGCTCACCCAGTTCGATCCCGCCAACGGCGACCACGCCGTGGTCCACGCCCGCATCCCGCGCACCGTCCTGGGCCTGCTGGCCGGCGGAGCGCTGGGCCTGGCCGGCGCGGCCATGCAGGGGGTGGCCCGCAACCCGCTGGCAGACCCCGGCATCATGGGCGTCAACGCCGGCGCCGCCCTGGCCGTGGTCACCGGCATCTACATTTTCGGCATCTCGTCCCTGACCGGCTACATCTGGTTCGCGTTCATCGGTGCCGCGGCCGCCGCCGTCGTGGTGTACCTGATTGCGTCCCTGGGCAGGGACGGTGCGACGCCGGTCAAGCTCGCCCTCGCCGGGGCAGCACTCAGCGCCGGCCTGTTCTCGCTGATGAACGTCATCCTGGTCTCCAGCCAGGACACCCTGGACCGTTTCCGGTTCTGGCAGGTGGGCGGGATCGCCGGCCGCGACTGGTCCGTGGTGCTGCCCGGCCTGCCGTTCCTGGCAGTGGGGGCCATCATCGTGCTGATGACCGGCCGCATCCTGAACAGCCTGGCCCTGGGAGACGACATCGCCCGCGGCCTGGGCCAGCGCGTGGGCCTGGCCCGTGGGATCACGGCCTTGGGCATTGTGCTGCTCTGCGGTTCGGCAACCGCGTTGGCCGGACCCATCGGCTTCGTGGGCCTGGTCATTCCGCACGCCGTCCGCTTCCTGACCGGTCCCGACTACCGCTGGATCCTGCCGTTCTCCCTGGTCCTGGCCCCGGCCCTGCTCCTCGGCGCCGACATCATCGGCCGCGTCATCCTGCTCCCGGGCGAAGTGCCTGCCGGCATCATGACGGCGCTTGTCGGCGCCCCGGTCTTCGTCTGGCTGATCCGCCGCGGCAAGGGAGCGGGACTGTGACGATCCTGAAGGCTCCCGCCGCAGAGAAGCCCCGCGGCCACCGCATCCCGCAAGGGACGTGGCGCCCACGGCCATCCCGCGTGCTGAACCGCACAGCGCTCCTGGCCGTCGCCGTCGTGCTCCTGTTTGCCGTCTATGTCCTGCTCGGCAGCTACACCGTGACCATCCCCGATTTCTTCAGGATCGTGGCCGCCCACCTGACCGGCGGCCAGAAAATCCCGGGCGCCAGCTTCATCGTGATGGAGAACAAGCTGCCGCGGGCAGTCATCGGCACCATGATCGGCGTGGCATTCGGCCTGGCCGGCGGCCTGTTCCAGACCATGCTCCGCAACCCGCTGGCCAGCCCGGACGTCATCGGCATCAGCTACGGAGCCAGCGCTGCCGCCGTCACGGCCATCGTGGTGTTCGGCGCCTCCGGTGCCGCCGTCTCCGGCGCTGCCCTGGCCGGAGCGCTCGGTGTTGCGGCAATCATCTACGCCATCTCGCGCGGCGGATCGCTCGGTTCCGGCGGCGGCAACAGCGGCAACGCCGCGGGAAACCGGCTGATCCTGGCCGGTGTGGGCATCGCCGCCGCACTGCACGCCGTGGTCAACTTCCTGATGACCCGCGCCGACATCCGCACCGCCGCCGACGCGCTTGTCTGGCTGAACGGCTCCCTCAACTCCGCCAACTGGGACCGTGCCGGCATGCTGTCGCTCGCCCTTCTGGTGCTCATCCCCGCCGTGATCGCACTGGCCGGTCCGCTGCGCATCCTCGAACTGGGCGACGACGCCGCCGCCGGGCTGGGCATCCGCGTCGGGTTCACCCGGCTCGCGGTGGTGGTCACCGCGGTGGCCCTCGCGGCGGTGGCGACGGCGGCTGCCGGGCCGGTGGCGTTCGTCGCCTTCCTGTCCGGTCCCATCGCCCGGCGCTTCACCGGCAAAGCCAGCCTGCCGGCGTCGGCCCTGGTGGGTGCGCTCATTGTCCTGGCTGCCGACTACTTCGCCGCCAACCTTGCCCCCCTGCTGCTGGACGGCACCGTGCTGCCGGTCGGCGTCATCACCGGCGCGCTCGGTGCCCCGTTCCTGCTGTGGCTCCTGGTCACGGCCAACCGAAAGGATGCCTGACATGGCTGTTCTCAGCGCCAGGGACCTCACGCTGAAATACGACCAGCGCTGCGTGGTGGACGGCCTCACGGCTGATATCCCCGAAGGCAAGGTGACCATGATCGTGGGCGCCAACGCCTGCGGAAAATCCACCCTCCTCCGCGGGCTGTCCCGCCTCCTCAAGCCCGCCGCCGGCGCCGTAACCCTGGACGGCAAGGACATCCATTCCCGCCCGGCCCGCGAACTGGCCCGCACCCTGGGCCTCCTCCCGCAGCATCCCACCGCACCGGACGGCATCGCTGTCCGTGACCTCGTGGGCCGCGGGCGCTACCCGCACCAGGGCTTCTTCCGCAGCTGGAGCCCGGACGACGACGCCGCGGTGCAGCGCGCGCTCGAAGCGACCGAAACGCTGGAACTCGCCGGGCGCAACGTTGACGAACTCTCCGGCGGGCAGCGCCAGCGCGTCTGGATTGCCATGGCCCTGGCCCAGGAAACCGACGTGCTGCTGCTGGACGAGCCCACCACCTACCTGGACCTGGCCCACCAGGTGGAAGTCCTGGACCTCGTCACGGACCTGAACCGCAAGCGCGGCACCACCGTGGCCATCGTCCTGCACGACCTGAACCTTGCTGCCCGCTACGCGGACCACGTCATCGCCATGAAGGCCGGCGAGGTGGTGGCCGTTGGGGTCGCCACTGACCGTTGTCACCGAAGAGCTGGTCCGCGACGTCTTCGGCCTTGAGTCCCGGGTGATCCCCGATCCCGTCTCCGGCACGCCCCTGATCATTCCCATCGGCCGCCACCACACCACCGCCACTGAACTGGAGCTCGTTTCATGAAGACCCGCGACATCGCCGCCGATCTGAGCCCATGACCCTGGCCTTCGAAGTGACCGTTTCCTCAGTGCAGGAGCTCAGCCCCAACTTCCGCCGGATCACCTTCGGCGGCTACTCGCTGCGGGACTTCGGCGTGCACGGGGACACCCTGGACCTTCGGATCAAGCTGATGATCCCGTCCCTGGCCGGGGACGGCACGCCAGCTTCCCCTGCCGGTCTTCGAGATGGCGCAGTCGGGCTGGTACCGGGAATGGCTGGCCATGGACCCGGCCGTGCGCGGCTCCATGCGCACCTACACCGTCCGCGAACTCGCGGCTGGACTCCGTCTATCCCGAGATCGACGTCGACTTCGTGATGCACTTCGACGCCGACGGCCACGGCGGGCCCGCCGCCAACTGGGCCCAGAACGCCAAGCCGGGCGACGCCGATCACCATCATCGGCCCCAACAACCGCGCCGCGCAGTGCCAGCACCGCGGAGACCTACGGCGGCATCGAATGGCGGCCGGGCCTGGCCCAGCGCGTCCTGCTCGCCGGTGACGAAACCGCCGATCCCCGCCATCTCCGCCATCCTCGAAAGCCTGCCGTCCTACATGACCGGCCACGCCTTCCTGGAGGTCCCGGAGGCCGGCGACTTCCAGGAGCTCACGTCCGCCGGCCGACATCGAGATCACCTGGCTTGCCCGCGGCGCGGCCATCGGACGCTCACGCCCGCACGGCGAGCTGCTGCAGGAGGCCGTGCGCAAGGCCGTCCCCGTGCCCGGCTGGGTGGGCATCAAGGCGTCCGACGGCGGCGCGGGCCCCGAGCCTGAGGACGTCAACGTGGACGTGGACATCCTCTGGGAGACTCCCGCGCGGATGGAAACCGCCGAGATCGAGGCCAGCCAAGAACCCCGACCATGCCCGCCGGCGCCATGCCCTTCTACGCCTGGATCGCCGGCGAAGCCGCCGTCATCAAGGACATGCGGCGGTACCTGGTGCGGGATGTCGGCATCGACCGGAAGCAGGTCGCGTTCATGGGGTACTGGCGGCAGGGCAAAGCCGAAGGGTAGTCCCACGCCCGGGGACGCTCTCTCAGCTTGATGCAGGTTGCAGCGGGGACCCTCTCTCACCCGTTACAGGTTTAACCCGGACCCTCTCTCACTGCTGGTCGCCCGCTGTTTACCCGTGGGTTGCCTTGGACGCCTAGGGTGGCCGGGTGTGCGCTGAGTCCTTGCTTCCCGAGAGTGGGCGGCGCGTCTTTGTTGCCCTCGGGCGACTCCTTCACCGAGGGCGTGGGGGACCGGGACGAGCGGCTGCCCAACGGGGTGCGCGGCTGGGCCGACCGGGTGGCTGAGAAACTCGCCAAGGCGCAGCCCGGCTGGAAATACGCCAACCTGGCCATCCGCAGCAAACGCCTCCGGCACATCATCGACGAGCAACTGGAGCCGGCGCTGGCGATGAAGCCCGCGCTGGTCACGCTGTACGCCGGCGGCAACGACATCCTGGACCTGGGAACGGACATGCAGGCGCTCATGGCCGATTACGAAAACGCTCGTGGCACGGCTGGCCGGGACGCGGGGCCACTGCTGGTGCTGTTCACCGGGTTCGACGTCAAGGTTTCCGCCCTGCTGGAGCCGCTGAAGAAGCGGAACGCCGTCTACAACCAGCAGGTGCGGGAGATCGCCGCCAAGTACGGCGCCGTCCTGGTGGACTACTGGTGCCTGGATGCCTTCCACGACCGGCGGATGTGGGACTCGGACCGGCTGCACATGTCCAAGGCCGGCCACAAATACCTGGCCGGGCAGGTCCTGGACCAGCTGGGCGTGCCGCACAAGATCCGGCCCAAGGAATGGGAGCCGCCCGCCCGGCTGAGCCTGCGGGAGTGGGAACGGCGGCAGCGGCGCTGGGTGCACGACTGGGTGCTGCCCCTGTTCGGCCGCAAGCTCCGGGGCGTCACCCTGGGCGACGCCCTCAGCCCGCGCTGGCCCGAGCCCGTGAAGGTGCCGCGGAAGGGCGGCCTGAAGAAGCTGGCGGCCCCTGACCAGCAGGACTAGCCAACCGGCCGGCAGGCACCCGGCTCCGGGGAGCAAAGGGCCTAGGTGTCCAGCAGGTTCTCGAAGCCCGGCGCCACCCTGTTGGCAGGAACTCCATGACTTCGAACTCCGCCACACCGTTCGACATAGAACGGGTCCTTGGCCAGGCTGGCATCCAGGGCTGGCCGGTCCGCCTGGGAGAGCAGCAGCCCGCCGGTGCGCGGGACCTTTCGGCCGGCCGCAATGAAGACGCCGTCGTCGAAGGCATCCTGAGCCAGGCCATGTGGCCGCGTTGAGATGGAAGTCCACGATGTCCTCGGGCACCTTGTAGGTCAGGGATACAACATACATGCGGCCAGCCTACCGGGGCGCGCCGGCTTTCCGGAGGCCTCGGTTGAACAATCAACGACCGCCTGTCTCCTAGAATGGAGACATGACCGAACCGCGCTGGCTCAACGCCGATGAACGCCGTGCCTGGCTGGCCCTGCTGAGCATCAACACCATGCTTCCTGCCGCCCTGGACACCCAGCTGCACGCCGCCGGCAAAGTTTCGCTGTTCGACTACAACGTCCTGGCCATGCTGTCCGAAGCGGAGGGCCGGTTCCTGCCCATGAGTGAACTTGCCGCCCGCACCAGCTCCTCGCTGTCCCGGCTGTCGCACGTGGTCACCAAGCTGCAGAAGCGCGGCTGGCTGGAGCGCCGGCCGCACCCGCGCGACGCCCGCGTCACCACCGCGCACCTGACCGACGACGGGCATGGCCACCATCGTGGCGCTGGCACCCGGGCACGTGGAAGCCGTCCGGGACCTGTTCCTCGACGCCCTCACCGACCGTGACGTCGACGGACCTGGCCCGGATCGGCGAAAAGATCGTGGCCCGCCTGGACGACGACCACTGGATCCTCCGCGAAAACTGAGCGGCGGACCGCCGGAGACTCCCGTCCGGCTTTGGTTGCTCCCGGCAACGGATGGCAGACTGGCGGTATGGATTTCTCGGCCCGGTATGTAGCCCTTGGCGATTCCTTCACGGAAGGCGTGGGCGACGACGACCCCACCCGCCCCAACGGCGTCCGCGGCTGGGCGGACCGCGTGGCGGAGCAGCTGGGTGCGGCGGATCCGGGCTTCGGGTACGCCAACCTCGCCATCCGCGGCAGGAAACTCCGCCAGATCATGGCCGAACAGGTGGATGCCGCCGTCGAGCTTAAACCCACCCTGGTGACCATCTACGCCGGCGCCAACGACATCCTCCGCCCCAGGATCGACATCGACGACCTGCTGGCCGAGTACGACGCCGGCATCCGCAGGCTGACGGCCACCGGCGCCACCGTGGTGATGTTCACCGGCTTCGACGCCCGCGGTTCCAAGGTTTTCAGCACCATGCGCGGCCGCACCGCCATCTACAACGAGCTGGTCCGCGGCATCGCCGGGGACCACGGCGCGCTGCTGGTGGACTACTGGCGCTTCAGCGAGTACTACGACTGGGGCATGTGGGCCCAGGACCGGATGCACATGTCCGCCGCCGGGCCACGCCAACATGGCCAAGCGCGTGCTGACGGTCCTGGAGCACGACCACTCCATCGACGTCCCGCCCATGACGCCGGTGCCCGAGCTGAGCCGGGCCGACGCCCTCCGCGCCAATGCCCGCTGGGTCCGCGAATTTGCCGGCCCGTGGGTGGTCCGGCGCGTCACCGGCAAGTCCTCCGGCGACGGCCTGGCGCCCAAGTACCCCCAGCTCACCCGGCTCTAGCAGCGCATCCAGCCGCAGCAGCTGACGCCGGAAACCCGGCGTCGCCAGCAGTTCGCCGTCGGCGCGGACGGCCAGGACGTCAACATCCCAACCGTCTGTGGCGCGGTCCAGCATCGGCAGTCCCGCCGGCAACGATCGCCGTGGCCAGCACGTCCGCCGTGACGATGTCCGCCGGCGGCCACGGAGACCTGGACGAACTCGGCTGTGCCTGTGCCGGCGATCGCCAGATGTGGTCGCCCCGTTCGGCCGAACCTGACGTCGCCAGGGCCGGAGTGCCCGTCGTCCTGCGCCCAGCGGATAGCCGGCGAGCAGGGCTGTGCCGGTCCGCGGGATCAACAATGCCGGCCTGCCAGGGCTCCGCTGCCGGGGCACGGGCGAGCCGCTCACCAGCACGTCGCCGCCGGCGTTCAGGCACCAGTCCTGGCGGCCCAGCGCCAGCAGCGAGGTCCCGGCCTCGCGGATCGCGTGGCCCTTGACGAGCCCGGAAAGGTCCAGCACGCCGTCGGGCCGCTCGGGAGTGAACGCGCCTTCCGTCCGGAGCCGCCACTCCAGCGCCTCCGCATAGCGCTCCCGCATTCCGGCCGACGCGTCCCGCAGCGACAGTTCGCCGCGGGCCAGCCGGCTCGCCTCGGAATCCGGCCGGTACAGGCTGAACGTCTGCGTCCAGGTCGCGGAAAATGCGTTCGACGACGGCGGTGGCGGCTGCCAGCTCGTCGTCGCCCGGATGTCCTCCCGCGGCGTCAAGAACGGGAACGGTCAGGCTGATGACGGTGCCCATGCTGTGGAAGGTCCCCGTCTTCAGAGGCGCCGCCGGGGACGGTTCGGATGCATCCTGCATGGCGTCAGAGGTTCGCTGCATCGAGGGCCGCCTGGAGGGAGGTGAGGTAGGCGTTGCTGGTGACGGTGGCGCCGCTGATGGTCTGGACGTCGGCGGACTGGGCGGCGAGCACCTCGCTGCGCAGCAGGGGCGCCGCCCGGTTGCTGATCTGGATGGACTTGCGGTCATCGTCGGTCAGCTGCAGGGCCGTGACCTCCGTGATTTTTCCGGCCTCGACCGTGATCTGCACCTGGACCGCGCCGAACCGGGTCTGGACCGCTGTGCCCTGGTAGGTCGCCGCAGCCAGTGGCCGTGCGCCGCCGGTGGACCCGGACGCCCCGGACGTGCCGGACGCCCGGTTGACCCGGACGACCCGGTTGACCCGGAGGCTCCAGCTGATCCGGTCCCGGAGGAACCGGGTGTTCCGGACGATCCCGCATTGCCCGCTGTGCCGGCAGATGTTGAGACGCCGACGGCGGTCTCGACCACCTGGGCGCCGGCCTGCCAGCCGGCCAGGAGGATGCCCAGCGGACGCCAGTGCGCTGAAACTGCTGCTCGTGCTCTCACCAGTCGAACCTTTCGTAGTGGATCTGCTCTGGCCGCACGCCGGCGGCGCGGGCATCGGCTGACCACGTTGGCGGCCCAGCCGGGAGGGCCCGCAGATGTAGACGTCGGCTTCCGCGATGTCCGGGGCATAGTCGGCAAGGCTGTACCCGGCTGTGTACCGCTGCCTCAGGTAACCAGCTGCGGAAGTCCCAGCGGGCGCGGGCACCGGTGAGGTGGAAAAGGCGTGGCGCCGCGGTGCCGGCAGAGCTCCAGGATCTCATCGCCGAGGTACAGCTCTGTCCTCTGTGTGCCCGCGGAGCAGCACAGTGGCCTGGCCGGGTGCGAACGGTGTGCGTCTCCAGCAGGGCCCGCAGCGGGCGTGATGCCAATTCCGGCGCCGACCATCACCACCTTGTCCCGGCTGCGGGCGGCGGTGCCGAACAGTCCGTACGGGCCCTCCACTGCCACCTTGGTCCCGGTCCGCAGCAGTGCCAGCTGCGCTGAGCCCCGGCCCAGGTTGCGGACCGTGATCCGCAGGGTGCCTGGCCGTCGGGGCCGAACGGCACGGGTTCGGCGGACAGGCTGAAGGGATGCGGATGCCACCACAGCCCGGGTGCCAGGAACCGCCAGATGAAGAACCGGCCGCCCGTGCCTGCCAGCCGGTCCAGCCGGCGGCCGGTCATCTCGATGTTCACGACGCCGGGCGCCACCCCTCGACCCGGCTGACGGTCAGCTGTGCCGTGAAGTGGCCACGAGGGGCTGCAGCACCCGGAAGTACACCAGCGCGGCGCCGGTGGCGATGCAGATGGCCAGCCAGTACCAGCGCTGCCAGGTCCCTTCGGCAAAGAGGCCCGCCCACGCTGAACTGGTGGGGAAGCGACGTCCCCACGGCGGCGTACGTCAGGAGGTGGACGGCGTACCAGAATTCGTAGGGGAACCGACGCCGGACGGCCACCAGGGAGGTCACCACCACGGCGATGAACAAGGCCAGGGACACGAAGGCAAGCCACATATCCGGCACCAGGACCCACAGGGCCACCGACTCGCTGACCGGGATCCAGTCCCTCCGCCATGCCGTAGCCCACCGCTATCAGGATCCCGTGCGCCAGCAGCAGGTACAGGGAGGGTTTGCCGAGCTTGCGGTGGAACTCCAGCGCCCGGTCGTGGCCGATGCTCCGGTCGATCAGCCGGAATGCGGGCGGCCAGGAGCAGCATCAGCAGCACCAGGTCCATGCCGGCCAGTCCGGCCACGATCCCCGCGCGGTGAAGGCCGGCGGCGGGCGAAGTGATCGCGGCAGCGCCGCCGTCGGCCAGCCACAAGGGCGACGGCGGCGGCCACGGACGCCCAGGCGACGACAGTCAGGAGGTCCGCCCGCAGCATGCGGCGGCGGTGCTGGGCCGGTAAAGCGCGAAGTGCCGGGCCGGTGGCGCGGTACGGCGGGGAGCCCCGGGCGGCCGGAGCGGCTATGAGCCGGAGGTGCCGGCAGGAGCTGTGTGTTCATGGTCCAAAGATCGGCCCGAATGCTGTCATTTGGCTGTGAAAGAGAGTCGGTCGGGCTATGAGCTTGGCCGGACCGGCGCTCGCGCGCCTCTTATACACCGTCCGGCGGCGGATTGGTCTTTAATTGCGTGAACTCGTAGACTTGGTAGGCGCTAAGTGCGCGGAGCGTGCGCAATTGCTCCGGTGGCCCGGTAATTTCTCCAGGGTAGCCGGTAGTTAGGGGCTCAAGTTGCGTGACTTACCGTTCACCCTGATCACTTTGGGTCGCACTCAGACGCATGATCCTGCAGCAGATATGCGGATCATTACATTCAATTCTTGAGGAGAATGTCATGGCAGCACACTGCCAAGTGACCGGAGCCGAGCCGGGCTTTGGGCACAGCATTTCGCACTCGCACCGCCGCAACAAGCGTCGGTTCGACCCGAACATCCAGAAGAAGCGCTACTGGGTTCCGTCCCTGCGCCGTAATGTCACGCTGCAGGTCTCTGCCCGTGGCATCAAGACCATCGACGTACGCGGCATCGACGTAGTCGTCGCCGCCATCCTGGCACGAGGAGTGAAGCTCTAATGGCTAAGGACAAGGACGTACGTCCGATCATCAAGCTCAAGTCGACCGCGGGCACGGGTTACACCTACGTGACGCGCAAGAACCGTCGTAACGACCCGGACCGCATGGTTCTGAAGAAGTACGACCCCAAGATCCGCCAGCACGTCGAATTCCGAGAGGAGCGCTAAACACATGGCTAAGAAGTCAATGATCGCTAAGAACGAACAGCGTAAAGTCATCGTTGAGCGTTACGCTGCAAAGCGCCTCGAACTGAAGAAGGCTCTGGTTGACCCCAACTCGACCGACGAAGCACGCGAAGCTGCACGCCTCGGCCTGCAGAAGCTGCCCCGCAACGCGTCCCCGATCCGTCTGCGTAACCGCGACATCATCGACGGCCGTCCCCGCGGTACCTTCCAGAAGTTCGGTATCTCCCGTGTTCGCTTCCGCGACATGGCTCACCGCGGTGAGCTCCCGGGCATCACCAAGTCTTCCTGGTAATCCAGCACTGCTGATTCCAGCTGCTTGAGAAGGGCCGGCAACCGTTTGGTTGCCGGCCCTTCTGCGTTTAAGCCATGGCGACAGGATGCCGGCGTTGGCCTGGCGTGAGGACTCCGGGGCCACGCGGATCTGTGATGCAGCACACAGAGGCCAAGTGACGACGCCGGCGCCTCGGCTTGGCCGCCCATGGCGCCGTTCTGGCCGCGGAATGGCGGGGTTTGGGGAGTCCTGGGGTGGTGGATTTGCGGTGGGGCGCGCAGTGGGTGTATTGTTTTCTAAGTCGCCGCGAGGGAGACAGCGAAGAGCTGGTTACCGCGGGCGGCCAAACCCCCAAATTCAAGACCAGATTCTGGTTGCTCTTTTGAGCGCTGCAGATGCTGGTGGGGACGGGTTTCCTGCCGTGCGAGTCCTGAAACACGGATTTGCATCGGAGCTGGAAACTCGGGTAAGTTTGAAAAGTTGCTCCGGAGCGATCCACGGCTGTGAAGTGTTGTGGTGGTGCCGGGTGTGTCTGTTGTTTGAGAACTCAATAGTGTGCCAAGTTTGTTGATACCAATTGTTTTATTGATTGGTTGTTTTGGCCAGGTCTGTCCACCCCGTGGATTGTGGTTTGGTTTTTACAGCTGGTTTCAAATTTTGCAGTGTGGTTTCCGCGTTTTCCCGTGGGGGCTGTGTTGTGTTCGTTTTTGTTTTACTTCAACGGAGAGTTTGATCCTGGCTCAGGATGAACGCTGGCGGCGTGCTTAACACATGCAAGTCGAACGATGATCCCCAGCTTGCTGGGGGGATTAGTGGCGAACGGGTGAGTAACACGTGAGTAACCTGCCCTTAACTCTGGGATAAGCCTGGGAAACTGGGTCTAATACCGGATATGACTCCTCATCGCATGGTGGGGGGTGGAAAGCTTTTTGTGGTTTTGGATGGACTCGCGGCCTATCAGCTTGTTGGTGAGGTAATGGCTCACCAAGGCGACGACGGGTAGCCGGCCTGAGAGGGTGACCGGCCACACTGGGACTGAGACACGGCCCAGACTCCTACGGGAGGCAGCAGTGGGGAATATTGCACAATGGGCGCAAGCCTGATGCAGCGACGCCGCGTGAGGGATGACGGCCTTCGGGTTGTAAACCTCTTTCAGTAGGGAAGAAGCGAAAGTGACGGTACCTGCAGAAGAAGCGCCGGCTAACTACGTGCCAGCAGCCGCGGTAATACGTAGGGCGCAAGCGTTATCCGGAATTATTGGGCGTAAAGAGCTCGTAGGCGGTTTGTCGCGTCTGCCGTGAAAGTCCGGGGCTCAACTCCGGATCTGCGGTGGGTACGGGCAGACTAGAGTGATGTAGGGGAGACTGGAATTCCTGGTGTAGCGGTGAAATGCGCAGATATCAGGAGGAACACCGATGGCGAAGGCAGGTCTCTGGGCATTAACTGACGCTGAGGAGCGAAAGCATGGGGAGCGAACAGGATTAGATACCCTGGTAGTCCATGCCGTAAACGTTGGGCACTAGGTGTGGGGGACATTCCACGTTTTCCGCGCCGTAGCTAACGCATTAAGTGCCCCGCCTGGGGAGTACGGCCGCAAGGCTAAAACTCAAAGGAATTGACGGGGGCCCGCACAAGCGGCGGAGCATGCGGATTAATTCGATGCAACGCGAAGAACCTTACCAAGGCTTGACATGGACTGGAAATACCTGGAAACAGGTGCCCCGCTTGCGGTCGGTTCACAGGTGGTGCATGGTTGTCGTCAGCTCGTGTCGTGAGATGTTGGGTTAAGTCCCGCAACGAGCGCAACCCTCGTTCTATGTTGCCAGCGCGTTATGGCGGGGACTCATAGGAGACTGCCGGGGTCAACTCGGAGGAAGGTGGGGACGACGTCAAATCATCATGCCCCTTATGTCTTGGGCTTCACGCATGCTACAATGGCCGGTACAAAGGGTTGCGATACTGTGAGGTGGAGCTAATCCCAAAAAGCCGGTCTCAGTTCGGATTGGGGTCTGCAACTCGACCCCATGAAGTCGGAGTCGCTAGTAATCGCAGATCAGCAACGCTGCGGTGAATACGTTCCCGGGCCTTGTACACACCGCCCGTCAAGTCACGAAAGTTGGTAACACCCGAAGCCGGTGGCCTAACCCCTTGTGGGAGGGAGCTGTCGAAGGTGGGACTGGCGATTGGGACTAAGTCGTAACAAGGTAGCCGTACCGGAAGGTGCGGCTGGATCACCTCCTTTCTAAGGAGCACCTACAATCACCGTGCCTCACGTTATGTGGGTGTGGCGGGGTTGTCAGGAGTATATGCCCGTTGCGCAGACGTTTGTTCTGCGGCGGGTGCTCAAGGGTGGAATATCAACGGATAGGTGCCTGGTGGCACGGAGTGGTTGTGAGTACGGACGTTGTTTTTCTTCGGAAGATCAGGTGTCCTGGAAAGCGGCTGTTCCGGGTTGTTGGGTAGTGTTTGGCACACTGTTGGGTCCTGAGGCAACAGGGCCGTGATGGAGGGGGTTCGCAGCTTACGGGTTGTGGGTGTTCCTTTGTGGCGGGTTTGTTTGTTTCTGGTTTCCTGGCTGCACCGATCATGCATGTTTGTGTGTGGGGTGTGTGGTTTGGGGTTGTTGTTTGAGAACTACATAGTGGACGCGAGCATCTTTTATAAGAAGCAATTTCCAAGAATATGAACCTGGATCTGTCCGGGCGTGCTGGTGCTGTGGCCTTTCGGGGTTGTGGTGGTGGTGGTGTCCGGGTGGTTTTCATGGTTCTCTCGTGAATTACTCCTTGATCTTTTGTGGTCAAGTTTTTAAGAGCACACGGTGGATGCCTTGGCATTAGGAGCCGAAGAAGGACGTAGGAATCTGCGATAAGCCTGGGGGAGTCGATAACCGGACTGTGATCCCAGGGTGTCCGAATGGGGAAACCCCGCCAGGGGCGCGAGCTGCCTGGTGACCCGCATCTGAACACATAGGGTGCGTGGAGGGAACGCGGGGAAGTGAAACATCTCAGTACCCGCAGGAAGAGAAAACAATAGTGATTCCGTCAGTAGTGGCGAGCGAACGCGGATCAGGCTAAACCGTTCCATGTGTGATAGCCGGCGGGCGTTGCATGGTCGGGGTTGTGGGACTTTCCGTTCTGTCTCTGCCGGGACAGTGGGGTGTGATGTGCAGGCATAGGTGAACGGTCTTGAAAGGCCGGCCAGAGAGGGTGTGAGCCCCGTAACCGAAATGTTGTGTACCGCCTGGAGAGTATCCCAAGTAGCACGGGGCCCGAGAAATCCCGTGCGAATCTGTCAGGACCACCTGATAAGCCTAAATACTCCCTAATGACCGATAGCGGACCAGTACCGTGAGGGAAAGGTGAAAAGTACCCCGGGAGGGGAGTGAAACAGTACCTGAAACCGTGTGCTTACAATCCGTCGGAGCAGCCTTGTAGCTGTGACGGCGTGCCTTTTGAAGAATGAGCCTGCGAGTTAGTGTTACGTCGCGAGGTTAACCCGTGTGGGGAAGCCGTAGCGAAAGCGAGTCTGAATAGGGCGTTGCAGTGGCGTGATCTAGACCCGAAGCGAAGTGATCTACCCATGGCCAGGTTGAAGCGACGGTAAGACGTCGTGGAGGACCGAACCCACTTCAGTTGAAAATGGAGGGGATGAGCTGTGGGTAGGGGTGAAAGGCCAATCAAACTTCGTGATAGCTGGTTCTCCCCGAAATGCATTTAGGTGCAGCGTTGCGTGTTTCTTACCGGAGGTAGAGCTACTGGATGGCTAATGGGCCCTACAAGGTTACTGACGTCAGCCAAACTCCGAATGCCGGTAAGTGAGAGCGCAGCAGTGAGACTGTGGGGGATAAGCTTCATAGTCGAGAGGGAAACAGCCCAGACCACCAACTAAGGCCCCTAAGCGTGTGCTAAGTGGGAAAGGATGTGGAGTTGCGAAGACAACCAGGAGGTTGGCTTAGAAGCAGCCATCCTTAAAAGAGTGCGTAATAGCTCACTGGTCAAGTGATTCCGCGCCGACAATGTAGCGGGGCTCAAGTACACCGCCGAAGTTGTGGCATTCAGATATTAGCTAAGCCCTTGTGGTTCAGGCGTCTGGATGGGTAGGGGAGCGTCGTGTGGGCAGTGAAGTCGCGGTGTAAACCAGCGGTGGAGCCTACACGAGTGAGAATGCAGGCATGAGTAGCGAAAGACGGGTGAGAAACCCGTCCGCCGAATGATCAAGGGTTCCAGGGTCAAGCTAATCTGCCCTGGGTAAGTCGGGACCTAAGGCGAGGCCGACAGGCGTAGTCGATGGACAACGGGTTGATATTCCCGTACCGGCGAAAAACCGCCCATGCTGAACAGGGGATACTAACTGCCCGAGACCTGACCGCCCACCCTTGTGGTGACGTGGTTTTTGGTGGAGCGCAGGACCTGATCCTGGGAGGCAAGCGTATTAACAGGTGTGACGCAGGAAGGTAGCCAAGCCGGGCGATGGTTGTCCCGGTCTAAGGATGTAGGGCGAACGGTAGGCAAATCCGCCGTTCATGATGCCTGAGATCTGATGGGACCCCCGTTTGGGGGGATTTGGTGATCCTATGCTGCCGAGAAAAGCATCGACGCGAGGTTTTAGCCGCCCGTACCCCAAACCGACACAGGTGATCAGGTAGAGAATACTAAGGCGATCGAGAGAATTATGGTTAAGGAACTCGGCAAAATGCCCCCGTAACTTCGGGAGAAGGGGGGCCCCAACCTTGAACCACACACGCTGTGGGGAGGGGATCGGGGCCGCAGAGACCAGGGGGAAGCGACTGTTTACTAAAAACACAGGTCCGTGCGAAGTCGCAAGACGATGTATACGGACTGACTCCTGCCCGGTGCTGGAAGGTTAAGAGGACCGGTTAGCCGCAAGGCGAAGCTGAGAATTCAAGCCCCAGTAAACGGCGGTGGTAACTATAACCATCCTAAGGTAGCGAAATTCCTTGTCGGGTAAGTTCCGACCTGCACGAATGGAGTAACGACTTCCCCGCTGTCTCAACCATAAACTCGGCGAAATTGCAGTACGAGTAAAGATGCTCGTTACGCGCAGCAGGACGGAAAGACCCCGAGACCTTTACTATAGTTTGGTATTGGTGTTCGGAGTGGCTTGTGTAGGATAGGTGGGAGACGTTGAAACCCGGACGCCAGTTCGGGTGGAGTCATCGTTGAAATACCACTCTGGTCACTTTGGACATCTAACTTCGGCCCGTAATCCGGGTCAGGGACAGTGCCTGATGGGTAGTTTAACTGGGGCGGTTGCCTCCTAAAAAGTAACGGAGGCGCCCAAAGGTTCCCTCAGCCTGGTTGGCAATCAGGTGTCGAGTGTAAGTGCACAAGGGAGCTTGACTGTGAGAGAGACATCTCGAGCAGGGACGAAAGTCGGGACTAGTGATCCGGCGGTACATTGTGGAATGGCCGTCGCTCAACGGATAAAAGGTACCTCGGGGATAACAGGCTGATCTTGCCCAAGAGTCCATATCGACGGCATGGTTTGGCACCTCGATGTCGGCTCGTCGCATCCTGGGGCTGGAGTAGGTCCCAAGGGTTGGGCTGTTCGCCCATTAAAGCGGTACGCGAGCTGGGTTTAGAACGTCGTGAGACAGTTCGGTCCCTATCCGCTGCGCGCGCAGGAAATTTGAGAAGGGCTGTCCTTAGTACGAGAGGACCGGGACGGACGAACCTCTGGTGTGTCAGTTGTACTGCCAAGTGCACCGCTGATTAGCTACGTTCGGATGGGATAACCGCTGAAAGCATCTAAGCGGGAAGCTCGCTTCGAGATGAGATTTCCATACACCTTGTGTGTGAGAGGCCCCCAGCCAGACCACTGGGTTGATAGGCCGGATGTGGAAGCGAGGACTAACGACTCGTGAAGCTGACCGGTACTAATAGGCCGATAACTTACACCACACACCCCTTCCGTGAACGGCATTCAAAAGACGTTCACACCAGGAGAGGGTAAAAAGAAACAAGACTGCTTGCGTCCACTATGTGGTTCCCAAACAACAAACCCGTTGCTTGAGAACCAACAACTGAATAACAACACCACCCTGCCCCCGCATCACGGGCAGGAGAACATGTTGTAACCACCAGATTTCCCACCCGGACACCACGTCCAGGAAGCGGAGCAAAGGTTACGGCGGTCATAGCGTGGGGGAAACGCCCGGTCCCATTCCGAACCCGGAAGCTAAGACCCACAGCGCCGATGGTACTGCACCCGGGAGGGTGTGGGAGAGTAGGTCACCGCCGGAACACTATTAAGGCTCAGGCCCCGACACACAGTGTCGGGGCCTGACCCATTTAAACACCCACCACCCCCAACAACCCGCTCCGGCCGGGCCGTTTCGGAGACCGCCGCCGGCGTTCGCCGTGTCCTGGTGGATGGTCCGCGCCGCGCTGAATGAAGCCTGCCTGCTCAGGCTGCCCGACGTGGACGAGCTCAGTCCGCGGATGCTGGGCATCGATGAACACCGGTTCCGGTCCGTGCGCTACTTCCAGGACCCGGCAACGAAGGCCGTGGATCACGGTTCGAACCCTGGATGACCACCATCGTGGATCTGGACACCGGGCAGGTCCTGGGCGTGGTCGACGGCCGGGACCACAAGGGCGTCGGGGACTGGCTCTTCGCCCGGCCCCTGGAGTGGCGCCTGGCCGTGCAGGTCGTCGCGATCGACCCCTCCGCGGCGTTCCGCAAAGCGTTGCGGATGTGGCTTCCCCGCACCGCTGTCGCGGTCGATCACTTCCACCTGATCTCGCTGGCCAACCAGGCCATGACCGAGACCCGGCAGAACCTCTCCCAGCAGGTCAAGGGCCGCCGCGGCCGGGCCATCGTACAAAACCCGAAGGACCTCGCGCAGGACCCGCAGCAGACCCCGGGACCCTCTCGCAGTACCCGCAGGTGACCCCGGGATCCTCCCGCAGTACCCGCAACAACGAGCCGCCCCCACCAACACACGCACCCGGCCCGCCGCCGTCAACACCCCCACCACCAGAGAGAGCGTCCCAGGAAAACCCGCAGGACCTGAGAGAGCGACCCAGGAAAAACCCGCAGGTAGTGAGAGAGCGTCGGCTGGGGAGCTCCCGGGGAGGTTGTGGGGCCGTCCGCTGATGGCGAAAAACGGGTCCAAATGGCCCTAAATCCGGTGATTTACCTCAAAAAGTCGCGGAAACACGCGGAATTTGCGGTCCCCACCTTCCCAAGCTGGTAAGTTTTCGAACAGTGGCTTATACGCATGCCGCGTGCAGGCTCCAGAAATCATGACCGTCCAGGAGGACATAAATGGCTAAGAACCGTAGTGAACTTGTTGCAGAGGTAGCTGGCAAGGCCGGCACCAGCCAGGCAGCCGTCAACTCCGTCCTCGATGCGCTGTTCGAGGTTTTCGAGACCTCTGTCGCTTCGGGCGAAAAGATCACCATCCCGGGCTGGCTCGCAGTTGAGCGCACCGACCGTGCAGCACGCACCGGCCGTAACCCGCAGACCGGCGAGACCATCCAGATCGCAGCCGGCCACAGCGTCAAGCTGACCGCTGGTTCCAAGCTGAAGGCAGCTGTCGCCAAGAAGAAGTAGTCTTCTTCAACAGCATCGAAGGAGCGGCAACCGTAAGGTTGCCGCTCCTTCTGTTAATCCGAGGTTCAGCCGATTCGCCGCCCCGGCGCGGGTAGCGGACAATGGATAGGTGCCTTCCGCAGCAAAATCCCGTCCCACCGCACCCCAGCCCGCCCCTGATGAAGGGGCTGCTGGACGGCTGGCCAGCGCCACAGGGATTTCCCGGCCGTGGCAGCTCGCCGGCCTGGCTGCCCTGCTGCTGGGCCTGGCTGCGGCACTGATCTTTTCCGGCGCAGCTGCTGCCCGTGAGGTTTCCGATCCCGGCGCGGTGGTCCGCTGGGGACTCCCCATCAGCAAGGCGGTCCATAACATCGCCTTGGCCACCGTCGTCGGCGGGCTGATCTTCGCTGTCGGCATCCTGCCCCGCAGTACATCGCGGAGGACCAGGGACGGCGACGGCCCGGAACACCCGGCCTTCTCGCGTGCCTTGACCGTCGCCGCTGTCGCCGGCGCAGCGTGGACCCTGTCAGCCATCGCCGTCCTGGTGCTGACGTATTCGGATGTTGCCGGGCAGGCAATCTCGGGGGACGCTGAATTCACCCAAGCGCTCGTCTACTTCATGACGGACATCGAAACCGGCCGCGCCTGGCTGGCCGTCACCATCATCGCGGCGGTTGTCACCACAGCGCTTTTCGGTGTGAGGTCCTTGGGGGGCCTGGCGCTCACCCTGGTCCTGGCACTGGCGGGGTTGGTTCCCACTGCACTGATCGGACACTCGTCAAGCTCGTCCGACCATGAAGGCGCCATCAACTCGCTCGGGCTCCACCTCGTCGGCGTGAGCGCCTGGGTGGGCGGCATCATCCTGCTCGCCCTCCTGTCCGGGATCCTCACAGCCTCCAAGCCGGGCGCTGCAGGCGACATCACGGAACCCACCCTGCGGAGATTCTCTTCACTGGCCGGCTTCGCGTTTGTCCTGGTCTTTGCCTCCGGTGTCATCAACGCCAGCATCCGTATCACTGATTGGGCAGACCTCTTCGGTTCCGCCTACGGGCAGTTGATCCTGGCGAAGACAGCGGCAACCGTGGTCCTGGGCGGGATCGGGTTCATGCACCGGCAGTGGGTCATCCCCCAGCTGGGCCGCAAGGGTGCCGCGCTGTCTTCACGCCGGGTCCTCTGGCAGCTGGTGGTGGTGGAACTGCTGGTGATGACGGCTACCTCCGGCGTTGCAGTCGCTCTGGGTCGTTCGGCCCCGCCGCAGCCCACGACCTTCGCTCCGGACGCATCGCCGGCCTTCATCCTCACCGGCTATGAGCTCCCACCTGAACTGACCCCCGAGCGCTGGCTCACCGAATGGCGCCTCGACTGGCTCTGGATCGCCGTCGCTGTTTTTGGCCTGGTGGCGTACTTCCTGGGCGTGGCAAAGGTCCGCCGCCGCGGCGACAAATGGCAGTGGTTCCGGTCCGTGAACTGGGTTATCGGGTTGCTGGTGCTGACCTACATTACGTCCGGGCCGCCGTCGGTCTATGGGCGGGTGCTCTTCTCCGCCCACATGGTGGACCATATGGCCCTGACCATGGTGGCGCCCATCTTCCTGGTGCTCGGCGCGCCCGTGACGCTGGCTCTTCGCGCGCTGCCCGCGCGTGGTGACGGTTCGCGCGGCCTGCGTGAGTGGCTGCTGGTGTTTGTGCACTCCAGGTTCTCGCAGCTGGTGACCCACCCCATTTTCGCGGCAGCCAACTTCGCCGGCTCCATCGTGCTGTTCTACTATTCCGATGCGTTCGGGTTCGCGATGCGCGAGCACGTGGGGCACGAGCTGATGAACCTTCATTTCGCCTTGACGGGTTACATTTTCGTGCTGAGCATGATCGGCACCGACCCGCTGCCCCGCCGCGCGCCATATCCCATGCGGCTGGTGCTCCTCCTGGCGACCATGGGCTTCCACGCGTTCTTTGGTGTGGCCATCATGGGCGGCACCAACCTCCTGGCCGCCGACTACTTCGGCAACCTCGGCAGGGCCTGGGGTCCGTCAGCCCTGCTTGACCAGCAGATGGGCGGCGCGGTTGCCTGGGGCATCGGCGAAGTCCCCACCCTCCTGGTGGCGATCGGCGTCGCCATCATGTGGTCCCGGTCCGATGAGCGGGAGACCCGCCGCACCGACCGCGCAGCAGACAGGAATAACGACGCCGATCTGACTGCTTACAACGATATGTTTGCCAAATTGGCTGAACGCGACGCCAAGCTGGCTGAACGCAACTCAAAGCTGGAAGGACGCTGATGAGCGAAACCGTACGCACCCAACTCCGGGTCCGCGCCTCCGAACTGGTGGGCCGTAACTGGCTGAACACGGGCGGCAAATCACTGGACCTTGAAGCCCTGCGCGGCAAGATCGTCCTCCTGGACTTCTGGACGTTCTGCTGCATCAACTGCCTCCACGTCCTCGACGAGCTGCGGCCCCTGGAGGAACAGTATTCGGACGTGCTGGTCACCGTCGGAGTTCATTCGCCCAAGTTCGAGCACGAAGCGGATCCTGTGGCCCTGGCCGCCGCCGTGGAACGCTATGAGATCCACCACCCGGTGCTGGATGACCCGGAGCTGGACACCTGGAAGGCGTACACCGCGCGCGCCTGGCCCACCCTGGTGGTCATCGACCCCGAGGGCTACATCGTGGCCCACCTGTCCGGCGAGGGCCACGCTGACGGCCTGGCCGTCCTCATTCCCGAGCTGATTGCCGAGCACGAGGCCAAGGGCACCCTGCACCGCGGGTCCGGACCGTATGTGGCGCCGGAAGCCACCTCCGGCACGCTCCGGTTCCCCGGCAAGGCGCTGTTCCTTCCTGCCGGCCGCGGCACGTCCTCCGGCGGCGGAGTGGAAGCAGGAGCGTCCGACGGCGGCCCGGCGGCTGACGCTGCGGCTCACGGCTCGTGGCTGGTCACCGACACCGGCCACCACCGCCTCGTGGAACTGGGGACGGACTTCGACACCGTCCTTGCCACCTTCGGCAGCGGCGTAAAGGGGTATGCAGACGGTCCTGCAGCCGGTGACTCAGCCACCGCACAGTTCAACGAACCGCAGGGCCTGGTCCTGCTCCCGGAGGACGTGGCAGCCAAGGTGGGTTACGACGTCGTCATTGCCGACTCCGTGAACCACCGCCTCCGCGGGCTCTCACTGGGTGACGGAAAGGCCACCACGCTCGCCGGCAACGGCATCCAGCGGCTGCTCGAAACCGGCCCTGCCCGTGTTGACGAGGACGCTGCCGGGTTCACCGGCCAGCTCAGCGGCCACCCCCTGGAAGTCTCCCTGAGCTCCCCGTGGGACGTTGTCTGGTCCCGCAAGCTCAATGCCGTGGTGGTCGCCATGGCCGGCACCCACCAGATCTTCAGCTTCGATCCCCTCACCGGGGCAGTGGCAATTGCCGCCGGCAACGGCCTGGAAGGGCTTTTGGACGGCCAGGCACATGAAGCATGGTTCGCCCAGCCGTCCGGACTCGCCGAGGACGCCGACGGCAACATCTGGGTAGCGGACTCGGAAACGTCCGCCCTCAGGAAGCTGGCAATTGCCGACGACGGCACCGTCACCGTGGAGTCGGCCGTCGGCAAGGGGCTGTTCGACTTCGGCTTCCGCGACGGCGCCGCGTCCGAAGCCCGGCTGCAGCACCCCCTGGGCGTCACAGTCCTGCCCGACGGCTCCGTGGCGATCGCGGACACCTACAACGGTGCCGTGCGCCGCTATGACCCCGCGACGAAGACCGTTTCCACCCTGGCGCGCGGCCTGTCAGAGCCCTCCGACGTCATCGTGGACCACACCCGGGCCGCGGGCTCCGAACCCCTGCTGGTGGTGGTTGAGGCCAACAAGCACCAACTGGTGTACGTGCCCATCCCCAAGGAGGCCCAGCAGGTGGACGAGGGCGCATCCCAGACCCACCGGCCGAAGAGCCCGGTGGCCCCCGGGCCGCTGGAGCTCACTGTCCGGTTCACAGCGCCCACCGGGCAGAAGCTCGATGACCGTTGGGGCGATCCCACCCAGCTGAAGATCTCCTCCACACCGCCTGAGCTGCTGGTTGCCGGCGGCGGAACCTCGGTGGGGCTGCTCCGGACGCTGGAGCTGGCCTCTGACGTACCCGAAGGCGTCCTGCACATCACGGCCCGTGCTGCGGCCTGCGACGGTCCCGAAACCGAGGACGGCGAAATCCCGGACCACGCGGCGTGCCACCTGTACCAGCAGGACTGGGGCATCCCCGTCCTGATGACGGCCGATGGCGACACCGAGCTGGTCCTGGACCTCCGCGGCATGGACTGAGCGCCCGTCGTCGTGCTTTAGAGCTTTTGCTGAAAGGGCTGCCTTCCGGGACTTCGCGTCCCGGGAGGCAGCCTTTTGCGTCCCCGGCGGAAGCGGGCGCGGTTTGCCGGCGGCCGGTACGGCCTAATAACTCAGGAGCGGGGTGACCTTGACGGTGTCTCCGCTGACGTCCAGGCGCGTGGTGAAGCTGAAATCGACTTCCTCGTTGAGCGGGAACGTGGCCCCGGTAAAGGAGTTCTGCTGGACCGCTTCCACTTTGGCTTTGCCGTCGAGCGGTGCCACCACCCAGCGCCCGTCGAAGGGCTCGATGGCGATCTCCGGGTACTCCGTGATGCTCCATTTGATGGTGCCGTCGTTCACCGTGTTGTTGCTGGCGTAGTAGAAGGGGCAATCCGGCTGGAGCTTCTGCTGCTTCTGGGCCTCGGCGGCGCACGCGTCCAGGAACTCGTTCACTTTGGCGCCGACGTCCTCCTGCAGCCGGTCTGTGGCCTCCGTCAGCAGATTCAGCGGAGCCACCGGCGCGTTGCCGGACGTCACTGTAGCGCGGGTGGGGGGCGCGACGAAATATTCGCCGTTCAGTGAGGCCTCGTACTCCCCGGGGTAAAAGACTGCAAAGGTGTTCCGTCCGCCGGGCATGTTCACGGGTATGCCGTTGACTGTTGCCTCGCTGGCGTTCACCACTGTCACGTCAAACGTGGGCAGCCGTGACGGGACAAAGGCCCAGGTGTTGAAGAACAGCCATTCGGTACCTGTTTTTTCCAGCAGGAACTCGGTCTGCAGCCGGCTGCCGTCGATGGTGTATTCCATGGGGACCATGACCTGGCCGGCAGAACGGTTTTCGGCTTCGCCGATCTTGACATTGGCGATCCGTGAGGCTGCCGTCTGCAGTGCCGTGCCGTCCAGCATCGCGGCGTTGCCCGGGGGGACGGTTGCGCGCAGCAGGCCAAGTGCCTTGCCGCCGTCGCCGCTGTGCAGGGCGTCCAGATACTCGCGCACGGGCTGTTGCGGGCTGGCTACTGTGTTGTTCACCAGGTTGACCGCGACGATGGATCCGGCCACAGCGAGCATGAGGCCCAGCAGCCATCCGGCCGCGATCCTCACCAACGCTTGACTCATCTGCACGTCCCCCACGTTACCTGCAAGCCCGGTGAACATGGGTGTTATGGTGTGCCGGGCCGGGGTGGAAACCTCCCCTGCCGGAAGCCCGACGGCGGCCTGCACCTCCCAGGATCGTCGTCCGGATCAGTTACCTGCGGCGCCGTGACGACGTGCCGAAGACGCCCCTGAGCAGTTCCCGGCCCAGCTGGGTTCCCATGGAGCGGACCATGCTTTTCAGCCCGCCGCCCAAAGCCCCGCCGAGCGCTCCGGCGAGGTCTCCCACCATGCCGCCGCCCGCCTGGGCCTGGGGCTGGGGCGCACGCGGGGCCCGGGGCGCCCGGCCGGAAGCCGCACGCTCAGGCGCCGGCTGCACTGGAGGTGCCGGCCGGCTGCTGGGCCGGCCCAGGATTTCTTCCTCTATCCTGCGCGCCTCGGCGTCGACGTCGGACTGTCCGCCTGTCCCGGGGACCGGGGGCTCACCCGGGGCGGCGTCGCCGGTGGGGGCCGCGGCCTTGCCGCTGAGTTTCTCGTAGGCGGAGACGTTGTCCACGGCCGTCCCGTACTTCGTGAGCAGCGCTGAGCCGGCCACAGTGCTCTTGACGAGCTCGTCGGCGCTGGGGCCCATCACGGACTCCGGTGCCCGGAGCCGCGTGTGCGCCACCGGCGTCGGCGCACCCTTCTCATTCATGACTGTAATGATGGCTTCGCCGATCCCCGCGGACGTGAGGGTTTCCTCGAGGTCGTAGTCGCTGACCGGGAACGTGGAAACGGTGGCCTTCAGGGCCTTCGCATCCTCCGGGGTGAACGCGCGGAGGGCATGCTGGATGCGGTTGGCCAGCTGGCCCAGGACATCTGCCGGGACATCCTTGGGGGTCTGGGTGACGAAGAAGATCCCCACACCCTTGGAACGGATCAGCCGGACGGTGGTGGTGATGGCGTTCAGGAAGGCTTTGGAGGCGCCGTTGAAGAGCAAGTGGGCCTCGTCCAGGAAGAACACCAGCTTGGGCTTGTCCAGGTCGCCGGCCTCGGGCAGGTCCTCGAACAGGTCAGCCAACAGCCACATCAGGAAGGTGGAGAACAGCATCGGCTTGGTCTGGAGGGTGGGGAGTTCCAGGCAGGTCACCACGCCGCGGCCGTCCGGCGCGGTCCGGAGCAGCTCGGCGGTATCGAACTCGGGCTCGCCAAAGAATTTCTCCAGGCCCTGCGCTTCCAGGTTCACCAGTTCGCGCAGGATGACCCCGGCGGTGGCCTTGGACAGGCCGCCCAGTTCCTCGAGGTCGTCCTTGCCCTCGTCCGAGGTGAGGAACGCGATGACGGCCCGGAGGTCTTTGAGGTCGATCAGCTCAAGGTTGTTTTTGTCCGCAAAGTGGAAGACCAGCTGGAGGCTGGACTCCTGGGTGTCGTTGAGCTCCATCACGCGGGAGAGCAGGATGGGGCCGAACGAGGTGATGGTGGCGCGGACCGGAATGCCGTTGCCGTCGCCGCCCAGGGCAAGGAATTCAACGGGGAACGTCTTTCCTGCCCATGCCTGGCCGATGCTGTCCGTGCGTGCCGTCAGTTTCTCGCTGCCGGCCGCCGCTGTTGCCAAACCGGAGAGGTCACCCTTGATGTCGGCCAGGAAGACGGGAACACCGGCCGTGGACAGCTGCTCTGCCATCATGTGCAGCGTGACGGTCTTTCCTGTGCCGGTGGCGCCGGCCACCAGCCCGTGCCTGTTCATCATGGCAAGCGGCAGCCGGACCTGGGCTTCCTTGTGGAGTTCGCCGTCGATGATGGCGGCACCGAGCTCGATGGTGGCACCTTCCAGGGTGTAGCCCTTCTGGATGGTGGCGAGTTTCTCTGCAGTGGTTTTGTTGGCCATGCCGCTAGCTTAGCGGCGCCCCGGGAAGATTCTTGGTGAACGCCAGGGACTTTATGGTTTCCGGGTCAGCGTGAAGATCGAACTGGGCCTCATACCCGGTGGTGAGGTACAGATGCTTCGCTTCGGGCTGGCGCGGGCCCGTGGTCAGGTAGATCCGGCGGTAGCCGCGGCGGGCCGCCAGCCCTTCGAGTTCTGCGAGTACCAGCCGCGCCAGCCCGCGGCGGCGGTGCGCCGAGTGGGTCCAGATCCGTTTGAACTCTGCGGTGTCGGGGTCGTACCGCCGGAAGGCGCCGCCGGCCACTGACTCGCCGTTTTCCTGGATGACCAGCAGGGCTCCGCCCGGGCCCTCGAATTCCGCGGCCGGGTACCGGTTGAGCTCTTCAGCGGCCGCCCCGGGGCCAAAGAAGTCGCCATACCGGGAGTCGTATTCGACGGCGAGCTCATCCAGGAGCGGCTTGACCCGCGGATCGTGCATGGGGAGGCTCAGGACGGTCAGCGCCGCAGCGTCCAGGGGGATCCTTGTTTCAACGTCCACTGTTCAGGCCTTTCCGACGGCGGCTGTTCGGGTGCCGGTGACGGCACCGGGGGAGGAGGCGGCGGGGGCGGTGGCCGCCAGCCCGGCCAGGAGGTCAAGCAGGTGCCGGGCGAGTGCATCGTTCTCCCTGAACGGTGCGGCGTTGGTGCGCGGACGGGCGAACGCGCCGGCACCCCATCCGGAGGTGCCCGGCCCGATGCCGAAGATCCTGTCCTGGGTGCGGCCCTGGGCATCGACCAGCTGGTGCCGCCCCGAGACAAGGAGCTTGCCGGTGGAGTGGATCCCGTCCGCCGTCAGGAGCTGCTGTTCGGTGCCGAGCCCGGTCCCGTGCACCGACTGGAGGGCCGGGTTGAGGGAGCGGGCCACGGATGTAGCAGGCAGCCGGGCCTCGATCAGGGCCTTGGCCCTCACAGCGCCACCGGTCTGCGGCGAGGAGGCCACGAACTCCCCGGTGGATTCATCGGTGGAGACGGACAGCCCGGGGCCGAGGAAGTCCAGCAGCCCGGCGCGGTGCAGCGCCAGCATTTCACGCAGCCTTCGCGGTGGCGGCCCTGAATCGACAAAGCTGAAGAACCCGTGCCACCAGCCGTGGACCAGCTGCTGTGACCTGGCGTTGAGCCGTTCCGCCGGAACCAGCCGGCCCAGGTCCATGTACACCTTGAGCAAAGCGATGAACAGTGCCATGGTTTCCGGGTTGTCGGGTCCGTCACGCAGGACAAGATCCTGTTCGATGTAGCCCGCAACAGCCTGCTGCACCGTTGCATGGTCCGGGAAGGCCTGTCCGTCGAACGGCCGGTCCAGGCGTTCGAGGTCCAGGCGCAGGGCAGGATCGGGGACAGCCGCGGCCACGAGGTCCTCGCGGGCGGTGCTGTACCAGTCCAGTGCCGCGAAGCTTTCGGAGAACTCCGCCCAGCCGGTGGCGACGCGGTCAGGGCTGCCCGTGAACAGCTCACGGTAGTATCCGTACCCGGATTCCTTGGCGATGAGGGGCCACAGGTGGTCCCGGAAGTCCAGCTCCGGATGCAGTTCCAGGAGCGCGTCGATGGCCTCGCGGGTGAAAAACCGCAACTCGCCCGGGGCCTCGCCCCGCAGCGGCGCCGACACTTTGGAGTGGTAGGGGACTCCGCGCCGGGACCCTGCCAGCAGGCGCGGTTCGCGGCCCGACGCTGCATACCGCAGGCCGCCGTCGGGCGTTTCCTCAAAGCGCCCGCCGCGTCCCTCCGTGAGGAGGACCAGCAGGTCGATGAACGCCAGCCCCATCCCGGAGACGATCACGTCCTGTCCCGGGGCGAGGCCGGAGTAGTCGACGTCGGTGGTGTAGCTGGGTGCAGCGTGGAATCCGCCGTGCCGGGCAGCGAAGCCGGCCCAGGCGTCCGAGGCGGCATCCGGCCGCGAGTCGGTGTGGCCCAGGGCGGTGACCACGACGTCGGCGCGCAGCAAGCCGCCGTTGGCGAGCCGGACGAGGTGGGCGCCGGCGTCGGACGCTGATTCCGGGCCCGCAGTTGCAGGCTCAATGGCAACTGCGGTGGTGCGGTGGACTGTGACGTTGCCGCCGAGGTTCGAAACGGCGCGGCGGAAGAACCACTCAAGGTACTGGCTCTGCAGCTGGCGGGTGGGGAAGGTGGCCCCGGTGAGGGTGCGCAGCTGCTCCCGCAGCGACCGCGGGAAGTCCGGGACATCCGTAATGGACCCGTCCAGCACCCCGGCCGCCCACTGCGCAAGCCCCGGCCCCTCGATGGCGGGGCCGTCGCACGCCACGGACGAGTCTGTGAACATGGTGACGTCCGCCGCCGCCGAGTTGAGCATGAGGCCCGGGTGCTGGTCGTAGCGCCAGATCCGGCCGGAACCCGGCTCGTAGGGTTCAATGACGTGGACCTCCAGCGGGCCGGAGAACAGCGCGGGGCGGTTGGCCGCCAACCGTTCCAGGACGCCCGCAGCCCGCGGACCGCCGCCAACGAAGACAACGGAAGGGACAGAGGCTGGCATGTCGGTCTCCTGACGGATGGTGCGTGGCGGGCCGGACGGCCGACGGCGGAAGGGTGGTTGAGTGCCCATGCTAGGCACCGGCGGCGACGGCGGTCGATGCGGCGGTAACGCCCGTTCACTCCACGTCACGGCCCGTCAAAAAGCGCAAGAAATCGACTCATGACGTTGTGCGAAGTCCCGTGAAGTTATGCAACCTGGCGCCTTGCTGCCCCTTTCCCGGCCGCCCTAGATTTGCAGCCAGCGGCCCGGAACTTCCTGCTCCGGCGCTGGACTTGCGGCATCGGAGGTCCGGCACCGCAGAACCGATTTTTTCCCGACACGCAGGTACCCAGTGAAGAAGCGAGGTGGCGCATGAGTTCAGCAGTAACCAAAGTGGCCCAGCCGGCAGAGTCAGATCAAGCAGCACGGCCGGACTCCGGACCGGCGGCCACCGGGGCGGGCGCATCCGGTCCGTCCGGGCCTTCCACGGGAGGCCGCGGCCCGGCCACCGATTACTCCGGCTTCCCGCTGGTTGCCGCGAAGCACCCGTGGCGCTGGGTGGGAACCGCAGTGGTGGCTCTGGGCGTCTTCGCCGTCGCCTGGTCACTGGCCACCAACCCGCGCTGGGAGTGGGGTGTGGTGGCGCAGTGGTTCACGGCGCAGTCCGTGGTCAACGGCCTGCTGGAAACACTGAAGCTGACAGCCATCTCCGGCCTGCTGGGCTTTGTCCTCGGCTTCATCCTTGCGCTGATGCGGCTCTCCGCGTCGCCGCTGCTGGTATCGGTGTCCTGGACTTTCTCCTGGATTTTCCGCTCCACCCCGCTGCTGGTCCAGATGCTGCTCTGGTACAACCTTGGCTACCTCTACGAGAAAATCAGCCTGGGCATCCCCTTCACGGACGTCCGCTTCTTCGAGGTGCAGACCACCACCCTGATCAGCCAGTTTGCGGCGGCCGTCCTGGGCCTGACCCTTAACCAGGCGGCCTATTCGGCGGAAATCATCCGCGGCGGCATCCTCTCCGTGGACCAGGGACAGCTGGAGGCAGCCGCCGCGCTGGGAATCCCCGCGTGGCGCCGGTCCACCCGGATCGTCCTGCCGCAGGCCATGCGCGCCATCCTGCCTACGGCCTTCAACGAGATCATCGGCCTGGTCAAGGGCACCTCGATTGTCTACGTCCTTGCCTACTCGGAGTTGTTCTACACCGTCCAGGTCATCTACAACCGCACCCAGCAGGTGCTGCCGCTCCTGTTGGTGGCCACGCTCTGGTACGTCGTCATCACATCCGTCCTGAGCGTGTTCCAGTACTACATCGAACGGCACTACTCCAAGGGCGCGGTCAGGACGTTGCCGCTGACGCCCCTGCAGAAGGCCCGGAAATTCTTCGCCACCCACGCCGTGGCACCCAACCGAGCAAGGAGCCAGCGATGAGCACCGCTACCGCCGCCCAGACCTCCACCGACACCACCCCGCAGACCGTTGCCGGCCCTACCCGCGGGCTGGTGGAAATCACCAAGGTCCGCAAATCGTTCGGCGTCACCGAAGTCCTGAAGGGGATCACCCTCACGGTTGAACCAGGCGGCGTTGCCGTGATCGTTGGCCCCTCGGGTTCCGGCAAGTCCACCCTGCTGCGGACCATCAACCACCTGGAAAAGGTCGACGGCGGCCACATCGCCATTGACGGGACGCTGGTGGGCTACGAGGTGAGGGGGAAGCGGCTGCACGAGCTGCGCGAGAAGGAGATCCTGAAACAGCGCACCGAAATCGGCATGGTGTTCCAGAACTTCAACCTCTTCCCGCACCTCACCGCCCTGGAAAACGTCACCGAAGCGCCCGTCGTGGCGCAGGGCCGCTCCAAGGAGGAAGCCCGCAAGCGCGGGCTGGAACTGCTGGACCGGGTGGGCCTCAAGGACCGCGCCGGAGCCTATCCCCGCCAGCTGTCCGGCGGCCAGCAGCAACGCGTGGCCATCGCCCGCGCCCTTGCCCTGGACCCGAAGATCCTGCTGTTCGACGAGCCGACGTCCGCGCTTGACCCCGAGCTGGTCAACGAAGTGCTCGACGTCATCCGCGAACTGGCGAAGTCCGGGACCACGCTGATCATCGTGACCCACGAGATGGGATTCGCCCGCGACGTGGCGGACACTGTGGTGTTCATGGACGAGGGCCAGATCGTGGAACAGGGCCGCCCCGACGACATATTCACCAACCCGCAGGAACCCCGCACCCGGAGCTTCTTCTCCAAGGTGCTCGAACCGGCTTTCAACATCTAAGGATTCCCCCATGGCATTGTTCACTGGCTCCCACCGCCGCCCAGGCCGCGTGCGCTCCCTGGCGGTGCTGCCCGCCGTCGTCCTCCTCGGGACCGCCGCCCTGTCCGCCTGCGCCGACCCGGGAGCCTCCGCCTCGGGGTCCGGCAGCCCCTCCGCTACGGCAGCACGCAACGGCGTGGTCTACAACACCGCACCCGACCAGCAGCGCATCCGGGCGCAGAAGGACGACGCGCTCGCCGCAAGCGTCCCGGACCTGGTCGGCAAGGACGGCAAACTGACCGTGGCCACCACGGCGGGATCCATCCCGCTGACCTTCCACGCCACTGACGACAAAACACCGATCGGCGTCGAACTGGACCTCGCCCAGCTCGTCGCGGACAAGCTCGGACTGGAACTGGACATCCAGGTCACCTCCTGGGAGAACTGGCCGCTGAAGACCCAGTCCGGTGACTTCGAAGCAGTGTTCTCGAACGTAGGCGTCAACAAGGACCGCGTGAAGCTGTTCGATTTCGCCACGTACCGGGCGGCGTACATGGGCTTCGAGGCCAAGAAGTCTGCCAGCTATGACATCAAAGGCGCTGACGACATCTCCGGGCTGAAGGTCTCCGTGGGATCCGGCACCAACCAGGAGAAGATCCTGCTGGCGTGGAACAAGGAGCTTGAGGACAAGGGCAAGGCACCCGCCGTCCTGCAGTACTACTCCACCGATGCCGACACCATCCTGGCGCTCTCCTCCGGCCGGACAGACCTCAACATCGCCCCCTACCCCTCTACCGTGTACCGGGAAAACACGCGGGATGACCTGAAGGTAGTGGGCAAGGTCAACGCCGGCTGGCCCTCCGAAACGCTGGTGGCCGCCACCACCCTGCGTGGCAACGGCCTGGCCCCGGTCCTCACCGAAGCCCTCAACTCTGCCATCAACGACGGATCCTACGGCGAAGTCCTGGAACGCTGGGGACTGTCCGAGGAAGCGCTGACCGAATCCAAGACCGTCACCGAGGAAACCTACGCGGCTCCCCAGGCCAGCGGCACCCAGACCGGGGCGGCAAAGTGAAGTTCCAGGTCCTGGACATCATTCCGCACCTGAAGAACCCGCTGACGGGTGAGATTGTCTCCACGGCAGACAGGCTCAACCAGGTGGTGGAAACCGCGCAGCGGGCCGAGGAACTGGGCTATGACAGCTTCTCGGTCGGGGAGCGGCACGCCGGCGAGTTCATTTCGTCCTCACCCACCACCGTCCTGGCCGCAATCGCGGCAGTGACACGGAGGATCCGGCTGCAAAGCGGCGTGACGGTGCTCTCCGTCCTCGATCCTGTCCGCGTGGCCGAAGACTACGCCACCATCGACCAGCTCAGCCGCGGGCGCCTGGAGCTGGTGATAGGGAAGGGAAACGAAGTCCTGCAGTACCCCCTCTTCGGGCTGGACCTTGCCGACCAGTGGGACCTGCTCGCCGAGAAGTACGCACTGCTGCGGCGGCTTTGGAGCGAGGAAGGCGTCACGTGGACCGGCCGCTTCCGGGCACCGCTGACTGAGCCGACCACCACCACGCCGCGCCCTTTCGACGGCCCCCTGAGGATTTGGCACGGGTCTGCTACAACGCTGACGTCTGCAGCGCTCGCCGCGAGGTGGGGAGACCCGCTGTTCACCGCCAACGCCATCCAGCCGCGGGAAAACTACCAGGTGCTCATTGACCACTACCGGGAAGAGTACGCCCGCCATGGCCACGATCCGAAGCTGCAGTATCTCGGTTCGGGCAGCGGCGCCGGCGGCGTGTTCATTGCGGACACCACCCAGGAAGCCATCCGGCAGTTCGGTCCGGTCTACGAGGCCCTGACAGCCAACCGCAACGTCCCGGGCAACAACTCGCCCTTCCGGGACATCCAGCATGCCGTGGCCGAAGGCCCTGCCTTGGTGGGAAGCCCGGAACAGGTGGTGGACAAAATCCTCAGCTACCACTCGCTCTACGGCCACGACCTGCAGTCCATCTCCCTGCCCACCACGCTGCCGTTCGAGCAGCAGCTGGACATCCTGGAACGGTTTGCGCTGGACGTCATCCCCGCCGTCCGGGCCGCCGCCCCCACCACCCTGTGGGAAGCGGAGGACCCGTACGGCAGCCGACCGGAATCCGCCAACCACAACGCCCACAGGAGCACGCATGCCTACGCACACTGAAACAGCCCCCTTCGCCGCAGCCTGGCAGGAGTGGCACGCTGCCCATGAGCGGCACCGGGCGGATCCGCACGGCTTCCTGGCGGTCACCCACCTGCACTGGCTCAGCGACACCGCAGCCACCCTCGAGGGCGCCCCGGGCACCTGGAGGGTTGATAACGACGTCGTCCGCGTTGTCCTCGCGCCGGGGGAGACCCTGCAGCGGGACGGTCAGGAGCTGAACACCGCCGCGGGTACGGTCCTGGCGTTCGGCCCCATTGCCGAACGCGGCGGGATCAACCTGCGATCCGACGGCGCCGTCATTGAACTGGCAAAACGCGGCGGAGAGTACATCGTCCGGCCACGGCACCCGGAGAACGCCCTGTTGGCCCGTTACACCGGCACGCCGGCGTACGAACCCGACGACGCCTACGCCGTGACCGGAACGTTCGTTCCTTTTCCGGAACCCCGCCCCACCAAAGTCGGCGCAGCCGTGGAGGGCATCCACCACGTGTACGAGGCGCCGGGCGAAATCCGGTTCACCCTCGCCGGCGCGGACCTGAGCCTGACCGCCTTCAACGGCCATGCCCCGGGCAGCCTGTCCGTCCTGTTCACCGATGCCACCTCAGGCAAAACCACGTACGCGGCCAACCGGTCCCTCACCGTAGGAGCGCCCGGGCCGGACGGCACCGTACTGCTGGACTTCAACCGCGCAGTCAACCTCCCGTGCGCGTACACCGACCTCGCCACCTGCCCCTTGCCGCCCGCCGAGAACCGCCTGCCCGTTGCCATCAAGGCGGGCGAACAGACGCCGCTGGAGCGGACCCACACCACCGAAAGGCAGGACGCCAAGTGAGCACTCCTGAACATCATGCCGGCCGCGGACTGCTGCTGATCGAACTCGACGGCGACGGCGGACACCCGGCGTCGTGGCGGGCTTCCCGTACAGCCCCCGCTGCTGCGCTCGGCCCCGCCAAGCTGAGGGAATCCGTCCTGGCCGCCGAGTCTGCCGGCTTCCACGCCGCCACCTTCCACGACGGTCCGGCGGCCGCCGACGGAGCCGTTCCCGGGTCGGCTGCGCCGGCGAACAGCTCAAACAGGCTGAACGCCCTCCAGCGGGCAGCCTACGTTGCCCCGCTCACCCGTTCCATCGCACTGGTTCCCGAAATCGACACTGTCTATACGGAGCCGTTCCACATCTCCACCCAGCTGGCCAGCCTGGACTACGTGTCCCGCGGCCGTGCAGGATGGCTTGTCCAGGCCAGCGGCTCCGGTGCCGAGGCTGCCGCCGTGGGCCGCGGACACGCCGACGCGGCAAGGCGCACCCGCGAGGCTGCGGCCTCCATCGAAGTGGGCCGCCGGCTCTGGGATACCTGGGAGGACGACGCCGTGATCCGGGACGTGGCCACCGGCCGGTACCTGGACGTCGACCGCCTCCACTACGCCGATTTCGAAGGCCCGGACTACTCAATCAAGGGTCCGTCCATCATTCCGCGGCCCCTCCAGGGCCAGCTGCCCGTGCTGGCACCTGCCGGCCTGCTGTCCGCCGAGGCCCTGGCATCCGGCGCCGCCGATGCCCTGCTGGTCTCGGCTCCCACGCCGGAACTGCTGGCCGCGGAACTGCGCGATACCGCCGCTGCACTGGATGCCGCCGGCACGTCAGGCACCGATGCGGGAGCATCATCACGGCCCGCCCTCATTGCCGAACTGGACATCGTCCTGGACGCGCGGGGCGAGTCCGCGGCCGGCCGCCTTGCCCGGCTGGACGGCTACGCCGCCTGGGAAAGCCCCCGCGCGCGCTTCGTCGGCTCCGCGCAGCAACTGACCGGACTGCTCACCGAGCTGCTGACCGTGGCAGCCGGCGTCCGCCTGCACCCGGCCGTCCTGGACGTCGACCTCGAGGAACTGGCCCAGCTGGTCCTCCCCGGTCTGCGGCGCAGCGGCGTGCTGGCAGAAGCCGAACCCGACGCGACGTTCCGTGAGCTGCTGGGCCTGTCCCGGCCGGTGAGCCGCTACGCGGCGGCACGCGCCGCCGTCGGACATTCCGTTGCGGGACAGCACGCCGACGCAACCGCTGGACAATGAGGAGAGACCATGACTGACACAACGATCGACGGCGGTTTTGTCCCGTCCGGGCAGCTGCAGCTGGGAGTCTTTTTCCAGGGCGTCAACTCCGGCACCGTCTGGAAGGCCCCGGAATCCGGCTCGCAGACCGACTTCGAGTCCTTCCGGCGCATCGCACAGACCGCCGAACGCGGCTTGTTTGCCGCTTTCTTCCTGGGGGAGGGGCTCCGGCTCCGCGAACACCTGGGCCGCCCGCACGCCCTGGACGTCGCCGGACGCCCCGATGCGCAGACCATGCTGGCCGCGCTTGCGTCCATCACCTCGAATATCGGGCTGGTGGCAACGCAGAACACCACCTACAACGACCCCGCGGACCTGGCGCACAGGCTGTCCACCCTTGACCTGTTGTCCGGCGGCCGCGCTGCATGGAACGTGGTGACCACCGACAACGCCTGGACCGGTGCCAACTTCCGTCGCGGTGGCTACCTGGACCACGCGGACCGGTACATCCACGCAGAGGCATTCGTCAACACCGCCAAACGGATCTGGGACGCCTGGGATGACGGCGCCGTGGCGGACACCGCCTCGGCTGCGACCTGGGCCGCGCCCGGTTCAGTCCGCCGCATCACCCATCAGGGCCAGCACTACTCCATCGACGTCACGCCGAAGCTGCCCCGGAGCGCCCAGTACCGTCCTGTGCTGTTCCAGGCCGGAGATTCTCCCGACGGACGGGACTTCGCCGCGCGCCAGGCGGACGTGATCTTCTCGGCCCACCCCAAGTTCGAGGCTGCCCTGGACTTCCGCCGCGACATTGTGGCCCGTTCGCTCAAGGCAGGCCGCGGAGCCAACGACGTCAAGATCATGCCGGCCAGCGAATTCATCCTGGCCGCCACCCCGCAGGAAGCCCGGGACAAGAAGGAATGGGTGCGGAGCCTGCAGATCGGACCGCAGCAGGCCATCGCCTACCTGGAGCAGTTCTGGGGCCGCGAGCTGCAGGGCTACGACCCGGACGGCCCGCTGCCCGGGATCGACCCGGTGGTGGAAGAAACCTCGGAGACGCGTGGAAGCGGATTCCACGGCGCCAAGGCACGCCAGCTCGCCGATCAGTGGAGGGCCGAGGCCAAGGAAAAGGGCCTGAGCATCCGGCAGTTCGTCTCCAGCAAGACCAGCCGGGTGGACGCCACGTTCAACGGTTCCTACACCGAGGTGGCCGACCGCCTGGTGGACTACGCCCGCACAGGCGCGGTGGACGGCTTCAACATCTCGCCCTGGCTGATCCCCACCGGCCTGGATGACATCGTGAACCACCTGGTCCCGGAGCTCCAGGAACGCGGGATCTATCCCACGGAGTACGCCGGCACCACGCTCCGGGAAAACCTGGGCCTTGCCACCCCCGAGCGTTCCGCGGTGGCTGCCAGCGTTGGCGTGGGTGGCGGGCATGCCTGACTGGGATACCGCTGCAGAAGATGACGACGGCGGTGCGCTGGTCTGCCTGCAGCTGACGGTCTGGGAGCAGCTGCTTTAACAACCCACAAAAAGAATCCCCGCCGGACAGTGTCCGGCGGGGATTCTGCGTCGGCAGGCTACTTCTTGGGAAGGCCTGCCGGGTTCAGTTCGGACTTCTGGATGGCCTCCGAGGAGACGCCCCAGCGGTCCAGGATCTCGGCGTATGTGCCGTCCTCAATGAGCTGGTTCAGGGCAGCCTGGGCTGCAACCGCCAGGCCGTTGCCCTTCTGTGTGGTGAAGGCGATTTCAGCCGTCAGGGGCCAGCCGCCGTTGAGCGTGCCCACTTCCTTGGTCTTGCCGTCCTTGGCTGCCTTGTAGGCGGCCGAGGCGTTCGGGCCGAACGTCAGGTCCGCACGTCCGGACTGGAGCGCCAGGGTTGAGGCGGAGTCGTCGTCGTAATACTGGAACGCCACCGGCTCCAGGCCCTTGGCCTTGTTCTCCTCGTCCCAGCGGACCAGGATGGCCTCCTGGTTGGTTCCTGAGCCCACGATGATCCGTTTCCCGGCAACATCCTTGGCTTCCTTGATCTCGCCGATGGTGGAATCGGCCTTGGCGTAGAAGCCCAGGAGGTCGTTACGGTAGGTGGCAAAGTCGAATTTCTCCTTGCGCGCCTCGGTGACGGTCACGTTGGAGAGTACGGCCTCGTACTTGCCCGATTCGACGCCCAGCGGCCAGTCGGCCCACGCGACGGGCAGGACTTCGACCTCGAGGCCCAGGCTCTCACCCACGGCGTAGGCGATGTCCACCTCGCTGCCGATCAGGGTCTTGTTGTCCGTGGCGAAGAGGGTCAGGGGTGCCGAGCCGCCGGTGGTGACCACGGTGAGTTTGCCGTCTGCCTTGATGGCCTCGGGGACCAGTGCGGCGGCCTCTGCATCGACGTCCACCTTGATCCGGTCCTGTTCCGGGGCGAGGTTGAAGGTCTTGCCTGCTGCGGTTGACGCGGAGCCCGGCGACGGTGCTGACGCTGCCGTCGCGCCCGGGTCCGAGCAGGCCGCGAGGGCCAGCAAAGTGGTGATCGCAAGCGCTGCGCCGGCAGCCTGCCTGGGCCTGAATTTCGCCATGGTGTCTCCTTGAAGTTACTACTGGTCTGCGGAACGGAAAGGTTCTTGGCAGCAACTATCCGGGAGGGAAACAGGCTGATCAAAGGGCACCGAAACGCGGCGATACCCGGAGTAACGGCAGTTCATGGTGCGTCAGGCACGGTCACAAACGGCGGCCCTTGGGGCCCTCACACTGTACTCAGGCGGCGCTCGCGAGGCTCCGCCGGGGCAAACCAAGTAGTGCCGCAAACGCGTCCGGGAAAACGAGTACCCAGCACTGAAAGACAGGTGCCCATTACGCGTGTGGCCGGCCGCGGCGGTCCGTACGGTGGGACTACGTTGCGTCCAGCGTCGGCCGCACGACAGGTCTCACTAGGAGTTTTCATGCCGTCTGCCCCGTCCACGTCCGTCCTCACCCGCCGTCTCGCCGCCGCGGTGGTCCTGCCGGGCCTGCTGACCGGCACCCTCGTCTTTGCCATGCCGGCTTCGGCCGCTCCGGCTTCCGTCACGGGCATCTGCAACGGCGTGGTGAACCAGCAGGCGCACCGCGGCTTCGTCCAGGAGAACCTGCTGAAGGCGGCGGCCAAAAAGAACGCTGACGCCATCGCTGCCCTGCAGGCCGACCGGGCCGCGCTGAAGGCCAGGGAATCAACGCTGATGGCGGAGATTCTGGATGCAAAAAAGCGGCAGGACGCCCTGGCGGCCGAGGAATTGGAGCTGTCGGCCGCCGAAACGAAGGCTCTGACGGAGCTTGCAGCCCTCGAAGCCGAGCAGGCCACCCTGGACCAGACCGTGGCCGGCGCGGAGGCTGCCCTGGTGGTCCTGAAGGCGGACAGGACCGTGGCTGAAGGCAAGCTGACACCGCTCCAGGCAGCAACTTGATGCCGCCAAGGCTGCCTCTGCCGACCTGCAGTCCCAGGCGGATGGGATCAAGGCCGAGATCGCAGCCAACGAGAAGGACCTGGACACAGCAAACGCCGGGCTCACCGCACTGCAGGAGGCCGCTTCCACCGCCGCCACCAACCTCACCGCCAAGAGAAGCGACATCGACGCCGCCCAAACCCAGCTGGCAACCCTGGTGACGCAGGCAGAGGAGGCGGCTGACGACGTCGTGACCGCGGCCCGGGACGTGAGTGACGCGGAAGACGAGCTGGCTGAGTTGGTGGCTGCGGGGACTGCGGCACAGGATGCGCTGGAGACGCAGCGGGGCAAAGTCGCTGAGGCACGGTCCACGCTGACGGGACTTCAGGAAACTGCTGCAGACGCGGACGCTGCCGTGGCCTCGCAGAAGGAACGGATCAGCAACGCGGCAGGGCAACTGGTAACGCTTGAGGCAGCCGCCACTGCCGCCGCTACGGCCGTCACCAACCAGAACACCGCCATCGAGACGGCCAGGGGTGAACTCACCGGGCTGCGCGCAGCTGCGGCGACGGCCGGTGCCTTGGTACAGGCCAACGCAGCAAACTTCGCCACCGCCCAAGCTGACGCGGCCGCACTTGAAGGCCAGATCGCGGACGCCAAAACCGCGATCGCGACGACGCAGGCCGCGCTGACCACAGCCCAGGCCCAGTTGACGCCCCTGACCGCATCGAGGAACACCCTGGTGGCAGAAATTGCGGCCCTGACAACGCGGATCAATGCCATCAACGGCAACTCAAAGCTCAAGCGCGACCTCCAGGACGAGCGCACAGCCAAGGAAGCCGAGTTGGTCGACGTCACCGGCCGGATCACCGATAAGAACGCCCTCATCCTGGCCCTGCAAGGCGACCTGACAGCCCTGAGTAGCCGGGTCAGCTCACTGAACTCACAGCTGCAGGCCAAGCAGGCAGAAAGCAGCGGGTTCCAGCAGCAGGCAGCACCGTTGCAGGCAACCCTGGACGCAGCGAACGCTGCGATCAGTGCCAAGGACGCGGAGATTGCCACCCTGAAAGCGGGGGTCCAGGCCCTCCAGGGCACGGCCAACGCAGCGCAATCCATGGTGGAGGTTAAACAGGACGAGCTGACCGTACTTCGGGGCGAGCTGGATGTCCTGGAAGGGGCGGCCACCACAGCCGCGGATGCCGTGGCAGCGCAGGCGCAGGTGGTACGTGACCTCGAAGCGGACGTGCCCGGCCTGGAGGATGACCTTGAGGCCGCCAATGAGGCCACAGCAGCCCAGAAGGCAATCCTCGCCTCGCTGCGGACTGTCCTGGCGGACGCGGAGGAAGCCAGGGCTGCCGCTGACAGGGCCGTTGGTGACAAGCAAGCAGAGCTCACCGCCCTGAAGGACCAGCTGCCTGACCTGGAGCGGGCTGTCGCCACGGCCGATCTTTTGGTCATCGGAAAATCCGAACAGATCACCGACCTGAACAAGCTCGCGGACAACCTGGTATCCCAGCTGGAGGCCAAGAACAGCCAGATTTCGGCCAAGGAAAAGGAAGTCCTGGACCTGCAGGGCCAGGTGGCGCCGCTCTTGGCGGAACTGACCCGGCTCAACGATGACATCAGCGCTGCGGAGGCGTCGCTGAAGACCCTCCAGGCCCAGTCCATCGCCCTCGACACACAGGTCACGGCGGCGCAGGACGCACTTCGCGCCCTGCAGGGCGTGAAGAAACAGAACAAGGACGCCGTCGCCGCCCAGAAGACGGTGGTGGCCAACCTTCAAGCACAGCTCGGCGACGTCCAGAAGCAGATCACAGCCATCGACGGCTCCATTGCGCTGGGCGGTTGCGTGGCCTGAATCCAGCAATCCCGTGGCGCGCGATGAAGGGCGCCGGTAAGGGGAGGACCCTGGCCTGCCGGCCGGGGCCCTCCTCTTGGGTTGACCGGGGTCAGCCCGCGAGGGCTTTGATGACTTCCTTGGCCACGTCCTCGCTGGACTGCGGGTTCTGGCCGGTGATCAGGTTGCCGTCGCGGACAACGTTCGAGCTCCAGGCGGCTGCGTTCTCGATGACTGCGCCCTTGGCCTTCAGCGCATCCTCCACCAGCCACGGGGTGTTCTCCCCCGTCCCGCCGCCGAGCTCCTCCTCGTTGGTGAAAACGGTGAGGCGGCGGCCCGCAAAGGCGAAAGCGCCGTCGTCGAGCGTGGCGCTGAGCAGCCCTGCGGGGCCGTGGCAGAACGGTGCGATGACCTTTCCGTCCCTGTCCGCCGCCACCAGCAGGCGGCCGAGGTCGGCATCCTTGAAGAGGTCGGCCATGGGGCCGTGCCCGCCGGGCAGCACCACGGCGTCGTAGCCGCTGATGTCGACGTCGGACAGCACCAGCGGCGCGGAGAGCTCGGCGTCGATCGCCTCGAGGTAGTCGCGGAAACGGTCCGCCCGCTCCTGGCCTCCGGCCGAGTCCGGCGCCAGGCTGACCTGGTCCACCGTGGGCTTCACTCCGCCGGGCGTGGCGATGTGGACCGTATGGCCGGCAGCCCGGAGCAGCTGGTGAGAGACCACCAGTTCCTCGGCCCAGAAACCGGTGGGGTGCTCGCTTCCGTCCTTCATCGTGAGGGAGTCGGCTGCCGATACAACCATGAGGATATTTGCCATTGTTTATCTCCTGTCAGTGCCGGTTGCCCCGGCGTGGAAGGTGTGGGGAGGCAGGTTTTCAGGACTTCGCGAACGCGCCGGAAGCGGCCTCGAGCTCCGCAAAGGCGGCATCGTCCAGGGTGACGCCGGCGGCGCCCAGGTTCTCTTCCAGGTGCTTCACCGATCCGGTGCCGGGGATGGGCATCATCACGGGGGAGCGGCGCAGCAGCCAAGCCAGCGCCACCTGTGAGGTCGTGGCCCCCAGCCGTTGGGCGGCCTCGTCCAGCGGGCCGCCCGGCTGCGCGAGTTCGCCGGCGGAGATCGGTGCCCAGGGGATGAAGCCGATGCCGTTCTCCTCGGAGTACTGCAGCACGTCCTCGGAGCTGCGGTCAGTGAGGTTGTACCGGTTCTGGACCGTGGAGACGGTGAAATGCTTACCGGCAGCAACAAGTTCGGCCACGCTGACCTGGGAGAGGCCCAGCGCCCGGACCTTGCCCTCATCCTGCAGTTCGCGAAGCACGCCGAACTGCTCTTCCGCGTCCACCTTGGGGTCGATCCGGTGGAGCTGGAGCAGGTCCAGGGTGTCCACCTTGAGCTTCCTCAGGCTCAGCTCGGTCTGCTGGCGAAGGTACTCCGGCCGCCCCACCGCCACCCACTTGTTCGGGCCGGTGCGCGTGAAGCCGACCTTCGTGGCAATCTTCAGGCCGGCCTTATAGGGATGGAGCGCTTCGGCCAGGAGTTCCTCGCTGATGTTCGGGCCGTACGAGTCGGCGGTGTCAATGAAGTCCACACCGAGTTCGACGGCGCGGCGCACCACTGCCAGCGCGGCCTGGCGGTCAGCCGGCTCACCCCACACCCCGTCGCCTACGATCCGCATGGCACCGAAGCCGAGGCGCTGCACAGTTCCCAGGTCCTTCAGGTCGATCGTCGCGGACAGTTCCAGTTGGTTCGTGTCATGGCTCATAGGGGCGGCAACACCGTCAGCATGCTGGGTATTCCGTTCGCCGGGAGACCACACCCTCGGCGGCGGACGTGACCGGGCAGACGCGGAGGGCAGAAATATCCGGGGCGCCGCCGTCGTTGTCCACAGTGTGCCCGCCGCAAACCGGCCGGCCAACCCCACGCAACGCACTGAAAGGCCGGCACCGACGTGACTCTTCCCCTCTCCATTCTTGACCTGGCAACCATCGGCAAAGGCCAGACGGCGGCGGAGAGCTTTGCAGGCAGCGTCGCCATGGCACAGCGGGCCGAAGACCTTGGCTACCGCCGGATCTGGTACGCCGAGCACCACAACATGTCCTCCATCGCCTCCTCAGCCACGAGTGTGCTGATCGCCCACGTGGCAGCACACACCACCAGCATCAGGCTGGGTGCCGGCGGCATCATGCTGCCCAACCACTCGCCGCTGACCATCGCCGAGCAGTTCGGCACGTTGGAGACGCTGCACCCGGGCCGGATCGACCTCGGCCTGGGACGCGCGCCCGGCAGCGACCAGAACACCATGCGGGCCCTGCGCAGGGACCCGATGTCAGCAGACAGCTTCCCGCAGGACGTCCTTGAACTCCAGGGCTACCTCACCGGCCCCACCCGGATCCAGGGCGTCGAAGCCACCCCGGGCAAGGGCACGGACGTCCCGCTGTACATCCTCGGGTCCTCCCTGTTCGGCGCCCGGCTGGCCGCCCAGCTGGGACTGCCCTACGCGTTCGCGTCCCATTTTGCCCCCAACGCCCTGCAGGATGCCGTGGCCCTGTACCGCCGCGAATTCAAGCCGTCAGCCCAGTTGGACGCGCCGCACGTGATTGCCGGCGTCAACGTGATAGCTGCGGATACCGCATCCGAAGCGCAGGACACCTTCCAGGCAACCAAGCGGGCGCGGGTCTCCCTGTTCTTCGGCGGCGGCCGCGAGTTTACCGACGACGAGGCGGATATGGTCCTGGACTCCCCGCAGGGCCAGCACGTGTCGCAGATGATGACGTACTCAGCCATCGGCACGCCGGATGCGGTGATCGACTACCTTGATGAGTTCGGCAAGCATGCCGATGCCGACGAACTCATCGTGGCCCACCAGAGCACGGAAACCGAGGCGCGGCTGCGCTCAGTGGAGCTGCTGGCGCAGGCAGCCGGGCTGGCCCGGGTCTAGCCCGCCGTCGTGGTCCAGGGGGCTGCATCAGGAGGCGGACACTGCACCCCCGTCCGCGACTTTTACACATACGCAATGTAGGGGACTTTCGGGGGAAACCGGCCAGGCGAATAATAAAAAATGCCCCCTCCGGAATACCGCATGGCGTTCCGGAGAGGGGCACCACCCGGACGTCCGCCAGGAAACCCAGCGGCTGCCTTTCCGGGCCGGGTTCTGCTCGAAGGGTTACTGATGCCAACTCCGCTGAACCAGAGCGTGGCTGATTCCGCGCTGCTGACCAGGTCACTGCCGCTGGGCCTGCTCCGGACTTTTGTGCACTCAGACGCCGCAGACGAAGGCTTCACCCCGTCCCTCCTGGCAGAACTGAAAGTCCTGGCCAGGGTCCCCGGCCTGCTCGTGGCCTGCAACTACGGCGGCACGCTGTGCGATGCGGAAGGTATCTCCACCGAAACGCTTCCGCTGGGCAGTGCCGCGATCGCCCTGCGCGCCCTGGCCGCCCTGCCCAACACCCATGCCGCCGTGATCTCCGGCCGATCGCTCCGTGACCTTGCGGCCGTGTCCCGGCTCCCCGCCGAAGTCCACCTGATCGGTTCGCACGGCGCAGAAACAGACATGGGCTTCGCGCACGTCCAGTCACTCGCCACCGAAGCCACGCTCCAGAAAGTCAACACCGCCCTGTCCGAGGCCGTCGGCTTCCAGAAAGGCATCTGGATCGAGCGCAAGCCCGTTGCTGTGTCCGTGCATACCCGGGGTGCCGGGGCGGACGTGGTCAAGTCAGCCACCCGGCTGGCACGGGAGATCGCCAAGGCCCACGGACTGTTCTTCATCGTGGACGGCTCGGTGCTGGACCTCTCCGTGGTGGAACCGTCCAAGGCCGACGCCCTGGAGAACCTCAGGTCCCGGCTGGGTGCCAGTGCGGCGCTCTACGCCGGGGACGCCTACAGCGACGAACTGGCCATCGCCACGCTCCGAGGTCCGGACATGGGCCTGCGGGTGGGGCCGGGGGAGACCCGGGCCGCACACCGGCTGCGGGACCCGGAATCATTTGCACGCGTCCTGGCCATCCTGTTCGAACTGCGGCGGGCATGGCTGTTCGGTGAGGACGCCGTGGGCCTGGAACGGCATTCAATGATCGGCAACGGAGCCTCCACCGCTTTGGTCACCCCGGATGCCAAGATCTGCTGGATGAGCCACCCGCTGCCTGACTCCGGCTCCCTGTTCGCCCACATCCTCGGCGGGGATGCCGCAGGGCACTTCTCCGTCGAACCGGTCAAGGCCTCGCAGGTGCTGGGCCAGCGGTATGTGGACAGCACCATGATCGTGGAGACGCGCTGGGCCGACGTCACCGTCACGGATTACCTGGAACCGGCTCCCGAGGGCATCACCAGCCTGGTCCGCGTCCTCTCCGGGACAGGCGGCGCAAAGATCGTTTTCGCGCCCCGGCCCGACTACGCCAACGCACCGTTCAGCATGGAAGCCCGCGGTGACGAACTGCACGTAGTGGGCACATCCGATCCCATCTTCCTCTATGCGCCGGGCGTCAGCTTCAGCATTACGTCCGACGGGCGCCATGCCACGGCCACGGCGTCGGTCAACCTGCAGGACGGGCCGGTGGTCCTCAACCTTCGCTGCGGCGATACGGAAGCTGCGGCTGATCCCGGCGATGAGAATGACCGCCGCGCCGGTGTGGCCCTCCACTCCCGGCGCTGGGTCCAGGACCTGGACCTGCCGTCGGTGAAGCCCTCACTGGTCCGCCGTTCGGCACTGGTCCTGCGGGCGCTGGTCCATGAACCCACGGGCGCCGTCCTCGCCGCCCCCACCACGTCCTTGCCGGAGGGGATCGGCGGCACCCGGAACTGGGACTACCGCTACTGCTGGCTGCGGGACGGGTCCATGACCGTCAACGCGCTGGTAGACCTCGGTTCCACCAGGGAAGCCGACGGTTTCCTGGGCTGGCTTGGACGGATCCTCGAACATGCGCCCGGCCCGGAGTGGCTGCATCCGCTGTACTCCGTCACGGGATCGCCGCTCTCCACCGAAGCCGTGATCGACAGCCTCCCGGGCTACGCCGGATCCCGGCCGGTGCGGATCGGTAACGCCGCGGACCACCAGGTCCAGCTCGATGTGTTCGGCCCCATCGCCGAGCTCATCCACGCCCTCAGCAAACGGAACGGTGCCCTCGCCGACGAGCATTGGGAACTGATGGTGCAGATGGCATCGGCTGTCCTGGCCCGCTGGCATGAGCCTGACCACGGGATCTGGGAAGCCCGGCGTCCTCCCCGCCACCACGTGTACACCAAAGTAATGTGCTGGGTGACCCTGGACCGGGCATTGCGGACTGCCGCGCGGCACGGACGTGCGCCGGAACCCTCGTGGGAACCCACCGCCCGGACCATCCGGGACGAAGTCCTGCGAGAGGGCTGGGATGACTCCGCACGGTCCTACACCGTCGCCTACGACAGCCCGGACCTTGACGCCGCCGTGCTGCACATCGGCCTGTCCGGCCTGCTGGACGTCCAGGACCAGCGCTTCCTGGATACCGTGACAGCGGTGGAGCGTGAACTCCGGGTGGGGCCAACCGTCTTCCGGTACCGGTACGACGACGGACTGCCGGGCCTGGAGGGCGGCTTCCACATCTGCACCACCTGGCTCATCGAGGCTTATGTGGCGGTGGGAAGGATCGAGGAGGCGTGGGATCTGTTCGACCAGCTGGTGAACCTTTTCGGGCCAACGGGGCTGCTGCCGGAAGAGTACGATCCCGGCACCGAGACCCACCTGGGAAACCATCCGCAGGCCTACTCGCACCTGGGCTTCATCCGCTGCGCCCGGATCCTGGAAGAGCATGCGGCGGGGGCCCGGACTCCCTGACCTGGGCTCCCGCTTGGGCAATCCGGGCGTTCGGGGAACGCCGGCTCCTCGGGACTGGCTGTCAGCGGGACGCCGAGAAGATCTCCGGGGCCGGCCGGGTGCCGGTGGCCAGGTCCGCGAGGATCCGGCCCACCACTGGCGTGAACTTAAAGCCGTGCCCCGAGAACCCGGCGCCGATGACCACCGGGCCAATCCGGTCCAGGATGAAATCCTCGTCGGGGGTGGTGGTGTAGGTGCAGCTGATGGCCTCCAGCGAATCGGCGTCGACACCGGGCAGCCAGGCCCTGGCGTAATCCTGCAGGGCTGACAGCTGCACGGGTTCGGGCAGGAAGGACCTCCGGTCCGGGTCCACTTCCGGACCGACGCCATGCCAGCCTGCTTTGACGCCTTCGCCCGGCGTCTGCATTCCGTAGACCGGTGAATACCAGGCTTTATAGGCAGGCCCGGTCCCCGGGTAGTGGTTGAAGCCTGGCCACACGGCACCGTCGTCGGCGACACGGAAATGCGCCGGCTGTTCCTGGGTGACCCTGAGCCGGGGGATCCGCAGCTTCCCGCCTCCGGCGCCGGCCAGCAGCTTTTCCGTCCAGCCGCCTGCGGTCACTACCGCCTGGGCTGCGGTGACCACCTCGGTGCTGGTAGTCCCCTGGGTGCCCCCGGTCTCCAGGGTGAGCCGGACGCCGTCGTCCAGGACGGCCAGCTCCACCACTTTGGTGTGGTGCCGGATCTCGGCGCCCCGGGCAGCGGCGAGGCGCTGGAAAGCGGGGAGGGCCGCCTCGGGGTTCAGCTGGCCGCCGTCGGGCATGTGGAGCACCTGCTGGTCGAACCTGATGCCGCGCCAGCGCTCTGCTGCCTCGTCGGGACTCAGGAACTCTGCATGGATTCCTGCGTGGGTGAGCGCGGTCTGGACCAGGGGCAGCTGCGGATGGGCGCCGTGGTTGACGATGCCCGTGCGCGCCAGCAGCTGCTCTCCGCTGTCCTGCTCCAGTTCGTCCCAGAGCGCCAGCCCTTCCGCCAGCATGGCCACGTACTCGGGCCGGTGGTAGCCGGGGTTCAGGTTGCGGGTGGTGCCGTGTGACGCACCGTTGTGGTGCCCCGGTCCGAACTGCTCGAGCAGCGTGACCTGGCGGCCACGGCGGGCCAGCGCCCAGGCAGCGGACGAGCCCATCGCGCCGCCGCCGATCACAACAGTGTCAAGGATTGTTCCCATGTAGTTCCTCGTCTCAGGTCAGCAGCAGTGCCACGCCGATCATGGCCGGCACGGCCACCACGGTGGTAATCAGCACGGTGTCTTTGGCCACCGTAAGGCCGGTCTTGTAGCGGCTGGCTGCCACGAATACATTCTGGGCGGTGGGGAGGGCGGACGTGACCACCACGGCGAACAGTGCGTGCCCCTCCATCCCCAGCGCAAACCGTGCGAAGACGTAGGCGAGGGCAGGCTGCACCACCAGCTTGAAGGCACTGGCCAGCAGGGTGTCCATGCGGCGGCCGGCCGAAGCCTGCAGCGGCCGGCTGCCGTTCAGGCTCATTCCGAAGGCGATCAGCATGGCCGGGATGGCCGCTCCTCCGATCAGGTGGATCGGTTCCATCACCAGCGGGGGAACCTGCCAGCCGGCTCCGGCCACCAGCAGGCCAAGGCCGGAGCCCACGATCATCGGATTCCGGAAGATCATCAGCACGAACCCCACCACGGTGGTGCGGTGCGAGCTGGTGCTCGAATCCAGGATCATGAGGAAGAGCGGCGTAAAGAAGGCCAGCTGGAAGATCAGCAGCGGGGCAACATAGCTGGCATCGCCCAGGACGTAGACGGCGATGGGGATGCCCAGGTTGGCCGAGTTGGCGAGCGACGCAGCCATCGACGACATCAGCGACTCCGGCAGGGCACGCTTGAGGAGGAACTTCACGATCATAAAAAAGATCGACGCCGTTGCCACCGCCGCGACAGCCGTCACCAGCAAGGGCTCGGCGAAGACCTCCTGCAGCTTGGCTTTGCTGAGGGTCTCGAACAACAGGGCAGGGCTGGCCACAAAGAAGGTCAGGCCGCTCAGGACCTGCCGTGCATTCTCGCCGAGGATCTTCCGGCGGCCCACGAACCAGCCCACCAGGATGATGGACCAGACAACGAAGAAGCCCGCGAGTACGCCTAACAAGGATGATCTCCTCCGGCGCAGCGCCAGTCGGGGCCGGGTTTCACGCTCCTGGTTAGAGGACGGCGTTATTAAGGGCGAAAGGGGGGCGCATCAGTCCAGGGGTGTGGCCTTCGGCGGGATCGTTGCCGATCTGGACGATCCTGTTGTCCTGGTCCACGTGGACAACCTTCGGGGTGTAGGCGCGGGCCTCTTCCGTGGTCATCTGGGCGTAGGTGATCAGGATGACGATGTCGTTTTCGTGCATCAGGTGGGCAGCAGCGCCGTTGATGCCGATCACGCCGGAACCGCGCTCGCCGGCGATGGTGTAGGTCTCCAGGCGGGCACCGTTGGTGACGTCCACAATGGCAACAAGCTCACCGGGCAGGATGTCGGCTGCATCCAGGAGGTCCAGGTCAACCGTGACCGAACCAACGTAGTGCAGGTCAGCGTGCGTGACGGTGGCCCGGTGGATTTTGGACTTGAACATTGTGCGATTCATAACCCGATCAGTCTAGCGCCGGGGCTGGGATCACGCAGTGACGCAGGAAACACCGGCGCCGTCGGCGTCACAGGGGACGCGGCCCGTGGTTCTCCGCCGCCTGGCCCTTCAGCCGTCGTCGGAATTCCGGATGGACTCCGCAGTGGTTGCCAGGGTTTCGCGCGCGGCGAGGATCGCGGGCCGCTTGGCGCTGGAGCGGCGGACGGAGGTGAAGATGGTGCGGTTCGGGTTGCCGGGCAGGTCAAGCAGCTGCGCCGTCGTTCCGCGGCCGGTCCAGACGAGGTCCGGCATGAGGGCGACTGCGTTCCCGGACTCGATGAGCCGGATCTGAGCCTGCAGGTCCGCAGTTTCAAAACGGACGTCGGGCTCGAAGCCGGCACTCCGGCACGCCTGTTCGGCCCAGTGCCGGGACGCCGCACCCCGTGGTTCCATCACCCAGGCCAGCTCCGCGGTGTCTTCGAGTGAGGTGATGCGCGGCCGGTCCGCTGAATGTGGCGGGACGGCGAGCCGGATCGCATCCGTGGTCAGCCGGATCCGGTCAAGCTCCGGATAGCGGGGTGCGGCATGGCCGGGATACTGTTCGGCGATCACCAGGTCGAAGTCCCGGGCCCAGGTTTCATGGAGGGCCGTTTCGGGTTCGCGCTGGATCATTTCGATCCGGACTTCGGGGTATGCGGTGGCCATCCTTGTCAGGGTCTCCGGCATCAGTGCCAGCGCCGCTGACTGGAACACAGCAATGCGGACAGTGCCGGTGACAGTGGTCAGCGAGGCGGCCAGGTCCGCCTCCGCCTGTTCCAGAGTTTCCAGGAGCTGGGCGGTGTGGGCCACCAGGACTTCCGCCTGCGGCGTCAGCTGGACCCGCCGCCCGGTCTTTCGGAGCAGCTCGACACCGGCTTCCTTTTCCAGCAGCGCCAGTTGCTGGGAAACCGACGACGGGCTGTACTGGAGTGCTTCGGCCACCTCTGCCAGGGTGCCGCGGATCTTCAGTTCGCGGAGCAGCCTGAGGCGGCGGACATCGAGCATGGCCACATTCCTTGATGAATCTAATGAATATTGGTTAGAAGTATTCACTTTATCTAATGCAACTGCGCTTGCATACTGTAGTACCTGAGTTACCCCCGTCACAGCCCATCACGAGGGCGCCGCGATGGGGCCGCACCCCCAAGCAGGAGTTCCTGATGAGCACTAGAGACATGAGCCAATCGATCATGCGGCGCAAGCCCATCGACGACATTGAGGAAGAAAACAAGCACAGCGGACTGTTCAAGTCCCTCGGGCTGTGGCAGCTCACGGCCATCGGCGTCGGCGGCATCATCGGCGTCGGTATCTTCTCGCTCGCCGGCCTGGTGGCCGCGGGCAGCGAAAGCTCACCCGGGGTGGGGCCCGCGGTACTGATTTCGTTCCTCGTGGCAGGCCTGGCCTCGGCCGCCGCCGCGCTGTCCTACGCGGAGTTTGCAGGGATGATCCCCCGGGCGGGTTCTGCCTATACCTATGGCTACGTAGCGCTTGGTGAAGTGATCGGCTGGTTCATCGGCTGGGACCTGCTTCTCGAGTACATCGCGATTGTGGCGGTCGTGGCCATCGGCATCTCGGGCTATTTTGACGCGTTCCTCTCCGGGCTCGGCGTCCACATGCCGATCTGGATGACCTCCACTCCGGATGAGGGAAAGGGTGGCATCGTCAACATCCCCGCCATCGTGGTCTGTTTGATCGTGACCTGGATCCTCTCCCGCGGGACCAAAGCGTTCGGCCGGTTTGAGCTCGTGGCGGTCGCCATCAAGGTCGTGCTGATTCTCTTCATCATCGGCCTGGGCATCTTCTACATCGATACCAACAACTACAACCCGTTTATGCCCAGCGGCTTTGGGCCAGTCCTTGCCGGCGCTGCCACAGTCTTCTTTGCGGTGTTCGGCTACGACGCCATGAGTACCGCGGCGGAGGAAGCAACCGACGGCAAGAAGCACATGCCCAAGGCCATCATCCTGTCCCTGATCATTGCCATGCTGCTGTATGTTGCGGCCACCCTGGTGCTGACCGGCATGCAGAACTACAAGGACATCGACCCCAAGGCAGGCTTCGCCTCCGCCTTCACGGGAGTGGGCCTGCCGGTCATCGCCACCATCATTTCCGTCTTCGCGGTCCTCTCCATCCTCACCGTTATGCTGACGTTCCTCCTGGGCGTCACGCGGGTATGGTTCTCCATGAGCCGCGACGGCCTGCTGCCCGGCTGGTTCGCCAAAACGGACCGTCACGGCACCCCCCAGCGCGTCACCTGGATCGCCGGGGTCGCCTCGGCCCTGCTGGCCGGCGTATTCCCCATCAAAGCGGTCGCGGACCTTACCAACATCGGCATCCTGGCCGCGTTCGTCGTCGTCTGTTTCTCGGTGATTGTGTTCCGCTACAAGAAGCCGGACGCTCCGCGCACCTTCCGCCTGCCGCTGATGCCCATCATTCCGGCCTTCGGCGTGCTGGCTTCGGCGTTCCTGATGTTCCAGCTGCACTGGGAGACCTGGGCGCGCTTCGGAGTGTGGCTGGTGATCGGCCTGGCGATCTACTTCTTCTACGGCAAGAAGAACTCGCTGATGAATCCCAACAGCCCGCGCCATGAGGAAGCCGTGGAGATGCACCGCCACGTCGGCTGATCCTCCCCCTGGCACGCTCTCTCACGTCCTGCAGGTTTTCTTTGAACGCTCTATCACCTTTGGGGCGAAAACGACCGACCCTCTCTCACCGCCTGACCAGTTCAGCCGGTGGGGGAGGGTCCTGTCGTTTTCCAGGGGTGATGGAATGAAGCGCCAGGGCCTGCGGGGAGTGAGGGAGGGCTGGCCCGAACCCTGCGGGGAGTGAGAGAGGGTCGGTCCGAACCCTGCAGGGAGTGAGAGAGGGATGCGCCGTACCGACGGCAAAAAAGGGTTGGCTTTTCTAATGGGTATTCCTTAGAAAACATCGCTTTATCTTATGTGACCGGAGGCTCATACTGATGAATAAGACCCTTCCAACACCAAGGAAAGAACGAGTACCAGCCATGACCAACATTGCAATGGAACCCGGTGTGAACGCCGGATCCGCGCCCCGCACCGCTGCCGTTGACGTGCCCGAGGCCCGTGCCCTCGCGGCCGAAACCATTGCGTTGGTACGCCGCTGGCTCACGGAGGCCTCGAGGGTTCCGGTGGACTCCTCGGCGGAGCAGCTGGCCGGTGTTTTGAAGGACCCGAACGGCCTGGACTTTACCGTGGGCTTCGTGGACGGCGTCGTCCGCCCCGAGGACCTGCATGTGGCCGCCCGCAACCTCGCCGCCCTCGCGCCCAAGGTCCCGGCGTTCCTCCCCTGGTACATGCGCAGCGCTGTGCAGCTCGGCGGCGCCATGGCCCCGGTCCTGCCGCAGGTGGTCATTCCGATCGCCCGCCGGGTGCTGCGCGAAATGGTGGGCCACCTGATCGTGGACGCCACGGACGCCAAGCTGGGCCCGGCCATCGCCAAGATCCGCAAGGACGGCATCAACCTCAACGTCAACCTCCTCGGCGAAGCTGTCCTGGGTGAGCACGAGGCCTCCCGCCGGCTTGAGGGAACCCACACCCTCCTGGCCCGCCCGGACGTCGACTACGTCTCCATCAAGGTCTCCTCCACCGTAGCCCCGCACTCCGCCTGGGCCTTTGATGAGGCCGTGGAGCACGTCGTGGAGAAGCTCACCCCCCTCTTCGCCCGTGCAGCCTCCTTCGCAACCACGGGAAGCAAGGCCAAGTTCATCAACCTGGACATGGAGGAATACAAGGACCTGGACATGACCATCGCGGTCTTCACCAGGATCCTGGACAAGCCCGAGTTCAAGGACCTCGAAGCCGGCATCGTCCTCCAGGCCTACCTGCCGGACGCCCTCTCCGCCATGATCCGCCTCCAGGACTGGGCCGCCGGGCGCCGCGCCAAGGGTGGCGCCGCCATCAAGGTCCGCGTGGTCAAGGGCGCCAACCTGCCCATGGAACAGGTGGAGTCCTCGCTCCACGACTGGCCGCTGGCCACCTGGAACACCAAGCAAGACTCGGACACCAACTACAAGCGGGTGATCAACTACGCCCTGCACCCTGACCGGATCAAGAACGTCCGGATCGGCGTTGCCGGCCACAACCTCTTCGACATCGCCTTCGCCTGGCTCCTGGCCAAGAAGCGCGGCATCGCGGATACCGCACGGCAGGGCATCGAGTTCGAGATGCTGCTGGGTATGGCACAGGGCCAGGCCGAAGCCGTCAAGAAGGACGTCGGCTCCCTCCTGCTGTACACCCCCGTGGTGCACCCGGCCGAGTTCGACGTCGCCATCGCCTACCTGATCCGCCGCCTTGAAGAGGGCGCCAGCCAGGACAACTTCATGTCCGCTGTGTTTGAACTGAGTGAAAACGAAGTGCTCTTCGAGCGCGAGAAGCAGCGCTTCCTCGCCTCCTTGGACAAGCTCGACGACGCCGTGCCCCCGGCCAGCCGGCAGCAGAACCGCAGCCTTCCGCCGCTGCCCCTGCCGCACGATTCGTTCGACAACACCCCGGACACCGACCCGTCGCTGCCCGCCAACCGTGACTGGGGCCGCGCCATCCTGGACCGCGTGCCCACCTCCACCCTGGGGAACGCCGCCGTCGAAGCAGCCACCATCACGGACGAGGCAACCCTCAACACCGTGATCGAAACCGCGGTGGAGAGCGGCAAGGCCTGGGGTGCCCTGTCCGGTGACGAACGCGCAGAGATCCTGCACCGCGCCGGCGACGTCCTTGAGGCCCGCCGCGCCGACCTCCTTGAAGTCATGGCAAGCGAAACCGGCAAGACCATCGACCAGGGCGACCCCGAGGTCAGCGAAGCCGTGGACTTTGCCCACTACTACGCCGAGTCCGCCCGGAAGCTGGAAAAGGTCGACGGCGCCACGTTCGTCCCGGCGAAACTCACCGTGGTGACGCCGCCGTGGAACTTCCCGGTGGCCATCCCGGCAGGGTCAACCCTTGCGGCACTCGCTGCAGGTTCCGCCGTCGTCATCAAGCCTGCCAAGCAGGCCCGCCGCAGCGGTGCCGTCATGATCGAGGCGCTCTGGGAAGCCGGCGTGCCAAAGGACGTGCTCACCATGGTGCAGCTGGGCGAGCGGGAGCTCGGCCGGCAGCTGATCTCCCACCCGGCCGTGGACCGCGTGATCCTCACCGGCGGCTACGAAACCGCAGAACTGTTCCGTTCCTTCCGCAAGGACCTGCCGCTGCTGGCCGAAACCAGCGGCAAGAACGCCATCATCGTCACCCCCAGCGCCGACCTGGATCTCGCTGCCAAGGACGTGGCCTACTCGGCGTTCGGCCACGCCGGCCAGAAGTGCTCCGCCGCGTCCCTGGTGATCCTGGTGGGTACTGCTGCTACATCGAGGCGTTTCCACCACCAGCTGATTGACGCCGTCACCTCGCTGAAGGTCGGCTACCCGCAGGATCCCACGAGCCAGATGGGCCCCATCATCGAGCCCGCCAACGGCAAGCTCCTGAATGCCCTGACCACCCTGGGCGAAGGGGAAAGCTGGGCGGTTGAGCCGAAGCAGCTGGACGGAACCGGGCGGCTCTGGAGCCCGGGCGTGCGGTACGGCGTCCGCCGCGGATCCTACTTCCACCTCACCGAGTTCTTCGGGCCTGTCCTCGGGGTGATGACCGCCGAGACCCTGGAAGAGGCCATCGCCATCCAGAACCAGATCGAATACGGTCTCACCGCCGGCCTGCACTCGCTGAACCCGGACGAGCTCGGCGTCTGGCTGGACTCCATCCAGGCCGGAAACCTCTACGTCAACCGCGGCATCACCGGCGCGATCGTGCAGCGCCAGCCGTTCGGCGGCTGGAAGAAGTCCGCCGTCGGCGCAGGCACCAAGGCCGGCGGACCGAACTACCTCGCCGGACTCGGCGGGTGGGCCAGCAAGGCCGGCACCGACGACGCCCCGATCACCAACGCGGGCGTCCGCCGGATCTCAGCCGCGGCCGCAGGAGCCCTGCAGCCCGGTGAACTCGGATCCCTGCAGCGTGCCTTGGCCTCCGACGCCCAGGCGTGGGCCGACGAATTCGGCACGGCCAAGGACGTGTCCGGCCTGACCGCCGAGCGGAACATCTTCCGGTACCGGCCGCTGCCCGTCACCATCCGCCTGTCCGAAGGCGCCCAGCTCGCCCACCTGGTGCGGACCGTGGCCGCCGGCGTACTGGCAGGCTCGGCACTGACGGTATCCACCGCCGTCGGGCTTCCCGCGCAGCTGCGCTCCGTGCTCACCGGCCTGGACATCCCCGTGACGGTGGAGTCCGACGCCGGCTGGCTGGCAACGGCTGCCCGCCTCGCCACAGCAGGCAAACTGTCCGGTGCACGGATCCGCCTGATCGGCGGCGACGCCACCGCCCTCGCAGAAGCCACTGACGGACGCCCGGACCTCGCGGTCTACTCCCACCCGGTGACGGAGGCCGGGCGTGTGGAGCTGCTGCCCTTCCTGCACGAGCAGGCCATCAGCATCACCGCGCACCGCTTCGGCACCCCGAACCACCTCTCGGACGACCTGATCTAGCGCGTCGGCGGATATTCCCCGGGGAACTGGAGCATAACGAAAGGCCCGGCGGCCACCATAGGGTGGACGCCGGGCCTTTTGTTGGTGTCGGATGGCTGCGACTCAGCCAGGAGTGCGGCGCAGCTGGAGACCTTCGATGATCACCCCAAATACCAGCCTGGGGGAGCCCACGAAGCGGGAACGCTGTGGGCGGAGAATTCTTCGCAACGGGTGCAGGTGTAGGCGACTTCGCCCAGTGTCCTGACCGCCCCGTCGCGCCGGTAAACCGGCGGAACGTAGGACTCGAGATAGACGAATTCGTCCGTGCCGCACTTCTCGCACGTCGGCTTTCCGATGTACTCGGAATCTGCGGTGGTTACGCCGCTGCCAAAATGGCCGTGATGTGCGGCCAGCGGGCGCGCTGCGTGGGGGCGTGATGGTGCTGCGTGGAAGTGGGAGTTACTGGCTGTCTTCATTGGCTGCCTATCCCGAACGCGGCCAGCCCATGGGCTTGCAGGGCGCGTTCGTTATGTCTGAACCGGCCTCTGCTTGACCCATGAGAATCCAGCATAGGCGATGCAGGCTTCCGCATCAATGGTCCGTCGCCTGCCAGGGCGTCGGCCTGCCGCCCCGGGACCCCTGTCAGGCGGTCTTTTTCAGCGTCCGGCCGACGATCGCCTGGGTCAGGGCGTCGATGACCTCGGCGTTGGCCAGCGGGTTGCGGATCAAGGTGAAATCCACGTCCCCCACCGGCGGCAGGTCGAACCGCCGGGTGATGATCTTCAGGTCCTCGGGAACCAGCGATGACGGCATCACGGCGACGCCGATGCCCGCCCTCACGGCAGCCAGCACGCCGCTGATCTGACGGGTCGTGCACGTGATCCGCCACGTCCGGCCGTGGGATTCCAGGGCATCGATGGCCAGCTTCCGGCTGAGGCTGGGCGATGGGTAGGCGATCAGCGGCACCGGGTTTCCCGGCTCCAGCGACGTCTGCTCCAGCCCCACCCACGAAAACGAATCGTGCTGGACCACTGTGCCGTCCTTGGCGCCAGCCACCCATTTCACGAACACCAGGTCGAGTTGGCCGGCATTGAGTTTCCTGTACAGCTGATCACTCTGCCCGACCGTCAGCTCCAGGTTGATCTGCGGATAGATCTGCCGGAATTCGCGCAGGATGCGGGGCAGCCCGGTGATGGCAAGGTCATCCGCGGTTCCGAAGCGCAGGCGGCCGCGCATGGCGGAGCCGGAGAAATAGCGCGATGCAGCATCGTGGGCGGCGAGGATGGTCCGCGCAAACCCCGCCATCGCATCGCCATTGTCCGTCAGGCGCACATCCCGGGTATCCCGCGTGATGAGCACGCGCTTCGCAGCTGTTTCCAGCTTGCGGACATGCTGGCTGACGGTGGGTTGCGCCAGGCCCAGCCGTTCCGCCGCCTTGGTGAAACTGAGCGTTTCCGCCACGGCAAGGAAAGAGCGGAGCTGGGCGGGTTCAAACACGGATGGCTCCTTCACTGGCCGGGCTGTAGGCCGTTACTGCAGCTCGCATTACGTTCCGCAATGGGACTTATTGACACAATAACCCTACATAATCGTTCCGCGCGCGCCTAGCGTTGGAGGCATCCCCAGCCCGCCCGTTACTTGAGGACATCCCTGTGGCACCCCCACCGCCGTCGTCGGCCACCGTCAGCCAGCCCGTTATCGATTCCGCCAGTTCCGAAACCCAGCCCGTCGCCGTCGTCAGTGAACGCCTGCCATGGCGGCATACGTTCATTTCGCTGAAAGTCCCCAACTTCCGGCTCTTCGCCATCGGCCACTTCGTTGCGGTGATCGCCATCTGGATGCAGCGGATTGCGCAGGACTGGATGGTCCTGGAACTGTCCGGCTCGGTCACGGCGGTAGGCATCACCGTGGCGCTGCAGTTCATGCCCTCGCTTTTCCTGGGGCCCTGGGGCGGCATGATGGCGGACCGGTTCGCCAAGCGGAAGATCCTGATTGTGTGCCAGTGCATGGCCGGCGTCCTTGCCGCTGTGCTCGCCACTTTGTCCCTTACGGGCGCGGTTGACGTCTGGCACGTGTACGTCATCGCGTTTGTGCTGGGCCTTGTCACCGTCCTGGACCAGCCCGCGCGGCAGGTCTTCGTCAACGAACTCGTGGGCCCCACCTACCTCCGCAACGCGATCAGCGTCAACTCCACCACGTTCCAGCTGGGCGGCCTGATCGGCCCGGCCCTGGCAGGACTGCTGCTTACCGCGGTCGGAGCGGGCTGGGCCTTCGCCGCGAATGCCCTCGCCTGCTGCTCGACCGTGGCCATGCTGCTCCTGCTGCGGAAGGACAAGCTGTTTGTCAGCGCTCCGGCACCCAAGCGCAAAGGCATGCTCCGGGAAGGGCTGCAGTACGCGCTCAGCAAGCCCACGATCTACTGGCCCTGGCTGATGGCAGGCTTCATCGCTGTATTCGCCATGAGCCTGCCGGTGCTGCTGGCGGCCTTCGCGGACCACGTTTTCGACGTCGGCGCGGGCGGCTACGGGCTGCTGAACGCCCTTGTGGCCCTCGGCGCACTGGCAGGGGCAGTCGCGTCCACCCGGCGCCGGCAGCTGCGCCTGCGCTCCGTGGTGTTCTGCGCCGGAATGTACGGACTGATGCTGTGCCTGGCCGCGTTCGCGCCGTCCCTGCCGGTATTCGGTGCCGTGATGGTGATGTCAGGCTTCTGGTGCCTGATGTTCCTGACCGGTTCCAACCAGCTGGTCCAGATCAGCTCCAACATGGGGATCCGCGGCCGGGTGATGAGCCTGTACATCATGGTGCTGATCGGCGGGCAGGCCATCGGCGGGCCCATGCTCGGCTGGATTGCCGAACACGTGGACCCGCACGTAGCTCTGCTGGTCTCCGGCGGTGTGCCGGCGCTCGCCGCGGTGACCGTCGGCGTCGTCCTCGCCCGCAAGGGCGCGCTGAAGCTCAGGGTGGACCTGAAGGACCGCCGCCACCCAGTGCGGATCGTGAACCGGCCCGCACCTGCCTAGCTGGATCGGACATCCGGGGCTTGTCCGTGGATCTGGCCGTTCAAGGCGATGATCCGCGGACAAGCCAAGGATTAGTGAACTCCCTAAGCCGGAAGGTGCGGGTAGTCCGGCAGGCGTCCCTGGAACTCCAGGACGTCCTTGTTGAGGATCACGCCGTCACGGATTTCAATGGCCCGGGAGATGGTCTCGTTCGCGTCCCATGCCTCGGGGCCGCCGATCACCGTCTCCAGGAACGGCAGGAGTGCCTGGCTGATCTCCCAGCTTGACGAGTTCCACAGGTAGGACGGGCTGTGGTCCACGGCGTAGTAGCTGATGTGGTCACCGATCGTGAACATCGGCTCGGCGAACGTGGTGGAACGCGCCCAGCTGAAGCCCATGCCCTCGTCGCACGAAACATCGACGATCAGGCTCCCGGGGCTGAAAGCCGGCAGGTCCTCGGTCCGCAGGTACGTGAGCGGATTGTTCGGATCCTGCAGGGTGCAGTTGACCACGATGTCGCTTTCGGCCAGGAACGGTGCCAGTGGAACCCGGCCCCGCTCGGTGATGACCTGGCTCAGGAAGGGAGCTTCGTCGTCGTGGTCAAACTGCACGATGTTCACCGAGTGGATGGGGGCACCCACCGCGGCAACTCCCCGGTTGGTCAGTACCTGGACGTCATGGATGCCGTGGGCATTCAGCGCCGTCACGGCTCCGCGCGCGGTTGCCCCGAAGCCGATCACCACCGCGCTGAGGCGCCGGCCGTAATCGCCGGTTGAACCGGTCAGCGAAAGGGCGTGCAGGACCGAGCAGTACCCGGCCAGCTCGTTGTTCTTGTGGAACACATGCAGCCCGAAGCCGCCGTCGCTGGCCCAATGGTTCATGGCCTCGAACGCAATCAGCGTCAGCTTCTTGTCGATGGCCAGCTGGGTGATGGCACGGTCCTGGACGCAGTGCGGCCAGCCCCACAGGACCTGGCCATCGCGCAGTTCGGCGAGGTCCTCGGGCTGCGGTTTGGGAAGGAGTACGACGTCGGCCTCCGCCAGCAAGGCCTCCTTGGTTGCCATCTTGCCCACCAGGGTTGCCAGGTGCTCATCCGAGACGCCGAAGCGCTCACCGTAGCCCTGCTCCAGGATGATGCGCCGGCGCAGCTCCGGATCGACGCGTTCGAAATGCAGCGGATGAATGGGCAGGCGGCGTTCGTCCGGCTTCCGGGTGGAGGCAAGGACTCCCAGGCTCAGCTGGGTCTGTTGGCCGGTCACTTCTTTTTGGCGGCCTTACTGGACGTGATGTCCAGGGAGCTGGCGGGCGCTGCGGCTGCCCTCTTGTCGGCACGCTTTTCCTTGATGGATTTGCCGGCTTTTTTGGATGCTGCTTGACGCGGGGACTTGTCAGCCATGTTTGCTCCTGTAGCGGAACCGAAGAGGTTCCTGACTTCTGACGATACACGGCAGTACCTAACGGAGCCCGGACGGTGCCGGTGCCGGCAAGACAGTCCGGCGCTGCTGGAGCCCGCGGCAGGTAAGGCTATTACGGAGAGGTCAGTGCCGGCGTCGTCCGCTGCGCGCCCGGGCGTGAGGCCGTGAAGCGGTGACATGCTGGAGAAGGTGGAGCGGCTGACGGGAATCGAACCCGCGTATCAAGCTTGGGAAGCTAGCGCTCTACCATTGAGCTACAGCCGCGTCGCCCCCATATGCGCGGGGCAGAACTTAGCTTAGCGCAGTTGCGGGGCGCTCCCGACACCGCCGCCCCCGGCCCGGAACGTGTCTTCGGCGGTAGGGGGCGTCATCCAGTAACTCTTCAATAACGTACGCGGACCTGGCTAGGTGGGGGCGGGAACGTGTGGCTACTGTGAACCGGACAGTCGCGGTGCCATGGGGAGGGACGGGCTGTCAGGCAGGCTCGACGTCAATCAAAGGACTCCCATGGCATTCGCAGAACACGAGGTCCTGATCCGTCGTGACGCGATGGCCGTCTACACCTTCCTGGTCGACGGGATGAATCTGCCCCAGTGGCGGCAAGGGATCCGCAGCATCGGCCTCGCAGCGGGTGCAGCGGGCACGAAGGGCGCCGTGTACCAGCAAACATTGACAGGCCGCTCCGGACGGCCCATCGCCGCGGACTTCGAAATCACCCAGGCCAGGCCCGGTGCCGAAATCCAGTTCCAGGTCATCGCCGGCCCCGCCCGCCCTGCCGGCGGCTACTACCTCAGCACCGAACCAGCGGGAACCCGGGTCCGGTTCGCCCTCGACTTCCAGCCGAAGGGACTCAAAGGGCTGTTGAACGGCCTGATCCAGCGGGCGTTGAAGGCCGAAGTTGCCCAGCTTGAACGGCTCAGGGACGTCCTGGAACTCCAGCCGGCAGCTTAGGGGACTCCTGCTGGGCCACCGGCCTGCGGCCCGCTCCACATCGTCGAGACCCCGGGGTGCGCGTCACAGGGCGGGGAACCCGGGCCCCGACCAGTCCCGGGCGCCGGGCATGCGGTATTTTGGGAGGCGTGCTGATCTCTGACCGCGATATTCGTGCCGAAATAGACTCCCAACGGATCGTCCTTGAGCCGTACGATTCCGAGATGGTCCAGCCGTCATCGGTGGACGTGCGGATCGACCGGTTCTTCCGGCTGTTCGACAACCACAAATACGCGCACATCGACCCGGCCGAGGAGCAGCCTGAGCTGACCCGCCTCGTGGAGGTGGAAACCGGCGAACCGTTCATCCTGCACCCCGGTGAGTTTGTGCTTGGCTCAACCTACGAGACCGTGACGCTGCCCGACGACATCGCCGCCCGCCTCGAAGGAAAATCCTCGCTTGGACGACTGGGACTGCTGACGCACTCCACCGCAGGGTTCATCGACCCCGGATTTTCCGGCCACGTGACGCTGGAACTGTCCAACATGGCCACGTTGCCCATCAAGTTGTGGCCGGGCATGAAGATCGGCCAGCTGTGCTTCTTCCGGCTGACATCCTCCGCCGAGCACCCCTACGGCTCCGGCGAATATGGCAACCGTTACCAGGGCCAGCGAGGCCCCACCGCCAGCCGAAGCCACCTGAACTTCCACCGCACCGAGATCTAGCTCCCCGCACCGAGGGGTGAGATCCCGGCGTTATAGCGGCGCCTTACCGCCGGGATCTCACGTCTCGACGCAGGTGCTCCGGCCTGCACTCGTCCTCCCCATTGTGGAAAACCGACCCGGTCCCCGTCGGCTGTGCCAACAATGGCCTATGCGGCGGCCATCACCCCTTCCAGCGGACCTTGCCAGGCGTTCCTTCACCCTGGAGCAGCAACGCGAGGCCGGGGTGCCGTCGGAACGTGCCTGGCGGCAGGACCTCCGCGTTGCCAGTCGAGGCGTCCGCGTTCCCTGGGGTGAGGCGCAGCCACTGCATCACACCTGTGGCCTGCTTACGGGAATGACGCCGGGTTCGGTGTGCTGTCTTGGCACGGCTGCCTTGCTCTGGACCTGCCCGCTGCCCCTCGCGCTGCAGAACGACCTCAGCATCCACCTGGCCAGGACTGACGGAGGTTCACGGCCGGTGCGCAAGGGCGTTGCGGGGCACGCGCTGGCACTCCGTCCCGGCGATACCAGGAAGCTCGACGGCGTCCCGCTCACCTCGCCAGCGCGGACGTGGCTGGATCTGGCGTCAGTGCTTGAACCCGAGGACTTGGTTGTCGCGGCTGACCACTTCATCTGCAGGCAGTCGCGGAGCTTCGGACCCCGGAAAGAGCCCCTCTGCACACCGGCCGACCTAAAAGACCAGGTCCTGGCCAACCCGGGGGCCCGCGGCATCCGGAATGCCCGGCGCGCTCTGGAACTCTGCCGGGTGGGCGCGGATTCGGCTCCGGAGACCCGGCTCAGGCTGGCCCTTGGACGGCTGGGGTTGCCGGACCCTGTGCTGAGCTACGTCGTGCTGGACCCCACCGGTTGGGAACTGGCATGGCCGGACATCGCCTTTCCCGGGTTCAAGGTTGCCGTCAACTACGACGGACGCCACCACCTCCAGGAGCGGCAGCGCGAGTCTGACATCCGCCGGGATGAGTCCATTGCCGCCGTCGGCTGGGCGTCGGTGACCATCACGGCCGGCCACGTCCGCACGTGGGGTTACGACGGGTGCGCCCAACGGGTCCTCGATGCGCTTGTCCGGGCTGGCCTGCGCATCGAGGGGTGAGATCCCGGCGTTATAGCTCTGCCATACCGCCGGGATCTCACGCCTCGATGCAGGTGCTCCGGTGTGGGGCGCTGCGGCGTGGCGGTCCGGGATGGTGGCGGTAGCGGGCGGAACGTCCTCAGGCCTGCGCAGGCAGCGGCGCGGGGCGAAGGAAGGCCTTCACTACCGGTTCGACGTACCGTGCTGCCAAGGGACCGATAATGGCCATCAGCAGGACGTAGGCCGTTGCCAGAGCCGCCAGCTCGTCCGGGACCACGCCTGAAGCGACAGCGAGTCCGGCAATGACGATCGAGAATTCGCCGCGGGCAATCAGGGCCGCGCCGGCACGGAAACGGCCCGGGCGCGCGATTCCGGCCCTTTTCGCAGCCCAGATCCCGGTGATCATTTTCGTGGCGGCTGTGACGACGGCGAGGATCAGGGCCCAGCCGAGGACCGGCGGGATGGATGTGGGATCGGTGTTGAGGCCGAACGCCACGAAGAAGATGGCGGCAAAGAGATCCCGCAGTGGTTCAAGGATCCGGGTGGCGTTATGCGCGGTGGCACCGGAGATGGCGATGCCGAGCATGAATGCCCCCACTGCGGCGGAGACCTGCATGGCTGACGCAACGCCGGCCACCAGCAGCGCAGCACCCAGCAGGTTGAGCAGGAAGACTTCCGAGTTTTCGCTGTGCACAGCCTTGGACACATGGTGCCCGTGCCGGAGCGCCACCATCAAAACAAGAGTGACAACGGCCAGGGAGATCCCCACCGTGGTCAGTCCGCCAAGGAAGCTGACGCCCGCCAGGGTCGCGGTGAGGATGGGCAGGTACACTGCCATGGCCAGGTCTTCGAATACCAGGATGGAGAGCACCACCGGAGTCTCGCGGTTGCCGAGCCGGCCGAGGTCCGTGATGACCTTGGCGGCGATGCCCGACGACGAAATATAGGTGACACCGCCCATGACCATCGCCCCCACCAGGCCCCAGCCCAGCAGGATGGCCAGGGCCGCTCCCGGTGCGAAATTCAGCACCAGGTCCAGGACGCCGGCCTGCCATGACCTACGCAGGCCGGTGAACAGCTCGGCGGCCGTATATTCCAAACCGAGCATAAGTAGTAGGAGAATGACGCCGATCTCACCGGAGAGATGTGCGAACTCCTGCATACCTTCGAGCTTGACGACGCCTCCGGCACCGAAAGCCAGGCCCCCAACCAGGTACAGGGGGATGGGCGACATTCCGATCCGTCCGGCCAGCCTGGCCAGGAGGCCAAGGCAGAACACAACGGCCCCCAGTTCAATGAGGGTCAGGGCCAGCGGGTCCATGCGGGCTATCCGTTACGCAGGATGTCGGCCGCGGCGTCGAGGCCCTCTTGCGTACCGACGGCGACCAGAAGGTCACCTGTGTGGAGTACGAGGTCCGGCCCCGGGGACGGGACCACCTCGCCTTCGCGCATGATGGCCACGATCGAGACACCGCACCGGGTGCGGATGCATGCCTTGCCCATCGGCTGGTTCTGGAACGGGGAATCCGCGGCGATGGAGAACTGCCGGGTGACGATGCCGGGCACGTCCCGGTGTTCTTCCGTCAGCTTCATGGCCAGGTGCTGTCCGCCCAGGAGGTTGCCCAGGGTGGCAGCCTCGTCCCCGGTCAGGGGAATGGAGGCCTGGCAGGTGTCCGGGTCATCCCAGGTGGAAACGATCAGTTCCGTCTGGCCTTCCCGCAGCTCCACGACGCCTATGCGGCGTCCTGAAGCGGTCATAAAATCCTTCCGTCGGCCGAGGCCGGGAAGGTCCGTCTCATCCACGTTCATGCCACCAGCCTAGTCCGCGAAAGGCGGTTTGGGGCGTCTGCGGGAAAGGTGGACGGCCAGGGTAGCGCGTCGGCTCGGAGGCGGCGTGTGGGAGGGGTGCCCACGCGCAGGACAGCTAGGAGGCCGGGACTACTGCGATGCTGGCCTCGTCAGGCGACTTGACCGGCAGGAGGACCAGCAGGCCCGCCAGCAGCACCACCATGATCCCAAGGATGCCCCAGCGCTGGGCCTCGCCTGCGGCAACGAGGGGCGTGGCAACCGCAATACACAGGGTGAAGAGGGCCGGGGCCAGGAAGCTCACGGCACGGCCGGTCGTGGCGTACAGCCCGAAGAGCTCACCTGATTCGCCGTCCGGAGCCAGCCGGGCAAGGTAGGCCCGCGACGATGATTGGGCCGGGCCGACGAAGAGGCACAGGAAGAGCCCGAAGACCCAGAACGTGGTGCTTCCCGCCCACTGTGCACCGAAGAACACGTGGTCGTCATTGCCCAGGACCAGGATGGCGGCCCCCGCGATGAGCAGCCCCACAAGGGAACCGATGATCACCGCCTTCGGACCCACGCGGTCGTCCAGGAAACCACCGGCAACGGCGCCGACAGCGGCGACGACGTTGCCGAAAATCGCGAAAAAGATCACCTGGGACAGTTCAAACCCGAATGTGCCGGCCGCGATGATCCCGCCAAAGGTGAAGACGGCGGCAAGGCCGTCACGGAAGACCGCGCTCGCCAGGAGGAAGTAGATGGTGTGGGGACTGGTGGCATAGATGGCCTTGATGCGCCGGACCAGCAGGCCATAGGACGCAATGAAGCCCAGGGACTTTGCCTGCCTGGGCCGGGGGAGTTCAGGCACGGCGAACAGGACCGGCAGGGCGAAGATGAAAAACCACAATGCCGAGAAAACGGCCACCAGGCGGATGTTGAGACTGTCCTCCGTGGAGGCGCCGAACCATTCGAAACTTGGCTGGACGAACAGCTGGAGAACGATCAGGAGCGCCACGATGCCGCCCAGGTACCCCATTGCCCAGCCGAAGCCACTGACTTTGCCGATGTTCCGCGGCGTGGAGATCTGGGCGAGCATGGCGTTGTAGTTGACCCCGGCGAACTCGAAGAAGACGTTGCCCAGCGCAATGAGGGAGACCCCCAGCAGCAGGAACTCCGGCCGGGGGAAGACGAAGAAGCACAGGGCCGTGAGGATGGCGACGGCCGCTGTATTGACCCCAAGCCACAGCTTGCGCCGTCCGCCGGCATCCGAGCGCTGTCCGGTGACGGGGGCCAGGAGCGCGATGGCAAGCCCGGCAACGGCGAGGGCGCCGCCGAGGACCGCAGTCGCCTGGTCTTCGCCGCCGAAGGCATTGGAGGTCAGGTAGACCGTGAACACGAACGTGGTCATCACCGCGTTGAAGGCTGCCGAACCCCAGTCCCAGGCGGCCCAGGCCAGGACCCTGCCTTTGCCGGTGGCCTGGTTTCCGGCTTCGAGTTCCGACGGCGGCTGTATGGCCTCGGGAGCGCTGGCGGTGTTCATAGGCTGAATGCTATCCGCCCGTGGCGAACAAGAGGCGAAGGATATCCCGGACACCCGGGAATCCCGCCGGCGCGGAGACGACCCGCGGCAAAAGTGCCTGTTGCATCTTGATAAACTGTGGGCACTGACATCTTACGAATGACCGCCTGCTCTTACTTTTGACAATCGAATCCCTGACGTTGCGGAGATACCAGTGATCACAGTCCTTGCCGTGCACTTTACGGTGGCTGCTGTGGCGCCGTTTCTGTTCAGGGCATGGGGCCGGAATGCGTTCTACGCTCTGGCCGCCGTCCCCGCCGGATCGTTCCTCTGGCTGCTGCTGCAGCACGGCGCAGTGTATTCGGACCCCGGTTCCGTTGATGAGGTCTTCCCCTGGATTCCGGGGCTCAAACTTGAATTCGCCTTCCGGCTGGACGCCCTTGCCTGGGTGATGTCGCTGCTGGTCCTGGGAGTCGGCGCGCTGGTGCTGGTCTACTGCGCCCGGTACTTCAAGAAAAAGGACCAGGACCTCGGCGGCTTCGGCGCCCAATTGCTGGCTTTCGCCGGCGCCATGTTCGGCCTGGTGGTGGCGGACGACCTCCTCCTGCTGTTCATTTTCTGGGAACTGACCACCATCCTGTCGTACCTGCTGATCGGCTTCGCCCGTACCAGGCTCGCTGCCCGGCGTTCGGCGCTGCAGGCGCTGATGGTCACGACGGCGGGCGGGCTCGCCATGCTGGTGGGCCTGATCATGCTCGGCTACACCGCCGGGACCTACCGGATTTCGGCCATTCTTGACCAGGCACCGGAGCTTGTGACGGGACCGGCGGCCACCACCGTCGCGGCCGCCGTCGTCCTCATCCTGGCCGGTGCCATCACCAAATCCGCGCTGGTCCCGTTCCACTTCTGGCTCCCCGGTGCCATGGCGGCGCCCACCCCCGTGAGTGCTTACCTGCATGCCGCGGCCATGGTCAAAGCCGGCATCTACCTGGTGGCGCGCCTGGCGCCGGGCTTCTCGGACACCGCGTACTGGCAGCCGGTGGTCCTCGGGCTGGGGCTGGCCACCATGCTGGTGGGCGGCTACCGGGCGCTGCGACAGTCCGACATCAAGCTGATCCTCGCTTACGGCACCGTCAGCCAGCTGGGTTTCCTCACCATGGTGGTGGGCCTGGGCACCCCGGACGCTGCGCTCGCCGGGCTCGCGATGCTCCTGGCCCACGGGCTGTTCAAAGCCACGCTGTTTTTGGTGGTGGGCATCATCGACCACCAGTCCGGGACCCGCGACGTCCGGAAGCTGTCCGGCGTCTTCCGCTCGTCACGGGCCCTGGGAATCGTGGCAGGCATAGGTGCCGCGTCCATGGCAGGCGTCCCGTTGATGGCAGGATTCGTGGCCAAGGAATCAGTCCTGGAAGCCTTCGTCCACCATGCGGAGACCGGGCCGTCAGGGGTCATTGTGCTGGTTGGCATCGTCCTGGGCTCCATCCTGACCTTCGCCTACAGCGCGCGCTTCATGTGGGGCGCCTTCGCCACCAAGCCGGGCGTGGAACCCACCCCTTTCAAAGCGGTCCGTCCCGCATTCCTCGCGGCGCCCGCGCTGCTGAGCATCCTGACCATCACCTACGGCCTGTGGCCGGCTCCGGTGGATGCCTGGATCCAGCCGTACGCGGCACTGTTCGCCTCCACGGCGCCCGACGCCGGCACCCCGGGTGAGCAGGCCGGGCACCTGGCGCTGTGGCACGGACTCACACCGGCCCTGGGCCTGACCGCCCTCACCTTCGCACTGGGCCTGGCGATGTACTTCGGCCGCACCCTCGTGGCTCGGGCACAGGACAGGGTGCCTGCCTGGGTCGACGCCGACAAGGCCTACCAGTACACCATCGGGGCGCTGGATGACACCGCTGTATGGGTTACCGGCCGCACCCAGCGCGGTTCGCTCTACTTCTACCTGGCTGTCATCCTCTCGGTGGCGTTCATCCTCCCGCTGACTGTCCTGTTCGTCTCCAATAAGCCACTCCCGGACAACCTCTACTTCATCGATCCCAACTCGCCCCTGCAGCTGGTGGCGGGTGCGGGAATCATCATCGGCGCGCTCGCAGCGGTCAAAGCCAACAGAAGGTTCCTTGCGGTATTGATGGTTTCGGTCACCGGCTACGGCATCGCGCTGATGTTCGCCCTTCAGGGCGCCCCGGACCTTGCACTGACCCAGATGCTGGTGGAAACCATCATCCTGGTGGCCTTCGTTCTGGCCATGCGCAGCCTGCCGGCCGAACTCCGTGACCGCACGGGCGGCAAGTACAGGGCAGTCCGCGTGATCATCGGCATCGGTTTCGGCGTCACCATGGTGTTCGCTGCCATCTATGCCATGGGTGCGCGGATCGCCACCCCGGTGTCGCTGGAATTCCCCCGGCTGGCCTATGAGGGCGGCGGCGGCTTGAACATCGTCAACGTCACCCTGGTGGACATCCGGGCCTGGGATACGTTCGGAGAGATTTCGGTCCTGGCCCTGGCCGCTACCGGCGTGGCCAGCCTGATCTTCGTCCGCGGCCGCGGGGACCGCATCCAGATGTCCTCCGAAGTTGCCGAGGGCACTGTTGGCCGGCACACCGGCGTCGACCCCGGGTCCAGGGACGCCGCCGCGCTGGCGATCAGCCGCAAGTTCGCTGCGTCCACCCGGGACGCCTGGATTGTGGCCGGGCGGACCCTCGCCCCGGAACGGCGTTCCATCATCTTCGAAGTGGTCACCCGGCTGATCTTCCACTCCATGATCATTTTTTCCTTCTACCTCCTGCTGGCCGGGCACAACCTGCCCGGTGGCGGCTTTGCCGGCGGGTTGACTGCCGGGTTGGCGCTGGCGATCCGCTACCTTGCCGGTGGCCGCTTCGAACTGCGGGAGGCCAGCCCCATCAGCGCCGGAACCCTGCTGGGCATCGGGCTCGCCACGGCGGCCGCTTCGGGGGTGGTGCCGCTCCTGTTGGGCGGCCAGGTCTTCCAGACGGCCATCATTGAACTGTGGCTCCCCGTCTTCGGCGACATCAAGTTCGTTACCTCCACCATCTTCGATATCGGCGTCTACATTGTGGTGGTAGGCCTGGTGCTGGACGTGCTGCGCAGCCTCGGCGCCGAGATCGACGAACACGTCCAGACCGATGCCACCGGCCCCTCTGACGAGCAGGAACCCGAGGGCGTCCCGGCCGAAACCTCAGCTAAGGGTCAATCATGAGCGTCAACCTGACCCTGCTGACCGTCATGGGCGCGCTCTACGCCTGCGGTATCTACCTGATCCTTGAGCGCAGCCTCACCCGGGTGCTGCTGGGCCTGATGCTCCTCGCCAATGCCACCAACCTGCTGATCCTGGCAACGGGCGGCTACGCCGGTCTGGCTCCGCTGTACAACAAGGACACCCCGGCACAGGAGTACAGCGATCCCCTTCCGCAGGCGCTGATCCTCACATCCATCGTCATTTCCTTCGCGGTCACGGCGTTTATGCTCGGCATCATCTACCGGACCTGGGTCCTGGGCAAGAAGGACGAGATCCAGGACGACGTCGAGGACCTCCGCGTCGCGGAGACCCCCAGCTTCGACGCCGAAGACGACGCCGAAATTCCCATGGAGACCTCCGAGTTCCCGCTGACCATGATTGGCGGCGACGGACGGTCCGTGTCCGACCACGCCTCGGCAGGGGACGGCCCCGAAAAACCCGGGGAAACCATCACGGCCGGTGACACCAAAATCAACGCAACGGACGCGGCTGCCGAAGAGCAGCCAGGCTCGCAGAACGTAACCCCAGGCCCCGAAGGAGGTGTGAAGTGAACATCGCAAGCTTTGCCCCGCTCGCCGTCGTACTTCCCATCCTGGGCGCCGCCCTGACCTTTGTGCTGATCCGGCATTCGCGGGCCCAGCGGACCGTCAGCATCGCACTGCTGTCCCTGACCCTCCTGCTGGAGTGCCTGCTCCTGGCGTCGGTGTGGGACGGCGGGACCGCCGCAGTGAACATCGGCGGCTGGCTGCCGCCCTGGGGCATCGTGATGGTGGTGGACCAGTTCTCCTCCCTGATGCTGGTGGTGTCCTCCGCGGTGAGCCTGGCCGTGCTTGTCTACGCCACGGGCCAGGGCATGGCCGACGGCGACCAGGACGCCCCGGTGTCGATCTTCCACCCCACGTACCTGATCCTGGTGGCGGGCGTCTCCAACGCTTTCCTCTCCGGGGACCTGTTCAACCTCTACGTAGGATTCGAAATCCTGCTGACGGCAAGCTACGTCCTGATGACCCTGGGCGGCACCGGTCCCCGGATCCGCGCAGGCGTCACCTACGTGGTGGTATCGGTGGTCTCCTCGGTGCTGTTCCTGATCTCCATCGCCATGGTCTACGGCGCCACCGGCACAGTGAACATGGCCGACCTCGCCATCAAGCTCGCAGACCTGGACCAGGGAACCAAGACCCTGCTCCACGTGATGTTGCTGGTGGCGTTCGGCATCAAGGCCGCCGTGTTCCCGCTGTCCTTCTGGCTCCCGGACTCCTATCCCACGGCGCCGGCACCGGTCACTGCCGTGTTCGCCGGCCTGCTGACAAAAGTGGGTGTGTACGCCATGGTCCGCACCGAAACGCTCCTCTTCCCCGGCGACTCCCTGAACACGCCGTTGATGGTGGCGGCGCTGCTGACCATGGTGGTGGGAATTCTCGGCGCCCTGGCCCAAAGCGACATCAAACGTCTGCTCTCCTTTACCCTGGTCAGCCACATCGGCTATATGGTGTTCGGCCTGGCGATGTCCTCAGCGGCCGGACTCGGTGCCGCCGTGTTCTACGTGGCGCACCACATCACCATCCAGACCAGCCTCTTCCTGGTCACCGGGCTCATTGAACGCAGGGGCGGAAGCTCCTCAGTGGACCGCTTGGCGGGCCTGGCGAAACTCTCGCCATTGCTGGCCCTGCTGTTCTTCGTCCCGGCCATGAACCTGGCCGGCATCCCGCCGTTCTCCGGCTTCCTGGGCAAGGTGGGCCTGATGCAGGCGGGCGTGGAACTGGGCACTCCGCTGGCCTACGCGCTGGTCATCGGCGGCGTACTCACCAGCCTCCTGACCCTCCTGGCCGTCGCCAGGGTCTGGAACCGTGCGTTCTGGCGCAAGCCCTCGGACGCCGAGTACCCGGACCCGGTCCTGCTCGCCGCGCGCGAGGATTCAGATACCGGGCGCCGCGGCGGCCGTAACAACGTCACGCTGCTCCCGCGCACCATGGTGGGTTCCACGCTGGGGCTGGTGCTGATGGGCGTGGCCCTGACGGTCTTCGCCGGTCCGCTGTTCAAAGTCTCGGACCAGGCGGCCCAGGAAATGCTGAACAGGACCTCCTACATCCAGGCGGTGCTGGGCGAAGAGACGGCCGTGCCGCTGATCCTCACTTCAGGAGGAGGCAAATGAGCCGCCGGCGGATCTCCCTGCGCCAGGAACTGCCGCTCCTGGTCTGGCTGGTGATCGTCTGGGGTGCCCTGTGGCAGGACTTCAGCCCCGGCAACCTGCTGTTCGGGGCCATCCTCGCCGTCGCCGTCGCCCGGATGTTCTACCTTCCGCCCGTTGAACTGAGCGGCCGCTTCAACATCCTGTACGCGATTCCTTTTGCGCTGGGGTTCCTGGGCCGGGTGGTGGCAGCCAGCTTCCAGGTCATGTACCTGGCCGTTGTCCGCGGACCACAGGTGACCAACGCCGTCGTCGCCGTACCGCTGCGCAGCCACCAGGACCTGATGGTCACCGCCGTGGGCCACGTCATCTCCCTGATCCCTGGCTCCCTGGTGGTGGAAGTGGACCGCTCCACCTCCACCCTGTACCTGCACGGGCTCAACATCAGCGGTACCGAGGACGTGGAGAACCTCCGCGCGGACGTCCGCAACATCGAAGCAGGGCTGATCCGGATCATGGGCACCCAGGAAGAACTGGACCAGGTCCGCCAGGAGGCCACCGCATGATGCAGATCGTCCTGACTGCCACCGCAGTCATCCTTTCCCTGGCTGCCGCGGGCGCCATCATCAGGATCGCCCGGGGCCCGTCGCTGCTTGACCGGGTGCTCGCCTCCGACGTCCTGCTGGCCATCCTGGGCGCCGCCCTCTGCATCGACATGGCAGTGAACAGGCACCTGAACAACCTCATGCTCCTCGTGGCGCTGTCCATCATCGGCTTCATCGGCTCGGTGACCGTGGCCCGCTTCGTGGCCGACCGGCGGGAGAAGCTCCATGAGTCCTGAACCGAACGCCATCGACACCGTCATTGACACGGTGTCCGCCGTCTTTATGGTCGTGGGGGCGCTGATGTCCCTGGCCGCAGCCGTGGGCCTGCTCAGGTTCCCTGACCTGCTCAGCAGGATGCATGCCGCCACCAAGCCCCAGGTGCTGGGCCTGTTCCTGCTGCTGGCGTCCATCGGGCTGCAGATGCGGACCTGGTGGGTGTGGCCGGTGCTGCTGGTGGCCTGGATCTTCCAGCTCCTCACGGTGCCGGTGTCCGCGCATATGGTGGGCCGGGCCGGTTACCGCACCAAGCACCTTCACCGGGAGCTGCTGACCTCTGATGAGCTGGAGGCAGTAGTGCAGAAAGCCGCCGCCAAAGCATCCCGTGAGGATACTTCCGACGGCGGCCGCCAGGACTGACCGCTGGGCGCGCTCTCCGCGCCTAGACGATGTCCTGGCTCTTGGCGAAGCGCGTAATGGCCCGCTGCGTGCCGCGGTTGGCCAGGACCTGGATGATGGCGCTGACCGAGGCCGACACGAGCGCAAACGTCAGGGCTGAGCGGAGCGTCGTGGGAACGTCGTCCTTCCCGTCCTTCGGCGGCTTGTTGCCGGTGGTCTTCTCCCAGATGGCATCCACGGCCTTGGTTCCGGCGAAGCCCGCCAGCAGGCTGATGCCCGTGCCCAGCAGTTTGATGAAAAAGTTCATTCGGTGCCTCCTTGCGACGTGAATTCAGGACTTCTCCTAGCCTAGCGGCTAGGGTGCCTGCACCAGGCCTTCCCAGGCCACGGTCCAGCCCGCGGGGAACCCCGGGGCGTTCCGGTCCGGTCCGCCATCCCAGCCGGCCGCCATCAGGGCGGCGGCGGCAAGCAGCCCGCCGTTGCCCGGCAGGTAGAGGGGTAACGAGTCAGTCTGACGGTTATGCCCGTTGGGGAGGGCTGTGTTCTTTCCGGCACCTTGGAGCAGGGCGTCGACGGCGGTCTCCGGATCTTCCAGCCGGGCCGCGGTCATGGCCATCACGGGGTAGTCCCAGCCCCACGTGCTGTCCCAGTCCCAGTCTGCGAGGACGTCCGCGAGCGTGGCGCGCATGATGGCCGGATCGATCAGGCGGGTCTGCGGCAGCACGCCGAGCGCGCACAGCATGGACGGGTGGTCCGTGCGGATGGTGAAGGGCTCGACGTCGATCGCGGCGTAGACGCCGTTGACGGTGCGTGGCAGGACCATGCCGTCCGCAACGGCCCGCCAGTCTTCCTGTTGCTCGAGTCCCAGCCGCTCCCGCCACGCATTGGCGGTGTGGAGCGCCCACTGCCAGTACGCCAGTTCAAAGGTGGGGTTGGTGACAGTGCCGCGGATGGCTTCGTAGCTTTCCTGCGCGGGGATCAGGGGCGGGCCCAGCTCAAAGCCGCGGTCCGTAGGGTGCGCGAAGCTGGCCATGAAACGGGCTGTTTCGAAGACCACCTCCGCGAATTCCTCGAGCAGTTCACGGGAGGGGCCGTGCCCGGTAAGCCAGTTCGGCGAGGTGGATGGGGTGCGGCTGCTGCCAGATGAGGAAGGTACCGATCGGGCTGGGGCTTTCGCGCCCGTCCGGCCCCACCTGCTTGGGCCAGCGGACGCCGTCGAACCCCTGTTCTTTGGCCGTCTGGCGGGCTGGTTCGAGAACGGTGGTGTACCAGCGGAGGCCGGGAAGCAGCAGTTCCGTGCGGTTCCAGTGGGCGAAGTGGGCGGCGTGCCACCAGTGCATCTCCAGGTGGAAGCGGCCGCGCCAGGAGTTGCATACCAATCCTGTTTCCTGCGGCGGCAGGGATCCCGCGCAGTTGATGGCGGTCAGGTACTGCGAGAGGACGATCCGCCGCTCGAGTTCAGCGGCCCGGGGATCCTCCGTGGCGTGAAGGTCAATGGCCCCGCCGGACTGCCAGAACGCCGGCCAGTGTGCTCCGGAAGCCTCGACGACGGCGGTGCCGGCAGCGGGTTCGGGCGTCCCGCCTGAACCGCGCAGGACGCAGTCGCCCTGGCCCGTGCTGGTGAACTGGACGGCGACGTCAAGGACGTCCTGCCCGGCCGCGGGCCGGAGCAGCAGCACGTGCCGTCCGGCCTGGTCCAGCCGCAGGTCCTTCCCTGAGACCGTCACCTGGTAACCGGACGTGTCCAGCGTGCGGCCGGCAGTCCAGCTCTGCAGGCCGGCTCCGGCAGGAACAGGTCCAGCCAGCGTCGTGCTGTGGGCATCGGGGCGGTTCCAGTCGGCGGCGTCGTGCCAGGCCTCGGAACCGTAGGGGAAAGCGAGGGTGACCACCAGCCCGTGCTGCAGGGCCGGTGACTCCACCACAACGCCGATCTGGTCCCGGTCCGGGTGGCAGGCGGTGGTGACCTTGACCGGCATGCCGCGAAGGGTGAAAGTGCTGGTGATGGTTCCCGTCCACAGGTCCAGCGTCTGGACCGGGTGGGTGATGTCCCCGGCGGCCAGCGGGAGGGACGTGGTGACCCCGGCGCCCGCCCCATGCCCTGCGTCGGCCCAGGCGAACCCGATCCGGCCCAGGTCCAGGCGGTGCGGGTTGGCCCGGAGCCACGTCTCGCCGCGGGCAGCGTCCGTTTCCCGCCCGTCCACGATCCCGCCCACCATGTCCACGTATGGAACCGGGCCGCGGGGGGAATCGTACAGGACCGTGGAACCGGCCAGTGTGTGGTCCTCTGCGGGGGGAACGGAATGCCAGCCCCACTGGGACTGGGTTCCGAGCAGTGTCCCCGGTGGCAGTTCACTGCGCGCGCCCACCGGATACGCGGCCGGGAAACTCTGCAGCCCGGTGAGGTCCGCGGTGAAACAGAATTCGCCGTTGCCCACGGACACCGGGCTCCGCGGGTCCAGGTTCCGCTGCTCCACGTTATGGCGGCGGACCAAGGTTTTGCGGTTGATGGTGTGCTGGCTGTGCATGGCGCACGCCCTCCTGAAGCTGTCGGCCCTGACTGCTGCGGCTCTCGCGAGAAAACGCTTTCCGAATCGACATCATCCTTGTAGCATCTGCGCCGGGTGTCAACCGCCGCAACCGCCGTGGCCCGCCGTGCCCCGATGAAGTGCAGTTGCCCTGGGCGGTCACTCCGCCCGCATGGACCCCAGGATTTCGCGCAGGGCCTCCACCACGAGATCGTGGTCCTGCTGCTGGGGGAGCCCGGAAACGGTGACGGTGGCCACCGCGCCGACGCCGGCCACATACAGGGGGAAGGAGCCGCCGTGCGGGGCGTAGGTTGCTTCGTCGAACCAGCCGTGGTCCTCGATCCGGCCGCCGTGCAGCCTGCCGCGAAGGCCTACCAGCAGGGAGGGGACCTCGTACCTGGCTGCGGTCCGCTGCTTGGCCCGGATCCAGTGCTCGTTGTCCGGGGTGGCGCCATCAAGGGCCACGTGGAAGAGCACCTGGTCACCTTGGGTGATATCGATGGCGATGGGCAGCCGGCGCGTCTTCCCCAGTTCCACCAACAGCAGCCCCAGGTTGAGCGAATCGTCCTTGGTGAAATGCGGGAACTGCAGTTCGTCGACCTCGGCCTCGATCCTGGTGATCAGTGCCTCCAGCAGCCCTTCGGCCTGGGGTGCGCGGGAGTCGGGATTGAACGCGGTCACAGTCGGGTCGTTGGCAGTCATGGCCCACAATCTACCCGCCCCGCGGTGTAAACTGGACCACGCCCACAAGGGCAGATTTTATTACGACAGGGGAGCGCCGCCGTCGGGCATCACTGGCATTGCCAGGGACCGCAGGTGGGCGCTGAGAGTGCGGGACAGCCGCAGACCCTCGAACCTGATCCGGTTAGTACCGGCGCAAGGGAGTCGAGTTCTCGAAGTGTGCGGCAACGGCGGCCATCGCCGGACACCGGGGCACTTTCCCCTCCTGTTCCTCAGGAGGACCACATGAGCACTGCAGCAATCAAGAAGACCGGTTACACCTGGCGCGTCGTCGACATCGTGGTGGCCGCCCTCATCGCCATCGCCGGCGGGGTGATCTTCTGGGCCTGGTCCCAGGGTGCCGCCGCCGTTTCGCCGCCCATGAACGCCGCGTATCCGCCGCTTACGGGCCTTATCGCCGGCGGCTGGATGATTCCGGCCGTGCTGGGCATGCTCATCATCCGCAGGCCTGGCGCGGCGGTTTTCTGCGAGACGGTAGCCGCCACGGGCGAACTGTTCATGGGCTCCCCATACGGCACCTCCGTGCTCTTCTCCGGCTTTGTCCAGGGCCTCGGAGCGGAGATCATCTTTGCCATCTTCGTCTACAGGAAGTTCAACCTGCCGGTCTCGCTCCTGGCCGGCGCTGCCGCCGGACTGATGTGCGGACTGAATGACTCCTTTGCGCCATGGGGCTGGAACATTGCCTACCCGGGTGCCGACAAGCTCGCGTACATCGTGTTCACAGCGGTCTCCGGCGCGGTCATTGCCGGCGGGCTGTCCTGGATCGCCACCCGTGGCCTGGCCAGGACAGGCGTGCTGAGCTCCTTCGCTTCCCGCAAAGCTGCGGCGGAGCCTGTTTTCTCCTGATGCCCGCAGATCACGACGGCGGCGCCTCCGGTGCGGTGTGGCCCGCCGCCGTCACTGCCCGCGGCTGGGGCTGGCGGCATGCCGGCCGGTCCCGGCCCGCGGTGCGCGCCCTGGACCTGGACATCCGGCCGGGGGAGCGCATACTGCTGCTGGGCCCGTCCGGCGCCGGCAAGTCCACGCTGCTGCACGCCCTCGCTGGGGTGCTGGGCGATGTAAACGACGACGGCGATTCCGATGAATCAGGCTCGCTCCTGATTGACGGCTCGTCCCCGCGTGAACGGCGCGGCCGGGCCGGGCTGATGCAGCAGGACCCCGAAACGCAGGTGGTCCTCTCCCGCGTGGGCGACGACGTCGCCTTCGGTGCCGAAAACCTCGCCGTTCCGCGCCCGGAGATCTGGACCCGCGTGCACGAGGCGCTTGAGGACGTCGGGCTCTCCCGCCTGCCGCTGGACCACCCGACGTCGGCACTGTCCGGGGGCCAGAAGCAGCGGCTGGCGCTGGCCGGAATCCTCGCCATGCGGCCCGGCCTGATCCTGCTGGACGAACCCACGGCCAACCTGGACCCCGCGGGTGTCCTGGAAGTCCGTGACGCCGTGGGCCGCTGCCTGGACAAGACCGGAGCCACCCTGGTGGTGGTGGAACACCGGGTGGCCGTCTGGAAAGACCTCGTGGACCGGATCGTGGTGCTGCAGCCGGGCTCTGCGGCCGATCCCGCGGTACTGCTGGACGGGCCGCCGGACCGGGTCCTGGCCGAAGCCAGGACAATGCTGATCGCGGCCGGAGTCTGGGTCCCGGGCCTTGTTCCGGCCACCCGTAACCGGACGTCCGGCGGAACCGGCGACCTTCTGCTGGCGGCCGAGGATCTGGCTGTGTCCCGGGAACAGCCACGCCGCCGCCGTTTCAAGGCCGTTCCTCCCCTCCCGGTCCAGCAGGGCATCTCCGCGCAGGTCCGCGCGGGGCAGGCCCTGACGGTCACCGGCCCCAACGGCTCGGGAAAATCCACGTTTGCCCTGACTCTGGCCGGGCTGCTGGCTCCAGTGGCCGGGGCAGTGTCGGCCACCGTGGACCTGAGCGGAGGCGCCGGGATCGACCCCTACACCTGGAAAGCGGAGCAGCTGATTGCCCGGATCGGAACCGTGTTCCAGGAACCGGAGCACCAGTTTGTCACCGGGAACGTCCTGGACGAGCTGATGTTCGGGCCGCGGCACCTGGGCCATGGCGAGGAACGCGTCGATGAGCTCCTGGAGCGGCTCCGGCTGACCGGGCTGGTGGACGCCAACCCGTACACGCTCTCGGGCGGCGAAAAGCGGCGGCTGTCCGTGGCCACCGTGCTCGCGGCCCACCCGCGGGTGCTGGTCCTGGACGAGCCCACCTTCGGGCAGGACGCCAACACCTGGGCGGAACTGGCCTCCTTCCTCGCCGAACTGCTGGACGCCGGCACAGCCGTGGTCTCCGTGACGCACGATGCCGAGTTCAGCGCCGTCCTGGGCGGCACCGAACTCCGGCTCGCCGCCCCTGAAACGGTGGCGCCATGAGGAAGCAGCTGAGTCTCAGCGGAAACCAGTCCCTGCTGACCCGTGCCAACCCGCTGAGCAAGTTCGCCGCCGTCGTCTTTATGACGGTTGTCCTGGCGCTCTCCATCGACTGGGTGTCCGCCTCCGTGGCGCTCGCCGGCGAACTGCTGCTTTTCCCGCTCGCCGGGCTGACCCTGACGCTCCTGTGGCAGCGCGGCTGGCCGCTGATCCTCGCGGCGGCGGTGGGCGGCTGGAGCACCTCCATCCTGGCGCCGGACAGCGGAAGGATCCTGCTCGACGTCGGCATCTGGTCCATGAGCGAAGGCTCGCTGGAGCTTGGCCTGGGTTTCATGCTGCGCGGATTGGCGATCGCGTTGCCGGCCGTCCTGCTGATGAGCTGCACCGATCCGACTGACCTTGCCGATGCGCTGGCGCAAAAGGCCAGGCTGTCGCACCGGTTCGTGCTGGGGACCCTTGCCGCGATGCGGCTCGTCGGCCTCATGGCGGAGGAATGGCAGACCATCGGGATGGCCCGCCGTGCCCGGGGGGTAGGTTCGCGCGGCAATCCGCTGCAGCGGTTGAAGGCCACCCTTGGCCAGAGCTTCGGGCTCCTGGTCCAGGCCATCCGGCGGGCATCGCGGCTGGCAGTGACCATGGAGGCGCGCGGGTTCGGGGGCGCGGAGCGGACCTGGGCGCGTGAATCAACGTACAGCCTGCTCGACGTGTGGGTCCTGGCCGGCGGCGCGCTGCTGGCGGCGGCCGCCGTCGGTGCCGCCGTATGGGCGGGCACCTGGAATTACGTCGGCGGATAGCCTGCCGCGGAATCCCTTACACGCCACCCATTGATCTTCCGGAAACATCTTGATAGTTTCGGGAAATCGGTTTCTTAGCAGAAGGTCGTGTACCCAATGGCGCGTAGCATCATCCGAAGAGCCCGCACATCCATCGCTGTCCTCACCGCCATTGGCCTCCTCGGCCTCACGGCCTGCTCCAATGATTCGTCCGGCCAGCCGGACTCCGGCAATGTTGAGATCCGTTTTTCCTGGTGGGGGAATGCAACCCGGGCGGAGCTGACCAACAAGGCGATCAAAGCCTTTGAAGCGGAAAATCCCACCATCAAGGTCAAGGCCGAGTACGGGGATATCGGCGGCTACTTTGACAAGCTGGCCACGCAGGTGGCGGCCAACGATGCTCCGGACGTCATCACCATGGGAGGGGCCTACCCGGCGGAGTACGCCAACCGCGGTGCGCTGCTGGACCTCTCCACTGTGGAGGGAACGCTGGACCTTTCTGCCTTCGACGAAGGTGCCCTCCAGAACGGACAGGTGGACGGCAAGCAGTACGGCGTCTCAACCGGCGCCAACGCCCTCGCCATTGTGGCCAATCCGGCGGTCTTCCAGGCCGCCGGCGTGCCCCTGCCCGATGACAGCAGCTGGAGCTGGGAGGACTTTGCCGGCGCGGCGGCTGACGTGACAGCGAAGAGCCCCAAGGGAACGTACGGCACCGCCACCGTCCTGACCCACGACTCCCTGGACGCCTTTGCCCGGCAGCGCGAGGAGTCCCTGTACACCAAGGACGGGCAGTTGGGGCTGGAGAAGGATACCGTGGAGGACTACTTTGCCTACTCGCTGGGGCTGAGCGAATCGGGGGCGGCGCCGGGTGCTTCGGAGACGGTGGAAAAGCTCAACGTCAGCACCGAACAGACACTGATGGGCATGGGGCAGGCGGGAATGATGCTGACCTGGAGCAACTCGCTGACCGCCCTGAGCAAGGCTTCCGGTGCGGAACTGAAGCTCCTGAAGCTGCCCGGGGAAAAGCCCACGCCCGGCATCTGGCTGCAGTCCTCACAGTTCTATACGGTTTCCGCCCGGAGCAAACAGCCCGAGGCCGCCGCCAAACTGGTCAACTTCCTGGTCAATAACGAAGAAGCGGCCAAGGTGGTCCAGAGTGACCGCGGAGTACCGAGCAACCCGCAGATGCGCTCAGCAATCCAGGACCTCCTGACGCCACAGGGCAAGGCGGAGGCTGCCTACATCGACGAGATCGGCAAGCTTAAATTTGCTCCAACGTTCATCGGCCCCACCGGTTCCACCGCTGTCTCGGAAATCACCGCCCGGATCAACACCGAAGTGCTCTTCAAACGGCTGACACCGGAGAAGGCTGCGGAACAGTGGATCAGCGAGAGCAAGGCCGCGATCGGCAAGTAGGCCTTGCCCTGGCCCGTCACGCGTTCCCGGCGGGCGGCCGGTCAGGTGCAGGAGTAGTTATAGTCGAAACCCCTGGACACAAACTGCGTCATCGTCACTTCGCCACCTGCCGTCAACGGAGGATCTGAACACCTGGCCTTCGCTCCGGTCACGGTTCGGGCGCCGGCAAGCCAGCTGGGCAGCGGGTGGAGATTGCTGGAGCTGCCCACCTCGCCCACGAGCTGTGCCCACTGGTAGCCCGAGGAGTAGATGCCGACGTCGGCCTTTATGCTGTGGAAGAAGGCGGTCATGCCTTCAAGGACTGCGCGGTTCCAGTCCCTGTCGGTGGACCACGAGTTGCCGGTTTCCACGTCAAGCCACCACAGGTAGTCGGAGGGGCTGGCGATGCCACGGACGTAGGCGTCGTCGTAGGCCTTGGCGTAGCCGTACATATAGGAACAGGCTTCCCCAACCCGCTCCGCGGCCTTGGCGCAGTCGCCATAGGGATTCGCCACAGTCCTGCCCACGGGGTATTCATTGCTGGTGGGCCACCAGGACCCGGTGAGGCCAGGGTTGGCGGTATTGACGTACAAGGCAATGGCGGGCTGGCCGGTGCTGGGAGGCTGATCTGTCTCCCCTATGGCTTCGGCCCACTCCAGCTGCTCCGCCAGGCAGGGATTGGTGGTGTTGGCCAGTCCGTTGTTGACGCCGACTATGCCGAAGGCGGCGTCCTTGGGGAGCGCCCTGTTGCACTGGGGCCAGGAGATGTCGTTTCCGAGCAGTGTGTGGTTGCCGTCCCCGTCGCCGTCGGAAGGCGCCGCGGTTGCGGACGGCGCCAGCCACAGGGCCAGGGCCATCAGCAACAATGCCACGGCGGGAATGAGTGCCGTTCGGGTCGCTGCCGTGCGCATGGGGGCCTCCGTCGTTGCCGGGCTTGCCGGTCTTTTCAGTGTCCTCCGCGCCGGCAGGCAGGGTCAAGGAGGTTGCGCCGATGAAGGACGTATCGCATCAGGTGGGTATTTGTGTGAGCTTGGACGCGCAGGACCGGCTCAACACGCAAAAATAGCTCATGCATGATATTTTTTTGGTATGACTCAGGAAACCGCAGAACACGTTGCCGCCACCCTCAGGGATGCCCGCAGCCAGAAAGGCTGGACCCAGGGCCAGCTGGCCTCGGAGCTCGGCACGAGCCAGAGCGCCGTCGCGCGCATGGAGCAAGGCAAACAGAACCTGAGCCTGAAGATGATCCAGCGGCTGGAGGCCATTTTCGGCCACAGCATCGTTAAGGTCGGGAAATCCCAGATGACCCACCTGAGGGTGGAAGGCGGCCGGACACTCTCCGGCGCCGTGGAGGTCAACAGCAGCAAGAACGCCGGTGTGGCCCTTCTCTGTGCCAGCCTGATCAACCGCGGCACCACTGTCCTGCGCCGGCTCGCCCGGATCGAGGAAGTGAACAGGATCGTCGAGGTGCTGACCAGCATCGGCGTCGAATGTACCTGGCTCAACGACACCGATCTCCAGCTTCGCCGGCCGGCCGTGTTGGACCTCGATGCCATGGACGTTGACGCGGCCCGCCGAACGCGAAGCGTCATCATGCTCCTGGGCCCGCTCCTGGACGAGTCGCAGGAGTACCGGCTGCCGTATGCCGGGGGCTGCGACCTCGGCACCCGAACCGTGGAACCGCACATGCAGGCGCTGCGCCAGTTCGGTCTTTCCGTTGAGGCGACGGCGGGTTTTTACGCCGTGCAGGCTCCGCAGGCCGATGACCTTGACCGCTCGTTTGTGCTCACGGAGCGGGGCGATACGGTGACGGAGAACGCCATCATGGCGGCCGCGCACCGCAGGGGGACCACGGTCATCCGCAATGCCAGCCCCAATTACATGGTGCAGGACCTCTGTTTCTACCTGCAGATGCTGGGTGTTGCCATTGAGGGTGTGGGCACCACCACCCTGAAGATCCGCGGCCTGCCCTTCATCGACGTCGATATTGAATACTTCCCTTCCGAGGACCCCATCGAGGCGATGAGCCTGATCACTGCCGGGATCGTCACCAACTCCGAGGTGACCATCCGCCGGGTTCCCATCGAGTTCATGGAGATCGAGCTGGCCACGCTGGAGCAGATGGGCCAGAAGCTGGAGGTCTCCGGCGAATATATGGCACGCAACGGGCGTACCCGGCTTGTGGACGTGACCACGAAGCCTTCGGAGTTGCGGGCTCCGGAGGACAAGATCCACCCCATGCCATTTCCCGGGCTGAACATCGACAACCTGCCGTTCTTTGCGGTGATCGCGGCCAATGCCGAGGGCCAGACCATGATCCACGACTGGGTCTACGAAAACCGGGCCATCTACCTCACGGAGTTGAACCGGCTCGGCGCCCAGGTGCAGCTGCTGGATCCGCACCGGATCTACGTCAAGGGTCCTACCAAGTGGCGCGCGGCTGAGGTGGGCTGCCCGCCCGCCCTCCGTCCTGCCGCCTGCCTGCTGCTGGCCATGCTCGCCGCCAGGGGCGTGTCCGAACTTCGGAACATCTACGTGATCGAGCGCGGCTACGAGGACCTGGCTGAAAGACTGAACACCATCGGCGCGAAGATCGAATACTTCCAGGACTAGCCTGCGGATTCTGCCCGGTCAATCGCCGGGGTCACGCCGGGAACCGCGTCATCCCGGCGTGACCGGCGTTGAACGGGCGGATGGTTGGCAAAGTCCTCCGTTCGCGGTTCGTCATGATCCGCGGGCACCCGGCTAACCGGCCCGGACGTGACGCACAATATAGGCATGCGTACATTCGGCGTCGAGGAAGAGCTCCTGATCGTTGATCCGGACACGGGGGAGCCGCTGGCCCTCGCGGACGCCCTGCTGTCCGGCCGCCGGCTCGCCGCGGACGACGCACCTGCTGATCCGCATGGGCTGGAGGCGGAGGACCGGACCGCTTACGACGACGACGAAATGGGCTTGAGTGCCGAGCTGAAGCTTGAGCAGATCGAGACCCAGACGCGTCCGTGCCTGGAGTACGCCGAACTGCTGCCGCAGATCAGGGCGGGCCGGTTGCTCGCCGACCAGGCGGCGCGCAAGAACGGCGCCAGGGTAGTTGCGCTGGCAACCTCGCCCCTGGCATCGACGAGCCACACCACCCCGGACCCGCGGTACGCGCGCATGCTGGAACGGTTCGGCCTCACAGCCCAGGAGCAGTTGACCTGTGGCTTCCACGTCCACACATTCGTTGAGTCCCCCGAAGAGGGCGTGGCGGTGCTGGACCGGATCCGGGACAAGCTGGCCGTCCTGACCGCGCTGAGTGCCAATTCACCGTTCTGGAACGGGATGCCTACGGGGTTCGAGAGCTACCGCACCCAGGCGTGGAACCGCTGGCCCACGTCCGGTCCGGCGGGCATCTACGGGACGTACTCGGCGTACCGGAGGGTGGTGACGCGCCTGCTGGACAGCGGCGTGATGCTGGATGAGGGCATGCTCTACTTCGATGCCCGGCTTTCCCGGAACCACCCCACTGTCGAGGTCAGGGTGGCCGACGTCTGCCTCCGCGCCGAGGATGCCGCGCTGATTGCGGTCCTGGTGAGGGCGCTGGTGGAATCGGCCAGCAGGGAATGGCGCGACGGCGTGGATCCCGCACCTGTACCCACAGTGCTGCTCCGCATGGCGGCATGGCAGGCGAGCAGCAGCGGCCTGCGCGGCGAGTTGCTGGACTTTGGCACTTTCCGTCCTGCACCGGCTGTGGACGTGGTCCGGTCCCTGGTGGACTATCTGGCGCCGGTCCTTCAGGAACAAGGTGAACTCTCGCTTGCGAGGCAGGGCATTGAGGACATTATTGCCCGGGGTACCGGCTCCGCTGAGCAGCGCCGCGTGCAGGAATCCGCGATGGACAGTGCAGCGCCCGACGACGGCGGGCTGGGGGCCGTGGTCATCCACGCCGTGGGGGTGACCATGCGCGGGACGTCCGGGCTTGCCGAGGTTGCGGAGGCGCCGGAACTCTTGAGGGTGCGCCAGTCCTAGCCGTCACGCGGCGGTGTGCGGCACGTCTTCCAGGTGGGGCTCCGGGCTGTCGTCGACTACCGATACGGTGGCTTCGCTGGCGGCGCCGACCCTGGGACGACCATCAACTTCCGTGGCTCCTCCCCGCCGACACCCGATCCCGGGCTTCAGCTCCACGGAGGTCCAGATCGCCGGGGTCGGCGGCCTGCCGGCCGCGTCATCGAACCTCGCCGGGATGGCTATGAACATCACCTCCGATCACCACGGGGAACGGCAACCTGACCGTGTGGCCCTCGGATGAGCCACAACCGAACACCAGGTGGCGGCCATGGATCAGTCAGAGGCCCGCGGCGAGTCGGACTCCCAATGAGAGCATGACCACCGCGATCAGGGCATCAAGGAGCCGCCACGATGACGGCTGGGCGAAGAACGGCCGCAGGACCCGGGCGCCGAAGCCCAGCGCGCTGAACCATGCCCCACTGGCGGCGACGGCCCCGGCTCCAAACCACCACCGCAGGCCCTGATCCTGCTGGTTGGCCACCGAACCGAGCAGAAGCACGGTGTCCAGGTAGACATGCGGATTGAGCCAGGTCAGGGCCAACACGGTGGAGAGGGCCGCCCCGGCGCTGAGGGCCTTCTGCTTGCCTGTCGCTGTCAGCGCTCCCGGGCGGATGGCCCGCCGGGCGGCCAAAGCGCCGTAACCCACCAGGAAAGCGGCGCCGCCGTAACGCGCCACGTCCACCACCACCGGGCTGGCCTGGATGAGGACACCGATCCCGGCGATGCCGCCGGCGATCAGCAGCGCATCGGAGACACTGCAGACCAGTACGACGACTGCAACGTGCTCGCCGCGGATGCCCTGCCGGAGGACGAACGCGTTCTGGCTCCCGATAGCCACGATGAGGGCCAGGCCGGTGCCGAAACCCAGCGCGATAACGGTGAGGTGGGCAGCTAATTCCATGCTTCCAACGTATGGGCCGGCGTAGAATTACGCCAGCTAATTATTCTTACCTATATTAAGGAACGCTAATGAGGATGTTCCAGCTGGAGCAATTGCGGACTTTCGCCGCCGTCGTTGACGGCGGGACTTTGGAGGCCGCCGCGCGCAGTCTCTTCGTCACACCCTCCGCGGTCTCCCAGCGGCTCAAGGCGATGGAGGACGTGGCGGGCCAGATCCTCCTGCAGCGCACCAACCCGGCCCGCCCGACCCCGGCGGGTGAGGCGGTCCTCCGTTATGCCCGCCAGGTCCGGCAACTGGAATGGGATGCGCAGGCTGAGCTTGGCGGCACGCAGGACCGGCCCAGTGCGCCCATTCCCCTGGTGGTGAACGCCGATTCACTCTCCACCTGGTTCATGCAGGCACTGGCAAGCCTTCCCGCAGATCCCGGCGCCTGCTTTGAACTGCGCCGCGAGGACGAACAGCATTCCACCCGGTTCCTCCGCACCGGTGAGGTGATGGCGGCCGTGACAGCGAACCCGGAGCCGGTGCAGGGGTGCAGCGTGGAAGCCCTTGGTGCCCTGAGGTACCGCGCCGTGGCCAGTCCGGAATATGTACGCCGCTGGTGGCCGGACGGGCCGGACCTTGCAGCAGCCGGCCGTGCTCCGGTGGTGGACTTCGACCGGAAGGACGACCTGCAGGAGGGGTTCTTCCGAAAGATGACCGGTGCGGCCCTGGACGCGCCACGCCACTATGTGCCGTCGTCGGCAGAGTTCGCGCAGGCCATCCGGCTGGGGCTTGGGTGGGGCCTGCTGCCCGAACCGCATTGCCTGCCGGCGATTGGAAGGGGCGAGCTCGTGGAGTTGGCCCCCGGGCATCCCGTAGACGTGGCCCTCTACTGGCAGCGCTGGAAGATCGACTCCCCGGTGCTGAACCAGCTCACGTCGGCAGTCCGGCAGACGGCAGCCAGCGGACTCCGCCAACCGGCACCGGGCACAGGCACGCAGATGGCAACCGTCCGGCCCGTCAGATCTGCTTGAGTGCCTGTTCCAGGTCGCCGATGAGATCGTCCACATCCTCCAGGCCGACGGACAACCGCACTACGCCGTCGCTGAGGCCGATGGCTGCACGGCCTTCCGGGCCCATGGCGCGGTGGGTGGTAGTGGCCGGGTGGGTGATCAGCGATTTGGCGTCGCCGAGGTTGTTGGAAATATCGATGATCCGCAAGGCATCCAGCAGCGCAAAGGCTGCATCCTTGCCGGACCGGCCACCGGTGGTCGCCAGCTCCAGGGTGAGGACGGTCCCGCCGGCCTTCATCTGCCTGGCGGCGAGTTCGTACTGCGGGTGGGAGGTGAGCAACGGGTACTTGACCCAGCTGACGGCGGGCTGCTGTTCGAGCCATTCGGCGATCCGCAGTGCGGACGCGGAGGAATGGTTCACGCGCAGGGCCATCGTCTCCAGGCCCTTGGTGAGCACCCAGGCGTTGAATGCGGACAGTGCGGGTCCTGTGTGGCGCATCAGCTGTTTGACCGGGCCGTCGATGAATTCCTTGGTGCCCAGGATGGCCCCGCCCAGGACGCGTCCCTGCCCATCGATGTGCTTGGTCCCCGAATAGACAATCACGTCCGCGCCGAACTGGCCGCAGCGCTGCAGCAGGGGAGTGGCAAAGACATTGTCGACGACGACGGTGGCCCCGGCGGCGTGCGCCAGTTCGCTGACGGCGGCGATGTCCACGATTTCCTGCATCGGGTTGGACGGCGATTCGAAAAACACTGCGGTGGTGGGCTCCGACAGGGCCTCACGCCACTGGTCAAGGTCCGGCCCGTCCACGAATACCGTCTCCACTCCCCAGCGCGGCAGGATCTCGTTCAGGATCACAAAGCAGGATCCGAACAGGGAGCGGGCCGCCACCACGCGGTCCCCGGCAGCCAGCAGCGCACCCAGGGCGGTGAACACTGCGGACATTCCGGACGCCGTCGCAAAGCACGCCTCGGTGCCCTCCAGCAGCCTGAGGCGTTCCTGGAACGTGGCCACGGACGGGTTGCCGTAGCGGGAGTAGACGAACCGTTCGTCCTCGCCCGTGAAGGCGCGCTCCGCTGCTGCAGCGGATTCGTACACGAAACCGGAGTTCAGGAACACCGGCTCGGTGGTTTCCTGGAAGTTGGTGCGGTCCAGCCCGCCGCGGACCGCCTGGGTATCGGCGCTCCAGCCGGCGGCGTCTTCGTTGAAGGTCACTTAGTTCTTTCCGAGGTTGGTGGGCAGGCCGCGGTTCTTCCAGCCGTTGACGGTTCGCTCGCCGTAGCGGTCCGGTTCGCCCTCGAAGCCTTCCAGGACGTTGTACGAGGTGAAGCCGGCCTGCGTCGCGGCAGTGGCAGCGGCGATGGAACGCTGGCCGGAGCGGCAGAGGAACAATAGCTCCGTGCCGGTATCCTCCGGCGCCTGCCGGGTGAGGTCGGGGATGAACTCCGGGTTGGGGATGCCGCCGGGGAACGTCCACTGGATGAACAGCGGATCGTTGTCCGTTGCTTTGGTGTCCGGGATGCCGATGTGTGCCCATTCGCCTTCGGTGCGGACGTCCACCAGGATGGCGCCCTGCTCCAGCCTGGCCCAGGCTTCCTGCGGGGTGAGGTCTCCGGCGTAGCTCATGCGTGGCCCTCGCCGTCGAATTCGAGGTCTTCCACAGCGGTGGCGACGGCGGCGTCCGCCGTCGCGATGGCGGCGGGGAGGATCAGTGCCTGCGCAACGATGACGCTGCTGCCGTTGAACGTTGCGGCGGGGCTCCCGTGCAGGACATAGCCCTCTGCCAGTGCGGCGGAGATCCGCTCGCAGAAATGACGGTCGTCCGGGCCGGTGATGAGCCGGTACGACAGTTTTTCTTCAGGGGCAGGTGCGTCAGACACGACGGATCTCCTTCTCTCACGCTTGCAGCTCGAATGGGTCGATATGCCGAGTATTCACCTGAGGCACCCCGCCGCGAAAGGGAGGGTTGCCGACCGGCCAGTCAGGGCTTGGCGCCGGTTCTCATTACTCCCCAAAAACGTAACACTTGGCGCGCGGGCCCGCACGGCAGGGGCCGTCATGTTCCGTAACCATCGCGTGCTTCCGCCGCCGCACGGCAGGCGGGACAATCGGGCCATGGGCAGAAAGCGGGGGAACCCCGGGTGGCGCGTCGGGGTGAGGGCGGCTGCCGTGACGTTGTGCGGAGCGTCGGTCCTGGCGGGCGTGGCCGGCTGCCGGGACCCCTTTGCCCCGCCGCCCTGCATGCCGCCGGCGTACTCTGTGGTGCCGTCCGCGGCGCAACCCGGAGACGCGGTCAGCGTTACCGCGCCGGACGCCACCTGCGATGCCCGCTACGGTACAGGGGCGCAGGTCCAGGTGACGGTCAGGGACGCGGCGGGGACCACCGTGCTGGCGGAACTGGCACCCATGACCGACGACGGCGGGTTTACCTTTGTGTTCACCGTTCCGGCCGGCATGTCCCCCGGCCGGGCGCTGGTGGGCGCCGTACCGTACGGCATGGACTGGTGCGACGATACCGGCGTCAACAACCGGGCGGCCGGGGGGCCGCAGACCCTGGTCCTGGTGTCCTGTGCCGAGCGGGCCGTGCCCCTGGTCATCGGTATTCCAGCGGGTTGACCGCGGTCCCGGCCCGCCAAGCCGATAGTGTTTTGCTGGGGCACCGGCCACCATCACCGCAAGCTCAGCAGTCCGGGGGGACCACATCAGCACGCCGACTTCCACCGCATCCCTGCCCGTAGGGGCGTCTGCCATCCGCCTCCGCGCGCTCCTGGCCGTGCTGTTCTCCGCGTTGTTCATCCTGGCGGCCGTCCTGCCGGCAAGTCCGGCCTCAGCCGCCGAGCCCGCTCCGGAGGAAGGCAAACCCCTGCTGGGAGCTGTCCTGGAGTGGGGCGAGGACTCGGCGTCGGCGTTCGCTGAGCGGCTTGGGGCAACTCCTGCGCTGCTGGGACACGACATTTCCTTCCCGGTCAGGTCCGGCGAGGAACGGGACCTCCGGGAATTCCTGGGGCAGGCATCCTCACTCGGCTCCCATGCCATGTTCACGGTGCGCCCCACCACGTCTTTGGACCAGGTGGACGCTGCCGCGGCCGCAGCGTTCGCAGGCAAAGTCGAGGACCTTGCGGCCGGCTTCAAAGGCAAACTCCTGATCCGGTTCGCCCCCGACATGAATTCAAGCTGGGTTGAATGGGGCCAGCAGCCCGATGCCTACAAGGCAGCGTTCCGGAACGTCGCCGCGGCCCTCAAATCCGCTGACGACGCGGGCACCGTGATGGTGTGGCAGCCCTATCTTGGGCGGGACTACCCCTTCGAACGGCACCGCAACGCACCAGCGGCCGGCACTGCAGGCTTCGCTGCGCTGGACACCAACGGAGACGGAACCTGGGACGGGTCGGACGAAGCGTACGCTCCCTACTACCCGGGCGATGACGCCGTTGAATGGGTGGGACTGACCGCTTATCACGACGACACCGGCGGAAAATCCGCCGTCAACACGGTGCCCTCGGACGGTGAACTCTCAGCGATGCTGACCCAGTCCGGCAGCGAGGACTTCTACGCCACTTACGTGGACGCGGGGGACAAGCCGATGCTGCTCCAGACGTCTGCCTTCTACAGCCCAGCGACCGGCGGGACCGCCGAGCAGGAGATCAAGACGTCCTGGTGGGGCCAGACCCTGGACACCACAACCTCCGGGCGCTTCGGCGGGGTTGCCGCCGTCGTCTGGGATGAGCGGACCAGCACCCGCGACACCGGGGTGGCAAGCATCGACTGGCGGCTGACCGGAAATGACGCCATCGCCGAAGCGGCAGGCAAACGGCTGTCCGGGTCAGGCCTGACCACCGGCCCTGTGACCGTCGTCAGCGGGGCACAGCAGGCTACCCGGGCGAATTCCCTGACCGGCCCCGCGGCCTGGACAGTAGCCGCCGCGATGGTCATTCTCCTCGTGGCCCTGTGGCAACTCCCGCGCCGGGTGGGCGCCGTGGCCGGCTGGGGCTACGCCGATCCGTCCAAGCGCGACTCGCGGGTGGATTTCCTGCGCGGCCTTGCCATTGTCTTTGTGGTGGTCAACCACCTGGGCATGACGTCGCTGTTCCAGCTGCTCACCCAGGAGGCGGTGGGATTCGTTTCCGGCGCGGAGCTGTTCGTCCTGTTTTCCGGCCTGGTGGTGGGCATGGTCTACGGGCCGAGGGTGAAGGACGACTTCGGCAAGGTGGTTGACCTGACGTCCAGGCGGGCAGGCAAGCTCTACGTCACGGCGCTGGCGGTCCTGGTGGGCGTGTTCCTGCTGTCCCTCCTGCCGTTCTTCCAGACGGACGCGCTTACCACCTATGTGGACCAGGGGACCGGCGGTGCGGGCCGCAACGCCGTGGGCCGCACCTACGACCTCTATGCAGGGATGGAGACACTGCTGCAGTTCCCCGTCCCGGCCCAGGTCCTGCCGGCGATCATCCTCCTGCAGTTCGGGCCGTGGCAGTTCAACGTCATGGGCCTCTACGTTGTCCTCTTGCTGGCCAGCCCCCTGATCCTTGCCGCGCTCAACCGCGGCAAGGCCTGGTGGGTGCTCGCAGCGTCCCTGGCCGTCTATGCCCTGGGCGCCACCACCCGATTCCGGTTGCTGCCGTCCCAGTTCGAGGACTCGTTCCCGCTGCTGGTGTGGCAGGTGCTGTTTGTGATCGGCCTGGTGGCTGGTTTCCACCGCCGCAGCATTGTCGCCTGGCTTTCAACGCACCCCTGGATCGTGGCAGCCTGCACCGGGCTCGCAGTGGTCTTCGCCGTCCTCTCCTGGTGCAATCCATACCTGGCGAACGGTTTCGACGTCCGACTGGCCCTCTTTCCGGACGCTGCCTACCGGACGATGTACGACGCCTTGTTCGGGCGGACCTACCTCGATCCCGGACGCCTGCTGAACGTGCTGGTCCTGGTGGTGGCCGCCTACGCGTTCCTGACTGCCTACTGGAAGCCCGTGGAGCGCGCCCTGGGCTGGTTCCTGATCCCGCTGGGGCAGGCCACCCTGTACGTCTTTATCCTCCACGTGGTGCTGATCGCGATCATCGCAAACATTCCGGTGCTGCGGCAGGACGACATCCTCATCAACACCGCCGCGTATGCCGCGATCCTCGGGCTCCTGTGGCTGATGGTGAAAAAGCGCGTCCTGTTCGGCATCATCCCCACCTGAGGCGGCGGACGGTACCTCAGGCCCTGAGGATCAGGGCCTCGCCCTGGCCGCCACCGCCGCACAGGGAAACAACACCCGTGCCGCCGCCGCGCCTCTGGAGGGCCAAAGCCTGGTGCAGCACCAGCCGGGCACCGGAGGCGCCCACGGGGTGGCCCAGGGCGATCGCACCGCCGTCGGCGTTGATCTGCTCCCCCGGGATGCCGAGGTCCCGGGCGGACTGGACGATCACCGAGGCGAACGCCTCATTGATCTCCACCAGGTCCAGGTCTGCCACGGAAATACCCTCGGCGCGAAGGGCCTTTTCGATGGCGCGGGAGGGCTGGGAATGCAGCGACCCGTCCGGGCCGGCAGTCTGGCCGTGGCTGCGGATCTCGGCAATCCAGCTGAGGCCCGCCCGCTCGGCGGCCGCCTTGCTGGCCACCACCACGGCCGCCGCCCCGTCGGAGAGGGGGGACGCGGACCCGGCGGTGATGGTGGCAGACTCCGCCGCGGAGAAGGCAGGTTTCAGTGCCGCCAGGGCCTCCGGCGTCGTACCCGGCCTGATGCCTTCATCGGCATCGATCACGACGGCGGGGCCACGGCGTTGCGGGACCTCCACCGGTGCGATTTCCGCGGCCAGGATGCCGGCGGCCCGGGCGGTTTCGGCCCGCTGGTGCGAACGGGCGGCCACCTGGTCCTGGTCTTCGCGGCTGATGCCGCGTTCGGCGTTGCCGGCGTCCGTGGCGGCGCCCATCAGGGCGCCTGACCTGGGATCCTGCAGGCCATCGTGGTTGAGTGAGTCAAGCAGGGGAGCGTCGCCGATGGCTACGCCGGAACGCAGGCGCTGCAGGAGGTGCGGGGCGTTGGTCATGGACTCCTGGCCGGCAGCGACGATGAACTCCGCTTCGCCGGCGCGGATCATCCGGGCGGCATCGATGACGGCCGTCAGGCCGGAGAGGCAGAGCTTGTTGATGGTGACGGCGGGTACGTCCCAGCCGATGCCCGCGGCAAGGCTGGCCTGCCGGGCGGGGCCCTGTCCGGCGCCGGCCTGGATGACCTGCCCCACGATGACGGCGTCGACCTGCCCGGTGGCCACCCCGGTGCGGTCCAGGGCGTGACGGATGGCGTGGGCGCCCAGTTCGCTGCTGGAGAGGGATGCCAGGCTGCCGCGGAACCGGCCAAAGGGGGTTCGGGCGCCTCCGAGGATCACTGCAATCCGCTCGTCTTGTGGATCTTGGGTGACTTGGGAAGCGGGGAGGTCCCGGGCAGGGGAGGGATCAGCCGTGGCGTCGTTGCCCATGATGGTGCCTTTCGGTGCCGGCGGCCCGCTGGCAGGTGCCCGCAGGATTTCTCCGCATGCACGCGAATGTAGCACGCAGCCGCTGTGCGCAGGCCCGTCAGGAACGCCGGCCAGCCCGCTGGACGCCTGCGCCCGCATATTCGGGACCGGAGGCTTCCGGCGGGAGGGCCGTCGTCGTCATCGGGGTTGGCTGCTCATGCAGTTACGAGGCTGCCAGCTCAGGCGTCCCTGCCTGCACACCGGCCATCAGGTCAGCGGTGGTGGCCAGGACGCGGGAACGGCCGCATCGGGTGCAGCTGACCGCTGCGGCAAGGGTGTTCCTGCGGGCGCTCAGCACCACCACCGAATCCACCGTCAGGTGGAGGTCGGTATCGCAGGACGCGCACCAGGGACGGGCGCCCTTGGGCTGCAGCGTATCCCGGGGAAGGTACGAGCAGGAGAGTGGATCCACGCGGCTTAGACCAGTCCCGGGTAGCTGGTCAGGATGTAGTCCGTGGCCGCCGGGCCTTTCATGCGCAGGCCGTTGTGGTCCGGATCGATCCGGTGGGCCATGGCTGCCCAGAACGTGTTCTCAGTCCGGGGTGCCTGCCGGTTGAGCAGGCACCAGCTGGTGTAGAGGCCGTACAGGGGATCCCGGGCGAGCGTGAAGTCGGAATCACGGTCGCAGGTAGTGGCTTCGTGGAGGAACTTGTCGTACTGCGAATGTGCCATGGAGGCTTCTCTTTCGCCAAGGTGCGTGGGTGCCGCCGTTCGGCTACAGCAGCGCGGACCCTTCTCGCCATGCACTAGGGCGTTCAGGGGTTCCGCCCGAAAGAGAGGCCCGGGCGCGGCCTGGAAAGTGTGGTCCGGATTGCCCGGACTGCGTGGTCCGGTCCCTTGTCTGAAACCCGTTCCATCAATCTCCCCTACGTTGTAGACTTTACGCGTAGACTACATGTTACGCAAGCGACTTTATTTTCCTCATGCACGAGGCACCCAACAGCACAGGACGGATTCCATGCCCTTCCCGGAAGGACTCGGAGAAAAGAAACCGGCGAGCCATAAGCCACGGCTGAGCAGGGAACTTGTGCTGGCTGCGGCATTGGAACTCGTGGACGACGAAGGCCTCGATGCGCTCACTATGCGCCGGTTGGGGCAGGTGCTCGGACGTGACCCGATGAGCCTCTACCGGTACGCCGAAAACCGCGCGGCCCTGCTGGACGGAGTATCGGAGATGGTACTCAACGAACTGGCCATTTTCCCCGCCGACCCTGACTGGAAGGCCCAGCTGCGGCGCATCGCCCATGACCTCAGGCTCCTGGCCCTGCGCCACCCCAACGTGGTCCCGCTGCTGGTGACCCGGCCGCTGTCCACACCCTTGGGCCTGCGGCCGCTGGGCACTGTCCGGCCCCTTGAACAGATCCTTGCGTTGCTGATCGACGCCGGGTTCGCACCCACCGACGCCCTGCACGTGTACCGGGCGTATTACGGCTTCCTCTACGGCCACATCCTCAACGAACTCCAGGAATACATTGTGGATCCGGAGGAAAACGAGGCACTCCTGCGCCTCGGGCTGCACCGGCTGCCGGCCAAGGATTTCCCGCGCCTGCGTGCGCTGGCACCGGTCCTGGCAGAATACGACGGCGCGGCCGAACTCGACCAGGGAATCACCATCCTGCTGTCGGGGCTTGAATCCCACCTGTCACGGGCCGGCGCCACGGCATCCTGACTGCGGCCCGCTCACCGCGGCATTCCCCCGGCTCCAGGGACCTGGCACGGGACGGAGCGCCCGCGCCGGACCGCGCTGCTACTCGAAGGAGGCCCGACGGCGGTCCGAGAGCCGGGTGTTCCAGATGTCCGGCTTGTTGACCTTGAACTGGCGTCCGGTCAAGGCACGGGCCGTCAGCTGGATGTAGTGGCTCTTCTCTCCCGGCTGCCACGGCTCCAGGCCAAGGGAGTCCACGGCGTCCTTCTCTGCCTGGTCCTCAATGACGGCGGTGTCCCCGCGGACCACCACGCTCCAGGCAACCTCCGTGTGCGGATCGTAGCCATCGATCTCCAGGGCCGCCGGCCGTTCCGTGATGGCACCCCACAGCTTGGTGCCCCCTGCCGTCCGGAACACCAGGTTGCGCCGGTGAAGCACATAGTTCACCGGAAAAATCTCCGGATGGCCGTCAACCACCAGCGCGATCCGGCCCACGGCGTCATTCGCCAGGCGTTCCCAGCATTCGTCAAAGGTCAGCTTGTTGACTAGGTTCTCAGCGGAGTTCATGACCCTTACCCTATGGCCGCCAGGGTGCCGGCGAAAGAGGCTGGTGGGCACTGCGTACGTACCCGTCCACAGCGCCTTCCGTCCATTGGAACCGGCTGTTCCGAAGGGCGGGCCGGTTCCATAGCCTGAAATCCGCAACGGAACCCGACGGACGGAACACGCATGACCCAGACCACCTCCACCCCGGTGGCACCAGCCACACCGCGGGCTTCGGCCAGCCCCGTCATCCCGGGATTCTTTCCGGATCCCACCATTTGCCGTGCGGGCGATGACTACTACCTGGCCACCTCCAGCTTCGAGTACTTCCCCGGCGCCCCGGTGTTCCACAGCCGGGACCTGGCTACGTGGGAGCAGGTGGGAAATATCCTGACCAGGCGCTCGCAGTTCGCGGCAGGGGACAGACGGCCCTCCGGCGGGATCTTCGGCTCAACACTCCGCCATCACAACAACAGGTTCTGGTTCGTGACCACCAACATGAGCGACTTCGGCGGCGGCCACCTGCTCCTGACGGCGGACAACCCGGCGGGCCCCTGGAGCGACCCGCTGCAGATCCCCGGGACAACCGGCATCGATCCGGATATCGCGTGGGACCAGGCGGGAAACTGCTACCTGACCTGGGTGGGGTTTGGTCCGGCGGAGAACGAATCGGGCATCGTGCAGGCCCGGCTGGATCCTGTGGCAGGAGAGCTGCTTGAGAAGCCCCGGAAGGTGTGGCAGGGGACGGGCCTGGCGTTCCCCGAAGGACCCCACCTCTATCAGGCCGGAGCGTGGTGGTACCTCCTGCTGGCAGAGGGCGGGACCGAACGGGGCCATGCGGTGTCGGTCAGCCGGAGCCTGGGCCCCGAGGGGCCGTTTGAGCCGCACCCGGAGAACCCCGTCTTCAGCCATCGGAGTACGGACTCCCCGGTGCAGAACACCGGCCACGCGGATCTGGTGCGGGCTGCCTCCGGCGAATGGGCCGCCGTGTACCTGGGCGTGCGTCCGCGCGGGTCCGTGCCCGGCTACCACGTGCTGGGAAGGGAAACGTTCCTGGCGGGGATCAGCTGGCACGATGGCTGGCCGGTATTCCGGGAAGACCACTACGAGGCGCCTCTGGTGGAGACCTCGTTCACTGAAGACTTCCGCCCGCCGGGGCTGCACCCGCGCTGGATTTCGCCCGGGGAGGACCCGGCGTCGTTCACTGCTCCCCATGCTGCCGGGCTGCAGCTCTTCAGCGGAGACGGCGGGACTCCGCCGGTGCTGGCCACGCGCATCCGGGACGAAACATGGACAGCCCGCGCCACCGTCCAGCCCGACGGCGGCGCCACTGTACGGCTTGAACTGCGGATCGATGCGTCGCACTGGTTTGCGGTGGAGGCGGACGGGCAATCAGTGCGGGCCGTGGCCCGGATCGGCCCGCTGCAGCAGGAGCTGGCCACGGTAGCCCGGCCGGACCCCTCCGTCCCGGCGCAGCTGGTCATTCTCAGCCGGCCCTCACCGCTCGCCGGACAGCCCGGGAAGAACTACGGCCCTGACGAGGTCCTGCTGGGCTGCACGGTGGGCGGTCACGTGACTGTCCTGGCTGCGCTGGACGGCCGGTATCTTTCCACGGAGGTGGCCGGCGGTTTCACAGGCCGGGTCATCGGACTGTCAACGCGGGACGGCAGTGCCGTCCTTTCCTCGTTCGATTACCGGGCCGGAGCACCTGCGTGAAGCCGCAGATGCCCCGGCCCGGTAGTCCGTTCCAAGAAAACCCCGGTTACAGCGTGGACGTGTCGATGACGAAGCGGTAACGGACGTCCGAGGCCAGGACGCGCTCGTAGGCGTCGTTGATCTTGCTGGCGGGAATGACCTCGATCTCGGCGCCGAGGTTGTGCTTGGCGCAGAAGTCGAGCATTTCCTGGGTCTCGCGGATGCCGCCGATCATGGAACCGGCGAAGGACCGGCGGCCGCCGATAAGCGCAAACGCGTTCACGGGGAGCGGCTCGGCCGGTGCGCCGACGTTCACCAGGGCGCCGTCGAGGGACAGCAGCTGCAGGTAGGAGCTGATATCGATCGAAGCGCTGACAGTGTTGATGATGAGGTCGAAGCTGCCGGCGAGGTCGGAGAAGGTGTTCTCGTCGCTGGTGGCGTAGTAGTGGTCTGCGCCGAGCTTCAGGCCGTCTTCCTGCTTCTTGAGCGACTGCGACAGCACGGTGACCTCGGCGCCCAGGGCGTGGGCGATCTTGACGGCCATGTGGCCAAGCCCGCCAAGTCCCACGATGGCGACCTTCTTGCCTGGTCCCGCACCCCAGTGGTGCAGCGGGGAGTAGGTGGTGATACCGGCGCACAGGAGGGGGGCGGCGACGTCGAGCTCGATGCCTTCGGGAATCCGGACCACGAAGTCTTCGGTAACCACGACGTGGGTGGAGTAGCCGCCCTGGGTGATGGTTCCGTCCCGGTCAACAGCTCCGTAGGTGCCTACATTGCCCTTGAGGCAGTACTGCTCCTCGCCCTTCTGGCAGTTCACGCACTCACGGCACGAGTTGACCATGCAGCCCACGCCGACGCGGTCGCCGACGGCATGCTTGGTGACTGCGGAGCCCACCTCGGTGACGATGCCGGCAATTTCGTGGCCCGGGGCCAGCGGGTACTGCTGGGGTCCCCAGTCGCCGCGGACGGTGTGGATGTCCGAATGGCAGATGCCGGCGAACTTGATATCGATCAGGACATCGTGCGGGCCCACATCGCGGCGTTCGATGGTGGTGGGGACGAGGTCACCCGTGGCGGACGGGGCGGCGTAAGCGTTGGCGGTAAGCATAAGTCTCCAAAGTTGGGTATGGGGATCGATGAGTTCGGTGGAGGTCGGGGAGCCGGATTCCGGCATGCGGCCAGCTGGCGCCGGACACAGTCAGGTATAACCACGCAGGGGTGGAAGAGTATTCCCGCACGTTTCCCGAGGCGGTCCGGAACGGTGCCGTTGCCCGGCGGGCCCGGTGCAGTTCGGGAGGCGCGCGGCGCTACTGGATCCCGGCGAACAGCTCGTTGAGTTCCGCGGTGAGCTGCTTCTGGATGGCGGGGGTGCCGATGTCCTTGCCGTCGATGCGGTTCACGGGTGCCAGCAGCCGGACACTGGAGATCAGCCAGACGGCGTCTGCATCCAGGAGGTCCTGGGGTTCCAGCGGGCCGTAGCCCAGCTCCCAGCCGGCCGCCTTGGCCGCCTTGAAGAGGGCACCCTGGGACGTCCCGGCGAGGATGCCGCTGTCCAGCTGCGGCGTGATGAGCCGCCTGACGTGGCGGGTGCCGTCGTCGGACTCCTCCAGGTGCGCCAGCAGCACGGTGGAGGTGGGGCCCTCCAGGACCCGGCCGTCCGACGAGGTGAAGATCACGTCGTCGGCGCCCTGCCGGTGCGCGTGCCGCAACGCAGCCATATTCACTGCGTAGGACAGGGTCTTGGCGCCCATCAGCAGCCACGGGGCGCGCTCGGCCACGTTGCTGTCGTAGCCGCGGTCAAGCAGGATGACGTCGATCCCGGTCTCGCGCTGGCGGCGTCCGGCAGCACCTACCGGTGAAACCTGGACCCAGCAGGTGGGGGAAGCGGCTCCCTCGACTCCGCGGGTGACCACCAGCTTCACCACGAGTTCGTCCCCTGCAGCGGACTGCACAGGGGACGGCGCAGAGGGAAGCGCCGAGGACGGCGCAGGATATTTGGCCCGGTGCTCGGTAAGCCCCGTACCGATGGCAGCACGCCAGATGTCCTGGCCCGGAATGACCAGGTCCAGCGCCTGCGCCGAACCATCCAGCCGGTCCAGGTGCGCCTGGAGCTTCCGGACGGTGCCGTCCACTGCAAGCATGGTCTCGAACACGCCGTCCCCCCGCGTGGCACCTTGGTCCGTCACCATGAGCTGGGGCTGGGAGGCATCAGCCAGCCGGCCGGACGGGAAAGCGGCGTCCAGGAAAACGAGCACCACGGAAGCAGGAGAAGTCATGGCTCCAGCTTAGTCCGGCCCGCCGCGGATAAGCTGTGGTCATTGCCCCTGCCGGAAACCGTCCGCAGGGTGTGCACAGTCCGGGGGTTTTTCGACGTGTTGTGGCCATTTTCGCCTTGCCGGAACGGTGCCCGGCTGGGTGACCATGCTGCTGGCGGCCGCCGACCTGGTGATCCGGATCGCTAGCCCTCGGCATCATTCCCGGCAACCGGCGTCCCACCACGGCCATGGCCTGGCTGCTGGGCATCTTCTTCGTCCCGTTCGTGGGCATCGTCCTGTTCCTGCTGTTCGGCAACTTCAAGCTCTCCAGCCGCCGCCGCCAGCAGCAGGAGACCGTCAACACCCGGGTGCGGTCAGGCATCTCGGCGCTCGCCGACGTCGAAAGCGACTACCCCGGCCCGGAATGGGTGAAGTCCGCCGGGGAACTGAACCGCCGGCTGGGCTCCCTCCCCATGGTGGACGGCAACTCCGTTGAGCTCATCCCCGGCTACCCTGACTCGATCCTGGCCATGACCGAAGCCGTGCGGAAGGCCAAGAAGTTCGTCAACGCCGAGTTCTACATCATGAGCACGGACCACATCACCGACGATCTTCTTGACCGCGCTGGAGGAGGCGGCCGAGCGCGGCGTGGAAGTCCGGGTGCTGTTCGACCACATCGGCACCCTGAGGGTCAAGGGCTACCGGAACCTCCTGAAGCGGCTGCGCGCCGGGAAAATGCAGTGGAAGCGGATGCTGCCGCTGCTGCCCATCCACGGCCAGTGGCGCCGGCCGGACCTGCGCAACCACCGCAAGATCATGGTGATCGACGGCGAAATCGCCTTCACCGGGTCCCAGAACCTGATCGAGCCGTCCTACAACAATCCCAAGCACCGCAAGGCCGGCCGCGAATGGGTGGAGCTGATGGCCTGCCTGCAGCGGACCCATTGTCACCACCCTGAACGTCGTCTTTGCCACCGACTGGCTCAGCGAGACGGATGAGTCGCTGGAGCACCAGCTGCAGCTGCCGGCGAACCCGGCGCCCGGAAACGTCACCGCCCAGGTGGTGCCCAGCGGCCCGGGGTTCATCACCGAGAACAACCTGCGGCTGTTCAACACGCTCATCTACTCCGCCCAGCACCGGATCTCCATCTGCAGCCCGTACTTCGTCCCGGACGATTCCCTGCTCTACGCCATCACCACGGCAGCCCAGCGCGGGGTGGACGTGGAACTGTTCGTCTCGGAGAAGGGCGACCAGTTCCTGGTTCATCACGCCCAGCAGTCCTACTACGAGGCGCTGCTGGAGGCCGGCGTGAAGATCTACCTCTACAAGGCCCCGTTCGTGCTCCACGCCAAGCACTTCACCATTGACGACGAAGTGGCTGTCCTGGGCTCAAGCAACATGGACATGCGCTCCTTCTCGCTGAACATGGAGGTCTCGGTGATGCTGATGGGTGCGGACATCGTCAACGACATGCGGGCAGTGGAGAACACCTACCGGGACATCTCCCATCGCGCTCAAGCTTGAGGACTGGGTGAACCGCCCCCTGGCAGCCCGGTACGTGGACAACGTCGCGCGGCTGACCGCAACGGTCCAGTAGGTCCGGCCGCCGGGTCCGGCTGTCCTGCGGGGGACTACCCGGCGGGGAACCCGGCCCCCAGAGCGGACAGCACCCCGAAGGCCTTGACCCGGATCTCGTCGTACTCCTCGTCCGGGACGGAATCTGCGGTGATGGCACCGCCGACGCCGAGCGTCAGCTCCGCGGTCCCCTCCTGGCGCGTGCCGTCCCCGCCGTCCTCCCCGCCGTCCTCCCCGCGTCGTTCCCGGGGTCCGGCGTCGATCACCAGCGTGCGGATGGCTACGGCGAGGTCCGTGGCGCCGTTCAGCGAGAAGTAGCCGATCGCTCCCGAGTACAGCCCCCGGGGCGCGCCTTCCAGCCGGTCCAGGATGGCCATGGTGCTGATCTTGGGTGCCCCGGTCATGGAGCCGGCGGGGAAGCACGCGGCCACCGCCTCTGCCCGCGGGGAGCCGGGCTGCAGCCTCGCATCGATGGTGCTGACCATCTGGTGCACAGTGGCGTAGCTTTCGATGGCGCATAGCCTGCTGACCGTGACCGACCCCGGCTCGGCGAAATGGCTGAGGTCATTGCGCAGCAGGTCCACGATCATGATGTTCTCGGCCCGGTCCTTGAGCGAGGTCTCCAGGTCGCGTGCGCAGCCGGGCGTCGACGGCCGGATCCGACGCACGGCGGCGGGTGCCCTTGATCGGCTCGGCGCGCATGCCGCCGTCGGACGCGATTTTCAGGAACCGTTCCGGCGAAGTGCTGGCCACGGTCAGCCCGCCGAACCGCAGGAAGCTGGCGAACGGCGCCGGGTTCTTCCTGCGCAGCGCGAGGTAGGTGCCCCACGGCTCCACCGCCGACGCGGGCATCCTGGCAGTGAGCGTGGTGGTGAGGCAGACCTCGTAGGAGTTTCCGTCGCCGATTTCGTGCTGGGCCGACGCGATCTTGCCCTTATAGTCCTGCTCGGTATCGCGGCTGCTGAACGCCGGGGCCGGGGAACGTACGACGGCGCTGCTGCCGCCGCCCGGGTGCGTGCCGCCACCGGGGGGCGGAACTGCTGCCGCCACGGCAAGGCGGGCCGCCGCCAGCCAGCGGTCTGCCTCCGGTGCTTCCAGGACGAGCAGCCAGGTGGTGCCCTCGGCATGGTCCAGGACCACCGCCCGGCCGGCGAAGATCAGGGCGGCGTCCGGGGTAGCGGCTGAAACGTCTGAGCCGCCAGTTTCACGTTTGAGTTCGTATCCCAGGCAGCCCAGCCAGCCGAGGGCAAAATCGGCCGGGATAGCCGTCCGGGGTGCGGACCGCCCGGCGGCCCCACACCGTATCCAGCCAGCGGAAGAACGGCCCCTCAACCCGGACGGTGGCGCATCCGGCGGTGATCAGGCTCTCCCCGGAACGGTGGGTGACTGCCTGGCCGAAGCCGCCGCCGTCGTCCGCGAGGATGCTGAAGCGGCTTCGGTGGGCCGCGGGGGAACCATCAGTTCCGGCCCGGCCGGCGGCGTTCGAGGAGTCCAGCCAGACCGCGTTGCGCGAGCCGCCGTACAGGCCGGCGAAGAGTGCGGCCGCATCCGGTGCAGTGTCCAGCCGTTCCGCCCGGAGCCTGAGGCCGCGGCGGGCGGACAGTTCGGGGACCAATGCCGGAGCAAGCGACGGCAGGTAGGGGAGGAGCTGCAGGACATCCTCCGGGGCGGCGCCGTCGGCCGGTTCAGGACCCGGATGTCCGCTTGGGACGGAACATCGTCGCCGGCCAGCCACTCATCCTCCTGGGCGGCCCACTGGTCCCAGAAGGGCTCGTAGGTGCCGCCGTCACGGTCCAGCGCCCTCGTCCGGCGGACCGCATCCGGCGAATCCGCCCAGATGACCGCGCTCAGCAAGGGACGGGCTTCGGCGGCTGCGGCGCCGACTCCCTCGATGATCACAATCTCCGCGGGCAGCGTCACCCGGGTGTCGCCGTCGTAATGCTTTTCCCAGTCCCAGCTGGTCCAGGTGGCCCGCTCGCCCTGGCTCAGCGGGGTAAGGACCGTGGAGACGTAGCGTTCGATTCCGGCGGCCAGGCCGTTCCAGCCGGGGTAGATGTCCTCGAGGTGGAAGAGCGCCACTTTGTGGTGGCTCCGCAACCGCGCGGCCAGTTCAATGGCAAGAGTGGTTTTCCCTGCGCCGGATCGCCCGTCGATGGCGATGATCACAGGTGCGGGGGTCATGAAATAGAGCGTACCCGCTGGTCCGGACGTTGCCGGATGTACAGGGGTTCGATGGCCCGATAAGTCTTGATTCCCCGCCGCTACCTGGCGTGGCGCAGGAGCTGGGGGGCGTGGACGGCAGCTGAACGTACAAACTCGACGATCCCCGGCAGCGCTGCCTGGATCTGGTGCCAGACCACATCGAAATCAGCGTGGCCGCCGTACCAGGGGTCCTCGATTCCCTGATCCAGCAGGTCCTTGTCCGCCAGCTCCGGGTCAAAGCTGCGCAGCATCCGCACTTTGTCCATGGACGCCTGGTCCGGGGCGGCGTCGCGCAGCCAGGCATAGTGGTCGACGTCCAGTGCAAGGATCAGGTCCCGCTCCCGGAACCAGGCGGGCTGCCACTCGCGTGCAACGTGCCGCGTCCGATGCCAGTTTCGCCGCCGCCAGCCGGCGGGCAGCGCGGGGGTCAATGGGCCTGCCTGCCTCGTAGCCGGTGGTCCCCGCCGAGTCCACACTGACGGCGCCCTCAAGCCCAGCAGCCTCCAGCGCTGCGGCCAGCATCAGCTCAGCCATGGGCGACCGGCAGATGTTTCCGGTGCAGACTGCGACGACGCGGTATGGGCTCGACGATGGATTCATGGAGGTAAGCATGCGGGATGTCGTGCCTTCTTGGCCAGCCGGACCGGATGCCGTTTCCCGGTTTCGAAAACGGCCAGCACAACCGGTCATGCCCGGTGAGGGGTGCTCCGGCTCAGTGGATCAGGGCCAGCAGGATGCCGACTGCCACGAACAGGACGCCGAAAATCCTGTTGAGGATCAGTTGCCCGCGGGCGTCATGGGTGAAACGCTGGAACGTTTTTGCCGCAGCTGCAAAGAAGAACCACATGACCAGGATGTCAATGACCACCACCGTGGCCGTCAGCACCAGATACTGCGGAATCAGTGGCTGCTCGGGACGGATGAACTGCGGCATGAACGCCAGGAAGAAAACGATCGCCTTGGGATTGAGCAGGTTTACCCACAGTCCGCGCCGGAACATGGACCAGGCAGGCTCATTCCGGAGTGATTCGGACCGTTCCTGGTCAAGCTGGGGTTTGCTGAGGAACTGCCGGATGCCCAGGTACACGAGGTACGCTGCCCCGGCGTAGCGGATCACGTTGAAGGCCACCGGCGAGCTTGCCACCAGGACGCCTACCCCCAGTGCCACGATCAGCACGTGGATCACCAGGGCCGCCTGCTGGCCCAGAATGCCCCAGATGGAGCGGCGGAACCCCGACGTCAGTGAGTTGCTCATAGTGTTGATGGCGCCGGCGCCCGGAGTGAAGCTGACCAGGACACCGGCGCCCGCAAGCGCGAGCCAAAGAGAGAATTGCACCTGCCAAGTTTAGTGCCGGTTCAGCACCGGGCCGTCGCCAGTCGTGCGGCCTGCGACGGTCAGGCCCGGGCGATGACCTCACCGTTGGGAATCAGGAACCAGCCGTCGTCAGTGGATCCCCACCGGTGCCAGCCTGCGGAGATCCGGGCCAGGTCCGCAGCATTCGCGAAACCGTATTCGAGGGCCTGCTCGGCGAATGCTGAGTGCAGCACCCGCTCGCCCCAGACGCGGGCCTGCCATCGCCGCTGCTGACCGGTGGCATACAGCCAGTTGCTGCTGGTGGGCGCCACATCGGTGAAGCCCGCTGACTGGGCCCAGGAGACCAGGCGGCGGCCGGCATCGGGTTCTGCGCCGTTGCGGCGGGCGATCCGCTGGTACAGCTCCATCCATTCGTCCAGTTCCGGAAAGGCCGGGTACCAGCTCATCCCGTGGAAATCGGCGTCGCGCACGGCCACGATTCCGCCGGGTTTGGCCACCCGCCGCATCTCCCGGAGGGCCTCCACCGGGTCTGTGAGGTGCTGCAGCACCTGGTGGGCGTGGACGACGTCGAACGTTTCGTCCATGAAGTCGAGGTCGTAGATATTGCCGGCCAGGAAGGCCGCATTGTCCACTCCCCGTTCAGCGGCAAGCGCGGTGGCCTGGGCGATGATGTCCGGGGACCTGTCCAGCCCGGTCACCTTCCCGGGCGCCACAAGAACTGCGAAATCGCACGTGATGCTTCCGGGCCCGCAGCCGACGTCCAGCACCGATGTTCCCGGAGTGAGGTGGGGCAGGACAAAGGCCGCGGAATTTTCCGCCGTCCTTGAAGCGTGGGCGCGGACCACGGATTCGTGGTGGCCGTGCGTGTACACATCGTCCTCAGGCTGCTGCGCACTCATAACCAAACGCTACCGCCGCAATTCCCGGAATGGGAGGAAGCCGCCGTCGCGCGTTCCGGTGACTGGTGCCGGGACAGTGATGGCTGGCCCGGCAGGAGCGTATGGCTGGCCCGGCAGGAGCGCTTTCCCGGTGGCAGGGGACTGCCGGGTGGGCAGGACGGTCCCGCCAGGAGGGCAGTGCCGTCAGGAGGGTGTGTCCGACGCCGGCGGGCTGGCTTCCGAGGCTTCTTCGCGGGCGGCGATGGTGGCCGCCACCATGGCGGTCATGAACCTGGTCACGAGTTCCAGGTCCTCAGGCGAGAACCGGGCCATCGCCGTGCCCATGTGGCGGGACAGCGGGGTGAACATGGCGCCGCCGTCCTGGAACGCCTTGGGCGTCATACGGAGCTGGACCTGCCGCCGGTCTGTGCCGTGCCGCTCGCGGACCACGTGGCCCGAGCTGTCCAACCGGTCGATCAGGGCGGTGGTGGCAGGCGAGCTGAGGTGCAGTTCCTTCCGCAGGACACCTGGCGTGACCACCAGTCCCTTTGCGGTGTGCCTCATGATCACGGCGAGGGCATTCAGGTCTGTCCGGTGCATGTCCTTGCTGGCCCCGGCCGTGTCCACGAAGCGGTTGGCCTCCAGGGTGAAGTCCTGCAGGAGCCGGACCAGAGCCTGGGGAGCGGAGTCCGGCGGACGCTGAAAGGTCTCCTCTGCCATGTTTCGATCACCGTCCTCTGCTTGGCCGTGCTGTGCCCTGACGGATATTACTCCAGCAACGCCCTGCTCCCGTACAGGCAAGGCGCCTGATATTTATCACGCCAGTCACTTATGTCTATTGTGGAGATACTCTATGATGGAATCAATTGTACGCTTCCGACACAAGCCCAGAAGGAATCATGAAATCCAGTCCCCAACACAGCGCACGGGTTCCGTTCTGGCTGCGCTGGCTCATTCCCGTCCTCCTTGTCCTGACGTGGCTTGCTGTGGCCGGAGTGGGCGGACCCACCTTCGGCCGCCTGGACGAAGTCTCCTCGAATGACCAGGCATCCTTCCTTCCCGCCGAGCGCAGAAGCAACGGCTGCCCAGGACTGGCAGGCGAAATTCCGCGACTCTGACGAGGTGCCTGCGGTCATCGTCATCGAGAACGCGGACGCGTTCACGCCGGCCCAAATCGGGCAAGCGGCAGCCCTGAAGGCGGACTTGCGGCGCTGGAGCTCGGCAGCGACGTCATTGGCCCCATCCCGTCCGAGGATGGCAAGGCCGTCCAGTTCATCGCCCCCATCTCCTCGTCGGAGGAACTCAAAGACGCCGTCAAGGAGCTGCGCGAGACGGTTGCCGGAGAAGTCCCCGGAGGGTATGCAGACCTTCGTCACCGGGCCGGCCGGCCTGGCCGCAGACCTGACCAGCGCCTTCGCCGGCATTGATGGCATCCTGCTGCTGGTGGCCCTGGGCGCCGTCTTTGTCATCCTCCTGATCGTCTACCGCTCCCTGCTGCTCCCCATCGCCGTGCTGATCACCTCGGTCTTCGCGCTCTGCGCCGCCATCCTGCTGGTCTTCGGCATGGCCAAGCTGGGCTGGATCCAGCTGAACGGCCAAAGCCAGGGAATCCTCTCCATCCTGGTGATCGGCGCGGCTACCGACTACGCCCTGCTCTATGTGGCGCGCTTCCGTGAGGCGCTGACCCACACCACCAACCGGACCGCCGCAGTTCTCACGGCCTGGAAGGCCTCGGTGGAACCCATCGTGGCCTCCGGCGCCACAGTCATCATCGCCCTGCTCTGCCTTCTCTTCTCCGACCTGAACTCCAACAAGGCTTTGGGTCCGGTCGCGGCGGCAGGCATCCTGTGCTCCCTCTTCGCTGCGCTCACCCTGCTGCCGGCGGTCATGGCACTCCTGGGCCGTGCCGCGTTCTGGCCGTTCCGCCCCAAGCTCGTCCCCGCGGACCAGCGCGAACCTGAACTCGTCACCGGCCTCGAAGGGCAGAAAGGCATCTGGCGTGCCACCGGCTCCCTCGTTTCACGCCGACCGCGCATCGTCTGGATCGCCTCGGTCCTGCTCCTGCTGGTGGCATCCGCCGGTATCCTCCAGCTCAAGGCCAACGGCGTGCCGCAGACGGACGTCATCCTCACTGCCTCAAACGCCGTTGACGGCCAGGACGCACTGGCCCGCCACTTCGACGCCGGCAGCGGCAGCCCCGCCGTCGTGGTTGCGGATGAAGGCAAGGCAGATGAGGTGCTTGCGAAGGTCAAGGCGGCCGACGGCGTCGGAGACGCCTATCTGCTGGCCCAGGGCAGCGTGCCCATCACCGGAGCCCCCGGTGCTCCCAGCGAGCCGGACGTCCGCGAGGGCAAGGTGCTGATCAACGCCACCCTCAACTATGCAGCTGACTCCATCGAGGCCGAAGACGTCGTCAAGACGCTGCGTGAAGATGTGAAAGCGGTTGACCCAGCAGCCTTGGTGGGCGGTGTCACGGCGACGGCCCTCGATACCAACACCACGGCACAGCGCGACCTGGTGATCATCATTCCTGTGGTCCTTGTGGTGATCCTCTTCATCCTGATGCTTCTGCTCCGCTCGGTCCTGGCTCCGGTGCTGCTGGTGCTGTCAGTGGTGCTCTCCTACGGAGCCGCCATGGGTGTCTCCGCCCTGGTCTTCAACAACCTGTTGGGCTTCCCCGGTGCCGACGCTACGGTGCCGCTGTTCGGGTTCGTCTTCCTGGTGGCCCTGGGCGTGGACTACAACATCTTCCTGATGAGCCGGGTGCGGGAAGAATCCCTGAAGCACGGGACCCGTCCCGGGATCCTTCGCGGCCTCAGCGTGACCGGCGGCGTGATCACTTCCGCAGGCGTGGTGTTGGCAGCCACCTTTGCCGCTCTCAGCATCATCCCCATCATGTTCCTGGTGCAGCTGGCGTTCATTGTGGCTTTCGGCGTCCTGCTGGACACCGTGCTGGTGCGCTCGCTGCTGGTGCCCGCGCTGGCCTATGACATCGGCCCGCGCATCTGGTGGCCCAGCAAGCTGGGCAAGCCGGAGCTTGACGCGGCAGTCCGGCGTGAGGTCCCGGGCAATCTCGAGACGGATCTGGAGGGCGCCGGACGCCGCTAGGCCGCGGGACGTGTCCGGCAACCCGCCTGCCGGGCAGCGCCCGACGGGCGCCGATCCTGAAGCTTCCGGTCCGCTCCGCGGCGTACGTGCCTCATCCGCCCAGCCTGGGCTTCCCGCTGGGAAGCCCAGGCTGCTTTGGGTGCGCCAGCCCCTGTTTCGTCCCGGGTTGGCTCGGTAGACTCCAGAATGCGCCCGGACGGACGCGGGAACCTCAAAGGAGAGATCACGTCATGACCGAAAACGTTGAATCCGCAGCCGGCAGCGACCGCCGCAAGGACGCAAAGGCGCCCGGCCTGGACGGCGAAGGCGGGCAGTACACCGACGGTGACTACGGCGATGCCGGCGTCGTCGAAACCGAGGAGACCGGCGCCAAGGACGGCGAATATCCCGACGGCGACTACGGCGACGCAGGCACGGCGGGCACTGCCCGCGAGGTTGAAGTAGACGAGGACAAGAACTCCTAAGCCGGATCCGGCCCGCGCAGGCCGTTCACGCAGAGCGAAAAATGGGAATTGCGCCTTTTTGCTGCCCAAAAAGTCCTGGAAATCCGCGGATCTGAGCACAGGCAGCCTGCCTGAAAACTCAAAGTTGAGCGAAGGTGACTCAACTTTGGATTGACATCTTTCGGGCCCACGGTAAAGTTGAGTGCAGAACGCTCAATGAGTGGGCGCCAGCAAGTTTCCAAGGAAAGAAGGAAGCAACACATGTCACGTGCAGTAGGTATTGACCTCGGAACCACCAACTCCGTCGTCTCCGTTCTCGAAGGTGGCGAGCCCACCGTTATTGCCAACGCCGAGGGTGGCCGCACCACGCCGTCGGTCGTTGCATTCTCCAAGTCCGGCGAAGTGCTGGTCGGCGAGATCGCCAAGCGCCAGGCCGTCAACAACATTGACCGCACCATCGCTTCCGTCAAGCGCCACATGGGCACTGACTGGAACGTCGCCATTGACGACAAAAAGTACACCCCGCAGGAAATCTCCGCGCGTATCCTCATGAAGCTGAAGAACGACGCCGAGGCCTACCTGGGTGAAAAGGTCACCGACGCAGTGGTCACCGTTCCGGCATACTTCAACGACGCCGAGCGCCAGGCCACCAAGGAAGCCGGCGAGATCGCGGGCCTGAACGTCCTGCGCATCGTCAACGAGCCCACCGCCGCAGCCCTCGCATACGGCCTGGACAAGGGCAAGGAAGACGAACTCATCCTGGTCTTCGACCTCGGCGGCGGCACATTCGACGTCTCCCTGCTCGAAGTCGGCAAGGACGAAGACAACTTCTCCACCATCCAGGTCCGCTCCACGGCCGGCGACAACCGCCTGGGCGGCGACGACTGGGACCAGCGGGTTGTTGACTACCTGCTGAACCAGCTCAAGGTCAAGGGCATCGACCTGTCCAAGGACAAGATCGCCCTTCAGCGCCTCCGTGAAGCTGCCGAGCAGGCCAAGAAGGAACTGTCCTCCTCCACCAGCACCAACGTTTCGCTCCAGTACCTGTCCGTCACCCCTGACGGCCCGGTCCACCTGGACGAGCAGCTGACCCGTGCCAAGTTCCAGGACCTGACCAAGGACCTGCTGGAGCGCACCAAGAAGCCGTTCCACGATGTCATCAAGGAAGCGGGCATCAAGCTCTCCGACATCAACCACATCGTCCTCGTCGGTGGCTCCACCCGCATGCCGGCCGTGTACGACCTGGTGAAGGAACTCGCCGGCGGCAAGGAGCCGAACAAGGGCGTCAACCCGGATGAGGTTGTGGCCGTTGGTGCGGCCCTGCAGGCCGGCGTGCTGAAGGGTGAGCGCAAGGACGTCCTCCTGATCGACGTCACCCCGCTGTCCCTCGGCATCGAAACCAAGGGTGGCGTGATGACGCACCTGATCGAGCGCAACACCGCCATCCCCACCAAGCGGTCCGAGACCTTCACCACGGCAGATGACAACCAGCCGTCCGTGGCCATCCAGGTCTTCCAGGGTGAGCGCGAGTTCACCCGCGACAACAAGCCGCTGGGCACGTTCGAGCTGACCGGCATCGCGCCGGCCCCGCGCGGCGTCCCGCAGGTTGAGGTCACGTTCGACATCGACGCCAACGGCATTGTTCACGTTTCTGCGAAGGACAAGGGCACCGGCAAGGAACAGTCCATGACCATCACGGGCGGCTCCAGCCTCTCCAAGGAAGACATTGACCGCATGGTCAAGGACGCCGAGGAGCACGCAGCCGAGGACAAGGCGCGCCGCGAGGCCACCGACACCCGCAACACGGCAGAGCAGCTCGCCTACTCCGTGGACAAGCTGATCGCCGACAACGCCGACAAGCTGCCCGAAGAGGTCAAGACCGAGGTCCAGGCCGACGTCGACGCCCTCAAGAAGGCGCTCGAAGGCACGGACGACGCTGCCGTGAAGACCGCGTTCGAGAAGCTGCAGGCTTCCCAGACCAAGCTCGGCGAAGCCATCTACGCCCAGGCCGGTTCCCCGGACGGTGCCACCGGTGCCGCAGGCGCCGAGGGCGCGGCAGGCCCCGAGGGCACGAAGTCTGACGAGGACATCGTCGACGCCGAGATTGTCGACGAAGACGAAGCGAAGAAGTAGCCATGCCGCACCACGGTAACGAGGAAGAGCACAACTCATCCGCGGACCACGAGGGCAGCGCAGGCCACAACGGCGGCGGCCACCAGGAACCGGTCATCCGGGACAACCGCAAGGTTGACCCGGTAACCGGCCAGGCCCGGCACCCGGAAGGCGCGCACCATGCGGAAGCTTCGGATGCAGCTGCGGCTACAGATTCCGACGGCGACGCCCTGGCGCAGGCTGAGGAAATCCTCAACGGCATCGAGGTGCCGGCTGAGGAGTCCGTAGCCCAGGGGGTCCCGGCGGGATCAGCTGCCAACGTTGAGGCTGCCGAGCTGAAGAATGACCTGCTCCGCCTCCAGGCTGAGTACGTCAACTACCGCAAGCGCGTTGAACGCGACCGGGCAGTCGCCGGGGAGATGGCCGTCATCGGCGTCCTGAACTCCCTGCTTCCGGTACTGGACGACGTCGACGCAGCCCGCCAGCACGGTGACCTCACCGACGGCCCCTTCGCCGCGATCGCCACCAAGCTGGAGAACGCGCTGAAGACGTACGGCCTGGTCCGCATCGATGAGACCGGCGTGGAGTTCGATCCCACGATCCACGAGGCCCTCATCCAGCAGTCCGGCGAGGATATCGAAGTTGACACCGTCAGCCAGGTGCTTCGCTCCGGCTACAGGTCAGGCGACCGCGTCCTCCGCGCAGCACAGGTGATTGTGGCCGTTCCGGCATAGTCAGTCCGGGTTGGCTTGCGCCGAACGGATGAGGGGGCCCCGCCCCTACGCTGGGTGGCCAGGATCTGCGATCCTTGGCCACCCAGCTCCGGCAGCGGATATTGGCCTTCCCAACACTCGCAAGCTCGTGTCGGGGCCCTCGGCCAGATCCTTACATGCCACTCCCGGGCCCCCTTATCCGTCCGTCGCTCGGCGGTTGTCTCGCCTAAGGTGAGATGAGTGCAGCGCAGCTGGATAGGGGGCCGCGGCGTGGCGGGCACCGCGAAGCGGGCACGGCCCCCTATCCAGCGGAGCTCCAACGCGGGCCCCTGTACCGCGGAGAGCGTTGGTTACAACTTAGAAGTACGAGAAAGGAAACGCCATTGGCTAGCCAGGATTGGGTGGACAAGGACTTTTACGCGATCCTTGGTATCGCCAAGGACGCTTCCGACGCCGACATCAAGAAGGCGTACCGGAAACTTGCCCGCCAGCACCACCCCGACACCAACTCGGGGAACGCCGCGTCGGAAAAGAAGTTCAAGGACATCTCCGAGGCATACTCGGTCTTGTCAGACCCGGACGAACGCCAGCAGTATGACGCCATCCGTGCGATGGGCGGCGGCGCCAGGTTCGCTCCCGGCGGTGCCGGCGGCGGCAACGGCGGGTTCGAGGACATGTTCGGTGGCCTGTTCACCGGTAACGCTGGCCGCCACGCCGGCGGCTTCAGCACCGCAGGCGGCATCCCGCCCGAGTTCGCGGACCTCTTCGGTGGCGGCTTCGGCGGGCAGACCGGCTTCCAGCGCGGACCCCAGAAGGGCGCAGACCGCACGGCGACCACCAGCATCTCCTTTGCCGGGTCCATCCGCGGTACCACCATCGGCCTGCGGGAACCCAACGGCGAGGTCATCGACGTCCGGGTACCTGCCGGCATCAAGGACGGACAGAAAGTCCGCGTCCGTGGCAAAGGCCAGCCGTCCCCCGCAGGGAATGGAGACCTCATGGTAGCCGTCTCGGTCAAACCCCACGATTTTTACACACGCGACGGCGACAACCTCAGGATCCACGTTCCCGTCACCTTCCCGGAAGCGGCTTTGGGCGCCGACATTGAGGTTCCCACCATCGATGGCGACACCGTCAAGGTGCGTGTCCCGGCCGGGACTCCGTCCGGACGCACCCTGCGGGTCAAGGGCCGCGGCGTGAAGACCTCAAAGGCCAGCGGGGACCTCCTGGTGACCATCGATGTCGCGGTTCCGAAGAACCTGAACAAAGATGCCGAGGCTGCCGTCAAGGCGTTCGCCGAGGCGACGGCCGATGCCGACGTCCGCCAGGGCCTGGCCGCCAAGGCCCGGCTCTAGTCCAGGGAGCAGAGCCGTGGACATCAGCGCCGACCAGCCGATCTTCGTGATTTCGGTGGCCGCAGAACTGGCGGACATGCATCCCCAGACCCTTCGGCAGTACGACCGGCTGGGCATCGTCAAGCCCAGCCGTGCCCCTGGCAAATCCCGCCGCTACTCGCAGCGTGACGTCAACATGCTTCGCGAGGTGCAGCGGCTCTCCCAGGAAGGCGTCTCGCTCGAGGGCATCAAACGTATCCTCGAACTCGAGAATCAGGTTGCCGCGCTGCAGCGACGGGTGGGCGAACTGACCGAGGAGCTGGGCCGCCGTCGCGAGCCCCTGGACTCCCGGATCTTCGCTGCCGGAGCTGCCGGTGACGTGGTGAGCCTCGCCCGCGGCCAGCGCCCACGGGCGCGGTCGCAGGCTGTGGTGCTGTGGCGGCCCCGCGCCATCGGACGGTAAGGGCCAGTGACTGGCGCTGTCCCGGCAGGACCAACGACGCGGCGAGGCCGGCCAGCCAGTGCACTCCTTGGCGGGGTGCGCCAGGACGCTCCTGGAGTCCACTATCGCCAGGACCGGGACCATGTAGTCCGTGGCCTTGTCGAGCGCATCACATCGGGCTTACAGTTGAACTCAACGCAGATATTTCCATTATCGAACGCCTTGTTCTGATATAGAACACGTTGAGGCACCCACACAACGAAGTGAGGAATCCCGTGCAGTTCCACCATCACGGTTACGTTTCCGGGGACCCCCGGATCAAACCGCCAGCCGGCGTCGGCATCAACCGTCCCCAAGAACTGCCAGACGAAGTGGACGTGCTCATCGTGGGGACCGGGCCTGCGGGCATGCTGGCCGCAGCGCAGCTGTCCCAGTTCCCGGGCATCACCACCCGGATCGTCGAGCGCCGGGCGGGCCGCCTTCCGATCGGCCAGGCCGACGGCATCCAGGCACGGAGCGTGGAGACCTTCCAGGCCTTCGGCTTCGCCGAGCGGATCATTGCAGAGGCATACAGGATCACCGAAATGGCTTTCTGGAAGCCGGACCCGGCAGACCGCTCCCGCATTGTCCGCGGGGCCCGTGCGGTGGACGACGAAATGGGGATCAGCGAGTTTCCGCACCTGATCGTGAACCAGGCCCGTGTCCTGGACTACTTCGCGGAGTTCATGGCCAACGCGCCCACACGCATGGCACCTGACTACGGGTTCGAGTTCCGCGGCCTGGAGGTCGACGACGACGCCGCGTACCCCGTGACCGTGACCCTTGCCCACTCCTCGGGTCCGCACGAAGGGCAGGAGCGCCTGGTCAGGGCCAAGTACGTCATTGGCGCCGACGGCGCGCGCAGCAAGGTGCGGGATGCGATCGGCTGCACCTTGGCCGGCGATGCTGCCAACCATGCCTGGGGCGTCATGGATGTCCTTGCCGTGACGGATTTCCCCGATATCCGCACGAAGTGCGCCATCCAGTCAGGCACGGGCGGCAGTATCCTGCTGATCCCGCGCGAGGGCGGCTACCTCTTCCGGATGTACGTGGACCTGGGGGAAGTGGACCCGGCCAACAAAGGCGCCGTCCGCAACACCACCATCGAGGAGATCATCGCCCACGCGAACCAGATCCTCCACCCCTACACCCTTGACGTCCGCAACGTGGCATGGCACAGCGTGTACGAGGTGGGCCACCGCCTCACGGACCGGTTCGACGACGTCCTTCCGGACCAGCGCGGCACGCGGACACCCCGCGTCTTCATCACCGGCGACGCCTGCCATACGCACAGTGCCAAGGCCGGCCAGGGCATGAATGTCTCGATGCAGGACGGCTTCAACCTGGCCTGGAAGCTGGGCCACGTGCTGGAGGGCCGCAGCCCGGAAAGCCTGCTCTCCACCTACTCGGAGGAGCGCCAGGTGGTGGCGAAAAACCTCATCGACTTCGATAAAGAGTGGTCCACGATGATGGCGAAGAAGCCTGAGGAATTCGCCAACCCCTCGGACCTGGAGGACTTCTATGTGAGCACTGCTGAGTTCCCGGCCGGCTTCATGACCCAGTACACGCCGTCGCTCATTGTCGGCAGCCCTGACCACCAGGACCTCGCCACAGGCTTCACCGTCGGCAAGCGCTTCAAGTCCGCGCCCGTGGTGCGGGTGGGCGACACCAACCCGATGCATCTGGGCCACCACGCCACGGCCGACGGCCGGTGGCGGATCTACGTCTTCGCCGATCCCGCGCTTCCGGGCACTGACTCTGCCACGGACAAGCTGGCCCGGTGGCTGTCAGGCTCGCCGGACTCCCCGCTGGCCGCGACGCCGTCGGACGGTGATCCTGACGCATGGTTCGACGTGAAAGTCATCTACCAGCAGCCGCATACGGAGATCGAGATCAACGCGGTCCCGGAGGTGTTCAAACCCCAGGTCGGCCCGTTCCGGCTTACCGATTATGAAAAGGTCTACGCGGCCGATCCGAAGGCCGATATTTTCGAGCTTCGAGGCCTGGACCGAGGTGGCGTAGTGGTGGTGGTGCGGCCGGACCAGTATGTGGCCAATGTCCTGCCCCTGGATGCAACAGCAGAGCTTGCCGCATTCTTTGCACCGCTCCTCCGACAGCCCGCCGGCGGCTCGGCCCGGAGCCGCTGACGGGTCCGCCCGACCAGCCCGGTACTCCGCGGCCGCGTAAACGCCAAGGATCCGCACCTCGGTGGTGAAGAACGCCAGTTCCTCCAGGGCGAGCTTCAGGGGCAGGTCCTCGGGGTGGCCCTCGACGTCTGCCATGAACATGGTGGCGGCGAATTCGTTGCCCACCATGTAGCTTTCCAGCCTGGTCATGTTGACGCCGTTGGTGGCGAAGCCCCCCAGGGCCTTGTACAGCGCGGAGGGCACGTTGCGGACCCGGAAGACGAAGCTGGTGACTGCAGGTCCGGGCAGGGCCTCCCGGGACGGCAGGTCCTTCTCCCGGGCCAGCACCACAAAGCGGGTGGTGTTGGACGGATCATCCTCAACCCGCGAGGCCAGCACTTCCAGTCCGTAGATCTGCGCGGCGAGCGGTGGAGCCAGCGAGAGCTTGCGCGGATCGTTCCACTCGCGGACCTCCCGGGCGGAGCCGGCGGTATCCCCGGCGATGACCGGACGCAGCCCTGCCTCGCGGATCAGGCGGCGGCACTGGCCCAGCGCATGGATGTGGCTGTGGACCTCGGTAGCGTCCTCGATGGTGCTGCCGGGAATGCCCAGCAGGTCGAAATGGATGGGCAGGAAGAATTCGCCGACAATCTGCAGGTTGGACTGGGGCAGCAGGATGTGGATGTCAGCCACCCGGCCGGCAATCGAATTCTCGATGGGGATCATGGCCAGCTCGGCCTCGCCGCTGGACACCAGGTCAAAGGCGTCCTCGAAGCTCGCGCACGGAACACTTTCCAGCTCGGGGAACATCTGCTTGCATGCGATATTGGAGTTGGCGCCGGGCTCACCCTGGTACGCAATCTTCTGGGCCATGATCCGTATGGTGTCACGTGGCCTGCCCGCCCGCCCAACTTGGCCACGTTGTGGGCGTCATCCGGGCCGAACGTGAACCTGTCCGGACGCTACTTCGGCGTGACCCGGAGCCAAACGTACTGGTGCGGCGCCAGGTCCACCCCGCCGTCGAGCCCCACCGGATTCTCCGTGAGGAGCTCGACGGCGGCGGGCGCGAACCCCGAAAACGTCACCGCGGGAAGCCGCTGCGGTCCGTCTCCGAAGTTAGCCAGGACCAGGATGATGTTTGCCCCTCCATTGCCGCCCGGCCGGGCCGCTGGTAGCCAAGGACCCCCGGCGTGTTCGTGGTGAAAGGAATGAGCCGGGTCCCCGCGAATTCCGGAGTTTCTCCGCGGACGGTGATCATCCGCCGCAGCCCGCCGAAAATCCTGCCTTCGGGCGTGGACGGGTCATCCCGGCGGGCGTACTGCTCCGCCGGATACTGTGGCCGGTGCACCCAGCGGCTGTCGGCGTCGTGGCCCGGTTCCAGGGCGTACCGGTAGTCATTGAGCTGCCCTACCTCGTCGCCGAGGTACAGCAGCGGAACTCCGCCGGTGCTGAAGGCGATCGAGTGGGCCAGCAGGACCCTTCCTGCCGCGTTGTCGGGATCGTCCTCCATGCCGCACAGTGAGGCGGTGGTTCCGGAGATGCGGCAGTCGCCGGTGCGCGGATTGTCCTGGAACGGCACGCCGCGGGCGAAGCTGCCGGGGTAGCGGTTGACGTAGAACGCGTTCAGGAACCTCCGGTGGTCGAAGCCGTTGATGCCAAGTTCGGCGGCGTCCTCGTCTGCGAACGTCCAGCCGATGTCATCGTGGCTGCGGACGTAGTTGACCCAGGATGTGCCGTCGGGGATGTTGTGCCGGCGCTCCAGCGCCTGGGACAGCAGCGTGACATTGCGGGTGGCCAGCGATTCCCAGATGAGCGCCATCTGCAACGGATTATAGGAAAGCTGGCACTCCGCCGGATCAATGTACAGGGCCACCTCGTCCGGGTGGACGATTGCCTCGGACTTGAAGAGCAATGACGGCGCCGCGAGCCGGCAGACGGCATTGAATGCCCGCAGCAGTGCGTGCGCCTGCGGCAGGTTCTCGCACGGCGTGCCCAGCTGCTTCCAGATGAAGGCCACTGCGTCCATGCGCAGGATGTCCACGCCCTGGTTGGCCAGGAACAGCATCTCGCCGGCCATCGCCCGGAAGACTTCAGGGTTGGAGTAGTTCAGGTCCCATTGGTAGGAGTGGAATGTGGCCCAGACCCATCGGCCGTCCGGTGCCCGGACGAAGGAGCCGGGGTGGTCGTCCGGGAAGATTTCACGGACATTCCGCTCGAAGGCGTCCGGCATGGTCCGGTCCTGGTACAGCCAGTAGTAGTCGCTGTAGTAGGGGTCGCCGTCTGCTGCCCTGCGTGCCCATTCGTGTTCGTCCGAGGTGTGGTTGAAGATGAAGTCCACCACCAGGCTGATGCCGTTTGCGCGCAGTTCCGCGGCGAGGGCGCTTAACTCCTCCATGGTGCCAAGCGTCGGGTTGACCTGGCGGTAACTGGACACCGCGTAGCCGCCGTCGGAGTGTGGCTCCGGGGCCAGGAACAGGGGCATCAGGTGGAGGTAGGTGAGGCCAAGCTCCTTGAAATAGGGAATCCTGGCCCGGATGCCGTCCAGGTTTTCCGCGTACCGGTCCACGTAGCAGACGCCGCCGAGCATCCGGTTGGACTGGAACCAGCCGCTGTTTCCTTCGCGGTCCGCGTCCAGGGCTTTCAGCCCCGCGGTCCGTTCCTGCCAGGAGCGGGCGCATTGCAGAACCAGTGCCGTGAGCTGGTCCAGCCAGTCGCCCCGCGTGCCGTAGAGCGAGTGGAACAGGCCCCGCAGTGCGGGAAAGTGCTGGTTGAACCGCCGCTCAAAATCCGCCCACCCCGGGCCCTGCCGGTTCAGGTCCGCGGCGCCGGTAAGGGCCTCATGTACGTGGTGGCGGGCCGCTTCGTCTGCGTCGACGGTTTCATGCATGGAGACAAACTATCAGGGGAGGCAACACCGGCGCCGGGACCCTTTGCGAGGACCCGACCGCCCGCCCGCCCGGGAGAGTGCCCTGCCCGCCGGGGCCTCCGCCGTCGTGATCCTTCCGCGACTCAAACCCTGGCGACCCTCGGCCCCGGCGGCCGGTGTGACCGGCCTCGCTGAGATTCCACAAAACGAAATTTTGCTACCATTGGACGGATCGTTTTCAACTGAGGAGAGACGCGCATGGACGCACGGCTTGAGACCATTCGGAACACCGTCCTGGCGCGGAACCCTGGTGAAGCGGAATTCCACCAGGCCGTAACGGAGGTGTTCGAGAGCCTCAGCCCTGTCCACGACCGGCATCCTGAATTCCTTGAGGCAGCCATCCTGGAGCGGCTCTGCGAACCAGAGCGCCAGATCATTTTCCGCGTGCCGTGGACCGATGACTCCGGCCGCGTCCAGATCAACCGCGGCTTCCGGGTGGAATTCAACTCCGCCCTGGGTCCGTACAAGGGCGGTTTGCGGTTCCACCCCTCCGTCTACCTGGGCATCGTCAAGTTCCTGGGCTTCGAGCAGATCTTCAAGAACGCCCTCACCGGGATGCCCATCGGCGGCGGCAAGGGCGGCTCGGACTTCGATCCCCGCGGCCGCAGCGATGCTGAAGTCATGCGGTTCTGCCAGTCCTTCATGACCGAGCTGTACCGGCACATCGGCGAATACACGGACGTTCCGGCAGGGGACATCGGGGTGGGTGGCCGCGAGATCGGCTACCTGTTCGGCCAGTACAAGCGCATCACCAACCGCTACGAATCCGGCGTCCTCACCGGCAAGGGCATGTCATGGGGCGGGTCCCTGGTCCGCCCGGAGGCCACCGGCTTCGGCACGGTCATCTTCACCGAGGAAATGCTCAAGACCCGCGGAGCTTCCTTCGACGGGCAGCGCGTGGTGGTTTCCGGTTCCGGCAACGTGGCAATCAACGCCATTGCCAAGGCGCAGTCCTTGGGGGCGACCGTGGTGGCCTGCTCGGACTCCAGCGGTTACGTCGTGGACGAGGCAGGGATCGACGTCGAGCTGCTCCGGCAGATCAAGGAAGTTGAGCGAGGGCGGCTGAAGGACTACGGGAGCCGCCGTGGTGCGGTCTCGTATGTGGAGGGCGGATCCGTCTGGGATGTCGACGCCACCGTTGCGCTTCCGTGCGCCACCCAGAACGAGCTCGACGGCGACGCTGCCGCCCGCCTGGTGCGTGGCGGCCTGCTGGCAGTCGGCGAGGGCGCGAACATGCCGTCCACCCGCGACGCCGTGGCGGTGTTCCAGCAGGCGGACGTCCTGTTCGGGCCCGGTAAGGCAGCCAATGCCGGCGGCGTGGCCACATCGGCCCTTGAAATGCAGCAGAACGCGAGCCGTGATTCCTGGTCCTTCGAGCACACCGAGCAGCGCCTCACGGACATCATGGTGGGGATCCACCACCGGTGCGCCGCGACGGCCGACGAGTACGGGGAGCCGGGCAACTACGTGCTGGGTGCGAATATCGGCGGGTTTGTGAAGGTTGCAGACGCCATGCTGGCGCAGGGGCTGATCTAGGAGCACCCCGGCGTCGCGCTTTCCGTACGCAACTGCTGCGGCGGCGGCGCTGTGGCGTCGTTGCGGTGGCAGCCTGCCCGTGGGATGGGCCAGCAGCGGCGCCCCCTCTGGCGGTCCCGGTGCAGGCAGGACAGACTGCCGGTATGAACATTGTCGAATGCATGGCGCCGTTGACCGGAAACTGGCAGGGCCGCAACCTGATGCGGATCATGCCCACTGACGACTACCAGGAATCGGAGTCGACGGCGAAGATCGCCGTGACCGCCCGGGACTTCGTCACCCTGGAGTACACGTGGGTCCATGACGGTTCACAGCAGAGCGGCCTGATGTTGCTGGGCTCCGGCAGCCGGAAGCGGTGGGCGCATCACCATGCACAACGTGGTCCCGGGTTATGACCCCTACCAGGCCGTCGAAGCCACCTACGGGCAGGGGGCTTAGGGCGCTCAAGGGGGCAAGTGAAGACCCGTGGCGCCTGGTCCGGGGCGCGTCCGCCTCCCGACGAAACAAGCATTTAACCTTCCGGCGCGACGCCCGTAACGTCCGTTTGGCTACTCTGGTGCAACAAGGTTTACTAGTAGCTAACGCCAACCGGACAGGAATGTTTCGATGACAAGTGTCGCAACCCCTGCTGTATCCGCATCATCTGAAGCCACCGCGCCCACAGCTCCGCCGGCCACCGACGGCCGTGCCTCCCTGGCCGCGCCAGCGTCGGACAGGATCTCCCTCGCGGACATCGCCCGGGCCCACGATGTCCGTTTTATCCTCGCCACGTTCGTGGACATGACCGGCAAGCCCTGCGCCAAGCTGGTGCCGGTGGAGGCTGCCGATGAACTGGAGGCCGGAGCCATGGGCTTCGCCGGCTACGCTGCGGGCCTCATCGGGCAGAAGCCGCAGGACGCGGACCTCATCGCCGTACCGGACCTGGCCTCGTTCACCCCGGTCCCCTTCATCAAGGAGGGCCTGGCGATCATCCACTGTGATCCGCATGTCAACGGCCAGCCGTGGCCATACGCGCCGCGCGTCATCCTGAAGAACACCCTCGCCCGCCTGGCGGAGCAGGGCATGCAGGCCAAGGTTGGCGCCGAGGTGGAGTACTTCCTGGTCAACAGGAACGACGACGGGACGCTGAGCACCGCGGACGCCCGCGACGATTCGCCCCGGCCCTGCTATGACGCCCGCGGCGTCACCCGGATGTACGACCACCTCACCGCCATCAGCGAGGCGATGAACGGGCTGGGGTGGGGCAACTACGCCAACGACCACGAGGACGCTGCCGGCCAGTTCGAGCAGAACTTCAATTATGCTGACGCGCTGACCACGGCGGACCGGGTGATCAGCCTCCGCTACATCCTGAACGTTCTGGCGGAGCAGCGCGGCATGACTGCCACGTTCATGCCCAAGCCGTTCACGGACCGGACCGGAACCGGCCTGCATTTCCATCTGTCGCTGTGGTCAGGGGCCGAGGCGCTGTTCCCGGGGCAGGACGGAACCGTGAACACGGAGGGAGCGGACGGCCGCGGCCTTGGGCTCTCAGGGCTCGCCTATGCCTTTATCGGCGGCATCCTGGAACACGCCCCGGCGCTGCAGGCGTTCCTTGCACCCACCGTCAATTCGTACAAGCGCTCGGGAGCCACCACCAGCTCGTCCGGGGCCACCTGGTCTCCCCGGAAGGCCTCGTTCGGGGGCAACGACCGCACCCACATGATCCGCGTGCCGGACAACAAACGGATCGAACTGCGCTCGGGTGACGGTTCAGCCAACCCCTACCTGGCCATCGCCACCGCCATCTCGGCCGGACTGGACGGCGTTGAACGTGCCGTGGACCCCGGGCCGCCCTCCGGGCCGGGGGAGTCCAGGCCCGACGCGCACCTCCTGCCGGCAACACTGCTGCACGCCGTGGAGGCCCTGCGCCGGGACCCGGTGATCCTGGCCAGCCTCAGCGGCGACGCGGAGATCGGCACGTACTACGCGGACGCCAAGGAAGAGGAATTCCTCAGCTGGCACAACCAGGTCAGCGACTGGGAGATCCGTACGTACCTGACCTCCATCTGATTCACCCGCTCCATAACGCCTAGCCAAAAGGACACCCACATGTGCGGAATCGCCGCGCTGCAGCTGCGCAACCCCTCGCTGCACTCCCAGATGGGCAGCCTGCTGTCCTCGATGCTCTGCCAGATCGTGGACCGCGGGCCCGACTCTGCCGGTCTCGCCGTCTATAACACCCCGGGCCTGGTTTCCCCGGGCAGGTCCACTGTGAGCCTGCTCGGCAGTGACCAGGGCATGGCGACGGCGGCAATCGCCGCAATCGTCGAGGACATGCTGCCCGCCGGCTCGGCAGCAGCCGTGCAGGTGGTGGGCGACACCACGCTGGTGAGCGCCGCCGTCGGGACCGATTTTCTGGTGAAGGCCGTCAGCGAAACCCTTCCCGGCTCCACCATCATCGGCCGCGGCGAGCACGTTGCCGTCATGAAAAGCGTCGGACACCCGATGGAGATCGCCGCGGAGCACGGGCTGGAAGCGATGGCCGGCAGCCAGGGCCTCTCCCATACCCGGATGGCCACCGAGTCAGCGGTCACTGCCGGCGGATCGCACCCGTTTTCCGTCGCCGATGACCTGTGCCTGGTCCACAACGGTTCCTTCTCCAACCACGCCACCATCCGGCGGAGCCTCCTGCGCGAAGGCGTGGTGTTCGACTCCGACAATGACACCGAGGTGGGCGCCCGCTACGTCGCATCCCGCCTGCAGCAGGGCGACACCCTTGAAGAGGCCCTGGTGAACCTGGGCAAGGTTTTCGACGGTTTCTACACCCTGGTGGTCACCACCGCGGACAGCATGGCCGTGGTCCGGGACCCGATCGCCTGCAAGCCTGCCATCATCGCCGAAACCGACGATTACGTGGCCATGGCCTCCGAATACCGGGCCCTGGCAGCCCTGCCCGGCATCGAAAACGCCCGCATCTTTGAACCGGAACCCGGAAAGGTCTACACATGGTCACTCTGACAGCCCCCGAAACCAGCAGCACAGAAACAAGCACCGCTGCAAGCACTGAGGCAACGCAGGAAACCTTCAGTGTTGACCTGGCGGGCAGCCCGGTCCGTGAACTGAACCAGGCCCTCCACAACGCCGTTGACGGCCAATCCTGGACTGTCGCCAACCCGGAAGGCAAGCACAGCCTCGCCGTCGGCATCAACGCCGACGTCTCGGTGACCATCGACGGCCACGCCGGCTACTACGCAGCCGGGATGCACCAAAAAGGCGAGGTGACCATCAACGGCAATGCCGGCGTCGGGCTTGCCGAGAACATCATGTCCGGCCGCGTCCACGTGACGGGCGATGCGTCCCAGTCCGCAGCGGCCACCGGCCACGGCGGCCTGGTGGTCATCGACGGCAACGCCAGCGCCCGCTGCGGCATCTCCATGAAGGGCGTGGACATTGTGGTGGGCGGCAACATCGGCCACATGTCCGCGTTCATGGCGCAGGCCGGCCGCCTGGTGGTCTGCGGCGACGCCGGCGAAGCCCTGGGCGACTCCATCTACGAGGCCCGGATCTACGTCCAGGGCACCGTGGCCTCACTCGGCGCCGACTGCATCGAAAAGCCCATGAAGGACGAGCACCTGGCTGAGCTTGGCGAACTGCTCGCCGCCGCCGGCCGCACGGACAACCCGGCCGACTTCAAGCGCTACGGATCGGCACGGAACCTCTACCACTTCAGCGTCCACAACTCGACTGCCTACTAGGAGGCCACCATGACCATCACCTCCCTCCCTGCCTCTGCGCCGGACGTAAGCTCGCCCGCCGCCCACACCGAGGAACTCGGCCTCCGCGAGTCGGCAACGTTCGACCGCGCCACCATCGCCGACATCCAGCGCGCCGCCGCCACCGGCGTCTACGACATCCGCGGCTGGGGCGCCAAGCGCAAGGTCCCGCACTTTGACGACCTGCTCTTCCTCGGCGCCTCCATGTCCCGCTACCCGCTGGAGGGCTACCGGGAAAAGTGCGACACCGACGTCGTCCTCGGAGACCGGCACGCCTCACGCCCGCTGCACCTGCAGACCCCGTGACCATCGCGGGCATGAGCTTCGGCGCGCTGTCCGCCAACGCCAAGGAGGCGCTGGGCCGCGGCGCATCCGAGGTGGGCACCTCCACCACCACGGGCGACGGCGGCATGACGCCCGAGGAGCGCGGCCAGTCCAAGCACCTCGTGTACCAGTACCTGCCATCCCGGTACGGCATGAACCCGGACGACCTCCGCAAGGCCGACGCGATCGAGATCGTGCTCGGCCAGGGCGCCAAGCCAGGCGGCGGCGGCATGCTCCTGGGCCAGAAAATCACCGAACGAGTGGCCGGGATGCGCACCCTGCCGGTGGGCATCGACCAGCGTTCCGCGAGCCGGCACCCGGACTGGACCGGCCCGGACGACCTTGAAATCAAGATCGGCGAGCTGCGCGAAATCACCGACTGGAAGACGCCCATTTACGTCAAGATCGGCGCTTCCCGGCCGTACTACGACACCGCGCTCGCCGTGAAGTCCGGTGCGGACGTGGTGGTGGTGGACGGGATGCAGGGCGGCACCGCCGCGACGCAGCAGGTGTTCATCGAGAACGTCGGTATCCCCACGCTCGCCGCCATCCCGCAGGCAGTCCAGGCGCTCCAGGAACTCGGCGTGCACCGTAAGGTCCAGCTCATCGTCTCCGGCGGCATCCGCACCGGCGCCGACGTCGCCAAGGCCATGGCCCTTGGCGCGGACGCCGTCGCAATCGGCACGGCTGCCCTGATTGCCCTCGGCGACAACGATCCCCGTTACGCCGCCGAATACGCGGCCCTCGGCTCTGCCGCCGGGTTCTACGACGACTTCCAGGACGGCCGCGACCCCGCCGGCATCACCACCCAGGATCCGGAACTCGCCTCCCGGCTCGACCCTGTCGCCGCCGGCCGCCGCCTGGCCAACTACCTGCGCGTGCTCACCATGGAAGCGCAGACCATCGCCCGGGCCTGCGGCAAGTCGCACCTGCACAACCTCGAACCGGAGGACCTGGTGGCTCTGACTATCGAGGCGTCCGCCATGGCCCGTGTCCCGCTGGCCGGCACCAGCTGGATTCCCGGCGCCAAGTAGACCGCCGGAAAAGGAAACCCGCGATGACCGATTCCTCCGACTATGTGGTGGTGGGCGCCGGCCTGGCCGGCGCCGCCACCGCCTGGCAGCTTGCTGCGCGCGGGCACCAGGTGACCATCCTGGAACGCAATGTTCCTGCCAGCCACGATGCCAGCTCGCACGGGTCTGCCCGGATCTTCCGCTACGCCTACCCGGACCACTTCTATACTCGGGCAGTTGCGGAGTCGAAAGGGCTGTGGGACGGGCTGGCCGAGGCTGCAGGGACGCCGCTCATCACGGCTGCGGGCGCCGTGGATTTCGGCTCGCACCGCAATCCGCAGTTGCTCGCCTCGGTCCTGGGCGATGAAGGGATCGACCATGAGCTGCTCGACGCCGCCGCCGCCCGCGACCGCTGGGCCGGCATCAGCTTCGACACCGAAGTCCTGTGGCATCCCGGCGCCGGAGTGATCGACGCCGAAACCGCAGTCAACGCCATGGTGGAGCAGGCCGTCAGCCACGGTGCCCGGCTCGTGACGGGGTGGTCCCTGCAGGGGCTGGAACGGACCGGCGGCGGCTACCGCCTCACCGGTGCCGGGGGTGAAACGTTCGACGCCGGCAACGTGGTGATCAGCGCCGGCGGCTGGCTCCCCGGGCTGTTGGGGGAGCTGTGCCTCCCCGCAAGGTTTCCTGGCCGGGCTGCCCGAGATCACCGTGCGGCAGGAGCAGGCGTTCCACTTCCGCTACCGGGACCCTGGAACGGCGGCGAGTTGGCCCACGTTTATCCACAAGCGGGACGACATCCAGGTCTATGGCCTCCCCGGGGGCCGCGACGCCGGCTTTGCCGGGCAGAAGGTTGCCGAATACAACGGCGGACGCTTCCTTCGATCCGCCGCCGAACAGACCGGCGAGGTGGACCCGGCAAACCGCCTCAGGGTGGTGGATTACGTCCGCCGGTTCCTGCCCGGCCTGGATCCCGAGCCGTACGCCGAGACCACCTGTTTGTTCACCAACACCCCCACAGAGGACTTCGTCATCGACCGCGTGGGCCACCTGACCATCCTCTCTCCCTGCTCCGGCCACGGGGCAAAGTTTGCGCCGCTGATCGGCCAGTGGACGGCCGACCTGGCAACCGGCGCCGGCACCGTGCCGCTGCGCTTCCGGCCTGCCACTTTCGCCACCAGCGCACGCTGAAGCCGTGACCACCAGCCCTCCCACCAGCCTTCCCAACAGAAACGGATCCACACCGTGACTTTCTCCGCCACCAAGCCTGTGACTGACACTGTTGCCGGCCTGCTCCGGGACATCTCCAGCATCGGCCGCGACGGGACACGGGGAGGGTATTCGCGGCCGGTGTTCTCCAGCGCCGAAACAGAGCTGCGCAGCTGGTTCATTGAACAGGCCGGCCGCCGGGGGCTGGACGTCCAGACCGACCACAACGGGATTATCTGGGCGTGGTGGGACACCGCCACAGGCACACGGCGGAACGCCGTGGCCACCGGCAGCCACCTCGATTCTGTTCCCGGCGGCGGTGAGTACGACGGGCCGCTGGGAGTCGCCTCGGCGCTGGTCGCCGTCGACCTCCTCAAGGCACGCGGGCTTCGACCGCGGCGCCCGCTGGTCATCGCTGTTTTCCCTGAGGAAGAAGGCTCCCGGTTCGGGGTGGCCTGCCTGGGTTCACGCCTCCTCACCGGCGAGCTCGACCCGGACAAGGCACGCAACCTCAAGGACCCGGACGGCAACACGTACGCGGACGTCGCCGCCGCCAACGGGCAGGACCCCCGGCTCATCGGCGCCGACTTCAGGGCGCTCCAGCAGTTGGGAATGTTCGTTGAGCTGCACGTCGAACAGGGCAGGGGCCTGATCGACCTCAACCAGCCCGTAGCCATCGGGTCCTCCATCCTGGGCCATGGCCGGTGGAAGCTCACCATCTCGGGCGAGGGCAACCACGCCGGGACCACCCTCATGAAGGACCGCAAGGATCCCATGATCGCCGCCGCGAAGGTGATGGTGGGCATCCGCGACACCGCCCGCAAGTACCGTGACGCGCGGGCCACCGTGGGGAGGATCCAGCCCGTCCCCGGCGGGACCAACGTGATCGCCTCCCGGGTTGACCTGTGGATCGACGTGCGGCATCCGGACGATTCCGTCACCGCGGCGCTGGTGGAGGCCGTGGGGCTCAATGCCCAGGTGATGGCGGCCGAGGAAGGCTGTACCGCCAGCCTCAGCATGGAATCCCTGAGCCGGACGGTGCACTTCGACGCTGCGCTGCGGGACAGGCTCCAGGAGCTCCTTCCGGCAGCGCCCGTCCTGGACACAGGAGCAGGGCACGACGCCGGAGTCCTCGGATCGCACATCCCTACGGCCATGCTGTTCGTTCGCAATCCCACCGGCATTTCACATTCGCCCGATGAACTGGTGGAGGACTGGGACGCCGAGGCAGGTGCGGTTGCGCTCGCGGATTCTTTGGCAGGACTCCTGGGCGAGGCACGCTCCATCGGGTAGCTGCCCGCCATAAAAGCTCCGGACCGGCGCACCCTATGATGGCTCCTATGACCAATCACGCCCCGGACTCTACCGACGCCGCAACAGTCGACGCTGCCGTCCCCGGGAAGCTTGAGCAGGTCATCGCCACGCAGGTCAGGCACTACCGCACCGCAAACGGCCTGTCCTCAGCGGAGTTGGCTGCGCGGACAGGGTTGTCGAAGGCCATGATTTCCAGGATTGAGACTGCAACGACGTCCTGCTCCCTGACCACGCTGCAACGGTTGGCTGATGGCCTGAAGATCCCGGTCACCGCATTGTTCCGCGGCGCGGACACGGACCGGGACGCGACCTTTACCAAGAACGGCCAGGGCAGCCTCACAGTACGGAGCGGCACGCAGCACGGTCACGAGTACCGCGTCCTGGGCACACTCAAGGGCCGCACTGACGCCCTTGAACCCACCCTGGTGACGCTCACGGATGCCTCGGACGTCTTCCCCCTGTTCCAGCACCCGGGAACGGAATTCATCTACATGCTGGCCGGCAGGATGGTCTACGGCCACGGCGCCTACGAATACGCCATGGAAGCGGGGGATTCGCTCCTCCTTGACGGCGAAGGCCCGCACGGACCGCTGGAACTCCTGGACCTGCCCATCCGGTTCCTGGCGGTCTCTGCCAAGTAGTCCTGCCTCCGGTTTCCTCCTGCCTTTGCAGGGCCCAGAGTGCATTCGAGGGACACATGGGAACTCATGCGCCCGTGACTGAAACGTTGAATTAACCAGCCGGAAACCCATGGCGAAATCGCCGCCATACAGTTGGAACCAGACGGCAATAGCTGCCCTCCGATGAACGTGGTACTGACTCCGCGTCCCTCCTCCGGAGCGGCTCTGACGGGCAATTTCCGTTCTCTCTCTTCGCATCACGAAAGGGGTTTCCTATGGATTCGGGAAATGTCGCTTGGATTCTGGCCAGCTCTGCGCTGGTCTGTATGATGATCCCCGCCCTGGCCCTGTTCTACGGGGGCATGGTGGGGTCTCGTCGCATTCTTAACATGATGATGATGTGCTTCGGCGGGGCGAGCCTGGTGGCAGTGCTCTGGGCGCTCTTCGGCTACTCAATGGCCTTCGGCAACTCCGTCGGAGGCCTGGGACTTATCGGCGACATCACGGAATTCCCCGGCATGGGGCAGCTGCTCGCAGCAGATGAGGCAGCCTCCATCCCGGTAGTCCTCTTTGCCGCCTTCCAGCTCTTCTTCGCCTGTGTCACGACGGCCCTGGTTGCGGGAGCGGCAGCCGGACGCATGAAGTTCGGTGCCTGGATGCTGTTTGCCGGAATCTGGGCGACCATCGTCTACTTCCCCATCGCACACTGGGTCTTCGCCTTCTCATCGGCTGACGGCAGCGTGACCGGCGGCTGGATCGCCAGCGGCATCAAGGCCATCGACTTCGCCGGCGGCACCGCCGTGCACATGAACGCCGGCGCAGCGGCGCTGGCCCTGGCGTTGGTCCTGGGCAGGAGCTCGGGCTGGCCCAAGATGGAGCACACCAAGCCGCACAGCCGGCCGCTGGTACTCGTGGGCGCCGGCCTGCTGTGGGTGGGCTGGTTCGGCTTCAACGCCGGCTCCGCACTCTCCGCCGGACAGTCCGCGTCCGTTGTCTTCCTGAACACTGCCGTGGCAGCTTCCGCCGGGCTCCTGGCCTGGGCGCTCGTTGAGAGGATCCGCCATGGCGCGGCCACCAGCATGGGTGCGGCGTCCGGTCTGATCTCCGCCCTGGTTGCCATCACGCCGGCCTGTGGCGCAGTAAGCCCGCTGGGCGCGCTGGCCATCGGCGCCATCGCCGGGGCTGTCTGCTCGCTGGCCATCGAACTGAAGTTCCGCCTCGGATACGACGATTCACTCGACGTTGTCGGCGTCCACCTCGTAGGCGGCATCATCGGCACCCTGCTGATCGGCCTGTTTGCCACTGATGCGGCCCCGAACGGTGTCAACGGGCTGTTCTACGGCGGCGGTGTTGAACTCCTCGGAGTCCAGGCGCTGGCAACCGTTACTGTCCTGGCTTACTCGTTCGGCATCACGTGGGTTCTGGCCAAGATCCTGGACAAGGCGATTGGCCTGCGCATCAAGCCCGAAGACGAAATGCGCGGCATCGACATCGCGGCGCACTCGGAACTTGCCTACCTGACGGACGAAGATCCGGTGGAGCTCGGGTCACCGCAGCGGGCCTGATGGTAGATACAACTAACAACACCTAGGGGAATCCCGGGTCAGTGGAGGCGCTGACCCGGAGTACGAGTCAGGCAGAGGGCCGAACGGCGGACCGGTGTCAGCAGCAGCTGGCTTATAGTTCCGCAGGTCGGCCCTTTGTCATGAGCCCGGTTAGGAGCCGAGGCAGACCAGCTTGCCGTCCCGGACCTCCAGCACTGCCGCTCTGACGTGGCTGAGGTGGGTCCGCGGGTCCGCGGTCATGGCGTCGATGTCCTCGCCGTTCCAGTGCGGATGGGTGAAGTAGACGATGAGGGCACGGTCCGTGCCGTCTGCTGCCGTCTCGAGCGGCACCACGTCCGCGTGCCGGCCCACTACCGGCCCGCCGTCGGCCGTTTCGGGGTTTGTCAGAATGAGACCGTCCAGATGATCCTGCCGGACCCAGTTCCCTGCGGCGTCTGCAGACCGGTAGATGCCCTGGCCGCGCCATTCGTCCACGATCATCCAGTAGGAACCCCCGAGGCGGAAGACTTTGGGGCCCTCGTGCGGGCGCCCCGGAATGACCAGGCCCTCCAAAACCCACGACGACGGATCTTCGGGCGTGCTGCTGACGGCGCCGTAGGTGTTGGATCCACGGGTTTCGTCCTTGTACCAGAGCCGGTATTGGCCATCGCCGCACCGGGTCACTGCCGCATCGATGACGCGCGGGGAGTCCAGGTTGATGCTGCCGAGGTACTCCCAGGTGGCCAGGTCCTGGCTGGCAAGCTGCACGATCGACGCGTTCCCGGTCCAGTCCGTCCGGACCCCGCCGAGGACCGTCAGATACATGATCCACTGGTCGCCCACGCGGACGACGTCGGGCGCCCATAGTGTGGCGGGCAATTCTGTTCCTGGTGGGACCAGGCCGTCCAAGGTGCCCTGGTATGTCCAGCTGAGTCCGCCATCGGACGAACGGGCCACGCCGATAGCCGTGCCGTGCACCCACTCGACGCCGGTGAGGCCTTTTTCCGTCGCCCGTCGCTGGGTATAGAAGAGCACCCATTCGCCGGTGAGGGTGTCGGCCACAACGACCGGGTCAGTAGGGCCGTCCCAGACCGGATCGCGGTAGGGGTTTTTGAAGGCGTCAGGGCTGAGCGGGACGACGCCGGATGCTGCCGTTTCATGGGCTGAATCACGGGCTGAATCAGGGGCGGAACCCGGGGCAGGGGATTGCGGGTGCATGGAAATCTCCAAGAAGGCTCAGTCAGATTTCCGTACAGCATATGCGGGAAAGTGCTTTCCCGCAGCTGTGGCCTTCTGCCACCAACGTGTCTCTTATCTGGGCGTCATCGGCTGGCGGGCTGGCGGGCTGTCGGGCATGGCCGCGCCAGGGTCCTGGCGCTTGAGCTCTTCGAGGATCTTGAGTTCGTCCAGGATTTGTGTTGGCCATTGTGGTGGTTCCCAGTCGTGGTGTTCGCTTTGGTACCGGCGGCCTGTGGGTGAGGTCCAGCCGGGTGGTTTGTGGGTGCTGGCGTCGGTGGGGGTCCATCCGGTGGTGTGCTTCAGACGGTGGTGTTTTCGGCAGACTGACTCGAGGTTGGTGATGCCGGTGGTGCCGCCGTGGGCCCAGGCGAGGATGTGGTCGGCTTCGTTGTCGAGGGATTGGTTGTTGCAGCCGGGGAAGGAGCACTTCCGGTCGCGCAGGCGCAGCCATTGGCGCATCGCTGCGGGGATGGGGTAGCTGTTACGTCCGATTTCCAGCGGTGCCCCATCTCGCGGATCAATGAGGACCCGGCGGAATGAGGATGCCCCGTCGGCGACGAGTTTGCGGGCCATGGAGGCGGGGATGGGTCCGTAGCCGTCGAGGTCGGCGGGTTCGTCGGTGAGGCCCATCAGGGCGAACACCGGCACCGTCACCAGGACCTGGGCGGCAGGGGAGGGCACCCGGCCAGCAGCGGCCACGGCCCTATCTGAAACGACGCCCGCAGCGATGCCGTCCGTGACCGGAAGGCGGCCAGTCACGACGCGATCGACCCCGTCCGTGACCGGAATGCCGCCAGTCACGCCATCATTGCTGGGCTGGTGCTGGTGCTGGTGCTGGTGCTGGCTTACTGCCGGCCGTTGTGTCCGTGTTGGCGGCGGCTGCTTCTGTGCTGCCGTCCGTTGGGGTGCTGGTGGTGAAGCCGGCGCTGAGGAGCAGTTTGGCGGCGACGTCGGCGCGCAGCTGTGTGATGGTGCGGTCCTCGGTGGGGTTTTGGAGTGACCGGGCGGTGGCGGTGATGCCGTTCCAGATTCCGGCAACCTGGTCCGCGGGGAGGTAGGCGCTGAGCCAGGCCATGCCGTCGCGGTCCGGGGCGTACTCCAGCCTCCGGTCCAGGACGCTCTTGGCGTGGCGTTGTTCGATGCTCTCCGGATGATGGCGTTCCCGCCACGTCCGGGCTTTGTGCCGGAACCGGGAGGGGACCATGTCCCCGGCCGGGCACCACCGGGCCGGGTGCGGCGCATCCGGGTCCAGGAAGTGGGCCTCCAACGCCGCCGCGCCGGCGGCGTCCAGGCTCGCCGTTTCGTCCACCATGACCCGGGCGTGCTGCCACGACACCGACCCCTGCTCCAATGCTGCCTGGGTCAGCTGCAGTGTCGTGGTGAGTTCGTGGGATTGGGCAAGCAGCGCTGATGCGGTGCGTTCGCTGACCGTCAGGGCGCAGGCGACCTCGGCGACGACGCCCATTTCCCGGGCCAGGCGCTGATGCGGATGCTCATCCGGAGGGGACATCGCCCGGGTTGCGTCGGCGAACCCTGCGGTGAAACGCACTTTCCTGGCGGCCAGCATGGCCTCCATCCGGGCCGTCTCTTCAAGACCCTCCAGACACGCATCCGCCTGGTCACGAAGCGGGTTCGAACCGGAGGACTGGGAGCGGCCCTCACTGCGGTCCACTAACACCGCCAGCGCGGCGATGGAAGCCTTCATGGCCTCCATCGAATCCACTGCCGCTCCGCTTTTCATACCCCTATCATCCTGCGGGGCGCCGCCAAAAACCGCGAAGCAAATGCCCTATGTGGATAACCTCCGATCCGTCCAAAAGCACTTTCATGGAGGGGTTCGCGCGCCCGGCCGGAGGGCCGCAAGTGTACGTTCGCGCTGTTCTTGTGGGGCCGGAGGGCCGCAAGTGTACGTTCGCGCCCAGCGCCGAGGAAGCTCAGTCCCTGAACAGCCCCGCCAGGTCCTCGGCCGTGATCGAACCGCCGGACAGGGCGTCGCCCTCCATGACGTCCGCGAACAGCTGCGACTTCCGCGCCTTCAGAGCCATGACCTTTTCCTCGATGGTGTCCTTGGCCACCAGCCGGTACACCATCACATTCCGTGCCTGCCCGATCCGGTGCGTCCGGTCCACGGCCTGTGCCTCGGACGCAGGGTTCCACCATGGATCCAGCAGGAAGACGTAGTCGGCCTCGGTCAGGTTCAGCCCAAATCCACCGGCCTTCAGCGAGATCAGGAACACCGGCGCGCTGCCGTTCTTGAATTCATTGACGACGTCGGTCCGGTTGCGGGTGCCGCCGTCGAGGTAGCAGAACTCGATCTTCTCCTCCACAAGCCGCTCCCGTACCTTGCCGAGGAAGCCGGTGAACTGGCTGAAGATCAGGGCGCGGTGCCCCTCGGCCACCAGGTCCTCCAGCTGCTCGAACAAGACATCCAGCTTCGAGGACCGGACTCCGGACAGTGACGGATCCACCAGGGACGCATCCAGGCTGAGCTGCCGCAGCAGGGTCAGCGACTGGAAAATGGTGAACCGGTTCTTGTTCACATCCTCGATCAGTCCAAGGATTTTCTGACGCTCGCGCTGCAGGTGCGTCTGGTAGACCTTCTGGTGGCGCGGGTTCAGCACCACTTCCAAAATCTGCTCCTGCTTCGGCGGCAGGTCCTGGATGACCTGGTCCTTGGTGCGGCGCATCATCAGCGGACGGACCCGACGGCGGAGCTTCTCCAGCTGTGCTTTGTCGCCGTTTTTCTCTACGGGTTTCTGGTAGTACTCGGCGAACCGCTTCGGGCTGGCGAACAGGCCCGGCGCCACGATGGACGTCAGGGCCCAGAACTCCATGAGGTTGTTCTCCAGCGGTGTGCCGGTGATGGCCAGTTTGAACACCGCAGGAAGCTTCCGGGCACACTGGTACGCCTTGGACTGGTGGTTCTTGACGAACTGCGCCTCGTCCAGCACCAGGCCCGCCCACGTCCGGGAGGCGTAGGAGTCGTAGTCGATCCGGAACAGGGCGTAGGACGTGATCACGATGTCCGCACCGGCCAGTTCAACTGCTGCGTCCTGGCCGTTCTTGGCGAACGTTTCACTCACGGTCCGGACGGTCAGCCCAGGTGCAAAGCGCGCGGCTTCGGCCGCCCAGTTACCCACAACGCTGGTGGGGGCGACCACCAAAAAGGGAGTACCGCCGTCGGGCGCCGGGGTACCGGAAGACGCCGGGGTACCGCCGTCGGGCGCCGGGGTTCCGGAGGACGCCGTGACGCCGGTACCGGGCGACGAAGCGCCGGACGGCGAACCGTCCATGGAGACGGCACCGAGCTCCTTCGCCGCGCACATCAGCGCCAGGGCCTGCACGGTCTTGCCCAGGCCCATGTCGTCAGCGAGCACCCCGCCCAGGCTGTGCTTGTACAGGAAGCTCAGCCAGTTGAAACCCTCAAGCTGGTAGGGCCGCAGCTCGGCATTGAGTGTGGAGGGCAGCGGCAGGCCGTCAATCCCGCCCTCGAGCAAACCACCCACCGCGGAGCGCCATGCCGCAGCCTGCTCGTCCACGATGCCGAGGTTGGCGAGTTCGTCCCAGAGCCCGGCCTGGAACCGGCTGATCTGCAGGGGCGCGTCCTTGTTGTCCTGCAGCGAACGGGCTTCCTCGATGAGGGCGCGCAGCTGGTGCAGTTCGGGCAGGTCCAGGGAGAAGTAGGCGCCGCTGGGCAGGAGCATCTTGGTCTGCCCGGCGGCGAGCGCGGAAAACACCGCCGCGAAGGAAACCGGCTGTCCCTCCAGCGAGATCTGGATGCCGAGGTCGAACCAGTCGCGCTGCTCCGTGGCCTTGGTGGAGATGGAAACCACGGGGGCTTCCTCTGCCTCGCGGTAGTCAGCGATGTCTCCGGCAGTGTCCACCGAGACGTCGGGGGCCTGGCGGAGCTGCCGGCAGGATTTCCTCGGTGAAGGCCAATGTGTCCAGCCCGCTGAGCTCGGCCGAGGCGGACAGCCGCGGTGTGCCCCAGCCGCCGGTCGCGGACTCGCCCAGTGCCGGAACGACGTTCCACGGCTGGCCGATGCCTTCCAGGATGCGGGCCTCGGCGGTGTCGTCGCGGTAGCCGTGGTCGCCGGGGTGCCGCCACAGCGGCTGGGCGGTGACGAGGTTGCCGGATGTGTAGTGCCATTCCCAGTGCAGCCGGACCCGGTGGTCCGCGCCGTAGTTGGCCAGCAGCGACAACGTGGGCAGGGCCAGTGCGGGCAGTTCCACTGACTCGTCGCGGGCGGTGACGCGGGCGGCCTGCTTGAGTTTCGGGTAGAAACCGGTGAGGAAGCGGGTTTCGTCCTTGGCAGGGATGTGCAGCGTGCTGCCGGCCGTGACGAAAGTCAGCAGTTCCTCGCTCAGCCCGCTTTCCAACGGTGCCAGGGTGATGACGCTGTCCGCGGTCACCCCGGGCAGCGCCTCGCCGCCGGTCGTGAGGAAGATGCCGTGCGCCGGGCGGCCGATGGTCCCCACCAGCGCCGGATCAATCTCTTCCCCGTCCACGGTGATGGTGGGCGCGAGCTCCAGCCCGCCGTCGTCGGCTGCTCTTTCCGGCGTTGCAGCGCCGGCGGCGTCCCCCGCGGACTCACCCACCGGTGCGCCGTACCGGCTCAGGTTAAGTCCGACGGCGGCCGGAGACTCCGCGAGCCGCACCGGTTCAGTCCCGCGGCTGTGGACCAGGGCCAGCCCGATCTTCCTGGCATCGGCGAGCAGGCCCCACATGTTCTTGCCGGCAAAGGTGTTCAGCCCCAGCCACAGCGCCGAGGAGTTGTGCACCCGGTTGGCGGCGGCGGTATGCGCGGCGAGGAACGTCTGCATCCACTCGATGTGCGCCTCATTGCATTCGCGGCGGAAGTTCAGGTAGCTCAGCGTGTTCCAGGAGACGTCGCCGCGGATCCACTTGCCCTTGGCGCCCATGACCACGGGCCGGGCCTTGAGCTGGCGGACGCTGCGGAGCGGGTCCCGCCGGCCTGTGTAGGAGAAGTGCGGGGCGGGTTCCTCGATCTCGAACTGGAGGGCCAGCGGGATGCCGTTGCTGGACTGGGTGATGCCGGGCTGGGAAATGAGCGGGCTCAGGGCCTGCTCCCAATCGGCCAGTTCCAGGCTGGCAGGCTGGCGGGAAAGGCGCGAGACCTCGGCCGGGGCCAGCAGCTGGACCCGGATGGCGGGGTTGTCCTCAGCTGCGAACAGCAGCGCGGCCACGTGTTTGCAGTCCTTGCGGACGGGGCAGCTGCACACGCCCACGGTGCAGCTCCAGCCGCCCGTTTTCCGGACCAGCTTGGCCGTGGTGGAGTACGGGACATCCGCGCCCCCGCGGACCTTGCCCAGCATCAGCCCGGTGGCGGCGTCGAAGGAAATACCGGAAACCCGGCTGCCCATGGCATACGCCAGCCCGGCCGCGAGGGAGCGGTCGTTGATGGCGGGAGTCTGTATTGCCAGTGCCGCACTCTCGTCCGGTTGGGATGGCATGGTGCGCGCTACTTTCAGCTGGCCACGGTGGACCCGTGTCCGATCGATGGTTATCTGCTCCATCTTAGTTCGCAGAAACGGGCGCCCAAACTTCGCCTGACGTTCACCTGGGCCTCAACCCGGCGCCTGCCCCGTCCACGTAGCGTGAAAACTGTTCCGAGCACCACCCGCTTTCAACCGTGAGGATAACCATGACCACGAGCCAGCAGCCCGTCGTTCTGACCACCGGCAGCATCCACGGCACAGACGAGGAGGTGGTGGACGCCAATGTCCAGGTGGTGGATGCCATGCACCGGGAACTGCTCCACACCGACGAGATGTCGCCAGCGGCGATCCGCAGCTACTACGTTGATTTCTACCTGACGCAGTCCCTCGAGGGCGGCTTCGCGCAGTACGTCTTCACCTCCCTCGACCGGGACGAAACGGACACCCTCGTCCGCGAAGGCATGGCCGGCATGGGTGCTGCCGCGCACCTGGACCTCTTCAACCGGACGGTGGCGGCCTTCGACAGCCTCTCCGAGGAGGACGCGGAGCGTTACCTGGACGGTGCCCTGGACGACGACGAGGAACCCACCGCGGGCGTGCGTGTCCTTGAAGAGCTCGACGGCGAGTTCGAAGAACTGCTGGAGACGGAAAACATCACCGCCCTGAACGCGGCCTGGCTCCGGTCGCAGGACGGGCTCCTGGTGCTGGACGACGACGGGCTCAGTGCCCACCTTGAGCGTCTCGTTGCGCTTATCCCTGACCTCGCTGAACGGCAGGCCAAGGCCGACGCAGAAGCGCTTGAGGACGCACCTGACTTCGAAATCATCATCCGCGAGCTGTGCAACGTTGCCGGCTACGCCCTCCGGAAAATCACCATGGGGGATCCCAACTTCCTGCACCAGGGCGGTAAGACCCTGGCCTGGCACTTCACCACGGACCACGGAGACTTCATCATGGTCGAGGACGACGACGAGGCGTTCATGATCAACCCGGAGACCGAAGAGATCGTGGCCGCGGTCGAGTTCGAAGAAGCAGACGACGACGAGCTGGTCGACGCGTAACGCGCTGGTTCGACGGCGGGTGCCCGCGGTGGAGAGCCGCCGAACCCGCCGTCGGCCTGCTTTAGCGGTTCTGTTCCAGTGCCCGGGCCAGGATGGCCAGCAGTTCCCCGTCCACCTGGTCCGCGGAGGTGACACGGACCCGCCGGTGGAAGGGGTCGTCAGCGCGGACCTTCACCTGCTCCAGACGCCCACCGGCGGGGGCATCCAAGCGCAGCGTGACGTCCACGGCCGTGTTTGTCCGTAGCGTTCTCGCTTGCCGCGGGAGGGGCCGTTGCAGTTGCCTCGGACCAGGGCGTGCGGGACTCGATCAACCACGTGAACGCGGCTGTTACATCATTTGTGGCCACGACTATGGGCGGCGCTCCCGTCCCGGCTCCGGCGCAGCCCCCTGCTCCGGCACCGGCCACGGAAGTGGATCCCGCGCAGCCCTCCCCGGGTGCGGCGCCGGCCGCATCTGCGTCCACCGCCCCTTCGCCGGCCGCTTCCCCGCCTGGTTCCGGCAACGGGCAGCCGCCGGTGCCCGTACCCTCAGGCACCGGACAGGCTGCCGGGCCCGACGTCGTCATACCCGGCACCCCGGCCGCAGGCATCCCGGATGTGCCGGTTGAGGTGCCCGTCGAGGTTCCGCTGAACGGTGAGGGGCAGCCCCCAACCCTGCCCCTTCCGGCACCACCTCCTGTTGCCGTGCCTGGCCTGCACCCCTGAGGAAGGGCGCCGGCGGAGCCTGACGCCGGTCCCGCCTGAGCCAGCTAGTATCCGGAAGCCGCCGTGCGGATCATGTCTCCGGCAGTGTTTGCCAGGTACCAGACTCCGTTCACGCCCTGGCCCAGGATGTCGCCGGGATTCTTATCCTGCGCGAAGTAGTACAGCGGCAGCCCGTTCAGGGTCACCTGCTTTGCTCCGTCCGGCGTCGTGATGGTGCCCAGCGTCCCTGCTACTCCTTCAGCGGTGGGCGTTGCAGCGGTACTCAGGACCGGCGGCCACGCCGTGAGGCATCCCCCCGTGCAGGCGCTGGTGCCGGAGTCCTTGGTGTCCTTGGTGAAGAAGTAGACGCTCATGCCCTTCGCGTCCACCACGATGGTGCCTGCGCTCGACGCCGCTGTCCTGAGGTCGACGGCGGCCGTAGCGGTGGCGGATCCGCCTGCCGGCGCCCCGGTGGTGGCCGCAGGACTGGTTGCCGCTGCCGACGGCGTAGCCGCGGCGGTGCTGCTGGTGGTGGTTCCCGGGCTGCCGCCGCAGCCAGCCAGGGCGGCCACGAGGGCCACAGCGGCAAAACCGATACCCAGTTGCTTGTTCATGCGAATGCTCCTCGGGTGGGGCCCGGCGTCGGATCACCGGACGCTAACCGGTACGACGCACCACGGTGAAGAATGGTTCAAAGGGGGTCCCGCCGTGGTGGCAGTACCCTGCACCCGGGCGGTGAACCGTTTGTGCGGCGGCGGCGTCGTACCAGCTGTAGCCGCAGACAGACGCGCGCGGCTCAGGGAGCGACCAGGGACAGGAGGCGCCGGCATGCCCCTCGATGAGGACGTGGTTGCCGCCATTTACCGCGACCATGGCGCCGCCCTGCGCCGCTTCGTGCTCAGCGCCTCCCGGGATCCGCAGCTGGCCGAGGACGTGGTCCAGGAAACCGTCCTCCGGGTCTGGCAACAGGCGCCGGATATCACCGGAAGCCTGCGCAGCTACCTGTTCCGGACGGCGCGCAACATCATGATCGACAACTACCGCAAGGCACAGCGGCGGCCAGCTGAAGCCCTGCAACACGAACTCACCGATCCCGCAGAAGCCGTGGAGCGCGTGGATGAGCTTCTCAACCGTGTCCTGATGGAGGAGGCGCTGCTTCGCCTCAGCACTGAACACCGTGACGTCCTGGTGGCCCTGCACTACCGCCGGTTCACTGTTACCGAAGCGTCCATGCAGCTGAACATTCCCGGCCGGCACAGTGAAATCGCGGGCTTTCTACGCCGTCCGGGCGTTGCGGACCATCCTGGATGAGATGGGGGTGGAACGGTGAACGCTACGGATCCGCACCAGCTGCTGGGCGCCTACCTGCTGGGCGGCCTGGACGCCGGCGATTCACGCCAATTCGAGGCACACCTTGCCGGCTGTGCCGAGTGCAGGGCAGAACTTGCAGGGCTGGAAAGCCTGCCGGCGCTGCTCGATGCCCTTCCCGTCCCGGATGCCGTGGCGCTCACGGCGGCCCGCCCGCCGGCGGCTGGCGAACCTCCTGCCGCCCCGTCCCGGGCGGTGCTGGACGAACTGGCCGCCCGCCGTCGAAAGTCACGACGGCGGTGGGTTGCGCTGGTGGGCGCCGTCGCCGCCGCGTGCCTCGCGTTGGGGCTGGCGGCCGGGCCCTTGGTCAACCGGCCGCCGCAGCCGGACGCGAGTTACTCGGTCCAGTCAGGCGAGGGCCTCCGCTTCAGCGTGGACCTCGCCCGGAAGACCTGGGGAACGGAACTGGCCGTGAACGGGTCCAGCATGCCGCTGGACGGAACACTGTCGCTGTGGATCAGGGACCGCGACGGCGGGGAGGACCGGGCGTGTGCGTGGACCGCTACACCGAGCGGCAGGGTCCGGGTCACCGGTGCCACACCGGTGCAGCTGGCCAGCATCGCCAGTGTGGAGCTCAGGGACGGGACCCAGCAGACCGTCGCCGTCATCACCGTGCCGTAATCACCATGGCGGTAATCGCCATGCGGTAATCGCCTTGGTGGGCAGCCTTGGGCTGAGGTGCGGCTAGGGCTTGTGGGCCGGCAAGGTACGGAATTCAGCCACCAGTTCAGCGTCCTCACACGCCCGGGCGAACGCGTCAATGCGTTTCTCGATTTCCCGGCCCAGGAGCCAGGTGCCGATCTTCTCCGCCACCGGCCGCAGCCATGCCGGCCGGCAGGAGAAGGTGTACTTCCAGACGGCCCGGGTGCCGCCGTCGTCCGGGGTGAAACGCCAGCCTCCACCAAAGTTGGCGAAGAACCATGGCCCGGCCACCATGGTCATTCCAACGTTCTTCGGCGGCGCGTAGGAAACATACTCGCTGACCATGACCAGCCCCATCCGGGAGACCGTGCGGGTGCGGACGCCTTTTCCGGCGCCGGAGGCACCATCCAGCCATCCTTGGGCCGAGATGAACGGATCCCATTTGAGTCGGAAACTCCCGGTGGTCTGGGAGAAGGCGAATGCCGTCTCCGGGTCCAGGCGGATGAGGCGTTCTGCGCGAACTTGGGGCATGGTCCCACCCTAGCCGGAACGGTACAGGCCGGGCGGAATCTCCGGTGCGCGGCCCGGGGCCTACAGGTTCATCTTCGCCAGGCGCGCCCGGACCACCATGAACACGCCGTAACAGATGAGCCCGGCACCCACCGCAGCCAGCAGGTACACACCGAAGGGCTGGTCGCGCAGGGCCTTGAGCCCGCCGTCGAGGCCGGTGGATTCCTCCGGATGGGAGCGCAGCGTGGCGATGGCGATCAGCAGCCCGGTCAGCAGCAGGACCGTGCCCTTGGCAACGTAGCCTGCCACCCCAGCACCGTCACAGCCTTGCGGGCAGTGGGGTTGGCAGGCATCGAAAGGTTCTTTTCGAACGACTTCCTGATTCCGCGGATGCCGTAAATCACTCCCGTGACGGCAATTCCCAGCCCCACCAGCACCAACAGCGCCACGCCGCCGGGAGCCTTCATCACGGCGATGGTCAGGTCACTGGCTGACTGCTTGTTGTCGTCGCCGGAACCGGTGCCCATGGCGAACGAGGCGAGGGTGAGGGCGAGTCCCGCGAAGACGAGAGCCTGGGCGGCGGCCTTGGTTTCTTGCCCGCTTTTTCCTTGGTGGGCAGGTGGCTGTAATCGAAGATCGCATCGCTGGCCTGCCAGATGGCCAAGGCGGCGCATGCCGCGAAGCTGCCCCAGAGCAGGAAGGGCCCGGCCGGCTGGCTGGAAAGCTCGGAGACGGCGCCGCTGAAATCGGCGCTCCCGCTTCCGCCCATGGCCAGCCGGATGGCGATCAGGCCCACCAGGAGATGCAGGATGCCGCTGGCTGCAAACCCTGCGCGGGCCAACAGCTCCAGGGTGCGCGAATTGGTGACACCTTCGGCCGCGTCCGCGGCCTGCCTGAGTTCTTTTTTGATGGTCGTTCCTTTGTGCAAGCGCGTGCAAGGCGCAGATATGTGCGTGCCCCCACCACAAAGCCAATCGTGCCACGGGAAGCAACTCCGGAACAGTCCGCCGTCCCGGGGGTTTGACCGGCCGGGACGCACGGGCGATGGGGAGTGATGCCCATCGCCCGTTCGGAAGGTCTGTGGAACGATATGGTCGACTACAGGCTCTGATCTGCACACTTCTCTCGGGGGAGACACCATGACTTTTTACGGCGCTGACGTCAGCCAGCTGCGGGCACTGGCAAAGGCGGCGGACAAGGCGGCATCCCTGCTCAGCAGCAGGGCAACCTCGCTGCAGGGCCAGATCCAGTCCGCTCCGTGGAAGGGCGCCGACGGCGAACGGTTCCGGCAGGACTGGGCCGGCAGCCACCGCCCCAACCTGGAACGTGCCGTGTCCAGCCTCCGGGAGAACTCCAGGATCCTGATGCGCAGGCCGATGAGCAGGAAAAGGCCTCAGACCGGTCCTCGGGCGGCTCAGGCACAAGCCTCTGGGACAGGATCGAGGCCGCCGGCAAGAAGGCCTCCGACTGGCTGAAGGAACAGGCGGAGAAAGCCGCGGCGGCCGCGGAACACCGTAAAGAGCTTGAACAGGGCCTGGACCGGATGCAGGACGCGAGCCCGGAAGAGCAGGCGAAGTGGTGGGACAGCCTGTCCGCCGCGGACCGGAAGTACCTGATCGAAGGTGAAGGGGAAGACGGCCCGTTCGCCGAGGACCTGATGAAAATGGACGGCGGCATTCCCGAGGCCGCCCAGGATCAGGCCAAGCAGCATCTCCAGGAGCTCGCCAAGGCGGACATCCCTGTGTACACGGAGTCCGGCAATGCATCGATCGACGCCCGGGTTGCCTGGGTCCACGGCGGCGCCGAAGTGGGCACCGAGGTGGTGGAGAACGCGGACGGTTCGGCCACCATGAAGGTGTACGGGAACATGGGCCTGGGCGTCAACGACGCCACGGGCAGTGCCGGCGTCACACTGAGCGGCGAGGTGTCCCGCGAATTCACCTTCGGCAGCGTCGAGGAAGCCAGGGCGGCCCTGGCCCAGATGTACAAGGACCTTCCGCCGGACAGCGTGGGGGACATCAAGGACGTGGCCGGCAACCCGCCGGGCTACATCCTGGACACCATTAACGGCGCTGCTGATGACAACGGCTCAACCGGGCAGACTGACAAGGCCAAGGGAACGCTGTCGCTTGAAGCCGAGGGCGAGGCCGGCCCGGCGTCAGGATCGGCGAAGCTCGATCTTGCCTATGAGCGGAACCTGACGGATGGCACCGCCACCGCCAGCGGCGAGGTGTCCGCCCAGGGCAAGCTGGACCTTGACGGACGGGTCTTCGAGGCGTCCGGCAAGGGCGGCCTGGAAGTGAACCTGGACAAGGGCAACAACATCGAGTCGGTCTCCGTCTCCATGGAGGGAACCGTGGCCCAGGGTGCCACCGCCGGCACCGACGTGAAGGCCGCCAAGGTGGAATCCACGGTGACTGCCGGAACCCAGGGCACGGTGAAGATCAACGTTGACTACTCGCCGGAAAACAAGGCAGTCATCGACAGCTACATGCGGAACGTGGCGCTGGGCAACGATTCCGGAGCTGCGTCGGACGCCGCCAGGCTGTACGAGGCCGGTTCCGCCACCGTCCAGGTCAACAGGTGGTCACGGCCATCCAACGAGGCCGGGTTCGACATCAAGGTGGGCGAGGTGGAGGTCAAGACCGAAAGCCAGGCCACCACCAACGTCTCCACCTACTACAAGGTGCCCAATGACACGAAGCTTGAGAGGCTCTAGTGGCGGTGCCATCCCATGACGCGGCGCCAGCCCACCACCGTCCCCGCCTTGCCAAGATTTCCTGCTGAAGGAGCAACCATGTCAGTGCACATCGAATCCCCGCTGGGGTTCACCGCCGACTTCCCCGAACACACCCAGGTCCTGGAAGACTCCACCGCCGGTCCCAACACCGAGCAGTACGGCCTGCTGGGCGACGTCCTGGTGACCGTCATCAAGGACGACACCTCCGTCAGGGCGCGCCCCAGGCCAACGGCTGGGCGCACCTGATGTCGGAGTTCTACCTCGAAGAGCGCAGGGGACCCTCCTGACCGAAGGCGAACTGAACCTGCCGGGGAAGTCCGCCTACGCCGTGCTGGTGGGCTACACGGACGCAGAGGGCTCGGCCAAGGTGGCCGCCACCGTGGGCGTCTGGGAAAACAACGGGTTCATCGGCGTCCTGGTGATCTGGCCGTATGTCAGCCCTGAAGCTGAGCCCCGGGTGGACCTGCTCAAGGAGATTGTCTCCTCGATCAGCGCAGCCTGACCCGGAGGCACAGCGGCGAAAGCGCCCGCTTACCGGCGCCGGTAGCAGAGGTCGAAGATCAGCCGTCCGGCCTCGTGGGCCTTGGCCTCGAAGCTGGTGCGGATCCTGCCTTCGAAACGTGGTGCCCAGCCGCCGGTTTCGTCCACGCCCTCGTTGGGGCCGGTGTGCTCCGTGCTCACCGGGGCGCGGCCCTCGCGGACCGGAGCGCCGCCCACCAGTGACTCGACGCCGGACTGCCACACCTGCGTCAGCGGGCTCTCCGGGCCCCGGCGTTCGCCGGTGTGCAGGTTCTCGAAGTCGGCGGAACCCGCCAGGACGTCGCGGACGTGGACGGCATAGTTGGACCAGTCCGTGGCGACCCGCCACAGGCCGCCGGGCTTCAGTGCCCTTGCCGCGAGGTCGGCGAATTCCGGCTGGATCAGGCGGCGCTTGTGGTGGCGCGATTTGTGCCAGGGGTCGGGGAAGAACACCCAGAGTTCGGTGACCGAGCCGGGCGGAAGCATGGTGGCCAGGACCTCCGGGGCATTGGCCTCCACAACGCGGACGTTCTTGAGGCCGCGGCTGTTGATCTTGATGATGGTGTTGGCCAGGCCGGGCGTGTAGACCTCCACGGCCAGGAAGTCCGTGTCCGGGTTCTGCTCGGCGGCGTGGCAGATGGCATCGCCCAGGCCGGAGCCGATCTCCACCATCAGCGGAGCCGTGCGGCCGAACTCCGCCTCGGCGTCGAACGTGTAATCCGGGTGGACGGAGGTGTTGGCGATGTGCCGGGGGACGTCCACCGCCCACCGGTCGGCATGCTCCTCCCAGGCGGCCTGGCGCCGGCCCTGCAGGCGGGTGCCGCGGCGCACAAAGCTCACCGGCCTGCCGCCGTAGGTGCCGAAGGAAGCCTGGGTTCCGGGCGTCACCGGCCGCGGGACATGCGGCGGCTGGGGGGTTTCTGGGGATTCGCTCATCCCTTCCAGAATAGGGGAATCAACCCCGTGCGGATTGGCTGGCCGCCAGGGCACGCAACTCGCGCAGGATTTCCAGCTGTTCATTATTGATGATCGTGAGCCGTTCGATCTCGGCCTTGGCCTGGAGATCGGTGTCGTAGTCATGCTGGGCCATCGCTGCTGCAATGGCGTCCTGCCGCTTGGCCGCAATAAGCAGGATGGCCCCTTGGAGCCCTGCGAGCATGGACAGGAACAGGTTCAGCAGGATGTAGGGGTAGGGGTCCCATCCCCTGGAAGCGAGGACCCACGAGTTCACCCCGGCCCACAGCAGCATGAACACTATGAAGCCGGCGACAAAACGCCAGCTGCCCATGCTGTTCCGCATCACGTCCGCGGCGCGTTCGCCCCTGCTCAGGGTGGCCTTGTGCGCTTCGTGCCAGGTTGTTTCCTCTTCGGTCATGCCCCAGCTTAATCGGGCGGCCTGCCACAATGGGTCGGTGACTGCTGCCAAGCCCTCGGACGTGCCGGATCTGCTGGTGGACGCCGAAATCGATGACGTCCCCGCGGCTTCCCCGACTGCCCTTCCGGGCGGTTCCGGCAGCCGGCGGGCCTTGGTTTACCTCGGCGCCTGCATGGTGCTGATCGGCCTGAACCTGCGGACCGTCTTCTCCAGTTTCGCGGCGGTGCTGCCGGAGATCAGGGCCGACGCCGGGCTGCCGGGGTGGGCGGTCGTGGTGCTGACCACCGTGCCGGTCACCCTGCTGGGCGTGTTCGCGCCGCTGGCGCCGCGCCTGGCGCGGCGCTTCGGTGCCGAGCGGGTCCTGCTCGGTGCCATGGCGCGTCCTTACCGCCGGGCTCCTGCTGCGGCCGCTCGATACCGGGGGCGTGCTTCCCGGAAGCGGCCACCTGCCCGCGCTCCTGGCCGGGACGGCTGCCTGCGGCGCAGCCATCGCGCTGTGCAACGTGCTGCTTGCCGGGGCTGGTGAAGCGCGATTTTCCGCATCGGCTGGGGCTGATGGGAGGCCTGTACACGACGGCGATCTGCGCTTCGGCCGCGCTGGGAGCCGGCTTTACCTATCCGGTGTTCACCGCGACAGGGGAGTGGACGGCGGCGCTGTGGTCCTGGGCGCTGCCTGCCGCCGTCGTCCTTTTGCTGTTCCTGCCCGTTGCGGTGCGGCAGCGCACCGGTACGGCACCAGGCCGTGTCCGACGGCGTGAATGTCTGGCGCTCCGCCGTCGCCTGGCAGGTGACCATCTTTATGGTGCTGCAGGCCATGATGTCCTTCAGCGTTTTCGCCTGGCTGGCACCGATCCTGCGGGAACGCGGGGTTGACGGCGCGACGGCGGGACTGATGGTGTCCGTGTCCATCGGCCTGCAGATGCTGGGCTCCCTCTTCGCGCCGGCGCTCGCTGCCAGGCTCCGGGACCAGCGGGCCATCAATACGGCAGTGGCACTGATGACCGGCGGCGGGTTCGCCCTGAGCATCTTCGGTCCGCTGGACCTTATCTGGGCCTGGACCGGGCTGCTGGGACTGGGCCAGGGGAGCCTCACCGCCGTGGCGCTGACCATGATCATGCTGCGGACCAGGGACGGCCACACCGCGGCGCACCTGTCCGGAATGATGCAGGGCGTGGGTTACGGGCTGGGTTCCACGGGAACATTGCTGGTGGGCCAGTTGCACCAGGCCACGGGATCGTTCGCCGCCGCGGGGGTGCTCTTCCTCGGGGTCGGGCTGCTCGCTGCCGTGTTCGGCTACCGCGCCGGGCGTAACCGCTCCATCGGCGGCCAGCCACGCTAGCTGCCACAGGACAACGCTTCCCCGGCGCCGCGGGCCGGATCCAGCCCGAACTGGTACCGTGGCGTCCACACCGACAGACCAGGCTGAGACCGTGCCCGATACCACCCTCCCTCCACCAGTCCACGCAGGCAGCATCCTGCACCGCCCGTACCTGTGGGTGACCATCGGCGCCTGCGCCCTGGTGTTCCTGGCAGCGTTCGAGTCGCTGGCCGTGACCACCATCATGCCTGTGGTCAGCCGCGACCTCGACGGAGCCAGCCTGTACGCGCTGGCGTTCGCCGGACCGCTGGCCACCGGCGTGATCGGCATGGTGGCGGCAGGCAACTGGTCCGACCGCCGCGGCCCGGCCGTTCCGCTGTACTCGTCCGTGGCGCTGTTCGTGGTGGGGCTGCTGATCGCCGGGACGGCACTGTCCATGCCGGCGCTTGTGGCCGGCCGGCTGGTCCAGGGGCTCGGCGGCGGCGCGCTGACCGTAGCGCTCTATGTGGTGGTGGCCCGGGTCTACCCCGCCACCCTGCACCCGAAAATCTTCGCGGCTTTCTGCAGCGGCCTGGGTGGTCCCGTCCCTTGTTGGCCCGTTTGCCGCCGGTATTGTGGCCCAGGTCCTGAGCTGGCACTGGGTGTTCCTGGGCGTGGTGGGCCTGGTGGTTCCGGCCCTGGTGATGGTCGTCCCGGTGCTGCGCGGAATCGACCGGGCAGGCCCGGGAGGCCGCCGTCATGCCGCCGTGGGCCGTTGGCCGCCTGGCCTGGGCCGCGCTGGCGGCGGTTGCAGTCCTGGGCCTGAACCTGTCCGCCGAGGCACGGATTCCGGGTGTTCCTGCCGCGCCGGCCTTTCTCGCGGCGGCCGCCATCGCCGTCGCCCTGGTGGCCGTGCGTCCCTGGTGCCGCGGCGGAACCCTGACTCGCCCGCCGCGGACTGCCCAGCGTGATCCTCACCCGGGGCCTGGCGTCTGCTGCGTTCTTCGGCGCGGAGGTCTACCTGCCCTACCTGCTGATCGAGGAGTATGACTTCTCACCCACGTTCGCTGGCCTCACCCTGACCGCAGGGGCGCTGGCGTGGGCCGCGGCGTCAGCCATCCAGGGCCGGCTGGGTTCCCGGCTGGACCACCGCGCGGCGGTGCGTATCGGCTCGGTGCTGGTGCTGGCCGCCATCGCCCTGGCGTTGGCGACCACGGCACTCCACTGGCCGGCCGCCGTCGCGATCTCCGGCTGGATCTTCGCCGGTGGCGGCATGGGGCTGCTGTACCCGCGGCTCAGCGTCATGACCCTGGCGCTGTCCAGCAAGGACAACGAGGGCTTCAACAGCTCGGCGATGTCCATTTCGGACTCGCTGGGCGGCGCCCTCGCGCTGGCCACCACGGGCATTGTGTTCGCTGCCTTTACGACGACGGCGGAATCGTTCGCGGGCGTCTTCGCCCTCGCCACGGTGCTCGCCGCAGCCGCGAGTTGCCGTGGCGCCGCGGGTGGCCGCCGGCAGTACCGGCAGTCCCGTCCGGAAGCCGCAACAGTAGTCCAGGCGGGTCTCCTGCGAATCAGGCGCTGGTCAGGACAGCCGGGTTGCCCGGAGCACGGTGTCGCCGATGATGGCCTCCTGTCCGTCCGGACCTGCCACCACCCGTTCCCTGGTGGTGTTGACCTCCACCTGCCATGCCGGGGTGTCCAGGCCAAGTTCCTCGGTGAGCTGGGCACACGTATAGAACATCTCCGGTGAGGTGTGGTTGCCCCACGGCGGCAGCCGGTCCGGATGGTGGCCCACGATCAGCAACGTGCCGCCAGGCTTGACGGCCCCGGCAGCGGCCCGCAACGGACCCTGCCATGCCAGCTGCGGCGAATGCAGGAACTGGGAGGTCACGAGGTCGTACATGTCGGCCGGTTGCCACTCCTGGAGGTCGCACTGTTCCCACTGGATGCGGCTGGAAATCTCGCCTGGCCCCTGGGCGTGCACGCTTTCCCGCTCCAGGGCGTCCTTTTCGTGGGCTGCCGCGCGCTCCAGCGCCACGGCTGAAACGTCGACGGCGGTCACAGTCCAGCCTTGTTGCGCCAGCCAGATGGCATCTGCGCCTTCGCCGCAGCCCAGGTCCAGCGCCTTGCCCGGCCGCAGCCCGCCACCTTCCCGGACCAGCTGGAAGTTCGGCTTGCCGCTCCACAGTTTCGGCTTGCTCCGGTACCTCTCGTCCCACGCTTCAGCGGCACTTTGCTGACGGTCGCTTCCGAGTCCGGAGCCGCCGTCGTCCGTGCTGTGGTGGTGATCCCCGCCCTGATGCGTCATGCCTCAAGAGTGCTCCCGGAGAGCCTCCCATGGCAACGGCCGGCAGCGGCGCAGGGCTGTCCGGCGAGGCCAGGCGCCGAGGGATGCTAGACTGGTGGAACTTGATGTGCAGTGATGCCCGCTTGCTCCAACATTATGGAGTCCCGAAATTTCGGGAACAGCGGGTTTTTTCATGTGAGAGGCACATCCTGCGTCGATGAACGCGTTCCATTTGGTCCCGGCAGCCGCCCAGAATGTGGCAGCAGCCCGGTTGATCACCTGAATTTTCTTCGGCGAAACCCTTGAGCCAACCGGCATCTGGGGCCGATATCCGCACGGATACCGCCTGAAAGACCTTGAATCTATGACTACTTTTGCTGCCCTCGGCACGCCCAAAGAACTTGCCGAGACCCTCACAGCCCAGGGAATCGTTGAGCCTTTCCCCATCCAGGTCAAGACCCTCCCGGACACCCTGGCCGGACGCGACGTCCTGGGCCGCGGCCGCACCGGCTCCGGCAAGACCATCGCTTTCGCCATCCCGCTTGTAGCAAGACTCGCTGAGCGGGAAGCCAAGCACTTCCGCAAGCCCGGACGCCCCATGGGCCTGGTCCTCGCACCGACCCGCGAGCTGGCCACCCAGATCAACGCCACCATCGAGCCGATGGCCAAGGCCATGGGCCTGAACACCACCGTGATCTACGGCGGCATCTCCCAGGCCCGCCAGGAAAAGGCGCTGCGCGCCGGCGTCGACATCGTCATCGCCTGCCCGGGCCGCCTGGAGGACCTGATCCGCCAGCGCATCCTGACCCTCGAAGCCGTGGAGGTCACCGTCCTGGACGAGGCCGACCACATGGCAGACCTCGGCTTCCTGCCCGTGGTCAAGAAGCTCATGGACATGACCCCCAGCCAGGGCCAGCGCCTGCTCTTCTCCGCCACCCTGGACAACGGCGTGGACAAGATCGTCCAGCGCTACCTGTCCAACCCGCTGACCCACTCCGTGGATGATCCGCAGGCCGCGGTGACCACCATGGAACACCACGTGCTGGTAGTGAACGACCAGACCGTCAAGAAGCAGCTGATCGTTGAGCTCGCTTCAGGTGCAGGCCGCCGCGTCCTCTTCATGCGGACCAAGCACCACGCCCGCAAGCTTGCCAAGACCCTGACCGACGCCGGCATCCCCGCCGTCGACCTGCACGGCAACCTCTCGCAGAACGCCCGTGACCGCAACCTTGCCGAGTTCTCCTCCGGTGACGTCCGCGTCCTGGTGGCCACCGACGTCGCAGCCCGCGGCGTCCACGTGGACGACGTCGAACTGGTCATCCACGTGGATCCGCCCACCGAGCACAAGGCCTACCTGCACCGCTCAGGCCGTACGGCCCGCGCCGGTTCGGACGGCACCGTCGTCACGCTGACCCTCCCGGAGCAGCAGACCGACGTCAAGAAGCTGATGAAGGCTGCCGGCGTTGAGGTCAACTTCGAGCGCGTCACCGCCAACTCCCCGCTGGTGGCCGAGCTCGTAGGCGAAATGGCCGACAAGATCGATCCCCGCACCCGCGCCGCACTGCTGGCCACCAAGGCCAGGCAGCAGGGCGGCGGCACCTCCACCGGTGCCAACGCAGAGCGCAAGCGCGCCCGCCGCACCACCCAGGCGGCACCCACCGCAGGTGGCCGTGGCGGACGCGGCGGCCGTGGACGGGTCTCGGCTGAGGCTCCCCGCACCGACCTGCCCCGTGCAGAGCGCCGCGCCGTGGCCTACGAAGGCCGCACCGAAGCACGGGCAGCATTTGACCGTGTAGCCGAGCAGAACGAGGACCGCGCCATCGCGGCAGCAGCTGCACGCCGCAACGCCCGTGGCCGTGGCACCGCAGCCTCCACGCACCGCAACGACGTCCCCGCGGCAGGTGGCCGTGCATCGGCTGGCCGCGGTTCAGACGGCCGTTCTGCTGAAGGCCGCACCGATTCACGCGTCACCCGCAGCGATGCTCCCCGCGGCGGTACCGGACGTCCGGCTACCACCGGCGGACAGCGCAGCGGACGCCCGGCAACGGGCCAGCGTGCTGCATGCAGGCGCCGGTGCCCGTAGCGGCGGCGGACAGCGCTCCGCCGGTGCAGGTGCGGCCGGCGGCGGCAACAAGGCTGTCTGGTCCTCCAACACCGGCGGCACTTCGGGCGGCTCCTACGCAGGCAACGGCGGCGGCAACGGCCGTCCGGCCCGCAGCGGTCCCCGCCGCGCGTCGGCTCCGGCGTCGAACGAACGCCGCAGCCGCTAAGCCCCAACCCACGCCTTAAACACCATCGAGTGCTCCGTAACGGCCGTTTAGAAGCTTCATAACGGCAGTTACGGAGCACTCGATGAGTGGTTAACGCACTTCACCAGCCGCGGGCGCGCCACTCTTCAAGGTGCGGGCGTTCCGCGCCGAGGGTGGTGGGCTTGCCATGGCCCGGGTGCACCACGGTGTCATCCGGGTACACGTCGAACAGCCGCTCGCTGACGTCATTGATCAGCTGGGCAAACCGCGCAGGATCCTTCTGGGTGTTGCCCACTCCGCCGGGGAAGAGTGAGTCTCCGGAGAAGATGTGGGCTGGCCCGGCCGGGTCCTGGTACACAAAAGCCATCGAGCCAGGCGTGTGCCCGCGCAGGTGCACCGCCGTCACGTCGAAGCCGTCGAAGTTGCCGACGTCGCCGTGGTCCAGCAGCACATCCACCCCTACCGGCAGCTCCGCGGCGTCGTCTGTTCCGGCAGCTGTCCGGGCGCCGGTTGCCTCCACAAGGCCCGGCAGTGCGCGGACGTGGTCCCAGTGCTGGTGCGTGGTGGCAATGAGTCCGAGCCTGGGCGTTGCCGTGGTGTCCGCGGCATGCGTCCTGCAGCAGCTGCCGGATGGCCGGAAGATCGTCCGCGGCGTCGATCAGAAGTTGTGCGCCGGACGCTTTTGCAGTCAGCAGATACACGTTGTTGTCCATCTCGCTGACTGAAATCCGGCGGATGGTGATGTCCCGAAGGTCGTGAATAAGCGTGTCCATGGGCTTCAGTTTATTCACGGTCACTGTTATTCGCGGCCCTGGGATACCCAGGTTGGGTCCGCAGAGCGGGAGCCGACGACGGCGTCCGCGGCCTGGTCCAGTTCCTCCAGTTGGGACGGGGTCAGGTTCAGGGACAGGGCGCCGAGGTTTTCGTCGATCCGGTACGTTTTGCGCGTGCCGGGGATGGGAACAACGGGCAGGCTCAGGCGCTTTCCCTGTTCCAGCAGCCAGGCGAGAGCCACTTGCGCCGGTGTGGCGGAAAGCTCCGCAGCGACCGCCCTGCAGGGTGGCCACCACTGACTGGTTCGCATCTGCGGCATCCTCGGCGAAACGGGGGATCCGGCGTCGGAAATCCTTGGCTCCCAGGCTGGACGCGTCCACGGTGCCGGTGAGGAATCCCCGGCCCAGGGGCGAATACGGCACAAAACCCACGCCCAGTCCGGCGGCGGCAGGAACAACGTTGCGTTCCACGTCGCGGCTCCAGATGGACCACTCGCTTTGGACGGCGGCGATGGGATGCACCGCATGGGCTTCAGCCAGCTCGGACGCGGTCACCTCAGACAGGCCAAGGTGTTTGACCTTGCCCTGCTGCACCAGGCCCGCCATGGCCTCCACGGTTTCCACAATCGGAACGCGGAGGTCACGGCGGTGCATGTAGTAGAGGTCGATCACGTCCGTGCCGAGCCGCCTCAGGCTGGCGTCCACCGCCTGCCTGACGTAGGCGGCGTCTCCCCTGATGTCGGTGTAACCGTCGGCCGGCGTGCCCACCAGGGAGAACTTGGTGGCCAGCTGGACCTCATCCCGCCGGTCCTTCAACAGTTGCGCGATGAGTTCCTCGTTGCTGCCCCCGCCGTAGATGTCCGCGGTGTCGATGAAGCTGACACCGGCATCCACGGCATGGTGCAGGGTTCTGAGGGCATCGGCCGGGTCAACCTCCCCGTACACGGGGGTAAGTGCCATCCCGCCGAATCCCAGGGGGCTGACCATAAGGCCGTCCCCGAGGTGAACTGTTGGTGCAGTCATGGGCGTGCTCCGTTCGTTGTGGACTCTTGAGTTGTGCCGGGGTGTCCCAGCCAAGAACCCCGCCAGCGGCCGCCGTATTCCAGCGCCCCCGCCTCCGCCGAGGAGTGGGATCCCGGCGTTATGGATCCTCCTTACCGCCGGGATCCCACCCCTCGACGGGCCCCATCAGCACCACGGGATGATCCGGTCAGCCCTGTGCCGCGTTCCTTCGATCTGCACGGCGTTGGCCTCGTCCGGGCCCGTCGCCCACTCCCGGGCAGCGGGCCGGTCCATCCCGAACTCCACATGCCGGTCCACCAGCCGTGCCAGCCGCAGCGCGGGCGGAGTGTCCATGAACCAGACCTCATCCAGCTGCGCTCGGACGCCGGTCCACCCCGGTGCGTCGGCGAGAAGATAGTTGCCTTCGGTGATCACCAGCGGCACCGCCGCGGGCACGGCGATCGAAGCAGCCACCGGCTCGTCCAGGGCACGCCGGAACTCCGGAGCGTAGACGGTTGCCTCGTCCCGGCGCACCAGCCGCTGCAGCAGCGACAGGTACCCGCCGACGTCGAACGTGTCCATGGCGCCCTTGCGCTGCCGCAGCGGTGTGCCGTCGATGATCGCGTTGCCGAGGTGGAACCCGTCCATCGGCACAACAACGGCGAGGTCCGGCGCCGAACTGCTCCTGGAGCCAGGCTGCAAACGTGGACTTCCCGGAGCCAGGTGCGCCCGCTATGCCCAAAAGCGTCCGCCGTCCGTCATCGAGCCTGCGCCTGAGCGCGGCGACCGCCTGTACTACCTCGGGGGATTCCATGACCAGAAGCCTAGACCGGGCGCTGGTTCTCCCCGGCTTTGGCGGCCCGCGGATGAATGACGACGGCGGGTCGCCGGGACACGCCGTCGGCAGGCCTCAGACGTGGGGAGACCCAGCGGCAGCGGCGTCGTCGGAACGGTCAGCGCCTGCCGTGGCCCCGGCCGGCAGGGACTTCAGCCCGGCGGCGCAGCCCACAATCCCGGCGATGAACAGCACCTTCAGCAGGCTGAAGGGCTCGACGCCGGTGGCCATCGCCCAGCCGACGGTCAGCGCCGCCCCGATCCCCACCCAGACGGCGTAGGCGGTGCCCAAGGGGATGCTTCGGATGGCAAGCCCCAGCCCGACCATGCTCAGTGTCGCCGTCACAGCGAAGACCAGGGTGGGAAGGGGCCGGGTGAAGCCGTCGGACAGGCCGAGGGCAGTGGCCCAGACGGCTTCCAGGACGGCGGAGACCAGGAGCAGCAGCCATGCGGTGGAACGCTTGTTCATCACGCCACCACCTTCAGGCCAACCACGCACGCGGCGATCCCGGTCAGCAGGAGCAGCCGTGCCGCCGTCGGACGTTCCGCCTTGGTGGCAATCGCGTAGGCGGACGTCAGCACCACGCCCACGCCCACCCAGACGGCGTAGGCGGTCCCGGTGGGGATGGATTGCATGGCGATGGCGAGGCCGCCCATGCTGGCAAGGACGGAGGCCAGGAAGAGGGCTGCGGGTCCGATGCGGCGCCGGCCCGTGGCCTGGAACGTGCGGTGCAGCGCGGCGGCCCAGACGGCCTCCAGCGCCCCGGAAAGAATGAGGATTAACCACGACATGACAAGATCCTTTGGCCAGTCTTGTCGCGTGCCGGGTACTGAACCGTCGTCCGGAGGCCCGTTTGCGGGGCCTTGATTTCCAGCGTAGCAAAGCCCGACGGCGGGTGGCCGGGTTGGTGGCCAACCTCACCGCCGGGGGCCGGAAGTTCCTCCCCGCCGGGGCTAGAGCGAACCGCCGGCCGCTTCCGGGGCGGAGGTGTCCCGGCCGCCGTCGCCGATGGTTTCGCGGGCGATGAAGTTCTCGATGTCGAACAGGTTGTCTGCGCGCTCGGCGATGTTCAGGAGCGTGGTCATGGAGGCGACTTCCTCCACCTGCTCCTTGAGGAACCAGAGCATGAACTGCTCGCCGAGGGCATCATCCTCAGCGCGGGCGGCGCGGAAGAGGGCCTCGATGTTGCCGGTGACTTCCTTCTCCTGCTGAAGCGCCAGGGCCAGCGGCTCCGTCACGGTGGAGAAGTCATTGCGGACGGCGGGGACGCCGGGGATGGTGAAGGGGATGTCCCGGTCCAGCATGTACTGGACCATCATCATGGCGTGGTTCCGTTCCTCCACCGACTGCCGGTAGAAGTACTGCGCCAGCTGCGGGAGGTCCTGGTTGGCGAACCAGGTGGCCACGGCAATGTACTGCTGCGAGGCCGCGAACTCGTTGCCGATCTGGGTGGACAGAAGCGCATTGAAATGTGTGGAGGTCATAGCCCGAGTCTAGGAGCGGGTCCTGGGGCTGGCCAGTGTGGGAAGGCTCAGATAACGAAGGCGAGGCTGGCCTCTCCTTCAGGTCAATCCGCCACCCGGTCGATGGACACCACTGCCAGGAAGCCGCGGCCCAGGATCTCGGGGGAGCGGGCATCGGAACCGACGACGGCGTCATAGCGGCCGAGTGCCTCCGGTTCCGCGGGTGCCGGGGCTGCTTCGCCGCCGGCAGCAGTGTCCGGGCCAGCCGCCGCGCCCGGGCCAGCCGCTGCAGCCTGGCCGGTCACCGCAGGGCCGGGACTGACGGTGGCCTGGCCCTGCAGCAGCACCGCCAGCTGGCCCTCGAAAACGGGGTGGGCGCGCTTCTTGGAGAGCTCGATGATGGATGTATATCCCTTGAACGAACCCGCCCGGGTGATGACATTGAGGTTCCGGATGTCGCCGGTGGGCAAGGCCCCGTGCGCGGCAGCATCACCGGAGAACCTGAACGGCCGGTACTTTTCCAGAGGATGCTCGGCGCCGTCCACGGTCAGCAGGAGCAGTTCGCCGTCCACCACGGTCAGGACGCGCTCCATGCCCGGGAAGGCGGAAAAGTCGCCGGCCTTGCTGAGATCGGCGATACTGACCCGCCAGTCCCAGGCACCGTCCTGTGCGGACGCCGCCTTCGGATGGCTGGCCAGCTCCCGGGTCACCCCGCCGCCGTTGCGCCACGGTTCGTTCCTGAGCTCTGCATACCGGATGATCTCCATCAGTTCAGCCTAGTTTGTCGGCCGGGGTTGGCGAGGCCGTACCCGGATGGCGGGGCCGGTCGCAGTTGATGCAGCGGCGGTGCTGCGTGGCATGCTGATGGAATGCGCCAGGGGATCACCGACGAACAGAGCCGGTTGCTGAAAGCCTGGCTGGGAGACTTCACGGTGCTCAGGGACTGCTCCTGGCCGTTGCAGGACACCACGGTCCTGCACGTCGCCGCGCCGTCGGGAGACGAACTGATCGTCAAAGCCAGCGCCACCAGCCACCATATCCGCCGTGAAATTGCTGCCCACACACAAGGCTTCGAAGGGCTTCCCGGCCGTGTTCCCTCCATGCGCCACGCCTCCGCTGCAGCGGGCATCCTGGTCACCGGATTCCTGCCTGGAACGCTGGTTGAAGGCACCGCGGCCGAAGATGACCCGGAGACGTACCGGCAGGCAGGGGCGCTGCTGCGGAACATCCACCAGCCGGCAGGCAGCTCGCCGGATTACGCCACGGCCCTTGCCCTGAAGACCCGGGCATGGATGGACCGGGCGCACGGGCTGCTCACGGATGACCGGCTGGACGCCCTTGGCCGTGAGCTGGCCGGCCTCAACCCGGGAGTGGTGCAGCTGGTGACCACCCATGGCGACTACCAGCCGAGGAACTGGCTGCAGGACGACGGTCAGGTCAAGGTGATCGACTTCGGCCGGGCCGACCGGCGTCCCTGGCTGCACGATCTCGTCCGGCTCACCCATCAGCAGTTCCTTGGCCGGCCCCGGCTGTCCGAGGCATTCATGGACGGTCTGGGCAGGGAGTTGACGCCGGCCGAGGCGGATCTGTGGCGGCTGGAGAACCTCAACCAGGCCGTCGGCACGGTGGTGTGGGCCAGCCAGGTTGGTGACGGACCTTTCGAACAGGCCGGGCGGGACATGGTGGCCCGGGTGTTGTCCGGCGGTTGAGAGGGCTTCGTCACATCGGCGCAGGGAGCTCTTCCCTGCTAATGTCCTCCCGGGGGACGTCACGAAGACAGCCTGAAGGAGCCGGAAATGTTCGTCAAAGTCTGTGGTCTCAGCACGCCCGAATCCGTCCGCGAGGCCGTGCAGGCCGGGGCGGACGCCGTCGGCTTTGTCCTGACGGCCAGTCCGCGGGTGGTGTCGCCGTCGCAGGTTTCAACGCTGCTGGCCGACGTGCCGGAAGGCGTCGTCGCCGTGGGGGTTTTCCGGCATGAACCTGTGGCCGATGCCCTGGCGATCGCCCGCGCCGCGGGACTTGAGTGGGTCCAGCTCCACGGGGATCTCACCCCGGAAGACGTCAGGACGGTGCACGACGCCGGGATGAAGCTGATCAGGGCCGTCACCATGGCAGCCACCTCCGACTCATTCGCCGACTGGGGCGAGGACCTCCTCCTGATCGATGCCGCTGTCCCCGGGTCCGGAGAGACCTGGGACTACGCCTCCATGGCGGACGTGGCCGCGCTCCAGGACCGCAAGTGGCTGCTGGCCGGCGGACTGGACCCGGACACCGTCGCGCATGCTGCCGCCGCCTCAGGGGCGTGGGGCGTGGATGTTTCCTCCGGCGTCGAAGCGTCCCGCGGCGTGAAGGACCTGGAGAAGGTCAGGGCTTTCGTCAAGGCTGCCAAAGGCTGACACCCGCTGGCTCCGCCCGGTCCGCTCATCCCGGTCCGCTCCGCCCGGTCCGCTCATCCCGGCGATTCTGCCCCTGACCCCAGGGAGGGTCAGGGTCGAATCAGGGAGGACCCCGAGGGTAATGCCCGGCCCCGCAGGGCACAATGGACAGATGAAGACACTGCTCAACATCATCTGGCTGGTATTCGGCGGTTTCTGGCTCGCCCTTGGCTACTTCGCGGCCGGAATCGTCTGCTGCCTGCTGATCATCACCATTCCGTGGGGCATCGCGTCGTTCCGGATCGGCGTCTACGCGCTGTGGCCATTCGGGCAGATGGTGGTGGACAAGCCGGGCGGCAACGGTCCGTTTGCGCTGGTGGGCAACGTCATCTGGCTGCTCGTGGCCGGCATCTGGATTGCGATCGGCCACGTGGCAACAGCCATCGCCATGGCCCTGACCATCATCGGCATCCCGCTGGCCATCGCCAACCTCAAGCTCATCCCGGTGTCCCTGATGCCGCTGGGCAAGCAGATCGTCCCCACCGACAGGCCGTTCATCACCAGCTACCGCTAGACGGCACCAGTCAGCCGGCCGCCAGCTCGTCCGCCCGCAACGCCCTGAGGATGCAGAACTCGTTGCCGTCCGGGTCCGCCATCACCACCCACGTAACTTCCGGCCCCTGGCCCACGGAGATCCGGGTGGCGCCCAGGCCTTCCAGGCGCTGGACCTCGGCGGCCTGGTCCGTCGGGCGCAGGTCAAGGTGCAGCCTGTTCTTGAGCTCTTTGCGCTCCGGGACCTTCAGGAACAGCAGGTCCGGGCTGACGCCTTCTTCCCGGCTCCCTGCCGGTGGTTCCAGCACAATCTCGTCGTCCGCCTCATAGGTGCGGCGCCACCCAAGGGCGTTCTCCCAGAAGTCGGCGGGGACTTTCGGATCGGTGGAATCGATGCAGACGGCCTGGATGCGCAAGTTCATCCGTGCAGTCTTCCACCGGCTGCCGGGGCCGTAAAGGGTAGTTGGCCCCGTGCGGTCAGGCCAGTTCGCCCCGGAGGTTCCGGTGGGCGGCGTCCAGCCACAGCTCCCGGGCACGTTCACTGTGGAAGAGCGGGTCGAGGTCCAGCAGGCGCCGGACGACGGCGGCCCGGCCGGCGGCGAAGTCGGCGTCGCCGATGTGGGCATAGTCTTCCCGGACGGCGGCCACGTACCGGGCATAGGGCTCCGGTTCGCTGCCGAGGATTGACAGGTCCGCATCGCAGAGGAGGGCGCCGTCGTCGTCCCCTGGGTCCGGGCGGTGGTCCGAGGTCAGCCTCACCAGGCGGGCCACCTCGTCGACGTCGCCGGCGGGCAGTCCTGCCTCTGACAGCCTGTCCTCCGCCAGCCGGGCCGATTCCTCCTCATCCTGGCCGGCCACGCCGCGGTAGACGGCGTCGTGGAACCACGCCGCCAACAGCACCGTGTGCGGCGGATCGGCGGGATCGGTGAGCAGGTCCAGCGCTTCCAGGACAGCGAGCAGGTGGGTGCGGCCGTGGTATTTGCGGTGCTCTTCACCCCAGCGGTCCAGGAGGTCCAGGAAGAGGGCGTCGTGGCCTGGCATGAGGGACTCCCAGCGGTTCAGCAGCGGCACCTTCAGTGACTTGCTCCGCCGGCGGGCCGGTATGCGCAGCCCGCTGGCGATGAGCTTGCGTACCAGGATCCGGCCTTCCACCGGGATGGCGCCGGCAGCCACGAGGTCCTCCAGGCGGCGTTCGGGAACGTCGTAGTGATCGCCGTCGAACGCCCGCTCCGGAATGCCGGCAGCAGCGGCGAAGGCGTGGAGCTCCTCCAGCGAGGTGTCCGACACCAGATGCGAGAAGTGGGTTCCGTGCGCAGGCCAAAGGGGCGGATCGAGGTAGATGGCCATAGGGGAAGTCTAATCCGGGTGGTGTGAGGGCTAAACCACGAGATCGAGATTACGGAAGAAGAGAGTCTCCTGATCCGCATCTGCGGCTTAGGATGGACATATGCCTACGATTCGCGTATCAGAAGCGGCCCGCTTCCTCGGCGTCAGCGATGACACCATCCGGCGCTGGACGGAGAACGGCAGCCTGACACCGGTCAAGGACGACGCCGGCAGGCTGGCTGTGGACGGCCTGGAACTCGCAGGGCACGCCCGGAAACTCGCGCAGCTTCCGGATGACCCGCACCGGACCGGCAGCTCCGCCCGCAACCGGTTCGTCGGCCTGGTCACGGGCATCACCATGGACACGGTCATGGCGCAGGTGGAACTTCAGTGCGGGCCGTTCCGGGTGGTGTCGCTGATGAGCAGCGAGGCTGTGCGCGAGCTCGGGCTGGAGCTCGGTTCGGTGGCCACCGCAGTGGTCAAGGCCACCACCGTGATCATTGAGACCCCGCACGGGAAGGGCGCAGCATGAGTCCCGCCCCGGCACGCGCACGGCTACAGGCACGGTCCCTGCCGCTGGTCCTCGCGTTTGCCGTCGCCGGCACGCTCGTTGGGTGCGCACCGGCCGGGCAGGCAGGAAGCAACGGCGACGGCGGGTCAGGCCACGGCGAATCGGTCACTGTCTTTGCCGCAGCCTCCCTGAAGGCCGTCTTCACCGAGTTGGCCGGGTCCTTCGAGGCCAGCCATCCGGGAACGAAAGTCAGCCTGAGCTTTGCCGGCTCGTCGGATTTGGCCACCCAGATTTCCCAGGGTGCACCGGCGGACGTCTTCGCCTCCGCTGACACCCGGAACATGGACAAGCTGGAAGGCCAAGGCCTCCTCGACGGCGATCCCCGCAAGTTTGCCACCAACACCCTTACCATCGTGGTCCCGCCCGGCAACCCCGCAGGTATCACCGGCTTCGGTGACCTTGCCAGGCCCGGCGTGAAACTGGTGGCCTGTGCCACCCAGGTGCCATGCGGCGCAGCGGCCAACGCCATCGGGCAGAGTACCGGCACCACGCTCAGCCCGGTCAGTGAGGAATCCTCGGTGACCGACGTCCTGGGCAAAGTCACCTCGGGGGAGGCCGACGCCGGCCTGGTCTACGTGACCGATGCCCGCGCCGCCGGCAACAAAGCGGTCGAGGTTCCGTTCCCCGAGGCATCGGTCGCCATCAATACCTATCCCATCGCCGCGGTGAAGGGCAGCGCGGACAAGCAGTCGGCAGAAGGCTTTGTCCAGTACGTCCTGGGCGCGGAGGGCCAGTCTGCCCTGGCTGCCGCCGGCTTCGGTACGCCGTGACTGCGCGGCGGGCGCCCCGGGCGGCCACCTACACAGGCATCCCGGCCTGGATCTACGCCGGTGCCGCGGCCGGCGGACTGCTGGTGCTGCTGCCGCTCGCTGCGATGGTGGCCAAGGTCAACTGGCCGCAGTTCATCCCCCTGGTCACGTCGGAATCCGCCATGGCCGCGCTGGGGCTCAGCCTGCGGACCTCGGCGGCCAGTACCGTCCTTTGCGTCGTCCTGGGTGTCCCGTTGGCGCTGGTCCTTGCCCGGGGCAGCTTCCCCGGCCGGCGGATCCTGAGGTCCCTGGTCCTCCTGCCGCTGGTGCTTCCGCCGGTGGTGGGCGGCATTGCGCTGCTGTACACCTTCGGACGCCAGGGCCTGCTGGGGCAGAGCCTTGAGGTCCTTGGCCTGCAGATCGCCTTCTCCACCACTGCCGTGGTCCTGGCCCAGACGTTCGTGGCCCTGCCGTTCCTGGTGGTCAGCCTCGAGGGGGCGCTCCGCACGGCCGGGCCGAAGTACGAGGCGGTGGCCGCAACCCTGGGCGCAGGACCGGGCACCGTGCTCCGCCGCGTCACGCTGCCGCTTGTCCTGCCCGGACTGGCCTCCGGTGCCGTGCTGTCCTTTGCGCGCAGCCTGGGCGAGTTCGGCGCAACCCTGACGTTTGCCGGCAGCCTGCAGGGGGTGACCCGGACTTTGCCGCTGGAGATCTACCTCCAGCGCGAAACGGATGCCGATGCCGCCGTCGCCCTCTCCCTGGTCCTGGTGGCCGTGGCCATCACCGTGGTGGCGCTCGCCTACCGCAGCCCGGGCAGGTCCGGCAGGGAAAGCGCGACGCCGGTGCCCGCCAAGTACGGTGCAGTCCAGTGACGTTTTCGGTGCAGGCGGCCGTGGCAGCCCGGGACTTCGATGTGTCCCTCACCGTGGGTCCGGCTGAAACCGTAGCAGTCATGGGGCCCAATGGCGCCGGAAAATCCACCCTCCTGGACATCATCGCCGGGCTGGTGCAGCCGGACCACGGCACGGCCGAGCTGGACGGCCGGACCCTGTTCAACCTCACGGCCGGGCGTGGCTCCTGGACTGCCCCGCACCACCGCGGCACGGCCCTTCTTGCCCAGGAACCGCTGCTCTTCCCGCACCTGAGCGTGCTGGAGAATGTGGCGTTCGGCCCCCGCAGTTCAGGCATGCCCAAGGGGCCTGCGCGGGAGTCAGCGGACCGTTGGCTGGGCGAAGTGGAAGCAGCGGATCTGCGCCACGGCGCCCTGCAGAACTGTCCGGCGGGCAGGCCCAGCGGGTAGCCGTGGCCCGGGCCCTCGCCACTGACCCCGGGCTGCTGCTCCTGGATGAGCCTATGGCCGCGCTGGACATCCATGCGGCCCCGCTGCTGCGGCGGCTGCTCAAGCGCGTGCTGGCAGACCGCCGCGCCATCATCATCACCCACGACGTCCTGGACGCCCTACATGCTGGCTGACAGGGTGGTGGTCCTGGAGGACGGCCGGATCGCCGAGGAAGGCCCCACCCGGGACGTCCTGCAGCGGCCGCAGGAGCCGCTTCGCTGCCGGGCTCGCCGGGCTGAATTTCGTGTCCGGCACCCTCGCCGGGCATGGGCTGCGGGCACGCCGGCCTGGATATCCACGGCCAGCACGACGACCTGCCCGGCCCCCTCGCCAGCGGGACAGCCCGGCGTGGCCGTCTTCCCGCCGTCGGCCGTTTCCGTCTTCCTCACCGAGGCGCACGGGAGCCCCCGCAACTCCTTTGCCGTCACCGTCACGGACCTGGAGCCGCACGGTGACCGGATCAGGGTCCGCGCCGGAGCCGGCGGGCAGCTCAGCGCCGACATCACCCCCGAGGCCTCCGCCGACCTGGGGCTGGTGCCGGGGATGCAGGTGCACTTCGTGGTCAAGGCCGGGGCGGTTTCCATCTACCCGGCGTGACGGAGCAGACAGGTAGGCTGGTCAGCGTTGTCCGGGTAGCCGGCGGGTAGCCGGGTAAAGGTATTGGGGGAAGAACAATGAAGGTTCCGTTCAGGCACGTGCCCTGCATCAGGAGAATGACGACGGCGGCTGCCGCGCTTGCGCTGCTGGCCGGGCTGGCCGGCTGCAGCCTGTTCCCGTCGCCACCGCCGCCGGACATCGCGCCGGCCACGCCTTCGTCAGTGCTTCCGCCGGAGTGCCCCTTCGTTGGCCGGAATGACGTGACGCCGGTCCGGATTCCCTTGGGCACGCCACGGGAAGCGATCGGCAGCGTCCTGAACTCCTACAGCAGCTGGCTCAACGCCGGTTCCGAAACAGTGGCGGCCTGGACCCCCGGTGCGGCGGTCCCGGAGCACTGCGTGGCCGACCTCGCTGCCCGGAACGCGGAGGCCTATGCCAGCACCCTGTTCACCACCCACAGCGACGTGGCCTGGCAGGAGTACTTTTCGGCAGTGAAGGTGATGAACCAGCAGAACCTGGAAGCGGTGCGCGCCGCAGCGCCGGGCTCGGGAGCACGCGGAAAGTTCGAACTCCTGCAGGAGGTCGATTCGAGCGCCACGGACAGTGGAACGTTCCTGAAGTTCGACGCCGTTTACCGCCCTGCTGCGGCCGGGCAGGGCACCTGGGAAGACCTGGACCGGCCGACCCGCTGGTATGTGGAACTGGTCCCCGTGGGGGAGTTCCTGGTGGTCAACTACATTGAGACCAAACCTGCGGCCGGATACTCGGCAGGCTGACAGGATGGCCGCGGATCTGCGGCCGTTCGAGCATCACCGGGCACGGCTACACGCCGGGTCGCTTCCCCCGCCGGGTGGCATCCGGCACGTCGCGAAGCGTGGGCACTAGAGCACCGGCCCGCCCACCGCCCGGCTGCCCTGCGCACCGTCGGCCCGCCCTTCGCACCGTCCTGCCTTCGCTCCACTGCTTCGCGCACGACCCCGGCGCAGCCGCCTGGAATAAGAAATTGACTAGTTTTGTCATTTAACGTGACAAGCTTCACAACGGTCAGTAATGTCACCTGTGGATCGCCCGCACCCGATGGCGGTCCATCCACTGGAAATGACCTTGCCGGCCGCGGAGCCCCGCCGCAGGCAGGTCTGCTTGCGAAGGAGCTATCCGCTTGAAAATCGCTCGAATGCTGGCCATGGCCGCTGCCACCGCCGCGCTGCTATCACCCCTCCCCGCCGCCCATGCAGCCCCCGCGGGCGGTGGCGAATCGGTCAGCCCGGACATAGCCGGCGGCACCACCACCACCATTTCCGCAGCCCCCTACGCCGCGCAGATTTCCTTTGACTCCACGGGCACCAATGTGGGCTGCACGGGGAGCCAGATCTCGGCGAGCTGGGTCATCACGGCGAAGCACTGCAACTCCACCTCGCTGAAGTCGGTCCGGCTGGGTGCCACGTATCTTGAAACCGGGGGCACCGTGAAAACCGTCGCCGCCCGCTATGCCTCCAGTACCGGTGACGTCCTGCTGCTCAAGCTGTCCACGCCCCATTACGGCTCCTATGTGGGCCTCTCCAGCGCGTTCCCGGCCACCGGCGCCTCGGCCAAGGTCTTTGGATGGGGCGACCAGACTGAGGGTGCCGGCACTATGTCCTACAACCTCAAGACAGCCAGCGTCAGTGTGGCGGGCCAGGGTGTTGACACCTATGGCGGGAAGTCCGTGCGCACCCAGTCACAGACCGGCCACACCCTGGGCGGCGACTCCGGTGGGCCCCTGATCGTGAACGGAAAGCTGGTGGGAGTGCTCTCGACCTCCAGCATCCTGCCCGCACAGAACCCGTCCGACTACACGCGGTATTACAACGACCACGCCTCGATTTCCAGCAACCTTTCCTGGATCACCAGCGTCTCGGGCGTGTCCGGCTCCTGACGGGCCGCCCACCAGGGCGGGGTAACGGGCGGGCGGCTCCTTGGGGGAGCCGTCCGCCCGTGGCGTTGCAGGGCCGCCCGCCCATGGCGTTGCCGCCCCAGTGCGGCGGGCAGGGCAGGCAGGCCGCTGCGGCGGGTTCGATGCTGTCGGTACCGCCGAAAGACCCTAGGGTGCGCCCCTGGCCCAGGGGTACAGTGCAAGGGCTATGGGCCAGGCGCGCCCGCGTCGCGTCGGGAGCGGGGTTCGCTGTGGGCAAACACCGCTTCAGATGGTGCAGATTCCAAAGTTGAGCGTAGTACACTCAACTTATCAAAAGTGCATAGCCCGGAAGGAGCTCTCTTTGGACGTCAAATTCACCACCAAGAGCCAGGAGGCTCTTTCGGCAGCTGCCATGAATGCCTCCACGGCAGGAAACCCGCAGGTGGAACCTGCGCATCTGCTCAAGGCGCTGATGGACCAGCGCGAGGGCGTAGCGGTGGCGCTCCTGCGGGCCACCGGCGCCGACCCGGACGCGGTCAGTGTTCAGGCGAGCACCGCCATCAAGGCGACTCCCGGCAACCTCCGGCAGCTCCACCCAGCAGGCCCAGCTGTCCCGGCCGGCGCTGCAGGCCATCCAGAATGCCAAAAGCGAGGCCGACCGCCTTGGCGACACCTTCGTGTCCACCGAAGTTCTGCTGCTGGGGCTCTCAGCGGGAAGTGACGCCACGGGCGGCTAATGCGCGACGCCGGTGCCTCCCATGAGGCCCTGCTCGCCGCCCTGCCGGGTGTCCGGGGTGACCGGAAGGTCACCAGCCCGGACCCGGAGAACACGTTCCAGTCGCTGGAAAAGTTCGGCACTGACCTCACGGCGATGGCGCGCTCCGGCAAGCTCGATCCGGTGATCGGCCGCGACACGGAGATCCGCCGCATCATCCAGGTGCTGAGCCGCCGCACCAAGAACAACCCTGTGATCATTGGCGAGCCCGGCGTGGGCAAGACCGCCGTTGTGGAAGGCCTTGCCCAGCGCATCGTGGCCGGCGACGTCCCGGAGAGCCTGCGCGGCAAAACCCTGATCGCGCTGGACCTGGCGTCCATGGTGGCCGGCGCCAAGTACCGCGGCGAGTTCGAGGAGCGGCTGAAGGCGGTCCTTGAGGAGATCAAGAACTCCGAGGGCCAGATCGTCACGTTCATTGACGAAATCCACACGGTGGTGGGAGCCGGCGCAACCGGGGAATCCTCCATGGATGCCGGCAACATGCTCAAGCCCATGCTGGCCCGCGGCGAACTGCGCCTGATCGGTGCCACCACCCTGGACGAGTACCGCGAGAACATCGAGAAGGACCCGGCCCTGGAGCGCCGTTTCCAGCAGGTGTACGTGGGCGAGCCCAGTGTGGAGGACACCATCGGCATCCTCCGTGGCCTGAAGGAACGCTACGAGGCGCACCACAAGGTGACCATCGCTGACTCGGCCCTGGTGGCCGCCGCCACCCTGTCCAACCGCTACATCTCCGGCCGGCAGTTGCCGGACAAGGCCATCGACCTGGTGGACGAGGCCGCGTCCCGGCTGCGCATGGAGATCGACTCCGCGCCGGAGGAGATCGACCAGCTCCGCCGCGCCGTCGACCGCCTCACCATGGAGGAGCTGGCGCTCGAGAATGAGAAAGACGCCGCCTCCGTGGAGCGCCTCGCGGCCCTCCGTGCGGACAAGGCAGACAAGGAAGAAGAACTGGCCGGCCTCAACGCCCGCTGGGAAGCTGAGAAGGCAGGCCTCAACCGGGTGGGCGACCTGAAGGCTCAAGCTGGACGACCTCCGGAGCGCCTATGACAAGGCCGCCCGTGAAGGTGACCTGGAAACCGCCTCGCGCGTCCTGTACGGCGAGATCCCTGCGCTGGAACGCGAACTCAGCGCCGCAGCGGAGGCGGAGGAAGCCAATACCGACAAATCGGGCCAGATGGTGGCGGAGCAGGTCACCGCGGACGACATCGCCGAGGTCATCTCCGCGTGGACCGGCATCCCGGCCGGCCGCATGCTCCAAGGCGAAAGCCAGAAGCTGCTGCACATGGAGGAGGAGCTGGGGAAGCGGCTGATCGGCCAGGCCAAGGCGGTGGCTGCCGTGTCCGACGCCGTCCGCCGTGCGCGTGCCGGGATCAGCGATCCCACCGGCCCACGGGCTCGTTCCTGTTCCTGGGTCCCACCGGCGTGGGTAAGACCGAGCTCGCCAAAGCGCTCGCGGACTTCCTCTTTGACGACGAGCGCGCCATGGTGCGGATCGATATGTCCGAGTACGGCGAGAAGCACTCCGTGGCCCGCCTGGTGGGTGCGCCCCCGGGCTACGTGGGCTACGAGGAGGGCGGCCAGCTGACCGAAGCTGTCCGTCGCCGGCCGTACTCCGTGGTGCTGCTGGACGAGGTGGAGAAGGCGCACCCGGAGGTGTTCGACATCCTCCTGCAGGTGCTCGACGACGGCCGCCTCACCGATGGGCAGGGCCGCACCGTCGACTTCCGCAACGTGATCCTGGTGCTGACGTCCAATCTGGGCAGCCAGTTCCTGGTGGACCAGTCGCTGGATGCCCAGGCCAAGCGGAACGCCGTCATGGCCACCGTCAATGCGTCCTTCAAGCCTGAGTTCCTGAACCGGCTGGACGAGGTGGTGCTCTTCGACGCCCTGACCGTGGACGAACTGGCCCACATCGTTGAACTGCAGGTGGCCGAACTGGGCAGGCGGCTGTCAGACCGCCGGCTCACCCTCGACGTGACCGAAGGCGCCCGGGCCTGGCTGGCCATGACCGGCTTCGATCCCGCCTACGGTGCCCGGCCGCTGCGCCGGCTGGTGCAGCGCGAGATCGGCGACCGCCTGGCCAAGGCCATCCTGTCCGGCGACATCACGGACGGCGACACCGTGCTGGTGGACACGGCGGCCGACGTCGGTGAGCTCACCATTGCAGGCCTCGAGGCGCTGTCAGGGCCCGACGGCGGCGCCTCCGCCGGCACGGGGCTGGTAGTCCGCCGCAAGGGCAAGTAGCCGCGGTCAAGCGGCTCCCACGCAAAAGTGCTCCCCTGGGTGTCAGGGGAGCACTTTTGCGTTGGGCTTCGCCGGGTCAGGGATTCGGGCCGTCAGGGAAGCACGCTTGCGGTGATGACGTTCCCGCCTGGAGCCGCGACGTAGCAGTCAACCCGGCGATCCCCTGACCCCCAGCTGGTACTGCTGGGGTAGGCCGCGCTGGAAATTCAAGGTGAAGTCGTTGGCCGCCGGGGCCAGCTTGGCTGCCTGGCACGCTTCCAGCGCCTTCGCTTTGAGCGTCTCGCCGCCCGGGTAGGAGTCACCCGCCGGGTAGCGGAAGATGGCCACCAGCTGGGCTGAGTGGCCGGTGTCGCAGGCCACCACCGTTGATTTAAGCGCTTCCGGGTCAAAGTCCTTGAAGCAGTCTCCGACCTGGAAGTCCGCCGGTGCAACGCCCTCGCGGGGAAGGGCGGCAGGTGGGTTCGCCGGCGAGGTTGGTGAAATCTCTATGACGCCCGGAGTGTCATTTGGGCTGCTGCTGTCCCCGCCCGTGTTCAACCACAGGGCGAGCCATATGAGGGCGCCAACCACGCCCGCCAATACCACGACGAAGGTAGCCTTGAGCGCGGTCTGGCCGGTCCGCCGCGGCACACGGGCAGCGGGTGCCGGGGTTCCGCTGGAAGGGGGCGCCTCGGGTCCGGGAACTTTGGGCGGTCCTGCGGCGGGTGGCGCGGACGGCCGGGGCGGGACCTGGGTTCGGCTGGCAGCGAAATCCTGGCCCTCAGTACCCTGCCCCTTCGTGGCGTGCTCGTGGTTCACGGGGATGCACCCTCCTGCGTTGCCTCGTATCAAGCCCGGTCTTTTTGCCGGTGTTCAGCAGTCAATGAGGCGACTCTACCGAACAAAAACCGGGCAGGCGGTGGTGTCCGCCGCGAAGTGGCCCCTCCGACATGCCGTCCAGGGGCTGCCGCTGGCAAGCAGGGGCAGCGGAAAGCATGTAATCTAGGTGTACGACAAATTGACCAAACATTCCGGGGCCTCACCGATAGCCAAGGTGACCACCTCCGGTCCAAGTACAAAAGGGGGTCACGCCATGGGGCGCGGCCGTCAAAAGGCAAAAGCTACCAAGCAGGCTCGGGATATTAAGTACTACTCCCCGAACACTGACTATTCGGCGCTTCAGCGTGAGCTGACGGGTCCGGGAAGTCGTGCCACGAGCCATTTCGCGAATGAGCCGGTCGAACCGGACTATTCGGCTTATGTGGATAAGTACGCGGACGATTTGGAAGAAGACGACGACGAGGTAGACACCCGTCGGATCGGCTAGTTGTCGCTAGCGGTGCTGCCGTAAGGCATCCTGCCTCGTGACGCCGCAGTAGTGTCGGACGCCGCACCTTGTCCGCCACTACAGCGCTTCTTTTGCAGCACCCGGGATCCAAGCGGAGACCCCGTGCTGGCCTCAGCCGCACAGCGCTGACCTCTGTTTTCAGCCCGTTGCCCCACCGGAAACCCCGGTGCGGGCAACGGGCTTTTTGGTGTTGACTGGGCTATCGCAGGACACCGTTGCCACCGACCGCAGACGCGAAGGGAAATTACATGTCCGGAAACTCCAGTTCACCTATGTACCGCCATGGCGAGCCCTGCTGGGCCGACGTCCAGACCCCCGATGTTGCGGCAGCGAAGGACTTCTACGGCGCAGTCTTCGGTTGGCGGTTCGAGGACCTGCCCACCCCGGACGGCCGCAGCTACGCCCGGGCCTTCCTCGGTGAGGACCTGGTGGCGACCATAGCGCCGCAGAACCCCCGCCAGGAGTCCCTTGGCACCCAGGCGCAGTGGAACGTCTACCTTGCGGCCGAGGATGCGACCGCGATCGCCGAGGAGGCCGGGCACGCTGGGCGGCGTGGTCCAGTTCGGCCCGGAGCAGGTGGGGGACACCGGGGTGATGGCGTTCTTGGCGCCTCCGGGCGGCGGCACCACCGGTGTGTGGCAGCCCGGAACGCACGCGGGCAGCGGCCGCTACAACGAGCCCGGTGCTTTGTCCTGGGTGGAACTGCTCACGCCCGAGCCGCAGGCCGCCGTCGGATTTTTCCAGCAGCTTTTCGGCCACGAGGTCACGGAGTATCCCCAGGACGACGGCGGCACGTACACCACGCTGATGGTGGGCGGTGCGGAGGTGGCCGGGATAGCGGCGTCCGATGAAGCCGGCTGGCAGGTCTACTTCGGCGCCGCCGATGTTGCCGCGACGGTGCGCAAGGCGGTGGCGGCGGGGGCGGAAGTGCTGATCGAACCCGACGTCTCCGATCCCGATGTGCCCGGCGCAACCGCCACGCTCAAGGATCCCCAAGGCGGCATCTTCAGCCTGCTGGAGGTTTAGACGGGTTAAACGCATCGGTTGCTCCGTAACCGCCGTTTTGAGGCTTCAAAAGGGCGGTTACGGAGCAACCGATGGAGTGTTTAGGCGTACGCGTTGACCAGGCGGACGGCGCCGCCGTCCACGCCCTTGGCGCCCTGGACGTAATCCGGACCGGACTTGAGGATGGAGTCCGAATCGGCGGTGACCGTGCCCATGATCCAGGACGGCAGGCCGCGGTCGTTGAGGCGGGCCACGGCGGCGTCAGCGGCTTCGGCGGACACGATGGCCACCATGCCCACGCCGAGGTTCAGGGTGCGCTCCAGGTCGGCCAACGGAACGTTGCCCAGTTCGGAGACCAGCTTGAAAATGGCCGGCAGTTCCCAGGTGGCGCGGTCAACCGTGGCCACGAGGCCCTGCGGCAGGACGCGGGCCAGGTTGGCGGCGAGGCCGCCGCCCGTGACGTGGCTGAAGCCGTGCACGGCCGCATTTCCGGCGGAGCCGTTGACCGGGAACGTGCGGGCCAGGTCCAGGCAGTCGGCGGCGTACACGCGGGTGGGTTCGAGGAGTTCCTCACCCAGGGTGCGGCCGAGTTCGGAGACTTGGCGGTCCAGTGCCCAGCCGGCGTGGTTGATGACGCGGCGGACCAGGGAGTAGCCGTTGGAGTGCAGGCCGGAGGAGGCCATGCCGATCACGACGTCGCCGGCGCGGACGCGGTCCGGGCCCAGGAGGTCGGCAGCTTCGACAACGCCGGTGGCAGCGCCGGCGACGTCGTACTCGTGCTCACCCAGCAGGCCGGGGTGCTCGGCGGTTTCGCCGCCCACCAGGGCGGTGCCGGCCACGGAGCAGGCGGCGGCGATGCCGCGGACGATGTCCGCGATGCGCTCCGGGACTACCTTGCCGCAGGCGATGTAGTCGGTCATGTAGAGCGGCTCGGCGCCCACGACGACGATGTCGTCCACCACCATGCCCACCAGGTCAAAGCCGATGGTGTCGTGGATGTCCATGGCCTGGGCGATGGCAACCTTGGTGCCCACGCCGTCGGTGGAGGTGGCCAGCAGCGGGCGCTTGTAGGTCAGCAGCTTCGAGACGTCGTACAGCCCGGCGAAGCCGCCCACCCCGCCGATCACGGAGGAGTTGTGGGTGGCCTTCACGGCACCCTTCATCAGCTCGACGGCGCGGTCGCCGGCTTCGACGTCAACGCCGGCGGAGGCATACGTGATGCCCCCGGCATTCTCTGAAGCGTTGCCGGCGGCGGAGGTTGCGGAAGTCATACGGACTCTTTCTTGTCGGCGCCGGGGGTGGTGGCTGCGTGGTGGATCTCTGGCACAAGGTCAGCTTCGGTGAGCAGGTTCTCAAACTCGGCGTCCGGTCCCGGGATCGCAGCCTGTGGCACCGGACTTCCCTGCGGGATCCTCGCTGTCATCGACAGTGGTCACAGCCAGGGCGGCCGTTGAACCCGGAAGGGCGGAGGGCGACGGCGTGAGGCCGCCGAGGTCCGTGCGCTCCAGCAGGTTCTTGCCCAGCTTTTCGGCGCCCGGGAGCTCGATGGGGTACTTGCCGGTGAAGCAGGCGGTGCAGAGCCGCTCGCGCGGCTGCCGGGTGGCGTCGATCATGCCGTCTTCGGAAATGTAGGCCAGCGAGTCGGCGCCGATTGCCTGGGAGATCTCCTCGATGGTGGCGCCGTTGGCGATCAGCTCGGCGCGGGACGCGAAGTCGATGCCGTAGAAGCAGGGCCACTGCACGGGCGGGGAGGAAATCTTGACGTGCACGGAGGCGGCGCCGGCTTCGCGGAGCATCCTGACGATGGCCCGCTGGGTGTTGCCGCGGACGATCGAATCATCCACCACCACTACGCGCTTGCCGCGGATCACGGACTCAAGGGCGTTGAGCTTGAGCCGGATGCCGAGCTGGCGGAGGGTCTGCGAGGGCTGGATGAACGTGCGGCCTACGTAGGAGTTCTTGACGAAGCCGTGCGCGAACGGGATGCCGGATTCTTCGGCGTAGCCCACGGCGGCAGGCGTGCCGGACTCCGGCACCGGAATGACGATGTCCGCTTCCTGCGTGTTTTCGCGGGCCAGCTGGCGGCCCATCTCCACGCGGGACTCGTACACGGAGCGGCCGGCGATGGCGGCGTCCGGGCGGGCGAGGTAAACGTATTCGAAAACGCAACCGGCCGGCGTCGGCTCGGCGAAGCGCTGGGAACGCACGCCGTCCTCGTCGATGGCGATGAATTCGCCGGGTTCGATCTCACGGATGAAGCTGGCGCCCACGGTGGCCAGGGCGGACTGCTCGGAGGCCACTACCCAGCCGCGCTCCAGGCGGCCCAGGACCAGCGGGCGGATGCCGTAGGTGTCGCGGGCGGCGTAGAGGGTGCCTTCGTCCATGAAGACGAAGCAGAAGCCGCCCTTGATCTTGGGCAGCAGTTCGATGGCGGTCTGTTCGAGGGTCTTGCCCTCTTCGCCTTCCAGGAGGGCGGTGACCAGGGCGGTGTCCGAGGTGTTGCCCTGCTTCATTTCGCCGCTGAGCTGGCCGCCGTTGCGTTCCAGGATCATGGCGTTGAGCTCGGCGGTGTTGGTCAGGTTGCCGTTGTGCGCCAGGGCCACGGTGCCGGTGCTGGTGGCGCCGAGGGTGGGCTGGGCGTTGGCCCAGTGGCTGGCTCCGGTGGTGGAGTAGCGGCAGTGTCCCACCGCCAGGTGCCCGGTCAGGGTGTTCAGCGTGGTCTCGTCGAAGACCTGGGAAACGAGGCCCATGTCCTTGTAGACGTTGATCCGCTTGCCGTCGCTGGTAGCAATACCAGCCGACTCCTGACCGCGGTGCTGCAGTGCATACAGCCCGTAATAGGTGAGTTTTGCTACTTCTTCACCTGGTGCCCAGACCCCGAAAACGCCACAAGCGTCCTGAGGGCCTTTTTCGCCAGGGAGAAGATCATGAGAAAGTTTTCCATCGCCGCGTGCCACTGGTCGATTATCTCACGAGATGGGGTAAGACTTTTCCGCCGGGGTGTTTGTGACTGGACGCCGGCAGCCTACCGGTCGGTATCGTCGTCCGGTTCGGAGTCGGGGACAGCCTCGACAACGGCGCGTTCCTGGTGTTTGACGCTCCGCCGGTCCAGCACCAGGGCCGCCACCGCACCCAGGATGGCTCCGCCGGCGCCGAACATGATCAGGAAGAAACCGAATACCGCGCCGCGGTCAAAGCTCTCGTCGCCGGGGAGCGCATATGCGACAACGGCCGCCGCCACCGCGCCCACCAGTGCACCGAGGATGAGGAACGGCACATACTTCGGTGCCCGGCGGACGGTGACCTCGCGGCGTTCAGCGGGAGTTTCTTCAAAAGCCATGCCATCAAGCCTACTGCCGGGCGGGCGTTCAGCTGCCGCGGTAGGTGGAGTAGGCGAACGGGCTCAGCAGCAGCGGCACGTGATAGTGCTCCGGCCCCGCCACCTCGAAGATCAGGTCGACTTCGGGGAAGAACGTGGCTGTTCCCTGGCCGGAGAAGTAGTCGCCGGTGTTGAACGTGAGGCGGTATCGGCCGGGCGCCAGCTGTTCAGGGCCCAGGTCCTTCGCCCTGCCGTCGGCGTCCGTGGCTGAGGCGGCGAGCTCGCGCCAGGTGCCGCCGTCGTGAGCGGAAAGGACGACGGCGACGCCCGCCGCCGGCCGCCCGCTGCCTGTGTCCAGGACATGGGTGGTGACGTGGGAAACGCTCATTCGCTGATCACTCCTTCAAGCCGCAGGACGGCGATCTCACGCAGTTGCCGGGCCACGATGACGTCCTCTTCCGCCGGCGAATTGCTGAGCCTGCTGTTGAGGGCCGTGAGGATTTCCGGAGCTGTCCGTCCGGCGGCGCGGATGAGGAAGACCCTGCCGAACTGTTCCTCATAGGCGCGGTTGCCGGCTGCCAGGGCGGCCGCCGTTCCATTGTCCGCGGGATCGACTCCGGACTGTTCCGAGCGTGACATGGCTGCTTCGGCAGTGCCGGCCGTGGGCCGCTCGCCGATGCGGGGATGGTGCGCCATGGCGCCTTCCACTTCAGCGGCGGTGAAGGGGTCCGCAGCGCCCGACGCGAAATCGAGGAGTGCGGCCCTGGATGTGAACGGGCGGGCAGCGACGACGGCGTCCACCCAGCGGGGGACATCAATGCATGGTTTCAGGACGGCGGCGGCTGAGGCCGCCCCGGCGCTGTTGAATTCTGCTAGCTTCATGCGTTCTGGTTCCTTGTGGCAGATGCTGGCATCCATGGTGACGGCTATGCGGAAGGCCGGTGGTCCGGCCGCTTTGTCCGGTGCAGACGCATCAGACAGGCTTCCGCATCATGGAACTGTTATTTCAGCATACGTAATATTCAAATGCACCCGTCCCATGGTGTCAAGAGACTACAGCAGCTCCCGGGTTGACCCGGTATCATCGCGGGAGGGCCACGTGCCCGGGTCGATTTACTGGGGAAACAAAAGAACAACGGACGGGGCGGCTATGCAAATGCTGACCGATCAGGACACCGGGCGTGCGCTTGGCCTGAAGGAATACGGGCTCCTGCCCACGGAGTCCGGCGGTGCACCGTCGCTGACCGACCCCGGAGCGGCCGGGGCGTTGGACAACCTTGTCCGCCTCGCTGCCCGGCTGTGCAGTGTCCCCTACAGCGTGGTCAACATCATCACCGAGGACCAGCAGCTCCAGATCGCGGCGTCCGGCGTCGACCCCGGGGTGTGCTCCCGCGAGGACTCCATGTGCGCCAAGGTGTTCCTCAGCGGGCAGACCACCGTGGTCCAGGACGCGTCCAAGGATCCACGGTTCGCGGCGAGTCCGTTTGTGACCGGTGAGATCGCCGAGGTCCGTTTCTATGCTTCCATTCCGCTGGTGACTGCCTCGGGCTTCGTCCTGGGATCGCTCTGTGTTTTCGCTGATGACGTTGCCGCCCCCGAGGCGGAGCAGATCAGCATGCTTGAGGTACTGGCCCACCAGGTAGTCGAACTGCTGGAACTCCAGCACCGCACCCTCCAGCTCAGCGATGCCCTGGCGGAACTGCGCCGCAGCAACGTGGTCCTGGGCGAGTTCGCCGGCCGGGTCAGCCACGACCTCCGCATTCCGCTGACCACCATCCTGGGTTACGTGGAGCTGGCCGAAGATGATCCGGACATACCGGCGGACAGTGCAGCGGTGGAGTACCTGTCGCTGATCGGGGGGAGCGGGCGCCGGATGCTGGGAACCCTCGAGGACGTCCTGAACTATTCCAGGGTGGGCGGGGCACTGCGCCGCGAGCGGGTCTCGCTGCTGGCCGTCACCGCCGAGGCCGCGAAGGACCTGGGACTGGACCTGGGGGACGCCAGCGGGATCTTTTGCGAGGACGCGGAACTGGTGGCTGACAGGGCGCAGCTGCGGACCCTGCTGCAGAACCTCCTGGCCAACTCACTGAACTACCGCAGCCGTGAGCGCGCCTTGGCCGTCAGCGTCAGTGCAGTGACCGGCGGCAAGGGAACCACCGTGGCCGTGGCGGACAACGGCAAGGGCATCGCCGCTGCGGACAGGCTTCGCGTCGTGGAACCGCTGGTGCGGCTGAACCGGGCCGGGCGATGGCCCCGGATCGGGGCTGGGCCTGGCCACCTGCCGGCGGATCGCGAAGGCGCACGGCGGCGAACTGACGATCACGGAGACGCCTGGCGGCGGGGCCACGATCACGGTACGGATCGCGGCCTAGCAGCGGCCTGCTTCAACGGCAGGAGGGCAGGCTCCGGGAGCCTGCCCTCGCTGCCGTGTCCGCGCTGGACGTCAGTCCTGCGACGTCCTGGTGAGCACCCACGTGTTCGTTCCGTCCTGGCGCTCAAACGTCACCGTGGTGACCAGGGCCTGGATCAGGGCCAGCCCGCGCCCCGACTCGGAGTCGTCATCGGGTGTTCCCGGCTCCATCGGGCCGAAGGGCGGCTTCGCGTTGAAGGCACTGACTCTCGCCTGCAGGAGCGTGGGCTGGACGCTGATGTCCACGCCCAGTTCCACGGGTTTTTGCGTCTTCGCCGGTTGCGCGTGCTGGACGATGTTCGACGCCGATTCGATGACCGCCGTGGTGAAGGTCATCTGGTCCATGTCCTGGACGAAGGGGGCATCGAGCCAGAGGCCGTCCAGTTCGTTGTGGACGGACTCGATGGCGTCGTCCGTGGCCAGGCCGCGGAAGCTCCGGTGGGCCAGGACGTCAGTCATTGCTGAACGCTTCCTCGGCCGAGGCGTAGGAGGTCAGGACCCGGTCCATGCTGGTCAGCTCAAGCACCATTTTGACCTGGGGCTGCACCGCTGCAATGCGGAGGTCGCCGCCGGCCTGCCGGGCCGCCTTCAGGCAGCCAATCAGGGCGCCGAGTCCGGAGGAATCCATGAAGGCAGTGTTCTCCAGGTTCACCACGATCCGCGACGAGCCGCCGGCGATCACATCGGTGACGAACTCACGCAGCTTGGGCGCTGACACCATGTTCAGCCGCCCGTCCGCCTTGACCTCCGCGTACGAATCCTTGACCTCGTAGCTAAACTCCATCGGGTTTCCTCTCTCCAGCATCTACATCCACGGCGGGCTCGTAGCCCTTGTACAGCACGGCCCGAACCAGGATGCTCATGACCACCAGGTCAAAAATAACCCAGGCCACGTTCACCAGCGTGCCAAGCGGCTCAGCCAGTCCGTTGGCCAGCCGGACGATGCCCACTGACGGCGGCGATCACCAGCAGCGCGGTCACCACGATCTGGGGGCGGATCAGGCTCCAGCTGGGGCCGCCGCTCTGGCGCGCCTTGGGGGTGACGGCGAACCCGAGGGGCCGTCCGAACCAGACGTTCCGGGCCGCCGTCGAACACGCCTTGATCCAGGTGGGGAACAGCGCCAGGCTGTACTGCTGGCCGCGCCAGGTGGGGATGCCCCGGCCCGCCACGGCGAACAGCAGCTGGTTGGCGATCATGAACGGGATGAACCGGAGGAAGAAGTCCCAGCTGAGGCTGGTGACGGGCAGGATGCCCAGCAGCAGGTAGATGATGGGCGCGGCGAAGTAGATGACGGCCGCGTAGCCGCTCAGGTAGGTCCACATGGTGGCGAAGTACATCAGCCGCTGGCCGATCTTCAGGCCCTTCTGCACCAGCGGGTTTTCGCGGAGCAGCACCTGGATGGTCCCCTGCGCCCAGCGGAGGCGCTGGGTGAGCATGGTTGCAATGTCCTCCGGCGCCAGGCCGTAGGCGAGGATCTCGTGGTGGTAGACGCTCTCCCAGCCCATGGCGTGCATCCGCATGGCGGTGGCCATGTCCTCGGTGACGGAGATGGTGGCCAGCGGCATGACCGGCTGGGCTTCGTCGTTGCGTTCCACCGTTCAGCGCGTCCAGCACGGCCTGGACGGATTCCAGGGCGCCGAGCGGGGACCAGTCGCGGGCGGCCATCCGCTGCACGGCGTCATCCGCCACAACAGGGACGCCGGACTCCCCGACATGTGCCAGTTCCATGGCGGCGATCTCTTCGAGGTCCGCCTGCAACGCGGAGATGTCGGCCTGGACGAGGGTCTGCACGGCGGCGTCCACGCGGCGGCGGACCCGGTACGTGATCTCGCCCAGCGGTTCGCCGGCGTCGAGCTGCTGCCTGGGCCTCGCGGGTGGCGGCCTCCACCTCGTCCAGCACGTCGGCCACCAGGGGGGTGTCGACGTCGGACGATTTCCGGGCCTTGCCGGATGGCGGACCGGGAGGCGGCCAGCGCGCGGCGGATGCTCTTCTCGGTTTCCTTGACGTAGCCCACCAGGCCCAGCTGCATCAGCGCTTCGCGGCGCAGGATGGCGTTGGAGCCGCAGAAGAAGGCGGCGTTCCAGCCGTCCTTGCCCTGCTGGATGGGGCCGTAGAACAGGGGAGCCTGGCTGCCGAGGGGATCATCGGCCGGGACGTTGCTGAAGTACTGCGGGGTCTGGACCAGGGCCACCCGGCGGTTGTTGAAGTAGCCGAGGGTCTTCTCCAGGATGTCCGGCTCAGGGATCTGGTCGGCGTCCAGGATGAGCAGGAATTCGCCGTGGGTGACCATCAGGGCGTTGTTGAGGTTGCCGGCCTTCGCATGGCGGGGAACGTTGGCTGTCCAGTCCTCGCTGCGCGTCACGTAGCCCAGGCCGTGCTGCTCGGCGAGGGCCTTCAGCTCGGGGCGGGCGCCGTCGTCCAGGATCCAGGTGCTGTGCGGGTGCCGGATCTTCTGGGCCGCCAGGGCGGTGGTCATCACCATGTCCAGGTCTTCGTTGTACGTGGTGATGAACACGTCAACGGTGGCATCAGCGGGCGGTTCCGGCGCTCCCTTGCGGATCTTCAGGTTCCACACCGTCATGCCGAACAGCATCACGTCGATCAGGCTGTAGGTTTCGGCGATGACCAGCGGCACGGCGATCCACCAGGCTTCCCAGTTCAGCGACGCCGCCCAGCGCCAGGCGACGTAGTTCAGCCCAAAGATGACGGTAAGGACCACCACCAGGCGGGTCCAGAAGCGGGTCATGCTGCGGTTCCTTCCAGGAGGCGGCGCACCACCACGACGGTGACGTCATCCTCGGCGGATTCCGCCGGGGCAAGGGAGAGGATGGCGTCGCTCGCGGCCTGGGCGGAGTCCTTTCCATGGGCGGCGAGGAACACCGCCTGGGTGAACGCCTCGACGGAGTCGAAGACGTCCAGGACGCCGTCGCTGACCACCACCAGGGAATCGCCGGGGGCAAGCTCCAGGGAGGACTGGGGCCACGTGGTCCCGGCCCAGGCTCCCACAGGGGGTCCTCCCGAGGGCAGGCGGTGGACGGCGCCGCCGGCGGTGACGTGCAGGGCCAGCCCGTGGCCGGCGTCGACGTAGCCCACAGTGCCTGACGCCGCATCCAGCCGGGCGTGGAAGAGGGTGACGAAGGAGTTCGAGGAATCAAGGTCGGTGGCGATGGCCTTGCTCGCGGCGGCGAACGCTGCATCCAGGTCCTGCCGGTGGCCCATGGAGCGCATGACGGCGCGCACGGTGGCGGCGATGAGCGCGGCCCCCATGCCTTTGCCCATGGCGTCGGCGAAGGTCAGGTGCAGGCCGTCCGGGGTCCGGTACCAGTCGTAGAAGTCCCCGCCCACGCTGCGGGACGGGCGGAAGACGCCGGCGAGGTCATAGCCCTCCACCCGGACGTCCTCCTTGGGCAGGAGGCTTTGCTGGACCTCGGTGGCCCGTTCGAGCTCGCTGCGTGCGGCGGTGTCCACGGCGGGGGACTGGCGGCGGCGGAACAGGGCGTTGATCCTGGACTGGAGCTCGCGGGGGCTGAACGGCTTGCTGATGTAATCGTCGGCGCCGTTGTCCAGCCCAGTGAGCTTGTCCACTTCATCGGCGCGGGCAGTGAGCATCACAATGAAGGCGTCGGAAAATTCGCGCAACAGTTTGCAGACTTCGAGACCGTCCAGATCCGGCAGGTTCAGGTCCAGCGTGACGAGGTCCGGTTGGACACTGCGGACCAGCTCCACGCCGGGCAGCCCCGACTCGGCCTCGGAGACCTCAAAGCCCTGCTTGGCCAGGATGCGCACCAGCAGTCCACGGATGTCCGGATCGTCCTCTATTACAACAGCACGGCGAGTTTCGGGCGTGGAAGGCATAGCTCTACTTCTACCGTATTAACGCTCGCCAGGCATTGTCATGTAGCTCACTGCCGCCGTTAATTAACCGGACGTGCGAGGCGTTAACAGTGCTGCTGCCCGTTGGGCCCGATCTTGATCAAATCTTGCCGATGCCTTGGCCGGGAGTTGAGGGAAGGGCAGGACACTCGAATCAGGCAGTATCTTCCCGCCGGGTCCCTTGGGATTCGCCGCAGGGAAGCCGGGTTTGTGGCAGGAAGGGCAGGGAAGCCTCATGGGACTCATCATCAACCTCGGAGACGGCCCTGCAGCGCTGACATCGCGGACGACGGAGCTGGCGCATGCCGGACTGGACAAGAGCCGGGCCCTCCTGCGGCTGTACTTCCACTCCCGCAAGGTCCGTGCTGCGGCCAAGGCTCTGGCCGACGCCCTGGCTGATTCGCGTGAGTCTTCCAGCTGGCCCGGAGACCGGCTGCCGGTGGGGCTTGAGCTGTCGGACCGGGTGGAAAAGCTCACCCGCAGGCTTAATCTGGAGACCAAAACCCACGGCCGCCTCGCCGCACTTTTCCATGCCGCCGGCAGCGGCGCACTCCATCCCGCGTAGCCGTTCCATCCTGGGGCGTTCCATGCCACACTTGAGCTCAATCGAGTGGCTGGGGCCTACCAGGTCAGGAGATTGCCGTGGGTTGGTTGACAGGCTGGGCTTATTTGATTGCGTTCCTTATGACCGCCGACGCCTTGCTCCTGGCTTTCTGGCTCGCTGACAAGGACTGGCCCAAACACTGGCGCAAGAAGCCCTGACGGCCGTTGACCCGGGCGGTCCAATCTTCTGGCAGGTGTCCGTCAGCGGAGGTCCAGCCGCATCAGGACCCGCGGGAACCCGTTAAGTACCGAATCCGTGTCCGCAGCCTTGGTGAACCCGGCCTTTTCAAAGAGCCTGCGGGTGCCCACATAGGCCATGGTGAGGTCCACTTTGCTGCCCCGGTTATCCACCGGGTAGCCCTCGACCGCTGGTGCGCCGTAGTTCCGTGCCAGGTCGACGGCACCTTTCAGAAGATCGTGGGAGATGCCGCTGCCGCGGTGCCCCGGCCGTACCCTGATGCACCATACGGACCAGACGTCCAGGTCATCCACCTGCGGAATGCGCCGGTTGCGGGCAAAGCTGGTGTCCACGCGCGGGTGGACTGCTGCCCACCCGACTGCGTCGCCGCCGTCGTACGCCAGGACTCCAGGCGGAGGATCCTCCGCCACCAGTTTTTTCACCAGGTTCCCGCGGTCCGTGCCGCGAAGTTCCTGGTTCTGCTTGGAAGGGATGCGGTAGCTCAGGCACCAGCAGACGTTGGCATCGGGCCGCTTGGGGCCAAGGACTGATCTGACGTCCTCGAAGTTCGTCGCCGGGCGGATTTCGATGGCCATGCAGCCATCCTGTCACCGGTCTGCGGACCCGGCAACGGACCGGCAACGACAGGCAGGCAGGGACGGGCCAGGATCGGGTGGGTGCGCGGGCCCGCCAGTGCGAGGAGGGGGCTGTCCCTGACAGCGACGGCCCGTTCTCACTACACTGGAACGCATGACCGAGCAGGAACGGTCCACCGCCAGGGCGGATCACACCACTGATGCCGCGGACTCCCCACAGCCTGACCCCACCTCGGCTCCTGTCCGGGAAGGTGAGGCCACGCACCCGGAAGGTTCCGCCGTCGATTCCACCGGGCGACGCAGTCCGGCCGCGCGGTCCCGCACGTTTACAGGCATCCTGGTGAACACCGGCATGGCCAACATTACGACCAGCTATCTGTGGTTCGCCCTGACGTTCTGGGTCTACCTGGAGACGCGCAACGTGATCGCCACGGGAGTCGTTGGCGGCGCCTACATGCTGCTGATCGCACTGTCCAGCATCAGTTTCGGCACCTTCGTTGACCGTTACCGGAAACTGGCCGTGATGCGCTTCGCTGCCGGCTTCACACTGGTGATGTTCATGCTCTCCGGAGTGATGTTCCTGCTGATCCCCGCCGCCTCGTTGCTGGACCTGGCGCAGCCCTGGTTCTGGATGTTTACCCTGGTCATCCTCATTGGCGCCGTAGTGGAGAACATGCGCAACATCGCCTTGTCCGCCACCGTGACCATCCTCATCGAGCCGGACCGGCGGGACAAGGCCAACGGGCTGGTCGGGATGGTGCAAGGGCTGATGTTCATCGTCACCTCTGTACTGTCCGGGCTGTCCATCGGGTTGCTGGGAATGGGCTGGACCATCGTCCTCGCCCTGGTGCTTACGGCCCTGGCCTTCGCGCACCTGCTCACGCTGCACATGCCGGAGGAAATGCGGGCAGCACCCACGGACGCCCAGGGAAGCTTCGACCTGCGCGGTTCCATAGCTGCCGTACTCGCCATTTCCGGCCTGTTCGCCCTGATCCTGTTTTCCACGTTCAACAACTTCATCGGCGGCGTCTACATGGCGCTTATGGATCCGTACGGCCTGGAAATGTTTTCCGTGGAGCTGTGGGGGATCTTCACAGCCGTGAGCTTCACCGGGATCCTCGTAGGCGGCGCACTGATCGGCAAGTTCGGGCTGGGATCCAACCCGTTGCGTACCCTGCTCATCGCCGTGATCCTGATGGGGATCCTGGGTGCGGTGTTCACGCTGCGGGAGTGGGCGTGGCTGTACATCGCCGGCCTTTGGCTTTACCTGGCCCTGGTGCCGTTTGCGGAAGCAGCGGAGCAGACCGTCATCCAGAAAGTGGTGCCGCTGCAGCGGCAGGGCCGGGTGTTCGGGTTTGCCCTGGCCCTGGAGTCCGCGGCGGCCCCCGTCACCGCGTTCCTTGTGGCTCCCATCGCGCAGGTCTGGATCATCCCCTACGCGCGCTCAGCTGAGGGCTCAGCCCAACTGGCCCCGCTGCTGGGTGAAGGTACGTCCCGCGGCATCGCCCTGGTCTTCCTGGTGGCGGGCATCATCATGGTGGCCGCCGGCCTGCTGGCTTTCCTGACGCCGGTCTACCGGAAGGTTTCGGCGTCGTACGCGGACGCCGGGCAGTGAGAGAGCGTTCAGGGATTTCCTGCAGGAGGTGAGAGACCGTTGGGGATTTTTCTGCAGGGAGTGAGAGAGCGTCCCGGGGTGGGGAGGCTCAGATGCCCAGCGTTTCCTTCAGCGCGGCCACGTGTCCCTTGGCCTGCACCTGGTACTGCGCCAGCGTGACCTTGCCCTCGGGGTCCAGCACCACGGTGGAGCGGACGATTCCCTCGGTGATCTCACCGTCGACCAGCTTCTCGCCCCACGCGCCGTAGGACAGCGCCACGGCGTGGTCCTCGTCGGACAGCAGCGGGAACGTCAGGGCGTAGTCGCCCGTGAACCCTGCCAGCGCCTCGGGGGCGTCAGGGGACACCCCGATGACCTCGTAGCCCTTGCCCTGCAGGGATGCCAGGTTGTCGCGGAAATCGCAGGCTTCGGTGGTGCAGCCCGGAGTGGCGGCTTTGGGGTAGAAGTACACAATGACGTTCTTGCCGCGGTAATCGGCCAAGGCTGTCTCCCGGCCTTCGGCATCCTTGAGCGTGAAGTCAGGGGCCTGGGTTCCGGGCTGAAGCTTGGTGGTCAGTGTGGGGCTCATGGCATTCCTTTGGAAGACTCTGTCAGTTACAGGCAAAACAACAAGTGAAGCGGCTTACCCGCTCTAGCATCAACTCCGGCGTCATGTGCCGTATTCCGTTCAGATGCAATATTCGGCCGGACCCCGGACGGTGGCGCGGGCGTCCGGCATGAACCGGTAGCCCCCGCCGCGGACTGTGGCCACTGCGTGCCGGGCGTTCCCCAGCTTCCGCCGGACCCGCCCCACGTACACGTCGATGGCGCGGGTGGACGCCCCGGGGCTCTCGAACGAGTCGAGGTACTGCTGGAGCTCGTCCCGGCCGACCGCGCGCGAACAGTTCTCCACCAGGTACCGCAGCACCCGGTATTCGACCCCCGTGAGCGGCACCGGCCGTCCGTCCAGCAGGACCTGGCCGGCGGCGAGGTCCACGGCTACCCGGCTGACAGTGCCGGCCGAGGGCGGCGGCCGAGGGTGCCGTGCCAGCTGAGGGTGCAGTGCCAGCAGGGGCTGCAGGGCAGGCCGACGGCGGCACGCAGGTGCCGCCGTCGTGCTCTGCCCCCGACGTGGCAGCCCCGGCGGCAGGCCAATGGACTTCCGCCTCCGGGGCAAACATCAGGGCACGCTCCAGCAGCAGCCGGGAAGCGTGGGCAACGAGGTCCGGGCTGGTGCCCTCCTGCGGTTCCACCCACACGGCCAGCCCGCGGGCGGCGGCACGGGGAGGGGCCACCGCCCGGGGATGGTGGGCTTCCACGGCCATGGCTTCTCCCTCAGACCCCGCCGCGGCGGATGAGCTTGCCGCTGGGTGCCTGGCCGTCCACCACGGTGCCGCGCAGGTACGTCCGGCGGACCACTCCGGACAGCGCCTTGCCGTCGTAGGGGGTGATGGGATTCTTGTGCTTGAGCTTCGACACGTCCACCACGAAGGCCTCGTCCGGGGCGAAGACGGCGAAGTCGGCGTCGTAGCCGAGGGCGAGCTGGCCTTTGGTGGACAGCCGGGCCAAGGCTGCCGGCTTCCCGGCCATCCAGGACACCACCTGCTCCAGCGGGATGCCGCGGTGCCGGGCTTCGGTCCAGATCAGTGACAGGCCCAGCTGCAGCGAGGAGACGCCGCCCCAGGCCACGGCAAAGTCGCCGTTCTCCAGGTCCTTGAGGTCCAGGGTGGAAGGCGAGTGGTCCGAGACGATGCAGTCGATGGTGCCGTCCTGCAGGCCCTTCCAGAGCAGCTCGCGGTTGGAGGCCTCGCGGATGGGCGGGCAGCACTTGTACGCGGTGGCGCCGTCCGGAATTTCCTCGGCCATCAGCGTGAGGTAGTGCGGGCAGGTCTCCACGGTGAGGTGCACGCCGTCGCGCTTTGCGCTGGCGATCATGGGCAGCGCGTCCGACGACGACAGGTGCAGGATGTGCGCCCGGGCACCGGTCCAGCGGGCCCGTTCGATGACCTCGGCGATGGCCTTGTTCTCGGCGCCGCGCGGGCGGGAGGCAAGGAAGGTTTCGTAGTGGTCGCCGCCGGGGTGCGGTGCGCGGTCGATCGCGTGCGAGTCCTCGGCATGGACGATCATGAGCGAGTCGAAGGACTTCAGCTCGGCCATGTCCTCTTCCATCTCGTCCGCGTCCAGGTGCGGGAACTCGTCCACGCCGGAGTGCAGGAGGAAGCACTTGAAGCCGAACACGCCGTCGTCATGCAGCGGGCGGAGGTCCGCCTTGTTGCCGGGAATGGCGCCGCCCCAGAACCCGACGTCGACGAACGCCTGGTCCTCGGCCACCTCGCGCTTGAGCTTGAGGTTGGCCACGGTGGTGGTGGGCGGGATGGAGTTCAGCGGCATGTCGATGATGGTGGTCACGCCGCCGGCCGCCGCGGCGCGGGTGGCGGAGGCGAAGCCCTCCCACTCGGTGCGGCCGGGCTCGTTGACGTGGACGTGGGTGTCCACCAGGCCGGGGATCAGGGTTTCGTCGTCGGCCAGTTCGATGACCTCGGTACCGGCCAGGCCGTTGCCCAGCGGCTCGATGGCGACGATCTTCCCGCCGCGGACGCCCACTTCGCGCGGGGCGATGCCGGCGGTGGTGAGGATGCGCTGGCCCCGGATGACCAGGTCAAAGCGTTCTTCAGACATTCAGGGGTCCTCCTTGGTGCCGGTGCCGTCACGCTCGGCCGGGGTTGCCAGCTCGCTGGAGGATGTGCGTTCCCAGCTGCTCAAGAAGTGGTCCTGCCTCTGCTATGCACATGTCTACCGTGGGTTTCCAGCGCGGTCAGTGCGTAGACGTCTGAAACCCGAATCCTGCTGCTGGTCCGGCGCTCAGCGTGGTGCGCCCGCACACGGCCATGACGGGAACGCCCGGCTGCAGCCGCGGCCCTGGCCACACCCATGGGGGTTTTGCCCAGCAGGCTCTGTTCGTCCAGGCTGCCCTCTCCGGTGATCACCAGGTCGGCGCCCGCCAGGCGGTCGGCCAGTTGGGTGAATTCAAGCACGACGTCGATGCCCGGCCGCCGCGTCGCGGCCAGGACCGCGATGGCGGCGTAGCCCACTCCTCCGGCTGCCCCGGCCCCCGGAGCCTCCGCCGCGCGCTTGACGGCACGGAATCCGATTTCCCTGGCCAGGACTTCGACGAACCTGGCCAGGGCGGCGTCGAGGAGCCGACGTCCTGGGGTGCTGGCGCCCTTTTGCGGGCCGAAAACCGCCGCGGCGCCCTGGGGGCCCAGCAGGGGGTTGTCGACGTCGGACGCCAGCACAAAGCGTGTGTCCACCAGGCGGGGTTCAAACCCGGTGAAGTCGATGCGGTGCAGGGTGGCCAGCGCGGCGCCGCCGGCCGGCAGTTCGTTGCCCGCGCTGTCCAGGAACCTGGCGCCGAGTCCCTGCAGGAGCCCCGCGCCGCCGTCGGTACTGGCGCTTCCGCCCACGCCAAGGATGATCCGGCGGCAGCCGGCATCCAGTGCCGCGCGGATCAGCTGACCGGTGCCCAGGCTGGTGGCCGTGGCGGCTGTCCCCGCATCCGGCCGGCCGCCGGCGCCGACCTGCGGGACCAGCGCCAGCCCGGAGGCCGTGGCCATTTCGATGACGGCCTCGTGGCCCCGGACGGCGAAGCCAGCCTCGACCCGCTGGCCGGCAGGGCCGGTGACCGTGGCCGTCCGCCGGGTGAAGCCGGAGCCGACGGCGGCATCGAGGGTGCCTTCGCCGCCGTCGGCCACGGGAATCCGGAGGATGTCCAGGTTGCGCGCCGTAGCGGCCGCCTGCAGGCCCTTTTCGAGGTGCCTGCAGACGTCCGGGGCGGACAGCGATCCCTTGAACTTGTCCGGGGCAATCACGATCCGCATGGTTTAGGCCTGCAGTGCCAGGATGGCGGTGGGGGCGTCGGCGGCGGACTCGGCCAGTTCCTCGAACTCGTTGACGGCGTTGATTTCCACGCCCATGGAGATGTTGGTGACCTTTTCCAGGATCACTTCCACCACCACGGGAACCTGGAACTCGCCCATCAGGGCCTTGGCCTTGTCGAACGCGGCGCCCAGGTCGTTGGGGTCCTCCACGCGGACGGCCTTGCAGCCCAGGCCCTCGGCCACCTTCAGGTGGTCCACGCCGTAGCCGCGGGTCGGTCCTCGGACAGGTCCGAGCTGTTGATGTTCTCGAACGCCAGGGACACGTTCTGCTCCATCTTGAAGCCGCGCTGGGACTGGCGGATCAGGCCCAGGTAGGAGTTGTTCACCACCACGTGGATGTACGGCAGGTTGAACTGCGCGCCCACGGCCAGTTCCTCGATCATGAACTGGAAGTCGTAGTCGCCGGAGAGCGCCACCACGGTCTGGTCCGGGTTGGAGCGGGCGACGCCGAGGGCTGCCGGGGCGGTCCAGCCCAGGGGGCCTGCCTGGCCGGCGTTGATCCACTTGCGCGGGCCGAAGACGTGCAGCATCTGCGCGCCGGCGATCTGGGACAGGCCGATGGTGGACACGTAGGTGGTGTCGCGGCCGAAGGACTTGTTCATCTCCTCGTACACGCGCTGCGGCTTGATGGGGATGTTCTCGAAGTGGGTCTTGCGGTGCAGGGAGGCCTTGCGGTCCTGGCATTCGGCAACCCAGGCGCTGTAGTCCGGCAGGGACCGTGCCGCCGCGCGCTCTCGTGGCGAGCTCAACCAGCCCTGCCAGCGCCGCACCGGCGTCGGACGCGATGCCCAGGTCCGGCGAGAACACGCGGCCGATCTGGGTGGGCTCGATGTCAATGTGCACGAACGTCCGGCCCGCGGTGTAGGTGTCCAGGCCGCCGGTGTGGCGGTTGGCCCAGCGGTTGCCGATGCCGATCACGAAGTCGCTGCGCAGGTAGTTCTCGTTGCCGTAGCGGTGCGAGGTCTGCAGGCCCACCATGCCGGCCATCAGGCGGTGGTCGTCCGGAATGGAGCCCCAGCCCATCAGGGTGGGGATGACGGGGATGCCCAGGATCTCGGCCAGTTCCACCAGTTGCGCGGAGGCGCCGGCGTTGATGATGCCGCCGCCGGCCACGATCAGCGGGCGCTTGCCGGCAGTCAGCATGTCCAGGGCCTTTTCCAGCTGCCTGCGGGAGGCCTTGGGCTTTTCGACGGGCAGCGGCTCGTAGGTGTCGATGTCGAACTCGATCTCGGCCATCTGCACGTCGATGGGCAGGTCCAGCAGCACGGGGCCGGGGCGGCCGGAGCGCATCAGCTGGAAGGCCTTCTGGAAGGCGCCGGGAACCTGGCCGGGTTCCAGGATGGTCATGGCCATCTTGGTGACGGGCTTGGCGATGGACTCGATGTCCACGGCCTGGAAGTCCTCCTTGTGCAGCTTGGCCACGGGGGCCTGGCCGGTGATGCAGAGCATCGGGATGGAATCTGCCCAGGCGGCGTACAGGCCGGTGATCATGTCCGTGCCGGCGGGGCCGGAGGTGCCGATGCAGATGCCGATGTTGCCGTCCTTGGCCCGGCTGAAACCGTCGGCCATGTGGCTGGCGCCTTCGACGTGGCGGGCCAGCGTGTGGCGGATGCCGCCGTGGGCGCGCATTGCGGAGTAGAAGGGGTTGATGGCAGCGCCTGGCAGGCCGAACGCCTCGATGGCGCCTTCCTTTTCCAGGATGGCCACCGCTGCATCAACGGTACGCATCTTGCTCATGGTGTGCTCCTTGAAAGCTTTGGGGGCAAGTGCGGGCTGTTTTTGGGTGTGCTGAAGGGAGCCGCCGTCGTACAGTGCGACGGCGGGGCTTCCGTTGAGTGCTGTGGTTGCGCGCTTTTTCCGGCTGCGCCGGGAGTGCTTTACTTCCGGCCGCTGAGCTGGAGGACCTGCTTGAAGAGTCCCGAGTGGTCCAGTGCGCCGTCGCCCTGGTTGACGGTGGCGGCGACGAGCTGTGCGACGACGGCGCCGAGGGGGACGGCGACGTTGGCTTCGCGGGCGGCGGCGGTGACGATGCCCAGGTCCTTGTGGTGGAGGGCGAGGCGGAAGCCGGGGTCGAAGTTGCGGTCCAGCATCTTCTGGCCCTTCTGGTCCAGGACCTTGGAGCCGGCCAGGCCGCCGCCGAGGACCTTGAGGGCGGCGTCGGTGTCCACGCCGTAGGCCTCAAGGAAAGCGATTGCCTCGCCGAGGACCTCGATGTTGACGGCCACGATCAGCTGGTTTGCAGCCTTGACGGTCTGGCCGGAGCCCGAGGGGCCCACGTGGACGATGGTCTTGCCGACGGCGTTCAGGACGTCCTGGGCGTCGTCGAAGTCTGCCTTCTCGCCGCCCACCATGATGGAGAGCACGGCGTCGATGGCGCCCTGTTCGCCGCCGGAGACCGGGGCGTCGAGGGGGCGGATGCCGGCTTCGCGGGCGTCGTCCGAGAGGCGCTTGGCGACGTCCGGGCGGATGCTGGAGGCGTCGATCCAGAGGGTGCCCTGCTTGGCGTTGGCGAAAACGCCGTCCTTGCCGCTGACTACGCCCTCAACATCGGGGGAGTCCGGCACCATGGTGATGACGACGTCGGCCTCCTTGACGGCGTCCGCGATGCTGGTGGCGCCCTGGCCGCCCTCGGAGACCAGCTTGTCGATCTTGTCCTGGCTGCGGTTGAAGCCGGTGACGGTGTGGCCGGCCTTGACCAGGTTGATGGCCATGGGCAGGCCCATGATTCCGAGTCCGATGACTGCAACGTTGCTCATGATGGTTCTCTTTCTGAAAGTCTGTGGGATAGGTCGCAGTAGATGCGTTCTGGCGGTCTAAAGACATCTGCGCTACTCAGTTGGGCTGGTTGGCTATCGGCGGCGTGTTCGCGGATGGCCCAGCTGAAGGCGGTTTCCTGCGGTTCCTTGTACTCGAGGCCGATGTAGCCGTCGTAGCCGAGTTCGCGGCTGCGGGCGATCCATTCACCGAGCGGGAGGGTGCCGGTTCCGGGTGCGCCGCGGCCGGGATTGTCGGCGATCTGGATGTGGCCGAAGTCCTTGGCGTGGTTTTCGATGACGGCTTCGACGTCGTCGCCGTTGACGGCCAGGTGGTAGAAGTCGGCGAGGAGCTTGATGTTCCCGACGCCGGCCTCCGCCTTGACGCGGGCAATGACCTTGAGTGCGTCGTCGGCGGTGAGGAGCGGGTACCTGGGTGCGCCGCTGACGGGTTCGAGGAGGACGGTGCCGCCGATGCGGGCCACGCCTTCAGCTGCTGCCGCGAGGTTCCTGACGGCCAGTTCGTCCTGCTCTTCGGGGGTGAATTCGTCCTGCCGGTTGCCGTAGAGGGCGTTGAAGGCCTTGCAGCCCAGGCGCTCGCCGATGCCGGCCACGACGTCGATGTTGTCCTTGAATTCGGAGCAGCGTCCCTTCCAGGAGACCAGGCCGCGGTCACCGGCCGGGCATGTTGCCGGCATTGAAGTTCAGGCCGGTGAGCTGCACGCCGGCGTCCCTGATGGCGTTCTCGAACTCGGTGATCTGTGCGTCTGCAGGGACGGAGGTTTCAAAGGGCCACCAGAACTCGACAGCGTCAAAGCCTGCTGCCTTGGCTGCCGCGGGGCGCTCGAGCAGGGGCAGCTCCGTGAGGAGGATGGAGCAGTTCACTGTGTACGTCATCGTAGGTCCTTCCGGGGAGGGCTTTGGTCCATGCTTCCGCTGGCGTCAGTCCGTCCTACAATACTTCCGCTTTGTGGAATTTAGATTCTGCTTTATGAAAAGTGTAGGGAAGGTGGGGCGGAGGAGTCAAGGGCGCAATGAAGCTCCAGGGGAAGGATGCACATCGAAAAAGCCAGGGGCGCTGGCCCCTGGCTTGTTTCGCTGTTTGGTTGGAAACGGTCATTTCCTGGCTAGCGGCGTACCTCAACCACCTCACTGCTCTTCCAACCAGACCAATCGGACCAATGTCCCTTGTTGTCTTTCACTTTGAAGGAAACAAGGTGGTAGACCTCTTCGGCGCTCCTGTGGTCCAGGTTGCGTACTCGGTCTACGCTGTGCAGGATCCTTGCGTCGTCCCACCTGTCGAAATTCTCGTAGAAGTAGGAGAAACCGAGGAAGTCGTCGCTGCGCTGCGGACCGTGCTCGTCCTCGTACCGGAGCTGGCGGATCAGGACACTCTTCTCGCCGTCCTTCCTGCCGTCCTTCTCGTTGTCGCACTTGACCTTGATGCTGAAGTCGACCCTGTTGCCGCGAAGGTCCTTGGGGTCCAGCGGTTTGACGCTACAGCCTTGCCAGTCGTCATGACCGTCGTCATGCGCCTGAGCGGGTGCGGCGATTGCCAGGGACCCGAACAGCCCTATTGAAATAAGCGGAACCAGGGCGATCTTCGCCCGGGTTGAACGGGTTCTCGTTGATGCAGTAATGGACATTTTGTGCTCCCACTAAGGATGCGATTCACAATTTTCTTGGCGCAATCCCCCCGTTTGGGGCGGCTTGAGCCTGCCTGACGCTGAGCAATGTGGTGGTCAGTGTGGCGGCCGCGGCCCGCCCATCCCATTTTCAAACTGCACGCCCTACTCTTAGGGGCGCACATCCGGCCTCATTGAATGTTGTGATCCGGTAGTTAATCCTCCCCCTGCGTCCGGAGCTGCGCTAGGGGTTCACCTACCCTTTCGGTGGTGGTTCCCGCGGCTCAGTGCACCAGGTCCTTGCCCTTCGTTTCCGGGATGCTGAAGACGAACACAGCGCTGATGGCCAGCAGGACCACTGCGTAGACGTTGAACACCTGGGGCACACCCATGGTGGTCCCGAGCCACTGCTGCAGGTACGGCGCGGTGCCGCCGAAGACAGCCACGCAAATGGAGTACGGAACTCCTACGCCGACGGTGCGGATGGATGTGGGGAAAAGCTCGGCGTAGACGGCGGGGACAATAGCGGCGCTCGCGGCGATGAAGATCAGCATCACGGACATGCTGACGGCCAGCTGCCAGGCTGAATCTTTGAGCAGCCAGGTCATGGGGAAGTGCATGACCGCTGATCCGATGGCGCCGGCCCACAGGACCTTCTTGCGGCCGATGCGGTCGGACAGCTTGCCCCAGAACGGCAGGGCGGCGATAAACACGATGTTGGCGATGACGCCGGCCCAGAGGGCTTCCCCGCGGTCGATCTTCAGCGAGGTGGTGGCGTAACTCGGCGCCACCACGCCCCAGATGTAGTAGATGACGGTGAGGCCGACTGTCAGGCCGATCACCTGCAGCGCCTGCCTGCGGTAGCGGACAACCTGCGGCCAGATCGGTGCGCGCTTCTGGCTGGACGTTTCGCCTTCGAAGGCCTCGGTTTCGTGCAGCCGGGACCGCATGATCAACGCGTACAGCCCCATGGCTGCGCCCAGGAGGAAGGGGATCCGCCAGCCCCAGGCATTCATGGCGTCGGAGCTCAGCGTCATGTTCAGGACGGCCCCCAGCAGGGTGCCGAACAGGATTCCCACTGTTCCCGAGGTGTAAATCAGGGTGGCCCAGAACCCCCGGTGTTCCTTCGGTGCCATCTCGGAAAGGTACGTCTGGGACGACGGCAGCTCGCCTCCGTGCGCCAGTCCCTGGATAAGCCGCGCCACCACGAGCATGAGCGAGGCCCAGGCGCCGACGCTGGCGAAGGTGGGTGCGATGCCGATCATCAGGCTGCCCAGCGACGCCAGGCCGACGGCGAGGGTCATCGACGTCTTGCGTCCCACGCGGTCACCGATCCAGCCGAAGAGGAACCCGCCGAAGGGGCGTGCCACAAATCCGACGGCGAAGATCGCCAGCGTGGACAGGACTGCGGACGCCGGGTCCGCCTTGCTGAAGAGCTGGCTGGCTATGAAGGGCGTGAACGTGGCGTAAATGGCCCAGTCGTACCACTCGACGGCGTTGCCGATGCCGGTTCCGACGATGGTCTTGGCGGTGGACACGCGTCCAGTCTGCGGCTTGTTGACTGTCATGGACATGGTTGGCTCCCTGGTGGTCTGTGTGGAGTGGATGCCGGGACGGGTGCTGCTGGTGCGTCAGGACGCTGTGGCTGAAAGTGCGGTGAGCCGCGAGATCGCGAGTTCGGCGTACAGTGCTGCCCCGTCAGCCAGAACGCCGTCGTCGAACGTTGCGTAAGGCGAGTGGTTGAACGGTGACGTGCCGTGGTCGCCGTCGGGGGCGACGGCACTGAGGCCAACAAACGTTCCGGGTACCTCGGCAAGGACCCGGGAGAAATCTTCGGATCCGCTCAGTGGCGTGGCCCATCGTGAGAGGCGGCTGTCGCCAAAAAGTCGGGAAATGACTTTCTCGGCGGTGTGGGTTTCGTCCTCGTCGGTGATGGTGAGGGGGTACTCGTCCAGGTAGTCCACCTGGACCTCCACTCCATGGGCGGCCGCAATTCCCTGGAGCAGCCGCGGCACCGCTTCCTTCATCTTCAGCCGCGACGCCTCGGAGAAGGTCCGGACAGTGGCCTCGATGCGTGCCGTCTCAGGGATCACGTTCCGTTTGGTGCCGGCGTGGAGGACTCCCACCGAGAGCACCACAGGATCAAACATGTTGAACTGCCGCGTCACCATGACCTGCAATGCGGTGACCATCTCGGCAGCCACGGTCACGGGGTCTTTCGCGGCGTGCGGTGCGGAGCCGTGGCCGCCCGCGCCGAGCACCGTGACTTCAAGTCCGTCAGAGGCGCTGAGCATCACACCAGGCTTGGTGCTGAAGGTGCCGTGGGGTTCGAGGGAGGAAAAGACGTGCATCCCATAGGCAGCCTGGACGCGGGTTCCGGCGGCATCCAGGACGCCTTCCCGGATCATGTAGCTCGCGCCGTCGCAGCCCTCTTCGCCGGGCTGGAACATCAGGACGACGTCGCCCTGCAGCTGGTGCTGCTTCTCGGCGAGGAGCGTTGCTGCTCCGGCGAGCATCGATGTGTGCAGGTCATGGCCGCAGGCGTGCATCGCGCCGTCGGTCCTGGACGTGTAGTCCACCCCGGTTTTCTCCTGAACGGGCAGGCCGTCCATGTCCGCCCGGAGCAGCACGGCTGGGCGTTGCCTGCCGCCCTGCCCCTCGGATGCAGGCATGCCGCCGCGGAGCACCGCGGTGACGGACGTGGTCTCCTCACCCAAGGTGATCTCGAAGGGAAGGCCGTCCAGCGCCCGGAGGACTTTTTCCTGGGTCCGCGGAAGGTGAAGCCCAATTTCCGGGTGCCGGTGGAGGTCGTGGCGGAGGCTGGTGAGGTCCCCCTGGAGTTCCTTGGCATCTTCGGTAATGGGCACGTGTGGCTCCTCGCAGTTCGGCTTGTCCTTCTAGTGGACTATTCTGAAGTGGCGTGGTTCACATCTCTCGAAACCGCTGGATGTATTTACTGAAAGCCCAAATTGACCTCGATTCATGCATGGAGGGGAGAGCGGAATGGAACTCAGCGAAGACGATCTCGCCCTGATCCAGGTCCTGCAATCCGCGCCGAGGCTGGGCTGGGCTGACGCGGCGAAGGTGCTCGGCGTGCATGCAACCACGCTGGCATTGCGGTGGGAGCGGCTCAGAACCAGCGGTACGGCCTGGGTTACCGCCCACTTGGCAGGAGATCCGCAGCAGATGCTCCTCGCCTTTGTGGCGGTTGACTGCGACATGCACCTCAGGGACAGGGTCATGGCGGAGCTAGCGGCTATCCCGGAGATCGTCACCGTGGAGGAGGCAGCCAGCAACAGGGACCTGATGCTGACAGTCATCACCAGGTCCCTGGACGACTTCAGCGCCAAGGTGGTATCCCGGATGAAGGCAATTGAGGGGCTCACGAAGTACCAGACGGCGCTCTGCACCAGGCTGCACACCAGCGCCGATGAATGGCGGCTCAACATCTTGGACAAGGCGCAGCTGGCCTCGCTTCGTACGCTCGGTCACCAGGGCTTGCACGAAGGCAGGCATGCCGAAACGGCCCGACTGCCCACCAGCCACCTTGACCTGCTGCCGTTCCTGGCGCGCGACGGCAGGGCAACCGCGGCGGAAATAGCGCGCGAACTCGGGCGGCATCCCGCGACGGTCCAGCGTCAGCTCAACCGCGTCCTGGCGAGCGGCTTCCTCCTGTTCAGGTGTGAAATAGCCCAGGCCTACTCTGCCTATCCGGTGGCCTGCCAATGGTTCGCCAACGTGCCGGCAGGCCAGCATGAAGCCGCTGCCACGAAGATCCGGGCCATCAGCAACGTCCGGCTCAGTGCCTCCACTACGGGGCCCACCAACTTCGTGATCATCATGTGGCTGCAGTCCCTCGCCGACGTCATGACGGCCGAGCTGGCGCTGCAGGAGAAGGTCCCCGGCATTGAGCTGGTGGAGAGCGTGGTGATGCTGAGGACCGTGAAAAGGGTGGGCTGGATGTTGAACGAGGACTCCACCTCCAGTGGTGCCGTGGTGGTGCCCGCCGGCGGTCTGGACGCTGCGGACTGAAGCCGTTAGGCCCTGTGCTTGTCCCGCCCCAGCCATTATGCTCTCGGGCAAGGACCGCGAGGAAAGCCCCGGAGGAGGACGCATGAAACCGTTGCCGGCACTGGAACTTGTCACCCGTCTGGAGGATGCCGCCTGGCTGGACCCGCTTGCCAGGAAAGTACGGATCGCCGTCAAGAGTGCGGTCCGTCCTCGCTGGCTCCGGGATGTCCTCCATGGCGTGCCCGTTGGCCATCCGGTGCATCCCCTCGCGGTACAGGTTCCCCTGGGGGCGTGGCTTTCCGCCGCTGTCCTGGACGCTGTTCCGGGCAATGAGGGTGCCGCCAGGGTGCTGATCGGGCTCGGAACCCTAAGCGCCGTGCCGTCCGCTGTGGCCGGATTCACTGACTGGTCCCAGCTCCATCCGCAGCAGCAGCGGGTAGGCCTGGTCCACGCTGCCGCCAACCTGGCGGCCACAGGCCTATACGCAGCGTCCTTGGTGGAGCGGTCATTTGGGCGGCAACGCAGCGGCAAAGCGCTGGCCTACCTCGGCCTGGCCACGGTCAGTGCCGGCGGCTTCCTGGGCGGTCACCTCACGTACCGGCAGGCCGCCGGGGTTAACCACAGCGAGGAGATCCCGCACAGGTTCCCGCCCGGCTGGCATCTGCTGGCACCCTTGGCGGAGTTGCCGGACGGCAAGCTGCACCAGCGCGTCGTTGCGGGTCTGCCGTTGGTCGTCTTCCGTGAAGGCGGTCGGGTCAACGTACTTTCAGATGTCTGCAGCCATCTCTCCGGCCCGCTGCACGAAGGGAAGCTCAAGGCCGGGAACCTCGACGACGGCGGCGAGCCGTGCGTCGTCTGTCCTTGGCACCGGAGCACGTTCTCGCTGCGGACAGGTGAAGTGATGGCCGGCCCCGCTACAGCAAGGCAGCCGCTCTTCAGCACCAGGATCACCGATGGGCTGGTGGAGGTGTGCCTGCCGGGCGCTGACTAGGCACGCAGGCCTCGTGCCGCCCTGACGGCGGGCTTCCCGCCGTACGGCCGCGGCCACGTACCCTTGCGCAGGGTACGTCATCGGCTCCGCGGGCCGGCCCGGAACCTCGAGCCGGACAGCGCTGACCCGGCGGGGAGGCCCAGCCCATATTGTCGGACCCTCCGGCGATGATGTTGGCATGGAAGAACCACCCGGAGGCACTGACAGCAGGTCCGCGATTGTGGCTTCTGCGGCGGCAGTGGCTGCGCTCGCGGCATCCCTGGCCGGCACAGTCGCTGGCCAAGGGGACAGTGGTGCTGGCGATCCTTTGACCGAACTCCGGGACGTATGCCTGGACGGACTAGCGGCAGTGGCCCGGGTTGAGGCAGCAGCGGCGGCGGCCAAGGTCCATCTGTCTGCCGCTTTCCTGGAGGCCGCCGCTGCGCTGTCTCCGCCGGCTGCAACACCGCAGGAGCACACCGCCCGGGAGATGAGTGTTATTGCGGAAGTCGCCTGTGTGCTCACCATAGGCGAGCGGGCCGCGGGGGCGCTGCTCGGCGCATCCGTCGCGCTGGCAACAAGGATGCACAGAACCCAGGAGGCACTCTTGGCAGGGGACATCTCGTGGCAGCACGCACGCATCATGGTTGACGAGGCGGACTGCCTTGATTCCGCCGGCGCGGCCATCCTCGAAGCGCATTTCCTGGAACAGGCCGTGCCTGGCGCCGGGCGTGGATGCCTGGCCGGGGAGCTGGTGCCGTCGCGATTCAGGGCAAGGGTGCGGGCGTGGCGCGAACGCCATCACCCGGTCTCCATCGAGATCCGCCATGCCACGTCAGTTTTGGACCGGCGGGTGGAATATGCCCCGGAACGGGATGGGATGGCCTGGATTTCGGCCTATCTGCCCGCCGCAACAGCGGAGGCGATCTGGAACCGCACCACTGCGACGGCCCGGGGCCTGCAAGGTCCTGACGAGGCACGCACCCTGACCCAGCTGAGGGCAGACTCTTTCGCCACGGGGCTTTTGGGCAGCCAGGCCGCCGCCGGCAAAGCAGCTGACGTCCCAGCGCCGCGGGCGCACGTGCTGGTCACAGTCCCGGTTTTCGCCCTGCTCGGTGTCACCGATGAGCCGGCGGACCTGGCCGGGCACGGTCCGATCCCCGCCTCCATGGCACGGGAGCTTGTGGCCAACGGGGCCGCATCGTTCCGCCGCGTCCTTACCGATCCCCGGAACGGTGCCCCTTTGGAGATCGGCAGAACCAGTTACCGCCTGACCAAAGCGATGAGGGCCTGGCTGCGGCTGCGGGACGGCAGGTGCCCGTTCCAGGCTGCAACAACCACTCTGTGGACAACGAGGCAGACCACATCCTCGCGTGGGAGAACGGCGGGACAACGGGGATTTCAAACCTGCGCCAACCCTGCCGCAAACACCACCGCCTCAGGCACACCACCGCCTGGCAACCCACACCGGCAACGACGAACGATCCACCGGGCTGGACCTCACCCGCCGGCCGCCACTACCCGAGCGAGCATCAGGACTGGGGACCGCCCGTTTGGCCAAAGGCCCTGAACCTCCGAGACGTCAGATCGCTGCCCTCCGGGGCGCCCCCGGTTGGCGGCAGCCGCCCGGATTTCAGCTGGAACACAGCGTCGTTGGGCGAGGACGGGCTGCGGAGATTCCTCCAGGCTTCCCCGGGGTGAGCAGCGCAGCCGTCCCTCCCTCGAACTCAGGCGACCAGTTCGGCGTCGTGTGTCCGGGCGGGGTGCTTGGCTGCTCGGGTGCGAAGCGCGATCATGAGCACTGCGCCCAGGAGTGCGGGCGCCGCAAAGGCTATGGCAGCGGCCGGCACTCCGCCGCCGAAGCTGACCAGCAGTGCGCCGTAGGTGGGGCCCGCGATCGCTCCGATGCGGCCTACCGCCAGCGCCCAACCGAGCCCGGTGGCGCGGGAAGCTGCCGGGTAGAACTGGGCGATGTAGTCATTGATCATGTTCTGTGTGCCCAGCCCGCCGAAGCCTGCGACGGCGGCCAGCACGGTCATCAGAGCGGCGGGCGGGTTGAAGGACATCAGCAGCAATGCGGCCGCAGCGCTGACAAAGCCCACGATCACCAGGGGCCGTGGCCCGAACTTCTGGCTCGCAAAGGATGCCAGGACGGTGCCAACCACCGCGCCTACCGAGTAGGCCAGCAGGAATGACACGGAAGAGCCGACGCCGAACCCGGCGGTGCGCATGATCTGCGGGAGCCAGGTGCTGACTCCGAAGATGGTCAGCAGGCTGAGGACGGTGATGGCCCAGAGCATCATGGTGGTGCGGGCGGTGCCGTTGGCGAACAGGGCACGCGTGGGGGAGACGGGGACAGCCGGGACGGGGGTATCCGAGGTCCGGGGGAGTCCGTACATGGCCTCGATCCGGTCTGCTTCCGCGCTGCGGAGCCGGGTCCGCAGGAACGACGGCGACTCCGGCAGCAGGAACCAGGCAAACGGCACCAGCAACAGTCCCCCCGCGCCAATGGCGTACACCGGGCGGAATCCGCTGGACTCCAGCAGGGCCAGGGACGTCAGCGATGCCACCACCGTGCCGGTCGCCGGCCCGGTGAGGACAGCGCCCAGGACCAGGGACTTCTTGCCGGGTGGGGCGAATTCATTGGTGAGGGCCACCGCCGTCGGGAGCAAACCGCCCACGCCGAAGCAGGCGATGAAGCGGAACACGGCGAAGAGCTCCCACGTGGGGGCGGCCGCACAGGCCAGCATGGCCAGCGAAAACAGGGCGAGGGCGCTGACGAAGATCAGGCGCCGGCCCAGCCGGTCCGTCAGGGTTCCCACGATCAGGGAACCGAGGAGCATTCCCACCAATGCCAGGGAACCGACGGCCCCGGCGGCGGCGGGCGTGACGTTGAACGGGGGCTGGCCGATGAGGCCGGGCAGTGTGGCGCCGTAGACGTACAGGTCATAGCCGTCGGCGAGCAAGCCCAGCCAGCACAGGACAAATATTCCGATCAGCGATTTCTTCGGAGCATTGGAGTTCATCGTTGATTCCAATCAGGGTCAATGGGCGGCAGGCAACGCGCTGCGGGACGTCCATCAGCTTGCCGTGCGCGCAGAACCGGGTGGCTGTCCTTTTCACTCAGTGAAAAGAGACTTTGTGGTGCCCGCCACAACCGGCAGGCTTGATTACCTTAGGGAACGGATGCCGGGAGGCGAAATGGCGGGAGCGGGCAGGGCCAAGCCGGCGCCTGAGCGCCCCGGCCAGCCCGTTGTGGTGCGGGCGCTCAGCCTGTTGTCGCAGTTCACTGAACAGCGCCGGGCGCTGACCCTGTCGGAGTTGTCGCGGCTTGCGGAACTCGCCCCCGCCACTACCCTCCGGCTGGTCCGTCACCTGACCGAGTGGGGAGCGCTGGAACGGCTCGACGACGGACGGTACGTGGTAGGAGTGCGCCTTTGGGAGATTGCATCCCTGTCACCCAGGGGCCACGGCGTGCGGCAGATAGCCCTTCCGTATCTTGAGGACCTCTATGAAGTCACGCGGCACCACGTCCTGCTGTCCGTCCGCGAAGGCCGGGACGCGGTCCTGATCGACAGGCTCTCCTCACGCACCGCCACCGAGGTGGCCTACCGGGTGGGGGGCCGGATGCCGTTGCGGACCACCGCCGTCGGGCAGGTCCTGCTGGCCTATGCGGACCCCGGGCTGCAGGACGAACTGCTCGCTCAGCCTGCCGAGCCCGGGTCCGGCAGCCTCCCGGCCCAGGAGTTGCGGGGCGTGCTGGCAGGCGTCAAGCAGACCGGTGCGGCCGTGGTCCGCCGGACCCATCCGTCCCGTACCGTCTCCGTTGCGGCACCCATCCACGGTGCCGGGAGCGACGTTGTGGCGGCCCTGTCCATCGTGGTCCCGGATGATGCGGGGTCGGCGCACGAACTGGTGCCGCTGGTCAGGGCCGCGGGCAGGGCCATCTCGCGCCACCTGGGCTACCAGGCAAAGGCAAGCGGTGCGTGGCGGCACCCGGCACCGCCGCCGGCCTCGGGCCTGGCGTCGCAGGCGGCCGCAGGCGCATAACACTGCGGGCCCATTGACTTCAGGGCACACAGCGATAACGTTGAAAGATGCACCAGAAGTGTTTGCCGGTGCAGCGTGTACCCCGGTCTGAGGTTCATGCCCCGCTGGTCTCCGAACAACTTCGCCGCACATCGGCATCTGAACCCTCGCTTGGTTCATCGCCAGGCTTCCCGCACCAAAAGTCCTAGGCAGCGTATTCAAATGACCGCTAACTTCATCAGGTCCCTGGCAGTGAAGTCCTTTGACATTCCGGACAGGAAGCGGTGCCCTGACAAGGCAGAGTTCGATCTGGTCACCGTTGATGACTACTCCGTGGCCCGGCTGATCCTTGCCCCGGGCTGGCGCTGGTCCGAGTCCGCCAAACCCACTGAACTGACGGATTTCTGCGAGCACAACCACCTCGGTTACTGCATCTCCGGTTCGCTGGAGATCCGGACAGCCGACGGCGTCCGCTCCATGATCAGCGCCCATGACACCTACGCGCTGCCTCCCGGGCACGACGAATGGGTGGTGGGCGACGAACCGTTCGTCGCCGTCGAGTTCCTGGGCGCCGCATCGCTCGGGCGGCCACGGAGCCGGGGGATGCACGCGCTGATCTGAGCGGTGGGTCTGATCAGGCCGGCATGACAGGGGCGTCTGTTCCCGCCCTGCCCACGATCCGTGCAAGGCGGGCGGCCACTTCCGGCGGTGGACAGTCGGCGTCGAGCAGGATGAAGCGCGCGTACTCGGGCAGGCCCCGGTAGGCGTCCCGCAGGGCGGCAAGGTCCCGGAGGGTTTCCGAGTCGGTCCCGCGCTCAATGATGCGCTGATGCGCCACCTCGGGCGGCAACTCGAAGTGGATCACCGCATCAGCAGATGGCAGGGCGGACAGGAGCCAGGGAAGCACGCGGCCGCGGGGCAGTCCCTTGGCCGCGCGCAAGGCGAGCTGGCAGTGCAGATGCCGGTCCATCACGACGAGCCCGTCAAAGCGGCTTGCCCGCAGATGCGAGACCAGGACAGTGAAGACGCGGAACGTGGATTCCACAGCGTCGGCAAAGCGGTGCGGCCATCGTATTCCCAGCCGTTCGGCAAGCACGGACATGCTCCGCCTGCCGGCGTGATTGTTCAACAGCACGGCGTTTCTTCCGCCAGCCCTGGCAGCAGCCACCAGGGCCTGGGCGGCAGTGGATTTCCCCGAGCCGTCGATTCCCGTTAAGACAATGAGCACGTGGCCTCCTTCCGCCAATGCTTTAACGGTACGGACAGCGTGATCGTCCCGTCATGCGTCGGAGGTCACAACACGCTGAAGGCCTGCCGCCACCGGACAGGCCTGGTTCCGGCCCTGGTGAGCGAAGGCTTCACCCATGCCATGTGCTGGGTGCTGACCGTAGGCTGGAGACTGGACCGGTGAACTCCGGTGCCGCGAACAGCCAGTTCCGTCAGTTGAAAGGCAGGGCCATGACCGCTCCCCACGAAGAACCGCAGAACACCGCTGACCTGCGCGGCCCGGGCGACCCCGCGGAAGCCGCCGCGAAGCAGGCCGGCGACGGGCAGCCCTCCGGTGCCAAGCATGAGGCCGGCAACATCCGCGAAGAGCAGGGCATCCAGGCTGCCGGGACCGTTCCGGCGTCGTACGTTGGCAGCGGCGACCCCGACGCAGAACATCAGCCGGAAGAAGCGGCCACCGGACCCGGCACCTGGGACGACGATGTCTGAGGCCGCCCATTCCTGTCCGGGGACGCTTTAGGCGCAGCGGACCCCAACCGCATCAGCTGACCTGCAGCGCGCTCACCGTCACCTGCCCGCTGAGGACGATGCGCATGGCCGCAAAACCTGGACCGGACGTGCCGTTGCGTTCCGTCTCCAGCACCAGTTCCCCGTCGAAGCCCGGGGGAACAGCAGCCTCCGCGGCCGTAACCCAGGTGCCGCCGCGTCCAGGCAGCTGGACCGCCACACTTCCGGGCGCGGGCGCAGCCAGGCCGGCCACAATCCGCAGCGTCACCCGCTCCGGACGGCTTCCTTCCCATCCGCGGTAGGCCGCCGTCGCGGCTTCCTGCGGTGAAACGGGCGCGACGGCGGTTCCCTCAAGCGGAGCCTCCGGAACCAGCGCCAGGTTGGAACATTCATCAAACAGTTCGGCGCGGATCCACGCACCACGGCGGCGAGGACCGCTGCCCTGACCCGCAACAGCCAGCTCGACACCCAGCGGCAGGATGCCGGCCGACGGCCCCACCAGCAATTCGTAGGTTCCCGGTTCCACCAGCATCCGGCCGGCCGTGACGCTGAACGTCGCCAGGCGCTCCAGCGGGACGTGCAGCCGGACGGTCCGGCGCTCGCCGGGCGCCAGGGCGACGCGCAGGTGTGCCACCAGGAGCCGCCGCGGGAATTCGAAGCGGTGTTCCGGCGAAGCGGCATAGACCTGGACCAGCTCCTGGGTTGGCCGGTTCCCGGTGTTCCGCAACACCACGTCGATATCGGCCCCGGCCGTGCCTTGGCCGGCGAGGGCCGCGGATTCGTAGCTGACAGTGCTGTACCCCAGACCGTGCCCCAGCGCGTACAGAGGCTCGGCCTGGCTGTACAGATAGGTGCCCTGCGAGGAGATGACGTCGTAGTCCAGGATGCCGGGCAGATCGGCGTCCCGCTGCCACCAGGTCTGTGCCAGCCGCCCGGTTGGCTCGACGTCTCCGCTGAGGATGTCCGCGAGTCCACTTCCGAGTTCCTGGCCCGCGTGGGAGGTCCAGATGATGGCAGGGGTGTCCGCCAGCGGGCCGAGTGCGTAAGGGTAGGAGGAGACAATGACCAGCACAGTCCGCGGGTTCGCTTCACGGACCAGTCGGATCAGTTCCTGCTCCGGTTCCGGCAATGCCAGCGTGGTACGGTCGAGCGTTTCCCGGCCGCCCAGATGCGGATCATTGCCCACCACGACGACGGCGACATCGGCTGCGGCGGCCGCTTCCCGTGCGGCCTGCTGGCCGGAGCGGACGGTGCGCAGGGTGAAACGGTCCGCCGTCGCCTCGGTCGCGGCGGACAGCGCCGCGCTGCCGGTGTGCGCTTCGATCCGCACCCACTTCCCGGTGCCGACGTGCTGGACGGCCACGGAGCCGTCCGCAGCGGTGGACAGCCGAAACGTTTCCTGCACCACCCAGCCTCCCACCCTGTCCGCTGAGGCCCTGAGGTAATAGCCGTCAGCGGCCACAAACGTGCCGGTAACAGGGGACTGCAGTGTGCTTTCACCGCCGCCCCAGTCCTTGACCAGGAACGTTTCCGCTGCTCCGGGAACTGCAGCACCGGCAGCGAGGGCGGATACAGGGTCGGCGGTGCCGAGGTACATGCCGGTGCGGACGCATCGGAACGACACCGCATCAATGCCCGGCTCTGCCACAACGGTCCCGTACCGGGCAGACAGGCCCGCGGCAATGCTGACCTCGTCCTGGAGGGTACCGCTGTACCAATCGCTGAGGACCGTGGAACCCAGGACGCCGATCACCGCCACTTTCCCGGGTGCAGATCCCAGGGGCAGGAGGGGCTCCGCCGTGCCGGCCGCCGGCGCATTCCGGAGCAGCACCACTGACTTGCCGGCCGCCTCCCGGGCCAGCGCCACGTGGGCGGGATCGCCCACCAGTTCCGGTCCAAGCGAACCGTAGGGGCCGCCGTCGGGCTCGAACTCACCAGTCCGCTCCCGCAGGGTGAGCAACCGGAGGACCGCGCGGTCGATATCCGCCCCGGTGATCAGCCCGCGGTCCAGGGCGTCACGGAGATGCCGCAGCGACGGCTCAGGGTTGTCGCTGTCCTCCGTGAAGCTGTCCACCCCGGCGCGGAGGGCTGCCGCGTAGGCGGACGGGCCGTCGTCGAAATACTTCTCCGCGGTGTACAGCGAGGACGGTGCGCCGGCGTCGGTAACGATGGTGATGTCCTTCCCGTTCCGCCACTGCCGCAGCTCGCGGGCCACCAGGTCCGAGACGTGGGCCGGCCGGCCGTTGACCAGGTTGTAGGAGAGCATCACCGCACCGGCAACGCCGTCCTCGATGGGTCCGCGGTAGGCCGGAAGCTCGTATTCGTGGAGCACGCGCGCCCGCAGCTGGCTGCTGGAAACGTTCCGGTCCGCCTCATTGTTGTAGGCAAGGAAGTGCTTCAGCGTGGGCACTGTCAGCCAGAACTGCCCGTGATCGCCCTTCAGCCCCGCGCAGTATGCTCCCGCCAGCGCTGCGGTCAGATGCGGATCCTCGGAAAAGCCCTCCTCGTTCCGCCCCCACAGCGGGTGACGCAACGGGTTCACCACGGGGGCCCACACGTTGGCGCTGACGGTGGGGTCCGCAGCCTTTTTCCCGCGGACTTCACGGCCGACGGCGGTGCCCACCCTGCGGATCAGTCCCTCGTCCCAGCTGGCGGCCAGGCCCACCGGCTGCGGGAAGACCGTGGCCGGGCCAAGCCACGCCACGCCGTGCGCAGCCTCAGCTCCTGTGTGGAACCTCGCCAGCCCCAGGGACTCGACGGCAGGGGAGTGCTGGTGCAGCATGGCGATCTTCTGCGTCCCGGGACAGCGACTCCAGGAGGAGTTGCGCTGTGGATGTGACGGCGGGGGCGGAAGGAGGCACCGGGGGATCCAATCGGCAGTGATTGTGCGGTGTGGGGGTTCTCGTGGGTTTGTTTAAGCGCTTCTACAAAATGCATCGAAGTCCAGTGTGGCACCGCTCCTTGTGACACGCAACACGTTTTAGCCTTGCAGCGTAAATGGTGATGCTCTACTCTGAAATTAATCGAAGCGGTTCGACAATCATTCGAATCCACTGATGCAAGACCACCACAAAGGAGTGCTGATTATGCTTGGTTACCACGCGGACCCGTCACGAGGCCGCCCCCGAAAAACCGGCTCCACCCTGCTCGACGAGTCGGGCGCCACCGGTGTCAACCGCCGGTCCTTCCTCGGAATCCTCAGCGGCGCCGTCTTCCTCGCCGCCGCCCCGGCCGCCCTCACAGCGTGCGGCACCGGCGCCGCAGTACCCCAGGCCACCACGTCCGGTGGACTCGCCGAGACGGTGGCGAAACTCGTTCCCTCCTACATCCCCCTGGACCTGGTAAAGCCGGACATCCCCTCCGTGAACGGTTCCTCGCCGGGGTTCACGTCGATTCCAAAATCGCTGGTCAAGTCAGTGCCCAGGCGCCCCGGGTGCGGGCGGGTCCTACACCGTTATGACCCCGGCCTGGTGGGCGGTCCCGCCGGCGCTGCCGGACAACAGCTACTACAAGGCCGTCAACGAAAAACTCGGCGCCACCATCAACTTCCAGGTCAACGACGGCAACACCTATGCGGACAAGATCCAGACGGTCCTGGCGTCGCCCGAAGGACGTCCCGGACTGGATGGTCATCCCGTCCTGGAACATGCCGCCGCGCTTCGGCCAGGCAGCCACCAGTATCTTCACGGACCTCTCGCCGTTCCTGGCCGGCGACAAAGTCAAGAAGTACCCCAACCTGGCCAACATCCCCACGGCCGCCTGGAAGCTGGGCTGTTTCGAAGGCGGCCTCTACGGCCTGCCGTATCCCGGCGCCCTGATTTCGGACGGCCTGCTTCTACCGGCGCAGACCTCTTCAAGGAACTCGGCGTGGAGCCGCCGACGTCCGCCGATGAGTACCGCAGCCTGGCTAAGGAGCTCACAGACCCTTCCAAAAACCGCTGGGGGTCGGAGGACATCTGGAACGGTGCGCAGATCATGCACGGCGTGGTCCCCAAGTGGAAAAAAGTGGACGGCAAACTCCAGAACAAGTTCGAAACCGACGAATACCGGGCGGCCCTGGAATGGACCGCCAAACTGTTCGCCGATGGCTCCGTCCACCCGGACGCCGTGGCCGGCAATTCCCAGCAGGCAAAACAGCGCTTCGAGTCCGGAGCGTCGCTGATGACCTCCGACGGCATGGGCGGCTGGCACGAAGCCCTGGCGCGGGTCCTGCCGTCCAACCCCGGCTTCAATATGCAGCCCATGGACTACTTCGCCCCCGACGGCGGCAAGCCCACGCTGTTCCGCGCCTCGCCGGCAGCAATCTTCAGCTTCATCAAGAAGACGGACCCCGCGAAAGTGGAAGAAATGCTGGCCTTGGCCAACTTCATCGCCGCACCGTTCGGCACCGAGGAGAACGTCCTGGTCACCAACGGCGTTGACGGCGTCCACTTCACCCGCGACGCGAAGGGCATCCCCCAGGCCACCGCCAAGGGAACCCAGGAAGTCACCAGCACCTACGCCTTCTTGGTCAGCGCCCCGATCGTGAACTCCATGGTCCAATATCCCGGGCTGGTCCAGGCCCAGTCCGGCTGGGAAGCCCGGCAGGCCCCCAACGTCCAGGAGGATCTCTTCTTCGGCATGCAGATCCAGGAACCGGCGAAGTTCGGCTCCCTCGGCAAGCCCTTCGAGGACCTGGCCAAGGACATCATCCGCGGACGCAAGGGCCTCGCTGACCTGGATACCGCCATCACCACATGGAAGAGCAAGGGCGGGGACGAACTCCGCGACTTCTACGCCGGGTTCCTGGCGTAGGGATGGCCGGGAACATGACTACCGGTACAGAGAGCCGGGCGTCGGGCGCGGTATCGGGAGATCCCGACGCCGGGACCTCCCCGGGGCGCACAGCACCGGCGACGCGTCCGACGTCGGCCTCCCGGCACGTGCCGGACACTTCCGGCACCGCCGGCCTCCGTCCGCGCGCCAGCCTGAGGGTCCGGTTCAACCGCGACCGCTCGCTGGTCTTCATGGCGCTGCCGGCCGTCATCCTGCTGGGCGTCTTCGCCTACCTGCCCATGCTGGGCAACGTGGTGGCGTTCCAGGACTACTCGCCGTTCATCGGCATTCCGGACAGCCCCTGGGTGGGCCTGGACAACTTCAGCCGGGTGATCGCCGATCCCGAGTTCTGGCTCGCCGTCAAGAACACGCTGGTGATCACCGCCTTCCAGCTGGTGTTCTTCTTCCCCATTCCGATCGCCCTGGCCATGCTGCTGAATTCGATGGTCAACCCGAGGCTCCGGGCCGCCATCCAGGCCGTGGTCTACCTCCCGCACTTCTTTTCGTGGGTGCTGGTGGTCTCGGTCTTCCAGCAGATCTTCGGCGGTGCCGGACTGCTCAACCAGTCCCTTCGCGCCAACGGCTGGCAGGCCGTGGACGTGATGACCAACCCGGACACGTTCCTGTTCCTCATCACATCCCAGGCGATCTGGAAGGACGCGGGCTGGGGCATCATCGTCTTCCTCGCAGCCCTCAGCGCCATCGATCCGGCCCAGTATGAAGCCGCCGCCGTGGACGGAGCCGGGCGCTGGAAGCGGATGTGGCACGTGACCCTGCCCGGACTGCGCAGCGTGATTGTCCTTCTGCTCATCCTCCGGCTCGGCGATTCACTGACCGTGGGCTTCGAACAGATGATCCTGCAGCGCGACGCCGTGGGCGCGGACGCGTCCGAGGTCCTGGACACGTTTGTCTATTACACCGGCGTGCAGAACGGCGACTGGAGCTACGGTGCGGCAGCCGGCCTCATCAAGGGCCTGGTCAGCCTCGCCCTGATCCTGGCCGCGAACAAGGTGGCCCACCTATTCGGCGAAAGCGGTGTGTACTCCAAATGAGCGCAGCAACAGCAAAAACACTCCCTTCCCCTAAAGCGCCCCGGCTGCGGCCGGAACGGCCGGCCTGGGACGAAGAACCCGGGAAGATGGCAAAGACCGTCAAAGTGGTGGTGCTTGCCGCCGTCGTCCTCGCCGTCCTGGGCCCGCTGTACACGATTGTGCTGACCAGCATCTCCTCACAGGCAACGATCACCCGCGCCGGGGGGCTGGTGCTGGTCCCCGGCGACATAACGTTCGCCGCCTACCAGCAGATCCTCAGCGGCGGAGTGGTCACCCGGGCCGTCCTGGTGTCGGTGGGGGTGACCGCCACCGGGACCCTGTTAAGCATGGTGGTGTCCGTGCTTTGCGCGTACGGGCTGTCCCGGCCCGGCTCCTTCGCCCATACACCCATCCTTTTCACGCTGCTGATCACCATGTTCTTCAGCGCCGGCATTATCCCGGCGTACCTGCTGGTATCCAGCCTTGGCCTGATCAACACCTATTGGGCGCTGATCCTGCCCAGCTGCATCTCGGTGTTCAACATCATCATCCTGCGAGGATTCTTCATGGGGATCGACCGCGGCATCCTGGACAGCGCCCGGATTGACGGGGCCAGCGAATGGCGCACCCTGACCCAGATTGTCCTGCCCATGTCCAAGGCCGTCACGGCGGTGATCGCCCTGTTCTACGGAGTGGGCTACTGGAACGCGTTCTTCAACGCCGTCCTCTACATCAACGACAGCGCCATGAACCCGCTCCAGGTGGTGCTGCGCTCCTACGTGCTGCAGGGCGTCTCGGTGCCGGGCCAGATTGACGTCGGTGACGGCGCGGCCGCTTCACCGGCGCTGCAGATGGCCGTGATTGTCCTGGCCATGGTCCCCATCCTGCTGGTGTACCCGTTTGTGCAGAAGCACTTCACGAAGGGCGTGATGATCGGCGCGGTGAAGGGATGAAGCCGCTGCTATCGCGCGGGACCGGTCCTGGGCGGACCGGTTGGCGCGGAGGCCGTGGTCTCGCCGTCGGACAGGGTGGGCGCGATGAGCCGCAGTTCAGCCGGCTTGTCCAGGCCCAGCCGGTCCATGACCATCTCCACAGCTGCCCGGCCGATGTCCATGGCGGGGATGGAGACGGCGGTCCAGGGATGCGCGGCGGCCATGGCCACATCCGCCGGGGCAATGACCGCCACGGAAATGTCCTCAGGGATGGCCAGCCCGCGCGCCGCCAGGTTCTCGCGCAGCATCGGCAGCAGTCCCTCATTGTGGACCAGCAATGCCGTGACGGGCTCCGGTCCGTCGAACACCTTGTCCAGGGCCTTCGCCAGGTCGGGGGAGTTCGCTTCGCAGGCCACGGAAACATTCGCGATATCCAGGGCATTGCACGCATCCCGGAAACCCTGCAGGGCCCGGTCGGCGTAGGTGGCGTGCCGGCGCAGCGATGCCGGCGGCGACCCGATGAAGGCAATACCGCGGTGCCCCAGCTCGGCGAGGTGCCGGACGGCCGTGCGGGAGGCTCCGGCAAAGTCGAAATCCACGCAGCTCAGGCCGCGGGGATCGTCCGGCATCCCGATCAGCACGGCCGGTTTCTGCAGTTTCGCGAGCAGTGGGATACGGGGATCGCGGGCCTCGATATCCATCATGAGCAGGCCGTCCACCATGGACTGGGACGTGACGCGTTCGATGCTTCCGGCATCGTCCTGGGTCAGCAGCAGTACGTCCTGGTTGAACGTCCGGGCAGTGGTCACCACGGCGGTGACGAACTGCATGACGACGCCGACGTTCACGTCGGCCCGCAGCGGCACCACCAGCCCCAGGACGTTGGACCGGCTCGAGGCCAGTGCCCGGGCACTGGACCGGGGGCTGTAGCTCAACCGCCGCATCGCCGCTTCGACGATTTCGCGGGTTTCTTTCGATATGGTCCGTTTCCCGCTCATCACGTAGGACACGGTACTGGTGGAGACTCCAGCCTCACGGGCCACGTCATTGATCGTTGCCGCTGTTGAAGCCCTTCGATTGTCCATGCCCCCCATTTAACCAAGGATTTCCATGTATCCCAGCAGCCACAGCCTGACCAGCCTGACGGATCGCTCCGGCCTGCTCTTCGGCGCTGACTACAATCCGGAGCAGTGGCCGGACCGGACCTGGCCGGAGGACATCCGGCTCATGCAGGAGGCCGGCATCAACCTGGTCACCGTGGGCGTCTTCAGCTGGGCGCTGCTGGAACCGCGGGAAGGCGCCCGGAACTTCACCTGGCTGGACCGGATCCTGGACCTCCTGCACCACGGCGGAATCCGGGTGTGCCTGGCCACGCCCACGGCGTCACCGCCCGCGTGGCTGGGGCACGAATACCCCGAAACGCTGCCCGTCGACGCGGACGGGAGCACGCTCTGGTACGGCTCCCGCAACCAGTTCAATCCGTCATCCGCCAAGTACCGTCAGGCCGCAGCAGCCATCACGGAATCCCTGGCACGGCGCTACGCCGGCCATCCTGCCGTTGCCATGTGGCACGTGGGCAACGAGCTGGGCCAGGTCAGCTACGACGACGAAACCGCCGCGGCGTTCCGTGACTGGCTCACCCGGCGGTACACCACCCTGGCCGGACTCAACAGTGCGTGGGGCACGTCCTTCTGGAGCCAGGCCTACGGCAGCTGGGCGGAAGTCCTCCCGCCACGAAAGGCACCCTACCTGGTCAACCCCAGCCAGAAGCTGGACTTCCAGCGGTTCACGTCGGACCAGCTGCTGTCCCTTTACTGCGCGGAGCGGGACATCATCCGCCGGTACGACACCACCAGGCCGGTGACCACCAACCTGATGGGCTTCTTCCGCGGCGCGGACTATTTCTCGTTCGCGAAGGAAACAGACGTGGTGGCGAACGACTGGTACACCGACCCGGCCGACCCCCACTCGCACCGGTTCGGCTCCCTCACCCACGACCTCTGCCGCGGGCTCTCCGGCGGCCGTCCATGGCTGCTCATCGAGTCGGCGACATCGGGGGTGAACTGGCGGGCGCACAACGTGCCCAAGCAGCCCGGCGAACTGCGGATCGACGCACTGTCGGCCGTCGCCCGCGGCGCGGACGGCGTCTGCTTCTTCCAGTTCCGCCAGTCCCGCTTCGGTGCCGAACGCTTCCACTCCGCCGTGGTGCCGTTGGCCGGCGGGCACACCCGGGTTTTCCGGGAAGTGGCCGCCCTGGGCAAGGACCTGCAGGCGCTCCGGCAGCTGGCCGGCTCCCCGTGCACCGCCAGGATCGCGGTCCTCTTCGACTGGGACAGCTGGTGGGCCGCGGAATCACCGGACACCCCCACCAGCCGGCTGCAGGTCCTGGACCAGCTCCAGGGGTACTACGCGCCGCTGCACAGAAGCGGCCTGGCCGTTGAAGTGGTCCATCCCTCCGCTGACCTGGGCCGGTTCGACCTGGTCCTGGCCCCGAGCCTGTTCCTCCTCACCCAGGAAAACGCGGACGCGCTGGACGTCTACGTCCGGGGTGGCGGACACCTGGTGGTGGGGCCCTTCAGTGCCGTGGCGGACGGCAACGGCCACCTTGCTCCCGGCCGCTTCCCGCGGGTGCTCGCGGACCTGCTGGGCGTCGACGGCGAGGAATGGCTACCGCTCGCTTCGCCGGTCAGCCTGGTGTTCGGGGAGGCGCCTGCCGGGCAGGCCCACATCTGGGCGGAGGACCTGGCGCTCAACTCCGACGCGGCGGAAGTGGTGGCCCACTTCGGCGACGGCAGGCTGGAAGGCCGTCCCGCCGTCGTACGCCACCAGACCGGCGCCGGGCACTCCTGGTATGTCGGCGCGGACCTTCCCCCGGTAGCCCTGGAACAGGTGGTGGCGGATTCCCTGGAGTCGGCGGGAATCGCCTATCCGCTGGCCGCGCCGCTGCCGGACCAGGTGGAAGCGGCCAACCGCGGGGGCCACCTGTTCCTGCTCAACCACTCCGGTGAACAACAGGAGGTCCTGCTGGGCTGGGCGTCAGTTGACCTCCTGACCGGCGACGCCCACGGCCACCGGCTGACCCTGCCGCCCTTCGGTGCCCTGGTCCTCAAAGAACCGGTGCGCCACGAACCTTCCACTTTGCAGAACGATCGAAACAGAGGAACAGCATGAAATTCACGGACGGCTACTGGCTCCACCGCGAGGGCCTCTCCGCACTGCACCCGCGCGACGTCTCCGATGTGGCTGCCACCGCCGACAGCCTGACGGTCTACGCGCCCACGCAGAAGATCAGGTCGCGCGGGGACGCCCTGAACTGCCCCCAGCTGACCATCACCTTCGAGTCTCCCCTTCCGGACGTCATCGGGGTCACCATTGAACATTTCCAGGGCGGCGTGGACAGGGGCCCGCACTTCGGCCTGAAGGAGGGCAGCGCGGACGTCCACATCCAGGACGACGACGGCGGCACGGCCTCGTTCACGTCCGGCGGCCTCACCGCACGCATCGCCACAACGGGCGACTGGAACGTGGACTTCCTGGGGGACGGCAAGCTGCTGACCAGCTCGGTGCCGCGAAGCGTCGGCGTGATCACGGACCAGGACGGCAGGCAGTTCGTCCACGAGCAGCTGACGCTCGGCGTGGGCGAGTAACGTCTACGGCCTGGGCGAGCGCTTCGGCCCGCTGGTCAAGAACGGCCAGTCCGTGGACATCTGGAACGAGGACGGCGGCACCGGCAGCGAGCAGGCATACAAAAACGTGCCGTTCTTCATGACCAACGCGGGCTACGGCGTGTTCGTGAACCATCCCGAGCGGGTGTCGTTCGAGATCGGCTCCGAGAAGGTGTCGCGCGTCCAGTTCAGTGTGCGAGGGCCAGCGGCTCGAGTACTTCGTGATCTACGGCCCGACACCCGAAGGAGATCCTGCGCACGCTACACCGCGCTGACCGGGCGGCCGGCGCTGCCGCCGGCTGGTCCTTCGGGCTGTGGCTGTCCACCTCGTTCACCACCAACTACGACGAGGAGACCGTGACCGCTTCATCGACGGCATGGCCGAGCGCGACCTGCCGCTGTCGCGTCTTCCACTTCGACTGCTTCTGGATGCGCGAGTTCCACTGGAGCGACTTCGTGTGGGACCAGGCGACGTTCCCCGACCCGGAGGGCATGCTGCGGCGGCTCGCAGGAACGCGGCCTGAAGATCTGCGTCTGGATCAACCCCTACATCGCCCAGCGCTCGCCACCTCTTCGACGAAGGCGTGGAGCGCGGGTACCTGGTCAAGCGCCCGGACGGCGTCGGTCTGGCAGTGGGACATGTGGCAGGCCGGCATGGGCCTGGTGGATTTCACCAACCCGGACGCGCGTCGCTCTGGTACGCAGGACAAACTGCGCGCCCTGCTGGACAAGGGCGTGGACTGCTTCAAGACCGACTTCGGCGAGCGGATCCCGACCGACGTGGTCTAGTACGACGGCTCCGACCCGCAGAGGATGCACAACTACTACGCGCAGCTCTACAACCAGACCGTGTTCGACCTGCTGCTGCAAGGAACGCGGCGAAGGCGAGGCCGTGGTCTTCGCCCGCTCCGCCACCGCCGGCGGCCAGCAGCTTCCCGGTCCACTGGGGCGGCGACTGCGAGTCCACGTTCGACTCGATGGCCGAATCCCTGCGCGGCGGGCTGTCGCTGGCGTCGTCCGGCTTCGGCGTTCTGGAGCCACGACATCGGCGGCTTCGAGGGGACGCCCGATCCGGCAGCTGTTCAAGCGCTGGATCGCCTTCGGGCTGCTCTCGTCGCACAGCCGGCTGCACGGCACCAACTCCTACCGGGTGCCGTGGCTGTTCGACGAGGAAGCCAGTGGACGTCCTGCGCCACTTCACGGAGCTGAAGATGCGGCTGATGCCCTACCTGCTGGCCGCAGGCCGAGGACGCCCACCAGACCGGAACGCCCGCTGATGCGGCCCGATGTTCCTTGAGTTCCCGGCGGACCCGGCGTGCGCCTACCTTGACCGGCAGTACATGCTTGGATCGGACCTGCTGGTGGCGCCGGTGATGGGGGCGGGAGGGTCAGTGGACTTCTACCTGCCGGCCGGCACCTGGACCCACCTGAAAAGCGGCGAGCAGCTGGCCGGACCGCAGTGGCACCGCAAGGAGTTCTCGGTGCTGGAGGCCGCGGTGTACGTCCGCCAGGGTGCGGTGCTGCCGTTGGGCACCGTGACTGACCGGCCCGATTACGACTGGGCCACGGAGGTGGAATTCCACGCCTTCGCCGCCGAGGAAGGGCATCGGCGCACCGTTGTTGTCCCCACGTCCGACGGCGGGTTTACCCGGTTCGAGGTGACGGTGGAAGCCGGGCGGGCGGTCGCCGCCGGGCAGTGACCGCCGGGCCCCGGCCGGGATTGGCGCCGGGTCAGACGGTGCGTGGTGCCTTGGCCAGGTTTTCCTTGAGCTCGGCCTGGTCCTGCCGGACCACGTAGGCCGGGCGGTCCCGTTCGACGCGCCAGCTCTCCTCGAGCAGGCCGATGTTGACCGTGTCGAAGCCGAACTCGTCGTACAGCCGCGTCACCAGCTCGGCCGCCTCGGGATAGTCACTTGCCGTGGCAAGGGCGCGGCGTCCGGGGGTACCTGGGGCGCTGCCGTCTGTGGTGATGTCCCTGGCCATGATGTGGTTGAACCCCTTCGCCACCTTGGACTCCGGCAGGTGCTCCTGCAGCAGGCCGGAAGTCGTGGCGTCGCCGTTGTCCAGGGCCGGGATGCGGCCATCGCGCTCCCAGTAATAGTTGTTGGTGTCGATGACGATCTTCCCGGCCAGGGGTTGAACGGGAATGTCCTTGTAGTTCTTCAGCGGCACCGTCACGACGGCGAAATCGGCCGCCGCTGCTGCCTCCGCCGGGGTGGCGGCCCGGGCCTGCGGGCCCAGTTCCGTCACCAGTTCCGTGAGGGTCTCCGGGCCGCGCGAGTTGCTGATGACTACGTCGTAGCCCAGCTCCACCGCCTTCCGGGCAACCTGGCTTCCAATGTGTCCTGCACCGATGATTCCGATTGTTGTCATGTCCGGCCCAACAGCACGCCTCGCCCGGATATTTCAGCCGGGAAGCGGGAATAAATCCGCTACCTGCCCAGATACCTTCCGGGGCGGTGGTTCAGGGCAAGGATGAAGTTCAGCAGCGTGGCCCCGGCGGCGGACAGAATGACCATCAGCGGGCTGACCAGGGCAAAGGCTGCCAGGACGATCGCTACGTCCAGGACCATCTGGACGTAGCCGGCCCGCCAGTTCAGCCGTTCCTGGAGGACCAGGGCGAGGATGTTGAACCCGCCCAGGCTCGACTTGTGCCGGAACAGGATCAGCAGTCCCACTCCGGCCAGCAGGTTGCCGCCCAGCACCGCGTACACGGGATCGATCGACACCACGCCAAGCGCGGCCGGGTGCACGGAGGACAGGACGGAGACCACGGCCACCGCGGCGACGGTCCGCAGGGCGAAGTTCCACCCCTTCTTCCACACCGCCAGTGCGAAGAACGGCAGGTTCACCGCCATAAAGACCACGCCGAAGGGCAAGGCCACCGAATAGCTGACCAGGAGGGCAAGGCCTGCCGTGCCGCCGGTGACAGCCTCGCTGGATTTGAGGAGGAACAGGCCGAGGGAGGCGGCAAACGTCCCGGTGAGGATTCCCAGGATGTCTTCGGCAACCGAATGCTTGGTGTGGGAAGGTGCCGGTGCGGCTGCCGCGGCGGCGGTGGGGGCTGTCTGGGTGCTCACTGGACACCAAACCGGCTGCGGTCGGAGAGGACTGCGAGCACACGGTTGTTGGTTTCCCGGCTGGCCAGGCTGATGCGCACGCCGTCACCCTGGTAGCCCCGGGCCAGGATGTCCGCGTCCGACAGTGCGGCCAGGATCTGCTCCCGCTCATTGTCCGGGACCCGCAGCCAGTAGAAATTGGCGTCACTGTCGGGGACCTGCCAGCCGGAGCTTCTAAGCGAGGAAACCACCCGGCCGCGCTCGTCAGCTACGGCGTTGGTACGCTCCCGGATTTCCGTCTCCGCGGCCAGCGACGCGATGGCAGCGCGCTGCGCCATCCGGTTCACTCCGAAGGGTATTGCTGTCCGGCGCAGCCCCTCGGCCAGGGCAGGCCTGGCGATCGCATAGCCGACGCGCAGGCCGGCCAGGCCGTACGCCTTCGAAAACGTGCGGAGGATGCAGATGTTCGGATAGCTGCGGTAGAGGTCAAGGGAGTCCAGGCCACCGGCGTTCCGCTGATATTCGATGTAGGCCTCGTCCACCACCACCAGGACGTGCGGTGGGACCCTGCCAAGGAAGTCTTCCATCTCAGCCGCCCCGATTGAGACGCCGGTGGGGTTGTTGGGCGAGCAGAGGATGATGATGCGCGTCCGTTCTGTGACGGCGGCAGCCATGGCCGTGAGGTCGTGGTGTTCGGTTTCCAGCAAGGGGACGGGCACCGGCCGGGCCCCTGCAACGGTGACCAGGATGGGGTAGGCCTCAAAGGACCGCCATGCGAAGACCACCTCGTCGCCGTGGTCGCAGACGGCGGAAATGATCTGCTGGAGCACGCCTGAGCTTCCGGGGCCGACGGCGACTTCCTCGGCAGTCACAGCGAAATGCCGGGCGATGGCGTCCCTGGACTCGGCCGAGCCCATGCTGGGGTACTTGTGGATCCGTTCCCCTTCGGCCGCAATAACGTCCACAACGGACGGGAGCGGGGTGAAGTGGCTCTCGTTCGAGGCCAGGGCAGCGGTCAGCGCGGACTCGGCGCTCCGGCCTGCGATGTAGGAGGGCAACTGGGCGACGGCGGCACGGAGGGTCGGCTCCACGGGCGGCTGAAGGGTGCTGGTCATAAGAGCATTTTTCGGCATTCGAAACACTGTGCGCAACCGGGCCGATTTGGTCAGGACAGATCCCCTGTGCGTGCGCTCCGGATGTGACAAAATGCTCAATATGCGACATGTTGACTCCTTGGATGCCCGGATCCTCCTCGCCCTTGACCAGGACCCGCAGGGGACGGTCCTCTCGCTGTCCCGTCAGCTGGGCGTGGCCAGGAACACGGTCCATGCCAGGCTCCGCCGCCTCCTCGGCGACGGCAGCCTCGGCCCCTTCAGCCAGCGGGTGCGCGTCGATGCACTGGGCCTTCCGCTGATTGCCTTTGTGTCCATTGCCATCAGCCAGTCAGCCAGCGAGGAGGCGGTGGAAGCGCTCCGGGTCATCCCGGAAATCATCGAGATGCACGCCACCACCGGGGATGCGGACCTGATGGCAAAAGTGGCGGCCAGGGATCCGGCCGATCTTCATCGCCTGACCAGCAGGATGCTGAGCATCGACGGCGTGATGCGCACCAGCACTGCGATGTCGCTGGTGGAGGTCATGCCGTTGCGGACCCTGCCCCTGCTGCAGGCGGCGGCTGGACGCTGACCGCTTCGCACGGGCCCCCGCCGGACAAATCCCCGCCGCACGGACAAATCCCCGTGGCGTTGGGCGGGGAGTTGACCGTTCCGGGGGGATTTCCCCGGCCAACGCCACAGCACGGCGGCACGCGCCGGCGCGCGGCCAGGCCTAGCCGAGCAGGTCCAGCGCGTCGATCAGGGCATCCACGAAGGCCGTAAGGATGGCGGGCTGGGAGCGCCCTGTCATGGTCTGGATCTGTCCCTGCCGTTGGCGCAGCACAGGATGGTCCAGCCGGACCGGGACCAGGTCTTCACGGTCGCGCCGGTCCAGCGCGAGCCCGCTGATCAGGGATACGCCGAGCCCCGACCGGGCAAACTCGATGACCGGATTGACGTGGTCGGCCTGCAGCGTGATGGACGGCGTCAGGCCCTCGATCTGCATGGCCAGGTCGAAGAGTTCACGCTGGCTGGACCCCGGTGCCGTGACCGCGAGCTTGTACTGGCAGATGTCCGCAAGGCTGGCGCTGTCCTGCGTGGCCAGCGGGTGCCCCGGTGCCACCAATGCGTAGGCCACCGGCGTGGGGACGGAGTGCTCCACGGTGACCCGCGACTGCGGTCCCAGCGAAAAGACCACGGCGACGTCGGCTTCGCCGTCCGCCACCCGGCGGGTGCCCTCCGATGACGATGTCACGTCCAGGTGGAATTCGACGTCGTCGTGCTGGCTCGCGAACCTGGTGATGGCAGTGGGGACCCACACCCGCGCGAATCCCTCAGCGCACACCACCCGCAGGGTGCGCGTTTTGCGCTGCAAGGACACCAGCAGCTCCTGCCGTACGGCGTCCCCCTCTGCCTCCGCGCGCCGGACGTAGGCCAGCAGCAGCCGGCCGGCTTCCGTCAGCTCAACGCCCCTGGCATGGCGGGTGAACAGCTGGGCGCCCATGGATGTTTCGAGCCGGTTCACCTGCCTGCTGATGGCAGAAGCCGAAACGTGCAGCTTCTCGGCAGCTTCAGTCAGGGTCCCCTCCTGCGCCACGGCCTGAAAGTAGAGCAGCGCCGGCGTCAGCATGTTCACGGCCCGCAAACCCGGAGGTGGAGGTTTGCATAAAAGTCAAAGCTCATCGACAAAATGATACTGGTTGTTTGCCGTCCCGCCGCTTAGTTTTGAACTCAAGTTGTAGAACGAAGGACGGAAATCAGTGGACACACGCACCAGAATCACCGAAGCAGCAGCACGCTATGTGGACTCGGGGGACTTCGAGATCGATCTTGGACGCCTCGTGTCCTACCCCTCGGAGAGCTCCACACCGGAGGGGCGTATTGCGCTGAAGTCATACCTGGACGAGGTCATAGAACCGATGCTGGCATCCTTGGGCTGCTCGGTGGAACGCCATGACTCCTGGAACGACGGCCTCAATTCGATCGTCGTGGGCACCCGGCACGAGGGCGCGGACCTTCCCACCGTCCTCTGCTACGGTCATGCCGACGTGGTCAACGGGCAGGTGGACCACTGGTCAGCCGGCCGCAATCCTTGGAAGCTGAGCCCGGAAGGTGACCGTTGGTACGGCCGCGGCACGGCCGACAACAAGGGCCAGCACTGGATCAACCTGGTGGCGCTCCGGCTCATCCTCCAGGAACGGGGGGAGCTTGGCTTCAACCTGGTGTTCCTGCTCGAAGGAGCCGAGGAAATCGGGTCGCCGGACCTCGCCGACTTTGCGGCCGCGAACCGGGACGCGCTCCGGGCGGATGTGTTCATCGGATCCGATGGACCCCGGCTATCTGCCGAGACTCCCACCGTTTTCCTGGGCGCCCGTGGAGGCATCAGCTTCGAGCTCGTTGCGGACCTCCGCGACAGCGCCTACCACTCCGGGAACTGGGGCGGCCTGCTGCGGAACCCGGCCACCACCATTGCCGCCGCCGTGGAATCCCTGGTGGACGGGCACGGCAGGATCAAGCTTCCCGCGCTGCTCCCCGACACGCTGCCGGCATCTGTCACCGCGACGCTGGCCGCCGTCGACCTTGTGGCCAACCCCGGTGACCCCGCGACGGACCCGGAATGGGGTGCCGCCGGGCTCAGCCAGGTGGAGCGACTGTACGCCTGGAACACCCTGGAAGTCCTCGCCTTCGGCGCCGGCGACGTCAGCAAACCCGTCAACGCCATCCCGGGATCCGCCCGCGCGGCCCTGCAGCTCCGCTTCGTGCCCGGGACCGACATTGACGGACTGGAACGCAGCATCCGCGAACACCTGGACGCCGCCGGCTTTGGCATGGTTGACCTGAAGATGGGCACCTCCTTCCCGGCCAGCCGGCTGGACCCGGGAAACCCCTGGGTTGCCTGGGCCGCGGGGTCCATCACCAGGACCATCGGCCAGCGACCGGCCATCCTGCCCAACATCGGCGGATCACTCCCCAGCTACGTCTTCACGGACATCCTTGACCTGCCCACCCTGTGGGTCCCGCATTCGCACCCCGGCTGCCAGCAGCATGCCCCTGACGAGCACCTGCTGACATCCGTCGCCCGCGAAGGCCTGCAGATCGCCGCCGGACTGTTCCATGACCTGGGCGAAACCGGCACCCTTCCCCTGCCGAAAACTACTGCCGCCAGCTCTTCAATCTGAGACCCTTGGAGTTGCAATGACCATCCCCCAGAAAACCAGCCGGCACGACACCCGGGCTGACCTCCGCGGCGGAACGGCCGGACCGGCCCAGCCCTCGGCAACGCGCGGCATCATCGCCGCGACGATCGGCAACGCCCTTGAATGGTTCGACATCGCCATCTACGCGCTGCTGGCCATCTACATCGGCCGGAACTTCTTCCCGAACGACGACCCCGGCGTCGAGCTCATCCAGTCCTTCGCCGTCTTCGGCGTCTCCTACCTCATCCGCCCGGTGGGTGGCCTGATCCTCGGTTCCTTTGCGGACCGCCACGGGCTGAAGAAGGGCCTGACCGTCACCATCCGCCTGATGGTCATCGGCACCGCCCTTCTGGCCTTCATGCCCAACTACGATTCAATCGGGATCCTGGCCCCCATCGGCATCGTTTTGGCGCGGCTGATCCAGGGCTTCTCTGCCGGCGGGGAATTCGGGGCCGCAACGGCATACCTGATCGCACAGAACAGCAAGCGCAAGGGCTTCCTCGGCAGCTTCCAGTTTGCCAGCCAAGGCCTCGGCTCCCTGATCGCAGCCATCTTCGTGGCGGTCCTCACCACCGTGCTCTCCGACGCCGAGATGACTGAGTGGGGCTGGCGCATCCCCTTCCTGTTCGGCCTCCTGGTAGGCCCGGCCGGCTACCTCATCCGCAAGGAGATGCGGGAAGTTCCGCCCGCTGCTGCCGCCGATCCTGAGGAGAAGCACTCACCCATCAAGGACGTCTTCGCCACGCAGAAGGTGGGCATCCTTATTGCGGGCGGAACGCTGGCCGTCTCAACGGCCCTGAACTTCATCCTGCAGTACATGCCCACCTTCGCCATCAAGGAACTCGGCCTTGAGCCGGGCATCGCGTTTACGTCGCTGATCATCACCGGCGTCATCCTGACCGCCGGCACACCGCTGGTGGGCCACCTCGCGGACAAGTACGGCCGCCTCACCATCATGGTGCCCACGGTGGTGGTGCTCCTGGTGGCGGTGGTCCCGCTGTTCCTGTGGGTCATCGCCGCGCGCTCGTTCCTGGTCCTGGCACTGGTGATGACCATCCTCGGCCTCCTCAAAGCCGCGTACTTCGGCGCCCTGCCCTCGGTGATGTCCGATGCGTTCGATGCCAGGACCCGGGCAACCGGCCTGTCCTTCAGCTACAACACTGCAGTGGTGGTGTTCGGTGGCTTCACGCCCATGATCGCCGCCTACCTCATCCAGCAGACAGGACAGGCTGTGGCGCCGGGATACTACCTGGCAGCGGTGGCGTTCCTCAGCCTCGGAGCGCTGGCAGCCGGCCTGAAATTCCGCGGTATCCGCTGATCCGGATCCACTAAGACAAACAGTCCCCACGTCAGCCCGTGCCCGGCCTCCAGCCGGACACGGGCTGACGTGCGTCCGGGGCCGATTGCTGCCCACAGCCGGGGGCGTCGGAACCACGGCCGGAGCCCGGGACCCCAGCCGGAGCGGCAGCACCAGACCGCCGGTAAACGCACTGACTGGAACAATTCCTCACACTTCCACTCGTCAAGGTCTTGACGCTTCTTGTCATATCCTGATACACCTAGAGGGCGGAAAGCGCTTTCTGACGCCGGCAAAACCTTTCGGGAACCCCAGGGGCCACCAGCCGCCGTCGTAATGAAACGTTCCAAAAATCGCGCGGCAGACTCAGCTGCCGCCAGCATCAAAGGAGATGTTCTCTTGCCAATCCCCGCTCAATGTTCCTTTCACCACAAAGCCCGGAAACAGGGCAGGGCCTGGAAATCAGCGCCCCTTGCCGCTGCGGCAACGCTCACGGCGGCGGCCCTGGCTTTCACCGGACTTCCGCTGGCGCAGGCCGCTCCCAGCGAGGACGCGGCAGCCCGGCCATCAGGAACCACCGAACTCAAGCGCCAGGTCGAAAAGCTGGACCGTGCTCCCGTAGCAGTACTGACGGACCAGGGCGTGACGCTGAGCTGGCGGATGCTTGGCCTGGACAGGGACAGCATCGGCTTCCATGTGATCCGCGATGGCGTCCAGCTCACTGTGGATCCCATCCGGAACAGCACCATGTTCGTGGATCCGGCCGGAACTGCAACCTCGAAGTACGTCATCCAGACGGTAGGAAACGGGAACGGCCAGGACCGGCTGACCGAAGAGTTCACGCCGCTGGCCCAGAACTACCTGGCCATCAAGCTGGACAAGCCGGCGGACGGCGTCACCCCAGACCGGGCAGGCGTACACCTATTCCGCCAACGATGCCTCCGTGGCGGACCTCGACGGCGACGGCAAGTACGAGATCATCCAGCTGTGGAACCCGTCCAACGCCAAGGACAACAGCCAGTCCGGCTACACCGGCAATGTCTACGTGGACGCGTACAGGATGGACGGCACCAAGCTGTGGCGCATCGACCTGGGCCGAAACATCCGTGCCGGCGCCCACTACACCCAACTCCTGGCGTATGACTTCGACGGCGACGGCAAGGCCGAGGTTTCCCTGAAGACCGCGGACGGCACCACGGACGCCGCCGGCACCGTGATCGGCAATGCTGCGGCGGACTTCCGCAACAGTGCCGGGTACGTGCTTTCGGGTCCGGAATTCCTGACAGTCTTCAAGGGCGAGACCGGCACCATCATGGACACGGTGGCCTATGAGCCCGCCCGCGGCGCGGTCTCGGCCTGGGGCGACAACTACGGCAACCGGGTGGACCGCTTCCTTGCCGGTGTGGCCTACCTGGACGGCGAACACCCCTCCATGATGTTCAGCCGCGGCTACTACACCCGCACGGTCCTGGTCACCTATGACCTGGTGGACGGCAAGCTGGTGAAGCGCTGGATCTTCGACTCGGACGTGGCTGGCGCCGAGTACAAGGGCCAGGGCAACCACAACCTGTCTGTCGCAGACGTCGACCAGGACGGCAAGGACGAGTTCGTCTTCGGGTCCATGACCATCGACGACGACGGCAAGCCCCTCTACAACACCAAGCTGGGCCACGGCGACGCGATCCACACGTCCGACCTCGATCCGTCCCGTCCGGGCCTGGAAACCTTCGCCGTCCACGAGAGCATGGGCCAGAGCGGCAACCGCGGAGCCACCTTCCGCGACGCCGCCACCGGCGAAGTGCTCTGGAGCATCCCGGCCATCAAGGACACCGGCCGCGGCGCTGCCGGCGACATTGATCCCCGCTACGCAGGGGCTGAAGGCTGGGCTGTGGGCGGCGACGCCTCGTGGAACTCACCGCGCGGCCAGTTGATGTCAGCCAAGGGTGAGCTGATCGCCGAGAACATCCCCGCCGCGAACTTCCTGGCCTGGTGGGACGGGGACCTGCTCCGCGAAATCGTGGACCACGACTACGACGCCACGGTCTCGCGCGGCGTGCCCACCATCTCAAAGTGGAACTGGGAAACCGAAACCAGCGACCGGCTGCTGACCGCCACCGGTGCCCGGTCCAACAACACCACCAAGGGCAACCCGTCCCTGCAGGCCGACCTCCTGGGCGACTGGCGCGAGGAGCTTGCTTTCCCCTCCGAGGACAGCAGTGAACTGCGGATCTACACCACCACCTCGCCCACCGAGGTCCGGCTCCGCACGCTGATGCATGACCCGATGTACCGGACGGGCGTGGCCCGCGAGAACGTGGCGTACAACCAGCCGCCGCACCCGAGCTTCTTCATCGGTGAAGGCATGGCTGCCCCGGCCATGCCCGCAGTCACCTACACGGGAACAACCAAGTAACGGCCGGCAACGCAAAAGCACTGCCCGCGTCCTGAGGGAGGCGGGCAGTGCTTTTGCTTGGGAGCGAACGACGGCGGGCGGCAGCCCTGGGTGGGAAGGTTCAGGGCGCCCCGGGGTTGAGCGGCGGGAATACGTCCTCCCGATTGTGCCTGTTCGTACGCTCCGCCGAGCTGTAGTTCTCGCCTTCGGCCGTCTCGTCGGATTCGCCCTCGAAGTCGACCAGGCCGTTGGTCTGGTCGAACGGGTGCGCGAAGCGGTCGTAGGGCCGGTCCGTGGCGGACTGCCCGGCAACCGCGGCAGTTCCGGCAGCGTGGCCCTGGCGTTCAATGAACTTCTTGAACTGCTTCAGGTCGTGCTCGGCCTGCCGTGCCACCACATGGAGGAGGTCGCCCACCTTATCCACCACACCCTCCGGCTGGTACTCCAGCGTCAGTGCCAGCCCGGTCTTCCCTGCTCCGGCGTCCGTGAACTCCACGGCGCCGGAGTTGGTGGCGCCGTCCACTGACGCCCAGGCCACCCTCCGGTCCGGGACCTGCTCGACGATCCTGGCGTCCCAATGCCGGTGGACGCCGGCGATGCGCGCAACCCACTTCAGCCGGTCATCGCCGTGCCGGGTCACGCTCTGAACCCCGCCCATGAAATGCGGGAAGTCCTCGAACCGGGTCCACTGGCTGTAGGCCGTGTTCACCGGAACGTCCACGGTAATCCGCTTCTCCACCTTCGTGACCACAACGTCTCCTTCGACTGGAACGGAACCTGATGAAGGGCTGCGCGGTCCATCAGTACCGTTAAGATACCGCCGCCGGAGAAACCGGGCCAGAGCTGCGGATTACCGTGGTGGGTCCCCGCTCTAGTGGGTTCCCAGGTTCCCGCCCAGCGGCGGGAGTCCGCCCGGGCGGTTCTCGTTTTCACGCCGTTCGCCCTCGCTGAGCAGTTCACCCTCGGCGGTTTCGTCGGACTCGCCCTGGTCGTCAATCAGGCCGTTGGTCTGGTCGAACGGATGCCCGATCCTGTCGTCACCGCGGTCGGCGAGTGAACCCGTTGCGGTGTCTGCCGCCGGCGTGTGCGTTGGAACGGGCTCTGCCGGGATGGGGGTCACTGTGACGGGCGGAAGCGTTGTGTCCGTGGTGGTCACGCCGTGGGCTTCGTTGGTGTCCTTCTTTGCCCCGGCGCTCATGACTGCGGCGGCACCTGCGACGGCGGCCACTCCTGCCGCTGCGGCCACCTTGCCCGAGAAGCCCGCCTTGCCCGAATCGCCGCGGGATGCGCCGGCGTCCTCCACGCCCGGGGTGCCCACGGCGGCTCCTTCGTTGACGGATCTGCGCCAGGCGCCGCTGGCGTAGCCTTCATCCTCGATGAATTCCTTGAACCTCGCGAGGTCGGCTTCGGCCTGGCGGTCCACCACGTTGAGCTTGTCGCCCACTTTTTCGATGATGCCCTCGGGATCGTATTCGAGCGTCAGCTGCAGGGAGGTCTGGCCGCCGCCCACATCCTCGAATTCCACCGCGCCTGCATTGGTTGCCCCCTCGGTGGCTGCCCAGGCAACTTTCCGGTCCGGGACCTGTTCCAGGATTTTTGCCGTCCACTGGCGGCGGACGCCGGCGATTTCGGCCACCCATTCCAGGCGGTCATCACTGAGCTGCGTGACACTCTTGACGCCGCCCATGAAGTGGGGGAACTCCTCGAACTGGGTCCACTGGTTGTAGGCCGTGCTCACCGGTACGTTCACCAGAATGCGCTTTTCCACTTTCGTGCTCATAACGTCTCCTTCGACTGGAACAGAAACTGACGACGAACCAAAATTCATCAGCATGCTTACCATACCGAACGGATCGGTCTGCGGCCAGTGCCCCGGCGCGCGGAGGAACGGGGAAGCGGACGACGGCGGCACAGGGGTGGGTGCCGCCGTCGCGGGCGGATGCCCGATGCCGCAGCGGCCCTCAGCGGGGGAGGTGGTGGCCGATCAGCGCCAGGTTCTGGATTACCGCCAGGCCGAACTGGGAGGTGTCGTTGGTGGAAACCGTCGGCGCCTCGTCCACGGGCAGCAGCACGTGCGGGGGTTCGATGGTGCGAAGCGTAAAGGCGGACTCATGGTTCAGGTGCTCGCCGCCCTCGGCGAAACTCACCCAGGCACGGGCTGCCAGGGTGGGGTCGTCCAGCCGGGCCGCGGCGTAGGCGGTGAGCCTGCTGTGCGCCTGGGTGAGGTAGATGCCAGGAAGCGGCTGCCCCACGGCGTCGATCTGTTCCTCTTCGGTGGCAAGGAACAGCCGGCAGTACTGCAGCCAGGCTTCCTCGAAATCCTTGTCCGGCACCAGGTCCACCAGTTCGCTGCAGATTTCCACCAGCCCGAACACGGCGGAAAGGTGGGAAACCTGGATCCGTTCCCGCGCGGTGTCGAACCTTCCTTTGTCCAGGTCGTAGAGCGCCTCGCCGGTCAGGAAGCCGTACTTGAGCGCACCGATGTCGGCCATGGTGCCCAGCAGCCGGTCGCGGGAGCGCGGGTTGCCGGTGCGTTCCCAGTCCGTCAGCCAGGTAGCGGCCAGCGAACCCCAGTCCGTACCCAGCCCCACGCCCAGGGCGTTCCGGTCCGGACGGTACGTGTCGGCGTCGGGCCGGACCTTGCGGACGGGGTCCAGGCCCAGGAAGTTCTGGTCGCTGTCCACCAGTTCGTTGAGCAGGTCCCCGGTGCGTTCATCCGCCGTCAGGTAGTAGTAGAACCGGCGGTAGGCGGGCGTGCTGATGCGCAGCTGCTTGGCGCTGCAGCCCCAGTGCTGGACGTTGTGCCGGGTACCCAGTCCGCGCCACTCGCCCAGGTGGTAGACGTCCACCTCGCCGGTGTGCCGGGTCATCGCCTCGGCGAAGCGGAAGATGTCTGCCCGCCCGGACCGCAGGTATGAGTACCAAAGCCACAGGTCAGGGGAGAGCTCGGAGTTGTCCCACGCATAGCCGCCCACGTCGTACCGCCAGACGTGCCGGTCGAAATCGTAGGTGTGCATCACGTCGCCGTAGTTCCAGAAGCCGTACCAGCGGCGCTGCTCCACCTGGCCCTGGTAGAAATCGAAGAGGAAATCCAGGTGGTCCTCAAGCTCGGCGCGGGCCGGGGTGCTGCGGTCCACCGGTGCCCAGTCGCCGAAAACGCGTGCGGAGTGGAGGTATTCCGGTGTGGCCTGGAGGAGGGCCGGAATGGCGGCGGACTGTGCGTCTGCGGCGAGGATTTCCGTAGCTGGTGTTGCGCCGTACGCGAAGAGAGTTAACTCATGTGTGCGGGCAATGCCGGTGGGGTTCCCGAAGCCTGGCTCGTAGTCCTCGTACGTGATCTCCAGAGCCTTCGAGCTGATCCTCGAAGGTGTCCTGGCCCAGGCCGTCGTGGTAGAACCGCAGGTCCATGGGCTGGGCCTCCGGCGAGTACAGCCAGGCGGTGAGCGATGCCTCGTCCGCCGGCGGCACCGCGGATGTCCAGCTGGCCGGGGTGGGACTGCCAGAAGTCCTTGATGCCCACGCCGAGCCCGCCGCGGGGGTCGCTGACGGAGCAGAATCCGGCGGCCCTGGTCCCGCCCGAGATCCCCACCCAGCGTGGCCGGCAGCGGTGCGCTTGCGCAGTTCGAAGCCGTCGGCGCTGAGCTGGCTCAGGGTGTAGTCGCTCCACGTGGGGATGAGGTGGAGGCGGCGGGACACTTCCTCGTTCCATTCCCCAGGGGGCGGGGTGGCTTCGCCGGCAATCTGGGCGCGGCGGACTTCCGCGCCCGGGTCGCGCCGCAGGCCGGTGAGCCCGCGGACTGCTTCGGTCAGGAAGCCGCCGTCGGCGCCGGCGATCCTGACGTGCCGGTCGTGGAGTTCGCCCTCCAGCGGAACCGTGAAGCGGACTCCCAGCCCGGCCAGGAAATCCTGGCTGGCATCGCCGTCCCAGATGAAGGAGTGGACCATCCGCACGCTGCGCGCCCCGGCGTAGAAGTAGAAGCGGACCACAAACGGCAGCCAGTTGCGCTTGCCGCTGGCCTGGTTGTCGGCGCGGTGCTTGCCCTCAAGGCGCACTACGGCACGGACGGGACCGCTTTGTTCAACCACGACGGCGGTCACCTCGCCGGTGAATGCCTCCCGGGTTACCGTGGCGGGTCCGTCGGCCACACGGTCCTGGAGCAGGCTGACCAGCCGGCCGTCCCGGGCCACCGTGGTGCCGCCGCGGGAGAGGGTGCTGAACAGGGTGGAACCGTTCCGCGCCATGACCATCTCCAGGGTGCCGGTGGACACCGTGACGGTGCCACCGGCGTCCGTGACTGCGATCCCCGGTGAGGTGTCCGGTGCCGGTGCCGGTGCGGCGTCGGCGTCGGACGTCACCAGGTACCCAGGCGAGGGTGATTGCGTGGCCGGAAGGGCGATCCCGGCCCACTTCAGCGACCCGTCCGGCCAGGTGGCCAGCGGCCAGGCCTGGCTGGCAATCCGTTGGCCGGCGGCGTCGTGCACCGCGAGGGCGTCCGCCCCGGACACCGTTCCGCGGCCAAACGGCATGCCCCACGTGGTTCCGCCGTTGAGCTCGAGGGGTGCATCGCCGTCGATCCACCTGACAGTGGTGTTTACAGTCATTGTTTCCAATTCCGCTGCGGACCGCTGCCTGGAGCGCACCTCGGAACGGTGCGGGAAAGCGGTTTCTTATATCGATTCAACTTAGTCCCGGCCCGAGCGAACCGCAAGGGCAGCCCGGAGCGCGGAAGGCACTTCAGCAGTGGCACCGAACCCTGGCCGGAAGGGGTTTTCTGTGCTGGACTGGGCATGCATGGCGCGTTCAGCGCGTGCAGGCCAACCGTTTGACCAACCACAGCACCGTCGGCCAGCCGGCATCCTGCCGGCTCTTGGGAAGGATGTTTTGTTATGGCAACACATAAGATCGGCTATTTCGTAGGGAGCCTGGCCGCAGGCTCCATCAACCGCACGCTGGCGAAGGCCCTGATCAAGCTCGCCCCCGCTGACCTGGAGTTTACCGAGATCCCCATCAGGGACCTGCCGCTCTACAGCTACGACTACGACGCCGATTTCCCGCCCGAAGGCCGCGCCCTCAAGGAAGCCATCGAAGCCTCGGACGGCATCCTGTTTGTGTCCCCCGAATACAACCGGTCCATCCCGGGCGCCCTGAAGAATGCCATCGACTGGGGATCCCGTCCGTGGGGCACCAACTCGTTCGCGCGCAAACCCACCGGAATCATCGGCGCCTCGCCCGGCGGCATCGGCACTGCGGTGATGCAGTCCTCCATGCGCAGCGTTCTCAGCTTCCTCGATGCCCCGCAGCTCAACGCACCTGAGGCCTACATCTCGTTCAAGCCGGACGTCTTCGGCGGCGACGGCGAAGTCAGGGATGAGGGGACGGCCAAGTTCCTGGGCCATTACATGGAGGAATACGGCGCGTTCGTTGCCCGGGTCCTGGCGGCCAACGCCCCCGGCCACATCGGTGACCTGGAGCCAGACCCGGACAAGCTGTCCCGCTAGCCCGGTCCCGGAATTCCGCCGCCCCCCAAAGTGCGGCGGGATTCCGGGCTAGTCCAGGGGAAGGGTGACGGTCACGCAGGTGCCTCGGCCCGGGCTGGAACTGATGTCCACGGTGCCGCCGGCTTCGTGGACTGCCACCGACATCAGGCGCAGGCCATACCCGTGGTGCCGCCCGCTGGTGGCGAGCCTGCTGTCGAAGCCAGTGCCGTCGTCGGACACCATGAGGCGGATGCCGTGGTCCACGGCAGCAAGCTGGACGGTGAGTTCGGGCTGCGCCGGAGTACTTGAGCGCATTGCTCAGGGCCTCCCGGGCCGATTGGTAGAGAAGGGACGCGCAGTCCGCCGGGATCTCGATGCCCCAGTGCGGAGTATCCCAGCGGACTGCTGTCCCCTGCTGCCGGAGGGGCGCGGTGAGCCGGTCGATGCAGCCGGCAAGCCCCGCAGAGTGGAAGTCGGGTGGATGCTGGTCCGTGATCACGCCCCCCACGGCGATGACTTCATCCAGTGCTGATTCGTTCCCCATGAATCTGTCCTGCTTCCCTGCAGCTGGTGGTCTGTGTTTCAAGGGTGGACCGCCAACTGCAGGGGTTACGAAGGTTTAGCTCAAGATCGCCTCAAAATTCACGGGACAACGGCGGGGCTTGCGGCCTGGGGGTGCCTTGGGACGGTTAGAACCCTTGCCGTTTAAGGTCCTCTGTTACGAGCCGGGCAAGTTCACCGGCGCCGGCACGGTTGGGATGGAGCGTATCGCCGGTCATAAAGAGTGCCAGCGTAGCTTCCGGGCCGATCTGCGTGAAGTAAGCCGACGCCAGGACGTTCAGGTCCACCAGCGGAACGTCCTCTTCCGCGGCGAGTGCCACGGTGGCGTTCCGGTACCAGCGGTTCACCGAGGTGTGCACGCCGTCCACAAAGTCTGTGGCACGGCCCTGCGGGGTGACCAGCACGGGGGTGGCGCCGGTGGCCGCCACCTGCCGGACCATGTCCCGCATGATCTCCTTGAACTCCGCTTCAGTGGTGGCATTCTTGGCCGCGGTGTCGTTGATGCCCATCTCCAGCAGGAAGAGGTCCCCGGGCTTGCTGTACTGCAGGATGGCCTCCAACTGGCCGTCGTTCCGGAAGCCACGGGCAATCTGTCCGCCGGTGGCCATGTTCCGGACGTTGAAAGCCGCCGGATCCACGTACTGCGGCAACATCTGGCCCCAGCCGCCCTGGACACTGGACTCCAACGGGTAGTAGCTGGCCACGGTGGAATCACCGCCCACCCAGATGGTGGGGTCCATCTGCGGGTGGCGCGATACCTTCTCGATCTCCACGGCACTAAGGGTGAACGCCGTTCCCACCTTTCCCTCGGTTACGAGCAGGTTCAGTTGCCCGTCCGTCACCGGGACCTCGAAAGATGCCGTGGCGCCGTTGCCGGTGAGGTTCATTTCCTGGAAGACCCCTTCGGCCGCGATGCTGGCCCGGGACGTGTTGCCCAGCGTGACGGAAACCTTGTACAGCCCCTCCTTCAGGTCCACGTTGAAGGTGTTGGTGCTCTTGGTTCCGAACTCCAGGAAGCGCACTGCATCGCTGGCTACGCCCGTGCCTGCGGCGGCCACATCCACCATGTTTTCCGGGGTGTTGAAGCCGTAGCGCTTCTCTGCGCTGTAGGCGTCGGCCGCTGTGACTCCGGTGTACCCGCGTTCCACCGGTCCGGCGCCGAAATCGAACCGGTAGCTGCTGGGCTCGGCGTTGGCCGCCGGGGCTGCGAGGCTGACGCCGGCACAGCTCACCAGCACGGCAGCCGCCACCCCGCCTGCGACCGCACTGCGGGACTTTCTTGCGCCCGCGGTCATTCCGCCTGGCTTCTGGCCGGGGCCTTCGGTTGAAATTCCGATCACGTTCATCTCCTTTGATGACGCGTGGGTTGCACCACGGCGTCGGGGCTTGTATCGATTCAAAATGACCACCCATCGGTGCGCCGGATGCTGGCTATTGCGCACGGCGGACACCGGTGCTGGGTAGGTATTACAACATTTGTAACAGTGCTCATCGTTTTCGGTCAAGCACTTTTGGTAGTTTCATGTGCGCTTTTGACGCGCAATGTTGCGTCTTGAGGTCACCGCGGAGGCCAGGGGTGAGCTCAGTGCGCACTGCGCCATCTCAACGCCCCTCAGGGCGCGCGCCGTCATTGCTGCGTTCGTCTTTATCAAAGCTTGTGCCTCCACTGTCTGTTCTCTGCCGTTTGGTTGCGTTGCTGCTGGAACACTCGCATTAACGAAGAATTTGATAACTATTCCTGTGGGGATGAATTAGTTAATGCGTGGCGCATCACAATTTCAAGCAATTGTCCGTGTTTCAAGACTGCGTTTCATGGCCTCCTTTGTGCCCGTTTCCGCAACGGCATTCCAGTGATTACGGTCCTGATACCGGCCCATAATGAAGCAGCGGGAATTGGTGCCACCCTTAAATCACTGAAATCCCAGAGCCGCCGCCCGGACCGGGTAATGGTGGTGGCGGACAACTGCACCGACGCCACGGAGGCTATTGCCCTGGCCGCGGGAGCCGAGGTGCTCCGGACCGAGGGCAATACGGACAAGAAGGCAGGCGCGCTGAACTTCGCCCTGGGTGGCCTGCTGCCCGAGGCCGGGCCCGAGGACATGATCCTTATCCAGGACGCGGACTCCCAACTTTCCGACGACTTCGTCGAACGCGCCGTCGCCCACCTGCAGAAGGACACCCGGCTGGGCGCCGTCGGCGGTGTCTTCCGCGGCGGTCACGGGGGCGGGTTCGTGGGCCACCTGCAGCGCAACGAATATGCCCGGTATGCCCGCGACGTCAAGCGGCTCAAGGGCAAGTGCCTGGTGGTGACGGGCACGGCGGCACTGTTCCGGGCACGGACCCTGCGCGACGTCATTGCCGGCAGGCTGGACGGAACACTGCCACCGGGCAACGGCCGCGGCGGGGTCTATGACACCTCCGTCCTGACCGAGGACAACGAACTGTCCTTTGCGCTGCTCACCCTGCGCTACCGGATCAAGTCGCCGTCGGACTGCACGCTGGTGACGGAAGTGATGCCTACCTGGCGGGAACTGTGGGCACAGCGCCTTCGGTGGAAGCGTGGCGCAGTGGAGAACTGCGTGCAGTACGGCTGGACCCGGGTGACGCGGCCCTACTGGGGGCGGCAGGTCTTGGCCATTGTGGGCGTCTTGGTGACGCTGGCCTATTTCAGCACGGTGGCGATCGCACTGGGCACGGGGGCAGGGCTGAACATTCAGCCGTTCTGGCTGGCCGTGACCGGTGTCTTCGTGATCGAACGTGTGGTCACGGTGCGGCTGCGGGGATGGAAATACATGCTCGCCGCCGCAACCATGTACGAGCTGGTGATCGACCTGTTTCTGCAGGTGGTCCATGCAAAGGCGTACCTGGATGCAGCCCTCAACAAAAAGAAAGCCTGGTAACAACCATGTATGACAATCCAGCAGCTCCCGCTGCCGCCGGAATCGGTTCCGGAACCCTGGCCATGACCGGCGCCGGCGACCTGTTCTGGTTCGCTCTTGCCGCCTTTGCCCTCGTGGCATTGGGCATGGCCGTCAAGCGGATCGTTCCGGTCCGGGCCGAGAAGTCCTAGGCTCTTCCAGCGCAAGAACTGACACGCCTGACCATAGGAGCGGGGCACCCGGGAAGCCGGCTGCCCCGCTCCTGTGCTGTCGCTGGCCCCGCAGTGGCGTTGTGACAGCGCTCAGGTCACTACATCGCTGATGCCACACCGCCCAGATCACACCGTTCAGGTCACTACGCGCAGGACCGCGGAGCATCCCGCGGCGTCGCAGACCTTGTAAGAGGTGGTGCTGCTTCCTTTGAACGAGGTGGCGAAGCTGCCCGTGTTGGGCACCGTCTTCTGGACACCATTGGTCCACAGCGTCACTGTCCCGCCGGTGGCGCCGGTCCACTTCAACGTGGTGGTGTGGACATTCTTCGCCTTGGTGGTATTGGCGGACAGCGTGATGGCCGACGCCGGTGCAGGCACTGTTGCGGCGGCCGCGGGAACGAACGAGAAGTCACGCAGCACCACGGATTCGGGCTTCACACGGGCGGGATCTCCGCCGCCGCCTCCGGTGACCCACAGATTGAAATGGATCTGTTCCTTTGCCGGCAAGGGAACAGTGGAGCCCTGCAGGACGGTGCGCTTCAGCAAGGCGCCGGTATAGCCTTCGCCGGCGTAGGTTTCAAAGGTCAGTTTGCCCGGCTCCCACACCATCCGGTGCGTGGTGACCGGGTTGGCGCTGACATCGAAGACCACGGTGTTGTTGCCTTCCCCCGGCGGTTTGGTGGCGTCGAACCAGTAGCCGTGGCCTTGGCTGACCGGCCAGGATTCGCCGTAGGCGGCGCCCCCGCCCCAGGCTGATGCTTCGCAGAGATCGATCTCGTTATAGCCAGGCTCGGCCAGCGGGTCGTAGGTGAACAGGCATCCCCACACCACCTCCTTCTGCAGGACGCTGAGGTTCTTTTCCACAATGGTGCTGTAGGTCCCGTAGCCGAACCCTTGGCGGGTGGACTGGAATTCGGCGGCCACAGGTGCCTCACCTGTGGGATTGGTCAGTTTCAGGGTGACATGGCCATTGGCGTCCGGATCGCTGACATTGGCGGCGTCGAAGAGCCTGTTGAACTGCGGGGCACCGCCCCAGAAGCGCTTTTCCCAGTTGAAGCCCTTCCAGGAAAAACTGCCTGCGGGGCCGGGGTCCGGCGGAGAGGTTTCCGCCGCCTGAGCTGAGGGCATGCATGCCAGCATAGCCAGCCCCGCAGCCGCCAGCATGGCAAGCGGCCTTACCGGACGGGGCCCGGTCGGACGGACGGAACGCGAAACGGGTAAGCCAAAAGAAGCCACGCAATGCCCCTTACGTTGTGCCCAGAGTGGACAACCTTGCGCCCCCATTGAGCACACGATGATCATCAGCCCCAGCAGTCACGAAGCGCAATAGCCCTTCTGCGGATATTTTGAGTGGATTAAAACCTCAAGAATTACGCAATATTGTGCCAACCTCAAGAATTACGCAAGGTACGTAAAATTCTGAACCGTCGAGGAAATGAGTGTGTAGGCTCAGTATTAAGAGCCTCACCTTTCGAGTGATTGAAAAACCCATCCGCATGCTTTATGTCATCGAATAGAACATGAAATAGCGTGGATGGTGTGCCGGGGGCCGAGTGCCGGAGCGTGGTTATCAACGGGTGTCTGTCTGGGACGCCGTGCCGCTCCGCAGTGGGAAAGATTCCAAGGGTCGGCGCGGCGCAGAAATGAAAAACTTAGGTGGGGGCACGGATGGTGGAACGGGGCATTGCGGTAGTTGTCGAGGACGACGACGATATCAGGACATCTCTGAAGGAGGTGCTCCTGCAGTCCGGCTTTGCGGTCCATGAAACATCCTCCGGCCTGGAAGGTGTGGAGGCGGTGCGTGAGCATGACCCGGACATTGTCACCATGGACGTGGGCCTGCCTGACTTCGACGGGATCGAGGCCTCGCGCAGGATCCGAATGTTCAGCGATGCCTACCTCATCATCGTTACCGGACGGGTGGAGGAAGCCGATGCGCTGATGGGCTTTGAGGCCGGCGCCGACGATTACCTCACCAAGCCGTTCCGGCCGCGGGAACTGCGTGCCCGGATTGCCGCCATGCTGCGGCGTCCGCGGTCGCTGAATTCCGCTGCTTCGGAGAGAGTCCCGGGACCACGAGCCCGGGCAGCGAAACCGTTCCCGGTTCCAGCCACTGCGCCGTCCACGGCCACCAGCGGGCCCCTGCCTTCGGGGGGAGCAGTCCTCTGCGACTTCGAGCACAAGGGCCTGACGCTGCATGAAGGTTCACGTTCCGCGGCCATCGACGGCTCGCCCATAGACCTGACCCGGACGCAGTTTGACCTGCTTCTGGTCCTCATGGAGAACGGCAGGGTGGTGCAGACCAAGGCTGACTTGGTCCGCCGCCTGCGGAACGAGCCCTACAACACCGGCTCGTACGTCAGCACCGGCGAAGAGCGCGCCGTGGAAGTACACCTCGGGAACCTGCGCAAGCGCTTAGGAGACAGTTCCCGCGCGCCGCTCTGGATCGAGACCGTGCGCGGCGTGGGATACCGGCTGGCGCCGTAGCGAAGCCGGCAGGGGGCCGCCCCGCTTCCCTCCCGGCGTATTGCTGACTGGTCAAAGGTCAGCCCAGTTCGCCGGTACCGGCGGCCGCGAGGGGCAGGATTCTGGTCCAGAAGTCCTCGGGGATGTCCCAGTCGGCGAGCCGGACCGTTTCGTCCACCCGGCCGGGTTCGGACATGCCCACAATCGTGGAACTGACGCGCGGGTCGCGGGTGGAGAACTGCAGGGCGGCAGCGGCCAGCGGCACGGAGTACTCGGCACAGAGTGCTTCCATCTTCTTCACCCGGTCGATGATGGCTGTGCTGGCCGGCCGGTAGCAGTAGTTGGGAGCGGCGTCCGGGCCCTTCACCAGCATGCCGCCGCCGAACGGGGCCGCGTTGACATAGGCCACGCCGCGGGCCATGGCGTCCTGAATGAGCGGTTCCGCCGTCTGGTCTACCAAGGTGTACCGGTTGTGGCTGATCACAACGTCGAATGCGTCCGTGGCCAGGTACTTCAGTTCGAGGTCGATCGGTCCGCCGGCCACTCCGAGATGGCCGATGACACCCTGGTCCCGCAGCTCGGTGAGCGCTTCGAGGGGACCGCCCGCCGCGGTGCCTTCTTCAAAGGTGATTTTCTCGGGGTCGTGCAGGTACACCAGCTGGAGCTTGTCCAGGCCGAGCCGTTCCAGGCTCTCCTCCACCGAGCGGCGGACCCGGTCCCCGGAGTAATCGCTGACGCCGCGGATGGGGTCCACCTTGGTGGCCACCACGATGCCTTCGGGCAGCCCGCCCGCTTCCGTCAAAGCCTGGCCGATCCGCCGCTCGCTGTTGGTGTTGCCGTATTCGTTGGAGGTGTCGATGAAGTTGAAGGGGCCCTCCAGGACCCGGCGAATGGTGGCGACGGCGGTGTCGGTCCCGCGCGGTGCAGGGTGGCTTCCCAACGAACTGGTCCCCACGCAGACGGCCGAGACGGACAGGCCGGTGCGGCCAAGGGTGCGGTACTCCATGGTTGATCCTTCTGTTGTTACCGGGTCAGTTCCTTGGCCATTCTAGGGACCCCGGCGGTAAGAGCAGCCCGGATTATCCAGATAGTGGCCTTCCGCTGCGGACGGAGGAGACAACGTCGAGGATCGCCTGGGTGGTCGAGGCGGCGTCGTCTTCTTCTGCAATGAGGGATGCATGGGAGGCTCCGTCAATGGTGCGGTGCACTGAATTTGTGGACAGGCTAGCCAGTTTGTCCTGTGATGCCAGGTGTTTGCTGTCACTGCCAATCCCGGCCGTGAGGACAACCAAGGGCTTGTCAGCGAAGTCCCGCAATGACGCTGCTTGCGCCATCGAGGCATTCGCCTGCACATATTCGTCGATGGTGCTGCGCAGGTTGCCGGGAGCAGCGAGGTTGGCGCGGACCTCGTCCCGGTATCCCGGCGGCAGGCTGTCGCCCTCGAACGCAGCATACAGACGGCCCAGTCCCAGCCGGGCTGAGGTCGATATCAGCGCCGAGGCACGGGCAAGGATGTCGTTGCTGCCGGACGCAGAAGTCTCCGCCTGGGGGTTCGGTGCCGGCGCGGTGGAGTCCACCAGCACCATGCCGGCGACCTCGTCGGGGTAGCGCGCGGCGAAGGTGAGGACGTAGAGGCCACCGAACGAATGCCCGGCCAGCACGTACGGGCCGGGGATGTTCCCGCGGTGCAGCAGGGTATGAAGGTCGGTGGAAATACGCGTGGCGTCCTGTGCGGTGTCAGCAGCTTCGCTCCAGCCCCGTCCGGCACGGTCGTAGGTGCAGACCCTGGTGTCACGGGCGACGTCGGGTGTTATCCAGCCGTGGTTGGAGGACATTTCGCCCCCGCCCGGTTGAAGTACAACGGTGGGGCTGCCTGAACCAATGCAGTTCAGGTGAAGGCTGTGTCCTCCGACGTCGATCAGCTGGCCAGGCCTCGGGTGGGCGGCGGCGTCCGCGGCGGCGCCCAAGGTCTGGTATCCACCACCGATCGAAGAAAGGGCCAGAACCACCATGACGGGGTAGAGCAGCCATCTCCTGCTCCGGCTGTGAAGCTGCCTGCGGGCGCGGGTGAACATCCAGATCACCAATGCAAGGAGCGCGGGAGGCCACACCCAGTTGAGTGCCTCGTCCGCGGAGGGGCCGAACCACATCAGGAGAAGGCCGCCGACGCCCATGAACAGTGCTGGAGCCGCTGCCCACCGCTGAGGTTGGTCGGTGAACCGCACCGAGAGGGCGGCCAGTAAGGCCCAGCCCAGGGCGAATCCGCAAAGTACCGCACCGGACATCTCGCTCTCCCGTGCCCGAACAAAGGGGGCGATGGCAAGGAGCAGTGCGGCGAGGAGGCCGGTGGCCAGGGAGCCGGCCACCACCGGCCCGATCCGCCATTTTGCCCGGGCGTCCTGGCGAGGGCTGCGCCTGGTGCCCCCGTCTTCGGAAGCGTTGTCTGGAGGGAGCGGTGTTGGTCTGTTGGCCACCGTGGGCTCGATTCTTCTCGGCGGCGAATGGTGTGCAGTCTTTCGTTGATCTCAACAGTGTTGGCCAAGTCCAGTATCGGTTTAGGACGCCGGGGCTGGCCTGAGCGCGGCGCGGGATGTCGGTTGGGGTCCTCGGGCACGCCGGTGAATGAAGTATTCGGCCACCGCCAGGCTGACAACCCATGACGCCCCAATGAGGAGCGCCCGGGTGAGCTCGTCGACCGGTCCTATCAGGAGAATCCAGGGAATGGTGACGACAACAATGGTTCCTTGGGCGATGCCGATGGCATAGGCACGGGACATCCATTCGCTGTGGCGGACGTAGTTCCGGCGCCTGACTGCGATGAACCCCAGGACGATGAAGGCCACCATGGCGGAGCCGAAGACCAGCCGCAGCACAAGAAGCAGCGGCCCGTCCAGGGGCGGCAGGTCGTAGAACACCGCCATCCAGAGACCCGAGAGGGCGGCGAGCAGGCCTGCGGGGACCAGGGTTCGTCCGGCGATCCGGTGCCAGCTGAGCTTGCCGCGCTTGCCCCGGCGAAGCGAGGGGACAAATTGGAAGGATCCGAGTATCAGGTAGACGGTAACAGCGGGTATGTGGACGAGAACGGGGATGGGGGAGTCGAAGAACCGGGCGTTTTCCGGTGTTACCTGGCCTCCGGTCAGGTCGGTCAGACGCGCTGCCCCTGCGATGACGGGGACGAGGCTGAGCAGGATCAAGGCCCCGGGCACGAGCCATCTTGCCCGTGGTTTCGGACGGGGACGGGGAATGGTTTCGGGTGTCATGATCTCGCTCCTGGCAGAAGTGCCCATACGCGCCGGCGATGGGTGAGGCAGTCCAGTAATCCAGTCGCTTCCGGGGGCTGGCGGCAGAACTGACTGTCGGGCACGACGGCGCATTCGTACCATGTACGCAAAAAGTACCGTACACAGTACGAATAAGCTATAGCGCTGGCATTGCCGACGCGCTGCTGCCCCCGACGTTCCGTCCAGGGGCTGGTTCAGATGCCGGGGTTCTGGTCGTCGCTGGCGTCGCCGTGGCCGGGAATCGAGCGGGCGAGTCCGTCGAGAATGACATTAAGGCCGAAAGTCCCGGTGGCCGCCGCCTGAGCCCGCCTCAGCCGCCGCTCCGCCCACACCGTCAGGCCCCCATAGCACGCGAGGGCCAGCACCAGGAGGGCCACGAAGGCCCACGCGGCCGGCCGGTCCCAGTGGACGTCGGCGCGTCCAACACCGATCGCCGCCAGGATGCAGCAGAGGCTCACCACTTGGGCGGCGAAGAGCAGGCGGTAGCTGGTCCAGCGCCGGTCCGCCACCATGGATCCGTTGACGAATCCGGTGAGGCTGAGGACCGCTCCCAGGGTCCGGGCCGTCAGCGGCGTGACGTCCCATCCCCAGACCGCCAGGAACGGGGCGGGGAACACGAACATCGCGAGCCCGGTCAGCGTGGCAGCGCCGCCTACCGCGCCCAGGATCCACGCAACCGCCGCCGGGATGACTGCGTCCTGACGCGACGGCAGCCCGGGATCCGCCCGCCGCTGGGCCAGTGCGGCAGCAGCGACGAGGAAGGGCGTGATGGCATAGAGCACCGCCCATGCCAGGAACGACAGATTGGGCGTGAACAGTCCCGCGTGCAGCATCGTCGCGATGCCCAGCAACGAGGCAAAGACAACCACGGGCAGGAAGCCGCGCTGCACGCGGTGCCACTCCCGGGTCCGGAGCACGCCCGCGAAGAAGACCATCCCGCCGACATACGCGGACCCAAGGACCATCCCGGTCAGGGGCGGCCTGATGGGCCATGCGAACAGCTCGGCACTGCGGCCAGGCAGCAACAGGAGGATGCCGGCAGCGATGAACAGGAACGGCAGGACCAGGACCGCCAGCCACCTCACGGGCGGCCGCACGCGGTCAGTCCCGGCGATGGCTTCAGGTGCGGGCATGCGCCAGCACCTCCTCCAGGGGCAAGGTGCGGCCGCGGGCCGCGGCGTCGTCGAACGCCTCTCCAAGCCCGCCTGAGCGCAGCGCGTCCACTACCGGACCGTGGAACGTCAGGGCGGCTGCGTTGAAGAGCCCCGTGCGCTGGCGGAGTGCCTCCGCGGCCCCCGCCAGCTCGCCGGCGCGGACGGCGTCACCGCTGCTGGCTGCCACGGCCAGCAGCCCCTCGAGTCCATAGGCGATGCCTTCGTCGTGGCCCAGGGCGGCAGAGATCTCCAGTCCGCGCGCGAAATCCTGCGCGGCGCCGTCGGGATCCTCCTGGCGCAACCGCACCCAGCCCCGGTGGTGGACCGCGATGGCAATGCCCAGGGGTTCGCCCTCCGCGCTCGCCAACGCCAGGCTTTCCTCGAACCGCGACGCCGCAGCCTCGCCCTGACCGGCCACCAGCAGCACCCGGCCCATGGTGACCAGCGACATCGCTTCGCCCCACCGGTTCCGGCCGGCCCGGAACCGGTCAAGGCTGCGTTCGAGGTCGCCGATGGCTGCGGGGACGTCGGGAACCGGGGCCGAGAGCCGTGCCAGCGCAACGGACACGAGCGCGAGCGCCTCGCCGGAGGCGTCCCCGGACTGGGCGAAAAGCCGTGCGCTGCGGGTGAGGCCACCCACCAGGTCCACGTCCTGCTGCTGCCAGAAGGCGATGGCCCGGGTGAAGTAGAGGGCGATCGCCTCGGTGCGGCCGGAGACCGTTTCGTCCTTGGCAGCGGCCTCATCCAGCAGCCGGGTCATCCAGATCCGGACCTGCCCCAGCAGGCCGCCGAGCCAGAGATAGAGGTACAGCGACCACGCCAGCTCCGCCGCACGCTCCCACTGACCGTTGGCTGTCAGCCATCCGACGGCGGAGGCGAGGTCCGCCTGCTGGAGGGCCAGTTCGGCGAGCCAGCGGCTCTCGCCTGCGCGCAGGCCACCCGCAGCTTCCCGGGCGAGGCCGGAGAAATAGCGTGCGTGGGCCTCCCGGGCGTCATCCCACTCGTCGCGGCTGCTGAGGGAGGCGGCGTACGAACGGACCGTGGCCAGCAGGCTGAAGACGCTCTGACCGCCCACATCACGCTGGCTTACCAGGCTCGATTCCACCAGGACGTCCAGCACATCGAGCGCTCCCTCACCCACCAGGACCTCCGCCGCCGGCAGGGTGAAGGGGCCTGCAAAGACGGCCAGCCGGGCAAAGCCGGCGCGGGCTGCGGCGGGCAGCAGGTCCACGCTCCACAGGATGGTGCCGGCCAGGGTCCGTTGGCGTTCCGGCAGGTCCCGCGCACCGCCGGACAGCAGGCCAAGGCCGTCGCCCAGCCGTTCGAGGATGCTCTCCGGGGTGAGCGTGCGGATGCGTGCAGCGGCGAGTTCGAGGGCGAGCGGTACTCCGTCAAGGGCACGGCAGATTCCCAGCACCGCCGCGCAGTTGACCGGGGTCAGCCCGAAGTCGGGCCGCACGGCGCGGGCGCGTTCAACGAACAGCGCCACGGAAGGGATGCCGGCGGCGGCCTCGGGCGTCAGCCCGGCGTTGTCCACCGGAACCTCCAGCGGCGGCACCTCGAACGTACGTTCCGGACGCACCCGCAAGGGCGACCTGCTGGTGACCAGGAGGGTGAGGCCCGGCAGGTCCGAGATCAGGGCTACCACCACGGGCGCCGCATCCAGCACGTGCTCCATGTTGTCCAGCACCAGCAGCATCCGGCGGCCGTCCAGTGCGGTGACCACCTTCTCCTCCAGGGGTCCGTCACCGATGTCGCGGACCCCCAGCTCATGCGCGATGGCGGGCAGCACCAGGTCGGGGGAGCGGACGGATTCGAGCATGACAAAGACGACGTCGGTCCCCTCGCCGGCAATGGTGGTGGAGATTTCGATGGCGAGCCTGGATTTGCCGATCCCGCCGGGGCCGGTCAGCGTCACCAGCCTCACATCCGGCCGGTCCAGCAGTTCGCGCACCGTGGCGATGGCGCCGCCGCGTCCCACGATGGCGCTGAACGGGGCCGGCACCCGCCCGCCGAACACCGGCCGCGCCGGTGGTTCATCCGCGGGCAGGCGGCTCGCATCGAAACGCTCGGCGAGGAGCACGGCAATGTCTGCCAGTACCAGCGCGCCGAGCTCCGCCGGATCGGTGAACCGTTTGTACGAGGCGTCATCGTCGTCGCGGATGCGGTCCAGCAGCGCGTCGAGGCGGGGCTCGCGGGCCACACCGTCCTTGACATAGATCAGCTTGGGCAGGCCGCCGGACAGTGCGTACTCGTCCTCGAGGCCGGACACGTCCTCCCCGGGCGCCACCCAGCCGTAGCTTGCGCCGTAGATTCCGACGAACACGTCGCTCTGGGCGAGGTAGGAACGGTAGAGCGAACGCGGTGGGTGGGGACGGGCTCCCAGCTCAAACATCACCGGGGCAAGTTGCAGCGACTCGACGGCCTCCCGCACGGCGCGGCGCTCGGACTCGAGCTCCCTCAGCGTGGAACTGACGAAGACCCGGATGCGCTGGTCGGGTGTGCGGATGGGCACCGCAGGTGCGTCCATTTAGGAAGTGTGGACCCAGGTGGCGGGCCGCGTCCACCTCTCATGGAAAGGATCCGACGGCGGCACGCCACCTGCGCGGTTCGGTCAGGCCTGTGCGCCCTGGAGTTGCTGGCTGTACTGGCTGTCGGGCCGGTCCAGCCCCAGGTGTCCGCGCAGCGTCCGGGCCGAGTATTCGGTCCGGAACAGGCCGCGGGACTGCAGGATGGGGACCACTTCGTCGGCGAAGGCTTCGAACCCGCCGGGCAGCCACGGCGGCATGATGTTGAACCCGTCCGCCGCGCCCTGCTCGAACCAGTGCTGGATTTCGTCCGCCACCTGCACGGGAGTCCCGGCAAAAACGTAGTGTCCGCGGGCGCCGGCGAAACCGGTGCAGCACCTGCCGGACGGTGAGGTTTTCGCGGCGGATGATGTCCAGGACCAGCTGGCTGCGGCTGCCGGCCTTGCCCGCGGTGGCCAGCAGCTCCGGCGGGAAGGGACCGTCCAGCGGCACTCCGTCCAGGTCGATGCCCAGCAGCTTCCGCAGGATCCCCAGCCCGTATTCCGGCTGGGTGAGCTCGTCGAACTCCTGCTTCAACGCTTTCGCTTCTGCTTCGGTGGAGCCCAGGTACGGGCTGATGCCGGGCAGCACCAGGAGCTGGCCGGGGTCCCGGCCGAACGCCGCCGCCCGGGCTTTGATGTCCGCGTAGAACGCCTGCGCGCTCTCCAGGGACTGGTGGGCCGTGAACACCGCCTCCGCATGTTCGGCCGCGAAAGCCCTGCCATCGGCGGAGGACCCTGCCTGCACATAGACCGGCCGGCCCTGCGGCGAACGCGGGGTGTTCAGCGGGCCTTCCACGCGGAAATAGTCGCCTTCATGCCGGATCGGATGGATCCGTGAGGTGTCGGCGAAAACCCCCGTTCCGGCGTCGGACACTACTGCCCCGTCCTCCCAGCTGTCCCAGAGCTTGCCCACCACCCGGACAAATTCGTCCGCCCGGGCATAGCGCTCGGCGTGCGGCGGATGTTCGTCCAGCCCGAAGTTCCGGGCCGCGCGCTCCGCGCCCGTGGTCACGATGTTCCAGCCGGCCCGGCCGTTGCTGATGTGGTCCAGCGAGGCGAACAGCCGGGCTGCGTTGTACGGCTCCAGGTAGGTGGTGCTGGCGGTGCCGATCAGGCCGATCCGCTCGGTGGCGACGGCGATCGCGGACAGCCACGTGAACGGCTCGATCCGGAACCGGGTGGCGAACTGCACATTGCTTTCCAGGGCCGGGCCGTCGGCGTAGAACACCGCATCCAGCTTGGCGGCTTCCGCCCGCTGGGCCAGTTCCTGGTAGAACCTGATGTCCAGAAGCCGGTCCGTGGCGGATTTCGGGTGCCGCCAGGCGGCCTCATGGTGGCCGCCGGGGTAGATGAACAGGTTCAGTTTCAGCTGCCGGCCCATCAGAGCGCCGAACCGGTCGAGGCCAGTTCCCCGGCGCGTGCCCCGGAGGAACCGTTGGCCGGGCGCTCCAGGCCGTAGTGCCCGCGCAGGGTCCGGCTGGTGTACTCCGTGCGGAACAGGCCGCGCTCCTGGAGGATGGGCACCACCTGGTCCACAAACGCCTCCAACCCTGAGGGAAGGACGGGCGGCATGATGTTGAAACCGTCCGCCGCGCCGCCGTCGAACCAGTCCTGGATGGCGTCCGCCACCTGGACCGGGGTGCCGGTGAACGTCCGGTGCCCGCGTCCGCCGCCCAGGCGCCCGATCAGCTCCCTGACGGTGAGCTTCTCCCGGCGGGCCAGCTGGACGATCAGCGTGTAGCGGCTCTTTGCGCCCTCGATCTCGTCCTCGCTGGGCAGGTTGTCCGGCAGCTGGCGGTCCAGGGGCAGGTCCTCCGGCGCCACCCTCAGGGTCTTGGCCAGCTGGATGCGTGCGTATTCGGGCTTGATCAGCCGGTCCAGTTCCCGTTCCAGGGCCTGGGCCTCCGCCACCGTGGCGCCGATGACCGGGACGATTCCTGGCAGGATCTTGATGGTCCCCGGATCGCGGCCCGCGGCGGCGGTCCGGGCCTTCAGGTCCCGGTAGAACTCCTGGGCGTCGCCAAGGGTCTGGTGGGCGGTGAACACAGCGTCCGCGTACCGGGCGGCGAGGTCCTTGCCGTCCTCCGAAGATCCGGCCTGGACAATCAGAGGGTGCCCCTGCGGCGAGCGGGGAACGTTCAGCGGGCCGCGGACCTTGAATTGCTTGCCGCTGTGGTCGATGGGGCGGATCCGCTCTGCGTCGCCCCAGACGCCGTCGGCTTTGTCCGCCAACACGGCATCGTCGTCCCAGCTGTCCCAGAGTTTCTGCGCCACTTCGATGAACTCGGCGGCACGTTCGTACCGGACGGCGTGGGCGGGCTGATCGTCAACGCCGAAGTTGCGGGCAGCGTCGGGACCGGCAGTGGTGACCACGTTCCATCCGGCCCGCCCGCCGCTGACCCAGTCCACGGAGGCGAAGCGGCGGGCCAGGTTGTAGGGCTCGTTGTAGGTGGTGGACGCCGTGGCGATCAGGCCGATGCGCTCCGTGGCGCCGGCGATGGCGGTCAGGAGCACGGTGGGCTCAAGCTTGCCGGCCGGGCGGCGGCCCACCTCGCCGAGCAGCACCGGCGAATCCGCGAAGAAGATGGAGTCCAGCTTGCCGCGTTCGGCGGTGCGGGCAAGATGTTGGTAGTGCTCCACCCGGGTGCTTGCGTGGGGGTCGCTTTCGGGCAGCCGCCACGATGCCTCGTGGTGGCCGGTGCTCATCAGGAAGGCGTTCAAATGCAGCGTGCGCTGGGTGGAATCAGGGTTCGGCGAACTCATGGGATGCTCCTTGGCTCGTGGGGCGGCGTGATGAGGGCGGATACAGGGGTGTTCAGTGGCTGGCGGTGTTGACGTCGACGCCGAGGGCAGTGAGGAGGTCCCGGCGCAGGGCTTCGTGCCCGGCGGCGTCGGTGTCTGTGCGGGTTCCGGCAGCGGTTGAGCCAACTCCAGGCGCCACCGTGCGGACAGTGGAAACACGGCCGTTGTCCAGGACCACGATCCGGTCCGACAGTGCAATGGCCTCGTCCACGTCGTGGGTGACCAGCAGGACGGCGGGCCGGTGCGCGGCCACGAGGTCGCGAAGGAGGCCGTGCATCCTGATGCGGGTCAGCGCGTCGAGGGCGCCGAAGGGTTCGTCGGCCAGCAGCAGCTGCGGTTCCCGGACCAGGGAGCGGGCCAGCGCCACACGCTGCTGCTCACCGCCGGAGAGTTCGTGCGGCCAGGATTTTTCCCGTCCCGCGAGCCCCACTTCGGCGAGGGCGCTGCGGGCCTTGGCATCGGCGTCGTGATCCCGCAGGCCCAGGGTGACGTTGCCCAGGACGGTGTCCCAGGGCAGGAGCCGGGAGTCCTGGAAGACCACCGATACGCGGTCCGGGACGTTGATGACGCCGCTGCCCTTTACATCGTGGTCCAGTCCGGCGAGGGCCCGCAGGAGGGTGGACTTGCCGCAGCCGCTGGGGCCGAGCAGGGCCACGAATTCTCCGGGGGCGATGTCCAGGTCCACGCCGTTCAGGACGCCCTTCGGCCCGAACCCGCGGACCAGTCCACGAACCGAAACCGTGGGGGCTTCGGGGGTGCGGCGGCGGCCCGCGAAGGGTGGGTTGCCTGAAGGGGCTGTGCCTGCGGGGGCGACGGCGGTCAGCCCGCCATAGTGCGCTGCCATGAGAGGGCCTTTCGTTCGATGAAGCGGACAACGCCGTCCGAGAGCAGGCCGAGAATGCCGTACACGGCGAGCCCGAGGACAATGATGTTGGTCTGGCCATAGGTGCGGGCGAGTTCCATCATGTAGCCGATGCCGCTGGTGGAGTTGATCTGTTCCACCACCACCAGTGACACCCACGCACCGGTGACGGCGAACCGGAGGCCCAGGAAGAACCCGGGCAGGGCGCCGGGGAGGACCACGCGGCGGATGAAACCGGCACGGCTCAGGCCCACGGTCTGCGCCAGTTCGACGTAGCGCAGGTCGATGCCGCGCAGGCCGGCGTGCGTCTGCAGGTAGATAGGGACGAAGACACCGAGGGTAATGGTGAGGACCTTCATGGTCTCGTCGATCCCGAACCACAGGATGAGGAGGGGGATCAGGGCGAGTCCGGGGATGGCGCGCTTGATCTGCACGGGCCCGTCAATGAACGCCTCGCCGGCCCGGCTGAGCCCGGAGACCAGTGCCAGCAGCGCGCCGACGACGATGCCGAAGAACAGTCCAAGGCCGGCACGCTGGGCGGAAATGGCGAGGTTCTCCTGGAGCCTGCCGTCGGCGATGAGTTCGCCGGCGGTGGCCACCACAGTCCAGGGTTCGGAGAGGATCCGGGGATCCAGCAGGCCTGTGCCGGAGGCGGCTGTCCAGAGCAGCAGCAGGGCTGCCGGGCCCAGCAGCCAGGCGAGCCGGCGTCGTGGTCCGGGTCCCAGCCGGCGGCCGGTGGGCCGGACGTCGGCAGTGCCCGCGGATGCGTGCTGCTGCCGGGGTTCGACGGCGGTGCGTTCCGCCACGGTTGCGGCACTCACGCGGCGGCCTTCCCGGCTGCGGCGAAGGCGGTTCCGGCAATGGCCTCGTAGCGGGTGTCGTAGAGGTCCTTGGCCACGAGTTCCGGCTTCTTCTGCTCCCGGGAGAGCAAATCGATGGTCTGCTGGTGGCGTTCGATGGCTTCGGTCCAGGACAGCGGCAGGTCCGCCTTGCCCGCAGCATCCACCAGGTATTGCCCGTCCTCACGGGAGAGGCCCTGGTCCTTGACGTAGTAGCCCTCGATCCATTCGTCGGGGTGGTCCTCGATCCAGCGCTTGGCCTTGCCCCAAACCTCGGTGTACTTGGCCAGGGCTGCCGCCTTGGCGGGGTCGTCCAGGACCTTGGCGGGGGAGTACAGGTGTCCGGGATCGTCGCGCAGGCCGTGGCGCAGGGTGGATCCGCCGTCGGCCTTGTATTTGGAGAGGTAACGCTTGATCTGCACGCCGCCGATGGGGGCGGCATCCACCTGCTTGCTGGCCAGGGCGGTGGAGTAGACGTCGCCGGTGCTGGGCAGTTCCACCAGCTTCACGTCGTCCTGGGCCAGCCCGGCCTTCTCCAGGATCCGCAGCACCAGGGCGCCCTGGGCCTGGCCCGGGCTGTAGGCGATCTTCTTGCCCCGCAGGTCCGCCAGGGAGGTGATTCCCGCTCCGGGGGCGATGCCGAGTTCATACAGCGGGTGGTTCACGGCGTCCTGCCGAAAGGCGCTGGCGATGATGCGGACGTCCAGGCCCGTCCAGGTCGCGTGGATGGGCGGGATGTCTGCCACGGACCCGACGTCCAGGGCGTTGGCCCGGAAGGCTTCGGTGGTCTGCGGGCCGCCGGAGATGTTGGCGAACTCCACGGTGAAATCGAGTTCCTTGATGAGCCCGGAGAGTTCCAGGGCAACCTTGACGCTGGGGTCGCCCACGGTGATGGTGGTGCCGGCCGGGACTGTTGTGGCGAGCGGGGCGGTGGCCTGGGTGGGTTGGACGTTGCCGGCCGTGGCGCTTCCGCCGCAGGCGGTCAGGAGCCCGAGCGCCGGGATGGCCAGGAAAGCGCCGAGGGCACGGCGCCGGGTGAACGTGGATCCGGCCCGGGGAGAGGGGAGGGTAGGTGCAGCGGATGACATGGTGGCCTTTCATGGGTGATGAAGCGCGACAACGTGGGGCGGGGCTGTGGATGGGTCACGCCGGGGGCGGGTACAGCGGAGCCTGCCCGGGGTGCGTTCCGGAGGTCAGTGAGAGCGGGATAAGGACGCCGACGCCGTCAGTGGCAGGCGGGGTCCAGGGCGGCCCGTGCACGGTGGCGCTGGTCAGGGCATTGGGCAACAACAGGAACGTGGGGCGCTGGTGCCGTTGGTGCAGATGGATGGGTGCGGCATCGGGTCCTCCTGTTCGTGATGCGTTTGTTGCTGACGTGGCCCGGCCGGGGCTTGGGAACCACCTAAACACGGCCGCCACGGGCTTGGCCAGCATGTGGCTACGGGCGCTCAACAGGACGAAACCGGGCTACTTATGACGCCATGGAACGCGCCGTATAAGGCCAAACCGGGCAATGGGAAGCCATGATCCGCAACGCTGCTTCATGCTTGCGTCATGGTTCCGGAGGCCAGCCCCGTGGGTCAGCGGTGCGTTGTTATGCCCCGTTATGCCAGCAACGGTTCGGCGCCAATGGAGCCGTGGGCGGCTCCTTTCAGGCCCGGTGAATCCACAATTTAAGGACCAGTTCCAGCCCAAAGGAGGGTGTGATGCGCAGTCCGGCCGCAACCAGTGGCGGTTTTTCCCACGGCCTTTCTCCTGGCCCTGCTGTTCACGGGCTGCGGCCCGCAGGCGGGACCTGCGCCGACGTCCAGTTCCAGCCCCGCTGTCTCTTCCCCGACGGCGGACGCAACAGCAACTGCCGAGGCACCAACCACCACGACGCCGACGGCGGCCGGCTCGCCGAACGCCCCGGGTGCGGCGCCGGCGTCGGCCTGGACCAGCTTCACCACGGCGGACGGCCAGCTGACCTTCGACCACCCTGCGGCGTGGAGCGTGCGGGACCCGGCAGGGGAACTGCCCGAAGGCGGCGGGGCCTTCGCGGAAGTGACCAACGCGGCCGGCAAGCCGCTGGCGACGCTCCGGACCAACATGGCGGTGGGGTCCACGTGCATGGACCGGTACCCGTACTCGGTGCTGGATTCCGAGGAATTGCCGCGCCTCATCCAGGACCAGGGAACTCCGCGGTTCGTCTACGAGACGCGAGGGAACGAGGCGGCGCCGGGTCCGGCCGGCACACCCGCTGCTGCGTACGGCATCACGTCGGTCCCGGCACCCACGGGGGACTCGGCGTCGTGCATTTTCCATTTCTTCAACTGGCCTCCCACGGCGGCGATGTTCGGCGCGTTTTTCAACCCTGACAACAACGTGACGCCGGGGGCCGAATCACTGCCTATCCTGGAGCAGGCAGGAAGATATCTGGAAACTGACGAATACCGGGACATTCGGCGGATGATCACGTCGCTGCGACCGGCTGTATGACAAGACTTGGATCAACGACTGAAAAGCTGGTGCTGCATTTGGGTTCTCTTCCATATTTGGGGGACACCTGCGTCGATAGCATGATGTGACCGGACAGAGTGGTCCGGCCAGATCGACGCAAAGGAAACCATGGCAGCGGTGACGGTGGACGACATCCTCTCGGATCTCCCCCTGGGTTTCGCGAGCCTGATCCTCCGGCCCGCTCCCGCAGCGTCCGCCATTGAACGGATCCTGATCCTGGATGCCGACGATGAAACGTCCGACGGCGGCACAGCCTTTGTCCTGCTGATCGGCGTCCGTGGCCGCTCGGCTTTGCCTGCGCTGCGGCGGCTCGTGAAGAACCCGCCGACGGTGGTGGCCGTGAAAGGCAAGCGGGAAGAGCTCGCCGAGGCCGAGGAACTGCTCCGCGACGCCGGCACGGGCCTGCTGCTGGTGGACCCGGACGCTGACTGGGACCGGCTGCTGTCCATCGCCAAGGACCGCATCCAGCCACGCAGTTACCAGAGCGAAGTGCTGACGCTGCTGGAAGAGGACCTGTTTGCCATCGCCCAGACCACGGCCAGGCTCACCTCCAGCCACGTGGTCATCGAGGACGCCGCCAACAAGGTGCTGGCCTACTCCACAGTTTCCAACGACATCGACGAGCTGCGTAAGGCCTCCATCCTCGCCCGGCGCGGTCCGCGCAAGTATGAGCTTCTGCTCAAGGACCTGGGCGCCTACCGTGAACTGCACAGGACCCGGCTGCCGGTGCGGGTGCCGGCGCGGCCGCAGGACGGGCTGCGGGAACGCGTGGCCATCACGCTGTTCGCCGGAGACCGGATCATGGGCTACATCTGGCTGCAGGAAACCGGCGCAGGCTTCGGCGCGGACGTTGACTACGTGCTCAACGGATCAGCCGCCCGGGCATCTGCCGAGCTGATCCGCTACCGCAACCAGCAGTCCGTGCACATGCGCGAAGACCGCATTGCGCGGATCCTTTCGGGTCCGGCCGAAGCCGCAGCCAGTGCCCACAGCGGGAAGATCCCCGCTGAGCGTCCGGCAGCGTTGATCCTGATCGGCATCCCGGATGCCGAAGCCCAGGCCGATGACGCGGCGCTGAAGCACGGCGAACTTGCCAACCTGGCGTCCATCCACGCTGCCGCGTTACAAGGCCTCCGCCGTCGTGGGCCAGTTCAAGGGCGATACCGCCGTGATTGTCCCCGGGCTCCAGTCAACCGCCGCGGAACCCGGTCTGCGGAGCCTTGCCGAATCGATCGTCCGCGACGCCGGCAAACACCTTGGCATCAGCCCGTTCGCGGCCGTCGGTCCGGTAGTCCCGGACCTGCTGTCCATCCACTCCACCACCGGGATCACCGGCGCCCTGCTGCGCTGCGTCGGGACCTCTCCGGACCGTGCCGTGGCCACCGTGGACGACTTCGAAGCAGAGATCCTCTTCCGCGAGGCGGTGCAGAACTTCGCGTCCTCCACGTTCCGCCACCGCAGCCTCTCCGCGCTGCTGCGGCAGGACGTCGAACTCGCCGAAACCCTGCACGCCTACTTCGAAGCAGGCCTTGACGTCGCCGAATGCGCGGCCCGGCTGAAGCTGCACAAGAACACCGTCTATTACCGGATCAGCAAGGCATCACCGCGTCACCGGCCTGGACTTCGGCAACCCCCGGGATGCGCTGGTGGCACTGCTCCACCTCCAGGAATGGGCCGGCACGCACAAAGAAGCACGTAGGCAGGAAATGACCACAGCACTTGAGGCACCGCCGTTGGGCCCGATTCTGGACGACATCGTCCGCAGCCACAGGCCACAGCGGGAAAGCGGCTCTGTCCCGGCCACTATCCCGCACCTGGCAGCGGTGCCGTTCAACAGGTTCGGGATCGCGGTTGCCACCACGTCCGGGGAGGTGTTCAGTTCCGGCGATGCTGGCGTTCCGTTCTCCATCCAGAGCATCTCCAAGGTGTTCACCCTGGCCATGGCGCTCCAGGGGCGACCGCTCAGGAACGCTGTGGTCCCGCGTGCTGCGCGAGCCGTCCGGGACCTCGTTCAACTCCCTGGTCCAGCTGGAAGTGGAGCACGGCATCCCGCGGAACCCCTTCATCAATGCCGGCGCCCTGGTGGTCACCGACCACCTGATGAAGGAAACGCCCGACGCCGCCGCCCGGCTGCTGCGGTTCCTCACCGCCCAGGCGGGCAGCGCAGGGCCGTTCATCGATGAGGCCGCCGCAGCCGGCGAGCTTTCCAGCAGCAGCCGCAACCTGGCGCTGGCCCACTTCCTGAAGGACTTCGGCAACCTGGCGCAGCCAGCGGAATCAGTGGTGGCAAACTATGTCCGGCAGTGCTCCATCATGATGACCTGCGTGGAGCTGGCCAAGGCCGGACTCTTCCTCGCCCGGCGACGGCCAGGGAACACACGGAACCGTGGTGTCTCCCAGCGAGGCGAAACGCATCGGCTCCATCATGCTGACCTGCGGCATGTACGACGCCGCCGGCGAGTTCGCCTACCGCGTTGGGCCTGCCCGGAAAAAGCGGCGTGGGCGGCGGGATCCTGGTCATCGTCCCAGGCGAATGCGCCATCTGCGTCTGGAGTCCGCGGCTGGACGCCAAAGGAAACTCCCTGGCCGGCACCGCAGCCCTTGCCGACCTCTCCGACCGCACCGGCTGGTCCGTTTTCTAAATGCCCGGGCTGCACAGCCCGGCAACATTCTTCCCCCACCCTGCTTAGATCTTCCCCGACTCGAAAGGATCAACCATGCCCAACAACCCCAATGACGAGGTTGTAGCGGACCGCATGCCGTACCCGACCACCTGATCGACGGCGGCCATGCGCACGCCACCGAGTCGTCCCTCCATGCGGAGGACAAGGGCTACCACAAGAACCTCAAACCGCGGCAGATCCAGATGATCGCGATCGGCGGTGCGATCGGCACCGGCCTGTTCCTCGGCGCCGGCGGCCGGCTGAACGCGGCCGGCCCCTCACTGGTCATCGCCTACGCCGTCTGCGGTTTCTTCGCGTTCCTGATCCTGCGCGCCCTGGGTGAACTGGTCCTGCACCGCCCGTCGTCGGGCTCGTTCGTCTCCTACGCCCGCGAATTCTTCGGCGAGAAGGCCGCCTTCGTCTCCGGCTGGTTCTACTGGATCAACTGGGCCACCACCACCATCGTGGACATCACCGCCGCCGCCCTGTACATGAACTTCTTCGGCAACTACATCCCCTGGATGGCGGCCGTGCCGCAGTGGGCCTGGGCACTGATCGCCCTGCGTGGTGGTCCTGGCCCTGAACCTCGTCTCCGTCAAGGTCTTCGGCGAAATGGAATTCTGGTTCGCCCTGATCAAGGTCGCGGCCCTGGTCATCTTCCTCGCTCGTCGGCACCTACTTCGTCATCTTCGGCACCCCCGTGGACGGCCAGCAGGTCGGCCTCAGCCTCCTCGTCGGACAACGGCGGGATCTTCCCCAACGGCCTGCTGCCCATGATCATCCTCATGCAGGGCGTCCTGTTCGCCTACGCCTCGATCGAACTGGTCGGCACCGCCGCCGGCGAAACCGAAAACCCCGAAAAGATCATGCCCAAAGCCATCAACTCCGTGGTCTTCCGCATCGCCGTCTTCTACGTCGGCTCCGTCATCCTCCTGGCCCTGCTGCTGCCCTACACCTCCTACGAAAAGGGCGTCAGCCCGTTCGTGACGTTCTTCGGCTCCATCGGCATCCAGGGCGTGGACGTCATCATGAACCTCGTGGTCCTCACCGCCGCCCTGTCCTCCCTGAACGCCGGCCTCTACTCCACCGGCCGGATCCTGCGCTCCATGTCCGTGAACGGCTCCGCCCCCAAATTCGCCTCCGCGGATGAACAAAGCCGGCGTCCCCTACGGCGGCATCGCCATCACCGCCGGCGTCTCCCTCCTCGGCGTCCCGCTGAACTACCTCGTCCCCGCCCAGGCCTTCGAAATCGTCCTGAACGTCGCCTCCGTAGGCATCATCATGACCTGGGCCACCATCGTGCTCTGCCAGATCCAGCTCAAACGCTGGGCAGACAAAGGCTGGCTCGAACGGCCCTCCTTCCGGATGTTCGGCGCCCCCTACACCGGCTACCTCTCCCTGCTCTTCCTCGCCGGCGTCCTGATCATGGTCTTCATCGACTCCCCCCTCACCATGCTGGTCACCGCTCATCGCCTCGCGTCCTCATGGTGGCCGGCTGGTACGCCTGCCGCAACCGGATCCACGAAATCGCCGAAGCCCGCGACGGCTACACCGGCAGCGCACCCGTCATCGCCAACCCGCCTGCGGCAACCTTCAAGAAATAGCCCCCGCCCCATCCAGTACGACCGCCAACCAACCCGCACAGCCAAAGAAAGCCCATGACAACGGAAACCGAAGCAACCCTGACCGCATCCCACACCCAGCCCGCCGCCGTCGTAATTTCCACGGACGGTCCACGGCAGGCAAGCCAATCCGACGGGAAGCAGGCCGGTGCCCCGGCCCTGAAGTCCGCCGGGCACGTGATTGTTGATTCGCTCGTGGCCCACGGCGTGGAGCGCACCTACGTGGTTCCCGGCGAGAGCTTCCTGGACGTCCTGGACGGCCTGCACGGCTCGGACATCGAAACCATCGTCTGCCGGCACGAGGGCGGCGCCGCCTACATGGCCGAGGCCGACGGGAAAATGAACCAGCGCCCCGGGCGTGGCCATGGTGACCCGGGGGCCCGGGGCGGCCAACGCCCACGTTGGGCTGCACACCGCATGGCAGGACTCCACCCCTATGCTGCTGTTCGTGGGCCTGATCCCGTTCGCGCACCGGGACCGCGAGGCGTTCCAGGAGTTCGACATCAAGGCGTGGTTCGATACCGGCGCCAAGCGCGTCATGGTGCTGGACCACGCCGAGCGGGCGTCCGAGATTGTGGCCGAGGCGATGTTCGCGGCCATGAGCGGACGGCCGGGTCCGGTGGTGGTGGGCCTGCCGGAGGACATCATCCGGCAGCAGATCGATCCGGCCCTGCACCCGGCCATCCCGGTGGCGGCGGGCGGCATGAGCAGCACTGACGCCGCTGCCCTGCAGGCTGCCCTGGCAGAGTCCACGAAGCCGCTCTTTGTCACCGGCGGCAACGACTGGACCCAGGAAGCGGCCGGACCAGCTGACCGGATGGCTGGAAAGGCACCACATCCCGGCCGCAGCGGAATGGCGCACGCAGGGCACGGTCTCCTTCGATTCCCCGTCCTATGTGGGCCCGATCGGCTACGGCCGCCCCCGCCCCACGTACGACCTGCTGGAGGAAACCGACCTGCTGGTGTTTGTGGGGACAGTCCCGGGCGACGTCATCACGGACGGGTTTGTCTGCCGGCAGGACTGGAACAAGAAGAACTTCCTGGTCACCATCGACCCCTCGCTGCGCGGCCGCTCGGGCCCGGTCTCCCGGCAGATCCTGGCCAAGCCCGAGGCGTTCGTCCGGGACCTTGCGGGCATCGACCTGCCGGTGAAGGAAGAGTGGAAAGCGTGGACGGCCCGGATGCGTGCCGAGCAGGAATCGCTTCGCCGCGCTGCCGCCGGCCGCGCCCGGCAGCGGGCCAGGCACAGGATGGACACCCTGATGGCGAACCTGGTGCCGCGGCTGCCGGAGGATGCCATGGTGACGTTCGGCGCGGGCGAGCACACCAACTGGGCCCACCGCTATTTCCCCACCCGCCGCTACGCCTCCATGATCAGCGCCCGCAACGGCTCCATGGGCTACTCCGTCCCCTCGGCCATCGCGGCCTCGCTGGCCGACCCCCGACGCCGGGTGGTCACCATCGCCGGGGACGGGGAGTTCCTGATGAACGGGCAGGAGCTGGCCACCGCCGCCCAGTACGGGGCCACGCCGCTGGTCATCGTGATGGACAACCAGGAATACGGCACCATCCGCACCCACCAGGAACGGCACTACCCGACGCGCGTGTCCGGCACGCAGCTGAAGAACCCGGACTTCGGCCTGATGGCCCGGGCCTTCGGCGGGTTCGGCATCACCGTCACCGAGGACTGGGATGTTCCGGCCGCCCTGGACGCGGCGCTTGGCGGCCATCGATGAGGACGGCGTGTTCGCCCTGATCCACCTCGTCGTGGAACAGCGGGTCAAGGCTTACTGAGCGGGGAGCCGGCGGGGACTGGACGACGGCGGGACATCCCGCCGTCGTGCTTCCAAACGCCATCCCTATGGATGTCGGGACGCCCCGAGCGTAAACTACAAGCGGCCCGGCACAGGCTTTCGCGCGGGCCACATATCCAATTCTCGACATGGATTGCCTCATGCTTAGGGCGCTGCTGTGCAGGTTGAATCTGGGGCACCACTGGGTGGCCGAACCGGACCCCGACGGCGGCTTCCGCCGCCGTTGCCGGAACTGCGGCAAATACGCCCACCATGGGGTTCGGCGTTCGAGTGGCCCCGCCGCCGACGATCACCCGGGCCACTCCGACATCCCCGAACCGCCGAGCCACTTCTGACGGGTACGTCGACTTCTCCATTGAACACCTGACGACGGCGGCTCGGCCCGCGCAGGGAGGCTCCGCCGTCGTTCTGCGGTTGACAGCCGCTTTAGTAGACCGAGCCGTCCGGTAGCTCAGAGAACCGGTGGTGGGTGTCCGGGCCTTAGCGGTCCACCGGGTGTGCCGGTTCGCGATTGGCAAGGACGTCGACGACGGCGTGCGCGGCTGCGAGGCCGGCCCGGGTCCGCGCCTGTGCCGTCTGTCCGGCGAGGTGGGAGGTGATGAGCACGTTGTCCAGGTCCCGGAGGGGGCTGTCGGCGGGCAGTGGTTCGGTGTCGAGCACGTCCAGTGCGGCGCCGGCAATGGTGCCGCGGTGCAGTGCCCTGGCAAGGGCAACTTCATCTACCAGCGATCCGCGGGCGGTGTTGATGAGGATGGCCGTGGGTTTCATCGCTTCCAGCCGGGGGCCGTCGATGAGTTTGCCGGTGCCCTCGCCTCCGCGGGTGTGCAGGGAAAGGTAGTCGGCGTCGCGGATGACGGTGTCGAAATCAGCGAACCGGACCGCAGGGTTATCAGGGTCGGGGTGGGCGGTGGTGACCACGACGGTCATGCCGAGGGCGGCGCCCAGGCTTGCGGTGGCGCGTCCGCTGGGGCCGTAGCCGACGATGCCCAGGGTGGAACCGCGCAGTTCATTGCCGGCCTCGCGGGGCCAGCGGCCCTGGCGGACGGCGGCGGTGACGTCGCCGAGGCGGCGTGCAGTCATGATGACCAGCCCAATGGCCAGTTCGGCGACCGAATGGTGGTTTGTTCCGGGGGCGTTGCAGACCCGGATCCGGTGTGTCGGCCGCGGCCTGGACGTCGATGGAGTCATACCCCACTCCGCTGCGCGCGATGACCTGGAGCGAGGCCGCGCCGGTGAGCATGTCGGCGGTGACAGGTTCGCTGGCGAGGATCGCGCCGGATATGCCGTGGAACATCGAGCGGCGTTCCTCCCGGGTCCGTGCCCCGCGGAACGGCGAGTAGACCGGCTCCAGCCCGTGTTCCCGCAGGAGCTGGTCGACGGTATCGCCTGGGTGGAGGTAGTCGGTGGTGATCAGGATGCGGGCGGCCATGGTGCCGGAAGGTCCTCTGCTCGTGGTGATGTGGATGCGCTGCGGTCAGGCTGGGTGTGTGGGGTTCAGGCCGGCCCAGGCCGCTGCGGTAGTGCGCGGCGGCCTGGACCATAGGCGGCCTTAGTGCATGTCCACCTTGTCCGCCTCCACGACGGCCGGTGGCTGTGCTTCGATGTGGCCCCTCTTCTGGCCTGAGGCGTGCAGGGCCTTCCGGGCCTGTTCGGGGTCGTAGTCCTTTTCCCATTTGCCGACGACGACGGCTGCCATCACATTGCCCAGGACGTTGATGAAGACCCGGCCTTCGTTCAGGAGCCGGTCGATGCCGACAATGAGCGCGAGGGCGGCAAGCGGGATGCCGCCGACGGAGCTCAGGGTGCTGGCCAGGACGATGAACGCGCCGCCGGCGATTCCCGCGGTGCCCTTGCTGGTGAGCATCATGACGCCGACCATGACCAGCTGCTGCTCCCAGGAGAGGTCGATGCCGACGGCCTGGGCCAGGAACACAGAAGCCATGGTCAGGTAGACGGCTGAGCCGTCGAGGTTGAAGGAGAATCCGGAGGGGATCACGATCCCCACGGTGGATTTGCCGACGCCCATGGCTTCGAGCTTCTTGATCAGTTGCGGAAGGACCGCTTCGCTTGAGCAGGTGCTCAGGGCGATCAGCAGTTCTGCCTTGAAGTAGCGCATGACTGTGAAGATGTTCAGTCCGCAGGTCCGGGCGATAATGCCCAGGACTACCAGGACGTAGAGGACGCAGGTGGCGGTGAACAGCAGGACGAGGTAGCCGAGTTGCTGCAGGCTTTGCGTGCCGTAGTTGGCCACCACTGCTGCCAGGGCGCCGAACGTGCCGATCGGGGCCAGGCGCATGACCCAGTTGACGATCCTGAAAATCACGGTGGACAGGGCCTGGATGCCCTTGGTGAGGAACGCGCCGGATTCGCCGGAGACGTTCATGGCTGCGCCGAACACGATGGAGACCATCAGCGCGGCGATGATGGTGTGGCCGGTCAGGGCGCCGAACAGTGATTCGGGAATGATGTTGCTGACGAACTCGAGGCCGTCGAAGCCCTTGTTGGCGGCGGGCGGAACCTTGCTGGAGTCCAGCTGTGACGGGTCGATGTTCATCCCTTCGCCGGGGCGGAACACGTTGGCCACGACCAGGCCGATCAGCATTGACACCAGCGACAGGGCCAGGAAGTAGCCCAATGCCTTCACTCCGATGCGGCCGGCTTTGCGCAGGCTGTCCATCGAGGCGATGCCAAGGGACACCACGCAGAACACCACGGGAATGACGATCATCTTCACCAGGGCGATGAACCAGTCGCTGAGTGGTGTGAGCTGTTTGCCGACCGACGGCAGGAGCAAGCCCTACGGCGATGCCCAGGATGGCACCCAGGACAACTTGGAACCAGAGTTCGCGCAGCAGCCGGCCGAGCCGGGATCGCTGCTTGGACGGGGTGGAATGCTGCGGGTTCTGCATCAGTGTGGGGTGACATCTTGGTGCTCCTTTGCACGACAGACGGAGTGAGGGGGAGGTGCGGTCCCGGGCAGTGATGCTGCCCGGGACCGGGGCGCTGCCGAAGGGGTCAGCTGTGCAGGTCGCGCAGGACCTTGTAGAACTCGGCCTTGCCTTCGAGTCCGATGCCTGGCAGATCACCCGGGGCCACGCGGCTGTTGACGATGACGGCGTCGTCGGTGAAGCCGCCGGTGGGCTGGAACTCGCCCGGGTAGGACTCGTTGCCGCCGAGCTTGAGGGCTGCTGCGATGTGCAGGGAGAACTGGTGTCCGCCGTGGGGGATGCAGCGGCGCGAGGACCAGCCGTGCTGGGCGAGCATGTCCTGGATCCGGCGGTATTCGGTCAGGCCGTAGCTCAGGGCCGGGTCGACCTGGATGAAGTCGCGGTCCGGGCGCATCCCGCCGTAGCGGACCAGGTTGCGCGCGTCCTGGAGGGAGAACAGGTTCTCTCCGGTGGCGATCGGGTTTTTGTAGTGCTCGGAGAGGGTGGCGTTCAGGGCGTAGTCCAGCGGGTCGCCGACTTCCTCGTACCAGAACAGCCCGTACTGGTCGATGGCTTTGCCGTATTCCAGCGCGGTCTCCAGGTCGAACTTGCCGTTGACGTCCACCATCAGGCGGGACGCGTCGCCGTCGAGGACCTCGATCACGGCTTCGATGCGGCGGAGGTCTTCGGCCAGGTCGGCGCCGCCGATCTTCATCTTGACCACGTTGTAGCCCTTGGCGAGGAAGCCGCGCATTTCGTTCTGCAGGTCCTCGAGGCTCTTGCCGGGGGCGTAGTAGCCGCCGGCTGCGTAGACGAAGACGTCCTTGTCCGGGTTGCCGTCACCGTAGTGGTCCGAGATCCACCGGTAGAGCGGGACGCCGGCGATCTTGGCGGCGAGGTCGTGCAGGGCCATGTCGGCGACGCCGACGGCGACTGAGCGTTCGCCGTGTCCGCCGGGCTTCTCGTTGGACATCATCAGGTCCCATGCCTTCTCCGGAGAGAGCTGGCCGTCCTCATCAAGGAGGTCCTCGGACGGGGCGTCCATGATGCGCGGAAGGATCCGGTCCTTCAGGATGCCCGTCGCGTTGTAGCGGCCGTTGGAGTTGAAGCCATAGCCAACCAGGGGCTTTCCGTCGACGAACACGTCGCGAGACAAGCGCGATGATCGTGCAGTCCATCTTGGTGAAGTCAATGAAGGCGTTCCGGATCGAGGAACTGATGGGGATGGTGCCGACGTGGGCGGAAACGATTTTCATCTTTGAATCTCTCCTCGGTGGGTATCTTATTTCTTATAAGATCGATGACTGCACAGGCCCGAGGCTGCTGAGGGACCACTGGCCCGCTCGAGCAAATATCTTATAAGACCGTGGATCGAGGTTAGCGTGCGGAGTGACAGGCCAGCACAAGCCCTCCGGAGGAATTTCTTATAAGATGTCACCAGTGAGCTACACCGTGAGCAGCCGTGGCCACACCCCGGCAGGAGATTCGGGAGCGTCAGATGAGCACTACGAACGTCTTTTCCAGCAAGGGCAGCCTGGCGTACAACGAACTCCGCCAACTGATCCTCTCCGGCGGCCTGGCCCCGGGATCGCGCATCTCCCAGTACGAACTGGCCGACAACATGCATATGAGCATCACCCCGCTGCGTGAAGCCATCCGCCGGCTCTCAAGCGAGGGCCTGATCATCATGGACACCCACCGGGATTCCAGGGTGGCCGCCATGAGCGCATCCGAAGCCCGGGAGCTTCTTGAAGTCCGGCTCTCACTCGAGCCATCCGCAACAGAATTGGCAGCGTCCCGCCGGACGGATGCTGATATCGCGGCAATGCGCGCAGCCGCCGGGAAGCTCCTGCCGGTCACGCGGGTCTGGGGCGAGGACGCGATCACGGTGCACCGCGAATTCCACCGGGCCGTCTACGCTGCCTCGCACAACGATGTCATGATCAAGCTCCTGGATGACCTGTGGGATAAGTCCGACCGCTACCGCCGCATCGGCCTGGAACTCCCCTCCGGGGATGAGCCCCGGACCATCGACCTCAACCAGCACCACCAGATACTCGAGCTGGTCATTGCCGGGGACGGCGCCGGTGCGGCCGACCTCGCACGCACCCACATTGCCAACAGCCTCACCGCCTCCGTCACCGGAGCCCTGGAGGAACGCGAGAGCGTGCGCCCAGTCACCACGGCGAAGACCGCCTAATATCTGCCGGCTGCCCTCCGATCGTCAGGAGCCGGCCGCGGGCGGGTCATATGGGAATCAGAGAGCCCCTGCATAACGGCTTTCTATGGTTGCCCGCCAGACGACAGGCTCGATCTGATTTCTTCCGCGTGAGCAGCAATAATCCGGCGCCGTTCGCGAGTGAACCCTTTGACTTGCATGTCCAGGATTACCCGGCAGGACAATTCATCCAGCTCCAACAGTTCCATCAGACGACGGATCGCTTCGTCTAGGTCCTCTGAATCCTCGACCACGTGGAAGACATCCTTCCGCCGACCCATCGCCGTCACGAGGGCGTCCACGACTCTCAGGGTGTCCTCAGCACGCCTCCGCTGCTCCGCATTCATGGTGCGATTCTTCCATGCACGACTATTGCCGGAGGAGGGGACCGCCGAGGGCGGCGCCGGGCACTATGTGCATGGGAAACGCCGTCACCTACTTCGCAATCACCGCAGGTGAAGCGATCTCGTTCCGGGGCCACGTCAGATCGTGGACCACGTCGGCTAACTAGTGGACGATTCTCATCTCGTGCGAGGTCTGATTGAGTCGCCGTCCGCCGTCGGGAACGACCGTCACAATGTCCTCGATCCGTACGCCGAACCTGCCCGGCAGGTAGATTCCGGGTTCGATCGAGAAGCACATGCCGGGGTGGAGGATCTGGGTTTCGCCCTCGACCATGTACGGCGGCTCGTGAGTCGTCAGTCCGATTCCGTGCCCGACGCGGTGAATGAAGTAGTCGCCGTAGCCGGCTTCAGTGATCACCGCCCGGGACACGCGATCGATCTCCTGGCACTCGACGCCTGGCCGCACGGCCTCGAACCCGGCCTGCTGTGCGTGTCTGACGACGTCGTGAACCTCGCGCTCCTCGGCGGTGGGTTCGCCGACGTGCACGGTCCGCGTCGTGTCTGATCCGTAGCCGTGTTTGAGGCCGCCGAAGTCGAGCACCACCATGTCTCCGTCCTCGATGATCCGCGGGCCGATCTCGTGGTGAGGGTTGGCTCCGTTCGGACCCGAACCGACGACGGTGAAGTCCACCTGCGAATGACCGAATTGGCGAAGTAGGTCGGCGAGATCAGAGCCGACGTCGGTCTCGCTGCGCCCAGCGAACCGCACGGTGACGATCTCCTCGTACGCCTGGTCTGCGGCCGCGCCGGCCGCCGCCAGCCGCTCGATCTCGTCGTCATCCTTGATCGCCCGAAGCATCGGCAGGGCGGTCGTCATCGAGACGTAGGACGACTTGGGCAGTCGATCCTGCAGGCCGAGGAGGTGCATGGCCCAGGCCGAGTCAGAGACGGCATAACGTCCGGTGCCGGCCATCAGCGTCGCAGATTCCGTGTAGGGGTCGCTCCCGTCGGTCCAGTCGGTGATCCGCAGAATCGAGGCGCCGGCGGCCGCTTCCGCGTCGGGCCTCTCGAGCCTCGGAACGATCATGGCGGGCTCCGCGTCGACGGGGATCACGAGCATGGTGATGCGTTCAGTGATGGCCACGGGTGCATACCCGGTGAGGTACAGCAGGTCCGGTCCGGGAGTGACCAGGATGCCGTCGAGCCCGGCATCTTGGGCGGCGTGGGCTGCTCGCCGCAACCGCTCGGCGAAGTCATCGGCGGTGAACGGAGCCGGCTCGGAAAGGCTGCGATGATCACTCATGGTTCGCATTCTCGTGCGCGGGGCATCACTGGTCAACCCATCGCGGACAGCAGCGGACTATTGGGACTGCTGCTCATCCACCGGGAACGCCACGGCCTCGCCCACCACGCGAAGCCGCAGCTCCGTGCCGGGGCGGGCGATCGAGGCGTTCCAGTGCCGGATGGTGATGATTTCCCCGCCGCCGGGGTAGCGGTGGTCCGGGACGGCGCCGGCGGCAAGGACCGGCGGGACGGGGAGCTGGAGCCGCACCGTGGTTTCGGGGCCGAAGTAGTCCGTGTCCACCACTGTGCCGCGGATGGGGCCGTCCTCGGAAATGCGGATCTGCTCGGGCCGCAGCATCAGCTGGACCCGGCCCTGGGCGGGCGGGCGGCGCACGGGGATCCCGCCGAGCGAGCACGTGGCCAGGGAGCCTTCCATCCAGGCGTCCAGGATGACGGCGTCGCCCAGGAATTCGGCGGTGGCACGGTCCGCCGGGCGGGTGTAGACGACGAACGGGTTGCCGATCTGGGCCAGCCTGCCGCCGCGCATCACGGCCACCTGGTCGGCGAAGGACAGCGCCTCGGCCTGGTCATGCGTGACCAGGATGGTGGTGACGCCGGCGTCCTTCAGGACCTGGGCCACGGCGCGGCGGGTGGCCACCCGCAGGCCGGCGTCCAGGGCGGAGAACGGCTCGTCCAGCAGCATCAGCGCGGGCTTGCGGGCCAGCGCCCGGGCCAGGGCCACCCGCTGCTGCTGGCCGCCGGAGAGCTGGTGCGGGCGGCGCTTGGCCATGGCCGGATCCAGGGAGACCATTTCCAGCAGCTCGCCGACCCGCGCCTTGACGCCGCGGCGCCCGCCGGGGAGCTGCGCGGCGTCCAGGCCAAAGGAGATGTTCTGCCCGACCGTCAGGTGCGGGAACAAGGCGCCGTCCTGGGCCACGTAGCCGACGTGGCGCTTGTGGGCGGGGACCCAGGCGTTCTCGCCGGCCACCTTGCTGCCGTTGAGCGAGATGCTGCCGGTGTCGGGGTGTTCGAAGCCGGCGATCAGGCGCAGCAGCGTGGTCTTGCCGGAGCCGGACGGTCCCACGATCGCCGTCGTTCCGCCCTTGGCCACGGAGAGGTTGACGCCCTTGAGGACGGCCTGGGAACCGAAGTTCTTGGTGACCGCGTCGATCTCCAGGTGGCTGTTGGTGCTGGGCGCCACGGAAGCCGCGACCCGCGGTTCGGGGAGCCGGGAGGGGGCCTCGCGCGACGGGTAAACATCGGTCACTGTCCGGCTACTTTCTTGGACTGCTGGAAGAGGAGGTAGGTCATGGGCGCCGAGATCAGGATCATCAGCAGCGCATACGGGGCGGCGCCGGCGTAGTCGATCTCGCTGCTCTTGCTCCAGAACTCGGTGGCGAGGGTGCGGGTCCCGTTGGGCGAGAGCAGCAGGGTGGCCGTGAGTTCGTTGACGATCGCCAGGAACACCAGGGCGGCGCCGCCGGCCGCGGCGGGGGCCGTGAGGCGCAGCGTCACGCGGAGGAAGGCCAGCAGCGGCGGCTTGCCGAGCGCCTGGGCGGCCTCGTCGAGTTCCTTGGGCGCCTGGGCCAGCCCGGAGCGGATGTTCACCAGGGCCCGGGGGAGGAACAGCAGCACGTAGGCCGCGATGAGCAGCGCCGAGGTCTGGTACATGCCGGGCACCATCCGGATGCTCACGGTCACGAAGGCCAGGCCCACCACGATCCCGGGCATGGAGCTGGTGATGTAGTTGGACAGCTCCAGGGACTTGCTGAACCAGCCGGGATGCCGCACGGCCAGGTAGGCCATGGGGAACGCGACCACGGTGGTGACCACGGCGCCGGCCAGGCCGTAGCCCAGGGTCTGCAGCAGGGCCGGCAGGAACTCCTCGGCCGCCCAGATGTCCGGGCCGCCGGCGACGATCCAGCGCAGCACAAACGTCAGCGGCAGGCCGAACGCCAGCGCCGGTGAGGGCGATCAGGGACAGCTGGGCCGGGAGCTGGTAGGCGTGCAGGGGCAGCCGCAGCGCGCGGCCTGGGCGCCCGAGCCGATCCTGGCGTACCGGGCGCGTGCCGCGGCTGCGGACCTCCACCAGCAGCAGGATCAGGCAGAAGAACACCAGGACGCTGGCCAGCATGTTCCCGGCGGTCCCGTTGAACGTGGACTGGTACTGCACCATGATCGCGGTGGTGAAGGTGTCGAAGCGGATCATCGCGAACGCGCCGTATTCGGCCAGCAGGTGCAGCGCGACCAGCAGCGCGCCGCCGGTCATGGCGATGCGCAGCTGCGGCAGCACCACGCGGAAGAACGCGCGCCAGGCGCCGAGCCCCAGGGAGGCGGCGGACTGTTCGATCGCCGGGTCCAGCCGGCTGAGGGTCGCGGCGGCCGGGATGTACACGAGCGGGAAATAGGACAGCGTGGCGATCAGGACGCCGGACCACAGCCCGCCGAGGGAGGGCACCGCGGAAACCCAGGCGTAGCTGTTGACGAAGGCGGGGATGGCCAGCGGGGCGGCGAGCAGCACGGCCCACCACTTGCGGCCCGCGCAGCGTGGTGCGTTCCACCAGCCAGGCGCCGCCGACGCCCAGGACCAGGCACAGCGGCACCGTGACCACGCATCAGCAGCACGGTGTTCAGCAGGAGTTCGCCCACGCGCGGGCGGAAGATCAGCGCCGACGGCGGTGTCCCAGCCGGTGGCGGCCGTCATGACGACCACGTAGCCCAGCGGGACGAGGGAAAACAGGGCGATCAGGACCGCAATGATGGATACGACGGAAACGCCGAAAGGCGGGCGGGGGCGCTTGCCCCTGCCCGCCGTCGTCGTGCTCCCGGAAGTTCCGGGGACCGCCAGCTTGGTTGTCACTGCTGTTACAGCAGTCCTGCCTGGGTCATCAGTTCGGTGACCTTGGCGGAGTTGAGCTTGGCCGGGTCCACGGTGGGTGCCTGCAGTTCCGTCAGCGGAACCAGCTTCTCGTTGGACGGGACGTCGGAGGCGATGGCGTACTCGAAGGAGGTGCCCTTCTGCAGCACTTCCTGGCCCTTCTTGCCGGTGATGAACTTCAGGAAGGCCTGGGCCGCTGCGGCGTTCTTGGAGGACTTCAGCACGCCGCCGCCGGAGACGGAGACGAAGGCGCCCGGGTCCTGGTTCTTGAAGTAGTACGGCGTGACGTTCTTGGAGTTCTCGCCGGTCTTGGCCTGGTCGCCGTAGTAGTAGTAGTGGTAGATCAGGGCGGCGTCCACTTCGCCGGCGTTGACGGCCTTCATGGCCGTGCTGTTGCCCTTGTAGGCCTTGGAGTTCTCCTTCATGCCCTTGAGCCATGCCTCCGTGGCGGCTTCGCCCTTGAGCTCCAGCAGGGCCGAGACGATCGCCTGGAAGTCGGCGCCGGACGGCGAGGCGGCCCACTTGCCCTTCCACTCCGGGTTGGCCAGGTCCAGCATGGACTTGGGCAGCTTGTCCTCGGTCAGCTTGGCCTTGTCGTAGACCAGGACGGTGGAGCGGGCGGCGATGCCGGTCCACTTGTTGGTGGAGGGGCGGAATTCGGCGGGGACCTGGTCCACGGTGGCCTTGTCCACGTCCGCGAACAGGCCGGCGTTTTCCACCTGCGCCATGGCGGGCGAGTTCTCGGTGAGGAAGACATCGGCCGGGGAGGCCTGGCCTTCCTGGATGATCTGGTTGGACATCTCCGTGTCGTCGCCCTGGCGCAGGGTGACCTTGATGCCGGTTTCCGCGGTGAAGGCGTCCACCCACTCCTTGGTCAGGGATTCGTGCTGGGCGTTGTAGACCGTGATCTCGCCGGCGGCTTTGCCGTCAGCGGCGGCGCTGCTGGCGGCGGCGGGGAGGAGCCGGAGCCGCAGGCGGCCAGGCCCAGGGCGGCGGTGGCGGCGAGTGCGATGCCTGCCAGCGCGTTGTTGCGGATCTTCATGGGGCTACTTTCTGCAAGGAATTCGTCGTGGCGCCCGGGTCCCGCGTGAGCGGGGAAGTTAGGGCATGCTCACTACGAAAAACTGTAGGTTAGCCAAACCTAAGCGACCAAGCCGAGGTGCGCTTAAGTGATGAGGATCACATGAATTACGAAACTTTTGCGTGACTTAATTGCGCCGTTGCGGCGCGGGTTCCGGCGATCGAGCCGCGGCCGCCTCCAGCACCATCCAGGCCTGGAGCTGGGTGGAAAGTTCGACGGCGGCGCCCGGCGGATAGCTGCGGCGCGCCGGCAGTTCGGGCTGGACGGAGAAAACCAGGTGGCTGCCCTGGCGCGCCAGGCGGTCCTCGCCGGGAGGATGCCGGCGGCCCTCCCAGAAGGCCTCGGCCGTTTCGTTGACCAGCGCGGCGGCCGTGGCCCGGGTCTCGGCCGGGAAGCCGTCCGTCGGCGGCGGCGAGGGCAAGGTACCGGACCGAGGATCCCGGTGAAGAGCCCGCCGTCGCCCGTTCCGTCGCAGCGGAGCACCGCGGCGCGTCGCGCCCGCAGCAGCGGGGCCGGGGCAGGCGTGAGGTGGCGGGCCACGGCGTCCACCAGTGCGGCCGCGCGCTCCAGGTTCGCCTCGCCGCCGAGCTCCAGCAGGGCGCCGAGGACGGGCCCCTGGTTGTAGGTGTAGATGGCGCTCTTCCAGCACCACCTCGCCGCGCCGCGGGATCCGCAGGCCGTCCTGGTACAGGCCCTGGCCGGGTCGTAGAGCTTGGCATCCAGCCAGTCCAGCAGCGCCTGCGCCTTGGCCGGGTTCCCGGTCCGGGCGTAGTAGAGCGCCACCGGGGCCGTGGCGGGCGTGTTCTTGAAGTCCCGCTTCGTGCTCCAGAACGTGCCGCCGCCCAGGTCGTCCGTGGAGGCGGAGTCGAACTGCAGCGTCAGGCTCTTGCGGACCCTGGCGTTGCGCGCCGGCCGGCCGGGCTTGCGGGTCTCCTCGGCCAGCTTCTCCAGCCGGAGCGTGGACAGGGCCAGCCAGGCCATGTCGTCGTAGTAGTTGTTGACCACCGTCAGGAAATTGCGCAGCCGGATGCCGGTGACCAGCCGCGAGGCGAGCCGGCCGGCGCTGGGGCGGTTCTCGCCGTCGAACCTGCCGCGGGCTGCCCGCGGCGCCCAGTTCCCGGCGGCCGGCGTCCACCAGGCAGTCCAGGTAGTGCGCCTGCCACCAGTAGTGCCAGGGCCGGACGAGGTTCTTCAGCCGGCCCGAGGGCCGGACGATCGCGGCGATGTGGGTCCCGGGCAGGAAGAAAGCCGCTGCCCGAACAGCCTGGTCACCGAGCGGGCGGCCTCGTCGGCGCGGAGGACCAGTCTGGGGGCGGCGGAGGCATCGGCTGGGGTCATGGTCCAGCCTAGTCGGCGGCCAGTCCGGCCGGGTATGCGCGGCGCAGCCTGGCGCGGTGCAGGCCGGTGCGGCAGTGCCCGCATTTCAGTTAACATTCACTAACTAATGTTCCCTGCATGCGCGGCTGCGCCGGTTCCACATCAAGGAGGATGGATGGACATCAAGGGTACTGTCGCGCTGATTACGGGCGGGGCCTCCGGGCTGGGCGCCGCCACGGCCAGGCGGCTGTTCGACGCCGGCGCCTCGGTGGTGCTCGTGGACCTGCCGGGCTCCGCCGGGGCGGCTTTTGCCGCCGAACTGAACGCCCGGCGCGCCGGCACCGCCCGGCCGCCGGAGACTGCGCCGCGGCCGGCGCAGGCGGTCTTCGTTCCCGCGGACGTGACCAACGAGGAGCAGGTGCAGGCCGCCGTCGACGCCGCTGCCGGCGCTGGGCCCGCTGCGGATCGTGGTGAACTGCGCCGGGATCGCCACCCCGGGCAAGGTCCTGGGCCGCGACGGCGTGCTGCCGCTGGAGACCTTCAACCGCGTCATCCAGATCAACCTCGTGGGCACCTTCAACGTGATCCGGCTCGCCGCCGCCGCCATGGCGGCCACCGAGCCCGCCGTGACCGAACTCGGCGGACCGGAACGCGGCGTCATCATCAACACCGCCTCCGTCGCCGCGTTCGACGGCCAGATCGGCCAGCCCGCCTACGCCGCCTCCAAGGGCGCCGTGGCGGCCATGACGCTGCCGATCGCCCGCGAACTGGCCCGCTCGCTGATCCGGGTGGTCACCATCGCGCCGGGCATCTTCGAGACGCCCATGATGGCCGGCCTGCCGCAGGAAGCGCAGGACTCCCTGGGCCAGCAGGTGCCGCACCCCTCCCGGCTGGGCCGGCCGGCCGAATACGCCAACCTCGCCGCGCACATCGTGGACAACGCCATGCTCAACGGCGAGACCATCCGCCTCGACGGCGCCATCCGGATGGGCCCGAAATGAGCCGGCGGCGACCGGCCACCGGCAGCGACGCCGCCGGCGACCGCTCGAGGGCCTGCCCACGGCCGACTTCTTCGACTACGAGTCCCTGCTCAGCGACGCGGAACAGGCGGAAGCTGGCGCGAGCTGCGGGAGTTCCTGGCCGCCGAGATCGCCCCGTTCGCCACGGACTGGTGGAACAAGGCCGAATTCCCCGCCCACATCCTGCCCAAGCTGGCCGCCCTGGAACTCAGCGCGCCGGCCCAGCGCGGCTACAGCCACCTGTTCGCCGGGCTGGTCATCGCCGAGATGACCCGGGTGGACACCTCGCTCGCCACGTTCTTCCTGGTCCACCACGACCTCTTCGTGGAGTCGCTCTACGGCTTCGGCTCCGACGGAGCAGAAGGCGCGCCTGCTCGACGACGCCGCAAGCCTGCGCACCACCGGCGCCTTCGCCCTCACCGAACCGGAGCACGGCTCGGATGTTGCCGGCGGCATGGAAACCCGGGCCCGCCGCGTTCCCGGCGGCGCGGCCGACGGCGGCGACTCCTGGGTGCTCAACGGCGCCAAGCGCTGGATCGGCAACGGGACGTTCTGCGACTACATGCTCGTGTGGGCCCGGGACGAGGCCGACGGCGGCATCCGCGGCTTCATCGTGGACGCCACGCTGCCCGGGGTGAGCCGGAGCCGGATCGAGAACAAGATCGCCCTGCGGACGGTGCAGAACGCGGACATCGTTTTCAAGGACGTCCGGGTGGCCGAGGCGGACCGCTTCGCCGGCATCAGCAGCTTCGAGGACACGAACGAACTGCTGCGCGGCTCCCGGATCATGGTGGCCTGGCAGGGCGTGGGGCAGCAGCTGGCGGCGTTCGACGTCGCCCGGCAGTACGCCGTCGAACGCCAGCAGTTCGGCCGTCCGCTGGCGAAGTTCCAGCTGGTCCAGCAGCAGCTGGTGACCATGCTCGGCAACGCCGTGGCGAGCATGGGCATGATGGTCCGGATCGCCCAGCTGCAGGACGCAGGGCGCGGCGGACATGCCGCAGGTGGCGCTGGCCAAGTCCTACGTCAGCGCCCGGATGCGCGAAACCGTGGCGATGGGCCGGTCCCTGCTGGGCGGCAACGGGATCGTCACCGACTACCGGATGGCCAAGATCTTCTCCGACGCCGAGGCGATCTACACCTACGAGGGCTCGTTCGAGATCAACACCCTGATCGTGGGCCGCGCCGTCACCGGGGTGTCCGCGATCGTCTAGGACTGCGCCTAGAACGGCCTTAGAAGAGGCCGGGCTCCTTCTCGCCGGCCTCGATCCGGTAGTCCAGGCTGTTGTTCTTCACCGGCATGGGGCAGGTGCCGTACGGGGTGAAGGCGCTGGGGTAATTGATGGCACGGTTGAAGTCCAGGACCACGGTCGTTTCCGGTGGCGGGGCCGGGCGGTGGAGACCTTCCGCCACTCGTCCGTGATTTCCCCGTTGGTCTCGTCGTGGAACGTGACCGTCAAGGCGCCGAGCTTCTCCTCTTCGGCCTGCAGGTGGAACTCGTGGTCCTTGCCGGGCAGCCGGAACACCAGCTCGCCCACCGAGCGGTGCACGCCGTCCACCAGCGGGTTGGCGGTGCCGATCGGGACGTCCACGGGCTCCGGATACGGCGCGAACCTCGCCTCGACCACCAGGTCCGGGCGGTAATCGAAGGTGGGCACGCCGTCGAACTCCGTGAACACCGGCGACTGCGAGTCCCGGGTGCGGATGGCGTACTTGTCCGCCCGCATGGCCAGCTCCACCACCACCTGGCGGCCGTCGTCGCCGCCGTACTGGACCCACATCAGCGACTCCTCGTCGGCGAGCACGGCGCTGATGGTGCCGTCCACGGGTTCGCCGGTTTCCACGAGCGTCAGCCCGTCGGCCGCGGCGGCGGTGAGGAACGCCGTCGTGCCGTCGGTGGACCAGAGGCCCGGGGCGAGCTCGACGGCGGCGGGCTGGCCCTCCAGCCACTGGAACGAGGTGAGCGTCAGCCAGCCGTGTCGCTGGCGAGGGCCGTGTTGCGGCTGTTCCGGAAGCGCTGCCAGCGGGCCAGCTGCGGGTCGTCCTGGATCAGGTGTGGGCTTCGAGCCAGTCCCGGCTTCAGCGGTCATGGGTGCCTCATGGGTATCCTCCCAACGGGCGTTGTCAGCTGGTGGCGGGTGGGGTATTCGAGGCTGGCCGCCACCAGCTGGGCTGCGGTGGCTCCGGCGGCGGTGGCCGCCTCCGGGTCGCCGTCGAGCACCCCGCTGGCCAGGCCGCCGTCGAGTAGCAGGGTCAGGCTGCGGGCGAGCTGGTCCGGATCCCGGGCGCCGGCGCGGGCGGCCAGGTCCCGGATCCAGGCGCGGATCTGTTCGCTTGTGGGCCACGGTCCGGTCGTGGACCCGGGTGCCGGCGGCCGACTCGGCGGCCGCGTTGATGAAGGCGCAGCCGCGGTAGCCGTCGCGCCGGCAGGCGGCTGTCAGGGCATCAAACAGGCCCACGAGCTGCGCGGCCGGGTCCTCGCCGGCGGCCTCGGCGGCGGCGTGAAGCTGCCCGGTCCAGACGCCGTCGACCTTCTCCAGGTAGGCCAGAATGAGGTCGTCCTTGGCCGGAAAGTACTTGTAGAACGTGGCTTTCGCGACGCCGGACTCGGCGATGATCGTGTCGATGCCGGCGGCCCGGAAGCCCTGCGCGTAGAAGAGCCGGAAGGCCGTGGCCAGGATCTTCTCCCTGGCATGCCCGGCGGAGGTGCGGGCAGCCGGCGGCGCCGGTGGCTGCTGGCAGGCTCATGGCATCAATCGTACACAGACAAGTCTGTCTACGCCCGGGCCGCTCGGCCCGCTGACCTGCCGCCTGCGCCAGCCGATGCCTTGTTGCCGCCAAGGCCGTCTGATAGCGTCGTGTCCACGGGTAGACGGACCTGTCTACCCACGGATTTCGAGCGAGCTCCTGGTGAGCGGAATCGAGGACGCCATGAAGATTGCAGTACTGGGAACCGGCATGGTCGGGCCGCACGATTGCCGGCGCGCTGGCAGGCCTGGGGCACGACGTCGTGATCGGCACCCGCGACCCGCAGGCGACGCTCGCCCGGACCGAGCCGGACGCGATGGGCGACCGCGCCGTTCGCCCAGTGGCACGCCGCGAACGCCGGAGTCGGCGTCGCCGCCTTTGCCGACGCCGCGGCCGGCGCCGAGCTGATCGTCAACGCCACCAACGGCGGCGGCTCCCTGGCCGCGCTGGCCGCCGCGGGCACGGCGAACCTCGCCGGCAAGGTCCTCATGGACGTCGCCAACCCGCTGGACTTCTCGCACGGCATGCCGCCGTCGCTGAACCCGGTGAACACGGACAGCCTGGGCGAGCAGATCCAGCGGGCCTTCCCGGAGGCCCAGGTGGTGAAGACCCTGAACACCATGACGGCGGCCGTGATGGTCGATCCGGCGCAGCGTGGCCGGCGGCGACCACACGGTGTTCGTCTCCGGGCGACGACGCCGACGCCAAGGCGGCCGTGACGGAACTCCTCAAGGGCTTCGGCCACCGCGACGTGCATCGACCTCGGCGACATCACGACTGCCCGCGGCGCGGAGATGATCCTGCCGCTCTGGCTGCGGCTCTGGGGCGCGCTGGGCACCGGCGAGTTCAACTTCAAGATCGCGCGCTACCCAACTGGCTCGCAGCAGGCCGTTCGGCGCCGGACGGCACTGCGCGGTTGGGACGGGACGGAGCTGGACGGTGCAGGGCCGACACTATCTGAGACGGAATTCCAGCCGGAGTGCCTGCGGGTAACATCCCATGGAAGAAGTAATCGGGCTCACAGTATCCAGCGCAGTGTACGAGCCAAGTCGAACCCTCGAAAGATAGTTTCCATGGCTGACACTGCAATGAATTCCGACACCGATCTCGCCGCCGAACTCCGGGCCGATGTCCGCCGCGTCTCCACCCTGCTGGGCGAATCCCTGGTCCGCCAGCACGGGCCCGAACTCCTGGACCTCGTGGAGCAGGTCCGCCTGCTGACCAAGGAATCCAAGGAAGCCGCCCGCGGCGGCGCCGACGCCACCGGGCCGTGGAGCTCGTACGACGTCGTCGCCCAGGTCCGCGAGCTGCTCGGCTCCCTGCCCCTTGACCAGGCCACCGACCTGGTCCGCGCCTTCGCGTTCTACTTCCACCTGGCCAACGCCGCCGAGCAGGTCCACCGGGTCCGCGGGCTGCGGACCCGGCAGGAGAAGGACGGCTGGCTCGCCAAGGCCGTCGAGGAGATCGCCGACCAGGCCGGCCCGGCCGTGCTGCAGGAAGTCGTCAACGAACTCGACGTCCGCCCCATCTTCACCGCGCACCCCACCGAGGCCTCCCGCCGCTCCGTGCTGGACAAGATCCGCAGGCTCTCCGACATCCTGGCCGAGTCCACCGCGGAGGGCACCTCCGCGCGCCGCCGCCAGGACCGCCAGCTCTCCGAAGTGATCGACCAGATGTGGCAGACCGACGAGCTCCGCCAGGTCCGGCCCACCCCGGTGGACGAGGCCCGGAACGCCATCTACTACCTCACCGGCATCCTCAGCGACGCCATGCCGGAAATGCTCGTCGGACCTCTCCGAGCTGCTCGGCGAGCACGGCGTCACGCTGCCGCCGCAGAAGGCCCCGATCCGCTTCGGCTCCTGGATCGGCGGGGACCGCGACGGCAACCCCAACGTCACCGCCGCCGTCACCCGCGAGATCCTCCAGATCCAGAACCAGCACGCCGTCCGGATCAGCATCGCCCTGATCGACGGGCTCATCTCCATCCTGTCCAACTCCACCGCGCTCGCCGGGGCGGACCAGGAGCTGCTGGACTCGATCGACGTCGACCTGGAGAACCTGCCCGGCCTGGACCGCCGCGTCCTCGAGCTGAACGCGCAGGAGCCCTACCGGCTCAAGCTCACCTGCATCAAGGCCAAGCTGATCAACACCGGCCGGCGGGTCGCGGCCGGATCCGCGCACGAGCCGGGCCGCGACTACACCGCCACCGCGGAGCTCCTCGCCGAGCTCGGCCTGCTGGAGCGGTCGCTGCGGAACCACCACGCCGCCCTCGCCGCCGACGGCGCGCTGGCCCGGGTCCGCCGCGCCATCGCCTCCTTCGGCCTGCACCTGGCCACCCTGGACATCCGCGAGCACGCCGACCACCACCACGACGCCGTCGGGCAGCTCATGGACCGCCTGGGCGGCCCCGGCGTCCGGTACGCGGAACTGAGCCGCGCCGAGCGGCTCGAGGTGCTGGGCGCGGAGCTCGCCTCCCGCCGCCCGCTCTCCGGCCACCCGATCAAGCTCGACGGCGTCGCTGACGGCACGTACGACGTCTTCCGGGAGATCCGCCGGGCCCTGCGCACCTACGGCCCCGACGTCATCGAGACCTACATCATCTCCATGACCCGCGGCGCCGACGACGTCCTGGCCGCCGCCGTGCTGGCCCGCGAGGCCGGCCTGGTCAACCTCTTCGGCGAGGCGCCCTACGCCAAGATCGGCTTCGCGCCGCTGCTGGAGACCGTGGAGGAGCTGCGCGCCTCGGCCGAGATCGTCGACCAGCTGCTCTCCGACCCGTCCTACCGCGAACTGGTCCGGCTGCGCGGCGACGTGCAGGAGGTCATGCTCGGCTACTCGGACTCCAACAAGGAATCCGGCGTGATGACCAGCCAGTGGGAGATCCACAAGACCCAGCGCAAGCTCCGCGACGTCGCCGCCAAGCACGGCGTCCGGGTGCGCCTGTTCCACGGCCGCGGCGGCTCCGTGGGCCGCGGCGGCGGGCCCGACCTACGACGCCATCATGGCCCAGCCCAACGGCGTGCTCGAGGGCGAGATCAAGTTCACCGAGCAGGGCGAGGTCATCTCGGACAAGTACTCGCTGCCCGAGCTGGCCCGCGAAAACCTGGAGCTGTCCCTGGCCGCCGTGCTGCAGGGCTCGGCCCTGCACCGCACCCCGCGCACCTCCGAGGACCAGCGCGAGCGCTACGGCCACGTCATGGAGACCATCTCCGACGCCGCCTTCGCCCGGTACCGCACGCTGATCGACGACCCGGACCTGCCCGCCTACTTCATGGCCTCCACCCCGGTGGAGCAGCTGGGTTCGCTGAACATCGGCTCCCGCCCGTCCAAGCGCCCCGACTCCGGCGCCGGGCTGGAGGGCCTGCGCGCCATCCCGTGGGTGTTCGGCTGGACCCAGTCGCGGCAGATCGTGCCGGGCTGGTTCGGCGTGGGCTCCGGCCTCAAGGCCGCCCGCGAGGCCGGCAACTCGGCCCAGCTCATGGAGATGATGGAGCGGCTGGCACTTCTTCCGCTCGGTGCTCTCCAACGTGGAGATGACCCTGGCCAAGACGGACATGGACATCGCCGGCTACTACGTCTCCACCCTGGTGCCGGAGGAGCTGCACCACCTGTTCCACGCCATCCGGGACGAATACGAGCTCACCGTCGCCGAGATCCAGAACCTCACCGGCGAGCACGTGCTCCTGGATGCCCAGCCCACCCTGAAGCGCTCGCTGGAGATCCGCGACCAGTACCTCGACCCGATCAGCTACCTGCAGGTGGAGCTGCTGCGCCGCATCCGGGCCGAGGCCGCGGCGAGGGCATGTCCGGTGCCGAGATCGACGAACGCCTCCAGCGGGCCATGCTGATCACCGTCAACGGAGTCGCCGCCGGCCTGCGCAACACCGGCTAGACCAGCTCCGGACGCTCCCTCAGTTCCTGCGGGTATTTCCCGAATCGCTCTTCACCCGTGAGAGAGCGTTTCGGTTTTGAGTGCCAAAAGTGAGGGAGCGTCGGGGCGAGTGCGAAGTCCGGGGCGTTTTGTTCCCGGCCGTCGCCGTAAGGCACCACGACGGTGCGGCGGGAGTGCCGCCGTCGGAATAGGGGAGGTCCGGACCGGAACCCCGTAAAGGGCCGACAGCGCGGGGTCGGTGAGAAGGTCCGCGGCCGGCCCGGTCCGTGCGCCGCCGCGGCCCAGCAGCACCGCCCGGTCGGCCAGGTACAGGGCGTGGTCGGGGTGGTGGGTGCTCAGCAGCAGGGCCATGCCGTCCGCCATCAGCTCGCGCAGCAGCGACAGGACGCGCACCTGGTTTTTCAGGTCGAGGCCGGTGGCGGGCTCGTCCAGCACCAGCACGGGACAGCCCGCGGCGATGGCCCGGGCTATCAGGACCAGCTGCTGCTCGCCGCCGCTCAGGGTGGGGAAGCGGCGGTCGCCAGCGCGGCGACCCCCACCCGCTCCATCGCGTCGAGGGCCGCGGCCCGGTCCGTGGCGTCCCGGCGTCCGGAAGATCCCCGACCTGCCGGGCCCTGCCCATCAGGACCATGTCCAGGGCGCTGTAGCCGAACGCACTGCCGTGGGCCTGCGGAACGTATCCCGCGCCGTCGGCCCGGCGCACCGTTCCTTCCGCCGGCTCCAGCAGCCCCGCGGCGCAGCGAACCAGCGTGGTCTTGCCGCTGCCGTTGGGTCCCAGCACCGCGGTGGCCGTGCCGGGCGTGACCCGGAAACTGACGTCCCGGAACACCCAGTCCTGCCGGGCGTAGCCGAACCCCACACCGTCCAGCTCAAGCACTTTCCCAGATCCTTTCCCGGTTCCGGCGCAGCAGCAGGAAGAACACGGGGGCGCCGATCAGGGCGGTGAGGACACCCAGCGGGATCTCCCCGGCGGTCACGGTACGGGCGACCGTGTCCACCAGGACAATGTACGCTCCGCCGAGGAGGAAGGACACCGGCAGCAGCACGCGGTGGTCCGGGCCCACCCACATCCGCGCCAGGTGCGGTATCACCAGGCCCACCCAGCTGACCGCGCCGCTGACCGCGACCGCGCCGGCCACAATGAGCGCCACCGCCACCAGCACCACCCAGCGCAGCGGACGGGGCTGACGCCCAGCGCCGCGGCGTCCTCATCGCCGAGGGAGAGCACGTTGATCCGCCAGCGCAGCGCCACCAGGACGGCGGCTCCGCCCAGCACGGGCACCAGCGCCACGGCGACCTTCGCGAACGTGGCCGTGGCCACGCTGCCCAGCAGCCAGAAGACGATCGCCGGCAGGGTGGTGTTAGGGTCCGCGATGTACGTGACGAGGGCGACCAGGGCGGAGAAGAACGACCCCGTGACCACGCCGCCGAGCACGATCATCAGCATCGGTGTTCCGCCGCGGCCGGAGGTGATCAGGAAGCAGCGTCCGAGGGCCACCAGGCCGAAGACGAAGGACCCGCCGACCAGCAGGAAGACCCAGTCCCGAGCAGCAGGGCCAGCGCGCCGCCGAAGGACGCCCCCGCGGATACGCCGATGATCTCCGGGCTGACCAGCGGGTTGCGGAAAATGGCCTGCAGGGCAGCGCCGCCGATGGCCAGCCCGCCGCCCACCAGCAGGGCGAGCAGGACCCGGGGCAGCCGGACGAGCAGCACCACGTTCTGCTCGGTCTGGCTCGCCTCGAGGGGGATTGGCACCAGCTGGGCGGCGAGGATCTGGACAACGTGCCAGAGGCGGCACGTTGAACCGGCCCAGGGCCAGCGACAGCAGCCCGACGGCGGCCAGCACCCCGGCGGCGATGGCGATGGGCCCCAGGACTGCCGGTCCTTGCCGCCGGCCCGCTGCGGACTTGCCGCCGGGACCGGGCCGCGCCTTCGCGCGGCCGCGCGGGCCGCCGGCCGGTTCAGCCGCGCTGAGCTGGCTTCATCCAGCATTGAATTGTTGATAATTGGCGGACTGGCTGTTGGCCTCGGTCCAGAGAATCCTGTCCAGCTCATCCTCGGTGGGCTCGTGGTTGTAGAGGAACTGGAATACTCGCGGACTTTGTTGCGCAACCCGGACCGCGGTCCGGGGGTAGGCGATATCCGAGAGCCAGTGCCACATGAGCGGTGATTCCTGGCCCGGCGGATCCCAGCGGTATCCGCCGAGCGGAACCTTGTAGACGCGCCGGGAACGGACAGCGGAAATGTTCTGCCACACCGGGTCCGGTAGATGTCCTGGGGCATGGCCTCGTCGAAGTTGCCCAGCAGGATGACCTCGGGGTCCCACGCGCAGGACCTGCTCCACGTCCAGGCCCACCATGCCGGTGCCGGGCAGCGGGTCCGGGCCGGTGGCGGGGTTGGTTCCGCCCACCAGCTTGATGTAGAAGTCGTTGTACGTGTTGGCGGCCGCGGCCTTGAGCCCGCCGGTGAACCGGTTGAAGTAGAGGATGCTCGGGCCCGCGGATGCCGCGGCCGGCCGCCGCGGCCTTGATTTCGTCGAGTTCATGGTCGCTGTGGGCCTTGATCTCGGTGGCCCGCTCCGGTTTGCCCAGCATGGCGGCGAACATCGCCACCCAGGCGTCCACGTCCTCCTGCTTGCCGGTGTTCTTGAGCCCGATGACCGTCAGCCCGGCATTCTCCAGGGTCTCGATCAGCGCGCGTCGGACCACTGGATCACGACGTCGGGGTTCAGGGCCCGCACGCTTTCCACATTGGGGGTGAAGTCCTGCGTCGCGATTTCGTGCGGAAGCTCCAGCGCGCGCGGGAAACATGGTTCCCATGATGCCGTCCCGCATCGCCACCCAGGACGCGTTATGCATCGCGCTCAGTGGCTCGGCGCTGCGGTCGACGGCGACCAGCAGCGACGCGGCCGGCATGGGTATGGTCACCACCCGGGTGACCGGCTGGGCGAACGTGAGGGTCTTGCCGCGCTGGTCCGTGATGCTGATGCCGGCCGGGTGCTGCCGGAGCCGCTCCCGCTGGCGGTGGGGGACGCAGCCGGCGGGAGGCGCCGGATGCCGCGCACCCGGCGAGAAAGGCTGCGGATCCGCCCGCCACAAGCGCCTGGAGCACGCCGGTAGCGGCGGTTCAGATCGTCGACTCGCATGGCCAGACCCCCTGTGCGTAGGTTCTTCACAGGATCCGCCTCGTAGGCCAGGGCTGTCAACGGGTCCCCCAGCTCCGCGCGTATCCCCGCGCCCCCTTGTCGGCGCGGGGGCCGGTGCTACGTTCAGAGTACCTTTTGCAGATGGTGGCCAGATCATGGTTGTTGACGGTGCCCAGTTGTTTGTCCGCTACGCCTACCCGCCAAATTCGCGGGGCAGCTGCGGGCCGCCGGACAGTGATGCGCTGCTGCACTACGGCCAGTCCGGCGTGACGGACCAGGGTCTCCGCCAACCGGCCAAAGGCTTCGCCGGGGCCTGGCCTGACCTGGAACTGATTGCCGGCGCCACCGGCATCCCCGATCCGCTGGACGCCGCGTGGTGGAGGCGTACTGGGTGGGGAACAGCCTTCTGGACTCCGTTGGCATCACCAACATCGGCAACTCCATGGAGGACCGGTTCCGGGCCCGCACCGGACGGCAGTTCCCGCATCTGGTGGAGGGCGTCCTGGCCGGCGGGGTCCGCACCACAGCTTCCATGTCTTCGAGATCTACCCGTGGCTGGGCCTGCTCCACGACGACCGGCGCATGCCACCGCCCTGAACGTGCTGGACCGGTGCCGGATCCGGTGGGGCGAGGTGCTCGCGATCACCGGGGACGACGCCGTGGTCCGGTCCCGGCCGCTGGTCTGGGACGGGACATCGCTGGCCGTTGGCGAGCCCGTGGTGGAGTCGGCCAAGTACGCCGTGAACGGGACCGGGTTCGTGGCCGGGCTGGCGGTGGGCGACGTGGTGTCGCTGCACTGGGACTGGGTTGCGACCGGCTGTCCCCGCACCAGCTGCAGCGGCTGCAAGCACTTCACGGCGCGCCACCTCCGGATCGCCAACGACGGCGTTGAGCACCGCGGCGCCGCCATCGCGCTCGAACGCCAGCGGCTAGGCCAGCGCCGCTGCTGGGCCGAACGCGCGCCGCGTCCCAGTTCCGGCTCGAGCTACGGCCTGCAGTCACGGCGATTGCGGCGCGGCCGCGTCCGGGTCCTCCGGGGGTTGACGCCCGTGGCGTCGCGCGGCGAGGATTCGCCGGCCGGACGGCCGGCAGGCGTGGCGTCGGCTCCCGTCTCCTCCCGTCCCGGCTCGTGGCCCTCCTCCTTGACCACGTCCTCGCCCCGGCGGGTGGTGCTCTCGCCGACGCCTTCCGGAGCCATCGCGGCGTCTTCGGGGGTTTCGTCGGACCCGGGCTGCGCGGGTTCCTTCAGTGGCGGTTCGCTGCCGAAAGCGCGTGCCGTCCCGGGGCTGTGCCCTCCGCGGCCCCGTTCCGTTGGACGGATTCGTCGGTGACATCATGTCCTCCTCGTTCTCGTTGTGGTCGTCGCTGCGGCCGGGGCATGCCGCCGGCTTCGTCGGCGTCCGCGGGGCCGGCCCATCAGCTCCAGCCCTCCATGGCCCGTTCCGCGCCGTCGGAATCCACCCGCTCCAGGGCGAATCCCATGTGGATGAGAACCCAGGTTCCCGGCTCCAGCGGGCCCTCGTCCAGCAGGCCGATGTTGATCTTCCGCCGCACCCCGGCCACCTCCACCAGGGCGAGCTGGTTGCCGTAGCCCTCCAGCAGCTCGATGACCTGGCCCGGTATTCCGAGGCACATGATGGGTACTCCCTGCTCTGCGCGTGGCTGAGCCGGGACGGATTTAGGCCGGTGCGTGCTGCGAGATCAGTTCGACGACGGCGGCCACCGCCAGTGGGACGGCCGCCGCCACCGGGCCGCTGAGGCCGATTCCTTCGGTGAGGTCCGCGGGACGCAGCCGACGACATAGGTCACGGGCAGTTCGCCGCCCAGCGACCGAAGCCTGCCCAGGACTGCGACCGGATCCATGCCGTGCGGGTCCAGGGACGTGTTGGCGTCCAGGTCTTCCGGGCGGACCCGCAGGACCCGGATGCTGCCCGGGGCTGCTCGCCCGGATCGTCCGGCGGGACCGTGTCCACGAGCACCAGGAGGTCGACCCCGGCGAGCAGATCGTAGGCCAGATGCATGCCGCGGATGCCGTAGTCCACGGCCAGCAGTCCGGCGCCAGCGCCGGCCGGGGGCGCCCGGCCAGCCGGCGGGCGACCTCGGGGCCGAATCCGTCGTCGCGCAGGAAAATGTTCCCCACTCCCGCCACGAGGATGCGGGCCACGGGGTCCGCCGTCGTGCCCGTTGCATGAACGGCCGGCTGCGGCGTCACATCCGCCGCACTTTCAGGTACCGCTGGATGTCGGGGACCGAACGGATCCCCACCAATGACGGCGCCGGCGCCATTGCCACCAGCATGCCGACCGTGGCCATTCCTACCGCCCTCATAGTGGGTTTCCCTTTCCATCCGTCGAGCGGTTCGAGCTCGTCGGGCGCGAAGTAGAGGTAGCGGCCGTACCAGTCGTGCAGGTCGGCCGCCGGGTCCTGGCGAGGACCAGGCCACGTGGGTCTGCCGTCGAGGTCGACGTGCACGCGCTGACCCGCCCGTCTGGCCGGCGAGGAACATGTCCTGGGCGTCGGCGCGCCGGCTCGGGTGCAGCCGCACCCGGCTGCCCCGCGCCACCGGGACGCCGTCGACCAGGACGGAGTCCGGGTCCGGTGGACCCGGGCCTCCGGCCTCCGGGGTCCCACCGACGGGCAGCCCGCCGCCGGGGTCCGCCGAGTCGTCCGGTCGCGGGTCCGGGTGTCCGCGGCTGCGGGTTCGCGCAGGATGCCGTGCAGCCGCTGGAGCTCCTCCGGCGACATCGCTTCGCAGCGGTCGATGATCGCCGCCGCGCGCGGGTCCGTGGCCCGGGCCTGGGCCTTCTCCTCGTCGGTCAGCGTCATCACGCGCAGGGTCAGGATCTCGTCGATCTCGGTGGAGTCGAACATCGCGACGGCGCTCTCCGGGGCCACCGCGGGGTGGTCGTACAGGATGATCGGCGCGGCCAGCACGACGTCCGAGTCTGCCCGCTCGGGCGCCGGCCAGCACCGGCCAGCAGCGGTGCTGGCGGCAGCGGCGGCCGCGTCGCGGGCGTCCTCCGGCGGGTCGATCACGCGAGACGAACGCGCGCCCGGCGGCGCTCAGCAGCAGGTGCGTGCCGATCAGCGAGCGACCGCAGGGCGGCGTCCGCGGTCCGCGGCCGCGGCGGGCCGCGCGGTGTTGGCCGACGGCGACCCGCAGCCGCAGCAGCGGGCCGCGTCGGCGGCGGCGCTGCCAGCGCCACCTCGCCGCGCAGCGGCCACGGCGGCGCACCAGCCGCCCGGCCGGCACCGGCGCCGTCGCGAGTTCCTCGACGTCCTCGCCGCCGTGACCTCCACCGGCAGCGCGCACGCCCGCGGCGCAGCTGCGCCGAGGGGAACGGCCCAGCTCGCGCTCGACCTCGACCGCCTCGTCCCAGCTGGTCCAGCGCGGCGGCGCCGACGCGCAGCTCGGCCACCGGGCGTGAAGCCGCCGTCGCCGTCCGCGCGCTCGGCCTGCCGCCGCTGCAGCTGGAGGAAGCGCAGGTGCACGGTCACCTCGCGCCGCGCCGGCCCCGGGCGCAGCAGGCACTCGACGGCCAGGTCCGGCTTCCTCCCCGACGCCGGCCTCCGCCGCGCCGGGCGGGCCGAGCACGCCGAACTGCCAGCGCACCTGGTTCTTCGCGCGGTGGCGCGGTACGGGTAGAGCAGGTACCCCTCGTAGAGGACGGCGTCGGCGGCGAGCCGGGCCAGGGGAGGCGTCATGGCGCGCTCCCCGCACCGCGGTCCGTCGCGCCGGCGAGCAGCGCGGTGACGGCGTCGTCCCAGCTGGTCAGGCCGCGGACGTGCCGGTAGTGGGCGAGCGCCTCCGACGGTGTCCCGGCGCATCCGCATCCACTCGGTGCCCGGGAAGTGCGCCTCCATCAGGTCGCGCCAGACGGCCACCGGCATCCGGTACCGCGCCTCGGGGTCCCACGGCACCTGGGCGACGGAGAACCCGGTCGCGCCGCGGGTGAAGACCGTGCCGCTGAACAGGAACAGCAGCGGGATCTCGCCGTCCCGCAGCGCGTGCAGGTATGTGGTGCCGCGACGACCTCGAAGTCGTACGTGCACGGCAGCGGCAGGTCGATCTCGGTGCCCCCGGTGAAGCCCTGCGACCATGGTCGAGGCGTGCAGCCAGGGGAACGGCTTGAGCGTCTGGGCGAAGCGGGTGCGGTCGCCGAACAGGTCGAGCAGCGCCCGCTCCTCCGTGTCGTCGTAGCGGCGGCGCTGCGGCTCGATCCGCACCTGGCACCGCAGCGCCAGCGCGTGCACCCGCTCGCCGGTGGTCTCCTCGACCCGCAGCCGGGCGAGCAGGTTCGGGGCGGCGGCGTACGGCTCGGGCGCGATGTCGACGACGGTGAACGCCAGCTCGGGCATGCGGCCACCGGCGCTGCCGCCGGCGCGGGCCGGCCGGCTGCGGCTGCCAGATCGGCGAAGAACGCGTCGAGCAGCGCCCGGGCCTCCTGCCCGCCGTCGAACCCCCGCCACGCCGGCCGCAGCGCGCCGACCAGCTCGTAGCAGCGGTCGATCGGCACCAGGTAGCAGTCCGGCCGGCCGCGGTCCGGTCCGGGCACCGCGGACGATCAGCGCCTCGACGTCGGGGGCGAGCGTGCGCGAGCGCCGGGTTGGCGTCCACGACCGCGTCCCAGGCGCCGAGCGGCAGCTCGGACTCGGTCGCGCCGGCCGGGCCCGGGTAGAAGGCGACCGTCCGGCCGAGCACCGAGTTGACGAAGAAGAACGCCAGCCCGACCGGGATCTCCAGCTCGTCCCACTGGCCGGGCGTCGAGCGCGAAGCCGGCGAAGGACAGGTACCGGTCGGGCACCGGCGCGGTAGCGCAGTTCGCGTCCTCGGCGGTGAACAGCAGGTAGCAGGGGCGGCAGGTGCACATCAGGCCGCGGCCGACCAGGTCGACGACGTGCTGGTGCTGCTCCGCGATCGGCTCCGCGCACATCTCGCAGCGCTCCTCGGCGCGTGGCGCCGGCCGGCTCGCGCGGATCCGGCGGAGCACCGCGCCGGGCAGTCCGACGCGGTCCGGCGTCCGGCCGGCGCGGTGGCCGGTCACTGCGCGCCACCGCCTCCCGGCACGGCGCACCGCGACGGACGACGCCGTCCCGGACCAGCAGCGGCACCGGCTCGAGGTGCTCGTCGGTGCCGTCCAGCCCGCGCCCGGCCGCCGGACGTCGAAGTGCGCCGCGCAGCGCGGGGCAGCGCAGCACGGCGTCCGCCGGCCGGCGCCGCCGAGCCGGCGCGCTCACCGCGCCGCCGGCCAGGCGCCGCGGCAGCGCGGGCAGCCGTCGCGGTAGGCGTAGAGGTCCGCGCCGACCCGCAGGCCAGCACCGGGTACGCCGCCACCGGGAAGCCGGCGACCTCGCCGGCTCCAGCCGGCCAGCGCCGGGACCGGTCCGCCAGTCCCGCCGGCGACCGGTCGTCCCAGTCCGCCGCCGCGGCCGCGTCGCGCGGGTCGTCGAGCCGCGACCGCAGCGCCGTCACCGGGATGACCGCCGGCGTCGCCGGCGGGCTGCCTCCTCGACCTCGATGCCGGTCACCTCGGGCGCCGCGTCTGGATGGCGGTCTCCACCGCGAGGGTCAGCGGTCACCGACGACGACGGGCAGCCGTCGCAGCTGCCCAGCATCCGCAGCCGCACCACGCCGTCCGTCGGCTGAGCCCGAGGAGCTCCACGTCCCCGCCGTGCGAGCCGAGGTAGGGCCGGACGCCGTCCAGCGCCCGGGCCACCCGGGTCTCGACGTCGTACGGGTGCAGGCCGTGCACGGCCAGCAGGCTGGCGACCAGGTCGTCGGCGGCCAGCCGGTCGAGCAGGTCGTCGTCCAGCCGGCCGCGCCTCGTGCACGATCTCCAGCAGCCGCTCCAGCCCGGCGCCGTAGAGGTCGACGACCAGCCGCACCAGCTCCTCGGCCCGCTCGCGCGCCACCCGGCCGCCGGCGGCGCCGCCTCGAGCAGCACCTCGATGCGCTCGCCGGCCTGCCGCCGGCCGGTCCCGCCGCGTCATGGCCGGCCCTCACTCGCCGGTGACCGACTGGGTGGGCGAGTGGGTCATCTCCAGCTTCTTGCCGTCGCCGAGGTACATGTGCACGCCGCACGGCAGGCAGGGGTCGAAGCTGCGGACGGTCCGCATGATGTCGATGCCCTTGAAGTGCTCGCGGTCGTTCTCCTCGAAGATCGGCTGGCCCTGGACGGCGTCCTCGTAGGGGCCGGGCGTGCCGTAGACGTCCCGCGGGCTGGCGTTCCACGGCGTCGGCGGGTAGGGGTGGTAGTTGGCGATCTTCCCGTCGCGGATGACGAGGTGGTGGCGACAGCACGCCGCGGACGGCCTCGGTGAAGCCGCAGCCGATGCCCTCGTCCGGCACCTCGAAGGTCTCCCAGGTCTTCGTGCGCCCGGCGCGGATCTCCTCGAGCGCCTTCTCGACGAAGTGCAGCGCGCACGGCCGCGGCGTAGGCCTGGAAGTAGGTGCGCGCCCGGTTGCGCTCGAGCGTGTTGCTCCACTGCGGGATCTTCCACTCGAAGTCGTCTCCGGGCCCTTCAGCGCGGTCTTCGGCAGGTTGATCTGCACGCTGCTGCCGGTCGCCTTCACGTAGCCGATGTCGACGAGGCCGGCCAGCGCCGTCGCCCAGAGCCGGGCCAGCGGGCCGCCGCCGGTGTCGAGCGCCAGGTGGTCCTGTGCCGTCGAACCAGCGCGGCGACATCACCCAGCTGTACTTGTCCGTCGAAGTCCCGCTTCTGCGGCCGCGGGATCGTGTGCTGGTTCCACGGATGGCGCCGGTCGACCGGGTTGCCCAGCGGATCGTGGGTCACGAACATCTCCTGATCCTCCCAGTCGTCGTAGAACGAGCTGCCGAGCAGGATGCGGATGCCGAGGTTGATCGTCACCAGGTCGGTCGTGACCAGCTTGCCGTCGACGACGATGCCGGGCGTCACGAACATCTTGCGGCCCCAGTCGGTCATGTCCTGGTAGTCGAAGTTGCAGTACGTCGGGGTCCTGGAACGCGCCCCAGCAGGCGAGCAGGATCCGCCGCTGCCCGACCTCCTCGTAGCCGGGCAGCGCCTCGTAGAAGAAGTCGAACAGGTCGTCGTGCATCGGCACGACCTTCTTCATGAACTCGACGTACCTCATCAGCCGGATGATGTAGTCGGTGAACAGCTGGATGGTGGCGCACCGTGCCGACGCCGCCCGGATACAGCGTCGACGGGTGGACGTGCCGCCCCTCCATCAGGCAGAACATCTCGCGCGTGAAGCGGCTCATCTGCAGCGCCTCGCGATAGAACTCGCCTTCGAACGGGTTCAGCGACCGCATGATGTCGGCGATGGTGCGGTAGCCGTGGGCGCCCGCGTGCGGCGCCGCGGTGTTCTTGGCCTTGTCCCAGCACGCCGGGGTTGGTCTCCGGACCATCTTCTCGCAGAAGTCCACGCCGACCAGGTTCTCCTGGAAGATGTTGTGGTCGAACATGTACTCGGCGGCCTCGCCGAGGTTGACGATCCACTCGGCCAGGTGCGGCGGCCTGACGCCGTACGCCATGTTCTGCGCGTAGCAGGAGCAGGTGGCGTGGTTGTCGCCGCAGATGCCGCAGATCCGGCTGGTGATGAAGTGCGCGTCGCGCGGATCCTTGCCCTTCATGAAGATGCTGTAGCCGCGGAAGATCGACGAGGTGCTGTGGCACTCGACGACCTGGCGGTTGTCGAAATCGATCTTGGTGTAGATGCCGAGGCTCCCGACGATCCGGGTGATCGGATCCCACGCCATCTCGACCAGGTTGCCGTCGGTCGGTCGTCTGCCGAGGGCATCGGGATCGTCGAGCTCATTGATTCGCCTCGCTGCCTGGCGTCGCTACCAGGTGCGCTCGGCGCCGGTCAGTGAGCTCGGTCGCCGGGTGTGCGCCACTCCGGCTCCTTGTCGACCGTGTGCGTTGCGTGATCCTGCGCAGCGTCCGGATCGCCGAGCCTAGACCTGACCGATGGCCGGTCGAGACCTTGCCGCCCGGCGGCTCGTCCATGAAGGGCATGAACTTGTCCGGGAAGCCCGGCATGGTGCAGCCGATGCAGATGCCGCCGACGTTCGGGCAGCCGCCGATGCCGTTGATCCAGCCGCGCTTGGGGACGTTGCACTTCACCACCGGGCCCCAGCAGCCGAGCTTGACGATGCACTTGGGCGAGCCGTACTCGTTGGCGAAGTCGCCCTGCTCGTAGTAGCCGGCGCGGTCGCAGCCCTCGTGCACGGTCTTGCCGAACAGCCAGGTCGGCCGCAGCGCGTCGTCCAGCGGGATCATCGGCGCTGGCCGGCGGCCTGTAGAGCAGATAGAGCAGCGTCTCCGACGAGGTTGTCCGGCTGCACGGGGCAGCCCGGCACGCAGACGATCGGGATGCCGGCCTTCGATTTCCAGTCCCAGCCGAGGTAGTCGGCGACCCCATCGCGCCGGTGGGATTGCCGGCCATGGCGTGGATGCCGCCGTACGTGGCGCACAGGTCCCGACCGCGACGATCGCCGTGGCCTTGGGCGCCAGCCGGTCGAGCCACTCGCTGGTGGTGATCGGCTGGCCGGTCTCGGGTCGTTGCCGAAGCCGCACCAGTACCCCGCTCGTGAGCTTCTCGTTCGGGATGGAGCCCTCGACCACCAGCACGAACGGCTCCAGTTCGCCGCGGTCGGCCTTGGGAACCACTCCAGGAAGTCGTCGGCACCATCCTGGCCGCACTCGAAGTCGATCAGCGGCCAGTGCACGGCAATCCTGGGCAGGCCGGGCAGCGCGCCGAGGGCGATCTCCTCGACGCTGGGCTGGGTTGCGGCGGTCAGGGCGACGGAGTCACCGTCGCAACTGAGTCCGGCGTTGATCCACAGCACGTGGACCAGGGCTTCTTCGGCCTTGAGGGAAGTTTCAGTAGGCATCGTTGCCTCTTTCAGTGGCCCACTGATATGCTAAATGTGCGTCTGTCAGAGGAATCCCCAGTTCAAGGATCTCTCAGACCGAGAAGATGACTTCCTCCCAGCCGGTGCATACCAGCCCGGCGAGGCCGTCGCCGGTGGTGGCCGAAAGGACCAGGAATTAGGAGCGCGGGCGTCGAGCTGCCGGATCTGGCGCAGGCACGCGTCGACGTCGAATTCAACATAGGGAAGCAGATCGGCCTTGTTGACGATCACGAGGTCGGCTGCCCTGAACATGTGCGGGTATTTCTGGGGTTTGTCATCACCTTCCGTTACCGAAACGACGACGACCCTGGCTGTTTCGCCGAGGTCAAACAGTGCCGGGCAGACGAGGTTGCCGACATTTTCGATGAAGACCGTGGATCCCGTCTGCGGGTCGAGAGGCGTCGAGTCCGCGCCGGAGCATGTCGGCATCGAGATGGCATCCGGCGCCGGTGTTGATCTGGATGACCGGCCGGCCCCACCGCACGGATCCGGTCCGCGTCCAGGGACGTCTCCTGGTCGCCCTCGATGACCCCGGCCTTCAGGGCGCGTGCCCAGGCTGTGAGGGTGCGGACCAGCAGGGTGGTCTTGCCTGCCCCCGGTGAGCTCATCATGTTTCAGTGCCCGGATGCCCCGGCCGTCCAGCCAGCCGCGGTTCCGTGCCGCCAGCAGGTCATTCTTGGCGAGCAGGTTCTGTTCCAGGGCAATGGTCTCGGAGGCGGTGAGACGTGCGGGTGCGTTTTGATGGTCATGAGCCGTTTTCGTGTTCGTGGACGTGCGGATGAATACTGTGCCTCGGGCCAGGACACCTGGGGTTCACTGGAGGGCGGAAACCCGGGTGTTGGCCTCGTCGCCGCAGCCGCATGTTGTACACATCTCTTACGCCACCTCCACCGACATCGAGCATGAGTTCGCGGCCGCTGAGCACTTCGACGTCGGCGCTGCCGCAGGGGCACAGGAGGATCAGGTCGGCCAGCACGAATTCCTCCGCACAGCTCCGGCACCGGGCCACGCCCTGCGGCTCATCGATCTGCAACCGTGGCACCGGCCAGGGGCGTGCCGGCAGAAACCACGTCAAAACAAAAACGCATGGCATCGGGCAGTACACCTGACAATAGACCCGCCCTAAGGTTGACCGCAGCGACCGGCCGTTCGCCCGTGCGGTCCAGAACGGCGTCAACCAGGCCCTGCATGATGGAAAGCTCGTGCATGGTCGCGCTCCTTCCTGCCCAAGATAGGCTCCCTCAGCGGACAAAGCGCAACCATCCGCCGGCCCGGGGCGAATGCTGCCGGCAACGCGGGAAGCCAACGCGTCAGCACGTCCGCGAGAGCCACCCGTGGCCTCTAGGGTTGGGCATATGCCTTCGTTCCAGACCCGCTTGAAGATCACCGGGCTCCGGCCGGGCACCGCCCCCGAAGCCGTGATGGACGCCGCCGTCGAGGCGCTGGGAACCCGCCACCACGTCGAATCGCACCAGCTGCAGATTGCCGGCGGCGTGCCGCAGCTCAACCTGCGCTTCCTGGTGGAGGCGACCGAATACAGCGGCGAGAACCAGCAGGCGCTGGAGTCGGCAGCCATGATGCGCGACGCCGTCGAACGCGTTGCGCTGACCGGTTCGCTGAGCGTGCTGCGGCGCAGCCGGGGCCGCTGGGCGCCCGTCTGAAGTGCGGCAGTCGCCTGCGCCGGGTCAGCCCAGCGGCCGGGCTCCTCCACGGGGGAGCGGTTGCCGCGGCGCCGGGTCACGATGATGCCGACGACGGCGCCGACCACCAGGCCGAGCCCACACCGATGAGGGAACTCGCCCAGAACGGCAGCTTCGTGGCCGAGCCCGTGAAATAGCCCAGCCCCACCAACCAGCATGCCCACAGCACCGCCGCCGAGGCCCGCGCACAGGCTGAACCCCCGCAGCGAAACGTTGGCAATGCCGGCGGCGGCGGAGGTGGCCAGCCGCCCGCCCGGAATGAACCTGGCGCCGATGATGGCCCCGTAGGTGGAGGACCTGCCGGCCTTCGCGAGGGCCACGTGGATGCCCGCGTGGAACCCGCCGGCCCCATTTCCAGCGGTCCAGGACGTGGCTCAGGCGGCGGCGGAACAGCTGGAACACCACGATGTCGCCTGTCCACGATGCCACGGCGGCGAGGGCGAGCACCAGGAAGATGTTGGCCCTGCCGTCAGCGGACAGCGCGCCGCCGGTGATGACCACCATTTCGGAGGGGATGGGCGGGAAAATGGCATCGCCAAGCACCACGGGGATGATCCAGAAATAGATCGCCGCCCCCAGCTGTCAGCGCTCCCGAAGTCCATTGCCACAAGGTACCGCACTTTCGCGGCCGGGCTGCGGCGCCGTCCGCGACGCCGGAGTTTCGCTGAGCTCAGCCGCTGCGGTATTCCACCGGGCTGCCGGAGATCGGGTCCACGAAACGGATGCCGCGGGCCAGGAGCTGCAGGGGCTTGGCGTAGTCGTCCGGGGCCTTGTCCAGCAGCTCGGGATAGAAGGCGTCGTTGACGATTCCGAGTCCCAGTGAGGCCATGTGGACGCGCAGCTGGTGGGTCTTCCCCGTGTGCGGTTCCAGCCGGTACCGGGCGCGGCGGGTGGCGCTGCCGCCGCCGCGATGCTGCCGTCGGCACCCGCGGAGGTCGCCGCCGTCGAACATTTCCAGCTGTTCGATCCGGGTCTCCGCGTTCGGTTCGCCGTCGATCACCTCGGCCAGCAGGTAGCTGCGGGACTTGGTCATCCGGTTGCGGACCACCACGGGGAAGTCGACGGCGGGATGGCCCGGCGCGGGCTGAGCGGCGGAAACGCACTCGTACTCCTTCTGCACCTGGCGCTTCTCGAAGAGCACCTGGTACTTGCCGCGCGTCTCGCGGGTTGGTGGAGAGCAGCAGGACGCCGGCGGTCATGCGGTCCAGCCGGTGCATGGGGATCAGGTCCGGCAGGTCCAGCTGGTTCCGCAGCCGCACCAGGGCCGATTCCTGGATGTAGGTACCGCCGGGGGTGGTGGGCAGGAAGTGCGGCTTGTCCACCACCAGCAGGTGTTCGTCCTGGTGCAGGATGCTCAGGTCCACGGGAATCCGGGTCTCCGGCGGCAGCGTGCGGTAGTACCAGATGAAGGTGTGGTCCTCGAGCCTGGTGCTGCCGGTCCAGGGGGACGCCGCCCTCGCCCACGATCTCGCCGGCGTCGAACCTGTCCTCGATGCCCTGCGGATCGATGTGGCCCCAGCGGTGCATCATGTAGTCCATGGCGGTGTCCCACGGGCCCCTCGTCCGGGAGGCGCAGGCGGGTGGCGTTGACGCCGTCGCGCACGGGCAGGGGGGATTGCATCACCGGTCCATTCTACTTGCGGCCCGGCGCCGTTCGCGGTCCGGCGGACCGCGTGTCGATGCGGGACCTCACCGCGACCACCGACGATAAAAAAGTTCTTGACAAATAAAAGTTGTCGGTTGGCATACTTGAAGCATGTTGGACATCGCAGTGATCGAGGACCCCGCCGCGGCGGAAGCCTCGCTGGACCCCATCCGCACGCGCATCCTCCGCGAGCTGGCGGAGCCCGGCTCCGCCACGCAGCTCGCCGCGCAAGGTGGGGCTGCCGCGGCAGAAGGTGAACTACCACCTCAAGGCGCTGGAGCGGCACGGGCTGGTGGAGCTGGTGGAGGAGCGGCGCAAGGGCAACGTCACCGAGCGCGTCCTCCAGGCCACGGCGGCCTCCTACCTGATCTCACCGGCGGCCCTGGCCTCCGTGGCGCCGGACCCGCACCGGTTCTCGGACCGCTTCTCGGCCTTCTGGCTGCTGGCGCTCGCCGGCCGGATGGTCCAGGAGGTGGGCAAGCTGATCGCCGGCGCCGCCGCGGCCCGGCAGAAGCTCGCCACCTTCGCCATCGACGGCGAGATCACCTTCCGCACCGCGGCGGACCGTGCCGCCTTCGCCGAGGAGCTCGGCGTCGCCGTCACCCGGCTGGTGGACAAGTACCACGACGGCGGCGCCCCCGGCGCCGGCGCGGGCGGCGGGCGAAGCACCGGCTGGTCGTCGCGCTCCATCCCGCCTCAAGACCGACCCAAAACCACCACGACCGAACCCACAGCCAAGGAGCAGGACAATGACTGACAACCGGAACTTCGAAATCGTCTACGACACCGAGCTGCCCGGCACCCCGGAGCGGGTCTGGGAGGCCGTCACCAAGGGCACCCCGGCCTGGATGTTCCCCACGGACCAGTGGCCGGCCGTGAAAACCGTGGAGGAGTACCCCGCGCCACCTGGTGTCCCGGATGGACGGGCCGGACGGCTGGTTCAACCAGCTGGAGCACGTCCTGGAACCGCTCGACGGCGGCCGCGCCCGGCTGCACTACGTCCACAGCGGCATCTTCGCGGACAACTGGGACGAGCAGTACGACGGCGCCAGCAAGCACACGGAGTTCTACCTGCACACCCTGGGCCAGTACCTCCAGCACTTCGACGGCAAGCCGGTGGTGTTCACGGACATCCAGGCGCCCGCCGCGTCGCAGACCCCGGACGGCTTTGAGCGGCTCAAGAAGGCGCTCGGCGTGGAGGCTGCGGCGCAGGGGGACGCCGTGGATGTGGAGCTCGACGGCGTCGGGCGGCTTGCCGGCGAGGTGGACTTCTCCAATGAGCACTTCCTCGGCCTGCGGACCGCGGACGCCCTGTACCGGTTCTTCGGCCGCAACGCCTTCGGCGCCCCGGTGGGCATGACCGTGCACGACTTCAGCGGCACCGGCGACTCCGAGGCCACGGCCAAGGCCTGGGGCGGGTTCCTGGCGAAGGTCTACGCCTAGGCCCGCGACCGCCATCCTCCCGTGCTCGCCTGACGCGACGCGCAGTTCGCCGGCGACGCGCAAGCTGCCTGGCGACACGCCGAATCCGGGCGTCGCCAGGACGTTCCGGCGTCGCTCAGGCAGTTGCGCGTCGCAGGCCCGGCGTCGCTGGGGCGCCTGCTCAGGCGATGGCCACGGCCGGGGCGTCCTGCAGGGTCCGCCGCAGCTGCGGGGCGGCGTCCAGCCTGTCCTGGGCTGAGCGCAGCGCCAGCACGGCCGTCTCGAGTTGTCCGGCGGCAGGGTGAACGGCACGCCGAGGTAGTGCTCGAAGGCGCCGCCGACGCCGAACCGGGGCCCGGCGGCCAGCCGGATGCCGAACTCCGGGCGCGATGACGGTCAGCGCCGTGCTGATCGGCGGCGGGCAGCCGGCACCAGACGGACAGGCCGCCGGCGGGCCGTTCCGGCTGCCAGTCCGGCAGGTGCTCGCGCAAGCAGGTCCAGCAGCGCGGCCCGGTTCTCCCGGAGCGCGGCCAGCCGGGCCGGCAGCGGCTCGTCCAGGGCGCCGCACCAGGTGCGCCGCGGCCAGCTGTTCCACCACCGGCCCGCCCAGGTCCAGGGTGGTCCGGGCGGCGGCGAAGCGCTGGATCAGCGGCTTCCGCGGCGCGGATCCAGCCGGTGCGCAGGCCGGCCCAGTGGGACTTGCTGAGCGATCCGATGGACACCACCGCCGGGCTGAAGGCGGCCAGCGGGGCGTGGTCGCGCGCCGTCGAGGTTCAGCTCCCGCAGCGTCTCGTCCACCACCAGGACCGTGCCCGCCGCCGCGGCGGCCCGGACCAGCCGGCGGCGCTGGGGATCGGGCATCAGCCGGCCGGTGGGGTTGTGGAAGTCCGGGCACCACGTAGGCCATCTGCGGGCCGCTGCTGCATCAGCGCGGCCTCCATGGCCGTCCATGTCCCAGCCGTGCCTCGCGGCTGCCGGGCGGCAGGGGCACGGCACCGGCACCGAGCCGGCAGCCGGCGGCCCGGATGGCGTCCAGCGCGTTCGGGTAGCGTGGGGTGCTCCACCAGCACCTTGTCCTGCCGGCCGGCCAGGGTGCGGAGCACGATGTTCAGCGCGTGCTGCGCGCCGGACGTCACCAGGATCTGGCCGGCCGTGGTGGGTACGCCGGCGGCGGTGTACCGCGCCGCGATGGCTTCGCGGAGCGGGCGGACGCCCATGGCGTCGTAGCCGAAGCCGGGCAGCAGGGCCGGCAGTTCCGTCAGGGCAGCGGCAAAGGCCCGGTGCACCACTTCGCCGCTGGCGGGCAGCGAGGCGTAGGCCAGGTCGAGGATGCCGTCCGGCACGGCCAGGCCGGGCGCGCCGGTCAGTCGCCGGGCGCCGTCGCTGGCCACCGGCGCCGCGGCCGCTGGCTGCGGGATGCAGGTCCGGCCCCGGCTGCCCTGGCCGCTGCTGAGGAATCCCTGCTCGCGCAGGCCGCGTAGGCGGCGGTCACAGTGGTCCGGCTGACGCCAAGCGCGGCGGCCAGTGCGCGCTCGCTGGGCAGCGCGATGTCCAGGGGGACGCGGCCGTCCAGGACCAGAAGGCGGACGACGTCGGCCAGCTCGCGGTAGGCGGGCGCGGCGCCGAGGTGCCACTCGCCCAGCAGGCGGGCCAGTGCGGCGGGGTCAGGGAGGCGGACATATAGGCCAGTATCTCAAACTGGCTATGTAATTCAATGCCAGTTTTCGTGGCAGGATGGATTCCATGTTGACCCGCAGACTCCTCCAGCTCTTCATCGGCCTCGCCATGTACGGCATTTCCCTGGCCATGTTCATCCGCGCCGGACTCGGCCTGGACCCCTGGGACGTGTTCCACCAGGGCGTGGCCGGCAGGACCGGGCTGAGCATCGGCACGGTGGTGGTCATCGTCAGTTTCCTCGTGCTGCTGCTGTGGATTCCGCTGCGGCAGTGGCCCGGCTTCGGCACCCTGTGCAACGCCGTGCTGGTGGGGGTCTTCGCCGACGTCGGGCTGGCGCTGATCCCGGCGTTCTCGCACCTGGGCGGCCAGATCGGCATGCTCGGCGGGGCCGTGCTGCTCAACGGCATCGCCTCGGCCTGCTACATCGGCGCCCGGTTCGGCCCGGGCGCCCGCGACGGCCTGATGACCGGGCCTGGCCCGGCGCACGGGCTGGTCCGTGCGGATCGTCCCGCACCGGCATCGAAGTGGTGGTCCTCGGCACGGGCTGGCTGCTGGGCGGATCGGTCGGCGTGGGCACGGTGGTCTACGCGCTGGCCATCGGGCCGCTGGTCCAGCTGCTGCTGCCGCGGTTCATGGTTCCGGCAGCGCGCCGGTCCCGCGGCCGGACCGAAGCGGAGCGCGGCCGCGAAGTGCCGGCGAACGGCGTCGCGGCAGCCGGCAGTCCGGCGGCGCGTCCGACGACCGCCTGGAGTCCGAGCTGACGCCGCGTGTCCGTCAGGCCTGTCCGGCGCCGGCAGCGGCTGGCACTTGGGGCAGAAGTAGATGTCCCGCTCCTCGGTGCAGGCCGTTGCCGCTTGCCCAGCACGCCGCGGCGGATGGGGGTGCCGCATTTCAGGCACGGCTGGTGCTCGCGCCGGTAGACCCAGTAGCCGGGCCGCCCGGCCATCCGGCCCACCGGCATCCCGCGCGCGTTGAGGATGGTGACCCGCCGGCCCGGGCCCAGGTTGGCCTCCAGCAGCTGCTTGGCGTCGGTCGATCATGGCGGGCAGATCCGGCACGGCCGAGACGGGCGACGCCGGATGGACGCCGGACAGGAAGCAGGCCTCGCAGCGGTAGATGTTGCCGATGCCGGCCAGGTTGCGCTGGTCCAGCAGGGCCACGCCGATGGGAACGTCCGGGGCCGCGAGCAGCCGCCGTTCGGCCTCGGCCGGATCCCAGTCCGGGCCCAGCAGGTCCGGGCCGAGGTGCCCCACGATGGAGTCCTCCTGGTCGGTGCGGACCACCTCCAGGATGCCCAGGGAGAACCCGACGGCGTCGGCCGTGGCGGTGCGCAGCACGCACCGGGCGGTGAAGCCGGGCTTCCGCCAGCGGCCGCCGGCGGGTAGACCTGCCAGCTGCCCTCCATCTTCAGGTGCGAGTGGATGGTGAGCCGGTCCTTCGGCGTCGGGCCCTGCACCCGCATCAGCAGGTGCTTGCCGCGCGGCACCACCTCGGCCACGGTCCAGCCGCCGAGGTTCAGGGTGGCGAAGCGGGGCACCCGGAAATCGGAGGCAGACAGTTCCTGCCCGGCCAGGGCCGCGTGCAGCTGCGCGGCGGCGCGCCAGACGGAATCGCCCTCAGGCACGGATCCTCAGTCCCTTCGGGGTGGAGTAGGCGCCGGCGTGGGCCAGGGCGGCGGCCACCGGGGTGTCCAGGATGCCGTGGCCGTTGACCTTTTCCATGATCAGCTTGTCCACGGCGCCGCGGGTCACCACGCCCACCAGGGCCGCGCCGGCGGCGGCCAGGACGTCGGGGTCGTCGCTGAAGGCGAGCAGGGTCTTGCCGCCGCGTTCCACGTAGAGCACCAGGGCGCCGTCCACCAGCACCACCAGGGCGCCGGCCTTCCGGCCCGGGCGGTGGCCGGTGCCGGCCTCGACGTTGAGGGCGGGCCAGGGCAGCGCCGCGCCGTAGGGGTTGGCGGGATCCGTCGCGGCGAGGGCCAGGGCCACGGGCTCGGGCTTGGCAGCTGGGTGTCCTCGGCGTAGGACCGCAGCCGGTCCACCGTGGCCGGGACGGCGAACTGGGCCGCGCCGAGGTGTTCGATGAAGTAGCCGCGGCGGCAGCGTCCGGCTTCCTCCAGCCGGGCCAGGACCTTGTACATCAGGCCGAAGCCGCCCAGGATGTTCTCCGCCATGACCGAGCCGCGGGTCACCACGCCGTAGCGGTCCAGCAGCAGCTCGGCGGTGGCCCGGGCATGGATGGTGGGGTCCAGTTCCGGCGAGGGCAGCGCGGACCAGCGGCCCGCGGCCAGCGGGGGAGTGGGCGCGGCGCCGGTCACGGAGCCGTACCGGCCGCCGGTGAGCCCGGGCGATCCCAGCAGGCCGGTGCCGTGCGAGCGTCCCAGCCGGCTCAGCCGCGGTGCGCGGGCCCGCGGGGCCCGCGCCACCTGCCGGTGGGCGGTGTGGCCGCCGGCGATCAGGGCCCGGACGGGGGCGAAGGTGTCGCCGGTGATCCGGCCCGCCCAGGCGAGGTCCCAGAGGGCGGCCACCACGTCCTGGTCGCTGAGCACCGAGTCCATGCCGCCGGCAACCTCCGTCAGCTGCCGGAAGAAGTAGCCGCCGCCGTTGTTCTGCAGGTGGTCCAGGAGCCGCTGCTGCGCGTCCCCGGGTTCGTAGTCGATGGCCGGGTTCAGCGTCAGTTCGGCCGAATCGGCCAGGTGCAGGCTGACCCAGCCGTCGTTGCCGGGCAGCGAGCCGGCGCCGGACCAGAGGACTTCGCCGGCCGCCATGAGCTCGTCCAGCATGGCGGGCTGGTAGTTGGAGACCCGGCTGGCCAGGACCAGCGGTTCCCAGGCGGAGGCCGGAATGGGCACGCCGGACAGCTGGTCGATGGCCGTGATGATGCCGTCCAGCCCGCGCAGCGCGGGCTGCCCGCGGCCGCGCCGGGGGTCCGGACGTTCTGCCAGGCGGGAAGGAACCGGCCGTAGGCGGCGGCGTCCACGGGTTCCACTTCGGCGCGCAGCGCGGCCAGCGAACGGCGGCGCAGCTTGCGCAGGACCTCGGCGTCGCACCATTCGCTGACCCGGCCGGAGGCAGTGGCGACGGCGGAACGGCGGGCTGGCGCCGCGGCGCCGGATCCGTCGCGTGCCGGATCCGTCGGCGCCGGTTCCGCACGCCGGCTGCCGTGCTGTCCGGCGTGCCTGCCGGGGCGTAGCGTGCGGGCGGAACTCGCCTTCCACCACGCGGCCGTCCGCGGCGAGCCGCTTCAGGGCCGTGCCGACGACGGCGACGCCCAGTCCCAGCCGGGCCGCGGCTTCGGCGGCGGTGAAGGGCCCGTGCGTGCGGGCATAGCGGGAGACGAGGTCGCCCAGGGGATCCGCCACCGGCTCGATGAAGGCCAGCGGCACGCCCATGGGCAGCGGAACGCCGATGGCATCCCGCAGCCGGGCGGCATCCTCCACGGCAGCGAAGCGTTCGGCGCCGCCGATGTTGACCTTGATGGCGCGGTTGGCCCGCTGCAGCGCCGCGAGGTGGGCGGCGGCGTCGGCCTCAGCGTTGCCGGGGTTTCGACAGGCTCAGCGCCGGGGTCTCGGCAGGCTCGGCCGCCGGCGGTCTCGGCGGCCCCGCCGCGGGCTGCGGCTCCGGCCGCCGCGCCGGACCGGCCGCCGGCTCCAGCCGGGCGGCGACTTCGTCCGGCGCCAGCGGACCCAGGAGCCGCAGCAGGTCCGCCACGCCCTCCAGCCCGCGCACCTGGCGGTCCGGCGCCAGCCGCTGCAGTTCGCGCTCGGTGGCGTCGATGACCTTGGCGTCCAGCAGTTCGCGCAGCTCCACCCGGCCCAGGAGCTCGTTCAGCAGGGTGGAGTCCAGGGCCAGCGCGGCGGCCCGGCGCTCGGCCAGCGGGGAGTCGCCCTCGTAGAGGAACTGGGCCACGTAGCCGAAGAGCAGGGACTTGGCGAACGGGGAGGGCTGCTGGGTGGTGGTCTGCACGATCCTGCAGTTCGCGGCGTTCCACGGACGCTGCGATGTCCTTCAGCGCCGGAAGGTCGTAGACGTCCTGCAGGCACTCGCGGACCGTCTCCAGCACGATCGGGAACGTCGGGTACTTCCGCGCCACATCCAGCAGCTGGGCGGACCGCTGCCGCTGCTGCCACAGCGGCTGCCGCTTGCCGGGGTTCTGCCGCGGCAGCAGCAGGGCACGGGCCGCGCACTCGCGGAACCGGGAGGCGAACAGGGCGCTGCCGCCCACCTCGGCCGTGACGATCTGCTCCAGTTCCTCGGGGTCGAACAGGAACAGCTCGGCGCCCGGCGGCTCGTCCTCCATCATGGGCACGCGCAGCACGATGCCGTCGTCGGCGGCCATGGCGGAGCCGTCCAGGCCGTACCGCTGGTGCAGGCGCTGGCCCACGGCCAGGGCCCACGGTGCGTGCACCGGCATGCCGAACGGGCTGTGCAGGATCACGCGCCAGTCGCCGAGTTCGTCGTGGAACCGTTCCACCACCAGGGTGGTGTCGCTGGGGACCACCTCGGTGGCGAGCTTCTGTTCGGCGAGGTACTGGATCAGGTTGTTCGCGGCGAAGTCGTCCAGTCCGCTGGCCTTGCAGCGTTCGGTGGCAGGCCCGACGTCGGACGCTGACAGTTCGCGCACGAACGCGCCGAGGGCGCGGCCCAGGTCCACCGGCCGGCCCAGCGAGTCGCCCTTCCAGAAGGGCAGCTTGCCGGGCTGGCCGAAGGCCGGGGAGACCAGGACGCGGTCGTGCGTGATGTCCTCGATCTTCCAGCTGGTGGCGCCGAGGGCGAAGATGTCGCCCACCCGGGATTCGTAGACCATTTCCTCGTCGAGTTCGCCCACCCGCCGGCCGCCTTTGGCCGCGGCGGCGGCCGGGCTGGCCGCCCTGCCGTCCGCACTGGCACCGCCGGAGGAGCCGAGCCCTCCGACCTCGGTGCCGATGATGTAGACGCCGAACAGGCCGCGGTCCGGGATGGTGCCGCCGGAGGTGACGGCGAGCCGCTGCGCGCCGGGCCGGCCCTCGATGGTGCCGGCATTGCGGTCCCAGATGATCCGGGGCCGCAGTTCGGCGAATTCGTCCGACGGGTAGCGGCCGGCCAGCAGGTCCAGGGTGGCCTCGAACGCGGAGCGGGGGAGCGAGGCGAAGGGCGCGGACCGCCGGACCGTGGCGAACCATTCCTCCACGTCGATGCTGCCCAGGGCGGTGGCGGCGACCGTCTGCTGGGCCAGGATGTCCAGGGGGTTGGCCGGGACGCTGAGCCGCTCGATCTTGCCGTCCAGCATCCGTTCCACGGTGATGGCGGTGTGGACGAGGTCCGCCCGGTGCTTGGGGAACAGGACGCCCTGCGAGATTTCGCCCACCTGGTGGCCGGCGCGGCCCACCCGCTGCAGGCCGCTGGCCACCGAGGGCGGCGACTCCACCTGCACCACCAGGTCCACCGCGCCCATGTCGATGCCGAGTTCCAGGGAGGACGTGGCCACCACGCAGCGCAGCCGCCCGGATTTGAGGTCGTCCTCGATCAGGGCGCGCTGGTCCTTGGACACCGAGCCGTGGTGGGCGCGGGCCAGCACCGGATCGGCGCCCGCGGTGCTGCCCGGCCTGGGCCATCATGTGGGCCGGCGTGGCCGTGGACGTCGGCAGTGCAGCGGCGCCGCCGGACGCGGCACCGCACGTCGGCGCACGGACGGCTGCCGGGCGCCGGTCCGGCGTCGCAGTCCGGCGCCCGGCGCCGAGTCGTCCCAGCCGCCGCCGGCCGCCATGAGCTGGCGTTCGGCGTAGATCTCGTTGAGCCGGGCGGTCAGCCGTTCGGCCAGGCGGCGGGAGTTGGCGAAGACGATGGTGGACTGGTTGGCCAGCACCAGGTCCACGATCTTTTCCTCCACATGCGGCCAGATGGAGGCCTGCGGCTGCAGCCCGGAGGCCGGACCGGAGTCGAAGGCTCCGGCGGCGCCCTGGAGATCGGACATGTCCTCCACAGGGACGGACACGGTCAGGTCCCAGTTCTTCCGCGACGGCGGGGCCACGATTTCCACCGGCGCCGAACCGGCCAGGAACTGGGCCACCAGCTCCCTGGGCTCCACGGTGGCGGACAGCCCGATCCGCTGGGCGGGTTTGGGCAGCAGCGCGTCCAGCCGTTCCAGCGAAACCGCCAGGTGCGCGCCGCGCTTGGTGCCGGCGACGGCGTGGACCTCGTCCACGATGATGGTGTCCACCTCGGTGAGCGTTTCCCGCGCCCTGGACGTGAGCATCAGGAAGAGGGACTCCGGGGTGGTGATGAGGATGTCCGGCGGGTTGCTGAGCAGCGCGCGGCGGTCCGCCGCCGTGGTGTCCCCGGACCGGACGCCCACGGTGATCAGCGGGGCGGGCAGGTCCAGCCGTTTGGCGGTCTGCGTGATGCCGATCAGCGGCGAGCGGAGGTTGCGTTCGACGTCCACGCCAAGGGCCTTGAGCGGGGAAATGTACAGCACGCGGGTTTTGCGCTTGGGTCGCCTTGCGCTGGGCCGCCGTCCGGCGGCTGCCTTTGGCGCAGTGTCCAGCCCGGGCAGGGCCTCGGGCACGGCCGGGGCGGAGACGAGCAGCCGGTCCAGCGCCCAGAGGAACGCGGCGAGGGTTTTGCCGGAGCCGGTGGGTGCCACCACCAGGGCATGCGAACCGGAGGAGATGGCGTTCCAGGCGCCGTCCTGGGCGGGGGTGGGCTCGGAAAAAGCGCCCAGGAACCAGTCCCGGGTGGGCCGGCTGAACTGGCCCATGGCGTCGGCCGCGAGTGCCGCCGCCGGCGAGCTCCTGCCCCTTCATTCCTCCATCATGCCCTACCCCACCGACAGTATTGGCCGGGCCTCGATGAGCCGGTGCCCGGCGGGCGCGGGCGGCCCCGGACGGGTGGCTGCACGGACGGCTGGACAGAACGCGGGAGCCGGGTGCTACTTCGCCTGGAAGGCCCCGATGGTCAGCAGGTTGATGTCGGTGTTGCTGCAGGCGTCCAGTGCTGCGGCGAGGAACAGCGACGCGGTGTCCTTCGGCGGGTAGACCCGGAAGCCGCCGCCGGTGTCCGGGTGCAGTCCGGGTAGTTGGCGGCCTGGGTGTAGCGCAGCGTCGCGGTGCCGGCCTTGCCCGGGGCGAGCAGGACGTCGGTGACCGGGGTCGAGTCGTCGCGGGTGGCGGCGGCGCCGATCGGCTCACCGTCGGCCCCTGCGGTCAGGGAGACGCCCGCATAGCCCTTCAGCAGGCACGGTTCGGTGCCGGAGTTGGTCAGGATCAGCTGCATGTAGATGCTGCCGGCCGCGCCGCCGCCGCTGGATCAGTGGCCGCCGTCAGGCCTGGGCCTTGCACAGCGCGGTGCCGGCCTGGGCCGCTGGGTGGACGCGGCGGCAGAGGCTTCCGTGCGGTCGCGGTGGCGGTGCCGTGGCGGGGGCTCGCTTGGTCTCTGCGGAGGGCTAGGCGGGGACGTGGCCGGCTGGGCTGCGTCGAGCTGCCCCCGCAGCCGCTGAGGAGGAGGGCCGCCGCGGCAGCCGTTGTCACAACCAGTGCGTGCTTCATTCGCTGAGACCTCATGGCTCAACCATTATCGCCCGCCGTTGCCTTAGTCAACGATGCCACGGCGGCGGAGCCCGATTGATGCCCGGATTGTGATTTCCAGGCATCGGCCGAGGTCAGCTGCGCCGCGGCTTGGAGCCGGGAGCAGCTGCCCTAGTCGGTCTCGGGCCCCGAGCAGTAGTGGCAGTCGTCGGGGCAGGAAGCTAGCGGCCCAGGGGTCCGTCCCGGCCGCGGACCCGGACAGGTATTTCCGGCCCTGCCGTGCCAGCGCGGTTGGCCGGTTAGTTGCCAGCATGCCCGGCTCCTTCGGGGTCTGCCACGCTCAGTTCAAAGCCGTCGGCAACGTGGAACAGCTGCCGGTGCCCGCCGTCGGAGAGCACCCATACGACATCGCCGTCGGGCGTGCGGTTATCGACCAGGCCCGCGTGCTCAAGGCGGCCGCCACGGTGGAGGTGGACGGCGTCGCCGATCTCGACGTCGTCCCAATGGGCGGCGCTGCCGGAAGGCCGGTTTTTCTGCAAGGTCATGAGGAGTCCTGAACGGTCACGGGAAACGAGGATGTGACCCAGCTAACCGCGAAATGGCCTCCCGTCTCAATGGTCAAGTGAATGAGACACCGACTTACTGTTGTGCACACGTCAGGGAGACCAGGGCAGGAACCCCGGGTCAGAACGCAGAACTCCTAGGCGCCGCTCCTGCGGGGTGTCCGCGCGGGCTGCGCGGCGGGTCAGCCAGGCAAAGGTGGGCGGAGGGGGCGGCGGGACAGCCGCTGACCCGGCCGCCGTGCGCCCCGCTCCCCGCTGCCGCGCGGCGCCGGCGCAGTTCCAAGGCGAGGCTCTCCTGGCCGCGGGCCATCGCCCAGCGGTGGTTGGCGGCGAAGGCCGGCTTCAGCAGCCAGCTCAGCCGCCGCAGCAGGGGCTTGGCGGCGCTGACGCGCCAGTCGTAGGTGATGACCGTTTCCGGCCCGTCCGGCTCGAAGGTCCAGCGGCCGGTGCCGTTCAGATCGCCTGCCGCGGTGAGGGCGAAACCGCGGGCCGTGACGGGCTCCGTAACCGTGAGGGTCCAGCGGAGCGTATAGGGCAGCCATCCCTTCGTGTAGAGGCGTACGGGTCTGTGCATTCCGGGCCCGGGCCCCGGGCCGCCGGCCACGGGCTCGACGCTGAGATAGACGGAAGGCCACCAGCGGGGCATGGCCATGGCGTCGCCCAGGACGGCCGCGACCTCCTCCGGCGTGCCCGCCACGCGCCAGACGGTCCGGAACTCATAATCTGTGCTGCCCATTGGGGCCTCCCGAAACGTTCTCCTCCGCCGCCGGTGTTGCCGCGCCGGCACGAATCGATGCACGAGACCGTACCCAGAAGGATGTGCCCGGTCAATGGGCCGGCCGCTCAATGGCGCCGATGGAAGCGGCGCTAGCGCCGCGTGCTCTGCCTGGCGACGAGTTCCGGTGTGAAGACCACCTGGCTGTGCACGTGGCCGGATTCGGCGTCGATTTCGTCGAAAAGGAGCTGGGCGGCACGTTCGCCAATGAGCTGCCTTGGCTGGCTGATGGAGGTCAGCGGAATGCTTGATTGGGACGCGAAGTCGATGTCGTCGAAGCCGACAATCGCGATGTCCTCGGGCACGCGGAGCCCGTTGCGCGCGCGAAGGACTGCAGGAGCCCGAGGGCCAGCTGGTCGTTGGCGGCGAACACGGCGTCGGGCCGCTTGGCCGGGGGGAGGCTTCCGATGAGGTCGCCGGCCTGGCGGCCCCGCTCAAATTTCAGGTCGGGAGTCTCAAACAACTGAAGCGGGACGCCGGCCCGCTCCGCCGCGTCGACGGCTCCGCGGTAGCGGTCCTCGACCTGCTGCAGAGTGAAAGGGCCGCCGACGAATGCCGGCCGCACAGAGCCGACGCTGATGAGATGGGTCAGGGCCGTCGCGCCGCCGGCGGCGTCGTCCACCGAGACCGAGCAGAACTGATCCGTCCTGGCGAGCCGGTCAACGAGCACCGATGGAATGCCCCGGGCTCGCATGGTCTCGAGCCGTTCAAGAACTTGCCCGAACGGGGTGATCAGGACGCCCTGGACCCGCTGCTGCTCGAACAGGTCCAGATAGGCCTGCTCCCGCCCTGCGTCTTCTGCGGAGTTTGCCAGGATCAGGGAGTGATGGTGGTCTTCGGCGACGTTTTCGGCGCCCAGCGCCACATCGGTGAAGAACGGGTTGCGGACATCCAGCACCAGCATGCCCAGGCTCCGGGTGGACCCGGACCGCAGCGACCGGGCCGATTCGTTGCGCACGAATCCCAGCTCGCTCGATGGCGGCCAGGACGCGGTTCTTCTTGTCGGGTGACACCTGATCCGGCCGGTTGAGGACGTTCGACACAGTGCCCACGGAAACCCCCGCGAGCGCGGCAACATCCTTCAGCTTCGCGCCCGGGCCGCTAGACACCTAAGAACCTCCCCATCCCTGAATCGAATCAATCTGCTCCGTCAATGTTACTTCGTGCACATTGACCGTCCGGTTGTGTGCTTCTTGACATGCGATCGACACGCACCCTATCGTGTGAGGAGGTTCACAAATGAATCGATTCATTACAAAGGAGTAACGGACATGGCCGAAGCACAGGACGCCACGGTTCGAAGAAGCCGGAGCGCCGAGGAAGCTGACGTTCCCTTGCTGGAACTGCGGGATATCCACAAGTCCTTCGGCGCGGTCCACGCGCTGCGCGGCGCGAGCCTCAGCCTGTACCGGGGCCAGGTCACCGCGTTGGTCGGAGAAAACGGCGCCGGCAAATCCACCCTGGTGAAGACCCTCGCGGGACTCCACCAGCAGGACCGCGGCTGAAGTCCTTCTGGACGGCGAGGAGGTCTCGTTCCGCGATCCGCTCCATGCCCGCGAAGCCGGGATTGCCGTCATCTACCAGGAACCGACCATGTTCCCCGACCTCACGGTCGCCGAGAACATCTTCATGGGCAGGCAGCCGCTGCGCTCCCTGGGCCGGATCGACCGGAAGGCGATGCGCCAGCAGGCTCTGGAGCTTTTCGCAGCAGCTGGGAGTGAAGATCGATCCCGACCGCGCCGCGCAGGGTCTCTCGATCGGCCAGCAGCAGCTGGTGGAAATCGCCAAGGCGCTGTCGCTTGAATGCCCGCATCCTGATCCTGGACGAGCCTACCGCGGCGCTTACCAGACTCGAGGTGGACCGCCTTTTCACCGTCATCCGGATCCTCTGGCCCGCGGCGTGAGCATGTTCTACATTTCCCACAAGCTTCGACGAAGTGTTGCCCTTGCCGACCGAGTCACCGTGCTCCGCGACGGCGCTAATGACGGTCGAGTGCCCGCGCCGCCAAGACGATTAGTGACGACGTGATCCGTCAGATGGTCGGTCGGGCCCTCGCGAATTCTTTCCCCCAATCACTCCATCCATCGTCGGCGCGACTCTGTTCTGGAGGTTGAAGAGTCTCGGCACGCACGGGCGTCTTCCCGGAAAACATCTCGTTCACTGTGCATGCCAGCGAAATCCTCGGCATCGGCGGGGCTCATCGGCGCAGGACGAACCGAAGTTGCTTGAGACCCTCTTCGGAATTGGCTCAGCGGGTTCCGGCGGGTCCCGTTCGGTTCTCGAGGGCGCCCCGGTCGACAGGTCACCACCGAGCGATCGCTGACCCGCGGGCTCGTGCTCGTGCCAGGAAAACCGGCCCAAACAGGGGGTCGTCAACCTGGAACTATCCGTCTGCTTACAATCTCTCCCTCTCGCTCGTCTCCGAAACTCGATCCCCGCCAGGCCTGATCGATTCGCCAGTCGAGCCTGAGAGCCACCAAGCGATTTGGCCACGCCGCTTCGGATCAAAACTCCGGTCACCGCAGCCGCAAGTCTGGCACGCTTTCCGGCGGGAACCAGCAGAAGGTCGTCCTGGGCAAGTGGCTCGCGACCGACCCGCGGGTGCTGCTCCTCGACGAACCCACCCGCGGCATCGACGTCGGCACCAAGTGCGAGATCTACCAGCTCATCTCGGAGCTCGCCGGCACGGGCCTCGCCGTCCTCATGATCTCCTCGGAGCTGCCCGAGGTCCTGGGCATGTCAGACCGCGTGCTGGTGATGCACGAGGGACGGATCACCGCCGAACTCAGTCGCAACGACGCCACGGAGGAATCCGTCATGACGGCCGCCACGGGAGTCGACCCGAACACCAAGGAGACAACAGCGTGACCACGTTAACCCTGCAACGTCAGCCGTCCACGGCCTGGCTGGGGACATTGACCCGATCCCGTGAGTTCAGCGTGTTCCTCGCGCTGGTGATCCTGATCGCCGTCACGGTCGCCGCCAACCCCCGGTTCCTGAGCGGGCAAAGCATCAAGGACCTGCTGCTGAACTCCTCGATTTTGGTGATCCTCGCCGTCGGCCAGGCGATCGTGATCGTGACCAAGAACGTGGACCTCTCGGTCGGCTCGGTGCTCGGCCTGACAGCCTTCGCCACCGGAAAAATCTTCATCGCGCTTCCCGATCTTCCCGTGATCGCAATGCTCGCAATCGGCATCGCTTTCGGTGCCCTGCTGGGCGCCGTCAACGGGGCGCTGATCGCCGTGGCCAAGGTCCCCGCCCTGGTGGTCACCCTGGGAACCTTGTACATCTTCCGGGGTGTTGACTTCGCCTGGGCCCAGGGCCAGCAGATCAGCCCGTCCAACCTGCCGGCAGACTTCCTGGCACTCGGTGCCGGCGCCTTTCTGGGCATCCCCTATCTGGCCCTGATCGCACTCGCCGTCGTCGTCTGCTTCGGCCTCTACCTGAACAACCGGCGCTCCGGACGCGAGTTCTACGCCATCGGATCAGACGTCCTGGCCGCCCGGCTGTACGGGCATCCGGGTCGGGCGGAGGGTTTTCTACGCATTCGCCATCTCCGGCGCCCTCGCCGGACTCGGCGGGGTCATCTACGCCGCCAAGTACGGCAACCTGGACGCGACGGCCGGCCAGGGCCTCGAGCTGAACGTCGTGGCCGCGGCCGTGGTGGGCGGCGTGGCCATCGCCGGCGGCGTCGGCACCGTCTACGGAGCCGCCCTCGGCGCCGTACTCCTGACCACCATCACCTCCGCCCTTCCCGGTCCTGGGAGTCTCGCCGTTCTGGCAGCGGGCCATGATCGGCGTCCTGATCCTGGCCTCGATAGTCCTGGACCGGTACCTTGCCCTGCGCACCGAGCGCCGTCTGAGAGGACACGATTCACATGCTGGTTGATACAGCACCGCCGGCAGAAAGAACCCGCCGCGCCCCCCGCTTCGGCTTCCTGCGCAGCTGGGACACCGCCATCATTGTGGCCCTCGTGGCCAGCATCATCGTCGCGTCCCTGACGGTGAGCGGCTTCGCCACCCCCCGCAACGTCGGGTTCCTGCTCATCGACGTCATACCGGTCCTGCTGCTGGCCCTGCCGATGACCCTGATCATCATCACCGGCGAGATTGACCTCTCCGTCGCCAGCATCGCAGGCTTCACCAGTTGCGTCTTCGGAGCGCTCTGGAACGCCGGCATCCCGATGGAAACGATCGTCCCCTTGTGCATTGTGCTCGGCGCCGTGTCCGGGGCGCGCTCAACGGATTCCTGGTCTCCGTGGTCGGCCTGCCCTCCCTGGCCGTGACCATCGGTACCCTGGCCCTGTACCGGGGGCTGGCCTTCGTAGTCCTGGGGGACCAGGCGGTCACCCAGCTTCCCGCGGGCCATCACCACGGCCCTGCAGGCGAAGATCGGGACCACGGGCATCCCCGTCTGGATCCTGCCGGTCATTCTCCTGGTCATCATTTTCGGTGTCGCCCTGCACTTCACCGGCTTCGGCCGTTCCCTGTTCGCCATCGGCTACAGCGTCGACGCCGCCCGTTTCTCGGGCATCGGCGTCGCCCGGACCAAGCTCTGGCTCTTCGTCATCTCGGGCACTGATCGCGGCGCCGGTCGGTATCTGGTGGACCCTGCGCTACGGAAGCGCACGCGGTGACAACGCCACGGGCCTGGAACTGTCCGTCATCGCGGCAGTCCTGCTTGGTGGCGTGTCCATCTTCGGCGGCAAAGGCACCCTGCCGGGCGTCATCGCCGGCGTCGGGCTCCTCGCCATCCTCCGCAACGCGCTTCAGCTCGCCAGCGTCCCCGAGGACACCCTGACCATGCTCACCGGCGGACTCCTGATCCTCGCCGTCGTCGCCCCCAACGCCATCACCTGGATCCGATCCCGGTCCCGTAAATGCTTCAACGACCTGACCCCGTCCACACCACAGCAACAACGACGTTCAGTTGAAAGGCACCACCATGAAATTCATCTCCACCACCGGATCCCGTCGCCTCGCGCCGGCTTACGTCGCCGCCGCCACGGGACTCGCGCTCGCGCTGAGCGCCTGCGGTGGAACCACCAACACTTCCGGCACCGCCGGCGCCGGAGCCGCCACTTCCAGCGCCTCCGCAGACCCGAACGCCCCGATCAAGGAAGGCCTGAAGGTCGCGTTCCTGCCCAAGCAGCTCAACAACTCCTACTTCACCGTCACGGACCGCGGCGGCAAGACCGCGTGAAGAGTACAAGGGCATCTTCTCCGAGGCGGGTCCGTCCGAGGCCAGCGCCTCCGAGCCCAGGTGAGCTACATCAACACGCTCACGCAGCAGGGGTCCGAAGTCATCGCGACCTCGGCCAACGATCCCAAGGCCATCTGTTCGGCGCTGGACGAGGCCCGCAGCGCCGGGGCGAAAGTTGTCACCTTTGACTCCGACACCGACCCTCCTGCCGCGACGTCTACATCAACCAGGCCACCGCGGAAGGATCGCGTCCACCCAGATCAAGCTCATTTCCGACGCCATCGGTCCCGACGGCGGGGACATCGCCATCCTCTCCGCCACGGCAAACGCCACGAACCAGAACGCGTGGATCGAGCTGATGAAGAAGGAACTCCAGAAGCCCGAGTACGCCAAGCTCAAGCTCGTCGCCACCGCCTACGGCGACGACAACGCCCAGAAGTCCCAGCAGGAAGTCCAGGCGCTGCTCCAGGCCCACCCCACGCTCAAGGGCATCATCTCGCCCACGACCGTCGGCATCGCCGCTGCCGCCCAGTACCTGTCCGGGTCCGAATACAAGGGCAAGGTCCAGCTGACCGGCCTCGGCTTCCCGAGCCAGCTGAAGGAATTCCTGAAGGACGGCACCATGAAGTCCTTCGCCCTGTGGGACGTCGAGAAGCTTGGCTACCTCGCCGCCTACGCCGGCGCCGCCCTGGCCTCGGGCCAGATCACCGGCGCCGAAGGCCAGACCTTCAAGGCCGGCACCCTGGGCGAATTCAAGATCGGTCCCAACTCCACCGTTCTGCTCGGCGATCCCACCGTCTTCACCGCGGAGAACGTGGACCAGTACAACTTCTAGGCGCTCCGGCTCCGGCGCTGGTGTCATGATCAGCGCCGGAGCTGCGGAACAAATTCGCAGGATGCTATTGTCAGAATGAATCGATTCAATTAGAGAGTGAATCAGGAGAATCCCTCATGAGGGTGTGCTTCCGCTCCTCGGTCCAGCCCGGCCTGATCGACGAATACAGGCGCCGGCACGCCGCCGTCTGGCCGGAGATGCTCCGGGCGCTCAAGGACGCCGGCTGGAACAACTACTCGCTGTTCCTCGGCCGACGACGGGCTCCTGATGGGCTACGTCGAGTGCGACGACTTCGACGCAGTCCGGGCCCGGATGGCCCTGACCGAGGTCAACGCCCGCTGGCAGGCCGAGATGGCCACCCTCTTCGAGGACGCCGGCCAGGCGCCGGACCAGGGCTTCCAGCTCACGGAAATCTTCAACCTCGAGGACCAGTTGTCCGCGGCCAACGCCGCCGGGGACAACCACCAGACCGCAAAAGGAACAATCATGAACACCACAGAAACGGCGCTGGGCCGGCTCGGGGAGCTCGCCATCGAGGTCCCTTCGTGGGCCTATGGCAACTCCGGCACCCGCTTCAAGGTGTTCGGCACGCCCGGCACCCCGCGGACCGTCCAGGAGAAGCTGGCCGACGCCGCGAAGGTCCACGAACTGACCGGCCTGGCGCCCACGGTGGCGCTGCACATTCCGTGGGACAAGGTGGATGACTACGCGGCCCTGAAGGAGTACGCGGCGGGCCTGGGCGTGGGCCTGGGCACCATCAACTCCAACACGTTCCAGGACGACGAGTACAAGTTCGGCTCCCTGACGTCCTCGAACGAGGCGGTGCGCCGCCGCGCGATCGACCACCACCTCGAGTGCATCGACATCATGCACGCCACGGGCTCGCGGGACCTGAAGATCTGGCTGGCGGACGGCACCAACTACCCGGGCCAGGACGACATGCGCGGCCGGCAGGACCGCCTGGCCGAGTCCCTGCAGGAGATCTACGCCGCGCCTGGGCGAGGACCAGCGCCTGGTGCTGGAGTACAAGTTCTTCGAGCCGGCTTTCTACCACACCGACGTTCCGGACTGGGGCACCTCCTACGCCCAGACCCTGGCCCTGGGCGAGAAGGCGTTCGTCTGCCTGGACACCGGCCACCACGCCCCGGGCACCAACATCGAATTCATCGTCATGCAGCTGCTGCGCCTGGGCAAGCTGGGCTCCTTCGACTTCAACTCCCGCTTCTACGCGGACGATGACCTGATCGTGGGTGCGGCGGATCCGTTCCAGCTGTTCCGCATCATGCACGAGGTCATCCGCGGCGGCGGCTTCGGCAAGGATTCCGGCGTGGCCCTGATGCTGGACCAGTGCCACAACCTGGAGGAGAAGATCCCGGGCCAGATCCGCTCGGTGCTCAACGTCCAGGAAATGACGGCCCGCGCCCTGCTGATCGACACCGCGCGCCCTGGCCGAGGCCCAGCGCGCCGGCGACGTCCTGGCCGCCAACGGCATCTTCAACGATGCCTTCTACACCGATGTCCGCCCGGCCCTGGCCGCAGTGGCGTGAATCCCGCGGCCTGCCCGCGGACCCGATGGCCGCCTTCAAGGCCAGCGGCTACCAGAAACAGATCAACGAGGACCGCGTCGGCGGCCAGCAAGCCGGATGGGGCGCCTAAGAGTCATGACATACGACGCAACAAGACTGTTGAAGAACTGATTTCCCGTTCCAACCGCCTCGGCGCGGACAAGCGGAACACCAACTTCGCCGGCGGCAACACCTCCGCCAAGGGCACCGAGAAGGACCCGGTGACCGGCGAGGACGTCGAGCTCCTGTGGGTCAAGGGCTCCGGCGGGGACCTGGGCACGCTGAAGGCCGAAAACCTTGCCGTGCTGCGGCTGGACCGGCTGCAGGCGCTGAAGAACGTCTACCCCGGCGTGGAGCGCGAAGACGAGATGGTGGCCGCGTTCGATTACTGCCTGCACGGCAAGGGCGGCGCCGCGCCGTCGATCGACACCGCCATGCACGGCCTGGTGGACGCCGCGCACGTGGACCACCTGCACCCGGACTCCGGCATCGCGATCGCCACGGCCGCCGACGGCGAGGCGCTCACCACGAAGATCTTCGGCGACAAGGTGGTCTGGGTGCCGTGGCGCCGCCCCGGTTTCCAGCTGGGCCTGGACATCGCCGCGATCAAGGACGCCAACCCGCAGGCCGTCGGCACCATCCTGGGCGGCCACGGCATCACCGCCTGGGGCGCCACCAGCGAAGAAGCCGAGGCCAACTCGCTGTGGATCATCGACCAGGCCGAGCAGTACATCGCGGACAACGGCCGCGACCGAGCCCTTCGGGCCGAAGCTGCCCGGCTACGCCGCCCTGCCCGGAGGCCGAGCGCCGTGCCAAGGCCGCCGCCCTGGCACCGGTGATCCGCGGCCTGGCCTCCACGGACAAGCCGCAGCTGGGGCACTTCAGCGACGACGCCGCCGTCCTGGACTTCCTCGAAGCCGCCGAGCACCCGCGGCTCGGCGCCCTGGGCACCTCCTGCCCGGACCACTTCCTGCGCACCAAGGTCAAGCCGCTGATCCTGGACCTGCCCGCCGACGCCTCGATCGAGGACTCCGTCGCCCGGCTGAAGGAACTCCACGCCGCCTACCGCGAGGACTACCAGGCCTACTACGACCGGCACGCCGACGCCGGACAGCCCCGGCCCTGCGCGGCGCGGACCCGGCGATCGTGCTGGTCCCCGGCGTGGGCATGTTCTCCTTCGGGGCGAACAAGCAGACCGCCCGGGTGGCCGGGGAGTTCTACCTCAACGCCATCAACGTGATGCGCGGCGCCGAGGCCGATCTCCACCTACGCCCCGATCGAGGAATCCGAGAAGTTCCGGATCGAGTACTGGGCCCTGGAGGAGGCCAAGCTGGCCCGGATGCCCAAGCCGAAGTCCCACGCCACCCGCATCGCGCTGGTCACCGGCGCGGCGTCGGGCATCGGCAAGGCCATCGCCACCCGCCTCGCCGCCGAAGGCGCGTGCGTGGTCATCGCGGACCTGAACCTGGAGAACGCCGAAAAGCCGTCGCCGAGGAGCTCGGCGGCGCCGGACGTCGCCATCGGCGTCCAGGCCGACGTCACCGACGAAGCCCAGATCGCCGCCGCCATCCAGGAAGCCGTGCTGGCGTTCGGCGGCGCTGGACCTGGTGGTCAACAACGCCGGGCTGTCCATCTCCAAGCCGCTGCTGGAAACCACCGAGAAGGACTGGGACCTGCAGCACAACGTCATGGCCAAGGGCTCCTTCCTGGTGGCCAAGGCCGCGGCGAAGGTCATGATCGACCAGGACATGGGCGGGGACATCATCTACATCTCCTCCAAGAACTCCGTGTTCGCCGGCCCGAACAACATCGCCTACTCCGCCACCAAGGCAGACCAGGCCCACCAGGTCCGGCTCCTCGCCGCGGAACTGGGCGAGTACGGCATCCGCGTCAACGGCATCAACCCCGACGGCGTGGTCCGCGGCTCCGGGATCTTCGCCGGCGGCTGGGGCGCCAAGCGCGCCGCCGTCTACGGCGTGGACGAGCAGGAACTGGGCAAGTACTACGCCCAGCGCACCCTGCTCAAGCGCGAAGTCCTGCCCGAGAACGTGGCCAACGCCGCCGCCGTGCTCACCAGCGCCGAACTGTCCCACACCACCGGCCTGCACATCCCCGTGGACGCCGGCGTGGCCGCAGCCTTCCTGCGATGAGCACGTCGCATCAACGGTGCCACACCGGCAGCCGGATGTCGACGGCGGCGTGTTCGCCGCCGTCGACATCGGCGCCTCCTCCGGCCGGGTCATCCTCGGCCGGATCACCGGCAGTCGCCGGCGGGACGAGGGCCGACGCTGGAAACCGTGCACCGCTTCCCCAACGGCGTGGTGGAGTCCGACGGCGGCCTCCGCTGGGACTTCGACGCCCTGTTCGCCGAGGTGCTCACCGGGCCTCGCGGCCGCCGCCACGGCGGCCGCGGAGCGCGGCGAGACGATCACCAGCATCGGGATCGACACCTGGGCGGTGGACTACGGCCTGGTCAACGCCGCCGGGGAACTCATCGCGCAGCCGTTCAGCTACCGCGATGACCGCAGCCGCGCCGCCGTCGCCCGGGTCCACCAGAAACTGGACCCGGCCCGGCTCTACGCCACCACCGGGCTGCAGTTCCTGCAGTTCAACACGATCTACCAGCTCGCCACCGAGCCGGACCTGGACGGGCTGCAGGCCCTGCTCATCCCGGACCTGATCGCGTTCCTGCTCACCGGGCCAGCGCCGCACCGAGGCCACCAACGCCTCCACCACCGGGCTCTTCGACGCCGTCGCGGGGGAGTGGGCCACCGAGTTCCTGGCCGCCCTGGGCCTGCCCGAAGGACCTGTTCCCGCCGCTGATCCAGCCCGGCGAAACCGTCGGCACCCTGCTGCCCGGCGATCGCCGAACGCACCGGGCTGCCCCAGGCAACCAAGGTGGTGGCCGTCGGCTCGCACGACACCGCCTCCGCCGTCGCCGCCGTCCCGGCGGACACGGAGGGCACGGAGAACTTCGCCTACATCTCCTCCGGCACCTGGTCCCTGGTGGGCGTCGAACTGCACCACCCGGTCCTGACCGAGGCCAGCCGGGCGGCGAACTTCACCAACGAACGCGGCGTGGACGGCACCATCCGCTACCTGCGCAACGTCGGCGGGCTCTGGCTGCTCAGCGAATGCCAGCGCACCTGGGCCGCGGAAGGGCTACCGGCCGGACCTCGACGGAACTGCTCGACGCGGCCGCCGCGCTGCCTCCGGCGGCCCGCAGATCAACGCCGACGACCCCTACTTCATCGCCCCGGACAACATGCCCGAACGCATCCGCGCCGCCGTCCGCAACACCGGCGCGGTCCTGCCGGACGATCCGGCGGCACATCATCCGGTGCATCCTGGACAGCCTCGCCGCCGGCTACGCCCGGACCATCGCCGACGCCGAACGGCTCGCGGACCGTGCACGTCGGCGTGGTGCACATTGTGGGCGGCGGATCGCAGAACCGGCTCCTCTGCCAGCTCACCGCCGACGCCACCGGCAAACGCGTCATCGCCGGACCCGTGGAAGCCACCGCCCTGGGCAACGTCCTGGTCCAGGCCCGCGCCGCCGGCGTGCTCAGCGGCGGCCTGGGCGAGCTGCGCGCCGTGGTGCGTCGCCTCCCAGCAGCCGGCGGAGTACGTGCCCCTCGACCGGGCCGCCGCCGAGTACCGTCCGCACGGAGGTGCCCTGTGAGAATCGCCCTTTTCGCCACGTGCATCGTGGACGCCATGTATCCGCGCCACGGCGCGGGCCACCGTGGCCATCCTCGAACGGCTCGGCCACGAGGTCATCTTCCCGGCCGGCCAGGCCTGCTGCGGGCAGATGCACGTCAACAGCGGCTACTTCAAGGAAGCCGCTGCCCGTGGTCGCCAACCACGTGAAGGCCTTCGAAGACGATGAGTACGACGTCGCCGTCGCACCGTCCGGCTCCTGCGTCGCCTCCGTGAAGCACCAGCACCCCATGGTCGCCCGCCGCTGCGGGGACGCCGGGCTGGAAGCCCGGGCCGCCGCCGTCGGGGCCAAAACCTACGAGCTCTCCCAGCTCCTGGTCGACGTCCTGGGCGTCACCGACGCCGGCGGCGCAGCTGGGCTCCTACTTCCCGCACCGGATCACCTACCACCCCAGCTGCCACGGCATGCGCCTGCTCCGGCTCGGCGACCGGCAGCTGGACCTGCTGCGCTCGGTCGGCGGCATCGAACTGGCCGAGCTGCCCGAGGCCGACCAGTGCTGCGGCTTCGGCGGCACCTTCTCGATGAAGAACGCGGACGTCTCCTCGGCGATGCTCGCGGACAAGACCGCCAACATCTGCGGCACCGGCGCCGAGCTGTGCGCCGGCGGCGACGCGTCCTGCCTGATGCACATCGGCGGCGGCCTGTCCCGGCAGGGCAGCGGCGTCACCACGCTGCACTTCGCCGAGATCCTGGCCAGCACCGCTCGAGAATCCCGCCGCCGTCACCGGCGACGTCCGCCTCACCACCGGAAGGACCGCACGATGAGCGGCACATTCCTGGGGATGCCGTCCCTGCCCGTCTTCGGCACCGGCAACCTGCACGAACACGAGCCCTTCCCGAAAGCCGCCCACCGCGAGCTCGGCAACACCCAGCTGCGGGCCAACCTCGGCCACGCCACCCGCACCATCCGGGACAAGCGGCTCGGCGTCGTGTCCGAACTCCCCGACTGGGAGGAGCTGCGCGACGCCGGCCGGGCGATCAAGGAATCCGTCATGGCCCGCCTGCCGGAGCTGCTCGAAGCAGTTCGAGGCGAACTTCACCGCCCGCGGCGGCACCATCCACTGGGCCCGCGACGCCGACGAGGCCAACCGGATTGTCGCCGAGCTCATCCGGGACCAGGGCGCCGACGAGGTGGTCAAGGTCAAGTCCATGGCCACCCAGGAAATCGGCCTCAACGAGTACCTCGAAGAACAGGGCATCGCCGCCTACGAGACCGACCTCGCCGAGCTGATCGTCCAGCTGGACCACGACAAGCCCAGCCACATCCTGGTCCCGGCGATCCACAAGAACCGCAGCCAGGTCCGGGACATCTTCCTGCGCGAAATGGACGGCGTGGATCCGGACCTCACCAACGAGCCGGCCCGCCTCGCCGCGGCCGCCCGGGCCCACCTGCGCCGCAAGTTCCTCACCGCCAAGGTGGCCGTCTCCGGCGCGAACTTCGCCCTCGCAGACTCCGGGACGCTCGCCGTCGTCGAATCCGAAGGCAACGGGCGCATGTGCCTGACGCTGCCGGAAACCCTCATCACCGTGATGGGCGTCGAGAAGCTGCTGCCGGCCTGGGAGGACCTCGAGGTGTTCATGCAGCTGCTCCCGCGGTCCTCCACCGGCGAGCGGATGAACCCCTACACCTCGCTGTGGACCGGCGTCACGCCCGACGACGGGCCGCAGAACGTCCACCTGGTCCTGCTGGACAACGGGCGCAGCGCCGCCCTGGCCGACGAGATGGGCCGCTCCGCGCTGCACTGCATCCGCTGCAGCGCCTGCATGAACGTCTGCCCCGTCTACGAACGCACCGGCGGGCACGCCTACGGCTCCACCTACCCGGGACCGATCGGCGCGATCCTGTCCCCGCTGCTGACCGGGATCACGGCCGAGGAGAACAACTCCCTGCCCTACGCCTCCTCCCTGTGCGGGGCCTGCTACGACGCCTGCCCGGTGAAGATCAACATCCCGGACATCCTGGTGCACCTGCGCGGCGAGGACGTGGACAGCAAACGCGGCAAGAAGCGGACTGCCGAGCCAGATGGACCTCGGGCATGAAGGCGGCCTCCTGGGCGCTGTCCTCCGGAAAGAACCTCGGCCTCGTCGAGAAGGCGCTGCCCCTGGGCCGGCTTGCCGCCGGCCCGGACCGGAAAATCACCAAACTGCCCGGCATCGCCGCCGGCTGGACCCAGAGCCGGGACATCCCCGCACCGCCCGGACAGTCCTTCCGGCAATGGTGGGACAAGGAACACCAGGCCCCGGACCGGCCGCCCCGGCTGCACCGGCGCCGACGACCACCGGCACGGATCCGCCGGCACAGAGGAGAACCCGTGAACGCGCGCGAAGAAATACTCGACCGGATCCGCTCCGCCCTCCGGGACGCCCCGGCGGTTCCGGACGTGCCCCGCGACTACCGGCGCACCTCCGGCCTCGGCGAGGAAGAGCTCATCGAGCTGCTGACGGACCGGCTCCTCGACTACAAGGCGAACGTCTTCGTCGAGGACGCGGCCGCGGTGCCGCAGCGGCTCGCCGCCCTGCTCGAGGGCACCGGCCGCTACGCCGTGCCGCACGGCCTGGACCAGGCCCTGTTCGCGGAGGCGGACGCTCACGACGGCCGGCTCCGGCCGCCGCGTCGCCGACGCCCCCGGGCACCGGCTCAGCGTCGAGGAACTCGACGGGATCGACGCCGTCGTGACCGGCAGCGCCGTGGCCGTCGCCGAAACCGGCACCATCATCCTCGACGCCGGCCCGGACCAGGGCCGCCGGGTCATCAGCCTCGTCCCGGACCGCCACATCTGCATCGTCCGGGCCGGGGACATCACCGCCATCCTGCCCGAGGCCCTCCGCCGGCTCGACGGCACCCGCCCGCAGACCTGGATCAGCGGCCCCAGCGCCACCAGCGACATCGAACTCGAACGCGTCGAAGGCGTCCACGGCCCGCGCACGCTGGACGTGGTGATCGTGCGCG
>CAWECX010000006.1:0-7592 GCA_963807805.1 uncultured Actinomycetota bacterium | reverse complement strand
GCAGTGGGGCTGCACCCTGGCGCCTATAACGAAGGCGGGGAGTCCGAGCCGGGCGACGAGCGTTGCCGCGAGCAACGCCGTCGTGATTTCCATGCCGATGACGGCCAGCAGCCCGGCCGCCCCGGCCGCGCCTGAGGCTGCCGCCCCGGACGTAGGTAAGACGCTCGACATGCCGGTGGAATGGCCGTGGCCCGACGCTCCGCTCGCCAGCAACAGGACGCCATGAACCACCACCATCAGCAACGCCGACGCCATGACCCGCCGGAGCGCGGTGACCCTGCAGTGCCGCCAGATGTGCACGGCGCAGGGAACGCAGACGGCAGCCAGCGCCAGCATCAGGACACCCAGCCAGGCACCGTGGTGCCCCGACGGCGAGCGCACAGGTGGGCGCAGGCAGGACACGGCCGTGATGATGGCGCACAGCCGGGAGTGCAGGACGGGCCCGGCATTCCGGGCCCGTCCCCGCTGGCCAAAGTCACGGCACTCCTAGCCGTGGCAGTGGCCGGCGGCAGGTCGTCGCCGGCCGACCGCCGGCGGCACTATGGCAGCTCGCACCGGACGCTGGCCGGCACGTCCAGAACGGGGCTGCGGTCGAAGAAGCCCTCCGGGCGGAGCTTGAAGCCGACGGTGTCCACGGGCATGATGGGCCAGTCCTCCAGCGCGGGGGAAGTGGGTCAGGCCGAAGGTGTGCCACACCACGATGTCCTGGCCGTCGATGTCCCGGTCCTGCGCCACATAGGCCGGCAGGCCCGCTCCGCCGGAGTGCTGGTTCACGAAGTCGCCGGTGGGGTACCGCTCCTCCTCGGCGTACCGGGTGACCCACAGGTCCTTGGTGGCGAACGCGGCACGGCGGGCGATGGAGGACTCCGGATCCGCCAGCAGCGTGGGCTGGTTCTCGGAGTGGAGCTTGTAGCCCACCGGTTCGCCCAGCCGGTTGCGCGACTAAGGGTTGGAGATGATCCATGTCCGGCCGCTCCGCGCATCGGCCTCGCGGACGGCCTCGGATTCGCGGGCCAGCACCGTGCGCTTCCGGGAGAAGGCGTTGCCGCGCTCGTTACCCGGCGCCCATGGCCTGCCGGACCACGTCCTCTTCCTCCACACGGTTGGTGAAGCCGTCGATGGCCATGTCCAGCCGGGCGCTGAAGAGGTGCTGGTGGAACGGTGCGCCCAGGCCCGGGGCGAGCTGGGAGATGTTGTCCGAACCGCCCTCGGGGAACGCGCAGGTGAACACGACGCCGGTGGCCTTGGCTTCGAATTCGATGGTGCCGTCCAGGTAGAGGTACCAGTAGAAGCCGTAGTCGTAGTTGCCGATGGTGGTGAAGAAGGAGATCACCAGGCGGCGGTTGCGGCGGGTGTAGTTGATGCCGGTCCAGAGGTCGCTGTGCTTGGACAGGATGCCCCAGTCCTCCTCGTGCATGCAGATGCCGTTGCGGATCTCGCGGGGGTTGCCGAAGGCGTCGCTGATGACCGGGCTCAGGTAGGTGATCTCGCCCAGGCAGTCGCAGCCCGAGCTCCAGGGAGTTGGCGTACTGGCCCACCAGGTATTCGCCGGTGTCGAAGTAGTTCTGCCAGGACCGGATCGGGCGAGGGGTCACCGTAGGGCACCACCATTTCGGCGATCGAGGCCCGGTTGATGATGGGCCGTTTCCGGTCACCGTCCTGGAAGGCGAGGTTGTGGAGGACCACGCCTTCACGGACATCGAAGCCGACGTCCACGCTCCACTTCTCCCACTCCACGTGGTTGCCGCCGGAGACGGTAAAGCTGGGGCCTTCCGGCTGGGTGATGCTGATGGGCTTCTGGGTGGTGCGGAGCGGACCGGTCAGCTCGGGGTCCGTGTAGTTTCCGTGCTCGGCCGGGACAGGCATGGCGCCGAGGTCCAGGACCTGGGTGACCTCCTTGCTGACCACGTCCACGTAGGCCACCAGTCCGTCCACCGGGTGCGCCCAGGCGCTGTCCTCCGGGAAATCCTGGACGAACGCCAGGCCGCGCAGGATGCGGCGGCCCTTTTCCTCCGGGTATTCGAAGACGCCGGCGGAAAGAGGCGCAACGCGGACTTTGGCGACGTCAAGGCCGCGCTCAGCCAGCGCCTTGAGCCAGCGTCCGTCAGTAGCCAGCAGCGACTCCACCACCTCAAATTCCTCCTCCAGGACGGGCAGCTCGCCGGTCACCGCGGTATCCAGTTCGACGGCGGACACCACGTGCCGCGGGTCACCGAGACCACCACGTCGGTGGGCGCAGCGCCGGAGACGTCGTGGATGAAGATCCGGAAGCGCCGGTCCTCACCGGCACTCCCCCGGGCGGGGTCCAGCAGGCCGAGGTACGCGATGCGCTTCTGCGGACCCAGCAGACCGGCGGCACCGAGGATGGCCTGGACCTGGGGATCTCCGTCGCCTGTTGCCAGGCGGTACGGGGCTGCGGTGTCAACTGGTGCAAGCGTCATGGATGACCTTTGTCCGGGACCGTTGCGGGTCGGGATTTTTATTTTCTATAGTTGTAGAGAATAAGCGTCCGTAAGATGGCTCACAAGGGCTTCGAGCAAAAATATTTCCGGGGAGTGGCCGCGGTGCCAAAGATAGTTGACCATGACGAGCGCCGCCTGGAGCTGGTGGATGCCACCTGGCGGATCATCGCCCGCAACGGGCTTGAGGGCGCCACGATGCGCGAGATCGCACTGGAGGCAGGCTTCGCCAACGGGGCACTCAAGCCCTACTTCCCCACCAAGGACACCCTGCTGGAGTTCGCCTTCGGCCACGTCTTCAACCGGACCAACCAGCGAATCGCCAGGGTCACGGAAGGCAAAACAGGACTACCGGCGCTTCGCGCCTTCAGCGTGGAGGTCCTCCCGCTGGACGAAGAACGCATCAACGAAGCGCGGATCGTGATCCCCTTCTGGCAAAAGGCCGTCAACGACGCCCGGAAGGCGGCACTCCACCAGCAGTCCATGGACGAGTGGCTGGCCACGATCAAGCGCTACCTGGCAGAGGCGCGGGACAACGGAGACGTCAGCGCCGCCGTCGACGACGCCGCGCTGGCCGGCCAGCTGCTCAACATGCTGCTGGGAGCCCAGATTGTCGCCGCCCTGGCCCCTGCGGGCCACCCTGGCCCCGGGCTGGAGGAACAGCTCGAGGGATTCTTTACCCTGCTGTCGCGGTAGACGGGGCATCCGCAATGACCCGGTCTTTTTTCGCCAAGCGTTGAAAAAAGATGCCGCCCGGCGTTAACCTGTGAGGACTGTGTCGCAGGACACACATCGGGGGAATCAAGGTCAGATGGCCATCCGTCGTCAGGAACATGCATGCCAGCAGCTACAGCCCGGCCCGTCAGCCAAAACGTCACGTCCAGCGTTGCCCGCTCGTTCGACCACTGGAGACACCTCGTGGCCGAGTCCTTCGTGCCGCTCGCTGCGCAGACATCGGACGTGGACGGATTCCGCGGTCTCTTGAGGTCGAGGGTGCTGGACAGGATGTCCGTCGTCGAAGTCAGCGCAGCGCCGCACGAAGTCCACCGCACCCCCGCCCTGATCGCCCGGGCCGGCGAGCGCTATTTCAAGCTCAACCTCCAGCTTGAAGGCACCGGGCTCCTGATCCAGGACAACCGCGAAGCCCTCCTCCTGCCCGGCGACCTGGCGATTTATGACACCAACCGGCCCTACACCCTCGCCTTCGAGGAACAGGCCCGGATGATGGTGGTGATGTTCCCGTGTGACGCACTTTCGCTGCCCACCGACTATGTTGGCCAACTGGCGGCCGTGCGGATGGCCGGGAGCACCGGCCTCAGTGGAATCGTGGGGCAGTTCATCCGGCAATTGTCCGAAAACCTGGATGTGCTCAGCGGACCAAGCGGATCCAGGCTCGCCACGAACGCCCTGGACCTGGTGTCCACCATGCTGCATGCCGAAATGGACATCGCCCCGGACAGGATGAAGCCGCAGGCGATGCTTGCCGTGTCAGTGCGCGAATACATCGAAGCCAACTTGTCGGACCCGCAGCTGTCGCCGGCCAGCATCGCCACAGCGCACTTCATCTCCACCCGGCACCTGCACAACGTCTTCCATGAGTCAGGGACCACTGTGGCCGGCTTCATCCGGAGCCAACGGCTGGAGGGTGCGCGGTGCGACCTCCAGGATCCACTGCACGCAGGAAAGTCCGTGGGCGCCGTGGCCGCCCAGTGGGGCTTCCTGGATGCCGCGCACTTCAGCCGTACATTCCGCGACGCGTTCGGCGTTTCGCCGAGTGAATGGCGACGCAACGGCTAAAGCCCCCAGGTTCACAGCTGAGGCCCGGCACGGAATTCCGTGCCGGGCCTGATGTTTGGCTGCTAGCTGACCTTGCCGAAAGCAGCGGCCTTGTGCCGCCGGTCAACCTTCGCCTCCACCAGCAGGCCGGCCGCAAACACCACCGGTACTGAGACGAGCAAAGCGGCGGCCGTTTCGGCGCTTCCGCCGATCAGTGAGGTGAAGTTGCTGACCACCAGGGACAGGACCCACGCCAGCAGCACGGAGGCGAGCGCCGGCGCGATAAGCGTCTGCCACGGCTGCCCGGCCGTCGGTTCACGGCGGAAGAACCCCACGACAGCCACGGAACACATGATGTAGAGCACCAGGAGTGCCGCGACGGCCAGCCCGCTGAACCACGAAAACAGTGTCAGGACCGGGTCCAGGGCCAGGATGGCGAAGGGAACCACCAAAACGACGGCGGTGGCGGTCTGGATCCAGGCCGCCACGGCCGGTGCGCGGTGCCGGTTCGTCCGGGCGACGACAGCGGGCAGGGAACCGCGCAGCGCCAGGGAGTGCAGGTAGCGGTTGATCCCGTTGTGGAAGGCGATGATGCCCGCCAGCAGGGACGTGACCAGCAGGATGCCGGTGGTAATACCGGCCCACGGACCGAACAGCTCCACCATGGGCGTGAGCACAAAGGCAGTGGAGTCGCCGGATTCCAACGCGGCTCCGGCCGCGTCGATGACCTGGGAGGGGCCGTAATAGCTGACCAGCATCCAGGAGATGAAGGAGAAGAACACGGCGATGACACCGACGGACAGGTAGGTGGCCCGGGCTACGGTGCGGTGTGCGTCCTTGGCCTCGGCGGAGTAGATCGCCGTGGATTCGAAGCCGAACATGGAGGCCACCGCAAACATGATGGCCACACCGGGGGCGCCGCTGGCGATGGCTTCCGGCGAGAACGACGCCGCAAGGCTGAGCCCCTCGGGGCCGCCGCCGCGGAACAGGACCGTGAGGCCGAACATCAACAGGACGGCCACTTCCAGGCCCACCAGCAGGGCCAGTACTTTGGCGCCGAGTTCGATGTTCAGGGAACCCAGAACCTGGACTCCGGCCATGGTGGCCAGGGCCAGCAGCCACCACGGAACCGTCAGGCCTACGGAGGCCAGCAGGCCGGAAAAGGCTGCACCGTACAGTCCGTACATGGCGGCCTGCACCGTGCTGTAGGCCAGCAGCGCCAGCCAGGCCGCCCCGGCGCCGACCTTTCGCCCGAAGGCGGCGGTGACGTAGGCGTAGAAAGCGCCGTTGGCCTGGATCTTCCGGCTCATGGCCACAAACCCGACAGCGAAGATGACAATGACGATGCCCACCACCAGGTAGGCGCCCGGGGCGCCGGCACCGTTGCCGAGCGCTGCGGCGAGCGGGGATGCTCCGACGATTCCCGTCAGCGGGCGCCTGCGCGGACAGGACAAAGAACAGGATGCCCATCACGCCGATGCTGCTGGCGCGGAGTGCGGTGGAGTGCTCCGTGGCGGGGAGCGGCCTCGGTGGTCCGGGACTCGGAATTCGAAATACTCATTTGATCCTTTTAACGGTCATGAGCTCTGGGGAAGGGGTGCCGCGCGAAGGGACAGGCACCGTGGAATCCAGCATGGCAGCGGCCTCCGGCCCGGCCTTGTCCTGCAGCGATCAGTTGTTGTGGATCAGCGCAGTGCCGTTCAGGGAGACCGCACTCGAACCGTTCGCGCCGGGTCAAGGGCCGTTCGCGGATACACAAGACCGGCTCACCCTGCGGCAGGCAGACTCGAGGCATAGCCCCAGGCCGCGCCGGCCGGCGGGCATTGCCTACTCGAAGTGGAGTAACCCATGGAAACGTACGACGCCCTGCTGGCCTCGATCACCCCAGCCCCCGGCCAGAAAGCCGGACCATCCTTGACCCCGCCACCGGCACCCCCGTCGGCGAAGCCCCCGTCCACACCCTCGAGGACCTGGAGCAGGCCATCGCCGCCGCCAGGCAGCCCAGCCCGCGTGGGCCGCCCTGGGCCACGACGCCCGGGCCGCCGCGCTGCTCAAAGCAGCCGACGCCGTCGAACGCTCCGCCGAGGAACTCGCCCGGCTGCTCTCCCGCGAGCAGGGCAAACCCCTCGAACGGCCCCAACGCCCGCTTCGAAGTCGGCGCCTGCGCCGCCTGGCTCCGCGCCGCCGCCACCACACCCCTGGACCCCGAAACCGTCGTGGACGACGGCGAAACCTGCGCCGAACTGCACTACCGGCCCATCGGCGTCGTCGGCGCCATCGGCCCCTGGAACTGGCCCATGATGATCACCATCTGGCAGATCGCCCCCGCCCTGCGGATGGGCAACGCCGTGGTGGTCAAACCCTCCGAATACACCCCGCTGTCCGTCCTGGCCCTGGTCAAGGTCCTCAACGAGGAACTCCCCGAAGGCCTCCTCTCGGTCGTCTCCGGCGGCCGCGACGTCGGCGCCCGCCTGGCCGACCACCCCGCGATCGGCAAAATCATGTTCACCGGCTCCACCGCCGCCGGCAAGGCCATCATCAAATCCTCCGCGGACACCGTCAAGCGCCTCACCCTGGAACTGGGCGGCAACGACGCCGGCATCGTCCTGCCCGACGCCGATCCCAAGGCCATCGCCGAGGACCTGTTCTGGGGCGCCTTCATCAACACCGGCCAGACCTGCGCCGCCCTCAAGCGCCTCTACGTCCACGACGACATCTACGACGCCGTCTGCGACGAACTCACCGCCGTCGCCGCCGGCGATGCCCATGGGCGACGGGCCTCGACGAGGACAACGTCCTGGGCCCGCTGCAGAACAAGGCCCAGTACGACGTCGTGGCCGGCCTCGTGGAGGCAGCCCGCGACTCCGGCGCCCGGATCCTGCTCGGCGGGAACCCGGACCCTGACCAGCCCGGCTACTTCTACCCCGCCACGCTCGTGGCCGACATCGACAACGACAACCCCCTCGTCGCCGAGGAACAGTTCGGCCCCGCCCTGCCGATCATCCGCTACAGCACCATCGATGAGGCCGTCGCCATGGCCAACGCGCTCGACGTCGGACTCGGCGCCTCCGTCTGGTCCCCCGACCTCACCGCAGCCCGCGAGGTGGCCGCCCGCATCCAGGCCGGCACCGTCTGGATCAACAGGCACGGCGCCGTAGACCCCCGCATCCCCTTCGGCGGCGCCAAACAGTCCGGCTACGGCCTCGAATTCGGCGTCGAAGGCCTCAAAGCCCTCGGCGTCCCCCAGGTCATCAACGGCTGAGTCCCGCCCCGGCCCGACTGGTCGCATTTGACGCACTCAAATCGTCGTTTGAGCGCGTTAATGCGACTCAGTTGTGTGGGCAGGCGCAGCGCGTG
>CAWECX010000005.1:0-9870 GCA_963807805.1 uncultured Actinomycetota bacterium | reverse complement strand
CCCTGCCGCTGACGCTGGCCGCTCTGGAGGCAGGGTCGATTTCATGGCAGCACGCCCGGATCATGGTCGACGAAACCATCAATCTGGACCCGGCCGGTGCGGCGGCGTTGGAGGCCCACTTCCTGGACCCCGATGCGCCGAACCCGGCCCGGGGCCCCGCCGGGGACCTGACCCCCGCGCCGGTTCCGGGCCAAAGCCAGGACGTGGCGGGAACGCCACCACCCGGACAGCATCGAAAAACGCCACACCCGGAGCGCCGCGGACCGCCGGGTCGAATACTGTCCGGACCGGGACGGGATGGCCTGGCTCTCGGCCTACCTGCCCGCCGATCAGGCTTCCGGGATCTGGGACCGGGCCACCGCTGACGCCCGCGCCCTCCAGGGCCCTACCGAAGGCCGGACCCTCACCCAGCTACGCACGGACATCCTCGCCGGCTTACTCCTCGGCGCCGACTATCACACGGACGGGACCACCGGTGGGGCATGCGGCCTGGACAGCACTCGGGACGGCCTCTGCTGGGCCTCCGGGTCCCGTCACCGACAGCCCAGGTCCTGGTCACGGTTCCGGTGTTCGCTCTGATGGGCCTGACTGATGAACCCGCCATCCTCGACGGGTACGGGCCGATCCCGCCGTCCATGGCCCGCGCCCTTGTCGCCGATGGTGCCGAGTCGTTCCGCCGGGTCCTGACCGATCCCCGCGACGGGGCACCGTTGGAGATCGGCCGGGAAAGCTACCGGATCCCCAAAGCACTGCGTCAATGGCTCCGGCTCCGGGACGGAAAATGCCAGTTCCCCGGCTGCTCCAACCAGTCCCTGGACAACGAAGCGGACCACCTGAAGGCCTGGGCCAACGGCGGGAGTACCGGGATCTCAAACCTGACCCAGCTCTGCCCAAAACATCACAGGCTCAAACACACCACACCCTGGCAACCCACCGAAGCCACCAAGAACGAACCGCCCGGCTGGATCTCACCCACCGGCCGCCACTACAACAGCGAACAACCCGACCGGGAACCACCCCACTGGCCAGACCAAATGGCGGACGGACTCCACAACGGGGAATTTGGCTCCTCACTGCCCCACAGCCAACTACAGGCAGATCCCGGTCTACCGGGTCCACCTCCGGGCCACGCTGTGCGCTCGGACGACCTATGGGGTGACTACAACCTGACTGCCGATCGTTTAGATGGCTACGTCATCGAAGAAAGTTCACTGCCAGAGGACCCGTTTCCGGGAGATCCCTTCCCGGAGCCTAACCCGGCCCGCATTCCGCTGCCCGACGTCGATCTTCCGGACTATGTGCTGTACCCGGACGACGCATTGCCTGGACGGCCCCTCCCCCAGGATCCTTGGCCTGACTGGGCACGATCCCTAGCCTGACCGGGCACGATCCCTGGCCTGACCCGGCAGCACCCACGACCGTGGGCCGAACCGCGGAACTATAAGCCAGCCAGCACCGGCACCGGTCCGCAGTTCGGCCCTAGGCCGGACTCGTGGTTATTGATTTGTCAGTCGTGCGATCCAACGCCCCTCTGTCGGCGCGACGGCATCAGGACCTTTGCGGCGAACCCGAGCTCCACGGGATCTTCGTCCGTCAGGTACGCCAGTTCCGAGTGGGCTGCGAGGTCGATGCCCCGCATTTCGTCCTCGGGCTTGATGCGCAGGCCAATCGTCTTGTCCAGGATCTTCGCCAGGATCCACGTGATGCCGAACGAGTAGGCAAGGACTGTCACGGTTGCCAGCGACTGGACACCCAGCAGCTCAACACCGCCACCGTAGAACAGGCCGTTGACTGCGTTGGGTGCTGCGTCCGTCGCGAACAGGCCGATCAGCAGGGTTCCCAGAATGCCGCCCACGAGGTGGACACCGACGACGTCGAGGGAATCGTCGTAACCGAGGCGGAACTTCAACTCAATGGCCAGGGAGCAGACGGCGCCTGCGATGGCACCGATGGCCAGTGCACCCAGCGGGCTGACGGCGCCACAGGCCGGAGTGATGGCTACGAGGGCCGAGATCAGGCCGGACGCTGCGCCCATGCTGGTGGCCGCACCGCGGCGGAGACGCTCAACCAGTGCCCAGGCAAGCAGGCCGGCGGCAGCAGCAACGGCAGTGTTAAGGAAGACAACTGAAGCAGACTGGCCTGCCGAGAGTGCGGAACCTGCGTTGAAGCCGAACCAGCCAACCCAGAGCAGCCCGGCCCCGATAAGCACCAGCGGCCGGCTGTGCGGCTTGGTGTGTTCCATCTTGGGCCAGCCGGAGCTCTTACCCAGGACCAGAGCCAGGGCAAGGGCTGCGGCGCCGGCGTTCATGTGCACGGCAGTTCCACCGGCGAAGTCGATGGCCTTGATGCCGCTGGCGATCCAGCCGCCGGTGACGCTGCCGTCGGCCGAGGAGAACGCGAACACCCAGTGTGCGATGGGGAAGTAGACGACGGTTGCCCAGATTCCGGCAAACAGCATCCACGCGCCAAACTTCATCCGGCCGGCTGCCGCTCCCGCAACCAGGGCCGTGGTCACACAGGCGAAGAACAGCTGGAACGCGGCGAACAGTGCCACCGGGATCGAGGCTGCCTCATCAGCGGCGAGCAGCTGGCCCATCCCCGGGAATTCCGTGATGTCGCCGATCAGCCCCAGGCCACCCACTGAGTTTCCGAAAGCCATGGAGTAACCGAAGAGTGCCCAGAGCACCGCCACCAGGCTGGCGCCGCCGAAGCACATCATCATCATGTTGAGAATGCGACGAGACCCCACCATGCCCCCGTAGAACAGGGCGAGGGCGGGGATCATCATACAAACCAGCGCAGAGCTGGCAAGAATCCAAGCGACATTTCCCGAATCCATGGGAAACCCCTTTCGTGATGCGAAGAGAGAACGGAAATTGCGCGTCAAGACCACTCCGGAGGAGGGACGCGGAGTCAGAGCCACGTTCGTCGGAGGGCAGCTATTGCCGTCTGTTTCCACTGTAGGGCGGCAGTTCCGCGGTGGGTTTCCGGCTGGTTAAATCAACGTTGCAGTCACCGGGCGGATGTGTTTCGGGTTCCGAAACCTACTTGGCAGAGATCGCCAGGAACCGGATGGGCAGGTCCAGAAGCTCAAGCGGGCCGTGCGGGCCTTCGCCGTCCAGGAGCAGGGAGTCCCCCGCCTCCATGGCGTACTCGTAGGACCCGTGTCCGTAGACCATTTTCCCGGCCAGCATGTAAATGAACTCCGTGCCCGGGTGCTGGAAAAGCGGAAAAACGTCGGAGGCATTGGTCAGGGTAACGAGCGTGGGTTCGAGCGCGTCAGTCCTGCCCTTGAGCGTGCCCAGAACCCGGTACTCGTGGCCGTGCTGCGTTCCGCTGCGGACGGTGAGGCTGCCCTCGCCGCTCTTGGTGAACGTTGCGTCCCGGTCTGTATCGGCTCCGCGGAAGAGTGCGGTGACCGGAATCTTGAGGCCGTCGGCCAGCCTTTGCAGCGTGGTCAGCGAGCACGACGTGGTTGCCGTTTCGATCCGGGAGATCATGGCCTTCGACAGGCCCGTACGGGCAGCAAGCTCAGCGGAGGAGAGACCATGGGACGTGCGGTAACGCCGGACCTGGGTGGCGATGACCTGTTCCAGTTTCCCGGGGAGGGAAGCAGCGTCGGCAGTTTCGCCCTCGCCGGTCGCGGCGTCGGCGTCATCCCGGGCGTGTTTGGTCATAGGAGCCATCATAGGGCTGTGCCGGCGCCGGCCAAGCCGGCGCCGCCACACCCTCCAGGCAGAAGAGTCACCATTTCCAGGGTTACGGGGCGCCGGGAATCCAGCTGGTGCCGGCCAGCGGCACGCGGGCCATGGCCGATGCTTCGATGGTCAGGGCCACCAGGTCCTCCGGTTCCAGGTTGTGCAGGTGCGATTTGCCGCAGGCCCGGGCGATGGTCTGGGCTTCCATGGTGAGCACGCGCAGGTAGTTGGCCAGGCGGCGGCCGGCGGCCACCGGATCCAGTCGCGAGGACAGTTCCGGGTCCTGGGTGGTGATCCCGGCAGGGTCGCGGCCGTCCTGGAAGTCGTCGTAGAAACCGGCGGCGGAGCCCAGCGCCGAGTATTCGGCGGCGTAGCGGGGGTCGTTGTCGCCGAGTGCGATCAGCGCCGCGGTGCCGATGGCGACGGCGTCCGCACCCAGTGCCATGGCCTTGGCCACGTCGGCCCCGGTGCGAATGCCGCCGGAAACGATCAGCTGGACTTTCCTGTGCACGCCGAGTTCCTGCAGCGCCTGGACGGCCTGCGGGATGGCGGCGAGCGTGGGGATGCCGACGTTCTCGATGAACACCTGCTGCGTGGCGGCGGTCCCGCCCTGCATGCCGTCCACCACCACAACGTCAGCCCCGGACTTCACGGCCAGCGCAGTGTCGTAGTACGGCCGGGAAGCGCCGATCTTGACGTAGATAGGCGTCTTCCAGTCAGTGATCTCGCGGAGTTCGCCGATCTTGATTTCGAGGTCGTCCGGGCCGGTCCAGTCCGGGTGACGGCTGGCGGAGCGCTGGTCGATGCCCACGGGCAGGGTGCGCATTCCGGCGACGCGTTCGGTGATCTTCTGCCCCAGGAGCATGCCGCCGCCGCCGGGCTTGGCGCCCTGGCCCAGCACGATCTCAATGGCGTCCGCTTTGCGGAGGTCGTCCGGGTTCATGCCGTAGCGGGACGGGAGGTACTGGTACACAAGGTGCTTGGACTGGCCGCGCTCCTCAGGTGTCATGCCGCCGTCGCCCGTTGTGGTGGAGGTCCCCACCTCCGATGCGCCGCGTCCCAGCGCCTCCTTCGCGTTGGCGGACAACGCCCCGAAGCTCATTCCCGCGATGGTCACCGGAGTCTGCAGGTGCAGCGGCCGGGTGGCGTGCCGGTCGCCGAGGACGACGTCGGTATCGCACTTTTCGCGGTAGCCCTCCAGCGGGTAGCGGGACATGGAGGCGCCGAGGAAGAGCAGGTCATCAAAGTGCGGGACCTTGCGCTTGGCGCCCCACCCGCGGATGTCGTACACGCCCGTGGCGGCGGCGCGCTGGATGTCCGCGATGGTGGCGCGGTCGAACGTGGCGGACTCGCGGAGGCCGAGTGCAGCGATGTCGGACGCGCTGACGTCCGGCGCAGAGGCGGGGGCAGGGATGGAGGTGATGGTCATGGTGGCCTCCTAGTAGGCAGTCGAGTTGTCGACGTTGAAGTGGTAGAGGTTCCGGGCTGAGCCATAACGCTTGAAGTCGGCCGGGTTGTCCGTGCGGCCGGCGGCGGCGAGCAGTTCGCCGAGTTCGGCCAGGTGCTCGTCCCGGAGCGGCTTTTCGACGCAGTCCGCGCCGAGCGAGGCCACCGTGCCCTTCACGTAGATGCGCGCCTCGTAGATGGAGTCGCCCAGGGCTTCGCCGGCGTCGCCGCAGACCACCAGGCGTCCGGCCTGTGCCATAAACGCGGACATGTGGCCGATGTTTCCGCCCACCACAATGTCCACGCCCTTCATCGAGATGCCGCAGCGGGCGCTGGCATTGCCGTCGATGACCACCAGGCCGCCGTGGCCTGTAGCCGCTGCGGACTGGGACGCATCACCTGTCACGTGGACCCGGCCGGACATGATGTTTTCGGCGAGGCCGACGCCGGCATTGCCGTTGATGGTCACGTCGCCCTTTTGGTGCATCCCGGCGGCGTAATACCCGGCGTGGCCTTCGATGGTCACCTGGATGTCCGCGGTGATGCCGACGGCGAGGCTGTGTTTGCCACCGGGGCTGGTGACCGTCCACGACTGTCCGTCGACGGCGTCATGGAGGGCCTGGTTGAGTTCGCGGACCGGGCTCCCGGCAAGGTCAACCGCCATGGCGGTTTCCGCCACGGGCTCCCAGTCGTGGGGGCTTCAGGGGCTGTCAGAGTGACCATGTGTAGACCTTTCCGGGTTCCGGTTCAAAGATGCGGGCGTTTTCGATGCCCGGCAGGGCTGCCAGGGCACGGTATTCGGAGGCCATGGCCACGTAATCGTCCGTTTCGGCGATGATGGCGGGCTTGCAGGCGATGGGGTCGCGGACCACTGCCATGCTGTCCGCGGTGGTCACCACCAGGGTGTAGAAACCGTCCAGGACCTTGCCCAAGTTCACCAGGGCTTCCTCGAGCGTGTCGCCCTGCTGCAGCCGGGAGGCCACGTAGCGGGCGCCCACCTCGGTGTCGTTCTCCGAATCGAACACCACGCCTTCGCGCTTGAGGTCCCGCCGCACCGTGGCGTGGTTGGAGAAGGAGCCGTTGTGGACCAGGCAGAGATCGTCGGCCACGGAGAACGGGTGCGAACCGCCGGCTGTCACAGCGGATTCGGTGGCCATCCGCGTGTGGGACAGGCCCTGGCTTCCGGCCATCGCTTCGAGCCCGTGCTCGGCAGCAATTTCCATCGGGTGGCCCACGCTCTTCATCACCGCAACATGCTCGCCGCGGCCGATGATAGTGGAGCCGGGAAGGGTCTCGCTGACCGCTTTCACCAGGAGATCAGTCCCGACGGCGGCGCTCACCAGGGTGGTGTCGCCCACCACCTGCACGGCAGCGGCGGCGGAGGCCGGCAGCAGCTTCTCCAGTTCACGGGTGATGGCGTCGAGCGGTATTCCCTGGTCCCTGCCAAGGAGGCTGAGGGTGGAGGTCCCCGGCGAGACGAGGCCCGGGGTGTTGTAGACGGCCAGGCCGGCCGAGTCCGGTCCGCGGTCCACAATCTGGCAGAGCATTGAGGACAGCAGGCTGCCCATCCGGGGGTACAGCAAGGGGTTGCGCAGCTGCAGCGCGGCAATTCCACACATGGTGTGTCCTTTACTTGTGGCGGTTCTAAAGAGCCTTGGTGGTCAGATCGAGGTCAGGTACGTCCGGATTTCCCAGTCGCTGACCTCGTTGTGCCAGCTCAGGAATTCTTCTTCCTTGGCGTCCGCGTAGTACCCGCCGATCTCCGGGTCCCCGCTGAGGCTGGCCAGGATCACCGGGTCCCGGCGGAGCGCTTCGACGGCGTGGAGCAGGGTGGCCGGCAGCAGGTGGGCATCGGGCCTGGACTCCCCCGGGCCGGAAGGCGGCCCCGGATCCACACCCCGCTGCACACCGTCCAGGCCCGCCGCAATGGCGGTGGCAATGGCGAGGTAGGGGTTGGCCGAGCCGTCACCGGAGCGGAGTTCGATCCGCTTGTTGTCCGGGACGCGGATCATGTGGGTACGGTCGTTTCCGCCGAAGGACGCCTTCCGCGGCGACCAGGTGGCGCCGGAGGAACTGGTGGTTGCCCCCGAGCGCTTGTAGGAATTCACGGTCGGCGCCAGGAAGGCCTGCAGCGCGGGCGCATGTTCCAGGATGCCGCCGATGAACGAATAGGCGAGCCCGGACAGCCCAAGTCCGCGGCCGCCTGCTTCATCCGGGTTCACCGCTCCTTCCGGGTTCACTGTTCCGTCATCACCCGGGAACAGCGCCTCGGCGCCGGACCACAGCGACAGGTGGAAGTGCAGGCCGGTGCCGGTCCGGTCCGTGAACGGCTTCGGCATGAACGTGGCGGTCATGCCGCGCTGCTCTGCCAGGATGTTGAGGATGTAGCGAAGGCTGACAACCCGGTCCGCCGTGGTCAGTGCGTCGGCGTAGTTGAAATTCTGTTCGAACTGGCCGGCGGCGTCCTCGTGGTCGTTGGCGTAGTTTCCCCAGCCGAGGGAATTCATCGCCTCGGAGATGGAGGTGAGGTGGTCATACATCCGGGTGACGCCGCGGGCGTCGTAGCAGGGGCGGGGCGAATCGTCGCGCGCATCCGCGGTACTCAGCGTCCCGTCGTCGTTCTTGTTGACCAGGAAGTATTCCACCTCGGCGCCGATCTTCGCCTGCATGCCCTCTGCGGCCAGCCGGGCCAGGGTGTTCTTCAGGATCACCCGCGGCGCGTAGGGCCAGGGCTTGCCGTTGACGTGCGGGTCGCAGTGAACGATGGCCAGGCCCTCCTTGATAAAGGGCACCGGAGTGAAGGAGGCGACGTCCGGGACGGCGATCAGGTCCGCGTCCTGCGGCTTCTGCCCGATCAGCCCCGCCGCATACCCGGCGAAGCCCAGGGCACCGGACTCCAGCTGATCGGCGGCTTCCACCGGGACGAGCTTGGCGCAGGGCTTGCCTGTCATGTCCACAAAGGTGGCCAGCAGGAAGCGGACATCGTGGGCGCGGGCAATGTCTGAAGGGAAATCCTTCCGTTCACGGGCAGCGGGACCGGCGTCGGCAGGCCCTCGGGTCCGCGAGCCGGCGGTAACGGCGATCGGGATACAGCAGGGGTTGCGACACTTGTCATCGAAACATTCCTGTTCTGTTTGGTGTTAGCTACTAGTAAACCTTGTTGCACCACAGTATCCATAGGCCGTTACGGGCATCGGACAGGAATGTTAATCGTTTGTTTCCCGCTTAAACGCCAGCGGCCACCGACCCCCCTGCCGGGGTCGGTGGCCGCTCTGAAGCGGTATTGCTAGATAAGTCCCTGCGCAAGCATGGCGTCAGCTACCTTGACGAAGCCGCCGATGTTGGCGCCCAGCACGTAGTTGCCGGGCTCGCCGTATTCGTCGGCGGTGGACGCGCAGCGGTCGTGGATGCCCACCATGATTTCCGTCAGGCGCTGCTCAGTGTGCTCAAAGGTCCACGAGTCGCGGCTGGCGTTCTGCTGCATTTCCAGCGCCGACGTGGCGACGCCGCCGGCATTGGCTGCCTTGCCCGGGCCGAAGAGCACCCCGGCGTCCTGGAAGACGGACACGGCGTCACGGGTGGAGGGCATGTTCGCGCCCTCGCCGACCGCCACCAGGCCGTTGCGGACCAGGCGGGCGGCGGCATCGCCGTCGAGCTCGTTCTGCGTGGCGCAGGGCAGCGCCACCTTGGCGTCGACATCCCACACGGACCCGGCTTCCACGTAGGAAACGCCGGGACGGCGGAGGGCGTAATCCTTGAGGCGTCCGCGCTCCACTTCCTTGATCTCACGCAAAAGCGCGACGTCGATGCCGGCCTCATCCACGATGTAGCCGGAGGAGTCCGAGCAGGCCACCACACTGGCGCCGAGGGTCTGCGCCTTGGCGATGGCGTTGATTGCCACGTTGCCGGAGCCGGACACCACAACGCGCTGGCCGTCGAAGGACATGCCGCGGGTTTTCAGCATCTCCTGCGTGAAGATGACGGTTCCGTAGCCCGTGGCTTCCGGACGCACCAGGGAGCCGCCCCAGGAGATTCCCTTGCCCGTCAGGACGCCGGATTCGTAGCGGTTGGTGATGCGCTTGTACTGGCCGAAAAGGTAGCCGATCTCGCGGCCGCCCACGCCGATATCGCCGGCCGGCACGTCCGTGTACTCGCCGATGTGGCGGTACAGCTCAGTCATGAAGGACTGGCAGAACCGCATGATTTCGGCGTTGCTGCGGCCGCGGGGATCGAAATCGGAGCCGCCTTTGCCGCCACCGATGGGCATGCCGGTGAGGGCATTCTTGAAGATCTGCTCAAAACCGAGGAACTTCACGATGCCGAGGTAGACCGACGGGTGGAAGCGCAGGCCGCCTTTGTAGGGGCCGAGGGCGGAGTTGAATTCCACCCGGAAGCCCCTGTTGATCTGCACGCGTCCGGAGTCATCGGTCCACGGCACCCGGAAGATGATCTGGCGCTCAGGCTCGCACAGGCGCTCGAGGATGGCAGCTTCGATCAGCTCAGGGTGCCTGTCGTGGACGGGGCCCAGACTCTCGAAAACCTCGGTCACGGCCTGGTGGAATTCAGCCTCGCCGGGGTTTCGCGCCAGGACCGTATTCCGGATAGCTTCAAGCCGCGCGTCCACACCGTCTCCTCAAATTTGTTAAATGTTCAACATGAAATGATAACAACGTTTGTTCCTGCTGAACTTTTTGTGTCGCTGGTCCTAAGATTCTCCATTTGACGC
>CAWECX010000004.1:0-12961 GCA_963807805.1 uncultured Actinomycetota bacterium | reverse complement strand
TTCTTCTCCCGCCTGGGCCAGAGCCTGTCAAAACAGATCCTGCTGGTGATGGCCAAACAGGACGGCCGTACCATCGCGGGCGCTCTCAACCTGTTTGGTGGCGTACGGGAAGGGACACCCGTGGCCGTGTACTGCGGTTCCGGGGTGACTGCCGCGCACCAGGTGGCCGCGCTGGCCACCGCGGGATTTACGGCGGCACTGTACCCGGGCTCGTTCTCCGAGTGGTCCAACCATCCGGACCTGCCCGTGGCCACAGGCCCCGAACCCGGAAGCACCGCCCGGGAGCCGGCTGGAAACGGCGCCGCAGGCAAGGGTAGCGTCGCACTATGACCCCAGGACGCCCCGTTCCCCCGCCCCTTGCCAAACCCGTCGAACCCGCAGCCGGCCTCCCCGGCAGCCGTCTCCCCGCCCGCGGGGCCAATGGCTTGCTGGCTGCAGCCCGCGGAGCCGTGTCCCCGGACAGTGGACTGGTTCCGCTGACGGTTGCCCGCCGCGCACCCAAGGCCGACGACGTCGAAATCGCCATTGACTTCTGCGGCCTCTGCCATTCCGACGTCCATGCCGCCCGGGGTGAGTGGGGCGGCCAAACCTACCCGCTGGTTCCCGGCCACGAAATTGTGGGACGGGTCAGCCGCGTCGGTGCCGGCGTCACGGACTTCGCTGTGGGTGACCGCGTGGGCGTCGGCTGCATCGTGGATTCCTGCCGGGAATGCGAAAGCTGCCTCGACGGCCTGGAACAATACTGCGAAAACGGCATGACCGGGACTTACGGAGCCACGGACCGGCGGAACGGTGACGCCATGACCCAGGGCGGCTACTCCTCGTCGGTCGTGGTGGACCGCCGGTATGTCCTCCGCGTCCCGGATGCACTGGACCCGGCCGCCGCCGCGCCACTGCTCTGCGCCGGTGTGACAACTTACTCGCCGCTGCGGCACTTCGATGTTGAAGACGGGCACGTGGTGGGCGTGGTGGGCCTGGGCGGACTCGGGCACATGGCGGTCAAGCTCGCCAAAGCCATGGGTGCACGGGTGGTCGTTTTTACCACCTCGGAATCCAAGGTGGCCGCCGCACTTGAACTGGGAGCCGACGAGGTAGTCCTGTCCCGGGACGCGGACGCCATGGCGCGCGCCAACCGGACCATCGACGTCATCATCGACACCGTGGCGGCGCCGCACGACCTGAACGCGCTGTTCCGCACCCTCCGCGTGGACGGCGCCCTGTTCCAGCTCGGCCTGCCGTCCGGGGAGATGCCTCCGGTCAATCCGCGGACCCTCATCCGCCGCCGCGTGGCCTATGCCGGCTCGCTGATCGGTGGTATCGCAGAAACGCAGGAGATGCTGGACTTCTGCGCCGAACACGGCGTGCTGGCCGACATCGAAGTGGTCGGTGCGCACCAGCTTGATGAAGCGTACGACCGGATGGTTGCCGGCGACGTCAAATACCGTTTCGTGCTGGACGCCGGAACCCTTCAGTCACCCGCCAAGGAGGCAGACGCATGAGCACGCTTTTCACCAAGATCCTGAATGGCGAGATTCCCGGCCGGTTTGTGTGGCGTGAGGACGGCGTCGGTGCCTTCCTCACCACCGGGCCGCTGGCCGACGGCCACACCCTGGTGGTTCCCACCGAAGAAGTGGACCGTTGGACCGACGCCTCGCCCGAGACGCTGGCGAAAGTCATGGAGGTGGCGCGGCGGATCGGCGCAGTCCAGGTGGAGATCTTTGGCGCGAGCCGGGCCGGGCTGATCGTGGCCGGGTACGAGATCAACCACCTGCACGTCCACGTGTGGCCGTCCCGGACCATGGCAGACTTCGACTTCGCATCCGCGGACCAGAGCCCGGACCCTGCCGTGCTCGACGCCAATGCCGCCAAACTCCGCGAGGGTCTCCGGGCCGCCGGGTACGGGGAATTCGTCCCGGCCGACTAGGCCCTGCTGATTGCCGGCGCCATGTGCCGGCAATCAGCAGCCCTGTGGTGTTCTTTACCTGCGGCGGGGCGTCATCGCCACCATGCCGGCGTAGGTGAAGCCTCCGCCGAACCCGAAGAGCAGCGCCGGGACGTCCGCCGGGATCTTGCCGGAGTGCCACCACTTGCTCAAGCCGAGCGGCACGCTGGCAGCAGACGTGTTCCCCGACTCGGTGACATCGGTGATGACAACGCGGTCCGTCATGCCCAGGGCCTCGGCGAGCGGCTCGATGATGCGCAGGTTGGCCTGGTGCGCGGCCAGCACCTGGATGTCGTCCAGCGTCAGGCCCGCACGGGCAACGGTCTCGCGGGCGCGCTCCGGTGCCTTGGTGAGGGCCCAGCGCAACACCTCGCGGCCGTTCTGGGCGAAGCGTCCCGAGGGCGGGGAGATCTTGACGGCGTCGGCCATGCCAATCTCGGAACCCCACACCACCGGGCCGATCCGCGGGGTGGCGGAGGGACGCACGACGGCGGCGCCCGCACCGTCGGCGGTGAGCACCGCCGTCGCACGGTCCGTCCAGTCAGTCACCGCTGAGAGGGTTTCGGCCCCCACCACGATTGCGTGCGAGGCGCTTCCCATGCGGATGGCCTGGTCGGCGATGCCCAGGGCGTATTCGAATCCCGAACAGGCCGTGTTGACGTCCATGATGGCGGGTCCCCGGCCGTCCCGTCCCAGCCCGAGGGCTGCTGACACGCGTCCGGCGGTGTTGGGTGAGCGCTCGGCTGCAGTGGTGGTGGCCACGACGACGAGGTCGATGTCGGCGGCCGGAACGCCTGAGTCTTCCAGCGCCATCCGTGCGGCGGGAACGGCGAGGTCTACTACGGTTTCGCCCTCCGCGACGATATGCCTGGTGATGATGCCGGTACGCTGGCGGATCCATTCGTCGTTGGTGTCCATCATGCCTTCGAGTTCATGGTTGTCCATGACGCGCACCGGCTGTGCGTGGCCAAGGCCGGCTATCTCGGTGCCGGCAGGCCCGTGGGCAAGCGAAATCTCCATGGGTTTTCCTCTCGTGGGTAAGTTGCCCGCTATGCGGGGGCCAGGGCCTTGTTGAGTACGGCACGGATGCGCTTTTCCGAGACGGAGTAGGCAGTTCCAAGTTCGACGGCGAAGAGGCTCACCCGGAGCTCCTCAAGCATCCAGCGCACCTGGGTTAACTCGCGCCCGGCTCGCCGCCCCGGGAGCAGCGCCGAGACGGCATCGTCGTAGTCGTCTTCGAGGCGTTGGACCACGGCCATGTTGAGGGCGTCGCGCTGGACGTTTCCCGGCAGGCGTTCCAGCCGCTTTTCGATGGCCGTGAGGTAGCGGGGCAGTTGGCTGAGCTGTGCGTAGCCCGTGCGTGCCACAAAACCGGGGTAGACCAGCTGCTCCAGCTGGCTCCTGATGTCATTCAGGGCGCTGATCAGGGCCAGGCTGGTGGTGCCCTTAAGCTGCTTTTCGATCCGGCGGGTGCTGGCAAGTACGCGCTCCACGACGGCAGTCACGCTGAAGACGGTGTCGATCAGCTCCGCACGGACCACCTCGTAGAGCCGGTCGAAGGCGTCCCTGTCCCACGGCAGCTCTGCGGGAGTGAGCTTGTCAATTGCCGCCAGTGCGCAGTCGGCAATCAGGGCTGACACTGAGCCGTGTGGATTTTGGCTGAAGGTGAGCTTTTCGGTGTTGCTCAGGTGTTCGAGGACGTAGCGGTCCGGCGCCGGGACGCGCAACGCCAGCAGGCGGATTACACCGCCCCTCATGGCGTCCAGCTGCTCATCCGGGGTCTGGAAGACCTGCAGCGACACGGATGGACCCTGGTCCACCAATGCCGGGTACCCGGTCACCGTATGGCCCTTGACCATGTTGCTGACCTTGCGCTCTACGGTGCCGAAGCTCCACTCCGTCAGGCCGTCTCGCTCCACGAATCCGGCAGCTGCCGGGCTGCCGCCGGCGTTGGTGGAGGCGGGCTGCCCAGCCGGCGCCGCTCCGCCGTCGCTCGTTGCTCCCGCTGGGGCGGCCCCGGACGCCCCTTGGCCCTTGCCTTGGGCCTTGGCGCGGGTCGTTGTGGCCGGCGTGGCTCCGAGGGACTCGGCTATGGCACGGCGGGTAGCCGGAGCGAGGCTCTCCTGGAGCGCCGCAAGGTCCTTGCCCTCGTCCAGGGCCTTGCCTTTGCTGTCCACCACCGTGAAGCTCACGCGCAGGTGCGGCGGCACGGCGTCCCAGTTCCACGAGCCGGGCGGGAATGACCGCTCCGCGGAGGCGGCGAAGGGCCAGCTCCAGTGACGGTTCCAGCCCGTCCGTGGCGGGATCGAAGTCGGCCTCAAGCAGGGCTACGGCCTGGCGTGCCACGTCGGGGGCCGGGACAAAGTTCTTCCGCACCTGCTTGGGCAGGGACTTGATCAGGGCTGTGACCAGCTCCACGCGCTGTCCGGGGATCAGCCACCGGAACGGGGCGTCATCGAGCTGATTGAGGAACAGCACGGGCACTTCCGCCGTCACGCCGTCGGAGGGATTGGGCGGAGACCCCGGGGCCACCGGGTGGAACTCGTAGGTCAGCGGAAGTTCGAAGCCCTTGTGCAGCCAGGTTTTCGGATAGGCGGCCTCGTCAAGGTCTTCGGCGTCGTCACTGAGCAGGAGTGATTTGTCGAAGTCCAGAAGGTCGGGATTGTCCCTGCCGTGCCTCTTTCCACCACTTGTCGAAGTGGCGCTCGGACACCACATCGGCGCCCGACCCGGGCGTCGTAGAACTCGAAGAGCGTGTCGTCGTCCACCATCAGGTCGCGGCGGCGCATCCTGGCCTCAAGTTCCTCCACCTCGTGCAGGAGGGCACGGTTGCGGTGGAAGAACTTGTGGTGGGTTCTTCCAGTCGCCCTCCACCAGGGCGTGCCGGATGAACAGCTCCCTCGCCACGACCGGGTCCACCCGGCCGTAGTTGATCCGGCGCTGGGCGATGATGGGCACGCCGTAGAGGGTGACCTTTTCGTAGGCCATCACGGCGCCCTGTCGGTGGACCAGTGCGGCTCGCTGTAGCTGCGCTTCACCAGGTCCGGCGCCACCTGCTCGGCCCAGACAGGATCGAACTTTGCGGCCACCCTGCGCCCAAAGCCGGCTGGTTTCCACCAGCTCGGCAGCCATCACGAACGTGGGGGACTTCTTGAACAGCGCCGAGCCGGGGAAGATGGCGAACCGGCTGCCCCGGGCACCGGCATACTCGCGCTTGCGCTCGTCCAGGATGCCGATGTGGCTCAGCAGCCCGGACAGCAGGCTGATGTGGATGCCTTCGTGGTTGCCCACCGGATCGGCCAGCCGCTTGTTGTCCAGGCTGATGCCCAGTGGCCGGGCGAGCTGGCGCAGCTGGGCGAACAGGTCCTGCCATTCCCGGACCCGGAGGTAGTTGATGAACTCGGCCCGGCACAGCCGGCGGAAGCCGACGACGAGAGCTCCTGCTGCTTCTCCTGCAGGTAGTTCCACAGGTTCAGGAAGCCGGTGAAGTCCGAGTTTTCGTCCTTGAACCGGTTGTGCTTCTCGGCCGCGAGCTGCTGCTTGTCCGTGGGACGCTCGCGCGGATCCTGGATGGTCAGCGCCGCCGCCAGGATCATGACTTCCCGGACACAGTCGCGTTTGCCGGCCTCCACGATCATCCGGCCCAGGCGGGGATCCACCGGCAGCTGGGCAAGCTTTTGCCCGACGGCGGTGAGCCCGCCGCCCTTGGCCGCCGGGTGCCGGCTTCCGCCTGGCCGCGCTGCTGGGATCGCGGGAGCCAGGGCGCCGAGCTCACGAAGAAGGGTGACGCCGTCGTTGATTGCCCGCGTTTCCGGCGGTTCGACGAAGGGGAATTCCTCGACATCCTTGGGGCCGCGGGCCACGCCCATGGCGGTCATCTGCAGGATGACGGCGGCGAGGTTGGTCCGCAGGATCTCGGGATCGGTGAACAGGGGGCGGGACTCGAAGTCCTCCTCCGAGTACAGCCGGATGGCAATGCCGTCCGAGACGCGGCCGCACCGCCCCGACCGCTGGTTGGCGGAGGCCTGGGAAACCCGTTCGATGGGCAGCCGCTGGACCTTGGTGCGGTGCGAGTACCGGGAGATGCGGGCGGTGCCGGTATCGATGACGTACTTGATGCCGGGGACCGTCAGTGACGTCTCGGCCACGTTGGTGGCCAGCACGATCCGGCGTTTGTTGCCCGGGTGGAAGACCTTGTGCTGTTCCTGCAGGCTCAGCCGGGCGAAGAGCGGAAGGACTTCGGTGCCGGCCAGCCGGCGGTTGGACTGGATCCGCGCCTGGAGCGCTTCGGCGGCGTCACGGATCTCGCGCTCGCCGGAGAAGAAGACGAGGATGTCGCCGGGGCCTCGGCGGCGAGTTCGTCCACGGCGTCGCACACGGCGTCGAGGGGGTCGCGGTCCTCCTCGAGTTCGTCGTCGCGAGGCTTCATCGTCGTCTCCGCGCCGCTCCGCCGGCGGCTGCGAGAGCGGCCGGTAACGGATTTCCACCGGGAAGGTACGGCCGGAGACCTCGATGATGGGGGCGGGCGTCCTCCGGCGTGCCGAAGTGGTTGGCGAACCGCTCGGGATCGATGGTGGCCGAGGTGATGATGATCTTCAGGTCCGGCCGCTGCGGCAGGATCCGCTTCAGGTAGCCGAGGATGAAGTCGATGTTGAGGCTGCGTTCATGGGCCTCATCGATGATGATGGCGTTGTACTTGCGGAGCAGCTTGTCGCGCTGGATCTCGGCCAGCAGGATGCCGTCGGTCATCAGCTTGACCTTGGTGGCGCGGCTGACTTCGCCGGTGAAGCGGACCTGGAAGCCCACCTCCTGGCCGATCTCCACGCCCAATTCCTCGGCGATGCGTTCGGCCACGGTGCGGGCGGCGAGCCGGCGCGGCTGGGTGTGGCCGATCAGGCCGTTCTCGCCCAGGCCCAGCTCCAGGCACATCTTGGGAATCTGGGTGGTCTTTCCGGAGCCGGTCTCGCCGGCAATGATGGTCACCTGGTTGGCCGCGATGGCTGCCATCAGGTCCTCGCGGCGCTCGGAAACCGGCAGCTCAGCGGGATAGGAGATGTGAAATGTCATGGCTGCAGACAGTCTACTGCGGCGGGCCGCCGGCTCCCGTTCCGCACTGCCTCTGCGGCAGTTGCGGTTCGTCGGAAGGGCCCGGCCTGTGAGGTGGGTTCCGTGCTGGCGTTGGTGGCTGGTAGAAAATGCGGAGGGTGTAGTTGGTGCTGGGCAGGTCCAGGGCGGACCAGGCCTGGTGGGAGGCGACGGGAGGCGTGTGCCCCCGGCCGTCACGCAGGAGTGCTGAGACGGTGGCCGCGGCGACGAGGAGGAGGACGATGACGAGGATGGTTGCGAAGATTTCCATGCCTCCATGGTTCTCCTGTGGACACCAGAAAACAGTGGCAGAAATGCCCAAAAAGAGTAAATTTCTGCCATAATGGAAGACATGCTGAAATCAGTGGCAGTGATCGTTGTTCCCAACTTCTCGATGTTCGAATTCGGCACCGCCTGCGAGGTGTTCGGCATCGACAGTTCGGACCGGGGCAGCGGTGTTCCGGCTTTCGACTTCCGGGTCTGCACGCCATAGCCCGGGGACGTGCCGATGAAGTCCGGCCTGTCCATGAACGTCAGCCTGGGCCTCGAAGCCACCGAGGACGCGGACCTGGTGATCATGGCCCCGTACGGACGGGACCAGGACGTTGCCGGAATCCGTCCTGGATGCGCTGCGCGCCGCGGATGCCCGGGGAGCGTGGGTCATGTCCATCTGCTCCGGCGCTTTCGCCCTGGCCCGGGCCGGGCTGCTGGACGGCCGCCGCTGCACCACGCACTGGCACTACTCAGGCCAGCTGGCCGCCGGTACCCGCAGGCACAGGTCGATGAGAATGTGCTGTACGTCCAGGACGGCAACATCATCACCACCGCCGGAACCGCCGCAGGCATTGATGCCTGCCTGCACCTGGTGCGGGTGGAGCTGGGCGCGCACGTTGCCGCCGCCATCGCCCGGGACATGGTGGTTCCGCCGCACCGCGACGGCGGCCAGGCGCAGTTCATCGACCGGCCAATGCCTACCTGCGGTTCGGCGCCCATGGAGGCACTGCTGCGCTGGATGGTGGAGAACCTCGACCGCGAGCACACGGTTAACGAACTGGCCACCCGGGTACACATGTCAGCCGCGGACCTTTGCGCGCCGGTTCCGGTCCGAAACCGGAGCAACGCCTGCGGCGTGGCTGAACTCCCAGCGGGTGCTGCGGGCGCAGGAACTCCTGGAATCCACGGACCTGAACATCGACGAAGTGGCCAGGGAATCCGGCTTCGGCCATCCGGTCCTGCTGCGGCACCACTTCGCCAAGGTGCTGGACACCAGTCCGCAGTCCTACCGCCGGGCTTTCCGGGGGCCACTGGCCGAGGCGGGTAGGCCTACGCGCCGGACGCTCCGGCGTCGTCCGCTGACGCCTGGTCCTGTTCCGCTGCGGCCCGGGCACTGTCCACCAGCACCCGCCACGGGCCGGTGACCGCTCTGCTCCGGCAGGGCGGCGCGGCGCTGCCCGGCCCGGATGGAATAGATAAACCGGTCCGGCTGGCTGTCGGCGTCTCCGGCCGCCGCCCGGAGTCCTGGGCACGGCATCCCAGGGGCACGCCTCAACGATGCGGCTGCCATTGGTTCTTGGCGCTGCTCGGTCTCGGCTCCACGGTCCACACCCGTGTCAGCGCCGCGATGCCGCCGGTGCGCTCCACACTGATCTTCATGGCCTGGTTCCTGGGCTTCCCTCGGCCGGCGGCCTGGTCCGGCAGCCAGGCGTCTGGTTAAAGCTTGACCTTCACAGTTTCCCACGCCTTACGGACGGCGTCATGTTCCGCGGAACCGGAACCAAACAGTTCGACGGCGGATGCCGCCGTCGCCCGGGCAAAGACACTGAAAGTGGCCGTGACGGGAAATGAGCCGCCCGTGAGGGTGTCGTACCAGATCTGCCCCGGCGCTTCCCAGGCGTTGCCGCCCAGGGCCTGCGGCCAGGTAAAAAGCGCGGTTGGGGATGCCGGAGTTGATGTGGACGCCGCCGTTGTCTGCGCTGGTCCGCACGTACGAGTCCATCGAATCGGGCTGGGGATCCTTGCCCAGCACGTCGTCGTCGTACGCCGTGCCGGGCGCCTTGATGGACCGCAGGGCCTGCCCCTCCACCTGCGGAGTGAAGAGTCCCTCGCCGATCAGCCAGCTCGCTTCGGCAACGGACTGCCTCTTTAGGTACTGCTCCACGAGCGCGCCGAAGACGTCTGACATGGATTCGTTGATGGCGCCGGCCTGGTTCCGGTACGCCAGGCCGGCGGAATACTGCGTGACGCCGTGTGCCAGTTCGTGGCCGATGACGCTCAGCGAGCGGGTAAACCGCTCGAAGATTTCGCCGTCGCCGTCGCCGAAGACCATCTGCTTGCCGTCCCAGAAGGCGTTGTCGTAGAGCTTGCCGAAGTGCACGGTCGCGTCGAGCGGGAGCCCCCCGCCGTCGATGGAGTTGCGGCCAAAGACGTCGGCGTACAGGCGGTGGGTGTGCCCCAGCCCGTCGTAGGCCTCATCGGCGGAGGCATCCCCGGTCTGCTGGTTCGCCCTCCTTGCGCACTATTTTCCCGGGGAGGTTCTCGCAGCCGTCGGCGTCGTAGATGCTCCGGTGGGGCAGGCCCGGCTGGACGTCCCGCATCCCGGCGGAGTCTGCGGGCGCGGCTGTTGTGCGGGCCGACTGGACGACCGCACGTGGCTCAGGGCTTCCTTGGCAGCCCTGGCGGCGGCAGAGTACTCGCGGCGCGTCCTGGCGGGCCAGGCGCCGCAGCAGGTAGGGCGGAATGATGGTGCAGAACGGAACGTGCATGGCGTACCCCCTCAACTAGGTAACTTCAGGTTAGGAGGAGGCACCGACATTTGGCGGCAGCCACACGGCAGCCACGTTCCCGCCGCACGGCAGGCAGCAGCCGCGGCTGTGCACGCATGGCAGGGCGGCCTTGCTGTACGGCGGGTTAACAAAAAACCCCGCCGTACTGGACGGCGGGGTTTGCTGTGCCCTCGATAGGATTCGAACCTACGACCTTCTGCTCCGGAGGCAGACGCTCTATCCCCTGAGCTACGAGGGCAATCCGGGGTTCCTGCCGTTGCTGGCGGGACGTCCTAGAGCTTAGCAGGAAGGTGCCCCGCAAAGGAAAATCGGCTCGGGTTCAAGCCCGGCCAATCCCTGGCCGGGCCGCAGCGGCCCGCCCGGGCACACTGAGCCACGCGCATCAGTACCCCGTGGCATCAGTACCCCGAGAAGGAGTCCACGTGAACGCGCCGTGCCCCCGCCTGGCGCGCCGCGTGCCGCAGCGACGCCACACTGGCGGGCGAGCCGGACACGTACACATCGCGGTCTGCGATGTCGGGGACGAGGGCTTTCAGCCCGGCTGCGTCGAGCCTGGAATTGCCGGCGGGCGCCGCGTCGAGGCCCTGCGGCGGCTCTGAGCCGTCGGCAGTGCGGACCAGGACCCGGACACCCGAAGCCCGGAGTTCGTCCGCGTAGGCGACGTCGTCCGCGCTCCTGGCCAGCAGGACCATTACCGCGTCGCGCTCCTCAAGGGCGCCGGAGGCAACGTGCGAGAGGAACGGCGTGATGCCGATACCCGCAGCGACCAGGAGCACCGGGCGGTTCGGATCCCGGGACAGGACAAAGTCGCCACCCACGGACGTGGCCGTGAGCTCATCACCGGGCTGCAGCCCCAGCAGGACCTTTTTGGCCGCAGAAAGGGGTTCGGCAGTACGGACGCCGAATTTCACGAGGCGCTCCCTTGGCGAGCCGGCAGGCTGAACACGCGCCGCCTGCCCTTGCCGTCGGTTTTCGCGTGCGGCAGGTCCAGCTCCATGTACTGGCCGGGGAGGAAACGGATGGGACGCGACGGCATGAACGAGAATTCGGTGGTGCTCGGCGTCAGTGGCCGGCTGGAGGCAAAGCGGAGCCTTACGCCGCCGCGCTGGCCCAGCAGGAAGGCCGCAGGTTGCCCACCAGCAGCGCAGCCTCCGGTGAATTGGCGATGAAGCCGAAGTTGTAGGGGACCGCGAACACCACGCCGACCACTGCCGCCAGGGACAGCTGCTGCCAGCGCCGCGGCGGCAGCGTCAGGGGTTCCGAAGCATGAAGCCAACGAAGAACAGCACAGGACGCTGAGCCAGGGCCTGCCAGGCACCCGTCCCCACGCCCATACCGGCCCGAAGCAGTTCCATCGTGATGATCGACGTTGCAACCACCGTGAACACCGAGGCCATCAGGACCTTCCGGGTCCGGTACAGGACCAGCAGGACGCCGGGAACCAGCAGCCACAGCATGGCCGGCGTGGCCGCCCACCAGGTGGCGATTTGAGTCCGGTCAGGCCGGTTACGAAGGCTCCGCGGCTGCCGGATTGAAGATGTGCCTGCCCCGCCACGCCAGTGCGTATTTCGATGCGGACGCAAGGACGCAGGCCAATGCCACGCCGGCGACGTCCATGGCGCTGGAACGAGGCCAGAACAGGAAGTAGAGCAGCAGGCCGGTGATCAGGGAGGACTCGGAGTGCGGGCGTACCCGGAACAACGCCGCCAGCGCACGGTTCGAGGCGTAGGTCAGCCCAAGGCACAGGGCCAGGTGTGCCAGCATCTCCGGAATGCCGAACGTCAGCCACCCAGCACGTCCAGCACCAGGCTGTACGCCACCAGGCCCGCCAGGACCAGCAGGATGAGCCGGTACATGGTGAACCGGCCAGCACGGTGTCCAGCCGCCCGGCAAGGTGGGTGCCGGGCCTGCGGACGGCGTCTCAACGGGGCTCATGCGAACAGTGTCCCTTCGAATTCTGCGGAAAAGGCGGCGCTGCCGTCGGAAAAAACCGTCAGCCAGGAAACGTCGAACGACTCCTCGAGCACGGCGCCGGGGACGAAAAAGAGGGCGGTGGCCAGGGCATCGGCCACCAGCGGCGGTGTCCGCCAGCGCCCAGGTGGCCACGGCGGTCCGGACCGGTTGCCCGGTTGTCGCCGTCAAGGACATGGTGAAGTCCGTCACCCCAGGCCCGGCGGTTGGCCGCGGAAGCGCACAGTGCCCTGCCGCCCAGTGCCACCACGCCGATGGCCTGGGCTGGGTTGTAAGGATGTTCGAGCCCCACCCGGACGGTACCCGGGCCGCGGACCAGCAGGTCGCCGCTGGCGTCCACCATGAAGGCCGTCCACACCGCCGGCCTCCAGGGCGGACGCCAGCAGGTCCACCAGCAGGCCCTTGCCGGCTGCCCCGATGTCCAGCACTACCGGAGCGGTGGTGGTGATCGAGGTTCCGTTCCAGTCCAGGATGTCCTCCCAGCGCGGGGCCGGCAGTGGGCGCACCCGACGGCCGGAGGGTATAGGCGGCGTCGTAGCCCAGGCGCTCCAGGCTTGCGCCCATGAGCGGCGTCATGGCGCCACCGGTCGCCCGTACAGCGCCCGGTACAGTTCCCCGAGCCCGGCAGCTTCTGCGGGAAAGCTGTAGCTGCCGGGCTTCCGGGCCATTGCACTGACCAGTGAGTCGGCGCGGAAACGGGACCAGGCGGCGTCGAACTTCTCCACGAGGGCCAGCAGGTCCTGCTGTGCGGACGGCGCAAGGACGTGCGGCGTGGAAACCTCCCAGTGCGTCCCGATTCCCTCGAAGAAAAGCCGCCCAGTCCCCGTGCGGACCGCCTACTGCGCCTCCGACTTGATCTGCTCCACGGCCTGGTTGAAGCCACCGCTGGTCAGGGACGACCCGGCCACCTTGGACACGTTGAGGTCCTCGATGTTCCTGCCCACCACCTGGGCGGCGATGCCGCCGGCAAACTCGCCCTGGAACTTGCGGGTGTTGGGGTTGGACGGGTGCTGGGTATCTGGACGTCCGTCACTTTGCCCGACGCCAGGGTCAGCTGCACGCCCACCGTTTCGTTCCCGTTGGGCGAGACGTATGCGTCCGCGCTGTAGGTACCGTCCTTGTAGCTCGAACCACTGCTGGCAAGGGCAGATTCCCCTGCGGAAGGTGTGGTTGCGGCAGC
>CAWECX010000003.1:0-8637 GCA_963807805.1 uncultured Actinomycetota bacterium | reverse complement strand
GGCCGAGCCCTGGAGCACGGCGGCGAGCGACAGCTCCAGGTTTTCGCGGGCCAGTTCGGGCAGCGAGTACTTGTCCGAGATGACCTCGCCCTGTTCGGTGAACTTGATTTCGCCTTCGAGGACGCCGTTGGGCTGGGCCATGATGGCGTCATAGGTGGGCCCGCCGCCGCGGCCCACGGAACCGCCGCGGCCGTGGAACAGCCGGACGCGGACGCCGTGCTTGGCCGCGATGTCGCGCAGCTTGCGCTGGGTCTTGTGGATCTCCCACTGGCTGGTCATCACGCCGGATTCCTTGTTGGAGTCCGAGTAGCCCAGCATGACTTCCTGGACGTCGCCGCGCAGCCGGACGAGTTCGCGGTAGGACGGATCGGACAGCAGCTGGTCCACGATCTCGGCAGAGGCCCGGAGCTCCTCCACGGTCTCCAGCAGCGGTGCGAACCCGATCTTGGCGTACGGGCTTCGTCGCCGAAGAGGTTGACCAGGCCGGCCTCGCGGGCCAGGACGGCCGCGGCCAGGACGTCGTCGGCGCCGCGGGTCATGGAGATGATGTAGGTCTCGATGACGTCCGGGCCGTACGTGCGCAGGGCGCGGCGGATCTCACGGAAGACGTCGTACGTGCCGTCAGCGACGCCGTCGAGCTTAATCGGGTGGCCGGACAGCGGCCGGCGCGAGGCAAGCTCGGAGCCCAGCACCTCGAAGCGTTCCTCGCGGCTCAGTTCCGCGTACCGGACGCCGGGTCCGCCGAGCCGGTCCATCAGCTGGCCGACGGCGTCATGGTGGTGGTCGGCGTGCTCGCGGATGTCCAGGGTGGCCAGGTGCAGGCCGAAGGACGCGATGGCGCGGCGGACCCGGGCAAGGGCGCCGTCGGCAGCCAGCGACGCCGAGTGGTTCCGGAGCGAGAGTTCCAGCAGTTCGAGGTCGGCCAGGAGTTCGTCGGTGGCGCTGTAGTCGCGGCCGTGCTCGTGGTTGGAGTTCGCAGCCACGCGCTTGCCGGTGTTGATCAGCTTGGCCTTGATGCAGGTCAGCTTGAGCCGGTAGGGCTCCTGGGCGTTGAGCTCCAGGACGCGCCTGTCCAGGCCGGGCAGCTTCTTCAGGTCCGCCTCGATGGAGTCCAGCAGCTCCTGGTCCGCGCCGGCGAGCGCGGTGGAGTTGGACAGGATGGAGATCAGTTCGTCGATCATGCCGATGCTGATCCGGACGGCGTGCTGGTTCTGGATCTGCAGGATCTCGCGGGTGACCGCCGCGGTGACGTTGGGGTTGCCGTCGCGGTCACCGCCGATCCAGGAGCCGAACCGGATGGGCGCGTCCTGCGAGGCAAGGCTCACGCCGTGCTCGCCGAGCAGTTCGGAGAGTTCGGTCAGCATCTCCGGCATGGCGTCCGTCAGGATGCCGCCCAGGTAGTAGATGGCGTTGCGGGCCTCGTCCACCGGGGTGGGCCGGACCTGGCGGAGTTCGTCGGTCTGCCACATCTGGTCGATGATCTCGGCCAGCTGGCGGTCCTGGCGGCGGCGGGCGGTGGTGCCCTCGGCGGTGGGCTGGGCCAGGACGTCGGAGAGCTTGCGGATCTTGTCCAGCACCGAACGGCGCGAGGCCTCGGTGGGGTGCGCGGTGAAGATGGGGCGGACGTCCAGCCCGTTGACCACTTCCTGCAGCACGCCGGGCCCGGCCTGCTCGGCGATGTCGGCTACGGCCTTGGCCAGCCAGCCGTCCTTTTCCTGCGCGGGTCCGCAGGCCGCGGACCCGGTGGACCTGTTCGGCGGCGTTGGCCAGGTGGAAGTAGAAGGCGAAGGCACGCACCAGGTCGGTGGCCTGCTCGATCGGCAGGGAGCCCAGCAGTTCGCGGACCTGGGCGACGACGTCGTGCGCGCTCCACGGGCCGGTGGCGTCGGCGCCGCCGCGGGCGGCTTCCTTGGATTCCTTGGTGAGGAGGCGGACCTGCTCCACGAGGTCGAGGAGTTCGGGACCGTGCTGGCGGACCAGGGATTCGCCCAGCAGGGTGGAGACGCGGCGGACGTCTGCCCTCAGTTCGGAGGCAAGATCGGTTTCGGGATTCGTTGCAGTGTGAGCCATGGAAACTATCTTTCGAGGGTTCGGACTTGGCTCGTACACTGCGCTGGATACTGTGAGCCACGTTACTAGCTAAAGATGCTACCCGCATGCGGCGCCGTGGGGGAATCCGTCTCAGATAATGTCGCGCACCGGGTAACCTACATGGCGCTTGACGTGGTCCAGCTCTTGGCGGAGCTGGTCAACTTCGGCCCGGTACGCGGTAATTTCCGCGGTGCGGCGCTTGGCAGCCCTGGCGCCGGCCGCCAGGGCCACCAATGCCAGGGGCACGGAAAGCGCCAGGGCCCAGCCCGCGGCAGCAAAGAAATCCAGTGCCACCGGCAGGGCGGAGCGGAAGTCCACGAACTCGTTGACGCCGTCCGTGACGCCGCCCAGCATCCCTTCCAGCGGTTCCAGGAACTGCCCCACCATGGGCGCATCGGAGAGCGGGGGCGGGCTCAGCCGGGACTGCCGCTCACCGCCCCAGCGGCCGTCGCCCGAGGTGGTTCAGGACGTAGATCCCTGCGCCCGCGCTGGCTGCCATGAAGACCATCACGGCGGCCAGCCCTGCCAGGTCGGGCCGCCGCGGCCGCCACAGCAGGACCGCCACCCCGGCTGCAGCGGCCGTGATCCACGTCAGGGCTTTGAGCCACTCACTACTTACTGCCAGCAAGTATGTCCACGGCACCTATTCAACCGCGCGGACCACCTTGATATTGAAATTGGGTGTGCCCAGGGCGGCGTAGAGGCGCAGCCAGAGCGGCAGCAGCATCTCGGCGCCGCGGGCCGTGGTGATGTCGCCCAGGTCGATCACATCGCGGTGGCCCAGCTCCTCCAGCAGACCCTTGACCACCGCCTTTGCGTCCGGATCATCCCCTGACAGGAAAACGGAATGGTCTCCGTCCGCGAGCCGGCGCGGGTCCACCATCAGTCCGGCATTCATCGTGTTGAGGGTCTTCACAACCCGCGCGCCGGGGAAGGCCCGCTGGATCCGCTCGGCGAGGCTGTCCGTGTTCACCGGGTTCAGCACCGGCGGCATGCCCTGGGAGAAATCCAGGGGGTTGGAAACGTCCATCAGCACTTTGCCGGCAAGCGTGCTGCCCCGGCCGAGCCCCAGCGCCGTCCAGCGCTCCCGCGCCGTTGGTGGCATTGACCACCAGCTCAGCGGCCTCCGCAGCCTCGGCGAACGTCGTCAGCGGGATGTGGCGGTTCGCCGCATGCCATTCGCTGAAAGCAGGCGCACCCATCATGTCCGGCCCGGTCCTGGCCGAGCGTGGCGCCTGGATCCCGGGTTCCGATTTCCGCATCATGCCCCAGCGCGGTGAACGCCCCCGCGAGGGTCCGTCCCACCATGCCTGTGCCAAGCACCGCAATCTTCATGGCCTCCCCCTCTGGAAAGCAGACAGTTTGGAAGTGGTGTCAAAAGCAGGTGCGGGGGCCGTGAAGCACCCGGTCCCTGCTGGTTCCGAGGGTACTCCCCGGCCCGGACAAGGCAAGCGCCGGAATGAACAACGGCGCGGAGCGGTTGTAGCCGGGGCAACCCGAAACGCTTGAAAGGAACCATGAGCACCCTCCCGGCCGCCAAGCTGGAACGCTGGCAGCGCTTCCGCGACAACCGCAACAAGGCCCTCGCCGCCCGCCACGGCTGGCTCACCCTCACCTCCTTCCAGTGGCTGGAGGACTCCCCTGCCGCCGTCGAACTGGCACCCGGCCTCTGGTCAACGGATGGTACGACGGCGTCACTCACCGCAGTGCCCGCGGACGGGCTGTCCCTGGTGGAGACAGGGGACGCTGTAACCGGGACCATCACGGCGGCCCTCGCCGATGAGGAGTCCCTGATGTGGGTGCAGTTCGGCGGCCCCGGCGGGGACCAGGTGGTGGTGGAACTGGCCATGCGCGCCGGGCGCTACGCCATCCGGACCCGGGACGCGGCCTCGCCGGTGCTCACGGAGTTCACCGGCGTCCCCACCTACGGATACAACCCGGAGTGGGAGGTGGCGGGCCGGTTCGAGCCGTATCCCGAGCCCGTGGACGTCCCCATCGCCACCGCCAACCCCCTGGTGGACGGCGTCCACCGGACCGTGGGTGAGGTGGTGTTCCGGGTCCCCGGCAGCGGCCACGAGTTCCGGCTGCAGGCGGAAGAGGAGAAGCTCGGGGCGCTGACCGTCACGTTCCATGACGAAACCAACGGGGAACCACGGATGACTGGCGGAAGCTCGCCGTGCCCCGCCCGCGGCCGGACCATTCCGTGGTCCTGGACTTCAACCGCGCCATCAACTATCCCAGCGCGTTCACCCCCTACGGCACGTGCCCCATGCCCGTGAAGAACAACTGCCTGGACGTGAGGGTGGAGGCGGGCGAGAAGCTGCCCGCCGCTGATTGAGCTGATCCAGGATGGCTGCAGTCAGGCGATGGCTGACGATTCCGTGACGGCGCGGCCCGCGATCAGGGTGTTGATCTCGAAAGACCCTTCGTACGTGTAGATGGCTTCGGCGTCGGAGAAGATCTTCGCCATCCGGTAGTCGGTGACAATGCCGTTGCCGCCCAGGATGGACCGGCCCAGGGCCACGGTCTCCCGCATCCGTGCGCTCACGTACGATTTCGCGAGTGCCACCTGCGGCATGTCCGCGGCGCCTGTCATCCTGCAGCCGGGCAAGCCCGGCCATCATCCCCATGCCGGCCACGGCGTTGCCCAGCATGGTCACCAGCTGCTGCTGGATGAGCTGGAACTGGGCCAGCGGCCGGCCGAACTGCCGCCGCTCCACGGCGTACTGCCGGGCGACGTCGAAGGCGGCAAGCTGCTGGCCCACGGCCTGCCACGCCACCATGATCCGCGAACCCCGCAGCAGCTCCTTGGTGTCCGCGAAACTGCTGATATTCGCGAACCGGTCTGCCTCGGCCACGCTGCACATCCGCCAGGACAATGTCCGCGTTCTGCACCGTCCGCAGCGCGATCTTGTTTTCGATCCGGGTCCGGCTGACGCCCGGCAGGGTGGCGTCCACGATGAACCCGCGCACGGACCCGTCAGCCTCGTCGCGGGCCCACACCAGCATGTAGTCGCAGAACGTCCCGTTGCCGATCCAGCGCTTTGCCCCGTTCAGCACCCAGGCGTCGCCGCCGCCGTCCGGCTCTCCGGTGGCCGACGAGATCCGCCGCGCCCGCGTCTCCATCCCGCCGGCAACGTCCGAGCCGTGGTTGGGTTCGGTGAGGGCAAACGCACCGGTGATGCGCAGGCTGGAGGCGTCGGCCAGCAGCCGCTGCTTCTGGTCCTCACTGCCGAAGTCGTAGAGCGACTGGACGAACAGATCGTGGTGGACCATGAAAAACGTGGCGATCGACGTGTCCACGCGGGTCATCTCGGCGATGACCAGGCCGGCGAACAGATGGCTGTAGCCGCGCTCAGCGGGAGTGCTCAGCTCCAGGGCAGCCAGTTTGGGCAGGATGTGCGCCGGAAACTCGGCCTTGTTCCACCAGTCCGCCGCATAGGGGGCGATCTCCGCCGCCAGGAATTCCCGCAGCTCGGCCAGCTTGTCCCGTTCCTTCCGGTCCAGCAGGGATTCAAAGTCGAAGAAGTCCGCGGAGGGCAGGTCCGGCATGCTGTCCGGCATCGTTTCAGGCCCGGCCGTTTGATCAGCCCCCTCATTTCGGTCCCATCCGGATGGCCCCGTCAAGGCGGATGGTCTCCCCGTTCAGCATGGCGTTCTCCACGATGTGCGCCACGAGGGCGGCGTACTCGCCGGGTTCTGCCCAGGCGGGAGGGATGGGGCACCTGCGCGCCCAGGGAATCCTGGGCTTCCTGCGGCAGCCCGGCCATCATGGGCGTTTCGAAGATGCCGGGGGCGATGGTCACCACCCGGCACCAGCGAGCGCGCCAGTTCCCGTGCGATTGGCAGGGTCATGGCCGCCACGGCACCTTTGGAGGCAGCGTAGGCGGGCTGGCCGATCTGCCCCTCGAAGGCGGCAACGGAGGCGGTGTTGATGATCACGCCGCGTTCCGGGCCGCCCAGTTCCGTGATGCCGGCTGGTGGCCACCATCGCCGCCGCGCCAGCGCGCAGGACGTTGAAGGTGCCCACCAGGTTCACCTGGATGACGCGGCTGAATGCCTCAAGCGGAAGCACGCCGTCCCTGCCAGGACCTTTCCGGGGCGTGGCGATCCCGGCGCAGTTCACCACGATGCGCAGCGGCCCCAGGCTGCGGCGGTGTCGACGGCGGCCTGCACCTCGGCTTCGTTCGTCACGTCTGCGGGGGAAAAGACGGCGGACCGCCCCTGCAGCCCGCGGACGCATTCGAGCTCCTCCGCCAGCGCCGCGCCGCCGGAGGACGGGAGGTCAGCCAGCACCACGGAGGCGCCGTCGCGGAACAGCCGCCGGGCGGTAGCCGCCCCCAAGCCAGGCTCCCCCGGTCACCAGTGCAACAGCGCCTTTGACGTCCATACATCCTCCTTGATGCGGGCCCGCAGCGGTCCGGGCCGCCCGGTATTAAGTTAGTGAACGTTAACTGAAATCGGCGGCCCTGCACCACCGGCCGTTCCGGACCGGCCCGGGGACGCGCGTTAGGGTGGAAAGCATGACCCGCCCGGACCCCGCCCCCGCCCGCCAGGGACCCGTTACGCTGGGACGCCCGGGCCAACCAGGCTGCACAGGTCGGTGACCGCACTCTTCGGCGCGGAGGCTGTTCTTCCTGCCGGGCACCCACCTGGGTGCCGTGACAGTGGCCTGTCCCCCGCATGGCGCAAGGACCCCAAGGGAGCTGCTGGCAGGCCCTGGCACTACCGGCGGCAGGCACACATGTTGACTGCCTGGTGATGCGGGACGGCGGGAATTGGACAACGGCGCCACGCCGGCTGCCACCGGTCAACGGCCCCGGCCACCCAAGCGCGGGCGCGCTGGCATCCCGGCTGGTTACCCGGAATCCGCCTGCGCAACGCCTTTCCCTTCGTCAACAGCTACTACGACGACATGGCCTGGCTTGCACTCGCCACCTACCGGCTCGACACCCTCGCCGAAGAAGCACGCCAGCGCACCGCGCGCGCAACGCCCGCGTCCGCAGGTCCCTGCATGCTCCAGTTCGAGGCCGCGTGCACGGATGACCTGAACGGCGGTGCCTTCTGGAGCAAGAAGCGGGATTTCAAGAACACCCGGCCTCGGCGCCCATAGCGCTCCACTTTGCCCGGACCGGCCACCCGCGAAAGCCAGGGCGCTGCTGGACTGGCTGGATGCCACCCTTTTCGACCCGGACCTGGTGCTGTACCTGGACGGGCGCACGGCTTGGCCCGGCCGGGGAAGTGCTGGTGGAACGCGCGGTCTCCCTACAACCAGGGCCGGTGCTGGGCGCCCTCCTGGAAGTTGCCGGGCAGGGAAGCAGACCTTGACAGGGCAGCCGTGGTGGTGGCCGCGGTGGGCCGGCTGCTTACAGTCCCGTCCCCCGCCGGACAGCCACAGGCCCCCTCACCCATGAATACAGCCGGCCGTTTCCGTCCACCGGCCCATGACCAGCAGCGGGGGCCGGGTGCTGCGCTGCGAGGGATCGGGCGACGGCGGTCTGTTCACCGGGATCCTGTGCCGTTACCTTGCCCTCGCCGCTGCCGACAGCAGGCTCCCTGCGCAGACCCGCACCACCGCCGCCCGGCTGGTGGCAGGAACGGCGGAGGCCTTCTGGTCCGGAAAGCGCGCGTGCCAGGCCGGCGAGGCTGCAGGCAAGTACCGCGGCGCCGTCGTTTTCTCCCAGCACGCGGCGGAACCGGCGGGCGAAACGTACCCGCCGGGGACCGTCGTCGAACTTTCCACCCAGCTGCAGGCGTGGATGGTCCTGGAGGCCGCGGCAACCCTCCCCGGCAACGCAGGCAATTAGGGCACGCAATAGTTTTGTAATTGTTGTGACCCTCGTCACTTAAAGCGGTTTCTGGTTTGTTGCTTAGGTTTGCCTACCCTACAGTTCCAAGCGTGGGCATCCTTCCCGACGCCCAACAGGACCCCGTCCGCCCGACGTTTCCCCAGAAAGCAGTCCCTCCATGAAGATCCGCAACAGCGCCCTGGCCAGCATCGCACTCGCCGCCACCGCAGCACTTGGACTGACCGCCTGCGGCGGCAGCACCACCCCCGCAGCCACAGGCTCGTCCGACGCCTCCGCTGGTGCGGGCAACGGCGAAATCACCGTGTACAACGCACAGCACGAGAGCCTGACCAAGGAATGGATCGACGGCTTCACCGCCGAGACCGGCATCAAGGTGACCATGCGGCAGGGCTCGGACGCCGAGCTTTCCAACCAGATCATCCAGGAAGGCTCAGCATCCCCGGCTGACGTGTTCCTGACGGAGAACTCCCCGGCCATGACCCAGGTGGAGAACGCCGACCTGTTTGCGGACGTGGACGAAGCCACCATCGCGCAGGTGCCCGAAGAGTTCCGTCCGTCCACCGGCAAGTGGACCGGCATCGCCGCCCGCTCCACCGTCCTGGTGTACGGACCAGAACAAGCTGAGCGAAGACCAGCTGCCCAAGTCCATGCTGGACCTGGCCAACCCGGAGTGGAAGGGCAAGTGGGCTGCTTCCCCGTCCGGCGCCGATTTCGGCCATCGTCTCGGCGCTGCTGG
>CAWECX010000002.1:0-32873 GCA_963807805.1 uncultured Actinomycetota bacterium | reverse complement strand
CTTCTTGGTGATCTTCGTGCCTTGGTGGTTAATCTTCTAAACTCCTCCGCGGGTCCACGACTCGCCCGAGCGCGCTCTTGCCCGTCACCCTGACTCTTCGCCAGGACCGCTACCACCGGATGGGGTGGGATATTTTTCCTGCCTTGGCGGGGCGAGCGGCGAGTGCGGCCAAGCCTGTTTATGCTAGGACGCGGATCGGGACGGAAAGCAGTTTTCCGGCTTGATTGTCACTTGCTCCGCCAAGTCAGCGGGCCATTCTGCCCAAAAACTGGTGGATCTGGCGCGATTAACCTACAATTTCTTGGTGTCGGGTCGTCCCCTTGGGGGATTTGCCGGATCAGCACTAAGATGCCGGCCCGGCCCCCACGAGATATAGATGAGGCATTCAAAATCGCATGAGTCGGGAACAAGACGATCGTATTCCTGAAATCGCCATCGTCGGCGATCTGACCGACAGCGAAGCCGATCTGACCGATCGGCTGCTCGGCGTCGAGCCGGGCGGCGAGTGCACGCATCTACTTCGACTCGCCCGGCGGCAGCCCGTACTGCGCCGTCTCGCTGATGACGCTGATCAAGCTCCGCGACATCCAGGCGACCGGCATCGTCACCGGCGAATGCTCGTCGGCGACGCTCTGGCCGTTCGCGGCCTGCCAGCGGCGGATCGTCACGCCGTTCAGCGTGATGCTGTTCCACCCGATGCGGTGGCAGAGCGAAGAGAACGTCGGCCTGGCGGAAGCGGCCGAATGGGCCCGCCACTTCGGCCAGCTCGAACAAGACATGGACGAGCTGCTCGCCCACCTGTTCGGCGTGTCGCCCGAGCTTGATGCACAAGTGGATCAACCCGGGCCGCTATGTCGGCGGGCCGAATTGGCCCGCGCGGGCATGGCGGAACTGATCCCGTTCGCTCAGCTGGGCGACATGAGCTACCTGCTGGCGCCGTCGACGAACGGGAAATCCCACACGGCCGCAAAGGCGAAAGCGCGGGTGTAGAAGCAGCTAGCGATCTGCTTGCGGACCGCTGACCGCTGAGCACTCCACGCCCGCAATTCCGCCAAGAAACTCGTCTCCCCAGTCCCCCCAGCTTTGCGTTATGATTGGCGACGAGCATGCGCCCGGCGTGCTCGCTTGACGGAGCTAGCCGATTCATCTGGGAGGAAGCGAAATGGGAGTTCGCCCGGACTTGTCGCGTCGCACCGCGGCGTTCTTGTTGGTAGCCACGGCGATCGCCGCGATGGTCGCGCCGCTTTACGCGGTCGACCCGCAGCTGGCGAGCGACGTGGCCGGCCGTGTCCCAAGATGTCCTGACCCCCGCCCGGATCAACGAGATTCACAAAGAGGCGGGCCGCCGCAGGACCTTTGCTGTCATTTCCCACCCCGACGCCGGCAAGTCCACCCTCACCGAGGCCCTCGCCCTGCACGCCAAGGTGATCGGCACCGCCGGCGCCTCCAGCGGCAAGGCCAACCGCAAGGAAACCGTCTCGGACTGGATGCAGATGGAGAAGGACCGCGGCATCTCCATCAGCTCCGCCGCCCTGCAGTTCTCCTACCGGGACACCGTCATCAACCTGCTGGACACCCCCGGCCACGCCGACTTCTCCGAGGACACCTACCGCGTGCTGGCCGCCGTCGACTGCGCCGTGATGCTGGTGGACGCCGCCAAGGGCCTGGAAACCCAGACCATGAAGCTGTTCGAGGTCTGCAAGCAGCGGAACCTGCCCATCATCACCGTCATCAACAAGTGGGACCGCCCCGGCCTGGACGCTCTGGCGCTGATGGACGAGATCACCGAACGCACCGGCCTGCAGCCCATGCCGCTGACCTGGGCCGTGGGCATCTCCGGCGACTTCCGCGGCGTCTGGGACCTCCGCAACGACCGCTTCGCCCGGTTCCAGCGCAACAACGCCGGCGCCCAGATCGCCCTGACCGAGTACTTCACCCCGGAGGAAGCCGCCGAAAGCCAGGGCAACAACTGGTCCGACGCCGTGGACGAGGCCGGCCTGGTGATCGAATCCAACCTCGAGTTCGACGTCGATGCCTTCCACGCCGGCAAGGCCACCCCCATCCTGTTCAGCTCCGCCGCGCTGAACTTCGGCGTCAAGGAACTGCTGGACGCCCTGGTGGACTTCGCGCCGCCGGCGGCACCCCGCCCGGACGTGGACGGCAGCCCCCGCCCAGTCGAGTCGCCGTTCTCCGGCTTCGTCTTCAAGGTCCAGGCCGGCATGAACAAGGCCCACCGCGACCACGTGGCCTTCATCCGCGTCTGCTCCGGCGTCTTCGAGCGCGGCATGGTGGTCACCCAGACCCGGACCGGGAAGTCCTTCGCCACGAAATACGCCCAGCAGGTCTTCGGCCGCGAACGCGAAGTCATCGACGAGGCCTACCCCGGCGACGTTGTGGGCCTGGTCAACGCCTCCTCCCTGCGCGTTGGCGACAGCCTCTTCCTCGAAGACGCGGTGGAGTACCCCGCCATCCCGCTGTTCGCCCCCGAACACTTCCAGGTGGCCCGGTCCAAGGACCCCAGCAAGTTCAAGCAGTTCCGCCGCGGCATCGAGCAGCTCGAGCACGAGGGTGTTATCCAGCTGCTCCGCTCCGACCTCCGCGGCGACCAGGCGCCGGTGCTTGCCGCCGTCGGCCCCATGCAGTTCGAGGTGGTGGAAGACCGGATGGCGCATGACTTCAGCGCGCCCATGCGGCTGGAACGCCTGCCCTATTCCATCGCCAGGATTTCGACGGCGGATGCCATGCCCGCGCTGGCAAATGTGCCGGGCGCCGAGGTGCTGTTGCGGTCCGACGGCGAATACCTCGCCTTGTTCAACGACGTCTGGGCGCTTCGCCGGATCGAGAAGAACCACCCGGACCTGACCCTTGTGCCCATCGGCACGCATAACCCGGCAAAGTAGCCGTTCCACCCACGCTGCGCCGGCAGGCCCACCAACACCCCTGAAAAACCCGAGAGCCAGGAACAACGATGTCTGCAAATCAACCCCGCGCGCTGATCACCGGCGCAGGGACCATCAATCCCCTCGGCTCCACCGTTGCCGAGACATGGTCCGGCCTGGTGGCAGGGAAATCGGGAATCGCCGCGCTGGAGGCGGACTGGGCTGAGCAGCTGCCGGTCCGGATCGCCGGGCAGATCACCGCCGACCTCTCCGAGCACCTGACCACCCGCGAGCTGAAGCGGATGGACCGCTGCGGCCAGTTGGCGCTGGTTGCCGCCCGCGAAGCCTGGAAGCAGGCAGGGGACCCCGAGGTTGACCCCGAGCGGTTCGCCGTGGTGATCGGCTCGGCCTACGGCGGACTGGGCTCCACCTTGGAACAGGACCGCGCACTGGCCAGCGGCGGCCCGCGCCGGGTATCGCCGCACACCCTCACCCGCCTGATGGTCAACGGCCCGGCCGCGTGGGTGTCCATCGACCTTGGCGCGCGCGGCGGCGCCCGCACCCCTGTCAGCGCCTGCGCCTCCGGCGCTGAAGCAATTGTCCAGGGTGCCGAAATGATCAGATCCGGTGCAGCCGACGTCGTGATCGCCGGCGGTGTGGACGCCTCCGTCAACGACCTGGTGATCACCGGCTTCTCCCAGATCCGCGCACTCTCCACCCGCAACGATGAGCCACAGCGCGCCTCACGGCCGTTCGACGGCGGCCGCGACGGTTTTGTTCTCGCTGAAGGCGCCGGCATTGTGGTGCTGGAAAGCGAAGCGCATGCCCGCGCGCGCGGCGCCGCCGTCCTCGGGGCCGTAGCGGGTGGCTCGGTCACCTCCGACGCAAACGACATCGTGGCAGCCGACCCGGCCATGCAGCGGCGCGTGATGCAGAAAGCGCTGGACTCCGCGGGATTGCAGGCCTCGGACATCGGCTTTGTCCACGCCCACGCCACCTCCACCCCGGTGGGGGACCGGCTTGAGGCGCAGGCCATCAACGCCATCTTCGGCTCAGACGTGCCGGTGACCTCCACGAAGGGCCACACCGGCCACCTGCTGGGCGGCGCCGGTGCGCTGGCCGCCGTCGTGGTGGTGCAGACGCTGCAGACCGGACAGCTCCCGGGCACGGTGAATATCGAGGCGCTGGATCCCGAAGTGAACCTGAACGTCATCACCGAAAACGCCCACACGCTCGCGCCCGGAACAGCTCCCGCCGGCCTGGTCAACGCCTTCGGCTTCGGCGGACACAGCGTTGCGCTGGTGATTACCGGGAGCTGAGCGGCGCATCGCAGGCCGCCACTGTTCGCGGCCGGGGAGTGACACCGCGGGTTATTTTCCTGATGTGTTCGGGTCGGAGCCCTGTGAGGGACGCCAACTCGAAGTCGTCCAGGATCCGCTGCTTGCTGGCCGCTGCAAGCAGTTGCCGGCGCTCTTCCTCGACATTTGCCCTCGATTCCTCCAGGGCTGTCAGTTCGTGCAGCATGTGGGAGATCAGCCGGAGATGCTCGGCCGCGGGAAGGCCCGAGGGCTGCATATCGTCGAAGGCGAGGCCGGTTCTGCGCACCGCCCCGGTGGAAAGCCGGGTAATACGCGATAGGCGCTGTCACCGGGGCGCCGTCGCGGAGCGCCTGCGCCACCAGCACGTTGAGGTTTGCCGCGAGATCCCGGATCCGGCTGGACCTGAAACGGATGGCACTTTGCTTGTCCAGCAACTGTTGACTCAGTTCGTTCCGTCGCTGATCAGGCGACTGCGGTGGCCGGCCGCCGCGGTACCGGTAGCCTCCCGCGACCGCCTTGGCACTCTGCTGGCCTGCCATATGTTCCTCTCCTCAAAACATTAGGTCCAACCCTAGGCAGCAGCGCTCTTCTGCGGGAAATACCTATATCCGTTGCCGCGATAAGCGAATTGTGTGGCCGCCGGGGCCATAAGGGTCGCTTATCCGCCCACGCACTTTAGGTCTTATCCATACCCGCCGGATTTCCCTAGGGTCGAAGGAAACGAGTACCGCTCCCTTCGACTCCCTAGGAAGAGACCATGCCTGAATTTGTACCTGCATCACGGGTGTCCCGCATCAAGTCCTCCGCCAGCGTGGCCGCAGCCGCCCGTGTGCGGGAGCTGAAGGCGGAAGGGCGCCGGATCCTGGACCTCACGGTCGGCGAGCCGGACTTCGACACCCCCGAGCACATCAAGGCGGCCGCCGTCGAGGCCATCAGCCGCGGCGAAACCAAGTACACCTCCGTCACCGGAACGCCCGCACTCCAGACAGGCCATCCTGCAGACCCTCGAACTGCGCACCGGCCTGCACTACACCCCGGCCGAGATCACCATCGGCGGCGGGGCCAAGCAGGTCATCTTCACCGCCTTCATGGCCTCCCTGGACGCCGGGCGACGAGGTGATCGTGCCCGCCCCCTACTGGGTCTCCTACCCGGACATGGTGCTCGCCAACGAGGGCACCCCCGTCGTTGTCCCCTGCGGCGAGGACACCGGATTCAAACTCACACCGGAGGCCCTGGCCGGCGCCATTACCGGGCCGCACCAAATGGGTCATCCTCAACACGCCGTCCAACCCCACCGGCGCCGTCTACTCCCGCGACGAACTCGCGGGCGCTCGCGGACGTCCTGGCCGGCCTCCCGCACGTCTACGTCCTTACCGACGAGATCTACGACCAGATCTACTTCGGCGCGGGCAAGCTGACCAGCCTGGTGGAGGTGGCCCCCGAACTGAAGGACCGCATCCTCGCCGTCAACGGTGTGTCCAAGGCCTACGCCATGACAGGCTGGCGGCTGGGCTACGCGGCCGGGCCGGCGCCGCTGATTGCCGCCATCAACAAGCTGCAGTCCCAGATCTCCTCCTGCCCCTCCTCCGTCAGCCAGGCCGCCGCCGCCGCCGCCCTCACCGGGGACCAGTCCTTTGTCCGCGAAAGCCTGGAGGTCTACCGCAGCCGGCGGGACACGGCTGTCGCCGCGCTGAACGCCGTCGACGGGCTGTCATGCACGACGCCGGAAGGCGCCTTCTACGCGTACGTCAACTGCTGCGGGCGTCATCGGCAAGACGACGCCGGAGGGACAGGTCATCGGCAACGACCAGGACTTCACCCTCTACCTGCTGGATGCCGCCTCCGTGGCCGTCATCCAGGGCTCCGCCTACGGCCTGGGCCCGTACTTCCGCATCTCCTACGCCACCAGCCTGGACGTCATCGAGGAATCCATCGCTGCCATCGACAAGGCCGTCCAGGCCCTCAACTGATCCAAACCCACCGAAGGAAAACGCCGTGATCCACGTCAAGACCACCATCGAACGCCCCGACGCCGACGCCGTCAGCCGGCTGGCGAAGTTCTCGTCCGCCACCATCCACGAGGCCCAGGGCCGCAAGGGCGCCCTCAGCTCCAGGATCAAGCCGATCGACAGGGCCATGTCCTTCTGCGGCCCGGCCGTCACCGTCCGCGTGCGCGCCGCGGGACAACCTGATGCTGCAGGTGGCCATCCACTACGCCCAGGCCGGGGACGTCATCCTGGCCGCGGCGGGGGAGTACGAGGAAGCCGGAACATTCGGCGACGTCCTGGGCAACGCCATGAAGGCCAAGGGCCTGGCCGGCCTGGTGACGGACTCCGGCGTCCGCGACACCCAGGACCTCATCGAACTGGGCCTGCCGGTCTTCTCCGGCAGCGTCTCCATCAAGGGCACCGTGAAGGAAACCATCGGCCCCATCAACCACCCCGTGGTCTTCGGCGACGAAATCATCTACCCGGGCGACGTCCTCCGCGGCGACGCCGACGGTGTGGTGGTGGTCCGGAAGGACGAGATCGAGGAAGTCATCCGCCTCTCGCAGGAACGTGACGACGCCGAACGTGAACTCATCGGCCTGTACAAGGCAGGCGGCACCACCATCGAGCTCTGCAACCTGACCGACGTCCTGAAGGCCAAGGGCCTGCTCGTCGAACAGGCCTAACTGCCGAAGACAGCTCAAAGCAGCCGCCGCAGGGACTGCCCTGCGGCGGCTTTGCTGTATTCACGGCGGCTTCTTGGGGAGCTTAACCAGTCGCGGCACATGATCGGCCGCGGGCATGCGGCTGCGAGCGTGACTCAGGCACGGCTGCCAGCTGCGGGCATGGTCAGCTGTGGGCTGGAGGAACCGTTCGATGCCGTCCTCTCCGAGGGAGAGCCCGGTGTGGACGAAGTCGAGGTGGCCGGAGCCCGGGGTCCTGCGAGCCGTGGCAGCCGGTCCGGTGTTTGCGTTGGTGTTCTCGCGGTTGTTGGGGGCCAGTGGGGTGGTTCCCAGTGGTGGGGTTCGGCTTTGGTATTGCCTGCCGGTGGGTGAGGTCCAGCCGGGGGACTGGTTTCTGGCCGCGGCGGTGGGTGTCCAGCCGCTGTTGTGTTTGAGTCTGATGGTGCTTCGGGCAGAGCTGGGCCAGGTTGCTGATGCCGGTGGCTCCGCCGTGGGCCCAGGCGGTGAGGTGGTCGGTGTCGTTGTCCAGGGACTGGTTGTTGCAGCCGGGGAAGGTGCATTTGCCGTCCCGGAGCTGAAGGGCATGTTTCATGGCTTTGGTGAGCCGGTAGCTGGTCCGGCCGATCTCCAGGGGTGCGCCGTCGCGGGGGTCCACGAGGACCCGGTAGAAGGATCTCGGCCCCGTTGGCGACCAGGTCCCGGGCCATGGAGGCCGGGATCGGGCCGTACCCGTCGAGCATCGCCGGTTCGTCGGTGGCGCCGAGCAGGGCGAAAACCGGGACGGTGACCAGGACCTGGGCCCGCGGGGTGGGACCCTGCCGGGATCATGTCCTTCCCGGTTGCCGGGCCGGGCCCCGTGGCGAACGGGGTTCCGGTGTTCAGGAGCGCGGCGGCGAAGGTGTCGGCGCGGAGCTGGGTGAGGGTGCGGGACTCATCGGGCCCTTGCAGGCCGCGGGCGATCGCGGTGGTCCGGTTCCAGATCGCCGCTGCCTGATCTGCGGGGAGGTAGGCGGTGATCCAGGCCATCCCGTCCTGGTCCGGGCAGTACTGGACCCGGCGGTCCAGGACACCCTTGGCGTGGCGTTCCTCGATGCTCTCGGCATGGTGGCGTTCGCGCCAGGTGCGGGCCTTGTGCCGGAACCGGGACGCCGGCATCTGACCCGCGGTGCACGCCCGGTCCGGGGCCTCCGGCGCCCGGGTCCAGGAAGTGTGCCTCCAACGCCGCGGCACCTGCCGGGTCAAGGGTGTCCGCTTCCTCGACCATGACCCGGGCGTGCTGCCAGGAGATGGTCCCTGCCTGGAGGGCGGCCAGGGTCAGCGGCAGCCGTGGTCAGGCATGAGGGAGTGGTGCAGGAGCGCACCCGCGGCCCGCTCCCCGATGGTCAGGACACAGGCGACTTCTGCCCGGACCGCCATCTCCTGGCCCTGCGGCGTCCCCGGGGACGGTCGGGGCCGCCGCGATCAACGCCGCAGTTTCCGCGTATGTGGCGGCGGCGAGGGCCTTCACGGCGGCCATCCGCGGCTCCGATTCAGCGACCCCGGAGAGGATCTGAAGGCAGTCTTCGGCCGCACGGTGCCGCAGGATCAGCACCGGAATCAGCCCACCTCACGGGGCGTCGGTGACCACGGCAGTAAGCACAGCAAAGCCGGCATTGATCGCCGCAAATGCCTCCGCCACCACCGCGATTCCTCATGATATCCATCATCACAGGTGGGTCTGACAATAACGCCTGGGCGCCTGCCTGCTGCGGGGCTCGGTTGCCTTGGCCTCCAATCGGGCGTCTCAGCCCTCAGAAGAAGCGGCAAGGAGACACGGACTGAATGGCCCAGCCAGCCAGCCCGATCGTTAGCCAGCCGGAAGCGGATGCGTCGGCGGACCGGCCTCTGCGTCCTCCAGGTACCAGACGGTGGACCCGCCGCCCGCGCCGGCATGATGCTGCCCTCGAAAACGAAGACCGGATCCGCCGCGCGGTCCCCCGGCCGCCAAAAGCCGTTGGCCGGGCAATGGAAACCGGTTTTTGCCATCTGGTCCACTTTGCCGTCCGAAATCCTCCGCCGGGCATTGATCTTTTTCACCGGAAACTCCCCATGGATTAATTCAAAATTTTTACCGCAATTGTCCGGCTTATACTTCATTTTAGAATCCGGGGAGTCTCGGGTTACTAAGACGAATGATAGGTGCCCTGATAAGCGGATGCTATGGCAGGTTCAGCGAAGAGACAGGTTACCGGGCATATTTATTGCTGAGCATTTCCTGCAGCATTTCCTTGAGGACCAGAAGGACCGCCGATGCCGCCTCGGACAGCGGTTCGTGGTCCGGCGTGCACAGCGCGATCTTGCACTGCAACGCCGGGTCCACGATCCGCAGCACCTGGAAGTCCTCCTCGTGGAACAGGGCGTCCGCAGCCGACTTGGGCATGATGGTGGCACCCAGGTCCGCCCGCAGCAGCCTGGCCAGGGAGGGCACGGACTCCACTTCACCCACCAGCCGGAGTTGCAGGCCCTTGCTTCGATCCCGGCCTCCACCACCTGGCGGAGGGTGTGGTTCTGCTCGGGCAGGAACAGGCCGATCGTGGCGGCTTCCGCCAAGGGTGATTTCGCCGTCGGCGGCGTGCACAGTCCGTCCGGCGTTGACCACAAGTGCAGGTCCTCCACGATCATCGTGGTGAATTGGACGCCGCGGATGGGGCCCGGCTCGTAGATCAACGCCATGTCCAGGCGGCCGTTCTTGATGGCATCGCTCAGGACGCCGCCGTAAATCTCCGTCAGGTGCAGGACGATGTCCGGGTACCGGCCGGCCACTTCGCGGATGATCCGCGGCGTCAGGCTTGAGGCCATGCTGTACGGCGCGATGGCAATGGACACGCGGCCGGACGGCGCTGCGCCGGAATTGCCACGTCCTGGCGTGCCTGGTCCACCAGGCGCAGGATGGACTGCGCGTGCCGGTACAGGGTGTGGCCTGCGGCGGTGGGCTTCACCCCCTGCTTGCTGCGGATCAGCAGCCGCTGCTTGAGTTCGTTTTCCAGGGCCGAAACCTGCTGGCTCAGGGCCGGCTGCGCCACGTGCAGCGCCGCCGCGGCCTTGGTGATGCTGCCCGAGTCCACGATCTGTACGAAGTACGCAAGCTTCCGAGTATCCATAACGTTCCTCTTTCCAGCGACGGTGCTGCAGGCCCGCCGAGGGTCATAAGCGGATGCTATGGAGGGATACGCAATTGGTCTTTGTGTGATCCACATCTCGGACACTAGGTTTATCCCAGAACGACTATTTCACTGAGCAGTATCATTCTATCCCCGCCGACAATGGGATTTAACGATGACCCAATATGCATTTTGCATAATTGGCACATTTACCGGAATGTCATTTCTTTTACATTCCGGAAATATGCACCCATAGCTTCGGAGCATTCCTGGATCCGCCACCCACCGGATTCTTCTTGAGAAAGAGACAGACAGATGCGAGTAACGAATCAAAGGCAAAATGGCGGCCGCTGGCCGCGCTCTCCGCAGCGGCCCTGGTCCTCTCCGGCTGCGGGGGTGGCACCGAGGCGGCCAGCACGGCAGCGCCACCTCCGGCGAAGTCAACCTGATTGCCTACTCCGGTGTCTGGCAGGACCAGTACACCGCCGCCGTCATTGAGCCCTTCAAGGCCAAGTACCCGGACATCAAATCAACTACTCCTCCAAGCGGTCCTCCGCCGAAATGCTCAGCGCCCTGCAGGGCCAGAAGAACAACCCGGCCACCGACGTCGCCATCATGGACAACTCCGTTTCCACCACGGGCAACAAGCAGGGCCTCTTCGAAAAGATTGATGCCGACGGCGTCCCGAACCTTGCCAACGTTCCGGAGAAGTTCCAGGACAAGGACGGGTACGGCCCGGTGGCCATGCTCGACGCCGTTGGCCTGGTCTACGACACTGCAACCTTCCCCGAGGCCCCCGACAGCTGGGAAGTCCTCTGGGACCCGGCCTACGCCGGCAAGATCAACGTCAACGCCCCGCCGTCGCTGCTGGGCCTGTCCCTGACCGCCATCACCTCCAAGATGGAGGGCGAGGACTACACCCAGGGCATTGACTCCGCCGTGGCCCGCCTGAAGGAAATGGCACCGGGCGTCCAGACCTTCGCACCCAACCCGGACGAATACCAGAACGTCATCACCGGACAGACCGTCCTGGGCCTCGGCCAGAACGCCCGCGGCCAGTTCTACAGCGACCAGAGCAACAAGAAGATGGGCGTCACCTTCCCCAAGGAAGGCACTGTCTACCAGATCAACACCGTCAACCTGGTGAAGGATGCCCCGCACTCCGCTGCGGCCAAGACCTTCGTTGACTACGCACTGTCCGCCGAGGCACAGACGGCCTTCGCCAAGGCACTGTTCTACGCACCCTCCGTCACCAACGCGGAACTGCCCGCCGACGTCAAGGACCGCGTGGTTCCCACCGACGGCTCCCTGAACATCGTCCCCCTGGACGTCGATTTCCTGTCCTCGGCCCGCGACAAGTGGACCGACACCTGGAAGCGCCAGATCATCACCAACTAGCGCCCGCCGGTGCCCCCTCCCCAAACTTCCCTTCAGGAGAACTGAAACCGTGACTGAATCAAAACTGTCGATCGTTGATCTGACCAAACGATACGCAGCAGGTCTGGAACCCGCCGTCGACCGCCTGAACATGGAAGTGGAGGAGGGGCACCTGGTGGCGCTCCTCGGCCCGTCCGGCTGCGGCAAGACCACCACCCTCCGGATGGTTGCCGGCCTGATGGACCCCACCGCCGGCGTCCATCGTGGTGGACGGCAAGGAAATCACCCACACCCCGGTGAACAAGCGCGGCATGGGCATGGTGTTCCAGTCCTACGCCCTGTTCCCGCACATGAACGTGGAACAGAACGTGGCATTCGGCCTGGAAATGCGCCAGACCTCCAAGGCTGAGCAGAAAACGCGGGTTGCGGCCGCCCTGGACATGGTCCAGCTCGGCCACCTGGGCAAGCGGCAGACCAAGGAACTCTCCGGCGGCCAGCAGCAGCGCATCGCCCTGGCCCGCGCCCTGGTGGTGGAGCCCACGCTGCTCCTGCTGGACGAACCGCTGTCCAACCTGGATGCCAAACTCCGCGAAACCATGCGCACCGAAATCCGGTCCATCCAGCAGCGCACCCGGGCACACCACCCTCTTCGTCACCCACGACCAGGACGAGGCCCTGGACATGGCCGACCGGATCGCCGTGATGAACGGCGGCCTGATCGAACAGTTCGGCTCGCCCACCGAGGTGTACGAACGGCCGCGCACGCATTTCGTCGCCAACTTCATCGGGCAGGCCAACTTCCTCGCCGCCCGCGTCGGTCCCGGAAACCGGACGGGCCAGCCTGGCCGGCGAAAGCTACTACAAGGTGGACGTCGAGGGCCTGGGCCAGTTCGGCGCCGTCGGATCCGCCGGTCTGACCGGCAGCACCCATGAGCTGGTCATCCGCCCGCACCGGCTCAACGTCGTCCCTGCACCCGGGGGCTGCACAGGCACCCCTCGCCGGGACCATCGAACGGGTCAGCTACACCGGTGATGCCCTGGCCGTGGCCGTCCGCGTCGGGGACCAGCAGCCTCCACGCGCAGATGCTGACCAGCAGCGGGGACCTGCCCCGCATCGGCGACGCCGCCTACCTTTCCTGGGCTGCCGAAGACGCCTACCTCCTGCCCGCAGCCGGTCAGCCGGCAGAGGCTGGCAGCATGACCCTCCTGCAAGCCGCCGCCGCCGCCTGAAAGGCCCAGGGCCCAGGACGAGGGGCAGCTGGAGAAAGCCACCGAACGGCGCAACCGGCGCACCTACCTTGCGCTGCTGCTGCCGGGCCTCCTTGGCCTGCTGGTCAGCTTCGTCTTCCCTCTGGCCTACATGGTCCGGATGTCCTTCAACCAGGGCGCACCGGACGGCGTCATCGTTGAGACGTTCACCCTGGACACCTACATCCAGCCCTTGACCGACCCGTACTACTGGAAAGTCACGCTGGACACCTTCCAGATGGGCGTGACCGTGGGCATCCTCTGCGTCATCGTGTCCTACCCCGTGGCCCTGTTCCTGGCCCGCAGCACCAGCAAATGGCGTGGCCTGCTCATCGCCATCGCCATCGCGCCGCTGCTCACCTCCGCCGTGGTCCGCACCTACGGCTGGATGGTCATCCTGGGAACCAACGGCCTGATCAACTCCTCCCTGGACGGGCTGGGCCTGATCGACACGCCACTGAAGCTCACCAACAACATGACCGGCGTGACCATCGGCCTGGTGGAGATCTTTATGCCCTACGCCATCCTGGCCATGATCTCCGGGTTCGGCCGGCTCAGCCCCCAGCTGGAGGAGGCCGCCGGTTCCCTGGGAGCCAGCAAGTTCAAGGTGTTCACCCGGGTCACCCTGCCGCTGTGCCTGCCCGGGCCTCCTGACGGCGTTCCTGCTGGTCTTCGTCCTCTCCATCAGCACCTTCATCACGCCGCGGCTCCTGGGCGGCGGCAGTGTTCAGGTCCTCGCCACCGAGATCTACGACCAGACCACCGGCCTGCTCAACTGGCCCTTCGCCGCCGCCCTGTCCGTCATCCTGCTGGTGCTCTTCGGCCTGATCATCGCCGTCTACCAGCGCCTCACCAAGAAGATCGGAGGCTGACCGTGAGCGACGTCACAGCGCTATTCAAGCCGCGCTTCAACCCTGCCAAGCCCGCGTTCGGGCTGCTGGTGTTCCTGCTCTACCTGTTCCTGCTGGCACCGCTGCTGATCGTGTTCGTGGTGTCCTTCGCCTCCAACCAGTACCTGTCCTTCCCGCCCGAAGGGCTTCACCCTGAAGTGGTACGAGATGCTTCCGGAGGAAAGCACGTTTATGGAGGGCATGAAGGTCAGCCTGATCGTGGCCGTGATCGTCACGCTCATTGTCCTGGCCCTGGGGGTGCCGGCGGCGCTGGCCCTTGACCGGTTCGAGTTCAAGGCCAAGGCCGCCGTCCAGTCGTTCTTCCTCTCGCCGCTGCTGATCCCCAGCATCGTCCTGGCGCTGGGCATGGTCCTGCTGTTCGGGCCGCTGGAGCTGAACAACACCTACGCCGGCATCATCATCGGCCACGTGGCCATCACCATCCCGTTCGTCATCCGGACCACGCTGATGAGCCTGGCCACCACGGACACGTCCTGCGAGGCGGCGGCCCGCATCCTGGGCGCCGACTCCTGGACGGTGTTCCGGCGGGTGACCCTGCCCATCATCCAGCCGGGTGTGATTGCCGGCGGCGTCATCGCCTTCATCGTCTCCTTCGACGAAGCCGTGATCTCCCTGTTCGTGGCCGAATCGGGCCTGCCCACCCTGCCCGTGCAGGTGCTGCGGTACGTCGAAAACTCCGCGGATGCCGCCGTCGCGGCCCTGTCCGTCATCCTGATCCTGATCTCGCTGGCCGTGGTGGTAGTCGTGGAGCGCGTCATGGGGCTCCGCAAGGCCCTCCGCTAGCAGCGGCGGCCTCAACCGCCGCCTGCCTGCCCAGCGCCTAACGCAACACCCAACAACCAAACAGCCCTGCCCGGTCCGCACCAGCGGACCGGGCAGAACGCCGTCCGGGTCATGCTCCGGAAGAGGTGCGGGTCATAACCGGCACCTATCCCGTGACACCGATTACGTCTTTGTGTGATCCAAAGTCCCGGTGTCAGACTTTTTCTACAAGCCCGGTAATCCGGGCCACGGGACCCAAGCTCCATCAGGCCGGTCCACCCACTTCCGCTTCCGGCAGCTGCCGCTGTGCCCTGGCCAGCGCCGTGCCAACACCCCCAAGGAGGGCTCACATGGGACCCACAGTTGATCTCGTAGCAGATCTCGGAGAAGGCTTCGGCGCCTACTCGATGGGCGACGACGCGGCCCTGCTGGACATCGTCTCCAGCGCCAACATCGCCTGCGGATTCCACGCCGGCGACCCGGACATCATGAACGCCACCGTCGCCGAATGCGTGCGCCGCGGCGTGGGCATCGGCGCGCACCCCAGCTTCCCTGACCTCCGCGGCTTCGGCCGCCGCGCCATGGACCTCACCGCGGACGAAGTCCGCAACGACGTCCTGTACCAGTTCGGCGCCCTGAGCGCTTTCGCCGCCTACCACGGCGCCGGCGTCGCCCACCTCGCACCCGCACGGCCGCCTCGGCAACCTCGTGGCCACCCGCGCCGACTACGCCGGAGGCCGTGGCTGACGCCGCCGCCCGCATCAACCCGGACCTGATCGTCCTGGCCCAGGACGGCGAACTCGCCGACGCCGCCACAGCGCCGCCGGCTCGCCGGTCGGCATCGTGGGCATCGCAGACCGCGCCTACGAGGAAGACGGCACCCTGGTGCCGCGCAGCCGGCCCGGCGCCGTCATCCACGACCCCGCAGCCATCGTCGACCGGACCGTCCGGATGGTCTGCGAAGGCCTGATCGACACCGTCGCCGGAACCGACCTGCCGATCGTTGCGGACACCATCCTGCTGCATGGGGACAACCCCGGCGCCGTCCAGCTGGCCCGCCAGGTCCGCGCGAACTGATCACGCGCCGGCGTCACCATCGCCCCGCTCGCCCAGGTGCTCGCCGCCAAAGCGAAGGCTGCCTGACATGCCGGCCGCCAACCACAGCCGCCCCCGGTGGAGGTCTACGAGTCCGGCGACGCCGCCCTGCGCGTCGTGGCGCCTCTCCGGACCGCGGAAGCCAACTGGGCCACCGTCCACGCCCTGGCCGAGCTGGCTGGACGCTGCCGGCGCCGACGGCGTCCACGGCGCAGTGCCCACCTACGACTCCGCTGCTGGTGGAATTCGATCCCGGCGTCACCTCCGCGCGGCAGGTCCGGGCCTTCGTCCTCCTGGGCATGCGCCAGCTCGACTTCACCGGCGCCCCCGCCCGCGACGCCCCGGCGATTCAACGTTCCCGTGGTGTACGGCGGCGAGTACGGCCCGGACCTGGAACGCGTGGCCGAGCAGCAGCAGCTGCTCGGTCGAGCAGATCATCGCGCTGCACACCGACCAAGTCCTACGTCATCCGCTGCCTCGGCGCCCCGGCCGGCTCGCCCATGATGGACGGCCCCGACTTCCCGTTCCCCGTCCCGCGGCTCAAGGACCCGCGGCTGTCCGTCCCGGCAGGCGCCGTCTCCGTGGCCGGCCGCCAGGCAGTCATCGCCCCGGCCGCGGCACCCGGCGGCTGGTGCGTCATCGGCCAGACGCCGCTGACCGTCCTCGACGCCACGCGCGAACCGCTGGTTCCCTACGTTCCCGGCGACGCCCTGCGGTTCCACCGATCCAGCCCGGAAGCGACTTCGCCAGCCTACGCCGGCCGGAAACTGGAGGCGGCACGATGAGCGGCTCCTGATCATCCAGCAGCCCGGCAACTCCGTGGTCACCGACCTCGGCCGCTTCCGCGGGCCCCGGCTTCGGGCTCCCCGTCAACGGTGCGCTGGACCAGTTCTCGGCCCGGGCCGCCAACATCCTGGCCGGAAACGCGGACAACGCACCGCTGCTGGAGACTCACCGCACTGGACTTCCGGATGCGCGCCACCACGGACCTCCTCATCGCCGTCACCGGCGCGCCCCTGCACCTCACGGTGGGCGGGCGCGACTGCCCGCAGTGGGAGCCGGTCTCCGTCCGGGCCGGCGAAACCGTGGCGCTCCGCGGGATCGACCGGCGGCCTCCGGGCCTACGTCGCCGTCCACGGCTCGGTTGACGGCACCCGTCCTGCTGGGCAGCTGCGCCCCGGACACCGTCGTCGGCTTCGGCCTGCGGCTGACGGAAGGCACCGAACTGAAGACCTCGCGAAGCGCCGCCGCCCATCCGCCAGCCGTACTTCGACCTGCCGCTGTTCCGGCTGGGCCTGACCCGGCCGGACTTCAGCAGCCACCGCGGTCGTGGATGTCACCGACGGGCCGGACGTGGACGAGTTCGGCGACACCGCGGACCTGCTCTTCACCACCGAATACACCGTCAGCGGCCGGAGCAACCACATCGGCCTGCGGCTCGGCGGAGCACTTCCCGAACGCCAGTCCACCGCCGAAGTGCTCTCCCGCGGCGTCCCGGTGGGAGCCATCGAGGTGCCGTCCCGGGAAGAACTCCTGGTGCTGCACCGCGGACGCGGCGTCACCGCCGGCTACCCCGTCCTCGCAGTGGTCACCAGCCGCTCGCTGGACGTCCTGGCCCAGGCCAGGCCCGGCCACACCATCACCTTCCGCAAGACCACCGTCCCCGACGCAACGGCGAAACACCGGGCGGCCTTGCGGGAACTGGAGAACCTCCGGTCCACCGTCAGCACAGTCTTCGCGCCTCCTCGGCATCGGCAGCCGGCCCGGCTGGCACGAGCTCGCCCCGGCCGCCGGAAGCTAAAAACCCTCGCGTCAGCTCCAAAGCCTTGTTACCATCCCCATTAGTAAGGAAAGCCATGTCAACTTCAACGCATGCGGCCCAGCCGCAGCAAGAGCGGCTCAGCAGCAAGCAGACCCGCAAGGTTGTCACGGCCGGCTGCGTCGGCATCTTCGTGGAACTTTACGACAACGGCATCTTCGCCTTTATGGCCGGAACGCTTGGCCCTCGTCTTCCTGGCCCCCGGCAACCCGGACAACGCCCTGCTGTTCGTCTTCGCCGGCTACGCCGTGTCCTTCTTCGTCCGGCCCCTCGGCGCCGTGGTCTGCGGCTACCTGGGGGACCGGATCGGCCGGCAAAAGCTGCTGGTCTTTGTCATCCTGCTGATCAGCGTTGCGACGGCGGGCATCGGCCTGCTGCCGGCCTACGCGGCCATCGGCATCGCGGCCCCGATCCTCCTGGTGCTGCTCCGCATGCTGCAGGGCTTCTCCGTCGGCGGCGAAGCCGCCGGCGCCATGACCTTCCTCGCCGAGCACGCCCCCGAAGGCAAGCGCGGCATCATCACCTCCTACGCCCAGATCGCCTCCTTCGCAGCCCTGCTCACCGGCACCCTGGTCGCCTTCTCCATGTCCCCGTGGCTCACCCAGGCAGCGATCGACGGCGGCGGCTTCGGTTCCTTCGCCTGGCGCATCCCGTTCCTGGTCGCCATCCCCATGGGCGTCATCGGCTGGTACATCCGCAAGGCCATCAGCGACACCCCCAACTTCGAGAAGCTGAAGGAAGAGGGCGGCCTGTCCAAGAACCCGCTGAAGGAAGCCTTCGCCTCCGCCGAACACCGCCGCGCCATGCTGCTGGCCCTGTTCATCCCGCTGATGAACGGCTCCGGCTACTACGTCCTGTTCTCCTACATGCCCACGTTCCTCAAGGGCAAGCAGCTGAACTTCACCATCGGCGAAGCACTCCTCGTCACCGCCTGCAGCCTGGTGGTCATCTGCATCGCCATCCCGTTCATGGGCGCCCTCTCCGACCGCATCGGCCGCAAGAAGGTCATCGCCGGCTCCGCCATCGCCATGGCCGTCATCGGCATCCCCGCCTACGCCCTGATCGCCACCGGCGAGATGGGCCTGGCCATCCTGGGCGCCTGCATCATGGCAGTGGTCTTCGCCGGCCACACCGCCGTCATCCACATCCTGATCGTCGAACTGTTCCCCACCCGCGTCCGCTACTCCGCCTACGGCCTGGGCTACAACATCTCCTCGGCACTCTTCGGCGGCACCGCGCCGCTGCTGATGACCTGGCTGATCTCCACCACCGGCAACATCTACATGCCCGCCTTCTACGCCGTCATCACCGCGCTGGGCACCCTCGCCGCCGTCAGCACGGTCAAGGACCGGGCACACCTGCCGCTCCGCGACGCCTGACCTCTTACCACTTCATGCCCGACCCCGCACCGTGCACTGGCGCTGCACCCTCACCTAGGAGACCTCATGTCTTTTTCCGACTACTCAACCGCCCTTGTCACCGGTGCCTCCACCGGAATGGGCGCCGCCATCGCCGAACGCCTGACCAAGCGCGGACTCACCGTCCACGCCCTGGCCCGGAACGAGGAACGCCTGAAGGAACTGGCGGACAAGACCGGCGCAGTCCCGCACGTGGTGGACCTGACCGACACCGCCGCGCTGGCCGCCGCCGTCGGCGATCTCGAAGTGGATGTCCTGGTGAACTGCGCCGGCGTCTCCCGGCCCGGCAACATCCTGGACTCCAGCGAGAGCGACATCGACGAACTCGTTGACGTCAACCTCCGCGGCCTGCTCCAGCTGACCCGGCTGGTCCTGCCGGGCATGGTGGAACGCGACCTGCGGCCACGTGGTCAACGTCAGCTCCATCGCCGGCATCTACAACTTCTACGGCCACACGGTCTACCACGCCACCAAGGCCGCGGTGCACCAGATCTCCCGCCAGCTGCGCAACGACACCGTGGGCAAGCGCATCCGCGTCACCGAAATCTGCCCCGGCCGCGTTGAAACGGAGATCTTCGGCCGCAACATGGGCGGCACACCCGAGGCCATGGAAGAGGCGTGGAAGACGTACTACGAAGGCTACGAGTCGCTGACCACCGACGACATCGTCAACGCCATGGACTACGCCATCGAAACGCCCCGGCACGTAAATGTTGGCATGCTGGAACTCATGCCCACGTTCCAGGTCCCCGGCGGCCTCACCTTCGACCGGCGCTAAACGCCGCCCGCACCCCGACCCACCACCGATTGAAACAGGTTTACCCGATGCAAACAGTCCGCACCGTCAGCTTCCCCGACCAGCAGCTCCTCGACGATCTCTCACCCCTGCCCGGAGGGCTGCGGGGAGTCGTCTGGGACCTGGAGATCGGATCCCGACGGCGGGACGCTGGCTGAGATTGACGGCGTCATCCTGCCGTACATCAACGCCGGCGCGGTGCTGGGATCCCTGGGCAAGGTCCCGAACCTGAAGTACGTGCAGACGCAGTCCACCGGGTACGACGGCGTGCATCGAGGCTGCCGGGCCCGGCCGCCGGCGTGGCCAGCGCCTCGGGTGTCCATGCGGCCGCGACGGCGGAGCTGGCCATGGGTCTGATCCTCGCCAAACTGCGCGGCATCGACCAGGCCGTCCGCGACCGCAGTACGGCCTCTGGAGGCCGGAGCGCCGCCAGTCCCTGGCAGACCGTCGGGTGCTGCTGGTGGGTGTGGGCGGAATCGGTCACGAAATTGCCCTGCCGCCTGGAGCCGTTCGAAGTCACCGTCACCCGCGTCGGCAGCTCGGCCCGCACCGACGAACACGGCGACGTCCACGCCTCCTCCGAGCTGACTGAGCTCGCCGCCACGCACGACATCCTGGTCTCGGTGCTGCCGCTGAACGAGCACACCCACCAGCTGATCGGCGAAGAGGTCCTGGCGGCCCTGCCGGACGGCGCCCTGGTGGTGAACGTGGGCCGCGGCTCCGTGGTGGACACCGCCGCGCTGACCAAGGAGGTTCTGTCCGGACGCCTGAACTGCGCCATCGACGTCGTTGATCCCGAACCGCTGCCGCAGGACCACCCGCTGTGGTCCACCACCAACGCCCTGATCACCCCGCACGTCGGCGGCAACGCCTCGGCGTTCCAGCCGCGGATCCTGAAACTCCTCCGGAAGCAGCTCGAGGCGCTGGCCGCGGGCCAGGCCCCGGCCAACCTGGTACAGGCAGGATCCCTTCCCGGCATGAGTCCATGGCTTTTTGATTTGACGGGTCGGGTTGCTTTGGTGACGGGGTCGAGCCGGGGGATTGGTTTTGCGTTGGCGCGGGCGTTGGCTGAGGCCGGGGCGACGGTGGTGTTGAACGGGATTAATGCGGAGCGGTTGAAGGCCGCGGAGGCGGCGTTGGCGGCCGATTTCGCGCCGGGCCGGGTCCATAGTGTCGCGTTTGATGTCACCAGTGATGCGGAGGCTGCGCGGGGTGTGGCGTGGGTGGAGGAGCATGTGGGCCCGTTGCGGGATCCTGGTGAACAACGCCGGGATCCAGCACCGGGTGCCGATGCTGGAGCTGGACGTCGCGGATTGGGAGCGGGTGATCGCCACGGACCTGACCAGCGCGTTCCTGGTGGGCCGGGCGGCTGCCCGGCTCATGATCCCGCGCGGGAAGGGCAAGATCATCAATATCTGTTCGGTGCAGACGGACCTGGCCCGGCCCACGATCGCCCCGTATGTGGCGGCGAAGGGCGGGTTGCGGAACCTGACCCGGGCGATGACGGCCGAGTGGGCGGGCTCGGGGTTGCAGATCAACGGGATCGCGCCGGGGTATATCCATACGGAGATGACGCAGAACCTGGTGGACGATGAGCAGTTCAATTCCTGGATCCTGGGCCGGACCCCGGCGCACCGGTGGGGGACCGTGCAGGACCTGGCCGGGCCCGCGGTGTGGCTGGCCTCGGACGGGTCGGATTTTGTCAACGGCCAGACGATCTTTATCGACGGCGGCATGACGGTGGTGGTCTGATGGAGGCCTCAGCGGTGACAGAGACAGCCCAGGAAACCCACGGGACAGCCTCGGCAGCAGGGACAGCCCTGCCCGTCTCCGGCCCGGCCGTGGTGGCGTACGCGGCGGGGGATCTGCGGATCGAGGACGTGCCGCTCGCGGCGCCGGGACCGGATGAGGCGGTGGTGGAGGTCGCGTACGGCGGGATCTGCGGGTCGGACCTGCATTACTGGCTCCACGGCGCGGCCGGCGAGTCGATCCTGAAGGCCCCGATGGTGCTGGGGCACGAGATTTCCGGTGTCGTGGTGGTCGCCGCGGCGGACGGGACGGGCCCGGCCGCGGGGACCCCGGTCGCGGTCCACCCGGCGACCCCGGGCCCCGGTGACGGGACGGTCCGGTACCCGGGGGACCGGCCGAACCTGTCTCCGGGCTGCACCTACCTGGGGTCCGCGGCGCGGTTCCCGCACACCGACGGGGCGTTCGCCCGGTACGTGAACCTGCCCGCCCGGATGCTCCGGGCCCTGCCGGAGGCCCTGGACCTGCGCACCGCGGCGCTGATCGAACCCGCCAGTGTGGCCTGGCATGCGGTGGCCCGGGCCGGGGACGTGGCCGGGCAAGTCCGCCCTGGTGATCGGGTCCGGCCCGATCGGGGCCCTGTGTGTTGCGGTCCTCAAACGTGCCGGCGCGGCCCGGATCACCGCCGTCGACATGCACCCCAAGCCGCTGGAGATCGCCACAGCGGTCGGCGCGGACGCGGTCCTGCAGGCACCGGACGCGGACACGATCGCGGCCGTGCAGGCCGATATCGTGATCGAATCCTCCGGCAGCCACCACGGCCTGGCCTCGGCCATCCGGGGCGCGGCCCGCGGCGGGACCGTGGTCATGGTCGGGCTGCTGCCCACCGGACCCCAACCGGTCCTGATCTCCCTGGCCATCACCCGCGAACTGGACCTCAAAGGCTCATTCCGGTTCAACGACGAGATCGACGACGTCATCACCGCCCTCGCCGACGGCACCTTGCACATCGGGCCCGTCATCACCCACGACTACCCCCTCAGCCAGGGACTCGACGCCTTCACCACCGCCAAAAACTCCGCCCAATCCGGCAAAGTCCTCCTCAACTTCAAACCGGAATGAGCGGGGCACCGCCTGGCCGGTCCGTGAGGAACCAGATCCCGCCAGCTACCCGATCAGCAGGCTCAATGCCTCCGTGAGGTGCTCCACTTCGCGGACGGAGAACCCCGCGGGGACAGGGCCGGGGCCGTTATGGCTGGCCGGAACCACAGCGTGCGTGAAGCCCAGCCGGTGCGCTTCCTGGATCCGCTGGTTGATCCCGGGCACGGGCCGCACTTCGCCTGCCAGGCCCACTTCCCCGAAGGCGATCAGGCGGATGGGCAGGGGCTTGCGGGCCTTGGCAGAGGCCACGGCCAGGGCCACGGCCAGGTCCGTGGCGGGTTCGCTGAGCTTCACGCCGCCCACCGTGGCCACATAGGAATCGTCCTTGTGCAGCAGGCAGCCGGCCCGCTGCTGCAGGACGGCCAAAAGCATGGACACCCGGGAACTGTCCAGGCCGCTGGTGGCACGCCGGGGCTGGGAGTTGGGGCTTTCGGCCAGCAACGACTGCACCTCCGCCAGCAACGGCCGCCGGCCTTCCATGGTCACCGTGATGCAGGTGCCGGAAACGGGCTCCTTGGTGCGGCTGACAAACAGCCCGCTGGGATCCGTCAGCCCCTCGATGCCGTTCTCGTTCAGGTCGAAACAGCCCACGTCGTCCGTGGGCCCGTACCGGTTTTTCACCGCGCGCAGCATCCGGAGCCGGGAATGGCGTTCGCCTTCGAACTGGCACACCACGTCCACCAGGTGCTCGAGCAGGCGCGGCCCGGCGATGGACCCGTCCTTGGTCACATGGCCCACCAGCAGCGTGGTCATGTTGCGCCGCTTGGCGGCCGCAATGATGGACGCAGCCACCTCGCGCACCTGCGACACGCCGCCGGCACTGCCGTCCACGTCCGCGCTGCTGAGGGTCTGGACCGAGTCCACAATCAGCAGCCGCGGCTCGATCTTTTCGACCTGCCCCAGGGCCTGGCCCAGGTCCGTTTCCGCTGACAGGTAGAGGGAATCCGCGACGGCGTCGATCCGCTCCGCGCGCAGCTTCACCTGGGCCGCGGACTCCTCGCCCGTGACATACGAGGACGTCCTGCGCGGTGCGGGCGAACTTCGCGGCGACATCGAGCAGCAGCGTGGACTTGCCCACACCCGGCTCGCCGGCCAGGAGGATCACGGCGCCGGGGACCAGCCCGCCGCCCAAAACGCGGTCCAGTTCGTCGACGCCGGTGGGCAGGAAAGCCGCCGTGGTGGCGTCTACCTCGGCAATCCGGCGCGCCGGTTCCACAACTGTTGTTGCCGCCGTCGTGCGCGCCACAGCCGTGCCGGTTTCCTCAACGGTGCCCCACGCCTGGCATTCGCCGCAGCGCCCCACCCACTTGACGGCGGTCCAGCCGCATTCGGCGCATTTGTACGCGGGCGCCTTGGATGCGCGGGAAGTCTTTGTTGCCATGGGTTCCACCCTAACTGCCGGGCCTGACATTGCTCTCCCGGTCCGGCGAAGCGACGTACTGGCGGCCAATTTAAGCACCTCTGAGAGAGCGCTCTCTTGACAGTGATCAGCGCCACCTTTAGAGTTGTGGAACTTGCGAGAGAGCGCTCTCTCAGCCCCGGGCAATTTCCCCCACAAAGGAGTGAACGTGAAATTTTCACGACGAAATACCGCTGCCGCCATAGCGGGCGCAGCAGCTTTGGCCCTTATCGCCACGGGCTGCGGCAGCAGTTCTGATCAGCCTGCAAGCGCAGAAAACCCTATTGAACTGACGGTCACCACGTTCGGAACCTTTGGCTACGGCGATCTTTACGGCCAGTACGAGGCCGCAAACCCCGGCGTCAAGATCAAGGCAACAAACATTGACCGCGGCGCCAACGCCCGCACCGATGCCTTCACGAAGCTGGCCGCAGGCTCAGGTCTCAGCGACGTGGTAGCCATCGAGGAAGGCTGGCTGGGCTCCATCATGGAGGTCTCGGACCAGTTCACGGACCTCAACGAACACGGTGCGGCCGACATCAAAGCCAATTGGGTGGACTGGAAATTCAAGCAGGGAACCGATCCTGACGGCCGCGTCATCGGATACGGGACCGACATCGGACCTCAAGGCCTCTGCTACAACGGCAAACTCTTTGAAGCCGCCGGACTGCCCAGCGACCGCGAATCCGTTGCCAAGCTGTTTGGCGGCGAGGACGCCACCTGGGAGAAGTACTTCGAACTGGGCAAGCCAGTACAAGGCCGCCACCGGCAAGGCCTGGTACGACCAGTCCGGCTTTGTGTGGAACTCCATGGTGAACCAGATGGAGGAGGGGTACTACAGCAAGGACGGTGAGCTGAACATCGACGGTAACGCCGAGATGAAGGGCAAGTTCGAGATGCTTGCCGCCGGCACCGCAGCCGGGCTCTCAGCCAACCAGACCCAGTTCGACTGGGGCAAAGGCAAGGCATTCGTTGACGGCTCCTTCGCCACCTTCGTCTGCCCCGGCTGGATGCTCGGCACCATCAAGGGCCAGCTGGAATCGGCCGGCGGCGGCGCAGACAGCGGCTGGGACTTCGCGGACGTCTTCCCGGGCGGCGCCTCCAACTGGGGCGGAGCCTTCCTCACGGTGCCCAAGACCTCCGAACACCCCGCAGAAGCCGCAAAACTGGCCGCCTGGCTGACGGCTCCCGAGCAGCAGGTCAAGCAGTCCGCTGCAGCCAACAACTTCCCCAGTACGCTCAAGGCCCAGGCAGAAGCTGGTATCGGATGCCACCCCCAACGTCCTGTTCAACAACGCCCCCAACGGCGTTATCCTGGCGAACCGCGCCAAGGGTGTAGTCGCCCAGTTCAAGGGCCCGCAGGATTCAGTCATCCAGGAAAACGTCTTCGGCCCTGCCCCTGAAGAGCCTCGACGCCGGAAAGGCCGATGCGGGCCAGGCCTGGACTGAAGCGCTGCGCCTCCTCAACGACCTGGTCGTCAACAACTAGCAGGACCCGCTGTGGGGCCTCCCGCCCGGGAGGCCCCCCGATGGAGTGCGAGAACCCATGACAACCACCCTGAACCGATCCGCCAAGCCCCCGGTGACCAAACCCAAAGCCACCTTACTGAAGGTGGCTTTGGGTTTGGTCCCCGGGGGCTTGGCGGATGAGTTCAGGGTGGTTGTCATGGGTTTCGCACTCCATGGGGGGGGCTCCCGGGCGGGAGGCCCCACAGCGGGTCCTGCTAGTCGTTGACGGCCAGGTGGTTTGAGGAGGCGCCGCGCTTCAGTCCAGGCCTGGCCCGCATCGGCCTTTCCGGCGTCCAGGTCTTCAGCGCAGGGCCGAAGACGTTTTCCTGGGTGACTGAATCCTGCGGGCCCTTGAACTGGGCCTTTACACCCTTGGCGCGGTTCGCCAGGATGCCGGTGGGGGCGTTATTGAACGGACGTTGGGGGTGGCATCCGATACCAGCTTCTTCTGGGCCTTGAGCGTACTGGGGAAGTTGTTGGCTGCGGCGGACTGCTTGACCTGCTGCTCGGGAGCCGTCAGCCAGGCGGCCAGTTTTGCGGCTTCTGCGGGGTGTTCGGAGGTCTTGGGCACCGTGTGGAAGGCTTGCCGCCCCAGTTGGAGGCGCCGCCCGGGAAGACGTCCGCCAAGTCCCAGCCGCTGTCTGCGCCGCCGCCGGCCGATTCCAGCTGGCCCTTGATGGTGCCGAGCATCCAGCCGGGGCAGACGAAGGTGGCGAAGGAGCCGTCAACGAATGCCTTGCCTTTGCCCCAGTCGAACTGGGTCTGGTTGGCTGAGAGCCCGGCTGCGGTGCCGGCGGCAAGCATCTCGAACTTGCCCTTCATCTCGGCGTTACCGTCGATGTTCAGCTCACCGTCCTTGCTGTAATACCCCTCCTCCATCTGGTTCACCATGGAGTTCCACACAAAGCCGGACTGGTCGTCCAGGCCTTGCCGGTGGCTGCCTTGTACTGCTCCCCCAGTTCGAAGTACTTCTCCCAGGTGGCGTCCTCGCCGCCAAACAGCTTGGCCACGGATTCGCGGTCGCTGGGCAATCCGGCGGCTTCAAAGAGTTTGCCGTTGTAGCAGAGGCCTTGAGGCCCGATGTCCGTCCCGTATCCGATGACGCGGCCGTCCGGATCGGTTCCCTGCTTGAATTTCCAGTCCACCCAATTGGCTTTGATGTCGGCCGCACCGTGTTCGTTGAGGTCCGTGAACTGGTCCGAGACCTCCATGATGGAGCCCAGCCAGCCTTCCTCGATGGCTACCACGTCGCTGAGACCTGAGCCTGCGGCCAGCTTCGTGAAGGCATCGGTCGGGCGTTGGCGCCGCGGTCGATGTTTGTTGCCTTAATCTTGACGCCGGGGTTTGCGGCCTCGTACTGGCCGTAAAGATCGCCGTAGCCGAAGGTTCCGAACGTGGTGACCGTCAGTTCGACGGGGTTTTCTGCGCTTGCAGGCTGATCAGAACTGCTGCCGCAGCCCGTGGCCATCAGGGCCAAAGCTGCTACGCCGCTATGGCGGCCGCCGTGTGTCGTCGTAAAAATTTCACGTAACTCCGTTGTGGGGAACTTCGGGGGCTGAGAGAGCGCTCTCTGGCAAGTTCCACAACTGTAAACGTGGCGCTGATCACTGCCAAGAGAGCGCTCTCAGCGGTGCTAAGCATGGAGCAGCCACTAAGTCGGTGCCGGTCCGGGAGAGAATGTCGGTGCCCGCCAGTAGGGTTGGAACCATGGCAACAAAGACTTCCCGGGCTTCCAAGGCGCCCGCGTACAAATGCGCCGAGTGCGGCTGGACCACCGTCAAGTGGGTGGGGCGCTGCGGCGAGTGCCAGGCGTGGGGCACCGTTGAGGAAACGGGCACGGCTGTTGCACGTACCACCGCGGCCACCACCGTTGCTGGAGCCGGCACGGCGGATTGCCGAGGTGGACGCCACCACGGCGGCTTTCCTGCCCACGGGCGTGGCCGAGCTGGACCGCGTGCTGGGCGGCGGCCTGGTCCCGGGCGCCGTCATCCTGCTGGCCGGCGAACCCGGCGTCGGGCAATCCACCCTGCTGCTGGACGTGGCCGCGAAGTTCGCCCGGACGGCACAGGATGTCCTGTACGTGACCGGAGAGGAATCCGCCGCGCAGGTGAAGCTCCGTGCGGAACGGATCGACGCCGTCGCCGAATCCCTGTACCTGTCGGCGGAAACGGATCTCGGCCAGGCGCTGGGCCAGGTTGAGAAAATTGAGCCGCGGCTGCTGATCGTGGACTCCGTCCAGACGCTCAGCAGCGCCGATGTGGACGGCAGCGCCGGCGGCGTGTCCCAGGTCCGCGAGGTGGCGGCCTCCATCATCGCCGCGGCCAAGCGGCGCAACATGACCACCCTCCTGGTGGGCCACGTGACCAAGGACGGGTCCATCGCCGGGCCCCGCCTGCTGGAGCACCTGGTCGACGTCGTCTGCCAGTTCGAGGGCGAGCGGCATTCCCGGCTGCGGCTGCTCCGGGCCGTCAAGAACCGCTACGGGCCCACGGACGATGTCGGCTGTTTCGACCTGAACGAAAACGGTATCGAGGGCCTCACCGATCCCAGCGGGCTGTTTGTCAGCCGCACCAAGGATCCCGTCTCCGGCACCTGCATCACCGTGACCATGGAGGGCCGCCGTCCGCTGCTGGCCGAGGTGCAGTCGCTGCTGGCCGAAAGCCCCAACTCCCAGCCGCGCCGGGCCACCAGCGGCCTGGACAGCTCCCGGGTGTCCATGCTCCTGGCCGTCCTGCAGCAGCGCGCCGGAAGGCTGCTGCACAAGGATGATTCCTACGTGGCAACGGTGGGCGGCGTGAAGCTCAGCGAGCCCGCCACGGACCTGGCCGTCGCCCTGGCCGTGGCCTCGGCCAAGGCCCGCAAGCCGCTGCCGGTCCGGCTGATCGCCTTCGGCGAGGTGGGCCTGGCCGGTGAAGTCCGGCCTGTGCCCGGCATCAACCAGCGGATCCAGGAAGCCCACCGGCTGGGGTTCACCCATGCGGTGGTCCCTGCCAGCCATACAGGGCCCGGCCCGGTTCCTGCCGGGTTTCTCGGTTCGCGAAGTGGAGCACCTCACCGAGGCGCTGAGCCTGCTGATCGGTTAGCTGGCGGGATCTCGTTCCTTACGGGCCGGCAGGTGGTGCCCCGCTCATTCCGGTTTGAAGTTCAGGAGGACTTTGCCGGATTGGGCGGAGTTGCGGGCGATGGCGAAGGCTTCGAGGGCTTGGCTGACGGGGTATTCGTGGGTGATGACGGGCTCGATGTGCAGGGTGCCGTCGGCGAGGGCGGTGATGACGTCGTCGATTTCGTCGTTGAAGCGGAACGAGCCCTTCAGGTCCAGTTCCCGGGTGATGGCCAGGGAGATCAGGACCGGCTGGGGGCCGGTGGGCAGCAGCCCGACCATCACCACGGTCCCGCCGCGGGCGGCGCCCTGGATGGCGGAGGCCAGGCCGTGGTGGTTGCCGGAGGATTCGATCACGACGTCGGCCTGCACGGCGGCGATCGCCGTCCGCGTCCCCGGCGTTGATGACCTCGTCCGCGCCGACGGCCGTGGCGATCTCCAGCGGCTTGGGGTGCATGTCGACCGCGGTGATCCGGGCCGCGCCGGCACGCTTGAGGACCGCGACGGCCAGCGCACCGATCGGGCCGGACCCGATCACCAGCGCGGTTTTGCCGGCCACGTCCCCGGCCCGGGACACGGCGTGCCAGGCCACCGCGGCGGGTTCGATCAACGCCGCGGTGCGCAGGTCCAGGCCCTGCGGGCAGGGCCCGGAGCATCCGGGCCGGCAGGTTCACGTACCGGCTGAACGCCCCGTCCGTATGCGGGTAACGGGCCGCGCTGCCCAGGTAGGTGCAGCCCGGGGAGAGGTTGGGCCGGTCCGCCGGATACCGCACCGCCCGCCCGGGCCCGGGGGTGGCCGGGTGGACCGCCACCGGGGTCCCCGCGGCCGGGCCGGTCCCGTCCGCCGCGGCCCGGACCACCCCGCCGGAAATCTCATGCCCGAGCACCAGCGGCGCCTTCAGGATCGACTCCCCCGCCGCGCCGTGCAGCCAGTAATGCAGGTCCGAGCCGCAGATCCCGCCGTACGCGACCTCCACCACGGCCTCATCCGGGGCCGGGGCGGCCAGCGGCACGTCATCGATCCGCAGGTCCCCCGCCGCGTGGGCGACCACCGCCGGGCCCGAGACCGGCAGCACGTCTGCTGCCGGCTGTCCCTGGTTCAGGCTGCTGTCCTGGCCGCCATCAGACCACCACCGTCATTCCGCCGTCGATGAAAATCGTCTGGCCGTTCACGAAGTCCGACCCGTCCGAGGCCAGCCACACCGCCGGGCCGGCCAGGTCCTGCACGGTGCCCCACCGGTGCGCCGGGGTCCGGCCCAGGATCCAGGAATTGAACTGCTCATCATCCACCAGGTTCTGCGTCATCTCCGTATGGATGTACCCCGGCGCGATCCCGTTGATCTGCAGCCCGGACCCCGCCCACTCCGCCGTCATCGCCCGGGTCAGGTTCCGCAGCCCGCCCTTCGCCGCAACATACGGGGCGATCGTGGGCCGGGCCAGGTCCGTCTGCACCGAACAGATATTGATGATCTTCCCGTGCCCGCGCGGAATCATGTGCCGGGCCGCCTCCCGGCCCACCAGGAACGCACTGGTCAGATCCGTGGAAATCACCCGCTCCCAATCCGCCACGTCCAGCTCCAGCATCGGCACCCGGTGCTGGATCCCGGCATTGTTCACCAGGATCTCCAACGGCCCCACGTGCTCCTCCACCCACGCAACGCCCCGCGCGGCCTCCGCATCAGAAGTGACATCAAACGCGACGCTATGGACCCGGCCGGGCGCGTAATCAGCCGCCATCACCGCCTCCGCAGCCTTCAACCGCTCCGCATTCATACCGTTCAACACCACCGTCGCGCCCGCCTCGGCCAACGCCCGAGCCAACGCATTACCAATCCCCCGGCTCGAACCGGTCACCAACGCAACCCGCCCGGTCAAATCAAAAAGTGAGTCATGGAGCAGCTCCTCGCTGCGTCGGAAGGGATCGGCTAGAAGGGGCCGTTCTGGACCAGGTTCGCCGGGGTCTGGCCCGCTGCCAGCGCTTCGAGCTGCTTCCGCAGGAGCTTGAGGATCCTGCGGCTGGAACGCCGACGCGTTGCCGCCGACGTGCGGCGTGATCAGGGCGTTGGGAGTGGACCACAGCGGGTGGTCCTGCGGCAGCGGCTCCGGATCCACGACGTCGAGGGCGCACTTGCAGCCGGCCGGACAGGACTTCCTTGGTCAGGGCAGCGGTGTCCACCACGGAGCCGCGGCCCACGTTCACCACCAGCGCGCCGTCCGGCAGGGCGGCGAGGACCTCTTCGCCGATCAGGTGGTGGGTGTGCTCGTTCAGCGGCAGCACCGAGACCAGGATGTCGTGCGTCGCGGCGAGCGCGGGCAGTTCCGAGGAGGCATGGACCTCGCCGTGTTCGTCGGTGCGCGCCGAGCTGCCCACCCGGGTGACGGTGACCTCGAAGGGCTCCAGCCGGCGGGCGATTTCGTGCCCGATGCCGCCGACGCCGACCAGCAGCACGCGCCGGTCCGCCAGGGACTGGCGGCGCTCCGGCCGCCAGATGCCGTGCTGCTGGTCGCGGACGGCCTGGTCGATGCCGCGCAGCTTGGCGAGGATCAGCCCCACCGCCAGTTCCGCTGTCGCGGCGGCGTGGACGCCGGAGGCGTTGGCCACGCCGGCCGCCGGACCCGGCAGCCTCGATGACGCCGTCGTACCCGGTGGACTGGGTCTGGACGAACTTCAGGTCCTCCGACCTTGGCGAGGGATCCCAGAACGGCGCCGGCGTTGATGTACGGGAGGATGACGCCGTCGATCTCACCCGAGCGTCCCGCCGTCGGGTTCCGCCCTCATGTCCCACACCACTCCCTTAGCCCTTCGGGAAGCGGGGAGAGATCGGCGAGGAGTTGCGGGTCGGGGAAACTGACGGTGCGGACTGTTTGCATCGGAGACCTATCAATCGGTGGGGTGGTGCGGGTGGGCGGGCCGGTGGCGTTCAGCGCCTGTCGAAGGTGAGCCCGCCGGGAACCTGGAACGTGGGCATGAGTTCGAGCATGCCCACGTTCACGTGCCGGGGGGTTTCGATGGCGTAGTCCATGGCGTTGACGATGTCGTCCGTGGTCAGCGACTCGTAGCCTTCGTAGTACGTCTTCCACGCCTCTTCCATGGCCTCGGGGGTGCCGCCCATGTTGCGGCCGAAGATTTCGGTTTCGACGCGGCCGGGGCAGATCTCCGTGACGCGGATGCGCTTGCCCACGGTGTCGTTGCGCAGCTGCCGGGACATCTGGTGCACTGCCGCTTTGGTGGCGTGGTAGACCGTGTGGCCGTAGAAGTTGTAGATGCCGGCGATGGAGCTGATGTTGACGACGTGGCCGTGGTCGCGTTCCACCATGCCCGGCAGGACCAGCCGGGTCAGCTGCAGCAGGCCGCGGAGGTTGACGTCCATGAGTTCGTCGATGTCGTTCTCGCTGGAGTCCAGGATGTTGCCCGGGCCGGGAGACGCCGGCGCAGTTCACCAGGACGTCCACTTCGAGGCCGCCGACGGCGGCGGCCAGCGCGGCGGTGTCGGTCAGGTCCACGACGTGCGGGACCGCTCCGGTCTTGTCCGCGAGTTCCTTCAGCCGTTCCTCGTTGCGGGCCAGGGCGTGGACGGTGAGGCCCGCGCTTGGTCAGGCGTTCGGCGATCGCGGCGCCCATTCCGGTGGAGGCACCGGTGACGAGGGCGGTTGAGTAGTCAGAAAAAGTCATGTGGTTCTCCTATGAGGGGTGCAGCGCCGGTAGCTGCTCGGATGAAGGGAAGAGTCAGGCGTCGCGGAGCGGCTGGTGCGCCCGGTCCTTGACGGTGCTGACGGCGGCGAGGGTGCCCAGTGCGGTGATGACGGCGTAGAAGGCGGGCATGTAGATGTTGCCGGTGGATGGAGATCAGCCAGGTCATCAGCAGCGGTGCGGTGCCGCCGAAGAGTGCCGAGGAGATGTTGTAGCCCAGGCCGTAGGCGGAGTACCGGACACGGGTGGGGAACAGTTCAACGATCAGGATGTGGATCACGGCGGTGTGGCCGGCGAAGACCACGGCCATGATGCAGGCGCCCAGGATGGCCAGTGCCATCTCGCCGGTGGCGATCAGGGCGTAGGCGGGAATCCCGACGACGGCCATGGCGATAGCGGAGCCGGCGATGACCTTCTTGCGGCCGATGCGGTCAGAGAGGGCGCCCATGAACGGGATGGCGATGCAGATGACCACCAGGCTGGAGGCGGTGACGAGAAGGGCTTCACCGATGGTGAAGTTGAGCTGCTTGCCCTTGAGGAACGTGGGCATGTAGGAGAAGAGGACGTAGTACCGGAGCCGTTCATGAGCGGGATGAACAGGGCCAGCAGCATGGCGCGGCGGTGTTCGGCGGAGGCGAAGGCTTCCTTCAGCGGGTTGGTGGACAGCCCGCCTTCTTCCTTGAGCTTCACGAAGTTCGGGGTGTCGCTGATGGCCTTGCGGATGTACCAGCCGATGACGCCCATGGGGATGGCGACCAGGAACGGGATGCGCCAGGCGAAGGAACCGAAGCCGCCGCCGTCGATCGCTGCCTGGGTGAGCCACGGGCGACA
>CAWECX010000001.1:0-29441 GCA_963807805.1 uncultured Actinomycetota bacterium | reverse complement strand
CGGCGGGGGTTCAGCGAGGAGTAGGGGTCCTGCGGGATCATCTGGACCTCCCGGCGCATGGCGCGGCGCTGGGCCCCGGTCATTCGGGCCACGTCCGCGCCGTTGATCGAGATGCTGCCGGCGCTGACCGGGTTCAGGCCCGACGATGGCCTTGGCCAGGGTTGACTTGCCGGAACCGGATTCGCCCACGATGCCCAGGGTCTTGCCGCGTTCGATGGTGGCTGAGACGCCCTTGAGGACCTTTGCCGCGGAATGTCCGGACCCGAAAGTGACTTCCAGGTCGCGGACTTCCAGCACGGGGGCGGCGGAGGTTGGGTGTGGTTGTCATGGCTGGAGCCTTTCTGCTTCCGGGCGGACCGAGCCGGTAACCGGGCCGGGGCTCGTCGGTGATTTCGTCGAAGGTGAAGTCTTCGGCGCGGACGGAGACGAGTTCCGTTTTGCGTTCGGCGATGCTCGGCGTCGCGGCCAGCAGCGCCTTGGTGTACGGGTGCTTGACGTCGCCGGCGGCCAGTTGGGCGCCGGTGAGCCGTTCGAGGATCTTGCCGCCGTTCATCACGATGACCTTGTCGCACAGGGCCTGCACCACGCCGATGTCGTGGGAGATGAACAGCATGGCCGTGCCCATTTCCCGGTTGATGGTGCGGAACTGCCGCAGGACGTCCGCCTGGACCGTGACGTCCAGTGCTGTGGTGGGTTCGTCGGCGATGATCAGCCGTGGGTCCGTGACCAGGGTGGAGGCGATCATGGCGCGCTGGAGCATGCCGCCGGAGAGCTCGTGCGGGTGCTGCTTCATCCGCGTTTCCGGCTCGGTGATCCGGATGTCTGCCAGTGCTTTGACCATCCTGCTGTAGGCAGTCTTCTTGGACTGCTTCAGGTGCACCCGGCTGACTTCCGTGAGCTGGGAGCCGATCCGCAGGGCCGGGTTGAAGCTGGTGCCCGGGTCCTGGTAGACCAGCCCGATGGAGGTCGCCAGTGTGCGCGGGTCGTTCTTCTTGAGCAGGTCCAGTTCGCCGAGGCGCATGGAGTGCGCCGTGACGGTGAGTTCCTCCGGGAGCAGGCCCGGCGATGGACATGGCGGTGAGGGATTTTCCGGAGCCGGATTCTCCCACGAGTCCCACTACTTCGCCTGCGTTGATGCTCAGGGACACACCCTTGACCAGCGGGACGCCGTTGGGGGTCAGGACGGTGAGGTTATCCACCTCCACCAGGGCTTCCTGTCGGCGCGCATGGAGGCCGGGAGCTCGGAGGCGGCCTTGACGCTGCCGAACTTCCGCCCGCCGCGCGGGTCCGTGGCGGCGGCAAGGCCATCGCCGATGAGCATGGCGCTCAGCCCCGCGACGGTGATCATGATCGAGGGCATCACGGCCTGCAGCGGCTGGGAGTAGATGTTCACGAGTGCCTCGTTGAGCAGGCGCCCGAAATCGTACTCCGGGTTCTGGACGCCGAGTCCGATGAACGAGAGGCTGGACAGTTCGATGAGGGTGGTGGCGAAAACGGTGGCGGTCAGCACCAGCAGCGGCTCTGCCATGTTCGGCAGCAGGTGCCGGGTGATGATGCGTGGACCCGGGACGCCCAGCAGGCGTGCGGTGGACACGTAGTTACGCTGGGAGATCGAGGCGGCCATGTTGGCCGTGAGCCGGGCGAAGGCCGGAATGCTGGCGATGGCGATGGCCAGGACGGCAGACCAGGCTCCCTGGCCGAGGATTGCGGCGATGAGCAGCGCGAAAATGAGGCTGGGATAGGCGACGGCGGCATCGATGACGCGCAGGACGGCGTTGCGGATCCGCGGCGGGGCGAGCCAGATGAAGGTGCCGATCAGAACGCCCCCCACGACCGAGATCACCGTTGTGGCTGCCGTCATCATCAGCGTGAGCCGGGTGGCCACGAGCGAGCGGGCGAGTACGTCGCGGCCGAAGTCGTCAGTTCCCAGCCAGTGCGCGGCGCTGGGGCCCTGGGAGGCGTTGGCGGTGAGCTTTTCGGCGGCTTCGGTGAGGAAGAGGGGTGCAAGGAGGCCGATGAGGACCATGACGGCCATCAGGGCGATGCCGATGATGAGGCCGGTGGTCCACCGGAAACGCTCGTTGAGGCGTGTTTTCAGCCATTGGACTTTCCTCCTCCGAGGGTGCGCGGATCGATGAGTCCGAGGATGACGTCCACCAGCAGGTTGAGGATGATGGCGAGGAAACCCAGGACCAGGATGATGCCCTGGATGACCGGGTAGTCCTTGTTGATGATGGCGGTGACGATTTCCTTGCCGAGTCCGGGCCAGTTGAAGACGTTTTCGATGATGATCGCGCCGCCGAGCATGCCGGCCAGGATCAGCCCGGCGAGGGTCAGGGTGGTGGTCATCAGGTTGGGCAGGGCATGGCGGGCGTAGAGCCGCAGCGGCGGCAGGCGCCACCCGCGGGCTGTCCGCAGGTAGTCCTGCTCCAGGACCGTGGAGGTTTCGCGGCGGACCACACGGGCGATCGAGCAGATGGGCGCAATCGAGAGGCCAACGACGGGAAGGATCAGGGAAGCTCAGGGTTGCCGCGCCGGCGGCCGGGAGGACCTTGAGGATGATGGCGAAAACCACCACCAGCATCGTGGCGATAACGTACTGCGGCACGGCCTGGAAGAAGCCGGTAAGCATCCCGAAGGACACATCCAGCCACTTCCGGCGTCCGCCGCGGGTCATGATCCCCACCACCATCCCTGCCGGAATGGAAACCAGCAGGGTCACGATGATGCCCAGCACGGCGAGTTCTGCCGTGAAGGGCAGCTTGGTGGCGATGATCGAGGAGACGGACGTGCTGTAGGCGAAGGATTCGCCGAGGTTGCCCGTAAGCAGGTTCCCGACGTACTGGATGAACTGCAGGTGCAGGGGCTGGTTCAGTCCCAGGCTTTCCCGGATGGCCTCGATCTGCTCGGTGGTGGCGTCGGCACCGGCGACTGCCACTGCCGGGTCGCCGGGGATGAGCGGGACCATGAAGAACGTAACCACCACAAGGAGGATTACGGACAGCAGCACTCCGCCTGCACGGCGCAGGCCGTAGCTGGCCCAGGGGGAGAGATTGCGGAGCCCGCCCCGGGGGCCCTTCGGGGCCCCCGGGGGGTTGCTGAACAGGGCGCTTTCCCTGGTCAGCATGGTTGGTTCAGTCATGGTCCTTAGCCTTACTTAGTGATGCGCATGGTGGCGTAGTCGACGATGCCGGACGGCGCCTGGATGGAGAATCCTGCGCGCTGGGCGACGATCTGGGGTTCGCCGACGAAGGGAACGATGTCGTTGTCTTCGAGGATGCTGATCTGTGCGCGTTCGTAGGCCTCGCACCGCTTGGCCTGGTCCGTGGCGGACTGGGCGGTGGCGATTTCGGCGAGGATGTCTGCGTTCTCGCCGCCGCCGATGTTGCGGCCGCCGCTTTCGGTGGGGACGCCGGCGATGCGGGTCAGGGATGCTGCCACGGTGCCAACGAAGTTCGCGTCGCCCTGGATGGTGAGGTCCCAGGTCTCCGGCTTGGTCTGGGTCATGGTGGCCCAGGTGCCGTTGTCCACGAGGTTCAGGTTGACCGTGGCGCCTGCTGCGCGGAGGGCTTCCTGGACGTAGGTGCTGCCTGCACCGTTCGGGCCGATGCTGGTGGTGCCCACCATCTTGAAGGTCTTGCCGGCGAGGACTGCCTTCGCGGCGTCGGCGTCTTCCTTCGTGAAGTGCGAGTTGTCCTCAAGGGAGCAGGCCACGGTGGGGGCGACGATGGAGTTGTAGGCGATGCCCTTGTTGGCGTAGGCGGCGGCGTTGAAGGCCTGCTGGTTCATCAGCTGGGCCACGGCCTTGCGGAGGGCGGGGTCGGTGAAGGGGCTGCCGTGGCGCTGGTTGAAGAGCAGGAAGATGCCGGCGAACGGCACGGTGGTGACGGTGTAGTCCTTGTTGCCTTCGAAGCGGGCGGTGTCCGCCGGGGCGATGTCGGAGATGTCCATTTCGCCGGTGAGCAGTTGGTTGGCCACGGTGGTCTTGTTGACGCCGGGGAAGAAGCGCACGGTCTTGGCCGGCGTTCCTTCCAGCTCCTTGGACCACTTCGGCCAGGCCTTGTAGTCCTCGCGCAGGGTCATGTCGTAGCTGACGCCGTGGCTGGCTTTGGTCAGGGTGTAGGGGCCGGAGAAGGCCGCCTGCACGGAGCCCTTGGCGAGGCCTTCGAGGTCGGCGAGGCCGGCGGGGCAGATGATGCCGGTCTGGGCCAGGGTCAGTCCGCCGATGAGCTCGGACCAGGGCTGCGCCAGCTTGATGGCCACGGTGCCCGCGGCGTCGTCGGCGGTGATGGTGGGCTGGCCCGGGCCGAAGACAAGCTTGCCGAAGTTGTTTTTGGTGGCCGGATCGGCGAAGTAGCTCAGGGATTTGGCCACGATGGTGGGCGTGATGACCGTGCCGTCGGCGCAGGTGGCGTCCTTGCGGATGGTCAGCGAGGCGTCGGTCGCCGTCGACGTCCATTCGGTGGCCAGGCCGCCGATGAACTTGCCGTCAGCGTCGCGGCGCACCACGGTGTCGAAGAGGAAACGGGCTACCTCGTAGTCGTCCTTCGCGTTGGCCTTGGCGGCGTTGAAGGTGGTGGGATCCGAATTCAGTGCGGTCCGGATGGTGTCCGTGGACGGCCCCGCGCTTCCGCCGGTGGTGGTCCCGCCGGTGGTGCCGCCAGTGGTGCAGCCGGTCAGCAGCAGCGCTGCCGCCGCCGCGGCTGCGGCCAGGCCTGTAATTCTTCCGTGCATGGTGTCTCCTCGATACAACGGGATCTGCGAGAAAGTTCGCGAATGAGAAGAGTTTCTCTTATTCATCGGCGCAAGTCAACGGTTTTTTGTGAGCTGACACACAGCCGTTACGTGGGCGGCCCGTGAATTTACCTGCTGGCAACAAACGCCCGACTTATTCGGACGAATCGCCGGGACCCCCTTGACGGATGGACAATAGAAACGCGAAACTTTTCTCATATGTGATTGCCGCCTCATTCTGACTGACCGAAGTCGGGGGCCGGCGTCGTCCGCTGAACCAACGAAGGTGACAACAATGGCAACAACACTTGAGCTCACGGTCCGCAAGGCCACCTGGACCCGCCTCCCCAAGGAACTCGTGGAGGCCTTCGCGGCGTTCCCCGTGGCCAACATCGGGGATGCCATGGAGCGCCTGGGAATTGTCGACGGCGGCATCAGCGCCGTCTGGGAAGGCGCCCACTGCGTCGGCTCGGCGCTGCCGGTGCTGGGCGCCGCCGGCGACAACGCCGCGGTCATCGAGGCCCTGGGCCACATCCAGCCGGGCGACGTGGTGGTCATCAACGGCTTCGGCCACGAACACCGCGCCCTGATCGGCGAGCAGCTGTCCCAGCGCTTCGAGGCAGCCGGCGCCACCGGCGCCGTGATTGACGGCTACGTCCGCGACCGCCACACCATCACCGAGATCAAATTCCCCGTCTTCGCCCGCGGCGTCACCCCCGCCGGCCCCTTCAAGAACGGCCCCGGCGTCATCGGCGAACCGGTGGCCATCGGCGGCATTGTGTGCTCCGCCGGTGACATCGTCGCCGCAGACGATGACGGCGTCGTCATCATCCCGCAGGCCCGCGCGGCCGAAATCCTGGAACGCGTCATCGCGGTTGCCGCCCACGAGGCCGAAATGACGGCCGAAATCACCCGCGAATACAGCTAACCGCCGCTATCCGGCGCCTCGGACCCAGCCCTAGACTGAGAGAGACCTAATGACTACTGCATCGACGGACTCAGTGGAACTGAACACCGCACAAATCAAGGTTGTCACCGCCGACGGCAAGATGGTGCGCAAGGCCACCATCGCCGGCACCATGGGCTCCTTCGTGGAGTGGTACGACTACGGCATCTACGGGTTGCTGACCACCTACCTGGCCATCAACATCATGGGATCCAAGGACCTCGGCTCCCTGCTGCTGACCAACGTCGGCTTCCTGGTCAGCTTCCTCGCCCGGCCCTTCGGCAGCGTGATCTGCGGCTTCCTGGGCGACAAGCTGGGCCGCAAGAACCTCCTGGCCGTCCTGCTGCTCCTGATCTCGGGCGCCACGGCGTGTATCGGCCTGATCCCCTCCTCCTCGGTGATCGGCTGGGCGGCCCCGGCGCTGCTCATCCTGTTCCGCATCCTGCAGGGCTTCTCCGCCGGTGGCGAAGTGGCCGGCGCCATGGCGTTCGTGGGCGAGTACGCGCACAACAAGCACCGCAACTTCTCCATGAGCTTCATCGCCGTGGGTTCCTTCTGCGCCCTCCTCTTCGGCAGCGCCCTCTCCGCCACCCTCATCACCACCCTCGGCGACGCCACCATGGAATCCTGGGCCTGGCGCATCCCGTTCCTCTTCGCCCTTCCGCTGGGCTACGTGGGCTACTACATCCGCTCCAAGATGGAGGACACCCCGCACTTCGCCGCCCTGCGTGAGCGCAACGAAGTGGAGCGCAACCCGCTGAAGGCTGTCTTCACCTCCAAGCGGCACCTGAAGGCCATCGTGCTGACCATCTTCCTGCCCGCCCTGAACGGCCCCGGCTACTACCTCCTGTTCGCCTACATGCCCACCTACCTCAAGACCCAGCTGGGCACCGGCAACAACTTCACCATGGTGCAGGCCCTGATGGTGACCGCCGTCAGCCTGGTGGCCATCATCATCAGCATCCCGCTGATGGCCCGGCTGTCCGACCGGATCGGCCGCAAGCCGGTCCTGGCAGGCTCCGCCGTCCTGATGGCACTGGTGTCCTACCCGATGTTCGCGATGATCACCACCGGCAACATGGCCCTGGCCTGCATCGCCACCGTGGTGATGGCCATCGCCTTCTCCGGCCACGCCGCCGTCGTCCACACCGTGCTGACCGAAATGTTCCCCACCACGGTCCGCTACAGCGCCTACAGCATCGGCTTCAGCATCAGCACCATCATCTTCGGCGGCAGCGCCCCGCTGGTGATGACCGAGATCATCAAGGCCACCGGCAACAGCATGGTCCCGGCCTACGCCGCGATCGGCACCGCCATCATCACGCTCACGTCCGTCTACTTCCTGAAGGAAACCAAGGGGCAGCCGCTCCAGACGCACTAGGAAAACACGAACGACGGCGGCCTGCCGCCTTTGCCGGCAGGCCGCCGTCGTTGGACCATCAGGCAGCACAACAAAAACCATCGGGAGTCACCTTGGGCATCAATTCAGTCGCCGTCGTTGCAGACCTCGGCGAGAGCTACGGAAATTACAGCATCGGCGACGACGAGGCCCTCCTGGGCCTGGTCACGGCGTCGAACATCGCCTGCGGCTTCCACGCCGGGGACCCGCGCGTTATGGACGCCACCGTGAAGTCCTGCGTGGAGCGCGGCATCGAACTGGGCGCCCACCCCGGCTACCCCGACCTCGTGGGCTTCGGCCGCCGCCTGATCGAGGCCAGCGAAGAGGAAATCCGCACCGACGTCCTCTACCAGATCGGCGCCCTGGACGCCTTCGCCCGCATCCACGGCGGCAAGATCAGCCACGTCGCCCCGCACGGCCGGATGGGCAGCATCGCCCAGACCGACGCCAAGCACGCCCGCGCCATCACCGACGCCATCAAGGCCTACGACCCCTCCTACATCGTCATCTGCCAGAACGGCCTGCTGGCCGACGAATCCCGCAAGCGCGGCCTCGAAGTGGGCTACGTCTTCCTGGCGGACCGCGGCTACGGCGAGGACGGCATGCCCGTCTCCCGCAACACCGAGGGCGCCCTGCTGCACGATCCGGAAGAGATCGGCCGCCGGGTTGTCCAGGTGGTCACCGAAGGAACCGTCCGCGCCGTCACCGGCAAGGTGGTCCCGCTGGGCCACGATGCCGACGTCGTCCTCCTCCACGGCGACCACCCGCAGGTCCTCGAAAACGGCACCGCCCTCCGCGCGGCATTGGAGAAGGCCGGCATTAAGGCCACCGGGCTCCAGGAAGTCCTCGCCGAGAAAGCCAAAGCGGCCGCCGCGGCCTGACCGCCGCTTTCCGCCACACCGCCCGCCCGCTACTGACCGCCGCCCGCACCACCGAGCAGGACATATGACCACGCAACCACCGCCAGCCGCGACCCTCCGCCGGCCTCCCGGCGTCGAGGCGGTGCCCTTCGGGGATTCCGCCCTGATGCTGAGCATCGCCGACGACGACGCCGAGGCCAGGCGGGCCGGCGCCAGGAGGCTGCGGGACGTCCTGCTCGAGGTCCGGCCTTACGGGGTGCTGAACCTGGTGGCGGGGGCGGAATCCCTGCTGGTGGAGTTCGACTGCCTGGCGGTCAGCCACGGCCAGCTCGCCCAGACCGTCAGCCTTGCGGTGGCCAGCCTGGGGCTGCAGGACACCGGGCCGGCCCACGGGCGCGAAGGACTTTGTGATCCCCATGGTGGTCAGCGACGAATTCGCCCCGGACCTTCCCGGGGTGGCCGAGGAGCTGGGGCTCAGCCCGGAGGCCACGCTCGATGCGTTCACGTCCTCCGTGCTGACCATCAACCTGCTGGCGGCCGCGATGGCGCCGATGATGGCCGGGGTGCAGTTCCCGGGCCAGGTGAGCCGGTGCGCCGAGCCCCGGACGGACGTTGCGCCGGGCTCGGTGATGGTGGCCGGAACAAGCGCCATCATCCAGCCCTTCCCGGGACCCAGTGGCTGGAAGGTGATCGGCCGCACGCCCCTGACCATCTGCGATATCCACGAGGATCCCGGCCGACGTCCTACCGGCCCGGCGACCGCGTCCGCTTCACGGTCATCCCGGAAAGCGGCTGGGCGGAGCTGGAAGGCCAGTTCCTCCGGCCGCGCAAGCCCGCAGCAGCGCCCGGCACCAGCGGACTCGGACCAGGAAGGCGGCACCCATGGCAGCGAAGCCTGACCAGGCGGTCACCCTCACCATCAGTGAGGCCGGCTGGCTGTCCACGTTCCAGGACCTGGGCCGCGAGGACTCCGAGTACATGGGCGTCCCCTGCGGCGGCGCCGCCGACCAGCATTCCGCCGCCGTCGCCAACATCCTTGTGGGCAACCAGCCGCGGCGCCGCCCTGCTGGAAATCATGGGCGGCAGGTTCGTCCTTCACCCCCTCGCACAACATCTTCATCTCGGTCACCGGCACGCCGGCTGACGTGACGGTCGGCGGAGTCCCGGCGCCGCTGTGGCAGCCGGTCTGCGTGCCGGCACGGACCCGAGTGGTCATCTCCAAGGCAACCGGCGGCATGCGCAACTACCTGGCGTTCAGCGGCGACCTGGACACGCCCCGCTTTATGGGCAGCGCGGCGCCGGAATCCCGGATGGGGTTCCCCCAGCAGCTGGCCGCGGGCCAGCAGGTGGCGCTCGCCAGCCGGTACCGGGGCTTCAGCCAGCCCTACCTTGGCCAGCCGCTGTTCCGGCTGCCGGTTCCGGTGCCCGACTTCAGTCCCGACGTCTGGACCGTTGAGGTGGTGGACGGGTCCGGAAACGGACAGGACCCCCGGCATCAGGGAGCTCCTGAGCAGCAGCATCTTACACCGTGGGCGGCAAATCCAACCACGTGGGCCTGCGCCTGGACGGTCCGGTCATCCACCCGGAAGGGCTGGGCGAGATCGTCTCGCACGGCGTCCCGATCGGGGCCTTCGAGATCCCGCACGGCGACGAACTGATCATCCTGGGCCGCTCGCGCACCCTGACGGCGGGCTACCCCATCGTGGCGGTGGCCACGAAGGCATCGCTGCCGCTTCTGGGCCAGGCCAGCCCGGGCCGGAAGATGACCTTCCGCTGGGTCAGCCAGGCGGCCGCCGTCGACCGCTGGCGCGAACAGCAGCGGCTGCTCTGCGAACTGGAGGACCGCGTGCGCACCCTGTTCGCCGCCGTCGGGCTTCCGTTCGCGGCAGGCGGCGGACCCCGCGCACGCCGCCCAGCACACGCGCCGCCTGAAACGGTTGACGCCCGTCAGTTTCAAATGAGAAACTATTCTCATATCTAATTTGGTTCTTGTTTTAGCCGGACTCCCTGGCCACCACTGCCGCGCTGCCTCCCGCAGCGTGCCGGACGAAAGAGACGCACCATGGAGCTTCTGAATGGCAAGGTTGCCATCATCACCGGCGCCGGCACCGGCATGGGCCGCGAAACCGCCAAGCTGCTCGCGGCCGAAGGCGCCGTCCTGGTGCTGGTGGGCCGCCGGCAGGACGTCCTGGACGAACTGTCCGCCGAGATCGCAGCCGCGGGCGGCAAGTCCCACGTCCGCACCGCCGACATCGCCAGCAAGGCCGAGGTGGATGCGCTGGTGGCGCTGGATCCACGGGAACGTGGGCCTGGTGGACATCCTCATCAACAACGCCGGCAGCGCCAGCAAGGTCCTCAACGTCCGCTGGATCGCCGAAGAGGAATGGAACCAGGTCCTGGACGTGAACCTCAACGCCGTCTTCCTGCTCACCCAGGCGGTCCTGCCGGACATGCTCAGCCGCAATACCGGCTCCATCATCACCGTCTCCTCCCTGGCGGCCGTGACCCCGAACCTGCTGGGCGGGGCCGCGTACGGTGCCGCCAAGGCCGCGGTCCGGAACTTCATGACCTACCTGCACACCACGTTCCGCAACGAGGGCCTGCGCGCCGTGACCATCCTGCCCGGGTGAAACCGCGACACCCATCCTGGACAACCGGGCCCGCCCGCCGCGCCAGGAGGAGCGGGACGCCATGGTCCAGCCGGAGGACGTGGCCCGGGCCATCCACCTGGTGGCCACCCTGCCGCAGCGCACCGTGGTCCAGGAACTCGTGATCGCGCCCACCGTGCAGCGCGACACCTCCGGCGACATCGAAATCAGCCGCTGGACGGGCGCCCCCGAGCGGACCTGCCGCAGACCCCCAATAGCCAGCCCCTGACCAACGCGGCCGGCCTTCTTCCCGGGCCCGCCATGACCGCTCCCTGCCCCCGTCCGAAAGGACCCCCGTGACCACTCCTGCAGCCCCGCGCTCCTCAGCTTCCGTCCGTCCGACGCCGTCCAGCGCGTGCGCGACACGTCCCTGCGCGTCCAGCAGCCCCAGTCGAGCGGCGACCTGGTGTCCCTTGCCATGGGCGAGCCCGACTTTGACACGCCGCAGCAGGTCCGCGACGCCGCCGCGAAGGCGCTGCAGGACGGTCACACCCACTACTCGCCGCTGCTCGGCGAGCCTGTGCTCGCGGGACGAACTCGCGGCCCGGATCGGCGGGCTCCTCGGCGATCCGGCGTCAGCGCCAACGATGTGCTGATCACCCAGGGCGGCACGGCAGGACTTGCCGCCGCGATCCTCGGCACCGTCAACCCGGGCGACAAGGTGGTCATCCCGGACCCCACCTACTCCCTGTACGCCGACCTGGTCAGCATGGCCGGCGGCACGATCGTGCCGGTGCCGCTGGCCGAGGACCTGCACTGGGACCTGGAGGCGCTGGCCGACGCGCTGGAGGGGGCGAAGATGTTCGTCTTCTGCAACCCGTCCAACCCCACCGGCATCGTCCACTCCCGCGCCGAGCTCGAAGCGCTGGCGGACCTGGTCGCCGGCACCGACACCCTGGTGCTCTCCGACGAGGCCTACAGCGACCTTGTCTACACGCCGGAGCCGTTCACCTCCGCGCTGGAAATCGAGGGCCTCGCGGGCCGGACCATCTACTGCCAGACCTTCTCCAAGAGCTACGCCATGACCGGCTGGCGCGTGGGCTACCTCTGGGGTCCGTCGGACGTCATCGCCTCCGCCGCGCGGGTGCACAACACCTTCAACGGCTCCATGAACACCGCCGTGCAGCTGGCCGCGCTCACCGCGCTGCAGACGTGCGGGCCGGACATCGAGCGGATGCACGCCTCCTACGCAGCCCGCCGCGAACTGATGTACAACGGTCTGAAGAACGTCCCGGGGCTGACGGTCAGCTCACCGGAAGGCGCGTTCTACCTTTTCCCGAAGTACGACGCCGGCCTGCCCGCAGCCGAGATGGTGGCGCACCTGCGCAGCCACGGCGTGGCCGTCCGTCCCGGCAGCGAGTTCGGCCGCAACGGCGAGTTCCACCTGCGGCTCTCCTACGCCGCAAGTGCCGAGGCCATCACCGCCGGCGTGGAACGGCTTGCCGCCGGCCTCGCGGCGTTGAAGTAGCGCCGATGGCAACCACCAGCGCCGCTCCCGGGTTGCGCAGCGATACGCTGCGCAACCGGAAGCTCATCATCCGCTCCGCAGGACAGGCTGTTTGCCGAGGGCAGCCAGGCCACCATGGCGGACATCGCCCGGGCCGCCGAGGTCTCCACGGCCACCGCGTACCGCCATTTCGCCTCCGTGGATGAGGTCCTGGCCAGGTTCCGGTTCGACGTCGGCAGCGAACTCCTGGAGTTCAGCCAGCAGCAGCAGGCCACCGGACTGGAACTGCTGCGCCTCGTCAGCAGCAAGTGGGTCACCCTGGTGGTGGCCCACGGCCGGGCCATGGTCCACACCAGGTCCGGCGAGGGCTACCTGGCCCGGCTGCGCACCGGCGCCACGCACCTCACCGTCCAGGCCGACGCCCTCAGCGCCGCGCTGCAGGGACACCTGCCTCGAACTCGGCGTGGACGATCCCGGCGACGAAGCCATGTTCCTGTGGAACGTCCTGTTCGACCCGCGCGAAATCTTCGACCTGATCGAAACGCTCGGCTTGAGTCCTGACGAGACGGCCCGGACGGCTCGTAGCCACGCTGGTGGGGGCCCTGAAAGGCTGGTGCGGCCCGATCGGCGGGCACAGGCAATAAGCTTGGTAAGTCAACGGAAAGGGGCCCGGGAATGCGAAGCGACACCCAACGTAACCGCAGGGAGCTGGTCAACGCGGCCGGTGCCGCTGTTTGCCGCCCGGCGGGGACCCATCAACATGACGGACATCGCCAAGCATGCCGAGATCTCCACGGCCACGGCGTACCGGCATTTTGCGTCGGTTGAGGATGTCCTGGCTGAGTACCGCTTCAACGTGGGCCAGAAGCTGCGGGACTACAGCCTCAAGCAGACCACCGGCGGCCTGGAGCTGCTCGAAGCCGTCAGCCGCAAATGGGTGGACCTGGTGGTCAAGCATGGCGGGGCCATGCTGTACACGCGTTCCGGCGAAGGCTACCTCGCCCGGCTGCGCACCGGCGCCTTCTACCTCACCGTCCAGGCCGAGGCGCTGCAGCGCCCGCTGGAGGAAGCCTGCGCCGAGCTGGGCTTGAGCCCGCTGGGGGACGAGGCCATGTTCCTCTGGAACATCCTTTTTGATCCCCGCGAAATCCTGGACCTCATCAACACCGTGGGCCTGACCAAGCAGCAGGCCAGCGAGACGGCTGGTCTCAGCCCTCCGGGGGCCCTCATCGGCTGGGACGAAAACAAGACGGCGGCACCGCGTCCTGACGGCCTCGTCCCGACGCGGTAGGCTACTGCCTGGCGGCTCATTCGGCCAGCCGCACGCTCCGCAGCGTGATCCCGCGCATCTCGCTGCGGATCCGTTCGGGCGGAACCGCGGCCAGCGATGCGACTTCAAAGAGGTCCAGCTGGTCTGTCCGCAGCGCCATCACGGTGAGGGACCGGCGTCGTACCTCCAGTCCGGACTTATGCCCGACGGCGGCGGCCAGCTTCCTGTGCATTGCTGCGGATCGTCGCGGAGGTGGGCGTCCGCCGGCCATCCTGGCGGCTGGAGCTCCGTGTAACCGGCGCCGATCCGGCGCCGAACGTCGAATTTGTTGACGTCCGCCGCCGCGGCGATCCTGGCCACCGGGACGCCGTCGGCCAGGGCCTTGGCAACACTGTCGTTCCGCTGCCTGAGGGCGCCCCGGATGCTGCTGTCAGCCTGCGCCATCTGCTGGCGGTTCAGTGCCAGTTCGCGGCGGAGCGTTTCCTGGTCGATGGGTTCGAAGCGGCCGGCGCCGGCCGGCCCGCAGCGGCTGGACGGCCACGCTAATGCCTGTCCGGATCCGGCCCCAGCACCCACACCACCGGGGCGCCGTCGAAGGGGGGCATCACGCTGCCCTCGAAGAACACCTGGCCGTGCTGCGGCTCGCCGTCCGGGCTCCACCGGCCGCTGGCCGGGCAATGCGTTCCGGTGCCCGCGGTCATGGCCCGGGAGGACCGGCAGCGCAGGGCGGGTGCTTTGAAGGTCTGGATCATTGGATGCTCCTGGGGTGAGGTGCAGCTGTTATTGATCGCGGAAGGAGATGAGCACCTTGCCGGACCTGGTGGGGTCCTTGGCGAGGTCGAAGGCCTCGATGGCCTGGGTGGACGGAAACTCGTGGGTCACCACAGGGTCCACGTACAGCGAGCCGTCCGCCAGGGCTGCCAGCACGTCGTCGATCTCGTGGTTGAAGCGGAACGAGCCAACGAGCTCGAGTTCCCGGGTGATGGCCAGCGAGATGGGGACAGGCTGGTCGCCGCTGGGCAGAAGGCCCACCATGACCACCCTGCCGCCGCGCATGGCGCCGCGGAGCGCTGATGCCAGGCCGCGGTGGTTGCCGGAGGATTCCAGCACCACGTCGGCCTGGACGGCTTCGATGGCTTCAGTATCGGTGGCCAGGATGGTCCCTGTGGCCCCACGGCCTTGGCGATCTTCAGGGGTGCTTCGTGCATGTCGACGGCGATGATTTCCGCCGCGCCGGCACGCTTGGCCACGGCCACGATGAGGCTTCCGATCGGGCCGCTGCCGATCACCAGGACGCGCTTGCCGGTGAGGTCACCGGCCTGGCCGACAGCGTGCCAGGCAACGCTGGCGGGTTCGGCGAGGGCGGCGGCCCGCAGGGTCAGGCCTGTCGGGGAGCGGCCGGAGCATCCTGGCGGGCAGTACGGAATAGCGGCTGAAGGCGCCCTGGGTGTGCGGGACGCGGGCGGCGCTGCCCAGGTAGGTGCAGCCGGGGGAGAGGTTGGGCCGGTCCGCAGGGTAGCGGACGCCGTCCCGCCGGGGGTGGCGGGGTGCACGGCGACGTTGGTGCCGGCGGCCGGGCCGGTGCCGTCGGCGGCCGCCTGGACCACCGTGCCCACCACTTCGTGGCCGAGGACCAGCGGTGCGCGGAGGATGGATTCGCCGGCGGCGCCGTGGAGCCAGTAGTGCAGGTCGGAGCCGCAGATTCCGCCGTAGGCGATGTCCACCACGGCTTCGTGGGGTTCGGGCGCTGCGTGCTCGACGGTTTCGATCCGGAGGTCGCCGACGCCGTGGACGACGACGGCCGGGCCCGTTACTGAGTTGGTTGTCTATTTCTGTTGTTGCCGATGTCAGACCACCACTGTCATTCCGCCGTCGATGAAGATTGTTTGTCCGTTGACGTAGTTGGACGCGTCGGAGGCGAGCCAGTCAGCCGGGCCGGACAGGTCGTCCACTGTGCCCCAGCGGCCCGCCGGCGTGCGGCCGAGGATCCACGAGTTGAAGGCCTCATCGTCCACGAGGGCCTGGGTCATTTCCGTGTGGATGTAGCCGGGGGCGATTCCGTTGATCTGCAGCCCCTGGCCGGCCCATTCCGCGGTCATGGCCCGGGTGAGGTTGCGCAGGCCGCCCTTGGCGGCCGTGTAGGCGCCGATGGTGGGGCGGGCGAGGTCCGACTGGACCGAGCCGATGTTGATGATCTTTCCGCGCTTGCGGTCCAGCATCCGCCGGGCAGCTTCCCGGCCCACCAGGAAGGCGCTGGTGAGGTCGGTGGCAAGCACCCTGTTCCAGTCGGCGACGTCGAGGTCCAGCAAAGGCACGCGGTGCTGGATGCCCGCGTTGTTGACCAGGATGTCCAGCGGCCCGTAGGTGGCTTCGGCTTGGGCAACCCCCGCTGCGACGGCATCCTCGTCAGTGATGTCGAACGAGACGCGCACCCACCTTGTCCTCACCGAAGACGGCCGCCAGTTCTTTCCTGGTCGCTTCCAGCCGGGCCGGGTCCAGGCCATGAAGCACGACGGCGGCACCGGCCTTGGCGAGGCCGGTCGCCAAGGCCTTCCCGATCCCCCTGCTGGATCCGGTGACCAGGGCTGTCCGCCCGGTCAGATCAAAGGGTGACGGGTGGTCCATGGAGGTGCCTCTTCTCGACGTTCGCTGCGTGGTCTGCGGGGCGCTTCAAGCGCCTCACTTGAGCCTACGGCCGGCTCCACCAGAGTCAAGAACTATTTCTCATTTGCGAGAGAATTATTGTTTTTGTGGCGCAGTGGAACTTTGTATCAGCCAGTGGTTGCCCGGACGCCACGCGCGTAGACTACAACCCCGTTGGCAATTCCAAGGATGGATGCGCTCATGCTCAAGACAATGCTTTGCAAACTGAACCTGGGGCACCACTGGGTGGCCGAAGCGGACCAGGACGGCCACCTCCGCCGGCGCTGCAGGAACTGCGGCAAATATGCCCACCATGGGGTTAGCCGCTCAAGAGGCGCTGTCTCCGACGATCATCCGGGCCACTCGGATATCCCCGAACCACCCAGCCACTTCTGACCGCCCGCCCCACCCCCTCCCAACCCCCTCCCCCACCCCACCCAACTGACTCGCATTTAACGTCGTCATCCGCGCGAATGACGACGTTAAATGCCAGCTACTTGGGAGGGGGTCCGTCGAGGAAGCCTGCGGGTACGCTGTGCTGGTTGCCGCACTGTCCCATCATGGATGTGCACCGTGGAACGGGGATCGTATGGCACGTCCGGTGATCGCAACAAAGTTGTTTGTCCCCAGGCTGCGGCGCCGGCTGTTGTGGCGCGCCCAGGCTCCTGGAGCGCCTGCGCACGGGGCCGAGTCGAGGTTGACGCTGGTGTCCGCCCCGGCCGGGTTCGGCAAGACGACGCTCCTCGCGGAGTGGCTGGGTCAGATACAGGGTGGCCGCGCGGTGGCGTGGCTTTCGCTCGACGCAGCCGACAGTGATCCTGTGTCGTTTTGGACGTACGTTGTGTCGGCGCTCCAGACGGCGGTGCCCGGTGTCGAGCGGCTGCCTTGGAGCTCATCGGGTCCTCTCGGTCGCCTACCGAGGCCGTGCTCACGTCGGTGCTGAACGATCTTGCCGCCACCCCGGACGATGTCTGGCTGGTTCTCGACGACTACCACCTGGTCGCCAGCCGACGATGTCGGCGCCGGGATGGCCTTCCTGCTGGAGCATCTGCCGCCCAACGTGCATGTGGTGATCAGCACCCGCGCCGACCCCGATCTGCCGCTGTCCCGGTGGCGGGTGCGCGGGGAGTTGGTCGAGATCCGGGCGGCGGAGCTGCGTTTCACGTCGCGAGGAGGTCACTGCCTACCTCACTGAGGTGACGGGTCTGGACCTTGCCGCGGGGGACGTCGCGGCGTTGGAGGAGCGGACGGAAGGGTGGATCGCTGCCCTTCAGCTGGCCGCACTCTCGATGCAGGGGCGTGACGACATCGCCGGATTCATCGCCCGGTTCGCCGGGAATGACCGGTACGTCGTCGACTACCTGGTCGAGGAGGTGCTGCAGCATCAGCCCGACCCGGTTCGCCGTTTCCTGTTGCAGTCGTCGGTTCTCACCGGCTCAGTGGGCCTCTGTGCGACGCGGTGACTGGCCGCGATGATGGGAGCCAGATGCTCACGACCCTCGAGCGCGCCAACCTGTTCATTGTCGCCTTGGATGATCAGCGGGAGTGGTACCGCTACCACCACCTTTTCGCCGACGTGCTGCGGGCCCGCATCCTCAGCGAGCAGCCGGACCAGGTTCCCTTGCTGCACCAACGCGCGAGCCGCTGGTACGAGCGCCACGAGCTGACAGATGACGCCATCGGGCACTCACTGGCTGCCCGAGACTTTGGCCGCGCCGCGCATCTGATGGAGCTGGCCGCTTCGGCAATCGGCGCAGCCGGCAGGACGCGACACTGTTCGGCTGGCTGAAGGCACTGCCCGACGAGGTGGTCCGGCAGCAGCCCAGTGCTCAGTGTCTTTTACGGGTGGATGCTGATGGCTCTCCGGCGACCTCGATGGGGCCGAGCCGCGCTGAGGACGCAGAACGTGCGCTGGCTGCCGTCCGCCGACGGGCCGGCTCCTCCCGGGCTGACACCGAAAGCTCCGGCGCTGCCGGCGACCCTCGCGGTCTACCGCGCGTCCCTCGCCCAGGCACGTGGCGACCTGGCAGGCACGTCGGAACACGCCCGGCGCGCGCTGCGCCTCGCCGGGCCGAACGACCACCTAGCCCGCGGCGGTGCGGCCGGGTTTCTCGGGCTCGCCACGTGGGCGACAGGGGGATGTGTCGACGGCGATGGTCACGTTCGCGCAGGCTGTAGCAGGCCTGCACGCCGCCGGCAACCTGGTCGACGAGCTCAGCAGCACGGTCGTCCTCGCTGACATGTGGCTGGCGGCGGGTCGACCCGGCGAGGCGCGTCGGGTCTACGCGCGTGCGCTGCAGATGGCCGAGGACCAGGGTGAACCCGTGCCGCGGGCGACCGCCGACCTGCACGTAGGGGTGAGCGAGCTCGACTGCGAGGCCGGGGACCTCGAGAGCGCCAAGGACACCTCGAGGTCGCTGCGGACTTGTTGGAGCGTGCGCCGATGACCGAGAACCGTTACCGGTGGTTCGTGGCGAGGGCGCGGTCGCCGCCGCCGAGGGCGACCCGGACCGGCCATCGCTCTCCTGGGCCAGGCGGAGCAGCTCTACCGGCCGGGGCTTCTTTCCCGAGGTGCGCCCGATCGCGGCGATGAAGGCCCGGATCTGGATCGCGCAGGGCAAGCTGTCGGAGGCCGCCGCCTGGGCCCGTAACAGGGTGTGTCCGTCACGGACGACGTCAGCTACCTGCAGCGAGTTCGACCACCTCACCCTGGTGCGGCTGCTCATTGCGCAGCACCGGGAACACCCCGCGACGGCGGCACGGCCGGCCAGGCCGCTCGCCTGCTTGGCCCGGCTGCTCGAGGCCGCCGAGACAGGCTGGACGCGCCGGAAGCCTGATGGAGATCCGCATGCTGCAGGCTCTCGCCCAGGACGCGCAGGGACACCGGACACAGGCCCTGCGAGGCGCTTGACCAGGCCTTCGCCGAGGCGCCCGGAGCCAGACGGGTATGCGCGGCTTTTCCTGGCGAAGGGGCGCCCGATGACGGATCTCCTGCAGGAGCCGCGCAGCCACGGAACCGCCGGCACACCACGCCCGCCGCCTGCTCAGCCTCGCCGCACCGCCGAAACGCGGGCTCCCGTCCCGGCGCGCCGCCGTCGTCGGCCCGCGAAGCGTTGAGCGAGCGCGAACTGCAGGTGCTCAGGCTCCTCGACAGTGAGCTGAGCGGGCCGGAGATCGCCCGGCAGCTGTTCATCTCGCACAACACGCTGCGCACGCCACACCAAGCACATCTTCACCAAGCTCGATGTCACCACCCGCCTGGCGGCGGTCCGCCGGGCCCGCGAACGCGGCCTGCTCTAACGGGCGCAGCCAGATCTCACCCTGCCAGTCACATCATGGTGGTGATGCCGGCTCACCCAGTCCGTCCCTACGTTTGAGTCATCCGCGGACCCGCCGCGGAAACCCAGACCAGGAGCCGACATGCCATCACCACCACCACCCTCACCCGCACGGCCGGCCTGTCCGCCGTCGCCGCCGGCCTGCTGTTCCTCGGTGTGCAGATCAACCACCCCCAACTCGACGCCACGTTCGTCACCACGGCCGAATGGTCGGTCCGCCAAAGCCTGAAAGTCCTGATGTCGGTCCTGGCGCTCGCCGGCATCACCGGCATGTATTTGCGCCAGGTGAGGCAGAGCGGACTGCTGGGTCTGATCGGGTACGCCGTGTTCGCCGCGGGCTACCTCATCATGCTGAGCGTTGAAGTCATTGGGCTGGTCATCCTCCCAACCCTCGCCCACACTGCACCCGCATACGTGACCGACGTGCTCGCCGTGGCCACCAACGGCCAGGCGGCCGGCGACATAGGCCTGATGCAAGTCCTGAGCCTGGTGTCCGGCCTCACCTATATGGCCGGCGGCCTCCTCTTCGGGATCGCGCTCTTCCGCGCCAACATCCTGCCCGCTGGGCTGCCGTGGTCCTGGCCGCCGGCACGATCTCCAGCATCGCGATCCCGCTCCTGCCGATGATCAACCAAAGGCTCTTCGCCGTGCCCACCGGTGTGGCCCTGATCGGGCTCGGCTACTCCCTGTGGCGTGACCAGCGGTCCGCAACGGCCCGCTCCCCGCGCCGGGCAACGAGTTTCCCGCTTGATGCAGCCGGCGCCAAGTGACCAGCCACACGGCTGAGGGCTACCGGATCGTGGTCGGGGGTCATCTCCCCGACCACTGGTCGGTTTGGTTCTCCAATCTCACACTTGCCCGTGAACACGACGGAACAACAAGCCTCAGCGGGGCCGTCCCGGACCAGGCGGCCCTGCACGGCCTGCTGACGAGGATCCGGGACCTCGGCCTCGTCCTGGTCTCCGTGGAGCCCCTCACCCCAACACCCCCTCCCAACTGAGTAGCAGTAAGTGTCGTTTTGGAGCTCCAAAACGACACTTACTGCTACTTACTTGGGGTTAGGGCCGGCGCTCGCGGTTGCGGTTGTTTGGACTGCGCGGGCCGCCCTATTCCAAAGGAAACGCGACGGTTGTACCATATGTAGTACCACTTCAAGGTTTGGAAAGGGTTCCCATGGCAATCACCGCATCAGACGCGCGAGCCAGGTTGTTCCCGCTCATCGAGCAGGTCAATAACGATCACGTGCCAGTGGAGATCATTTCGAAGAAGGGCAGTGCCGTTCTTATGTCACTGGCAGACTTTGAAGCGCTGGAGGAAACCGCGTACTTGCTACGTACACCCGCAAACGCGGCTCACCTGCTTGAGAGTATTGCGCAGCACAGGGCGGGGACGGCCACCCAGCGGGCTCTGGAGGAATGAACACGGCCTTCACGCCTAACGGCTGGGACGACTACCAATATTGGATCAAGAACGACAAAGCCATAATCAAGCGAATTAACCTGCTCATCAACGAGTGCCTCCGGACACCCTTCGAGGGTATTTGGGAAACCGGAGGCACTCAAGCATCAGCTTGCCGGCTACTGGTCTCGACGCATCACTGAGGAACATCGACTCGTTTATGCAGTGGAAGAGGCGCAAATCGTCGTTGTCGCCGCCCGCCACCACTACTAGCGGTCCGGGCCGGCCGCAGTAGCAGCCGGCCCGGACGCCGAGTCACTGAACCGGCGTCAGTCCAGGTCGAAGCGGTCCAGCTCCATGACCTTCACCCAGGCCGCCACGAAGTCGTTGACGAACTTCTCCCTGGCGTCGTCGCTCGCGTAGACCTCGGCCAGCGCCCGGAGCTGGGAGTTGGAGCCGAACACCAGGTCCACCGGCGTGGCGGTCCACTTCAGTTCGCCGGTGGCGACGTCGCTGATCTCGTAGACGTTCTCCTCCGCCTCCGACGCCTTCCACTTGGTGCCCGGGGAGAGCAGGTTGACGAAGAAGTCGTTCGTCAGGACCTGCGGCCTGTCGGTGAGGACGCCGTGGGCGGAACCGCCGACGTTGGTGCCGAGGGCACGCATGCCGCCGACGAGCGCCGTCATCTCCGGCGCGGAGAGGTCCAGCAGGTACGCCTTGTCCAGCAGGAGGGTCTCCGGCTGGAGCTTCTCGCCGGGGCGCACGTAGTTGCGGAACCCGTCCGCCCGCGGCTGCAGGTACTGGAAGGACTCGACGTCGGTCTGGTCCTGGGCGGCGTCGGTGCGGCCCGGCCGGAACGGCACAGTGACGGCGAAGCCGGCGTCTCTCGCGGCCTTCTCCACCGCGGCGCAGCCGCCGAGGACGATCAGGTCTGCCAGCGAGACCTTCTTGCCCCCGGCCTGGGCGGAGTTGAACTGCTGCTGCACCGTCTCAAGCGCCTGCAGCGCCGTCGCCAGCTGCTCGGGCTCGTTGACCTCCCAGCCGCGCTGGGGCTCCAGCCGGATCCGCGCGCCGTTGGCGCCGCCGCGCCTGTCCGTCTTGCGGAAGGTGGACGCCGCGGCCCATGCCGTGCCGGCGAGCTGCGAGACGGACAGGCCCGAGTCCAGCAGCTGGGCCTTGAGCGACGGCGATGTCCTGCTCGTCGATCAGCTCGTGGTCGACGGCCGGGACGGGGTCCTGCCAGAGCTGCGGCCTCCGGGACCCACGGCCCCAGCATGTGCGGGCCGACCGGGCCCATGTCGCGGTGCAGCAGCTTGTACCAGGCCTTGGCGAACGCGAGCGCGAACTCGTCCGGGTTCTCCAGGAAGCGCCGCGAGATCTTCTCATAGGCCGGGTCCACGCGCAGCGAGAGGTCCGTGGTGAGCATCGTGGGCCGGTGCTTCTTCTCCGGGTCGTGGGCGTCCGGGATGATCTCCTCGGCGTCCTTGGCCACCCACTGGTGGGCGCCGGCGGGGCTCTTGACGAGCTCCCACTCGTGCCCGAACAGGATCTCGAAGAAGCGGTTGCTCCACTGGGTGGGCCTGTCCGTCCAGGTGACCTCGAGGCCGGAGGTGATGGTGTCCGCCCCCTTGCCGGTCCCGTAGCGTGCTGAGCCAGCCCAGGCCCTGCGCCTCAAGGTCGGCGGCCTCGGGCTCGGGGCCGACGTGCGCGTCGGCGTCGCCGGCGCCGTGGGTCTTGCCGAACGTGTGGCCGCCGGCGATCAGTGCCACGGTCTCCTCGTCGTTCATCGCCATGCGCTTGAAGGTCTCGCGGATGAACGCCGCGGCCGCCAGCGGGTCCGGATTGCCCATGGGCCCCTCGGGGTTGACGTAGATCAGGCCCATCTCCGTGGAGCCGACCTCCTCCGCCATCTGGCCCTCGCCGATGTAGCGTTCGTCGCCGAGCCAGGTGTCCTCCGGCCCCCAGAAGATCTCCTCGGGCTCCCACACGTCCTCGCGGCCGAAGGCGAAGCCGAAGGTCTTGAAGCCCATCGACTCGAGGGCCACGTTGCCTGCGAGGACCAGCAGGTCGGCCCAGGAGAGCTTCTGGCCGTACTTCTGCTTCACCGGCCACAGCAGCCGCCGGGCCTTGTCCAGGTTGGCGTTGTCCGGCCAGCTGTTGAGCGGCGCGAACCGCTGGCTGCCGTCCCCTGCACCGCCGCGGCCGTCGTGGACGCGGTAGGTGCCGGCGGCATGCCAGCTCATCCGGATCATCAGGCCGCCGTAGTGGCCGAAGTCCGCGGGCCACCAGTCCTGGGAGGTGGTCAGGACCTGGGTGATGTCCTGCTTCAGCGCCTCGACGTCGAGCTTCTGGAACTCCTCGCGGTAGCTGAACGTCGGGGCCGAGCGGGTTGCCCGCCGGGTGGTGGGCGTGGAGCACGGAGAGGTCCAGCTGGTTCGGCCACCAGTCCGCGACGGTCCGCGGCCGGTGCCCCTTGGGCTGCGGCGAGTCGATGGCCGGGTTTTCGCTCTCGCTGCCGTGCGAGGTCGCGCTGCCGTGGGCAACCGGGCATCCGCCCTCGGCCTTGCTGTCCAGAGCCCTGGGCGCTTCCGGGAGTGGGGACCGGGGGGTGTTCCTGGCGATCGGTCATGTGCTTCCTTCCATATGGCCGAGGCCGTGGTCGGACTCGGGCAGCCGGTTCAACCTTCCCATTTGACCATGTGCGGGCCACGCTGAGGAGGGTCTATTTGTGGTCGTTTTCGGCCTCCCGGTTGAATTAAAGCCAAAAGGCCCGACGGCGACTGTCACCAGTCGGCCGTCGGGCCTTTTACTCCTCAAAAGTGGGCAGTGGTCACCGCCTGTGGGCGTCGAGGTCCTCAAGTGATTTGCCCCTGGTTTCGGGGGACAGGAGGGTCGCCAGGGCTGCGACGACGCAGATGCCGAACGTGGTCAGCCCGATGACGAAAGGCACGTTCGCTGATCCCGGGGGGAGCGATGGCCGTGAAGATGCTCGGGAAGAACGACGCGATCATAAGGCCCAGGTTCTGCGAGACGGCAAAGCCGGTCACCCGGATCCGCATGGGGAACTGCTCCTGGAAGAACGTGGCGAAGGTTGCGTTCCACATCTGGAAGAAGACGCCCTGCACGATCACGATGCAGACGAAGACCAGCACCAGGCTCTTCTGGTCGATTGCCCACAGGTACCCGCCCGCCAGCAGGCCGCCGCCGATGCCGCCGGCCACCATCAGCATCCGTCGGCCGATCTTGTCGGACAGTGCCCCGAACAGCGGGATCGTCGCAACGGCAGCCACGTTGGCCACGAGGGTCACCCAGAGGAATTCGCCGCTTGAGAAGCCAATGCCGTAGCCCTTCTGGGTCGCGTAGGACACGCCAAAGATGAGCGTCGCCATGCCAACCACGTTGGTGAACGTCATCAGGACACAGCGGACCACCACCCACGGGTAGCTGCGCAGGAGGTCAACGAGCGGGAACCGTGGCTTGGCCTTGGTGTTGCCGGACTGCGCCAGGTAGGCGGGCGGCTCCTGCACGCGGCGGCGAATAATGTAGCCGGCCAGGATCACGAAGGCGCTGAGCAGGAACGGGATCCTCCAGCCCCACGACTGGAACTGGTCGGCCGGGAGGAGCGCGGCGAGTGGAAGCAGGACAGCCGTGGCAAGGATCGATCCGACCTGCGTGCCCTGCAGGCTGAAGCTCGCAAAGAATCCGCGCCGGCCATCAGGGGAGTGCTCCACGATCATCGCGCTGGCGCCGCCGAGCTCGCCTGCGACAGCGAACCCCTGGATCAGGCGGAGGATTACCAGCAGCGCCGGGGCCAGGATGCCCACCTGGCCGTAGGTGGGCAGGAGGCCCACCGCGAAGGTGGCGAAGCCCATCAGCAGCATGGCAAACACAAGCACCTGCTTGCGGCCGTGCCTGTCGCCGTAGGCGCCCAGGACAACAGCGCCAATGGGACGGGAGACGTATCCCACTGCATACGTGGCGAGCGAGGCGATGATCCCCACGGTGGGGTTCTCTGACGGGAAGAAGATGGCAGGGAAGACCAGCGTTGCGGCCAGTGAGTACAGTGCGAAGTCGTAGTACTCCAGCGCGCTGCCGATCCAGCCGCTCATCGCGGCTTTCTTTGGATCCCGGCGTCCGGTTGCGGCTTCAAGGACTGGGCGGGTCTTCCCGCGGGTGATGCTCATTTCGATGTATTCCTTCGTCGTCATCGGCAAGGAACCGGAACTGTTACGTACCGGATGGTCAGCGTGACCGTGACTGGTTCCAGCGCTTGGGAAAGCCCTTTCCCTTGAATCGTTTCATCAAGAATATGGCGTGACGCCCGTTACGTCAACGCGGCGCCCTGCATGAGCCGGCGACTGCCCCGCTACCGGCGCCTAGGAGCTACTGGACCACGACGGCGCGTCCGCCACTTTGGTGCCTAATGGACCGCGCCGAGCTCGATCAGCAGGACGCCGCCGATGATGAGGCCGAGCCCCAGCATCATGACGGGGGTGATCGCCTCCTTGAAAAAGACGCGGCTGGCCAGCGGCGGTCAGCGCGACGCCGGCCGCGGCCCAGATGCCGTAGGCAACGCCGAGGCTCATGCCCTGTTGCAGGGTCAGCGTGAGGAGTGTGAATGCCAGGAAATATCCGACGGCGACAGGGATGTACCAGCGCCGCTTGCCGGTGGACGCGACCCGCAGGAGCAGGGTGGCGGTCACCTCGGTGAGGATTGCCGCCGTCAGCAACAGCCACATCATGAGCGGACCATTTCTTCTGCCGGATTCTTCTCGCCGGCTCCTTGTGTGACCCGAGTTCAACGCAGAGCACTCCGCCGATCACCATGGCGACGCCGATCATCATCACGGGGGTCAGCGCTTCGCCAAAAATGACGGCAGCCAGCAGCACGGTGAGTGTTACTCCCAGCGCAGCCCAGATGCCATAAGCAACCCCGAGGCCCAGGCCTTTGCGGAGGACTCCGGCGAGGAAAGCGAAGGACGCGGAATAACCGAGAACCACCACGATGAAGAAAGCAGGATTATCAAGGGCCGCTTTCAAGGAGAGGGACGCCGTCACCTCACTCAGGATCGCGCCGGCGAGAAGAATCCACTTCATTTAGTACAGTCCTTGAGATTTCGTTGGGGCTTGGTCCCCGTGTGTGCAACGGCGCGAGTGCTGCTGGTGTTCCCGGGCTTCCCATCGCTGGGCGACAGGTGGGAAGCCCGGGACCGCTGGTTACGCCTGGGGGACCAGCTCCACACCGGCCACGGCGGAGCTGCCGAGGTCACTCCCTGTCAGGGCCTGATTCGCAGCCAGCGCACTGGTCCATGTGTCAGTATCCGCCACTGCTGCCCAGTTCGAGTTCAGCAGCGTCAGGAGCGTGGTGTGCACGGTCTTGGCGTCGGCGAAACCGGCGTCGTTGGCGAGGTTGATGGCGCCGGTGGCATCCGAGAGGACCTCGGTGCTGAAGCCAAGGAACTCTGCCTCCACGGCTGAGGCGAGCACGCAGTTGTTGGTCATGTAGCCCACCAGGGTGACCGTGTCGACGTCGTGCTTCCGCAGCCAGTCGGCGAGGTCCGTGCCGGCGTAGACGGACCCGTACTGCTTGACGACTGACTTCCATTCGCCGGTCCTGCGGCGTTCAATCTCGGGGTGCAGCTCGAACTCCGGCGTGCCGGGGGCAAAGACGGGCGCGCCAACGCCGGCGGAGTGCTGGATCACGGCGACCGGAATGCCGGCGGCGGTGGCGGCGTCCACTGCCTTCGCAATCATGGGCAGGGACTCCTGGTGCGGCGGGTACTGGATCTCGAGGGGGCCGCTGAAGTACTGCTGCTGCACGTCGATGAGGATGAGGGCGCGGCGGGGGGTGCTCATGTTCTTGGTTTCTCCCTGGTGGTTTGCTGTGGCCGCCGTGCTGGCGACCGTTCCAGTCTTCCCGCCGCCGGCGCAGGCCAACAGTGGCACGAAGGCAGATATACGATGGATTCGGGCCAATGCATCGGAATGGGGCGGGATGAGGATTGCGGTGTACGCCTTCGATGGGGCAACGATGTTCCACCTCGCCGTTCCGCAGATGGTTTTTGACGAGGTTGCCCGCCAGGGCCTTGCCGGCTGGAAGACGGTTCTGTTCTCTGACCAGGAAGGCGAGGTAACCACCGCTGAGGGCTACCGGCTGGGCGAGGTGAAGGGGCCGGAGGCCGCGGAGGCGGCGGACGTCGTGGTGGTGCCTTCCTGGTTCGACGACGGGCGCGTCCCCGGTGATTCGCTGCGGCAGGTGCTCCAAGGGGCGCACGGGCGGGGCGTGCCGATCTTGGGCTTGTGCCTTGGCGCGATTCCCGTGGCCGACGCCGGCTTGCTCGCCGGGCGCCGGGCCGTCACGCACTGGCAGGCGTTTGATTCCCTGGCTGCGCGGCACCCTGATATCGCCCTTGACCAGTCGGTGCTGTACATCGACCACGGCGACGTCCTGACCTCGGCCGGCACCGCGTCCGCGCTGGACGCCTGCCTGCACGTGGTGCGCTCGCGGCTGGGAGCGGACGCGGCGAACAAGGTGGCACGCAGCCTGGTCATTGCTCCCCACCGGGACGGCGGACAGGCGCAGTACATCGAGCGGCCGGTGCCGCCGCGCGCCACTGATGACCCGATCTCGCGCCTTCTTGAATGGGCCCTGGGCCGCCTGGGCGAACCCCTCACCATTGACCGGCTCGCGGCGCAGGCGCACCTGAGCCGCCGGACCTTTGTCCGCGCCTTCCGGGCAGCAACAGGGACGACGCCGGCCGCCTGGATCCGCGCCCGCCGCCTCGACGCAGCCCGGCGGCTGCTGGAGACCACCGACCTGTCCGATGGACCAGGTCGCCGCCGACTGCGGATTCGGCAACGCCGTCACCCTGCGGCAAAACTTCGCGGCGGCATTTTCCACGACGCCCACGGAATACCGGCGGCGGTTTGATGCGCGGGCCGGATAGTGGGCTGCGCTCTTGCATGCGCGACAATCAGTAGCCGTAGGGTCCGAACCGGGCGATGGCTAGGCCGGCCGCAGTGCGGGCAGGATTAGCCCCTGCGCCGCGAGGATCTCCAGGCCTCCGATGCCCTACGCGCCTGCAGCGTGTCCGGTTTCGGCGAGGATTTCGCGGACCATGGGAACCACTTTGCTGCCATAAAGTTCAACGGCTTTCAGCCGGGCGCTGATGGGCTGGGTCCCGGCGGTGAAGATGAGGTCAAACCTTCCTACGTCCATGGCTGCCGCTGTCCGTGCGATCTTCTTGGCCACGGTTTCGGGGGACCCGATGTACATCGAGCCGTGCTCGATCTCCGCGTCGAACTCTTCGCGTCGGACCGGCGGCCAGCCCCGGAGTGCTCCGATGCGGTCGCGGACCACTTTGTAGTGGGGCCAGAAGATTTCTTTGGCTTCGTTATCCGTGTCCGCGATAAACCCGGGGGAGTGCATCCCTACCGGCCAGGCCGTCGTTCCGAATTCTCCTGCGGCCCGCTTGTAGAGGTCGATGAACGGGCTGAACCGCTCCGGCTGGCCGCCGATGATGGCGAGCATCAGGGGGAATCCGTACTTTGCCGTCCGGACAACTGAGGCCGGTGTTCCGCCTACCCCTACCCAGGTTTTGAGGCCGCTTTCCGTCTTGGGGTACACATCGGCGTTCACCAGCGGGGCACGCGTGGTGCCGTTCCAGGTGACCGGTGCTTCCTTGAGGAGCTGGGCGAACAGTTCGATCTTCTCCTCAAACAGGACGTCATAGTCCTTCAGGTCGTAGCCGAAGAGCGGGAAGGACTCGGTGAAGGAGCCCCTTCCCAGGATGACGTCGGCACGGCCGTTGGACAGCGCATCCACGGTGGCAAAGCGCTGGAAGACGCGCACGGGATCGTCGGAGCTGAGGACCGTGACGCCCGGACCCAGGCGGATGCGGGAAGTTACTGTGGCCATGCCGGCCAGGACCGTTTCCGGGCTCGAGACCGAATATTCGGGGCGGTGGTGTTCTCCCACCGTGAAGACGTCCACGCCAAGCTGGTCGGCGAGGACGGCCTCGTCCACCAGTTGCCGGATGGCCCTGGCATGGCTGACGGGTACGCCGGCGTCGTCCAGCGGGACGTCGCCGAAGGTATCCAAACCAAAGATCATGATCGCTCATGCCTTCTCTAATTGATACGTCAATTACTTAATTGACGCGTCAATCATCACCCCGCTATGGTTGACATGTCAAGCAAGGAGAAAATCATGGAGCAGGGCGGCAAGTCGGGGCGTCGAAGCCCCACGCCGGAGGAGCTGGCAGTCTGGCGCGAGTACGTGGAAACCAGCGAGGATGTCCGCCAGGCGATGGCGGCAGGGCTGCAGGCCACCTCCGGCATTTCCCCCGGCGACTACGGAGTCCTTCTGGCGTCTGAGCGAGGCGGAGGAGGGCAGCCTGCGGTCCTCGGTGCTGGCGGAGGTTGTTGGCTGGGAGCGGAGCCGGCTCTCCCATCACCTCGGACGCATGGAAAGTCGCGGCCTCGTCCACCGGAAGAAATCCGGCAATGACAGCCGCGGCGCCGTGGTGGAGCTTGCCGATGAAGGCGCCCGCGTCTTCCGGGCATCATCGGCCCCGCATCTGCGCCTGATCCGCCAGCTGTTCATCGACGCACTGACTCCGGAAGACCTGGCGGACCTTGGCAGGATTACCGGGAAGCTGCGCCAACATCTGACGGTGGAGGCCGGCAGCCAGAGCGAGGCGCCGCCGTCGTTATGACTCCAGGGCCGGTGTCCATCCCAGTGCCGGACCGAGTTTGC